>JAUHZU010000009.1 GCA_030425705.1 Phycisphaerae bacterium
AACTACCGGCCGCCGTGAAGCCGTGGACAGCGCCGCAGAAGACGGCCATACTGGCACAAAAAACGCCGATTAGAGGCCCCCGCCCCGGGACTTGAGCCAGTTATACATAACAGGCATTATCGGACTTCCTGTTTCTGCAGGACGGCGGGGCGGAAGCTAAGTGCTTTCCTCGCCGGGCTTTACGTTTGTTGGTAGGAAACCGGGGAAAATCTCTGGATTGGTCAAAAAATCCACGAAATCCAGCACCTGACCCACCGGCACCAGCGGCGTCCGATGGTCAGGGCGGTACACCGGCTCGATCGGCCGCTTCGTGTAGACCAACCAATCCTTCATCACCGTCTGACTCACGCCCGCCAGACGGGATGCGTCCGCGATCGTCATCAGCCCGCCGCCATGCTCGCGGGCCACGCTCGACCACCAGTGATACAGCGTCACCGCCATCGGCGGCTGCATCCGGCCAGGTTGGACCCGCCGCCTGTCGTGATTTGCCATCGGAATCTCCCGGCTGTACGGAACCCAGCGTATCGGACGTTAGGACGCCCGACAGCACCGCATCGTACAACCGATCGACCTCGACACGCAACGCCGCCACCTGCATCTGGATCGCCCGCCGGTCGGCGTTGCTCTCCCGCCACTGGATGACGAACGTCCCCAGCAACGCGATCAACAGCAGCCAGTTCGGCCGGTCCTTCATCGCCTGGGCGACTTCCTTCACCATGACACGCTCCGCTCCGATGCCCTAGAAACCACGACCGGCGACGCCTCAACTGCCAGGCACAACGCCCGGCAGGTCCAGCGTCGTATCGACCTCGGGCGACGCGGCCGCGTCCCCGCTGACCTGCTCGGCCGACACCGCCCCGCCGCCGTTGCTCACGGTCACCGTGATCGTCGATTCGTTCAGCACGATCCGGCCGCTGGGCGTGTCGTCGCCCTCGGCCGACTCCGCGTCGCTGGCCTGCCCGGTCGGGTAGAAATTGAAATGCACCTGGGCTTCCTGCCAGCCGCTGGACGCTTCTTCGTTGGGCGTGAGCGTCGCACAGCCGCCGCCGAGCATACAGATCGCCAGCAGTGCAACCACCGCGACCACGCCGAGAACCCATTTAGTCAGACCTGCCATCATTTTAGAAACTCCCTTGTTTGGGGTGAAGGTTGTATATAACACGCCACGGGGGACGGGTCACAGCCGGTAGTAGCGGAGCAGTTCGCCCACGGGATCGGCCTCGGCACGCATCCACGCCGCGAAGGTGTTTTCGTTGCCGCCGATCAAGTCCTCAAGCAGGGGCGACGTGTTGTAGGACAGGTTGCCGTCCATCGTCACGCCGCTATTGTCCCCGCCGCCGCCCGCGAACTGATAGAACGGGTTCGCGTAGCCGAGCAGCGAGACATTTCCGACGAAGGACACATCGTCAAGCGGCGTGTTGATCTTGATTTCGATGGCCTGCGGTGCCGCGTTGCCCGGGCTCGGGTCGGTGAACACGTTCGCCGCGAACTCGCCGTTGCTCATCCACCCGACCCGCATCGTCGGCCCGCCGGCCCCGTCGTTCTCGCCCGTGGTGCGGACAAAGACGTTGCCCTCGACCAGAACATCGTCGTACACGATCGGCTTGCCGAGCCCGTCGCCGTTGTTGCTGTCAAAGCCCATCGCGTACTGCGACAGCACGAACGCATTGTTCGTCACGACCAGCCCGGTGGACAGGTCCGCCCCGTCTTCGTTGCGGAACTTCACATCCTCGTAGCTGGTCTTGTGGAACAGGTTGCCGTCCACCGTGATATCGTTGGACCCCTCGAAGTAGATCGCGTGGTTGCGGCTGGGGCGGCTGCCTTCCCCCAGCCAGCCGACGGTATCGAAGATGCACCCGGTAATGTCCGTCTTGCCGACCGACGCCCCGAAGATGCCGTGTGCGTCGCCCGAGCCCTCGCTGTAGGACTTGACGAACTCGCACCGGTTCACGACCACGTTGTAGATCGTCGCCGGGTCATCGTTGCCGGTGTCCTGCATCACGATCCCGGTCGTGAAATACTGGAACCGGCAGTTCTCGAACAGCACATCGTTCGCCCGCTTGATCCACGCCCCAACGTCCACACTGTGGGCAAAGGTGTCGTAGTCGTCGTGATCCTCATCGCGGTTGTTCGCGAGGATGTCCAGGTCGGTGAACGCGGTGTTGCTCGCGTAGCTGTTGCGGAGGAAGCACCGCCCCATCGTGAGGATGACCGGCCGGGGGTCGGCGGCGTCGCCGTAGGCCGTGTAGACGATCCGCTCGGTGGCGGACCGCCCGTCCTTGTTCATCCAGCGGAAGTTCCCATCGCTCCCGTCCGGCAGCGTGAAGGTGTCGCCCCGCTTGAGCAGCACCCAATCGGCGTAGCCCGCCCGCACCAGCGAGTAGGCGTGTTCCAGCGTCGCCACCGCGTTGGCCGGGGTGAGCCCGTCGTTCGCGTCGCTGCCCGCGTTGCTCACATAGATCATCAGCGAGTCGGCGGACGGGTTCAGCGTCGTCCGGCCCCGGATGGGCACCGTGCCGCCCTTGTCGGGCAGCTTCCCGCCCGTGCCGGTTTCCTCGCCGCCGTCCGGCTGCTCGCCCGAATCGACCACGGGCGGCGTCTCGGTCGCCGGGGGCGGCGTCACCACGACCGGCCCGCTGCCCTCGCCACGCAGGAAGCCCGCGACCCCGGCCGACACCGTGAACGCCAGGTCGCCGCCGGGCTTGGGGAAGCGACGCAGGTAGAACTGCCCGCCCGCCGGGACAATCAGCCCTTGCCAATCCACCTGCTGCGACGGGTACGGCACCGGGGCCATCGCGATCGTCTTGCCGCTGCCGTCCAGCACGTTCAGCAGACCGCCGCCGGTGTCCAACGCCCCGCAGGTGAGCGAGGTTACAACCAACTCCATGCCGGTGGGCACCGTCGCCCCGCCCAACGCGGCCGGGTTCAACTGGGCCAGCGGCTGCCGGGTCAGGGACTGGGTTTCCAGGTACAACGCCCACACGTTGGGCTCGGTCGATGCCTTGAACTCCGCGATCGAACGGGCCACCGCGATCGGCGACGAGTTATCCACCGTCACGCTGGATTGAGTCGCCTTAGAAAGCAACTGCAACAACTCGGGCCGGGCCTCTTTGGGCTGACCGCCGAACGAGACGTTCACCCACTGCCCCGGTTGGGCACCCCAACGCAGCCACAGCTTTTTGTAGGCGTTGTGCCGCCACCCCATCCCCTCCTGCAACTCGATCCAGTCGGAGTCGCGATCGTTGATGCGGCAGTAGATTTTCGAGCTGGCGTTGCTCGCGTCCACGACCTGGAAGATATGCCCGGGGATGTTGTATTCGTACCCTTGGGCCGGGGTCGCGGTGGACAGGTCAAGGATCAGCGTTGAGAAATTATTGCTCATGGCGGGGCTTACTTTCGGTTCAGGAACAGGAATCCGCCGACCACCAGCAGGATCGGCAGCATGGACTGGTTCAGGATGCGTCCCGTCTCGCTCTCGGTCCCCGTAGTGGACTTGGCGATGTCGGACGCGGTTGAGTCTTTCAGGGCTTGGGCTGTGGTGGCGACGGTTTCCCGGCTCGCCCCGCTCACCGCGTTGATGAGATCGACGGCACCACGGGCATCGAGCGACGACTCGTTTACCGTGAGCGACGCACCGCCCGTGACGTTGCTCACCGCCAGCGACGATGCGTCCTGGGCACCGATGCCGATGCCGCCGTCAACCTCGCCGGTCTGCGACGTGTTGAAGGTCGAAGTCTCTTTTTTGCTCGAAGAAAACAGGCCCATCGGGTATCACTTCCGCACGATGTATAACGCCGCCACGATCAGCAGCCCGACCCACACGAACGGCGGCACGTCGCTTAGCCGCAGCCCGCTATGACCGCTCACGACCGGCCCGGTGCTAATCACGTCGCCGGGCATCGGGGCCTCTGGCCCGGACAAGCTGCCCAACGCTCCCAATGCTGTTGCAAAGATGCTCACGCCGTCGCTCCCTTCACCGTGCTACCCAACACACGCCCCAGCGTCGGCCCCAGCAGCACGAACGCCACGACCACGACCAGCCCGACCAGCAGGCCACGGAAGCCCACCACGCCGCCCGTCGCGGTCTGCAACACGGCGTCGGCCTTGTCGATCACTTGGGCCTGAATCTCGCGGAAGTCCGATGCGAACTGACCGGCCGTCGCCTCGCTCCCATCACTCGCGAAGATGCCGCCGATCGTCTTGCCCCAAGCCGATTGCGGCAGGATCGGCCGACCGCTCGCGTCTACCTGGCTGGTGTTCCCCGTCAACTCGACGAAGAACGGCACGAACCGATCAAAGAACCCCGGCTCGGGCAGGGGCAGCGGTGCCGGGCCGTCGTAGCCCTCGGGCAGCGGCGTCGCCCCACCGGTCAGGTCCACCGGGTTGAACAGGTTGCCGACCCGCTGGAAGAAACCCCCCAGCGATTCGGTCGGCCCGCCGAGCGAGGTATCACGCGGCACGCCGAACGCAAACAGGCCGTCGTCCACCTGGACGGGCGGCGTCTCGGGCAGCGTCAGGTCCAGCCCGTCAAAGACGCTGGACGGGCCGACGCCCGGCAGCGTCTGCCCCGCCGCCGGGGGCGGGCTCGGGTTGTAGTCGGGGATCAGAGTCGCCATCACTTCGCCAGCTTGAACACAAGGAACACGCCGAGCATCGCGACAACCGCGAGCCCGATCGACGCACCGACGCCCGTAGTCGTCGTGATGCCAGGCAGCGGCCGACCGCCGCCGTAGTCATCGTTCACGCTCGCTAGCTGCTGCTGTGCGACGTTCCCGAGCACCTGCCCGGCGGTGTTGCCGAACGCCGAGCCGAAGCTGTCGAAGAAACTCCCGCCGGGTGCGGGGATGCTCGACGTGCCGCCCGCGATGCCGCTGGTCTGGACCGTCGTCGTCGCGTTGCCGACGCCCGCTAAGCGGTTCGCCGACTCGAAAGCATTAGAGAAAAAACCCATCGCTGTACCTCTCCAAAATCAGGACCACGGACACGCGGACGCCGCCGGGGGGCGGCATGAAGCCGCACCCCCGGCACCCGCCATGCTCTCGGTCTACCGCGTGTTCTTGAAGAAGTGCGTCACCAACTCGACCCGGCAGGGGTTGGCCGTCTTGGTCACATCGGCGATCAGCCGCATCGCTTGATCGACGCGGACGCTAAGCGTGTGCTCCATGTGCCCGGGGTCGACAAACGGGACGTGCAGGACGCCCTTGAAGGCGTCGGAGTTCGCCAGCTTGAAGCGGTCCATATCGCGGGCACGCATCCGCCGCCACTGCTCTTTCAGGTGCTGGGAATCGGCACGCACCAACTCGACCGCGTTCACGACGCCATCGGAGCGAGCCCCGTTGTCGTAGCTGAACAGCGTCGCCCCGTGGTAGCCGCGTTCGCTGGTCAGCTTTTCGAGAAGCTGGTCGGGGCGGGTGCTGTCGATGTCGATCGTCGCGGTCTGGATGAAGTTTGCCAGGTACGGGAAGCCCTTGCCGCCCCGCTGCCCGGCGGCGGCACCTGTGACGTAATCGACCTCGAACCCGAGTTCGGCCGATTCGATCGTCGCGGACCCGGCGGTACAGGCGTCGTTACGGACGCCCCAATCCACGCGGATATCAAGGGACGTGTTCTGCGACACGTCGAGCAGCGACTGGTAGCCGCCGATGTCCAGCGGGACGTAGAAGTGTGCGTAGTACGTCCCGTTTGCGGCCGGGTTGAAGTCGCTGTGCGGCTGCTGGCCCCGGTAGATGTGGTGGATGAACGGCAGGTTCTTACCGGCCACATCGAAACGCGAGTCGGTGCCGTCCACCGCGATCTTGAAGCCACGGATCAGGTTCAGCAGGCCGAACGGCGAGATAACCTCATCGCCATCGGCGTTGGCGATCTCCACCTTCAGTTCAAACATGATCCCGACCATCGGGAACTCGCGGTTCTGGACCTGCCCCGTCCGGGTTGCACCCGGTGCATACTCGACGGGGTTTTCAACGGCGATCTTTTTCGCCATCGCGGCGATCGTCGCCGCGTCACGGACGGGCGATCCGGTTGTCATCGTAAGAGCCATTTTTCTACCTTTTTCGTAGGGTTTCGTGTGTTTGGATGGCCTCGACGGGCCGGACCTCACCGCCGCGATCAGCGGGTGGTGAACTTGCGGAACTGCCCGACGATGTAGGGCATTGCGGCCGCGAAGATGGCCGCACCGATTGCAAGGCCGATGCCGGGGCCGATGTTCGATACGATCTTGTTTTTGGTGGACTTGATGCTTGCCATGTTGATTGCTCCAAAGGGTTCCCGAGTATCCGGGGGTTTTGTGTGAACGACCTATATAACCCTCAAACCCCAAGGGGTTTCTTACTAACTTGGGATTTTTACGACGCCCGCTCGGGGCTCGCCCATCCGGTCAAGGGTGATGTAGTGGAACTTGGGCAGGCGGTAGACCTCTTTCAGCGGGTCGCAATTCCACTCGCGGGCGATCATTTCGCCATCGTCGCGGCTCTGATTGAACGCATACAACCGGCTGCATTGCTCGCGGGCAGTCTTGTCCAGGCCGACATAGCGGACGCCCAGCAAGGCGACAACGTGACCGCCGCCGCCGTTCACGACGTGCCGCCCACGGCGTAGCATCATCCGGGCGTTGTTACGGTCCTTCTCGAACACGTCCGGGGCCTCATCGACGATCGCCAGGCAGCCCCGCGACTGCCAAAAGATCGACTTGAATGTGTCCCAGCACGGCGTGACGAACTCGGCCGACCAGCCCGCCGCGTTTGGCCCCGCGTTCGGGGCGTTGGGGTCCCAAACGATGACCGGCCTACCACGTTGGGACGACTGGCGGGCCAGCGTCCTCGCTAACAACGTCTTTCCCGATTGCGTCTGGCCCACGATCGCTATGTGCGTCAGGTTTGCCATTATTGGCCTTGTTTTCCTTGGGTTTCGCTTTGAACTCGACGCGGCTCACGACATACACCGAGACGCCGACGAACAGCACCAGCCACCACGGCATCCGCCGACCGTTGAGCGTCGCCGCCGCCGCCTTGTCGATCAATTCCCGCTCATCGTCGGTCGGCTCCCACCTGGGACCGCCCGCCCGCTTTGCGAAGCTGAACCCGAGTTTCGAGAGAATCCGCCCGGCCTCGGGCCCGGCCTCGACCGTGTTCATCCCCGGCTGCGTACCGCCCTCTAAGCCCCCGCCGCCGCCGGGGGCGTCCTGCCCCGGCAGCACGACGCGGGACGCCCCAGCGTCGGCAGACGGCGACGGCGGGGCATCCTTGCCCGCACCGTACACCGTCCCGTCCGCGAGCCGGTCCCCGGCCTTGGGCTTGGCGGGTTTCCCGCCACGCCTTACCGGTTTTCCGTTCGCCCGCAGTTTCACGGACCCGTCATCGTTCAGCTTGAAGTTAGAAACCGGCTCGCCCTGCCACCCGGAGCGGTCGGGTTTCGGCTTTGCACCGCCGCTTGTTCTGGCGGATACCGCCTGATTCTTTTCCAGCGTCGCCGCGATGTCCCCGGCCGAGCTATCGAGATTGTCGGCGGGAAGGTTTAGAACCGGGCTTTCCGGCGTTGCGGGCGGTTCGATACTGTTTTCTTCTGCGTTAGATACCGGCATGGGTTAGGCCCTTATAGTTTGGGCCGGTAATCTAACCCTCAAACCCCAACCGGTTTCTTTCCAATGCCTCTAACTCGCATACTTCTGCAAACTCTAGCCCTAACTGCTCTAATACTGGCGGGCTGGGCGTTTCTTGCTCTGATTCTCCCGCTGGTATTGCTGGCGGGTCTGGCTCGCATTGCTGCACGCCGGATCGGGTCCAGTAGGCATCGGCTAACGCCTCGGACCCATCATCCACACGGACTTTCCGCTCGGGCTGCCCCGACCGTAGACGCATCGCCGAACGCCCCGCTGCTCGACGCACCCGCACCGCCTCACGCCACCGGTCCAGTCCCCGCCGCCACTTGGCGAGCTTCTCGCGGACCTCGCTGGTGGCGTCGTCGCCGTCCTCCCTCACGTCCGGCAGGTCCGTCGCGATCATGGCGAACGCCTCGGCCACAGTGAACCCGACGACCTCGGCCGGGCTCGCCCCCTCGCTGCCCGCTTCCAACGCGATCAGCGATGTCATGCACCCCACGATCTGCTGCACCAACTGCCGCCGCTCGGCGTTGGGCTTGGCGTCCCGCGTCATCGTCGGCATCGTCTCTAAGCGGGGCCACCCGTCCTGGACCACACGCCACCACCCCACCACCGTCTGCCGGTCCCGCTTGACAGACGGATCGTCCACGACCCGCAGCCAGCCGCGTACCTTGTCGGGGGCATCGTCGCCGGGCTCGGCCTCGCCCGCGAGGTACTTCCACAGCGACGGCAACCGGTCCAGCAGGTCATCGGCCGAATCAATCTGACCCTCACGCAGGGCCTCGCGTCGTAGCTGGAACTCGACACGCAGCACGCGATGACCGGCCGGGACGTGGTGATCCAGCCGCTCGCGTACCGCCTTGCCCGACCTGGTGTATCGCACGACCCGCGAGGGGTCGCCCGCCTCGATCCCCCACACGTCGTACATCCACGCTTTGCCGCCGCCCTTGTCGGCGATCTCCTTGGGCTTGTCGTAGATGCGGCCCATGACCTGCCCGCCCTTGCCGACGCTGACCGCGTGAACGCGACCACGCACCGCACCATCGATCGTTACCGACCGGGCACGGGTCACCAGATGCCCGGCCAGGTCGAGCCCCAGCACGTCATCACGCACCAGCACATCGACACACACATCGGCCCGGCTGACCTTCATCCACTCGACCCGCCCGCCCTGGGCCTGAATCAGCAGACGCAGGTACAGCAGCAGCGGACGCGGCCCGTACTGCCACAACGCCTCGGCCCCGATCTCGGCCATCATGCTCGGCCGCTGCCCCGGCGTGATCCACTTGCCGAGCTTGAGCACCAACCCACGGCACCGGATGAGCCATTCGTACCCGCCCACGCCCCACGCCGCGACGTTGCCGAAGAGCGGCCCCCAGCCCGGCGGTCCGTTCAACTCGACCGGCTCGCCGTGCTCGGACTTCTTGACCCGCTTGCCCTCGTCCCGGCCGTCGGCCTGGTCGGGGTGTTCGCCCTTGGCCCGCAGTTTCGCGTCGGCCAGCACGTCAAAGAGCCGCGGCACATCGCCGCCGTTCTCATGCGGCCCGGACCAATCGACGTTGATCGTCACATCGAGCGTGTCCACGCCCCACGCCAGCACGCGGCCGCTCTCATCGTCGCCGAGCTTCCGCCCCGGCGGGGGCTTGCCCCACGCCCGCAGTGCCGCGATCTGGTCGGGCAAAGGCAGGGTCGGCGGGGGTCGATCGGCCCCGTCCCCGGTCGCGGGTTGCGGGGGGTTTGCCCGTTTGCGGGGGGGCTGATAGACACTAGCCCCCCTACCCGGCGGGGCTGACCCCGCCGGGCTAGATTGCTCGCTTCGCTCACTCACCGAGCCCCCACCAGACGCACCCGGTATCCGTTCGCCAACCGCAATGCCGCATCCCACGACCGCCCGCAGGTCCGCCAGAGGAACGCCCGATCGTCGTACCACTGCCATAGGTCGATCCACGCCCCGGACCGCGTACGCACCCCCGACCGCACGTCACGGGCGAGCGTGATCGAACGATGCTCCGCGTCCTGCACCACGACCAACGCCGCCGACAAGCAACGCCCGACGATCCAGCCATGCCGCCACACCCAATCCCCGCACAGTGACGACCACGCCCGGTAGGACACGGGCGAGCCGAGCGGGTATCCGCCGTCTTCACCGTAGCCGCTCATCGCACACCCGCTTCCGCCGATTCAAGCTCAACACACCAATAGCTCAATCCGCGAACATACAACGTGGTTCCACAGTGTTCGCAAACATCAAACCGAACACTAAGCCCCCCGTAGGCCGCCACCACGCGACCCACCGCCCCAGCCCTAACGGCGTCGCCGCCGCGATTCACGATCTCTCGAACGGCTCTAACTCGCTTTCCTTCCCAGTCCCCTGCTCGCTTCATGCCGTTATACCTACCGGCCCCCCTGCCCTTAGGATGCGTATAGCTCATCGCACCCTCACTTCCCGGAGCGACCCGAGCCGCACCCGACGCCCCCGGCTGCCGTCGTCAAGGAACTGCACATCGGCCGTGATTTTGTGGCACCGCAGCACGCGGCACAGTACCCACAGGCAATCGCCGTCCCTCGGCGACCTGGTGGAGCAGTAGCACAGCACGCCGTCATCGGCGTAGGGCTCAAGCGGCCGGGTCGGCAGACCGTGCAGCGTGTCCCGCAGCTTGGGCAGCGGGTCGGGCCGGTAGACCTCGCCCATCAGTGACGCGGCGTCGCGGATGCGTTGGTCGCGGGCACGTTCCAGAGCTTCCAGCACGACCGCCTCGGCCTGCCGACTCCTGGGCTTACCACGCTGCCCGCGTGCGTAGCCCTCACGCTCGCCCGTCGTGAATCCGGGCATCGCCCCGGGTTTCTGGCGGACACGCTTAGACGCCGCCCTCGCACGGTTGCGGCGGGGTGTTTTCTTTCGGGTTGGTTGCATGGGGGGCCTTTCGTTAGAATCCCGGCGACTCACACACGGAGAACGCCATGTTTCGATTGATCGCTTTGCTGTTTGTCTGCACGCTCGCCGCCGGATGCACCCGCGTCGTCACGGAGCACCACTACCACGGGGACGCCAAGCCGCCGGTGGACGGCGAAGAATCGCCCGCCCCGTCGCCGGAGTAGATCACCACGTCTGCATCATCAGGATCGACCGTGAACGCCTGCCCGTCGTCGCACACGACACGCATCAGGCCAAGGCGATCGACCGCCCGCACCGTGCCCTGCCGCCACTGGCGGCACAGGCCCCACGGTTTGCGGGTTCGCTCGACGGGTCGGAACTGAACAACTCGCCCGAGTAGATCACTCATCGACCGCCCCCACGCCGGGGCCTACGACGGGCAGCCGTCGAAAGTCCAGTTCGGACGCGGGTAGGTTGTCGGAGGTGGGCAGGGCTCGCCAGAGACGGCGAATGAAGCGGACACAGACCTTGAGCATGGGGCATCCTTGCCTGCGGTAGGAATCGCGGCTCGGCCTTGCTCGCATGCGGACGCCCGGCTACCATGCTGGGCGTTCGGCTGATTCCCTGCCAAGAGAAACATGCTTGCCGAACCACGCCCGGGACGCCGCAAACGTCGCCGGGCTCTTTCTTGCTCGCTTTGTATCGGCGTTCGGGTTTGCCGTCAATAGCGATTAGAACGTCAAGGAAAACTATACCGATTGTGCTAAACCCTGCGTATAGCATGGGTAATAACAGGCATTATCGGACTTTTCATAAGGCCTTTTAGGCTCTGCGGTTACCCAAAGAATGCAGGCGTCAAAAAAAAAGTCCATTGCCGTCCCAAAATGGGGTTTTCCACATCCGAGCCGCCGCGAGTCATTCTTGCCCAAGTTGGGTGTCGCGGCACTTCGCTTCGATCAAACTGTCACGGGGATCTCCACGTGTGACGTTTTCCCAGCATGGCTACAGATGCTCCTAAATTCACTGCACAGCCACACCCTTATGTCTGCATGCGCACCCTAGTCACTGCTTTCTCGCCCATTGTTTCGCAGGGCTGCAATCAAGCCTGTGAGTGATTCCACAGTTTCCTTTGAAAAGCTGACGTCACCATGCTTTAGGTCCTTCATTGCAGGCCATTGCAACTGACAAGCCAGCATAGCCATTACCGCGTCATGCGACGCCTGAGCGTTTCGCTCTTCGCCATTATCCGCATCTTTGTAGAGATGGAAGGCAAGCATGTACCGATCAAAGATCGACTTCACCTTCATGAAGTATGTCGATGTGTCGACGAAATGCCGGTACTGCCTCAAAAACCATGCACTCAAGAACTCTATAAAAGCGAATAGCAATGAGCATGACAAAATGCCATACAATATCATACTGCTATAGCCAAATTTTATAGCTATGACCTGCCAAAACACTATTGTTGCCGCGTAGAAGATGATACCAGCCCTTGTATATGACATGCCTCGGTCAAGTAGTATCGATGCTTTCCTGTCGGCGTTTGTAATCTTGTATTCGATTGCGCGTATGATTGTTGAAAAGTATGCACTAAAATCATAGAAATCCAGCTGATTCGGCGTGCTCATCTCTTCATGCACCTCACGTACCGCTTGGTGAATGTTAGATTTTAGCAACTCCATATCTTCCTTCGATCTTGCGGCTTGTAAAGATTCGAAGCGTACGACTTGATCATTTACTCGCCTTCTATTGCCCCTTGCTATCTCCTGATCGATGTCAACATCGATAAAGTTTGAATACCTAGACCTAGCATCCAAATCCATCTCCCGCGAAACTTTTATTGCCGTAAATCCGATCATTATACATATAGGCCCAAAAATGTACGGCCAAACCTCGGGAAGAACCTCTAGAATAAACGTGCGAAACGTGTGTGGACCTATACCGATGGTTATAATGAAAACCCCTATGAATATAAAGGAAACTGCGAAGACAGCAGTAATGATTCTCCTTCTCACAATGAAATATTCATATAACTTCGCACTACTGTCCGATCGCTCCTCCTCCCTAATATGTTCTATATCCATGGCGTCCCCATGTTTTTCTTTATGCGATGAAGATTCTTCAGCTTCTTTATGATCCGGTTCCTGGTTGTCTTGTTGCATAGGTGATCACCTGATGTTCTGTAACTGTATCTAAAACATTTTCTCGTATCAAACTGCACCAGTTTCCCTTATTACACCTCTGACCCATCGTGACCATGATAACGATATTATAACGTTTACTGGTGGGACCCATACTATCATCGGACGGGCGGGGCCATAAGTAGCCTTTAGATGCACACTGTAGAATTGCCTGCATCGACCAGAGCAGAATATTTTGTTGGGCCTTGCGTTGAGCATCGGCCGCTCGCAGGTAGTACATGCGCGGTACGAGTATCCGCCGGGATGTAGTGGCTTGCCCATGAAATACTCGAAAAAAACCCTTTGAAACAAGCGGTTTTTCAAAATTTCCGTGATCGCGGTAATAAGACCCCGGTATCGCTTTATGGCCATAGGACGTTGCCGGCTAAACAGCAAGATCCTCGGAACGAAGAAAACCCCACGTTTTATGGGGTTTTATGATCGGCGTTTCGCGGGGTCCGAAAAAGTTACCTAGGAGCCCCTAGTACTCGTCATCAGCCGGGTCGTAATCGCCCTCATCGTCGATGTCCGCTTCATCCTCCTCGGCATCATCAAGGTCGGCTTCATCGTCGTCTGCGTCGTCAGCGTCCGCCACGTCCATCGTGGCCACGTCCTGATCATCATCCACAAAGAACCAGTCCTCCCCCTCTTCACCGATTGGCTCGGCCGCCTTCAATTCATTCAGCTCGGCCGTGAGTGCTGCTTCGGCCGACTCGCCATCGATCGCGCGTAACCCGTCCTCATATTCCAGACCTTCCCTCGCCGCCTTGGCCCCGGCCTCGTAGTACTTGCGGTACTGCTTGGGGAGCGGCTTGCCCTGTTTTCTTATGCTCTCCGCAGCTTTGCTGTACCCCTTGTTGTACGCCATGACCTGTCGTGCACGCACGACCTTCCCATTCAATGCGCTCTTTACGTTCGACATCGCTACCAGACCTCTTTCAGGCGGATGAATAGGAACAGCCGCGACCGGTCCGCCGTCCGATCCCAACCCGTGGCACGGTCGCTAAACGGGAGACGATCCCGGCCGTGCCTGTCTGTTTCAATCGTGAGTCCGCCCAGCACGACCACCCCACCCTCACCGAGGTAGACGGCCGACGTGAAGCGACGCGTTGCCACCTGAGGTACGCCATCAACAAAGCTCCGCACCGTCGATATCTCGGGCTCCAAATCAACACGCACACGGTTATCCCGCATCCCGTGAACACCCAGCCCGAGGAGGAACCCCGTCCCAAAGCTCTGCGTATCCGCCTCGCTCACCGTGCCCTCCGGACTGATGACGCGACGGCGAATGTTGACCGTGTCCCCTACCTGCATCTCGGCACGCTCCCCCTCGATGCAGTGCAGCACGGCCGTCTGCCACTCCCGCGTTTGAGCATCACCGCCCGATGCCTCCAAGATGCTTTGAAGCGACGCCGCAAGCGAGAGTGTCACCCCCGATTCGGCCATTTCATCAATGCGGATGTCGAGTAAAGAAGCGCCCGCCGCCTCGATGTCCACGCCCAACGCGTCGGCCTGCTGCGAGGTCAATTCGGCATAGACCAACTCGACTTCAAAGCTACGCCGCGGGCTTGCGAGGATCTCGTGTAACGCCTCGACGCGGGCCAGACCGCCCGGTGTATCCCTGACCACGATGACGTCACCAGCGGTTGCCGTAGACCCATTGGTCGTGATCGCCTGCGAGTACAACTGCAACCACTCCCCCACTTCGCTATACGGCATGTGGAACACACGCACCCCCACATCGTCATCACGCGGCGGGCCGATATACACGTGGTCGTCCCGCTGGTAAACGCCCGCCTCGGGACCCTGCCTCAACGCCATCGACTGCAAGACCGACTCAATCGTCGCCTCTTCAAAACGGGTCTTCAGCGTCTGCCCCATGTACTCGGGCAACATGACCACGCGCACGCCGTAGGCATTCAGGACCACCAGCAGGTCGGCCATATCTCCGTCGATGACACAGGTGATTTTCTGATCCCGCAATGGATCGTTATCGACCTCACGCGGCATCAGTCCCGCCGTCACATCGGGGCTGTTTGGCCTAATCTGCTCGGTTGCCAGCGGTGGACCCGGCAACGTTTGCGGTGGGTCCATTGCCACCACGTCGGCCGAGGATGCCTCTTCGATCAGACCGCACCCCGATAGGCACAGACACCATGCCGCCGTCAGGGCTAAGCCAAAGCGTCTCACCGTCACGGGGGGACAATGATTCGAGTTTCCAACCATCGTAGACGTCTCCAATACGAATTGTTCTTCGATCAACCACCGCAAAGTCAGGCGTTACCGCAGTCACCGGCGGCATGCCCTCGGTCGCTACCTGAATCGGACCCGATGGACCCGACGCAGAAGGCGGGGCCGGTGTCTCGGCCTCGACAGGTTCAGCCCCCGACCCACGTATCCAACGACACCCCCCGATCGCTAAGGCAATGACTGCAAGGAAGGCCGCGACCCTGCCCCACCGCCATTGCTTCAACGCCCCACCGATTCCAGCCTGTTTCTTCAAGTCAACCACGTCGGAACCCTCGACTTCCCGGCGGACCTGATCACGTATCGAGAGCAGCCGCCGAACGCTACCGATATGAGAAAATGAGTCGTACAGCCTGAACACCAGACCGCCGTTTTCGAGGCCGGGAAAGATCACCCACGTCTTGATCGGCTTCGCGTTCTGAACGTCGCTTGTGTCAGAGATCGTCGCGGAATACTCGCTGCACTTGAACACCTGAAACGGCAACGACATCCCGCCCATAAAAGGAATCTTGGTCAGGTTTCGGCAGCGGATCACGGTTGCTTTGTTGCGCCGCCACGTCAGGGGCACCTGCATCTGATCTTGTGTCAGCAGGATCGTTTGGTGCATATGGTGGCGGTGCATCGTCGCGTAGGTCAGAAAGCCGTCGTGTTCATCTTTCTGGTATCGTTGATCACACCAGCGGTGGAACTCATCAATCACAAGCAGCGACGTTGGGTAGAGCCAGTTGGCATTCTCGCCCTTGTAGACGTGCGGCCCATACTCTTCCTGAAACACGCGGTCGATCTTGGTCATGCCCCAGCCCAGCACCTTGTGATTCTCCACAAAGGCCGCGAAGTCGTGATTACGCACGACGAACTCGTAGAAGTGATCGAACGAGAGCGGGATGATGTAGCCCGCGAGGGAGTCATCCCCGCTCACACCTTGCAGGTACTTCTTTAGCACCCGATAGCGAATGGGCAGGTTCGTGTAGACCGGGCGGCGCTCTTTGATGCCCTTCTTGAGCAGATAGTCTACCGCAGAGAACGACTTGCCCGCACCGGGCATGCCTTCCCAAATCTGGATACCGTGACTAGGGAGTTTGATCTTCGGAGGCATGTTCTAGATCGGGCAGGGGGAACCGCTTTTTGTCTCGGCAAAAAGCTTGGCAAAAACCGACCCCAGGAAGCTCTACGGGGTGGACGACAAGGCGCTAGCCACCGACGAAGTAGCCCAATACGTAGCGGATGATGATGAGCACCCATTGAGCCACAACGCCAGTGAAGATGATCGAGAGGCCCGCCCATATCGGAAGAATCTCATTGATGCCCGATGACAGGTCCTTCGCAAAATCGAACTGGCTTTCGACCTCATCCACGTCGAGATCAAGGCCGAACTGCTCAACCGCGATGTCCTCGACGAACTCCATGAACTCTTCAAGGAATGCAAAGAGACCGTCAACAATGCTCGCTCCGATATCCGTCAGTGCACCGCTAAAGAAGTCAAAGCCGAAGGTCCAGTCCGCGAGAACCACAGGCGGCGGCGTAAAGACATCCGCAGCAGCAACTGGAGCCACGGACACACACAAAACAAAAGCGATGAGCAGCCGCATAATCAGTGTTTCCGAAGAAGCGAGCGGTAAGGCAGCATGAACGAGAACAAGCTGCAAAACCCCAAGAAGAACGTGTCCACCACCGGCTTGATCGGGGTGGACTGGTAGTAGGTGGTTTCCATGCGGACGGTGAGGTCCGACGCAGGAACCATCGTGCCGTAGGGCTGGGCGACGATGCCGTCTATCGGGGCAATCAACTGTGACCAGACCAGCGTTCCCGAACTCCCGGGCGAACTAAACGAGTAGTCCGTGTCACCCGTTGGCGTTCCCACGTCGAAGTAATCACTATTGGAACCGGGAGTACTGTCACCGGGCTTACTATCACCGCCACCGCCACCGACAAAGCCCGCCGTCTGCACGTCGATGAGACGGACAAACGCATAAGTGTCACTGTAGCTTGTCGTGCCGACATCCCCCGCGTTCGCGGTTTCCGAGAAGCTTAGACGTGCCCATGCGTCGTAGCCGAGTGAAGGCCCGTTGGACGGCACACTATCCGTATCCGTCAAGGGGTACAGCGTTGTTGTGTTGCCTTCTATGGTCAGGTCGACGACGAGGTTATTGTCGTTGCCGACGGCGATACTCAACTCCCCGCGTGCCCAAGGGAACACCGCTTGTACCGTTGAAGTCGAGGTGTTGACGAGGATGCGCTTGTACCAGAAACCCGCCGTCATCGGCCCCCACCCGTAAATCCTCACTTGTGACGAGGCAGCGGTCGGGATACCCGCGAGGGTGTCGCCCACTTGCGGGTCATCGAACTGGCCGGAGGTCGTCGGCATGATGTACATGACGTGCAGGTTTGCGGACTGACCGCCCGCCGTTTGTTCGCTCCGCAGCGTGACGGAGACCATCGAGTCTTGCGCGTAGACGGGGACCACAGTCAGCACAGCAACAATGATGTAGGCAAAACGCGTCATCAGAACTCCCACCCGAAACGACGGACACCGGCAATGAAGACAACCCATGCAGCAGCACCTAGGCAGGCCGAGAGAATCCAATTCGTGGTGCCCGCTGTCGTCTCTCTCTCATCGCGTGCAAAGCCATCGGCCTGCTTGAGCCGCACGATACGACCATCCCCCACCGTGACCGTCATCAACTCGCCCTGGCCGTCCCAAGGCGTGACGTAGGCGGTTCCCCCCACTGTGACCGTCCACTCGTCATAACCGAGCGAGTCATCCACAGAGAGCGTTACGACGAGGCCGTCCGTACTGGTGACCGACGCATCGCCTAAGGCGTCAATGCGCAAGTAGTGGACCTCTTGCACCTGATTCTCATACAGGTGGTCGTACCTCACCGTGTAGCCCACCGGCAAGGCACAAGAAACCCCCGCCACCCCCAAGAGGATGGCGAGAGAGATCGAAGCAACGATATAGGCTCGTGTACTTCGCATCGGAGATCAGACCCGCAGGAACCGCGTGAGACCGTGGACCGCCTTCGAGATGAAGCGGAACCCGAGGCCCGGGCTGTACACGGCCACCATCACCGCACCACCAGCAACGAACAGCGTCGCACTGATGACCGTCAGGGCGATCGGGAAGTTAACCCCGTCCGTCCAGTCGGTTTGGGTGTAGGTGGCACCCTGCGCCATCGCGGGGGAACCCACCACGAGTGCCGCCAACATGGCCAATGCGGCGACCCGGCCGACGGTGCTGCGAGCAGCGTTGCAGATCATCGAGCCGACGAACAAGAGGGGAGACAGTGCCTTCATCGCACACGTCCTTTCATGCCCTGTAAGACCGGGCAGGCCCGCCGGAGAAAACCGTCCGGCAGCGGGTTGCGGCACACGCCGCCTAACGTCTAAAGAGCCACGAAATAGGCAGGAAACACGCCATCCGGAAGAGCCGCCCGTGGTAGGCAACCACCTCGATCATCGCGAAGCCGATAAAGCCCCAAAGAAACGCGTAGGTGTACATCAGCAAGACTCCCCATCTATGACCGCACCGGATTCCATGTAGGCCGGGTCCATGCAGGCCAGAACGTCCGGCCCGTAGAACTCCACCTGCGTCGGGTAGCGCGTCTCTACGCCGTAGCCGCGTCCTATGGGGTCGGTCCTGTCGGTCCATTCGTCCTTGTTCTTATGAGTGGTATCAAGTAAAGCGACGGCGGCGGAGCCGCCGTCGCCCGCCGTTTCAGTGTCTGCTTTCTTGTATGTGCGATTGCTAATGTCGTGATATGCACTTGTTTCTTCAATGCCCGGGATGAGCGGTAGAGGATTCTGTTTGCATGATTGACGTACGGCAGCCTTTGCATCATTGATGCTCCCTTTGAACTTGTATGCACCAAATTCCACCCGCTCAAACTTGCCGCCCATCAGTCGATAGAACAGTGCGATGGTTGATGCGTCGCCGGTGCACTTCACACTGTCCCCCCTGCCGTTGCGTAGCGTCACTGTCTGCCGTGCCCGCTCCGATCTCAACCAATTCGGCATCCCGGCAGGGCTGACCGCTGGAGGCCGTGAGGGGCGCTCTATAGGGCTCGGTGCGGGGGGCGGGTCTATGCCCTTCCAGAAGCCGGGCGACGTTGCTACAAGCTTGACCGAGCGGCCGGGTAAGTCATAGAGCCAGCCGGGCACCGATGCAGACTTGCCCTGATACTTGGCAACATAGGACGCCGTGTTCGGGTTGACCCGCTCCACCCACACGTAGCCCTTGCCCCATGCCTTGGTCAGCACATCGTGATCTATCCGCCCCACGTCGTAGAGGATCAAGTGATAGTGCAGCATCCCCGATTCCTGAAACTCACGCTTAGCAAGCCACTTGCCGGTGAAGTTGATCTTGGTGGCTGTCTTCAAGCGGCGGATGAAGAGTTTTAGATGCCCGTCTCCCTGCGTTGCCTCCTGCCATGCCTTGATCGGTGCACGTGAGTCTTCGACGCCGCCATAGTCGGCCGGATCAAGCGTCAGCGTCAGGAACAGTGACCGCCGGGTCTTGTCCGAATCCATATCAAACTTGCGTTGAAGCCGTCGCTCAAGATTCCGTGACAGGATGCGCCCGCCCCGTTCATCGAGCCACGACAAGAAGATGCTCTGCGAGATGTAAACGTGGCCGTCCATGGCTCTTATTCCGAATCAGTAAGGCAGCAGATCCTTGGGGAAGTAGACGAACCACTCGTCGCGGTCGGGGCCTTGCACGTGTGACCAGACGAACCCGGTCTCACGCTCGGAGAAGAACGCGACACAGCCGCCGTCGTCCTCTTCGCAGACGTTCAGCGGCGTGAAGTCGCCCAAATCGTCGGGTGGCTGCGTCGGTGCGATGCAGCAGTCACCGAGCGTGTCTAGTGGGTCTAGCGTGTTCATGAGAAGTCGCCGCTCGGCCGTCAGACCGGGCGGCGTGTTTAGGTGTCTGCCTACTTGATGAGTGCGGGCTCTTCGGTCTTCGACTTCGCCTGCTTCGGGGCCTTGCCCTTGCCGGGTTTCTGCTTCATCACCAGCGCCTCGATGTCGTATCGCATACGCTGGCCTTGCTTGGCAAAAGTCCCGGACGCTTCGACCAGATCGCCAACCGACAGCGAGCCCGCGATATCCGAAGGCACGCCGTAGAACTGCAACTCCACAGACTGCCCGGCAATATGCAGGCGGTACGTTGTCTCTCCGGTGTTCTGGTCCTCGCTAGGGTCACAGCGTTTCACAAGCCCCGCCGTCTCCCAGCGGGCAAGGTCGAACGCCTCTTCTTCGCTGATTTCCCGAAACGCATTGCAGCGCAGGAATGAGCCGCGTGAACCCGAGCAGATGTCACCGGTGAAGAGGTAATACTTGCCCTCTTCAATCTTGCTCACGTCCGTATCGTGGTCGAAGTTGAGACCAAAATCAGAGCCGAAAGCAGAGATGGTCAATTGCGTAGACGTGCCCGTCCTCCGCTGCTGGCTGGACTTCACCAGACGCGGGTCACGCTTAGTCGTCTGCCGCCATTCATTGATGACGGACACCGAGCCGGGGATCGTAAAGGTTGGGGTCGTATTCATGATTCAGGGTCTCCGATATGTGTTGGTTTCGAGTCAAAGGAACCGGCATCCTTACCGGCCGGTGATATCAGTTTTTCCCAGCGGCTCCGGCTGGAAACGTCGGCTCGCGTTCGCGGCATTGATCCTGCTCCCACTTGGCGACCGCCGCGTCGTAGTGCGGTCGCCACCTGAATCCGACAGCTACGCCGGACAGGAACAGAACCAGCAGCGACGGGATGTAAATCAGCAAGAAACCCGTGTTACTAATTGCTACCAGATGCATTGATTTTCCCTTCTTTCTTAGAAGTTTTGGCTTGCATTCCGCACACATAGCCCGACTGCCTAATGGTCAGCCAGCAGCCGCCGTGTACGACAAGCGAGAGTACCGATGCAAGCGTTAGCGTTAGTGTGTCCGATGCCTCCGCACCCAGTACAGATACCGCCAACGCCGCATAGATCACCGCCCACATACATCCCGAGAGGACAAACATCAAAAAAACAACTGCAAGTGTCAGCCGCATGACTGCCTCCCATTCACCTTGTCCTGCACCCATCTACGGGTCACCGGGTCGATGATCCCGTCTGGATCGATGACCGGATCATCGAGTGAAAGCGCAGAGCCAGAGGGATTGCGAGACGCCGCCCCGCGACGGTAGTAGTAGCGGCAGCGCCGATCGTGGTAGTGGCGTGCTTTCCAACCGAGGCAAAGCCCGATCGTGAGCCAGAGGCACGCGGAGAGGGTTGCAGATAGGAGGAGGAACCAGATCAAGCGGCACCCCCTACCAATTCCGCTTCGCGGTCGCTGGCGTCGATATGCAGCGACGGGGAATGAGTCACGTCAATCACGTCCGAGCGGAGGATGCTTTGCGGCTTGACGACGTAGCCGACGCCGTGGGTGCGGTGCAGGTGCACCATCACAACGCGTCGGCCGTTGACGACCTCAACCCGGACGACGCGGGCTATCCGCGTCCTGCCGGAAACCTGACAGATGAGCCGGTCTAGAGGTTTGAGGTCGGAGAACTCGGCGACGGTCGGACGCCTGCCGAGTGTACGAGGGGGAGAGAGGGACATAAGACGCTCCAGCCCGGCGGTATTGCCGGTTGCGTGTGAAAACGGGCTTTCAACTAGAATTGCCCGCATGGGTACCCTTGACTTCTTGATCGCCGCCGCCACCTACGACAACTCCGCCGCTACCGATCAATTCGTGACCAGCATGTGGGACATGTGGGGCGGCCTGTTGAAGGTTGTGTTTGGATGCGGCTGCTGCTCTCTGCCCTTCCTGATCGCGGCAGGCGTATGGGCATTCCTGACGCGGAAAACACGTGTAAACCAGCGAAGCTAGGAAGCGATAGAGCACCACAGACGCAACCAGCGTCAACTGCCCCACCATGAAGCAGGCAAGCATCGACCCGGCCCACGACCCATATAGCTCGGCTTCTGTCACGGTTCAGCCCTACCCGGCGGGATTGCCGGAACCCACGCCGCCGCAACTGGTTAGAGCGGCGGGCAGGTGGCACCCACGAGGAGCCGGGCTGGACTGTCAGGGGACGGCCGTCTAGGCAAAGACCCCGGGCGATCGCCTGTAGGCGCTCCGGGGTCTGGTCGCTATGATGGTGTTGTCGTCCATGACTAGTGCAACGCGATTCATGGGTGGCCACGAGTCAGGGAGTCTGCTAGCTCCGCTGGCTCTTTTTCGTGCCCCTGCTAGAAGGCACGAGCCCATGATGACAAGGCCAGATGGACAGATCAAGCCCCGTCTTGTTCGGTTTTGCCTACCAAAGTGCTTACAGGCATTATCGGACTTCGGGCGTGTGTATGACATAACGCGTCCGGTTACTTCAGACTACGGATCCTCGTAGTACCGTACGTTGAAATCGATCGGTTCGGCCCAATACTCGCGCATGTCGATCGATTGGACCGCGATGCGATGAGCCGGCCGCACTTCGACTCGGATTGGGCGCCCATCTGTCGGGATACCCATCGCGGGGATATCCTCCCGGTACCAGCGAGAGTTGCCCGGCGGCAAGAGCCAAGGGCCCACCTGGACCTCTTCACCATCGGGCAGGATGACGAAGACATAGCCGGCAATCGCAACAGGGTGCCCGCCATCCGATTGGATGATCACCTCGAACGGATAACCGCTGCGGGAACGTGACCGGCGAATCTCGGCACGCAAGCCGGCGGTGACCAGCTGTTCGCGTTCTTGATCGACGACGGGTTGAACCAGGTACGGGCTATCTTCGGCCATGACCATCACGGACCGGCTCAAGGTCCGGTCATCGACGATCGTGCTCTCATAAAACGCCTCGGATCGGTGGTTTTGATAGTGAACAATCAGCCGGAGATCGACCTCGAGTCTGGAACCGCCTGTGGCAATGGACCGCCACTGCTCGTCGCTGAACACCACGGGGACCTGCGTCCCGGCGGCGTCGAAATGGTCGGTCAGGACGTGCATGGTCTCGTCGGGCAACACTGTTTCCTGCCCACCGAGGCGGGCACGCATGGGGGTGACCGACACCCTGAAATCCGGGGTCCAATCGCTCCAGACATCGTCTTTGCGATGGGACCGGCTGCGGCCGGGGTCGTACGACACCGAGACCGCGATCGGCTCGCCAACGCGCGCGGCACCACGCGTATGCAGCACAACGTGGTCCATGATGTTCCTGCGCACAGAGGCACCCCAAGACAACGAATCGACCACACCTCGTTTGTACGCCAGCAGGATCAGGTCGCCCCATCGGTGGTGCCAGATCGCCTCCGGGTCCGCCTGCACGCTCAGGGCGATCTCCGCGATCTCGCGCAACAGCTCATCGTTCTTGCCTTTGTCATAATAGACATGAACGGTCAGCAGGCGTAGCGCGTAGACGCCCACCCGCCGTGCTTCTTCGTCGAGGTCCGGCCGTGCGGCTTCGGCCGCTCTCTCAAGCAGGACGGACAGGTACCGGGTCCAGTCGGACGTAAGAAGCACATCGCTGTCATACGACTTCGTGAAGATCGAAACGTAACCCTCGAACTCCGGCTTGTCTTGTGATTGCTGCATCTGGCCCAGGCAATACAGCGCGAACTCACGCTTCTGAGCGTCATCCAGGTCGCCGACGCGGTTCCGTGCCTCCAGCGCCTCGTAGACTACCGGCATCTCATGCCGGTCCCGGCCATCGATCACCGCGAGCAGTTTCGAAGACGGCAGGAAATGGACCAGTTCCTTGTCCCGGAAGGCCATGCGATAGCCGTTCGCCGCGAAACCTGCCGTGATGGCAACGATCAGCACCCCCGCCAGGGCCATGCGTACCCTACGCTGCCGACGTGGGCGACGCAGTCGCCGACAGCTTCTATTGCACTCCGGACAGCGTTTGGGTGCGCTGCGGTGTTCAGCGAACGTGTAGCCACATCCGCGGCAAATCCCGGGGCCCGGGGGGCGTCGCCCGATCAGTCCGATGATCATCAGTCACAGACCCACCGCCGAGAGGACGAGTATCGTGCCGGCGAGGGTCTGCATTGGGAGTAAGGGAGAGACGGGTCAGTACGCCGGGATCGCGGTGTCTACTCCTCGGCCTCGCCGTCGTCTCCCTGCGGCTCATCGTCTTCCGCGTCGTCGGGATCCGGGTCGTCGTCTCCGTCATCGGCCGGTTGCTCGGCGAGGAGGGCTTCGATGGCGTCGCGGAGGTGGTCGTGGTGGAGGTCCGCGATGCGGAGGTGGCCCGCGCGATCCAGCAGGTAGTAGTCGGGGTAGCCGTTGGGCCCGAACGCGCGGTTGGTGCGGTTTTCCATATCCACGCCGGCGGGGAATGCGATCTCGTACTGCTGGGCGACCTTGGGCAGCGCAAACCCTTCGAGCGTCGCGCAGATGCCGACGACGACGAGGCCCTGGTCGCCGTAGTCGTCCTGCAGCGAGTTGAGGGTTTCGATGGAGTCCAGCCAGGGCGCGGCCCAGGTCGCGCCGAAGGACAGGAGCACCACCTTACCCTCAAGGTCTTCGGGGCCGAGCCCGGCTTCGCCGGCGTTGACCCACTGGTCGGCCTCGATGGCGGGCGGGCGCTCGGCGTTGGCCTCGAGCTTGGCGAGCCGCTCGCGGGAGGCGGCGTCGCCTTCGAGCCAGCGGCGCTGGATACGCGCCCGGCCGGTGGCCTCGGACTGCTCCTCCAGCAACTCGTCGAGGACGCTCTCGAGGCGGTCGGGCTTCACGCCGATCGCGCGCACAGTGCCCGTGGCATCGACCACGGCATAGGTCGGAAAGAAAGCGATCGGCCAGTCCGTCGCGACCTGGTCGCCGTCGGTAAAGGCGGCGGGGTAAGCGGCTTCGTTCGCCTCGAGGATACCGGGCATCTGGCCAGGGTCGCCGCTGGCGCAGACGGCGATGAATCGGACGCCCTCGCCGGCGTAGGCCTGTGCGAGCTGGTTGTTGTGCGGGATCGCGGCGATGCACGGCTGGCACCAGGTGGCCCAGAAGTCGATGACGACGATGTGGCCTTCAAGGTCCTCGGGCGTGACCTCGCCGTTGACCCAGTCAGTGACGGTAAGCGGCGGCGCAGCGTTGCCTTCGAAGCCGGTGTGCTCGGCGAGGCGTTCGCCCTGGTCGTCGGTGAAGAACCACTCGTCCGGGAAGCCCTGGGCGGCGGCGGGTGCGGTCGCGACAAGTGCTCCGGCCAGCGCGGCGGCAAGGACGGATCGGCTCAGGGCGTCGAGGCATCGGTTCAGCATCGGGGTCCTCGGTGTGGAGGTGATCGGTGTGTTTATCATACTCCGCGGATACGGGATCGAGTTCATTTTGCCGGGGATTATGCCGACGACCCTGGGGGCTGGACGCATCCGGCGGGGCACGGTGCCCCCCTGCCGGGCTATCATCCGCGATATGGCGTTAGAGCTGCTGTTTCTCGGCACGGGGACGAGCACGGGCGTGCCGATGATCGGCTGCCGGTGCGGGGTGTGCACGTCCGACGACCCGCGCGACCGGCGGACCCGGCCGAGCGTGCTGGTCCGCTACCCCCGGCCTGGGCATACCGAGGACCCCAGCGCCGTCTACAACGACGCCCACGACCCGACCGCCCCACCGCCCTCGGTGCAGGTGCTGGTGGATGTGACGCCGGACATCCGCGACCAGTCGATCCGCGAGGGACTGGCCTGGCTCGACGCGGTGGTGCTGACCCACGGACACGCGGACCACACGATGGGCATAGACGACCTCCGCCGGTTCAACGCGGTGATGGACGCCCCGCTGGAGGTCTACGCCGAGGCGGGCGTGCTGCAGGACCTCGGCCGATCGTTCGAGTACATCTTCGGTTGCCCGAGCAAACGCACCTCGACATTCGTCGCCAACCTGCTGCCCTTCCCGCTCGAGCACGCGGTGCCGATGCCGATGCACGGCGCGACGTGGACGCCGCTGCGCCTGATGCACGGCCGACTGCCGATCGTCGGCTACCGCGTCGACTGGGAAGGCCGATCGCTGGCGTACTGCACGGATGTGTCCTCCATCCCGCCGGAGACCTGGCCGCTGCTGGAGGGGCTGGATGTGTTTGTGATCGACGGGCTGCGGTTCCGCCACCACCCCACCCACATGACCGTGGACCAGGCAGTCGAGACGTGCGAGCGCGTCGGCGCGGCGCGGAGCTTCCTGACGCACATGTCCCACGAGATCAGCCACGCCGACCACGAGCCCGAACTGCCCGACGGCGTTGCGCTCGCGCACGACGGGCTTCGCGTCTCGATCGACGGCCGTGGGGTGACGGTCGCGGGCTAGTCCGCCGGGTGTTGCTACACCGCAGGTCAGTCGCAGTAGTCGTAGTGGTAGCTGCCGTGGCCGCCGTGGTGCCCGCCGTGGCTGTAGTGCCCGCCGCCGTGGTAGCCGCGGTCATAGTGGCCGCGGTGGTGGTGATGGTCGTCGGCGGCGTCGAGGACGAGCGCGGTGCCGATGATCGCGGTGCCGACCAGCAGCGCGCCGGTGGTGCGGTCGCAGCCGGTGGAGAAGAGCAGGGCCGAGCCGAGGAGCAGAGCGGTCATCCAGGTGCGAAGGCGTCGCATGGTTGTCCCTTTCAAAAAACGCTTCGAGGCGGCCGGGGTGGTTGGCTTCCGTGGGCCTCAGGATATCACGCCGGTCAGCCGGCACGGAATACTATGCGCAGGAAGGACGCCCGAGGGGCCAAACCCGTTTCAAGATGGGCAAAATCGTCCCTCGCCGTCAACCAGGCGGGTTCCCACCTTTAGCCCGACGCCCAACGGGCTTGGCGTTTTTGACGCGGGGATCGATAGCATGTCCACCAACCGCCGGAGCCGGCTATACGCCGGAAGGCCCATCGCCGGCCGACGCTCCAGGTTGCCCCCCCTGCGGTTTCTCCAGACTGACCCGCCCCAGCTTCCCGCTACGCATCTCGCGCAGTAGCAGCTCCCCCGCCCGGTTGAAGTCGACCTCCCCCCCGCCGACCAGGCAGCCGCGCTTCCTGCCGATCGCTTCGATCAGCGGGATCGGCTCGGATGGCAGCGCTTCCAGCTTGTACCGCTCCTGTAGCGCAGTCGGGTACGCTTCCAACAACCAACGCGCCGCGAAGATCGCCACGTCGTCGTAATCGATCGCCGTGTCCTTGATCGCCCCGCTCGCCGCCAGCCGGTACCCGACCGCCTCGGTCTCGAACTTCGGCCAGAGGATGCCCGGCGTGTCCACCAGCACGATGCCCCCCCCGCCGCCATCCGCTGCCTTCAGCACGATCTCCTGCCGGCCGCGCGTCACCGCCGGCTCGTCACCCACGTTCGCCACCTTCTTCCCCCGCAGCGCATTGATGATCGTCGACTTCCCCGCGTTGGGGATCCCCACCACCATCACCCGTACCTTCTGCTCACGCTTCACCCGCTGCTTCGCGAACCGCCGGATCATCTTCGGCAGGTCCTTCACCGCCCCCGGCTTGGTCGCGATCAGTGTCAGCGTCTTCACCCCCCGCTCCCGCTCGAACACGTCCCGCCACGCCCGCGTCACCCCCGGGTCCGCCAGGTCGTGCTTGTTCAGCAGCGTGATGCACGGCACATCGCCCGGCGTGCCGTTCTCCCCCTTGCCCTGCACGCCCCGCCGCAGCTCGTCCAGCAGCGGGTTCCGCGAGGAGTCGGGCAGACGCGCGTCGAGCACCTCGACGAGAACATCCGTCTGCGGCATCATCGCGGCGAGCTGCTGCCGCGTCTTGTGCATGTGGCCGGGGAACCAGTTGATGGGCATTAGGGGAGTGTAACGGCGACGGCGAAAGATCGTTCCTGTAACAGCGGAGTGTGGTTACAGTTGACCCCTCATCGTTCACCAATCGAGGCACCCCATGCAACCCTTCCGAGTCCTGCTGGCCGCCCTCCTGTGTCTCGCATTCATTGCGCTCCCCGTCAACGCCCAGCCCGCGCCCTGCCGCATCGAGATCGTCGACGCCGAGAACGGCTGGCCCGTCCCGCTCGTCGAGCTGCGCACCAACCACCACCAGCGCTTCGTCACCGACAACGCCGGCGTCATCGCCCTCGACGCGCCCGAACTCATGGGCCGGGAGACCTTTTTCCACCTCCAGGGCCACGGCTACACCGTCCCCGCCGACGGCTTCGGCTACGTCGGCGTCCGCCTCACCCCCGAGCCCGGCCAAACGATCCGCGTCGAGGTCACCCGCACCATCATCGCCAAACGCCTGGGCCGGCTCACTGGCACCGGGCTCTTCGCCGAGTCGCAACAGCTCGGCGACTACGACGACTGGCAGGACGGACCGACCGTCGGCCAGGACACCGTCCAGCTCGCCCGCTACAACGACCAACTCTTCTGGCTCTGGGGCGACACCACGCTCTACGACTACCCCCTCGGCGTGTTCCACTCCTCCGCCGCGACGACCGGGCTCGAGCCGTTCAACGATTTTCGGCCGCCCATCGAACCTACGTTCGACTACTTCACGCAGCCCGACAGCGACCGCCCGCGCGGCGTCGCCCGCATGCCCGGCGACGGGCCCACCTGGATCGGCGGCATGACCGCCCTGCCCGACGCCCACGGCAACGAACACCTCGTCGCCACCTACGCCAAGATCAGCGGCTTCGTCCACGCCTATGAGCACGGCCTCTGCGTCTGGAACGACGACACCCAATCCTTCGAACGCACACGTGTCCTCTGGAACGAATCCACCGGGGAAGACCGCCCCGCCCTGCTCCCCGACGGCCACCCCTTCCGCTACACCGACCCCGACGGCAACGACTGGCTCCTCTTCGGCAACCCCCTGCCCACCCTCCGCTGCGAAGCCACCTTCGAGGCCTGGCAAGACCCCGACCAGTGGCAGCCCCTCGACGCCCCGCGCGCCCTCCGCTCGCCCGATGGCCAGGAGGTCGTCCTCCACACCGGCTCGGTCTGCTTCAACCCCTACCGCAACAAGTGGGTCACCGTCTTCATGCAGCGCTTCGGCCAGCCCTCCGCCTTCGGCGAACTTTGGTACGCCGAGGCCGACTCCCCCCTCGGTCCCTGGGGCCCGGCCGTGAAAATCCTCAGCCACGACAACTACACCTTCTACAACCCCCGCATCCACCCCGAACTCACCGCCGACGGCGACACGTTCCTCGTCTTCGAAGGCACCTACACCACCTTCTTCGCGGATGCCCCCGAGCCCACCCCCCGCTACGACTACAACCAGCTCCTCTACCGCCTCGACCTCGACGACCCCCGGCTCGCCCCTGCCCGGGGGGAGTGACGTTTTGCGTTTCGGGCCGTGCGGTGTTTTATATAAATCGCAATTGCGCGGATAATCTGAGTGGACGCAAAACACGGCAGATAACACCGGTTATCCGGCCACTACCCCCGGGTTTTCGATCCAAAACGCCGAGTTTTCGATCTGTAACGCCGGGTTCCAGAACTAGAACCCAGGGTTCCAGAACTAGAACGGAGCGTTCCAGAACTGAAACGCCGCGTTGCAGACCTGTATCGGCGCGTTCCAGAACCAGAACGCCACGTTCCAGACCTGTAACGGAGCGTTCCAGGACCGTAACGCCGGGTTCCAGAACTAGAACGGAGCGTTCCAGAACTGAAGCGCCGCGTTGCAGACCTGTATCGGCGCGTTCTAGAACCAGAACGCCACGTTCCAGACCTGTAACGGAGCGTTCCGGACCCGGAACACCGCCATGCCGACCGAGCACACCGCGCACGCTACGCACACCCCGGCGTCCCCGACCCGCTCTGCCGAGCAAGGAAACCGGCACCCCCGCACCGAAACCGCTATCGCCCGTTGGCGCTTGGACGACGTCCCGGGGCATCCCCCGAACCTCTGCCCAAGCCCATCCCCACAATACACCTTGGCCGAGATCAAACCCGCCTGCCAGCCATCAGCCCCCCCCACAGGACCAGGTTCCTGACACGTTAATATTCTCCAGAACACAGATATCCGGCGTTACGCCGGTCTGGAGGGATCCGCAATCGCCGCCGCCAATATGCGGGCACCGCACGGCTGAAAGTAGCTGCGAGGAAAGTAGTTAGAGAAAAAATCCTTGCCGATTTTCCCGGAAATGATAGACTGATAGACAACTTTGATCCGTATACTTACTGTTATCCGCCTATGCGTGCTATATCACTACTGCTTCTAGCCATGCTTGTTGGGTGCAGTCACGCACCGAGTGATGAACTTGTACCATTCCGGTCCCTTGAGCTAGGCATGACCATAGCCCAAGGCCGAGGTTTAGTGGGTGAGCCTGACAGAGAGACTGGGTCTGGTCTGGCTATTGACGTTTACCGCTTGTCGGATGGTACAGAAGTCTGGCTTGGATACGCCGGACAATCAGGCTTGATTTATGTCAGGCACGGCGATGACCAACTTCTGCAGATTGACGGCGGCGGATAACCAGCGGCTACAGGTGACCGGCGACGCCCACGATATGATGTGGTTGTCGGTTTGGAGCCCGCTCTCCGCGGGCGGCCGGCAACTGAGCCGATTTACGTTAGGCGCGACTACTTAGCTATGTGGCTAGATCACGGCTTGTCGTGTTGCGTCCTTTCTCATCCGCTCTCGGTGGGTATCGCTCGCGGACTCGCTCCACCCACCCTACGTTGCGAACTGCGTTTGAAGGGTGGGCAGGATGCCCGCCCCACCGACGATACAAGCCCAGACTTACTCTGCTTCCAACGGCCTTGCGTCGACGCCTTCCCAGGTCATGACGATGGGCTTGATCGTGCCGTCGGCGTTGAACTCGAGCTTGTCGATACAGGTGACGCGGTGGTCTCGGCCTTCGTTGGGGATCGGGCGGCGGTGGTAGACGATGTACCAGTCGTCGGTGCCCGGGGCGTTGAGGACGGAGTTGTGGCCGGCGCCGGTGGCGATGTCGACGTTGCGGTCGGTCTGGAGGATGGTGCCGATGCGTTCGAAGGGGCCGGTCGGGCCGTCGGCGATGGCGTAGGCGACGCGGTAGGAGTCGTTGCCCCAGCCGCCCTCGGACCAGAGGAAGTAGTACTTGCCGTTGCGGATGAAGAGGACCGGGCCCTCGACGTAGCCGTCGGGCGTGATGTTTTGGAAGAGTTCGCCGTCGTCGCCGGGCACGATGCTGCGGAAGTCGTCGGCGAGGATACCGACGTTGCACTGCCCCCAGCCGCCGTAGTAGATGTACCACGTACCGTCGGTGTCCTGGAAGACGAACTGGTCGATGGGCTGGGCGTCGTGGTGGAAGTCGCCGATGAGTGGTTCGCCGAGCAAGTCTTCGTAGGGGCCTTCGGGCGCGTCCGCGACGGCGACGCCGATGCCGCCGGTGTGGCTCTTGGGGTCGTTGGGGTCGTAGAGCGGGCCGCCGGGGCGTTGGAGGTCGTTGGCGCCGAAGAAGAGGTAGGTCTTGCCGTCCTTCTCCACGGCACAGGGCGCCCACATCGCGCGGTAGGCCCAGTCGATCGTGTCGTTGTCGAGCACGCGTTCGTGCTTGGTCCAGGTGACCAGGTCAGGCGAGGAGAACGCGTCGAAGAAGAGCTGGTCGTCGTAGCGGGCGGAGGTGGTGGGGAAGATCCAGTACCGGCCATCGATGACGCATATCTCGGGGTCGGCGTACCAGCCCTCCCAGAGCGGGTTGCCGGAGGTGGGCGGGGGTTCTTCGGGGCCGGGCTGGGCGGCGGTGGAGGCGATGCAGCCGAGCGCGCAGCAGACCGTGGCCAGGCAGAGCATGGTCGGGGCGGGTGGCATGGGGAGACCTCGTTGTGTGTGACACCGCCGGCGTGTGGTCGGCGGGCTTCCTCTTCGGATTCCGGTTCCATGCTACCCGATGAGTTCCGCGAGCGCCTTGCCCGGGTCGGGTTGGCGCATGAGGTGTTCGCCGACGAGGACGCGGTGGACGCCGTGCTTGGCGAGTTGTTGGATGTCTTCGTGGGTGCGGATGCCGGACTCGCTGACGAGGATGGACTTGTCGGGGACTTCGTGCAGGACGTCCGTCGTATGCGCGAGGTCGGTGGTCATCGTCTTGAGGTTGCGGTTGTTGATGCCCAGCAGGGTGTACTGGGCCTTGGGGAAGCCGATGTGGTGGCGGACCTGGATGAGCGATTCGAGGTCGTGGACTTCGACTAGCGTCGAGAGCTTCAGCTCCGTCGCGAGGATGAGCAGGTCGATCAGCAGCGGCTCGGTCAGGCACTCAGCAATGAGCAGCACGGCATCCGCCCCGGCGGCGCGGGCCTCGACCACCTGGTACGGGTCGACGATGAAGTCTTTGCGCAGCACGGGCAGGGACACGGCCGACTTGATCGCGGTGAGGTAGTCGAGCTTGCCCTGGAAGTACCTCTCGTCGGTGAGGCAGGAGATCGCGGCGGCACCGTTCTGCTCGTAGGCCCGGGCGATGGCGACGGGGTCGAAGTCTTCGCGGATGACGCCGGCGGAGGGGCTTGCCTTCTTGACCTCGGCAATGACGCGGAGGGTGTCCTTGGGCCGGGTGAGCGCGGTGAAGAAGTTGCGCGGGGCGGGCGTATCGAGCGCGCGTTGCTTGAGCGCGTCCAGCGGTTCGCGCTGCTGGGCGGCCCGCACCTCGGTGCGTTTGTGTTCGACGATCTCGTGGAGGATGTTGCTCACGCGTCGGGGCGGCGATCGGTGGTAACGTATGGGCGCGGCCGAGCGGTTCGGCAGTGCCTGCGGGACGCGGCAGGATAACGCATCGGACACGCACGATCACCCCGCGGCATCATCGCCGGGGTGGCGACGGAGCTTGCGATGGCGCGGCTGGGCCTGCTCTCGGATTCGCACGGCGACGCGGCGATCACACGGCTGGCGGTGGACCGCCTGCTCGACGCGGGGGCCGACCGGTTGATCCACCTGGGGGACATCGAGACCGAGCAGGTGATCGATGCCCTGGCGGTAGCGTTCCCGGACAGCCACGCCTCGGCGGGCGAGCGGGTGCCGGCACACCTTGTGTTCGGGAACTGCGACTACCAGCCCGGGCCGCTGACCGAGTACGCCCGCACGCTGGGGCTGTCGGTCGACCACCCCGCGGGTCGGCTGAAGATCGCGGGCCGGGTCGTGGCGTTCACCCACGGCCACCTGGGGGCGGTGATGGACCGGGCCATCGCGGACGGGTGCGACTACCTGCTGCACGGCCACACGCACCTCGCGGCGGACGCTTTGGTCCGTGCGACCCGAGTGATCAACCCCGGGGCCCTGACGCGGGCCCAGCCGCTCTCGGCCGCGGTGCTGGATCTGGGGTCTGGGGAGCTACAGACGCTGGTCCTGTCCGGCGGGTCGGGCTGATCCGTGTTAAAATGGAGCGGCTTGGCCGGGAAGCCCGGCACCCTGTCGTTTCATGGCCGGGGGAGAAACCGCAGATGACCGTGACACCACCCGCCGACACCCCCGAAGGCCTGTGCGTCCGCTCCTACCAGGACGCGGATCAGCCGGCGGTCGCGCGGCTCTACGACGCGGGCCTGCTGGCCGGGCAGGTCGCCCCGAACGACTCGGGCGCGGACCTGGACTACATCCACGAGGCGTACTTCGAGGACGAGCGGCACCACTTCTGGGTCGCCGAGCACGAGGGGAACGTGCTGGGGATGATCGGGGTCGGCTCGGACGAGGAGCACACGGCCGAGATCCGCCGACTGCGCGTCGACAGCACCTACCAGAACACTGGGATCGCTGCGGTGCTGCTCGAGACCGCGATCGCGCACTGCAAGCACCACGGCTTCCTGAAGATCCGACTCGACACCCGGTTCGAGAAGGACGCGGCGGTGGACCTGTTTGACCGTGTCGGGTTCCAGCACACACGGACCAAGCCCACGCCAGGCAAGGAGACGCTCGAGTTCTACCTCGACCTGTACCGCAAGGACGAAGACGAAGACCCGCACCACGCCGGCGCGGGGATCTAGCGCCTACCCCTGCCAGGGCCCGGTGATCGCGAGGGTGATCCCGGCCCCCTGCATGTTGACGAAGAGCGTGCTGCCGTCGGGGCTGAAACAGCTCCCGGCGAACTCGCTGCCGTTGAGGCTGTTGCGTGCGATGGGGTAGACCCCGCCCTCGGGTGTGATGCCAAGGATGTGGTTGATCGGCGCGCCGTCTTCGCAGGCGATGACGTCGCCCCACGGCGCGATGCAGAGGTTGTCGGCGTGCTGCAGCAGCGTCTCGTCGTTCGGCTCGATGAACAGCTCCAGCCGGGCGGGGAAACGCTGCTCGTCGGGGGTGGCCTCGAACCGGCTGGGGACGTAGCGCCAGACCTGGCCCTTGCCATTCTTGCCGCCGGTGGTGCAGGCGAAGTAGACCGACTCGTGGCCGTACCACATGCCCTCGCCGCGTGCGAAGCGTGCGGCGCCTGCGTCGAACGCGCGGTAGCGCAGGTCGTCTTCGGGGGCCTCGACGTTGTCGAGGTCGATCCAGTCGATGTCGAACACCGTGCCGGGTTCGATCTCGAATCGGTTGGCGGTAGAGAACGCGATGGCCGCCTCGCCGGCACCGCCGTCCTGCAGTTCGGCCGGGATCGACGACCAGTTGCGCGTGTCGCAGTGCGGGTGCTCGCGGATAGCGAGGGCCTGCAGCTTGCCGCCGGCCTTGAGGTTACGCGGCTCGTTGGGGAGGAAGCGGTAGATCGCGCCGTCCTGCCGGTCCTCGGTCTGGTAGACCGCGCCCGACTCGGGGTCGACGGCGACGGCCTCGTGGTTGAACCGCCCCATCGCCTTGAGCGGTACCGGCTCTGCTAGCGTGATGTCCGCGGAGGCGGGCACCTCGAAGTTGTAGCCGTGGTCCTGCTCGTAGAAGTCGTTGGCGCGCTGGATCGTTTCTTCGCAGGTGATCCAGCTGCCCCACGGCGTCGGCCCGCCAGCGCAGTTGCGCTCCGTGCACGCCAGCGAGAGGTAGTGGCGGACCAGTTCCTGCCGCCGCGTGTCATAGACCAGCGTGGTCGTCCCGCCGACGCAGGGCGTCCGCCCGAATCCGCGGTCGTAGGCCTTGCTGCGCTCGACCTTGTCGAGCAGTTCGTTGCCCCAGCCGAACGGCCCGAGCCGGCCGACGTTGCCGGTGGTCTCGTGGTTGCGGACAAGGAGGGTCATCCCATCGGGTCCTTCGAACGCGGCCATGCCGTCGTGCTTGCCGGGGACGAACAGCCCGTCGTCCATGCGTTCGCCGAGTTTGGAGATGACGCGGTAGGAGAACCCGGCCGGCAGGTCGAGCACGCCCTGCGGGTCCTGGGTCAGTGTGCCAAAACGGATGTGCGTGCCCTGGGTCAGAGCGGACGCGAGTGCCCGGCCCTGCTGGGTAAACAGCCGCAGCCCCGCGAAGCCCGCCGTGACCGCCGCGGTCTGCTGCAGAAAGCTGCGCCGAGTACTCATGATTTTGCCGGGCATTTTCACTCTCCCAATCCAGGCCTGTACCAATCGTAGGACGCCTCTATTGTGACGACGTACCTGACCGACGCCAACCGGTCGCGAGGGTTTCACCGATTTGTAACTTCATCGGCCGGTCTGCCGGTCCAGACAAGCGGGACCGGGCATCCGGTCATCGGGGATACAGATGCCGGCCTCAGCCGTTCTGTTCGTAGACCGCGAGTGCCTGGTCGATCGTGAAGCGGCCTTCGTAAAGGGATTTCCCGATAATCGTGCCCTGGATCGGCAGCGGGCGGAGCGCACGCAGGTCGTCGAGCGTACCCACCCCACCGGACGCGACGATCGGCACATCGGTCGCCTCCGCCATCGCGCGGGTGGCCTCGACGTTGGCCCCCGTGAGCATGCCGTCGACGGCGATATCGGTGTAGACGATCGCCGCGAGGGGCCAGCCGTTGACGCGGCCGGCGATGTCCAGCGCGGTGTCGCCGGTCGTCTGCTCCCAGCCGTCGCTGGCGGCCCGGCCGTCCTTCGCGTCCAGCCCGAGCACGACCCGGCCACGGTACGCGTCCCGATGGACCAGCGACTCGAACCACGCCCAGTCCCGCAGCGCCGCGGTGCCGACGACGACCCGGTCTACGCCCGCCCCGAGCAGGGCATCGACCACCGCCTCGGACCGCACCCCCCCGCCGACCTCGACCCGCAGGCGCGTCTGCTCGCAGATCGTGCGGATGAGGGGCAGGTGGGTCATCTCGCCGGAGCGTGCGCCATCAAGGTCAACGACGTGCAGCCAGGTCGCCCCGGCCTGCTCAAAGGCCCGGGCCTGGGCCAGCGGGTCGCTGCCATAGGTCGTCTGCTGGTCGTACCGGCCCTGGGTCAGGCGGACGACCTCGCCGTTGCGGAGGTCGATCGCCGGGAAGAGGAACCGCTGCGGGTGGTGTTGGGGCGCGTCATTCTGGGGCATGGGCCGGGATTGTAGGGTGTGGACGGCGAGACGTTGGCTGCAATCGCGCGAGAATCGCGGGTTTTTCGGCGGATCGCTTGCCTTCCGCCCGGACCGGGTGATAATAAGGGGACATCCTTAGTCTCGCGTCCCCCGCGTGCTGTAGTGCCTTTGTTCAGGAGTTGGAATCGATGGTGTTGAAGCAAGCCCTTACAGCGGTCCTGTCTGTCGGTGCCTCCCTGTCGCTGGGCACCTCCGCCTTCGCCCACGGCGAGAACAGCGACCTGCACTACGACGTCATCGGCGGGCAGATCATCACCCATGACACCACCGTCTCCCTGCAGCAGATCTTCGGCCCACACTTCGGTCTCTCGCAAAGCGGGCCCGACCGCATGGTCGTCAACTCGCCCTGGTTCGTCCCGGACTTCAACGTCGACGAGACCAGCACGTACAGCGTGAACTTCGAGGCGTTGAGCGTCTGGAACGGCTCAGGCTTCGTCAACCCCGGCCTCGAGTCCGTGACTGTCGCCCACGCCAACGGTGCGCACGAGATCACATCGACCGCCGGCGGCTCGTTCAACCTCGACTACTTCAACCCCGAACTCACCTGGACGCTCAACAGCAACAACGGCGCGGCCGACCCCGACCGCGGGGTCTACCTGATCCAGTTCACGATCACCGATGTCGACCCACTGAGCGGTGTTGAAGACTCCCGGCCGGTGTTCTTTGCGTTCGACTTCGAGAGCGGCTACACCGTCGACAACCCCAACTACCTGTCGGACGATTACAACCACCACCACCACCACATGGCCCGGGCGTACATCCTCGACAACCTGCTGGATGTCCCCGAGCCGGGCTCGCTGGCGCTGATGGGCATCGGCGGGCTGGCGCTGCTGCGTCGCCGGCGCTAAGCCGTGCCAGACCTGCGAATCAACACAGGAAACTGAAGCCGGCGGATCAAAGACGCCGGCTTTTCTCTGCGCGATCCGAGCCGAACACGGCTGGGACCTACTCCGTTGCCGCGGGTTCGCCGTTTACCCGAACGCGGGCCGGCTCGGCCTGACCCCGCGTCCATCGGTCGTGCACGCGGTAAGCATCAGCCGGCTCGGGGTAGTCCGTCCGGTAGTGCGTCCCGCGGCTCTCCAGCCGCCAGGCCGCCGACTGGCAGATCAGCGCGCCGATCGTCAGCAGGTTCTGCACCTCCCAGCCCAGTCGGTCGTCGAAGATCTTGTCCAGCGTGTACCGCGCCCAGAACTCGAACATCTCGCCGACCTCGCGCAGGTGACCGCCCTCACGCTCGATCCCCACGTGCCGCCACATCACGCTCCGCAGCGACCGGCGGACATCCGCCAAGTCCAGCTCGCTGCGCACCGACGGGCGGATATCCGACACAATCTTGTACGGCCGGGCGGTCGCCCCCGGAAGCTCCCCGCCGTCGCCGGACTGCCCGACCGTATCCGGGGGCCGCAGGCGTTCGAGGCACACCCGCCCCGCGATCTCGCCGAACACCAGCCCCTCCAGCAGCGAGTTGCTCGCCAGCCGGTTCGCGCCGTGCAGGCCGGTGCAGGACGCCTCCCCACACGCGTAGAGCCCGGGCACGGTGGACCGGCCCATACCGTCGGTTGCGACCCCGCCGATCATGTAGTGCGCCGACGGGTGCACGGGGATCGGCGTCGTCGCCGGGTCGATCTCGAACTGCCGAAGCAGTTCGGTGATGCCGGGGAACCGCTCGTTGAACCGGTCGATGCCGATCGGCCGGACGTCGAGGTAGACGTGGCTGTGGTCGGTCTTGGCCATCTGCTTGAGCATGCCGCGCGCGACGATGTCCCGCGGCGCGAGCTCCGCACGCTCGTCGTAGTCCGGCATGAACCGGTGCCCGGCCTTGTCCACCAGGACCGCGCCCTCGCCCCGCACCGCCTCGGTGATCAGCGAACGCGACGCGCCCGCCACGTACAGCGTCGTCGGGTGGAACTGCACAAACGCCATGTCCTGCAGCGCCGCCCCGGCCCGGTACGCCATCGCGATCCCGTCCCCCGTCGACACGCTCGGGTTCGTCGACTCTCGGTACACCTGCCCGCACCCGCCGGCCGCGAGCACCGTCGCCCGCGCCCAGACGACCTGCAGCCCGTACCGCGGGTGGTGCGTGATCGCGCCGACGCACTCCCCCGCCCCGCCGTCGGGCCCGGGGTTGGTGATCAGGTCCAGCACGAAGCAGTCCTCGAACAGCCGGATGCGCTCGTGGGCCCGCACCTGCTCGTTCAGCGTCGTCGCCAGCGACTTGCCGGTCGCGTCGCCGTCGGTGTGCACGATGCGGAAGTGGCTGTGCCCGCCCTCCCGGCCGAACTTCAGCTCGCCCAGCTCGTCGCGGTCCAGACGCATGCCCGACGTGATCAGCTCGCGCACCCGCGCCGGGCCGTCCTCCACCACCGTGCGCACCACCGCGTCGTCGCAGAGCCCCGCCCCGGCGACCAGCGTGTCCTCGATGTGCGACGCCGTCGAGTCCGCATCATCCAGCACCGCCGCGATCCCGCCCTGCGCCCAGTAGGTGTTGCTGTCCCGGACCTGCCCCTTCGCCGCGATGATGACCTCGGCATTGGGATCGTTCCGGACCGCCGACAACGCGGCGCATGTCCCCGCCACCCCCGCGCCCACCACCAGCACATCCGTAAAGATCTGTGGCAGCAACGTCGCGCGGAACGGGATCAGGTACCGGCGTTCTTCGAACACAGGGTGCATCACGAGTTCGATCCAACGTCAGAGAAAAACAAAGACCCGACCGGCACGGCTTACGGCGTCGCCCCGGCCGGCAACGCGTCGGTCAGCACGCCCTCCCCCGCGAACGACGCACGCGGCAGCGGCAGGCCCGTGTCCGTAAAGACCCGGCGGAGCTGGCCCTCCGGCTCAAACACCACCGTCCCCCGCACCGTGTACCGCTTCCCCACCGCCGAAGGGCCCAGCAGACCGGCCGGCACCGACAGCACCTGCGACCCGCCCCCGGGGGCCGTCGCGTAAGGCACATCCGTAAACGTAAACCGCCCGCCCCCCACCACGTCCAGGTCACACGTCACCCGCGGCATCGGAAGCTCCTCCGCGTTGGGGTTCGTCACCCGCAGCAGCACCACCACACGCGCCCCCTGCGCCGACTGCTCCACCACCTGCGCATCCACCACCTCCACCGTCGGCTGATCGATGCCCTGCAGCCCCGAACACCCGCCCAGCAGCGTGGCAAACACCGCCAAGGCGACAACATGGATCGGCTTCATCATCCCGACATGATATCGCGATTTGCTCTTGACAGGATGGCGGTGCCGGCTCCGTAGGGTGGGTGGAGCGAGTCCGCGAGCGATACCCACCGCGCCCGACCAAGCGCCATGATAGGCCGCGGTGGGTATCGGCCGACGACGGCCTCCACCCACCCTACCCCTCACCCTCGACCACCCCGCGCACCTTCGGGAACAAGAGCGCCGCCTCCACCAGCATCCACGCCTCCAAGAGCAGCGTCGCCACCGCGATCGCGATCAGCACCCAGTTCGGCGAATCCGAGAACGCCCACCCCGGGTTCGGCCCGTCCGCGATGAAGATCAGCCACACCATCGCCCACGCCGGCATCACCAGCATGAACACCAACGGCAGCGCCACGAACCACACCGCCTTCCCCCGCCGCCACAGGTAGAACGTGATCACCATGAACGCCAGCCCGCCCAGGAGCTGGTTCGTCGCCCCGAACATCGGCCAGAGGATCAGCCCGCCCTTCCCCGCGTTGTCCCAGCCCCACGGGCTCCCGGGGGCCGGCATCGCCGCGATCAACGCCGCCACCACCACCGCGAACAGCGTCGCCCCGTGCTTGTTCGCCAACCACGTCAGCGGGTTCAGGTTTAGCGGGTGACGCGCAGCGTCCCGCGGTGTCGCCGATCGGGTCTCAGTCGCGGGACGCTGCGCGTCACCCGCTAAACGTGATGCGTTGTCCCCCACCCCCGCCCCACACTCCGGGCACGCCCCGGTCGTGTTCCCGCGCAGGTCGTACCCGCACGCATGACACCCCGGAAGCCCACGCTCCCCGAGCGTGGGCCCCAAGAAACACCGCGCCAGCTCCTGCACCACGTACCGCTGCAGCCGGCAGGCCGTGTCCAGCGTCGTCCCCGCGAACGAGGCGACCAGCACCCCCATGAGCGCGATCGCCACTCCTGCCTGGATGCCCATCGCTTTGAGAAAGTTCGCCGAGCCGTCGACAAAGGCGCCGACCTTGGCACCTAAACCATTTGCGGAGGTCCAAGAATTGTATTGAACATCCCAAGCAAGATCACCGGATAAGACGTACCAGTCATCGCCTTGCTTCCCCGCCAGCAGGTTCTCTCGTGTGTCCGTTTCGTGTAGCGACTCATTCGGAAAACTACTCACTGGCAACTCAACAAGGTCATCCCAGTTAGTATTGAGCCGTGATCCAATGTGATAATGCGATTTATCAGGAACTAGTTTCTCCTGCGAGTCATAAACGGCAGTAATGGACATGTTGCGTCCAATACCTGTCCCCAACCCCAACCCCGCGCAGCACGCCAGGATGACCAGTGTTGCCAAAAACCCCTCGGTCAGCATCGAGCCGAAGCCCACGAACTGCGCATCGGTCTCGGTCTTGAGTTGTTTGCTGGAGGTGCCCGAGCTGACCAGGCAGTGGAAGCCCGAGATTGCGCCGCACGCGATCGTGATGAACAGGAACGGGAAGATCAGCGGCGCATCCGCCGGGTCCCACCGCACCGCCGGCGCGACCAGCTCCAACGGCTGACGGTCCGCCCCCTCCACCGGCGGGGCCCCGCCCGCGAACGCCGCGACGCCCAGCCCCACCACGATCAGCCCGAGCGCCGAGATCAACTGCAGCGAGTTGATAAAGTCGCGCGGCTGCAGCAGCGTCCACACCGGCAGCACGCTCGCCATGTACGAGTACACCAGCAGGAAGATCACCCACTCCATCGTCGCCCGGCCCGCCGCCCAGTCGTTGAACGCGCCGATCGGCCCGGCATCGCCGTAGATCACCGACAGGTACATCAGCGCCAGCGCGATCAGCGACGGCAGCAGCAGGTGCACGCCCTTGCGGTGCAGCCAAACGCCGATCCCCACCGCCAGCGGGATCTGCACCAGGCACGGGAAGATCGCGGCCGGGTACTGCTTGAACACCGCCGCGATGACCAGCCCGAAGATCGCCAGCACGATCGTCAGCGCCAGGAACAGCACGACCAGGAACAGCACGCGCACCCGCCGGTTGACCACCCGCCCGGCGATCTCGCCGACGGTCTGTCCCTTGTTGCGCAGCGAGACGACCAGCGACCCGAAGTCGTGCACCGCGCCGATGAAGATCGAGCCGAACACTACCCACAACAGCGCCGGCAGCCAGCCCCACATCACCGCGATGGCCGGGCCCACGATCGGCCCGGTCCCCGCGATCGACGTGAAGTGGTGCCCGAACACCACCGACCTGGCCGTCGGCACGTAGTCCTGCCCGTCCTCCTGCGCGACCGAGGGGCACACGGCCGAGGCCGACAGCCGGAACACTTTCTTCCCCAGCCAACGCCCGTAGGTGTGGTACGCCACGACAAACGCGACACCCGCAGCCAGAGCGATCAGCAGCACCTGCATGCAGGTAGTCTACGACAAAGACGGGAAAGTGAAACCGCCGATGGATGCCCGTCCGTCACGCGATGAACACGATGTAGAATCCAATCATGGCTAAACCCCGCCCCACCACCATCCCCGACTACATCGACGCCACCCCGGCCGCGGGCCAGCCGCACCTGCGCAAGCTCTACGCGATCCTCCGCAAGGCCGCCCCACAGGCCGAGGAGACGATCAAGTGGAACACCCCCTTCTTCGTCGAGCCGCGTTTCGTCTACGCCTTCTCGGCGCACAAGCAGCACCTGGGCTTCACCACCACCCCCGATACCCTCGCCCCCTTCCGGGATGAGCTGGCCGACTACGAGGTCACGAAGATGGGCATCCTGAAGGTCCGCTACGACCAGCCGCTGCCCGAAGCATTGATCCGCCGGATCGCCAAGGCCCGCGTCAAGGCCGTCGCCGAGCGCGACGACGACAGCTTCTGGTAGGTAAGCCCACCGAAGCTCGACCGGCGTAGATCGCCGCGCCACTTGGTTAGTGCTTCTGCATCCGCTCCGCCAACTCAACACGCAGCCCCTCTACCGTGACGCGCAGGTGTTCGAGGGCGTCTTTGGGCTTCATCGCGAGCAGGTCTTCGGCGGGGATAGGCGGGCCGTACTGGCAGGCGATCCGGCCGAAGGGCCGGGGGTGTTTCTTGGTCCGGGGCCAGGCGTCATAAGCGCCCTCGAGGGCGACGGGGATGATGGTGGGCTTGGCGCGTTTGATGATGAGCATCGTGCCGGGCTCGAAGGGCTCGGTCTGGCCGGAGAGCGTGCGTGCGCCCTCGGGGAAGATGAGCAGCGCGTGGTTGTCCTTGAGGACCTCGATGCAGCGTTTCATGGTGGAGGCGTCGGGCTTGTCCTGGTCGACGGGGATCGCGTTGAGCGAGTCCATCAGGAGGCCTAAGAGCCGGTTGTTCCAGAGCGTCGCGCGGGCCATGGCGTAGAACTGCCGGTGGCTGGAGCCGATGCCGGCGATGATGGGGTCGAGCATGGACTGGTGGTTGGCGAGGAAGAGGACGGGCCCGGAGCGCGGGATGTGGTGCTGGCCGAAGAACCGGAAGCGGTAACACACGGCGAACCAGACAACGCACAGCGCGTGGCAGCAGTGCCACCAGACGATGCGCGTCAGCGGGTGGCCGGGCTGGCGTTGTTGGAGGTGTTTGAGGAGGGGCATAGGTGGTTGGAGAATGCACAAATGTCGAATGCGCGAATGTCGAACGAATGTCCAATGACCAAGTCTAAATGACCAATGGGGGAGTACCTGCCGCTTCGCGGTCTCAGCGTCGGCGGGGATCATATACACTATTTTTCGGGCGAACTCACGTCTTGCTCTTCATCCCAAACTGGGTAGATCGTCACGACCAGCGCGGCGTTAAGTTTAGCGATACGGGCAACGGTGTCGGGATGGATAATCGAACGGAAGTTTCTTGGTAAATCGCCACTGCCATAGCCCAGATCAAAGGTGCGCGAGATGCATCCGTCCCATACCGCCTTCGCTTCGGGTGACAGCCCTTCGACCAAGGCACAGAACAGTTCAAGAATCGATTCGGCATCGCCACCGCCATAGGACACCTCGAATGCAGCAGTGTGTAGACCTCGGGCTTCGCTTTGATGAAGGACGATTACATCTTCCCCGAAGTCTTGGATCAATACGCCGAGTGGGCGGGGGGACTCGACATCCAGATCAACATTCCTGAATGTGATGTCGCTCATCCTGTCGCAACTCCCGATTCATGTAAAGCTTTCTCACACCCCAACCTTCGCCTTCTCCTTCACATGCCGGTGCAGTTCATCCAGCACCTCGTCCAGCGTCATCGCGCTGGTGTCGATCCGGGTGGCGTCGTCGGGGCAGATGAGGGGGCCGTCGGCCCGGGCGGCGTCTTTGTGGTCGCGTTCGAGGATGTTGCGGCGGATGGCTTCGACGTTGGCGGGCTTGCCCATCTGCTTGAGCTGGTCGGCGCGGCGCTGGGCGCGGACGGCGGGGTTGGCGTCGAGGTAGAACTTGACCTGCGCGGCCGGGAAGACGACCGACCCCTGGTCCCGGCCCTCGGTGACCAGGCGGGGGTGTTCCCGGCCGATACGGCGCTGGTTCTCCACGAGCACCTGCCGGACCCCGCCGAGTTTCGCGACGTCGGAGACGGCATTGGAGACGTCCATGTCGCGGAGCCGGTCGGTCATGTCGGTATCGCGGACATACAGCCGGGGCGGGTCGTTGGCCCAGTCAAAATGCAGCGGGCAGTTGCGGGCGAGCTCGACGACGTAGTAGGGCTCCTCGACGATGTCGATACCGCGTTCGATGGCCTTGGCGGCGAGGCCGCGGTACATCGCCCCGGTGTCGAGGAAATCGACGCCCAGGAGCTTGGCGAGCTGGCGGGCGAGGGTGGACTTGCCCGAGCCGGCGGGGCCGTCGATGGTGACGATGAGCTGGTCGGTCGGTGCGTCAGTCACGAGGGAAGGATAGCGGATTCTGAGGGGAAGAATGTCCAATGACCAAGCCTAAATGACCAATGTAAGACACTGCCGCACTGCCTTCATTGGGCATTGGACATTCACCGCAACCGGTTGTACCAGCCCTGAACGAGTTCGCGTTTGAGGTAGAGGTAGTAGAGGGTGCCTTCCACGGCGAGGACGCCGGCGCGTTCCTCGGCGACGGGGCCGATGCCGAAGTAGAGATCGGCCCGACCGGGCGCGCGGATCGCGCCGCCGGTGTCCTGGTCGAGGGCAAGCTGGTCGATCGGGCCGCCCCGGCCGGCCTGCGTGGAGCGGACGAGGACAACCGAGCCGGGCGGGTAGACCTCTTTGTCGGTCGCGAGGGACCGGCCGCCCTCGACGCGGAAGCCCAGCGACCCGGCGGGCCAGTCGGTCGAGTCGTAGTCGCGGAAGAAGATGAACCGGTCGTTGCGTTGGAGGTAGCGTTCCAGCTCGTCGGGGTGGTCCTGGAAGAACCGCCGGATGGTGGGCATGCTGACAGTGTTGGGGTCGAGCCGGCCGTCGCGGACGAGTTGTCGGCCGATCGAGGTGTACTCGTAGCCGTTGTTGCCGTCGTAGCCGACGTAGCGGACCGACCCGTCGGTCATGTTGAGCTTGGCGCTGCCGTTGACCTCGATGGTGTAGGCGTCGAGACGCGAGGGGAGGTAGACAAGTTCGCCGCCGGCGAGGAGGTTCTGCTGCTCGATCTCGGCGCGCGTGGGGTACGGGGCGACGCGGCCGTCGGCGGACCGTCGGCCGAGGATGATGCCGGTGCGGGGGTCGGCGGCCAGGTCGTCGGGCCGGGTGTAGAGGGGGAACTGGTACCGGCCGGTGCGTTCGGCAGAGGCGGAGAAGACCGGCGAGTAGTAGCCGGTGAGCAGGACGTCGCCGCGTCCGTTCCACCCGACGGTCTGGTAGACATCGAACTCGCGGTTGATCTGCTCGGCGGCGGCACGCGGGTCGTCGGTGTGGGTGAGGACCCAGTAGAGGGCGCGGGCGCTGGTGGCGGCGTGGACGTGGCTGATGCCGCTGATCGGGAAGGTGCGCTGGCTGGAGGGGAGGGCGTACCAGGCGATGCTGCGCTGCAGGGACTCGAGGAAGCCGGGGTCGGCGAACTGCACGGCGAGCGCGTTGAGGTTTGGCCGCTGCTGCGGGTCGCTGACCAGACGCAGGGCGGACTGCCCGGGCGGGAGCGGGCGGGAGTAGTCCGGCGGCGGCGGCGGCGGGCCGACGGGCGCGGGCTTCTGGCACGCGGCGAGGGCGAGCGTCGCGGCGAGCATGGCCGTGCGGGCGAGCAGGCGGGGCATCCGTGCGGGGCGGGGCATGGGATCACTCCATGATCGTGGTTGCCGAACACGGATAGGATACCCGGGGTGTGGCAAGCGGGGCGTAGCGGGCGGGCAGATGTCACCGAGGTGGGCATCCGTCGCCGTTACAAGCGTGGTTTGCAGCCGTTTCGGGATTGCTCCCGCGACCTGGCCGATGAGTGGTACTTTTGTAATTGAGTTCCTGAAACGGAGACGTACCTAGTCGAATCCAGCGAAGCTATCTGAACCGCACAACAAAGTCGCGGTGATCTGCGAGGCCCTCCGCCATACGCAATGGAACGCGGAGCATGGGCCGCCGCACCTGCGATCGGGGCGGTATCGGTCTCTAGACAAGATGGACTGTCGTCAAAGCAATGTGGGTCAGCCAAGTAACGGCCATATGACACAGCCGTAGTGGTCTAACCAAGCGAACGAACTAGCGCGTTGTTCGACAACTTACTCAGCTTACTCGCAGTGTTTTGATGCAGGTAGAACAAGATGCTCGCTTGACCATTGGCTTTCGCATAGAAATGGCGGCCGCCCTGCTCGATATCGGCCATGACGTATGAAACGGCCATTGGATCGGCCCAGTCGTGATCGACTTCTACATCCCAGTGTCGTATAACAGATTCTTCACCACGAACGACACGGTACTTGAGCCAAGCCTTGTTGGCCTCAAAATCGACATCTGATTCGATCTCGGCAACACTCGATCCGGCGTTCGAGATGCGGCACAGGTTCTGGACGATTTCGGTATAGATCGTGGGGTCGGCAATACACTCGGCATCAAAGTTCCAGACCTGATTGCTGAAGTAACGGCCCCACGGCTTCCGCTCGACTTCGATTCCTAAAACAAACAAGACAACCTCGAATGGAGTCCGCTCAAACTCCTCTCGCGGATAGGAATACAGCATGTCATCAATCGTAATGCCGGGATTCAACTGGATACCTAAATCGGCAAGCGCATCGAGTTGATCTTCCAGTGCAAGATGTTTTGATTTCTTGAACCAGCCCATACAATAGACTCCGGCAGATCAAATCCCCAACAACCGCTCCACGAAGTTGATGTCCGTGTCGTTGCTCAGGAAGCTGCCGTTCTTGAGCAGGCGTTGATGCAGGGGGATGGTGGTCTTGGTGGGGGCGATCTCGAATTCCGCCAAGGAGCGGAGCATGATGCGGATGGCTTCCTCGCGGTCCTTGCCGTGGGTGATGAGCTTGGCGATCATCGAGTCGTAGTTGGGCGGGACGCGGTAGCCGGCGTGGGCGTGGGTGTCGAGGCGGACGCCCAGCCCGCCGGGCGGGTTGAAGGTCTCGACGAGCCCGGCGCTGGGGGCGAAGTTGCGCTCGGGGTCCTCGGCGTTGATGCGGCACTCCATCGCGTGGCCGTTGATCTTCACGTCCTTCTGCTGGAACGACAGCTTCTCGCCGGCGGCGACTCGGATGGTCTCCTTGACGATGTCGATGCCGGTGATCATCTCCGTGACCGGGTGCTCGACCTGGACGCGGGTGTTGACCTCCATGAGGTAGAAGGTGTGGCTCGAATCCATGAGGAACTCGACGGTCGCGGCGGTGTGGTAGCCGGCGGCCTTGCACATCTTCGCGGCGGACTTGCAGAGCTTGGTGCGTTCTTCCTGCGATAGCACAGGGCAGGGTGCTTCTTCGATGAGTTTCTGCTTGCGGCGCTGCATGGTGCAGTCGCGTTCCCAGAGGTGGCAGACGTTGCCGTGCTTGTCGCCGAGGACCTGGACCTCGACGTGTCGCGCGTTCTCGATGAACTTCTCGACGTAGACGGTGCCGTCGCCGAACGCGGCTTTGGCCTCGGAGGAGGCCTGCTTGATGCCGGAGACCAGGGAGTTGTCGTTGTGGGCAACGCGCATGCCGCGCCCGCCGCCGCCGGCGGCGGCCTTGATCATGACGGGGTAGCCGATCTGCTTGGCGATCTTGAGCCCGTCTTTTTCGTTGTCGATCGCGCCCTTGGAGCCGGGCGAGGTCGGGACCTTGTTGGCGACGGCGAGCTGCTTGCACTGGACCTTGTCGCCGAGGGTGTGCATGGCCTCGACGCTGGGGCCGATGAACTCGATGTTGCAGGACCGGCAGACCTCGTTGAAGTGGCTGTTCTCCGCGAGGAACCCGTAGCCGGGGTGGATCGCGTCGGCATCGGCGACCTCGGCGGCGGCGATGAGCCGGGGGATGTTCAGGTACGAGTCCGCCGGTGACGCCCCGCCGATGCAGACGGCGCGGTCGGCCATGCGGACGTGCTTGGCGTCCTTGTCGGCGGTCGAGTAGACCGCGACCGCCTCGATCCCCAACTCATGGGCGGCGCGGATGATGCGGACGGCGATCTCGCCACGGTTTGCGATCAGGATGCGGTCGAACATGGAGAGCAGGTTTCGGGTCTGGGGTTTCGGGTCTTGGCGGGGCGGCCAAAGGCACCGTTGGCATCAAGAGGCGAAGTCGCGATGGATTCGATCACAAAGTCAGGGGAGCACCGACGGGCTGGTATCTCGCGGCCGAAACCCGAGACCCCAAACCCGGCACCCGAGTTACCCCAGCTCAAAGAGCGGCTGGCCGAACTCCACCGCGTCGCCGTTGTTGACGAGCACGCGTTTGACCGTGCCGGCCTGCTCGGCCTTGATCTCGTTGAAGACCTTCATCGCCTCGACGATGCAGACGACCGTGTCGGCGGTGACCTTGTCGCCGACCTTGACAAAGTCGGCGGAGTCGGGGCTGGACGCGGTGTAGAACGTGCCGACCATCGGGCTGTCGATGGTCTTGCCGGTCGGCGCGGCGGCGGGCTCGTCTCCCCCGCCCGCAGCAGGTGCCGCCGCGGCAGGGGCCGTCGCCGGTGCCGGTGCACTGGGTGCGGAGGCCTGCGGGGCCTGGACGTACTGCACGGGTCCGCCCTCGGCACCCCGCTTGAGCGTGACCTGCTCCTTTTCGTCGGCCAGGTCGATGAGGTTCAGGTCGTTGTCGACCATCAGGGCGATAAGTTTCTCGAGTTTCTTCAGATCAATCATGGTCAGAGGCCTTCGTGGGTCGGCAATCAGCGGGTCAGATGATCGACCATTCCAGCGATGTCGGCAAGTCGCAGAGGTTCCGGTGCCCCTTCTCGGTGACCAGGATGTCGTCTTCCAGACGCACACCGCCCTTGGGCCCGAGGTAGATGCCCGGCTCGATCGTGATGACCTGACCCGGTTGGAGTTCGGCCTTGCTCTGGCCGATGCCGGGCGACTCGTGGATATCCAGCCCGATCCCGTGGCCCAGGCCGTGGTCGAGCGTGTGGCCAGCCTTCTTGAGGATGCCGCGGGCGCAGTCGTCCAGTTCCTTGAGGGCCACACCCGGCGCGATCATGTCGATCGAGGCGAGCATGGCCTCCTCGACCACCTTGTAGATCTCGGCGATGTGCTTCTTAGGCTTGCCGAGGTTGATCACGCGCGTCATGTCCGAGCGGTACCCGCCGACGCATGCGCCCCAGTCGATGAGGATCGACGAGTTCTTCTTGACCTTGCGGCTGCCGGGGATCGCGTGGCTGTGGCTGGCGTGGTCATCGAAGGCCACGATCGTGTCGAAGCCCGGCCCGGACGCGCCCAGCGAACGCATGCGGTACTCCAGGTACGCGCAGACCTCGTTCTCCGTCATGCCGACCTGGATGAACTCGCGGGTCTCCAGGAACGCCTGCTGCTGGACCTTGACGGCTTTGCGGAGCAGGCGGACCTCCTGGTCGTCCTTGATGGACCGCTGTTCGAGCAGCTTGTCGTCGTAGTCCTTGATGCGCGAGCCGCCGAGGGCCTTGACGATCTGCTTGCGGGTGGGCACGTGCAGGTAGCCGGCCTGGATGCCCACGCGCTGGACGGACCGGGGCAAGAGCCGGGCGGTCGCGTCGGCGAGGGACTCGCGTTTCTTGTCCTTGCGTCCCCGCATGAAGACGCGGACGTGCGGGGCCTCCTCGGGGATGTGGGCCTTGAACCGCAGGTCGGAGATGACGGTCACCTTCCCGCCGCCGGCCGGGACGTAGCACCACGAGTCGTCGCCGATGAAACCCGTGAGGTAGCGGATGTCCCGGGCGTTGCTGATGAGCATCCCGTCGAGCCCATCAGCCCGGAGACGCTGGCGGAGGAGCTTGACCCGGCGGGCGATATGGTCGGGCGGTGCGGCGCTGGAGCGGGGCTTGGGCGGTGGTTTCATGGTCGATGGAGTGTACCGGCGGACGTGCCGTGCTGCCGTGCGCGGGCGGCTTTCCACGGCCGGCAGCCCCGGGTCGCTAGGCCCGCGCAGGGGTTCTATACTCATATCTGCGACACCTGCCTTTTTGGGATTGATTTGAGATGAGCGACCCCGACGCCGGCCCCCAACTGCACATCGACTCGGACTGGAAGGCACAGGCCCAGGCCGAGAAGGCTAAGCTCGCCCAGCGCGATAAAGACCGCCAGGAGCAGGCGCAGCCCGCCGCAGGCGCGGCCAAGCCCCCGCCGCCGGGCAAACGCTTCCCGGATGCCGACTTCGGCGGGCTGATGAACATGCTCGTGTCCCAGGCGCTCATGTCGCTGGGCGCGGTGGCCCACCCGCAGACCGGACAGCCGCACGTCGACCTCGACCTCGCCCGCCACATGATCGACCTGCTGGGCGTACTCGAAGACAAGTCCAAGGGCAACCTCAGCGACGACGAGGCCAAGCAATTGGCCACCGCCCTCTACGAGCTGCGGTCCAGCTACGTCCAGATCGCCAACGCGTCCCGCTCCCCCGCCACCGGCGGGCAGGGCATGTGACCCGCCCCACCGAGGCACCGCTCCCGCTCCGACCCCCCTACCGTGGCCCAAGGAATCGAACGTGTCTGACCACCACCACGCCGCGACCGCCGGGACCGGGGCCGGCCCGCTCGCCAAGCACCACTTCCTGCTCCGCCGGCTGCACTCGCTCTCGGGCATCCTCCCCGTCGGCCTGTTCTTGTGCATGCACCTGTTCACCAACGCCCAGATGATCTGGGGCCAGGACGCGGGGCCGGCCGGCGAGTCGCACTTCCAGCACGAAGTCGACTTCATCCACTCGATGCCCGCGCTGCTGTTTATCGAGATCGCACTGTGGGGCTCGATCGGCTTCCACGCGGCGCTCGGCTTCTGGTACACCTTCACCGGCAAGTCCAACGTCAAGTCCTACAAGTACGGCGGCAACTGGCGCTACCTCTTCCAACGCATCACCGGCATCGTCGCCCTGCTGTTCATCTTCCTGCACATCGCCACCCTCCGCTGGCGCTGGGACCTCTTCGGCTGGTTCACGCCCTTCTACGCCCACGGCGGGGTGATCGAGGGCGAGGCCTTCGGCCACGAGGTCAAGATGGCGATGCCCTACACCGCCTACGCCCTGCAGGTGAGCTGGCTGGTGGTCGCGTTCTACGTCGTCGGCGTGGCGAGCGTGGTGTACCACTGGTCCAACGGGCTGTGGACGGCCGCGATCTCCTGGGGCATCACGACGTCGGAGGCCGCGATGAAGCGCTGGGGGCTGGCGTGCCTGGGGCTCTTCGTCGCGCTGACCGTGTTCTGGGGCGCGGCGATTGTCGGGGCGTTGAACTACGACCTCAAGGAAGACACGACCGAGGCCCAGCGGGCGGTCCTGGCAACCATGGTAAGCAAGACCAAGCTTGCGGAGGAGCTCTGGGACTCGATCGACGCCGACCGCCGGGAGATGATCGAGGCCTGGATCGAGCACGAACTGGAAGCGGGCCACGACTAAGCACCGACCGACCCTCAGCAAACGACACGAACCGAAACGGTATGGATCGATATGGCATCTGAACCCAGAGTGATTGTGGTAGGCGGGGGCCTGGCGGGCTTGGCCGCGGCGGTGCGCGTGGCCGAGGCCGGCGTCGCGGTGGACCTGTTCTCGATGGTCCCGGTCAAGCGCAGCCACAGCGTCTGCGCCCAGGGCGGCATCAACGCCTGCACCGAGCCGGTCCGCCAGGAGGGCTTCTCCGAATGGGACCACTTCGACGAGACGCTCTACGGCGGCGACTTCCTCAACCACCAGCCGCCGGTCTACGAGATGGCGTACGCCGCGCCGAAGATCATCGATCTGCTCGACCGCATGGGCGTGCCCTTCAACCGCACGCCCGAGGGCTTCCTCGACCGGCGGTACTTCGGCGGGTCTGTCTTCCGACGCACGCACTACACCGGTGCCTCGACCGGCCAGCAGCTCCTCTACGGGCTGGACGAGCAGACCCGGCGGTACGAGGCCGAGGGCAAGGTCACCAAGTATGAGTTCTGGGAGTTCCTCTGGCCGGTCGTCGATGACGACGGCGTTTGCCGGGGCATCGTCGCCCAGGACATGCGGACGATGGAGGTCAAGGCGTTCCGTGCCGACGCGGTCGTCATGGCCACCGGTGGCTGTGGGCTGATCTACGGCAAGTCGACGATGTCGGTGATCTGCACCGGCGGCGCGGCCAGCCGCTGCTACCAGGCCGGGGCCTGGCTGGGTAACCCGGAGATGATCCAGGTCCACCCCACCGCGATCCCCGGCGAGGACAAATGCCGGCTCATGTCCGAGTCCGCACGCGGCGAGGGCGGACGCGTCTGGGTCCCGGGCATCAAGGACGATAACGGCGAGTGGACCCCCCACCCCGACGCCGGCCGACACCCCAACGAGATCCCCGAGCACGAGCGGTACTACGTCCTCGAAGAGATGTACCCCAACTACGGCCCGACGCCGCGCCATGGCAACCTCGTCTCCCGCGACGTCGCCACCCGCGGCATCTTCTTCGCCGTGCAGAAAGGCTTCGGTGTCGGCGGCGGGCGGATGGCCTACCTCGACATCACCCACCTCCCGCAGGACACCAAGGACAAGCTCGCGGCGATCCTCGAGATCTACGAGAAGTTCACCGGCGACGACCCGCGCGATGTGCCGATGAAGATCTTCCCCGCAGTGCATTACTCGATGGGCGGGCTCTACGCCGTCTACGAGACCGAGCAGGAGCCCAAGCCGAAGTTCCTGTGCGACATCGTGCCTGAGGACGCCGGCCGGCGCAAAGACCCGAGCAAGCCCGCCCACCCCGGTATGGTGCATGGCTCGCCCTGGAACATGATGACCAATGTCAAGGGGCTCTACGCCTTTGGCGAGGTCAACTTCTCGTACCATGGCGCGACCCGCCTCGGGGCGAACGCCCTGCTGTCGTGCATCTTCGACGGCCTGTTCTGCGGGCTGGGCGTCGCGAACTTCGCACGCACTCAGGCCAAGGAAGACCCGTCCGAAGGCGTCGCCGACGAGGTCTTCAGCCGGTACGTCGCGCAGGAGACGGCCAAGTCCGACAAGCTCATCGCGACGGTGGGCTCGGCCGAGGAAGGCGTGGACCCCTACGAGTTGCACCGCAAGCTCGGCGAGATCATGACCGACGAGCTGACCGTCGTCCGCACCCAGGAAGGCATGCAGCGGGCCCTGAGCATCGTCCGGAGCTTCATCGAGGACTACAAGCGGGTCAAGCTCGGCGACAACGGGGTCTGGACCAACCAGAACCTGAGCTTCACCCGGGCGCTGGGCGACATGCTGATCTACGCCGAGGCGATGCTGCTCGCGGGCATCGAGCGGAAGGAGTCGCGCGGCTGCCACTACTGCTCGGACCAGGACGGCCGGGACGACGAGAAGTATCAGAAGACCGGCGTCTGCCAGTACGACCCCGCGACCGGCACGCACAAGGTCGTCTGGGAAGACGTGCCGATCCCGCTGATCGAACCCCGCATCCGCGACTACAGCGGCAAGAAGTGAGTCCTGCTATAGGCACAAGGGCTATCGTTCCTGTGCGTTTCTTTCAATCCCAACCGATCCATACCCATGATCGCCGCGAACAAACCCGAACAGTTCACCGTCCGCATCAAGCGCCAGGACGGGCGTGACCAGCCGTCGTACTGGCAGTCCTTCACCGTGCCCTACACCGCGAACCAGAACATCATCACGGTCCTGCAGCAGGTCGCGGCGAACCCGGTGACCACCGACGGCAAGCGCGTCGCGCCTGTCGCCTGGGACTGCGGCTGCCTCGAAGAGGTCTGCGGGGCGTGCACCATGGTGATCAACGGCCGGGTCCGGCAGTCCTGCTCGTGCCTGGTGGATGAGCTCTTCACCGGCACGCACGACCAGGTCATCACGATCGAGCCGATGAGCAAGTTCCCCGTCGTCCGCGACCTGTTTGTCGATCGCCAGCGGATGTTCGAGAACCTCAAAAAAATAAAGGGGTGGGTGCCGATCGACTCGACGGCCGCGCTGGGCCCGGGTCCCAAGGAGACGCCGGACGAGCAGCACGAGCGCTACGCGATCAGCCGGTGCATGACCTGCGGCTGCTGCCTGGAGGCCTGCCCGCAGTTCACCAAGGACAACGACTTCGTCGGTGCGCAGGTCATCGCTCAGGCGCTCTACTTCAACGAGCACCCGACCGGGGCCGAGCTGAAGGGCGAGCGGCTGGACGTGCTCATGGGCCCGGGCGGCGTAACGGACTGCGGCAACGCCCAGAATTGCGTCAAGGTCTGCCCCAAGGAGATCCCGCTGACCGAGGCGATCGCGAAGGTCGGCCGACAGCTCACCGTGCACGCGGTGAAGCGTTTCTTTGCGGGCAAACGCTGACGAGGCGTCAGTCTGTTCGATGAGCAGGCGTATGCCGGGGCTAGCTAGGCCTCGGCGTCGGTGTCCGCCGCGAGGGCTTCTGCCCGGTCGCGGGGTGAGCCGATGGCGTTGACACGGATGCCAAACTTCTCGCCGACCTTCACGGCCGTGCCCGTCGCGATGTGCTTGTTGTTCACCAGCACGTCCAGCGGCTCGTCGGCCGACTTGGACAACTCCAGGATCGCGCCCGGGCCGAGCGCCAGGACCTCGTCCACGGCGGCACGGCGGGCCGCGATCGAGACGATCAACGGGACCTTGAGCTGCAGGATCGCGTGGGGGGAGGTCGGCATCGTGTCCCTACTATCGGCAGACCCGGGGGCCGGGCTCGAATCCGCCCCGGCTCAGCCGCCGACGAGGTTGCGGTCGGCGACAAACTCGATATCACGGATCGTCTGCTCGTGCCGTGCGCCGGAGTTCTGGTCGATCACGCGGACCTCCAGGAGGTAGCCCCCGCCCTGCAGGTTGGGGGGCAGGTCGATCGTCTGCGCCAGGAAGAAGTCCCGCCGCTGGTTCCGCGAGACGTCGGTCACCACGGCCGGTGGCTGACGCCAGAGCACGACATCCCCGGCACGGTCGTACAAGGCCAGCTCCCAGGACACCTTTACCTCAAAGGTCCCGTCTGCAAGCTCCCGCCGGACGAAGTTCTCCAGCTCCAGGTAGAGCACGGCGTCGTGGACCGTCCCGCCGTTGAGCGCGTTGCGCCGGCCGGTCACGAACCGATGCGTCGGCAGCGGGGTGAAGATGCCGTACCCATCGACGCGGCGGCACAACTCGACGGCCGCGATCTGCAGGGGCTGGTCGCCGAAGACCTCGTTGATCTTGTCGAGCATGTCCCGGCGGGTCAGCTCGCCCTGCGTGCCGGCCGCGATCTCATCGAACGTGATGGCCATGAGCTGGTGGAAGCGGACAACCTGCTCCCGGTCGGCCGGGCCCAACGCATCCAGCAGCGCGTAGTCCAGGTCGTGCCGACGGGACAGCATGCTCAGGGCCGCGGCTTTTAGTGCTCGGACGCGGTCGCCGTCGCTGCTCTCGCCGAGCCGGGTCAGCAGGGCTTCCAGCAGTTCGTCGGGCGAGGCCTCGTTGAGGTCCACGACGGCCGCGGAGCGTGCGCCTTGTTGCGTCGCGGGAGTGCCCGGGTTGACAGTGGCGGGCTGGTTGGGCGTGATGCCGGCCTCGGGCTCGGCCGGGTCTGAGCCGGGGTTCGCGGCGCGTTCCTGCTGCAGCAGCCGGCGGGCCTCGATCTCCGCCCGTTCGCGCGCGCCCAATTCGCGACGCAGCGCGACGTTGTCTTCTTCCAACGCGTCCAGCCGGGCCATCAGCGCCGTCAGCTGCGGGTCGCCCGCGGGTTGCTGGGGCGGATTCGCCGACGCGGTGTCTTCGGGGGTTTCGGTTTTGGGGGTGGATTCGCAGCCGACCAGCAGGGATGCCAGCAGCACCGCGGTCGTCCCGATCTGTAGGGCTTGGCGTCGCATCGTTGCCTCCATGCATCTCCCGGCGTTTAGGCCGGGCGGTCATCCATGACCGGGGTCGAGTCGTCGTGCCGCGCAATTCGTGCGCTATTGTGACTTATCGGCGAGCGTCACACAAACGCCTTCAAGATTCCGCCGGGCATCGCCCAGCCCAGACTTGGACCGCCGGTCTGCCCGCAGTGCCGCCTGAAGCATCGCCGCCGCCCTCGCCGGGCTTATCCCACGGACCGCCGACATGAACGGGCCGACCTGCGGGCCCCAGACCCGCGCGGCCTTCGCGATCGCCTGGTCGCTTTCCCCCGCCGCCTTCATCGACGCCGCCACCGACAGCTTCCGTGTCAGGTCCGTCACCGCCCACATCACCGGCACCGGGTCGTGCCCGGCCAAGTCCAGCAGGTCGTACACCATCGCCAGCGGCTCCTTCGCCGACCCCGCCGTGATCCCCTTGAGCAGCGGCTCCTGGATCACCCACGCCTTCTCCTCGCTGGTCCGCCCCACCGCTTCCTGTACGAGCTCGAGCGTGACCGCGCGGGCCCCGTCCTTGCCCGGCTTAGCCATCAGCGCGAGCTTCGCCAGCTCTGTGTCCAGCAGCATCAGGTGGGGACCAAGCCGGTCCACCAGCAACGACGCGGCCCGCTTGACCAGCGTCGCGTCGTGCTCATCAACCGCACGAGCGACCAGCCAGGCCGCCGCCTCCGCCGCGCTCGGCGGCTCGCACTTCAATACCGCGCCGACCTTCGCGATCGCTTTGTCGACGTTGCCCTTGTGCCAGGTCGGCGCACGCAACACCAGCGTCGCGTGATCGACCGGCTGCTCGGCGTAACGCTGCAGCGCATCCCGATGCAGCTTCACCCACTGGCCCGCGTCGTCCACGACCACCAGCTTATACGTCATCATGAGCGAGTAGCCGCGCAGCTCGTCAAACACGTCGGCGACCGTCGCGCTCTTGCCCGGGAACTGGAACACCTCGACCTCGCCGTGCTCGGCCGACAACGCGGCGCGGAGCGTATCCATGTGGCGCTTGGCGACCATCTCCTCGCTGCCGTGGAGCACGAGGACCCGCGTCTGCGCGTCAACCGCTGGCGCGGCGGGCCTGCGGGTTGTGGTCTTCTTCTTCGCCATGGGTCAGGGGGCGTTTCGCTTACCGGAGTTTGTCCAGCATCAGGGTCGCCAGGGTCAGCACGGTAAAGAAGCCGACCAGATCGACGACGGTGGTCACGATCGGCCCGGCCGCCATCGCCGGGTCCACGCCGGTCTTCTTCAGCAGCACGGGCACGGTCCCGCCGATGCATTTGGACACCGTCACGACCATGGGGATCGAGACGCCCAGCAGCAGCGCCAGGTAGATGTTCTGCTGCCAGACCAGCACGATCAGGAACAATACCACGCCCAGCCCCAGCCCGATGAGCCCGGCCACGATCAATTCCTTGAACAACACCCGTCGGAAGTCGCCGGGCCCGATCAGCCCCAGCGATAGCTCGCGGATACTCACTGCGACGGCCTGGTTCCCACCGCTGCCGCAGATGCCCGCGACCACCGGCAGGAACGCCGCGAGGATCGGCAGCCGCTCAACCGTCCCCTCGAACAGCGCGATGATCGACGCCGACACCAGCAGCAGCAGCATGATCGGCAGCAGGAACGTCAGCCGGCGCGCCGCCCGCGACGCGACCGACATCGTGCGCAGCTCCTCCCCGCCGATGATCCCGCCGAACCGCAGGAACTGCTCCGCCTCACGCTCGCCCACCGCCTCCTGCACCGCCGCACGCTGCACCACACCCACCAGCTTGCCGCGGTCCAGCACCGGCACGGCAAACAGGTCCACGCGGTCGAACAGGTCGTGCAGGTCGTCCAGCGGCGTATCGACATTCACCGTCACCGCCTCGGCCACCTTGATCGAGCCGATCGACCGCGAGGGTGGCACGAGCAGCAGCGAGCGCAGCGGCACCGTCCCCGACAAGAGCCCGGCCGTGTCCACCGTATAGAGGTACCGCACCTCGTACTCACCGTACGCTTCCGCGTTCTCCTGCAGGTCGACCGTCACCTCGCGGACCGGCTGGTCCTCGTGGTAGGACAGGTACTCGGTGATCATCAGCCCCCCGGCCACGTCCTCGTCATACTCGAGACGCTTGCGCGTGTCCTGCGCCTCCTCCGGGTCCATCACCTGGAGGATGGCCTCGGCGTCGTCCTCATGCATCTCCGCGAGGACGTCCACCTGCTCGTCCGAGTCCATCGCATCGACGATCGCCGCCGCGGCGTCCGGCTCGAGCTGCTCGATCATCTCCGCGGCGTGCTCGTCGACAAAGTGCTCGAGCAGGTCCGCCGCGAGGTCGGCGTCGTGCTCGGACAGCAGCGCCAGCATCGCCGTACGCGTGTCGTCGGCCAGGTGGGAAACGGTGTAGGCCGTGTCCTCCGGCGGGAGCAGGTGCAGGAACGACGCGAGCGCCGCCCCCCCGCCGTCGGCGACGAGCTCTTCCAGTTGCGCGATCGCGCCCGCCTTGTCGCCCACTTCCTGCGCCATGGCATGAGTGTACCCCGGCGCACACGTTACGGTTGTGAGCGATGGCCCGGGGCGTTGCACCCATGTTCTTAGCCGCCGCGTCACACGCGGCGGTGCTTTGAGGTCTCTGGGTGTCTCCGCCGCGTGTGACGCGGCGACTAAATGCTATTGCGCCGCCAGCCCGAGGTCGGCGTACAGCGCTTCCAGCACCGCGCCCACCCGCCGCTGGTGCTTCGCCTCGCCCGGCATACCGTTGAACACGATCCCAACCGCCAGCCCGTTCCCAGGGTCCGCAAACCCCACCGACGACTGCGCCCCGCTGTGCCCGTACGTCTCGCGCGCGGCATAGGGCCCGTAGCCATAGGGAATCTTTGACAGGTCGGGCTGGCCGTCCGCGCCGACCGGGGCGTGCTCAGCCGAGTTCAATACGAAGCCAAGCCCCCAGTCCACCGTCGCCCTGAACGTCTGGTCGAACATCCCGGCCCGCTGGCGTGATGTAAACAATTCGACGGTGTCCGGCCGGAGGATGCGCACGCCGTCGAGTTCGCCACCATTCAGCAGCGCCTGGTAGAACCGCGCCAGCTCGCGGATCGGGCCCATGCAGTTCCCCCCGGGCCGGGGGCGCGTGGACCAGTCTCGGCTCATCAGCGCGCTCTTGCTGGGCTTGCTGCCTGGACCACTCGTGGCAGTGTTGGGCATCATCATCAGCCGGCCCTGCTCGGCGTACCTGTCGTACACCTCCGGCGGCATGCCCATCCACGAGTCGCGCATCTTGAGCGGCTCGAAAATCATCTCATGCACGTATTGATCGATCGGCCGACCATCGACCAGCCGGACCAACTCGCCGAGAATGAACCACGTCGTCTGCGTGTGGTACCCCGCCTTCTCGCCCGTGGCCCAGCCGTCTTCAAGCTCAAGGCCACAGACGGCGGCAATGATCGTGTCCCAGTCGTCTCGCGGGTAGCGGAAGTCGGCCGTACGCAGCCCGGCCGTGTGCGTGAGCAGGTGGCGGACGGTGATGTCCTGCTTCCCGTGCGCCGCAAATGCCGGGATAAACGCGGCGACGGGGTCGTCCAACTCGACCTCCCCCTGCTCGACCAACTGCGCGATCGCCACCGCCGTGACGGGCTTGCCACTGCTCATCCAGAGCGCGATCGAGTCGGGAGTCACCGCGGTGCTCGGCTCATCAAGAGCCGTCCGCCCTATCCCATAATCCGCGACGCACTCGCCCCTACGCCATACGCATGCCTGCGCCCCCACGTGCAGCCCGTCCGCCATACCCTGTCTGATCCGTTCGACGACCCGTGTCAGCATGCGAGCATCGTAGCGTTAAGGGAAGAATACAGAGTGCGATTGATTTCAACGAGAATCGAGAAACTGGTCTGCTTGGTGTATCTCCGAAATCACGCTTACGACCCCTCCAAACCACTCGCGGGTCTGCGGATAGGCGACAAAGGCCAACATCATCATGAGGCAGAGGCCGCTATTCAGTCTGCTTTCTCGATCGGCTCGAAACGCTGAGAAGATGAACACCGGCACAAGACAAACAAACGGCGCCGACCAGAACACTTCATCAAATCGGTTTAGCAACCAGCCGTACTCGTGCACCCAATGAACTCGTGCGTAGCGGTAGCGAACCGACATCCAGTTACGCGTCTGAACGAAGAAAATCAGAAACAATAGTAACGCAACAGCCAACTCCCACCGAGGCATGCTAAACCGCCTTGGAGAGAAACTGAATGTCTCCGGCTGTAGCGGGTCAAACGCCCTCCCGCACTCCGGGCACTTCCGCGATTCCAGATAGTCCAAGCGGTAGTAACAGCCCAGGCAATACTTCGCCTCGGGTTGCATGGACTGCTCTGCCATGTCCGACCCACCGATGATCCGCCCGCGTAGCGGGACCTACTGCCCCACCACCGCCAGCGATACGAACCGCTCCTTGCTCACCGCGGCCTCGAACTCGTCCCAGAACTTGTTCATGATGGTGCGGACGGCCCAGTTCGCGCCGTCGGCCAGGCCGCAGATCGTCGTGCCGGGCATCGAGCCCATGCTGCCGGCGACTTCGAGCAGCAGGTCCAGGTCCTTGGTCGTTCCGTCGCCCTGCTCAACGCGCGACAGGACTTTGTAGAGCCAGTTGCCGCCCTCGCGGCAGGGGGTGCACTGGCCGCAGGATTCGTGGCTATAGAACCGGGCGCAGTTGCGGGCCATCGCCACCATCGACACGTCCTCGGGGATGACGGTGACGCACGCGGTACCCAGGCCCAGACACTGGTACTTCTTGCCGATGTCGAAGTCCAGCTCGGCCTCGTACTGGTCCCGGCCGAGCACGCCCATACTGATGCCGCCGGGGATCGCGCCCTTGTATTTCTTGCCGTGCATCATGCCGCCGCAGAACTTCTCGATGGCGTCGGAGAGCTTGAGGCCGAGGTGTTCCTCGAACACGCCGGGCTTGTTGACCGGGCCGGAGACGCCGAACAGCTTCGTGCCGTAGGACGCGGGCACGTGGGGCGGCGCGCCCTCGGGGCGCGGGACGCCGTGGGTCTTGAACCACTCGGCACCGTTCGTAATGATCGGCGGGACGGTCGCAAGGGTCTCGACGTTGTTGATGATGGTCGGCCGGCCGAACGCCCCGGACACGGCGGGGAACGGCGGCTTGATGCGGGGCCAGCCGCGTTTGCCCTCGAGCGATTCGAGCAGCGCGGTCTCTTCGCCGCAGATGTACGCCCCGGCCCCGCGGTGGAGGTAGAGGTTCGGCCAGCGGTCGTTGACCTTGCCCATGCGGGAGTTCTCGCCGAAGACGCCGTGGGTGTAGGCCTCTTTGATGGCGTTCTCGAAGATATCGCGGTGGTGGTGGTACTCGCCGCGGATGTAGAAGTAGGCGGTGTCGAGCTGGCAGGCGCGCATGCAGATGGCGATGCCCTCGATGGTCTGGTGCGGGTCGAAGGCGATCAGCACCTGGTCCTTGAAGGTCGCCGGCTCGGACTCGTCGGCGTTGATCGCGAGGAACCGCTGCTCGCCGTCCTGGGGTGGGAGGAACGACCACTTCATCCCGGCGGGGAAGCCGGCGCCGCCCCGGCCGCGGAGCTCGGCGGCCTTGACCACCTCGATGATGTCCTTGGGCTCCATACCGAGCGCCTTGTCGAGCGCTTCGTAGCCGCCGGTCTTGACGTAGTCGTCGTAGGAGATCGTGCGTCGGTCGGCGGGGTCGCCGTGCGGGACGCTGGGGACGCGGGACAGGAGCATGGGGGATTCGAGCATGGGTAGGGTCTAGGGGCTAGGGCCTGGGTCCAGGCCGGGACTCGAACGGTATCGAATGTCAAAGCGTTGATCGATGCACTGACTTCGGGGGCTAGCCGCCAGACACTGAATCTTCGCTACTCGATCTCCTCTCCTCACTCCCTGCCTTCGGCTTCATCTCGATCTCTTCGATGGTCGTTCGGCGGAGGGTGACGCCGTCGCGTTCTTCTTCCTCGACCTCGTGGCGGACGACCTGCGTGGTCGGCTTCTTCTTCGCCTCGTCCTTGGCGGGCTGGGTGATCCCGTGGATCATCAGCCCGGTGTTGCGGCAGAGTTTCTGGAACCAGCTCATAATGAGATTGTAGGCGCTCAGGGGACGCCCACGCTCGGCGAGCGTGGGCTTCGGGGCGTAGGTGGTTGTGTTAGTCGAGGCCGCTGAGGATCTGCTCGACGTTGTCGACGGTGAGGTTTTCGTGGAGTTTTTCGTTGACCAGTGCGCACGGTGCGCCGCCGCAGGCACCGATGCACTCGACGTTCATGAGGGTGAACCTGCCGTCCTCCGTCGTCTCGCCGGGGCTGATGCCGAGGACATCGCTGAGCTTGTCCACCAGCTTCGTGTTGCCCATGATCTCGCAGGAGATGGACTGGCAGACCCAGACGGTGTACTTGCCGCGGGGCTGGAGGAAGAACTCTTCGTAGAACGTCGCGGTGTCCATCACGGCCGAGGCGGGGATGCCCAGGAACTCGGCGGCCTCCTCCATCGCCTGGACGGGCAGCCAGTTGTGGTCGTGCTGGATCGCGTGGAGCAGCGGGATCGTCGCCGCCTGCCGGGTGGGGTAGCGCGGGATGATCTCCCGCTCGAAGTGGTCCTTGGTCTCTTGGGAGAGGTAGGGCGTATCGGTGCGATCTGCGATCGGGGCGGACGAGTTTTTAGTGATCCAGGCCATTATCTGACTACTTAGTTAAGGAACTCGTGAACACTAGTCCTTCTTTGGTCGGTCAATCGATGCGCCCAACAATGCGACGCCAAGCAAAATCAGTATCCATCCACCGAAAGGTTGTTCCCAGATCATGTCGCCAGCGTTACCGGGTCCAGAGTGACCGGCGTACATGCCGGTGCCCCAAGCAAGCAATCCCATGCCAAACGCAAATCCCCATTTCCCACCGATCATCGATCCAGCTCCGCCGCGATGATGTTGATCGAGCCGAGCACCGCGACGGTGTCCGCCAACAGGTGGCCTTCGAGCATCTTCGAGAAGCAGGCGTAGTTGATGAAGCTCGGCGGGCGGGTGCGGGCACGCCAGGGCCTCGGCCCGCCATCGGCGACGATGGTGTAGCCCAGTTCGCCGTTGGCGGTCTCGACGCAGCCGTAGACCTCGTTGACGGGCGCTTCCCAGCCCCGGTTGGTCATGACCAGCTCGAAGTGCTGGATCAGCCCCTCGATCGAGCCGTACACCTCGGCCTTGCTGGGCTTGACGGCCTTGCCGTCCGCGACGGTGTTCATCGGGCCGCCGGGGATGTTCTCGATGAGCTGCTCGATGATGTGGACCGACTGCTTGATCTCCTCGACGCGGACGAGGAACCGGCCGAGCACGTCGCCGGTCGTCGCAAGAGGGACCTTGAAGTCCACGGGCGAGGCGCCCTGGCCGTCCCAGTTGTCTTGGTAGCAGAGATAGGGCTCGTCCTTGCGGATATCACGCTTGACGTTGGAAGCGCGGGCGAGCGGGCCGGTGAGCGACCAGTTGATGGCCTCTTCCTGGGTGACGACGCCGATGCCCTCCGTGCGGTCGCGGAAGATGCGGTTCTTGTTGAGGAGGCCTTCGAGGTCGTCGATCGCGGGCGGGAGCTGCTCGCGGATGAAGGTAGTGACCATCTTGACGAACATGGCCTCGTCGGGCAGCTCCTGCATGGTCCCGCCGACGCGGGTGTAGTCAGGGTGGAACCGCTGGCCGGAAACGTAATCGATGATGTCGTAGATGCGTTCGCGTTCGTTGAAGCCGTAGAGGAAGCCGGTAAAGGCCCCGAGGTCGAGCGCCGCCGCGCCGACGCACATGAGGTGGTTCTGGATCCGGCCCAGCTCGGCGAGGATCGTGCGCACAGCCTTACACCGCGGGGTGATGTCGATGTCGAAGAGTTTTTCGACGGCGTGGTGCCAGGCGATGTCGTTGGCGATGGGCGAGACGTAGTCCATCCGCGAGACGATGGTGACGTACTGGTTGTAGTCGAGGGCCTCGCCGAGCTTCTCGAACCCGGAGTGGAGGTAGCCGATGTGGGGGGTGGCCCGGGCGACGCGCTCGCCGTCGAGCTCCATGACGATGCGGAGGGTGGTGTGGGTCGCCGGGTGCTGGGGCCCGAAGTTGAGGGTCCAGCGGTCGCCGGCGAGGTCCTCGCGCCCTTCGAGGTAGGGGGTGGTTTCGACGTCGAGGTCGATGGGCTTGAGGTCGTAAGGCATGGCGGGCTCGGGGCGCGTCCGTGGGGAATCCGAGGGGCGGCCGGGTAGGCAACCGTTGGTCGGATTGTAGTTTACGGGGTTGGGGCGTCCAGTGCGGGGGGCATGGGCTCAAGGGGGCTACACTCTGCAGATGGGTGATTCGGACCGCGATCCCGACCCGAACGATCCGAAGGAAGTCTTCGCGGCGGTGCAGACGCTGGCGGACGGGCTGGGCTTTGCGCTGAGCGGTGTCGCCCCGGCGGAGCGGTCGGCGTATGCGGGCCACTTCGAGCGGTGGCTGGCGGACGGCAAGCACGGAGAGATGGGCTACCTCGCCGACCACGCGGCGGTGCGGGTGGACCCGGGGCAACTGGTGCCGGGGGCGAAAGCGGTGGTCGTGGTCGCGGATGCGTATCCGGGGGGTGAGGGGCCGAGGGGTCAAGGGGCCGAGGGGCCAAGTGAGGGGAAACGAAACACTCCAGGCGCGCAGCACTCGGCCCCTTGGCCCCCTGACCCCTCGGCCCCTTCGGGCCGGATCGCCAAGTACGCGCACGGCGGCGACTACCACAAGACCATCAAGCAGCGCCTGCACGCCATGGCCGACGCCTTACGCGAGGCCTACCCCGGCCATGACTTCCGCGCGACGGTGGACACCGCGCCGATCTTCGAGCGCGAGCTGGCGACCCAGGCCGGGCTCGGCTGGACGGGCAAGCACACGCTGATGATCCACCCGCGTCACGGCTCGTACTTCCTGCTGGGCACGCTGGTCACGACACTGCCGATCACGACCAGCGAGACGCTGGGCTACCCCGCCCCGCTGTCGCCGCCGACCGACCACTGCGCGGCGTGCACGCGGTGCATCGAGGCATGCCCGACTGACGCGATCGCGGCCGAGGGCTACTCGGTCGATGCCCGGCGGTGCGTCAGCTACCTGACGATCGAACACCGCAGCGCGATCGACCCGTCGCTGTTCGCCGGGATGGGCGACTGGCTCGCGGGGTGTGATGTGTGCCAGGACGTGTGCCCGCACAACCGCCGACGGCTGGCGGGCAACGACCCGCCCGGTCCCGACGGCCGGCCGCTGCCGATCCACCCGCGTTACATGGCGGGCAGCCGTCCGACGCTGCGGCTGATCGACATCCTCCGCTGGACCGAGGAGGATCGCCGACGCGTCCTGCAGGGGTCGGCGCTCAAGCGGATCAAGCTCGCCATGTGGCATCGCAACGCGCTGATCGCGGCGGGCAACGCCCTGCGGTCGTGCGACGACGCGGCGCTGCGCAGACGCATCGCGGCGATGGTGGATGACACAGCACTGGCCGAGATGGTGCGAGAGACCGCACGCGAGGTGTTAAAGCAGCTCGGCTAGCCGCCGCGTCACACGCGGTGGTTTTTCACACAGGCAGCGCCCCGCCGCGTGTGACGCGGCGGCTAAAAGCATGTGCGTTGCGGCCTTGACCCCACCCCTACTGTGCGAGCTGACGGCGCAGCAGGTCCCGCTCGCGATCGCTCAGCCCTTCGCGATTCAGGTCCAGTGTCACCGCCGGTAGCCAGAACCCGCCGACGGCGTGGTAGCCGAGCTGCTGATACATCCGCTCTTCGAGGTCGGCCATATGCCCCGCCCCGTAGAACACCGCGATCGATCGTGCCTCGGTCCCCTCCGCCTGCAGCGCGAGCAGGTCGTCGACCACCGCCTGGTTCCGCAGGTCGATAATGACGGTCTCAAACCCCTCGCCTAGCGCCGTGCCCGCCTGGGCCATGGGGTTGTCGTCGCCCAAGGTCCGCACGAGCATGACCTTGACCATCGTGCGCATCATCGGCGAAGCGCTGAGGAACTGCTCCATGCCCTGCAGCGCCATCGCGATCATCGGGTCTTCGCCGTTCAGCAGCCCCTCGAGCATCGCGCGGGTCTGCGGGTCGCTCTCGTCGAGGGCCGCGGCGACCTCGTCCCACGACATGTCGCTGTTGACCCAGGACGGCTGGTCGGTGAGCATCCGCTCGCCCTGCGACGCGAAGCCGAGCGCTGCCGCGATGGTGTCGTACACCGCCGGCGTGTGCTCCGCCTCCGGATCGATCTCGACGGTCTGATCCGCGTCAACGCCTTCGCCGCCGGTCTGCCCGTCGGCACCGAAGCTGGTGATGCTTACGATGCCGCGGCCGTCCTCGCTGACCACCGACAGCCCGCTGCCCCACGCGTCTTCGGATGCCACCGCCAGCTTGCGCTGCAGCACCGCATCGAACACGTCTTCCTCGGCCGACAGGAGCGCGTCCAGCCCGGCCGGAGGCGAGCCCGTGTGATCGGTGTACCGACCGACCATCGCCACCAGGAACTGCAGCCGGCGGTCGGTCCGGCGGGCTTTGTCCGCATCGCTGCCGGGCTCGATGCCGGCCTCGCCCGGCCCACCAACACCCTCGAACAGCACCAGGTCCTGCGCGTCCAGGAAGCCCTGCAACGCCTCGTAGTACAAAGCATCCCCGATGTGCACCGCACCAACGAGCGCGATGGTCGGCCCCTCGCCGTCGATCGGCACAAAGAACCGTGTCGCGATGTCCAGGCGGTACCGGTCCTCGTCGGCCGAGACCATCCGTGTCCACGGGCCGGTCGGCTCGAAGCCGTCGGCGTCCTGTGCGTGACCCGGGGTCGTGAGAAGCGTCGCGGCGGTGAGAGCCGTGCAGAACACGGCGGGTCGCGTCAGGCGCAGGGTCGGCATGGGGTATTCCTCTCGGGTGGATTGGCTATAGGGTACTACGCCTTAGGACCGCTCGGGGTTGCCGGTTTCCATAACCAATAGCGCGAAGCCGTCTACAATCCGGCGATGCCGAAGCGTGTCGCCGTGCTGAACGTGGTCGGGCTTTCTCCATCGCTGCTGCCGCATGCCCCGCGGATCAGCGCGTTGGGTGCCCACGCATCGCTCACCCCGGTGCTCCCGGCCGTGACCTGCTCGGTACAGTCGTCCATGCTCACGGGGCTGCCCGTCTCGGGGCACGGCATCGTCGGCAACGGCTGGTTCAACCACGAGCAGCAGGAAATCCAGTTCTGGAAGCAGTCCAACAAGCTGGTGCAGGGCGAGAAGGTCTGGGAAACGGCCCGACAACGTGACCCCTCGGCAACCTGCCTGAACATGTTCTGGTGGTACAACATGTATTCCTCGGCCGACTGGTCGGTCACCCCCCGACCGCAGTACAAGGCCGACGGGCGGAAGGTGCCCGACTGTTACTCAAGCCCGCCTGGACTACGCGACGAGTTGCAAGCAAAACTCGGCACGTTTCCGCTGTTCAGGTTCTGGGGCCCGCTGGCGGATATCGAGAGCACCCGCTGGATCGCCGAAGCGACGAAGCTCGCGCACGGCAAGTACGACCCGACGCTGACGCTCGTGTACCTCCCGCACCTGGATTATGGGTTGCAGAAGCTCGGGCCGGCGCACCCGGACATCCCGCATCATGTGGCCGAGGTCGATGCGGTGGTCGGCGACCTGATCGACCACTTCGATCAGCGCGATACGCATGTGATCGTCGTCAGCGAGTACGGGATCGAGGGCTGCGTACCGGGCGACGGGGCGATCGCAATCAACCGGCACCTCCGGGAGGCGGGCCTGCTCGCGGTCCGGCGCGAAGGGCCACACGATCTGCTGGACGCCGGGGCGTCGCGGGCCTTTGCGGTTGCGGACCATCAAGTCGCGCACGTCTATCACGGTGCCGATGTGGATCTCCCGGACATCCCACACTGCACCACCACGGCGATCGATCACGAACGCGCCGGCCGGACCGTACTCTTCGCCGACCCCGGCTACTGGTTCACCTACGACTACTGGCTGGACAACGCGCACCGACCCGACTTCGCCAACACCGTCGATATCCACCGCAAACCGGGCTACGACCCGCGCGAGCTGTTCTGCTCGGCATCGAAGCCCGTGATCGCGTGGAAGCTGCTGAAGAAGAAGCTGGGGTTTCGGCAGCTGATGGATGTCATCCCGCTGGACACGGCGCTGGTCCGCGGGACGCACGGCCGGGTGGACAACCCGCCGGAGCTGCAGCCGGTGATGCTCGGGGCCGGCCACGCCGGAGAGGCCCTGCCGTGCACCGCGGTGCGCGATGTGATCCTCGACGCGATGTTTGGCTAGCCCGGTCTACGCCGACACGAGGCAGAGCTGCCGGCGGAGCACCTGCCGCAGCGGGCGGACGCGCACCCAGCGGGTGCGTCGGCGCTGCTGGGTCTGGATCGTGCGCCGAGCGAGCGCCGGGTCGCGCTCGAAGACCCGGCGGACCTTGGTCGGGTGGTTACACTGCGACGAGCGGTGGAGCAGCACGACGTGGCGCGGGTTGCCGTGCGGGCTGCGGTCGCGGATCGCGCAGACGGCCTCGAAGCTCTGCTCGTTGCTGAGGTGGCCCGAGTCGGAGAGGTTGCGGCGGTTGACCCAGACCGGGCGGGAGGAATTGATCGTCATGCGTTCGTCGTAGTTGCTCTCGATGCAGAGCACATCGACGCCGGCGAAGTGATCGATCAGCGTGGGCGGGGCGTGGCCGAGGTCGGTCGCGAGCCCGACGTCCCCGAAGCGGGTCGACAGCCGGTAGCCGATGGTCCCCTGCCGGTCGTGCTGGAGGCGGGTGGTCGTCGCGGTCACGCCAGGCATCGGCACGAACAGCCCGTCGCCAAACGGCTCGACCAGGCCGGCATCGAACAGCGCCTGGCTGCCGCGCATCTTCGCGAGGTCGGGGACGTGCCAGTGGTGGCAGAACAGCCGGATGCCGTAGTCGGCCATGGTCTTGCACATCGCGGGCTTGAAGTGGTCGTGGTCGAAGTGGGTCACGCAGACCGCACGGAGGTCGCCAAACCCCATGCCTACCTCGGCGAGTTTGCGGGCGGTGCGTCGCATCCCGAAGCCGGCATCCAGCAGCAGCGCATCGTGTTGCCCGTCGGCCCCCGTCACCCGCAGGACGGTGCAGTTGCCGCCCGACCCGCTGCCCAGCACGCACAGCGATAACCCGGCCACCGATTGCAGCGTCTCCGGCCGGGTTCGGCCTGCCTGAGACGGCGGTGCCGATCCTGCCGACTCGGCAAAGAGGCGCTGTTGTCCGGCGGGTCGGCCCGGCATTCTTACCTTTCGTGGGGATTGGACCTCGCCCCGCCGCCGACTAAAATCGACGCTTCCTACCAGTGCGTGGCGGCTGCGTATCGTCGCCCACCGGCCGAGAGCCGTCAACGCTCATGCTGACGTAACCGGCCACCCCCCACCGCGTCCTTTACCCCCTGATCACCGGCCGATAAACACGGCCACGGTTGACTGGCTGTGCCGGTCGGGCCGATCCGCCGATGACGGGGAGGACGCTTCCGCAGACTCTTGCGGGCCGTTGGAGAACGCATGCGACCGATGACCAAGACCCCCGCCGCCCTGCTCGCCCTGACCGGTGCCGCCGTGCTGCTCACCGGCTGTGCGACCCAGGGCACCCCCCGCCAGAGCATCGAGCCCACGTGGACCTATCACGACACGGCCGACCCCATGGCCTATAGCGACGTCTGGCAGCGGCCCGGCCGGGTCGGCGAGGTGCACCTCGTCAGCGCGGACGCCGACCTGCAGCGCTAGCGGCCTCTCCGCGTCCCAACCCTACTCCGCATATGTCCAGCCGCAGAGCTGGACCCCGCCCTCGCGCTCGACGGCGAAAAGCTCGTACCGCTCGGGCTGGGCGTTCTGGTCCAGCGGCTCGAACACGATCTTGATCCGGTGTGTCGGCTCGGTCGCAAGCTCGATCGCCTTGCCCTCGTACGCGCGCGTGTCGTCGATCGAGACCTCGTAGGCGACCGCCTCGGCCGAGCGGATCTCGCGGTACCCCCCGTCGGGGTAGACCGATGCCTTTGTGTACTCGCGCAGTTCCTCGTCGATCCCGTGCCAGTCGATCATCAGCAGGATCGCCTCGCGGTCGCGCGCTTCGTATGCCGCCTGGTAGCCGTCGAGAAAACCGGCGACGACCTGCGGGTCCGAGGCCTTCTTGGAGCCGCAGCCGAACGCGCAGACCAGCAGCGCGGCGAAGAGTCCCAGTTGGGCAAGCCGGATCGTCATGACGGGTCCCCTGTCGTCGACGGAACGGGCAGTAAATGAATCGGTGAGCCGATGTACCGCTAGAGCGCGACGTACGACACGTCGCTGCGCGACTCGGCGGAAGCGGACGGGTGATGCACGTCGGTCGTGAACGCGCCGCCCATCGCGGCACGGGTAGCGTCGGCGTCGTAGACGGCGCGGTCGCTGCCGGTGGCGAAGTGCAGCAGGTCCAGCGCGGTCTGCGCCTCGGGCCGGGCAAACTCGACGGCCGGGACCGCGGGCCCGAAGCTCTGCAGCCGGTGGTTGACGTTCTCGAAGGTGCCGGCCTTCTCCGCCCAGGTCACGCTGGGCAGCACGACATCCGCCGCGGCCACGAGTGCGCCGGGAAGCGTGTCGAGCAACACGGTGAACTTATCGCGGACCAGTTGTGTCAGCTCCGGGGTCGCCCAGTCGCTGGGGTAGTTGCCGGTTAGGATCAGGGAGGAGAACTCGCCCTGCTTTGCGAGGAGTTGGTCGAACTCGAGGACGTCGCCGACGACCAGCCCGAGGGCACGGCGGACGCCGCGGGCGTTGGGGGCTTTCTCGGCGTAGATCGTGTAGTTGCCCGGGAACGTCTTGTCCTCGCCGTGGAACGGTACGGGGCCGACCGCGAGGTGGGCGTTCGGGTCGATCTCCCTAGCGAGTTTCGCCAAGAGGTATGCGTCCTCGCAGGTCAGCATCGGGCTGACGACCAGCGCCAGCGAGCCGGCCCCGAAACGGTCGGCCACGTCGCGCAGCCCGCCCGCCGCCGCGGCGAGCCCCTCGTTCCAGTTCACCGCTCGGCGTCCGTCCAGGTCCGAACCGCTGTCGGGCGGCAGCGACGGCGAGGTGAGCCGGTCCTCCGCGTGCACGAACTTCCAGCCGTAGCGGATCTCGTCGCTGGTCCACCACTGGTTCACGTCCAGGTTGGTGCGCGGCTTGAGGCGGTAGATCGTGCCCTCGTTGTGCTCGAGCACGATGTTGTCGCCCGACGCGGTGATGCCGTCGATGCTCGGGGTGCTGGTGAGGTTCCAGACCCGCATGGACATCAGGAAGTCCTTGTCGAGGAACGCGCCGACGGGGCAGATGTCCACGACGTTGCCCGCCAGTTCGTTGTCCAGCGGCTTGCCGGGGAAGACATCGATCTGCTCGGACGAGCCGCGGCCGAAGATGCCGATCTCGTTTGTGCCGGTGACTTCCTGGGTGAAGCGGACGCACCGGGAACACATGATGCAGCGGTCGGAGTAGAGCAGGATCGTCGGGCCCATATCTTTCTTGGGCTGCTTGATCTTGTTCTCTTCGAAACGGGACGCGCCGCTGCCGTATTTGTAGGAGTAGTCCTGGAGGAGGCACTCGCCGGCCTGGTCGCAGACCGGGCAGTCCAGCGGGTGGTTGATGAGCAGGTACTCCATGACCGCGCGCTGGTTGGCGATCGCCTTGGGGCTCTGGGTGTGGACCTCCATGCCGTCGGCCGCGGGCGTCTGGCAGGTGGGCACGAGCTTGGGGATCAGCTCGACCTTGTTATCGTTGCGGGGGTTGGGCGAGGCGACCTCGGCCAGGCAGATGCGGCAGGAGGCGGCGACGCTCAGCCCGTCGTGGTAGCAGTAGTGCGGGATCTCGATGCCGTTGTCCAGGGCGACCTGGAGGATGTTCTTGTTCCCCTCGAAGTCGCAGGGCCGGCCGTCGATGGTGATGGTGGGCATGGTTGCGGTTCCGAGGTCGGCGTCCGTGCGTGGCGGTCGGTCCGGTGCAGTTTAGGCCCATGGCTGGCGCGGATCAAAACCGGGCCGACGCTAGGCCCCGCTGTGCATCGGGTTTATGATGGACCGGCCCCACCATAAGGAACGACGCCATGCCGATCACCCTGCCCCCGATGACGCGACGACAGATGCTCCAGGCCGCCGCGGCGCTGGCCGGCTCGGCCGCGCTGCCCGCCCTGGCCCGGGCCCGGCAGGACGGCGACGCCCGGCCCGATCCACACCGTGTCGCGCTCTTCTCCGATACCCACATCGACCTCAACCCCGCCACGACCGCCGGCCGGGACAACATCAACATGACCGACTACCTCAACCGCTGCATCGAGCAGGCGATGGCCGACCGCCCGCCCGCGCACACGATGTTCTGCGGGGATGTTGCGTACCTGATCGGCAAGACCGAGGACTACGACCAGTTCCTCGCCCTGGTGATCCGCCTGCTCGAGGCCGGCGTGCCGGTCCACTGCGTCCTGGGCAACCACGACAACTACGACAACTTCTTCGACGCGGGCATCGCGCAGCGGCCCGAGGCCCCCCCCGTCGCGGGCAAGCACGTCGGCGTCGTCCGGACCGAGCGGGCGAACTGGCTGCTGCTCGACTCGCTGATCGAGACCGACACGGTGTATGGTCAACTCGGCGAGGCGCAGCAGGACTGGCTGGTACGGACGCTCGACGGGCTGGACGACAAGCCGGTGCTGGTCATGGTCCACCACAACTTCGACTGGATCCAGCGCGACGGCTCGGACTGGGGCCTGCGCGATGCCGGGCCGATGTTCGAGACGCTCTCGCAGCGGCAGAACGTCAAGGCCGTGTTCTACGGCCACTCGCACGACTGGAAGCACAGCCGGCGTGACGACGGGCTGTATCTGGTCAACCTCCCCCCCACGGCGTACGTGTTCGCTCCGGGCAAGCCCAACGGCTGGGTGGACTGCCGGCTGGCCGAGGACGCCGCGACGCTGACGCTCCACTGCATCGATCCCCGGCACGAGCAGCACGGCGAGGAAGTCGAGTTGGCGTACCGCTAAGCCAGTTCGTGCGGGCCGCTGGTGGGCGTGATCACGGACGGGGCAGGTGCGGGTTGATACAATTAAAACGGTTAACGCCAGGCCAGTGGAAGGCCGATCAGTTACCAGCATGGCCCGGCAGGTGTTGCCCGGGCCTTTGATGTTGTCTCACCGAGCCCGGAGCACGGATGCCACGCGATATCCCCGTTGGAAATGGTCAGATGCTGGTCGCGTTCGACGACCGGTACCAGATCCGCGACCTCTACTTCCCGCACGTGGGGCAGGAAAACCACGCCGGCGGCCAGCCCTGCCGCTTCGGCGTCTGGGGCGAGCTCCCGACGAGCCGGGTGAAGGACGGCGACCGTCGGCGGTCCCGCGTCTACTGGACGGATGCCGGCTGGACCCTCTCCCGCCGGTACCAGCCCGACACGCTGGCGACGGATGTCACCCTCGACTGCGAGGAACTGGAGGTCCAGCTCCGCTGCACGGACGTGGTGGATTACCACCGCCCGGTGATGGTCCGCCGGATCGAGGTCATCAACCAGACCGACGAGGACCGCGAGGTCCGGCTGGTCCACCACCACGACTTCCAGATGTACGGCACGAAGGTCGGCGACACGGCCTACTACGACCCGCAACTGCGCAGCGTCGTCCACTACCGCAAAGAGCGGTACATCATGGCCAGCTTCTACCTCGACGGCGAGCAGCAGACCGACGAGTACGCCACCGGCACGTCGGGCTTCGGCGGCGCGGAGGGCACCTGGCGCGACGCCGAGGACGGCAAGCTCGGCATGAACCCCATCGCGCAGGGCGCGGTCGACTCTACCATCCTCTGCTCGGTCCAGCTCCCGCCCGGCGGCAAGCGGGTCGCGTACCTGGTCATCGGCTGCGGCTACAGCTACAACGACTGCGACGACCTGCACCGCTTCCTCCACCGCGAGGGGCCGCAACACGTCATCGACCGCACGGCGGCGTACTGGAAGCTCTGGCTCACGGCGGCCAAGGGCGGCGACGGGGCCGGGTCCGACGACACCGGGCTCAGCCCCGAGGTGATGGACCTCTACAAGCGGTCGCTGCTGGTGGTCCGCACGCAGATCGACAACGGCGGAGCCATCATCGCCGCCAACGACAGCGATTACCTGCAGTTCAACCGCGACACATACTCGTACCTCTGGCCGCGCGACGGCGCGTTCGTGGCCGACGCGATGGACGCGGCCGGCTTCCCCGACGTCTCGCGCAGCTTCTACGAGTTCTGCGCGAAAGCGATCAACAAGCGCGGCATGTTCATGCACAAGTACTGCCCGGATGGGTCGCCTGCGTCGAGCTGGCACCCCTGGGTCGACGGCAAGGGCAAGCCGCAGATGCCGATCCAGGAGGACGAGACCGCGCTGGTCGTCTGGGCGCTCTGGCGGCACTTTGTCCGCAACCGCGATATCGAGTTCGTCCGCCCGCTCTGGGTGAAACTCGTCCAGCCCGCCGCGGACTTCCTGTGCAAGTACCGCGACCCGGACTCGGGCCTGCCGCTGCCCAGTTACGACCTGTGGGAGGAACGCTGGGGTGTGCACGCGTTCACGGTGGCGACGGTGTATGGCGGGCTGGAGGCAGCGGCGCGCTTTGCAGAGAGCTTCGGCGACACCCACCGGGCGAAGAAGTACGCCGAGGCCGCCGACGGCGTCCGCGAAGCGTTCTGCCGGTACCTGTGGTCCGAGGAGCACGGCCGGTTCCTCCGCCGGATCGACCCGGTGGATACCGACCGCGTGGCGGAGTTCATGGCCGACCTGTTCGACGGGCGCGACCCGCGCGCGTCGCTGCCGGGCGTGATCGAGAACCTGCCTGGCACCACCGGGGGTGGCGAAAGTTCATCGGCCGAGCCGGTGAAGTACCTGCCGGACGACAACCCGGACGCGTCGATGTTCGCGATCTTTGCGATGGGTCTGCTGCCGGCCGATGACGAGCGTGTGCAGGCGACGCTCAAGGCGGTCGAGGACCGGCTGACGGTGAAGACCAAGGTCGGCGGCGTCGCGCGTTATGTGGATGACTACTACCACCAGGTCAGCCGGGACACGCAGAATATCCCCGGCAACCCGTGGTTCATCTGCACGCTCTGGATGGCGGACTACCGCATCGCGCAGGCGACCACCGAGGCGCAGCTCCGCGAGGCGGTGGGCTACCTGGACTGGGTCGCGGCCCGGGCGCTGCCCTCGGGCGTGCTGGCCGAGCAGGTCCACCCCGAGTCGAACGCGCCGCTGTCGGTGAGCCCGCTGACGTGGAGCCACGCGACGGTGGCGGCGACGGTGGTGAGCTACCTGAGCAAGCGCCGGGCGATCCTCGAGGCCGAGCGGCGCGGCACGCCGGTCGTGCCCGGCCCACCCGCGCCGATCTCCCACAACGAGCGGCTCGCCGACGCGCCGGCCTAACGAAACCCGCGGCCGACCGGCCCTGTGGACACCCCGCTCGGGCGGCCTCACAACTTGCTCGCGCTGCGCCCGCCGTCTATCCTGTCTGCCCACTGGGTCAGGGCAAGGACGCCCACCGATCAGGGGTCGATTCCATCGGCACCGGCACCGCCCAGCGGTTTTCTAATCCCGGCTGCCACGGCCACTTATGTCCACCCCTCTGCTGCTCTACATCGCGTCGGTGATCGGGGCGATTGCTCTGATCCTGATGATGCCCAGGCCCGAAGGGACCCCGGCCAGCCGGCTCACGCCGATCGGGGCGCTCCTCGGGGCCGCCGCGCTCGGGGGGCTCTGGCTCGCAATCGCGTTCAAAGCCGACCTGGTCACACCCGACGCGTTCAAGGGGGTGGTCGGGCTACCCGCAACGACGTTTGCGTACTTTTATGTCTTCAGTGCGATCGCGGTCGCCGCGGCCGTGCGCGTCATCACCCACCGCCGGCCGGTGTACTCGGCGCTGTGGTTCATCATGGTCGTCCTCGCTTCGGCGGGGCTGTTCCTCACGCTCTCGGCCGACTTCATGGCCTTCGCCATGGTCATCATCTACGGCGGAGCGATCCTGGTGACGTACATGTTCGTCATCATGCTCGCCAGCCAGCCGCGCGAGCCGGGCCGCGAAGACCAGGCCCCGGAGTACGACCGGGTCAGCCGCGACCCGCTGTGGGCGTGTGTCGCGGGGTTCCTGCTGCTGGCGGTCTTGCTGACGGTGTGCTTCAACGCCGACGGCACGGTCCAGCCGAACCCCGCCGCGGCGATGGCCAGCGACGCGGAGGTGATCGCGACGCAGCTCACCGACCGCGGTCTCGACGCAGAATCGGCCGAGCAACTCGGCTCATCGCCCGAGTATGCCGCGGACGGTGTGAGCAACGTTGAACGCGTCGGTCTGGACCTGTTCGAGTCGCACCCGCTCGCGATCGAGCTGGCGGGGGTGATCCTGCTGGTGTCGCTCATCGGCGCGGTGGTGATCGCCAAGACGCGGGTCGAGGACCTGTTCCACGCGGGCCGACCGGTCCAGCCGCAACCGGCCGAAGGCGAGGTGGGCTGACATGCCGGAGACCCTCACCGCCCTGGGGCTGTCGCACTACCTGATGACCGGCGCGGTCCTGTTCGTGCTCGGGTTGATCGGGTTCGTGACCCGCCGCAACCTGATCATCATGTTCCTGTGCACGGAGATGATGTTCCAGGGCGTGGCGCTGTCGCTGGTCGCGGGGGCGAAGTTCCACGCGAACGTGACCGGGCAGACCTTTGTGATTTTTGTGCTGACGATCGCCGCGGCCGAGGCCGCGCTGGCCCTGGGCCTGGTCGTCATGATGTTCCGCCGCCGTGGCACGCTCGATGTCGATGCGTGGCAGGCGATGAGCGGGTGACCCTGTAGGACGCACCGTGACCGGACTTGAACTCGCCAAACTCATCCCCTGGATCGCCGCGCTGGGCGCGGTGGTGTGCGGGCTGTTGTGCGCGAGGCCCGCGCTCAAGGGGCTCGCGGGGTGGGTGTGCGTCCTCGCGATCGCCGCGGGCTTCGGGCTCACCTGCGCGGCGGCGATGCCCTGGGTCACCGGCGATCAGCACTTCGAGACCTTCGACCACTCCGAGATCACGCGGGGCGAGGTTGTCACCCTCGCGCGATGGATCAGCGTCGGCGGGAGCTACGACACACAGACCGGCGAACAGACCGGCATGGAGCACGGTTTCAACGTCGACTTCGGCTACTACTTCGACGGGCTGACGTTTGTCATGCTCTTTGTCGTCTGCGGCATCGGGATGCTGATCGCGGTCTACGCGGTGGGCTACATGCGGGGCGACCCGGGGGTCGCGCGGTTCTTCGCGGCGATGGCGCTGTTCATCTTCGCGATGACCACGCTGGTCATGGCCGACAACCTCGTGCTGCTGTTCCTGGGCTGGGAGGGTGTCGGGCTCTGCTCGTACCTGCTGATCGGCTACTACTACAGCAAGGACACGGCGGTCGCCGCGGCGAAGAAGGCCTTTATCGTCAACCGCATCGGCGACTTCGGCTTCCTGATCGGCATGTTCCTGTGCTTCCAGGTGTTCGGCTCGCTGCAGTTCGCGGACATCCTGCCCGCAGTGCAGGCGAAGCTAGGCCTGATCGATCCGTACCTGCTGACCGGCGGCGCGGCGATCGCCTACGAGCGGTTGTATGAGGTCCTGCAGACGACGAACGCCAGCAGCCCGTGGCTGTTCTACGCCATCCCCTTCTGCCTGATGGTCGGGGCGTTCGGCAAGTCGGCGCAGATCCCGCTGTTCGTCTGGCTGCCCGACGCGATGGCCGGCCCGACCCCCGTCTCCGCGCTGGTCCACGCCGCGACGATGGTCACCGCCGGGGTGTACCTGATCGCGCGCTGCATGCCGCTGTTTGTCCTCGGCCACGAGCACGCCGTCGCTGTGTCGTCGCTCTCGCCGCTGCATTTGGTCGCGGCGGTCGGCGCGGTCACCGCCCTGTTTGCCGGGACGATCGCGCTGACCAACAACGACCTCAAGGGCGTCTTCGCGTACTCGACCGTCTCCCAGCTCGGCTACATGTTCCTCGGGTTGGGCGCGCTGTCCTCCACCGCGGCGGTGTTCCACCTCGTGACCCACGCGTTCTTCAAGGCGCTCCTGTTCCTCACCGCCGGCAGCGTGATGCACGCCCTGGCCGGGACGCTGGACATCCGCAAGATGGGCGGCATGGGCAAGCACATGCCCGTGACCAAGTGGCTGATGTTCGCCGGGTGCCTTGCCCTGGCGGGCTTCCCGTTCACCGCCGGCTTTTTCTCGAAGGACGAGATCCTCGCCGCCGCGATGATCAAGGGCACCGGCGACCACGGGAGTTGGTTCTACCTCGTCCTCGCGATCCTCGGCCTGGCTACCGCGTTCCTCACGGCGTTCTACACGTTCCGACTCTGGTGCATCGTCTTCACCGGCGAAACGAGGTACGAGATGGGCGATGAGCACCACAGCGAGGACGACGACGGGCACGGCGACCATCACGCCCACACGCCGCACGAGATGCCGTTCTGGCCGATGAACGCCCCGCTGGTGGTGCTGCTAATCGGGGCGCTGGCGGCGGGCTTCCTGCTCGCGCCGCCGAAGATGCTGGTCGGTGACGCGCTGCCGCAGCGGATGCACATCGCGATGCACGAGTCCTCGGCCTACATCCCTGAGCAGGGAGCGCATGCCGGGTCGCACACGGCCGACACAGCGCAACCGGACGATGCACATGCTGAAGAGGCCCACGCCGATCACGGGCACACCGAACACCACCACGAGATTGCAGGGCTCGACGCCCACCTGTTCATGATGATCCTCAGCAGCATCATCGCGATCGCCGGCATCGGCCTGGCTTTCCTGTTCTACAGCGTCAACCGCTCGCTGCCCGCCAAGGCCGCCGCCGCGTTTGGTTCCTTCACGCAGACCCTCCGCGAGAAGTACTACATCGACGAGTTCTACGACCGCGCGGTCGTCCAGCCGCTAAACGTCATCAGCCAGGTCCTCTTCGTCGTGGACCAGTTGGTCGTACACGCCACGGTGATGGGCGTCGGCCTGCTGCCCGGCAACGTCGGCCGACAACTCCGCCGGACACAGACCGGGAAGCTGCAGGGCTACGGCCTGGGCATGCTCGTCGGCGTCGCGGCCGTCGCCCTGCTCCTGTTCCTGCTGCTCAACCGCTAGCCCCCGACCGAGACCCGAAACCCCAGACCGAAACCCGCTTCCTTGCTCCCCGAACACCTGACCATCCCGTTCCAGCTCATCCTCCCCGCGATCTTCGCGATGGGGCTGCTGCTGCCGTTCAAGTTCCTCGGGACACGCAAGGGGGCGTGGGTCTACTCCGCGACGACCTCGACCCTTTCGTTTGCGTTCTCGCTCTACGTCGCCTTCGGTTTCGACTGGGCCAACCCCGGCCAGCTCCACTACGTCGGCACGATCCCCTGGGTCCCCGCGTTCGGCCTGGAGTTCAGCTACGGCATGGACTCGATGTCGCTCTGGCTCGTCCTCCTGACCACCTTCTTGATGCCGATCGTCGTCATGGGCTCGCTGGTCGAGGTCAAGGGCGACATGCGCACCTTCCACTTCTGGCTGCACATCCTCGAGGCCGCGCTGATCGGCACGTTCATCGCCCGTGACATCATCTTCTTCTACGTCTGCTTCGAGTTCACCCTCATCCCGCTGTTCTTCCTCATCGGGATCTTCGGCCACGGCGAGAAGCTCAAGGCCGCCAAGGTGTTCTTCTTCTACACCTTCACCGCGTCGCTGCTCACGATGGCGGGCGTGCTGTACGTCGCGTGGTTCAACACGACACTGACGCCGAGCACGCCGGGGCTCGCCGAGGTCTACAAATCGATCGCGATCGACGTTCCCGGAGATTTCCACGGCAACGCGACCAGCTATGCCCTGTCGCACTACGCCGGGCAGTGGACGTTCAATATCAAGGCCCTCTGGGCCGCGGGCCGGATGATGCCCCTGGAGCAGCAGCTCCTGGTGATGCTGTCGCTGCTCGCCGGGTTCGGGGTGAAGACGCCGCTGTTCCCGTTCCACACCTGGCTGCCCCTCGCGCACACCGAGGCGCCGACGGCCGGGTCGGTCGACCTCGCGGGGCTGGTGCTCAAGCTCGGGCCGTACGGCCTCCTGCGGCTGGGCATCCCGATGCTGCCGCTGGCGGTGCTGGCCGTCGCGCCCTATGTCGGCGCGATTGCGGTGATCGGCGTGGTGTACGCGGCGCTCGTCTGCTGGGTCCAGCGCGACGCGAAGAAGCTCGTTGCCTACTCCTCCGTGTCACACATGGGCTTCTGCATCCTCGGGCTGTTCGCCTTCGACCGCGGCAACATCGGCGCAACCGGCGCGATGATCTACATGATCTCTCACGGACTGGCGACCGGTGGGCTGTTCCTCTGCATCGGCATGCTTTACGACCGGTTCCACACCCGCGAGATCGAGCGGATGTCCGGCCTCGCCAAGATCATGCCGCTCTGGGCGTTCTTCTTCTGTGTCTTCGTCTTCGCCAGCGTCGGCCTGCCGGGGCTCAACGGCTTCGTCGGCGAGTTCCTGACCATGCTCGGCACGTTCAACTCCCGCGAGTACCTGGGCGAGCCGATCCTCGGGCCGTGGTACGCGATCATCGCCGGCACGGGCGTGATCCTCGCGGCGATCTACCTGCTCTACCTCGTGGGCAAGATCGTCTTCGGCCCGGTCGTCCTGCCCCACTGGGAAGACACCGGCGAGACGGGCATCGGCGGCAAACACGAGCACGACCTGTCCTACCGTGAGGCGATCACGATCGCCCCGCTCGCGGTCGCGTGCCTGGTCATCGGCCTGTTCCCCTTCCCGATCCTGCGGTCGCTCGAGCCGTCGGTCGGCGTGATGAACGAGGCGGTGCACCAGCAGATCGAAGAAGAGAACGAACAGGCCCTGCGGACGGGAATCGAACAAGTGCAGCCGCAGTCTTCATTCGCCAATATTGAGATGTCCTGGGGAACGGTTTACGACATCGAACCGGCTGAGCCGCACGCCGAGGAGGGCAGACCATGAACGTCTTCATGGACAAGCTGGCGCTGCTTTGGCCCGAGGTGGCGATGATGCTCGGGGCGGTCGCGTGCCTGCTGGCGGGGCTGTCGAGCCGGCAGTCGCTGCGGAAGGCGACGCCCGCCGTGGCGATGCTCGCGCTGGTCGTGGCCGCGGTGCTGGTGCGGCTGGTGCCTAACGCGCAAGGTGCCTACGACCCGGGCGTCGATCCGTCGCACTTCCTTGGGCTGGGCGGCATGGTGCCGTTTGTGAAGATGTCGGTCCTCGCGCTTGGGCTGATCCTGGTCATGGTCGCGTCGGGCACGCCCGAGGCGCTGCGGCAGGTGATCGCCGCCGAGGCCAAGGAGGGCAAGGCGTTTGAGCCGGGCGACTGCTTCCGCGGCGAGTTCTACGCGTTCATGCTGTTCTCGCTGACGGGGGTCATGCTGTGTGCGGGGGCGTCGGACCTGGTCTGGCTGTTCCTGGCGTTGGAACTGACCTCGCTGCCGACGTACGTCATGGCCGCGACCTCGCGTGACAAGCCCGCGGCGCAGGAGTCGGCGGTCAAGTACTTCTTTCTGGGCGCGATGTCGGCGGCGGTGTTCCTCTACGGCTTCGCGCTGATCTACACGGCGACGGGGCTGACCGAGTTCGGCCCGATCGTCGCGTACGTCGAGCAGAACGGTGTGTCGCCGATGATGCTCACCGGCGTGGTGCTCGCGGTGGTCGGCATCTGCTTCAAGATCGCCGCGGTGCCGATGCACTTCTACACCGCCGACGTCTACGAAGGCGCCGCGACGCCGGTGACGGCCTTCCTGGCGTTCGTCCCCAAGACCGCGGGCTTCGTCTCGCTCATCGGCATCCTCGGGCTGGTCGGCTGGGGCGAGAGCCACGGCGGGACCGCCAGCGAGCTGCCCGAGCCCCTGGTCTACCTGCTCGCGCTGATCGCGGTGCTGACCATGACCGTCGGCAACGTGCTCGGGCTCATGCAGCAGCGCATCAAGCGCGTCCTGGCCTACTCCTCGATCGCCCACTCCGGGTACATGCTCGTCGGCCTGCTCGTCGGGCCCGAGGCGGTCCACGCGGCCACCGGCAGCAACACGCTCCTCTCCAACGGCCTCGCGGCGGTGCTGTTTTACCTCGTCGCGTACGGACTGAGCACCGTCAGCTCGTTTGCCGTGGTCGCCTGCATGTCGCGTGCCGACGGGTCCGAGGTCGAGACGTATGACGACCTCGCGGGTATGCGGCAGCGCCACCCGTTCCTGTCGGGCGTGCTCCTGGTCAGCGTGATCTCCCTGGTCGGGCTGCCGCCGCTGGTCGGCTTCCTGGGCAAGCTGTACCTGATCGGCTCGGCCTACGCCGCGGCGAGCGCGGGCTCGGCCACGGCCTGGGTCTACCCGGCGGTTGTGGTCGCGATGGTGCTCAACTCCGCGATCAGCGCGGGGTACTACCTGCGGATCGCGGCGGTCGCCTTCTTTGGCACGGACAGCGGCCAGACCGTCGAGCTGGACCTGCCTACGCGCCGGTGGGGCGCGGCGATCGCGGCAGGCGCGGCGCTGCTGCTGGGCGGGCTCCCGGGCAACCTGCTCGTGGAATCTTCCCGCAAGGCCGCGGAGCCGCCCCTGCCCAACGCGGTCCCGGGCGCGACGCTGGACCGGCAGAACGCGGACGACACCCCGCCGCGCGAGACGGCCGAGGCCGGCCCGGCATCGGCCCCGCACTAAACCCGCCGACTAGATCAACGCCAGCAGCGGGCCGGGGTCCAACAGGTTGTCGACGACTATGTCCGCACCGTGCTCCCGGAGCTCCGCCGCGGACGCCCGTCCGGTCGCGACCGCAAAGGCAACGCAGCCGTTGTCTTTCGCGCAGTCGATATCGCGCGGGGTGTCGCCGATGACGATGGTCCGCTCCGGGTCCGCGGGCGAGCCGTAGGCCGCCTCGTACTGCAGCATCGCGCGGACGACGAGCCCGGCCCGGGTCGGGGCCTGGTCGCCGAAGCCGGTGAACCGGAACGCTGCGGGGTCGAGCCCCGCGTGGCGCAGCTTCAGGTCGGCGGCGCCGGGGTAGTTGCCGGTGACCATCCCCAACGCAGAGCGCTCGGGTTCCGCCATCAGCCGGCCGAGCAGTTCCCGGATGCCCGGCAGCAGCGTCTGCCCCGGCGCGAGCGTCTGTAGCTCGGTCGCCAGCGCGGGCAGGTAGGCGTCATGGAAGCGTTGGTGGTGTGTGTCGGCGTCGGTGAGCCCGCCGTGGAGCGCGGCCTGAGCAAAGATGTCCGGGTCGAGCATCCCGCCGAAACGGATCGGGTCAAAGTTGAGCCGGCCGGCAAACTCACGCTCGCCCACCGTGCGCATCACGCGCCGCCCGACCCCGCCGGTATCCAGCAGCGTCCCGTCGATGTCAAAAAGCAACAGCGTCGGCGGCATGGTTCCATTCAGGGCCGGGTGCCGGCCCCGCCGCGCTGCTGTTGTTCGAGTTGCTGCTGCTGGAGACGCTGAGCCTCTTCCATCTCCTGCTGCATCCGCTCGCGTTCGATCACCGCTTCGCGCAGGGCCCGGCGGTAGGTCTCGGCAAACGCCGCCACTGTCGCAAGGTCCTGCCGGCGGATCGCCTCCCGCAGCATCTCCGACTCGGGGTCTTTCACCTGCCGGGCGAGGTAGGCCAGCCACACCCGCTGTGAATCGCTCTGCCGGACCCACTCGGCCGCAACCGGGCCGTAGGTCGACTCGGTATCGTCGGCCATGCGGAGAAACAGCATCGCCCAACTCGCGGTGTTCTCGTCCCAATCGGCCAGCTTCTCGGCCATGACCTCACGCAGACGCGTCTCGGTCGCACGGGTCAGCAGCTCGGGCGAGCCGGCCCGGTTCAGCGACGCCACGCGGGCGATCGCGCTGAAGCGTTCCCGCGGCGAACCGGTCTCCATCTGGGTCAGCCAGTTCTCGATGGACTGCTCCGTGGGTGGGGCACCCTGGACGATGCAGTCGCGTACGGAGCTCACCCCGCCGGTGGCGGAGGGGATGAACGCGCCGGTGTTGCCGATAACGGGGTTCACGATCAGCCGGGCATCGAACAGGATGCCGTACCCGGGGTTCAGCGAGCGGAGCGTTCCGAAGTTGTGGTAGTCGATGCGGGTGTCAAAGATCAGCCGTTCGCCGGGCCCGAGCGTGAGCTTGCGTCCGAGGTCAACGACGACCGGCCCGAAAGGCGGGAGGGGCTGGCCCTGGACGTTGGCGTTGATCTGGATGATCGCTCGGGGGCGGATGAACTCCTGCTCGCCGATGGCGATCGGGAACCGGGTCGTGTTCCAGAGGGTGATCTCAGCGGAGATCGGTTCGAGGTGGTTAAACCGCGCGGGCGTGATGCGCATCCGAGCGTCCAGCCAGGGATTGCGGGTGACGTCGACCAGCCAGAGCGACTCGGTGAACTTGGACATCCGTTCGAGCAGCGCCTGGCCCACTCGGGTCGGGGGCAGCGGACGGCCGTCGCGCGAGAGCTGCCGGCCCGCGGCGAGGGCCGCGAGGGTGCCCGGCGCGGTATGGACCACCTCCTGGTACCGGCGGGCACGGCCCGCGTCGTCGTCGACTTCGAGCATCGCCAACCCGCACGCCGCCAGCGGCTGAGACCCCGCCAGCGGGTTCAGGATGGAGCGTGCCGCGTCCGCGTCGCCCGACCGTGCCGCGACCCAGCCGAGGGCCAGGGACCGGTTGACCTCGTCCTCGGGCAACGCCTCGGCCAGCGCGCGGGCCTTGTCGAGGTCTGGGCCAAACACCGCGGCCACCAGCGCCAGCCGGCCGGCGTTGTCGCCTTCGGTGTCTTGCGCGTAGTCGTCCTCGATGCGCTCGAAAGACGCCGCGGCGGCCTCCGCGTCCGAGGGGCTGTCGAGCACCGCGAGGCGGACCATCTCCAGCTCCGTGGGCAGGTGCTCGGGCATCGGGGTGATGTCGGCCGGGTCGGTGCCCTGCTCGACCGCGAGGTTGGCGGCCTGGTTGTAGGCGTTGTAATACTCTTCGAGGGCTTGGATGATCTGCAGCGCGAGTGGGTCGTTGCCGGTCGTCGCGAGCGTGGTCAGCCAGGTGCGGTAGGCCTCGGCGGGGAGCAGCTGGCGGAAGACCTTGTCGCCCAGGACAAACGGCGAGCTGCCGATCCAGCTATCGACGAGCTGGTACTGCTGAGCCGCGCGTTCGTATGCGCCTTCGGACGCGAGGAGGGCCGCGAGGTCCAGCCGCGTCCACGGGTCCATCGGGCTGGCACGCACGACGTTGATCATCGCGGTGCCCCGGCGGAGCGTATCGCCGCCGCGCTCGGTCACGATCTCCAGGAGCATGCCCGCGGCCTCGGCGTTGGCGGGGTCCAGCCGGGCGGCCTCGACCACCCAGCGGGCCTGGGCGTCGGGGTCGACCAGTTCCTGCGCCAGCGACGCGGCGTAGGACGCGAGCCGGGAACGCAGCGGGTCGGAGAGACGCTGCGCTCCTTCGGAGTTGAGCAGCTGCTCGAGGGCGCGGTACTGCTCGTCGAGCGTCTGGTGCTTGGCCAGGCGCAGCCGGATGAGGTCGAGCTGCGCTTTGTCGTCGACGATACCCGTGCGGAGGTAGCCGGTCAGCGCGGCCTCCAGCGCGACATCGTCGGACATCTGCTGGGCCAACTCGGAACGGAAGACCCAGAGCTGGCTGTTGGTCGGGTCCAGCGCGATGGCCTGGTCCAGCAGGACGGCCGCGAGGTCGAGTGTGTAGCCGTGGTCCCCGGTCTGGGGCAACGAAAGCATGGTCAGGGCGGAGCGGGCGAACTCGTCGGCCAGCAGCGCGTCGGCCGCGGGCACGGCGTCGCTCGTCGCGGGCTGGGCCAGGGCCGGCATCGGAGCCGAGGCGACCAGCGAGACCGTCAGCATCAGGGCGTAGATTGGTTTCATAGCGTGTTCATCGTGCCGATCCGGGGGCCGGCTTGGCTAAAACGGGGCGGGAGAGGGCACCCCATTGTAAAGGACGGCACCGCGGCAGCGAAGATACACCGCGACCGCCCTGCCAGTAGCGCAGGCCGCGTCCTATATCTACCGCGATCAAAACTCGCCGCCGACCGGTCGGGGTTCAGCCCACGCCGACCGAGCCGATCAACCCCGAGGCCAACGCGCGGGTGAACCGTTCGGCTTCGTCGGCGGGGTCGCCGCCCTGCTCGGCCGCGTCGTGGAGCCGGCGGACCATGGCCGAGCCGACGATCGCGGCGTCGGCGACCGAAACAACCGAACGCACGTGCTCGGGGCTCGACACGCCGAAGCCGACCGCCAGCGGCGTGTCCGTCGCGTCGCGCAGCGTCTGCAGCCGTTCGGGCAGCCCGGCGGGGAGGGTGCTGCCTTCGCCGGTGATGCCGCCGCGCGAGACGACATAGACAAACCCGGTGCAGGCCTGCGCAATCCGGCGGGCACGGTCGGCGGGCGTACTCGGCGAGACGAGCATGCTCAGAGTCAGCCCCGCCTCGCCCGCGGCGTCGCGGGCCGGCTGCGCCTCGTCGATCGGCAGGTCGGGGAAGATCAACCCGTCGAAGCCGGCCTGTCCCGCGTCGCGGACGAACGCGTCCAGGCCGTTGCGGTAGACGATCGAGTAGCTGACCATCGCGACCAGCCCGAGCCGGGTGTTGGGTCGGAGCGCGGCGATGGTCTCGAAGATGCCCGACAGCCGGGTGCCGGCGTCAAGCGCGCGGGTCATCGACGCCTGGATCACCGGGCCGTCCGCGATCGGGTCGGAGAACGGGATGCCGATCTCGCAGACCGACGCGCCGCCGCGTTCGAGCGCGGGGATCACCCGGGCGGTCGTGTCCAGCCCGCCGTCCCCGGCCGTGACGAAGGGCATCAACGCCTTGGCGTCACGGCCGCGCAGGTCAGAAAACAACTCGTCGATCCGGTTCATCGCCACAGGATAGCAACCGCCTCAGGTCTCGATCGTCGTCACCAGCCAGAACGAGACCGGCAGGTAGAAAATCACCGGGAGCCACGCCGCCGTCACCGGGTTCATCCCGCCGACCTGCAGCAGCACCAGCCCGCCCGCCCAGGCCCCCACCGTGATCCCCGCCGCCTTCGTCGCGTTCATCAGCACGTTGCCCGGCACACGCGACAGGAAGTACGGCAGGCCCATCAGCAGGATCAGCACCGACAGCACGATCGTGCTGAACCGGCTCCAGATGATCTGGGTCACCCGCCCGCGTGTCTTCTCGCTCAAGGACGGGTTCTCGCGCATCCCCTCGAGCTGACGCATCGACAGCAGCCGCAGGTAAAGCGACGCCTGCCGGACGATCAGGACTTCCGGCGAGAGCTTCGTCACGTACGACGCGACCGGCGTGCCCTGCAGCGCCGACACGTCCGAGGGGTCGGCGTTCGGATCAAAACGCACCCCACCCTCCAGCCGCCAACGCTGGCCGGGCTCGTCCCACACGGCCTTGTCGGCCTTGGTCAGGGAGACCTGCCGGCCGTCGTCGTCCAGCCGGATGATGCGCACGCCGACCATCTCGCCGCGCTCGGCGCTGAACGACGATGCGCTCACCAGCGCACCGCCCTGGTCGAGGACGTAGTAGACCGGCTTGTCCTGGATCGTCTTCGAGCCGGCCTGCGATTTGGGGCGGACGATCTTCTCCGCGAGCGGCGGGATCAAAAGCTCCTGCACCGGCATGGAGATGAGGTTGAAGAAGAAGCCGGCCACGAGGATCGGCGCGGCGACGCGGTAGAGACTCACCCCGCCGGCGAGCAGCGCGGTCAGCTCGCGGTTGCGCTGCATCTGCGAGACGGTAAACCCCATCGCCGCGACGACGATCAGCCCCGACATCGCGATGTAGACCAAAAGCAGGAACGGGCCGTAGTAGTCGCCCAGCACCCAGAGCGTCGCGGGGACCGTCCCGCCGTGCTGATCGGCCAGTTCCTTGCCGGCGTCGAGGAACTCGTCCAGGTCCACGATGAGGTCGACCAGCACATACAGCCCCATCATCACGACGCTCAGGATGACGAAGTTGATGACGAACTGCTTGATGATGTAGCGGTCGAGTGTTTTCACATTCAGGTCCGTGCGATCCAGCAGTATTCGCGGCCGATGACGACCAGGGTCAGCAGGTTGCCCGCCCAGAGGATGGCCAGCCCGATCATCTGGGCCCAGTTCGGTCCGCCGGTTGCGAGGAAGTCCTCATCCAGACTGGTGGCCATGTTCTGGCCGGTGTAGACCATCAGCAGCGTCAGCAGCGCGAGCAGGAAGCTCCAGAAGAAGACGACCAGCGGCATCCGCCCCTTGAGCCGGATCGCCAGCACCGCGCCCAGCACGATCAGCAGCAGGCACGCCACCGCGGTCGCCGCGCGGGTGTGCGCCTGCCCGCTGATCTTCAGCGACAGCGACATCATCTCGTGCGCCAGCCGGGCCTTGGCCTCCCGCACGCCGACCGAGCCGTAGTACGGCTGCTGCTCGGACAGGTCGCCCAGCTCTGCCGACGACATCCGGTCGATGCCCGACTCGGCCATCAGGTCGCCGTCCCAGCCCATCGGCGCGAAGACGTGCTCGGTTTTCTCGTTGACCGAGTCCTGCAGGATCGGGTCCAGCACCCGTACGCCCCGCAGGGTGAGCTGGACCTCCGGCTCGCCGGTGAAACCGCTGGTCGCGATGGTGACAATGCCCAGCTCCGCCTCGAACCGCAGCTCGGGCTCGCCGGCCAGCGCCGCATTGTTGTAGCGATCCACCGTGATTCGCAGCCCGTCGGCCGAACGCAGGAACAGCTCGGGGTCCTGCCAATCGACACGCGGCGCAGAGAGCATGTAGTGGTCGCCACGGATACCGCCACGAAGAACGACAAACCCCTCGCCCGGCCGGCCGGCGGTCAGGGCTTCCTGCAGCGACACCCGCAGTTCCTGCCGCAGGATCGCCTGGGTTAGCTGTGCCTTGGCGACACGGACCTCGTCGAACCGGTCGGGCTCGTTCCAGAGCTGAATCAGCTCCTGGAAGGTGAAGAATACGGCCTCGTCTTCGACGGGGTTGGGCAGGTAGATCGGGTCCGAGTCGATGCGGCCGAAGCGGGCGGTGTCGCTGCGCAGCTCGCCCGTGGCGGCGTTGTAGAACACCGGGTCCTGGAGGCGGAGCGTGACGAACGAGCGGTCGGTGAGCTGGTCGCGGACGAGAAGGACGCCGGCCCGGCTGGCGGTGGTGTCGTTGAAGACCTCGCCGGTGTGCGGGTCGAACTGCCCGAACGCGACGCCGCGCAGCTCGATGTACTGCTCCGGGGTCAGGCCGGCGACGGTCTGGTCCTGGTCGGGCGGGCGTTGCCTGGCCGACTGGGCGTAGAGGACGTAGCCCTCGTCGCGGAAGATGTAGGGCTGGTTCTGGTTGAGCTGGCCGACGAGGACACCCAGCACGTCGCCCTCGACGGTGCGTTTCGCGGCCCGCCAGAAGCCGGGGATGACGGTGTTGGAGAGGATCAGCATCGCCACTGTCAGCACGAGCCCGAGGAGGAACGCGGGCATCAGGATGCGCTTGTAGCTCAGCCCGCTCGCCGAGCACGCCAGCACCTCGTTATCCGAGACCAGCCGGGTAAACACCAGCGTCGCGGCGAAGGCCCCGGCGAACGGCAGCGCGAAGCTCAGCACCGTCGGCATCGTGAACAGCACAAACCGCACGAGCGACTCGGGCCCGAGCAGGCCGTCCTGCATCGGCTTGATCGCCGCGCCGAAGCTCATCACCGTCACCAGCACGGCGGTGGTCAGCACGAGGATCTTCAGCAGCTCACGCAGGATGTAGCGGTACAGGGTCCAGGGCATGGGCAAGCGGCTCGATCCGCGCGGTCCGTCGCGTGCGCCGGTCGGCACGCCATCAGCGGCGCCGCCGACGCGGGGTGGATGAGCCCTTAGGATACCGGCCGCTCACGACACACGCCCTCACCGCGACACGTTTGTCCGGGCACGCGGGCCAGCGATCGGTGCCTGTTGTGTTCTTGCCCGTGTTTCGGCCGCGGGGTAGCATCCGGGCCGACGCGGCCACGCCCAGCCCTTTCTCTGTTTCCCCGGCCGACACAGGAGCATCGATGCACGACGCCCCGCCCCCGCCAACACCCCAGGCCCCCACCCCGCCGCCCGACGACCCGGCCGTCCAGGCCGCGTTGAACCGTTACTGGCGGACCAACCTGACGATCATGGCGGTGCTGCTCACGGTCTGGGCGGTCGTTGGGCTCGGCTGCGGCGTGCTGCTCGCGGACTGGCTTAACCAGTTCAAGCTCGGTGGCTACCCCCTGGGCTTCTGGTTCGCGCAGCAGGGGTCGATCATCACCTTTGTCCTCATCATCCTCACCTACTGCATCCTGCTGAACCGGCTGGACAAGAAACACCACGAGGAAGTCAAGGCGATCCGCAACGGGGGGTCGGCATGACGCTGTTCCACTGGACGGTCCTCTTTGTCGGTGCCACGTTCACGCTGTACCTGACGATCGCCTGGCTCTGCCGGGTACGGGACACCAAGGGCTTCTTCATCGCCGGCGGCGGCGTGCCCGCACCGGCCAACGGCATGGCGACCGCCGCCGACTGGATGTCGGCCGCGTCGTTCATCTCCATGGCCGGGCTCATCTCCGGGATGGGCTTCGCCGGCGGGGTCTACCTCATGGGCTGGACCGGTGGGTACGTCCTGCTCGCGCTGCTGCTCGCCCCCTACCTCCGCAAGTTCGGCCACTTCACCGTGCCCGACTTCGTCGGCGACCGCTACGACTCCTCCACCGCCCGCATGATCGCCCTGCTCTGCGCGATCTTTGTCAGCTTTACCTACGTCGTCGGGCAGATGAAGGGTGTCGGCGTCGTCTTCTCCGGGTTCCTCGGCGTGACGCCGGCGGTCGGCGTCTTCATCGGCATGGCGATCGTGTTCTGCTACGCCGTGTTCGGCGGGATGAAGGGCATCACCTGGACGCAGGTCGCGCAGTTCTGGGTGCTCATCACCGCGTTCCTTATCCCCGCCATCGCGATCTCGCTCAAGCTCACCGGAAGCCCCGTCCCGTCCATCGGGCTGGGCAGCCAGGTCCTGGAGGGCGTAGACCCCGCCCGGCCGTACCTGCTGGACAAGCTCACGCGGATCAACGAGCAGTTCGGCTTCGGCAGCTACAGCGACGCGTACGACGAGAACTCGGGCAAGTGGAACCGGCTGAACGTGTTCTGTGTCTGCCTCGCGCTGATGTGCGGGACCGCCGGGCTGCCGCACGTCATCGTCCGGTTCTACACGGTCAAGAGCGTAAAGGCCGCGCGGTGGTCGGCGTTCTGGGCGCTGTTGTTTATCTCGATGCTGTACCTCACGGCCCCGGCGGTCGCGGGCTTTGCACGGTACTACATGGTCGATGACGTCGCGGGGCTGAACGGCAAAACGGCTCAAGAGCTACCGGAGTGGTACGAGAACTGGAACAAGACCGGCCTGATCGCGTGGGTCGATTTCGATGGCAACGGGGAGGTCGCGTTCACCAACAACCTGACCGACGCGGTCGAGACCCGGGGCGACACCGCCATCATGCCCAACGAGTTGATGCGGATCGGCGGCGTGCCGAGCGCGACACGAGACGCGCTGCTGGAGGATGCGGATGCCTGGGTCGCCTCGCACGGCGGCACAGCCGACGGCGGCGCGGCCGCGAAGGCAGAACTCCTTGGGCTCGGTGCCGCTCACCACCCCGACCGCGACATTATCGTGCTGGCGACACCGCAGATGGCGCAACTCGCGGACTGGGTTGTCGCGTTTGTCATCGCAGGCGGGCTGGCGGCGGCGTTGTCCACGGCCTCGGGCCTGCTGCTGGTGATCTCCTCGTCGGTCTCGCACGACCTGTACTACCGCGTGATGAACCCACAAGCCAGCGAGGGTCAGCGACTACTGGTCGGCCGTGTGACCATCGGCGTGGCCGTACTTGTCGCTGGGTGGTTCGGGATCAACCCGCCGGGCTTCGTCGGTGAGGTTGTGGCGTTCGCGTTCGGGCTCGCGGCGGCGAGCTTCTTCCCCGCCATCGTGCTGGGCATCTTCAGCAAGCGTGTGGGTACAGTCCCCGCGGTGACGGGCATGCTCGTGGGGATCGGGTTCACGGCGTTCTACATCGTCACGCAGAAGGCGGACGTGATCCTCTTCAACCCGGAGGTCGCCAAGGCCGTCTTCGGCGAGCCGGGCCAGGGGCTGCGTCGGCCCTGGTGCTTCGGGATCGATGCGCAGGGCATCGGTACCCTTGGGATGCTGCTGAACTTCGCGGTGACGCTCGGGCTCGCCCCGCTGTGCAAGCCGCCTTCCGCGAAGGTCCGGGCGATGGTCGACAGCGTCCGTGAGCCCGAGGGTGAGGGCGCGGCGGTGGCCATCGAGACCGCCCCCGGCCACTAACGGGGCTCGGGGCGGAGCGGGAACGGCTCCTGTGGCCCCTGCGGGGCGTTCAAGGCGGTTGATCGCTTGACGTTTTGCACCCCACGGGCTATTTTGTACGGCTCGCCGGAGCGTCCCGAGACGGGGTGCCCAGCCCAAACCACGCCCCACCGACCCGCTGTAGGAAGCCCGCCATGCTGCCCGTCCAACGCCAGAGCCGTACCCAAGGCCGCAACCGCCGCTCGCACGACGCCCTGACCGCCCGCAAGGCGGTGGTCTGCCCGAGTTGTGGTTCGCCGAAGCTGCCCCACGCCGCCTGTGCCGAGTGTGGCTACGTCCGCCCGGGCCTGAAGCTGTCGGTGTCGCGCGACAACGACTGATGCACTCACGCCACCCGGGCTGACCACAGGGGCACCGCACGTGCGAATAGCTGTCGATGTGATGGGCGGGGACAACGCGCCGGACGCGATCCTCAAGGGCGCGCTCAGCGCGATCAAGCTGCTGAGCGCCGGCGACCGGCTCGTCCTCGTCGGCGATGAAGCCATCATCAACGAGGCGGTCGAGGAAGAAGGCCTCGTCGGCGATCCGCACATCGAGGTCCTCGGCACGACTCAGGTCATCGGCATGGGCGACCCGCCCGTCTCCGCGCTGCGCGAGAAGACCGACAGTTCGATCGTGAAGTGGGCCTGGCTGGGGTCCCGCCGGGCCAAGGACGAGGTCTGCGACGTCATCATCTCCGCCGGCAACACCGGGGCCTGCGTCGCCGCGGCGCAGATGACGATGCGTCGCCTGCCCGGCGTGCACCGCCCGGGCATCGCCGTCACGATCCCCACGTTCTACGGCCCGGTCGTCGTCTGCGATGTCGGTGCGAACCCCGAGCCGCGTCCGACCCACCTGCACCAGTACGGGCACATGGGCACGATCTTCGCGGAGCGGGTTCTGGATATCGAAGACCCGAAGGTCGCCCTGCTGTCCATCGGTGGGGAGGAAGGCAAAGGCAACGCGCTGACCCGCGGGACGCACGACCTGCTGAAGTTCGACGACACCCTCAACTACGTCGGCTACATCGAGGGCCGGGAGATCTTCGAGGGCAAGGCCAACGTCATCGTCACCGAGGGGTTCACCGGCAACGTGGTGCTCAAGCTCGCCGAGGGGCTGAGCAAGGGCATCTTCAAGACGATCGCCCACGAGGCGTTCGAGATCGACCCCGACCTGGCGATGAAGCTGCAGCCGGTCGTCGAGAGCATCTACGCCAAGCACGACTACCACGAGTACGGTGGTGCCCCGCTGATGGGTGCCAACGGCATCTGCCTGATCTGCCACGGCTCCTCACAGCCGCGGACGATCCACAACGCGATCCGCAACGCGCTGAAGTATGCCGAACTGGGCGTCAACGAGCAGGTCTCCGAGCGCCTGCTCGCGGCCGAGGAGCTGCTCAAGTCGCGCAGGTCCGGCGAGCCCGCCGCGGTCGGGGGCGACGCCGAGGGTTCGGCATGACACGGCCCGGCTTGATCCGGCCGGCGGGGGTACGGTTTGCCGGTGTGGGCACCGCGCTGCCGCCCCGCGTGCTGACCAACGACGACCTCGCGAAGCTCGTCGATACCAACGACGCGTGGATCACGCAACGCACCGGGATCAAGACCCGGCATATCGCCGACGCCCCAACGACGACCCGCGACCTCGCGGTCCAGGCGCTGCGCGACGCATTGGACGACGCGGGCATGGACGCGGCGTCGCTCGACCTGGTGATCGTCGCCACGATGACGCCCGAGATGAATTGCCCCTCGACCGCGGTCCGTGTCGCGGCGGAGGTCGGCGCGAAGCCGGCCGGGGCGCTGGACCTCAGCGCCGCCTGCTCGGGGTTTGTCTACGGCATTAACCACGCGGCCGCGCTGATCCAGACCGGGCACTACCGCCACATCGCGGTCATCGGGGCCGAGACCCTCTCCCGCGTCGTCAACTACAACGACCGGCGGACGTGCATCCTCTTCGGCGACGCGGCCGGGGCCGCGGTGCTCAGCGCCAGCGACAACGCCGCGCAGGGCTGCCTGCACCAGACCATGCGCTCCGATGGCGACCGCTGGGGCGACATCTTTGTGCCCCGCAGCGAGAGCGACCTGCCCGAGGGCTCGCCTGTCGGCGTGGACCAGCTCCACGCGATGCACATGAACGGCCAGGAGGTCTTCAAATTCGCAGTGACCCAGACCCAGCAGGTCATCGACGAGACCCTCCAGGCCGCGGGCGTCACCGCCGAAGAGCTCACCGCGGTCATCGCCCACCAGTCGAACAAGCGCATCCTCGACCTGATCCAGAAGCGGCTGGGCTTGCCGCCTGGCAAGCTGGTCATCAATATCGACCGCTACGGCAACACGTCCGCCGCGAGCGTACCGCTGTGCCTGAACGAGAAACGCCGGGCCGGCGAGCTGAGCGAAGGCGACCTAGTGCTCTTCGTCGCCATGGGTGCCGGCATGTGCTGGACCACCTCGCTCTGGCGGCTGTAGTCCCATCTCCGTAAGGCAAGGCACGCCCGATCGATGGCGGTCGGCTTTTCAATCCCCGCACCCTCCGCTAAAACAGAGCCATGAGCAACGAGCACACCATCATCCTTTGTCCCGGGCAAGGCGCACAGGCCGTCGGCATGGGCAAGGGCTGGCACGACGCGTCCCCTGAAGCGAAAGCGGTGTTCGACGAGGCCGATGATGTGCTCGGCTTCGACCTGGCGAAGCTCTGCTTCGAGGGCCCGGACGACGAGCTGAACCGTACGGACAACGCCCAGTGCGCGATCTACACGGCCTCGGTCGCGTGCTTCCACGCTCTGAAAGCCAACGGCACCATCGATGCATTCACCGCGACCGCCGGGCTGTCGCTGGGTGAATTCACCGCGCTGCACCTGGCGGGCTGCTACAGCTTCGCGGAGGGGCTCAAGCTGGTCCGGCTCCGGGGCGAGGCGATGCAGCAGGCCGCCGAGGTCGCGCCGTCGTCGATGGTCGCGATTACCGGCGACGTCACCGAAGCGGGGATCGAACTGATCTGCGACAAGGTCAACGACGCGCTGCCACGCGAAGCGGTCATGGTCCCAGCCAACTACAACTCGCCGATGCAGGTCGTGGTGAGCGGGACGCTGGACGCCTGCGAGGCGGTGGTTGGCGAGGCGGAGGCCGCGGGCTTCCGCGCGACGCCGCTGACGGTGGCGGGCGCGTTCCATTCGCCGATCATGCAGCCGGCCGCGTTGAAGCTGGCCGACGCCCTGGAGCAGGTCGATTGGAGCGAGCCGAGTTGCACCGTGCTCAGCAACGTCACCGGCGAGCCGCACGTGTCCAACCCGATGCTCATCAAGAAGCGACTGGTCGAGCAGCTCACCAACCCGGTGCGTTGGAGCCAGTCGATGCAGTACGCGGCGAAGGAACTGCCCGGCCGGTACATCGAACTGGCCCCGGGCAAGGTGCTCAGCGGGCTGATGCGCCGCACCGACAAGTCGGTGAAGGTCGAGAACTACAGCGAGCCGAAGTAGACTGGCCGCAACTCTAAAAAAACAGCCCCCTGCATGAGCAGGTTGGGTTCGACAAGAATCGATCAGACAGGACCCTAGCCATGGCAGACAAAACCGAGAAGCGCGTCGCGATCATCACCGGGGCCTCCCGCGGGATCGGTCGGGCCTGTGCGCTCGCCCTCGCGGCCGACGACCGGCACGTGGTGTGTGTCGCGCGGAACGTCGACAAGCTCAACGAGGTCCAGGCCGAGATCGAGGCCGCCGGGGGCTCGGCCTGTGTCGCGACCTGCGACATCGGCGACCAGCAATCCATCGAAGCGATGATCGACAAGGTCTTCGCCGACCACGGCCGGCTGGACATCCTGGTCAACAACGCCGGGATCACGCGGGACAACCTGCTGCTGCGGATGAGCGACGAGGAGTTCGACGAGGTCATCCACACCAACCTTCGGAGCGTGTTCGTCGCCTGCCGTGCCGCGATCAAGCCGATGATGCGGGGCAAGTGGGGGCGGATCATCAACATCGGCTCGGTGGCGGGCGTGGTGGGCAACCCCGGGCAGGCGAACTACGCCGCCGCCAAGGCCGGGCTCGCCGGCTTCAGCAAGTGCCTGGCCAAGGAGATGGGCGGCAAGAACCTGACGGCGAATGTCATCGCCCCGGGGTTCATCGAGACGGACATGACCGACGTGCTGCCTGACGCGATCAAGGACGGCGTGAAGACGATGACGGCCCTCCGGCGGATGGGCCGGCCCGAGGAGATCGCCTCCGCGGTCGCGTTCCTGGCCAGCGAGGGGGCGAGCTATGTCACCGGTCAGGTACTGTGCGTCGACGGCGGCATGACGATGTGCTAACCCACCGCCGGACCGGCGGTTATCAGAGCGTTTCCGGCCGAGACGGGCCCGCCGGATGGGCCTCCTCGGCTTGTGAGAGCGTGCGAGGCACGCTATATTCCCGCGAGATACGCTGGCCCACCCACGGCCCCAGCTCAACCGCGAACACCGAACCCCCGCCGTGGCGGGCACAGGAGCACCGATCATGGACGAAAAAGAGATCGAAGAAAAAGTCATCGATATCGTCGCCGAGCAGATGGGCGTCGACAAATCCGAGGTTTCGCGCGACACCTCGTTTGTCAACGACCTGAACGCCGACTCGCTCGACACCGTCGAGCTGGTCATGGAGTTCGAGGACGTGTTCGAGACCTCGATCCCCGACGAAGAAGCCGAGAAGATCGACACCGTCGGCAAGGCGATCGACTTTATCAAGGCCAACAACGGCTAAGCCCGCCGGCTCCGCCGGCCACCCGTAGCGCTGCCCGGGATACGCCCCGAGGCCGACCGGGGCAGCCACCAGGGACACCCTGTCGCGCCGCCTCATCCCCGGGGCGGCGCTTCTCATAGGACGATCACGCAACCATGAGCCATCGACGCGTTGCCATCACCGGGCTCGGCTGGGTCACCAGCCTGGGCACCTCGGTCACCGGGGTCTGGGACCAACTGGTCGCCGGGACCTCGGGCATCAAGCCCATCACACGCTTCGACACCACCGACTACACCACGACGTTCGGTGGGCAGGTCGATGACTGGGAGGGCCCGCCCAACTTCGACGAGAACGAGCGCAAACGTTCGCTCAAGAAGCTGGACCGCTTCGCACAGTTCGCGATCAACGCATCGATCGATGCGGTGAACGACGCGGGCCTCGCCTTCGCCGACGAAAACCCCTGGCGGTGCGGCAGCATCATCGGCTCGGGCGTCGGCGGCATGGAGGAGTTCGCCGAAGGGCACAAGAAGCTCTTGGAGAAGGGCCCGTCGCGTGTCAGCCCGTTCATGGTCCCAAAGCTGATGTGTAACGCCGCGGCCGGCCACGTCTCGATCCACTACGGCATTAAGGGCCCCAACTCCGCGGTCGCGACCGCGTGCGCCTCCGCCGGCCACGCGATCCTGGAGGCCGCCGAGGCCATCCGCCACGACGCCGCGGACATCATGATCGCCGGCGGCTCCGAGGCCGCGCTTACCCCGCTGGGGACCGCCTGCTTCATCGCCCTCAAGGCGCTGTCCAGACGCAACGACGAGCCGACCAAGGCCTCCCGCCCGTGGGACGCCGACCGCGACGGCTTCGTCCTCGCCGAGGGCGCGGGCATTATCATCCTCGAGGAAATGGAACGGGCCAAAGCCCGAGGCGCGAAGATCTACGGCGAGATGCTTGGTGCCGGCCAGTCCGCCGACGGCTCGCACATCACCGCCCCGCTCGAAGACGGCGCAGGCGCCGCCTACGCGATGTCCGCCGCATTGAAGGACGCCGGCAAGAACCCCGGCGACGTCAGCTATATCAACGCCCACGGCACCTCAACGGGCCTGGGCGACCTCGCCGAGACCCACGCCGTCAAACGCGTCTTTGGCGACGATACCAAGGTGCCCGTCTCGTCCACCAAGTCCATGCTCGGCCACTCGCTCGGTGCGGCCGGTGGCATCGAGGCGGTCATCTGCGCCAAGGTCCTTGAGACCGGCGTGATGCCCCCCACGATCAACCTGGACAACCCCGGCGAGGGATGCGACCTGGACTACATCCCCCACACCGCCCGCGAAGGCCACATCGAGGCCGTCATGAGCAACAGCTTCGGCTTCGGCGGGCACAACGTCAGTCTGCTCATGGGCAAGGTCTAGCCCAGCCAGTTGTTTTCATCTGAAGATCAAGACGACGCTTTTCTCCACACGGAGCCATAATGGCCCATCGGGGCTCGTAAGCCTCGATTACCCACCTGGCGTGTAACGAAGCTGGCCATCCCGGTGTCTATCTGCAATAATAAACCCCGCTGGATGCGTTTGTCCCAGACGCCTAGAATGTTCCTGCAAGCACCACCCACCGGCCCCGCCGGGAGAAACCCATGAATACCCCCGACCTGCTCGCCCTCATCGGCCCCATCGGCTGGCCCGAGATGCTCATCATCGGCATCATCGGCGTCCTTATCTTTGGCAAGCGCCTCCCCGAGGTCGGCAAGTCCATCGGCAAGGGTATCGTCGAGTTTAAGAAGGGCCTCGCCGGCGTGGACGACGAGGTCGACGCCGCGGTCCAGCGCCAGAAGAAGCTCGACGCAAAGCCCGCCGACACCACCACCATGGACACCTCCGCCGAAGCCCCGGCCAACGCCGGCCCATCGGCTCAGGCCTGATCCATCCCGAAACCTCAACCCGCAGCCGCCCCGCGACCCGGGGCGGCTGTTCGCGTTAACGCGTTAACACGATGCCCCACTTCTGAGACCGTTGCTCATGCCCGCGTTCACTATCGGCCGATCTCAGACAGGCAAGGACCACACCATGAACAACCCCGATACCGGCACCCCTTCCCAGGTCTTCGATGGCGAAATCACCGGCATGCTCGACGGGCAGGCCGCGGCGGATCGCATCACGATCGTGCCCGACACCGCGCCGTCGTCCACACCGGACACCAGCCCACGGATCCGCATCCAGTGGGGCCAGCACCTCATGGACGACCTCGTCGCGGGCCGGTACCGCTCGCTGGTCTGTGCCGTGAACTCCGAGGACAACAGCCACGGCCTGATCGCGCACCTCGCCGACCAGTTGCCGACCAGCCAGTGGGACAACCGCACGATCACCGAGCACGCGGGCCGGCACGCGCGGTCGGGCCGGGTGACGATCCTCAAGGTCGACCTGGACACCGTCGAGGTGCTCGCGCTGCTGCGTCCGAGCGGGCAGGACGCGCTGTACCTGGCCGACCTGCACGAGGGGATGCGCATGATCACGGAGATGGTCCGCCGCAAGCCCCAGAGCCGGCAGCCCGTCGCGGCGGTGAGCTTCCTGGGGTCGAAGGCGAACAAGCTCATCGACCGCTCGACCGACCAGGAGCCCACGCTGGAGACCGTGCTGCGGACGATGCACGACGCGGGCTTTACCGGGGACGTGTACCCCCCGCCCGCGTTGTGGCAGGACGCGCCCGAAGCGGTCTTCGCGCGGTACCCGTTCCCCGAGAGCCTCGACGAGATGCGGGCCGGCGGGTTCTAGCCCACATCGATCTCAACACCGCCTCAGTGTTTCCCTGAGCGTCGCCCGCCCGTAGACTTGTGCGGATGATGAAGCTGTGGCTGCGTCAACACGAAACCGAGCCGGCGGGGCAGGCCGCGCGGGAGCAGGTCCACGCGCTGCTGGCCGAGGCGGTCAGCCGCAACGCCTCGGACCTGCACCTCGAGCCGGTGGCCGCGGGGTATGAGCTGCGATTCCGGGTGGACGGCGCGCTGTCACCGGTCCGGCAGTATTCGGCCGAGGAAGGCGGCTCGCTGGTGAACCGGCTGATGGTGGCGGCGCAGCTGCTGACCTACCGCCGGGGCGTGCCACAGGAAGGACGGGTCACCGTCCAGTTGACCGCGGATGCAGCCCAGGGAGGTGCCGAGCGGCAGCTGGACCTGCGGCTTTCGGTAATGCCAACCACGCGGGGCCTGCGCGCCGTGGTCCGCCTGCCGGCTGAGCTCTACCAGCCGCGTGCGCTGGACACGCTGGGCCTGCCCGAGCCGGTCGTCGCACGCCTCCAGGCGTTCATCGCGGCCGACAGCGGGATGCTCATCCTCTGCGGGCCCGCGGGATCGGGCAAGACAACGACGGTGTATGCCGTGCTCGAAGCGATTGTCCGGCAATGCCCGGGGCAGAGCATCCTCTCGCTGGAAGACCCCGTGGAGCGAGAACTGCCTGGCGTGACGCAGATCGAGGTGCAGCCGTTCGGGGAACTGACGTTTGAGACCGTGCTCCGGAGCGTGCTGCGCCAGGACCCGCAGGTGCTTGCGATCGGCGAGGTGCGTGACGCGCAGACAGCGCGGATCGCGGTGGGCGCGGCGCTGTCGGGCCACCGGTTGGTGACGTCCCTGCACGCCGCTTCGCCGCAGCGTGCGCTGGTCCGGCTGATGGAGATGGGCGTCGAGCCGTACCAGGCCGCCAGCGCGGTGTCGGGCGTGCTTTCGCTCCGGCTGATGCGTCGGCTGGACCCGTCGGGCCCGAGCTATGCCGGCCGAGTGCCGCTGGCGGAGTACCTGGCTGTGGACGACGCGGTCCGTTCGGCGGTCCTGGCTCGGGCCGACGCCTCGGCGATCCGCCGCGCAGCCGAAACGCAGCCCGGCTGGGCGACGATGCGTCAGCATGCCGACGCGCTGGTCGCCGCACACATCACCGACACGGCGGAGGCCGACCGCATATTGGGCTCGGCGGCGGGCTGAATCATCCGGACACGGCGTGCGTCTAACCCGTAGGATACGGATCACGGCCTTGCACCCGCAGACCGCGGCCGGCCCCGGGAGACCGCATGGCGATGGAAAACGAAGAGCCGCCGAACGACCCGGCTCCGGCCGCAGCGCAGGACCACGCGGCGGGCACCGACGTGCTGCCCGGCCGGGTTGCCAGCTACCGCTTTACCGCCCAGCCGATCTACGCGGCGGCGCCCGAGGCCGAGACCGGCGTATCCACCCACACCGTGTCGGGCGCGATCGACGCGGCCGACGCGACCGCCGCGCAGGCATCGCTCGCCTCGATGGGGCTGCGCGTGTTGTCGCTCGAGCCAGCCGAAGAAACGGGCCGGCCCCGCGCGGTCAAAGGCAGCAGCTTCCTTGCGTTCAACCAGCAGCTCGCCTACCTCACCGAGGCCGGCCTGCCGATGGAGCAGGGGCTTCGGCTGATCGCGCAGGACATGAAGCGTGGCGGGCTGGCGGTCACGATCCAGCAGGTCGCCGACGAGTTGCAGGCCGGCAAGGGGCTGGCCGAGGCGTTCGCCACGCACCGCGGCGCGTTCCCGCCGCTGTACGGCGCAGTGCTCGAATCGGGGGTACGAACGGGCAACCTCCCGGCGGTGCTGCTCGGGCTCGGCCGACACCTGGAACTACTGCAGCGCCTGCGGGCCGCGGTCTGGCGCGCGGTCGCCTACCCGCTGGTCGTATTCTTCGGCGTGCTGCTGATGCTCGGCATCCTGGGTGCGGTGGTGGTCCCGCAGTTCCGCGAGATCTTCGAAGACTTCGACACCGACGTGCCGGCCCTGACCAAGCTGGTGCTGACGGTCTCGCAATACATGCCGGCGATCGTGATCGCGCTGGTGGTGTTCGCCGTGCTGCTATTCGCCGGTATGGCGTTGATGCGGGCGGGTGGCAAGGGCCAGGTGCTGCTGGACCTCCTGCTGAGGGTGCCGCTCATCGGACCCGCGATCCGGTTCAACATGCTCGGCCGGTGGTGCGACGCTCTCCGGCTGGGGCTGCACGCGGGACTGGACCTGCCCGCGGCCCTGGGGATGGCGGCGGACACGCTGCGGTCCGGCCCGCTGGACGCCGACACCCGGCTGATGATCCAGACCGTCGAAGCGGGGCAGAGCATTAGACAGAACGTCCGCCTGCGTTTCGTGCCACAGGCCGTGCCCGCGGCGATCGAGTTGGCCGCTCATGCCGACGATCTGCCGGGCATGCTCGAGAATCTCGCCGCGATGTACCAGCAGCAGGCAGAGGCCCGCGTCGCTGCGTTGCAGACCGTGCTCGGCCCGCTCATGCTCGTGCTGGTCGCGCTCATCATCGGTGTCGTCGTCACGGCGATGTTCCTCCCGCTGGTGCGGGTCATGCAGTCGGTGATGTAATGGCTGAGGACTCCCCATCCCAATCCGGTTCCGCACCGCAGACAACGCCTTCTCGGAGGCCTGCCGGCGCTGAAGAACACCCGCGGATCCCGGGGCTCGGCCGGTTTACGATCAGCGTCATCGGCGTCTTTGCGTTGGCCGTGCCCGCGGTCGGCCTGATCATCATCACCTCCGCCGTGGTCTCCGGATTGACCGGGTTCTTCGCGTATCTCTTCGGTTTTGTCGCCGTGATCGCGCTCGTTCTGATCGCGTCGGCGGTGCGCCGGATGCGCGATGAACAACAGGGCCGGCTGCTGGGCTACCTGGAGGTCGCGACCCGGCTGAACCTGCCGCTGCCCGAGTTCCTGGACACGCTGCGGGCGGGCGAGGGCCGGGCCATCGGCATGCGCGCCGGCCGGCTCGCCGAGGACATGCGGCTGGGGATCGGGCTGGGCGAGTCCATGTTCGTGCGCACCCCCGAGGTCCCGGTGCATCAGACCACCCTGATCTGGCGTGGCGAACGCGCGGGCCGGCTCCGCGAGTCCGTCGCCCGGGCCGCGGACAACCGCCGCCGCGCGATACGCGACAGCCGAGTGTCCGAGAGCGGATCGGGTATGCAGTACGCGCTGACCGTGATGGTCGTGCTGCTGGGCCTGGTCGGGCTGGTCGGCACGTTGATCATCCCGAAGTACATCGAGATCTTCGAGGACTTCGAGACCGAGCTGCCATGGGTGACGCGCATGATGTTCGAGTGGGCCGGCGTGTTCGGGCCCCTGCTGGTGCTGGCCGGGGGTATCGCGATGCTCGGCATCATCGGCTGGTCGACCTACGGCCTGTTCCACTCCGGCGAAAGCGTGGCCGGCCCGCTGCGCCGGTGGCTCGAGCCGGTCTGGTGGCACGTGCCGGTGCTGTCCAACTCGACCCGCAGCCAGGCGCTGGCGGATGCGTGCTTCACGGTCGAACAAGCAATGCGAGCCGGCCGGCCACTGCCCAAGGCGATCGATGCGGCGCGTCACCCGGCACAAAGCGGTGTGCTTGATCGCCGGCTGCGTCGGCTCACCGAGGGGCTCCGCCAGGGCAAGCCGCTGGCCGAGGCCGCCCGCGCAGCGCGGCTGCCGGCGCTGGTGGTCGGCATGCTGGGTACCGCGAGCGCGGCGAGCGACCCGGCGGATGTGTTCGCGTTCCTCTGCCGGTACTACACCCACCGTGTCAGCCCCGCCGAGGCGGTGCTGCGTGCCGCGGCGCTGCCGGTGCTGACGCTGGTGATGGCGACCGCGGTCGCGTGGTTCGTCTTCGCGGTCTTCTACCCGCTGATCGTGTTGATCGAGCGGTGCATTGATCTCACGGGGTACGCATGAACCGACCCGCCTCCACCCGCCGTCCGTGCCGCCGCCGTGGACTGATCATCACCGATCTGGTGATCGGGCTGTCGCTGGTCGCGGTGCTGCTGTCGATCACCGCAGTAACGCTCGGCCACGACCAGCGTGCCACCCGCGCCGCCGCACGCCACCGCCAACTCACACACGCCGCGGAAGCCGCCCTGCTCGCGCTGCAGTACGGCCAAGCTCCGGACAACCCGACCGACCCGGCGATCCGGGTCACGCTCACGGTATTGCACGAGGACGAAGCCCCCGCGGGCTACCGCTGGGTAGGTGCCGAGTCGAGCGGGTTCGGCCAGCGGATCGAAGTCCTCGGTGTCGTCCCGGCCGGTGCCGCTGACGCGATCGAGCCGGGCGGTGCTGGACAAGCCGACGATGCCAACACGGGGGTGGCGGAATGAAACTCAATAGACCCGATCACGCCCGTCCGCCCTGCTCTCGGGCCGCACTCCGGCAGCGTGGCTTGACCCTCATGCATGTCCTGGCGGCGATGCCATTGATCGCGGTCTTCCTCGTCATCGCGTCGAAGCTGTTTATCACCAACAACACGATGCTTAAGGTATCGGTCGCGGACCAGGAACGGCTCGGCCGCACCGATATCGCCGTCCATCAACTCCGCCGGGATGCGTGGACCGCCGACCAGGCCACCATCGAACACGACCGGCTCTCCCTGCGTCAAGGCCCGACCACGACTCTGTGGCGGGTGGAAGACGATGGACTGCTGACACGGACCGCGCCAGAGGCGGATGGTGATGCCAACCCGGTCCGTCGCTACGAGGGGCTGGGCACGATCACGTTCGAGCGCGTCCCGGGCGGGGTCGTGCTGATCCTGGATGATGAGCGATACCTGTGTCCGCTGGCGGCCGCCGATGGCATCGGTCATGACGAGAACGGGGAAATCGGTGACTAAGAAAAACATATCTTCACCGCGCCGCCGGGGGTTTGCCAGTTTCACGGCCGTGGTCCTGATCGGCACATCGGCGATCGCACTGACCGCTGTCGCCGGGGTGACGATCCGTCAGGCACAGCGCACACGCGATGCCGCGGCCGACGCGCAATTGCGTCAGCTCCTCCTCGCCGGGCTGGCGCACCTCGCAGAGGTCTCACCGGACGACCAGGGGTTCTTCGATGAATACACGCCGGCCCTGCCCGACCGGTTTGCGGGGGATGACGCAACCTTACTGATCCGGGCCGGCCAAGACGGGCCTTCCCTTGTCACCGCAACGGTGACCGCGGAGTGCCGCGGCCGAACCGCCTCTCAGACGCTCGCCTACCACCCCGACGCCGGGGCATGGCGGGTGACCGAAGTGCAGATGCCTTGAGTCTGCTGCCGCATAGGTCTGTCGGCGGCCGTTGACTGACCGACTACTCGGCGGGGGCAGACGGTTCGACGTAGTCCGGGTTGGGTTGATCAGGGATCGGCGCATCAAGCGCGTCCAGCCAGGCCTCGAGCAACGCGGCGAGTTCGGCATGCTTGTCCGGCCGGTCCTGCCGCAGGTCGCGCGTCTCGCCGGGATCGTCCGCGAGGTGGTAGAGCGCATCGCGGCCGGTCTCGTAGTCGCGGATGAGTTTCCACGCGCCAGCCCGGACCACACTGCACGGCGTCGCGCGCCACCCCCGGCGGTGGCTTTCCTCCTGCATCCCGCGGTAGCCCTGCAGATACGCGGGAAAGTGCCAATACAGCGCATCGCGTCCGAGTGATGCGCCGCTCTCGCGGAACAGCGGCAGCAGCGAAAGACCGTCTATTGGCTGGCCCTCGGGCATGTGACCGTCCGCCGCCTCAACCAGCGTCGGGTAGAAGTCCAGCGTGATCACGGGTTCGCTGCTGCGTGTCGCTGCCGCGGTCACGCCCGGCCAACGCACGATCAGCGGGACCCGGGTGCCGCCTTCGTAAACCATCCCCTTCGAGCCGCGAAGGGGCGCGGCATCGGTCTGCGGGCTCATCCCGCCGTTGTCGGACGTGAAGACCACCAGCGTTCGGTCGGACAGTTCCAGTTCATCCAGCGCCGCGAGCAGCCGGCCGATGTTCTCGTCCAGCGCCTCGACCATCGCCGCATACCGCGCGTGGGTATGCAGCGTCCCGGGCGGCCGGGCCTCGGCCGCAGCGAGCAGGTCCGCACGGGGCTGGATCGGCGTGTGCACGGTGTAGTACGGCAGGTAGAGGAAGAACGGCTTGTCCCGGTTGGCCTGCATGAACCCGATCGCTTCGTGGGTCAGCCGGTCGGTCAGGTACTCGCCCGGTGGCCCGTCCTCCAGGTCGGGGTTGCGGTAGGGGCTGTGGTAAGACGCCGGATGGCCGCGGTGGTTGCCCCCGATGTTGACATCAAACCCCTGCGCCAGCGGGCCGGCCTCGCCCTCGCCCAGGTGCCACTTGCCGAAGTGCCCGGTGGTGTAGCCCGCGGACTGGAGCGACTCCGCGAGCGTGACCACCGCGGGGTCGAGCGTCGTGGTGTTCAGCACGGGGACCACGCGGTGTGCACTGCTGGGCCCGCGTGCCGAACTGCCGACGGTGTAAACCCCGGTCCGCGGTGCGTACATGCCGGACATCAACGCCGCCCGCGTTGGTGCACAGTTGGCGCAGTTCGCATACGCGTCGGTAAACAACATCCCCTGCTCGGCCAGGCGGTCAAGGTTAGGCGTCTGATACAGGTCGCTGCCCATACAGCCCAGGTCGCGCCACCCCAGGTCGTCGGCAAGGATAAAGACGATGTTCGGACGGCCGGGCGCGTCGTTGGGCAGGCCCTTTTGAGCCGTGGCAGGGGCCGCAAGCAACGCGGAGAAAAGCAAGAGCAGAGTCATCACTCGAGCATTCACTCTTCGGTGTCCGTCGGCGAACTCAGCACGGCGGCCCCCCGACGCGCCGATCGTTGTCAGGTCCTCATCCAAGGGTACGGCGACGTCGGGATCGGGCAGAGGCATCGAGACTCCGGGGAGGGATCGCACCGGCAGGCGATGATGGTATGGCCGGGACCGCCCAAGACTATCCCCAAACCCGCTCAGAATCCAGACCCCATCGGGGGCCAACACATGTGCGAAACCGGCTGTTCCTGGTCCGCGTCCGGCTCAGTGGTAAAAAAAGATGAGGATCGATGACAAAACCAGCTCGCGGCGCATCTCATCCATAGTGGGCTCCGCCGTCCATGATCGGCCATGGACAAACTGCTGGGCCGCGTCGGATGCGGCGGTTGTCCTGACGGTGAAAGGTGCCCCATGGAGGCGATCATACACGCACCCCCCGTATCGCATGCAGGAACGCCGGCGCGTACCTTAGTGACTCACCAAAGGGAAATGCGGTTCATGGGCATCACACTGGAAGAGGTTGAACGCCGCTGGGAGGAGGTCCGCGCGGGCGTCTCGGCGGGCGATGAATCTCTCGCGGGCGAGGTGGTGCTGGTGTTGCGGCCAGTGGTTGGCCGTATCTGCAAGGCGGCCGCCGGGCCTGGCGTAGAAGTGGACGATCTGGTGCAGGAGGTGCTGGACCGATTCCTGCACCGCGTCGAAACCATCGAACACGGGCTGCTCGGCTGGCTGCGGCAGACCGCAAGAAACCTGGTCGCTGAGCACCACCGGCGACGTAAGACCCAGGGGCAACATGCCGTCCGCCTGGCGACGTATCAACAGTCCCAGCAGCCCTCACGTATCGCCGAGGCGACTCTGCGAGAGACCGGGGCGGCGTTGCGTCGTCTGCCCGCCGAGCAACGGGCGTTGATCGTGACCCGCTTTATCGAGGGCAAGCCGCTGCGGGAAATCGCGGCATCAACCGGGTCCTCAATCTCGACCTGCACTAGGCGGATCCAGGACGCGCTCGACCAACTTGTTTCGGTGATGCCCAGCGAACTCCAGGCATACGCCGGGCAGGAAGACACCATCGAACCCGCAGCGCTCGACACGGCCGAGTTGCGGCTCTTCCGCGACCGTGATGACCTGCACGCCGCCGCCCAGTTCGTATCAACGGCCAGCCGGTCTGGCAGCCATGAACACGGAGCGTTACCCGGACGGGAACTCATCCGGGTCGGTGTTTTGGTCAGCCACTACGCCACCACAGTCCCGCAATACCAAGGGTTTTTCCAGTCCTTTGACCAGGGGGTCGCCACCCTCGGGAACCTCAGCGACCCGCGGATCGAACTGGTCGCGGTAGTCGAACCCGACTCGCTCGTCCGGCCAAACATCGAGGCGGTCATCCGCGACTACGCTGTGCTCGGCGGCATGCTGGATGTGACAAACACCGAAGACCTGAAGTCGCTCGACCTGATCCACCTTGGCGATACATTCGCGATCCTCCCTGCAGCGCTCGACGCGATTTGTGAGGCCGTGCGTTCGGGTGTGGGGCTCTACAACGAAGCGTGGCTGGGCTCGGTCGTACCGGGCTATACCGATCGTCGGGTCCTCGACCTCCTGCTGACCGATCGTGCCGGCAGCTACCACGTCCCCGAAGGGCATGACCTGCCCCGACCCGGGACGGTCCTGCGTGAACACCCGCTGATCCCCGGCTTGGCGAAAGGGACAAAGCTCACGGTAGGCGGGTGCGGCCCGGTCTATGCCACAAAGCCCGACGCCGTAACAATCATCAAGCAGGACGGATACTACCAGTCGAATACTTATCTCGATCGTGGGACGGTCCGCGGCACGATCCCCGTCCTAGTCGCGGGCACGCTCGGTCGAGGGCGTGTCGTTTCCTTGAACCAGAACACCCCCGAACCCATCGCGACCCACCCCGCCCTCAGGGGGCACTTCATGTCTCATGTCTACAGTTGGCTCACGCGACGTTGCTAGCCCGAACGCTTGTAAATCACTACCCAAGATCGCCACACATGATAAAAGCCCGGACCCAATCACGAAGCCGCCGGTCGACGGTCTCCCAAACATCGGCCCAGCCACGAAACCCACAACGAGTTCCTAAGAATATGGTGTCGCCGCAACAAGACAGCGAACCCGAGAGGCAACCCGGACTCGGAATCGGACCACGCCTGCGTTACCACCGGAGCCGTCAACGGCTGACGCTTGACCAACTCTCGAAGATGTCAGGCGTATCCAAAGCCATGCTTTCCAACATCGAGCACAGCAAGGCGAACCCGACCGTTGTCATCCTTCACAAGATCGCCGCTGCGCTCCAATGCTCCCTGATCGATCTCATCGAAGAGCCCTCTCCGGAAAGGTACTTTGCGATCGTGAACGCAGAATGCCCTGCAGACCCGTCCGGCCGAGACATCCGGCGGTCGGCAAAACGCCTTACACCGCTTCAGCTTGAGAACGAGGTACAGGCCTTTGATGTCGAGTTGCCCGGACAGACTTGCCGGCGGGTGCCCGCGTTCGAGACCGGCACACTCGCACTCGCGACGGTGATGGTCGGCCGGGTCGAGGTTTCGATCGAAGGCGATAAGCGCTGTCTCGTGGCCGGCGATTCGGCCACCTACAGGGCCGACTGTGAACACCTTGTCGCCAACCCGGATTGCGAGCCCGCACGCATCCTCCTCTTTTTCTCGATGCCCACACTCCACTAAGCCAGTGGACTGGCTCAAGCGATCCACTAATCGCGTACGCAATGCCTGCCGCAATCGTCTGCTCGGCGTTCCGGTGCCGTCCATAACGAGTGGCGAGCGACCGGGTAAAAGTTTTCGTTCACAAACTGGGACATGGGGAAATCTAAGTCGGCGCAGAAAACAACCCCGGCCAATCGGCCGGGGCTGTTTGGAGGAACATGGATCAGAGCCGCAAGGGATCAGGCGCGGCGGCGGCGGAGCACCGCGAGGCCACCCAGGCCGAGCAGCGCCAGCGAGCCGGGCTCGGGGACGGTTTCGAGCAGGATGTTGTCGAAGTGAGCACCGCCACCAGCACTCGACAGGTCGGAAGGACCGCCAAGACGGATGGCATTAAACCCACCGGCCCCAGCGACAGCAGCGACAGATGCCGTCGCGTTGATGTTACCATCGCTGTTCAGGTCGAGCGTAAAGTCGACTGAGTTCGCGCCGACAGTCACCGTGTAAGTGTGCCAACCCTCGACCGAGGAGTTACCGATGGCGGACCCACTATCGTCAACGATGTTATCGAACGCGACCCAACTGGGGTTTGCGCCACTGCCATCAAACAGGATCACGCGGTAGCAGTAAAACGCGTTTGCGATCTGGTTGTAGTGCCCCATCTCAATGAGGTTTGAGCCCGCATTGTCGCGGAGGCCGATACTGACACGCTCGTTCCCGCTGGTGCCGTCATCGTAGATCATGCCTGTGAGGAACAGAGGATTGGCATCCGAAGGATTCACGGTCGAGAATGAGAACACGTTCGTGTTGCCACCGGTAAACGAGCCCGCCGTCCCGGGGTGGAACATGCTTTGACCGGGGTTGCCAAAGGCAGTATCGAGGGTGGCGGTGCCACCATTGGCCCACACAGCGTTCATCGCGGTCGTATCCGCGTAGGACTCAAAATCTTCATCGATGATCGGTGCGGCGGTAGCCAGACCAGCAATCGAGAGGGCGGCGGTGGCGGCGATCAGGTGCTTGCGATCCATGGGTAACTCCTCCGAGTTGGTGAGAAATCGACTTGACGAACGATTCGGCAAAGCCGACCAAAAACATCAGGTGAACGCCCGACGCGCTCTACCGGACAAAAGGCCAGCCATCGAGCCAACCTTATATAACAATACTATACCCGTCTACCCTTCGACTGCAAGGGGCAATCCGAGAAAACGTCTCGTTCCCGTTTCTTGGCGCTGAAAACGCCGTCTTGCCCAGCTTGACAGATCAGGCCGGGTTATGTCGCCCGCACATCCCGCACGCCGGGTCGGCATAGGTCTTAACGGTCCGGACACGCATCTCCCGCAGGTTGAGGCGGATCATCCGTCCGAACAAGGGCTCGCCGAGGCCCGAGAGGAGCTTGACCGCCTCCATCGCGCCCATGCAGCCGACCGTCCCGCTCACCGCGCCGAAGACCGGGAACCGGCGTTTCCAGGCCGGGGGCACCTCGGGCACCAGGCACCGCAGGCATGGGCCCCCGCCCGGGGCAAGGGTCGTGATCGTCGCCTCCAGATCGTACATCGCGCACTCGACCATCGGCTTGCCCTGGGCGACCGCCTGATCGTTCATCGCGAAGCGCTCCTGGAACATCGGCGCGGCATCGACCACGACATCCGCCAGCCCCACCAACTCGGCCGCGTTGTCGTCGCTGATGTTCTCGCCGATCGGTGTGATCTTCAGGCGGGGGTTGAGGTCCTTCAGCCGACGCTCGATCGTCTCGATACGCGGCTTGCCTAGCCACGCGTGGGTCATAAGCAGTTGCCGGTTGAGGTCCGAGTGCTTCACCACCCCGCCGTGGGCGATGACCAGGTGCCCGACCCCCGCGGCGGCGAGCTCGTACGCGACGACGCTCCCCAGCCCGCCACAGCGCGAGATGAGGACGGTGCTGTTCTTGAGCCGCCGCTGGCCCTCTTCGCCGAAACCGGGCGACCACATCTGCCACTCGTAGGTGGCGCGTTCTTCATCGGTCAGCGCGTCGGCGAGGGGTTTGGGGAGGTTCTGATTCATGCCGTGTCCTCTTGGATGCCGCCGTTGACCAGCCGGAACAGGTGCGTGCCGAGCTGCTCGGCCTCGGACGAGCTGTGTGTCACGTGCAACGCGGTGACGTGTTCGTGCCGTTGCACGCGTTTCAAGAGCTCGATCATACGGCCGCGGGTTTCTTCATCCAAGGCACTGAGCGGCTCGTCCAGGCACAACACCTCCGGCCGAAACGCCAGCGCACGCCCCAACGCGACCCGCTGCCGCTCGCCGCCGGACAGCCCGCGCGGCTTGCGCTTCAGCAGGTGCCCGATGCCCAGCAGCTCGGCCAACTCCTCGATGCGCTGCTGCTGCTTCGCCTTGTCCCACTTGCGGAGCTGCATCGCAAAAGCGAGCTGGTCGCGGATCGTCATCGTCGGGAACAGCGCGCCGTCCTGCGGGACATAGCCGATGCCGCGCTCGCCGGGACGCACGCGGGTGATGTCCCGGCCGTGGAGTGTGACGGTGCCCTGCCTAGTCTTGCGAAGCCCGCAGACGGCCTCGAGCAGCGTCGTCTTGCCGCAGCCGGTCGGACCCATCAAGATGCCGTAGGCGTTGTCGGGCACGGTAAAAGAAAGGCCCTTGAGCGAAAAGCCGGGCACAGCGATGCCAAGATTCCGCACCTCGATCATCAGACCACCTCCCGCCCCACGCCGAGCAGGCGCGTGACCAGCAGCACCACCATCGCCAGCGCGACCATCAGCATCGAGACCGCCACCGCCCCGTGGATGTTGCCGATCGAGAACTCGAGGTACACACTCGTCGACAGGACCTCGGTCTTCATGCGGGTGGTGCCCGCGAAGATGAGGATCGGGCCGAACTCGCCGAGCGACCGCGCCCAGGCGAGGGTGAAGGCGGCGGTCATCCCGCGGTAGGCCTGGGGCAGCGCGACCCGGGAGAACGCCGAGGCGTGCCCGGCGCCTAGCGTCAGAGCGACACGCTCGGGCCGTGGGTCGATCTGCTCGAACGTCACGCGCATCGTCCGCGTCGCGAACGCCGCGGCGACCGTGAACTGCGCCAGCACCACCGCCGGGACCTCGTAGGTGATCCCTCGGATGCCGTCGGCACCGATGAGCTTCATCAGGTCGCTGAATGTGGTGTCCATCCACCGCCCCGCCGGGGTCTGGAACAGGATCAGCAGCGAGATGCCGATGACCAGCGGCGGCAGGACGATCGGGATATCCAGCACCGTGTCGATCAGCTTCTTACCCGGGAAGCGGTAGCGCGACATCAGGTAGCCGATGGGTACCGCGACCCAGACGGACAGGATGGCCGAGATCGTGCAGGTCAGCAGCGAGAGCGTGATAGAGAAGCGGATCGCTTCATCGCTCAGCGCCTTGCCGATCTCCGCGAACGAGGTGAACCGCCAGTCGGCCCAGAGCATCGCCAGGATCAGCGCCAGGTAGCTCGTGCCGATCGCGACCATCACCGTGAAGAACGGGACATCGCTGCGCACCCGTCGGGGCGCGGTCTCGCTCGGCGGTGTCGGCGGGGTGTCTGGCATGCGTATGGTCGGCGGCGGGGTGCGCGGTACAGCTTAACGCGAGGCCCGCCAGTGGAAGCCCGCCGACTCGAACCGTTGCCGGCTTTCCTCACTGCGGAGCGCTAAGAACAGCCGCTCCATCAGCTGCTTGTGCTCGGACATCTCCGCGATCGACCAGGGCTGGACCGCGCGGGCCAGGCCCGATTCCCCATCCTGGATCTCGACGACTTCCAACTCATCGAGGTTGGCGGCGCTGGACATCACGTTCGAGCGGTAGACGATCACGGCATCCAGCCCCCCCGCCAGGATCTGGCTGACCAGCGTGGGGCCGACATCCACCTCGACCGACTTCTGTGCCTGGACCCGGCCGTAGATGTTGTTGAACCGTTCCGAGGAGAGCATCTGCCGCGTCAGCGTGCCCAGCGCCGACTCGGTCGGGTGGCAGACCCCGACGCGGACGCCGGGCTGCAGCAGGTCTTCGGGCGTGCGGATGTCGTGCGGGTTGCCCTTGGCGACGGCGATGACGATGTCGTTCTCGGAGACAATCGTGCCTTCGCCGAAGATCCGTTGGCCGCTGTACTCGTGGATCGAGTCGTAGAACTGTACATCGCAGGCCAGATACGCCGAGGGGAACCGGTCCGGCTCAACACCCGACTCCAGGAGCGCCGTCATCTGTGCGACCAGCTTCCCGCAGCCGGCCCACTGCGGGTCGATGGTCACGCCCTCGCGTTCGCAGAACTCGGCGATCGTGTCCTCAAACACCGCGCGGAACATCGACCCGCAGTACAACACGATCCGGGGGTCTTCTTCCCACACGTCTCCATCCACGACCTCGAAGCCGTCGCTCTCGAACATCGCGAGCCCCGCGTCCCGCGCGGACAGGAACCGCGCCAAACGGAGCGCTTCCGTCGGCCGTTCGGTGGTCGCGACCACCGCGATCCCGATCCTGCTGACGTGCTCCCGGAACGCGGGGTGCGGGTCTTCAATGATCTCGACACCGTCGGTCATCATCGCGATGGTGTCCCAGACCACCGCGGCGTCCAGCGCACCCACGCGTACCGCATCGACCAGCGCGACGACGGTCTCCTGCTCGGTCTTGCGGCGCTGCTCGATGGCGTCGAGGATGCCCATGTCGCGGGCGATCGCGCGGGTCTTCTTGCCGACCGCGGCGCCCTCGTTGGCGATACCGAAGTCGATATCACTGGCGGGTTCGGCGAGGTCCGCAAGCGAGGAGATGCCCCGCGGGTTACCCGGCGCGACAATCAGCACGGGGCGCTGCACGCCGATCGGGATGACCTCAGCGATCGTGCCGTCCGACCGACCCTGGTCGAGGTAGCTGTCCTCGGCGGTCAGGTAGAGGTCCGGCGCGGTGCCGAGTTCGACCTCGGTCTTGATCTGGCCGTAAAGGGTGCCCGAGCCGTGGGCGTGGACTTCAACCCGGACGCCGTAGCGTGTTTCGTAGTCTGCAAGGACCTTTTCGACAGTCGGCCGAACCCCCGCGGCGCAGTACAGGCGGAGCGGGGCTGTGTCCGCACGCTTGTCCTCGGTCTGGATCAGTGGCGCTTCGCCACGCAGCGTCAGGACCGCGACCACCAGCACAACAAGCACGGCGGCCGACGACATCGCGAGGATCGCAGCCGCGTTCGCCGCGCCGAAAGCGCGGCGTCGGATCAAGCCCAGTGAGCGGTGGACGTCCTGAGGATTCGATGGCGAGAGCAGATTCACAGCGGTTTCGTCCTAAACATGGATCGATTCATGAACCGTGTCGGCCACCACGCCGCCACGTAGTGTCACCACGCGGTCGGCCTGGTCGTGGTGCAGCGTCGAGTGGGTCGCGACAAGCACGGTGCCGCCTGCGTCGGCGAAGGCACGCAACGCGGCGAAGGCGGCGTGGGCGTTGTCCGGGTCCAGGTTGCCCGAGGGCTCGTCGGCGAGGATGACCTTGGGGCCATTGAGCATCGCCCGCGCGATCGCGACGCGCTGCCGCTCGCCCTGGCTGAGTTGGCGGGGCTTGTGGTGCAGGCGGTCCGCGAGGCCGAGGTCTACCAGACGTTGTTCCGCGCGTTGGCGTGTCTCGGTCTGGCCGGCCCCACGCGGGGTGGCGGCAAGCAGGACGTTCTCAAACGCGGACAGGTACGGGATCAGTTCGAGCGTCTGGAACACAAACCCGATATGCGCTGCGCGGAAGCGGGCGCGTTCGGCGGCAGTTAGCGCATAAAGATCGTCACCGCCGACCCGGACCGTGCCTTCCGTCGGCCGACGCATCCCGCCGACCGCGAGCAGCAGCGTGGTCTTGCCCGAACCGGACGGCCCGGTGACGAGCGCCAACTCGCCGGGTCGGAACGACAGTGACACGGCGTTTAGCGCATCAATACGCCCCTGCTTCCCGGTGTAGCGGTGCGAGACCGCGTCGATCTGAATCATCGCATCGGCCAAGCTAATCCTCCCGCATCGCGTCCGCGGGGTGCTGGGTCACTGCCCACACGGCCGGAAGAACCGCGGCAAGCGCCGCAAACAGCGTGGCCCCGGCGACCACGGATACCAGTAGCACAGCGCCCGGCCGGAGTGAATCTGTGCCGACTTCAAACACGCCCGGGCCCCTGAAAACCACAAGCATCCAACCGGCCGCAACGCCGAGCAACGCGCCGAGCAGCGCCAGAAGCAGCGCCTTGCCAAAGAACAGCACACCCACGGAGATCGAGCCCTTGCCGAGGGCACGGAGCACGCCGATCTCGCCGCGGCGGTCGCGGACGTTCAGCACGGTGATCGCACCGATTACGATCGGTACGCCGATGAGGATCACCGGCAGCATGACGCCGTGGAACCGCTCGATGACGCCGGACTGCTGCGCGAGCACGGACCGCTGCAACACCCGGGCGTTGGCGACGTCGGCCTCCCGCTGCACCTGCAGCTCCGGCGCGACTGATGCCAGCTCCGTCCGGAGGATGGTCAGCGCCTCCTGCTCGGGGTCCTGGCAGCTCACGCAGTCGAGCGCCTCGATCTTGTTGATCTGCCCGGGCCGATCCAGCAGGCGCTGGGCGTCGGCGAGGTCGGCGTAGACCCGCAGGTCCTCGGCCGTGCCTTTGGGGACATACACCAACGCCACACGCATCGTCTCGCCCAAAACCTCGACGCTGTCGCCGGTCGCGACGCCGAGCGCCTCGGCCACCGCGCTGCCCAGTTCGAGCGTGCCGGGTTCAACCCCGTCGTTCATCTTCTTCTTGGGCCGGCCCGGGGTGTGCTGCGACGCGGCGATGCCCGTGAACAGCACCGGCCGACCGGCCAACTCGACCCGCGCCTCGAGCATCAGGATCAGGTGGTTCATCGACACCGCGTCCTGGGCGACCAGGCGGTCGATCACCGAGTCCGCGACCGTGTCGGGCGAGACCCCGCCGGCGTCGTAGTAGTCCGCCAGGTCGGTCGACGCCGGGATCAGCGTCAGGTTCGAGCCCATCGCCTTCTGGATGCGGCGGGTGGCGTCCTCGGCCTGCGCCGCGTGTTCCGACAGGGCGCTGGCACCGGACTGGTAGAACACGACCAGCCCGCTCGCGGCCGCGACGGTCAGCACGATCAGCGCCGCGTTCACCGGCCGAAACCGCAGTTCCTTCAGGATCAGCGCGCAAACGCCTGGCATCTCAGCGGCCTCCCCGTGAACGCAGGACCAGCAGCGTCGCGGACACGGCTACGACCAGCGCAAACCCGCCGAGCACCAGCAGCACGGTCTGGACCGGTTTCGGGCCGTCGGACACGGCCGCAGCGGTGGCGGGGACAGGGGCTGCTCCGGCCGAGCGATCCCCGGGCGTGTCCGCTGCGCGCGGTTGTACCGCCGCATCGCGAGTTGGCGTGTCGGCGCTTGGCGTGGGCGGCACGGTCGTCGCGGGGTCGCTCAGGTCGTGGATCGTGAGCCCCGGGATCCCGATCTGTGTCCCGGCGTCCTCGGTAAACGGGTCTCGGATGTCTACCCCCGCGCCGGGGCCGCGCTCCAGGATGCGGGACACGGCCGCGCGGGTCGCGGCGCTTTCGGGGTCGAAGCCCAGCGCGTCATACGCCCGGCGGCGCAGGGCGTCGTCCCAGACCAGCGGGACCGATGTGCCGTAAAGCCAGCCGCGGTCCAGGTCGCACTCGCAGTCGCGGGCGACAACGCTGAGCATGGTGAACAGCGCGTGATCGGTGAGCTTGTGGCCGGTGAGCACGTCGCCGAGGCGGCGGCCCTTGCCGTAGAGCACGGCGACGGAGGGCATCGGCTCGTCGGCGTCGGTGATGCCCAGCGACCAGAGCAGCCAGCGTTCCGCTTCACGCTCGTCCACCGGGATAACGCGCAGCGCTGGGCCGACCTCAATCACTCGGTCGAACCCGGACTTTACCGCATTGATGCGCTGGATGGCGGCCTCCGCGAGTTCGCGCGCGGCATCGTTGGCACCGTCGTCCGTGCCTTCGACGAGCAGGACCGTCGCGTAGCCGTCGATGAGCGCGGCGGCGAGGCCATCGCGCGCCGGGGAACGGGTCAGCGCACCGATGGTTGATACGAGTCCTCGTCGGTCGCCACCGGGCGAGGTGCCCAGGAGTTCGTTCCTGCCATCGGGCGCATACACCACCGCGGCGGGGAGGTCGCCCCCGGCTCGGTCCACAACATCCGCAAACTGCGTCCCCTCCCCTGCCGAGCCGAGCGTCACCACCACATTGCCCGGTCCGATCGCGGCACGCGCCTCGGCCAGCACACTGTCTCGCTCATTCGCATCGGCTGTTGCTGGCACCGCGATCACCACGCGGTACGGCCCGCCATGCAGCGGCACAAACCCCACCTCGCGCACGCAATACTCACACGCACCCGCCAGCGCGGCGGGCAACAGCATCAGCACGAACGCGGCGAGCAATCGGGAAAGTCGTAAGTGCATCAGGTTCGGGGCTTCGCTAGGAGTGCTTACCCGCCAGGGCAGGATTGTTACATGATAGACCCGGCGGATCGATCGGCTGCAAGAAACGGGGGATCAGTCTGACGCCTCGGCCTGCCCCGCCCGCTCACTGGTCGCTTTGGGCATCCATCCCAGCGAGGTCTCGATCCACGAGCCGCACGAGCACCCCCCGCCGCCCTCCGGCGAGAGCACCATGCCCCCTGCCGGGATCGTGCTGATCCAGCAGTCCGGGCGGTGCCGGTCCCACCGGCTGATCTGTTCGTCGTTCACGCTCCACATCATCGTGTCGCCCGCGCGGGCGAACAACGCGTTGCGGGTCAGCGTGTACGTCCCGCACTGGTGCCCGTCGGGGAAGTCCAGGTCGAATTGGCTGCCGGTCTCCAGGTCCATGACCTTTGGCCGCATGAACACCAGGTTGCCAACGACCGCAGGCCTGACGAGGTGCTTGCCGTGGTGGTCCGCCTGCCACGCAAACCGCGTGTCCCAGACGGGGCTGCCATCACTCGCTTCGAGGCAGTAGAGGGCAAACTCGTTGTCCGCCGAACTGGACAGCAGCAGCTTGCCCTGCGAGTGGACTAGGTAGAACGCGGTCACGCCGGGCATCGGGTCGATCGGCTTCTCGTAGAGCGTACGGCCGCTGAACGCGTCCACCGCGACGAGGTAAAGGTCCCGCCACAACGCGTCAGACTGCAGCCGGCGGGTCGCGCCGCGCACCACTTCGGTGTTGCGTGCTTCGACGAAGTAGAGCACGGTCCGGCCGTCTTCATTTTCGCCGACCGAGAGGGTCGCGTTCAGGGCCAGCCCCTCGCTACGTCGCCAGAGTTCCCGGCCGGTCTCGGGGTCGACCGCGAAGAGCGCATCCGACGCGACTTTCCCCGCCAACTCGCCGTCGTGCTGGTCGTACCAGTTCGTCCCGCCCCACCAGTCGGTGAAGATCGCCCCGGGCCGGACGCTGGAGCCCAGCAGCACACCCGCCCGATCACCGGTCTGCCCGGCCCGGGCGACAAACCCCCAGTCCCAGGCGCGCTCGGCGTCCCGGTTCCCCGCGGCGCGGAACCGCTGGAGGATCTCGCCGGTTCGGCCATCAATCTGCAACATCTCGTCGAGTACCGCGACGTACAGGTGCCTGTCGTCGGCACACCAGTTCGCACTGTCGCGCGGGACGTTCCACCGCATCATCTCGGGGACCTCGACCGACCAGAGGATCGTGCCGTTGTACTGGTCACAGCAGATGATGCGTTGCAGCCCCTGCATGTAGAGGCGTCCGCCCGCCGCGAGCGGCGCGGGCTTGCGGGTCTGGCGGTCCGACTGGTATCGCGGGCCCGGCCGACCGACCCACTGCACCTCGAGGTCGTCGGTCGATGCGGCGTCGGCCAGCGCTTCCCCGCCAAAGGAGGAGTTGTCGGCCCCGCCGTACATGTGCCCCCAGTCGCCGCTGCCCTCGATCGGCGGCGCGGTCCAGACAATCTCACCGTCCTGCACCAGCACGCCACCGGGCTGGAGAAACCGGCGGACCTGATCGCGGGTGATCCTAAGCGTCTCCCGGCCTGCCACGGGGTAGACCACCACATTGGCAAAAAGTTCCGGCAATGGAAGGTCGGCCAGCGTTACGGCGTGGAACACCGTGACGCGCCGGCCGTACACCCCGCTTGCAACCAACCGACGGCGGTGATCGGCCACTTCGGCGGAGTCCTCCAACACACAGATAACATGCAACGCGGTCGCATTGGACAAGGCATACGCCTCGCGCGCGGCATCCGCCCCAAACACAAGCGCGAACCCACGGTCGGTTGGGAGTCGCTCAGTCAAAGAACTCGCCGCCAGCGTATTGGGCAGGTTGCTGCCATACGGCTCGTCGTGCTGCGGCCAGCCGGTGGTGTAGTTAAAAAACGTGTCGCACTCGAAGCTGCGGGTCGTGCATTCGTCCGAGCCCGACCGCGTGGTGATCTGGTACTGGTACACCGCATGGGCCTGCAGCCCGCGGATCGTGACGGCGTGCTCGGTACCGCGGTGGCCGCTCTCGGCCGTAATCGTCTCGCCATCACGCACGAAGGTGATGCTTCCTGTGGTCGGCCGATCGGTGGCCCACTGCACGACCGCCTCACCCGGCGCGGTGAAGCGCAGGTAAGGCCCGAACGCCAGGAAGTTGCCGGCGGCCTCGGCCGGCAGTTCGGGGTCGGGGAAGTTTTCCGCCTTAGCACGGAACAGCGCGGTGATGTCGCGGTCGCGCAGCACATTCGTGTAGACACGGACCTCGTGGATCATGCCCTTGAGGCGGAAGTCTTCGTTCTCGTCCTTGTACGCGCCGATGACGTAGTGCACCGCATCGGGGTAGCGGATGTCGCCGCCCTGAGCGTCGGAGGAGGTCTCGTACCGGCCGTTGATATAGAGCCGCATCGTCTCGCCGTCGTAGGTGCCGACAACGTGGGCCCACCCGCCGGGGGTGAAGGGGTGGTTGGCGGATATGTAGGTCAGCGCGCCGCCCTGCTCGGTGCTGAGCCCGAAGCAGAACTTATCGTCGCGGAACCCCAGCAGCCAGCCCTGCTCATCGCTGCCGTTGTCCCGGACACAGCCGACGATCCCACCCCAGGCCATCGGCTCGTCGACGCGGACCCACGCCTCGACACTGAACTCCCGCCGAGGGAGGTTCGCGTTCCGGGGATCGGTCGCGAGTTCAACCAGCGTGCTGCCGCCGAAGCGCATCGCCTCCAGATTGCCGATCCGTTCGGTCGCGCCCGCGCCGACCAAGCGCCCGTGCAGGTCTTGCGACTGGTCGCGGACCAGGATGTCCCTGAAGCTCGCCGAGTCCACGCTCTGCCCGTCCGCATCACGCATCGCGCTGCGGTGAAAAACCCACCGCCCCACCAGCCCGCGGGCCCGCACACGCTCCACCTCGGGCGACGCGATCAGCCCGTCGTCGCCTTCATGGATGCCGCCTTCCGCAACAGGAGGCACCGGCTGGTCACTCTCGCGGTAGCAGTAAATCCGCCCGCTGTCCGTGCTCACCAGCAGCGCTCCGTTGGCGACGACCAGGCCGTGAGCCGTGCCCTCGATGCCCGCCGACCAAGTGCGGTCGCCCGTCAGCGCGTCGTACGCGGTGACATTCCCGCGGCTGCCGACATACAGCGTCTGTCCCGCGAGGATCAGGTCGGCCGGCCCCTCGAGCTTGTGCCGCCAGAGCTCCCGCCCCTCCGCGAGGTCCAGCCCGATGACGGACTCGAGGTCCAGCAGGAACCCGAAGTTGCCGGATACCACCAGCGCGTGCCCCCGGCTGTACTGCGCCACCTGATCGTGCCCCACCAGCCCGCCCGCGCGGGCCTGGCCCTGCCGGAGGATGTGCTGGTCGGCGGTCATGACCACGAACACCCCGCCGCCTCCGCCCAGGGAACCGAGTGACGCGCCGGCCCCGCAGTCGTAGCGCATCGGCGCGACGCGTCCCTGGGGCAGGATCAACTCGCGGTCGGTCGCGAGCATCGCGCCCTCCATCGTCTGCCGATCAAACCGCTGGCGGAACGTGCCCGCGCCGGCCTGCTCACCGGTCTCGGCGTTCACCGCGACCAGGTACGACTCCTTCCAAGGCAGCAGCGACGCGCCGAAGTACGCGAGCCCGTCGCGCACGACAACGCCGGTACGCACCGGGTGGAACGAGATCGCCCGGCCGTTGTTGAGTACAAGGCGTTCGCCCTCGGTCGGGTGGTGCCGCCAGACCAGTTCTCCCGACGCCGCATCGACACAGTAGGCCGCGCCGTCGTCCGACCCGAAGTAGACCCGGCCGTCCTCGACCATCGGTGCGATACGCACCGGCCCGCCGGTGGTAAACGTCCAGACGACCTCGCCGGTCTCGGCGTCGACCTTGTAGACCGAGTCGTCGGTCGATGAACCGAAGTAGACCGCGTCGCCGACCGCGACGGTGTGGTAGCACGGGTCGTAGTTCCGCATGGACGGCAGGTCTTTGATCCCGGCGTAAGCATCCCAACGCGCAGGCCCCGGCCACGCGGGGAGCGGCGGCTCCGCGGCCGCATACACCCACGCCTCGGCCAGCCGTGCCGTATCGAGTTGCTCCGCCGTCGTGCCCGTCCGCGAGACATCGTGCCGGTAGGTCGGCCAGTCCTCGGCATGCACCGGCTGCACCATCGCGAGCGCGAAAAACAGGGCCACGCCACACACGAGTACGAGCCGATGCGACAGTGTTTGCTGCATATCAAACGATCCCAAAAAACGAGGCCGCGATCAACCCGATCTGCCGGCTCATGCGGAAACGGCCCGCAACCGTACGGGCCGTCTCCGGCGGGAACCTGTCAACCCTGAATGCCTGTCCGCTGACACGGCCGCTGCGTTATCACGAAATGGGGCTCATCGCGGTTCAGTGCGGATCCTTCTGGAGGTCCCAGTCACACGCATCGGTCGAGCACTCGATGTCGCGGGCGTCGGTGCTCGCGACGTGGCCGTCCAGGTAGGTGTAGTTCGCGGTGTACCGGTCGCCGTGACGCTCCAGGCCCTGTTCACCCACACCGCCCGCGACGGCCGAGCGGTCGTATCCGGGCGACGCGACCGCCGTCAGCTTCTCGATCCAGAAGCTGTCCTCGGCATAGGCGATGAAGTTGCCGTCGGCGTCGTAGGAGCTGCTGCCCTCGGCGAAGCTGGGGGTCTCGGCCGCGGCCTGGGCCACGTCGAGCTTGGAGATCGGCAGGGCCGTGCCGTTGGGCGGGTTGTCGTAAGGTGGGCGGCGGCCGTGCGGGGGCATGAACCCCGCGGAACGCCAGTGCACGTTCACCGCACCGGTCCCGCTGCGGAGGTACGTCTCGCCCGGCGTGACCTGGCCCTGGTCGTCGAACGCACCCGCGGCGTAGCTCGCCTCGCTTTCTTCAGGGCAGTCGTAGATGTCCGGCGTCTGGCTCGCGTAGTCCTTGTACAGGATCCCGCGCCACGACCACTCCACGCCGTCCACGATCCGCTGCATATCGACCAGTTCCCCCTTGTTGTCCGCGACGAACGCGTGCTCCATGATCCCGACCTGGCGCTGCCGGGACTTACAGCTGATCTCGCGGGCGGACTTGCGTGCCGCGCCGAGCGCGGGCAGCAGGATCGCGATCAGCAGCGCGATAATCGAGATCACAACGAGCAGTTCGATCAGGGTAAAGCCGGTGCGTTGGGGTTTCATGGTGGGCCTCGTCGGGGTGTCTACAGGCTGGATGCAAAACCCTCCGCCCGCGTCGGCGGCCGGAGGGAAGAAGAGGAGGACCGGTTCATCCGCGCCGACGGCGGGCGATCAGCAGCCCGCCGAGGCCAAGCAGCGCCAAAGACCCGGGCTCGGGGACAATGGTCGTGCCCACCACACCCAGCCCGGCAACCTGGCCGTCGGTCAGGGCCTCGTCGAAGATGGCGAGGTTGGAGACATTCAGCGGCGCGTCGTCGCCGTCGTTATCCGCGAGGATGTTGAGCACCGGATCGAGCGAGAACCGCCCATCGGTCCCCTGGGCGTCGCCGTCCACCCACAACACGCCATCGACGTAGGTGTGGTGGAAGCCGGCGTTGTCCACGGAGAACACGACGCGGTACCAGGTCTCGGCATCGAGCGTGTTGGTCGAGTAGCCCGTCGCACCCACGCCAACCGCGCCGGTCGGGCTCGAGGGCCGGATAAAGCCGTCGCCGTCGTTCGAGTTGCTGGTGTTGGTCTGGTAGAAGGTCAGCCACGAACCGAAGCTGGCCTGCGGGATCTGGATATCCATCACCAGCGACCACTGGTTGACGAAGGACCCGCCGCCGTTGGGGGCGATGCCGTGCGTCATCGTGTAGAAGCTGCCGACCCCGAGCTGGGTCGCGCCGGCGTCCGCCCCACCGCTGCCCGCGACGGCCAGGTCGCTGCCCGTGAGCGCGAGGTCGATGCCCGTCGTCGCGGCGGTCAGGTCTCCGCTGTTCTCAAACTCCCAGAGCCCCACCAGCTCGGCCTGGGCCGAACCGGCTCCGACCACCAAACCGCCGGCCACCAACGCCTTTGCCACTGCTGCCTGCATCACAATTCTCCTGGTAAAAATCCAATCATTGGCGAGAAACATCAGACCACGCGTCCGACGCTTTGATGGGCACCAGTATGCAGGCCCCCCGGGTGCCCCGGTAGTCGAACGAGCGCAAGATTCCTGTCTTTATGCGCAATCGCTTACCGCATTTGCACGCTGTAACCCACTTTTATAGATTCGCTAACCGAAGATTTGCGTTGTGTCTCCTTCGCAAATCCAGATAATGAGCCCATGCCTGAGATCGCACTGCTGGTCGAGACGTCGACGTCCTGGGGGGTGGACCTGGTCAAAGGGATCGGCGGATATGCGCAGCACAAGGAAGACTGGCTGCTGGATATCGTCCCGCGTGGGAAGTACGAGCCGTGCCGGCTGGCCGAGGGGCAGCCCTGTGACGGAATCATCACCCGGATCACGGACACAGAAAGCCGCGACTACTTCCGGTCCCTGAGGGTCCCCGTCGTCAACGTGGCGAGCTACCTGTTCACACTCGACAATATCCGTACCTGCACGACCGACGACCTGACGACCGGCGAGATGGCGGCGGACTATTTCCTCAGCCGGGGGTTCCGGCACTTCGCCTACGTGCCGTCCTCGCGGCCGCGGTCTGGGTACCTCGACCTGATGAAGCAGGGCTACTCGGACCGGCTGACCCGCGCGGGTTACCGCGTGGCCGACCCGTTCGATGGGCCGGCACTGGATGCCTCCGCGCCGTGGTCCGCTCAGCGCGAAGGGATGACGGATTGGCTGGCTCAACGCTCGCAACCGCTTGCGGTCTTTGTATGGGACGACACGCGCGGGCGGCAGATCACCGAGGCTTGTCGATTGGCGGGGCTACGTGTGCCCGAGGATGTCGCGGTCCTATCGACCGGCGCGGACGAGGTGACCAACACGCTTTCGGACCCGCCGCTCTCGTCGATCGCACTGGATGGTCGGCGGTGCGGGCGGCGCGCCGCGGAGATGCTCGACGACATGCTCGATGGCCGGTTCCCCGACGCACCGGTCCTGATCCGCCCGAGCACGGTCATCACGCAGAAGTCGACCGATTTCTACGCGCTGCAGGACGATATGGTCGTCTCCGTGGTCCGTCACATCCACCAGCACGCCTGCGAGGGGCTGGACGTGGACCGCCTGGTGAGCCGGGCCAAGTGCAGCCGACGAACCCTGGAGATCCGGTTCCGTGAGGCGCTGGGCATCACCCCGGCTCAGGAGATCCGCAGGACCCAGCTCGAGCAGGCCCGCTTGCTGCTGGAAGAGACCGGCCAGGGCGTCGCGCAGGTCGCTAAAGCCGTCGGTTACCGTTCGCCCGAGGTGTTCAGCAAGAACTTCGCGCAGCGCTTCGGCTGCCCGCCCCGCATCTACCGCCAGCGGCTGGCGGAGACGCGGTAGCCGGCCTTGTTAGGAGTGCGGGTCGTACTCGACCGACCACCAGCACTCGTCGGGGTTGCAGGGGATGTCGTCGTTGTCGAGGGTCTCGACGTGGCCGTCCGCGAAGGCGTAGTTCGCGCGCTCGCTGTGGCGCTGGTTGCCGACATCGATCGCTTCGACATCGCGGCTGTAGCCGGCCGTATTGCCCGCAGCGAAGTCGCTCCAGATCCACCACTGGTAGAAGTCCCCTGCCGAGGCGGTGTAGCCGTCGCCGAACATGATGCACTTGGTGGGCGAGCGGACACGCCCGTCGCTGCGCTCGTTGCCCGTGCTGCGGCCGAAGCAGGATTCCGCGCCGTCGTTGCTGACCCAGTGGACCCCGGCCGCGCCGTAGCCGCCGTCGAGGTAGACCTCTTCATCCACGAAGCTGTCGTTGAGGATGTCGTCGGCGGACCGGCCGTTGTACCCCTCGGAGAACCGGTGCTCGGCCTCTTCGGGGCAGTCGTACATCTCTGGGGCCTTGCCCGTGTACTCCCAGATCTGCTCGCGCCAGGTGCGGTAGAACCCGTCGGCATCCGAGACCCACATGTACGGGTAGTTCTCTTTGTGGTCGCTCTGGTGCATCAGGCTCGCCATGCCGAGTTGCCGGACGTTCGAGGCGCACTTGATGGCCCGGCTCGACCTGCGGGCCGCGCCCAACGCGGGCAGCAGGATCGCGATCAGCAGGGCGATGATGCTGATGACAACCAGCAGTTCGATGAGCGTAAAAGCGTGTGCTCGGTGGGCGGCACGGTGGTTCACGGCGTTCCCTTTCGTAAGGTATCCAGGCACGGGTCGAGGGTGAATCCCGAGGCCCGCCAAGCGGCCGGCCTCTACAGATACTTATCCCTGCCGTCCGTTTCCTTACAGCGAGGAACATATGAAAATGCTGTTTTTCTCGCCCCATCCCACGCGGGCCGTTGCCTACTCCGGGAGACGCTCTCGGAACGCCATGTAGCGGTCACGAACCGCCTGGGCATCCATCGCACCGCGGTAGATCGCCGCGTAACCGAGTGCCCCCGAGACGGGGTAGGCCTCGTTGTCGTCACGGTAGGCCCCCAGCACCAGCCAGCCCGTGGGCATGTGCGCGATCGGACCCACTTGGTCATCGCTGGTTCCGACGGCCTGACCGTTGACATAAAGAGTCATCGCCGCGCCGTCGTAGGTCGCTACGAGGTGGACCCATTCCCCGGGCGTTAGTGGTTCGTGAGCGTGGAGGTAGGTGATCCGGTTCGTGGACTGGCTGGTGAGCCCGAAGACGGGCTTGTCCTGGTGTAGCCCGAGGAGCACGCCCCGCTCGTAGCTGCCGTTGTCCTGGAGCGCGCTGATGAGCCCGCCCCACTCCGGCGAACTGTCGACGCGTGCCCAGACCTCGAGCGTGATCGTCCGTGCCGGCAACGTTGGGACCGCCGCGTTGTCATCACGGACCTCCAGGCCCGCCCCGTCTTCAGCAAGCACCAGCGCTCCGCCGGCTACGGCAGCATCACCGAGCCCGGTGATCGGGAGCGTGCCCGCGGTCGGCGCGACTTGTCCCGGCTCATCGCCCGGCACAGACAGGTCCCAGGCGTACAACGCTTCGAGCGGCTCGTCGACCGCGTGATCGGTGCGCCGGGCACGGTCGTGGGTCCCGCGTGGGACCGGGCGGAACGCCATCGACGTCTGCAACGCGTACGAGCATACGCAGGATGCGCTGGCCTCGGGGATGAGGACCAGCCCCTGCGCGGGCAGCACGTTGATCCAGCAGCCCGCCCGGGTGGGTGCGAGCCGGGTAAAACGCTCGGCCCCGCTTGCCTGGTCGCTGAGGTCCAGCATCGTCGGGTTGCTCGCGCGGAAGAACAGGTAGTCGCCCGCGCCCGACATCGTCCCACACGAGTGGCCCGGCCGGTTGATCTGCCACGGGCTTGCGCCACCGTCGGGGTTGAGGACCGCGCCGTTGTTCAGGTCATAGATCAGCGGCTCGGCCACCAGGCGGTCGCCAAGGATCACTGGGTGGTGCACCTGCTCGCCGTGGTAAAGCCCGCCCTTCACGTGGAGGTGGTCGGCCTTCCAGACCTCGTGGCCGGTCGCTCCATCGAGCACGCGGAGGTAGTAGCGCGCAGTGTCTTGGGGCGCATCGACCGAGGTCGTCAGCACCAGCTTGCCGTCCGGGGACGCGACGAGATACAGGATGTTGCGGGCGTTGGGCAAGTCAACCGGCTCTTCCCAGAGCAGCTCACCGGTCGTCGCATCCAGCGCGATCAGGTAGGCCTCCGACGCGAGCAGCACCTCGACCGGGATACGGCCGTCCTCATCCTGCATCGCTGCGGGGTTGCGGGACTCGACGCAGTAGACACGGCCGCCCTGGATCGTGATCGTACCGTTGACAATAACACCCGCGTTGCGGGTCCAGTCGGGCCGGCGCTGCCCGGGCCGTGTGCGGAACAGACCGACGCTGGTGACCAGCGGGTAGCCCGAGCGGTAGGACTGGTCGGTGACCTCGCGGACCGGTGCGAGCACGGGGGCGTTGCGGTGGATGACGCTGCCGAAGACCGCGTTATCCACCAGCGCCAGGTAGCCCCAGTGGAATCGATCGGTATCGACACCGCGCGGGAGCGGGACCGTGTCGCGGCGTTGGCCGGTCTCGGCATCGATCACCCAGACCTCATCGTCGACCGCGGCGAACACGCGGGATTCATCCGCGGCGATGTAGCCGGCGTCGTACGGCATGGCGTAGCGCTGCGCGTCGGGCAGGTCGAGCTCCCACAGCTCCGTGCCGTTGTAGGCATCGACACCGATGAGCTTGTTCTCCCCGATCATGATGACGCGTCCACCGATCGCCAAGGGCGGCGGCCCACGGAGGTGCCGGTCGATCATACGGTTGGGGCCGGGGCCACCGAACCATTGCAGCGCGACTTCGCCGGTAAGCTGCTGCTCGCCTGAGTTGCTGGTGTTGCCGGGGTTGGCGTACATGTGGGTCCAGGTGCCGGTGTCCTCGAGAGCGGGACGACGGAAGACCTCGTCGTCGGCAAGGAGCGCGACCCCCCGGCTGGGCGCAAGCACGCGTTCGATCTCCGCACGGGGCCATCCCCCGGCACCATCCTCACCGGTCAGGTCGACCACGAGGTTGATGCAGTAGTCCGTCACCGGGACCCGGTGGTCCTCTGCGAGCACCGCCGAAGCGCGTCGGCCGTAGAGCCCCACATCCGTCAGCGCATCGCGGAGGGTGCGCACCGCGTCGGCGTCGTCACTGACTACCAGCACGCAGAGCTCGGTCGAACCGACCAACGCCGACACGGCTTCTACCGACGGCTCGCCCAGCAGCACCGCGTATCCACGCGGGTTGTCCAGGGCCTGCACCGCACGGTCTAAAAGCTCGCGGTGCTCGCGCGACACACGTGGCCGATTCGGGTCGGGCGCGTCCACCTCGTGGACCCGTGCCGGCTGACGACCGGATGCAAACAGGTAGACCGCCCCGTGCTCGGTCGTCGCGACCAGCACACCTTCGCTCGCCCCCAGCGCCATCACCGCGCCTTCCACATGGTGCTGCCACTGCTGCCGGCCGTCCTCCGCACGATACGCCGTGACCCGGCCGACCCCGCCGACTACGACGTGCTCGCCCGCGATGATCAGCGACGCGTGGTCCGTTGTCTCGTTCTCCCACAGCACACAGGCCTGCACCTGCCGCTGTGCTACCGCGAGTTGCCGCTGGAGCTCGACCACCTTGTCACGGTGCTCGGCTGCGTCGCCCAGGGATTCCAACTCGGTTCGCAGCGTCGCCGCCCGCGAAGTCAGCTGGGTGTACCGCACCCGGTCCAAGGCAAACAGCTTCTCCCCCGTCAGGAAGTAGGTGACGGCGGGGCCGACCGCGAGGTGCTTGCCCTGATAGCTCATCAGGTTCTGGCCCGAGTCGGGGGCGACCGATTGCAGCGTGTTGTTGTTGCCCGGCCCGGCGATCAACGCATCGTCGGCGAGGACGGCGTACGTCCCGCCGGGCGTCCCGAACGATCGCCCGACCGCACCGGTCTGCTTGTTGATCGCGAACGGGTTGCTCCGCCCGGTCGGCACAAAGAGCGCGTCGCGCGACGCGAGAAGGTAGCCCTGTGGCGAGTGCTCGCCCAAAGGTGTACGCCAGATCAGCCCGCCGTCCTCGGCGTTGATCGCGACGGCGTAGGTGCCCTGTGACGGGAACAAACCGGCACAGGCGTAGACCACCCCGCCGTCCACGAGCACGCCCGTGCGGATCGGCCAGGGGCTGATCAGCCGGCCGTTGCCGGGGATCAGGTCGCCGCTCGGGCCCGGCCGGTAGTCCCAGACCAGCGCGCCGTCCGCCAACGACAGGCAGCGGATCAGCCCGTCGTCGCTGCCGAAGTAGACCTTGCCATCCGCCACCTCGGGGGCGTAGCGGATCGGCGCATCGGCCACAAAAGACCAGGCGACCTGGCCGGTCTCGATCTCCAGACAGTACAGCCGGTCGTTGGCGGATGAGCCGAAGAGGACATAGCCGTCCACGATGACCGGCTGGTAGGCGATGTCGTCGGTCACCCGGGCCTCGATGTGCGTGAGGTTCTGCCAGAGCGATCCGCGTGCCGGCTTGGGCCAGGCCGGCGAAGGCGGCGGCGCGAGATGGTTGACCCACCGCAGGTGCAGCGGTGTTTCGAGGGCGTCGGCGTTGTACCCCCGCCGGCCGTGGTCCCCCCTGTACGCGGGCCAGTCGGCATGGGCGAGCCCCGAGGTCAGCAGCAAAAGAAATATCAGGATGGCATGCACATGGCGGGTTACCGGCATCGAGATGGCCTCGTTCATTTGCGGTCGACTGGATCCAGTCCGTGTACTCATCGTAGCCGTATCGTGTTCAGCGACAGTCAGCGACGTCGTCGGAACACCCCCGCCAGCAGCCCGGACACCAGGGCGGCGGCCGTACCCGGCTCGGGAACATCAATGCTCGGTGGGTTGACGCCCCCCCAGTTGGCAAGCACCCACTCCAAGTCCGCCGTGCCCACAACACCGTCCCCGCTGGGGTCGCCCAACGCACGGTTGTATGCGGCAACGCTATGTCCCCAGTTCGCCAGCAGCAGGTCCAGGTCCGCGACCCCCACCGCTCCGTCGCCGGTCAGGTCGCCGGGCACGAACGGGGCCAACTCAAACTCGATGGCCACGGCCCGGTGGTCCGAGACCGTATGCAGCGAGCCGTTGTCCCACCAGACTGCCAGGTCGACGTCCGACGAGCCGTTGACGCCCGCGCCGTTGGCCTCACCGATCAGGACCGAGTCGGTCACGGTCACGCCCTCGCCCTGGTAGTAGACAAAGTCGATGCGGTCGTCGTCGGCCGGGCCTGCCCCGTCGCTGGCCCAGGTGTAGCCCCAACGGGAGACCTCGGTCTCGCCGTCGTTCAGCCGGTCCTGGTGGTAGCCGTCGGTGAACCCGAGTGTATCGATGAAGTGGTGGCTCAGCGGTGCGTCGACCGCGAGGGGGATGTAGCCGGCATCGGCGGCGTCCTGGGTCCAGTCCAGGTGCGAGGGCTCGTTGAAGTCGCCGGTGAAGAACACCGGCAGCCCGCTGCCGAGGGCAACCTGCAGGTCGGCATCGATGTTCGGCTGTGCCGAGCCCCAGTTGTCCAGGCCGTGGACAAAGTCGATGATCTGCTGCTCGGTGTGCCCATCGCGCGCCGCATAGGGGATATACGAGTCGCTCCAGTTCGGGTGCAGGCCGTAGTGCGTGTTGAACATCCAGACGCTCTGTCCCGAAGGCAGGACGATGCGCGCCCCATAGTTCCCCGGGGTCGTCTCGGCGATCTCATATCGGCTCAGGATGCCGCCGGCCGAGGTGTCGGTGTAGTACCACTGTCCGCCGCCGAGCGCGGCGAGTCGGCCGAGGAGGTCCGCCGCGCCGTTGCTGTACTCCTGAAGGCCAACGATGTCCGCACCGCTGTCGAGGATGGTCTGCGCCGCCGCGTCGCCGCGCTCCACCGTGACCCAGTGCGAGCCGGTCGTCGCGTTATTGCCGATGACCGCCTCGGTGTTGTACCAGACCGCTCCCGGCGTATCCCATCCGTACAGAGAGCTGACTCGTACGTTGTAGGTCATCACCGATAACGACTGTGGCTGCTCCTCCTGCGCGGCGGAGGGAATGGCGGGAACCGCCAGAACACACACCAGGATCGGCTGGATCATGCAACGCAAACCGGGCTCCAGTGACAGAATCAACGAGCTGGAAATCGTCGGCGGGACCACAACACCCCCCCGGTCACGAGACCAAGCCCTAGCGTGCCCGGCTCGGGGATGTTCACCTCCGGCGGCTGGCCGGTGGACCAGTGGTCGAGCACGGCGTCAAGGTCCTGCAGGCCGACCACCCCGTCGCCGGTCACCTCGCCATGCGACCAATCGTATGGGGTCGCGCTCTGGCCCCAGTTGGCGAGTATCAGGTCGAGGTCGTTGATCCCGACAAAGCCGTCGCCCGTCAGGTCGCCGATCAGGGCCTGGTCGAACAACACATTGTCCAGGCCCAGGTCGTTGTCGTCGCCCGCGGTGTGTGTCAGTCGCAGTGTCAGCCCCCCCGCGACGGCGCCAGCCAGCCCGGTCTCGATGTGCAGTGTCGCGTCGTCACCGATGTTGGCCGTGCCCGAGGCAATCACGCCACCTCCCTCGGCAATCAGTTCCCACTGGACGGTGTGGCCGGTGGTGTCGCTCGAGGCGTAGTCGAGCAGGTCGAACGAATCAAGGATCGCCGCAAACCCGTCGTCGGCAGAGATAGCCAGGTCATAGCTCGCACCGTTGGCCGATCCGCCGTTGCCGGAATCCAAGAACGCGACGCCCCCGCTCCAGCTGCCGCCTTCCCAGTAGGCCCATTCCCCGCCGCCGGTGGCGCTGTACGTCACCGCGAGGTTGGGCGTGCTGAAGGCGTGGTCGCCGTAGCCCTGGCTGATCGCCTGGCCGTTGCCGCCGAGCGCGGCGAAGGTCAGCGTCGTCGTGCGAAGCTCGGCGAGCTGGAAATGGCTGGCCACACCGCGGTGATCCGAGGGGAAGCCGGCAACGCCGATCTCCGAGATCCCGTCCGCGGGGCCGACCGTGTATGAACTGGTCGGAGTCACGCCCAGCCCGGCGTAGTAAACCAGGTCGATCCGGTCCTGAGGCTCGGGGACGCCCTGATTGATATCGTCGGGCCCGTAGACCGGCGACCAGGTGTTGCCCGGGCTTGCGACCTCGTCGGGATGCACTACGCGGTACGAATCGCTGAGCCCGGCGTTGTGCACCTCGATGGACGTGGGCCAGGGCACCTCGGCGCTGTGGACGCCTGCCGCGTCCGCCGCGGCCGACCAGTCCAGGTGTGACGGCTCATTGAAGTCACCGGTCAGGAAGACCGGCAGCCCGCTGGCAAGCGCCTGCTGCATCTCGCTGAGCACGGCCGCGATCTCCGCGCCGCGCGAGTCGATCTGGTCCTGTACCACCGCGTCGAGGTCGGCCGGGTTGTCCGGGTCGTAGAGCGGGCCGCCGACATACTCGATCCCCGCGAGCTGGTACGGGCCGTAGAAATAGTGACGCAGGTGGACGTTGAAGACATAGGCCTCGTGCCCGGGTGCGAGCTCAACACGGACGCCGTAGCCGAAGGATGTATCCAGGATCCGGTAGCGTGACGCGATCATCGAGCCGCTGTCGTAGTACATGCCCAGCGCGTTGGCGACCGTCGTGCCGTGGCCTCCGCCCATCTCCTGGAAGCCGACGATATCCGCCCCGCCGGCCTGGACCGCGCTCACGATGCCGTCGCGCCCCGACGACGAGCCCTCCGAGGTCCACACGTTGAACGACATGACCCCCAACGACGGCCCGTCCTGAGCGTTCACGGGCACGACGGGCAGGCCCACACACCCCGCCAGCAGCATGCGGCCGGTCCAATGCATCTGTTCACTCCTTCGTATGACAGGTCGCCCCCGCCGGCGGGCGTACACACCACCCATCCCGATAGACTTACCCGCACTCATTGTTTTCTTACAGCACGCGCGCTCTCCGTGGCGCTTCCAGCAGGGCTCAGCCGTCATACCCGAACGCCTTGATAAACGGGTCCAGCGTCTCGAACGCAGGGGCGAGGTGTTCTTCGTAGTGCTTCCACCGCCCGACGGAGCGGGTGTAGACCGGCTGCTTGACCGCTTCATACGTCGGCGAACTGACCTGCCGCTCCCTGCCCAGCCGATCACGGTAGTTCATCACCGCCGGGTCCCACGGCAGCCCGAGGGTCTCCAACGCCCGGCGGGCCTGCCGCTCCAGGTCCGCGACGCTGTCCTCGTACCGCACCTCGCACCACGGGTTGGGCACGATCTCCCGCAACTTCATCCAGGCCCCCATGTCCAGCGCGTACCGCTGGGCCGTGCGCTCGACCGTGAGGAAATTGACGCTCACCGGGTTCAACGGCAGGTAGCGGAGGTAACAACTCAGCACGACATCCCGCGGGTCACGCAGCGCGATCAGGATGCGCAGCTTTGGGAACAAACGGAGTGCGATCGGCAGGAACTGGTTGTAGGCAGGGTTTTTGTCCAGATGCATCCGTCCATGGATCGATTCACCTAAAAGTTGCTCCATGACCTGAAAATAGCGGCGCTGCTCCTGCCGGATGCGCTTGGCTGTCAGGCCGTTGAGGACCTCGAGGATGGGGCCACGACGTTGGTCGGGCGCATGGAGCGCACTGAACTGCTCGTTGCCTAAAAAGTCGCGTTCCTCACTGCTGACGAGCGCTGGGTGTGCGTCAAGCACCTGCTCCAACAGCGTCGTGCCAGACCGCGGGAAACCTGTCAGCATTGCATTCTGCGTGTCCGGCAGACCCGAGGACTCCGTGCACCAACGCTCGATGTCCTGAATCGCGATCGAATCGATCATTTTCCCAAACCGCTCGCGGACCGTTTCAGACGCGACCCAATCCTTCTCGCTACGGCCGAGTTGACCGCTCTTGCAGCGCTCGATCGCCTCGATTGCGCCCCGATAGTCCCCCTGCTTGTCTCGCAGCAGTGCGATCTCACTCCATGCCTGGCACGCCCATTCATCTTCCGCCGCGAGCTTTCCGATCAGATCAAGCAGGGTGGTTTCGGCCGCTTCCCAACGTTTCTCTCGCACTTCGACGCGCGCCCGGACTAGACGGAGCGCAGGCAATCGGAGGCCTGCGCGGTCTGCACGGTCTATCAACGCCCGTGCCTCCTCTAACCGGTGCGCGCGTTCGTACTGCGACGCCAGGTCCATCCATGTGCCCGGGTGTACACCGGGGAGCGAGCACGCCTTCTCGTAGGCGGCCATCGATTGCTCGGGCAGTTTGACTAATGCATAAGTCTCGCCCACGAAATGATGGACCCCTGGATGGTCCGGGGCCAATCGCCGCAGGCGATCCAGCACGGCCTCCATCTCAGTCAAGCGGTACCGCTCTGCATACGCTCGGGCCAAAAGCGTGTAGGCACGCACGTTGCGGGGTGCCTCCTTGACCGCACGCTCATATATCGCCACGGCTTGATCACGCTGGCCGTGGTCCCAACAGCCCTTGGCGAGCATCAAGGTATCGGTGATTTCATCGACTAGGGCCGAACGGGAGCCTACGCTTGCCTCTGCACTGGACGGCTTGCGGCGTGGGCGGGAACTGCGTTTGGTTTTCCGTGAGCCCATGGCAACCATTGTAGATAAGCGTAAGGCCGACTCCTGCCGACCAGTTGTCTGATTAAGACAATCCCCCGCTATGGGGCGGGGGATTGCGTGGGTTGGACTTATGAAGACGGACAGCCCGATCAGCCCCGGCGCCGCCGGAGGATGGCCAAACCGCCCAGGCCCAGCAGCGCCAGTGAGCCGGGCTCAGGGACATTGCTGATCTGGACATCAACGTTATCGACATAGCCATCGGACGAGCCCCCCGCGAACGCCGCGCTGGCGTACACCGAGACACGGATTGCCGTCGTGTTGGTATTGACCGCCGCGCTATCAGAGAGCGAGGTCCAGGCCTGCACATTGCCTCCGGGCGTAATCGTGGTTGAGGCCAGAACGCCACCACCGCTATCTAGTTGCTCAACCGTGACCAAGCCATGGTCGTCTTGTACAGAGTAGCCGCTGAAGATCGCGGAGAGATTGACAAATGCGGTGCCGGCTGCGATCGCGGCACCCGTGTCGCCGGTCGAGACATCGATGGTCTGCGTAAGAGCGTTTGCAAGGCCCTGAGCCGCATTGGCCGAACCGCCGGTGAAGTAGAATGAGCCGCCACCGGTGTAAGCCGGGCCGGTGTAGCTGCCGCCGTTGGCGTAATCGCCAGCTCCGAGCGATCCATCGTGCGTGTAAGCAAACGCTCCGGAACCGGAGTGGCTCCAATCGAGGATCAACACCGCGCCGTAGGCACCCGTGGTCCCCCCATCTACATTCTCGAACCCGCCGTTGACTACCAGGTTGGTGTCCAGTGGGGCCGCGTCTACATCCATCGCGAAGCCCGCGCAGCCCACTGCTGCTACCGCCGCCGCCAACGTTTCCTTGCTGAATCGCATGTCGTTCTCCTGAAGTTGAGAAAGTCCAGTCATCTCCTCCGCGGACCTCCCGCGTCGGCCCCAGCACGCACCGGGCTACTGGTACTTCACCGCCCAAGCTTTTTTCTTACACCGCAGCCCGAAACAAACGGATTGCTAACCGTACGGCTGCCTATCAATAGAAACCGTTCGGGCATGAGCGGGATCATGCCACAGGCAGGTTTCTAACCCGGTAGGTTTCGGTAAAAATCCGACGAGAAACGCTAATCCACGGAGAGTTCCAGCGCGATGTTGTCCGCATAACCATCCTGGACGTAGGGCGGTTTCTGGTACCCGTTGTTGAGCAGCACGATGACCACACGGCGCGTCCCGACAGGGACACGCCCTTCACGGTCTCGAAACAAGAAGCCCGACGTGTTGCCGCGTTCGATCGCACGTACCGGGTCCAGGGTCACGGACGAACCGATCGCCCTGCCAGCGGCATCGTAAAACGTAGCGGTGGCCTGGATGTATTCATCGTGGTTGCCAAACCCGCCTAGCCATGCAGAGAGATCGAAGCGGACCTCTCCTGTGTCCGTAAGCGCGGCGAGCGGGGAGAGATCAATCGACTGGCGGATCTCACCATCGCTCATGCCGGAGTAGTAGCACGAGCCGCGGTCGTCGGGCATCGGGTGCCGGGCGGGGTTGGGGTAGTCATGGACCGAAGCGCTGTTGTAGCCCAGGACGGTGCCCGGGCCGTTGTCTTCCCAGCCGGGGACGCGCAGGTTCTGGACATCAATCAGCGTCTGGCCGCGGATAGCGGCGGGCTCGCCATCTTCGAAGTCGCCGTTCACCACCAGGTTGCGGTGGAGCAGCGCCAGGTGGGGCGCGAGGTCTTCAAACGCGCGCCCGTCGGCCTCGATCGGCCGGGCACGGAAGGTCGCGCCGTCCACGGCGAGCCCGCGCCGGGGGCGGATCGACGCGGTCGAGCCGAGCTGCCCCGAGGCGTCGTAGGCGGCTGCGTTTACCTCGCCGACAAAGACCTGCACTTCGCTGCTGCCGGTCGCGTCGGCGGTCATGGCAAACTCGGTCCCCAGGTCCACGACCCGCATCGACGGTGTATCGACGGTAAAGCCCTGGGCACGCTCCGGCACGTTGGCCACCATCGAGCCCTGGATCAGGGCCATACGACTGGCGCTGCGGAGGTCGATGATCGCGGGTGCGCGGAATACGGCGGTTGCCCCGCTCTGGAACCGGACCTCGGCGGTGCCGGACGTCAGCTGGATCACCCCCTGCCTAAGCGGGGTGCCCGGGCGGGCGGACTGGGTGACATCCGCCCAGACCGGCTGGTTGCCACCGACCAGTTCTGCCACGACCGGCGGGAGGTCTGCGGATTGGCGAGGCGTACCGTTCTGTGCGATGGGGTCGGGTGTCTTTTCGCCGCCGAGCAGGCCCGTATAAAACGCAGTCAGCAGACCCACCACAAGCACCGCGGCGACCGCGTACACCACCAGCCGGGGGATGACGAGCACCGTGTTGTCACGGGAGTCGTGGCTGGGCCGGCCTTGCAGGGCACGGGCGCGCCGCTCGGCACGCTTCCGCTCGGCCTTGCGGCGCTCGAGCTCGGGCGTCAGGTTGATGAGTACCTGCTCTCCCGAGCCGTCTTCGAGTTCGCGTAGGTGTGCGAGGATGTCGTCCGGCTCGACTTCCGTAGCCCCGGCGCTGAGCTGCTGCAGGTCACGCACATGCATCGCGTCATAGACCTGCCGGTGCAGCCAGGACGCCCGCGCAAACGCGCGGGCGTGCTCGGGCGACGCTTTCACCCATTCGTTCAGGGCTTTGCCCTGCGCCTGGGTCAGCGCCCCGTCGAGGTAGGCATCGATCAGGATCTTGACTTCGGGATCGGTCACGCGTCCCCCGCGGTCTTGGTGTTGCTCATTTCGCGCTCGATACACTTGCTCAGGGCCGCTCGGATCCGGTGCAGCATGACGCTGACCGCGTTGGGTGTCATCTCGAGCTTCTGCGCGATCCGGGCCGGCTTCATCTCACGCATGTACCGCATCTCCAGCACCTGCGACGCCCGGCCGTTGACCTTGCCGACACAGGCCGCCAGCGCCTTGCGGCGCGGGTCCAGCTCCGGCTCCAGCTCGGCGTAGGCCCGGGCGATGCCCGTGAGCGCTTCGCTGTCGAAGACGTGTTTGTCCCGCTTCCTCGACCGGTAGTAGTTGAAGACCTTGAACCGCGCGATGCCGATCGCCCAGGGGACAAACGGCCGATCCGGCTCGTACTCCTCGAACTGCTCGGCGACCGCGCAGGCGACCTGCTGGATCAAGTCTTCCGCGGCGTGGAAGTCGAGCACCATGGACGACACGAACGCCGAGACGTGCGGCTGCGCCCGGGTCCACAACACCGCCAGGTCCTGACGCTGCTGCTGCTCTCGGGGGTTGGTGGCCATGGTCATCGTTCCCATGTTATCCATGTCACGTCCGTGTCGACCGCGTTCTCGGCAAGACCCGGCGGGGGCTCGCGCCACCACCGGGTTGAAGGAGGAGCAGGATTGACCGCTGGGCAATCACAGGCAGGCCCAAGGGTTCAGCGCAGCCGACAGTGGCCGCGAGACGAGCCATCGAGCCCATCCAACAGTCTCTTACCCGGTACTCACATTTCCTTACACCACAACCGCCGGGTCATTTGGCCGCGGCCGATGGGTCCGAACCCGGCAGGGATCCCCTAGCGGGTGGTTCCCCTTCGGCGACGTCCGAACAGGAGCAGCACAAGCATCGACAACGTGCCCGGCTCGGGCACCGAGCTCGACGTGGGGTAGGTCGTGTTCCCGAACTGATCCAGCACAGCCTGGAGGTCGGCATCCCCGACCAAGCCGTCCCCATTCACGTCGCCCTGGGTCTCGTCAAAGGGCGTAACACTCTGGCCCCAGTTGGCGAGAATGATGTCCAGGTCCGCGACGCCGACCGTGCCGTCGCTGTCCAGGTCGCCGGACCGGATGACGGTGATGGTGCCGGTGGAGTAGAGCTGGGTCAGGTCCCAGGTGTTGCCGTTGCCGACACCGGGGAGCAGCAGGGCGCTGAACGTGCCGTTGATCGGACCGCCGGAAACGTCGATCAGGTCGAAGCTGTGGCCGAGGGCAGCGTTGAACCCGTCGATGAGCGAAACCTCGAGGGTGCCGTCGGCGTTGAACTCGCCGTCGACCTCGAGGTAGTCGTAGCTACTCCCGCGCGTCGTGCCGCCCAGGTCCAGCGCGAGGGTTGCGTCGGCCAATTGCGTGTAGTCGCCGGTGATGGTCGTCGTGCCGTGCCGATTGGCGGGCGACAGGTCCGGCGCGAGGGTGCCGCCCTGGTTGGTGAGGCCGCCGTTGATCTCCATCGCGTGGATGGCCCCACCGGTCCACTGGATGATCGCGCTGGCGATGATGGTGGCGTTTTCCACATAGAGGTCGCCGCCGGTCATCTGGAGCGTGGACCCGCCGTTCACGATGAAACTGCTGGGGATCGCTGTGAAGGTCTCGAGGATCACCAGCCCGCCATCGTTGAGTTGGAGTTCGGCATCCGGGCCGCTGATGTAGAGGTAGTCGGCGAGGAGTTCAGCGGCGAAGCCGTCCTGTGACCCACCGATGGTCAGCAGGTGGCTTCCGGTGATGGTGCTGGTGAGACTCCCGACGGTGACCCCGCCGGTGACCTGCACAAAGCCGCCGTTGGCGATATTCATCCAGCCGGACGCGAGGTTGGAGCCGATCTCGATCATCGAGATATCGCCCAGGTCCTCCAAGAGCAGGTGCGAACGGATGCCGCTCTGGACGCCCGAGACGTGGACGGTCGCGGTCGCACCGGACGCCGACGCGACAAAGAGCGACCGGTTGATCTCCGCGAACCCGCCGTTGAAGACCTGGAACTCACCGATGCCGCCGTCGCCGACCCGGGCGTCGCGCAGGCCGTTGGTCTGGTTCAGCGTTGAGCCGACACCGTTGACGACGAGCAGCCCATGGTCGCCCGAGGCCTCGCCGAGCACGATATCGCCGGCGACGGTCGCGTCGGCCCCGTTGATAAGGCTGAAGCGGCCCATGCCCAAGCCGAGGGGGACACCGGTTTGGCCGTTGACCACCAGATCGCCGTGGTTGAGTGTGGCGATTCCGCCGTTGACCGTGATCTGCCCGCCATCGATGTCCAGGATCGCGCCGGCGTCGGTGGTGAGGTTCGTTGTCGTGAGGGTGCTGACGTAGTCCGCACGCAGCTCGCCCGTCGCGCGGACATGGGTGGTGCCGTCCACGGTGACCACGGCCCGGTCGCGGAGCCAGAACAGCCCGCTGCTCGTGCCGCCGTTGTTGCCGGCGTTGCCGATGAGCAGGTCGTTGCCAACGTTGACCGTGTCGATGCTGTCCAATTCCAGGGTGGGCGAGACGCCGACGGTCACGCTGCTGCTTACACCCGCCACGTCGCTGAGCATGATGACCAGGTCGTTGCCCACCTCGATGAGCCCGCCGCCGGTGACGTTCAGCAGACCCGCCCCGCTGAACCCGACAAACACATTCGAGCCGGACCCGTTGCGGTTGACCCGGAGCTCCGAACGATCGGTGAGGTTAAAGGTGCCGTCACCGGTGACAAAGACCTGGCCGTTGCTTCCCGCGTTCTGCCCGATGATGACGTCGTCGTAGATATCCACCAAGCCGTTTTCGTTAATAAAGAGCTGGCCGTTTCCGTTGTATCCCACAGCGAGGTCGGCCTGCCCGCCCGTGCCGGTGTTGCGCAGCACGGCATCGGTACCCCCATCATCGGAGACGGTGACGCTTGCCCAGGTGCCGTTGTCGCCCGCGAGGCGGAGCAGGCGGTTGTAGGCGACATCCGCGTTGACTTCCCAAGCGGCGGGGTTGCTGGAGGCCGGTGCGCCGGTGGTCACATCGAGGATACCGACCGTGGTGTCGTCGTTGAAGCGGATGGTGCCGCCGTTGTGGATGAAGGTCGCCCCCGAACCGAAGGAAGCCTCCCCATTGAAATCGGTAGTCCCGGCGGAGTGCCGGAACGTGCCATCGATCTGGGTGGTGCCATCGATCGTGAACGCGGACCCCATGTTTTCCAGGGTGCCGGTCGCGCGGACGGTGAGCTGCCCGCCGAAGTCGGCGGAGGTGTTGTCGAAGCCCGTAAACCGGGCGCTGCTCATTGCGTCGGCGCCGATGACCGCGTCGTACCCGCCGGCCAGCTCAAACGATGACCCGGTGCCGATCAGTTCGAGCACGGCCGTGCCGTTGAAGAAATCGAAGTCGGCCATGAATAGGTCTGCCTCGGCGTACAACGAAGCGCCGCTGAGGACCCGCAGGGTGCTGGCGACGTTCATCGATCGGCCGAGCTGGACCTGAGTGCCGTTGATGACCTGGACATCCGCGCCGTTCTGCAGGGTCAGCAACCCACCGCCCGCCACCCCGTTGCCGTAGATGAGGATGCTGCTGTCGACCTGGACGGTCGTGCTGTCGATCGTCATGGTGCCGGCGCTGACATCGGGAGCCACTCGGAGCAGGTCGACGACGGAGACATCGCCGTTCTGCAGCGTGATCGATCCACCGCCCTCGGTGAACAGCCCCAGCGGGGTCGTCGTGCCGGACCGGACGTCCACGCCTTCCAGCGTCAGCGCGCCCGTGACGACATAGTTGCCATTGACCGAGTAGACCGGCGTCCCGCCGAGCGTGAGGAAGGTTACATCGCCGTTGATAACCGCCCCGCCGCCGGTCTCGAAATCGACGCCGAAGCCGACCGTGTAGGTCGCGGCCGCATCGAAGAGGACGGAGGTCGTCGGCCCCGGCAGGGTGTTGGTGTCCCAGTTCAGCGGGTTGTCGATCTTGCCGTCGAAGCTGCCGGTGCCCGCGAAGTCGCCGTCCCAGTCGATCGCCCAAGCGTGCCCCGTGAGCAATGTGGCGGCGGACAGGAGGAAGGTGGTCGTGATTCTGGCGGGTGATAGCACTGGTTCTCCCCTGAGCGATGTGCTGAGACGTGCCTGGAACGGCACAAGAATGCGGTGGATATCCGTCACCGCAGTGTAACGCGATGCCAGGTGATCCCCAAGCACCCCCGCAGTGCGCACAGAAAATAAACACCCATAGGAGATTAGAGCCCCGACGTCCCTGGGGCCGGGGCGGGCGTGCGGATGTGCAGGTCCCGCTGGGGGAACGGGATCTCGATGCCAGCTTCGCGGAGGGCCTTCTCGATCGCGAGGTGCAGTTCGTGCTTGACGGGCATGCGGTGCTGGTGTTCCCTCACAAACACGCGGACGTCGAAGTCCAGCGAGCTCTCGCCGAAGCCGACAAAAAAGACCGTCGCGGGCGGGGTCTCAAGGACCATCGGGTTGGACCTAACCACGTCCATCAGGATCTGGTGGACCTGATTCGTGTCTGATCCGTAGGCCACGCCGACGGGGAAAACCATCCGGGTGATCGGGTCGGTTAGGGTCCAGTTAATGACGCGGTCGGTGATGAAGTTCTTATTGGGGACGAGGATTTCGCGGTTATCCCAGTCGACGATCGTGGTCGCGCGGATCTGGATGCGTGCGACCGTGCCGCTGAGGTCATTGACGGTCACGGCATCGCCTACGCGGATCGGGCGCTCGAAGAGGATGATGATGCCGGAGACGAAGTTGGCGACGATCTCCTGGAGCCCGAAGCCCAGGCCGACGCCGAGCGCGGCGACCACGAACTGCATCTGCCCCCACCCCACGCCGATGCGGTCGAACGCGATGAACAGCCCGATTGCGAGGATGATGTAGCGCGAGATCGCGGTGACGGCGTAGCGTGTGCCCGCGTCGATCGACAGCCGCTGCAGCGCCAGCATCTCCAGGAGAGCCGGCAGGTTGCGTGCGGCCAGCACCGTCAGCCCCGTGATCACCCCGGCGAGCAGGAGGCCCAGCACCGTGATCGACCGGACCACGTCCCCGTCCGGCGTCGCCTCGGTCTTGGACCACAAGGCCACCTGGTCCAGCGCGCCCAGCGCGGGCACTAGGTCACGCCAGATCAGGTACAGCATAAACACGAACGCGCTGAGCACCAGGGCCCGCACCATCGTCCGGGTTTGCGAACTGATCGCGGACAGGTCAAGCGCCGAGGCGTCCAGGGAGAGAGGGACTGCTTCGCCGGACTTCACCGCATCGGTCTTGGCGGACTGCTCGGCCAGGAGCTTCTCGCGCTGTTCGCGGGCCCGGCGGATCGCCAGCCGGCGGTGCGCCACCACCACCCACCGCATCGCCAGCCCGTAAAGGATCATCGCCATGAGCCCGACCCACGCGGTCGTAAACAGCTGCCCCTGCAGCTTGAGCGCGGTGACGTAGTAGCCCACCGCCGCGAGCAGGCCCAGCAGGAACGGCGCCGCGGCTAGGACCGGGAACCACACCATGCGCGTCCGCCAGACCAGCCCGTGGTGGGTCATCAGGTCCGCTGACGCGCCGCGCGACGGGTGCAGCACCCGGTACAGGAACCACGACAGCGCCACCGACGCCACCAGGAACCCGAGCCGGCCCACGCCGTTGCGGTACACGATGTCCTCGGTCAGCTCGGTCATCGGCACGAGGACCGCGATCGGCAGGAGCACGGGGATCAGCCAGCGGAGGTTGCGCGAAAGCGTCAGCCGGGCCTTGTCCGACCAGCGGAAGTGTGCGTGGAACAGGCCGTTGCGGCGTGCGAGGACCTGGAAGTAGCGGAGGATATAGAGCACGATGCCGGCGTTCATCAGGCCGCCGCCGAGGCCGTAGACAAAGATCCCCCCGTTGGCGCTGAACAGGAGCCAGCCGAGCCAGAACATCAGCAGCGAGACCGGCAGCGCCATCAGCAGGCACAGCCCCGCGGCCGCCGGCGTCAGGACGTACCGGTCATGGAGCGGCGAGCCGACCGCCTCGGCGATCTGCGTCAGTTTCCGGGACATCCGGCGCTTGAACCCGAACAAGGCCCCTGCAATCAGCAGGACCAGCGCGGTCGACAGTGGCTGCGTCGCGGCCTGCGTCCGGAGGTGCCTGCCAACCCCGCCCCATGCCGCCGCCCCGGTCAGCCACTCGACACCGAGGCCGACGCGGGTCATCCAGGCCCGGCCGAGCGGCGCGGCGCTGGGGAGCCAGAGCAGACGCTCGTCCAGCACGGCGGACAGCGCGTCCGCCTCTTCGACCAGCTCGGCGTCGAGTTCGTTGAGCTCCATGAGCTCGGTGAGGTAGGCCAGGTACGCTTCTTCCAGACGGGACAGGACGTCCGAGCGGCTGGCAATCAGACCCAGCAACACCTCGCGCTCGGTCGCGTTCAGATCAACCGCTTCGTCCTGTTTACGGGCCTCCGCGATGATCCGCTCGACCTCGTTCGCCGCGTCGCTGAGCTGCCGCCGATTCTCGACGGTTTCCAGCCGGTGCAGCCGGGTACTGACGATGAGTTTCTGGCGGTCCGCTACCGCCTGGCGCACCGCGGTCGTCGCCGGGAGGCGGGACTGGAGCCTGCGGAGCAGCTCGGCAAAATCCTCGCCGACCGCGCCGATCTCCAGGACCTGCTCCAGGCTCGTGCGGGTCTGCTCGAACTCGCGCCAGCGCGCCTGCGACTGAGCCTGGTCGGATAGCGTCCGGTCGGTGAGGGCGATCGTCTCGCTGAGCAGCTTGCTCATGTGCGCGGTCTGGTCGGCGTACTCGGCCAGCAACGGGTGCCAGCCCGCCATCTCGCGGGCCTCCCGCTCAGACTCGGCCAGCCGACGCGCGGCCTCTTCCATCCGGCGGGCCGACACGCGTTCGCCGATCTTGGTGACCGCCTGGTCGACGCACGCCAGCCGGACCTGCGCAACATAGATGCGGGCCTCGGTGATCTCCCGGCGGATCGGCAGGGTCGCGAGCTCCTGCTCCAGCGCCGCGATCCGCGCCACCCGGGCCAGCCGGCGCGCTTCCAGCGAGACCTCCCGCGCCCGCCGCACCGCGGTCGGCATCTCCTCGGCAACCGCCGCCTCTCGTTCCCGCTGCAGGTCCGCCAACCTCTGGTTCTCGGTGGCCAACTCCTCACGCAGGGGGGCCGCCCGCACCACCATCGCGCTCAGCGCCGCCTCCATCTCGCTCAGCGAGGTACGCAGCGAAGAGGCCTGGCCCTGGGCCGCCGCAGCGGCCTGCTCCAGTTCAGGCGTCGAGGCACTCCGGGCGGGCACCAATCGGGACAACGCATGAGCCGCGGCGTCCCAGGCCTCGCCCCGCAGCCGCTCGAGCGTGGCGTCGCTGTCCGCCATGGCTTGGCGGTAGTTCCGCTCGGTCTCGGCGCTGCCGGCCGCGACGTCCAGCCGCTGCAGCGCGGTCTGATAAAAGCCGCGGGCCGCCTCGCGCGTCGCCTCGTCGAGCTGCGGGTCCACGAGCATCGCATCGAGTTGTTCCTGGACCTGCTCGCGTGTCAGCGCCGCCTCGGGCTGGACCTCCGCCGTCTCACCCTGCGGCTGCACGGCATCCTGCGCCAACGCCGACCCGCCAACGGCCCACAGCAACACCCACAATGCACACACGGTGCGCAGGGACTCCGGCATGGCTTGTCGGCGGGGTGGCTTCATGGACGGTTCCGGCGGGCGTGATTTTATCCGCCCCTCGCCGGCGTGTCTGGCGTGCGGGGAAGACGGCGGGATGCCTGATCCGGTTACAGTGTGGCGATGAGCACGCCACCCCCTCCGATGAGCCGTCGCCAACGGGTGCTGTCCAGGCTGCCGAAGAAACGCGTCGCCAAGGTCGGCGCGGTGCCCGGGCTCAGCCCCGAGGAACTGATCGCGCGGGCGAAACTCGACCCGCAGGCCGAGAAAGCCAAGGTCACCATGATCGACTACGGCCGGGGGCAGATTGAACGACGCGACGGCATCACCGAGCTGGAGCAGGTGCTGCAGGCCGACCTGCCCGACTGGCTGCAGACCCGGTGGATCAACATCGTCGGCCTGAAAGACACCGAGACGCTCGGGGTCCTCGCCAAGGCGTTTGACCTGCACCCGCTGGCGATGGAGGACGTGGTCAACGCGAACCAGCGCCCCAAGGCCGAGTCCTACGGCAACCCCGAGCCGGGCCACCCCCGCTTCTTCATCGTCTCCAAGATGCTCCACCGCGACGCGAGCGACGATGTGATCCACGAGCAGGTGAGTCTGTTCCTGGGCGTGCGCACCGTCATTACGATCCAGGAACAGGACGGCGACGTCTGGGACCCGGTCCGCGAACGCATCGCCAACCCCGCGAGCCGGTTCCACACGCACGGCACGGGCTACCTCGCCTACGCACTGCTGGACGCCATCATCGACGGGGTCTTCCCGATCCTGGAACAGTACGCGGACCGGCTGGAAGCGATCGAGGAACGTATCCTGGTCGACCCGGACCAGGGCATCATCCACGAGGTCCACCGGCTCAAGCGGGAACTGATGCTTATCCGGCGGGAGGTCTGGCCGATGCGGGAGCTGATCCGGTCGCTGCTCGACCAGGATACCGGGCTCTTCGACGAGCCGACCCGCCTGTACCTGCGCGATGTCGGCGACCACGCGATCGCGTCGATCGAGCTGATCGAGACCTACCGCGAACTGGCGAGCGGGCTGGGCGAGGCGTGGATGACCGCGATGAGCAACCGGATGAACGAGGTGATGAAGGTGCTCACCATCATCGCATCGATGTTTATTCCGATCTCGTTCCTGGCCGGCGTCTTCGGGATGAACTTCGACTGGATCCCGCTGCTCAAATCCCCATCGGGGTTCTGGCTGTTCAGCGGGGTCTGCGTGGCGATCGTCGGTGTGATGTACTGGTGGTTCCGCAGCAAAGACTGGCTCTAAGGCGGCGGCAGCACAAGAGGGCTAGCTACTGACCCGGAGGCACATCGCGATCAGCCGGTCGGCGGAGGCGGTCAACACGTCCAGATCGGTACCCACGGGGTCGCCCTTCAGCAGCGTATCCAGCTCCGCGGCGCAGTCGGTAATCGTAGCGAATCCGTAACCCTTGGCCGCGCCCTTGAGCTGGTGCGCCAGCCGCTGGAGCCGGTGCAGATCGCCCGCTTCCAGCGCCGCGTGCAGGTCCGCGATGCGCTCACCCATCGCCTCGACGAAGAACGTCACCAACTCCGCCATCTCGGGGTCGTCGGCGTAGGCGCTGCGAAGTGTATCGGGGTTGCTTGTAGATTCGTGAGACATCGGGGCTCCTTTCGCCCCCCCTGTCGGTTTATCGGGACCCATCCCCGCGTGCATGAGCACTCGTGATCAGGGTGAGCAAGAATCACCCATTGCGGTTAGCACAATCCAGGCCGGCAAAATGTGAAGACAAGACGTTTCCGAGCCGAAGCCACGCGGTTGCCGATCATGCCGCTTCGTGGGCTTCGCTCGCAGGGGTGTGTCCCAGGCAGATCGCGATGAGGCGGTCCGGGTCGATCGGCTTCGAAGCGTAGCTGTCGCAGCCGGCCTCGATGCACCGCGGCTCGTCACCCGACATCGCGTGGGCGGTCAGGGCCACGATCCGCAGGGTGCAGCCCTTCTCACGCAGCAGACGGACCGCGGTGTACCCGTCCATCTCGGGCATCTGCATGTCGCTCAGCATCAGGTCGAATGGGGCATCCGGGTCGATTTCGCCATCCACATTACCGCCAGCCGATAGCGCCTCGACCGCGAGCCGGCCGTTCTCCACGACGGTGACCGCGGCACCGGCCCGCCTCAGGTGGAATCCGATCAGCCGCTGGTTATCGACGCCGTCCTCGGCCAGGAGGACGCGCAGGCCGGCCAGCGGCAGCGCGGACGGCGTAGGGCTCGGTTCATGCTGTATCGGCGCCCGTTGATCGGGTCTGAGGGTCGGGGGGTGGAGCTTGACGCAGGTCTCGACCTCGGCGGGGAGTCTGAGGATGAACCGGCTGCCAACATCGACCTGGCTCTCGACCGCGATGCCCCCACCCATCAGTTCAGCGAGGCGTCGGCTGATCTGCAGCCCCAGCCCGCTGCCGCCGAACCGGCGTGTCGTCGAGCTGTCCGCCTGCTCGAAGGCCTGGAAGATCCGGGCGACCTGCTCCGGGCTCATGCCGATCCCGGTATCCACGACGGCGAACTCCAACTCGCGGTGCGTCGCGTTCCAGCCGACCTGCAGCTTCACACCACCCGCGTGCGTAAACTTGATCGCGTTGCCCACCAGGTTGACAAGGATCTGCCGCAGACGCACCGGGTCGGTCTTTACCTCCACGGGCAGCGGCGTGGTCACCTCGGTGTCGAGGCCTACCCCTTTTTCGCAGGCCTTCACCGACATCAGCGAGCAGACGTCGTGCACCACCTGCAGCGGATCGGTATCGATCGACTCCACCCGAAACTTGCCCGCCTCGATCTTCGAGATGTCGAGGATGTCGTTGAGGATGCCCAGCAGGTGGTTGCCGTTGCGCTTGATTGTCCCGATGTACTCCAGGCGCTTGGCCTCGGAGGTCTGGGCCTTCGGGTCGGCGCGCAGCAGGTCCGCGTAGCCAAGGATCGCGGTCATCGGCGTGCGGATCTCATGGCTCATGTTAGCCAGGAACTCGCTCTTGGAGCGTGTCGCGGCGCTCGCTTCCTCGGCATAGCGTCTCAGGTCCGCGGTCATACCCGCGGCGAGGGTGTGCGCCCGCCGGGCCGCGGTCCCCTGCAGGTAAACGACCAGCCCCAGCAGGAGCGACAGCAGTGTGCCGCCGCACCCGATCACCCACGCCCCGGCCCGCGAGGCCGCGACAAACTGTTCATTATCACCGATCGAGACCGTCCACGTCCGGCCTCCGATCTCCAGAGGCCCCAAGACATGGAAGCGATGCGCCGTAAAAAAGAGGTCATCGGCCTCGGCACCTGCCGTGTGCCCACCGGACATCCCGCCGCCGTCGTAGATCATGGCTTGCGGGTCCGGCGCATCCCCGTCGAACACGGTAAACACCAGCTCGTTGTCCGCGACCTCTGCCGCGCCGTCAAACACCGGCGGCGCGATCATCGGCATGTAGACCCAGCCCTCGAGCGCTTCCAGCCGCTGCAGCGGTGTCGCGACGGGCATCCCCTTGGCATACACCGGCAACAGGTACAGGAACCCCGCGTATTGCTGGTCGTCCTGCACCAACTCGATCCGGCCGGTAATGCTGCCTTGCCCGGTAAGCGCCGCGCGTTCGGCCGCCTCCCGACGGACCGGGTGGGACCCGATGTCCAGGCCCAGGGCCGGGCGGTTCTGCTCCACCGGCTCGATGAACTCGATGATCAGCCGACCCTCGACGACGGAGCCCTCCAGCGGCTCGGCCCCCGGGGGGACCGTGATCTGGAAATCCTCCGCGCCCTGCGCCCGGGCGGTCGCGACAAACGATTCGATCGCGTCAGGGGCGTCCTCGACCCGACGGATAAAGCCGATCCCCAATGCCCCGGGGAACTCGATGTCCAACTCGCGGGAGAAGACCATCGCGCGGAACTCGTCTCGTTCGACCGACTGGCTCGCAGGAAACAGGCTGCGCGAACCCATGAGTCCGTAGTTGTAGACGATGACCCGTCGGGTCAGTTCGGCGCGCAGCTTTTCCGTCAGCCGTTCAAAGTGCTCTTCGTCGGCTCGCTGTGCGTTGGCCAGGTCGTGCCGGACCGCGAAGGCCGTCAGCGTCAGGCCGACCAGCGTGATGGCCAGCGCGGCCCCCAGCGCCATCTGACGCCTCAACCAGGAGAGCCGGGAGGCACCCCTGGTGGTCGCCGACGGATCTCGGGCATCCTGGCTCGATGGGCTGGTTGGGGGGTTGTGCATGTGGTCATCCTGCCCCCGTTCGCTCGCGGCCCGGCAGACACGCGAGGTTTTACGAGTATCGTCGGATCATTCAGCCCGCTTAATGTGTAACGTGAAGGGAGCGCGGAATACAGACCACGGATGATGAAGACCGATCGTTGACATCCCACAAGCAAACGGCTTTACTAACACCGATGCCAATCAACGCGGTGGAGGCCGGCGTCGATAGGAGTCAACCGATTTGTGTAACTCTGTGCTGAGATGTGCCCCGCGCTTTGGGCTAGCGCTGCTCTGGTGTGCCGCGAGTCTAATCGGCGGCTGCCGCGAGGCCGGCCGGAATCAAGCCGAATCCGTGGGGGCCGAAACGGTTCAGGTATCGAGCAGCGGCCTGCCAGACACGGTGAGCTTTAATCGCGATATCCGGCCGATCCTCTCGGACAAGTGCTACAGCTGCCACGGGCCGGACAGCGCCGCGCGCGAGGCGGACCTGCGGCTCGACATGCCCGAAGACGGCAACAACTATACCGGCGCCCTCATGGTGATCGAGCCCGGCGACCCGGCGTCCAGTGAACTGATCCGCCGTACCCACGCGGCAAGCAGCCGGCTCGTCATGCCGCCGCCCGCGTCCAAGCTGACGCTGACCGCTGAGGAAAAACAGCTGCTTGAGCGCTGGATCGATCAGGGCGCGGTGTATGAACAACACTGGTCGTTTACGCCGCTGCCGGAATCGGTGCCGGTACCCGCAGTGCGAGACGCGGGTTGGCCGCGCGATGCCCTGGACCGCTTCGTGTTGGCACAGATCGACACGGCCGGCCTCCGTCCTGCGCCGGAAGCCCCGCGGGTCCGTTGGCTCCGCCGGGTGACCTACGACCTGACGGGCCTGCCCCCGACACCCGAAGAGGTCCAGGCGTTCCTGGCCGACGACTCCGAGCAGGCGTACGAACGGGTCGTGGACCGCCTGCTGTCCTCGCCACACTACGGCGAGCGCATGGCGACGCAGTGGATCGACCTCGCGCGTTACGCCGACTCCTACGGCTACCAGTCCGACCAGCTCAGCCCGACCTGGTACTGGCGCGACTGGCTCGTCCGGGCGTACAACGACAACCTCCCCTATGACGACTTTGTGACCTGGCAGCTCGCCGGCGATCTGCTGCCCGATGCAACGCGCGAGCAGAAGCTGGCGACCGCCTTCAACCGCCTGCACCGCATGACCAACGAGGGCGGGTCGATCAGCGAGGAGTGGATGAACGAGTACGCGGCCGACCGGCTGCACACGTTCGGGACCGCGTTCCTCGGCATGACCTTCGAGTGCGCCCGCTGCCACGACCACCGCTACGACCCGCTGGAGCAGCGCGAGTACTACGAGTTGTACGCTTTCTTCAACAGCATCGACGAATATGGTATGTACCACGACGCCGGCCGGGTGCCGACGCCTTCGCTGCTCTTGCCGACCCCGGACCAGGACACCCGGTGGCAGCAGCTGCGCGAGGCGGTTGCTGCGGCCGAGGCCGACCTCGATGCCGCGCTCCGTGCGCAGTCCCAGGAACCGTTCATGGCCTGGCTGGAACAGCCAGACAAAGCCGCCGACATCCCGGGGCTTGCCGGCTCCTACCCGCTGGATGAGCTGGTCCACGGCAACCAGCTCGCGAACACCGCGGCCCCCGACAACCCAGGCACCACCAACACCGCGAATACGATCGTGGAAGGTCGAATCGGGAACGCCCTGCGCTTCGCGGGCGACGCAGATGCCTCGTTCGGCAATGTCTGCGGCGGGCTCCAGCCACATGACGCGTTCACGGTTTCGATGTGGCTCAAGCTGCCGACGGAGGGTCTCACCGGCGTCGTATTCCACCGCAGCGGGGGCACGGACGTCGGGTTCCACGGCACGGAACTGACGCTGCAAGACGGCAAGCTGCGTTTCGCGATGATGCGCTACTGGCCGGGCAACGCGATCGCCGTGCAGACCGCCGAAACCCTGCCGGTCGGCGAGTGGGTGCACGTGGTGGTCGCCTACGGCGCGACCTTCGACGCCGGTGGCATGTCGATCCACATCAACGGCGAGCCGGCCGGGGAGGTCCTCCGCGACAACCTGTTCAAGTACCCGCAGCACGGCGGGCACGGGCTGACCTTCGACCACCGCTTCCGCAGCCCGACGCTGCCGGGCGTTGTCATGGACGAGCTACGTGCCTACAACCGCGCGCTAACGGGCATCGAGGCCCGCCAGCTCTTCGACGGCAAAGCCTTGGCCGACGCGCTCGCGGCGCGTGATGACGAGGCGTTGCGGGACTACTACCTGTCCGCGGTCGACCCGGTCGTCGCCGAGCGGCGTGCGTCGCTGGTCGGGGCCGAACGCGCGTTGCTCGAGTTCCAGACCGGGCTCGCAGAGGTTTCCGTGATGGACGAACTGCCCGAGCCGAGGCCGGCCTACCTGCTCAACCGCGGCGCGTACGACGCGCCCCAGAACGAGGACACCCGCGTCCACCGCGATACGCCCGACGCCCTGCCCCCCTTCCCGGCCGGGGCCGCGCGCGACCGGCTCGGGCTTTCCCAGTGGCTGACGTCGGACGACCACCCGCTGACCGCACGGATCGCGGTGAACCGGCTGTGGCAGGTGTGCTTCGGTGTAGGCATCGTCTCCACGCCGGAAAACTTCGGCCTGCAGGGGGCCTGGCCGACCCACCCGGCGCTGCTCGACTACCTCGCACGGGAGTTCATCGACTCAGGCTGGGACACGAAGGCGATGCTCCGACGGATCGTCCTCAGCGCGACCTACCGCCAGGACTCGGCCAGCAACCCCGAGAGCTACGAGCACGACCCAGAGAACCTGCTGCTGGCGCGCGGTCCGGCCCGTCGACTGAGCGCGGAGATGGTCCGCGACACCGCGCTATCCGCCGCCGGGCTGATCGAGCTGCGGCTGGGTGGCCCACCGGTCAGCCCGTACCAGCCCGCCAATTTCTGGCGGGAGGCGAACACGATGAGTCCGGGCTACCGGCAGTCGGTTGGCGGGGACCTGTACCGCCGGTCGCTCTACACCGTCTGGAAACGCACGGCCCCGATGCCGAACATGCTGGCGTTCGATGCGCCCGGGCGCGAGGTGTGCATCGCCAAGCGTTCGGAGACCAACACGCCGATGCAGGCGCTGGTCCTGATGAATGACGTGCAGTTTGTCGAGGCCTGCCGGTTGTTGGCCGAGCGGACGCTCGCTGCGGAGCAGGACGATACGGCGCGGGTCGGCCGGGTCTTCGTCCGCCTGGCCGGGCGGGAACCGGACGAGCGTGAGCGGGCGCTACTGCTTGAGTTGCTGGCCGATGCTTTGGCGCACTTCGCGGAGCGCCCCGAGGACGCGGCGCTGCTGCGGGCTCAGGGCTCTTTCGCGACCGACGACACGTTGGCGGATGAAGAGGTCGCGGCGTGGACGCTCGTGGCCCAGGCGGTCCTGAACTACGACGCGGTCGTCTGGCGGCGGTAGCCAGACCGTCGCCGCAAGTGCGCTCCGATCACCAGACGAGTCGATGCAATCGAGACTAAATCCATGCAAGACGGCCAATACAACGACCCGCGACTGATCGATCCGTTCGCGATCACCCGCCGACACTTCTTTGGCAAGGCCGCGGCGGGCCTTGGCGGTTTGGCGCTCGCGTCGCTGCTGCCGTCACCGACCGGGCCGGGCCGGGCCAGGGCTGAGGCGGTCCACGCGTCATCGGCGGGCACCACACCGGGCGGCGTGCTCGGCTCCCCGCACTTTGTCCCGACCGCAAAGCGGGTGATCTACCTGTTCCAGTCCGGCGGGCCGTCGCACCTGGACCTGTTCGACCACAAGCCCCGGCTGAACCAGGAGCACGGCGAACAGCTCCCCGGGTCGGTCCGCGGCGAGCAGCGCCTGACCGCGATGTCCGCCAACCAGACCTCGATCCCGCTGGCTGGCTCGCCGTTCCAATTCACACGCCACGGCCAGGCACAGGGTTGGTTTAGCGAGTTGATCCCCAATATCGCGTCGATCGCCGACGACATCTGCGTGGTCCGCTCAATGTTTACCGAGGCGATCAACCACGACCCAGCGATCACGTTCATCCAGACCGGCTCGCAGATCGCGGGCCGGCCGTCGATGGGGGCCTGGCTCAGCTACGGCCTGGGCAGCGAGAACCAGAACCTGCCCGCCTTCATCGTCCTCGTCTCCGCGGGCCAGGGCGGGCAGCCGCTCTACGCGCGGCTGTGGGGCTCGGGCTTCCTCGACTCCCGGCACCAGGGTGTGCAGTTCCGCGCAGGCAAGGACCCGGTCCTCTACCTCAGCGACCCGGACGGGATCTGCCGCTCGGGCCGACGCGCCATGCTCGACAAGCTCGGCGAGTTGAACCGCCACGCCTATCAGCAGGAACTCGACCCCGAGATCGAGTCCCGGATCGCGCAGTACGAGATGGCCTACCGCATGCAAGCCTCGGTGCCCGACATCACTAACCTCGCTGATGAGCCCGAGGAGGTCTACGAGTTGTATGGTGAGGATGCGCGTCGGCCCGGCACGTTCGCGGCCAACTGCCTGCTCGCCCGCCGGCTCGCCGAGCAGGGGGTCCGCCATATCCAGCTCTACCACCAGGGCTGGGACCAACACGACAACCTGCCAGGCGCGATCCGCGGGCAGTGCGCGGAGACCGACCAAGCCTCGGCCGCGCTCGTCAAGGACCTCAAACGCCGCGGTATGCTCGACGACACGCTCGTCGTCTGGGGCGGCGAGTTCGGGCGCACGTCCTACTGCCAAGGCACGCTGACCGCCAACAACTTCGGGCGGGACCACCACCCGCGGTGCTTCAGCATCTGGATGGCCGGCGGCGGCATCCGGCCCGGGCACGTCCACGGGCTCACCGACGAGTACGGCTACAACACGGTCGACGGCGGGGTCCATGTCCACGACCTCAACGCGACGCTCCTGCACCTGCTGGGCATCGACCACGAACGGCTCACCTACAAGTACCAGGGCCGACGCTTCCGTCTGACGGATGTACACGGCCACGTCCAGCACGACCTGCTGGCGTAAGTGCGGGGCCGTTTCACTCGGTTGCAGTTGTTGGGCTCAGTCGTCGCTGGGGGTTGCGTCGAGAGGAAGTACGTCCAGGTCCACGACGATCGGCAGGTGGTCCGAGCGCCGGATCATCTCCGGCGAGTAGACCCAGCGGGCGTCGGTGACCGCATCCGCCAACTCGGGGCTTAGAAAGACGAAGTCGACACGGGGCTCATGCATCTGCATCTCGTCGGGCCAATGACCCGCGTTGGCGTCACGGTAGCCCGCGTCGGCTACGGCCTGGAACATATCGGTGTAGCTCACCTCCGGGTCTTCCAGGTCCCAGCGCCAGCGGGCAAGCTCCTGCTCGCCGGTCGCGCTGAGCATCGGCAGGTCCTGCGGCGACAGCGCGTTGAAGTCGCCGAGGATCACCACGGGTCGGCCCGCTGCGTGGGACTGCTCAGCCAGTCTTAGCGCTTCGCCGACCTCGTGCATCCGCCGGTCCTCCTCCTTGTAGGGCCACAGGTGCACGACGATGTAGTCCACCCCGCCCGTGCGGCAGCGCATCACGCCGTGGTGCATGCCGTCCAGCACCCGGTCGAGCACCTCGATCGGCCAGCGCGAGGTCAACGCCGTCGGGTAGCCAGACTCTTTGAGCATGAGCGCGTGGGTGTGCCCCCAGGCAGTGGCCTCCTCGGCCAGTTGCTCGGCTGTGTAGCCGTTCATTTCCTGAAGGGCGACAACGTCGGGCTCCTGCGACGCGAGCCAGGTCGCGATCCGCTGCTTGCGTTCGCTGCCGGGGTGGTAGGGATCACCGACCTTGTAGTTCCCAAACGCCACTAAGACGTTGTAGGTCACGACCCGCAGCGTCTCAGGACGGCGGTCGACGACGACGTCTTCCGGGGCAGGCGGAGCCGGCTCGCCTTGGCGCGTTTGTGCCTGCGGACTGCCCGGTGCCGACGATACGCACACACAGAGCAAGGCGATGCAGACAGCCAGCTCGGTTACAGATCGAAAGCCTGCGGACATGCGTCAACCTCTTGGCCAGCACCACCCCCGAGGGCTACCAGATCCACACCTGCCCGGTCACGGTGACGCGGGTCTCGGCCTCGGTCGCGTTGGTCAGCTCGACCGACCCATCGCCCCGGCCCAGCGGGTTGGCACGCGAGTCGTTCGCCCCGAAGGTGCCCTGCCCGCCGTGCCAGTCGTTGGTGGTGTTCCCGCCCCAGATGATGCTGCGGTGTGAGGCGACGTAGGTGTCGGAGGAGGAATCGTCCAGGCCGTCGGCAAAGATCTCTTCGCCGCGCGGGTCGATGTAGCCGATGGGGAAGGTCGGGTTGCCCATCCACATATAGCCCGACCAGACCCGTACCGGCGTGTCGTCGCGCATCGCGTAGGGCCAGTTGGCGAAGTCGCCGCTGATGTACTCGGTGTAACCAATCTCGTCACGCTGCATCTCCGCGGCGAGGACGGGGCAGACCATGATGCTCGCGTCGCCCATGTATTCTCGGCCGACCAGGTCGAAGATGTTCTGGCCCGAGTCCTTCTGCGCCTGGGTGTAGCGGGCGTAGCTGAAATTGCCGGCATCGTGCGGGGCGAACTTGCCTGTGTGGTCCGTCGCGAAGCCCATGTGCGCGACGATCTGCTGCTTCATCTGCGTGACACACTGCGTCTCGCGGGCGGAGTAGCGCGCGGCGCCGAGGGCGGGCAACAGGATCGCGATCAGCAGCGCGATGATGGAGATGACGACCAGCAGCTCGATCAGGGTAAAGGCGCGTGTCCGCATGGCTGACTCCGGGGAAGTGGTGTGTGAGTAAGGCGGGGATTGAAACCGGGTGCCCGGCCGCTTAGCCGGACCACCCAGGGTGGAGGAGCAGACACAGGGGGCCGCACTACCGGCGGCGGCGTACGAGCAGCGCCCCGCCGATGGCCAGCAGCGCCACCGAGCCGGGCTCGGGCACGACGTCGCCGTCGATGATGAGTGTTGGGCGTGCGGCTTCGCCGTCGGCGCCGTCGTACTCGGACGAGGCCATGAACAGCCCGCCCCCGCCGGCCAGACCGAGTGACTGGAACAGGAAGCCGAAGTTGTCATCACCGTTGGCCCAGCCCTGGACGACCGCGGTCACATCGAAGGTGACAACCGCGCCCTGCGGGATGACGTTGGCAACCCCGAACGCGGTCGAGTCCGCGATGGCGACCGATGAGGCCTCGACATCGTCCAGGTCGATCTGCGGTGTCGCGCCACCCGCCCAGGGTGCTGACCCGTAGGTGTCGGTCTCGACCCAGGGCACCAGCATCTGGTGTAGCGCGTTGGTCTCGCCGTCGGAGAAGGTGATGTCGTTTGGGATCGTAACCTGCAGGATAGCGCTGTTGATTGTGCCGCCGGGGACCAGGAAGTCCTCGGCGCCGACGAACTGGAGCACCGCCTGCTGGTTCGCCGCGCTCCAGAGCCCGGTGCGGAAGTAGCTGGTCTCCGGGAAGCCGGCGTTTTCTCCGCCGGTCGAGCGTTCGCTGAACCAGGTGTCCTGCGTGCCCGCGTAGCCGTTGAGACCCTCACGGATCGTGATGGTGTCGGCACCGGCGTGGCCGGCGAGCAGGCAGGCGGCGGACAGGCAGAGCGTTGATTGCGTAAACCGTTTCATCTTATGGCCTCCAAAGAAAAGGACAGGGGTGATGGGAAACACTTCCCAAGGTTGAACAAAAAGCAGTGTTATCCGCGTCGCCGATGAAGCGTGGCGATCGCGCCGGGGACCAGCAGTGCCCCTACTCCAGGTTCAGGGACGGGCCCGAACCGCTCATCAAAGTCCACGAAGATCGTGTACTCCGCGTCTCCGTCACCGACGGTATCGCCGGGGCCGGTATATTCATCTAAGAGATTAAGCGGGTGATTCGCGTCCGGTTCAAACTGCGCGAATTCGTCGAGTGTTGGCGAATAGGTCTGCACATGGATCTCTCCCGATTCAACATCAAAGGTCAACAGCTTCAGCCAACCGTCCCCGCCGTTAGGCCGACGGGAGTAATCGACCTGCATCTGGAAGACCTCGTTGCCCGCGTCGTTGGTTGAGACGAGCAGGCGTTCGCCGGCGTAGTGGCCGTTGAAGGTCATAAAGATCTGGTCGTTGACACTGACGAATTCCTGCCAGATGTCTTCGCCGCTGTTGCGGTCCGCGCCGCCGGTGTAGGGGCTTGTCACGCGTTGGACGGTCGTCGGCGATGCATCCGTGAAGCCGACGTTCCGGTTGTCGTTGAGGTAGACATGTGTCGTCAGGATCGTCGGGAGGCCCTGGTTTTCTGGCAGATCGAGCACCGACTGCCCCCACGCGATGGCGTCGTCCGGAGCGTCGTATTCGAGCGTGATATGCAGGAACGTCCGGCCGCCGGCCTCGAACCGCTGCCAGGAGCTTCGGCCGTTGGGGCTTGACCCGCCGTACCACGACTCGCCCTGGTGTCGGTCCGGACCGAAATGCGTGATAAAGCCGCTGTCGCCCCCGCCGGGCTGGTCGGGGGTATCCCATTCATGGTTGCCGAACGCGGCGGCCCAGGGGACCTGCGCCTGATCGAGGATCGACATCGCGTGGTCCGCTCGCGCCCATTCAGCGGCGGTGGCGTGCTCAACAATATCGCCAACATGCGTGACAAACCGGATGTTGAGCGCCGACTGCTGATCGGCGATCCATTGCGTCTGCGCCGTGAAGTTCGCGGCGAGTGTGTCGTTGACGACATAGCTCTGCGTATCACCCAAGACGACCAGCGAGAAGGTGTCCTGAGCCCGGGCGGCAGGGCCGGCCGTCAGACAGGCGGTGAGGATGGCGGTGTGGATGTAGGGTCGCATACAACTTCTCTCCGGGCGGTGAAACAAACAGATCAACGTGAGCCTTCCTCGATCACGAGGTAGGTCACTGAAAGCGATGGGCGTAGCGAGGGGTCGGCCGCGTACTCGCTGCTCGCCAGGAAGACCGCGTCGGCCTCGCCCTGGTTAGCGACCGATCGCGGGTCCGCGCCGAGCGACTGGAGCAGCAGGCCGTGGTTGGGCTCGCCCCGTGACCAAGCGTCCACGGCTTCGCTGATATCCAGGACGATCCGCGTGCCTTCGGGGATCACGTAACCAGCAGCGGCGCTCACATACGCCATGGCTTCATCCAAGACCTGTGAGCCGGCTTCACGGTTGTCGCGATCGACCTGCGGCGTCGCGCCACCCGCCCAGACCGGTGAGCCGTAACGCGTGCCGGGCTGCCAGCGTGCCAGCACACGGTGCACGGCAAACGCGTCGCCCTCGGCCGAGCGGTTGCCGAAGCTGTCGGTGATGTCTGCGGCGTTGTGCAGCACCAACTCGGCCGACACCACCCGCGCCCAATCGGGGAGACCGCCGGCCTCCGCGTCAAACAGGCCGTCAAACCGCAGGAGTGCCTGCTGATTCGCGGCGTCCCACTGCCCGACCCGGAGGTATGTCCCCAACGGGTGGCCGTTGGATTCCTGCGGATTGGTGCGCTCGCTGAACCAGGTATCCACCGCCCCCGTGTAGCCGCGAAGCCCCTGCTGGAACACGACGGTCCGCTGACTCACCGTCGGGACTAGTCCCGTCGTTCCAAGACCCTGATACGCGGCAACACTAAACGCCTGCCGATGCACTGAGCCGGTACGATCCAGCCGGAACGACTCCAACGAGAGCGCGCGGACCAAGGGCTCACCGGCGGTGCCGGTCTCATCCGGGGCGTAGAGATCAAGGTGCCCCGCGAACACATGCAGCTCGACCGAGCGGGCCTGCGCGACCACGCCGAAGGTCGACCCCTGATCGACCAGCCGGTGGTCCGAGGTGTTGACCGTAAAGGGCGGGGCCCACGACGGCGACTCGACCACCGCGGTGCCATCCAGGAGCTCAATGACCTCGCCGTTCTCGACGCGGAACACGCAGGGTGCGCTGACCGCGACGCGCGTCCCGCCGTCGAAGCGGATGGTCATCCGGCCGGCCGAGAGTTCAAGTGGGCCTTCGGGCAGGCGTTGGCCCGGCCCGACCGATAGCCCCGCGGACTCTCCCGACCAGACGACGCCGCTGCTGAACTCGACCACCGCCTGCGCCGGGGGCTTGTCCGCGATCACGGGCGGGGTGACCGAGACCGGCGGGTCCGGGATCAGCACCAGCGAGAGCAGCACCATCGCCGCCGCCGCCAGCCCGCCGACCACCAGCCAGACCGGGAGCACGATCTCTTTCTTCTGTCGCTTGCGGGCCTCGGCACGCCGTCGCGCGACATCGCGCCGGTCCCGCTTGGGCAGGGTGTAGGTGTCCGGCTGGACCTCGGCGGCCTGCTCCATCAGCAGCAGGGCACGCATCGCCTGCGAGTCCAGCACGGGCCGCATCGCTTCTCGACGGACACAATCGCTGAGGGCCCGCTCGTCGTTCGCCAACCGCGCAAACACCCTGCAGTGCTCACGGTCCTCGGCTAACCACTCGAGCACGCGCGCACGTTCCGGCTCGGTCACGTCTCGGTCCAGGAACCGGTAGAGCAGCTCATCGCTAACCTGCATGGCTGCTCCCCCTGCCCAGGCGCTTCTTGATGCAGTTCTGGAGCACCGTGCGTGTCCGGTACAACGCGAGACGGATGTACCCGGGGGTCGTCCCGAGCTCGTCGGCGATGCTGGTCGGGGACTGGCCCTGGTCGTATCGCATCGACAGCAGACGCTTGGCTTTCGCGCTCAGGCCGGAGACACAGCGTTTGAGCGCTTCACGACGCTCGGGCATCTCCGGCTCGACATCGACGCACGCCTGGGCAACGCCTTCCAGCGCTTCGTCGAGGAACACGTGCGGGTCGCGGTCGTGCTTGCGGTAGTAGTCGATCACCTTGAAACGCGCGATGCCCATCACCCACGGCAGGAACGGCCGGGCGGGGTCGTACCGGTCAAAGTGCATCGCCGCGTCCGCCGCGACGTTTTGGATCACGTCCTCGGCGTCGTGCTGGTTCGCGACCATCGACCACACAAACACGGTCACCGAGGACTGCGACTGCTGCCACAGCACCGCGAGTTGTCTGCGGAGTTCGGCCTGCGAAGGCGGGTCGGGTTGGGCGACGGGATCGTTCACATCCATACTTCCGGGCCTCGGGCGTGGGCGTTATCATCGTTTTGTGTCTTAGCAGAATGCTCACGCATCCCCGGCTTGTGCTGAACAGGCCACACGAGTGGTGGGCTGGGGTCTTGGCCATCAGTATCCGGCGAGACCCCCTGCTGCACTGCGATTGCCTTCATACACTTCGGTCAACCACCCAAACGGGCTGGGCTTGTTGCCCCTGGTCGTGGGCTGTGCTTCAATGTTCAGGCATGGTGAGCACACACCCAGACCCCGCTGAAACTGAACGCCCTGCCGTGCCGTGGCTGGGGCGCATGATCGCGATCGTGGGTGCGGCGGGCGCGTTGATCGTCAGCGTAGCCATCCTGGTCCAGACCACCGGCCCCGACGCCCACATCAAAGGGTGCGGCGGCGGCGGCTGCTCGGGGGCATGGGCGTCCAAGTGGTCGACACTGTTTGGTGTGCCGGTCGCGGCGGGCGCGGTCGTGGTGTACCTGTCGCTGCTCGCGTTGTTGATCTGGCAGCCACGGGGCGATTTCTCGCGCGGGCCGGTGATCCGCGCGTGGGGGCTGATGGTGCTGGGGGTGTCGGCCCTGCTCTCGATCCTCTACTTCGCGGGGGTCCAGGCCTTCGTGCTGCAAGAGTTCTGCAAGTGGTGCCTCGCGGCCCACGCGGCGGGCCTGGTCGCGTTGGTTGGCGTGGCACTGACCCGGCCATGGGCGCCGAAGACCGGGGAGTATTGCATGGCCGAACCCCGGCCGGTGTGGTGCATCGGGGTCGGTCTCGCCCTGTTCGCGGTGTTCGCGGGGCTACAGGCCGTCGACCCGGGGCATGATACCCACCGGGTTGTCCAGGCCCCCGACATAGACCTAAACCGTCCTGTAAACCCGCTCGCCGGCGACCCACATCAGCCGGCGCATGGCCAGACCCCTGCAGTGGATGCGCCGACCCTGACGGAAAACGAAATCGTGCTGCCGGATGGGACCATCGTGGCACGCGGCCACTTCCCGACCCTGGGCCGCCCGGACGCGGTGCGGGTCGTCTACAAGTTGTACGACTACACCTGCGACTCCTGCCGAGACATGCACAGGGACCTGGAGGAGGTCTGGCCGAGGTTACCGAACGAGGCGGCGCTGGTGCTGATCCCGTGCCCCTTGAACCGGGACTGCCACCCGGGACTGCCGCCTTCGATCCCCAACCACGCGAACGCGTGCGAACTGGCCCGGATCGGTCTGGCGCTCTGGCGCGCCGCGCCGGACCAGTTTGCCACATACCACCGGTGGGCGTTTGAGAACCGCCCCCGCCCGGCGTTGGCGCTCGAATATGCCGGGACCCTGTCCGGCGAGGCAGCACTGCAGGCGGCACTTGAAGACCCGGGCATCGACGCGGACCTCGCGATCGCGATCAAGCTGTTTGCCACCACAGGCGGGCCCCGCATGCCCAAAGTCTTCCTACCGAACGGGCAGGTCGTGGTCGGGATCACCCGGGACACCGAGGTCACTCGGCGATTGCTGGAACAGGCCTTGGGCGACTGAGGCAACTGTCAAAAAATTGTTAGTTTTTGTCTAATCTCTGGGTACCTGCGCCTTTATACTGTGAAGAGGGCTGGGTGTTCCAGCGTCCCTCACTATCCCGCCGGCAGCATTCGTGCGCCTCATATCATTGCCCGGCAACAACTTATGGAGGTTTCAAGATGACGGTATCTAACCTGTTCGGTTTCGCGAAGTCCGGCCTCGCGGCCGCGGCGGCGATGGCCCTTGTCGGCGGTGCCAGCGCCGCGACGATTACCTGGGGGTCGGCCTTCGCGATCACCTCGGCGTCGGACATCGACAACTCCGGCTCCGCCTTCCTCGCCGACAGCATGGGCGGCGGCACCCCGACCGTGAACGGCGTCGTCTTCCAGGACGTCCTCGACCCCGGCCCGTTCTTTGACCCGAACCTGTGGCTGACGCCCACCGGTAGTCCCGGCCTGGACAACATCCTCGACAGCCACGACAACATCGACAACATCGGTCCGTACAACCTGACGCTGACCGGCCTGAGCATCGGCACGCTCTACCAGGTCCAGTACATCGCCGTCCACGACCTGCGCAGCTGCTGCAGCACCCGGACCTCCGTCCTCGGTGACGGCAACGGCAACGCGACCGGCCCGATGTTTACCCGCTCCACCGGCGGCTCGGCGATCGGGACCTTCACCGCCGACGGCACGACTCAGCTCATCGAGGTCTTTGCCGATCCGAATACCCCGGCAGGCAACACCGACCCCGGCATCGCCGGCATCATCGTCCGGGTCGTCCCCGAGCCCGGCTCGCTGGCCCTGCTCGGCCTGGGTGGCCTCGCGATGCTCCGCCGTCGCCGCTGAGCCACGCGTGCACGTGTGACTTGTCTAAGAAACGATGGGGCGCGTGGCCGAAAAGCCATGCGCCCCTTTTCACGGGCGGACCGATCCTCTCCCAACACCGCCCCGTCCGTCCCGAGGCACCTCGCCGATTTGTACCCGGAGGCAGAACCCGTGCCCAACCCCCTTGCAATCTCAAGACCTTCGCTGTTTGACCCACGTCCCGGCTTCGAGCGGCTTGAGCCCCGCCTGCTCTTTACCGCGGTGCCCGTAATCAGCGAGTTCCTCGCTTCCAATGACAGCGGCATCCAGGACGAGGATGGCGAGCGCTCCGACTGGATCGAGCTCTACAACGCGGGCGACACGGCGCTGAACCTGGCCGGCTGGCACCTGACCGACAACGCGGGCGACCTGAACCAGTGGGCGTTCCCATCGATATCCCTGGACCCCGGTGCCTTCCTATTGGTTTTTGCCTCGGGGAAGGACCGAGCGGACGCCGACGGAACGGAACTGCACACCAACTTCCGGCTCGGGGCCGGCGGCGAGTACCTCGCGCTGGTCGAGGCGGACGGCTCAACCGTTGCCTTTGAGTACGCCCCGCAGTTCCCGTCCCAGATGCCGGACGTCAGCTACGGGCTGGCGATGACGGCCAGCCAGGGCACCCTCGTCGATGACAACACCCCGCTGACCTACCTCGTCCCGAACAACGGCGTGCTCGGCTTGTCGTGGACCCAGTCGGGGTACAACGATGCCGGGTGGACCGGCGCATCCGGGCCCACCCTCACGGCCGGGCTCGGCTACGAATCCAGCGGCGACGACTACAGCGACCTGATCGACACCACGGTGCCCAGCGGCATCGCCTCGATCTACACGCGTTTCGAGTTCAACCTTGTGGACCCAAGCGTAATCGACACCCTCGAGCTGGGGATGATTTACGACGACGGGTTTGTCGCGTACCTCAACGGCGTCATGGTTGCAGCGTCCGACAACGCGCCGGCCAACCCGCAATGGGACTCGACGACCGGGGGCAACCAGCGGCCCGACAGCGTTGTAGTGGAAGACTACATCACCTTCGACATCAGCGACCACCGCGACGTGTTGCAGGCCGGCGACAACGTGCTCGCGATCCACGGGCTCAACGCCGGCACCTCCAGCTCCGACATGCTGTTGATCCCGCGGCTCGAAACGGGCGAAGCCAGCCTGATCGCCCCCTATGCCGATGGGTTCTTCTCCGTTAGCACGCCGGGCACGGCGAACGGGCAGAGCTTCCAGGGCTTTGTCGGCGATACGAGCTTCACCGTCGACCGTGGGTTCTTCACCACCGCGTTCGATGTGGAGATCGAAGCGACCACCGCCGACGCGATGATCGTCTACACGACGGACGGGTCCGCCCCGACGGTCAACGCGGCGATGACGATCACCAACGGCGTGCTCTACACCGGCCCCATCACGGTCAGCGAGACCTCCGTCCTGCGCGCCGCAGCGTTCAAGGCAGGATTCGCGCCGACCAACGTCGACACCCAGACCTACATCTTCGCGGCCGATGTCATCAACCAGGACTTCCAGCACGCGCTGGACCAGGGCCTGCCCTCGGCCTGGGGCCCCTGGTCGCCGGACTACGGCATCAATGTGGTCAACGGGCACGAGCAGGACTTCATCGACGCGCTCACCGGCCTGCCGACACTCTCGATCGTGACCGATGCGGACTTCCTGTTCGGATCCAGCGGCATCTACACCAACTCGACTCAGCACGGGCGGGCGTGGGAACGGCCGATCTCCTTTGAATTGATCAACCCCGACGGCAGCGTCGGCTTCCAGGAAGACGCGGGGCTGCGCATCCAGGGCGGTACGTTCCGCTACAACGGCACCACACGCAAGAACTCGCTGCGCGTCGTCTTCCGCGACGAGTACGGCGACCCCAAGCTCCACGTCCCCTTCTTCGGCGAGGACGCCACCGACGAGTACGACAACATCGTCCTGCGCATGGAATCGAACGACGGCTGGCAGTGGAGCGCGAGCGGCGCCCTGCCTCTGTTCGCACGCGACGAGTTCCTGCGTGAAACGCAGCTCGCTATGGGCCAGCCCTCGGGGCACGGGCGCAGCATGCATGTCTACATCAACGGCGTGTATTGGGGGCTCTATAACGCGGTTGAGCGGCCGGACGAGTCCTTCGGCGAGTCGTACATCAGCGGCGACAAAGACAACTACGACGTGATCAACTCCGGCGAGATCCAGGAGGGCAGCGCGGACGCGTGGAACACACTCGTCGCCATGGCCCAGAACGTCGCCGACGCCGGCACCGAGGCCGAACGCACCGCCTGGCTCTACCTCCTGATGGGGCTCAACCCCGACGGCACGGACCACGCGACCGCAGAAACCTACCTCGACGTCGACAACTACATCGACTACCTGATCACCAACATGTACGGAGGCAACGGCGACTGGCCGTTCAAGAACTACCGCCTGTCGCGCGACCGCGGTCCGGACAGCGAGGGCTTCAAGTTCTTCCTCTGGGACGCCGAATCGACCCTCGGCTACGACCTGGGCGGCAGCGTCCACCAGGCCGACCTCTTCTCCAACCGTATCAACATCTCCGACGCGGTCGCGGCGCCCTACGACGACCTGCGCGACAGCGCCGAGTTCCGCCTCATGTTCGCGGACCGGGTCCACCAGCACCTGTTCAACGGCGGCGCCCTCACGGTCGATGTCGTGCTGGAACGTTTCGACCGGATCATCGCCGAGGTCGCCTTGGGGCTCTGGGGCGAATCCGGGCGGTGGGGAGACCAGCACACCAGCACGCCGCGCACCCCGGACGTGGAGTGGGCCAACGAAGTCCAGCGCATCCGGGACACCTACCTGCCCTTCCGGACCGGTGTTTTCCTTGACCAGCTTGTGGCGGCCGGGCTGTACTCTTCGACCACCGCAGTCTCGTGGAACCAGCGTGGCGGTACGATCGATGCCGGCTTCAACATCCAGTTCTCCGTACCGAACGGGCAGATCTATTACACCACCGACGGCAGCGACCCGCGCATGATCGGCGGCGCGGTCAGCCAGTCCGCCAACCTGTACCTCGGCGGGTTTACACTCAGCGAGAATGCGACGGTCCGCGCCCGCGTCTATCACAACGGCGTGTGGTCCGCGATCGATCAGGCCGACTTCGTCCTCGCCGACGCTGCGGCGGACGCGGCCGGCCTCCGTGTCGCCGAGGTGCACTACCACCCCGCCGGGCCCACCGCCGCCGAGCAGGCCGCCGGCTTCACCGACGGCGACCAGT
>JAUHZU010000010.1 GCA_030425705.1 Phycisphaerae bacterium
ATCGCCGACTTCGCCCGCCTCAAGTGCCTGCACCTGCACCTGGCCCACCACCTCGCCGAACGCGCGGCGGGGCAGGGCGGCACGACGGCCGGCCGGCTGATCGAGGGGTTGTTGGCAGCGCCCCGCCCGCTACAATCCGCCACGGCTCCGATCAAGCCCCCTGACCCGAAACACCCGGCCCCGCTGCGCGACCGCCTTGGTCGCGCCGGTTGTTCTGCCGCTTGAAAGGACCCCCGATGCTCGGCAACCTCTCCGAGAAGTTTGAGAACGCCCTCCGCCACCTCTCCGGCAAGTCGGAGATCTCCGAGAACAACGTCCGCGAGGCGATGGACGATGTCCGCACCGCGCTGCTCGAGGCGGACGTGCACTACGAGGTGGCCGATTCGTTCTGCGAGCAGGTGCTCGAGCAGGCGACGGGCGAGAAGGTGCTCAAGGCGGTCGAGCCCGGCCAGCAGATGATCAAGATCGTCAACGACGAGTTGATCCGCCTGCTGGGCGGCGACGAGGCGCTCGCGGCGGCGAACGAGCAGGGCGACGGCTACGTGCCGGGCCAGGCCTCGGCGGGCAGCGAGCTGCTGTTTGTCTCGCCGGGCCCGACGGTCATCATGATGTGCGGGCTGCAGGGCTCGGGCAAGACGACGACCTGCGGCAAGCTGGCCGGCCACTTCAAGAAACGGGGCAAGAAGGTGATGCTCTGCGCCGCGGACCTGCAGCGTCCGGCGGCGGTGACCCAGCTCCAGGTGCTGGCCGATCAGGTCGACCGCGAGGTCGAGGGCCCGGCCGGGGCCGGCGTGTCGTTCTACGGCGAGCCGGAGAAGTGCGCCGAGTACGGCAAGGCCGTGGGCGTCGCGGTCGAGGTCTGCAAGAACGCGCTCAAGCAGGCGAAGCAGGACGGCGTCGATGTGCTGATCCTCGACACCGCGGGCCGGCTGCACATCAACGACGACCTGATGGGCGAGCTCCGCCGGGTCAACGCCGCGCTCTCGCCGCACAACATCCTGCTGGTCATCGACGCGATGACCGGGCAGGACGCGGTCAACTCCGCCAAGGCGTTCAACGACCAGCTCGAGCTGGACGGCGTGGTGCTCACCAAGTTCGACTCGGACACGCGCGGCGGCGCAGCGCTCACCGTCCGCCAGGTCACCGGCAAACCGATCAAGTACATCGGCACCGGCGAGCATATGGACGCGATCGAGCCGTTCCACCCCGCCCGCATCGCCGGCCGCATCCTCGGCATGGGCGACATCGTCTCGCTGGTCGAGAAGGCCCAGGAACAGGTCAGCGAAGAAGAGGCCGCCGCCCTGCAGGAGAAGATGGCGCAGGGCAAGATGACCATGGACGACTTCCTCAGCCAGCTCAAGAAGCTGCGGAAGATGGGCTCGATGAAGTCGATCCTCGGGATGATGCCGGGCATCGGCAAGGCGCTCAAGGACCTGCCGATCGAGGAGAAGCAGATCGACCAGACCGAGGCGATCATCCAGTCGATGACCCGCGCCGAGCGAAATGACGTGGACCTGCTGGACAACAGCCGGCGTCGGCGGATCGCCAAGGGCGCGGGCCAGGACGCCAAGGCCGTGTCGCAGCTCGTGAAGGGCTTTGAGATGGTGAGCGTCATGGGCCAGCAGATGTCGGGCATGGGCATGCTCGGCCGGATGAAGTCGATGGCGGGCATGGGCTCGGCGGAGATGGCGGCGATGGCGCAGGGCGCCGCGCAGCCGGGCCGGCTCAAGGGATCGAGCAAGCAGAGCCAGAAGAACAAACGCAAGTTCAAGCAGCGCAGGGGCAAGCGGCGTTAGATCTGCCCGACGTAAACCTGCGTGTCGTAGGCGAACGCAACACGGCCATCCTCGGCGGTGTCTTCGAACAGTTCGCGCAGCGCGGCGAGCATCGGCAGATGGTCCGGGTGGCCGGGCGGTGGGGCGTAGGAGCTGCTCAGCAGCCGGCCCTCAAGGGCGTGGTAGCCGAAGTGCTGGGCGTAGGGGAACGAGGCCCGCTCGTGGCCGCGTGTGAAGAACGCATCGAACTCCCGGTCGCCGAGCTGGTGGTGGTGGACCGCGCGGTAGTCCGTGCCGTGGGTCTGCAGGAGCGCTTCGTACCGCTCGGCGAATGGCGATCCGGCGGTGCGGCGGGTGTTCCAGACCAGCGCGACCTTGCCGCCGGGCGTCAGGACCCGTCGGGCTTCCTCGGCGAAGCGCGGCGGATCGAACCAGTGGAACGCCTGCGCCGCAACGACCAGCGCGACCGAGCGGTCCGCGAGCGCGGTGGACTCGGCCGAGGCGTTGATACTGTGAAACCCCGGCCGGTCGGCGAGCCGCGCCTCGGCGGCGGCGCGCATCGCGTCGTTGGGCTCGACCGCGTCCACCACCAGCCCGCGCTCCAGCAGCAACGCCGTCAGGATGCCCGTGCCCGAGCCAACGTCCGCCACGCGCGTGCCGGGCCCGAGACCCGCGCGTTGCAGCAGCCAGTCCACCGCCGACGCGGGGTAGCTCGGCCGGTAGCGCACGTAGTTGTCCACGCGGTCGGAGAAGCGGGCCTTGGGGTCGGGCGTGGGCATGGGGCTGGGGTTCCCGAGCGGGCCGGCTCAGGCCGCCTTGCTGCCCCGGCTGCCGACGTACGTGACCGCGCCCAGGAGGACGAGCCCGCCCGTTACGCCGAGCATAAACACCGGGAAGACGATGCCGTGGCTCATGTCCTGCGCGGGGTTGTAGACGCTCGCCGCGGCGCGGGCGACGGCCTGCTGGGCGCTGCGTTCGGCCTCGAGCGAATCGACGAGTGTCGCGGCCGTGTCGTCGTCGCCGCCGGACATGACATACAGCGTCAGGTCGCGCAGCTCGTTGGCGTTCAGCGGGTGGACCAGGCCCTGGGGCATCGGCGACAGGTCGTACGGCCCGACCTCCCGGACCTCCTCGGCGGGGACGTCGAGCGTCTGGCTCGGGTCGGTCGCGCTGGTGTGCAGGCGGAGCACCGTGTCGTCGTGCAGGACGACACGGCCGACGACCTTGCGGCCCTCCGCAGTGGTGACGGTGGACCAGGCGTACTGGTCGGTGACCGCCGCGCTGGGGTCGATGATGCCCGCGAGCAGGTCGCGCAGGCCGTAGGTGCTGCCGACGGTCGTGAGGTCCGGCCCCGCGCTGCCGCCGACGCCCTGGAACCGGTGGCACTGGGCGCACAGCGCGGTCTGGAATAGTTCGGCGCCGCGGGCGGCGTTGTACCCGGCGGGCCGGTCGAGGACCGCCTCGTAGGCCTCGTCCACGCTCCACGCCCGGCCGGGCCCGCGGGGCGCGGCGTCGGGCCCCAGGGCCGTCGCGCTGTCGGGCACGATGAGCAGGGCGGCGACGGCCTCCTGCTCCTCGGGGCTGCACGTGGCCAGCGCCTGGGTGCGGATCATGTTGAGGAACCCGCCGTAGCTGTTGCCGCCGACCGAGCGCGACGCGAGGTTCAGCCAGAGGAAGTAGGCCTGCCGGAGTTCGGGGGTCCAGCCGGTCTTGTGGTTGCGGAGCAGGAAGGCGTAGTGCAGCGCCTGCACCGGGGGCATCGCGTCGATCATGTTCTTGATGGCGTTGCCGTACTGCGCGTTGCGGGCGATGAGCTCCAGCCACGCGGGCGGCTCGGGCCGGGTCGCCTGGTTCATGAGGGTGATCGCCCCGTCGACGACGTGCGGGCTGTCGAGGTAGACCAATAGCCGGGCCAGCTCGATGCTGAGTTGCTCGTCGTCGTGGGGGAAGCGTGCCTCGAAGCGTTGGAGCAGCGTGTCGCGCATCGCCGGGTCGGGCGCCCCCATCCGGCAGAAGGCGAGGACGTAGACGCGGGTGAGGTCCAGGCGCTGCGCCTCGGTGAGGGCCTTCGCTTCGTGCCGGTTAGCCGCGGCGAGCAGGGCGGGGCGGTCGTCGGCCGAGCCGACCCGGGCGAGCGCGAGCAGGGCGTGCGTCGCGGTCACGGCGTCCTGCTCGTCCAGGGCGCGCTGCCGCCAGCGCTCGGCCGGCTGGTGCTCCAGCGCGGTCCGCGCGGCGAAGCGCACATGCCGGTCGGGGTGGCGCAGCGCCGGCCAGATCGTATCGAGCGCTTCCGCGGGAGCGTCGGGCGTGTGCAGGGCCTCGAGCGCGTGCCGCCGCTCGGCCTCGGGCGTCGGCGCGGCGGGGCCGGCGCTGGGGGCGGTGTCGGCGTCGCCTTGGTACGTCACGCGGTAGAGCTTCGAGCCCAGCCGGCGTCCGCCGGTCGTGATGTACATCGCGCCGTCCGTGCCGACGACGGCGTCGGTCAGCGGCAGCGGCGAGCCGGAGAGGAACTCGTGGATGCCCGCGGTGTAGCTGGCGCCGTCGGGGGCCAGCTCGACCGCATAGATCGTGCCGAAGGTCCAGTCGAGCAGGTACAGCGCATCCTGGTAGCGCGCGGGGAACGCCGCGCCCGTGCCGAAGAGCACGCCCGTCGGCGAGCCGGGGCCGATGTCCATCACCGCGGGCAGGGAGTCGGGCGTGTACGTCGCCCACTTGCCCGTGCCGCTGCGCCAGCCGAACTCGCTGCCGCTGACGACGTGGCACACGCGGGTCGGGCGGTACCAGGGCATGCCCATGTCCCACTCCATGTCCGCGTCGAAGGTGAACACCTCGCCGTTGCGGTCGACCGCGAGGTCGTACTGGTTGCGGTAGCCGATGCTGATGAGGTCGACCTCGCTCGCGTCGGGGCTGACCTGCAGGACGTACCCGCCCGGGGCCATGCGACCCACGGCGTGGCCGTTGGCGTCCCACTCGCGCTGCAGGAGCAGGTCCTCGCCCCAGACGCGCGGGACCCGGCTGTGCGTGAGGGCGGGCAGGTCGCAGTGGTTGCCGCAGCTCAACAGCAGCGACGCGCCGTCGGGCGCGACAACGATCGCGTGCTGCCCGTGCTCGCCCCCGCCGGGGATCGCGAGGATCAGCTCCGGCGCGTCGGGCCGGCCGTCGCCGTCGGGGTCCGCGGCGCGGTACAGCCCCTTGCCCGTGGCCATGATGTAGAGCGCGTCGAAGGCGTAGCACAGCCCCTGCGCGCCGCCGAGGTTCATGCCCAGCGGCTGAACTTGCGTGGTGCCGTCGCTGCCCAGCGCGGGCGGTGTCACGCGGTAGACCTCGCCGTACTGGTCCGTGGCGAACAGCGTGCCGCCGGGCCCGGTGCACAGAGCGACCCACGAGCCCTGCGACTCGCCGGGCACGTCGTACAGCACCTCGGCCTCGAAGCCCGGCAGGAGGCGCAGCCCCAGCGCGTTGGTGTGGTAGGCCGGCCCGTCCGTATCGTCGGCAAGCGCCGCGCCGCCGACAACCACCGCGGCCACCCCCAGCACACCCCGCAGCGCCCAAGACAGCCCCGAACGCAGCCCGCGTCGCCTGTTCATCGAGTGATAGATCATGGCTGATAGGATACACCGGATATGAACCGATCTGTCGTGATCCTGGCCGGCCCGCGCCTCACCGACGAGCACTTCCGCGCCGTCGCCACCGCGCTCGCGCCCCAGCGCATGGAGCTGGCCAACATCACGCCCCTGTCCCTGCACCCCGACCAGCGGGAGCGCACGCCCGGCGGTGGGCTCGGGGGTTCGTTTGGGGCCGACGCCGCCGTCCTCGCCTTCGAGGGCGAGCCGCTGCACCCCACGACCCTCGCCCCGGCCATGCTCGAGCTGCACAAGCTCCTGGGCGTGGACGTCAACTGGCTGCCGCAGGACGCGTTCCTGGCCGACATCAAGCTCGCCGTGTTCGACATGGACTCGACGCTGATCCAGCACGAGGTCATCGACGAGTTGGCCATCGAGGCGGGCAAGGGTGTCGAGGTCGCGGCCGTGACCGAGAAGGCCATGCGCGGCGAGATCGACTTCGACACCTCCCTGCAGTACCGGGTCAAGACCCTCAAGGGGCTCCCCGATACGACGCTCGCCCGCGTCGCGGACCGGCTGCGCCTCACCCCGGGGGCCGAGACGCTGATCGCCACCCTACGCCACCGCGGCATCACCACCGCCATCCTCTCCGGCGGGTTCACCTGGTTCGCCGAATCCGTCAAACGCCGGCTCGGGCTGGACTTCTACCACGCCAACCGGCTGGAGGTCCGCGACGGGTGCATGACCGGCCAAGTCATCCCGCCCATCGTCAACGCCGAACGCAAACGCGACCTGCTCGGCGAGATCGCCCGCGACCTGGGCCTCCGCCCCGAGCAGACCCTGGCCGTCGGGGACGGCGCGAACGACCTGCTCATGCTCGAGTCCGCCGGGCTCGGCGTCGCCTACCACGCCAAGCCCAAGGTCCAGCAGCAGGCCGCCCTGCGCATCAACGCCACCACGCTCGAAGGCGTCCTCTACCTCCTGGGCGTCCCCGAAACCGAGTGGGCCCAGCCCCGCCCCGCAGGGGTATAATCCAGCCATGGCTCACACCCCACGCCCCATCCCATCGGCCGGCCCGGCCCCCGCGACCCTCAGCGTCGCCGTTAGCTGAGGGGACGACCCCCACCCGCAGACCCACCGAAGCCCGGACGTGGTGCGCCGCCGCAGCAAGCACGATGCGCCCGTCCCCTCCCTTCGCTTACGATGATGAAACAAGCAAGCGAGAACACCCCCGCGGGTTGTTCTTTTCGCACACGTTCGATGTCCGTGCCTAGGCCCTAGGCCCTAGGCCCTACCCCTTAGACCCTGCCGCCATGACCACCGCCCACACCCCGCCCCCCAGCGCGACCGACCTGCCCCCGCAGTACGACCCCACCCAGGTCGAGCCCCACGTCCTCGAACGCTACCTCGCGGACAAGGCCTACGCCGCCTCGACCGACGCGGCCGGCGACCCCTACGCGATCGTGATCCCCCCGCCCAACGTCACCGCCGCGCTGCACCTGGGCCACGCGCTCAACAACACCTTGCAGGACATCCTCACCCGTGTCCACCGCATGCGCGGCTGCAACACCCTCTGGATGCCCGGCACCGACCACGCCGGCATCGCCACCCAGACCGTCGTCGACAAGCGCCTGCAAGCGGAAGGCAAGCCCGCGCTCAAAGAGCACAAGCAGATGGAGCTCGACGGTGAAGACGGCCGGGGGCAGTTCATCGCCCGCGTGACCGACTGGAAAGACGAGTACGAAGCCGTCATCACCAACCAGCTCAAGCAGATGGGCTGCTCGTGCGACTGGGACCGCCAGCGGTTCACGATGGACGACCAGTGCGCCAAGGCCGTGCGCGAGGCGTTCTTCCAGCTCTTCAAGGACGGCCTGATCTACCGCGGCAAGCGGCTGGTCAACTGGGACCCGGTGAGCCAGACCGCGCTCGCCGACGATGAAGTCGAGATGGAGACCATCGACGGGAACTTCTACTACATGAAGTACCCGGTGTGCGATCCCGACGGAAACGAGACCGGCGCGTTCGCGACCGTTGCGACGACGCGGCCCGAGACGATGCTCGGGGACACGGCCGTGGCCGTGAACCCCGACGACGCCCCGCGCGCCGAACTCATCGGGCAGTTCGTGAAGCTCCCCATCGTGGGCCGCATCATCCCCATTATCGGCGACGACTACGTCGTCATCCCCGATGAAGACAGCGAGGACGCCAAGGCCAGGATGGCCTCGGGCTTCCTGAAGGTCACCCCCGCGCACGACCCCAACGACTACGAGATCGGCCAGCGCCACGGCCTGCCCATCATCAACGTCATGGCCCCCGACGCGTCGATCTCCATCGACCACGGCTGGCCGGCGGAAGAAGCGCCCGGCGACAACGAGACGCTCAAGCCCTTCCTCGGTTTATCGCGCGAGGAGGCCCGCAAACAGGTCGTGATCTGGTTCAAGGACCACGGCCTGATGCAGGAAGTGAAGCCGTATCGCCACGCGGTCGGCCACAGCTACCGCAGCCACGTGCCCGTCGAGCCGTACTACACCGACCAGTGGTACGTGAAGGTGACGGATGACCGCCTGGCCGGCGCGGCCCTGCGCGCGATGGACGCGTCGCAGTACGAGGGCGATCGTGGCGGCGAACCGGGGCCCGGCCTGAAGTTCTACCCCGACCGCTACGCCAAGACATTCCAGACCTGGCACGAGAACATCCGTGACTGGTGTATCTCACGGCAACTGTGGTGGGGGCACCGGATTCCGGTGTGGAGTAAACGATGTGAAAGCAAGCAAGAAGTTACAGAAGCCTTTCACACATTAGATCAATGCTTGAAGCAAGACATTTTGGAAGATCTATTGCAAGGCGATGGTGATTTGGCCAGTCTGCGTATGATTGATAACAAGACGGGTGAAATTGTTTCTGCCACCGTTTCAGAGTTCAATCATGGCTTGAATGGTGATGTTTCCATTTTCATTTGTTTGAAGTCTGAAAGCGATATCCACGCGATTGAGCGTAACGGCTTCACCCAAGACCCCGACGTCCTCGACACCTGGTTCTCCTCCGCCCTCTGGCCACTCTCAACCCTCGGCTGGCCCGGCGATACCGACGAACTCGCCAAGTGGAACCCGACGTCCGTGCTCTGCACCGCGCGGGAGATCATCACGCTGTGGGTCTCGCGGATGGTCATGTTCAATCGCTACTTTAAGGGCGGGGACCTGCCGTTTAGGGATGTGTTCATCCACGCGATGATCCAGGACGGGCACGGGCAGAAGATGTCGAAGAGCCTGGGCAACGGCGTGGACCCGATGGACATCATCCACAGCCACGGCAGCGACGCCATGCGCTTCACGCTCACCAAGATGACCACCCAGACCCAGGACGTCCGCCTGCCCGTGGACATGGTGGACCCGAAGACCGGCGAGACGTTCTCGCCGACCTACATCACCGCGAAGAACGGCTGCAAGGTCGCCGCGCCGGTCCAGGAACACAACGGCTCGAAGATGGTGTCGTCCTACGGCCTGGCGTCGGGCGAGGCGAAGCCGACCGACGCGATGCCCCTCGCGCGCAACACCAGCGAGAAGTTCGACGAGGGCCAGCGCTTCGCGAACAAGCTGTGGAACGCGTTCCGCTTCGCGCTGCCGCTGCTTTCGAGTGACGGGGCAAGCGCACGTTCGGCGAATGCGGGCTTCGGGCTCGCGGAGAAGTGGGTCCTGAACCAGTTGGGCAAGACGATCGAGACGGCGGACAGGGCGCTCGCCGAGTACCGCTTCAGCGACTACGCGACGGCGTTGTACGACTTCGTCTGGCGGGACCTGTGCGACTGGTACGTGGAGATCGTGAAGCCGACGGTGAAGGAGAGCCCGGCCCAGCAGCAGGTGCTGGCGACGTGCCTCGACGCGTCGCTGCGGCTGCTGCACCCGGTGATGCCGTTCATCACCGAGCGGCTGTGGTCGGCGCTGCGGGCGTCGGCGGGCGGGATCGAGCGGGTGCCCGGCGTGGCGCTGCCCGACAGCGAGCTGCTGATCCATGCGGGCTGGCCGACGGCCGAGGCGTCGCTGCGGGACGCGGAGGCGGAGCGCGACTTCGAGCTCTTGCGTTCGATCATCGAGGCGATCCGCAACGCGCGGAGCGTGTACAAGATCCCGCCGCGGCAGGAGGTCGGGGCGACGACCAAGGCCCCGGCGCACATCGCGCAGCTCATCTTCAACAACCGGGGGATCACGCTCCCGCTGACGCGGTGCGTCGGGCGCGGCGTGGGCCCGAAGATCGATCGGCCGGCCGGCTCGGCGGCGGTGATCGTCGGCGACGTGACGGTGTACCTGCACGATGTGGTCGATGTCGAGGTCGAGAAGCAGCGGCTGGAGAAGGCGCTGGCCGAGAAGGACAAGGCCGTCAAGATGCTCGAGGGCCGGATGAGCAACAAGAAGTACGTCGACAACGCCCCGGCGCACCTGGTGCAGGAGACGCGCGACCAGCACGCCGTGGCGGTGAAAGAGCGCGACGCCGTGCAGCAGCAGCTCGACGAGCTGGTGTAACCCGGCACGGCGGAAGCCCTCGCTCATCGAGCGGGGGTTCGGTCACAAGCGGTAGATGAAAGGAGACACGATGCGGCGGATGGTGTGTTGGCTGGTGCTGTGTATCGCGGTGCCCGCGCTGCCGGCTTGGGCTCAGGCGGAGCGTGATACGCCGCCCACGGCCGAGGAGCTGGGCACGGTCGTCCCGCTGGAGTTCGGCGTGTTGTTTATCCCCGACGCGTTCGACCCGGACGCCGCGGGCGGGCTGGACCTGCTGATTCACTTCCACGTCGGGCTGGATTTCCTGGCGCGGCAGGTGGTGGACGCGAGGCTGAACGCGGTGATGATCCACATCTCGCCGGGCGGGTTCAGCTCGGCGTACCGCGTGCCGTTCGAGGAGGACCGCGAGCTGTTCGGCCGGCTGCTGGACGAGGCGCTGGGCCACGTGCGCGGGCGCGGCGATGTCGCGGACGACGCCGGTTGGCGGCGGGTGAACATCTCGTCGTTCAGCGCGGGCTACGGCGCGGTGCGTGAGCTGCTCCAGGACGACGGCTACGTCGCGCGGATCGACGGGCTGGCGCTCTGCGACACGGTGTATGCCGGCTACGTCCAGCAGGGTGGCGTGAACATCCCCAGCCCCGGGCAGGTCGCGCCGTTCATCGCGTTCGCCCGGCTCGCGGCGCATGAAGACAGCGGCAAGGTGATGGTGATGACGCACAGCTACCTCGAGCCGGGCACCTATGCCGGGACGCACGAGGTAGCGCAGGCGGTGGTGGACGCGGTCGGCGCGGACGACCACGCGATCGACGAGGAGGGCCCGCAGGGGATGCGCCTGCTCCGCCGGGCCACGCTCGGCCGGCTCACGGTGATCGGTGTCGAGGGCAACGACGGGCCGGCCCACATGAAGCACCTGCACACCGTCGCGCACTGGCTGGCGATGCTGGACTGGGGTGAAGAAGAGGAAGGGGACGAGGGGCGCAGGGGCCGAGGGGCCGAGTGATGCAGCGCGCCGTGTGATCGGCGGCTAGCCGGTTGCATGCGCAACGATGCCGCGGTTCCCCGGCCCGCCTGTCCCCTTGGCCCCTTAGCCCCTCGGCCCCTACACTCCCCCCATGCCACGCTTCAAGGACCAGGCGATCTGCCTCCGCGACCTGGACTGGTCCGAGACCAGCCAGCTGGTCGTGCTGCTCACACGGGACCACGGCAAGGTGCGCGGGCTGGCCAAGGGCTCCCGCCGGCAGAGCCCGTCGGCGATCGCGCGGTTCTCCGGCGGGATCAACCTGCTCAACCGCGGGGAGGCGGTCGTCACCACGCGGCGGAACACGCAGCTCGCGGCGGTGACGGAGTGGGACCTGCAGGACGACCACTATGCGCTGCGGCTGGGCCTGCGGGCGCAGCGGCTGGCGATGTACGCGGCGGACCTGTGCAACGCGCTGCTGGCCGACGAGGATGCGCACCCCGGGACGTTCGAGGCGCTGCGTGTGTTCCTCGCGGCGTTGTGTGCCCCGGCGGGAGGGTCGGCCGAGCGGGCGCTGCTGGCGTTCCAGTGGGCGGTGCTGACCGACTGCGGGTTCCGACCGGAGTTGGACCGCGACGTCGAGGCGGACGGCCCGCTGGACGCGCTGGGCAAGGCCCCGGCCTACACGTTCGACCCGAAGCTGGGAGGGTTCACGACGCGGGACGGCGTGGGCGACTCGCCCTGGCGGGTCCGGCGGGGGACGCTGGGGGTCTTGCGCCGGGTCGCGGCCGTCGGCGGGGCAGGAGCGGCCGACCGCGGCGACGAGGCGGGGGTCGGGCGGGCCAACCGGCTGCTGTGTGCCTACGCCCGGGTGATCCTGGACCAGGAGCTGCCCACGATGCCGGCGGTGCTCGGGCCCGGGGCGGGGCCGCGTGCCTCGGCGGGGGGCTGAGGGTTATCGGCGCGGCCACGGGGCCCCGGGCGAACCCGCGTAAGATTTCTTGCGTACCATCCGTCACGGCCGATGTCGCTGGGTACGCGGCGTTCCGGCCTAATCGACCTCTTTTAACACCCACCCCTATTCCCAAAAGGAACCCCTCATGAGCACTCGCAGCACTGGTCTGAAACGGATGATGTCGACCGCGGCGCTGGTCGCCGCCCTGGGCATGCCGACCCTCGCCCTGGCGCAGGCCGCCGAGGTCGCCGCCGCCAACGACGCCCCCGCGGAGGTCGCGGAAGCCGTGGAATCGGTCGAGGCCGAGGAAGTCCTGAGCGCCGAGGAAGCCGAGAAGAAGGCGATCGCCGAGGAGATGGAGCAGCTCCAGACCGAGGCCCGCCTGCGTTCGGCGCGTCTGGCGGCCGAGCTGGCGCCGCTGCAGGAAGAGAAGCAGCGTCTGGAAGCGGAGCTGTCGCTGCTGCGTGCCCGTCAGCAGGCCGAGAACGCCCGCCGGCAGATGGAGAAGGACCAGGCCGACTTCGAGCAGCAGATGGCGCTGTCGGAGATGCAGCGGGCGGTGGCGGAGATGCAGGCCCAGATGCAGGCGATCACCGCCGAGCAGGGGCTGGCGAACGCCCAGCGTGCCGCGGCGATGTCGGAGCTGCAGGCCCAGAACCAGCAGCTCGCCGCCGAGGCCGCCGCGCTGACCGCCGAGCTCGGCGCCCTGCAGACCCGCAACAACTACAACGCGATCGACCGCGACGCCATGCAGTACCCGGCCAACCCGATGGACGGCGACACGCTGACCATCTCCGACCGCCGCATCCCGCTCAACGGCGCGATCGGCAGCGGCATGGCCGACTACATCACCCAGCGCATCCACTACTTCAACAACCTCAACAACGAGGCCCCGATCTTCATCGTGATCGACGGCTCGCCCGGCGGGTCGGTCATGGAGGGCTTCCGCATCGTCACCGCGATGCAGAACTCCGAGGCCCCGATCCACGTCGTCGTCAAGTCCTACGCCGCGTCGATGGCCGCCGTCATCACCACGCTCGCCGAGGAGTCGTACTGCTACCCCAACGCGCTGATCCTCCACCACCAGATGTCGTCGGGCATGTCCGGCAACCTGACGCAGCAGCGTGAGTCGCTCGAAGAAGGATACGAGTGGGCCGCCCGCCTGGCCAACCCCGTCGCCGAGAAGATGGGTGTCACCCCCGAGCGCTTCGTCGAGCTGATGTACGAGAACAACTCCGACGGTGACTGGGGCGAGTTCGGCGATGTCGCCGTCGGCCTGAAGTGGTGCAACCACGTCGTTACCGAGATCCGTGAGACCGCCATCATCACCGCGCCCGGCAGCAGCGCCTCCCGCGGCATGATGATGCACCAGCACGAGGACATGCCCTTCGCCGGCCTCAGCCAGCACGACCTGTTCCACTGCCCCGTCGAGTACCCCGTCAAGGTCGACGGCAACGGCCGGTCCTACGTCGAGCTGCCCCGTCTCGCGCCCGGCGACATGTACCTGATCTCCGACAAGGACGACTACTACCGCGAGGCCCGCTAAGCCGCGACGCCCCGTCAGGACAACCGAATTGACACCCCCCAGCCCCCGCCGCAAGGCGGGGGTTTTTCATTGACGGCGTGTTGCCGCCCCGTAAAGATGGGGCCGCCGCGACCGTCCTTGCCAAGCTTCTGTTCCGGAGACCCGCCGATGCGTTTGTTCATGCTGGTCCTATTGCTCGCATCCGCGCCTCTCGCTGCCGGGGGACCGGTAGAGGGCGCGGTGGAACCGCTGGAAGGGTCCTACGAGGTGCCACGGGTCCGGGTAATGGTGATGGGCAAGGGCTGGGCCTTTGAAGAGCCCCTGGACGCCTCCGCAAACCTGATGGTGGCCCGCCGGCTGTCGACCCCGCTGCGACTCCCCGAGGGGGAGGTGGGGCTGGACACGGTGCTGGACTGCATCCGCGACCAGACGGGCGTCGACATCTTCGTGAACTGGCCGAGCTGCGAGCTGGTGGGTGTCGATACGGACACGCCGATCATGCTCGGGCTGACGCACGGCAGCGCCGAGACGCTGCTCCGGATGACGATCAAGCAGGCCTCGGCGGAGAACTTCGACGACGACAAGCTGGGGTGGGCCATCCGCGACGGCGTGGTGCAGATCTCGACGCGTTGGGAACTGAAGGCCGAGACTGAGCTGCGCATCTACGACCTGAGCCAGTTGATACGCAGCCGGTTCCGGCCGGTCGGGCTGGCGTTCGATGCGGATGCGCGGGAGGAGACGATCGCGTTCCACGCGTGGCGTCGCGGGCAGCGCGAGTACCCCATCAGCGACAACTCGCAACGCCGGCTGCTCGAACAGCAGATCCAGCAGCTCCAGCGCCGGCTGGAACGGATGGAGAACCCCGAGGCCCAGGAGGGTCCGGACCCGATGGCGTTGGGGCCCGGCGGCGGTGGCGGCGGTCTGTTTTTTGCAGACAACAGCGACGCCTCGTATCTCGACCCGACATACCACGAGTACATCGACATCCTGATCGAGATGATCCAGGACACCGTCGGCGACCCCGACGAGTGGCTCGATGAAGAGTCGACGATCGACGAGATGGACGGCATGTTCGTGATCCTCACGACTCGCGAGAACCACCAGGCGATCGAGAGCCAGTTCAACATGGTCCTCGCCAACGAGCTGCGGGACCAGGCGGCGATCCTGTGCGACGTGCAAGTGATGGAGCTGCTCAGCCGGGCCTCGGCCCTCCAGCTCGAGGGGGACTTCGAGGGCGCGCTGGTGTTGGCGGACCGGGCGTTGATGATCGACCCGGGGCACATCACCGCCCACGCGATGCGGCAGGTCCTCGTGTCTACGGTCCGCCGGCTCCGCGAGGCGGAAGAAGCCCGCCAAGATCGCGAATAGCGCGTACACCTCGGTTGTCGACGAGCGTCCGCCTGGCTTACGGCGCGGTGTTGAACCAGCCGTACTCTTCGACGTTGGGGATCAGGCCCCATCCGCCGGGGTATCGGATTTCCCAGTCGGTGTTGACGATCGCGCCGTCTTCGATACCGGTGACGCTGCCGTCGACCGCGACGTAGTTGCCCGTGCCGTTGTGGACCTGTGACGACTGGTCGTCGAAGGCGTGGGCGGAGTCGAGGAACTGGTTGTTGATGAAGAAATCGGGGTCTTCTTCGATGATGACCGGGGTCTGTGCCGTTTCGCCGCGGAGCCGCGAGTCGTTCTGGATGTTGCTGTAGCGTGCGCCGGCGAGGATGGTGAGCATGCCGTAGTCGAAGTGGCCGTTGCCCGTCCCGTCGCCGGAGTTAGCGCCGTAGTTGGGTTGGCCGACCGGGACGGAGGGGCAGAGGTACAGGTCGGGCGCTTTCATGTATTCGTAGAGCAGGCCTTCGGTGGGTGCGTTGGCCCAGATGGTGGGGTAGTCGCCGCCGCGCGAGAGCCAGCCGGCGTCGCCTACGTTCTCGACCGCGCGCCAGGCGTTGACCGAGATGCCGGGCACGACCTCTTTATTGTCGACGACGTAGGCGTTGAGCCCGATGCCCATCTGGTGGAGGTTGGCCCGGCATTCTGCGCCGCGGGCCGACTCGCGGGCCGCACCCAAGGCGGGCAGCAGGATCCCGATCAGCAGCGCGATGATGGAGATGACGACCAGAAGCTCGATCAGCGTGAAGGCACGACGTTTCATAGGAAGATGCTCGAAAGGATGGGTGATGGGCTGGCCGAGTGGTCGGTCCACAGCGGCCCGTTTCCGCCCGTGCGTTTCGGGGCTTCGCTCACAAAATCCTACTGTTACACGTGTTACATCCAATAACTATTTGTGCTGTTTTTGGAACGGTCCTGCCTGTTGCCGTGGACGGCGAGGGGCGGGGGGATCGGCTAGCATGGTCGGCTTGCGGTTTTCAGCCGTGATTTTTTCTCCTTCAGGACCCACCATGACCACCGTCCAACGCGTGATGATCGATTCGCTCGAAGCCGCCCAGCACATCGCCGGCGTCTATGCCGTGCAGAACCTCCAACTCGGCACGACCAAGGCGGGCAAGCCGTTCCTCAAGATGCTGATCGCGGACAAGACCGGCCGGACCCCGGGCCGGATGTGGTCGACCACCGAGGAGCAGTTCCGGTCTTTGCCGACCGACGGGTTTGTGTACCTGGAGGGCCAGACCCAGCCGTACCAGGGCGAGATGCAGATCATCGTGAACCAGATCCGCGAGCACGTGCCGACCGAGCGCGAGCTGATGGAGCTGCTGCCGGCGACCGAGCACGACGTGGACGAGATGTTCGGAGACGTGCTGCGGCTGCTGCAATCGCTCCAGCACCCGGCGCTCAAGTGCCTGGCGGACCGGTACCTGGAGGACGGCGAGCTGATGCAGCGGTTCTGCCAGGCCCCGGCCGCGCAGACGCTGCACCACGCGTACCTCGGCGGGCTGCTCGAGCACACGCTGTCGCTGATGACGCTGGCGGACAAGATGATCGAGCACTACCCGTACCTGTCGCGCGACATCGTGCTGATGGGGCTGTTCCTCCACGACCTGGGCAAGTGCCACGAGCTGACCTGGATGGAGGGCTTCGGGTACTCGACGGACGGGCAGCTGGTCGGGCACATCGGCCGGGGCGTCGTGCTGCTGGCGGAGAAGTGCAAGGCCTGCGAAGACCCCGAGCTGGGCGACGCGGCGGTCGCGGTGCCGGCCGAGCTGCGGTTTGTGCTGGAGCACATCATCCTGAGCCACCACGGCGTGCCGGAGTTCGGGGCGCTGAAGCTGCCGGCCACGCCCGAGGCGGTGTTCGTGTCGAACCTGGACAACCTGGACGCGAAGATGAACATGGTGCTCGACGCCGCGGGCCGGGGGAAAGACGCGGCCCGGGACCTGGGCGGGGCCTTCACCGAGAAGGTCTGGGCGCTGGGCACGCGGGTCTACCGGCCCGACCCGTCCCGGCTGGAGGCCTGAGCAGGGGCGGATTTGCCGGGAAACGCCTTGAACCCGCATAAGCATCGCTTATGATGCGGGCCCGGCGGCTGTGTGTGGTGTTCTGCCTGAAACTGGAGGATTGAGATGCGTCTGAGCCCGCTTTGTACCGCGACGGCGTTGCTGTGCCTGCCCGCTGTGTCGGCCGGTGCGATCGATATCGTGATCGACTACAGCTACGACACCAACGGCTTTTTCAGCACAAGCACGGCCGACGGCCTGGCGGCCCGGGCGACGCTCGAGCAGGCGGCGAGCGACTTCTCGGCGCTACTCACCGATTCGTTCTCGGCGATCTCGACGCCCGACGACTTTGCCAGCTCGGTCTTCAGCGGCATCGTGACCTGGAACTGGAACGCGACGTTCACCAACCCCGCGACCGGCGGCTCGGTGAGTCTGAGCAACCCCGACATCGGGGCCGATCAATACATCATCTACGCCGGCGGCCGATCCATCAGCGGGAGCACGCTGGGCATCGGCGGGTCCGGCGGGTTCAGCTGGTCGACCGGCGGGAACGGCGGGGGGTTCACCTCCGGCGAGATCGACCAAATCAACGCGATCACCGACGCGTTCTCCGACGATGTCGAGAACCGGGAGGAGAGCTCGGGCTTCGCGGCCTGGGGCGGGTCGATCACGTTCGATACCGACGCCGCGACCAACTGGCACTTCGGGCTCGACGACCCGTCCAGCGGGGAAGACGACTTCTACTCGGTCGCGGTGCACGAGCTCGGCCACGCCCTGGGGCTCGGCGGCAGCTCGGAGTGGAACGCGCTGATCAACTTCGGCAACGGCACGTTCACCGGGGCCAACGCCGTCACGGAGTACGGCGGGCCCATCGCCCTGGACCCGCCCGACGGCGCGCACTGGGCGTCGGGCATCATGAGCAACGTCTTCGGCAACGGCCCGTCGCAGGAAGCCGCGATGGACCCGGACATCACCGAGGGCACCCGCAAGCTCTTTACCGACCTCGACGTCGCCGCGCTCGACGACATCGGCTGGGACATCGACTACAGCTTCCGCTTCCTGGACGACAGCGATACGCCGGACCTCAACGGCGACGGCTTCGTGGGCATCGAGGACCTGGACATCCTGTTGGCGAACTGGGGGACGGCCGCGGGCTCGCCGGCCGGGGGCGACGCGAACGGCGACGGCTGGGTGGACAGCCTGGACCTCGCCATCGTCCAGGGCGCCTGGGGCGACGGCACACCGCCGAGCGGCCTGGTCCCTGAACCCGGCTCGCTCGCGCTGCTGGCCCTCGGTGGGCTGGTGCTGGGTCGGCGTCGTCGGCGCTAAGCCGGCCCTGCAATCGGCAACGTGTTCCCACGTTCTTTCGGGGCCGGTTTTCCAGCACTTGGCTCTTGTGCCACGCGCGAAGCTACGGGTTTACCCTTGACTTCGCGCCGATCACCCGTACCATAGTGCCTCCGCTCTCCGGGCTCGGCTCCCCCTCCTGCCGAGTAAGAGCGGCCGACCCACCCCCCCCCCCCCCGACACACGGCCCGCCCGGGCCGCTCTGGAGAAAACCATGCCGATCCGTCGCCTGCTGTTCGTCTCGGTATTGACCGTTGGCCCCGCATCCATCGCGCTGGCTGATGTCAACGTCAACGCGCCGATGCCGATCAGCTACGAACTGACGGTCCAGCCGATCATCGTCTCCAATTCCAACGGCAGCGACACCGCCAACTACTTCGGCAACACCGCTCAGCAGAACGATATCCACGCCCTGATCGACCAGATCTGGGCCCAGGCCGGCGTCGATGTCACCTGGCTCGCGCCCAACACCTGGAACAGCACCAACGCGAACCAGGGGGTCTACAACCTCGACCAGAACGCGTTCTTCGGCGACCAGGCCGGCGTCGGCAACAGCAACCCCAACGTCCTGGACATCTACTTCGTCGAGGAGATCCAGGAGTTCGGCATCGGTGCCTTTGATGAAAACACCTCCGCGGGCATCGCGTTTACGCCGGGCAACGGCATCTCGGCGTTCGTCGGCAGCAACCTGCTGGGCTTCGGCGGCGGACGCGACGTCATCGCTTCGGTCATCGCCCACGAGATCGGACACAACCTCGGGCTGCCCCACATCAGCCAGGCCTTCAACCTGATGCAGGCCGGCGGCGCGAGCAACCAGGGCGAACAGCTCAACAGCTCGCAGATCGCGGCCGCGCTCAACAGCCCCTACCTGCAACTCGCCAACTCCGACATCAGCGACTACGGGCCGTTCGTCACCCTCTTCGCCGGCGACACGGTCTCGGGCAACACCGGCAGCGAGTCGATCACCGGCCCGCTCGCGTCGATCCTCAGCAGCAACACCCCGAACTTCTCCACCAACCCCACCAGCATCTTCCAGTTCGAGCACGACGGGATCGACACCGACATCGAGCTGCTCTTCAACGACGCGGTCAGCGACATCGACCTGTTCGTCCACATGAACGACGGCACGGTCGTGGCCCAGGCGATCTCCGAATCCAACAACGAGTTCATCAGCTTCGACGGCTTCACCGCCGGGACCTACTACATCAGTATCGACGACTTCACGGGCAACGGCGTGCCGTACACCCTGTCGATCGCCGAGACCGTGACCAACACGCCGGACCTGAACGGCGACGGTTTTGTGGGCATCGAGGACCTGGACCTCCTGCTGGCGAACTGGGGCAACGCGGCGGGCTCGCCGGCGGGCGGCGACGCGAACGGCGACGGCCTGGTGAACGCCGACGACCTGGCGATCGTGCAGGCGGCGTGGGGCGACGGCACACCGCCCAGCGGCCTGGTCCCCGAGCCCGGCTCGCTGGCGCTGCTGGCGGCGGGCGGGGTGCTGGCGCTGCGTCGGCGGCGTGACTGACCGATGCACGCGGCGGTCGGGTCGCGGAGTGGTCATGTGAATCAAACAGGCGGCGTGTCGGTGACGAAGGGGAGCACCGACCGCCGCTTTTTCATGCGCCGCGCCACGCCTGCCAGTAGGCGGACACCCGGCGGACGAACGCCTGCGGGGTCTCGGCGAGCGCGAAGCGGCGGGCTTGGGCGACCGACCGGGTGGCGGGCTCCCATTGCAGCGCGCTGGCCTCGGCGAGCGCGGAGGTCAGGGCCTCGGTGCCCTCGAGCTTCCCGGCGGACGCGAGCAGCAGCGGGTCCAGCGTGACCTTGTCGGCCGCGTCGGCGGCGTCGCGGAGCAGGCCACGCTGGGGCTTAAGCATGGCGGGGCAGGCCTTCGTCAGCGTGTCCAACGCGTCGGCCAGGAGCGCAAGTGCGCTGCCCGCGGCGGACAGCTTGCCGGGATCGGCGAGGGCGGCGTCTGCCGCGCGTCGCGCGGCGCGGTAGCAGCCGGCCAGCCCGGGCGGAGGGGTGTCGCCATCAGGGCACGGGCCACCATCGGTCTCCGGCCAGTGGCCGACGTGCCCACGCAGCTCCGCCAGCTCCGCGACCAGCCGGTACACGACCGGGTCAAACTGCTGGCCCCGCGTCCGCAACGCGAGCGCGCCCCGGCGGTGCTGCGCCAACTGTTTGCGCAACGACTTGACGGCCGCGTCGCCCGCATCAGTCCCCGCGGCCTTCACCAGCGCGTCGAGCCGCGCGATCAGCCGACGGCCCTCGCGTGCCTCGCCCAGCGTCTTACCGATCGCGGCGAGCCGCTTGCGGTCCCGGCGGTACACCTCGCGCGGCAGCGCCGGGCCGACCAGGTCCGCGACCGCACGGGCCCGGCCCACCGCGCGGCCGGCCTGCGCCGCGGGGTCCCGCTTGGCGCTGCGCGACATCGCCTGGATGGCCGTCTCCAGCTCGGCGCACACCTGTCGGCGGGCACCGGCACATACGGGTTCGCGTCGTTTGAAGCTGCTCATGGCGTCGGGGCGTCGTGTTAGGATTCCGTGAACGGGAGGGCCATCATAGCGGTCCCCGCCGAAAGCCCCAGCAAACACGGCGAAAACACACACGCCTCACAACACACACAACGCCGCCCCGAAGCAAGCGGCGCGCGTCTCGCGGGTTTAGGCCGTCTCGAACCGGCCTTCCGCGCGGTTCTTGCGGACGTGCCCGGCGTCGAAGACCCGGCCGTTCATCGCCAGGTACACGCCCGGCTCGAGCGTCTGCAGCACGCCCCACGCGAAGCCGATGTTGAACACCGCGTCGGTCTGCGCCATCCGGGCCGGCTGCATCGCGCCGGTCAGCACCACCGTCTTGCCCAGCGGCCTGGCCACGCCGTCGAGCGCCTCGGCGGTCTGGGCCATCGTGTCCGTGCCGTGCGTGATGAGGATGTGCTCGGCCGCGCTCTCCCGGACCGCCTCGCGCACGAGCGCGCGGTCGGCGTCGGTCATGTCCAGCGAGTCCTTGGACATCAGCCGACGCAGCGCGTGCTCCTGCTGGACGCCCGCCTGGCCCAGGACGAACTCGATCGCAGGCTCGCCGACCTGGAACGCCGAGAGCGCGTCGAAATAGACCTTGTCGATCGTGCCGCCGACGGTGAGGATCTCGATCATGGCGGGTCAGTTGAAGGGCAGGTCGATGCTGAAGCTGAAGATCTCCGTCTCGTCGCCGTCCTGGTCGATGAGGGGGACGGCGAAGTCGATGGCGATCGGGGCCTGGCCGAAGAACGGGATGATGAAGCGGAAGCCCGTGCCGATCGCGACGCGCCACTCGTCCAGGCCGAAGTCTTCCTGCACCGTGCCCTGGTCGGTGAAGATCGCCCAGCGAACGGTTTCTTCGTAGAGCGGGACCTCGTACTCCAGCCGGGTGAGCAGGCGGAACCGACCGCCGACCGGGTCGTCGCCCAGGAGCATCGTGTCGTTCTGGATGCCGCGGGGCCCGACGCCGCGGAAGTCAAAGCCGCGGAAGTTCCGGCCACCGGCGTAGAACCGCTCGAACAGCGGGATCTCGTCGTTGTCCTCGAAGATGTAGCCCATCTCGGCGCTAAAGCTGAGGATGCTCTTGCGGCCGAGGAAGTCCTCGTCCAGCGTCCAGAACTTGTTGAAGGCGACGTTGATCTTCGTGAAGTCGTAGTCGCCGCCGAGCGCGCCGTACTGGTCGAGGTTGATGACCAGCCGGCTGCCGCGGGAGGGCAGGATGTTCGAGTCGGTGGTGGACCGGGTGAGCGATGCGCCCAGCGCGGTCAGCGCGTTGGAGCCGGAGACGGCGAACACGTCCACCGGCGCGGTGGGGTCGATGTCGTCGATCTCGACCTGCTCGTAACGCATGCGGACCGAGCCGGTCCACACGTCGCCCAGGCGTCGGCCGAGGCTGACCAGCACGCGGTTGCGGCCCTCGTCGAAGTCCTCCCGCTCGCTCTGCGAGGACCGCAGGTTGATGTCGAAGAAGTAGTCGGACTCGAACAGGTACGGCTCGCGGAAGCCGATCTCGAAGAGGCTGTTGCGGTTGCCCGGGGCGATGGTGAGGTTGAAGCGTTGCCCCGCGCCGAGGAAGGCCTCGCCGCTGAGAAACTCGTCGAGGCTCTCGGGGGTGTCGGAGATGTCGAAGTTGCGCTGGTTGAGCGTGACCCCGCCGGAGACGCCCAGGTCGGAGTTGACGCCGACGAAGAAGTTGAACGAGCCGGTGTTGCGTTCGTTGATCTCGATGAGGATGTCGCGGACCGGGTCGTCGGGGCTGCCCAGCAGGGTGACGGTGCCGGCGGTAAACAGCGAGCTCTCGCGGACCAGCGCGCGGGTGAGTTCGAGCCCGGCGTAGTCGATGGGCCTGCCCGGCTCGATGCCGTTGACCCGCTGCAGGACCTCTTCGATCTTCGTGCGGGTGTTGCCGATGACGGTGATGGTGCCCGCGCGGGTCGGGCCGGCGCCCTCGTCGATGCGGACGACGACATCGACCGTCGCGTTCTCACGGTCGAACAGCCGGTCGATCGTGACCTGCGTGTCGATGTAGCCCAGTCGGCCGTACCACACGCGGATGGATGCTTCCGAGTCCTCGATGCGCTGGTCGGAGAAGACCCCGCCGCTCACGATGGCCATGAGCATCTCGATCTGCCGGGGCTGGAACAGGTGCCGGTCGGTGGGCTGGCCCTGGCGGGTGAAGCTCACGTCGATCGCGTCGACGATGTAGCGCGGGCCTTCCTTGATCTGGAAGGTGACGATGGCGTCGCGGTTGTTGGGCGACAGCGAGATGGTTCGGCCGACGTCGGCCTCGAGGTAGCCGGCGTTCTGGTAGTACTGCCGGATCGCCGCGGCGTCGAAGTCCAGCAGCGTGCGGTTGAGGTGGCCCTTGTAGAACAGCAGGAAGTACTCGTTGCTGCGGATGCGGTCGCGGAGCGCCTCGTTGCGGAACACCTCGTTGCCCTCGAAGCGGATCTCCAGGATCCGCACCTTCGGGCCCTCGACGACGCGGTAGACCAGCTCGCGCCGGTCGGTCAGGGCGTCCTCGTCGAAGCTCACGCTGGTCGCGAAGTAGCCCTGGTCCTCGTAGGCCTGCTCGATCGCGCGGGCACCGCGCTCGATCAGCGAGCGGTCGATCGGGTCGCCGGCCCGGAGGACGACGCGGGTGAGCAGCTGGTCGGTGTTGAACCGCTTGTTGCCCTGGAAGCGGATCCCGGCCAGGGCGGGCTCCTCGTTGACGCGGAAGACCACGGCGATCGTGCCGTCGCCCAGGTCTTGCACGGCCGACTCGATCGGCGGGCCGAACCGGCCGAGCATCTCCAGCCGCTGGATGTCCTCGCGGATGACGCGGGCGGAGTACGCCTGCCCGGCGCGGGTACGAAGGGCGTTGCGGACCAGCTCCTCGGAGACGTTCTCGAGGCCCTCGATCCGCACCTCGGCGATGGGCCGGCCCTCGGGGTCGATGCCCTGCGCGTCGGCCCGGGGTGCCAGGCCCAGCAGCGCCGCGAGGACGATCAGGGCGATCAGGCGGGGGACTCGGGCACGGTCGGTCTCGGGCAAGGGGCGGGCTCCGCGTGGAGGGGTCGGGCCGGCGGAGTTTACCCCAAATGCGGGGGTGTGGACGCGTGGTGGACGGGCCGAGGCGCGCGCCGGGCTTGCCCGGCTGGGGGGTGGCCCCTAAACTTGCGTGTCCGTTTCAGCGGCGGGAAGGGATCGCCCCAAAGGCCAGGTCCGGGGCCCCGGCGCTGATCGACGACAGCAAGCGGCGTCCGAATGGCCCGCCCGCGGTTGGCCCGAGGTCGGGCCCTGCCGCTGCCCCTACCCCTCCGCCGCCCGAGCCCAAGGGAACCCCATGACGATGACCCGAGCCGACGCCGCCGAACCCGACGCCGACCTTGCCAAGGGCCAACGCCCCTCCGACGCGCTCGGGCCCGACCGGCTCAAGTCCATGCTCTACGACATGATGCTCATCCGCCGCTTCGAAGAGAAGACGATGCAGGCGTACATGCAGCAACAGATCGGCGGGTTCTGCCACATCTACATCGGCCAGGAGGCCGTCGCCGTCGGCTCCATCGGGGCCCTCAAGGACGACGACCCCATCGTAGGGGCCTACCGCGACCACGGCTTCTCGCTCGCCCGCGGCATGCACCCCAACTACTGCATGGCCGAGATGTTCGGCAAGGTCACCGGCTGCGCCAAGGGCAAGGGCGGGTCCATGCACATGTTCGACAAGGACCGCCACATGTACGGCGGCCACGCGATCGTCGGCGGGCAGTGCCCGCTCGGGGCCGGGCTCGCCTTCGCCGCCCAGTACGAGGGCAAGGACAACGTCACCCTCTGCTACCTCGGCGACGGGGCGCTCAACCAGGGCGGCTTCTTCGAGGCCATGAACCTCGCCGCGATCTGGAACCTGCCGGTCATCTTCGTCCTCGAGAACAACAGCTACTCGATGGGCACGCACATCAACCGTGGCACGGCGATGGCCAACGACCTCGCCGCCCGGGCCGAGGCCTTCGGTATGCGCTACGCCGAGTGTGACGGGCTGGACGTCCTCGCCGTCTACGACTGCTTCGCCGACCAGGTGAGCAAGACCCGCAACGCCAAGAACCCGCAGTGGGAGCGCGGCAACTGGGACAGGATCAGCTACTCCCGTGAAGGCAGCACGCCCGGCCCGGCGTTCATCAACGTCAAGACCTACCGCTACCAGGGCCACTCCATGAGCGACCCGCAGAAGTACCGCAGCAAGGACGAGGTCGGCGGGTACAAGGACCGCGATCCGATCAACGTGCTGGTCAACCAGCTCATCGAGTCGGGCAAGGCCACGCAGGATGAGTGCGACGCGATGGATAAGCAGGCCAAGCAGGCCAGCCAGGACGCCGTGAAGTTCGCCAAGGACTCGCCGGAGATGCCGGCGGAAGAGATGTTCACCGACGTCTACGCCAACCCGTTCGGCCCGTACGTCAAGGGCGGTATGCCCAACATCGTGACGAACGAAAACAGCGGTGAATAGGCGGACCAACGCGATCCTGGCGATCTTCATCGTGATCGCGTTTGTGGTCTTAGTGATCTGCGGCCTGATCGCGTGGCACGCCGCCAAGACGTTCTATACGGGCTAGAAACTGATCAGGTGAGAATCGTAGCGTGCTCAACCTTCTTTAGGTGCAAGATAGAAGCCTTTATGCCCGTGCATGACGCCGACCACACCCGACCCGCCACGACCGTGCTTGCGGTGGTCTGTGCGCTGGTCACGCTGCTCGGCTTCGCCGCCTGCGACCGCGCCTCGACCAGCACGCCCGCCCCCGACGCCGGGCTGACCGCGCAGGAGAACACGATCCGGGACGCCGTCGCGGCCATGCAGCAGCGCGGCGACGGCGCGACGCTCATGGTCCTCGACGCCGACGAGAACCCGATCCTCAAGCTCGCCCACCAGCCCGACGGCATCACCGCCGAACTCCCGTTGGACTGGCTGGACGATAACCAGCTCGCCGCTGCCCGCACGCTCTTCGCCGACGCAGGAGCGGCCGGGTCGGGCCTGCCCGACCGCAACACGACCGACTTGTTCCCCTCCCTCACCGTGACGCTCGGCGGCGACCCCGAACAGGCCGCCCGCTTCACCGCCGACCTGATGGAGCAGGCCTACGCCCTCGCCCCGCAGGATGAACTCCTCTTCGAGACCGAAAACGACTAGCCCACGGGAATCACCATGGTTGCCACGATGACCGACCGCACGATCCAGTACCGCGACGCCCTCCGTGAAGCCATGGAGGAGGAGATGCGCAACGACGAACGCATCTTCCTCATGGGCGAGGAGGTCGCCGAGTACAACGGGGCCTACAAGGTCAGCCAAGGGATGCTCGAAGAGTTCGGCCCCCGCCGTATCGTGGACTCGCCGATCAGCGAGACCGGCTTCGCGGGGCTGGGTGTTGGGGCGGCGATGTACGGCCTGCGCCCGATCATCGAGTTCATGTCATGGTCCTTCTGCCTCGTCGCGGCCGACCAGATCCTCAATAACGCGCCCAAGATGCTCTACATGTCCGGCGGGCAGTTCGGCTGCCCGGCCGTGTTCCGCGGCAACAACGGCGCGGGCGGGCAGCTCGGCTCCACCCACTCCTGGTGCGTCGAGTCACTGTTCAGCCACGTGCCCGGCGTGAAGCTCGCGGTGCCCTCGACCCCCCGCGACGCGAAGGGCCTGCTCAAGGCCGGCATCCGCGACATCGACCCGTTCTTCAACCTCGAGTCCGAGCGCATGCTCGGCATGGGCGGCCGGGGCGACAAGGACTACTCCCGCTACCTGCACGGCGGCAAGTGGGCCCCGCCGGAGAACGACCCGGACTTCGTCATCCCCCTGGGCCAGGCCGACATTAAGAAGGAAGGCGCCGACTGCACGATCGTCACGGCCGGCCGGCCGGTCCACTTCGCGCTGGAGGCCGCCGAGGCGCTGGAGCAGGAGGGGATCGACGTCGAGGTCGTGGACGTCCGCACCTACCGCCCGCTGGACATCGAGACGATCGCCAAGAGCGTCCGAAAGACGAGCTACGCCGTGGTCGTGGACCAGTCCTGGCCGTTCGCCTCGGTCGCCAGCGAGGTCGCCACGCAGATCTACGAGCAGTGCTTCGACGACCTGGACAACCAGGTGATCCGCGTCAACAACGACGACATCCCCGCGCCGTACAACCGCGACCGGGAGCAGGACATGCTCCCCAACGCGAGGAAGATCGTCGAGGCGGTCCGCGCGGTGACCTACAACGCCTGACCGGCGGGTCGGCCGGAATCCATGCCCTGGCAGCGGTTTAGCGGGATTCGACTAGAGATTCGCCCTGAACCGGGCTCAGCGGTGTCCGATAACCGCAACCGGTTCAATTCGGACCCGGTTTCCGGATAGCCCCGGGGCCTTGTGAGCCGCGGCTGGGCACCCCGCCAGGGGCTTGAAAATGGGGGGTTTGAGGGGGTCAGCGAGGTTTTTTCCAGATTTGTCGATGCCCGGCAACCTTTTTCTCACAAAAAAGTTACGGGACGTGGGCGCACCCTCTTCCCTTGTTTGACAAGCCCAGCTATAATTTTTTCGGACGAGGACTTGTCCCCGTTCAATTGTGTGGCAGACTTTGCCACGACGATAGGATTTGCCCGCGGTGGGCGCGGGCGTGAAATTGCGTATCGGCCTGATCGTCATTCATCCACTCGTACACGATCCAGCCAGCCTCGTTAGACCCAGGGAAGAAGGAGTCGCTCCACTATGAACACTGAACTCACCAAGACTGTTTTGTCGGGTATCGTCTGTGCCGGCCTCGCCGGCGGGGCGTTCGCCGGCGTCGCCGACGTTGACATTGTCAGCGGCGCGACCCACAGCGGCGTCAGCCTGTCCGTGACCGTCCAGGAATCCTCCATGGCCGGCTACGACTTCGAATTCATCATCGCCAACAACTCGACCGGCAACGGTGCCGCCATCACCGGCATCTACTTCGAAGCCGGCTGGGCCACCAGCGGCCTGCTCTCGGGCAGCAACCTCGAGCGCAACCTGTCGACCACCGGCGACGGTGCCCTCGGCGGCGTGAACTTCCGCGAAGGCAACGGCGACCCCGCAGGGATCGCTGGCTGGACCGACTCGCTGGTCAGCTACGATGTCCGCGACTCGTCGCCGGGCATGGAAGCCGTCTGGCTGGGCGTTGACGAAGGCGAATCCGCCCGCATCGCGTTCCAGGCCGGTAGCTCGGGCGTGACCCTCGCCGACCTCGAAGCGGCCCTGGGCAGCTCCGGCTTCAACATCGCCATCCGCCTGCAGGACCTCTTCACCAGCGACAACTACGTCGCCGGCTGGGGCCTGGCGACCCTCGACTCCGCGGGCGCACTGCCCGGCGAAGGCGACGGCGGCGACGAAGGCGAAACCGGCGAAGCCACCAGCATGCCGACCCCGACCGCGGCCGCGGCCGGCCTGGCACTGCTCGCCATCGCGGGCTACCGCCGGCGTCGTGACGGCTAAGCCGACACACCCGACCCCCTGACTCCAACGCAGCCCCCGGCCAATCGCCGGGGGCTGTTTTTCTGCGCTTAGGCACCACCTGCCGGGGTGCGGACGGGCCGCCACCAACCTACAATCGCTCCGGCGAAGCCCGTCAACGCTCGCCGCAGGCCGCACATTGACCGCCTGATCCCCACCCGCGCCACCTCACAAACCGTCAGGAGCCCGCCATGCCTATCACCGTCGAAATGCCCCGCCTCTCGGACACCATGGAAGAGGGCACCCTGATCAAGTGGAATGTTAAGCCCGGCGATGCCGTCTCCGCCGGCGACCACCTCGCCGACGTCGAGACCGACAAGGCCACCATGGAGCTCCAGGCCTTCGAGGACGGCACAGTCGCCAAGCTGGTCCTTGAGGAGGGCCAGACCGTGCCCATCGGCCAAGCCATCCTGATCCTGACCGAGGACGGGGAGTCCGTCGAGGACGCCGCGAAGGCCGACGTCTCCAAGGCCGGCTCATCCGCGAAGCCCAAGCAGGAGGACGCGCCTGCCGAGGACCCGGCCCCCGCCCCGGCCGCAGACACCAAGGCGTCGGCGTCGAGCGGTGGCACCAAGCTCCGCGTCTCGCCGCTGGCGCGCAAGCTGGCTGAGGAGCACGGCCTGGACCTCGCCCGTATTGAGGGCAGTGGGCCTGACGGCCGGATCATCAAGCGCGACGTCCTTAAGGCCGCCGAGGGCGGTGGGGCAGCACCTTCACCAGCCGGGGCAGAACGCGGCACCGCCCCAGGTCAGGCTTCGCCGGCCCCCGCCCCCGCGCAGGCCCCGGCGAAGCTCGAATCCAAATCCACCCCCGTGCCCGGTATGCGCAAGACCATCGCCAAGCGGCTGGTCGAGTCCAAGACCACCGTGCCGCACTTCCAGGTCTCCGTCGCGATCGACATGGACCCGCTGCTCGAGCTGCGCGAGACGCTCAACCAGCAGCTCGCCTCCCAGGGCATCAAGCTCTCGGTCAATGACTTTGTCACCCGTGCCGTCGCCCTCGCGTGCGTCCAGCACCCCGCGGTCAACAGCTCGTGGATGGGCGACACGATCCAGCAGCACGGCACGGTCAATGTCGGCACCGCGATCTCCCTCCCCGCCGAGCGCGGCGGTGGGCTCGTCGTCGCGGTGATGCGCGACGTCCAGAACAAGGGGCTCCGCCAGATCAGCCAGGAGGTCAAGGACCTGGCCGGCAAGGCCCGCGGCCGGGGGCTCGCCCCCGAGGAGATGAGCGACTCGACCATCACCATCTCCAACCTCGGCATGCCGCAGTACGGTGTGACGCAGTTCACCGCGATCATCAACCCGCCCAACGCCGCGATCGTCGCGATCGGCGCCGCGATCGAGAAGCCGGTTGTCCGCACGGTGCACGGCGAGAAGAAGATTGTGATCGGCCATGAGATGACCGCGACCGCCTCGGGCGACCACCGCGTGGTCGACGGCGCCGTCCTCGCCGAGTACCTCACGACCCTCCGCAACCTGCTGGAAAACCCCGCGGGCCTGCTGGTCTAGACCGAGGCATCACAGATCCCCCCTCACACACACCCAAGCCGGGCCCGAGCGCAAGCGACGGCCCGGCTTTCTTGAACGCGGCTACCCGCATGAAGGATAGAGCATGAACGATGCGTCCCCGGATCCCACCGGCACGATCTCGGCTTCCTCGCTCGGTGTTATCGACGACGGTCGGGAGGCGCGTGCCTTTACGCTCACCAACGCCGGGGGCATGGTCGTGGTGCTCAGCGCTTGGGGGGCGACGCTCGCGGAGCTGCAGGCGCCCGACCGCGACGGCCAGCTCGCGGACGTCACGCTCGGCTACGACACGCTCGCGGGCTGGGTCGGCGACACGTCGTACATGAACGCCACCGCCGGCCGGTATGGCAACCGCATCGCCCGCGGCCGGTTCACCCTTGACGGCACCGGCTACACTCTCGCCACCAACAACGGCGACAACCACCTGCACGGCGGCGCGGTCGGCTTCAACAAACGCCTGTGGGACGCCGAGCCGTTCGAACGGGCGACCGAACGCGGCGTCGTGTTCCGCTACGCCAGCGCCGACGGCGAGGAGGGCTACCCCGGCGAGCTGTCGGCCGAGGTGGCCTACACGCTGACCGACGACCACGCGCTGCGCCTGGACTTCCGCGCGACGACGACCCGGCCGACACCCGTCAACCTCGTGCACCACACCTACTGGAACCTGGCCGGCGACCCGGCACAGACGGTCCTCGACCACGCGCTGACTCTCCACGCCGACCGGTATTGCCCGATCGACGCGGGCGGCATCCCGCTAGGCGGGCTGGAGGCAGTGGTCGGCACGCCGTTTGATTTCACGACGCCGCACGCCGTGGGCGAACGCATCGACGCCGACCACCCACAGCTCGCCAACGGGTTGGGCTACGACCACAGCTGGGCGGTGCGCGGTGACGCCGGCACGCTCCGGCCGGCCGCGGACCTATACGACCCTGCGTCGGGCCGGGTGATGACGATCGAGACCGACCAGCCCGCGATCCAGTTCTACAGCGGCAACTACCTCGACGGTGCCCCCGGCAAGGGCGGCCGGCCGATGCCGTACCGCAGCGGGCTCTGCCTCGAGACGCAGCGCTTCCCCGACACCCCCAACCAGCCCGCGCTCGGCGACGCGACGCTCCGCCCCGGCGAGACCTACCGCCACACGATGGTCCACCGGTTCGGCACCCGCTAGCGAAGAAAAAGCCCGTGCCGAGGGCGGCACGGGCCAAGCGTGGAGAAATGCGGGTGGATTACAACAGCCGGACCCCGGCCGAGCGGCTCAGGCGTGGGCCGCGGCGGGCGCTTTCATGTCCTGCTCCTGGAGCGACTTGAAGAACGAGCGGAACACCATCTCGTCGCGGTAGAAGTTCACCGCGATCTCCGCGGCTTCCGGGTCGGACTCGATCTCGTTCATGAGCGCCTCGTCCTGCGCTTCGGTCAGGCTGCCGTCGACGTGTCGGTGCAGCATCTCGATCAGCTTCGGCTCGCGTTTGGCGGGCCGATGGAAGGGGTCGGCGTGGAAGCGTTTGAGGATACGGAACACAGGATTCTCCTTTTCGGTCTGCTCGGGGAGCAGCGGGGGTGGGTGGGTTCTGCCGGTAGTGAATACAAACCCCGTGCCAAAGCAGAATCGTCGCGTATGACCTGAAAACAGGCGTTTCACGGGGCCGGCGTGCCCATCGACCGCGCGTCGGCGGCGGGTTGCCTCAAGAGCGCGCAGTCGTGTTTTGGTTGTGTGAGCAGCCCGCCCGAAGTCCCTGGTCGACCAAGAGCCGGGCGGTACCCCGCGTGGCCGGGCATTAAGGAAGCCCACGCCGTGACGGCGTGGGCTTCGGTGTGGGAAGTCCCCCCTCTAGGACTCGAACCTAGGACCTGCGGATTAAGAATCCGATGCTCTAACCAACTGAGCTAAGGAGGGGCGGCTGGGTTGTCGGGGCGGGCCGCGGGGCGATGCCGCGCGACCGGTATTTTGGCAGACTTGCGGGGGGTGTCAAGCGCGGGCGTGGATACCCCTTGCACCGGGCCCGGGGTAGGATGGTGGCCATGCAGAAACCAACCTCCATGATGGTGACGGGGATCCTGAACCTGGCGTTCGCGTCGCTGGGGCTGCTGATGGGCTGCTGGGGGCTGATCCAGCCGTTCGTCCCGATGCCCGGTGCCGAGGCCTTCGAAGACCTCTACCGCGACGGGATGTTCCTCACGGTCGTGCTCGGGCTGGGCCTGATCGGGATGGCGACCAAGGGGCTGATGTGGTTCTCGGGGTTCGGGCTGGTGAAGGGCAAGGCCTTCGGCCGATCGCTTGGCAACCTGTGGGCCCCGATCTCGATGGTGTACGGGCTGACGAGCACGGCGGCGCAGGGCGCGTACATCCTGCCCAAGACCTTCGCGGCGCAGATGGCGTGGATGAAGGCCCAGCCCAACGCCGACTCGCAGATGATGCAGCAGCAGATCCAGATGATGCAGACGATGTCCGACATCATGATCTGGGGGACGGTGGTGTTCGGGGTGTTCTCGGCGGTGGTGTATCAGGGCATCTTCCTGATCCTGAACAACCGGAAGGCCGTAAAGGACTACCTCGCCGCGCAGGCGTCGGGGCAGGCGATGCCGCCGCGGCCGGGCGTCGCGGCAGCGTCTGCGGGTGATGGCTCGGACGCGTCGCCCTGGTAGCGCGGTTTGGGGGCGGGCGCTGGCCCTGCTACGATCCGTTCATGGCTTGGCGACGCACGATTCAGATCCTCGGCGGGGTGTGCATCGGGATCGGTGTGTTGTCGCTGTGCAGCAACCTGCAGGAATCGATCGGAGCAATGTTCGGGCCGGTGATGCAGAGCGGGGCTCAGACTGATGGGTCTCAATTCTGGCAAGACCAAGTGAAACTGAATGAGAAGGTCTTGAGTAATAGGGTGTACCGCGGATATCTAGTGATTCAAGGTGTGTTAGACGCATTGGCGGCGCTGCTTTTGATTGTTGGGGGAATCGGACTGCTTCGCGTCGAAAATTGGGGCCGTCGGCTGGCGCTGGTTTGGGGCAGCTATTCACTGTTGAGTTCGGGGGCCTATGTTGTCATGCTTAATCGGTATCTGTTACCAGAAGCTATGGCGGTGTCGCGTCAGCCGCTCCCGGATTGGTTCGGGGTGTTTTTCTCTTTGGTGATACTCATGCTGCTTTGGGCGTTTCCTTCAGCTCTGCTGACACTGTTGACGATGAGGCGAGGAAGACGTGTGTTCGATGAGCCGCCACCAGTGCAAAAGCCGCAATTCGTCGCGAGTCCGCTGTCTGATTCGCCGGGTAGCCAAGTTCACCCGGTTGACGATCCGTTAGCTAGCAATGCCGCTAAGACATTTAGCTCCATCCCGGCTGGTAAAGCCTCCGCCCCGCCGGCTCCTGCTCCGGCACAGCAGACCTGGCGCGACGACCCGTGGAACGATCCCGATGCCACCTGAGCCGGTACGATGACCCTGCGTCGGCGGAACGCGCCGCCGGCGTCCCTTCCCACTCCCCTCCAAGGAGACCGACATGCAAACGATCCCCCGGCTCGTCCTCCCGGCCCTGGCCTGCCTGCTGCTGCTGACCGGCTGCAAGAAACAGGCGGCGTTCCTCATTGTCGACGCCAACACCAACCAGCCCATCACCAACGCGCTGGTCGACCACAACGCCATCTACGACTTCACCGACCCGCGCGGCGGCAACGGCTACCTCAAGGAAACCCTCGCGGTCAACGCAGACGGCTGGGTCGAGCTGAACAAGCCCCAGAGCGTCGATAGCTACGTTATCCGCGCCGGCGGGTACCAGGTCCGCGAGGTCCGCATGACCGAGCCCGGCGAGATGGCCGAGTACATGGTGCTCGGCGGCGCGCAGGTCAAGGAGTGGATCGAGGTCGAGCCGCGCGACGAGGACGACGACATCCCGACGTTCATCATTCCCCTTGAGCCGAACTAAACCGCGGTGCAACAGGCGCAACAGCACGAAGCCCACGCTCGGCGAGCGTGGGCTTCTTTGATGAGCGGTGTGGGTTTCGTGGGCGGCGGCTACTCGATCGCGGGGACCTCGACGACCGCGCTGCCGACGCCGGCGCGGTCGATGCACCAGACGGCGACGCGCTGGACTTCGCCGGAGCCGGCGAGTTGCAGGCCCGCGTACGCCTCCGTGGCGGGGACGATCGCGCTGGACCACTGCCCGCCGCGCTGGGCCTGCACAACCCAGCTTCGTGCGTCGGCGACGGAGGCGGGCTCGACCTGGACGGTGAGCACGTCGCCGTCGACCGCGTAGCCGCGCGGTGTGGGCGGCGCGGGCCGGCGTTCGGCCAGCCACGGGCTCGCGGGGGTCAGCGCGGGCTCGGTGTACTCCCGGCCCGCCAGCGCGTCGGCCAGGCCCTCGCGGTTCTGCATCAGCGCCTTCATCGAGAAGTGCACGTGCCCGGCGGGCAGCGCGAACTCGTCGGCGAGGATGCGCGACCAGCGCACCTGCAGCGGGATCTCCGTCGGCCGGAACGCACGCCCGCTGCCGTCGCCGGTCCGGCTGGTGTATAAGCCCGGCCAGATGTTGCGGCGGTAGGGGTTGTGCTCGTGCCACCACCGCAGCAGCCCGACGAACGACTGGTCGGGGTTCTCGATCGGCCAGTAGAGCTGCGGCGTGTAGTAGTCCACCCAGCCCTTGGCCAGCCAGAGCGCGGCGTCGGCGTAGAGCTTGTCGTACTGGTCGAAGCCCTTGATGTACGACGGGTGCCCGGGCCGGTAGATCCCGAACGGGCTGATCCCGAGCTGGACGTGGGGCTTAAGGGCCTTGATGCCTTCGTACAGCCGGCGGACGAGCGTGTTCACGCTGTCGCGCCGCCAGTCGTCGCGCGCCAGCTGGCCGCCGGCGGCCCGGTAGGCGTCGTAGCTCGCGTCGTCGGGGAAAGGGACGGGGTTGCCCGCGTCGTCGTTGACCGGGTAGGGGTAGAAATAGTCGTCCATGTGTACGCCGTCGATGTCGTATCGTTCGACGACGTCGAGCATGACGGCCAGGGAGTGCTCGATGACTTCCGGATGACCGGGGTCGAGCCAGAGCTGGTTGCCGTAGGTGCGGACCAGGTCCGGCCGGGTGTTGATGAGGTGGGTCGGCGCGTGGTCCCCGCGGTGGGTGGGGTGGCCGGCGCGGTAGGGGTTGAACCAGACGTGCAGCTCGATGCCGCGGGCGTGCGCTTCTTTCACGGCGAACGCGAGCGGGTCGTACATCGGGCTGGGCGGCTGTCCCTCTGTGCCGGTGAGGTAGTAGCTCCACGGCTCGAGCTCGGAGGGGTAGAGCGCGTCGCACGCGGGGCGGACCTGCAGCACGATGGCGTTCAGGTTCAGCTCGGTGCACTGGTTGAGGATCGCGATGAACTCGTCGCGCTGCTGGTCGGGCGTCAGCCCCGGCGCGCTGGGCCAGTCGATGTTCGCGACCGTCGCGACCCACGCCGCGCGGAACTCGCGCGGCACCGGCGGCAGGCCCGCGGCCTCCGTGGGGTCGGGGCCCAGCGACGCGGACCGGCAGCCGGCCAGCACCATCAATCCAACCAACGCACAGGTCCAGCGTATCATCGGGGTATCCTCGGAGAGAGAAGCAGGATCTTGACCTTGTTCATGTTATATAAAAACCGGGCCGCCGCCAGCCCGTCAGGAGAACCCCGATGCCCGACCCCGCCCAGCAGCCCGTCCTGATCTTCGTGGGCGACGACTACGAGGACATGGAGCTGCAGTACCCCAAGTACCGCCTCCGCGAGGCCGGCCACCCCGTCGTCGTGGCCGGACTCGAGGCAGGCGTCACCTACCACGGCAAGCACGGCTACCCGCAGCGCAGCGAGGCGGACGTCGCCGACCTTAACGCCACCGACTTCGCCGGGCTCGTGGTGCCCGGCGGGTGGATGCCCGACAAGCTCCGGCGGTACGACGCCGTCAAGCGCCTCACCGCCGACATCCACACTCAGGGCAAGATGCTCGGCTCGATCTGCCACGGCGCGTGGATCAACATCTCCGCCGGCGTCGTCGCGGGCTACCGCTACACGAGCACGCCCGGCATCCGCGACGACCTGGTCAACGCCGGTGTCAGCGCCTGGGTCGATGAAGAAGCCGTGATCGATCGTCACCACGTCAGCGCGCGTCGGCCCGACGACTGCCCCGCGTTCTGCCGTGCCATGTTGGAAGTGTTGTCCCGGCCATCATGATAAGGAGTTCACCATGAGCCAGACCCCGATTGGAACGACACCCGGTACGCCCCATGCGCTGATCCGACACACCCCGCCGGCGGTCCTGCTCGCCGTGGCGGCGCTGCTGCTGATCGGATGCGCCGCACAACGCCCGGCCGCGAGCGGGGCGGAACCCTTGCCGAACCCGAAACCCGACACCACGACGCCGGGCACGTCGGCCGCGGACCGCGCGCCGAAGACGCTCACACACTACGGGCTGCGCGTCATGACCTACAACATCCGCTGGCCCAACCCCGACGACGGGCCGGACCGGTGGGACGTCCGCCGGCCGCGCGTGGCACAGAACATCCGCCGGCTCCGGCCCGACCTGCTCGGCGTGCAGGAGTGCTATGGCTTCCAGGCCGACTACCTCCTCGGCGGGCTGCCCGGCTACACGCTCGTCGGCGTCGGCCGCGACGACGGCGCGCAGCAGGGCGAGATGACCGCCATCCTTTTCCGCGACGACCGGCTGGAGCTGGTCGATCACGGCCACCTCTGGCTCAGCGACACGCCGGACGTGCCCGGCAGCGTCGGGTGGGACGCCGACCTCACGCGCATGGCGACGTGGGCGGTCCTCCGCGACCGGCGGGCCGGCGACACCTGGCTGGCGGTGAACACGCACTTCGACCACGCCGGGGCGGACGCGCGCACCGAGTCGGCCAGACTGCTGGGGCGGTTCATCCAGGACATGCGTGCCGAGCTCGGGCCCGACACGCCGGTCGTGCTCATGGGCGACTTCAACGCCGGCGTCCACAGCGCCCCGTACCTCGAGCTCTGCGGCGCGATCGGCGGGCCGCGCCTCGTCGACGCCTACCGGGCCGCCCGCTACCGCGCCCAGCGCGACGGCCCCGAGGGCACGTTCACTCAGTTCCGCGACCGCCAGAACGGGGCCCGCATCGACTGGGTCTTGACCTCGCGCAACGTCATCACCCTCGAAGCCGGCATCGACCGGACACGCGTGGACGGCCGATGCCCCTCGGACCACGACCCGGTCTGGGCGGTGCTCCGGCGGGTGCGTTAGGCCTGTGCGGCCGCGCTTGTCGCCGCGAGGCGTTCCGCGTACCCTCAACCCGCCGCGGCGGGGGGCGAGTGTGGCGCGGCGGTTCCCGATCTCTTCCCCAGCGAGGTACCCCATGGCAGGCAGCTACGTGCTCGAGAAAAACGACGGCGGCAAGTTCTACTTCAACCTCAAGGCCGGCAACCACGAGGTCATCCTCACCAGCCAGATGTACGCCGACAAGGGCGGCGCGATGAACGGCATCGAGTCCTGCCGGACCAACGGCGTGCTCGACGAGCGCTTCGAGCGCAAGACCGCCAAGGACGGCTCGCCGTTCTTCGCCCTCAACGCCGCGAACGGCCAGATCATCGGCAAGAGCGAGATGTACTCGTCCGAGTCCGCCCGCGACAACGGCATCGAATCAGTCAAGAAGAACGCCGCGGACGCGGAACTGAAAGACCAGACGTAAGCCGCGGCCAGCCTTCAGAACTTATCGATCGGCCACAAAGACAACGCCCCGCGCGGCTGCGCGGGGCGTTGTTGTTTCCAGTGGCCACCAACCGTTGTTGTGTTACCCCTTCTTCGCCGATTCCCACACCGCGAAGTGCTCGCCCGTTGGGCCCTGCAGCACGGCGAACCAGCCCATCTCCGGCACCTCCATCCGGGGGCAGGCCACCTTCGCACCCAGCGACTCGGCCTTCTTCACCGTCTCGTCCAGGTCGTCGACCAGGATGTACGACAGCCAGTGCGACGGCACGCCCTCCACCGGGTGGCTCATCATCCCGCCGCCGCACCCCGGCCCGTCGCCCGACCCGGCGTCGATCAGCGTGTACGTCCCCCCGGGCATCGGCATGTCCTGCAGGTTCCAGTCGAAGAGGTCGCCGTAAAACGACTTGGCCTTGTCCAGGTCGGTCGTGTTTAGTTCGATATGGCAGAACGGGTTGGGCATGGGGTGCTCCTTGAGTGAGAGAAAATGAACGTTATGCGTCGGGTGCCACACAGCGCGGCTGTGTGCGTGTGGAACCGATTTAATCGGGCGATCACATACAGCTGCGCTGTGTGGTACCTGTTGTCGAAAACTAACAGAACGGGGTGTAAGGGGGTAGTGAAAACTTGTTTGGATCGCCGCGATCCCAATCTGTCGGTAAGACCGGGCTCTTCACACCGAACGGTCCATTCCCGGATTGTGTGTAGTAGTACCGGCTTGATTCTGCTGTGTACCTGCCGCAACACATCAACTCAAGGCACGTTTCATCATCGACAATATCAACAACAGAGATGTCGATCCACTCAGGAACCTTCCCGTGCCGCCACAAGAACCGGGCAGCTTCATTCGCGTAAAACACATGAAACTGCTTGGTCGGAAGTGTGTCTTCGGGGAAGACCTCCTCGTCACCGACTAGAGGGTTCCCGTCGAAAGATGCGTTTGGAATGAGGTAAAATCGCATCGGATCAGGCAATGGGTTGGATAGATACTCCTGCGCAAACTGCACGGCCTGTTTGGAGGACCGATCCAACAGTTTTTCAAACTCTATCAATGAGTACCCCATGTGCGATTGCCTCACAGTGGCCGCTACTCGTCCAGATACTCCGCCGGGATGACGCGGAAGACTTCTTCGATCGCGGTGACGCCGCGGGCGACCTTGAGCAGGGCGTTGGACTTGAAGTCGCGCATGCCGTCGCTGAGGGCCTGGTCACGGATCGCGCCGGTGTCGGCCCCCTTGGCGACGAGGTCGCGGAGCTTGCTGGTCATGGCCATCACCTCGTACACGCCGGTCCGGCCGTTGTAGCCCGAGTGGCCCTCGCCTGCGCCGGGGGCGTAGAAGGTCTTGCCCTCGCCGGGCTTGAGCAGCTTCTGGATCGGCTCGAAGATCTCGGGCGCGTGGCTGATGTCGTACTCGACCCGGCGGTCGGGGTCGAGGGTGCGCACGAGCCGCTGGGAGACGACCCCGCGCAGCGCGGTGGCGAGGAAGTGGTCGTTGACGCCCAGGGACCGCATGGACTCGATCGCCGCGGCCGCGACGGGCGCGTGGATGGTCGAGAGGACCAGGTGCCCGGAGTTCGCGGCGCGGACGGCGGTCGTGGCCGTCTCGGTATCGCGGATCTCGCCGATCATGATGATGTCCGGCGACTGGCGGAGCACGCCCTTGAGCAGGTGGGCGAAGGTGAGGTCGATCTGGTGGTTGATCTGCGACTGGCGGAAGCCCTCGATGGCGAACTCGATGGGGTCCTCGATGGTGTTGATCTTGCGGGTGCCGTCGTGGAGGTGGCGGAGCGCGGCGTAGAGCGTCGCGGTCTTGCCGCTGCCGGTCGGGCCGCAGCAGAGGATCAGCCCGCCGGGCGAGTCGAGCATCATCTGCACGCTGGCCAGCTCGTCGTCGGCGAAGCCCAGCTCGTTCATGGCGTACAGCCCGAAGTCGCGCGACAGCAGGCGGATGACCATGTCCTCGCCGTGCAGCGTCGGGATCGTGCTCAGCCGGAGGTCGACGACGGCGGTGTCCTCGCTGTCGCCGTCTTCGTCGTCGTCGGCTGGGCGTTCGTAGATCCACCGGCCGTCCGCGGGGTGGCGGTGCTCGGCGACGTCCATGGCGGCGTTGGCCTTGATGTGCTGGGTGAACTGCTTGCCCAGGTCTTTGCCGACGATGCTGACCGGGCGGATGATGCCCAGGTGCCGGACGCTGATGGCGTAGAAGTCCTCGTTGGCGAGGATAAACAGATCGCTGGCCTGGAGGGTGACGGCGTGGTCGATGACGCGTTCGACGGCGTCCTCGACGGGCATGGCGGCGATGTCGATCATCTGCGAGGCGGTCTGGGCTTGGGTGGGCATCACGCGTTCTCCCGCAGTTTGGATAGGGCCTGGTCCTGGTCGTCGGCGAGCTCGAGGACCTTGTTGATGCGCATCATGTCGATGACGCGCTGCACGCCCGGCTGGACGGAGTGGAGCACCAGCCGGCCCCCGGCGTCCTTGAAGGCCTTCTGGCTGGACAGCAGCCAGCCGATGGCGGCGGAGTCGATGTAGGCGGTCTGGCCGAGGTCGAGCGCGACGCGTTTCTTGTAGCAGCCCTCGCCGAGCACCTTGCGGAGCGGCGCGTCGCCCTCGGCGGTCATCGCCAGCCCGTCGAGCTGCTCGTCGCAGGCCAGCGCGGCGATGCCGTCGTCCTCGATCCCGATCATTCTGACGCTCATGGGGTCGGCCCTGTGAGGAGTAGAGAGGTGTCCAGCGGCTAGATTCTACAGCGCCGCCACCGCGGCGCGGCGGGCGCAGCAGGTCGCGATGGCGATGGCGTCGGCCACGTCCGGCGGGTGGGGGGGCTCGGCCAGGCGGTACTGGTGCTGCACCGACCGCTGCACCTGCTCCTTGCTGGCGTGGCCGTTGCCGGTCAGGGACTTCTTCACCTCGGTCGCACCCAGCTCGGTGATGGCGACCCCGCGCCGCTGCGCACACAGCAGGATCACCCCCCGGGCGTGGCCCATCACGATCGCGGTCCGCGGGTGCGCGTAGTGCGCAAACAGCTTCTCCACCGCGACGTGTGTCGGCGACAGCGTCTCGAGCAGCCCGTCCAAATCCTCCGCGAGCTGCGCAAGGCGCTCGGCGACGGAGGCCTTGGCGTCGAGCTTGACCACGCCCGCTTCGATCAGGGCCGGCTCGATCGCGCCGGCACGGACCCGCACCAGGCCGTAGCCGGTCAGCCGCAGGCCGGGGTCGATGCCGAGCACACGCATGCCCGGATTGTACCGGCGGCGGCCGGGCGGGCCGGCGGTTTCAACACCCCCGGGGCCGCGCCCACCCGACCCGTGGATGGCTCTATACTGCGGGGCACAACGGATTCCCACCCCGAACAGCCACGGAGGGCTGCGGATTGGCTCGCAAGAAGAGCACGACACGCAAGAAGACCGGCACCCGCAAACGCGCGGCCCAAGCGGACGACGCGGGGCTGTTCAGCGACGCCGGCCACGCGGGCGGCAACGGCACCACGCCCAACGGCGACGCGGCCGGGCCCGGCGGGATCGACCCCGTCGCGCTGCACGCCGCGGCGCAGGAACGCTACCTCAACTACTCGATCTCGGTCATCACCAGCCGCGCGCTGCCCGACGTCCGCGACGGGCTCAAGCCGGTCCACCGCCGCATCCTCTACACCATGTGGCAGGAACGGCTGTTCCCCGACGCCAAGCCGCGCAAGTGCGCCGGTGTCGTCGGCTCGGCCCTCCGCGACTACCACCCCCACGGCGACACCGCGCTCTACGACGCGCTCGTCCGCCTCGCCCAGCCCTGGGTCATGCGCGAGAAGCTCGTTGACGGCCACGGCAACTTCGGCTCGCTCGATGGCGACAACGCCGCCGCCTACCGCTATACCGAGGCCCGTCTCGCGCCCATCGCCTCCGAACTGCTCGACGACATCGGCCGGGACACCGTCCACTTCCGCCCGAACTACGACGGCACGAAGACCGAGCCGGTCGTCCTCCCCGCCCGCGTGCCCAACCTGCTGGTCAACGGCAGCGCCGGCATCGCCGTGGGCATGGCCACCAACATCCCGCCGCACAACCTCGGCGAGGTCTGCAAGGCCCTGCTCAAGGTCCTCGACAACCCCGAGGTCAAGGACTACCAGCTCATCGCCAACGACACGATCCAGGGCCCCGACTTCCCCACCGGCGGGCAGGTCGTCAACAGCCCCGCCGAGCTGCGCGAGATCTACAAGTCCGGCGGCGGGTCGCTGAAGATCCGCGGCACCACCACGCCCGGCGCCTCCAAGTCCCGCGCCTCCAAGACCCTGGTCATCGACTCCATCCCCTACGGCGTCAACAAGGCCAACCTCGTCGAGCAGATCGCCCAGGTCGTGCTCTCCCGCAAGATGCCGCTGCTGATCGACGTCAAGGACCTCTCGACCGACGACGTCCGCATCGAGCTCGAACTCAAGAAAGACGCCGACGAGCCCAAGGTGCTCGCCTACCTCTACAAGCACACGCAGCTGCAGACCAACTTCGGCGTCAACCTCACTTGCCTGGTCCCCACCAGCAACCCCGAGGTCGGCGCGCCGCAGCGGCTGAGCATCCTCGAGATCCTGCGGTACTTCCTGATCTTCCGCCACGAGGTCGTGACCCGCCGGCTCGAACACGAGCTGCGCGCCCTTGAGAAGCGTATCCACATCCTCGACGGCTTCGCGCTGATCTTTGATGCGCTCGACGAGATCATCAAGATTATCCGCGCGTCCGACGGCAAGAAGGACGCGGCCGTCAAGATCATGAAGCGCTTCAAGCAGCTCGACGAAGAGCAGACCGAGGCGATCCTCGAGCTGAAGCTCTACCGGCTGGCGAAGCTGGAGATCAACCTCGTCGTCGAGGAGCTGAAAGAAAAGCGCAAGCGCGCCCGCGAGATCAAGAAGCTGCTGGGCGACAAGGAAGACGACATGTCGTCCGGCCGGTGGGGCATCGTCCGCGCCGAGATCGAGGCGATCATCGCCAGGTACGGGGGCAACGCACGCAAGAAGGACGACCCCGGCAACCGACGGACGAAGATCGTTGCCGCGGTGGACGAGCCGGAGTTCTCGGCCGAGGACTTCATCGTCGCCGAGGACGCGCACGTGCTCATCACCGCCGACGGCTGGGTGAAGCGGCAGAAGGAGATCAAGGACCCGATGGCGACGCGCATCCGCGAGGGCGACCGCGTGCTCGCGTGCGTGGCGGGCTCGACCCGCGCGACGGTGATGTTCTTCTCCTCGCTGGGCGTGTGCTACACCGCCCGCATCATCGACATCCCCGCGACCACCGGCTACGGCGAGCCGATCCAGAAGCTCTTCAAGCTCAAGGACGGCGAGAAGATCATCGCCTGCTACTCCGCCGACCCGCGCGTCCTCAGGGACTACAAGGAAGACCCTAAGGACCCCGACGCCTGCCCGCTCACCCACGCGGTCGCCGCGTCGTCGGACGGCTACGCGCTGCGGTTCGGCCTGGAGCCCTACGTCGAGCCCAGCACCAAGGCCGGCCGGAAGTACGCCCGGCCCAAGAAGGGCGAGCGCGTCACCAACGCCTACGTCTGCGACGGTCACGAGGTCCTGCTGGCCGTCAGCGCCCACTGCCGCGCGATGGTCTGCAAGGCCATCGAGGTCAACTACCTCTCCGGCCCGGGCAAGGGCGTGCAGCTCATCAAGCTCGGCAAGGACGACGAGCTGCTGGGCTTCAAGCCGAGCACCGGCGAGCGCGACCTCCTGCGCGTGAAGACCAACCGCGGCGCCGAGAAGACCGTCAGCACCGCCAAGTACCGCGTCACCGGCCGGGGCGGGCGGGGCACCGAGATGCAGAAGAACGGCCGAATCGCGAGTGTCACCCCCGAGGCGGTATCTGCTCCGCCAGCATTTACTGAAGGGGCATAGCATGTGGCCGTTCAAGAAAAAAGCAAAAGCTGCGTCTTTGACAGAGCGAAGGATCTACAACGGGTATCCGAAAGACAATCCGACGTTGATTTTGATCGATAACTCATCTAGTGATGTCAGCATAATCTTAAATGGTGAAGGCGGTGCATACAGTTCAACTCTCAGTATGTTGAGTGTGTTTTGGCTGTCGGCATATTCAAAAGGCTGGCGTGGTCCTGGAATCGAAGACACCGAGACCCATGTCTTTGTTGATCTAAAGGAAGGTCTTGCATTGAGTAGCTCAGAATCGCGATCAATGTCCGCAATCTTAGCCAATAGTTTAAGTGCAGACGCAAAATCAGCATCCGTGGAGTTAATGTCGCAGTTTTCTAAGTTTTGTGCCGCTGGTGGGTTTAGGGTAGTTGAGATGAAAAGGCAGCCTCGTAGTTAAGTGCTCACCATCCCCGCGCCTCAGCGTGAGACCTCCCGACAATGACCCAGACCTACACCACCAAAGACCTCTCCCGGCTCGAAGGCCTCGACCCCGTGCGCAAGCGCCCGGGCATGTACATCGGCGGCGTCGGGTCCGCCGGGCTCCACCACCTCGTGTGGGAGGTCTTCGACAACGGCGTCGACGAGGCGATGAACGGCCACGCCTCCGAGATCTCCGTCACCCTCCACGCCGACGGCCAGTCCGTCACCATCACCGACAACGGGCGGGGCATCCCTACCGATATCGACAAGAAATCCAAGAAGTCCGGCCTCGAGATGGTCCTCACCGAGCTCCACGCCGGCGGCAAGTTCGAGGGCAACAACTACAAGACCTCCGGCGGGCTGCACGGTGTCGGGGCGTCCGTCGTCAACGCGCTCTCCAAGAAGCTCGTCGCCACCGTCAAGCGCGACGGGCGCGAGTACCGCATGGAGTTCAAGCGCGGCAAGCCGGCCACCAAGCTGCTGCGCAAGAAGCAGCCCGTCCGCGGCACGGGCACGACCATCTACTTCGAGCCCGACCCGACCATCTTCGCCCGCACGCAGTTCAACAGCGAGACCATCGCCCAGCGCATCGAGGTCGCCAGCTTCATCCACCGCGGCGTCAAGATCCACTACACCGACGAGACGGCCGAGGGCGGCACGAGCAAGACCACGTTCTTCCACGAGGACGGCATCGCCGACTACCTCGCCAAGACGCTCAAGGACCGCAAGGCCCGGCCGACGCACGATGCGCCCTTCCGCTTCGAGAAGGAGGTCGGTGACAGCCGGGTCGAGTGCGTCTTCCAGTGGACCGACCACACCGAGGAGTATGTCAAGTCCTACGCCAACGGCATCCCTACGCCCGCCGGCGGCACGCACGAGAACGGGCTGCGGGCCGGCATCAACAAGGCGCTGCGCAACTACATCGAGGTGCACAAGCTCACGCCCCGAGGCGTCAAGCTCGAACACCCCGACCTCCGCGAGGGGCTGCACGGCATTCTGTCGGTCTTCGTGACCGAGCCGCAGTTCCAGAGCCAGACCAAGGACCGGCTGAACAACGTCGAGATGACGGGCGTGGTGGACAACGCGGTGCGCCCGGCGTTCGAGCACTGGCTGAACTCCAACCAGTCCGTGGCCGAAGCCATCGTCGCGCGCATCGTCGCCGCCGCCCGCGCCCGCGCCGCGTCCCGCGCCGCCAGCGCGGCCGTGTCCCGCAAGAGCGCGACCAACAAGCTCACGCTCCCCGGCAAGCTCAGCGACTGCACGAGTAACGGCCGGGACGACTCGGAGCTGTTCATCGTCGAGGGCGACTCGGCCGGCGGCAGCGCCAAGCAGGGCCGCGACCGCTCGCACCAGGCCATCCTCCCGCTCCGCGGCAAGGTGCTCAATACCGAGAACGCCACGCTCAAGAAGGTCCTGGAAAACAAGGAGATCGGCGACCTGCTCACCGCGATGGGCTGCGGCATCAACCCCTGCGACCCCGCCAAGCTCCGCTACCAGCGCGTCATCCTCCTCGCCGACGCCGACTCGGACGGCCACCACATCACCACGCTCCTGCTCACCCTCTTCTACCGCCACCTGCCCGAGCTGATCCGCGACGGCCGGCTGTTTATCGCCATGCCCCCGCTCTACCGCGTCGACATCGGCAAGGAGACCCACTGGGCCGCGGACGAGAACGACCGCGAGCGCATCCTCAAGCAACACGCTAAGGAAAACAGCAAGGTTGATATCACCCGCTTCAAGGGCCTGGGCGAGATGATGCCCAAGGTGCTGTGGGAGACCACGCTGAACCCCAGGACCCGGCGCCTGCTGCGCGTCGAGATCGCCGACGCGCTAGAGACCGATCGCGTGATGAGTGACCTGATGGGCAAAGACCCAAGCGCAAGGTTCCGCTTCATCATGGAGCACGCGGACCAGGCGGAAGCAGTGGATGTGTGATTCATTGGCAGGGTGGGTATCGCTCGCGGACTCGCTCCACCCACCCTACGTTCCGAGGTAGAAGTTGGTTTCGAGTCGGGCGTCGGTGGGATGCTTCAGGAACCCGCCATCGTAGTCCTTGGTTTTCTTGAGCAGCAGGAACATGCCCCAGGCCATGCCGGGGAGCAGGCCGGCCAGGGGTTTGGCGAGCGGGGCGGGGAAGGGGTAGAAGTTGCTGCCGCCGCGTGCCTTCAACTTGTAGCCGCCGGGAAAGCAGGTCTCTAAGAGCTTCAGAAAGTCGTGCTTCGTGTAGCCGCGGACGTGGGCGCTGTGGTTCTGGATCACGCTGGGTTGTCGGCCAACCGCCAGCAGCAGCCGGTTGTGCAGCGACCCGAGGTTGGGGACGCCGACGATGAGGTGCCCGCCGACGGGCAGGACGCGCGTGACTTCGTGCAGGACCCAGAAGACTTCTTTGACGTGCTCGAGGATCTGGTTGGCGATGACGACACCGACCGTGCCGTCGTCGAAGGGGAGTTTGTCGCGTTCGAGGTTGAGGTCGTGGGTGGCGATGTCCTGACCGCGGAGTTCCCGGGCGTACTGCTCGAAGCACTCGACGCCGTGGAGCTGCGCCCCGGGGCAGGCATCGCGGGCGGCGCGCAGGTCGTCGCCGTGCCCCGCGCCCAGGTCGAGCGCGGCTTGGAACGGCGCGATGTCGCGGAGGTAGCGCGCGACGAGGTGTCGGCCGTAGTTGAGTCGGCGGTCGATCATGGGGGGAGTGTAGGGGGAAGGGGCCAAGGGGCCAAGGGGCCGAGTGTGGCGCAAAGCACTTGACCCCTTGGCCCCTCGGCCCCAATCAAAAAGGAGCGGCGCCGCCCCTCCAGCGACACCGCCCCAAGCTTGACGAATGATTGCCCCGGCGTCAGCCCGACGCGACGGCGCTGACCTGGAAGATCGGCAGCAGCAGGGCGATGGCGACGAAGCCGATGATCGCGCCCATCGCGACGACCATCGCCGGCTCGATGAACTTGGTCGCGTTCTTGACCTGCTCGTCGAACTCCTCTTCGGTGAACTCGGCGACCTTGTGCAGCACCTCGCCCAGCCGGCCGGCCTTCTCGCCGGCGTAGATCATCTGCGCGACGCTGCGCGGCATCAGCTCGCCGCCCTGGAAGAACGGGTCGGAGAGCTGGCTGCCCGTGCGCAGCCGGCTGTCCACCTTCTCCCAGAACGCCTCGTAGTAGCGGTTGGCGGTGACGGCCCGGGCGATGGGGATCATCTCCAGGATCGGCACGCCCGCGTCGAGCATCGTGCCCATCGTGCGCGTCGCGCGGGTGACATACAGCTTGCGGAAGAGCGGGCCGACCACCGGGACATTGAGCTTGAGGTAGTCGATGACCCCGCGGCCGGACTCGGTGACGAAGCCGGCGACGACCGCGCCGACCAGCAGCAGCGCCCCGCCGAGGTACGCCCACCACATCGTCTGGAAGCTCTCGCTGAGCCCCATGAGCAGGCGTGTCGGCGCGGGCAGCGCCGCGCCCCGGCCCGAGTAGATCGAGGCAAACCGTGGCAGGACGAAGACCAGCAGCCCGATCGTGACGACGACCACAAACGACAGCATCACCGCCGGGTAGGTCAACGCGCCGCGGATCTTGCGGAGCGTCGCGGCCTCGTTGCTCATGTACTTGCTGATGCGGTCGAGCATCCGGCCCATCGTGCCCGACAGCTCGCTCGCCTTGATGAGCGAGCACATCACCGCGGGGAACACCTTGGGGTGGGCGAGCATCGCCGAGCTCAGGTCCGAGCCCGACTCGACACGCTGGGCGACGTCTTCGAGCACGACCTTGAACCCCTCGCACTCCGACTGCTCGGCACAGCAAGACAACGCGTCGCTGATCGGCACGCCGGTGTCGACCATCACCGAGAGCTGGTGGGCGAAGGTGATGACGTCCTGCCGCTTGATGCGCTGCCGGCCGGTCTTCGGCTGCCATTCGTCCTCGTCGTGCGCCTCATCGAGGGTGATGACAAACTTCCCCTGGGCGCGGAGCTTGACCCCGGCGTCCTCGGCGGATTCGGCGGCGATCGTGCCGGTGGCGGTGTCGCCCTTGCTGTCGCGGGTTTTGTAGTGGAACTGGGGCATGGTTGTGGCCCGTCTCAGGCGGTTATACGGGTGCAGGGTTCGTTAGAGCGCGGTCGACTTAAAGACCTCGTCGAGCGTGGTGAGCCCTTTGATCGCTTTGGCGACGCCGTCCTGCTTCAGCGAGGTGTACCCGCCGGACTTGTCGCAGAGCTCGCGGATCTCCTGGAGCGACGCGCCGCGGCTGATGGCGTCGAGCGCCTCGTCGTTGGGCACGAGCAACTCGTAGAGCCCCAGGCGGCCGGCGTAGCCGGTGTTGCGGCACTTCTTGCAGCCGACACCGCGGTACAGCCGGTCGAGGGTGTAGCCCTCCTTGCGGAGCTGGTCGCGCATGCGGCGGGTGTTCTCATCGGGCTCGACGGTCTCGACACAGTTCTGGCAGATCTTGCGGACCAGCCGCTGGGCGAGCACGCCGCGGAGCGACGCGGCGACGAGGTACGGCTCGACACCGATGTTGAACAGCCGGGTCACGGCGGAGGGGGCGTCGTTGGTGTGCAGCGTCGAGAGGACCAGGTGGCCGGTAAGCGCGGCCTGGGTCGCGGTCTTGGCGGTCTCCTGGTCGCGGATCTCGCCGAGCATGACGACGTCGGGGTCCTGCCGCAGCAGGGCGCGCAGCGCCTTGGAGAAGGTGAAGCCGGCCTTGTCGTGGGTCTGGAACTGGTTGACGCCGGGCAGGTTGTACTCGACCGGGTCTTCGACCGTGCTGATGTTGATGTCTTCGCGGTTGATCTCGGCGAGCGCGCCGTAGAGCGTTGTGGACTTGCCCGAGCCGGTCGGCCCGGTGACGAGGACCACGCCGTTGGGCTGGTTGATCAGCCCGCGCAGGTTCTCGAGCATCTCCGGGCTGAAGCCCAGCCGATCGAGGGAAGACACGGCGTTCTTCTGGTCGACGATCCGCATCACGACCTTCTCGCCGAACTTGCCGGGCATGGTCGAGACGCGGAGGTCGATCTGCCGCTTGTCGATGCGGATGGTGATCGCGCCGTCCTGGGGGATGCGCCGCTCGGAGATGTCCAGCGCGGACATGATCTTGATGCGGGAGACGACCGCGGGCAGCATGTGGTGGGGCGGGGCGATCTTCTCGTAGAGCGCGCCATCGACCCGGAAGCGCACGCGCAGCCGGCCGTCGTCCGGCTCGATGTGGATGTCGCTGGCGCCCTCGGTGACCGCGGAGTAGACGATGTAGTTGACCAGCTTGATGACTGGTGATTCGCCGGCCGAGTTCTCGAGGTCCGAGAGGTCGGTGATCTCCTGCTGGACGATGTCGAGGTCCGAGCTCTCGAAGTCGTCCATGACCTCGTCGATGACGAAGACGTCGTCGCCCGCGGAGGTGATATTGGTCAGCGCGTTGCGGATGTCCTGCTGGGTGGAAGCGACGACCTGGACCTGGTGGCCGGTCATCTTCTCGACTTCTTCCACGACGAAGACGTTGGCCGGCTCGCTGACGGCGAGGGTGAGCCGGCCCTCGACGAGGAAGAGGGGGACGACCTGGTGCTTCTCGCAGAACTCGCGGGGGACAAGCTCGGCCACGGCCGGGTCGATCAGCGCGGGGTTCACCGACGCGAACGGCACGCCGTAGCCCTCGGCGACGGCCTCCATGACCTGGGCCTCGGTCACCATCTTCAGCTCGACGAGCACCTCGCCGAGCAGCGCCTTCTTGCCCGAGGAGCGTTGGTACTCGAGGGCCTGATCGATCTGCTGCTGGGTGACCAGCCCCTTGTCGAGGAGCAGGTCGCCGACGCGCGGCGGCGCGGCGGTCGGCTGCGGGTTTTTTGTGTTACGTTCGGTCATTGTGGCTTTCCCCCCACGGGTCGGCGGTGTTTACATCCCCGGCTGGTCGAGGCTCCGCAGCGCCGCGTCGATGTCGTCGTGGCACTCGAAGCGTGCGGAGAGGCGGGTGATCTCGAGGACCTTCCTGACGTGGTTCGGGCACGCGGCGATGCGGACCTGGCCGAGCATCTCGGCGCAGCGGTCCTGGAGCCAGAGCAGCGTCTCGAGCCCGCGCGAGTCGATAAAGTCGAGCTGCTCGAAGTCGAGCACAAAGTCGCGGACGTTGTCTTCAAGGCGCTGGAGCGCTTCGCGGCGGAAGCGGTCGGCCTCGTCGATGGAGAGCTCGCCCTTGACCGAGAAGACGGTGACCGGGCCCTGGTCCTGGTAGTTGATTTTCATCGGTGGGTTTCCTCTGCGGGGTGGGCGGGCCCGACCAGTTCCTGGACGTGGGCCAAGACCTGCCGGGGGCTGAACGGCTTGGGCAGGACGGCGGAGACGGTGTCGTCGGTCGAGGTGTTGGTGACGGACTCGCGGGCGCTGACGATGAGCACGGGCAGCGGCGCCTGGCCGGGCAGGTCCCGGGCCATGTCCGCGAGCTGCCGGCCGGTGTACCCGGGCATGAGCTGGTCGGTGATGAGCAGGTCGGGGCGTTGCCGCTGGATGCGGTCCCAGGCGGCGTGGCCGTCGCTGGCGGTGTCGACGTCGTACCCCGCGCGGCCGAGCGTGAGCGACAGCACCTGCACGATGTGCTGCTCGTCGTCGGCGATCAGGATGCGGGGGGCGAACATGCCCTGGATCTCCTAGCCGTGGTGCGGGCCGGCCGGTTGCCTCCTGCCGTGCTCGCGGGTGTGGGCGCGGACTTCCCGCGCAGATCCGAGTGATCCTCATCTATGCCATCGGGTAGAAACAGGCCGGGGTTAAGCCCCGGCCTGTCGCGTAGATCGGTGAGAAGGGTCGCAGCGTTAGTGCAGGTCGTCGGAGACGCCGGCGAGCAGCCGCTGGGCCCGCGTGTCGTCGGGGTCGATGCGCAGGGCCTGGGCGTAGGCCTCGGCGGCGGCGGCGGGTCGGCCGTCACGCTGCAGCGCCATGCCGCGCAGGATCAGCGGGGTGGTGCTGTCGGGCGCGGCCTCGGCCGCGCGGTCGAACATCGAGAGCGCCCGGTCGGTCCGCCCGCGCTTGTGCCAGACCATGCCCGCGAGCGTGTAGCCGCGGTGGTCGTCGGGCGCGAGGTTGATCAGGCGGTTGGCGGACTGCAGGGCGGCGGCGTAGTCCTCCAGGCGGAGGTTCACCTCGCCGAGCTTGAACCAGTCCTCGGTGGCCGTGGGGTTCGCGCGGGTGAGCTGCTGGTAGACGCCGCGGGCCTCGCGGTGCTGGTCGTTGCGCTGGTACGCCTCGGCGAGCAGCCGGTGCAGGTCGTCTCGCGTGTTGGCGTAGTCGGTGTACATCAGCAGGCGCAGCGTCGAGGCGGCCTGGGCGTACTGGCCCGAGGCCATCTGCGAGCGGGCCAGCTCCTCGGCCAGCTTGTGGTCGTCGGGCGCGAGCATCGACGCCTGCTTGAACCAGTAGACCGCCTGGGGGTGGTCGGCCTGCCGGCGGTGCAGGTGCCCGAGCATCGCGCGGATCGCCGCGTTCTGGTCGAAGTACACGGCCTTGACCTCGAGCACCGCGATCGCCTGACCTACGCGGTTGAGCTGGGCAAGCATCTCGGCCTCGGCCAGGGTGTACGACGGGTTGTCCGCGTCGCGCTCCCGCGCGTTGCCGTAGCTCGTCAGGGCCAGATCGTACTGCTGCCAGCGCTGGTGGATGATGCCCTGGTAGTAGTAGGGCTCGGCCAACTCGGGGTCGAGCGTCCGGGCCTTCTCCAGACGCCCGAAGCTGATCTCCAGCTCTGAATTCTCCAACGCCACGCGCCCGGCCATGAGCCACAGATGCGGGTTCTCCGGGTCCAGCTCGAGCTGCTCTTCAACGGTCTTCAGCGCCAGGTTGAGCTGGCCGGTCGCGAACTGCTGGTTGGCCATCTGCAGCGCCAGCTCGGACTTCACATCCTGCCAGCGGTCGTTGCCTTCTTCGACCCAGCGGTCGTGGTTGCCCTGCTTCTCGGTGCTGTTGCACCCGGTCAGCGCGAGCGGTGCGGAACATGCGGCCAACAGGGCCAGCGTCATCGGTTTGCGAAACATGGGGAGCTCCTTGTCGTCGACCGGCGGGGCCGGGGGAGGGGGACGGTTCAGGAAACGAATCATCGCCGGCGCGTTCCCGCGCCGGCGATGCGTGTGTGTTGTCTTACTCGTCGCCGTCGAAGTAGAACTCTTCCCAGGCGGCGTCTTCCCACTGGTCGTCGGTGTCGACGCCGGTGGTCGCGTCTTCTTCGGGGGCCTGGCCGTCTTCCTCGGCGGCGCGGGCGGCCATCTCCAGCAGCTCGGCGGTCGTCATCGAACGCCAGGAGAAGCCGAAGAACTTCGCGTACGGCGAGAAGGCCTGGTCGATCACGTCCTGCGTCTCCGCAGCATCGGCGACCGCGTCTTCCTCAGCGGCGGCGTCGGCCTGCTCGAAGCTCTCGTCGAGCATCTCGTCCAGCCAGGCCTGGTCCGACGCGGCGTCCGCGACGGGCTCCTGCCCGGCGGGCTGCGGCTCGGCCGGGGCGTCGGGCGTGTCCGCCGCGACCTCGGCTTCGGGCAGCTCGGGCAGGTCCATGGCCGACATCTCGTCGTCCAGCATCTCGTCAAACACGCGGTGGGTGATGGCGTCGTGGTAGATGTAGACCTGTTCGCCGGTGATCTCCTGCTTCAGCAGCAGGGCGTCGAGCATCGACGGGTCCAGGTGCAGGGCCATGTCCACGCAGTAGAGCGACTCGGCCAGCTTCGCGTCGCGGGCCTCGCCCGCGGGCATCGCCATCGCTTCGTCGAACAGCTGGCGGGCGTTGATCATGTGCTGAGCGGTGAGCTTGGCCTTCGACCAGGGCAGCAGGCGTTCCCGCTGCGCGACGCCGGCGACGTCCACCTGGGCGCGGGCGTCGTCGCCCATCTGGATCAGCGTTTCGCTCTCGACCACGGTCGCCTTCACTAGGAAGATGACTTCCGAGCGGTTGACGCTGTCGTCCTGGCCCTGGAAGGCGGCGCCCAGCAGGGGCACGTCGCCCAGGCCGGGGACCTGGCTGCGGTCGATGGTGGTGTCGTCCACGAACAGCCCGCCGAGCACGACGGTCTGGCCGGACTCCACGATCACGTTGGTGATGAGCTCGACGGTCTCGGTGTCGGGCGCGGAGGTCGTGCCGATCGTCCGGATGGTGGCGTCGGACACGCTGGGGCGGAGCTCCAGGCGGATCGAGCCGTCTTCCGCGACGAAGGGGCGGACGGTGAGCTGGGTACCGACCTCGAGGAACTCAACGGTCTGCGTCTCGCTCGTCTCGGTGACGGTGGTGGACAGGTAGGCGATCTCCTGGCCGACGAGGATGTTGCCGCGCTGGCGGTCCAGGACGGTGATCTTCGGGCTGGCGATCAGGGTGGTGTCGGTGACCGAGTCGAGGGCACGGATGAACACGGCCGAGTCGCCCGCGGCGACGCCGACCTTGATGCCCGCGTCGCCCGAGCCGACGTTACCGACGGTGGACGAGGCCCCGCCGATCGGGCTGTCCGCGCCGCCCAGGCCGCCGGTGATGAGGTTATCCACGGCGTTGAGGGGGCTGGCCATCGCGCCCAGGTCGGTGAACAGCGCGAAGTCGACGCCGAAGGCGTTGGCCTCGGAGAGCGACGCGCTGAGGACGGTGGCCTCGATGATGACCTGCTTGGGCTTGGTGTCGAGGATCGCGATCGTGCCGAGGATCTCCTCGACCTTGTCTTCGTAGTCACGGATGACCAGCGTGGGGTGGCCGGAGTAGGTGTCCGCGCCGCCGTCTTCCATGGAGGCCTCGAAGCCGTCCTCGACGTTGCCGCTGGCGGTGATCGAGCCGGCGTCGGAGAGCATGGGCTCGACGAATTTCGCGGCCTCGTCGGCGCGGAGGTAGCTGAGGCGGTGCACCCGCGTGACCATGACGCGGTTGGCTTCCTGCTCGGCCAGCCAGTCTTCCTCGCTGATGACCTTGATGAAGTTGCCTTCCTCGACCCAGCGGAAACCGTTGGGCAGCAGGACCATGTCCAACGCTTCGTAGAAGTCGACGTCGAATAGGTCGGCGCTGACCTTGCCGGACACGTCGCGCGAGGCGACGATGTTGCGTTCGGCCTGGATGCTCAGGAGCTGGAGCACCTGGGTGATCTCCAGGTCCTTGACGTGGATATCGAAGGTGCCCGAGTCGGCGATCTCGACGCCGCCCTGGCCCTGGCCGCCGTTGTCATCGAACAGCTCGACCGCGTCGGCCCCGCCGTCCTGACCCGCGGCGTCTTGCCCGCTGACCGGACCGGTATAAACCAACCCGGTCGCGCATACGAAAGCTGCCAACATCTGCTTGGTTGTGAACTGGTTACGCATCTGGTTTCGACTCCTTGCCGTGTATCGGCGTGCTGCGTGGGCTGGAACTCAGCCGTCGGACATTCTGAGGATTACAACTAGGTCTTCGAACGATTCGCTGCGGAGCTTGACCAGGCGTTGCCGAAAATCCAGCTCAATCAGCACAAACCCACCCACGCTGTCCCCGACATGCACACGCACGTCGTCGATCAACGCGAACGGCTGGTGGCCCTGGATCACGCCCTGGAGCGTCATCCCACGCGCCTCATCGAGGAGGGCTTCCCGCCGCTCCCACTCATCGTCGATCGGGTCACCCAACTGAACCTCCCCCTCGCCCTCCTCGGGCTCGGGGATCCGGTTGTAACGGTCGGGTCGCAGCGCAAACAGGTTCAGCGACAGCTCCTCGGGCAGGTCTACCGCGACCGTGGGCAGCTCGCGCGGGGGCGCGGCGGCCGGGCCGTCGGCCTGCTCGGCGGCGTCGGGGTCCGCCGTGGCGATCCGCGGCACCTTCTCCAGCAGGATGAGCCGGCCCCATAACAGCAGGCCCACCGCGGCCAGCGAGAGCATCACGCCGAACCGTTTCTTGTCGGCGGTCATCTGCCGCCAGACCTTGTAGAGCTTCTTATTCATCGTCGGCCTCCTCGTCGACGAACGCGCCCAACTGGACGACGGTGAGCACCTCGCCCCGGGTGTCTTCGGTGTCGCCGATCATCTCCAGGCGGTCTACCCGCACGGGGTAGCGCATCGTCTCGACCCGCTGCAGCGCGGCGAACGCGTCGGTAAACCCGCCCTGGAACTCCAGGGAGATCGGCTGCAGCGTGTAGTCGCGGTAGCGACGCGGGTCGCCCTGCGTGAGCTCGTGGTTGCTGATGCCGCGGTCCAGCAGCGAGCCCGACACGCCGTCGAGCACGCGGAACACGTCCCGCTCGGCGGGCAGGGGGCGCTCGTCGGCTTCGAGCTCGGCCTGCGCCTGCTGCGCGTCGGCACGCATCGCCTCGAGGTCCAGCCCGCGGTCACGGGCCAACGCCTCCTCGGCCAGTTTGACCTGCTCCATCAGCGCCGCGCGGCGCTCGGCCCCGGGCAGGTGCACCAGCATCACGTACCCGGCGATCATCAGCGCCACCAGGCCCAGCGTCCTGAGCTGGTCTTTCTTCAGGGGGAATCGTTTACTCATGGTGGTCCTCCCCCGTGGTGGTCGGCGAGACGAACGTGCGGTCCAGGTCGATGCGTGCCACGATCAGGAACTCGCGCGCCTGGTAGGGCCCGGCCGTGGTGACGCCGGACGAGCGCGGGCGCACCTGCGTAAACAGCGGGTGGTCGGTGAGCGCCTCGGTGAGGTTGACGACGGTCGCCTGGTCGGGCGCGACGCCCATGATGGAGACCTCCAGCCAGTTGGGCTGGGCCTCCGCCGGGGCGGGGTTGTTCTCTTCGCCGGTGGGAACCGGTGCCGGGTCGGCACGGTGAGCGATGAGCTGCAGGTTGGTGAGCTTGACCGGCTCGGGCGTGAGCTGGGCGAGGGTCGCGAGGACCTGCGCGGTGGTGACCGGCTGGTTGATCTCGCGGACGATCGCGTGGCGGGCGCGCGTGTCGGCGATCTGCTGCTCGATCGCGCGGGCCTCCTGCTTGGCGGATTCGAGCTCGGCGACCTGGCCGCGCAGCTGCTCCGCGCGGTTGGCGAGGGCCTCGGACCGGTCGCCCAGCAGCCAGGCCCCGCCCAGCGCCGCGGCGGTGAGCACGACGGCGATCAGGTTCGCCGGCCGGCGTCGCGCGAGCTGGGTCTGCTCGATGTAGCTGTCGGGAAGGAAGTTGATCTGGTTCATGCCGCACCTCGCAGGGTCTGGGCGGCGGCGCTGCGGAGCGACAGCCCCGCGGCGACGGCCGAGCAGGTGTCGAGGCATTGCCCGGGCGTGCCCGTGCTGTCGGGCATCGCTTCGCCAAGCGGGAGGACATCGATCGCCAGCGCGTCGCGGATGGCCTGGACCAGCGGCTCGGGCGCGGCCTGCCCGGTGAGCAGCAGCCGGCCGGGCTTTTCACCGCGGAAGGTCACGCTGTGGTACCGCAGGCACAGCCCGATCTCACGGGCGAGCTCCGCGTGGTCGGCCTGATCGAGGCCGTCGCTGGCCGGCAGCAGCTTGTTGAGCAGGACGCGTTCGCCCTGCGCGATCACGGCCTCCAGCGCGTGCTCGCCGACCTGGAGGATGAAGTTGGTCTGGCCGCACGGCGTGGCCGCGCGGGCGAGGGCCGCGGCGTTCGCGTCGATCGCCTCGGGCCGGAGCCCCGCCTGGGTGAGCCCGCGGACGTGGGCATCGACCGCCGGCTGGGTCGCGGTGAGCAGCACGACCTCGCAGCGGATGTCGTGGCCCTGACGGACCTCACCGGCGTAGTAGTACTGCGTAGCCGACGGCCCGGAATGTGTCGCGCGTTCCTTCGCCTCCCAGGCGACGGCCTGGGGCAGCTCGTGCTCGGGCATCTTGGGCAGGCGGACGTTCTTGTACCGCAGCGACTCGGCCGGCATCGCGCTGACGCACTGCCTGCCGACAAAGCGGTCCTGCTTGAGCGCCGCGGTGATCGCGTCGGCCAGCACGGCGTCGTAGCCGGCGTCTCCGGGCTTGATCGCCGCGGAGAACAACGCGGCCGCCTGCGCGGCGAGCGTGTACCCCGCCGACGGGTCCGCGCCCGGTCGGCCCGCCTGCGCGAGCACGACACCGGTCTCGGTGACGGCGACGCCGATCGGTCGGCGTGTGTTCTGGTTGTTGCCTCCAAACATGACGGGCTTGCCTCTCCCTAAATCCCTGTTGGCCCGGCGAGTCGTGATCCCTGAAGTGTTACGGCGCGACCGCCTCGACCGTGAGCCGGCCCGAGAACGGTGCGATCTTGATGTCGTAGCGGTGCTCGTCGAACTGGACCCGGACGGTCCCGCCCGAGGACGGGTTGCCCAGGTCGTCGAACTCGATCCACGTCTCGCCGCCGAAATCGGCGCTGACGATCTGCACGCCCCTGAAGCGCGGGTCGTCGTCGAAGTCGATGACGTAGTTGGTCGTGGCGTTCCCGCCGAGCACGGGGTTCTGGTCGGCGACCCATGCGCCGGCGTCGGAGTCGTAGTGCTGGACGGTGTAGCTGTTGCCGTCGGGGTCGAAGAGCACCCGCCGGGCGGCGTTCTGCGCCATCGCCTCGTTCTGCGCGTACAGGGTGTCGGCGACGATCATGCGTGCGCCGGCCTGGACCCCCAGCGTCCCGCCCCGCAGCATGTGCGGCACGACGATCGCGGCGGCGAGCCCCATGATCGTGACGGTGACGAGCACCTCGATCAGGGTGTAGCCGCGGCGCGGGGTCGGCCGGTTCGGGCGTGATGGGCGTGGGGTGCGGTTCATAGGTCGTGCGTCCGGGTGCGTGGCCTCGGCGCGGGGGTGTTAGTCGCCTTCGGGCATGGACTCGACCTCGACGCGGACCGCGCCGTCGCGGGTGGTCATCCGGCCGACGCGGTCGCCGACGGCGTCGACGGCGGTCACGATGGCGTCGAGCTTCTGGATCATCTCGCGGCGTTCCTCAGCGGGGTTGGACCGGCCCTGGGCCTGGGCCTGGGCGGCGGGGTCCAGCGCCTGCGCGGCGTTGGAGTTGTGCATGCCGGTCCAGAGGTTCAGCCCCAGGAGGACCGCGATCAGCGTCAGCACGGTGTTGAGGTAGGTGGTTTTCATGCCGGCGATTCCTGTGTGTGGTGAGGGGTCCGGGCGTATACGTGGCACGGGCCTGTCGCTGGACATCGACGCAACGGGGCCGGGGGTTTAGGGGTGGTGGGGGGACTGGTTGCTTAAGCAGCCAGTCCGCACGCGTCGGGTTCCAATAAAAGCGCAGCCGAGGCGTGTGGGCCTCGGCTGCGTCAGGATTCGTGTGTCGTACGAAGCGTTGCTTAGTAGGTCACAACGTCGTTGGTGGTGTCGGCGTCGAGTTCAGCGGCCTTGGCAGCCGAGATCGAGGCCTTGAGGATGCCACCGTCCCACACCCAGCCGACGGTAGCGCTGGCGGTGCCGTCCGTGGTCGGCGTGCCGCTGACGGCGCTGGAGTCGGTGAAGGGGTTGTTGGGGACCTTCTGCAGGTAGGGGCCGTAGGTGAAGTCACCGGCTTCGGGCGTGGTGCCATCGATCTCGGTCTCACCGGTCAGCTGGGTCCAGCCGGACGACAGGTCGGGGAACGCGTCGTTGTGCTGGTTCTGGTACAGGGCGATCTGGCTGCGGACGGTCTGCAGCTGGCTGGTCAGGTTGGAGTACTTGGCGGACTCCGACGCGTTCGTGAACTGCGGGATCACGATCGCGGCCAGGATGCCGAGGATGACCACAACGATCAGGATTTCGACCAGGGTGAAGCCCTTGGCCACCATCTTACGTGCTCGCATAACTTCTCCTCTCATGAGATTGACTTACTTCGGCGTGCCGGAGCAACTCGCCCCGAAACAACACGCCCATCATGCGCTAGCCCCTGGACCCCACGGGCCGTGCCGTCTCGTGGCCACGGGTGGAGGCGGGGGGCTGCCGCATGGTGCCCACCGTGATGATCGGGCGTGACTTATGGGGACTTGACGCGCTTGAAGATCGGACGCGCGTTTTGCAGGCCGCCTGTGCGGGTTGTGACACACACGCGCATCGGTGCGTCTGAGACACGCAGGCGGTTTGTGGAAGCTGCGCTCTGGCCCGGCTTGGGGCGGTGCTTTGGTGATGTGGTTTGGGCTGGGGTTGCCTAGGCCGTGCTGTTGGCGTCGAAGTACGCGACGACCTCGTCGAGCAGCGCCCGGCCTTCCTCGAAGGTGATCTGCAGACGCGTGGAGGAGGCGTCGCCCCACATGTAGTCGGCGACCTCCTCGGGCTGGACGCGCACGACGGCCGAGACATCCACCGCGCCCAGATAGTAGGTCACGCGTTTCCTGACCGACTTGCCCGAGCGCTTCACGAAGCTGTAGGACTCCTCGAACGCCGGGCTGGGCTGGACCCGGCAGACCGCGATGCCGGTCTCCTCGCGGAACTCGCGCGCGGCGGCGTCGATCGGAGACTCGCCGTCCTCGGGGTGCCCCTTGGGGAAGGACCAGTGGCCCGCGAGGTGCTGGATCAGCAGGAACTCACGCCGGCCGTTGTTTAGCCGGTAGGGGATCACGCCACAGGAGTAGTCTTGTTTCATGGTTCGGCGTCCTTGCCTGCGGGGTCGTTAGTCGTCTTCGCCCGGCCCCATGTCGCCGAGCTCCAGGAAGCACGCCTGGTACGCGAGCAGCGCCCGCACCAGCGCTTCGCTCGTCGGCGTGTCCAGCCGCGAGCGGAAGACAAAGACCTTGTCGTCGTCGCGGAAATGCTGCACCGACAGCTTGCCGGCGAAGCCGACATCGACGAGTTCCTCGTCCAGCAGCTCCTCGATCTTGTCGCCGGTGTGGACCAGGTCGGCCTCGACGGACTCGCTCAGCCAGCGGTCGGGCGTGTACCAGCCGACCCAGACGCTGCCGTCGTCTCCGGCGGTGGCGGCGTAGTAGCAGTCTTCCTCGACGTGCATCGCGTCGCAGCGGAGGCCGGCCTCGGTGCGTGCGACCGATGCGAAGACGCCGGCGTTGGTGAGCGGGACCAGGGCCTGGTCGAAGAGCGTGTTGAGCGTATCGGTGGTGGGCATCCGACAGATTGTAACGCGACGCTCACACGCCGCCGCGCTGCCGCACCGCCTCGTAGAGCAGGACCGCCGCGGCGACCGAGGCGTTCAGCGAGTCGGCCGTCTCGCCCGCCATCGGGATGCGCACGACCGCGCCGCCCGTGGCCTGGGCCGCGTCGCGCCACCGCCCGTCGAGCCCGCGGTCCTCGGGCCCGACCACGACCGCGACTTGGCCGGTGAAGTCGGCGCGGGTCATCGGCACGGCGTCGCCCGCCTCGGGGTACGCCGCCAGGACGCGCTGGCCCGAGCGCTGGAGGTGTTCAAGCGTTTCGTCTTCGGTCAACGACACCGTCGGCATGGTGAAGACCGCGCCGGTCGAGGCGCGGATCGCGTTGGGGTTGAACGCGTCCACCGCCGCGCCCGCCGCGAGCACGGCCCGGCAGCCCGCGGCGTCGGCGGTGCGCACCATCGCCCCGAGGTTGCCCGGCTTCTCCGTCCCCACCGCGACCAGGTCCAACGCGCCCTCTGGGGTGGGCAGCAGCGATGCCGCGCCCCACACCGGCGGCTCGCACACCGCCAGCACACCCTCGGGCTCGCGCACGTACGCCAGCTTGCGGAACACCGCCGGGCTCACCACCGCCAGCCAGGCGTCGGCGTGGACGTCGGCGAGCGTGCGCAGCTCGGCCTGTGCCGTGCCGGCCTCCGTCGCCAGCAGTTCGGGGCAGACCCACAGCTCGCGGAACACCAGCCCCGCGAGGCGGGCCCGCTCGACCGCCCGCCGGCCCTCGGCGAGGATCAGCCCCGCCTTCCGCCGGCCGCGCTGGTCGCGCAGCTTCGCGGCGGCCTTGACCCGCGGGTTCTGCACGCTGGTGATCTCGTGGGGCTGCATCAAGCGGTATCGTAGTGGACGAACACGGAGCGGGGACCGCGGATCGGGTAGGGTAGGGCGGGCTTGCCCATGCCGCCGCCGCCCCGCACGGCCGCGCGGACGTCTCACCTCTCCCAACCAAAACCTCCGGACGACGACGATGCTTGAACGAATCCTGGAACCCGAGGTCATGGACAACCCGTCCGAGGCGACCTCCTACGACGCGATGGACCACGCCGCGCCTAACGCCGCGTTCGTCGACCGCCTGTTCGAGCTGGGCATCGACCGGCCGGGGCTGGTGCTCGACCTGGGGACGGGGCCCGGCGACATCCCGATCCTCCTGTGCCAGCGCTCGGCGGAGGTCGAGGTCGTCGCGGTCGACCTGGCGCAGTCGATGCTGGACCTGGCGGTGAGCAAGGTCGATGCGGCCGGCCTGGGCGAGCGGGTCGAGCTGCGGCGGATGGATGTCAAGGCGCTGGACCTGCCGGACAACTCGTTCGATGCGGTCGTCAGCAACACGATCCTGCACCACCTGCCCGACCCGATCACGATGCTGCACGAGGCGGCGCGCGTGCTCCGGCCCGGCGGGCTGGTGCTGATCCGCGACCTGTACCGGCCGGAGGACCGGGATGAGCTGGACCGCCTGGTCGCCGAACACGCCGCCGACTGTGATGACGACCAGCGCCGTCTGTTTGCCGAGTCGCTGCACGCCGCGCTGACCCCCGAGGAGTTCGCCGAGCTGGCCACGCAGGCGGGGTTCGGCGGCTCGGAGATCGTCGTGGATTCGGACCGGCACATGTCGCTGCAGCGGGGCTACGACGCCGCGTAATCCCTGGCCGACGGCCGGCGTCATGCCGTTCTGACCCTGCATTTCCCTTGGTTCCGGCCGATTGCGCGGCTACAATTGAGGGATAAGGAGGTGCCGTATGGCCCCTGGATTGCGTTATGTCATGTCGCCCGTGCTGGTCCTCGCGATGCTGCTCGCATTGGGCGGCTGCCGGTCCACCTCGCAGGGCTACCACTACCGCGGCTACGGCAGCCCCGGCGTCCGCGGCGCCTACGAGAACGACCAGGGCTACAACGTCGGCTACACGATCGACAAGAGCCGGCCGCGCCCCGCCGCCGAGAGCCACTACTACACCCAGGGCAGCTACATCCACGGCTCGGCCCCGAGCCGGAGCACCTACGTTTCGTACACCCGCTACGAGCCGCGCAGCTACGTCACCGTCGGCATCGGCAGCCGGGGCTACTACGACGGCTACCGCAGCCGGGGCGGCTTCGGGCTGTTCTACGGCCGGGACTACGGCTACGGGCACCGCGGCTACTACGGCCACGGCGGGGGCTACGGCTACTACGGATCCTCTTACGGCGGGTACTACCACGGCGGCTCGCACTATGGGTCCTACGGCGGGCATCACGGCTCGCACGGCCGGTACTACTGCGACTAGCCCGGACGCACACACCCGGGCGGCCGACACGATCGCCCCCGCTATCGGTCCTGTAACCCCGATCCGTTGTGGCCGATGAAACGAACCGGACCGCCGGCTCGTCGTATACTCTGAAGCCATGACCCGCCTGTTACGTTCCAACCCGATGCCGGTGCTCGTCGTGCTGCTGGGCCTGATGCCCGCGGCGTTCGGCATGGCACCGGGTCTGGTGCGCTGCGAGCACGCCGGCGACCGCACCCACGTCGCCGACGCGGCGCACCACGCTCATGTTGACGACCACGCCGGTCCGCACGACTGCTCGGGGCACACCTCGCCCGCGCAGCCCGATGAGCCGTCGGATGACGCGCCCTGCGAGGACACCCCGTTCGAGATCGACCTCGCCCCGACGCAAGTGCAGGCCGCGGTCGACCTGCCTGATGCGCCGCTGTTGCCCGTGCCTGCCTGGCTCCCGGCCGATCAGAGCGCATCTGTCGGCATCGCGCACGCCGCCTTCTTCGATACCGGTCCTCCTGCCGGTGCCGCCGCGCTGCGCGTCGTCGAGTCCACCATTTTCCGCCTCTAATCTCTTGTGATCCAGCCGACCCGTCGTGTCGGCGCGCTCCTGCTGCGCGCCCACGGACCTCTCGCTGACCCACAAGGGGACTTGTTGTGACCGCAAGAACCTGTTTGCCCACGGCGATCACCGCGCTCGCCGTCTCACTCCTCGCCGGCTGTATCAGCTACGAGCCGGCACCGATCGACCTCGACACGTTCGACCACGATTGGCAGAGCCGGATGTCGGACACCGAGGCGCTAGGCATCTTTGCCGAGGGGATCGGTGAGCCGGTCCCGGCGGAACAGAACGGCGGCCTGTCCCTGGACGAGGCCATCGTCGTTGCGCTCTACGGCAACCCGGAGCTGCGCCACGCCCGGCTGGAGGCCGGGGTCGAGTTGGCGACGGCCGAGAACGCAGGGCTCTGGGACGACCCGGAGCTGTCCTTCAACCTGATGCGCAATGTGGACACGGGCACCGACCCGTGGATCTACGGGGCGTCGCTGGGGTTTACCGTCCCGCTATCGGGCCGGCTGGGCGTCGAGCGCGACCAGGCGTGGGCGGACTACCAATCGGCTTGGCACGCCGTCGCGGTGGCCGAGTGGGAGCTGGTCCGGGCGCTGACGCGCGACTGGGTCGCTTGGTCGGCGACGCTGGCCCAGGCGGAGGCGCAGGGCCGCTACCTGACCGACCTGGACGCCCTGATCTCGACGGCCGACGCGCTGGTCGAGCAGGGCGAATTGTCCCCGGCAGAAGTGCGTCTGCTGCGGATCGAGCAGGTGCAGCGTGCGGTCACGATGGCCGAGCTGGAGCGTGAGGCGGCGCGTCAGCGACGCGCGCTGATCGCGATGATGGGTTTACGGCCCGGCACCGTCTACGCGCTAACGCCCGGCCTGCCCGTGCCCGAGGGCGAGGGTGATACGGAAGGGGATGCGCCCGAGCCGTCAGCGCAGACCCACCCGCGTGTGTTGGCGGCGGTGGCCGCGTACGAGCAGGCCGAGCAGGCGCTGCGCCGCGAGGTGGTGAAGCAGTACCCGGACCTGTCGATCGGCCCGGCCTTCGAGAACGACGAGGGCCAGTCGCGCATCGGCCTGGGGCTGGGGCTCCCGCTGCCGTTCTGGAACGCCAACCGGCAGGGCATCGCGCAGGCCGCCGCGGCCCGCGACGCGGCGCACGCGCGGGTCGAGCTGGCTTACCAGCAGGCGGCGGCGGAACTGCACGAAGCACGGATGCGTCGGCGCTCGGCCGCGACCCTGCGCCGCGCCGTCGCGGAAGAGCTGCTGCCGCTGACCACGCAACAGATCGACGAGGCCCGCCGGCTGATCGAACTGGGTGAGGTGGATGTGCTGCTGCTCAGCCAGGCCGTCGTCGCGGCGGCGGACACGGAACTGATGATGATCCGGCTGCGGGCCGAGCACGCCGCCGCGGCGCTGGACTACGAACGACTGACCCACACGCGCTGGACGGCCCGGCCCGAAGCGCGCACGGAGAACTAGCCATGAAACGCACTCATCCCCTGGCGGCGCTCGGCGCCGTGATGACTTTACTCTTGCCGCTGGCCGGCTGCGGCGGGTCGGGCCCGGACGCAGATGCCGCGGCGCAGGCCGAGGAGCAGAACGAGGCCCCCGATGGGCCTGGCATGTCCGTGCCCGCCGCGGTGCGTGCCAACCTCGGCATCACGTTCGAGCGGGTCGAGCGGCGCGCGGTGCGGCAGACGATGCGCGTGCCCGGGCAGTTCGAGCTGCTGCCGACAGCGGTCCGGGACTACCACGCGCCGGCGGACGGGCGTATCCGCCTGCACGTCCAGCAGTACGACACGGTGGTAGCGGGCGACCTGCTGGCGACGGTCGAGTCGCCGGCGTGGCGTGAGACCCAGGCGGCGTTGGTCGAGGCGCTCGACGAGATCGAGCACGCACTCGCGCTGGTGCGTGTCGCTGAGGCGAAGCTGGCCGAACAGGAGGCGCGGGTGGCGTTGCTGGAAGAGCGTTTGTCCCGGCTGGCCGGCGCATCGGTCCGGGACGCCGAGCTCGAGGCCGAGCTGGCCGAGGCCCGGCTGGAGGTGCCCACGCTGAGTGTGGAGCTCGAAGCACAGCGGTACCTGGTGAACCATGCGCGTGAGCAGGCGCAGGCAAATCTTTACAAGGCCTCGGCGATGACGGGGCTGACTACCGATGAACTGACCGCCGATTCAGGGCGGTCGTCCGATGGCGATGGCCCCGTGCCGGTGTGGCAGACCATGGATGTCATCGAGGTGCGTGCGGTGCGTGACGGCACGGTGACCGTGCTGGAGTCGACCGACGGCCAATGGGCGCAGGCCGGGGCGCACCTGTTTGAGACAGCCGACCCGCGCGAGCTGCGGTTCCGGGCCGAGGCGTTGCTGGCGGACCTGGGCAAGCTGCGTGACGGGCTGCCGGCCGCGATCGCGCCGCCCACCGGCACCGGGCTGGGGCGGGGCGAAGACGCGGCGCGGGGCACGCTGGTCATCGGCCCGGTCGCGCACGCCGAGGACCGCGCGGTCTCGCTGTACCTCACGCCCGAGCGCGTCCCCGATTGGGCGCGGGCCGGCACCGCGGGCTACCTGGAGATCAACCTCGACCCGGACGCCGAGCCCCAGCTCGCGATCCCGCGGCGCGCGGTCGTGCGCGACGGGCTGGAGTTCGTGTTCTTCCGGCGGATGCCCGGCGACCCCGACCGCGTGCAGCGCGTCCTCGCCGACACCGGCCGGCACGACGGCAAGTGGATCGAGGTGTTCTCGGGTGTGCGCGAGGGCGACGAGATCGTCATCGACGGCGTGTACCAGCTCCTCGCGGCGTCCAGCACATCGATCCAGAAGGGCGGGCACTTCCACAACGACGGCACCTTCCACGAGGAGGACCACTAGCCATGCTGAAGGCACTGATCCGATTCTCCATCGACTACGCGCTGTTCGTCTTGCTGGCGGCGGTGCTGCTCGTCGCGTTTGCGTTGTACCGCCTGCCGCAGATGCCGGTGGACGTGTTCCCCGAGCTGAACGCGCCGACGGTGGTCATCATGACCGAGGCCGGCGGGCTCTCCGCCGACGAGGTCGAGCAGTACGTCACGTTCCCCATCGAGACCGCGGTGAACGGGGTGACCGGCGTCCGCCGGGTCCGCTCGGCCAGCGCGATCGGGCTGTCGATCGTGTGGGTCGACCTGGACTGGGGCGAGGACCTGTACCGCGCCCGCCAGCTCGTCAGCGAACGGCTGGACGCGGTGCGCGAGACGCTGCCCGACGATGCCCACGCCGAGATCACGCCGGTCACCTCCATCGCCGGGGAGATCATGCTCGTGTCGGTGTCGTCGCCCGACGGCACGGCCAGCGACCTCGAACTGCGCAGCTACGCGGAGTTCGAGCTGCGCAACCGTCTGCTATCCGTGCCCGGCGTCGCGCAGTGCGTGGCGATCGGTGGGGAGCTGCCTGAGTACCAGGTGCACGTCGACCCCGACCGGCTGCGGCTGTACGACCTGACCACGCGGCAGGTCATCGACGCCGCGGCGCAGGCCCACAGCACGGCCTCGGCCGGCTACCTGCCCAACGTACAGAGCCGCGAGCTGCCGATGCGCCAGCAGACCCGTGTCCAGGAGGTCGGCGACATCGAAAACACCATCGTCGCCTACCACAACGGCGCGCCCGTCACGATCGGCCAGGTCGCCGACGTGCAGCTCGGCCCGGCGCTCCGGCGCGGCACGGGCTCGGAGAAGGGCCGGCCCGCGGTGGTGCTCTCGGTCCAGAAGTCGCCGGGCGTGAACACGCTCGAACTGACCGACGACATCGACACGCTGTTCGATCAGATCGAAAAGAACGGGCTGCCCCCCGGCATGGTGCTGAACCGCGAGGTCGTCCGGCAGTCGGACTTCATCAACCGGTCGGTGCACAACGTGCAGAAGATCCTGCTCGAAGCGGTGGTCATCATCGCGGTTGTCATCATCCTGTTCCTGATGAACGTGCGCACCACGCTCATCACGCTGGTGGCGATGCCCGTCTCCGTTGCGGTTGCGCTGCTGCTGACCGACGCCATGGGCTGGGGCATCAACGTGATGACGCTCGGCGGGCTCGCGGTCGCGGTCGGTGTGCTCGTGGACGACGCGATCATCGACGTCGAGAACGTCTTCCGCCGGCTGAAGCAGAACCGGCACCGGCCCGAGGCGGAGCGCGTCAACCGCCTGCGCGTCATCTACGACGCGAGCAACGAGATCCGCCCGGCGATGGTGTTCGCCACGCTCATCATTGTGATGGTGTTCATCCCGCTGCTGTTCCTGCAGGGGCTCGAGGGCCGGTTCTTCCGCCCACTGGGGCTGATGTATGTCACCTCGATCATCGCGTCGCTCGTCGTCGCGCTCACGGTAACGCCCGCGATGTGCCGGCTGCTGCTGAAGGGCCGGCTCGGCAGCGACACGCACGAAGACGGCTTCCTGGTCCGTTTCCTCAAGCGGCTCTACACCCCGACGCTCGACAAGGCGCTGAAGCTGCGCTGGGCGATCCTCGGGCTCGCGGCAGCCGCGACGGCCGGGTCGCTGTGGCTGGGATCGACCTTCGGCTCGTCCTTCCTGCCGAGCTTCAACGAGGGGACGTTTACGGTGTTCCTCATCGCGCCGCCCGGCACGTCGCTGGACGAGTCGGACCGGATGGCGACGGGGGTGGAGCGTCGGCTTACCGCGATCGAGGGCGTGCGCAGCGTGGTGCGTCGCACCGGCCGGGCCGAGCGGGACGAGCACGCCGAGCCGGTGAACAGCTCGGAGATCGAGGTTGCGCTCGAGGCGGGCGCGAGCAAGGAGGCGGTCCGCCGGGAGATCGACCGCGTGCTCTCGGCCGTGCCGGGCGTGACGCCGATGGTCGGCCAGCCGATCGAGCACCGGCTATCACACATGCTCTCGGGCACACCCGCGGCGATCGCCATCAGCGTGTACGGCGACGACCTGGACGAGCTGCGCAAGATCGCCAAGGAGATCGAGCGGGAGCTGGAGACGCTGCCCGGTGCGCGCGACGTGTCGGCCAACCGCGAGGTGATGATCACGACCCTGCCGATCCTCTACCGCCCCGACGACCTGCAGGCGGTCGGGCTCACGCCCGGCGAGGCCGCCGAGCAGGTGCAGCAGGCGCTCTTCGGCGAGACGGTCGCGGTGGTCAACCAGGGCGTGCGGCAGTACGAGATGGTCGTCCGGCTGGACCCGGCGCTGCGGCAGGAGATCGAGGATGTCCGCGAGCTGATGCTGCTGTCGCCGACCGGCCAGCGCGTCCGCCTGCGTGAGGTGGCCGACCTCGGCCCGCAGGAGGCGAGCAACCTGATCACACGTGAGAACGCGCAGCGCAAGGCGGTGGTCTCGCTCAACGTGGCCGAGGGCTACAACCTGGGCGACCTGGTCGCGGAGGTGCGGCAGAAGGTCGACCCGATCGTCCGCGAGCGGCCGGGCTACCTCGTGTCGTACGGCGGGCAGTTCGAGGCGCAGCAGTCCGCCAGCCGGACGATCCTGCTGACCGGCGTCGGCGTGGTCGTGCTGATGCTGATGATGCTGCAGGTCTCGACGGGCTCGTTCCGCGCGGCGCTGCTGGTGATGGTAAACATGCCGCTCGCGCTGATCGGCGGGATCGTCGCGGTGTACCTCACCGAAGGCGGTGGGCCGATCGACAACACGCTCGCGCTGCTGGGCATCGGTGGCGGCCGGTACGAGGCGCCGGTGATCTCGATCGCGTCGCTGGTCGGATTCATCACCCTCTTCGGCATCGCGGTGCGCAACGGCATCCTGCTGGTCAACCACTACCAGCACCTCATGGCCGAGGAGGGCAGGTCGCTGCGCGACGCCGTCGTCATCGGCTCGACCGAGCGGCTGGTGCCGATCCTGATGACGGCGATCAGCGCCGCGCTCGGGCTGGTGCCCATGGCCATGGCGCTGGGCCAGCCCGGCGGCGAATTGCTGGCGCCGCTGGCGGTTGTCGTTCTCGGCGGGCTGATCACCTCGACGTTCCTGAACCTGATCGTCGTGCCCGCGGGCTTCTACCTGATCTTCAAACGAAGCCCCCAGGCCGCCACGGCCACCCGGGGCGACAGCGACTGGGCGCGCGAGCCGGTGTCCGCGCTCCCGACATGATTTTCTTGCACCGGTGCGTTACGGTCCACCGCCGAGGCGCATCCTTTACCCCCGGACCGAGGTCCACTCACCCCACAGGAGCTTGCACATGACCCGCTTCCACCGCCTGCGACTCGGCGTTTCCGCACTGGCCCTGAGCACCGCCGCGCTGCTGGCTGTCGGCTGCGACTCGGGCACGACCGGCTCGGGCACCAACCCGCCGCCCGCCGGCCACGGCCACGACGACCACGCCCACGGCGAACACGCCATCGGCACCGTCGAGGTCCAGGGCCGCACCGTCACCGTCATGATCACCGGCGAACTCAAACCCAACACGCCCTACAGCCATTGCCACCTGACGGTCACCGGCGACGACGTCGACACTATGCGCATCTGGATCGGCAAGCCCTCGGGCGAGGGCGAGCTCAAGGGCGTGGTCGCCGGGCTCGGGTCGCACCCGGTCGTCGACCTCGAAACCCCGGCCGACCTCGAGGGCGCGGTGCTCGGCGTCCAGATCGAGGTCGGCGGCGAGACCTACACGGCGACCGCCGAGCTGCACCACGATGACCACGACGAACACGCCGAGGGCGATGACCACGACCACGATGACCATGACGGCGGCGACCACGATCACGACGGCGACGGCCACCCGGACCACTGACACTCCGATTCTATGACTAATCAGGTGGGATGAGTTCGCGCTCATCTCACCAGTTTCTCATTCAGGGGTTGTGGTTGATGCGCAGACGCAGACACCGGATTACTACAGCGACCGTGATGAGTCTCTTGATCTTGTTCGGCACGGCGATCGTAGCGCTTTTGTCGCCTCTTCTCTTAGTCGTTGGCGCGGACATGATTCAGGACCACCGAGGTGTGCCTGAACCCAGAGATTTTGATCCACTATTGTGGTGGGCTAGTTTGGTTGGTTTGTGTGTTAGCGCTTCCGCGGCCATCCTCGGTGTTACGTGGGCGGTCACCTTCTGGCTCCGCCAAACCAGGCCCTACGCCGCCTTCTGCTGTGTCAAGTGTGGCTACGACCTGCGGGGGTCTACCGAGTACCTGCCGGTTTGCGGTGAGTGCGGCTTCCGCAATGAAGCCCTGAGTCTTGAACCGTAGTTAACCCTGCCGAAGCGCCAGGATCAGCTCGACCTTTCCGACGTGTTCGTGCAGCTCCTGGGCGATGGTCTGCGGGCCCTTGCCCGCGTCGGCGAGGGCGTAGATGTCGCGGGTCAGGGGGTCGATGTACGGCGCATCGTGGCCAGGCGGTCCCGGTGCCGCAGGGTCCTCGGGCGGGTCCGCGGGGGCCGGCGGTGGGGCGGCGGGCGGCGCGGCGGGGTCGGTGTGCAGCGGGGCGGTCTCGTGCAGGGCCTTGAGCTGGGCGATGCGTTCATCCGCTTCGCGCAGGGTTTTTTCCATGTGCACGGTCTTCGCGTCGAGCTGCGCGCCCAGGCGCTTGGCCATCTGCTCGATCTCGACCATGAGCCCCTGCAGGTCGTCACGCACGCCCTGGCGCTGGCGGACCCGCTCGATCTGCTCGCGCGCGGTGAGACTCGGGCCCGACGGCGGGTTCTTCTTGCGCGATCGACCGAGCGAGAACACCGCGAGCAGGATGAACAGGATCCCCGCGATCAGGATGCCGGCTTCCCATTCCATCAGCCGCCTCCCCCCTCGCCCGACGCCCCGGCGCGCCAGGCGTCCGCGTGCGCCAGCGCCGCAGACATCGCCTCGCCGACCGTCACGCCCGCGTCTGCCGCGAGTCGCTCGACGTCCGCGAACTCCGGCTTGACCGAGACGACCTCGCCGCCCAGCCGGCCGACCTTGAGGCGGGCCTCGCCGTAGCGCGTCGTCACCGAGACCCACTCGCGGTCGAGCACAACGCGGTCCCACGCCCGGCTGCGCACACCGAAGCTGCCGGTTTCCACGAGCACCCGCCGGGCCAGCGTTTCCCGGTCCGCCTCCGCCGCGAGGACGCAGAGCATCACGCCCGGACGGCCGCGTTTCATCGTGATCGGCGTGGTCCAGACATCCAGTGCCCCGGCCGCGAGCAGTGCCTCGCTCGCCCGGCCGACCACCTCGCCCGTCGCGTCGTCTAGGTTCACCGCCAGCTCGACCACGCGGGTCGGCGGGATGTCGTGCAGCGCTTGCGCCATCACGGGATTCTATCGCATGCCCCTGCCGGCGGTAAGAGGCCGCGGGCCGGGCATCGGTATGATGGGGCCATGACGGACGTGCAGGACCATGCTCAGCGCCCCACCGGGCCGGGTGACCCGCGCTACCACCCGCTGGTACGGCAGGTCGCGCGGGGGCTGCGCTCGCGTTGCCGGGTGCCCGCGGGCGCGAAGGTGCTCGTCGCCGTGAGCGGTGGGGCGGACTCGGTCGCGTTGCTCCGCGCGTTAGCGCTGCTGGCCGACCGGCGGAAGTTCAAGCTCTCCCTCACGGTCGCGCACGTGAACCACCACCTGCGGGGCGAGCGGTCGGATGGCGATGCGCTGTTTGTGCGGACGCTCGCGAGTCAGCTCCGGCTGCCGTGCCACATCACCGGGGTGGACCTGGAAAGTGCCCCGGGCAACCTCGAAGCCGCGGCGCGGCGCGCCCGGTACGACGCGCTGGCCACGCTGGCGCGGGAGTCGGGCACGCGGTACATCGCGACCGCGCACCACGCCGACGACCAGCTCGAGACGCTGCTGATGCGGTTCATCCGCGGCGCCGGCGTGCGCGGGATGCGCGGGATTGCCGCGCGTCGTCGGCTGCGCCACGACGACAGCTCGCTGAAGCTCACGGTGGTCCGCCCGATGCTCGCCGCCGAGCGAACCGACGTGGTCGGCTTCCTGAACACGCTGGGCCAGCACTGGCGCGAGGACGAGACCAACGCCGACACTTCGCTGGTCCGCAACCGGCTGCGTCACGAGGTGATCCCGCTGCTCAAGGCGATCCGCGCCGATGCGCCCCGGCGGGCGGTCGCGCTCGGCGAGCACATGGGCGAGATGAACCGGCTGCTCAACGAGCAGGCCCGCGAGGCGCTGGCCGAGGCCGGGTCCGCCGGGGCGGAGGGCACGGAACCCGATGGCAACCGCATCGACCGCGCCCAGGCCCGCGCGATGAACCCGATGGTGCTGACGCAGATGCTCCGCCGGTCACTGATGCAGGCGGGGGTCGGCCGGGACCAGCTCCCCGGGCACGCGTTGCACGGCGTGATCGAGGCGGTACGCGGCGAGGCCGGGGGCGTACGCAGCTTTGATTTCGCTGGCGGCGCGAAGGTGCAGGTGACCGCATCACTCGTGCGCGTCGTCCCGCCGGCTACGCCCCCCGCCGACACCGGCTCGGCGTAATCCTCCATCGACCCCGCCGTCAGGTCTGGCAATGATGCACCTCCTCTCCGCCATGTTGCTGTCCGTCTCGGCTTCCGCCGCGCCACCGGAGGGTGCCGACACCGAGCGCCCGGCCGTGGACCTGCTGGCCTACTACTACCCGTGGTACGACACGGGCGACTGGAGCCGGCACCCCTACGTCGACACGCCGACCCTCGGCCGCTACGGTACGGACGACCCGGCGGTCGCGGCGCAGCACATCATGTGGTGCCGGGACGCGGGCATCACTGGCCTGTGCGTCTCGTGGTGGGGCGAGGGCACGCAGACCGACCGGCACCTCCGGGCGGGCCTCCTCGCCGCGGACAACGCCGAAGACATCGCCTTCTGCATTTACTACGAGTCGTTGAAGCTCGACCGGTTGGACGGCACGACCGACACGAGCGTCGACTTCGCGCACCCGGCCGTGATGGAGCAGTTCATCGCGGACATGCGCTACCTCGCGTCGACCTACTTCGAGCACGAGCACTACTACCGCATCGACGGCCGGCCGGTCGTGGGGCTCTACGTGACGCGCGTCTTCCGCGGGTTTACCGCAGAGCACGCCGCGCAGATGCGCGAGGCCGTCGGCGTCGATGTGTTCCTGATCGGCGACGAGGCGTACTACGGCCCGCAGGATGCGCCGGCCACCGCCCGCCACGGCGCGGGCGTGTTCGATGCCTACTCGGCCTACAACATGCACACCGACCCGCGCATCGAGGACGGCGAGCCCGCGCTGGCGTACATGCTCCGCGAGGCCTGGCCGGTCTACACGCGGTGGGCGGAAGACCCCGGGGTCTGGTTTATGCCCAAGGTAATGCCCAGCTACCAGGATTTCCGCGGTCACGACACCCTGTCCGGCAGCCCCGAGGGCTTCGAACAGATGCTCCACGCCGCGGCCGAGCTGGCGGCGAGCGACCCCGCGGCGTCCCGGCCGGTGGTATTCATCACCTCGTTCAACGAGTGGTGGGAGGGCAGCACCATCGAGCCGACGGACGAGTACGGCACGGGCTACCTGGACGCGGTCGCCCGCTGGCGCGCGGCGGAATAGTTTTTTTCATCGGCCATGAAAAGAGTTGACATATCAAAACAGTTTGATATGATTCAGACATGGCCCGACGGACCCAACAGCCCGTGCTCCTGGACCTGACGTTGCTGGAAGAGGCGGCGGCGTGCCTGCGCGTGATGGCCCACCCGCACCGGCTGCGGATGGTGCAGATGATGCTGCAGGGCCGGCACACCGTCGGCGAACTGGCGGAGGCGTGCGAGATCCTGCCCCACGCGGCGTCCACGCACCTGCGGCTGATGCAGCACTGCGGCCTGCTCTCGGCGGAGAAAGAGGGCCGGCGGACCTACTACACCGTGGCCGAGCCCCACCTCGCGGACCTGATGGCCTGTGTCGAGGGGCGGTTCGGCTGAATTTTTCACCGTAAATATCAATAAATCAAGATATTTACATTAAAAGAGGGATTCCGAGATGAAACTGAAATGGCAGTGCCAGCTCACCAAGCCCGCCTGGTCCCCGTACGTCGTGGGCGTCGGTATCGGCGTGCTGTCGTGGATCACCTTCGGGCTTATGGACAAGGCCCTGGGCACCTCGACGACGATGGTCCGCGCCGCCGGCGCGATCGAGGGGGCCGTCGCCCGCGACCACGTCGAGTCCAACGCCTACTTCGCCAAGTACCTGGTCTCGACCGCCGACAAGGCCAACCCGGTCGTCGACTGGCAGTTCGCGCTGGTCATCATGCTGATCGCCGGGGCGTTCCTGGCCCGCAAGCTCGGCGGCGCCCCCAAGCCCGAGGCCGTGCCCCAGACCTGGGCCGCGGCGTTCGGTCCCTCGAAGGCCCGGCGGTACCTCGGCGCGTTCCTCGGCGGCGTCCTGCTGCTGTTCGGGGCACGGCTCGCCGGCGGCTGCACGTCCGGGCACGGGATCTCCGGCGGGCTCCAACTGGCCGTCTCGTCCTACCTGTTCATGGCCGCCATGTTCGCCAGCGGTATCGCCGCCGCGATGCTCTTGCTCCGCAGACGCAAGGCCGGCTGATCCGTCAATCCCCACGACTCCCACAACACACAAACCCACTACAACAACGCTTCGGAGAACCCACCATGTATAGCCCCTTCTTCGCAGACTGGACCACGCTCCTGCTGGGCGGCCTCACAGGCCTGGTCTTCGGCATCCTGCTCCAGAAAGGCCGGGTCACACGCTACGAGACCATCGTCGGCCAGTTCCTGCTCCGCGACTTCACCGTGCTCAAGGTGATGCTTACCGCGATGGCGGTCGGCGCGGTCGGTGTGTACGCGATGCTGCAGCTTGGCATGATCGACGGGCTGCACATCAAGTCCGCGCAGGTCGTCAACAACGTCGCCGGCGGGCTGATCTTTGGCGTCGGCATGGCGGTGCTGGGGTACTGCCCGGGCACGGGCGTCGCGGCGATCGGCGACGGCGCCCGCGATGCCGTGCCCGGGGTGCTGGGCATGCTCGTTGGTGCCGCGCTGTTCGCCGAGGCCTCCCCCTGGGTCGGCCGGGTGCTCGCGCCCATCGGCGACCTGGGCAAGATCAGCTTCGCCGACGCCACCGGCCTGAGCCCGTGGGTCTTCGTCGCCGCCCTCGCCGCCGCCGCGGTCGCCGTGTTCTTCGTGATGCGGCGGACGGACCGTGGCACGAGCGCGTGATCCACTTGGCCGACATCAGAACGCCTGCGAACGGCAAGACACCAAGGAGTAACCCATGAAACACCTATCACTACTCACGGCCTGCGTACTGGGTCTGGCGGGCTGTTCTTCCTCGACCGAGCCGCCCGCGGACCCGCCCGACGAGGCGGCTGAGGAGAGGCCCGCTGACACGGCCGTCCTGCCCGAGGAGTTCGCCGACATGGACCCGGCCGACGCCGCGAGGCGTGGCCCGCAGGGCATCGGCGAGGCCCGCGATGTGTTCCACGAACTGCTGAGCCGACACGACGTGATTGACCGGGAGGTCGAGGACCTGCCCAACGGCGTGCGCACCGTTACCACGAGCACCGACCCGGAGGTCGCCGCGCTGATCCGGCTGCATGTCCGGCAGATGGTGGCCCGCCTGAGTGAGGGGATGCCGGTCCGGCGGTGGGACCCGCTGTTCGCGGAACTGGTCAAGCACCACGAGGCGATTACGATCGAGATCGAGGAGGTGCCCGGCGGGCTGAGGGTGGTCGAGACATCGGATGACCCACAGGTCGTGCTGCTGATCCGCCAGCACGCGCACCGCGGTGTGAGCGAGTTCGTCGAGCGGGGGTTTGACCGGGCGAGCGAGCCCTCGCCGCTGCCTGAGGGCTACTAGCGCTGAGGCCGACCGCGACACAACAGGCACCACAGGCGGACCGTAATCCCCCGCAGTTTTCCTGCGGGGGATTTTTCAACGCCACGCTAGTTTCCGGGCATGCCCGCCGGTAGACTCGTTGGCGATCCGTTCTCCTGTCTTCCGTCTCTAAGGATCCGCCCACGATGCCTGACACTTCCGGCCCGCTCGTCTTCAACCCCAGCCCCGAAACACCGATCCACGTCGTCGGCGACCTGTCGATCGATCACCTCATCTCCGCGAAGCCGCACTACCGACGCGGCACACCGCCGCGTGACAACAATACCTGCCCGACCTTCTACAACGTGTTGGCGCAGTCCAACTGGTGGACCTACGGCGGCTATCCGTTCATGGCTCACATCCTCAGGTCATGGTTCTTCAGCAATGTCCAAGAGGCCTACCCGCCAGACCCACACTCGGCCGGTGATCATGCGCGCGAGCGTCGGAAACTCGAGAAGACCCGTACCGCACTGCAGCGTGAGGCAGCCAACGCCATCCAATCCATCATCGATCTCCCGGTCGATGAGGATCGGCTCCCGCGCGACGATCATTGCAAGCGGTTGCAGCACCTGTATTGGATGCTCAAGCGGTTCAAGACACACCAGGCAAGCGACAAGAAGGTCCAACGGCTCCGGCTCAACGCCTTGATCGATAAACGTATCACTCGGGAAGACCGCCAGGACGCGATCAGATCGATCCTGGCAAGAAAAGACTCGCTCTATTGGTCGGAGCCCTCGGCTCACCCGCCGCTGTGCACCGTGATCGTTGACCGGAATTTCGGGTTCCGCGATACGCTGGAAATCTGTAAGGAGAAAGACAAGAAGGACGACCCCGACAACGAACCCGTGCGGGCACCGTGGCTGCCGAGTGCGGATACGACCGCTTCTGCCCGGGCCTGGCCACGCTACATCTGCACGGTCGACAACGCCCTGCCGGACCTGAAAGAAGGGATGTGGCAGGAGCTGAGCGCGCACGCAAAGAATGAGACGCTCGTCCTGGTCAGCGCGAAGATGCTCCGGGCGGCCGGGCACAAACTTTCTCACCGCATCTCGTGGGAGCAGACGGTTGAAGATTTCGACAAACTGCACAAGGACGAGAGCCAGGAAGACCTGTCGTTCCTGCGCGCGTTCCGTTGGGTCGTGGTCCTCTTCGGGGTCACCGGCTGCATGCTGACCGAGAACCTCGGATCGGCCCAGGGGTGCAGGCACACGTTCTTCCACGACCCTAATCCCCCGGTGCCGTTCTACCGCGACGCCGAGGAAGACGGCCGGATGCGGGGGAACAAGTCGCTGTACATCGCGGCTATTCTGGACGCGTTACGATCCAGCTCCCGCCGCGAGATCAGCAAAGACACCCCCGACCGCCTCGTCGCTCCTGAGATAGAAGACGCGATGCCGCTTGGCCTGCGCAACGGGATGCGGATGTGCCAGCAGCTCTATGCCACCGGGATGGGGGAAGACGATGAGCGGTGGGGCGATGTGTTTAACTACTACGTCGAGGACCTTTACTTCCGGCCACAACAAGGCCAAGGCAACGCGAAAGCGCACAAGCCGGTCGGCATCCGTCGGCCGGCATGGTGGGATCGGAATGGGCCGGGTTCCAGGGTTGATGAGGATGCGGGCCGGGTGAGTGTGTTTCGGCCGGACCCGTCGAACTTTATCGCAAGTATCCCCTTCCAGCCGCCCGTCCACTCCGGGGATCATACGCACGAGCCCTGGCAGATCCTGGGTTACGCTCGCTTCGCCCAACCAGACCGCCGGCTGGACTGGATCGGCACCGCACACCGCATTGTCCTCGACGGCATCGCCAGCGCGATGAACCGCGAGCCCGATGACCGCCACCGGTACAGGGTTGAACGTAATCCGCCGTTAGAGCCTCACAAGGGCTCGAACGGGTCGGTGCTGGTGCCGCTCCAGGGACCGGTCGAGCAGTTCGGCAACCTCTCGGCGATCCTGCGCGCGGACATCGAAAACTTCAACCGTATCCGGAATCTGCTGCGCAACTACCTGCGGCGGTGGAAGAAGAAGCAGGAAGACCAGCCGTTGTCGATCGCGGTCTTCGGGCCCCCCGGCACGGGCAAGTCCTTCGCGGTCGGGCAGATCGCAAAATCGATCAGCAAAGACGTGATCAAGCCGCTGACGTTTAACGTGGCGCAGTTCGACAGCACCGAGCAGCTGGTCTCGGCCCTGATCCAGGTCCGTGACGCCAACCTCGAAGGCAAGCTGCCGCTCGTGTTCTTCGATGAGTTCGACAGCAAGGCGCCCGGCTCAGCACTGCCACTGGGCTGGCTGAAGTACTTCCTGGCCCCCATGGAGGACGGCAAGTTCCTGATGCCCAACCAGGGCGTGCTGCGCGTCGGGCAAGGCATCTTCGTCTTCGCGGGGGGGACCCACGAAACCTACAGGAGCTTCGCGGGGCTTGACCCAGACAGTGCGCAGAAGATGCACAACGGCCCCAGCTACGCGACGATCCTGCAGGACCAGAAAGGCACGGATTTCATCAGCCGGCTCCGGGGGCATGTTGATATCCCCGGGATCAACCTCACCGAGGGGAAAGCGCTGAGCAAGGTCCTCGTGAGTTGGGGCCTAGCCGAGTGGTCGAACGAGAAACGGGAGACACACAAGCGGCTCGATTCGGTCTCGAACGAAGAGCTTGCGGTGCATATGACAGATGTGCGCCCCTATCTTCAGCGCGCGATTATTTTGCGCAGCATGCTGCAGGCCGAGGGGCTGATCCTGCCGGGATACACCCGTGCAACGATCGATGAACGGGTCGTCGCCGCGATGCTGCGTGTGCGCGAGTACCGGTATGGTTCGCGGTCGATGAAGGCCGTGCTCAAGATGTGCCGGCCGATGCACGGCAACTGGATTATGCCGGACTCGATCCCCAGCCCCGAACACTTGGCCATGCATATCTGTGATGAGGAGGGGACCGCGAACGCGGGTGAGGTCAGGGCGTTCCTCGAGCAGATCCGTTCGCCGACGTACCGCCTGGCGGAGGAGCTCCCCGACGACGGTGCGTACGAGGGCGGCGGTGTCCCGGTCGGCGGCTGACCTACTCCACCGCCGCGTAGTCGGCCTGGAGGGCGTTGGCGACCTCCTCGTGGGTGACCTTGCCGGCGCGCATGTTCAGGGCCGACTTGAACGCCGGGTCGGTGCGGAACAGGTCGTCCTGGCCGCGGCTGGCGATGGCGTTGGCGAGCTTGATGGCGTAGGGCTGGGTCGCGTGGGCGAGGGCCTGGGTCGAGGTGCGTGGCACGCCGCCGGGCATGTTGGCGACGCAGTAGTGCACGACGTCGTCGATGATGAAGATCGGGTTCTCGTGCGTGGTCGGCTTGGTCGTCTCGACGCAGCCGCCCTGGTCGACGCCCACGTCGATGATCACGCTGCCGGGGAGCATGTCCGCGAGCAGGGTCCGGGGGATGAGGATCGGGCAGCGCCCGCCGGGGATCAGCACCGCGCCGACGACCAGGTCGCTGGTCGTCGCGTGTTCGCGGATCGCGTGGAGGTCGGAGTAGACGGTGTTGACATTCGCCGGCATGACCTCGTCGAGGTAGCGGAGGCGGTCGAGGTTAACGTCCATGATGGTGACCGCCGCGCCCATGCCCGCGGCCACGATCGCGGCCTGCGTGCCCACGACCCCGCCGCCGAGGATCAGCACCCGGGCCGGCTCGACGCCCGGCACGCCGCCGAGCAGGATGCCCCGTCCTTCCATCGGCTTCTCCAGGTACTTCGCGCCTTCCTGGATCGCCATGCGCCCCGCGACCTCGCTCATCGGGGTGAGCAGCGGCAGCCGGCCGTTCTTATCGACGAGTGTCTCGTACGCCACGCACGTCGCGCCCGACGCCAGGCACTGCTTGCTCAGCTCCAGGTCCGCGGCGAAGTGGAAGTAGGTGAAGACCACCTGCCCGTCCCGCATCATCGCGGTCTCGCTGGGCTGCGGCTCCTTGACCTTGATGACCAGGTCGGCCTTGGCGAACACCTCCGCGGGCTCGTCGACAAGCGTGGCGCCGGCCTGGGTGTACATCTCGTCTTCGTAGCCGCTGCCGACCCCCGCGCCGTGCTCGACCAGCACCGTGTAGCCCCGCTTGGTGAGTTCTTCGACGCCCGCGGGCAGGGTGGAGACGCGGTACTCGTGGCTCTTAATCTCTCTGGGGACACCGATGATCATGGCGGGGTTCCATCACGGGCGGCGGGGACGGGTGCAGGGGGAAACACCCGGCCACTCGGCCGGGCCGGGTATGGTAACGCGCGGGGTCGGGCGTGGGGCCCTCAAGTGGGTGGCGCGGCCCTGGGCTCGATCACGTGGGGCCGGATGATAAATCGACCGCATCTGTGGGCCAGCGGGGCGGACCTGAGCGGTGACGCGGTCAGTGCGTCGCCGCCGCGGCCGTCGGGGCGGTGTCCGCGGTGGCGGTGGGCTGGGGCTTGGCGCGGCGCTGCCGGATCCACGCGCTGATCGTCTCGCGCTTGCCGGCCCAGCCGGTGGCGGTGCGCTGCCTGAGGAAGGCGGCGTAGAGCGCGTTCACCGAGCGGGACAACGCGCCGGTGAGGGCCAGGCGTTGCTCGACGACCTCACGATCGGTCTGAGCGTCGGTGATGTCGGGGAGCTGCGCGGCGGAGGCGTGGAGCGCGTCGCCCTGGAGTGTGAGTTCCCAGTGGTGCTCGCCGTCGGACAGCAGGAGCCCGACCTTGCGCGGCCACTTGCCCGTGCGCAGGGCGTCGTCGGCCTCGGGCAGGGACGTGGGCTTGTCGCAGCGCAGTGTCTGCTTGCCGCCGACCTCCCAGGCGCAGTCCATGTCGAGCGTCTTGGTGATCGTGATAAACAGCTCGCCCTGCTCGGTCTCGACGACGCCTTCCTTCGCCTCCTGCTGCCACCACAGCCAGGTGAGGAACTCGTTGCCGAGGAAGTCCTTGAGGTCGATGGACTTGGTGACCCACGGGCAGATGGGTGTGCCCTTGGGCCGGGGCATGCCGCCTTCTTCATCGTCGTCGTGCCGGGTGGTCTCGGCCGGGGGCGGGGTGAAGGCGGAGGGGGCGATGTCTTCGTAGTCGCGGGACCGGCCCTGCTCGCTGAGGAGCAGCCCGGCGAGCGTGCCCGACGACAGCGGCTCGAGCTGCACGCTGAACGACTGCCGCATCAGCCGTACCAGCTGCTCGGTGACGGCGTTGCTGGCGTTGGCGCTGTAGACCGTCCCGCCCGGCAGGTCCCAGACGACCTGCACGCTGCGGCTCTTGCGGAACCGGCCGGCGGCGAGGTCCTCGCTGACCTGTCGGCCGGCGAGTTCCCGGGCCTCGCGCTTCTCCGCCTTGCTCGCGAAGCCGGTCGGGCTGTCGCTCGCCGCGGCGGCCTCGTTCATCTTCTGGTACGCCTTCTTGACCTCGGCGGGCACCTTGTGCGTGTCGATCCGCAGCGAGAACAACGCATACCGCCCGTACGCCACCTTCTCGAACGAGAACTGTGTATCGAACAGGTGCTCGGCGGTGACGAAGCCGGCCTCGACCTCGTCGGGCGCACCGATCTCCGTCTCGCGGAAGCGGTGCTCGTGCAGCAGCTCCAGGAACGTCTCGTCCACGGCCGGCGGCGAATCGCCTGAGACGTGGAAGCGGCAGAAGGTCACACGGCCGGAGGTGAAGGGCATGTCGTAGGGCCTAGGGGCTAGGGCCTAGGGGCTAGGCCGGGGGAATGAGATTGGAACGCCCATCTTAAGTACGTGGGGTTGCCCGTCCGCGCCGGCGATACAAACGACACGCTTTCCACAGGGTTGCAGACAGGATGTGTGTAGATGAGAGCACAGGGGACGGCCGCTGAAGCGGCCTGCGCCGTTGGGTGCGGATAGATTCCCGGACCTTAGTCCCTGCGTTCTTTGGGCAGCAGTTCGACAATCCCGCGTGCGCCGATGAGCAGGGCGAAGATGTAGGGGACCAGGTGGTGCTCGTCTCGGATGAAGACCATCCACGCCAGGGCGTAGGCGAGCCCGCTGGACAGGGCGTAGACACCGGTGCGTGCCTCGACGCCGAAGCGGGTGAGCGGGCGTCGCGTGGGGATCATGACGAGCCAGACGTAGGCGGGGAACGCGGTGCCGTAGAACAGCAGCAGCGCGCGGTAGCCGACCTCGCCCCAAGCGAGCCCGCCGGCCATGGGGTGGCTGGGCAGGTCGTCGAGCCGGGCGACGAACCCCAGGACGATGGCGATGCCCGACGCGGCGATGAGCCAGGGCAGCGACGCCCCGCCGGTCGAGCGGTCCTCGAGGGTCTCGCGGGCGTGGATGGTGATCGTGAACGCGGCTTGGACGGTGAGGTGGACCCCGAGCAGGACCAGCCACATGCCGTGCAGCGACGCGTCGGCCTTGCCCTGGATAAAGGGCAGGAGCTGCGCGCCGTAGCACACCGAGAAGACGATCATGAGGAAGAAGACCACGCCGAAGCCGAAGGCAAAGGCGAGCGGCCCGGCCGCTCGGCCGGTGGCGTTGATGCGGGCGCGGTGGAAGGTCAGGTCCAGGTAGGGGCAGAGCAGGAAGCCCAGCACCGAGCAGGGCAGGAAGGCCCAGAGCGCCCCGGCCGACAGCCGCGGCGCGTAGGGGGACCACTCGGCCAGGGCCCAGGCGCCCGGCGCGAGCGTGCCCCAGACAAAGCAGCCCCAGGACAGCAGCGCGACGCCGGCCGCGACGCAGAGCATCGCGCGATTGCGGTCGCGCATGCCCAGCCCGGCGCACAGCCCGACCGCGACGACCAGCATCGGCGCCGCGGCGAACCCGAAGAGCCCGGTGAACAGCCAGCTCGCGACGTACAGGTGGAACGCGACGGTGATGACCGTGAAGTTGTGGCAGGCGACGGCGTGCTCACGGACGATGCGCGCCGACCACGCGGGCTTGAACAGCACCGTGCCCATCGCCGCCGCGCCGAGCACGTTGGGCACCGCAAAGACGGCACAGCCCTTGAGCCCGAAGTCGCGCAGCAGCAGCGCCGGGAAGACCATGCCGATGATCCACGTCCAGGAGCAGCCGAGGAACGCGCCCCACATCAGCGCCGCGCCGGGCCCACGCTGCAGCGGCTCATCGGCCGCGGGCTCGACGGGGTAGCCTCCCCCGTCGGCGCTGTCGGCGCCGTAGTCGTCGTCAAAGACATCCTCGAACATGGGCGGGATTGTAGGGGACACCGCTACAGCGAGCCGAACCAGACGAACAACCCGCCTACAACACCGATCAAGATTGGCGGCAGCCAGCGGTGTGTCCAGCGATTGACGCCGTGTAGCCACGGGATCGTTGGGTTGTATCGCACGGGGATCTCGCCGCCGGTCGGGCCGGGCCGTCCCTTGTAGTACAAGCAGGTTTGAAACTCACGGGTCATTCCGAGTTCTGTGCGGTAGCGGACGCGCGGCCCGTATGCTGGGCCATCCTCGCCATTATGGCAGCCCCATCCGATGACCTGTCCGGCAGCTTTCTTGTAGCGCAGTACGTCAAAGGCGATTAAGACAAGCGAGATCAGTAGGAGGGTGTAGCCAATGATCGAGAAGATGTTGAGCACGTGATGTTGCTCCCCTCGAACCGGAACCTACTCCCGCCCGATCGGCCACGCGATCGCGGCCGCCGCGATGAACAGCGACAGCGCGCCGCCGCCCGCCGTCAACGCCCAGGGCATCGCCCCGGCGACCGCGGCCCACACGCCAAGCCCCGCGACGCCCAGCGTCAGCAGCAGCGTGAAGCCCAGCCCGACCCAGCGCTGCAGCCGGCGGTGCTGGATCAGGTAGCCCCAGGCGAACTTCGTCGCGACGAACATGCACGCCCCGGCGATCCCGGCCGCGACCCACTGCGTCATCGCCAGCGCGACGACCATCGACGCCAGCCCCAGCATCGCCGGCCACGCCATGCCCAGCCCCAGCCGCGGCGGCGTGGGCTTCTGCGCCAGCGCCTGCCGGGCACGCAGCTTGGCCTTGGGGGCGACGTGGAACGTCGCCGTCGCCTTGCCGACCTTGCGCTCCTTCTGGTCCTTGTGGTGCACCGCCTGGACCACGTGCATCTCGACGGTGACGTTGAACTCGAGCTTGTGCTTCTTCAGCTCGGCGATGTCGTCGATCGGCTTGACGCGGTAGATCGCCGGGCCCAGGCACGGCAGGCGGAACTTGTAGTGCAGCTCCTTGCACACCACCGTGTAGTCCGGGCCGACCTTGTTGAAGATGTACATGCCCCCGGCCACCTCGGAGTTGGCGAGCAGGGCGGCGCCGGCCATCGCGTTGTACCAGTTCTTGTTGAACGTGGTGAACGGGACGACCGCCTCGTACCCGTCGCCGACCTGCCGGCCGAGCTTGATCCCCGAGCGGTACGCCAGCGGCAGGAACACCCACGCCAAGAAGCGGTGCCAGCGATTCGACTCGGTGGACTTGAGTGTCAACCAGTTCTCGAACCGGCGGTACTTCTTGCCCCACCAGCCGGTGGGCGGGTCGCCCTGGTTGAGCATGTCGGAGGTGATGACGGGCAGATCGGTCTGCGCGGCACGGCCGTCGTCGCGCGCCGCGGCGTCGAGGTCCGCCTGCGTCAGCGTGTTGCCGCCGTCCGAGATGCCCGCCGCGTCGGTGCTCATGAGCCCTGCATTGTAGCGGACGCCCGGCCCCGCCGACCGCTGTCGGGCTCGCGGTGTGAGCGGAGAGTGCTGCGGACAGCTTGAACGGCTTGCGGGCGTGCGGTCCGCTAGATTTACGCTGACCCGTCCAGCAGCCGACGGGTCGCCGAGTCGGGCGGGGTTGCCGACTGGGCCCCCAGCGCGGTGGTCGCCAGCGCCCCCGCGGCGCAGGCGTACCGGACCGCGTCCGCCGGCGCCGCCCCACGGGCCAGCTCCGCGCACAGCGCCCCGCAGAACGTGTCGCCCGCGCCGGTCGTGTCCACCGGATCGACGGCGAAGCCCGCGACCTCGCCGCGCTGCCGGCCAAACGCAAACACCGCGCCCCGCCCACCCAGCGTCAGCACGGCCCCGCCCACCCCCAGCCCGAGCAGCGCATCCAGCAGCACCCCGACGCCCGTGCCGCGATCTAGCCCCGTGAGTTGGCCCGCCTCGGTCTCGTTGACTACCAGCAGCGACACGCCCGGACCGATCATGCCGCGGGCTTGCACCGCCGGCGCGAAGTTCAGCACCGTCGTCACGCCCCGGTCCCGCGCGAGCGCCAGCCCCGCGGCGATCGTCTCGGCCGGCACCTCCATCTGGAACAGCGCGACGCCGGCGTCGTCGAAGTCGCACGCGTGTTGATGCAGGTCGTCGGCGGTGAGCCGGTCGTTCGCGCCGGGGGCGACGGCGATCGCGTTCTCGCCTTGTGCATCCACGAGGATGAGCGCGGTGCCGGTCGGTGTCTCCGGGTCGGGCTGCTCGGGGTGGACGGCGATGCCTTCTTGCCGTAGCGCGTCGCGCAGTGTCTGGCCGTGCGCATCAGCGCCGAGGCGGGTGAGAAACCGCACGGCCGCGCCGGCCCGCGCGGCGGCGACGGCCTGGTTCGCGCCCTTGCCCCCACAGACCGTGACAAACGAACCGCCGCCGACCGTCTCGCCGGGGCGCGGCAGGCGGGGGACCTGGCACACCAGGTCCATGTTCGAGCTGCCGACGACAACAACGCGGGGCTTGGGCACGGGGTTCTCCAGGGCGGATCGGTCGTAGGGGTATACTTGGCGGGACGCACGCAAACTTCAAGGAGCCGGCCGATGCTCAAAGGGATCTCTCCGCTGATCAGCCCCGACCTGCTCGCGACGCTGTCGCGGATGGGGCACCGTGACGACCTGGTCCTGGTCGACGCGCACTACCCCGCCGAGACACGATCGCAGCGCGTGATCCGCGCCGACGGGCTGATGATCCGCGACCTGCTCGAAGGCATCATGCCGCTGTTCGCTTTGGACGCCTACACGCCCAAGCCTATCGTGATGATGGCCGCGAACCCCGGCGACAAGCTGGACCCGGCCGTCGAAGCCAAGTTCCGCGGGCCGATCGACGCGCACGAGCCCGACGCCCCGGCGACCGACTTTGTCCCGCCGATGGCGTTCTATGAACGCTCCGAGAAGGCGTTTGTCGTCGTCATCACCGGCGAGACGGGCAAGTACCACAACATCCTCCTGGCCAAGGGCGTCACGCCGGCGTAACGGTCGGGGCTTCGCCCGCGACAAGCAGGGCCGTGAGCTGCTCACGGTCGATGCCGTGCTCGATGTCCGTCGTCCCCTCCGCCAGCCACGCGAGCATGCGGTCCAGCAGCCACGCTCCGGCCACGGTCGTGTGGTCCAGCGCGCTGACCAGTACGACGCCCCGGCCCAGCCGCACCGCGAACACGTCGTCGGCGATGTTGATCCGGCCCACCGAATCATGCGTGTGGATCAGCCGGACGTACGGCGTTACCGCGTCGTGCAGGCCCAGCTGCATCGTCGGCACGGTGCGCACCCAGCGGTGGTGCAGGTCGCGGTCCAGCGTGTCGAGCACGAACCCCGGGTCGACGCCGGCCAGGGGGCCCCGGTCGAGGATCAGCGGCGACTGCCCCCAGAGCGTGGGGATCATCGTGGGCACCGACGCCACGCCGCGGTCGGGCAGGTGGAGCAGCCGACCCCCACGCTCGACCCAGTCCAGCACCTCGGGTGTCAACGCGTGCGACACCACCACACCCGCATCGGGCAGGCCGCCCGCATCGACGCGCGGTGCGCCGCGGAGCAGCGCCGCGGCGTCGGGCACGGCCATCGCCCACGACGCCACCTCCAGCCCCCAGCCAGAGCTGTAGCGCACTTCCTCAAAAGCGAGTGCCGGCGTTTCGCGTTCTTCGTGAAGCACGGCGACGCGGTCCGGCAGCGCGTCGCGTGCGGGCACGACCCACAGCCGCCAGCGGTTCGTTGGCGCGCCCTCCGCGCGGGCGGTCAGGTCGAGCGCGGTCGGCCGATCGACCCCGGGAAGCTCGATGTCGAGCGTGGACCAACCCACCTCGCCGATCGCGGTCTGGACGGTGAAGTTGTGCTGCTGCTGCCAGCCGATCGCCGCGGCGTCGATGCTCAGGTGCAGGTGTGGATCGACCGGCGAGCCGTCGAAGGAGGCCGCACCGATCTCGAGACGGGCCGTGGTCCCCGCGCGGACGCCGCGCATGTGCCCGGGCGTGCGGAGCAGCAGCGCGTTGGGCGCGAGCCAGGGCCGGGCCTGTTGCGGGGTGAGCTTCCACTGGTCCAGGTCGTCCATAAACCCCAGCGGGCACTGCGCGACGTCGCGCAGCCCGTTCTGCACCAGCCCGGCGTGGTCAGGGTTGTGGCGGAACACCTCGGTCTGCCACTTGCGCCCCTGCAGGTGCCAGGCGCGGGCGTCGCGGCGGAAGCGCTCGAGTGTCGGCTGGCCGAAACGCCCGGCGATCTGCGCCTCGACCTGCGCGGCGTGATCGAGCACCCGGCTGACCCACCACGGCCGATCGTCGCCCACCGCCGCGAGCAGCCCGGGCACGTCCGGCCAGTCGTTGTAGAGCACCGACTCGCCCATCACGAAGGGCATGTCCGGCAGCGGCGCGAGCGTCGCGTCCATGTCCGCGAGGAACTCCGGCCATCGGCCGCTGTTCTCGTAGGTGTGCTCGTCGTAGAGGTCCGTCTGCTCGGGCGGCACAAGCCGGAGGAACGCGGTCTGCACCTGCTGCAGCCGGTCGGGCATCAGCTCGTTGGCACGCCGCCACCACCACGCGGCGAGCTGCGCATCCATCGCGTCGTGCTCGCACGAGCCGGAGACGATGACCACCGACGGGTGGTTGAGGTCCATGCGGAAGAACCGCTCGAAGTGCCGCTTGAAGGTGTCGCGGTTGCTGTCGTCCATCGCCGGCTTCCAGATCGGGTGCTCCTGCCAAAGCAGCATGCCCGTCTCGTCGGCGATGTCGTAGTAGTCCTGAGGTGGGTACCACAGGCACACGCAAACACAGTTGATCCCCATCGCGCGCAGCGCGGTGAACCGGCGGCGCAGCTCGGCGCGCGATGGCGCGGGAGCGGTCTGCATCGGCTCGTGGCCCCAGTCGAGCATCGCGCTCAGGTGCAGCGGCCGGCCGTTCAGCAGCACGCGCCGGCCGTGTGTTTCGACCTTGCGGAACCCGAATCGCACCCGGCGTTGATCGCTGACCCCGCCGTCGGCGTCGATCAGCTCGCAGGCCAGCGTGTAGAGCGTCGGCGACTCGGGCGACCAGGGCACCGGGCGGTCCACCACCAGGCGCGCCCGGGCATCGGACGCGCCCAGTGGCACCGCCTCTTCCGCGACGACCCCGCCGGCGGCGTCCCGCACGGTCAGCTTGACTGTGCAGGACCCCCCGGTGGAATCGCAGCGGATGTCGGCCTTGATCTCGCCGGTCTCGAGGTCGGCCAGCACCGTGACGCCCAGCGGGTCCAGCGCGTGCGGGCCGGTCGCGAGCAGCTCGGCGGGCTGCCAGAGCCCGGCGGGTTGTCGGCTGAGGATGTCGTGGAAGCCCTTGGTGATGTGGCCGTGCTCGATCACCCGGTCGCCGACCTTGGACGGCGCGGGCGGGCGGACGCGGTCGACCCGGAGCACGACCTCGCGCACTGCGTTGGGGGTGCCGTCCGCGGGCAGCTCGAAGACGACCGGCTCCCAGTTGCCGGCGTGCTCGCCGATCGGTCGGCCGTCGCACCACGCGCGGACCTCGGTGCACACCGCGCCGAGCCGGAGCCACTGCCGGCCACCGGGCGCTGCCGTCCACGGCACCCGGGCGCGGTACCACGCGATGTCGGGCGTGTCGTCGCCGAACACCTCGTTCCATGCGCTCGGCACGGTGATCGGATGCCAGTCGGTCTCTTCGACCCATGCGGTGGGGTCGGCCCATCCGTCCCGCAGCCCCCGGTCCTCGGGGTCGAAGCGCAGTTGCCAGGCGTTGATCTGCATCGTGTCCGGGCGGGAGAAGTGTGGCGGGTTACTCGGCGGGCCGGGTCGGGGTGAGCGCGGCGTGCTGGGTCACACGCTTGGGGCTCCGGCCGGCATCGAGGATGACCGGCTCGGCCATCGGGGTGGGGACGCCGGGGAGCGTCACGCTGACGGGCTGCCCGATCGTCGATGCATAGCGTTCGCCGCAGCACTCGACGACGAACGTGTCGCCGTCGCGCTCGAGGGTTAGTGCTTCGCCGCGGACCATGACCCCCGTGACCCGGGCCTTGCCGATCGTCATCGGCAGGGGGTCGACCGTGAGCCGGGCCCGGCCCGCCGCATCGGCGTCGACCCGGATGCCCATCACGCCGGTCATCAGCAGGTCGATGACCCAGCTGTGCTGGTAGTCGTCGATCCCGCGGTACTCACACGGCTGGCCGGTGAACGGGTTGTAGTGCTCAAAGCAGTTGGGCCGACCCAGGTCGCGCTGGTGGAACATCATATGGATGTACTGGACCGTCCACCGCCCCGCGAGTTCCCCACAACGTCGGCACAGCGCCTCGGGCAAGGCGTCGCGTCGTTTGGACTGTCGGATCAGGCCCTCAATGACGTGGCTGGTAGTCATCGGCCAGACCCGGCCGTTCCACGGGCACAGGTGGCGCTTGCCCTGCCAACGCGCGCTGGCGTCGAACTTCGCGTCGTCCAGCGAACTGGACGGCAGGGGCCAGGGCGTCGCGAACTCTTCGGGGTTCTCCAGGTGCGCGAGCATCGCCTCCACCTGATCGGCGTCGGGCAGGTCGGTAAGCATGGGGTAGAAGCAGACGGCGGCCTTCACGCCCGTGCGCGTCAGTGCCGTGGGTTCCAGGTCGCTGTAGAGCCCGGTGTCCGGGTCCCACATGCGGTCCGTTATCGCCGAGGCGATCCGCTCAAGGTCCTCGGTGTAGCCCGCGGCGGCCGCGTCGTCGCCCAGGCGCAGCGCGACCTTCTGCAGCGCGAGGCCGAGCTGATAGGCGTAGACCGTTGCGTCGACGCCCATGAGCCGGGTCCGGCTGGCCCAGCCGTCGGCATCGGCGTTGGCGTTGACCGCCTGGTACCGCGACATGTACTCCTGGCCGGTCTCGAAGTGGTTGCGCACCTCGACCGTGCCGTGGCCGCCGGGGTCGCGCTCGGTCATCAGCCACCGGAAGTAGCGCGTCAGCCCGTCGTAGCACCGGCGGAGGAACGCGTCGTCCGGCTGCACCGCGTCGACCGCGAGCAGGGCGTCGCCCCAGTTCGCGTGGTAGAAGTCGGTGTTCACCATCGCGGATGAGTAGACCCGCCCGTGGAGCGAGCCGTCGGGCTTCTGGTGGTCCAGGAAGTTCAGCAGCGTGCCGCGTGCGATGTCCGGCGTGTGCGCCCAACGCGTCTCAAGCATATGGCACTGGCCGCTGTAGGTGATCGGTGTGTGGAAGTACTCGATACCCTCGGCCACGGCGGGGTGCTGGATGTTGCCGGCCGGCCCGCGCACCTCGCACAGGTGCAGCCCGTATACGCGGTAGTCGAAGTACCGCTCCAGGTATGCGTCGTCGCACTCGAAGACCGGGTAGCCCGCGAAGTGGTTGTGCCAGTGGTCTTCACCCGAAGCGGTCGCGCCCGTATCGACGTGTTCGGTCTCGCCTGCAGACGCAGCGAACTCGAACGCGATGCCGCCGCCGTCCACGTCATCGATCCCGACCGACATGGCCAGCCAGTCCAGCCCGCCGTTGTCGATGCCCGGCTCCAGCGGCACGTCCGCAAGCCCGGTCCCGGGGAGCCAGACCTCCTGGAACGGGCTGAGCCGCCAGACTGGGTGGCTGATCGTGCTCTGGCAGCGCTGCGCCGCCCGAGTGACCCGGCTGCCCGCCGGCGCATCCACCGACAGGCCGGCCTCGATCGGACGGGGCCCGCTGCGCCCGCCCCGGGCGTTCGCCTGGCCGGTCCAGCGGTAGGACCGGCCGTCGTCGGCCGAGTTGTAGCTCGTGCCCTCACCCGCCGGCTGCGCGGTGAACGCGACGAGGAACGCCGGCTCCTTCAGCCCGGTCCACGACCAGGACGAGCGGAACCGCCCGGAAGGCAGCACCGCTTTCGTCTCGGTCAGTTCCGTGCCGTCTGGCGTCTGGTAGACGCAGACCAGCCGGTCCGGCCGCCAGTCACGGCGGGTCTGGACCAGGGGAAGCTCAGCACCCGACGCGTTGACGAGCGCGACGGTAAAAAGGGGGCCGAACGACAACTCGAAGAAGTGGGCCGGGTCCCAGAACCCCGGCTCGCGGAGCCAGACAGGGAAGGGCGGCGCCCAGATCGCGCCGCGACCGTCGGCGAGGAACCACTTGTCGGCCCGGCGGAGCGCGTCCAGCCGGTGTTCGGGGGATCGGGTGGGGGGAGGCGGGGGATACGGCACGGTGGACTCCACGGACGCTCGACACCTGCCGGAACCGGCGGGGGGCGTCCCGATAGGATTTTATCGCGGGGGTTCGCTGTTGGCAAACATTTATCTACTATAGTGTACGACGGTGGCCACGCCCCGGCACCCCCGATGAACCACAACGCCAGCGCATATCGACTCATCGCCTTCCCCCTCGCGGTGCTGATGGTGTTCACCCTCGTCCCCACGGTGCTGGGGATGGGGCTGAGCGTCTTCGAGTGGGGTGGGGGTGCCGATGCGCCGCGATACGTCGGGCTGGCGCATTTCCGCGCGATGGCCGGCGACGAGACCATGCGGCACGCGCTGGTGAACACGCTGGGCTATGTCGCGCTGTCCGTCCCGCCGACGATCCTCCTCGCGTTCCTGCTGGCGGTCGCGGTGGACGCGGACTGGTTCGTGGGCAAGGCGGTGGTGCGGGCGACGATCTTCATGCCGACGATCGTGTCGATCGTGGCGATCGGGTTCGTCTGGCGGTGGGTGCTGGACGACCAGGCGGGGCTGCTGAACTGGGGGCTGCGTGCGGTGGGCGTCGCGGACCCGCCGAACTGGCTGATCGACGGGCGCTGGCCGATGGCGTGGATCATCCTGGTAGCGGTGTGGCGGGGCGTGGGGTTCTGCCTGGTGCTGTACCTCGCGGCGTTGTCGTCGATCAACCGCAACCTCTATGAGGCCGCCGCGATCGACGGCGCGAGCCGGTCGCAGATCCTGCGCTTCATCACCTGGCCGTCGGTCCGGCCGATGACGGTGTTCCTGGTCATCACCAGCGTGATCGCGGCGCTGCAGGTCTTCGACCTGGTCTACATCATGACCCCCGGCCGGGAGAACCAGTACACGACGGTGCTCAACCTGTACCTGTACCGGCAGTTCGCCGAGTTCGCGAACTTCGGGTACGCGGCGGCGATCGGCATCGTCATCTTCGCGATCACGCTGGTGTTCACCGCGGTCCAGCTCGGCTGGGTGCGGTGGCGGGGGGGGGCGGCATGAGCGCCCTGAACACCAGGCCCCCGGCCGCGATGCGTCTGGCGATCCACGCCGTGGTGTACGCCGCGGCCGCGACGATGCTCCTGCCGTTCCTGTGGATGGTGGCGACGTCGCTGAAGACGGCGTCGGCCGCAAACCAGCCGCCGACGCTGGGCACGCTGATCCCCACCGACCCGCAGTGGGGCAACTACGCCGAGGCGGTCCGGGCCGCCGGGCTGATGCAGTTCTACAAGATGAGCATCGGTGTGGCGGTGGTGACGACGCTGCTGGCCGTGGCGCACAACGCGCTGGCGGGCTACGCGTTCGCCAAGCTGCGTTTCGCGGGCAAACGCATCCTCTTCGGCGTCACGCTGGCGACGATGATGCTGCCCGCCCAGGTGTTCTTCATCTTCGCGTACGTCATCTGCTCGAAGCTCGGCTACGTCGACGACTTCCGCGGGCTGGTCGTCCCGTTCCTCGCCAGCGGGTTCGGCGTGTTCTACATGCGGCAGGCGATCACCGCGGTGCCCAACGCGCTGATCGAGGCGGCCCGGCTGGACGGGATGACCGACGGGGCGATCTTCTGGGTCATCATCCGGCCGATCGTCTGGCCTGCGATCGCGGCGCTGGGGATCTTCACGTTCATGAACTCGTGGAACAGTTTCTTCTGGCCGCTGATCATCATCGACAGCAACGAGAACAAGACGCTGCCGCTGGCGATCGCGGAGCTGGCGGCGGGCAAGTACGTGCAGTCCTGGCCGGTGGTCATGGCCGCGGCGACGATCCTGGTCGTGCCGCTGATCGTTGTGTTTTTCCTGGCGCAGGGCGCGTTTATCCGCGGCGTCGCCCTGTCGGGGATGAAGGAGTAGTCGCATGCTTCGCTCGGTCGGCCTGTTCTTCTTTGCGCTCATCGCGGGCACCGCGGCGGTCGTGCTCCCCGACCTGGGGCTGCGCGGCGGCGGGGGCGACGGCCGGGCCACCATCCGCATGGCGGTCTGGGGCATGCCCTTCGAGGACCGCCTGTTCGAGGACGCCTACGCCCGCCGGCACGAAGCGCTCAACCCGCTGGTCACCGTCGACTACCAGCGGCACAGCGACCTCTACCAGAAGTACAACGCCTGGCACGCCAACGGCGAGGGCGCCGAGGTCATGCGCCTCGGGCTCGACTACTACGACCAGTTCGCCGAGCGCGGCATGCTCATGCCGCTGGACGAGTTTCTCGCCTTGCCCGCGCCCTATGGGCTCAGCGAAGGCGACCTCGCCGCCTTCCCGCCGGGCCAGCTCGACGTGCTCCGCGTGGACGGCAAGCTGTACGGCCTGCCACAGGACAGTTCACAGTACGGGCTCTACTACAACAAGGCGATCTTTGATGCGTACAACGCCGAGCACCCCGACGCCCCGCTCACCTACCCCTCGCCGGACTGGACGTGGGACGACCTGCGCGACGCGGCCCGAAAGCTGACGCGCCGCTCGGCGGACGGGGCGTTGGAGGTCGCGGGGCTGGACATGCCGGTGTGGGCGTGGGTGTTCTTCAACTTCTTCGGCCAGGCGGGCGGGACGATGTGGGCCGACGGCGGCGCAACGACCCTGGTCAACAGCGCCGCCGGGGTCGAGGCGCTCGAGTTCATGCGCACGCTGATCGTGGAGGACAGGAGCTGGCAGCCGTACTTCGGCCAGGAGCAGGGCTCAGGCCCGACGGCCCGGTTCGCGGCGGGTCGGACGGCGATGATGTTCGGCGGGTCGTGGTGGGGGCCGTTCTTCGACGGGACAGGCGAAGGACTGGACTACGCGGTGAGCGCGCTGCCGCGTGGCAAGGTGCCGGCCGTGCCCTGCGGGATGGTGATCTGGTGCATGAGCGCGAACGCGGCGCACCCGACCGAGGGCTGGCGGCTGCTGCGTTGGCTGGTGGAGGAGGAGCAGGCGGCGGCGTACTGGGACACGCTTCGGGTCGCGCCGCCCGCGAACGTCGCGGTGCTCGCGTCTGAGTCGTTCCGCGAGACGGCCGGCATCCCCAAGCGTGACGCGGCGGGCGAGCCGATCCCCGGGCAGTGGGACGTCCCGCCGATGCCGCGCGACGACTACGCGGACAAGGCCGCCTGGCTGAACTACGCCTGGCAGCCCGACCCGCAGACCGGCGAGCCCCCGGGCTACGTCATCGCCGGCCGATACCAGCAGCAGCTCCAGGCCGAGCTGCAGGGCGCGTTGGAGACCTTCCTCGCCGACCCGGCCGGGACCGACCCGCAACAGCTGCTCGACCGCGTCGCGCGACGCACCCACGAACAGATCGACCGCGAACGCAAGGCCCAGGGGCTGGACCCGGTCGTTCGAGAATAGGCCGAGCAGACGCATCCCCTAAACCAAGTACTGACTATGACACGCTTTACTCACTCCCTCCGAGGCAACACCATGAAGTTCACGACCTCCACCCTCCTCGCCGCCGCCACGACCCTCGGGCTCGGCTGCTCGGCGACCGGGCTGCCCGTCGTCACCGTCGACCGCGACAACGTCGCCATCACCGAGTCCTGCGAGGTCCGCATCCCCGCGGGCACCGTCATCCCCGACACGGACGGCAACGGCGTCATCCACATCCAGGCCGACGACATCACCGTCAACTTCGCCGACGGCAGCGTCCTCCGCGGCAACACGCCCGACCTGCTGCCCAACCAGTACGCCGGGCTGGGCATCCGTATCGACGGGCACAGCGGTGTGACCCTGAACAACGCCCACGTCCACGGCTACCGCGTCGGGCTCTACGCCACCGCAACCGACGGGCTGACCCTCGACGGCGGCGACTGGTCCGATCAGTACCGACCCCGCCTCACCTCCACCGCCGAGCGTGAGGGCGGCGGCGATTGGCTCAGCCCGCACAACAACGATAACAACGAGTGGCTCAACAACTACGCCGCCGCGATCTACATCGAGGACGCCACCGGCGTCACCGCGCGCAACTTGTACATCCGCGAGGGTCAGCACGGCCTGCTCTTCGATCGCGTCGACGACTCTTTCGTCTACGACAACGACATCTCCTTCATCTCCGGCTGGGGCTTCGCGCTGTGGCGGTCCAGCGGGAACATGGTCAGCCGCAACGCCTTTGACTTCTGCATCCGTGGGCACAGCGAAGGCGTCTACAACCGCGGGCAGGACTCGTCGGGCGTCATCATTTTTGAGCAGTGCAACAACAATCTTTTCCTCGAAAACTCCGCGACGCACGGCGGCGACGGCATCTTCGGCTTCGCCGGGCTCGAGGCGCTCGGCCTGCCCGACCGCCACGAGGAGGGCCGGGACTACGAGCGGCTCGGCTGCAACGATAACGTCTTCATCGGCAACGACCTGTCCTACGCCTCGGCGCACGGGCTGGAGATGACCTTCGGCTTCGGCAACATCATCAAGGACAACCGGTTCGTCGAGAACGCGATCTGCGGCGTCTGGGGCGGCTTCAGCCAGGAGACGCTTATCATGGAAAACGAGTTCCGCGGCAACGGCGGCATGGCCTACGGCCTGGAGCGCGGCGGGGTCAACATCGAGCACTCCATCGACAACGTCATCGTCAATAACGACTTCATCAACAACCGGTCCGGCATCGCGCTGTGGTACGACGACCCCGGCCAGATCGCCACCCTGCCGTGGGGCCAGGCGAACTACGGCCCGCTGACCGGGAACCTGATCGCCGGCAATGCCTTCCTGATCGACGCGACGCCGCAGCCGTTCTTCTTCCTTGGCGAGAATGAAAAACGTATCGGCGTCCTCCTGCGCGACGACAGCAGCGCGGGCCGGCTCGCGCCGGTTGCGCTCGCGGGCAACACCTTCGATGTTGATGCTTCTATCGGCGAGGGGGTCGCGCTCTGGAACGATACGCAGACCATGGAGGGCGAGATGCCCGACCTCCCGAACATCGACGTGCCCGAAGCGATGGGCGAGACCACGCCCGTCGGCGCACGCGCCCACCTGCGCGGCCGCGAGAACATCATCATGGGCGAGTGGGGGCCCTGGGACCACGAGAGCGTCCTGATCCGCCCGGTGTCTGTCACCGCGTCGGCCCGGGTGTTCCAGGTCTTCGGGCTCGAAGGCGGGCTGGACGCGCGCGTCCGGGGCGGCGACGTCACCGTCACCGTTGAGGACGACGACATCCTGCCGGGCACGAAGCGCGTCACCGTACGCGGCGAATCCGGCGTCCATGCCTACGACCTCACGCTCACCAGCGGCGACTGGTCGTACGAGTCGTCGGGCACGCTGCTGAATGTCTCGTGGGAGGGCGTCGCATTCAACTACGACCCGGCCGATGACCCCCGCGAGGACGACGGGTCATGGATGATGAGGAACGCCCAGGGCGACACCGCCGTCCGCTTCACCACCGACGCGATCAGCTACCCCTTCGGCGGCGGCGGGATGAGCGACCAGGGCATCAGCGACGAGGTCACCGCCGCCCGCCTCGCACCCGACCACTTCGGCGTCCTCGCCAAGGCCGAGGTCCCCCTCACCGCCGGCACCTGGCGCATCACGACGCTGACGGACGACGGCATCCGCATCGCCGTCGACGGCGACCTGCTTATCGACAACTGGACCTGGCACGCGCCGGTGACCGACACCGCCACCTTCACCCTCCGCCGCGCCCGGACCGTGACGATCGAGTTGGCCTACTTCGAGCTCAACGGCGGCGCGACGCTTGACTTCAAGCTCGAGCCCGTGGAAGACTAAGCACCATGCCACAACCCCTGAACGACATCACCGCCGTCCGCCCCGGCGTACGCACCTACTCCCTCTGCGCCGAGAACCCGACGGGCAAGAAGGGCGGCGGGGCGCAGGCCCTGCCCACCGACGCCGACGCCGCGCCGGGCGCTTCAGAACTCGGCAAGGGCTGGAAGGTCCGCCCGTGCCTGCGCAACCTCAAGCCCGGCGACACCGTGACCCTCGCGGACGTCGACGGGCCGGGCGTGGTCCAGCACATCTGGATCACCGTGCTGACCAGCGTGCACCGGCACCTCGCGTTGGAGGTGTATTACGACGGCGCGGACGAGCCGAGCATCCGCACGCCGCTGGGCGACTTCTTTGCCAACGGGTTGGACGGGCTGGCGAATGTTGCGTCGCAGCCCGTGGCCGTCGTGCCGATGGGCGGGATGAACAGCTACTGGCCGATGCCCTTCCGCGAGCACCTGAAGATCACGGTGCGCAACGACGGGCCCACGACGGTCGAGGAGTTCTTCTACCAGATCACCTACTCGGCCGAGCCCGTCGCCGACGACGCCGGCTACCTCCATGCGTTCTGGCAGCGCTCGCAGACCACCCGCGACCACCCCGAGCACACGATCCTGCCGCGCGTTGAGACGGCCGGCCACTACGCCGGCACATACCTCGTGTGGAACCAGCTCAGCAACGGCTGGTGGGGCGAGGGCGAGGTGAAGTTCTTCATCGACGGCGACGCCGACGACGCGCCGACCATCTGCGGCACGGGCACGGAAGACTACTTCGGCGGGGCGTGGGGCTTTATCAAGCACAACCCCGACGACCTCCGCCCGCAGACCTACACCACGCCGTACCTCGGCTACCCCCAGGCCGTCTACGAGGCCGACGGCAAGCAAGGCCAACGCGTGCCCGGCCACGCGCTCTACCGCTGGCACCTGCCCGACCCCATCCGCTTCGAGCAGGACCTCCGCGTCACCGTCCAGGCCCTCGGCTGGTACCCGACCCGCAAGTACCAGCCGCTCACCGACGACATCGCGTCCACCGCCTACTGGTACGGCAAGACTCCGACGCCGGCACCGCAGCTCCCCTCACTCAACGAGCGTCTCCCGCGCTAGGCGTGGGCCTGACCAGCACACCGGCAACCCGGCACATCACGCCACCGACGCGCGTTCCGCCTCGGTCAGCCCGATCAGGCCGACGATGTCGTCGACCCGGACCACCGCGCCCGTCTCTGCGGAGCGGCGCACGGCTTCCATCAGGCAGAACGTCTCCAGCCCCTCGACCAGCCCCGGGGCGTGTGGCGTGCCGTGCAGCAGCGCGGCCGCGAAGTGGTCGGCGTAGTTCGAGAACTCGCCGTAGTGCATGCCGTGCACCTCGTTGTTGAAGTAGTACCCCCGCTTCTCGTAGAGGTAGTCTTCTTTGATCTCCGCGCCGTCGGGGCCGGTGTGCAGGTAGCGCATGTCGTGGTACTGTGCGAGGGAGGACCCCTCGCTGCCGTAGAGCATCAGCTCGATCGCGTTGCGTGCGCTGGGCAGCTCGTGCAGGCCGTAGTGGCCCAGCGCCCTGCCGAGCGTGCCATCTTTGCCGACGACGTTCACGGTGTACAGGTCGTTGGAGGCGACGTTGTACTTCCTGCCGAGCGCGCTGCGCGTGCCCACGGCGTGGACCGTGTCGATCGGCCCGCAGTACCAACGCAGCAGGTCCAGCGGGTGGCTCATCCCCAGGTACACCCAGTCCGAGTCGGTCGCGGCCCACGGGCTCTTGTCGTAGTACCAGTCCATCCGGTGGTTGTAGTGCGCGTCCGCCAACTCGACCGTGCCGACGTCGCCGCGCTCGAAGGCCGCGCGCTGTCGGCGGAAGGGCTCGAAGAAGCGCGTGCTCTGCCCGACCAGCAGCTTCATCCCCGTCTCACGCGCCGCGGTAAGGATGCGCTTCGCATCATCCACCGAGTTGACCAGCGGCTTGGTGCAGATGACGTGCTTGCCGGCACGGAAGGCGCGCTCGATGTGCTCGCCGTGCATCGGGTCGGGTGTATAGATCGCGACGATGTCGACGTCGCTGCGAGCGAGCAGGGCGTCGTAGTCGGCGGTGTAGTAGAGCCCCGGCGCGTCGTGCTCGGCCGCGGCGAGCTTGTCGGGGTTCATGTCGCAGCCGGCGACGGCCCGGGCGTGGGGCGAGCGGTAGGCCGTCTCCCCGGCCGTGCCGACCGTCGCGGGGATGGGGGTGTTGAGCCCGACCAGGAGGGTCCGGCCCTCGTGGAGGCCCAGGACGCCGACGCCGAGCGGGGGGGAGGAGGGGGTCATGCGGGTCATTCCGGGGGTGGGAGGCGGCGATTCGGGGTCATGAGGGCGGGTGATGAGCAAACCGGCAAAATTTCGTTCGCTAAGGGTTGACACGCCCTAGGTGACGATTATAGTAACCATTGTTGTTCGAGATAGTGAACTTCTGCCTCATCTTGAGGCACCGACGGAACCGACCTTTTCTACTCACCTTTTTTCTCTCTCGGAGGATCGAAAATGAAACTCGCACTGACCACCGCCGCCGCCCTGTTCGCCGCTTCGTCGGCTGTTGCCGCGCCGATCGCCTTGAGCAATGCTGGTCTTGAGACCAACGCTTCTGCGATCTTCGGCTCGCTTGATGACTGGGGTCCCAACGGCGGCTGGGCCGACCACGCCGGGTTCGCCAACACCGGCTACGACGCCTCGATGGGCAATAACTTTGGCTTTTACTCTGCGGGGACCACGGAGTATGTCCTCCAAGCGACCGGCGTGACGATCGCGGCCGGCACGAACTACTCAGTCAACCTCGGCGCGGTCACCGGCGGCGGTAATGACACTGGGACTGTCGCCTACGTTCTCGCTTACGTCAACGCTGGTGCGGATGTGTCGGACGGGGTCGATGCGGGTGAGTTCACCGTTTTTGCTAGCGCAACACAGGTCGTCGGTGATCCGTGGGTCGCGGGCACGGGCGTGACTTCGACGGCGTCCGGTGCCGCGATCGGTCAGGAGCTCCTCGTTGGCCTTGGGTCGGGTGCCGAAGGCGGTGCCGACGACATCTGGTTCGACAACTTCACTGCCGATGCCAGCCCCGTCCCCGAGCCCGGCTCGCTGGCGCTGATCGGCCTGGGCGGCCTCGCGATGCTCCGCCGCCGCCGCTAACCCCGGCTACCGTATCCTGCCTCCTCCTATCGCCGCGGCACCCGTCCCCAAGGGTGCCGCGGCGTTTTTGCGCCCGACCCCCGGTGGGCTATACTCCACGCCCATGCCCACCCCCAAGCCACGCAACCCCCGGCCGAACCGCCAGCCCGCCGCCGAGCCGGCCGACTCCAACAACCTGGGCATCGGCGAACGGACCCGTCACGCCCGCAAGGAGGCCGGGATGACCCTTGCCGTCCTCTCCCGGGCCTCGGGGGTCTCCAAGGCCATGCTCTCCCAGATCGAGCAGAACAAGGCCAACCCCACCGTTGCGGTGCTCCACAAGATCGCCACGGCCCTCAACACCACCGTCGGCGACCTCATCGACCAGCCCGACCCCGAGCCGCTGTTCGAGGTCATCCGCGCCGGCGACCCGCACCACGTCTGGACCTCCCACCAGCCCTGCTCGGGCCGGTCCCTCTCGCCCCTGTGGATGGAAAAGTCCCTCGAGTTCTTCGACCTGAGCTTCCCCAAGGCCGGCGAGCTGGCTTCCAAGCCCCACGCGGCGGGCACGATCGAGCTGGTGACCGTCATGAAGGGCGAGGTCGAGGTGAAGTCCGGCGGGCGGGTGATCAAGCTCCTCGTGGGCGACTCGGCGACCTACTCGGCCGACGTCGAGCACCACCTGCGCAACACCGGCCGGGGCGAGGCGAACGTCCTGCTCGTGGTCAGCTACAGCTCCCCCGAGTAGGCCGGGCAGGCCCTCGGCCCCGATCACGACAGACCTTCGGTTCCGGCATCCCGCCGACCCATCCCCGATCCACCGGCCGCACAGGCGGGGTGTTTTTTCCGTGGGCCCGGCGGTCCTATAGAAAGTTGGGCGGTTTTGGTCGCGGGCGTTGACAATAGATTTTTGTTCGCTAAAGTGAACATGAGCCGATGACCCCTCCACGCCCAGACCAGGAGTCCCGCATGCCCATCCGTACCCGCCACGCCTTCACCCTGATCGAACTGCTCGTGGTGATCTCGATCATCGCGCTCTTGATCGCCATCCTCCTGCCGGCCCTCGGCGCGGCCCGCGAGTCGGCCCGCGGGGCCCAGTGTCTGGCCAACGTCCGGACGCACGCCCAAGGCGCGATCAACTTCGCCAACGACAACAAGGACGGCCTGCCCAGCAACGAGGGGTTCGACGGCGTCTGGAACAATAACGGGGCCGAGAGCTATAAGCGGTCCTGGTCGTACTGGACGCCCAACTCCGGGGCCTACCTGACCGAGGCCGACATGGAAGAGCACGCGCCCGACAGCGGCACGATCTTCCCCTACAACCAGTCGCCGGACACCTACCGCTGCCCGAGTCTTCCCAAGGGGGACTTCCAGTCCGGAGAAGGCAGCAACGGCTTCTATGACTACACGATCCTGATCGGCGTCTGTGGCGCAAAGTCCGAGACCTACCCGCTCGAATCTTCCGCTCTCAACTCTGATGTTGACCGCGTCCCCTCCCCCATGTTTATTGAGGAGAGTCCGTCCACCAACCTTAACGGCTCATCGCCCGACTCGGGCCATGCCGCGACGGACCTTATGGGTTCTTGGCACAAAGGCCGGGGTCAGTTCTCCTCGATCGACGGCAGTGCGCACTCCGTCGAGTCCAAGGCCACCGCCAGTGACACCGGCATTACCGCCAGTGAATGGGTCGGTAACCCCGTGCCCGGCATCGGCAGTTCCGTCCCCCGCGTTGCCTCCGGCGATTACCAGGGCTGGGCCTACCTCGTCGGCTCGGGCTTCAGCGGCACCGAAGGGTTCTGGGGCAACTGGAACCGCTAAGCCAGACGGCTGGCCCGGTCCGCACGCACCGACTTGCACCACGGGCAGCCCTTTGGCTGCCCGTTTTTCTTAGGCCCCGCACCCTATGAGGCCCGCCATGCGACGATCCAAACACGCCTTTACCCTGATCGAGTTGCTAGTAGTCATCTCGATTATCGCGCTGCTCATCGGTATCCTGCTGCCCGCGCTCGGCGCGGCGCGCGAGTCCGCACGCTCCGCCCAGTGCCTGGCCAACCTCCGCTCGATCGCCCAGGGCGCCGCGAACTTCGCCAACGACCACGACGACCGTCTGCCCACGACCGCCGGCTGGGACGGCCCGTGGAACAATAACGGCGCGCAGCCCTACATCCGTAGCTGGGTCTACTGGAACGACTCCAACGGGGCCGGCTTCGGCACGCTCGCCGACCTCGAAGACCACGCGCCCACCAGCGGGACGCTCTGGCCCTACCTCCAGGCCGAGGACATCTACCTCTGCCCGTCCGTCGCGCCGGCCCCGCTCGGTTCGGGCGAGGGCGGCAACGGCTTCTTCGACTTCACCATGATCGGCGGGCTCATCGGCGCACGCGTCGAGACCGTACCCCTCGAGTCCACCGCGCTCAACTCCAGCATCGGCAAGATCCCCACGCCCGTCTTCTTTGAGGAAGACTACGCCCAGTACCTCAACACCCTTTCGCCGGAGGGCGGGCACTTCGGCACCGACCGGCTGGGCTCCTGGCACCGCGGCGGTCGGGGGCAGCTCGCCTCTATCGACGCCAGCGCACACTCGGTCGACTCCGAACCCACCGCCTCCGACCCTGGGCTCTACGCCAACGAGTGGGTCGGCAACCCGGTGCCCGGCATCGGCAGCGGCGTCCCCCGCGTCGCCTCGGGCGACTACCGGGGCTGGGCCTACCTCCAAGGCCCCGGCGGCCTCGAGTTCTGGGGCATCTGGAACCGCTGAGTTGGCAGACGACGTAGCCCCGGGCGTCTGCCTGACCGAGTGAACACCCTCGCCGGACGCTCCTGGCAGGCCGTCTGCGGATCTTCTGAGTACCGGTTCACCGCTTGTCTGGATCGGTGTGGGCAAGGTCCTGTTTCATGTTTTTTGGCGGTTTCGGTCCCCCGAAGTAGCTAAATCACACTTCGATAGCATTGTTTGCATGAGATGAGCCCGGGAACGCTTCTATTCCGGCGGGAGCGTGTTATCCTATGTTTACGCCTTTCTGCGGGGCGTATCCGGCCTGGTCCATCGGGGCGCCCGGGTGCGTGCATGTCCATTTCTTCCCGTCCGACAGGAGTTCCCCTATGTCCGAGCCCAAGCCCCGCGCGTTTACCTTGATCGAACTGCTGGTGGTGATCTCGATCATCGCGCTGTTGATCGCGATCCTGCTGCCGGCCTTGGGGGCCGCGCGGAAGTCCGCGAAGAATGTCCAGTGCACCAGCAACCTGCACCAGGCCGGCATCGGCGCAACCGCATACGCCACAGACTTTAAGAACACGCTGCCGCCCCAGTCGCCTGCCGGCAAGCCGACGGACATCAAGGTCAACGGGTGGGACCTCCGCGACGCGGTCGGGTCGTATGTCAACTTCCAGCTCCTGCAGTGCCCCATGACCGCGCAGGAAATCAACCTGAACGAGGAAAACACAGCGACGATCATCGAGTCCAGCTACGGCTTCTATTGGAACTGGAAGTGGGACGACCAGGGGGCGCTGGTCAACGCCCGGCTGGAACACCCCGAGGACCGCTACACCTACTACGTCGGGCCCATCAAACGCGAGTTCGACATCCTGGCAATGGACTACGACACCTACGGCAGCCGGTGGGAGAGCTCCCACCCCGCGGAAACCCTCTCGCCCGCGTTCTCTCCCAACCAGCCCGGCTCGCCGCACGCGTGGTCCCGCTGGCAGAACGACGGCGGGCTCCGCGGGCCGATCACCAAGAACTACCTGCACACCGACGGGTCGGTCGAGACCTTCGGCAACGTCTCCCCCAACCATACGAACGTTGAGATGTTCATCCTCCCGTCGTTCACCGGGGTCAACGGCTGGTGGGTGTGGATGCCTGAAGCCGACTGATGGTGGGTGACCCTCCCGAAATGGCTGTCGAGGCATCAGTTCGATTGTGTGATGTAATGAAATGACAAGCACCGCCGAGGTCGGCGGTGCTTGTCTGTTCGGAAGGTTAGCCCTTGATGGGGCGGTGGTCCGCCTGCTCAGGCGCGGCGGCGGACGAGCATGAGCCCGCCCAGCCCGATCAGCGCCAGCGGGCCGGGCTCGGGTACGGCTTCACCGCTGTGGGCGAAGACGACCATGCGGTCGCCGTCGGTGTTGGTGATCATGACGGAGATGAAGAACTTCGCGGCGTTGAGAACCCAGTTTCCGACGCAAAAGGCCCGGCGTTCCCCCTAGGGGTTATTTTGTAGTTGAAGTGGCTTAGGAGGTGGTTCCGGGGTTGCCGGGTCGGGATCGGGAAGCTAATATCTTTGAAGTAGTGGTCATCACTGGCCACATCCACCAGCCCCCGGAAGCTCGCGTCGGCGGATTCGTCCGCTGACGCGGGTTTTTTTATGCCTGGGCAGTGGCGTCGGCGGCAGGGCGAGAGATCAGAGCGGGGCGATGCCGACCTTGATGGCGAACCGGGCGAGGCCGACGCGGTCGTGGATGTCGAGCTTGCGCATGATGCGGTTGGTGTGGACGGCGACGGTGTTGTCGCTGATGCCCATGTCGGCGGCGATGCGTTTGCGGGAGTCGCCCATGCCGACGGCACGGAGGACCTCGCGTTCGCGCTGGGTGAGCATGCCCAGGCGGGTCTCACCGGTGACGGGCTGGTCGGGCCGGCTGGCGTGGACACGGAGCCGGCCGCGGATCTCTTCGGAGAGGTAGACCCCGCCGTCCACGATGTGGCGGATGGCGTCGACGAGCAGCTCCGGGGCGTCGGACTTGCTGAGCATGCCGGCGGCACCGACAGCGGTCGCCTGCTCGATGAAGGCGTCGTTCCAGAAGGCGCTGAGGAAGACGATCTGTGTGCCGGCGTCGGACTTGTTGAGCTGGCGTGCGGCGTCGAAGCAGCTGATGCCGGGCATGTCGATATCCATGACGACGATATCGAAGTCGTGCTGTGCGGCGAGTTCGAGCCCGGCGTTCGCGTCGGGTGCGGTGTGGGGGACGACCAGGTCGGGCTCGTCCTCGAGGCGTCGCGCGAGGGAGGCGCGGACGAGCTGGTGGTCGTCGATGAGCAGGACGCGGGTGGGTGCGGAGTCGGTGGCGGTCATGGCGTCGTGGCTTCCGGAAGGGCGTGAGCCGGTGAGTTCGGGTTCAGCGTATCGGGCGGCGCGGTGCAGGGGAAGTCGAGGGTGACGGTGGTGCCCTGCCCGGGCTGGGACTCAAGGGCGACGCTGCCGCGGTGGCTCTCGACGACACCGTGGACGAGGGCGAGCCCGAGCCCGGTGCCCTTGAGGCGGGGCTTGGTGGTGAAGAACGGCTCGAACGCGCGGTCGCGGACATCGGGGGCCATGCCCTCGCCGGTGTCTTGTACGACCAGTCGGCAACGGGGGTTGTCGCTACCGCGGTCGTGCGAGAGCGCGAGGGTGATCGTGCCGCCCTCGGGCATAGCGTCGCGGGCGTTGGTGGCGAGGTTCATGAGGACCTGTTCGAGCTCGGGGCGGTTGCCTTGGATATAGACCGGCGCGTCCTCCGGCATGTGGCAGCGGACCTTGACGCGGGGCGGGAGCACGGCGTTGAGCAGGCGGGCGGTCTTGGTCACGACCTGCGACAGGTCGAGCGCTTCCTTCGAAGCGCCCTGGCCGCGGGCGAAGGTCAGCAGGGACTGGGTGATCTCGCCGGCCTGCCGGCAGGCCTCTTCAACGATGGCCAGCGGCTCGCGGGCGGGGTGGTCGTGGGGGAGCTGCCTGGACGCGGACTGCGCCGAGGAGTTGATCGCCAGCAGGGTGTTGCGGAAGTCGTGGGCGACGCCGCGGGCGAACCCGCCGAGCGCGTCGAGCTTCTGGCTCTGGAGGAGGCGCTGCTCGAGTTCTTCGCGGTGGTGCTCGGCCTCGATACGCCGGGTGACGTCACGGGAGATGCCGACGATGTAGGTCGGCTGGTCGTCTTCGTCGGGCACGACGAGCTGGCCGACGGCGTCGAAGACGACGTAGCTGCCGTCGCTGCGGCGGTAGCGGTGGGTGTCGGTAAAGAGGGGGTGCTCGGGAGAGAGCTTGGCGTGTTTGTCGCGGACGCGCTGGACGTCGTCGGGGTGGAAGTAGTGGAAGGCATCGGTGCCGACCATCTCCTCGGGCGGGTAGCCCAGCAGCGGCCGGACGCTGGGCGAAACGTAGGAAAACACCGCATCGCCGGTGACGCGCCAGAGCATGTCGTTGGCGTGCTCGGCGAGGGTGCGGTAGCGGGCCTCGCTGTCGGCGATGAGCGCGACGCGTTCTCGGTAGTCGGTGATGTCGACCACGGTGCCGACGAACCCGCGCGGCGCGTTGGGGTCGGCGGGGACGGGGCTGGCCTGCATGGAGACCCAGCGGGTGGGCGGGTCGTCGCGGTCGAGGCGCATCTCGCAGCGCAGCGGCGCGTTCAGCCGCAGCGCGGCGTCCCAGTGGTCGGAGACGGCGTCGCGGTCGTCGGGGTGGGCGAAGGCGGGGGCGTGGCGGTAGAGCGCGTCGGCCATGCTCAGCCCGGTCGCGTGGGTCCAGGCGGGGTTGACGTACAGCAACGCGCCGTTGGCGTCGGTCTGGAACACGCCGACGGGCGAGGCGTCGGCCAGGGCGCGGAAGCGCTTCTCGCTGCGGTGGGTGGCCTCGGCCGCCTGCTCGAGGGCCTCGAGGCGTTTGCGCTCGGTGATCTCGCGGTGCGTGCCGGCGAGGACGGTGGGGCGGCCGGCCTCGTCGCGCTGGATGACCTCGCCCTGCGTGCGGTACCAGACCCAGCGGCCCTGCGCGTCGAGGATCCGGTTCTCCGTATCGTGGTAGGGCGATTCACCCGCGAGGCATCGGCGGAGCGAGGCGCGGCGGGCGTTGTCGTCCTCGGGGTGGATGCGTGGCTGCCACCACCGCGTGTCGTGCCGCACCTCCTCGCGTGGGTAGCCCAGCTTGTCGGTCAGCACGTAGTCGGACACCAGCTCGGTCGAGCCCACCGTCCACTGCCACCGGCCCAGCCCGCCGCCGCGCAGCGCCAGCGCGGTCCACCGGCGTTCGCGGTCGGCGTCGTGCTCGGCCTGGTCGCGCAGCGTCGCGACCGCGCCGACCATCAACGCGGACACCGCCATCGCCACCAGGATCAGCTGCGTCGCCAGCAGCTGCCCGAAACTTGCGCCCGACCAGCCCACCGCCGCCATGCACAAGACGTTCACCGCCGCCAGCGCGACCAGCCCGCCCGACAGCCCGTACACCGCCGCGAGCACCGGCACGACCACGAACCCCAGGTAGATCACGTGCAGGTCCCGCGACTCGGGCCAGGCATACAGCCCCGCCACGATCACCCCCGCGATCGCGCCCCAGCACGCCGGCCAGCCCACCGCGCCGGGCAATGTCGGCAGCGCATCGCCCGGGCCCGTCCCCGCCCGCCCGCGCGTCAGCCACCACCGGCACACCCCCGGCAGCGCGACCAGCGCCAGCAGCGGCGCCACGATCAGTAGCCCCACCATGTCCCCGATCGCCCAGCCCAGCACCGCCTGCGAAAACGACCCGCCGTACGGCTGGCCCATCGCCCAGCGCAGCCCCACGCCCGCGAACGCGCCCACCATCGCGCAGCCCAGCAGCGGCACCAACGCCACCGCCATCTGCCCCGGCCGGCGCAGCGGCGTCAGCGGTGGCAGCAACTGCCGCAGCCCCAGCCCGACCGCGCCGTACAAGACGATCTTCAACGCCGCCTGAGCCGTGCTGTACACCAGGTGCGCACCCAGCAGCGGCTCGGCCGCGTCACGCCAGACCAGCATCAGCCCCAGCCAGCACGCCGCGCCCACCGCCCACGCGTACCGCCAGCCCAACGCCCAGAACACCGCCACCCCCAGCCCCGCCGGCGGATACCACCCGCTCACCCCCGGGGCGGTCAGCAGCTGCTGCGTCAGCCACTCCAGCGTCAGCCAGACCAGCACCACCGTCGTGCCGATCAGCGCCTGCTCGCCTGGCGTCGGTTCATCCAGCCAGCGCGGACGCAGCGCCGGCCGGGCGGGGATCACCGGCATCGTGTGCGGGGGCTGCATCAACACAAGGCCCGGGGAAAGGTGAAACAGTTAGGGCATTGCAATATAACCCCGCGCCCCGTACCCGAGGCAAGAAAAAACCGTGTTTTGTTGAGTCCTCCGGCGTTCGTGGGGGGCCGGCGACACCCGGCACGCCGGGCTTCAGAGCCGTCGCAGGTACGCCCGCACCGCCGCGTCCATGCCCATCGACAGGGCGTCCGCGACCAGCGCGTGGCCGATCGACACCTCGTCCACGCCCGGGACGCCGGCGACAAACGCCCCGAGGTTGTCCAGGTTCAGGTCGTGCCCGGCATTGACGCCCAGCCCGACGTCACGCGCCGCCTCGGCCGTCGCCGCGAACGCACCCAGCGAACGCTCCACCGCGTCACCGCCCGCCGCGAACGCCTTGGCGTACCCCTCGGTGTACAGCTCGATCCGGTCCGCCCCTGTCGCCGGCACCCGCCTGGCCATCGCCGGGTCGGGGTCCAGGAACAGACTGACCCGGCAGCCCAGGGCTTTCAGCTCCGCGACGATCGGCTTGAGCGTCTCCAGGTGCGCGACGACATCCCAGCCGTGGTCGCTGGTCGACTGCGCCGGGTCGTCGGGCACGAGCGTCGCCTGGGTCGGCTTCAAGCGGCGCAGGATCGGCATGAGGTGTCCGCCGCCGAAGTCCAGCGGGTTGCCCTCGATGTTGAATTCGCCCGTGAACGTGCCGTCCGCGAAGCGCTCGGCGATGGCGTCGCAGTCGCCCGCGCGGATGTGCCGCTCGTCCGGCCGGGGGTGGACCGTGATCCCGTGTGCCCCCGCGTCCAGCGCGGCCCGGCACATCCCCAGCACCGACGGCACATCGCCGTCGCGCTGGTTCCGCAGCGTCGCCACCTTGTTCACATTGACCGAGAGCTTCGTCGGCATCGCGGGTACACCGCCCCCTGCGTCACGCGTGCATCACCGCCGGCTACTCGAGCCCGTCGATGGCTTCTTCCACGGACTCGGGCACGACCACCGACGGGTCGGGGGTGATGCCCGGGCTGCTGAGCAGGTTCACCACCGTGCCGGTCGCATCGTCCTCGAACTCGAGCACCTGGTAGCTCCACGACGTGCCGTTGGACGAGTCCGCCTCGATGTAGAGCCAGCCGCTGCCGGTCGAGCCCTCGACGGGCATGCGGGCGATGAAGCTGCTGCCGCTCGTGCCGGAGTTCGCCTCGATGTTGCCCTGGTTGCTCATCGTGTCCCAGAAGCCGGCCACCTCGACGGGGCTGCCGATCAGCGCCTCGACCTCCTTGCTGCCCTCGCAGGCCGCGATGCCGTCGACGTAAGGCGGCATCTTCTGCAGCTCGCTCATGCCGAACCACATCAGCCCGCCGCACGACCCGCAGCACAGCAGGATCGGGCCGCCGATGATCAGGGGCAGGAACCACCACCAGCTCCGCGCGAACCAGCCCTTCTTCACGGGCTGGAGCTGCTGCTGCATCGGGTTCGTCGGGTCGTGGTAGCCGGTCATCGTGGGGTCTCCGGTGCGGGGGTTGACCGGAGTTTACCGCGCACCGCGCCGCAGGGCAGGGAGCCCGGCCCGCTTATCCCCCGTCCTGCAACAGCTCCACCACCTCGCCGCCCGGGCCGGTGAAGAACGCGATGGTGATCGGCATGGGCTCGGCGCCGCCCCCGGCCGTGTTAGTCAGCGTCAGCGGCGTCGCCCCCATCGTCACCGCCATGCCCGCCGCCTCTACCGCGGCCACGACCGCCTCCAGCCGGTCCGTCCCCAGGCACAGGTGCCAGTGCACGTTCCGGTCGTCGGCCGGGGTCACCGGCCGGTCGTCATCCACCAGCTCCAGCCGCGAGCCGTCCCCGGTATCCAGGTGCGCGAACCGCGCGCCGTTCAGCTCGAACGCCGCCGCGACCGTCATCCCCAGCACACCGGTGTAGAACGCCACCGACGCGTCCAGGTCCGCCGTCCGCACCGCGACATGATGCACCCCGCCGGTGCCTAAAACCTTGTTCTGACTCATCGTTTGTTCCTTTGAAACCAGAAAACACGCGAAGCAGCCACGGATTTCACAGATCGACACAGATCGATACGCAGCGCAATTCCTAATCTGTGCCCATCCGTGAAATCCGTGGCCACTCCCCTTGCCTCGCTCTGCGCCTTCGCGCTGTCGCGTGAGGCAACCATCAAAGTCCCTACCCCCGCGTCAGTTTGCGGTACTTCAGCCGGTGCGGCTGGTCCGCATCGATGCCCAGCCGCTTCTTGCGGTCCGCCTCGTACATCTGGTAGTTGCCCTCGAAGAAGCGCACCTGGCTGTCGCCCTCGAACGCGAGGATGTGCGTCGCCACCCGGTCCAGGAACCACCGGTCGTGGCTGATCACCACCGCGCAGCCCGGGAAGTGTTCCAGCGCCTCCTCCAACGCGCGGATCGTCTTCACATCCAGATCGTTGGTCGGCTCGTCCAGGAGCAGCACGTTCAACGGCTGCGTCAGCATCCGCGCCAAGTGGACACGGTTGCGCTGACCGCCGGACAACGTGCCGACTTGCTGAGACTGGTCCGTGCCCGTAAACGAGTACTTCGCCACATAAGCCCGGCTGTTCACCTCCATCTTCCCGAGCTTCAGCGTCTCCTTGCCGCCCGAGATCGCCTGCCAGACCGAGTCGCTGTCCTGCAGCGTCTCGCGCGACTGCTCGACGTACGACAGCGCGACCGTCTCGCCGACCTCGACGGTGCCGCTGTCCGGCTGCTCCTCGCCGGTGATCATGCGGAACAGCGTCGTCTTGCCCGCGCCGTTCGGGCCGATCACCCCGACGATCCCGCCCGGCGGCAGCTCGAACGACACATCGTCCAGCAGCAGCTTGTCGCCGTACGCCTTGCTCGCGCCCTTCGCCCGGATGACGACGTTGCCCAGCCGCGGCCCGGGCGGGATGAAGATCTGCACCTCGGTCTCTTTCGCCTTCTCCTGCTCCTCGTAGAGCTGCTCGTACCGCGCGATGCGGGCCTTGTTCTTCGCCTGCCGGCCCTGCGGCGTCTTGCCGATCCACTCCAGCTCGCGCTGCAGCTCCTTCCGCCGCGCATCGTTGCGCGCGCCCTCCACGGCCAGCCGCTTGTCCTTCTGCGCCAGCCAGGACGAGTAGTTGCCCTTCCACGGGATGCCCTCGCCCCGGTCCAGCTCGAGGATCCAGCCCGCCACGTTGTCCAGGAAGTACCGGTCGTGCGTGATCGCGATGATCGTGCCCGGGTACTGCTGCAGGTGCCGCTCCAGCCAGCCCACCGACTCCGCGTCCAGGTGGTTCGTCGGCTCATCGAGCAGCAAAATGTCCGGCTGCTGCAGCAGCAACTGGCACAGCGCCACCCGCCGCTTCTCCCCCCCCGACAACGGCCCGATCAGCGCGTCCTCCGGCGGGCACCGCAGCGCGTCCATCGCCATCTCCAGCTTGCTGTCGATCTCCCACGCCCCCAGGTGCTCCAGCTGCTCCTGCACCTTCCCCTGCTTCTCGATCAGCTTGTCCATCTCCTCCGGCGACATCTCCTCGGCAAACTTCTCGTTGATCGCGTCGAACTCGGCCAAGAGGCCGTACACCTCGCCCGCCGCCTCCATGACCGCCTCCTTCACGGTCTGGTCCGGGTTCAGCTTCGGCTCCTGCTCCAGCAGCCCGATCGTGTACCCCGGCTGCAACACCGTCTTCCCCTCGTACTCGGTGTCCTGCCCCGCGAGGATCCGCAGCAGCGTCGACTTGCCCGCGCCGTTCAGCCCGAGCACGCCGATCTTCGCGCCGTAGAAGTAGGACAGGTTGATGTCCTTCAGCACGGGCTTGTTGTTGTATTCCTTCGTGACGTTGATCATCGAGTAGATGATCTTTTCCGGGTCGCTGGTCTTAGGCGCATTCATGGGCGGGATTGTAGCGGAGCAGATTCAACCGCGGCGGCGCGGTCAACACGGAGGGACACGCAGACGAAATGAAACCACCGATGCACACGGATGCACACCGATTACGCTCACGCGGAACTCGATCCGCGTGAATCGGTGTGCATCGGTGGTTTCAACCTGTCCCGGGTCCGCCTTACTCATACCTAGCGGCGTCCGGCGGGCTCACGCCGTCGCCGCCGCCGTCCCGCCGCCCTCGGCGTGGTCCTTCAGCTTCTTCATCATCTTCTTGAGGTGCATCTTCCCGAAGCACATCATGAGCGGCATCATCAGCTTCATGAAAAAGCCCATCTGCCCCTCGAAGTCGCACACGTAGTCCAGCTTCGTCCCGCCGTCCTGCTCGGCCAAGTGGTAGTCGGCCGTGGCCTTCATGTCCCCGCCGAAGCACCCGCCCCAAAACCGGATCCCCAGGTGCCTCGGCGCGTCGTGCGCGGTGATCACGCCGTCGTACGTCTGCTCCTTCCGGCCTTCCTTGATGACCATCCGCACCTTCGCACCGACCTCGGAGGGGTCCCCCTCCACGACCTCGTTGGAGATCAGCCCGGTCATCCACTTCTTCTGCAGCTCCGGGTCCTCGATGTGGTCCCACACCGTCCGGATCGGCGCATCAATGTGCATCGTAAAAGTCATGGGCATGGCGGGGCTCCTGAAGGGTGCAGATGAACCACAAAGACGCATGAAGAGGCGGAGAGGCCGGGCCCCACAGTCTACCCCCAATATCGCGCTGCACGAAGCACGCCGTCCGGCGGCCAGACGGATCGCGCTTCCCCAGCACGCGTCCGAGGGGTCAATCAATAGATCAGGGATCGGGCGGCCCCGGTCAGGGATTCTGGGCCGGGGCGATCGCCAGCGATGCGCCGTCGCCCGTGTCCTGGCAGCACAGCGTCTTGTCCGACAGCGCCGCCGCCGCCTCCGGGTCCACCGCCAGGAACGTGTTCCCGTCCTTCTCGAACGTCTGGTCCTTGGGCCCCGGCTCGGCGATGCCCATGTTGATCTTCCCCTCCTCCGCGAACAGCCGCAGGGCCGTGTGCTCGGGCGCTTTCACATCGCTCAACTGGGAGGTGATCCAGGTCTCGGCTTCGGGGGTGACTGTCAGCATCGGGTCGGTCCTTCCGTGTCAATACACGCCACCAGACACCCGCACCAACACAGCACAAACGCCCGAAGGCCTCGAATCGTTCTTGCCTCACCCTAGGCCCAAAGCGCCCGACTGTCCAGCCCACGCATCATCACGTCCCGCTCCAAGCGATCGACGCCACGGTGTCAGACGTTCATGACAGCACGGGAGCACAACTCCCATCACGGTGTCGCTCGTCCGTCTAACGAAATGCTGCTCCGTCATAACACCGGCGCGCTGCCGCGTCACGGAAACATGCTCGCGCATCACGAAACCATACCGGTGCATAACGCGTCCTGATCGCTGCATAACGAAGCGGCGCCCGTGCATAACGGAACCCATCGTGTGCATAACGGCACGGAAGCGTTGCATAACGGAACGAGCCCGATGCATAACGAAACTATTCCGTTGCATAACGAAAGCAGGCCGGTGCATAACAGAACCTTCCTGCTGCATAACGAAAACAATCCGTTCCCCGCCAGATCGGAAGGGTTTCGTTATGCATCCGATGGTCTTCGTTATGCAGGCAGGGCGATACGCCGCGTTCGGGCGGGGTTCTTGGGCGATGGAGGCCCGTAGCGGGGCGGGCCGAGTGGTTATCCGGGCGGACCCCGGCGTGATCGCGGCCGTTGCGGCTGATCCCGTGGGCGATGCTGTCGGGTTAAGTGCGGGTGGGGTTGTGCCGATTGGGTAAGTATGCTGACGCCCTCACCCCCGATGACGAACCTGGAACGGCAGCGCGCGTTCTGCGCCCGCAACCCGCACTACTACCGCGACCGCCACCGCCGGAAGAAGGCCGAGCGCGCGGCCGCGGCCAGGCTCATGGCCGAGCACCCCGATCTCACCCTCGCTCAGGCCCACGCCATCGCCCAAGGCAAAGCCCCCGCCCCCCAGAAGGCCGAGGCCCCCGAAACGCCCCCGGTCGTGCTGGCCCTCCCGGCCCCGGAAGACATGGTCAACCCCATGGTCACCATGACCCTCCGCGACGCCCTCACCTACCAGCCGGCGAAGATCAGGATCGTGAGCGAGCCCAAAACGCTGGACGATGCGGCATCGGCCGACGTAGAATAGATCGCGATTTATCCACGCGGCGGACCCGATATGGACCACCTCACCATCCCCAATCCCCGACGGCCTCCCCGCCGACCAGAAGCGGGACCTCGCCGGCTACCTCACCGACCAGGTGAAGCAGATCACGGGCGACGGCCCATCGATCGACGACGACCCGGCCGTCCGCGCGGAGATCGTGCGACGGATCAAGCAAGGCATGGACGACATCGCGGCCGGGCGGTTCTACTCCGCCGACGAGGCCCGGCGGCGGATCGCCGACCACCTCGACGAGACCCGGCCCCGATGAGCTACCGGGTGGTCTACACCGACTCGTTCCTCGCGGATGTGCGTGACCACCTGGCGCACCTCCGCCGCGAGCGCGTGGCCGAGCGGGTTATCGACGACTGGTACATCAAGCTGTTCGACCGCCTCGACGACCTCGCGGTCTGGCCACGGTCCTGCGTGGTGTCGTAGCCGTACACCCGCGACGCCGGCCGGACGACCCACAAGCTCAACGTCGGCGACTACCTGGTGTTTTATCAGGTCGATGATGACCACCGCCGCGTCGAGCTGGTCGCCTTCTTTCACGGGGCGAAGGATTGGAAGCACTGAGTGCTGCCCGCATCGCGGAAGATTGAACCACGAAGACGCGGAGGGCACGAAGGAAGGCGAGAGGGACCCAACCACGAGCTGCGACCGTCAGGGAGCGGACGTACGGGGTGGATGAATACAAGTGGGTCGGTCCGCTCCCTCACGGTCGCGGCTCGTTGATGGCAACGCCCCCCGGAAGTGCCCCCGCCCCCGGAAGTGCCGAACCCCCGGCCCCGGAAGCGGTCCGCCGGCAGGAAGATTGAACCACGAAGACGCGAAGGGCACGAAGAAGGCAATCGTCAACGCAGAGGCTTTGGGTGGCTCGGGTACGAGTCCGCGAGCCACCGCCACCAACTTCCAAAATAGGTTAAGGGTTGGGCGGTGGAATGGGGATTCCATGCGATTCAAAAAATGTTCTGACGGCCTCATCTTCTCGCCATTCACTGCGAACAGCGTAGCGATGGTCATCAGTTAGCTCGATGACGAAACCATTAAGCAGGGCGAAGCTGTGTGGTAAGGATTCTCGCGCGTGTGTGTCACGGATGTATGTGGCCACATCTTCTAACGCCAACCTGGCAACGTTTTGATCGACATCAATCCACGCATCCGCTCTCATGTAGAAGCTGAGGCACATTCCATCGGTGTTGTTGGTGGTGGGTAGCGGGAAATCAGCACACTGGTGCCACTCATCTACAAGTACCGACGATTGAGAAGCAAGCGACTGCAGGCGTGATCGCTGGGGCTCTGGCATCCGTTCATACACGACCGGTATGCCAAGATAGCGATAACGGAGGTCGCCGGTATCGAGTCGGATGTCTGCAGATGATGGACCGGAGATGATTGCCCAAGTGACAATCAACCCGATGCCCAAGCCAGTACTCAGCAAGATGCGTCGTTTGGATGACCACATTACTTCATTATAGACGGGTGAGGGAATTTCATAGCCTACCGTCCCGGGGCATAGCCGAGCCTCTGCCCCTGCCACCCGCCGAAAGTGCCGAACCCCCGGCCCCGGAAGCGGTCCACCGGCAGGAAGATTGAACCACGAAGACGCGAAGGGCACGAAGGAGAGCGGGGGGTGTGAGGAAGTTTGTGATGCCTTCGGTGGGACGCCAATCCCATCCGCCACCTGTCGCCACCCACAGACGTTAGTCCTCGAACAGTGGCTGTTCGCCAGCGATGATGGCATAAAGCGAGTCAATCCGATGGTAGCCCATTGCCTCGGCTGTTGCGGCGGTCGAGTCGCGTTTGTCAAGGTCGCCCGCATAGTGATAAGCCAGAGCGAGATTCGCATACATCAAGGGGTCATTGGGTTCGTATTGGATCGCCAGTTCGCCGTTACGGACTGCTTCATCAAAATTCCCTCTTCTCAAGTCGATTGTGACTAAGCTTCCATAAACATGGCCATCTGTGGAGTCGTAGTGCAAAGCTTTTTGATAGTAGTCATAGGCTTGGTCGTACTGCCCTTCCATCCGAGCTAGAATCCCAAGGCCAAGGTATGGGTCTCCCCAATCGGGGTAAAGTTCCAAGCTTTTTTTAAACGCACTTCTCGCGGGGGCGATCTGATCTTGCCTCAGCAATGCAAAGCCGAGTGAAGACCATCCACCAGCTTCATTTGGGTAATCCGCAAGGATTTTTCGGTATAAGTCAGATGCCTCCTCATAACGTGCTGCTTGGAACAATGCATCTGCCTCGCTGAAGTCAGCCTCGCCTGCGTTGACTGTTTGGCTTTGCTGATTCGCCGGGTTCTTGTCGCAACCCTGTATGAGAGGAAGCATTAAGGCGAAAGCAGCCGCGTGTAAGATTGTACTGTAGTGAAGCATGCTAATATTCAGTCTTTCATGGGTGCATTTTCTTGTCGCAAGGAAAACGGCTACAGGCCTATGCTCTTTCTCACCCGCTCGCCTGTAGTTTCTCCACGATCGATTTGTCTTCGAGGGTGGTGACGTCCTGGGTGATTTCGTTGCCGGCGGCGATGTCGCGTAGGAGGCGGCGCATGATCTTGCCGGAGCGGGTCTTGGGGAGGGCCTCGGTGAAGCGGACCTGGTCGGGCTTGCAGATCGGGCCCAGCTCCTTGCCGCAGTGGTCGCGGATGTTTTTTTTGAGGGCGAGGTCTTCTTCGCTGCCGGGGGTGGGGAGGTCGCCCTTCAAGATGATGAAGGCGGCGAGGGCGTTGCCCTTGACGTCGTGAGGGTAGCCGACGACGGCGGCCTCGGCGGTGGCTTCGTGGGAGACGATGGCGGACTCGACCTCCATGGTGCCGATGTTGTGGCCGGCGACGACGATGACGTCGTCGATCCGGCCCATGATCCAGAAGTTGCCGTTGTCATCGACGCGCGCGCCGTCGGCGGGGACGTAGTACCCCTTGTCCTGGAAGCGGGACCAGTAGGTGTCGATGTAGCGGTCGCGGTCGCCGTAGATCCCGCGGAGCATGCCGGGCCAGGGCTTGCGGATGACGAGGATGCCGCCTTCGTTGGTGCCGACGGGTTCGCCGTCGGAGTTCACGACGGCGGCGTCGACGCCGATCATGGGCCGGCAGCACGAGCCGGGGGTGGTGGTGGTGGCGCCGGGGAGGGGGGTGAGCATGTGGCCGCCGGTTTCGGTCTGCCACCAGGTGTCGACGATGGGGCAGTTTTCGTGGCCGATGACCTTGTGGTACCACATCCATGCTTCGGGGTTGATGGGTTCGCCGACGGTGCCGAGGACTTTGAGGGACGACAGGTCGTGCTTGCGGGGGTGCTCGTCGCCCCATTTCATGAAGGCGCGGATGGCGGTGGGGGCGGTGTAGAACTTGGTGACCTTGTGTCGGGCGACCATGTCCCAGAACCGGTCGGCCCCCGGATAGTTAGGCCCACCTTCGTACATGATCGTCGGCACTCTGTTGGGGAGGATGCCGTAGAGGATGTAGGAGTGGCCGGTGATCCAGCCGATGTCGGCGGTGCACCAATACACGTCGTCCTCATCCGGTTGAAGATCAAACGTCAGTCGGCTGGTCATGGCGGTCCAGACCATGTAGCCGCCGGTGGTGTGCATGATGCCCTTGGGCTTGCCGGTGCTGCCGGAGGTGTAGAGGATGAAGGCGAGGTCTTCGGAGTCGAGTTCTTCGCAGGGGCAGTCGTCGGTGGCGGTGGCCATGAGGTCGTGGTACCAGGCGTCGCGGCCCTCGGTCCAGGCGGTGTCGTTCTCGCAGCGCTTGACGACGATGACGGTGTCGACCAGGTCGGTCTGTTTGCAGGCCTCGTCGACGTTGTCCTTGAGGGGGACGACGCTGCCGCGGCGCCAGGAGCCGTCGCAGGTGATGATGATGTTGGACCTGCCGTCCTCGACGCGGTCTTTGATGGCCTGGGCGGAGAAGCCGCCGAAGATGACCGAGTGGGGCGCGCCGATGCGGGCGCAGGCGAGCACGGCGATGGCGAGCTCGGGCACCATGCCCATGTAGATGGTGACGACGTCGCCCTTCTTGACGCCCTGTCCCTTGAGGACGTTGGCGAACTTCGCGGTCTCGCGCATCAGGTCGCTGTAGGTGAGGTGGAGGACCTGGGGCGTGCCGTCGGCGTCGATGGGCTCGGCCTCCCAGATGATGGCGGTCTGGCTGCCGAAGCCGTCGGCGACCTGCTTGTCGACGGCGTTGTAGCAGAGGTTGGTGGTGCCGCCGACGAACCACTTGGCGTCAGGCGCGTCCCATTCGACGACTTTCTCCCAGGGCTTGAACCAGTGGTGCCGCTCGGCCTCCTCGGCCCAGAACCCCTCGGGGTCGTTCAGTGAGCGCTGGTGCAGCGCTTCGTACTGCTCCATCGAGCCGACGTGGGCCTGGGCCGCGAACCCGGCGGGCGGGGGGAAGTGGCGGTCTTCGTGGAGGACGGATTCGATGCTGGACGACGCTTGATCTTGGGGCACGGTCTTACTCCTATATAGATTCCACCCGAGGGCAGCAGGGAGTATACACGCGCGGTTGCGCCGCCCCGGCGGTGTGCCGCGGGTGCGGGCCCACGCCGCGGGGATGCAGTAGAATCCCCAGCTACCGACGAGGAGTCCCCGTTTCATGCCCGATGCCCCGACCTACAAGCGTGTGCTCCTGAAGATCTCCGGCGAGGCGTTGTGCGCGCCCGGGGGCTCGGGGATCGACCCGGCCGAGCTGGAGCTGATCGCGCGGGAGGTCTACAACGCGGCGCAGCAGGGCGCGGAGGTGGCCGTGGTCGTGGGCGGGGGGAACATCATCCGGGGCGGGACGCTGGCGAAGACGGGGAAGTTCGAGCAGGCCTCGGCCGACTACATGGGGATGCTGGGGACGGTGATCAACGGGCTGGCGTTGAAGGAGGCGCTGGAGCACCTGGGCCAGCCGGCGCGGGTGATGAGCGCGTTGTCGGTGACGAGCGTGGCCGAGCGTTACATCCGGGGTCGGGCGTTGCGGCACCTGGAGAAGGGGCGGGTGATCATCTTCGTGGGCGGGACCGGCAACCCGTTCTTCACGACGGACAGCGCCGCGGCGCTGCGTGCCGCGGAGATCGGCGCGGATGTGGTGCTGAAGGCGACGAAGGTCGATGGCATCTACGACAAGGACCCGAAGAAGCACGATGACGCGGTGCGCTACGAGACGCTGACGTTCCAGGAGGCGATCGAGAAGCAGCTTGGCGTGATGGACACCACGGCGTTCGCGATGTGCCAGGAGCGTGACATCCCGATCGTGGTGTTCGACATGAAGCAGCCGGGCAACATCGCGGAGGTGGTGGCGGGGACCCCGCACGGGACACGGGTGTCGGCGGGGTGAGGGCAGGCAGGTTAATCTGAAAGTCAAGACGCCGGATCCGTTAGTCAAGACGATTTGGTCTTGTTCTATGCCGAAGGTTGTTCGGGCCGTCGGTCTTTACTTGTGTGTCGTGACCCATCCAGAAGAATGGCGAACAGGCAGAGTGCGTAACAACATCCTGCTGTGATGGCTGGGCCAACGAAGATGTCAAAAACATCAAATCTGCCGACGCCTAAGTTCAGATACGCGATCAGTTTTACAATCAAGATGCACTGGACGACATAGAGGTATGTCGCGCACATCAAGATCGTGATAAACCGGACCTTCTGCCGAGGTGTCATGGTGCGTGATCTAAACATCGTGTGTACCTAGATTGCTCTGACAGCTATGCCAATCTAGCAGGATTTCGATTTGTGGCCAAGGGGTTCTTGCCGTGGGACTATGGTTTCTGAAAAACTGATCGATTCGATCGGCATGTTGTCAGTACTGAATGCATAGGCGCAGGTCATGCCACGCTGTTCTCAGATTCCTGCCGGGTGCCACATAGCGAAGCTATGTGGCACCCACGGATTCGACTGTCTTCCTTGGCGCCTTGACTTCTCTGCATCTTGGCGTTGAATCCGATCCACGAACGACTCCCCGCTCGCCACAACCCCATTCCCGCTCTATCATACGCCTTCCCCCCGACCGAAAGCGAGACCTGTTATGGACCTGAACAGCATCGAGAAAGACGCCCGCGGCACGATGGCCAAGAGCGTGGACTACCTTAAGAGCGAACTCAAGGGCGTGCGGACCGGGCGGGCGACGCCGTCGCTGATCGAGTTCGTGAAGGTCGAGGCGTACGGCAGCGAGAGCGAGCTGCGGTCGTTGGCGATGGTGCAGGCCCCCGAGCCGACGCAGCTTTTGGTCAAGCCGTTCGACCCCGGGACGGTGCAGGACATCATCAAGGGCATCGAGAAGGCCGGGCTCGGGCTGAACCCGCAGGCGGACGGCAAGACGGTGCGGATCAGCATCCCCCCCTTGTCGGGCGACCGGCGGAAGGAGCTGATCGGCTCGGTGAAGCAGATGGGCGAGCAGGCGAAGGTGGCGGTGCGCAACGCCCGCCGCGACGCGAACAAGCACATCGACCAGCTCGGCAAGGACAAGAACAACGCGCTGTCCGAAGACGACATCAAGCAGGCCAAGGACGGGGTGCAGGATCTGCTCAAGAAACACGAGTCCCAGATCGACGAGCTCGTCGCGGACAAGAGCAAGCAGATCGAAGAGGTCTGATGTCGGCCACCGGCCGGCCCGTATCGCAAAGCAACACCGCTCCCTTCGCCCCGCGCTCCGCCGCGGGGTTTTTTCGGGATGCGTCACAACCCGGGCCGGAGCCCCGCGCCGGCCCGGGCGGCAGGCGGGATCGCGGGGCCAGTTGAACACGTGCGAGGCCCGGCCCGGCGCTGCGTTCTGGCCCGGCTTGGGCGGGGAGACGCTCGGGCAAGCGCTTGTGTAGGCGGGGGTTAGGTCGGCGCGGCGCGGGCGGCCTTGCGCCGGTGCCCGTGTTATTCCGTGTTTTTTCGATGAATCCTTGGTGGCGGTGGGGGCCGGGGTTAGGATGGTTGTAGCCGAGCGGGGTTCACCGGCCCGGCGTTCTGTGGTTCGCGTTGACTCGTGTGTGCCAGGCATCGAGCAAGAAAGTGGGGCCGAGATGCAGATCGGTTTAGGAGGGATCGGGCGTTCATGTGGCTTGATCGCGGCGGCGGTGGCAGCGCCCATGGCGTGGGCCGGTGCGCCGACGGTGACGAGCACGTTTGATACCGACCTGGAGGGCTGGGAGGCGGTCGGTTTCAACATCGATGACAGTCTCGGCGCGATCCTGTCGGGCACGGTGCTGTCGCAACAGGTCAACGTCGGGGACATGGTCCACGACGCAGGCGGCGGCGCGTTCGATGGGAATCCGGGCGGTTTCGCTCGGTTTACCGACGTCGTCACTGACCCCGCATCGTTCGCCTCCGCGCCGGGCGACTTCCTCGGCGACCTGTCCGGCTATACGGGCGGGACCTTCTCGTTCGACCACCGGCTGTTCACAGAAGGCACCAACGACGACGGCATCGGGCCGTATGCCATTATCTTCATCTCCGGCGACCCCAACGACCTCGCCGCCTACGGCGCGGTCTTACCCGGCCCGGCCGCGGCCGACACCGGCTGGGTCACCGTCAGCGTGAACCTCACCGACGGTGGGCCCGGCGGGCTGATCCCCGTCAGCCAGATCGACCTGGGCGCGTTCGACCCCGACTATGCCGGCGACACCGCCGAGTCGCTCTCCGGCGGGCTCCTGTCGACCTCCGCCTCCTTCAACGACGTAATGAGCAACGTGACGCAGGTGCTCGTCTCGTTCGAGTTGGTCGACAACAACGGCACGCAGGTCTCCGAGGCCGGCGGGATCGACAACGTCACGCTCCAGGTGCCCGAGCCGACGTCGGTCGTGCTGCTCGGGCTGGCCGGGGCCTTGCTGATCCGCCGGCGTCGCGGCTGAGCTGGGTGGCCCGCCGCGGATTTGGGGGCAGGCAGGGGGGCTTGAGAAACGAGGACCCACGGACGCGTGCCGTGGGTTTTCTTCTGCGCCGTTCTCCCGCGGGGCGCACCCCGCGGGATCGGCGCGGGGTATGATGCTTCTACCATGCCCAACACCCAAGACGCTGTGCTCGAACGCGAACTCCGGCTGGACGAGGTCATCGCCGGCGACCACCGCCTGACGCCCGCCGAGGCGCTGCGGCTGCACCGCGAGGCCTCGCTGCACGCGCTCGGCCGGTGGTCCAGCGCGATGTGCAGCCGGATCCACGACGGCCCCGACGCCCAGCACCCCGGCACGCGCACCTACGTCATCGACCGCAACATCAACTACACCAACGTCTGCTCCGCGTCGTGCACCTTCTGCGCCTTCTTCCGCAAGGAGGGGGATGCCGACGCCTACGTGCTGACCAAGGAGCAGCTGCACCAGAAGGTCCGCGAGCTGGTCGCCATCGGCGGGACACAGGTCCTGCTGCAGGGCGGTATGCACCCGCACCTGGGCGTGGACTTCTACGTCGACCTGTTGCGGGGCCTGAAGCATGAGTTCCCGGGCGTGCATATCCACGGGTTCAGCCCGCCGGAGTTCGTCGAGTTTGTCGCGGTGTACGAGCTGGCCGGTTTCCCGACGACCGACCCGCGCAAGAGCGACGACATGGGGCGGGAGGTCTGGCTGGCGAAGCTCGAGGCGATCATGCGGCTGCTGATGGACGCCGGGCTGGACTCGCTGCCGGGCGGCGGGGGCGAGGTGTTCGCGCCGCACGTGCGTCGGCGGATCGGGCTGGGCAAGGCGACGGCCGACCAGTGGCTGGATGTAATGGCGACGGCGCACAAGCTGGGGATGAAGACGTCGGGCACGATGATGTTCGGCCACATCGAGGGCGTTGCCGACCGGATCGACCATATGCGCCGGCTGCGCGACCGGCAGGACGAGGCGATCGCGCAGGGCTGGCCCGGGCGGTACGTGTCGTTCATCAGCTGGCCCTTCCAGCGCGAGAACACGCCGCTGGGCAACCTGCCCGTCTTCGACTACACCGACGCCGAACCGTTCCCCGGCGACGTGCTCGCGGACCGTGTCTTCGCGGGCGAGGTCGACGGCCACGACAAAAAGGCCTGCGGCGAGGCCGTCCCCCGCGCGGGCAAGGTGGTGCGCATGGCCGGGGCGACCGACTACCTGCGCACGCAGGCGGTCAGCCGGCTGTTCCTGGACAACTTCCACTCGATCGGGTCGAGCTGGGTCACGATGGGCCCGCACATCGGCGAGGTCGCGCTGTTCTTCGGGGCCAACGACATGGGCTCGGTCATGATGGAGGAGAACGTCGTCAGCGCCGCGGGCACGACCTACTGCCTGAACGAGGCGGTGCTCTGTCGGCTGATCCGCGACGCGGGGTTCACGCCCGCGCAGCGCGACAACAGCTACCGCCTGCTTAAGGTCCACGGCGACGAGCCCGCGTCCCCTGACCTGGCCGTGACCGACTGGTCCACGCAGCGGGCGCAGAAGCTGCACATCGAGAGCGACACGGCCGGTTGCGGGAACAACGCGGCCGACGACGTGACGCTCACCATCACCGCGGGCGAGAAGCTGCCGAACAACTGACTTATTCTTCAGCGGCCACCGTACCGCCCCGGAGGAGGCACCATGCCACAACCCCGTCTGCTCGCGCTGATCCTGCTCCTGCTGCTGGCCGCCCCCGCGGCTGCGCAGGACGACTACGACATCACCTTCCTCGAAGGCGACGCCGCGCGGGCCTCGATCGTGGACGAATCGGTCGAGCCGTACTTCTCCCTGCTCTGCCTGCACGAGATGCAGGTTAAATCTGGCGTCGCCATCGGGGGCGAGACGCTCGAGCAGCAGCAGGCCTTCTTCGCGCAGCACTACGCCGACTGTGTGCGCGACTTCACCGACGAGGAAAAGGAAGCGCTGACCAACACCATCTCGCTCGCGGCCGGGCTGGCGTCGTGGGACTTCCCGCGGTTCTCGGCCGAGCCCTGGGTCCTCATCAAGGTCACCGACGGTGTCGAACGCGGGCTGCCGCACACGCGGGGCAACGCCATCGTGCTCTCCGAAGGCGTGGTCCACTTCCTGACCCACGCGCAGAGCGAAGACAGCAACGAGATGCACCAGATCATCATGCGGGGCGTCGAACTGATGCTGCACGAGCAGATCCATGTGCTCCAGCGGCTGGACCCCGAGCCGTACCGCGCGTTCTATACCGAGCACTGGGGCCTGGTTCACGTCGAGTCGATCGCGTACGGCGAGGAGCTGGACGCGATGCAGTTGATCAACCCCGACGGCGTCGACACGCGCTGGGTGCAGTACGTCGGGGGCCCGCGCGGCGGGAGGTACCTGCAGCCGAACATCCTGCTGCGTCGACACGATGACCGGCCGTCGCGCATGCCCGGGGACTTCGTGCAGGCGCTGGTCGAGCTCGAGCCGCACGACGACGGCGTCTGGCGGCCGGTCGTGGGCGATGACGGTCGGCCGGTGTGGACGCCGCTGTTCGATGAGCCGGCCTACACCGCGCACTACGGCCCGAGCCGGAACATCTACCACCCCAACGAATCATTCGCCGACCTCTTTGCGAAGATGATCCTCAGCGACTTCGGCAGCTACCCCGAGCCGGGCTTCGCCGACGACGAGGCGGGCCGGGCACAGGCGGCCGCGTTCCGCGCCGCGGTCGCGCCGGTCCGCGCGTTCATGGCCGAGCGCTACGGCCCCGTGCCAGCGGAACCCGTGGAACCCGCGGAGTAGTCACAGCGCACGTGCATCATTAGCCGCCGCGTCATACGCGGCGGGAACGCACCCATCCACTTGTAAACCCGTCGCGTGTGACGCGGCGGCTATTCACTCGGCGCTGTTTACCGTCGGTGCAGCATCCATCCGTCTGCACCGGCGTTGTTATATGCCGTCCAGCAGTTGCTGCGCCTCGCCCGCCTCGTCGCTGTCGGGGTACGTGTCGAGGAGGGCCTCCAGCTTCTCGCGGGCCTGCTCGGTGAGGCCGGCGTCCAGGTAGTTGCGCGCGAGGTTGAGCAGCTGCGCCGCGGTGGGGGCGGCGGGCGGCTCGCGCGGGGTCCGGCGGGGGCGGGTGTCTTCGTCGTCGTCCTCTGGGCCGAGCGTGCCATCTTCCAGCGGCTGGTCGAGCAGCGCGAGCCCGCGCTCGACGAACTCGGGCGTGTGCCGGCAGTGCGTCGCGCCCGGCTCTTCGAGGTACCAGACGTGCTCAAAGCCGGCCCGCTGGTAGCCGCGCTCGAAGAAGAACTCGGTCTGGTCGCGGTTCTCGTCCAGCTCGCCGGTCATGAGGACGTAGCGGTTGCGGCGCTGAGCGTGCCGGAGCAGGCGGGCGGTGGGGCGGTTGAACCGGGCGCGGTACGCCCGCCCTCCGCTGCCAGGCACGGTGAGCTGCTGGTACCAGTCGCAGCCGTCCATCGGCATCGCGCCGTCGAACACGTCCGCGAAGACGAGCCCGAGCTGGCTGGCGATGCGCCCGCCCTTCGAGCAGCCGGAGATATAGACCCGCATCGGGTCGATGTGGTAGCGCGCGGTCATGTTGTGCACCGCGTCGAGCTGGAGCCCGAAGCGCTTCCAGACGTTCTGCCGGTCGCCCACGCCGTCGGCGCTGACCACGATCAGCCGGCGGTTGTCAAACACATCCGGCCAGGGGATGACGCCTTCATCGGTCGCGCTGACCCACACCAGCAGGCCGTACGGCTCGCTGCCATCGTAGGCCTCCGGCACATAAACCTGAAACGTCTGTTCATCGAGATCGTACTCATCCGCGTGCGCGCGGGGGTCGATCGCCTCGTTGGGGTCGCCCCGGTACTGGAACCGCACCAGCAGCCGATCGACCGCGCTGTCGGGGTGCCGCTCGCTGAACGTGAGTTCGAGGTGCCCGGTGTCGGGCGCGTCTTGAGCCACGGCGTCGCATATCGGCAACAGCCACAGCAGCATCGCGGCAAGCACAAGGAAGCATCGACTGGCCATGGGGGCCTCGCTTTCTCTGCCCATGTTACGCGCTTGTATGAAGAGTGGCCACGGATGACACAGATGGACACGGATGCCAACCCCTTCTGCAAACTCTGCGCCGGTGAGACTACGGAATATGCTGAATTTTGAGCCAGCCCTGGTTTTCACAGAATAGGGCGTACTCGTAGTAGGCTTCTGCGATCCACATCTCATCGGGGTGTTCGTGGAAGCCGACGATTTTGTTATGCCCATCTCTAATCACGAAGTCAAGACTCTGACGAATCTGCTTCTGGACCAGCGGGCCGCGATCTGAAAAATCAGTAACGGGCTTCTTATCCATGAAGACGATCGGTTTCTCAGCCAACTCAATCGCTTGGAGCGCGATGCTTCGGTAGTTCCTCGGGCGGACTGCAATCAGCTTTGCCATGCTTAGCTATCCCACATCATTCCGAATCCGTGTCCATCTGTGAAATCCGTGGCTGCTCCGCGCCTCACTTCACCAGCTTCAGCTTCCGCCGCTTGCGCTGCTCAGCCATGTCGACGAGGATGCGCTGGGTGATCGTACAGTGGCGGACGGTCTGGTTCAGGTGTGAGATCAGCTCGATGGTCTCGTCGCTGGTGAGGATCTTGCCCTTGCTCGCTTCGCGGATGGACAGGAGGGTCTCGCTGGCGGTCTTGAGCGCGCCGCAGCTCGCGTCGAGGGCGTCGTCGGCATCGACCTTGCCGTCGTGGTTGACATCCAGCTCCAGGTTCATGTGCGTCGCGTGCCAGTCGGTCCCGGCGGTAAACGCGGTGAGCAGCGCCTTCTGCGCCCGCAGGTCCGGGAGCAGGCGGACCAGCAGGCGGACCGAATCGAAGTCCGGCTGGGACTGCCCGGCGATCCAGCGGTAGACGGTGGACTGGCTGACGCCGGCCAACTCGCTGATCTCCTTGGCGGTGGTGAACTTCTTGTCGATGATGCGCTGCAGGGTCTGGGCGAGCATGGTGGGCTCCGAGGCGGGAGGGTTCGGGGCGGTCGGCCGGTGAAGTAAACATCGGCGTGATACAGGGTGCAAGGGTATCCCGGGGGCGGGTCCCGCGCCGTGGAATGTGCCGGGTGCGATTCCCAGCCGCAGGAACGCCGGTTGACGACAATAGGGGCCGATTCGAGGGGCTCCCGGCCGATCCGGGCGTACCCGCGGGTTCCTGTCGGGGCGGCGTTTCCGGGCGTCGCCCCGCAATGGTTCGGGGCTGCTACACGGTGCCGATTCAGTCCTCCAACTCCTCGTCGGGTTCACCTTCACCGTTGGTCCGCCCGGGGTCGCTGTGGCCTTCGATCTCCACGATCAGGTCGCGGGCGCGGGCGGCGGCGCGGGTGTCGGGGTACAGCTCATCAACCCGGCGGAGCAGCCGCAGCGCGCGGTCCGGGGCGCGGTCGATCAGGCGCTCGGCCGCGTCGAGCCGGCGCTGCGCGGCGTCTTCTTCACGATGCTGTTGGGGGTCGAGACGCGGGCCGTCCCCCGCCTCTTCGTTCAGCGGCGCGTCGAGCAGGACGACCGCACGCTCGAACCAGTCCGCATCCGGGAAGGCATGCGCCAGGCCCGGCACCTCAAGGTAGTGCGCGTGGGCGAAGCCGTCGCGCTCAAAGCCGTGCTCGAAGTGCATGCGCATCTCGGGCATGTTGAAGTCTTCCGAGCCGGTGAGCAGCACCCACCGCTGGGTCGCGGCCATGCGCTCCAACGCGCGTCGGCCCGGTCGGATGAGCCGCTGCGGCCAGACCGCGTGGTCGCCGGGGTCTTCGCGGAGCAGCGCCCGCAGCTCGGGGTCGTCCGGCACGGGCACCTCACGGAAGTACAGCGACCCGACGATCGGCACCGCGCCGGTGAACACCTGCGGGTAGTACACCGCCGTCATGCACGTCATCCGCCCGCCGCCGGACATGCCCGAGACGTACACGCGGTCGGCGTCGATGTTGTACCGGCGGGTGACGTTGTGCACCGCATCGAGCGCCAGGCCCATCCGCTTGTTGGGCATGACCGGGTTGCCCGCGTCGTCGTAGCTGACCCAGATCAGCTTGTGCTCGGCGAGGACGTCTTCGATGACCCGGCCGAAGAAGAACGCGCGGGGGTTGGTCGCATCGACATCGTCGTAGGGGTGGATGAACACCAGCAGGCCGTACGCCTCGTCGCCGGTGTATGCCTCGGGGACGACCATCTGGAACTCGATGGTCTGGATGTCCCAGTCTTCGAGCTGGCGGGCGTCCCAGTGGGCCACGTCGGCCATGCGCTCCGGGGAGGAGAGCGGGCTGCGTTCGCTGAACTGGGTCGTAAAGATGCCGGTGCGGGGCGTGTCCTGTGCGGCGACGGGCAGGACGGCCCACACCGCGAGCGCGAGCAGGAGAGCCGGGGCCGGGCGAACAAGGGTCATGGGGTTCCTTACGCTTGCGGGTGGCCGGCGGGTCGCGGCGGTTGGCGTGAGCGCGCCGGAATGCCGCACCGGGGCGCTGGTATCATCGTATGAGAATCGCGAAGCGCGGGGTAGGTCCCCGGCGTCCTTCCGAAACCTGACCGAAGCCCTCTAATTGGAGAGACCGCATGTTGACCCGTACCCTCCCCCTGTTCGCGCTGACGCTGTGCCTCATGCTGGCCGGCGGCTGCGTGAAGGTTAAACAAGTCGTGACCGTGATGCCCGACGGCTCGGGCAAGCTGGAGTTCACCTTCGGCGTGAGCCAGGCCCTCGCCGCCCAGGCCGGCGAAGACCCGCTGGAAGAATTCACGCTCGAGAACATGATGGACGAGGGCGGCCTGCCCGAGGGGGTGGTGGCGATCACCGAGCCCACCCGCTGGGAAGACGGCGGCTACGACTACGTGAGCTTCACGATGTACTTTGAGGACATCAACGCGGTCAGCGCGCCCGAGGGGGACACCGGCGAGATGTTCGCGAACTATGAGTTTGTCTCGGAGGACGGCGGCTGCACGCTGATCGTGCGTGACGGCATGATGCAGCAGATGATGGCCGACTACCAGAAGCCGACCGCCGACGAGATCGCGATGATGGGCGCCATGCTCGAGGGCATGGAGATGGTCGAGCACTACGTCCTGCCCGGCGAGGCCGAGGCGGTCGACGGCGTGACCATGGTCGACAACACCGCCGACATCACCATCACCAAGGACAACATCATTAACGGCGACGGCCCGATCGCCGACCTGCAGGGCGCGGGCCCGCTCGAACTGGTCGTCGCGGAGAACTCGCTGGACCAGGCCACGCTCGACGCCTTCGCCGCCGAGATGGCCCAGGCCATCGAAGACTGGGAAGCGCTCCAGGAAGAGATGGAGATGGGTGAGTAACACCGCCCGGTCCAACCCTTGAAACCTCGACAGGCCGTCCCGCTTTGGGACGGCCTGTTTTACGATGTGCACGTGATCCGCCGACACCACCAAGCGAACGCACGGGGGGTGCCCGGCGTACCATACGCACTATGAAACGCACGACCCTCTACCCCGCCGCACTGGCCCTCGGGCTCCTGCCCTCGCTCATCATGACCCAGCCCGCGACCGCCCAGGAACTGCCCCCGCCGCCCGCGTCCGAACAGCGCCCCGTCACCGACACGCTGCACGGCCAACCGATCACCGACCCGTACCGCTGGCTCGAGGGCGACGATCAGGGCAACACCACCGACGAGGTGGCTTCGTGGACCGCGGCGCAGAACGCCTACACCCGCTCGGTGCTGGACAACCTGCCGGGCCGTGCGGCCGTCGAGGCCCGCCTACGCGAGCTGATGAGTGTCGGGTACGTCGGCCGGCCCGCGATGCGCGAGGACCTGTACTTCAATACCCAGCGTGAAGGCGACCAGAACCAGGCGGTCCTCTACGTCCGTCGGGGCCACGACGGCGAGCCCCGCGTGCTGCTGGACGTAAACACGCTCGACCCGTCCGGGCTCACCGCGCTGTCGTGGTGGGTACCCAGCCAGGACGGGAAGCTGCTGGCCTTCGGCATGTACCAGGCCGGCGACGAGAACAGCACGCTCTACCTCATGGACGTCGCCACTGGCACCTGGCTGGCCGACGAGATCCCCGGTAAGGTCGGGCGCGTCCAGTGGCTGCCCGACGGCAAGAGCTTCTTCTACGACCGGCTCGAAGACGTCAGCAACCCCTACTCCACGCAGATCAAGCACCACGTCGTCGGCACGCACCATAGCCAGGACCGCGTGCTCTTCGAGCAGTACAAGGAGGGCCCGCTGGCTACGACCTGGGGGCCGTACTTCGTGATGGACCGCGACGGGCGGTGGGGCGCGATCGGCTACCACACCTCGACCTCCAGCAACGACCTGTGGCTGGTCGATGTCGCGGACTGGCTCGACGGCGGGGAGCTGCAGCGCGTCACGATGATCGAGGGCGCCGACGCGAACACCTACCCTCAGTTTTTAGAGAGCGTCGGGCTGCTCGTACACACCAACGTCGACGCACCGAACGGCGCGGTCTTCCGCGTCGATACCGACAACCCGGCGCGGGAGCACTGGCGGCCGTTCATCCCGCACCGGGACGACATGGTGCTCGAGGGGCTGTCCGAGACGGCCGACGACCTGTACGCCGAGTACAGCTACCGCGCGTGCACGCGGATCGAGCGGTTCAGCTTCGGCGGGCGTTCGCTGGGCGAGTTCGAACTCCCGGGCATCGGCAGCGCGTCCCTGTCTACCCGCTTCGACCGGTCCGAGGGGTTCCTGTCGTTCACCTCCTACAACACCCCGACGAGCATCTACCGCATCGACCTGAGCGCGTTCCCCGACCCCGAGGACTACGAGCTGTGGTACCGGCTGGATGTCCCGGTCGACCCGTCGCTGGTCGAGGTCAAGCAGGTGACCTACACCTCCGCCGACGGCACCGAGGTGTCGATGTTCATCGTGCACAAGAAGGGGCTGGAGCTGGACGGCACGAACCCGACGCTGCTCAGCGGGTACGGCGGGTTCGGGGTCAGCATGACGCCGTACTTCAGCGCGACGCTGTTCCCCTGGTACGAGCAGGGCGGTGTGTTCGCCGTGCCCAACTTGCGCGGCGGGGGGGAGTACGGCGATGCGTGGCACAAGGCAGGGATGCTCGGCCAGAAGCAGAACGTCTACGACGACTTCATCGCCGCCGCCGAGTACCTCATCGCCGAGGGCTACACGAGCACGGAGAAGCTCGCGATCTCCGGGGGCAGCAACGGCGGGCTGCTGATGGGGGCGATGCTTGCGCAGCGGCCGGACCTGTTCCGCGCCGTCGTCTGTGCCGTGCCCCTGCTGGACATGCTGCGGTACCAGGACTTCCTGATGGCGCGCTACTGGGTGCCCGAGTACGGCGACCCGGCCGACGCCGAGCACTTCGCCTGGCTCCGCGCGTACTCGCCGTACCACAACATCGACCCGGCCGCGGATTACCCGGCCGTGTTCTTCACCGCCGGCGAGAACGACACCCGCGTCCACCCGCTGCACGCCCGCAAGATGGCGGCGCTGATGCAGTACACCGCCCAGCACAACGGCGACGACGACCCGGTCCTCCTCTGGGTCGATCAGGACGGCGGGCACGGCGGGGGCAAGCCCCTGGACCTCCGCGTCCGCGACGTCGCCGACGGACGCATGTTCGTCATGTGGCAGCTCGGCATGCTCGGCGAGCCAGGCGAAAGCGACTAAGCGCGCGTACCCGTCGCTTGCCGACGCCAAGGGCTCGCCCGCTCCGTGGGATCACGACGGGTTTGGCGTGTGGGCGAGGACGCGGGCGATCAGGGGCTTGTGCTGATCGATGAACCCGGCCAGCGCGTCACGCGCCTGCCCGAAGTGCGCCTCGGTCATCGGCAGGGACAGGAACAGGTCGCCCCGGCCGATGATCAGCACGCCGCGCAGCAGCAGCTCCAGGTGCAGCAGCGCGTTGAGCGCCTTGCCCGCCTCGGTGCGTTCGACCATGCGGGAAAGGGGCCGGTCGGTGAAGTGGATCGCGAAGATCGAGCCCAGCCCGTTGCAGTACATCGGCACGCCCGCGTCGGCGAACAGGGTGTTGAGCGATCGGCGGAACGCCTCGGACGTCTCGTAGAACGCCTCGGCACGCGGGGGGGTGAAGACCTCGCCCAGCGCGGCGCAGCCCGCCGCCATCGAGCAGATATTGTTGTTGAATGTGCCGGCGTGGTTGAGCGATCCGGGCTTGTGCGGGTTGTAGTGCTGCATGATGGCGGCGCTGCCACCGAACGCGCCGGTCGGGAACCCACCGGCGATGATCTTGCCCAGGGTCGTCAGGTCCGGGGTGATGCCCATCCGCCCCTGCAGGCCCGCGGGGCCGAGGCGGGCGGTCTTGACCTCGTCGAGGATAAGCAGCGCCCCGACGTCGCGCGTCGTCTGCCGGAGCATGGCCAGGAACGCCGGGTCGGCCGGGATGTTGCCGCCCACGCCGAGGATCGGCTCGACGATGACCGCGGCGAGTTGGTCGCCGTGTTGTCGTATCAGCGCCTCGGTGCCTTTGGTGTCGTTGAAGTCCGCGAGGACGTAGTCGTAGGGGATGTTGAACGGCGTGGTGTCGTGGCCGAACTTGATGACCCCGCCGTGGTACGCGCCGCGGAAGACGAGGACCTTCTCCCGGCCGGTGACGACCCGCGCGGTGGTGAGGGCGAGGATGTTCGCCTCGGTGCCCGAGTTGCAGAAGCGGAGCTGCTCGATGGACGGGAAGCGTCCGCAGATCAGCCCCGCCAGCTCGCGCTCGTAGCGCGTCGGCGCGCCGAGGACCATGCCCCGGTCGATCGCGTCCTTGGTGGCGGCCTTGATCGTCGCGTCGGAGTGGCCGTACAGCCCGGCCGAGTACTCGCTGACGAAGTCGAGGTAGCGGTGCCCGTCGAGGTCGATAAGCTCGGCCCCCTCGCCGCCGATCATCGTGAGGGGGAACGGCTCGAAGTGCAGCACGGTGCGCGTGTTGCCGCCGGGCAGGTGCGCCGCGGCGGCCTCGTGGGCGGCCCGGCTCTTGGGGTTCGCGTCGGCGTAGCGTCGGCGGGCCTCGGCGATCGCGTCGTGGAGGTCTTGCATGGGCATGGTTAGTCAAGCCCCTCGATGGCGAGCGCGATACCCTGGCCGACGCCGATGCACATGGTGCAGAGGGCGCGCTTGCCTTCGCCGCGACGGACCTGGTCCAACGCCGTGAGCGTGAGGCGGGCCCCGCTCATGCCCAGCGGGTGGCCCAGCGCGATCGCGCCGCCACGCGTGTTCAGCCGGGGGTCGTCGTCGGCCAGACCCAGCTCGCGAGTGCAGGCGAGGGCCTGCGCCGCGAAGGCCTCATTAAGCTCGAGGATGTCGAAGTCGTCGAGCGTCAGCCCCAGCCGGGCGAGCAGCTTGTTTGTCGCCGTGACCGGGCCGATGCCCATGATGCGTGGCGGCACGCCGGCGACGGCCATGCCGAGCACGCGTGCCTTCGGCTGCAGCTTGTGCCGCGCCGCGCCGGTCTCCGACGCCAGCAGCAGCGCCGCCGCCCCGTCGTTAATCCCCGACGCGTTGCCCGCGGTGACGGTCCCGTTGGCGAGGATCGGTCGGAGCTGCGCGAGCTTCTCGAGCTGTGTCGCACGCGGGTGCTCGTCCGTCTCGACGACCAGCGGGTCCTGCTTGCGCCGCGGCACGCTTACCGGGCAGATCTCCCCGGCCAGCCGGCCGTCCTGCTGCGCCGCCGCCGCCTTGTGCTGGCTCCAGCAGGCGAACTTGTCCTGGTTTTCCCGGCTGATCGAGCGTTCCTCGGCCAGGTGCTCGGCGGTCTGCGGCATGCCGTCGGTGCTGTACCGCTCGTGCAGCGCGGGGTTGATAAACCGCCAGCCCATCGTCGTGTCGTACATCGTCTGGTCCCGACCGAAGCCCGACGACGCTTTGCCGATCACAAACGGTGAGCGCGACATGCTCTCGACCCCGCCGGCGAGGACCAGGTCGCCCTCGCCGTTGCGGATCGCCGCCGCCGCGCTGCCCACCGCGTTCAGGCCCGAGCCGCACAGGCGGTTCAGCGTCACGCCCGGCACCTCCTGGGGCAGCCCGGCGAGCAGCAGCGCCATCCGCGCGACGTTGCGGTTGTCCTCGCCCGCCTGGTTCGCGCAGCCGAGCATGACGTCATCGACCGCGCCCCAGTCCACGCCGGGGTGGCGGGCCATCAATGCCTGGAGCGGGATCGCCGCGAGGTCGTCCGTTCGGATCGACGCCAGCACGCCGCCGTAGCGCCCCACGGGGGTGCGGATGCCGTCGCACAGGTAAACATCGGTCATCGTCGGCTGCTTTCGTCGTGGTGTTGGGGATCGGGGTACGGTGGGGTCAGCCGGCCGGCGCGGCCTGCGGCAGGAGCGGGGCACCGGTCTTACTCTCGATCTCGTCGTAGCTCACCCCCGGGGCCGGCTCGACCAACCGGAAGCCGTCGGGCGTGATGTCGACGACCGCGAGGTCGGTGTAGATGCGCGATACGACGCCCCGCCCGGTGAGCGGGTAGGTGCACCGCTCGACGAGCTTTGGCTCGCCGGCCTTGGTGGTGTGCTGCGTGAGGACGAAGATCTGCTTGACGCCCTGGACCAGGTCCATCGCGCCGCCCACGGCCGGGATCGCGCCGTCTTCGCCGGTGGACCAGTTCGCGAGGTCGCCGTTGCACGCGACCTGCATCGTGCCGAGCACGCAGACATCCAGGTGCCCGCCGCGGATCATGCTGAAGCTGTCGGCGTGGTGGAAGTACGCCGCCCCGGGCACCGCGGTCACGTACTTCTTACCCGCGTTCATCAGGTCGAGGTCGCGGTCCGCCTCGTCGGGGGGCGGGCCCATGCCCAGCAGCCCGTTCTCCGTGTGGTAGATGAACTCACGGCCCCCGGGCACGTACTGCGCGACGAGTTCGGGGATGCCGATGCCGAGGTTGACGTACGCCCCGTCGGGGATGTCCATCGCGCAGCGGGCGGCCATCTGTTCGCGGGTCCAGCCGGTGGTCATGGGTAGCTCCTGCCCGCGGCGATGAGGGTGTCTTCGTGGACCGGGTCGGGCACCCCGACGACGCGCTCCACGAAGATGCCCGGCGTGACGACGTGCTCGGGGTCGATCGCGCCGCGCTGCACGAGCTGCCTCGCCTGCACGATCGTCGTGGCCGCGGCCATGCACATGATCGGGCTGAAGTTTCGGGCGGTCTTGTTGTAGGTCAGGTTGCCCAGCGGGTCCGCCTGCTCGCACTTGATCAGCGCGAAGTCCGCACGCAGCCAGGGCTCCATCACATACGTCCGCCCGTCGAACGTCCGTGTCTCCTTGCCATGCTCCAGCACGGTCCCGACCGTGGTCGGCGTGTAGAACGCCGGGATGCCCGCCCCCGCGGCGCGGATGCGTTCGGCCAGCGTGCCCTGCGGCACCAGCTCGAGCTCCACCTTCCCCGCGCGGTACATCTCCGGGAAGACCTTGGACTGGCTGGACCGCGGGAACGAGCAGACCATCTTGCGGACCTGCCCGTTGCCGATGAGCGCGGCGAGCCCGACCTCGCCGTTGCCCGTGTTGTTGTTGATGACGGTGAGCCCGGTGGCCCCGTGGTCGATGAGCGCGTGGATCAGCTCTATCGGGCTGCCCGATGCGCCGAACCCGCCGATCATCACCGTCGCGCCGTCGGGGATGTCGGCGACGGCCTGCTCGACCGATGGGCAAGTCTTATCAATCACAAGTGACACTCCGTGGCGGCCTACAACCTACAGGAAGACCTCGGTCTGTTCCCAGAGCGCCTCGATCCGGTCGATGCGCTGCGTCGCGTCGTCGTGCAGCTCTTTCGCCACACGCGCCACCAGCAGCTCCGCCAACGCGACGACCGAGACCGAGCTGTCGAACGGCCCGACCGCCGGGACACGGATCTGGCACCAGTCGTCCGCCAGCTCCACCAGCGGCGACAGCGGGCTGTCGGTCACCGCGACGACGTGCACGCCGGCTTCGGAGAGCACGCGCGTCGCCGTCGCCACCAGCCGCCGGTAGCGGTAGAAGTCGAAGACCACGGCCACGTCGCCCGCGGACGCCGCGCCCAGGTCCGTGCCGATCGAGCGGTCGTCCAGCAGGTGGACGCCGGGCCGGACGATCGACAGCCCGCTCTGGAACGCATGGGCGCCGGCACGTGAGGTCTCGCCCGAGAGCACCCACACCTGCCGGGCGTGGAGGATGGGCCGGGCCAGCGCGGCGATCTGTTCCGAGTCGACCAGTTCGAAGACCGAGTCCAGCGCCCCGGCGAGGGTCGCCCGCACCGAGCCCTTGGTGGCCTCGGCCTGCCGGATGCGGTCGCTGGGCCGGGTCAGCGCCCGGGAGACCTCGCCCCGGGCCTGGGCCTGCAATTCCGTGTACCCCTCCATCCCCAGCTTGTGTGCGAACCGCACGATCGACGGCCGGCTGGTCCCCACCTTCTGGGCCAGGTCCGACACCGTCCCGAACGCCAGCAGCGTCGGCTCGCGGAGCACGACCTCGGCGATGTTCCGCTCGGTCGGCGTCAGCCCGTTGCCGGCTTCCGCGACCAGGTCCGAGATAGAGGGGGCCTGAGGCATGATTGTTCATTACGTTACATTCTTGATTTGATTTGGTCAATATGGTACATTTGCGTAGGGAGCGGGCCCGTCCCGGTCCATATGCCGTATCCACGAACCGAGAGACCCCCGATGGCAGCCAACAAGACCGAACGCGAACAGGCCTTCCTCGACTCCATCGAGGACCCGCGCTACGACCGCGAGATCATCAACGGCCTGGGGCCGTTCTTCAAGGAGAAAGCCCCCGCGGAGATGCGGGACTTCTACTCCAAGAACGAGATCGACGTGCTGCTGAGCATCAAGGGCACCGAGCGCGACGTCGAGAAGCGCATGCCCGTCAAGATCACCAAGCACTACTTCGAGCTCGCCCAGAAGAGCCGGCGACTGCAGAAACTCGTCAAGGCCAGCGCGGATGAGACCCTCAACCTCGCCGGGTCGGAAGACCCCGGCCACCAGATGGACTTCGCCCCGATCGAGGGCATGCTCCACAAGTACGAGATGGGCCTGCTCTACACCATCGCCACCTGCTCGGCCCACTGCCGGTTCTGCTACCGCGAGGAGCTCATCGGCCGCAAAGAGATCGAGCGGCAGGACGGCACCGTCGCCAAGAAGGGCGTCGCGAAGGTCAACGAGGTCACCGACTACATCCGCGACCACAACAAGCTTGTCGCCGACAACGGCGGCCGCCACCCCGAGACCGGCCGGGAAAAGCTCCGCGAGATCCTGCTCTCCGGCGGCGACCCGATGGTCATGCCCAACAAGAAGCTCGGCGAGTGGTTCGCCGCCCTCGCCGAAGCCGGCATCGAGTCCATCCGGGTCGGCAGCAAGGAGATGGCCTTCCACCCCAAGCGCTTCGACCAGGCCTTCCTCGACATGATGGCCAACTTCCACAAGACCTACCCCGACATCGGCATGCGGCTGATGGTCCACTTCAACCACCCCGACGAGTTCCTCCAGAAGGACGACGATGGCAACTACCTCGAGAACCCCAACGGCTCGCTGAAGTGGCACGAGGACACGCAGCGCGCGATGGACGGCGTGGTCGGGCTCGGCTGGGTCAACGTCGAAAACCAGACGCCGATCATCAAGGGCATCAACGACGACGCGGACGCGCTCCGCATCATGCAGCGGGCCCTCTACCGCGTCGGCGCGAACAACCACTACTTCTTCTGCGGCCGGGACATCGTCGCCTACCGCGCGTTCAATGTCCCCATCGAGACGGCCTGGCAGCTGCTCAACGAGTCGCAGAAGGGGCTGTCCGGCGTCGAAGCGCACGCCCGGCTGTCGATCACCCACTACAAGGGCAAGACCGAGGTCGCCGCCGTCACCAACGAGCCGATGCCGGGCGTCAAGGGCGCCGAGAACGGTGTCCTGATCTTCAAGATCCTCCGCAACGCGCTGGACGCCCCCGACCGGGGCAAGGTCTGCATCGTCGGCCGCAACCCCGAGGCGATCTGGTTCGACGACTACGAGGACCGCGTGATCTTCGATGAGGCGGGCCTGTACGACTACGCCCGCGTCAAGCACGACCGGATCGCTGCGGCGAAGGCCGTCGCCGCGGCCGGCAAGGCCTGAGCCCCGGGCAAGCCCCTACGACGAACAAAAAACGCGCCCGCTGCAACACAGCCGGGCGCGTTTGTCGTAAGCGGAGAGGGTGGGACTCACTCGGGCAATACCGCAAGTATATATCTTGCAGATAGATACAAGGTCGCAATAGATGATGTTGCCCAGAAATTGGAACCGCTATTGGAACCAGAATCGACACAGAATCTTCGCACTCGTCTGGCCTGTCGGCTGCAGTCTGCCCCAAGGTGAACCCGACGGTGGGGGTTCTGGACGGCCCGGGGATGGTTTGGTCTGGTTGTGCCACCCGGCCCGCCGGCGGATAAGGACCGCAGCGGCGCATGGTGATGCTGTGGTTGTCGCCGACGCCCTCGACACATTCATGTAGCCAGCCCACCGCGGGTAGGACCAACCTCATGAGCTAAGACCGCAAGACCGTACGGACATGGCTGTGGGTTGCGAGCTGCGATGATCGCGGTAAGTGTTGGTGTTTCTCCGCGACCGTCAGAGGGTGGAGTAAGCGATAGACACGTGCGAGATACATGCTTTGGCTGGGCTTTCTTCTGGGCTTGCCAGGTCAGTAGCGGTTGGTCAGTTCTGGTGCGACCCGCCCGCGAACGCCCAGCCAGCAGTTGTAGCCGCGCTCCCAGTCATTGATCAGTTCTTGCCCTCGAATGACAGCCTTCAGGTCGGCGTTCTGCAGTGCCTGTCCGACGACACGCATCAAACGGCCACGCTGCTCGTAGGAGAACGCCGCCCCGCGCTGGTGTGCCCAGTGCCTCAGCCGCTGACCAACTTCCTCCATGCCTTCGCCTTGCCGCTTAGCCTGCCTCAGTTTGAACGCGAGGCGTTCTGCCTCATCCATCCTGTAGGTGATGACCAGCTCGTTGCCATCCAGCTGTAACCGGTTGCCCAGCCAGTTCGGGCACGGGGCCTGGCGCAGGTTGAAGACCCTGTTGGAGCTGGCGTCCTTCAGCTTCAGGCCCGCTCCAGTGACCCGTCTTGTCAACTGGCGGAGCGCATCAGCGGCTTCGGATTCAGAGCGCGTCAGGACAAAGATGTCGTCTGCGTAGCGGATCATCGGCCACTGCGGGAACCGTTCCCCCCACGGCCGGTCGATCCGCTTGTCGCAATACAGGTTCAGCATGAGCGGCGACAGGGCATTGCCCTGCGGGATGCCCTTGCCAACGTTGATCCCGAGCAGCATCTCGATCAGGTCGCAGAGTCTTGGATTGAGGACACGCGAACGCAGTGTTTCTTGGAGTTGGTTGTGAGGAAGACTGTCAAAGGCCTTCCGGATGTCAACCACGATGGCGGTCTCGTATCCGTCGGCCAGGTGGCTTTCGAGCCGGGCCAATGCATGGAACCGGCTTAGGTCACGCCTGAACCCGAAACTGGTTCCTGCGAACGTCGGGTCCAGGAGTGGGTCGAGCAAGATCTGGATGGTCTTGGCGACGACACGGTCGACAAAGTTAGTGATCTCGATGGTGCGGCGACCGGTCGGGTACTTATCGATGAACTTCAGACGGGTTCGACCCGGGTGGTGTTCACCGGACTCAAGCCACCGCCCAAGACCCCTGAATCTCTGGCAGAGCGCACTGTTGTCGAGTCCGACCAGTGTCTCGGTATCGTCGGGTCCCCTGGTACCACCGCTCTTCAACTTCACGTGTCGAGCGGCGATGGGAATGACCCGGTCGCTGATCACGACCTTGTAGCTGAGATCGAAGAGATGGTCGATCGCACCGGGGCCGATCTGGTGGGCCTCGTTGCAGATTTGCTCATAGATATCCCGCCATTCTTCGATGCCCAGGTGGTGCAGGCTTAACGTGTTGGCCCTGCGTCGAAAAGCGCGAATATCTCTGATCAAACCGTACCGCCCGTCCGGGGGTTGGCCGGGGCGTCGTTGTCACGACGCCCCGGCTGACAACCGCCTGAGATTCCCATTTTTGGGAAAATGTTTGATGTCCCTGTGTGCGGAGCACACAGGGACAGAGAGCCAGACGATCCGTTACCCAGCCCGTGTGGTGTCCCGCCTCAGCCTAGGTGTCTGAGGGAGGGTGACCTTCGGTGACCGTTGCATAGGGTTTGCTTCCGGTCCTGCTGGGAGAGCCTAGGCCAAGTCACTATGGACCCGGGTTCGGCTTCTCTCTGTTGACCCGTCGGCTCTAGGAGCGTCTCCGGGCCTTGCGATGCGTTCTAGACGGTGCTGGCGGTTTGGGGTTGTATGATCGTGGCGGTGTTGACGGTGCCGTAAATGGCGGGTTACTTCCCATGGGTGACACAAGTAACCATCAGTAGTCTAGACAGCATATTTTGTTTGTCAATTCCGGTATTTGCTATCTCAAGCAGAAGCACTCATTCATCGGCACCCAAACCTTCGGTATCACGCTCTGAAGTAAGAATCTGATCTGCCACATCTCTCAGGTGGGCTAATGCCTCTCGGGCCTGCCGGATCTGTCGGGACAGCTTCTTGGGGAGCGGGACGGGGGGGCGGCCCTGGTCTTTCTCGGCCGGGTCCAGCTGATCCAACACCCGCGTCGCCTGTGTCGCCGCCCGGCTGGCCTGCAGCGCGGCCTCCCGGAGGTTCCGGACCCCGCGGGGCTTGCGGCCGGCGTGTTGCTTGCGGTTGCCCAGCCGCATCCGGATCTCGTCGTCCAGCCTGCGGCGGCTCCACCGGCCCTTGATCATGGCCAGCTCCAGGTCCGACCGCACGGCCGGGTCCTCGATGGTCAGCAGTTTACGCACATTGGTGAGGCTGACAGCGCAGCGGAACCGCCGGCAGCGCCCGAACAGCCGCTCACGATCCCGGGCGGAGTACCCGCCCAGGGCCGGGCTGGCGAATCGGCGGCTGTGGCGGAGAACTTCGGGGGTAACGCCCGCCTCCGCCGCGAGGTCCCCGGTCGCGCCGTGTGGCAGGTTGCCCGGGTAGGCCTCCAGACTTTCGCGCCCCAGGTCGTGCAGGTCGATGAGATCCGCTAGCGCCGCCTCGACCTGATCCGCACTGCTGGGCTGGTTGGTCATGACTTGCCTCGGGGCGGTGGGTGGTCCTAGAGTTCAGGTAGCAGGGAGGGAGGTGCCACCCCGTTGTGAAGGTGCCGACCCCGAGAACTGTAGCGGCGATCGGCGACACCCGCAAAGTTTCTAATAACGGAATTAGAAAACTCCACGGAAGGAGGCCCGGCATGATCCTTGGACCCGAACGCCAGCAGCTTACGGTACCGCCCGGTGCGGGGCGGTCAGCCCCGCCCACCGGCGGAGCCGCACCAGCTGCCAAGCCCCGCACGGCGGCACAACGCGAGGCGTCCCGGCGGAACGGGGCGAAGAGCAGGGGGCCGACCAGTGCGGCTGGGAAGACACGCGTGCGGGCGAACGGGCTCAGGCACGGCCTGCGGGCCGAGAAGCTGGGGCCTCCGGCCGACGCCCGGGGCCTTGATCACGACTACAAGCGGACCGTGCGGGCACTGGTTGAGGAGTTTGGCCCGACGTCATTCACCCAGCTGCAGACGATCAGCTCGCTGGCGCGAGACTACCTGCGCCTCCACACCGCCGACCGGATGCTTGATGCCGCGGCAACCCCCGGGGTGTTTGGCGCACGGGAGCATAAGGAGCAGTACCAGATGCACCGACGGGCTCGCCGCCTGGAGCGGCAGGCCGCTGATGCGCTGGTGGCCTTGCGGTCCGGCGAGCCCGCGGACCTGATGCTCCGCGCCGCCGACCAGCTGGCCGGGCATATCGCCAACCTGGTCGAACAGGTCGAGGCGGAGTGGGCCGATGCCAAGGAGCAGTTCGCCGAGCTGGTCCAGTTTGAAAGCCAGGGTGAGTTCGCCCACGACGACGTTGAGGAGATCGCGGAGCTGCGGCAGCTGAAGGTGTTGGCCGATGCCATCCGGCCCCGACGCCGTGTCCTCCGTGATATGGAGAGGGTATCGAAGGCCTTCCGGGGAGCACGGACGGTGCACGGGGTGGAGCACCGAGCGCTCGTCCTCCTCCTCACGGACATCCACCACAACGCGCGGTCGAGCGTGATCGGGACGCAGCACATGTTGCGAGTGCTCCGTGAGGCGGCTGAGGCCCACCTCGCACGCCTGGCCGGTGACCCCGGCCAGCTCCAGCTGCTGGAGCAGTACCGGCGGCAGATCGAGCGCACGATTGCAGGTAAGATCCGTGCTCTCCGCGCGGCAGGCGGGTAGTGCCCGGGTTTGGTCGTACAGGTAGCTGTCGGGGCTTGCTGCGTGTATGCACTATCGCGAAAGGCGGGCGCGACCTGAAACTGTGGCAGCATACAGGGAGGCGATCGACGTGGATCGTTCGCGTTGACAGGCCGAATCGTACTTATCTTATGCCATAAGCTGGCCGACCGCTGGGTCGGCGTGAGCCGGTTCGGGCGTACGCAATCAGTAGAAACAACTGTCCGCACTGCATTCCAGGCTACGGCGAGAAGAACATGTCGGCTAAGCCCAAGGGGCCGATTGGCGATGTGCCGTTGCCGTTTGATGCCCCATGCCCGAGATCAGCCCTATCTGACCAAGGCTATAAAGCAGCACCAGCTACCCCCAAAGAGTAATAAGAGTCCTATTAAAAATATATTTTCAATTTTAAGGTCTGAATGGGTTGATTAAAAGATTCTCGCGGCTAACATTGCGGTCATGAGTCATGTCGCGATGAAAATCACCCCCTCGGCCGAGGAGATGGCGGAGAAAGTCGTTGACGACATCCGCGATCGGGGCTTGGTGGCGGGGGATCGCTACCTCACCGCGGAAGAGGCGCGTTGCGCGTTTCAGGTGGGTAAGGGTCTCATCAACGACGCGCTCAAGATCCTCGCGGATCGACAGGTCCTGATCCGTAAACGACGCGCAGGCACATTCATCGGCCCACGCTTCGCGATTGAATCGGGGAGCCACATGGTTGATGAGGAACCGGGCCCGGCCCTGGAGGTGGTCCACGTCCTGATCCCGATGGACTACTACCGCTCGAAGGTCATGCCCAGCGGCACGTTTGTGGAAGCCCTGACCCAGGCGATCCCCGGCGTCTCGGTGCATCTTCACCACATCGCGGACGACAACACGAACAAGTACTCCCTGCAGCTGCTTGCCCAACTCAAGGCGAAGGGCGGCAAACGTGAGGGCCTGGTTCTCTTGCGCAGCTCGCGCGAGACGCAGGCCGCGGTACAGGACAGCGGCCTGCCCGCCGTGGCGTTCGGCTCGACCTACCCGGACGTCAAGCGGCTTTATTCGGTCGACCCGGACCAGGAACAGGCGGGGCGAATCGCCGCCGAGGCAGCGCTGGAACGCGGCCACAAGCGGTTTGCGCTCATCATGCGGAACCACTGGCGTCGCGGAGACAACCTGCTGATGGATGGTTTCGCCAAGGCGATGGGCGAGGCCGGCATCGGTGTCGACCGCGTCAGTATCCTCAGCTCCCCCGAGGAATCGGAGGTCATTGAGCACGATGTGGCGGCGCTGCTGTCGCAAGAGAAGCACCCGACCGCGCTGATCTGCCGTAGCCGGTTCCACGCGGAAGCCGCGATCCGGGGTATCCGCGACCGCGGGCTGAAGCCGGGCAAGGACATCCTTGTGTTTGCGATCCAGTCGGGCCCGATGGAGGACCCGGCCTCGGCGATCTCGATCGTCCCGGCCATCAGTGATTTTGAACAGGTCGTGAAGGTTGGCCACCTGCTCCGGCAGATCGCCGAGGGCGAGGCGGTTGCCGAGGTGTGCGAACGGATTGCGATGCAAGCCGTAGACCCGGCCCAACGATCCGAACCCACGGACCCAAGCTAACCACGCATTGTCGGGCACCGCCCGTTGTTTATTGCCAGTCGCTGGCACTCACCACCACTTCCTTTGGAGGAAAAACATGAATCGGCAAGCTCTACTCGGACTGGCTTCGGCCTTCGCAATCGGAAGCGTCGCGCAGGGCGCGACCCTCTTCAGCGACGACTTTGAGTCGTACAGCCCGGCGGACCCCGCGGTCATGAGCAACTGGGTCCACAACGGCAACGGCGCGGGCTCGAACGCCAGCCGGATCTTTGATACCGGCAACTTCGGTGGGTCCCGCCTGTGGATCGCCAGCGCCGCGAACGCCAACGCCGGGAGCGGTATCAACAGCACCGCCACCATCACCCTCGCCGCGGGTATCAACCACACCTTCTCCGCCAACCTGGTGACCGAAACCAACGACCCCAACCGTACCGCTACGGGCACCTACGACCTGCTCATCGGCGGTGTCAGCCTCATCGGCGGACCACAGGCCTTCTCCGCCCGCGGCGACGATGCCGTCGGCGGCGAAGACTCCTACGCCGACCAGATCACGACCCAGGTCTTCAACTCCGGCGCCGGCGGGAACCTCGAGATCCGCATCGCGTTCGATAGCGCCGACGGAAGCAACCCGTTTGTCGGGATCGACAACGTCTCCATTACCGATGTCCCCGAGCCCGGTTCGCTGGCGCTGCTGGGGCTGGGTGGCCTGGCCCTGCTCCGCCGCCGCCGCGCATAAACCGTAGATCCATCCCCGTGTGCCCCGTCCAATGCCGGGGTACACGCTTCCAGTCCACCCGTAGCCGTGCATCTCACGGCCACTCCCGCCTCGGAATGTCGCTCGCGTGGGCGACGCGAGGAGATCAAGAACCACCAAACGGAGGTACCAACATGTCAAAGCTTCACCTGACCGCTCTTGTCCCCGCGCTGGCGTTGGCCGGTGCATCGTCCGCCGGCGTGATCGTCAACACGCTGCCCGCCAACAACCAGGCGAACCTCTCGGCCGACGCCGGCCAGACGTTTACCACCGGGTCGCTCGGCGCGGAGACCAACCTCCTCTCGATCGAGATCGAGGGGCCACAGACGACCAACGGCGCTGAGGTTCTCGATTTCGCGTTGGCTTTGTTTGTGGACACCGATGGCGATCACAGCACCTGGGACCCGGGTGCCTTGCTCGGGACCTCGCAGTTCGACTCAGTCGTTGCGGGTGGGGCCACTATCACGACCTTCAACTTCACCGGCGTGACCCTGGCCGACAACACCGTCTATGCGATTCAGTTTGTGGATGCTGGCGGGAATGCAAGCGGGGCTCGCTTTGGTCTGACCAACGCCACCGGGATCGCAGATGGCTCGCTGTTCAGCGGTGGGGCGCAGCCCTTCGGCGGCGCTTTCGATACCGCGATGCGGATCACCACCAATGTCCCCGAGCCCGGCTCGCTGGCGCTACTCGGCCTGGGTGGGCTCATGATCGCTCGCCGCCGCCGCGCATAACCACAGTTCCTCCTTCTGTGTCGCCTGCCTAACCGCGGGCGGCGCTTTCCCTGCCTCAGCGTGCTTTGCCTTTCCCCTCCCCGTGTGTGAGACCCGATATGACGCCTTCCCCTCCCAACCGCCGTGCCTTCACACTCATCGAGCTCCTGGTCGTGATCTCGATCATCGCGCTGCTGATTGCAATCCTCCTCCCGGCTCTGGGGGCCGCACGGAACTCGGCCCGCAACATGCAGAGCAGCAGCAACGTCCGCCAGCTGGCGACCGCGACCTACGCCTACAGCACGGACAACAAGGAGACCCTGCCACCTCGTGTGGACGGCACGATCTTCGGCTGGGCGGGCAAGGCCGGCATCCCCGGCGGCAGCTACGACAACCTGGTCCCGCGTCAACGCCCGCTCAACGAGTACCTGGTCGGTGCGGTCCCGGAAGACAACCAGGAGATCGAGATCGCCCACGCCCCGAACGACAACGTGGCCGGTGCCTTCGGCACATCGGCCGGCAGCCTGTACGACGCCGCGGGCTCGAGCTATGTCAGCAACACCGGTGGCAACTCGAACCCGTGGTCGCTCGGGGCGAGCCAGATCTATGGCCTCATCCAGGGCGGCACCGGGACCGACCAGTACGGCAACCAGCTGGTCTGGTCCAAGGACCTGTCGGACATCAACAACACCAGCGAGTTCGTGATCCTCGGCGAAGAGGGCGCGTTCTTCCACGGCTGGACCTGGGCCGCACCCAACACCGCCCCGGCGGACCGGTACTGGTTCGGGGACGAGATCCCCAAGTGGAACCTCGGCTTCGCGGACGGCCACGCCGGCGTCTACAACATCAAGCCCGGCGAGACCTGGGGCGATGGCTACCGCTTCTCAGACATCGACCCGCCCGCCTCCTACACGCAGCCCTGACCCCGAGCCGTCGGTCGGGGACACCCGGCAGGCGGCTTTCCCCACGATCCACCCGGCGAGCCGACGAGCGGCCGCCGCGAGTAGCCCCGAAGATGTGCGGGATGACATGTAATGCGCTATCCGTCTGTTTTTATCGCCTCCGCCTTCCTGGCTTTGCCTGCCCTGGGCGAACTGAACACGGTCACCGACGCGCTCGTCGCGGGTGACGGCTACAGCGTTTACCGCATCCCGGGTTTCACAGTCGCTGCGGATGGATCACTGCTACTCTTCGCCGAGGGGCGTCCCAGCCAGAGCGACCCCGGCGGGGCCGGTGACATCGACCTGGTCTTCACCCGCAGCACCGACGGCGGGCAGACCTGGTCCGACGTACACGTGCTGCACGAGTCCGCCGGTTTTGACTACTCCGACCCTCGGGTTGTCATCGACCAGAACACCGGCAATGTGCACCTGCTCTATGTCCAATGGCCGACGAACAACGGTCAAGCGGGCGTCCCGACCGGGCTCGGCAGCAACTCGTCGGTGACCTTCTATCAGTCCAGCAACAACCACGGGCTGACCTGGTCCGGCCCACAGAATATCAACGCCCAAGTCAAGGAGCCGACCTGGGCCTCGCTCAACACCGGGCCGGGCCTGGGGATCCAACTGCGGTGGCAGGACGACGATCCGTCGCGTAACGGTCGGCTCATCGTGCCGGCGCACTACCGCCCCAATGCATACCGCGGCGTCATCCTCTACAGCGACGACGGCGGCGCGTCATGGGACCATGGCACCGGCTCAACCCCCGGCTTCACCGACGAATCCGAGATCATCGAGCTGGTCAACGGGGACCTCCTTTGGGATGGCCGACAGTCCGGCGGGTCGGACCGCGAACGCTACCTGAGCACCGACGGCGGGCAGACCTGGAGCCACTTCGTTGACTCGAACCTGACGATCACGGCTGTCGATACGGGCATCGTGCGCTACTCGGCGATGCGTGAGGGCGAAGACCGCGACCGCATCCTGTACTCGGGCCCGCTCGGCTCACCGGCCGGGGCCGGCAACAGCCGCAACAACATCGGGGTCTGGACCAGCTACGACGAGGGGCGGACCTTTATCAACCCGGTACAGATCCAGAGCGGATCGGCGGCCTACTCGGTGATCGACCGGTTACAGGACGGAACGATCGGGTTGATCTACGAGGTCGACCACAACACGATCCGGTACGTCAACTTCGACCTGGCACACCTCGAAGGCACCGGACACGCCCCGACCATGACGCACTACGACGGCTTCGGCAACGACGTAGATCGGTCGCTGGGCGGTGTGGGCTGGTCGGGCAGGTGGGCGTCGAGTTCTACCTCATTCACCAACAGTTTCAACGCCGCGCTGGGGGGTTCGAGTATCCCGTTCGCCGGACTCAGGCTCGAACAGGAGTCGGGTCGGATGGACCTCAACCGTTCGGGGAACACTTTTGCCGAGCGAACACTGTCGGCACCGATCAATATGGCCGTTGCCGGCCAGCACTACATCGCGTTTTTGGCCAGCCAGCAACGCGACACCTCGGCCGACGGCACCTCTCAGGAGTTCCTGGATGTTCGGCTGGTCGATGGAACAGGGGCCACGCATGTGGCCTGGGGTGTCGGCAGCGCGGAGAACCTGTTTCTCAATGAGCTGGGGGACCTGGTTGATGCCGGGGAGGACGGCATCAATCGTGACGAGAGCTACCTGTTCGTTGCCAAGCTCGTGACACAGGGCAGCGGTGCGGGTGCGTTCGACCAGCTCTTTGTCCATGTCTTCACCTCCGGCGACGCGATCCCTGATACGGATACGGGTCTCGGCTGGACCCTTGTAGGGTCAACGAATGCAAACAGCGATGCCCTGATCGAGGCGATCCGATTCGAGAGCGGTAGCGCCGTGGACTGGTCGCTTGATGAGCTTCGGATCGGCACTACTTTTTCAGGGGTCGCAAGCGGATTCAGCTTGAATCCTGCGGATGTAACCGGCGATGGGGAAGTTGGACAGGCGGATCTGGACCTGATCCTCGCCAACTGGGGTCAACGCAGTGTCGGGCTGGAGCGTATCGCCGGGGACCTGGACGGCGATCGTGCTGTCGGGATCGAAGACCTGGACCTGATCCTTGCGAACTGGAACGCCACGGCTGCGCCGGAACTCGGGCAGGTTCCCGAGCCTGCGTCTGCGGCATTGCTGTTGGGCATGATGGGCGTGGTGGCACGCCGCCCCTGGCGGCGCCACTAAACACATGAAGGAATCGAAGTGAATCTTCTCCGCATGGTGATCGTTGGTTGGTTGGCCCTGGTCGGGTGCGCCGCACCTGCCGCGGCGACCGCGCAGCAGGCGGGGGCGGAGGACACACCGGGTGTCCTGTTCGCCTCGGGGTTCGAGGCGTTCCCCGCCGGCGGGCTCATCGAGTGGGCCGGCGACGGCGTGGCCTTGCGTGCGCCCGAGGGACATGTCTCGATCCATACCCAGCACCGCAAGAGCGGCCGTCAGTCGCTCCGGATTCATGGCGGTGAGGACCGGGGCTTTGAGATCGCCTTCGAGCAGGACGACTTCCCCGAGGCCGTCGTGAGTTTCTGGGCGGAGCGGTGGACGGCGCGGTCCCCCTTCCGGTTCCGGGTGCTCGGGTGGGTCGATGGAACCTGGCAGGAGGTCTACCGCGGGGACGAGGCCATCGCTGTGGGTGGGTTCGATACCCAGGTGCGTTTCGCGTTGCCCGCGGGCACCGAGCGGCTCCGGTTTCTCAGCAGCACGCCGGCGGATTCGGGCATCATGATCGACGACCTGCGGATCGGCGAAGCGGTCCCGATGCGGATCGCGTCGGTCAATACGCTTCAGCCCGTCTCTCCGGCGCTGATCGGCAACCGGACCAACCCCGTGGCCCTTGTGGAGGTCAAGGTCGTGGGGAGCACCGAGCCGATCACCCTGGAGCAGATACGCATCAGCATGACGGGCACGACAGACCTCCGTGAGGTGGAAGCGGTCGAGGTCTTCTACACGGGCGGCGATCGGGGCCTGAGCAACAACGTCCCCGATGACAACTTCCCCGAGGCCTCGCGTTTTGGTCGCCGTCAGCGGCCGGTGCACGAGCTCACGTTCCGCGGTGGGCAGGTGCTGCAGGAAGGTGCCAACTACTTCTGGGTGTCTTACCAGCTCAAGGACGATGCCAACATCGACCACCGCCTGGATGCGGGCTGTCTCTGGGTACGCACCGACCGGAGCCGAGAGGCGCTGGTGCCCACAACGACTCACCCCGACGGGGCCCAGCGGCTGGGCGTTGCGTTACGCAAAGCCCACACGGATGGCATCCGGGCCTACCGCATCCCCGGCTTGGCGACGACTAATGCGGGAACACTCATCGCGGTCTACGACAACCGCAACCGCGGCTGGGGCGATCTGCCCGGCGATATCGACGTGGGCATGTCGCGTTCGACGGATGGGGGGCGGACGTGGGAGCCGATGCAGGTCATCATGGATATGGGGGATGAAGACACCCCTGGCCTCCGCGGCAACGGCATCGGTGACCCTGCGGTGCTGGTCGATACCGAGACGAACACCATCTGGGTCGCGGGCCTCTGGTCGCACGGCAACCGTGGTTGGCACGGGTCGGGTCCAGGCCTGTCGCCCGACGAGACCGGGCAGTTTGTCCTCGTCAAGAGCGACGACGACGGCGTAACGTGGTCCGGCCCGATCAACATCACCGAGCAGGTCAAGGAACCGGGCTGGTGCCTGCTCCTCCAGGGGCCGGGCAAAGGCATCACGCTGTCCGATGGCACCCTGGTTTTTCCCGCGCAGTACCAAGACACGACCGGCAACGGCCGGCTGCCGAGGTCCACCATCATCTACAGCAGGGACCACGGCGAGACCTGGCACATCGGCACCGGCGCCTGGGACGATACGACCGAGGCGCAGGTCGTTGAGCTGGAAGACGGCGTGCTGATGCTCAACTGCCGGTACAACCGGCAGAACCGCCGGGTGGTGATGACGACGCACGACCTCGGCGGGACCTGGGCCGAGCACCCGACGACCCGTCGCGCCCTCACCGAGCCCGGGTCGTGCATGGCCTCGCTGATCAACGTTGACCGTGAGTTGGGCCGGCCCTACCGGGGCGTGCTGCTGTTCAGCAACCCCGCCTCGACACAGGCCCGGCGGGAGATGACGATCCGCGCGTCGACCGACGGCGGGCTGACCTGGCCCGACGGGATGTCGCTGCTGATCGACCACGGGGGCAGTGCCGGGTACTCGTGTATGACGATGATCGACGACGACACCGTGGGGATCCTGTACGAGGGCAACCGGGCGCACATGACGTTCCAGCGCATCCCGCTTGCCGACCTGCTTGGAGAGAAGCCGGAGTAGACTGGGGCCGTCCGCGATCTGAGATCGTGTGAGACCACAGTCCCGCTCCACGGAGAACACGCTATGACACTCGGCATCCAGGGGCTCGTGTCCGCCCCGCACACACCGTTCCACGAAGACGGGGCGCTCGCGCCCGAACAGGTTGCGCCCCAGGCACGCTGGCTCGAACGCTGCGGGGTGGCCGGCGCGTTTGTCAGCGGGACGACGGGCGAGTGGTGCTCGATGACGACCGACGAGCGGAAGGTGCTGTTCGAGGCGTGGTCCGCGTGTGACGCGCGGCTCGTGCGGATCGCGCACGTCGGCCACCACTGCCAGGCCGACGCCGTCGCGCTGTCGGCGCACGCCGCGGAGCTCGGCTTCGAGGCCGTCTCGGCGGTCGCCCCGTCGTTCCTGAAGCCGGGCTCGGCACGGGCCGTCGCCGACTACTTTGCGCCGATCGCCGCCGCTGGCGGCGGGCTGCCGTTCTTCGTTTACCACATCCCCGGGCTGTCGGGGGTCACGGTGCCGGCGCACGAACAGGTCGCGGCGTGTGCGCAGCACGTCCCGCACTTCGCGGGCCTGAAGTTCACCGACCCCGACCTGTTCGCCTTTGCGCGCTGCATGGAGCGGTTCGGCGATCGGTTCGAGTTCATGTGGGGGGTGGACGAGGTCCTGCTCGCCGCCCTGCCGTATGGCGCGCAGTCCGCGGTGGGCAGCACGTACAACTACGCGGCGCCGATCTACCACGGCATGATCGAGGCGTACCACGCCGGGGACACCGCGCGTGCGCGTCGCGAGGCCGGACGGTCGGTCGCGCTGGTGGACATGCTGCTGGAGTACGGGGTGATGCAGGCGGGCAAGGCGCTGATGACCCTCCGCGGGGTCGAGTGTGGGCCGACGCGGCTGCCGGTCCCGCCGCTGTCGATGGAGAAGCGGGACGAGCTGTTTACCCGGGTCCGGGACGCCGGCCTGTTGGACCCGGTCCCGGACGCCGCGCCCCGACGGAGCCCATCGCCGGGCATGCGGCCGACGCCTGTGAAGTAGGGCCATGCGCAAGCTACACGCCATCGCCGGATTGCTCGTCTTCTGCCTGCTGGGTCTGTGCGGCACGGCTGCGTCGGCGCAGACGCAGACGGTGTGGGACGAGCTGCCCCCCGTGCCGGACGCGGTGGGCTTTGCCGGCGGGTTCGCGGGGGTCTCGGGGGATGCGCTGGTGTTTGCGGGCGGGGCGAACTTCGCGCCGCCGGTCTTCGAGAACGACAAACAATGGCACGGCCGGGTGTTCGTGCTTCCCGCCCCCGACGCCCAGTGGGTCGAGGCGGGCATGCTGCCCCGGCCGCTGGCCTACGGGATGTCGGTGTCGTACAACGGCGAGGTCGTCTGCCTCGGCGGGGACGACCGGGACCGTTGCTACGCCGAGGTGTTCGCGCTGAAGTGGGACGGCGATCAGCTCACGACCCGCGACCTGCCCGCGCTGCCCGAGCCCGTGGCATATGGAGGCGCAGCGCTCATCGGGACGACGGTCTATGTCGTCGGCGGGCAGACGGGCAAGTCGATCGAGTCCGCCACGAACCGCTGCTACGCGATGGACCTCGCCGCGGACCGGCCCGCGTGGGAACGGCTGCCGGACATGCCGGGCGAGGCCGGCGTGCGTGCGTTCAACTTCGTCGTAGCGCAGCACGACGGCCGGAGCGACAAGCTGTACGTCTTCGGCGGCCGCCGGCACCACCCGGGGGGCGTGCTCGACCTCGCGTTCCTCAGCGACTGCTGGGAGTTCGACCCCGCCGCCCAGACCTGGCGGCAACGCTCTGATGCGCCCGTCCCCTTGATGGCCGGCAGCGCCGCCGCCTTCGGCCAGTCCCACATCCTCGTCACGTCCTACGCCGACGGCAGCGCGCTGGCCGCGATGATCGACTCGGGCATCCCGACGCCCGAGTACGACCACCCCGGGTTCCCGCGCACGCTCTACACCTACCACACGATCACCGACGCCTGGGCCCCGGCCGGCGAGCTGCCCGCGGGGGTGGGGAACCAGGTGACTACAACGGCCGTGCTGTGGGGCGACCGGATCATCGTCCCCAGCGGCGAGGTCCGCCCGCGCGTGCGCACGCCGGCAGTCTGGTCGGTGACCCTCGCGCCGCACGGCCGCGCGTTCGGCGCGCTGAACATGGGCGTCTTAGTCGTCTACCTGCTGGCGATGGTCGGGGTCGGCGTGTTCTTCGTCTTCAGGAACAAGGACACCGACGACTACTTCCGCGGCGGGCAGCACATCCCCTGGTGGGCGGCGGCCTGCTCGATCTACGCGACGATGCTCAGCTCGCTGACCTACGTCGCGCTGCCGGCGCTGGTCTTCGCGACGGACTGGGTCCTGTACCTGGGCATGTTCATGATCCTCGCGACCGCGCCGATCGCGATCTACGTCGCGATGCCCTTCTTCCGCCGGATCGACGCGACCAGTGCTTATGAGTACCTGGGCAAGCGGTTCAACCTGCCGGTCCGGCTGTTCGGCAGCGGGCTGTTCACGCTGTTCCACATCGGGCGGATGGGGATCGTCATGGCGCTGACCGCGCTGGCGCTCTCCGCGGTCACGCCGCTGTCGCCCGCCGCGGCCGTGCTCATCATGGGCGGGCTGTGCCTCATCTACTGCACGCTCGGCGGGATCGAGGCCGTCATCTGGACCGACACGATCCAGACGTTCGTACTCCTGGGCGGCGCGGTGCTGTGCTTCATCTTCATCCTGTCCGGGATCGACGGGGGCCTGGGCGGCTTCATCGACGCGGGCCGGGCCAACGACAAGTTCAGGCTCCTCCACCTCGACTTCGGCGCGGGCAGCTTCACGACCCTCGCGGTCTGGGTCATCGTCCTCGGCGGGCTGGGGCAGAACCTGTCGAGCTACACCGCCGACCAGGCCGTGGTCCAGCGGTACATGACGACGAAAGACACGCGATCCGCCGCGCGGTCGATCTGGACCAACGGCGTCATGGCGGTCCCCGGCGCGCTGCTGTTCTTCCTCATCGGCACCGGGCTGTACGCGTTCTACCAGAGCCACCCCGGCAAGCTGGACCCGACGATCCAGAACGACCAGGTCTTCCCGATGTTCATCGCCGGCGAGCTGCCCGCCGGGGTCGCCGGGCTGATCGTCGCGGGCATCTTCGCCGCGGCGCAGTCGACCGTCTCGACCAGCATGAACTCGACGGCGACGACGGTCGTGACCGACTTCATGCGGCCGTTCGGGCTACTCAAGACCGAGCGCGGCTACCTCCACGCGGCACGCATGCTGACCTTCGTCATGGGCGTGCTCGGCACGCTCGCCGGGCTAATCTTCATCAGCCCCGAGATCCGCTCGCTGATGAGCGAGTACTTCAAGGTGATCGGCATGTTTATGGGCGCGCTCGGCGGGCTGTTCATCCTCGGCGTCTGCACCCGGCGGGCAAATGGGCTGGGCGCGCTGACCGGCATCCTCCTGGGCGTGGGCGTGATGATCGCGGTCTGGCAGCTCACCGACATCAACGGCTACCTCTACGCCACGATCGGCATCGCCGCCTGCCTGCTGCTCGGCTACGTCGCCAGCTTCGTCACCCCGCGTGACGGGCGGGACCTCACCGGGCTCACGCTGTTCACCATGCCCCAGGCACCCGCCGGGGGCACCACCGGGCCCACCCCCCAAGCGGCCCACGCGATGGAGCGGCCGGAGGCATGACGCACCCCGCCCCCACCCCGACCGCCCCCGCCCTCGACGCGGCGCGCCTCGCGCAGCTCCGCGCCGACTACCGCGACGCGCTGCTCCACGACACCGTGCCGTTCTGGCTCGAACGCTGCCCCGGCTTCGTCGACCCCGAGCACGGCGGGTACACGACCGCCCGCGACCGCGACGGCACGCTCGTCGATACCGACAAAGGCGTCTGGCAGCAGGGACGCACGGCCTGGCTCTTCGCAACGCTCTACAACACGGTCGAGCCACGCACCGAGTGGCTCGACGCCGCGCGGTCGGGCGTCGCGTTCCTCGAAAAACACGGCTTCGACCCCGCCGACGGGCGGATGTGGTTCCACGTCGCGCGCGACGGCACGCCGATCCGCAAGCGGCGGTACGCCTTCTCCGAGAGCTTCGCCGCCATCGCGTTCGCGGCCTACGCCCAGGCCACGGGGGACGGCCGGCTCGCCGAACGCGCGGTGCAGTGCCTGGACGCGTTCCTCAGCCACACGCCCGCCCCGAAGCAGACCGACGCCCGGCCGACGCGGGGCATGGGCCCGCCGATGATCGCCATCTCCACCGCACAGACCCTGCGCGACGGCATCGGCTTCGACCGGGCCGACACCCTCATCGACCGCGCGATCGAGACGATCGAACAACACTTCGTCAAGGACGACCTCCGCTGCGTGATGGAGACCGTCGGGCCCCGCGGGGAGGTCCTCGACCACTTCGACGGCCGGCTGCTCAACCCCGGCCACGCGATCGAGGGCGCCTGGTTCATCCTCCACGAGGCCAAACACCGCAACCACGACGCCCACCTCATCGGCCTCGGCTGCCGGATACTCGACTACATGTGGGAACGCGGCTGGGACAACGAGCACGGCGGCATCTACTACTTCCGTGACGTCTACCACAGACCCGTGCAGGAGTACTGGCACGACATGAAGTTCTGGTGGCCCCAGAACGAGGCCATCATCGCCACGCTCCTGGCCTACCAGCTCACCGGCAACCCGAAGTACGCCCACTGGCACACGCAGATCCACGACTGGGCCCACGCCCGCTTCCCGGACACGGAACACGGCGAGTGGTACGGCTACCTCCACCGCGACGGACGCATCAGCAGCACCCTCAAAGGCAACCTCTGGAAAGGCCCCTTCCACATGCCACGCATGCAGTGGACCTGCGCCAGGATCACCGACGAGTTGATCGGTACGCATCCCCGACACGATGCGGCCCCGTCTTGCTCAACACCCGGAGAGACCGATGACTAGATCGGCCCGTGCAATTGAGAAGGCGCTGAGCGTCACACTCTGCCTGCTGATCGGGGCTTGCACGGCACACGCAGACGTGGAGCGCGGCTTCGACATCCCGATGGTGGACCTCAACCACCAGCCGGGCGTCCACACGCAGGTCGCGCGTGATCTCGATCATCCTGGCCAGTACCTGGGCCACCCCACGACTGTGCTTCTGGATGATGGGCAGACGATCCTGGCCGTGTTCCCGACCGGACACGGCGGCGGCGAGATGCGGGTCATGCGGAGTCTGGACGCCGGCCTGACGTGGCGGCAGATGAACAACCCCGGCATCCGGCTGCACGAGGTCCCGACCATCTTCAAGATCCGCCGGCCAGACGGGCGGACCCGACTACTGGTGACGACCTGCGTGCCGCGTGAAGGCACGTTCCAGTGGACCTGGTCCGACGATGCGGGGGCCTCGTGGACCGAGGTGGAGTCGAAAGACATCGGGCTGGAGCACGGGATCATCGTGGCGCTTGCGAGCTGCTGGCCGGTGGATGATGGGCGGGGGCCGGAGGCCCCGCAGTGGCGTGGCGTCTTCCACGACTACCGGTTCGACAACTACACGATCGACCTGACTTTGGTTGCGGATGAGAACGCGCCCGGCGGGTATCGGTGCGAGTGGGGGATGGCGGAGCGGATCGAGTATGCGACACCGGCTGGGCTGGAGCGAGCCCGGTCTGCGGGCCTGTGCGAGGCGGGTGTGGTGCACAGCCCCGACGGCGATCAGCTGGCGCTTCTCTTCCGCCCCCAGCACAAGCGCACCAACGCCATGATTAGTTATTCGAGAGATCAGGGCAGGACCTTCTCTGACCCTGTCGAGCTCCCCGGCGCGTTGACCGGTGAACGGCATGTCGCACGGTACGCGCCCGATGGCCGGCTGCTCATCTGTTTCCGCGACTACGCCCCGATGAACCCGAACAATCCGAGCCACGGCGACTGGGTGGCGTGGGTCGGCACGTGGGACGATCTGGTCCACCTGCGGCCCGGGCAGTACCGCGTCCGCCTGAAGGAGAACTACGGCAATTCCACCAACAACGGGGTCGGCGACTGCGGCTACACCGGTGTCGAGGTCTTGGCGGACGGGACGTTTGTCTGCACCACCTACGGGCACTGGGAGCGTAACGCCGCCTCCCCCGATCATCCCAACGCCAGCGAAGGCCGGGGGCTGCCCCCCTACATCCTCGCGGCGCGCTTCCGCCTCGATCAGTTGGATGAGTGGGTGAAGGACCCCGAGTTACGGATGGAGCCAGCACCGGAGTAAGGCAATGGCGGTACGGGAACATGTGATTGCGCTGATCGCCGCCTGGCTGTGTGTGGCGGGCTTGCGCGGGTTCGGTCAGGAGCCGCTGCGACTGGCCGATGTCTTCAGCGACGAGATGGTGCTGCAGCAGGGCGCACCGGTTCCTGTGTGGGGGCATGCGGAGCCGGGAGCGCGGGTCCAGGTGAGTATTGCGGGGCAGCGCCATCAGGCGGTCGCGGGGGATGACGGCGAGTGGCGCGTCGTCCTCGACCCGCTGGAGGTATCCGCGGAGCCGACCACCCTGCAAGCCAGCACAGGCGAGATGTCCCTGGCTCTCGAGGGGGTCCTGATCGGGGAGGTCTGGCTGCTTGCGGGGCAGTCCAACATGGCCTTCGCGCTGGAGTCTTCATTGGGCGGTGCGGGGTGCATCGCATCACTGGACGGAGACTCGACGATCCGTCTGCTTCACCGTCAGCCGACGGTCGGCGGCGGCCCGGCCGCATGGTCCAGCGACGTGCTGACACGCATGTCGCCGCAGCAGTACTTCGTGGACACCACATGGCAGCGCCCCAACCGAACAAGACTCTCGCGGTTCAGCGCGGTGGGGGCATTCTTCGCACAATCCCTGCGTGAGCACCTCGACTGCCCGATCGGACTGATTCAGGTCGCGGTGGGGGGGACACCGACCGAGGCGTGGGTGCCGCGGGAGATGGTACTGGCCCACCCGGTGACCGCAGACCTTGAACTCAGCTTTCCCGATTCGGTTCATGTGCAGGACTTTGTCCGTGACCGGCCCCTGGCACAGCTCCGGGTGTGGGACGAGGCTGGACGCCCCGGCCCGGTTCCCGAGCACCCGTACCGCCCTGGATTCATGTATGAGGCGGCGATCGCGCCCCTGGCGGGGCTGCCGATCGCGGGGGTCTTGTGGTATCAGGGCGAGTCCAATGCCGAGGACACGGCCGTGCACGATGTCTTGTTCACGATGGCGGTCTCCTCGTGGCGCAGCGCGTTCGCGAACGACGAGCTGCCGGTGTTCTGGGCTCAGCTCCCAGATCTGAACCGTGAGATGTGGCCGGAGTTTCGGGAAAGCCAGCAACGGCTGGCGGATACGATCCCAAACACGGGGATGGCCGTGACGATCGGGCTGGGACATCCGACAGATGTCCACCCGCGTGAGAAGGGCCCGGTCGGTGAGCGGCTGGCGCGGCTGGCGCTCCACCAGGTCTACGGCATCGACCTCGCGCACAGCGGTCCAAGACCGTTGTCATCGCGTGTCTTCCCTGAGAATCAAACCATCTCCTTGCGGTTTGAAACTGATAGCACGGGCTTGCAGCTTCGGCCCGATGCCTCGGGCGCTAGCGGATGCTGGGTGGCGGGAGATGATCGGCGTTTCGCGCGAGCCGATGCAGCCGTCTCGGGCGGCGAGTTACACCTGCATAGCGCTGCTGTGCAGCACCCCGTGGCCGCCCGCTACGCCTGGGAATCAGAGGCAGCCGCGACGCTCTTCAACGACGCCGGCCTCCCCGCCGCGCCGTTCCGGACCGACGACTGGCCGACTATCCGCGTCGCCTGTGTCGGCGACTCGATTACCTACGGCACCGGCACCCGCCATCCCGCCAGCAACAGCTACCCGTCCCAGCTCAGCCGGCTGGCCGGGCCGCTCTTTGATGTGCGGAACTTCGGTGTGCCCGGGAGCAGCGTCGTCAATGGCCTGCTGCAGCCCCGTACCGGCTGGGACCGCGGCTATGCCAACCAGAGGGCGTATCGCCGCTCGGTCGTGTTTGAGCCAGACATCGTCATCATCAACCTCGGCATCAACGACGTCACCAACGAGCAGTTCAATGTCGAAGCCTTCGTAGAGGACTACACCACGTTGATCGAGGGCTACCGCGAGCTCTCCAGTCAGCCAATCGTCATTATCTGGCACCGGCTCGCACCGCTGTTCCCGGGGCAGGCGTACTACGAGCACCCACGGCTGGCGCTGATCCAGCAGGGGCTCGACCGCGTTGTGGAAGCGACCGGTGTCGAGACCCTGAACATGTACCAGCCCTTCGAGGGAGAAGCCGAGCGTTTCCCCGACAAGATCCACCCCGACACACAAGGGGCTGGTGTAATCGCTGAACGAACACGCGACAAGCTCGCATCGCTTGGCGTACCTGTCGCGCACGACTCACAACCTGCAGCGGTCCCTGAAGAGGAGTAAGCCATATGCGGATCAAACGGATGGTCATCGCCTGCCTCGTATTCGGGATCGGTACCGTTGCTGGGCCAGCGGCAGCGGCCGACGCGATCGTCGACGGGTTGCACCCTGTCTCGTCCACCAACCCGCCCGATGCGCAGCCAGCCGGCTACACGATCCCCGTGGTCGACCTGCAGCCACAGGCCGCCATGCACGTCGTTGTGGACCGGGAAGCGGGCCAGTACCTCGGCCACCCCACAACCGTCTTGCTCGAAGACGGCCGGACTATTCTCTGCGTGTACCCCAAGGGGCATGGCCGCGGGGGCATCGTCTACAAGCGGTCCACCGATGGCGGGCGGACCTGGAGCGACCGGCTGCCCACCCCCGAGAGCTGGGCGACCTCGCGTGAGGTCCCCACGATCCACCGCGTGGTCGATGCGCAGGGGACCCGGCGGCTGATCATGTGGTCCGGGCTGTATCCCGCGCGGCTATCGGTCAGCGATGACGACGGCGCGACCTGGAGTGAGCTGGAGCCGGCCGGGGACTGGGGCGGGATCGTCGTCATGGGCTGTGTGGTGGAACTGGATGAGCCCGGGCGGTACATGGCGATGTTCCACGACGATGGGCGGTTCTTCACCGAGCAGGGTGAGCGAGCAGACCCGGTCGTGTTTACGCTCTACAAGACGTTCTCGGAGGACGGTGGCCTGACCTGGTCGCATCCCGAGGCGGTCTGGTCGGGGAGTGACATCCACCTCTGTGAGCCCGGGGCGATCCGCAGCCCGGACGGCAGCCAGATCGCGGTCTTGTTGCGCGAGAACGCCAGGCGACGCAACAGCCATGTCATCTTCACCGACGACGAAGGCCAATCCTTTTCTGAACCTCGGGAACTGCCCGGGGCGTTGACCGGGGACCGGCACACCGGTGTGTACGCCCGGGATGGTCGGCTGTTTATCTCCTTCCGCGACATCACGCCGCGTGCCTGGGATAGCGCCACCGAGGGCGACTGGGTCGGCTGGGTTGGCAGCTACGACGACTTGGTCCACGGCTCGGAGGGTCAGTACCGCATCCGCCTTCGCGATAACCACCACGGCTGGGACTGTGCCTACCCGGGTGTACTCCTCCTCCCGGACGACACGATCGTCACCACGACCTACGGCCACTGGGACGAGGGCGAGTCCCCGTACATCCGCACAGTACGGTTCAAGCTGGAAGACACCGACGCAATGCTCGAGGAGTAGTAGATCGTGGAACATAATCCCTGGAAATGCACAACCCGGAGGCGGCAAAGGAAGGGTTTCTCGAGTGGGTTGGCGGCCGCGCTCATGCTTGGCGTGGCGCTGCCTGGTACGGCGGAGGAGTACTCGGTCTACATCCTGACCGGGCAGAGCAACTCGCTGGGCACAACCGCGCTTGAGGGCTCGGACCCGGCGTCCTACAACCCCGGCAGCAGCGACGCCTACGACGCGACCTCCATCTTTTGGTCCAACGTGGATGCGTCAAACACGGTGTACCCGCCGCTGCTGTATGGCGACTCGGGCGGCGCGATCGTACCCCTGCAGGTCCAGCAGGGCCTCGGTAGCAACCCCACGTTCTGGGGGCCGGAGTTCGGCTTCGCCCAGGCGCTTGCCGACCTCGGCCACGAGAACGTACTGATCATCAAGGCGAGCCGGGGTGGCGGCGGGAACGGGTACTGGGACATGGCCACGTTCGACACAAACAACAGCAGCGGCCACATGTGGGGCCACGTCACCGACACCATCGATGCCGCGCTCACTGCGCTTGCCGGGCAGGGCCACACGTTCCATGTCAACGGCCTGATGTTCCTGCAGGGCGAGAGCAACAGCAGCTCGCAGGCCGCGATCGCCGACGTCCGGCTGGACGATTTCACCCACAACCTGCAGGCGCACATCAACAGCACCTATGCCGGTACCGCCGACAACCTGCGCCTGGTCATCGGCGAGATCGCCGCGAGCCAGTCCAGCGGCAGCCGGCAGACGACTACGACGCTGCAGCAACAGCTCGCCGCGGGCAACGACAGCTACGCCTTTGTCGGCACACGCGACCTGCCGCTGAAGTCCGACAACGTCCACTTCGGCCGGGACGCGAAGCTGGAGATCGGCCGGCGCTTCGGCTGGGCGATGATGGGGGTCCAGGTCGCAACCGCCGTGTTTGATGTCGTCGCCAATGCCAACGACGCGGTGTCGCTGGTGTTCGAGCAGTATGTGCCGGACCCCAACGGCGCAACCAACGGCACGAACCTCGAATCCACCGGTGTGTTTACCGGGTTCGTTGATGGCCTGAACGGACAGCCGTCGGTCGGTGTACACGTCGAAGGAGCGGCGGGGCAAGTCGTCTTCGCCGACTACTACAGTGGCGACACGACCTCCGACCTCGCGGCGGGGTCGGCCGCGGCGGCGACCAACTCCGGCAGCACGCTGACGTTCACCTTTGTCGATACGAACAACCCCGGGGTGCAGGCCGCGGTGTCGGGTGTCGCGTTTGAGTTGTCCGCGACTGCCGGTGACCACGTCGTCGTCCGCTTCCTCGACCGCCACGGGCGGGTCCTGATGGAGACCGGGCCCAACGCCGACGGGGAGGTCGCTTTCGAGTCTACCAACAGCTTCACCGGCGAGCCGCTCGCGCTCATCCACCAGGTCGAGGTCCATGGCGATGCCGACGGCAGCACCCTCTGGACTCTGGGCCACCGAACCGAGGCCGGCGGTGCGCCCGACTTCACGTTTGCGGGGTTTACCGTTCTGGAACAGGCCAGTGGGGACCTCAACAACGACGGGCGGGTCGACGTCGAGGACCTCGACCTACTCCTCGCCCACTGGGGCGAGATAGGCCTGCTTTCGGAATCTTTGTATGGGGATGCCGATCTGGACGGGCGGGTCGGGCAGGGCGACCTCGACCTGATCCTGGCGCAGTGGGGGACGGGTGGCACGGGCGGGCTGCCCGTGCCGGAGCCCGGCTCGCTTGCGATGGGCGTGACCCTTGCCGCCGGCTTCTTTTACCGTCCAGACCGTCTCCCGCGGTCGGTCCAGGCCGACGACTCACCGCTCTGAATCGAGGACTCTATATGTACGATCAACCGACGAATCAGGCGTGTCGTTCCGGCGTTGGGAACCCGGTGGAGGCGATGGAGCCCCGCCTGCTGTTCAGCGCCGTGCCCCTGATCACCGAGTTCATGGCCTCCAACAGCGCGGGGCTCCAGGACGAGGACGGCGACAACTCTGACTGGCTTGAACTCTACAACGACGGCGAGACAGCGCTGGACCTGACCGGCTGGCACCTGACCGACAACACCGGAGATCTCGATCGCTGGGCGTTCCCCGCGGTCACGCTGCAGCCCGGCCAGTTCCTGGTGGTCTTTGCCTCGGGCAAGGACCGTGCGGGCACGGCAGGAACCGAGCTCCACACCAACTTCAGCCTGAGCCGGAGCGGGGAGTTCCTTGCGCTGGTCGAGCCGGACGGAACGACAATCGCCCACGCCTATGCTCCAGAGTTCCCATCACAGGAAACCGACACTTCCTACGGCCTGGCGATGACCAACACGTCGCAGACTCTGGTCGATGACTCGACCGTGATGCGTTTCATCGTCCCGACGAGCGGCCTGCAGGGCACGTCCTGGACCCAGAACGGCTTCAACGACACGGGCTGGTCGGGTGGCACGGGCTCGACGGCTGGACTCGGGTACGAAAACAACACCGGCGCGGCGACCAGTTTTGCGCCTTTCATCCAGACGACGGTGCCCTCGGGCACGACGACGGCCTACACGCGATTCGAGTTTGATCTGCAGGACCCCGGCGCGGTCAACACGCTGACGCTGGGCATGATGTACGACGACGGATTCGTGGCCTACCTCAACGGGGTGCGCGTCGCTGCGGACTTCGAGCCCGCTTCCCCTCAGTGGAACTCGTCCGCAACCGACGGGCGGGGCGATGGTGTCGTGCTCGAAGATTTTGTCAGCTTCGACCTAACCGCTCATCTGGGCGCGTTGGTTGCAGGCACCAATGTCCTGGCCATTCACGCACTCAATGTGGCCGGCAGCAGCGATATGCTCATGATCCCGCGTTTGGTCGCGGGATCGTCGGGTGTTCTGATGCCGCTGGCATCTGGGTTTCTGGATACGCCGAGCCCGGGCACGGTCAACGGATCGACCTTCCAGGGGTTTGTCGACGATACCGAGTTCAGTGTTGACCGCGGCTACTTCACGTCGGCGTTCACCGTTGCAGTGACGACAGAGACTGCGGGGGCGGACATCTACTACACCACGGACGGCAGCGCACCCAGCCCGCTGAACGGCTTGCTTTACACCGGCCCCATCTCGATCTCGACGACAACCGTCCTGCGAGCGATCGCGACGAAACCCGGGTTCTCCTCTTCAAACATTGATACACAGTCCTACTTCTTCCTTGAGGACGTGCTGCTCCAGAACGGCGCAGGCCTCCCGACCCCGCCCAACTCCACTTCGACGTGGGACTATGTGATGGACCCGGACATCGTCAATGATCCGCGATACGCCGACGGCCTGGTCGATGACCTGATGTCGTTACCAACGCTGTCGCTGGTCATGGACGCACAGGATGTCTGGGGCCCCACTGGTTTCTACGCCAACCCCCAGCAGTCCGGCCTGGCGTGGGAGCGGCCGGTCTCGGTGGAGTTGATCGACACCGACGGCACAGGCCTGTTCCAGCAGGACGCCGGCATACGTGTTATGGGCTCGGGCAGCACGAACCGGGCGGTCGGCAAGAAGTCGATGCGACTGGTGTTCCGGGATGTGTACGGCGACCCGAAACTGCTGTACCCCTTCTTCGGGCCCGAGTACACGGATGAGATCAACTCGATCGCGATCCGGGGCAACTACTTCGATACGTGGACGTTCCAGAGCGACAGCGGCGGCCTGGGCGGGCCCTGCTGCGGCCGGTCACGATCCAGTTACCTGCGCGACCAGTTTGCCCACGAGACGCATGCGGCCATGGGCGGCTTTGCGATCGGCGGGAACTGGGTCCACCTCTACATCAATGGCCAGTACTGGGGCCTCTACAACCCGACCGAGCGTCCGGATGACGAGTTCATGCAGAGCTACTTCGGTGGGAGTGATGCCGACTACGACGTCATCAAGACCGGCGTGGAGCTGGTGGACGGCACACTGGATGGCTGGAACGCGATGATGCAGATCGCGTTGGGCAACGGCCCCAACGGCTCCCTGGCAAACAATGCCGCGTATGAAGACCTCCGGGCGTACCTGGACATGGAGGCCTTCGCCGACTACCTGCTTCTGAACTTCTGGGGCGGGAACAACGACTGGCCGCACAACAACTGGTACGCGGTGCGCGATCGTGCCGACAACGGTCAATTCACCTTCATCTCCTGGGACGCGGAAAACTTCCTGTTCGAGGTGAATGCCAACCGCACCAATGTCAGTACCGCCAACTCACCGGGGATCCTCTATGACCGACTGCGGCAGAATGCCGAGTTCCGTCAACTCTTTGCCGACCGGGTGCAGAAGCACTTTTTTGATGGCGGTGCCTTGTCTATAGACGCAACGTCTGCCCGCTTCCAAAGCATTGTGGACGCCATCCGTCCCGCCCTCAACGCGGAAGCCGCAAGGTGGGGCGACGAACTGGTGCCCAGCCAGCCCTACAACGTGATGGATCACTTCGACCCGCTGGTCGACGAGAAACTCAACAACTACTTCCCGCAGCGGACCGCGATCGTCCTGGCTCAGCTTCGCGCAGCCGGTCTGTTCCCCTCGACCCAATACGACGCCCCGTCCTTCTCGCAGCACGGCGGCGTGCTGCCCACGGGCCAGCTGTCGATCATCAACAACGAGTCCGGCGGCACCCTCTACTACACGCTCGACGGCAGCGACCCGCGCCTGCCCGGCGG
>JAUHZU010000011.1 GCA_030425705.1 Phycisphaerae bacterium
CAACCCTCCCCACCCTCCCCCCCGCCCCCCAGGACCAGCCCCAACCCAACGAACCACCCCAACCCAACCCCAGACGATTCAACGCAAGAACGCGGTAGCAGACGGGGCGGGATATGTGGGCTACGGCAAACCCCGCCTGCAAGAGGAAGTTCTCATGGCCTCTTGTAGGCCGCCGCAGCCGCTTGCCGTATCTAATGATGATGCGTATAATGCCCGGCTCGTTTGAGACCCATACATGGGGCTGTAGCTCAGTTGGGAGAGCGTCTGCATGGCATGCAGAAGGTCGCAGGTTCAATCCCTGTCAGCTCCACTTCCGCATCGACCCGTGGTGACCGCCACGGGTTTTTTTTGCGGACCGCCCACCGGCTGGGCGAAGAAGTCTGAGCCCCGCCCACCGATCTTCACCTTAGACCGCAACAGCCGGCACCGGACCCCTCAATGACGATCAACTACAACCGCGGCATGTCAGAGCGCGGCGAGTTCGTCACACCTGAACTGGCGACGGGCCTTGTGCGTCGGCACCTCGACCCTGAGGCGACGGTCACAGCCGTCCGCAAGCTGTACGGGGGCAGCATCAACCGCGTGCTCGAGTGGGTGCTGGACCGCTCGCCGGGTACGGTCGTCGCCAAGGTCAACGACCGGGGCAGCGCCGGGCACTTTCGCAGCGAGCGTGGTGCGCTCGACTACTTCCGCAGCCACACCGCGTTGCCCGTCCCGACGCCGCTGGCCTGCATCGTGGACGACAAGCAGTTCGACGGCGCGGTGCTGGTCATGAGCAAAGTGCCGGGCACGACACTCGAGTCGGCCAAGCTGACGCCCAAGGGCCGGCAGTACTTCGAGGCACAACTCGCGGAACATATCGCCCAACTCCACCGCCATACCGGCGAGCGTTTCGGTCCGGCCGGTGCGGACCCGATCGATGAGTTCTACGACACCTGGCTGGATTTGTATCGGCCGATCGTCGAGCGCGAGGCCCACGGCGCAAGGGGCATGCTGGGCTCGGGCGCGCGCGATGTTGTGGACCACGTCGCCAAGCACCTGGACCACTGGGTCCGGCGCGAAGTCAAGCCCGCGCTGATCCACGGCGACCTCTGGGCCAACAACATCCTCCTCGACGACGGGCACCCCGACCGGCCGAAGATCAACGCCTACATCGATGGCCACGCGAGTTTTGCCGACCCCGAGTACGAGCTCGCCTACCTGCGGCTGTTCAGGACCGCCGGGCCCACGTTCTTTCAGGTCTACCAACAGACGCACCGCATCGACGCGGGCTTCGAGCGGCGCGCGCGGGTGTACTGGCTGGTCACGATGCTGCAGCACTGCCGTCTGTTCGGCGGGCAGTACGTATCACGCTGTGAGCAGGTGGTGCGCGAACTGCGGAAGATGAAGTAGGCCGGTGGATCAAGGCGGGTCGTAGCCCCCGCCGCCCCAGGGGTGGCATCGGCCGATGCGTTTCAGGCCCATCCACCCGCCACGCCACGGGCCGTGCTTCGCCACCGCGTCCAGCATGTACTGGCTGCAGGTCGGCTGGTACCGACAGTGCCCGCCCATCGCCCAGCCCAGCAGCACGCGGTAAAGCCAGACCCCCGTTACGAGGACGGCAGACGCAGCGGCGTTGGTCCATCGTGCTAGGATCATGGGGCCATGATACCCCCGAGAGGCCCCGCGAACCCATGACGACCTCCGCACTCTTCATCGTGTTGGCGCTGCTGATGGCGGGGCAGGGCTTCGCGTGGGTGATCCAGCCGAGCTACGACGAGTCGGCGGTGCCCGATGACGAGCTGCCCGGCCCGCTTGTTATGGCGGACGGCACTCCGGTCTCGACCACCGAGCAGTGGCCTGCCCGGCGAGCGGAACTGGTTGAGCAGTTCACCGAACAGATGTTCGGTCGGCTCGAATTGTCGACGCCGGGGGAGGCGGTGGTTTCAGAATGGCTTGAATCGGATGGCAGGGCGCTCGATGGCCGAGCGACGCGCAGGCAGGTGCGCGTTTGTTTCACCGAAGACCCCGACGGCCCCGCGATGGAGCTGCTGGTCTACCTGCCCAACGGCACCGACGGCCCGGTGCCGGTGTTCTTCGGCATGAACTTCGATGGCAACCACACGGTCCACGCGGACCCGGCGATCCGGATCACCCAGGCGTGGGTGCGCAACCGCGCGGAGGTGGGCGCGGTGGACCACCGGGCCTCGGAGGAGGGCCGTGGTGTGATGGCGTCGCGCTGGCCGGTCGAGGCCCTGATCGCACGCGGCTACGGCTTGGCGACGGCGTACTACGGCGACCTCGACCCGGACTTCGACGACGGATTCCGCAACGGTCTGCACGCGCTGCTGGACGGGGCTGGGGACACACAGCGGCCCGGCGACGCGGGCGGGGCGATCGCTGCGTGGGCGTGGGGGTACCGCCTGGCGATGGACTACTTCGAGTCCGACCCGGCAGTGGATGCGCAGCGTGTCATCGCCATCGGCCACTCACGCCTCGGCAAGACCGCGCTGTGGGCCGGCGCGACCGACGAGCGATTTGCGATGGTGGTCTCCAACAACTCCGGGTGCGGGGGGGCGGCGCTGTCGCGCAGACGTTTCGGCGAGACGATCTATGCGATCAACACGCGATTCCCGCACTGGTTCTGCGCGAGTTTCCACACATACAACGACAACGAAAGCGCGTTGCCCTTCGACCAGCACGCGCTACTCGCGCTCATGGCTCCCCGGCCGGTCTACATCGCTAGTGCCGCAGACGACCGCTGGGCCGACCCGCGGGGCGAGTACCTCGCGGGGGTGCATGCGTCACCGGTGTACGCGTTGCTCGGTGATCCGGGGTTGGTCGGCGCAGGTGATCATCTGCCGGCGGTTGGTACTCCGCTGCAAGACGGGCGGATCGGGTACCACGTCCGCACCGGCGGACACGACCTGACGCGCTACGACTGGGACCGGTACATGGACTTTGCCGACCGGCACCTCGGGGGTAGCGATGAGTGATGGCGGAGAGGGTGCTCACCCGGAGTACGACCCCACACCGACGGGCACGCCATCGGGCGGGGCCGCGCGGCGTTGGGCGGCGATCACGCTCGCGGCCGTCGGCCTGTGTATCTCCGGCTACCTCGCGTGGCTGTCTCTGACCGGCCGGGTCGCGCCGGGCTGCGGGAGCGGCGCGGGCTGCGGCGAGGTTCTGGGCAGCCGGTGGTCGGCGATCGGGCCGATGCCGGTGAGTCTCGTTGCGGTGGGGACATACATTGCCGTATTGTCGCTGCTGGTTACGGCACCCTTAGACCAAGGCGTGCGGAACACGGTCCTGTGCACTGCCGGTGTCGCGCTGATCGGCGCGGCGGTGTGGTACATCGCGGTGCAGGCGGTGCTCATTGACGCGTGGTGCCTGTACTGCCTGGGGGGGCACGGTGTCGGTGTTACGCTCGGGGTGGTGCTGCTCGCCGCCCGGCCTGTGCGTGAGCTTGTGGTGCCGGTCCGGCTCGGTGTACCCGCGGTGCTGGTCCTCATCGGGCTGCAGGCCATGCTCCCCGCATCTGCGAAGCGGGTTGACCTGCCCGCCGGCCAGGACTTCGACCTCACCGACGCGACCGGCCGTCACCTCGGGCTACTCGGCGGTAAGCTCCAACTCGACGCGATCGACACGCCACACCATGGAGCGATCGATGGTGAATACGCCATCGTCGTTGTGCTGGACTACGCCTGCCCGCACTGCCGGGAAGCGCACGAGATGCTGGACGCCGCTCTCGTGGAGCGCGATGGGTTGGTCGTCTTTGCCCTGCCCGCCTCGCTGCACGAAGACCACAACCCGCACCTGCCACTGGACCATGAACGCTTCGACCACAGCTACGAGCTCGCACTGTTGTCGCTTGCGGTGTGGCGGGTCGCGCCCGAGCAGTGGCCGGCGTTTGACCGCTGGCTGTTCGAGGGCAACGCACGGGTGTACGACGAGACGCGCTGGCCGCGCACCCTCGAAGCCGCCGAGTCCCGCGCGGCCGACCTCCTCGGCCGAGACGCCGTGGCCGGGGCCTACACCGACCCGGACCTGCGGGCCCTGGTCGAACGCAACATCCACGTGATCGGCGACGTGCTCGCCGCCTCCCCCCACGCGGCGACCGGCTTGCCGATCGTACTCGCGCCACACGCCGACGAGGCCATGTATGGACGGTTCGACGAACCTGTCCTGCTCGACGACCTGCTCGAAGCGGCACGCGCCAACCGCTAGCCAAGCGTGATGCCGGGCCCGAACGGGTCGCCGGGGTCTACCACCAACGTCGCTTCCGCGGTGATGTATGCGCTTCCAGTGATCGCGGGGATGATGCGGCCGATCGTGTCGCCGGCTTCGTAGCTCGCTTCAAAGACGCTGCCGATGATGCTTTGGTTGCGGTAGACCTTGCCCGGAGACAGTCTGCCGTCCGCGGCGAGGCAGGCCAGCTTCGCGCTCGTGCCCGTGCCGCAGGGCGACCGGTCGTACGCGCCGCCGGGGCAGAGGACAAAGGCCCGGCCGTCCGCCTCCGCAGGATCGGTGGGGGGGCCCAGTAGTTCGATATGGTCGATCACACCGCCCTCTCGGTCGCTGATGCCGTTGGCTTCGAGCGTATGGCGGATCGCCCACGACACACGGATGAGCTCCGCGATGTTGCCCGGCTCGACGCGCTGGCCATGATCGGCGCAGAGGAAGAACCAGTTGCCGCCCCAGGCGATGTCGCCGTGCACTATGCCGAGCCCGGGAACATCCACCGGCACGTGCTGTTGGTCGCGGTAGCTCGGGACGTTACGGACCGTCGCGCGGCGGCCATCCGCGTGAAGCGTGACATCCACCGGGCCGACCGGGGTCTCGATCGCGTGGGTGCCCGGCTTGATCCGGCCGAGGTACGCGAGGGTCGCGGCGAGCCCGATCGTTCCGTGCCCGCACATGTTCAGATAGCCGACGTTGTTGAAGAACAGGACCCCGGCCGCGGCGGTTGGGTCGGCCGGCTCGCACAGCAGTGCGCCGACGACGGTGTCGCTCCCGCGTGGCTCGGTGCAGCAGACCCGCCGGACCCAGTCGTGTTCTTCCCGCAATATGCGCAGCCGGTCCGTCATCGAGCTGTTGCCCAGGTCCGGCGCACCACCGATGACGACGCGCGTCGGCTCACCCGCCGTGTGGGAGTCGATCACTTGCAGGAACTGTCGCGGGTTTGCCATGGCGCCACACCTTGCGGGACAGACAGGCCGGATCGGCTGTCTTACCTGATCTCGATCACCGGCTCGCCAAGCACGTCTACCCGCGGCGTACAGCCCAGCCCCGGCGCGGTCGGTGCCGCCATCCGCCCGCCCCGACGCCGTGGTGCGTCGTCGGCCATCACCACCGGGCCATAGCTGTTGAAGTCGGTCGAGGTGAACTGCAGCTCGCGCGGACAGCTATGTGCGAGGTGCGCGATCGCGGCGGTGACCAAGTCACCGCCCCAGGTGTCTTCAAGCGTCATCGCGATCCCGTGCGTCACACACAGGTCCCGGGCCTGCCTGGCTTTTGTCAGGCCGCCGAGCTTGCTGATCTTCAGATTCACGATGTCGAACGCGCTGTCCGCCAACCCACGGCAGATCATCTGCACATCATCCACGCACTCGTCCATCACGAACGGCCGGTTCGTGTGCCTCCGAACCGACAGGCATTCCTCGTAGGTCAGGCACGGCTGCTCGATATAGACATCGACATCCTTGCACGCGTCCACAACGCGCATCGCCTCGTGCCGCAGCCACCCGGTGTTCGCGTCCGCGACGAGTTTTTCGCCCGGCTGCATCTCCGCCGCGACGGCGTGGATGCGCTCGATATCCACGTCCGGGTCGCCGCCGACCTTGAGCTGGTATCGGGTATAGCCCTCGGCCCGGTAGCCGGCGACGTTGGCCGCCATGTCCTTGGGGGCCTGCTGCGAGATCGTGCGGTAGAGCACGAAGTCCTCCCCGAAGCGGCCGCCCAGCAGCTTGCAGATCGGCTGGCCCGTGACTTTTCCGAGCAGGTCCCAGCAGGCAACATCGACCGGCGACTTGACGTAGGGGTGGCCGCGCAGGGCGTGGTCCATCACGCGATTGACGTGCAGGAGGTCGGTGGGGTCCAGCCCAAGCAGAGTCGGTCCGAGCTCTTGGATCCCCGCGCGCACACCTAACGCGTATGAAGGGAGGTAGGCCGGGCCCAGCGGGCACGACTCGCCGTAGCCGGTGATGCCTTCATCCGTCTCGATCGCGACGACGGTGGAATCAAACACCTCAACAGACTTGCCGCCGGACCACTTGTAGCTGCCCTCGTGCAGCGGGAGGTCGATCTGGTAGGCCTTGATGCCGGTGATTCGCATGGGGCGTCTCGGTCGTTGCTTCGCCTGGGTGCTTGGCCTATGCGGTGGCCGCCGCCGCGACATCGTCGGCCGTCCACACCTGGTCGATCATGCGCATCGTACCGGTCGGGTTGTCATCACGGAGCAGAGCGGGCAGGCGATGCGGCCGGACATTGTCGTAGCAGTGCAGCGCGGCGAAACGGCGCAATGCACCGGGAAAGCCCACGGCCGTGAACCCCGGGTGCCCGGTCGCGGGATAGGGCCCACCGTGGTTCTGTGCCGCCACGACCGCGACGCCCGTCGGCATCTTGTCGTTGATCAGCCGGCCGACCCGCTGACGCAGTTCGGGCTCGAGCGCGTCGTAGGTGCCATCGTCTGAACCATCGGCCGACGAGTAGATGCTGCCGGTCAACTGGCCTTCGAGGGTATTGAGCACGGCCAACGCCTGCGCGGCGTCATCCACCACGACGACCAGCGAACTATTGCCGAAGCACTCGGCCTGGAGATGCTGTGCGTTGGTGAGGAACGTCGCGCCGTCCACGCGCATCAGCGTGTTCGATACGCTGCAGCCCGTGCCCGCTCCGGGCTTGCCTCCGGTCAGCAGCTCGGCCCCGGCGTCCTGCAACGATTGGATCCCGCGTGTAAGGGTCTGCTCGCCCGCCTCGTTGAGCAAGGTGCCAATCGGGCTGGATTCGAACTTCGCGACGACACCCTGGATGAACGAATCGGTGTCTTGGCCATTGAGCGCGATCACCAGCCCGGGGTTTGTGCAGAACTGCCCGGCACCGAGCAGGCAGGAACCCACGAACTCGTCCACGATCGCTTCACCACGCTCGGCCAACGCGCCGGGAAGCAGCACCACCGGGTTGACCGACGACATCTCCAGGTATGCGAGCTTGCCGTGGCCATCACACGCCTTCTTGAGCGCGAGCCCGGCTCGACGCGAGCCGGTGTAGCCCAGTGCCGCGTTGCGCGGGTCGGCCATGAGCTTGAGCCCGTCGTCGTTGCTCATGTGGTAGACGAGCTGCACCGCCGCGTCGGGCAGCGCTGAGGCCTTGAGCGCTTCCAGGCACAGCTCGGCGAGGAGCTGCGTGGTCTTGGGGTGCGACGGGTGTGCCTTGGCGATGACCGGATTGCCCGCCGCGATGGCGGAGGCGAAATCGCCGCCCGCGATCCCGTTGTAGGCGAATGGGAAGTTGTTGGGACCCAACACACAGACGACACCCAGCGGCCCCAGTTTGCTGCGGAGCCCGCTGCCTGTGTCGATCGTCGGCAACGACCAGCCGCCATCCCGCGCGGCCGCGGCGGCCTGCTGCAACTGGTTGACGGTACGCGGGATCTCACCGCCCACAAAGCGCGTCGGCACGGGCAGGGCGGTTTCGAGGTGTGCCGTCTCGGCGAGGGTCTCCGCGTGGGCTTCGATGCGCCCGGCGTAGTCCTCCAGGAACGCGGCGAGCGCCTCCGCTGGCAGTTGGCGCATCACCGCGTAGGCTTCGGACGCGGCGGATAAGGCCGCGTCGAGATCCGCCCAGGCGCTGACGGGAAAGACGTCAGGGAGTGGCTCTCGCGTCGCGGGGTTCACCGCCCGGAACGTGTCGGCCGCGTCGGAAGACCGCCATGCACCGGCGAGCAGGACGGGTTGAACAGCCATGTCGGCCTCCTTCGGAATCACTTTGTCGGTTGGAAGACGCTGCACGATCGATGGCATCAAGGCACCGACCGTGGTCTTACACCTTAGCGGGTATCTGCGGGCGCGTCTCGATCGCGTCGCGGATGATCTTGAGCGCCCATTCTCGCTCCTTGCCCTCGAGGTTCAGGCGCGGGGCACGGCACAACTCGCTGCCGAAACCGCACTCCTGTGACGCGAGCTTGATGTACTGCACCAGCTTCGGCATCGTGTCCAGGTGCAGCAGCGGGGTGTACCACTGGTAGACCTTGCGTGCTTCTTCGAGGCGGCCCGCCTCGCACAGGTCCCAGATCATCGCGTTCTCTGCCGGGAAGGCATTCACCAGGCCGGAGATCCAGCCCTCCGCGCCGAGGACGTACGACTCCAGGAACAGGTCGTCGACCCCGCAGAAGAGCGTGAACCGGTCGCCGACCTCGTTACGGAGGTCCGTGATCCGTCGGGGGTCTTCGCTGCTCTCCTTGATCGCAACGATGTTGTCGATCCCGGTCAGCTTCTTGAACGTGGCCGGCAGGATGTCCACGCCATAGGAGACGGGGTTGTTGTAGATCATGATCGGCAGTGATGTAGCGGCCGCGACCTGGCGGAAGTGCTCCAGGGTCTCGCGCTCGTCGCTCTTGTAGACCATGGCCGGGAGCACCATCAGCCCGTCGACACCCGCCTCCTCGGCGTCCTTAGCGAACCGGCAGGCGAGGGCGGTCGTGGTTTCGGCGACACCGGTCAGCACCGGCACCCGGCCGGCGACGTGGGCGACGGTGGCACGGAGGACCGCCAGCTTCTCGTCGTAGCTCAGCGAGCAGTTCTCACCAACCGTACCGAGCATGACCATGCCGTGGACGCCGCTCTCTAGCATGGCGTCGAGGTGGCCCATCGTGCTGGGCAGGTCCAGGGACTGGTCCGGGTGGAACTGTGTGCAGGCGGCGGGGAAGACGCCTCTCCAATCGCATGGCATAGCGGGCCTCTCTTGGGGTGGGTGAGGCGGGCAGGATATTTGATTTTGCGTCCAATGTCAATCCCTAGGCCAGGCCGGACTTTCGCGTCAACTGATCGATCAGTTTCACCAGGTTCGGCTGCTGCGATCGGATATGCCGCGACAGGGCCCGCCGGGCCGTGGGCTGATCCCCGGCCAGCAGGGCGTCGAGGATCTCGATGTGCTGCCGGGCCATCTCGCGGTTGGCGCTGGGCGCGAGCGCCGCGTAGTCGAACAGGGCGCTGTAGAAGTCGCCGTGCTGCGCGAAGAACTCCTGGATGTACCGGTTCTCCGACTGCTCGATCCAGTAGGCGTGCAGCCGGTTGTCCATGCGCACGGGCCGGCCGCGCCCGCCGGGGTCGTTGCGTTCGCGGAAGCCCTCGAGCACCGCCGGGTCCAATCGGTCCCGCGCGATCCGCAAGGCCTTGATCTCGAGAGTTTCGCGGACGTCGAGGTAGTCGAGCATATCCTTCTCGCGGTACGGCCGGACCAGCCAGCCGCAGCGGGGGACGTGCTTGAGCATGCCCTGGCCGGACAGGCGCCCGAAGACCCGCCGGATCACCGTGCGCCCGACGCCGAACTGCTCGGCCGTGGCCGCCTCGCGCAGGTAGTGCGCCTCCCGTGTCAGGCTGCGGAGGATCACCTCGTCGGTGATCCGATCGCCGACCGGGTCCTGCCCGACGTCCTCCTCGCCCTGCAATTCGATCTGATCCAGCAGAGCGATCGCTTCGGGCACCGGCTCAAGACGGCCGTTGGTTCCTTTGCGCAGCAGCCCCTGGCCGATCAGCGCATCCACCGCCCGGCGGACCGGCATCGGGCTCACCCCGAAGTGACCGGAGATGCCCGACAGCGTCAGCTTGAACGCCAGCGGCGCGTCATCGGCCAGGAGCGCCACCATCTCGCGCTCGATCCGTTCGGCAAGGGTCATCATGCGGTACTCCTTCACCCACATCCTACCCCACCCGCCGGCCCCGGTACCATCTTGGCATGGCTCAAGGCCCGCCCACCGCCGACGCGCCGCTGATGCCCGGCGCACCGGTTACCCGCCTGCCCGGGGTCGGGGCCGCGCGCGCGAAAGCCCTTGCCCGATTGGGCATCGTCACGCTCGCGGACCTGCTCCGGCACCGACCGATCCGCTACGAGCAGCTCAACGCCGAAGGCCTCATCCGCGACCTGCCGACCACCGGCGACGCGATCGCGACCGCCCGCGGTATCATCACCGCCGCACGCTGGGTGCCCGGCCAGGGCTACGGTAAGAAGGGCCGGTTCCAGGCCACGCTCCAGGACGATTCAGGGACACTCGCGCTCGCGTGGTTCAATGCGGGCTACCTCCGCGACACGCTGCATCCCGGTCAGCCACTGCGCGTCCAGGGCAAGGTCAAGCGATTCGACGGCTACCCCCAGATGGTCAACCCGAAGTGGGAGAAGCTCCCCGACGACGATGCAGACACCCCCGAGCAGGGCGACCGCCTCCGCCCGGTCTACCCCGCGACCGAGGGGCTGCCCAGCCACGCGATCGAGAAGCTGATCCTCGCGGCGCTCGACGCCGTGCTCCCGCAGGTGCAGGACCCGCTGCCCGCCGGGCTGACGCGTGCCCACAACCTGCTCCCTCTTGCCGAGGCGTTCGAGAATCTGCACCGGCCGAGCGAGCCCGACGACCACCAGGAGGCCCGGCGTCGGCTCGCCTACAACGAGCTCCTCCTGCTTCAGCTCGGCATCGCCATGAAGCGGGCCTATGTATCCAAGCGGCAGCAGGCCCCGGCCCTGAAAGCCGGCGACGCCATCGACCGGCGCATCCGCGAACGCTTCCCGTTCCGACTGACGGCGGCGCAGGACCGCGTTGTCGCCGAGATCACCGCCGACCTCGTGACAGACACACCGATGAACCGGCTGGTTCAGGGGGACGTCGGCTCGGGCAAGACCGTCGTCGCGCTGTACGCCATGCTGCTGGCGATCAGCTCGCGCCGGCAGGCGGCGCTGATGGCACCGACCGAGCTCCTCGCGGAGCAGCACTTCCGCTCGATCACCGATCTGCTGAAGGGTTCGGATGTCCGTGTCCGGCTGCTCACGGGCGGGGCCTCCACCGCGGGCTCGGCGGGGCGCAAAAAGCTCCTCGCCGAGATCGCCGACGGCAGCGCGGACCTGGTCATCGGGACGCAGGCACTCGTCTCGGACCGCGTGGTGTTCAAGGACCTGGGCGTCGCGGTCGTCGACGAGCAGCACCGCTTCGGTGTCATGCAGCGCGCCCGCCTGCGCTCGGCGGGGGAACACACCGGGGACGGCCGGCTGCGTGTGCCCCACCAGCTCGTGATGACCGCGACCCCGATCCCGCGTACGCTCTCGCTGACGATCTTCGGCGACCTGGACGTCTCGACAATTACGGGCAAGCCGCCGGGCCGAATACCCGTGGACAACCGGGTCGTCAGCGAGCATCAGGCCGACACCGTGTACGAATACCTCGCAACCCGGCTGGGGCGCGGCGAACAGGCGTACGTCGTCGTCCCCGCGATCGACAGTGGGGACGACGACGGCGACAGCGAGTCAACGCTCAAGAGCGTCGCAGAGCACGCGCAGCGCCTGCGGGAGAAGCTCGGCGGGGCATACGAAGTCGCGGAGGTCCACGGCCGGCTCGCGCGGGACGAGCGCGAGCGGGTGATGCAGCGGTTCCGTGACGGGCTGGTACACGTGCTGGTGGCGACGACGGTGATTGAGGTCGGCGTGGACGTGCCCAACGCGAGCGTGATGGTCATCGAGCACGCCGAGCGCTTCGGGCTCGCACAGCTCCACCAGCTCCGCGGCCGGATCGGGCGCGGGGCCTCGACGCGTCGGCCGCTGTGTGTGTTTGTGGCAACCCCGACGACCGACGACGCGATCGACCGGATCAACGCGATCGCGGCAACCAACGACGGGTTCAAGATCGCCGAAGAAGACATGCGCATCCGGGGTATGGGCGAGTTTTTCGGCACGAAGCAGTCGGGCATGCCCCCGCTGCGCGTGGCCGACATCCCCGGCGACCTCGACCTCCTGCAACTCGCCAAGCGCGACGCGCAGCAGCTCATCAACGCGGACTGGCTGCTGGCCAGCGATGAGCACACGCTGCTCAAACGGGTGCTCATCCAGCAGTACGGCGAGTCGCTGGGGCTGGTCGACGTGGGCTGAGCGTTACGGCCGTGCCGGCCGCGGCTTGGGTGGGCGGTTGCCCGGGTCGCGCCTCGCTTGGAAGAACGCCTGCAGCACGGCGACACACTCGTCGGCCAGCACCCCGCCGACCCAGCCCACGCGGTGGTTGAACGCGTCGGTATCGAGCAGGTGGTGAAGCGTCGTGACACAGCCCATCTTCGGGTCGGCCGCGCCGAAGACCACCGCCTCCAGCCGGCTGTTGACCAGGGCCCCGGCACACATCGGGCAGGGCTCGAGCGTCACCGCCAGCCGGCAGCCGTCCAGCCGCCAGGTACCGACCTTCTTCGCCGCCTCACGCAGCGCTAACACCTCGGCGTGGGCGGTCGGGTCGGCCTCGGTCTCGCGCAGGTTGTACGCCGACGCGAGCACCTCGTCCCCGCGGTACACCACCGCGCCCACGGGCACCTCGCCGCACGCCGCCGCGGCCCGGGCCTGCTCCAATGCCCGCCGCATCATCGCGGTGTCGGTCTCGGTCGCGTCCATGCGGGCAGTGTAGGGCATCCCGCACAGGTGATCGAAGCGTTTGCGATATGCTGTACCGACCATGCGAGACCACATGCCCAAGATCGTGATCGTGCTGCTGCTGGTCGTCATCGTCGGGCTGCCAGTCCTGCTCCGGCCGGCGGGCGGCGCGGACGGCTCGCTGGCCTCGGCGGGGGACGGGGACCATAAGCTCATCGTATTCACCCCGCACAACGAGCAGATCCGCTTCGAGATCGCGCAGGCCTACAACCAGTGGCGCGTCGACCAGGGTAAGCCGCCGGTCAAGTTCGACTGGCGCAGCCCCGGCGGCACCAGCGATATCCGCAAAAGCATCCTCAGCCAGTACCAGGCCCTCATCGACCGCGAGGACGATCTGGACGATGGCATCGGCGCGGACCTGTTCTTCGGCGGAGGCGACTACGACCACGGCAAGGTGGCCGGCGGTATCTCGGACAACGACGGCAACACCTACCGCATCGTCGACGACCCGCTGATCGACAAAACGCTCTTCGACTCGGCCTTTCCCAGCGACCGCATCGGCGGCGAGCGGCTCTACCGGCGGTACACGTTCAGCGAGGACGCGCAAGACATCGAGGTAGTGGGGTGGACGGGTGTAACGCTGTCGAGCTTCGGCATCGTGTTCAACCGCGACCTGCTGGCGATGATCGGCGCCGACGAACCGACGACGTGGGCCGACCTGGCCGACCCGGGGTTCCGCGGGTGGATCGCGCTGGCCGACCCGGGGCACAGCGGCTCGATCGGGGCGACGTTTAACGCGATCCTCCGCCGGATGGGCTGGACCGCGGGCTGGGCGACGCTGCGCCGGACCTTCGCCAACGCCCGCTACTTCACCAACAGCTCAAGCACGATCCCCAACGACGTCGCGCGGGGGGACGCGGCCGCGGGCATGTGCATCGACTTCTACGGCCGGTCGCAGGCCGGGCTCATCGGCAGCGACCGGCTGGGCTACGTCGACCCGATCGAGAACGGCAAGAGCATGACCGCGACCACCGCCGACCCGATCACACTGCTCCGCGGCGCACCGCGTGCCGACCTCGCCAAGGAGTTCATCGCCTGGCTGCTGACGCACGACGCCCAGGGGCTCTGGCAGCGCGCGATCGGAGCCGGCACCGCCACCAACGGTCTGGTCCGACCCACGCGGTACGAGCTCCGTCGCAAGCCGATCCGGCAGGACATGTACACCGATAGCGAGCGTGCCTACTGGGTCGACCAGGGCCTCGCGCCATTCGACTCCGCGGTGCCGTTCCCCGACGGCACGCCGTTCTACTTCAGCATGGTCGCACCCATCACCGCGGCGATGGCGATCGATATCCACGGCGACCTTGGCGCCGCGTGGGACGCCATCAACCGCGCCCGCGACCCCGGTCACCCCCAGCACGCCCGGCTGGGCGAGATGCTCGAACGCTTCGACGCCATGCCCGAGGAGCTGACCCTGGCCTGGCCCGACGACGAACTGGCGCGAGACTGGCACGCGATCCACCACGACCCGGACCACCCCCGCCACGCCGAGGTAGTCGCGGAGCTCACCGCGTTCGCCGACCGGCTCGGCCCGCTGGGTGCGGACGCCGAGGCCAACCGCATCCGCTGGCGTGCGTTCTTCCAGGAACAATACCGCGCGATCGTGCGGATGGAGCGTGGGGACTAGCGGCGGGCAGGGTGTGAATAACAGCGGTATCTGGCAGCGCCCCGCCGCGTGTGACGCGGCGGCTACTCCTGCACGCTTGTACGACACCGATCATTAGCCGCAGCGTCACACGCGGTGGGGCGCTGCCGAAGACCCGATCCCATCAAGACGAAACACGGGGCCCCACCCGGCCTCACCCTACGCCTCGACCTCGACCTGGTCCGCTTCAACCGCGGGCTCTGATTCAGCCGTCGGGGCCTGTGCCCCCTCGCGTTCGGGACGGGCGATGATGGCCGCGCCTTCCTTCGGCGTCACCTGCGCGAGCACGGTGAGGCCGCCGACGACCTTCTGCCCCTGCCGGACCCGGACCTGCGGCGCGAGGTCCTGGGCGATGTATAGCTCGGTCGTGGAGCCCAGCTTGATGAGCCCGATGCGTTGGCCGCGCTGCAGGACCTGGCCCTCTTCGACCGAGCAGACGATCGTCCGCGCGAGCATGCCCGCGACCTGCCGGACCGCCGCCATCGGGTAGCCGCGCGTGGGGTGGGTCAGCATGATCAGGTTCGACTCGTTGTCCTCGGCCGACTGCGGGTTGAGCGTGTTCAGGTGCTGGCCATCGGTATGGGTGACCGACGCCACCTCGGTGTGGTAGGGGCAGTAGTTGATGTGGACATCCAGCACGCTCATGAAGATGCGGACGCAGGTGGCCGGCCCGCCTAGCGGCTCGAAGTGCTCGACCTCGTGGATGGAGCTGATCCGGCCGCTGGAGGGCGCGACCATGACACCGCGCTGGGTCGGCGTCCGCCGGTCCGGGTCGCGGAAGAACGCGAGGAACGCCGCCGTCGCCGGCACCACGAGCACCAGCAGCCACCACGCCCCGAGCAGGACGACGGCGACCGACATCAGCAGCCCGATGGCCGCGATCGTGAGGGATTCCTGTTTGGCGAGCGGGCTGAGCATGCGTCCGTGCGCTCCTGGGCTTGGCGTTTGCGGGGGATGTGTCAGTGTAGCTTCGGCAGGCGGGCGTGTGGCGGGCCAGCGTCTTGAACCGCACCGCGTTCGGCGGGAAACAGGCCGAAGAAAAAGCCGGCCCGTTCAGGCCGGCTCGTTGGGTTTGCGGTAAAGGTGGGGCGGTTTACTTGTCGGTGGCCTTGCCCACAACCATGCCGATGACGCCGAAGACGATGCTGACGACCAGCAGGACGCCGCCGAGGATGTAGACGTTGTTGGGCTTGGCGAGCGGGTCGATCATATCCATGAGGGCCCCGTCGACGCCGACGAGCGCGGGGATCATGACGACCAGGCCGATGACCATCGCGGCGATGACGCCGAAGAGCATGCCTGCGCCGAGCCCGCTGCCGGCCGGGTCGCTTTCTTCCACCTCATAGCTGACGGGCGCGGCCTGCGCACCGCCCGCGGCGGCGGGGCCGGCCGAGAGGTTCTCGAGGCCGGAGGGGCCGGACTGGCCCGTCTCCATGGAGATCGCGCCGTCGAAGACCCCCGAGGAGCCGACGGCCGAGTCCATCGCCATGCCCGTGCCCGTGCCCATCCCGGTGTCGCCGCCGGGGTAGATCTCGTCGAGCAGCTCGGCACCCAAGGAGGTGTCGTCCGACTCGCGGGTGAGGTCGAGCAGGCCCGAACCGGAGCCGACCGATTCGAGGGCGAGGTCTTCGTCGTCGATGACCGGCTGGGTCACCTGCGTCTGGGCCATGGGGTCGGCGAGGTCGACTTCGCCGGCGTCGAACACGCTGACGCCGGTCGCCTCACGGCTGTCTTCGGTGGAGGGCACGTTCGTATCGGCCCGCAGGTCGATCGCGTCGTTGATACCCGAATCCGCCAATGCGATCGGGCCGGACGACCCGCCGCTGGACGACTTGGCGTCGATCTGGTCGCGCTTGAACATCAGCTTGTCGCCGTCGCGGAACTGCTGCAGCTCGTTGCGGGCGGCCATGTCTTTGACCGTCTGTTCATCCACCCCCAGCTTCTGGGCGGCTTCTTCGAGCGTGTAAAACATCTTCGCCATCGTCGGTTAGCTCCTGCGGGAGGGCGGGGGAGGGAGGACCCACGGCGTCCAGCGGGCCAGCTCGACAAGCCGACGCACCGGACCCGGCGTGGTCCGCAACCCCTACAAGATATGGACTTGCGGCAATCCTGGCAAGGCCAGCGCCGCTATGATCCCCACCATGCCCCTCGCCTACGGACTCACCGAATCCGTCGATCTCTGCCACCCCGCGGTCCCCACCGCCTTTCCCAGCACCCCACGCCCGATCCCTGCCGACAATCGCCGCTCCGCCCCCGCTAAACCCACCGGCGGCAGCGGCCTGCGGATCGCGCACCTCACCGACCTGCACGTCCGGAAACCCACCCAACGCCTCGCCCGGCTCGTCTACCAACTCGCCAAGCTACGGCTGGACCTGGGCCTGCTCACCGGCGACTACATGCTGCGACACCACGACCCGGCCCCCACGCTTCGCTACCTCAAAGAACTCACCCAGGCCGTCAAGCCCACCCATGGCTGGTTCGGGGTCTTCGGCAATCACGACACGCCCGCGTTCATTGAACAGGCCCAAGACCTGCCCGTCCGCTGGATGATTGACCGGGCCTTCCCACTCGACGGCCTACCGATCGACATCCTCGGGCTCGGCCGGCCCGGTGCCCGACAACGGCCGGATGGCACCGCCGCCGCGCTTGCTACCGCCGCGCTCCCCAAAGGCGACCCCGACAAACCCCCTCGCCTCCGGCTGGCCCTCACTCACCGGCCCGACGACCTGCCGCTTGCCGCCGACCTGGGGGCGCACCTCGCCTTTGCCGGACACACCCACGGCGGGCAGGTCCGCATCCTGCCGGGGGTACCGATCTATACCTCGACCGAGCTGCCGCTTTCGCTGTCGGCCGGGCTCATTCGGCATCAGGACACGCTCATGCTCATCCCCCGCGGCGTCGGATCGACCGACCTGCTCAAGCTGCCGGTCTACCCCCGGCTGTTCTGCAAGCCGCACGCCCCGGTCGTGACGCTCCGCCACGGCCCGCTGCCCGCGACCCGCACCGGCGGTATCACATCGGTCTGGCGCTGGTAGCGACATCATTGCTCTGATGTCCCAAAACCCTAAGCTGGTGATCCACCATCGCAGCCCGCACCGAAGTGTTCTTTGGAAGCGAATTGCACTACGTCAGCCCTCCCGTCGGACCTGCAGGAACCAGCGACATGACCACGACCCAAAACACGCCTAAGACCGTCGACGCAACCCTTGTCTCTACAGACCCGTTCACGGGGGAGGAAGTCGGCCGGGTGGACGTGACCCCGGCCGAAGCGATCGACGCGGTGATCGACAAGGCACGCGACGCGCAGCAGCGCTGGGCCGAGACCCCGCTGGCGCAACGGATCGAGACGCTGAAAGCCGCTGGCCCGCTCCTCGCGGAGCACGCTGAAGAACTTGGCGAACTCATCAGCCGTGAGCAGGGCAAGACCCTCGCGGAGGGTCAAGGCGAGGCCGCCGCGGTGGCCGGCGGGATCGCTGCCGAGTTGGACCGCATCGCCGAGGCCTTGTCCCCGGAGGCGCTGGAAGACGAACACACCCGGTCGGTCCTGCACTACGACCCGCTGGGCGTGTGCGTCGCGATCACGCCGTGGAACTTCCCCGTGCTCATGCCGCACTGGCTGGTGCTGCCGGCGCTCGCGGCGGGAAACGCCGTAATCCTCAAGCCCTCCGAGCTGACCCCGCTCACCGGCCAGCGCTACGCGGAACTGCTCAACCGGGTCCTGCCCGATGGGGTGCTGCAGGTCGTCCACGGGGCCGACGCGCAGGGCAAGGCGCTCGTCGCCGGCGCGGTCGATCTGATCGCGTTCACCGGCTCGCGCGACGCGGGCCGGCACATCATGCAGGCCGCGGGCAAGGGGCTCAAACGCCTCATCCTTGAGCTGGGCAGCAAAGACCCGCTGATCGTGCTGGACGACGCGGATGTCGAGAAGGCCGCCGACTTCGCCGCCATGAACAGCTTCCGCAACTGTGGGCAGGTCTGCGTCAGCACCGAGCGGATCTATGTCCACGCCAAGGTCGCCGACGCGTTCATGGACCGCCTGCTCGCCAAGACCGCCGACATGAAGCCCGGCCACTACACCGATGCGGACGCCACGATGGGCCCGATGGTCGACGCCCGCCAGAAAGCGCACGTCCTCGCGCAGATCGAGGACGCAAAGGCGAAGGGCGCGAAGGTCCTCGCGGGCGGCAGCCCCGGCGAAGGCAACCTCATGCCGCCGACCGTGTTGCTGGGGGTCACCCACGACATGGACGTCTGCCGAGAGGAGACGTTCGGCCCGATCGCCGCGGTGCAGGTCGTCAGCGACGACGAAGAGGCGCTCCGCCTGGCCAACGACAGCGACCTCGGGCTCGGGGGCGTCGTCTTCGGTGAACAGGCACACGCCGCGCAAATCGCACGCCGGCTCCAGGCCGGCATGATCGGCATCAACAAGGGCATCGGCGGCGCGACCGGCTCGCCCTGGGTCGGCGCACGCCAGTCCGGCTACGGCTACCACGGCTCGCGCGAAGGCCACCGGCAGTTCTGCCAGCTCCGCGTCGTCAGCGAAGCGAAAGCGTCACCCGACTAACCGTGCCGCGTGTCCCCTACGCTGTGAGCCACGCCTCGGCCGCGTCGGCCTCGTCCAAGCCGAACGCCTTGATCTCCAGCCCCGGGATCAACGCGCCCTCGATCTCGCTGATCTTCTTCAGCCACCCCTGGTCCGCCAGCACCGCGGCCTTATCGAAACGGCCGACCAGCTTCAACAGCTTGGGCATCCGCATCAGTTCCACACCGATCGCCCCGAGCGACGGCAGGTGGAAATCGTCGATCCGGTACAACATCCGGCCGTGCTCGATCCCCTCGGCCTTTACCACCAGATCGTCCAGCGCCGCGGTCATCCCCTCACGGTCGAGCTTGCCCGACAGGGCGATGTCCAGGCGGTTGGGCCCGTGCGGAGTGATCGTGAACATGGGGTGCCTTTCGGTAGGAATCCAGGGTTATGCGGACGGCTCATCCTAGGCCGGTCAGGGCGTCTCGTTCCACCCGCGCCAGAGCCACCGCATCGCGTCCGGGAAAACTGCCGCGCCGTGCTGCCCGTTGTGTCCGCCGTCGCCCGCGACAAAGCGGTAGTCGTAGCGATCCCCATAGGACAGCGCCCGCGCCATCTGCTGGTTTGCCAGCCACCAGTTGCCGTGCGCGTTGTCCAGGTCGTTCATCCCGTCCTGCAAGAAGACCCGGATCGGCCGGGCCTCTTCCTTGCGGAGGATCGCCGGGTAGATGTGCCCGCCGCGGATGTTGGTGAAGCTGCCGATCGTCGACAGGACCTTGCGGAACGCGTCGGGCCGGTGCCAGGCACACTTGAACGCGCAGATGCCGCCGGAACTGGTCCCGCAGATCGCGCGCATCTCCGGGTCGTCGGTGAGGCGGTATCGTCCGCCGACCAACGGCAGGACCTCGTCCATCAGGAATCGCGCGTAGGTGTCGTCGGGCGTGTCGTATTCGACGCTGCGGTTGTTGCGGTTGCCCCAGTAGCCGTCGGGCAGCGTCTCGCCACGGTGGCCCGGCTCGATAAAGATGCCGATCGTTACCGGCATCTCGCCCGCCGCGATGAGGTTGTCCATCACCACCGACGCGCGGAACTCGCTGTCCGCGTGGGCGTAGGCGTGCCCGTCCTGGAACACCATCACCGCCGCTGGCTCGTCGCCGTCCGGGTCGTACTGCGCCGGGACATAGACCCAGTACTCGTGGAGCGTGCCAGGATAGACCGTGCTGTCGCTGAACAAGTGGCGCGTCACCGTCCCGCGCGGCACACCGTCCCTCGGCCGGGAATCCTCCGTCAACGCGTAGGGCCCGGGCTGGTAGATCACCCGCTCGGACAGCGGCACCGACATGCCCGGCGGAGGCGCCGCCGCACCATCCTGTGCCCCGGCTGGCGTTGTGCCTTGGGCAAGCACCGATGCACCCAGCAGCACCCAATGGGTCAGACGTCGTGCAGCCATCATGATTCGCTCTCCGTGTGTGGATCGGTTTCTGTCGGGCTGATTGGCGGCGGCGTGTCGGCCGGGAGTGCTTTGCCCTCCACCGTCAGGCGGGCGGGGTGGCCGAACCAGGCGTTGGGCCTGCCCGTGTTGTCGACGTACTTCGATTCGAGCAGGGACCGGACCGCCGCGATGTCGGCCCCCTCATCGACCCAGCCGCCGTCGATGTCGGGGAAGTCGGTCTTGCAGTTGTCGCACTTCGCGGTGTTGCTGAAGCGGATCGGGCACCAGAAGCTCTCGACGTTGCGCAGCATCTCCCCGCCCAGCGACCACACGCCCGTCATCCAGTCGCAGTAGAGGCACCAGATCAGGTCGTAGCCGACCAGCCCATCAAACTTTGTCCGCGAGACGTTCACCCACTCGGCGTGCTTGTACTTCGGCAGCCGGACCAGCCAGGTCAGTGGCGGGTAAACGATGTATTCCGCCACACGGACGCAGATAAACAGCGGGGCGGCCAGGCACGTCCACCACACCGCGAGGTGGTTCCGCCACCCGCCGACCGCGCGGTCGAGCGTCCGGAAGATCGTCCGCCGGGTCCCGCGGTGCATGGGGTGCATCTCGTGCAGGAACGACCAGACCACGAGCGTCACCGACTGCCCCGCCACCGCGGAGAGCAGCATCAACCACAGCCCCGGCCGGACGTAGCGATCCAGCCCCGCCCACAGCACCACCACCGCCACCGGGGGCGCGACGAGGAACGCGAACACCACGAGGTCCAGACCCGGTGCCTGCCGCAGCAGGCGGGCAAGCCCGGGGGCGTAGTTGCCGATTGCGTGCAGTAGCCCGGCCAGGGCAAGCAGGGCGACAACGGTCGAGAGGAACAAGAGGAGTAATGTCATCGGTCTACCGTAGGGTGGGTGGAACGAGTCCGTGAGTGATACCCACCGGGTGCTGCCGGCAGCGGTGGGTGGGCTCCGGTGGGTATCGGTCGCGGACTCCCTCCACCCACCCTACATGCTAAGGCGTGAGCAACTGTACATACACTATTGCACCGATCAGCAAGCCAAGCCCAACGACAACCAGGATGCCAATCAACCATTTGTCTGCTAGAGGTGTCCGGGCTGCGCTCAAGTGATCGCGCTCTGCGGTGATGTCACTCCAGTTAGGCCCGCTGACGTCCGGCGTTTTCCCTTCCTTGAACGACTGCATCAGGCCGACAGCCGCCTCCAGATCAAGGGCCTCTGCTTTGGCATAAAACGATCCGTGCTTGTCTTTGAACTCAGCTCCGAAGTGACTCTCAAAGAACATCAGTTCGAGTGATTCTCCCGTGGTGGTGTTCTCCAAGTGCAACGGAACCTTCCATGTGTACTGCATGGCTCGAAGGCAACTGATGAGACAGTCTTGGTCAGGCTGAGCAACATCAATCTCAAGCATTCCTTCCAGCTTGTGGTTCATAGCAATCTCCTTACCGCCCGCGATCCAACAACCGGTAGCTGATCGCCTCCGCCGCGTGCTGCATGGTGATGCCAGCGCTCGCGTCGAGGTCGGCGAGGGTGCGGGCGACCCTTCGGATCTTGTCGTAGGCGCGGGCGCTGAGGTTCAGTTCGCTCATGGCCTGCTTGATGAGGTCCTTCGCGCCGTCGTCCATCGGGGCGTGTTTATCGAGCTCTCGGCCCGAGAGCAGGGCGTTGCGTTTGAGCGCGCCGCCGTTGCGTTGGTACTGGATTGCGCGGGCCTGTAGCACCTGCTCGCGGATGGTGGCGGAGCTGGTGCCGTTGGGTTGGCCGGTGAGCTGTTTGTAGGGGACTGGCGGGACCTCGACATGGATGTCGATGCGGTCGATCAGCGGGCCGGAGAGCTTGGAGAGGTAACGGTCCATCTGCTTCTGCGACTGCGCATCGGTGGGTTTGCTGCCCTGTTGGGTCGGATTCAAGGCAGCAACCAGCATGAACTGTGCGGGGAAGCGGATGGAGGAGTGGGCGCGGGCGATGGTGACGTGGCCGTCTTCGAGGGGCTGGCGGAGCGTTTCGAGCACGGGCCGGGGGAACTCGGGCATCTCGTCGAGGAAGAGGACGCCGTGGTGGGCAAGCGAGACTTCGCCGGGCCTCGGGACGGTTCCGCCGCCGATGACGGCCGCGCTGGACGCGGTGTGGTGGGGCGTGCGGACGGGGCGTGCGGTGATGAGCGACCGGCCGCGCGGGACCTGGCCGACCGCGGAGTAGATGCGGGTGACCTGCAGCGCTTCGTCGCGCGAGAGCGGCGGGAGGATGCCGGGCAGCGCGCGGGCGGCCATGGTCTTCCCCGTGCCGGCCGGGCCGATCATCATGATGTTGTGTCCCCCGGCGGCGGCGACGGCCATGGCGCGTTTGACCGCCTCTTGGCCGCGGATGTCGGCGAAGTCGATGCCAGGCGTCTCGTTGCGCAGGGTCTCGTCCACGTCGATCGTCGCGACGGGCGTGATCTCGTGCTGGCCGTTCAGGAACGACACGACGCTGGCCAGCGAGTCGGCGGGGTAGACCTCGATGCCGTCCACCGCCGCGGCCTCGTGCGCGTTATCCGCCGGCACGACGACGCCTTCCATCCCCAGTTCCTTGCAGAGCAACGCGAGGTTGATGATGCCCGCGACGGGGCGGACCCGGCCGTCGAGCGCGAGTTCGCCGGCGAACATGAGGTTCTTGTGCCGCTCGGTCTGGATCACGCCCTCGGACAGCAGGATACCGATGGCGATGGGCAGGTCGTAGACCGGGCCTTCTTTGCGTTTGTCGGCCGGGGCGAGGTTGATGACCGTGCGTGCGAGGGCGAAGGGGTAGCCGGTGTTGGTGACGGCCGAGCGGACGCGTTCGACGGACTCTTTCACCGCCGCGTCGGGCAGGCCGACGATAAAGGTCCTGGGCATCGCGTCGTGGACGACGTCGACCTCGACCTCGCAGGCGATGGCGTCGATGCCCTGGAGCAGGAAGCTGTGGACCTGTGCGAGCATGGCCGGAGTGTATCAGCCGGGCGGTACGGGGCCGGTCCGGGGGTGACAGGGGGTGGCACGTCGGTGGGGCTGTGCCGGTTGCGCGGGTCCTGCCGGGCCGGGATAGCGCGTTTTTACAAAGAATTGGCACGGTTACTCGCATCCATTACCCGCGAGGGTCACGATGACGATGAGATAGTCCATGGCCCTATCCCTGAACATCCATAAGCTGACGGACGCCTACATGAAGGGGGAAGAGGCGGCCAAGGAATCCCGCCGGGGCGGCCGCATGCCCATGGTCGGACTGAAGTCGAACCTCGGCCGGGTCCTGGACCTGTCGCACTGCGGCGTGCTCGTCCAGCGGGGCGGCCTGTTCCGCGGGCTGCGGATCAATCAGCGGGTCGTAATCGTTCTGAAGTTCTGCGACGTGAAGGTCGCGGTGAAGGCCCGCGTGGCGCGCAAGGAAAAGAAGCGCGGCATCGGCCGGGTCTACGGGCTGGAGTTCCTGAACATCACCGACAAGCAGCGCCAACAGATCTGTCACATCGGCCAGAGCTGCTTCCCCAAGCAGACCCTGCCGGGGAACGAGGCCGCCGCCTGAAACGGCAGGTGCGCCCGATCAGTCATCAAGAACACACGCGGTTGAAGCCGGCCCGGCTAGCGGTCGCCGGTGTGGATCAGGTGCGCATCGGTGTCGCCCGACGCCTCGAAGAGGTTGTCCTGATTGTTCATCGGGCCGTTGTCGTACCGCGTCGGCAGGATGTGGGTCTGCTCGAAGGCGACGTGGTTATCGTTCCACAGGATGGACCCCTTCCACTGGCCGGGGCTGCCGGAGTGGACACTGTCGACGGCGCTGGTCGCGTTGGCCCCGGTGTTGCGGTCACTCATCACGATGGACTGGGTGTTGAGCGTCTGGCTCCACTCGTGGACGCGGTGGGGGGTCTGTGGGTCGGCAACGACCTGCCCGGGCGTGCCGTCGGTCTGCAGCATCGCGTAGGAGTAGTTGTCGACGACGACCGCGCCGGAGAAGGCCCACTCGTAGCGGGCCTCGGTCTCGCTGGGGCTGATGGCGTACCCGGGGGTAAAGAAGCTCCCGTTGAGCATCAACCAGTAGCGGGCCTCCACCGTGTCGCCGTCGCCCGAGCCGCCGGTCGTCGTGAGGCCGTCGAGGAGGACCCGGCCCTGGCTGTCCACGCCGACAAACCACGCCTTGTTGGAGTTCGCGTAGGTGACCAGCCCCTGGTGGATGCCGCGGAGCTGGGTGCTGTTCTGCATCCGTCTGGCGGTCCGGCGGGAGGCACCCAGCGCGGGCAGCAGGATGCCGATCGCCAGGAGCAGGATGAGCAGCAGGACCAGCGCCCCCGAGCAGCCGACGATGCCGAGGATCAGCCCGGTCGATACACCGCCCGAAGGCGGCGGGGGCGGCGGGGGGTACTGGGCGGGCGGCTGGTAGGGCTGCTGCGGCTGCGGGGGAGGGGGCGGGGACTGCGACATGCGGGGCTCCGGAACGAGAGTGTGCTGCCGGATCATACCGCATGGCTGCACACGCCGATACCCCGAAGCCCACTCCCGTTACAGCACAAAGTTGGACAGATCGGCATCCGCGACGACCGGGGCGACCTGCTCGCGGACGAAGGCGTCGGTGATGCGCAGCTCCGTCTCGCCGGCGGCGACGCGGTCGGGGGCGTCGAAGTTGATCTCGTCAAACACGGTCTCGACGATCGTCATCAGACGACGCGCACCGATGTTTTCGAGACGCTCGTTCGCGGCGGCGGCGAGCTCCGCCATCGCGTCGATCGCGCCGGGCTCGAAGACGACCCGCAGGCCCTCGACGCCGAGCAGCGCCTCCTGCTGCCGGGTCAGCGCGCCCTGCGGCTCGGTGAGGATGCGGACAAAGTCGTCCTTGGTCAGCGGTGCCAGCTCGACGCGGATCGGGAACCGGCCCTGCAGCTCGGGCATCAGGTCGCTGACCTTCGCGTAGTGGAACGCGCCGGCGGCGATGAAGAGGATGTGGTCGGTGTGGACCACGCCGTGCCGGGTGCTCACCGCCGACCCCTCGACGATCGGCAGCAGGTCGCGCTGCACGCCCTGGCGCGAGACGTCCGGTGAGCCCTTGCCCCCGGGGCCGTCGGCCGTGGCGATCTTATCGATCTCGTCGAGGAAGATGATGCCCGCGTCCTGGGTCCGGTCGATCGCTTCGCTGACGATCTTGTCCTCGTCCAGCAGTTTGTCGGTTTCTTCCTCGATCAGGATGCGGCGTGCGTCCTCGACGCGGACGCGCTTACGCTTGTTCTGCTCGGGGATAATCTTCTCGAACATGTCGGCCATGGACGGGTCCATCTGGTCCAGCCCCATGTTGGCGAACATCACCGACGTCTGCGGCCGGCGGGTGATGTTCATCTCGACCTCCTTGTCGTCGAGCGCGCCGGCGGTAAGCTGCTCGCGCATCTTCTCGCGGAGGCGCTGCTTGCTCTCGATCGAGTCCGCGGTGGCGACGAACCCGCCCTTTGCCGAGCTGTCGCCCTCGGCTGCAACCGATGCGGTGGCGTGTCGGCGTTTTGATGCCTCCGGATCGGAGCCGGGCAGCAGCAGCGTCACCAGCCGGTCCATCGCTGCGGCCTCGGCCTTCTCGTTCACCGCCTGGGCCTGCTCGGCCCGGACCATGGCGATCGCCTGGTCCAGCAGGTCGCGGACCATCGACTCGACGTCCCGGCCGTGGTAGCCGACCTCGGTGAACTTGCTCGCCTCGACCTTGATGAACGGCGCGCCGGTCAGACGGGCCAGCCGGCGGGCGATCTCCGTCTTCCCGCAGCCGGTGGGCCCGGCCATGATGATGTTGCGGGGGACGACCTCGCGCGCGATCTCGCCGTCGAGCTGCTGCCGCCGCCAACGGTTGCGGATGGCGACCGCGACGGCGCGTTTCGCGTCGTGCTGGCCGATAATGAAGCGGTCGAGCTGCTCGACGATAGCTTTTGGGGTCTGGTCTTGCATGGGGGCTAACGGGGCGGGGGCGGGGGGATCCAATCCATTCGCAACGCGACATCCTAGCGGGCGGCGGGGCCCGCGTCTGCGGATGCAGGCGGCGCGATCGTCACCACCGGTACATCCGGACACGCGGGGTGACACGGCGCGGCCTGCGCGTTCTGTGCGGGTCGGCGAAGTCGGGCGGGCCCTAAACCGTCCCCCCCGGAACGTCGATGCACAGACAGACGCGCACCGCGCCGGCTCTACGTGTTGTGAGCCGGGACGCGGGCACCCTCCTGCAAGGGGGCAGATCCAGCCCATGGCCTTCGGTATCACCAAAACCCGTCTCTCGCCGATCTCGATCGACTTCGGGACCGACACGATCAAGATGATGCAGGTGTCGGCCGGCGGCGCAACCACACAGCTCATCGCGGCCGGCGCGATGACCGTGCCCGAGCACGCCCGCAGCGACGCCGCGGCACGCTACACCTTCGCCGGGGAAGCGATCAAGGAGATCCTCCGGCAGCAGCCGTTCAAGGGCCGCCGCGCGATGCTCGCCATCCCCGCGCACCAGACGTTGGTCAGCGTCGTCGAGCTGCCCGGCAGCGACGCGAACGACATCGATGCCCAGATCAACCTGCACCTGCAGACCGTCCTCGAAAAAGACCCGTCCCGGATGGTCGTCCGCAACTACCACCTGGGCCAGATCATGCGTGACGGCTCGGCACGCCAACGCGTGCTGATGCTCGCCGCCCCGCGCTCGACCGTGATGCGCTACATCGAGCTGGCCACCGCCGCGAAGCTCGAGGTCGTCGGCATGCACAGCGAGCCGATGTGCATCGCCAAACCCTTCATCGAGCTCTACAACCGCCGCGAGATCGACAAGACCGGCACGCGCTGCTTCGTCGATGTCGGCGCGGCGATGACGAAGATCGTCATCCTGCACAACGGCCAGGTCCTTATGGCACGGACCCTGCACTCGGCCGGCGAAGAAATGACCCGCCGACACGCCAAGGAGCACGGGCTGGACTTCACCGAGGCCCGCCTCGCGCGCATCCGCGAAGCCAGCAACCCGCTCGCCGCCCGGCCGTTCCCCAGCCAGGCCGAGCTGAAGAAGAAAGAAGACCTGCGCCGTGCCCTGGTCGGTGCGCCGCTGCTGCGTGACAACGCGGCCGACCCCGATGGCTTGGCACAGGCGGAAGCCGACGGCATGACCGCCGTCGAGACCGCCGAGGACCGCCGCGGGCTCGCCGCCGCGCAGCCCGCGATGGCGCTCGAAGACCTGGACGAGACACTCGATGCGATGGTCGACGGCCTGCGTATGACGATCCGTTACCACGACTCGGTCTGCCCCGCCCACCCGGTGGACCAGGTCATCATGCTCGGCGGCGAGGCCGGCCAACGCTCGGTCAACGAAGCCGTCGCCTTCGCCCTCGGCCTGCCCACGTTTGTCGGCCACCCGCTGGCCCGCGTGATGCGGACCCCGGGCATGCAGCCGCTCGGGCTGGACATGACCAAACCCCAGCCCGGATGGGCCGTCCCCCTGGGGCTGTGCCTCAGCGACGCGAACCTCTAACCGATCCCTAGGACCCGGCACGACGCCGGACGGAGCCACACCATGGCCAAGAACAGCAGCTTCCTCCCCGAAGACTACCTGGACCGCAAGATCGCGCGGCGGACGAACCTGATATGCATCGCGTTGTTCGTCGTGATGATCGGTGCGATCAGCGCGGCCTTCTACGTGCAGAAGCGCCAGGACCACAGCACCCGCGCCGAGCTGCAACGCGTCGACGCGATGTTCAGCGAACGCGCCCAGCAGCTCCGCCAGATCGAGCAGCTCCAGGAACGCAAGCAGCAGATGATCGGCAAGGCCAAGATCGTCCAGCAGCTGGTCGAGCGCGTCCCCCGGTCCATCATCCTCGCCGAGATGATCAACCACATGCCCAGCACGATGAGCCTGCTGGAGCTGAACCTCGAGACCAAGATCGTCAAGCCCGACAGCCGGCCGCAGACCGCCATCGAGCGCGAACGCCTGGAACGCAGCGAGGCACAGGCCGAGGAAGAGGGCGAGGTCACCATCGAGCCCCGCGAGATCCTGCTGGAGATCGTCGGCGTCGCGCCCAGCGACACGGATGTCTCCGAGTTCATGCAGAGCCTGACCGTGCACCCGCTGTACGTCGGCGTCGGGCTCGAGTACACCGAGCGGTTCCTCATCGAGGGCATCGAGATGCGGCGTTTCCGGATCGTCATGCAGCTCAATACCGAGCTGAGCTTCGACCGCGATGTCGACAGCGACCTGCTCCGCGAGCTCAACCAGGACCCGATGGCCGAGGACCGCGAGTTCCGCGGCGCCAACGGCGAGGGCGCGCCCGGCGAGGGCTTCGCCGACGTGAACACCCAGACCGACTAAGCCCGATCCCACGACCCAGGGCCGCCCACGCGGCACCCCGGCACTCCCCGGAGACCGACCCATGCGATTTGGACTACGCGAAATCCTCTTCATCCTCGTGCTGCTGGCGATGCCGGCCGTGGCCTACTTCTTCGTCTTCCAGGCGAACAACAAGCTGCAGCAGGAGGCCCGCACCGAGATCCAGGCCAAGCAGGCCAAGCTCCAGGCCCTCGACCAGGCGACCGCCCGGTACATCGACCTGGACGGCGAGATCGAGCGGCTGAAGAACACCATCGAGTTGATCGAGCAGAAGCTGCCCCAAGGCCGCGAAGAGTACGCGGTCGTCCGCAACATCACGGACCTCGCGCTCAGCCACGGGCTGACCATCCGCTCGATCAAGCCGGACAAGGTCGTCTCCGCGGCGCAGTACATGGAGCTGCCCGTCCGCCTGGAGATCGAGGGCGACTTCAACGGTTTCTACGCCTTCCTGCTGGAGGTTGAACGGCTGCCGCGGATCACGCAGCTGCCGATGATGCGCCTGACCAAGCTCGAGGGCGGCGACAATACCGAGGGCACGATGGTCGCCGAGATCACCCTCAGCATCTTCTTCGAGAACGAGTAAGCCACCCCGACCCAACCGCCCGGCATCGACACGGCCGGCCACGCGCCTGCGGCGCCTAGGAGACCGCGATGGATATCAGCGACAACGACATCAACCCGAACCTCCCGCGGGAGGCCCCGGCCGAGGAAGAGAACTCCATGGCCGTACTAGGCGCCTTCGGCGGCGGTGACGTCGACCCGGAGGGCCAGCCGCTCGGGCTCGACCCGGACGCCGGCAAGGCCAAGCTTTCGGGCAGCACCCTGGCCGTCGCGGTCGTGGTGGTGGTGGGCATCGGCGCGCTGGCGGCGATGAAGATGACCCTCAAGGCCGTCGCCAGCGACTCGGGCACCGCCGAGGCGATCCAACTCGTCGAGGACTTCATGATCAAGATCGACGCGGCCGAGGCCGCGGGTGTGCAGGGCCCGATCGAGCCGGTCAACGGCGACAGCTCGCGCATCATCAGCGAACTCGAGGCCGACCCCACCGAGTACCAGGTGCCCTCCGACGAGGTGCAGAAGAACCCGTTCGAGATGGTCGGGCTGCCCGAGGCCCCGGCGGCCACGCAGGCCGAGAACAACGGCCCGACACCCGAGGAACTCGAAGCCGCGGAGCTGGAACGCCTCAAGTCGATCGTCCGCGGGTTCACCGTGGACTCGATCACGGGCACCGGCGAGCGGGCGGTCGTCTTCATCGACGGCAACATGTACCGCATCGGCCAGGAGATCGGCGACACCGGCTTCACCATCGCCGAGGTCGACGGGCTGGACGTGATCATCCGCGCCCCGCTCAACGCCCCGAAGCCCTGGGCGTTCCGCATCCGGTACGAGTAGACCCGACCCCGACCGGCGTCGGTCACAGACGCCGAACACACAGCGCCGCAGCGCGCTTTTCCGACAGCGGAGGCAGATTCGTGGACCAGCAAGCGAGGGGCAGCGACACCGGCAGCGGGACCTTCGGCGGCTTCAGCGGCGCCGACCCGTACCTGCCGGTCTGCGTGGCGGAGGGAGAAGACCCGCAGACCGCCCTGGTCCGTGCGCGCACGGACCTGGGCGACCTGCTGCTGGCCGAGAAGGTGATCACGCCCGAGCAGCTCACGAGCGCGCGCAACGTCGTCTCCAAGTCGCCGGGCAAGCGGATCGCCGACGTCCTGCTCGAACTGGACATTGATCAGGAGAAGATGCAGTCCTGCGTCGCCGGCCTGGCGGGCATGGGCTTTGAGCGGGTCACCTACGACGACATCGAGGCGCTCAAGCAGCTCGAGATGCTCGGCGGGGACTACTGCCTGAAGCACGGCGTGCTGCCGATCCGGCCGAAGGGCTCACGTCTGCTGCTGGGGCTCGTGCATACCGAAGACCTGATCGTCATCGACGAGGTACAGAATAAGCTCGGGCTGACCGTGAAGGCCGTCGTGGTCACACCCGACGATATCGCCGCGGTCGTCGAGGCCCACCGCGAGCAGGGCTCGGACGCCGACGAGATCGCTGTTGACGAGATCATCGCCAGCATCGATGAAGACGACGTCGCGCTCGTCGAGAACGACGAGGAGGAGCTGGATCTTGAGAAGATGGCGGGCGAGTCGCCGGTCATCCGCTTTGTGAACTACCTGATCTTCAACGCGGTCAAGGAAGGCGCATCGGACATCCACATCGAGCCGCAGGAGAAGAAGCTGCAGGTGCGTTACCGCATCGACGGTGTGCTGTTCGACGCGATGAACCCGCCGGCCCACATGAAGGCCGCGATCGTCTCCCGCCTCAAGATCATGGCGAACCTGGACATCTCCGAGCGCCGCATCCCGCAGGACGGCCGGATCCGCGCGATGGTCCACGGCCGGAAGCTGGACCTGCGTATGTCCACGCTGCCGATGGTTTCCGGCGAGAAGGTCGTGCTGCGTATCCTCGATACCCGGTCGATCCAGGTCGACCTGGACGACCTGGGCATGTCCGAGGACATGCTCATGATGTGGAAGAAGCAGATCGCCCAGCCGCACGGCATCGTGCTTGTCACCGGGCCCACCGGCTCGGGTAAGACCACGACGCTGTACTCCTCACTGGCGCAGATGGATAAGAAGAAGCAGAACATCTCGACCGTCGAAGACCCGGTCGAGTACCACCTCAACGGTATCAACCAGACGCAGACGCACGAGAGCATCGGTATGTCCTTCGCCTCCGCGCTCCGCGCGCTGCTGCGTCAGGACCCGGACGTCGTCATGGTCGGCGAGATCCGCGACGGCGAGACCGCCAAGACCGCGATCCAGGCGTCGCTCACCGGCCACCTGGTGCTCTCGACCCTGCACACCAACGACGCGCCCTCGGCCGTGACCCGGCTGATCAACATCGGCGTCGAGCCCTACCTGATCGGCTCGGCGCTCAACGCCGTCGTCGCCCAGCGGCTGGTCCGCAAGATCTGCCAGCACTGCAAGACCATGGCGACGCCCGACGACCACATCGCCGAGCACCTGGCGATGCAAGGCATCTCGGTCGACCAACTCGCGATGGGCGAGGGCTGCGACAAGTGCCGCAACACCGGGTACTCCGGCCGTGTCGGGCTCTACGAGATGCTGATCCTCAACGACACGCTGCGCGACCGGATCGCCGGGAGCCCGAACGTCACCGAGTTCCGTCGGATGTGTGTCGAAGGCGGCATGGTGACACTCCGCCAGGACGGCTTCGCGAAGGTCGGCCGCGGCGAGACGACGGTCGACGAGGTCCTGCGGGTCACCGAGTCTTAGGTACGCCGGTCAGGAACATCGAACCGATCGAGGGACGGGCTGCATCTGCGGCCCGTCCTGTTACATGCTGTGCTTGAGGATCGACAACCGCTCAGCGCGTGACCATGACCACGACCACGACGATCGAGATCAGGATAATGTTGAGGGCGACCAGGACCCAGACGACCGGGCTGATCCCGCCGGCCTCGGGCAGGGGGCCGGTGGGTGCGATGTCATCGAAGGCCGAGGTGCCGCGCGCGGGTGGCGCGCCGGGCTTCTTACTGATGGCGTCGGCCGACGGGCGGGGGGCCTGGGTCACCGCGGGCGCGGCGGGCATGTCCGCGCCGCTATCGCCGCCGGTCAGGTTCATCACCTCCGCGAGCAGGTCGCTGGAGGGCGCCGTCGGCATGGGCTCCGCACTCATCCAGGACCCGGAGGACGAGGCCTCGTCGACCTTCTCACCGCGCAGCTCGGCGTCCAGCTCGCGCTGGGCCCGCTGGGCGTCGGCCTCGGTCTTGTAGCTGATGCCCAGTTCGTTGCGGTTGCGCGGCTCGCCGAACATCGCCCCGCAGTCCGGGCACTTGGGCTCGTTGGGGCTGACGTGCGCGCTGCACGCGTGGCAGTAGCCCACCAGGTGCGCGACGCCCGGTACGTTGCGCGCGATCGACCAGAACTGCTTGGTTGTCGGGCCCCGCATGACCGTGGTCGGCTTGATCCGCCCGGTCTCCGCCAGCCGCTTGACGATGTCGTAGCAGCAGCCGGGCTTGAACGGACGCTGCTTGTCGCGGATGTACCACGGGCCCATCGCGATCTGCGTCGCCCGCCGGCTCAGGGGCTCGAACAGCCCGCCGCAGTCCTGGCAGCGGTCCCCACCCTGCTGCGCATGCCCGCAATAGGGGCACAGCACCAGCTTCTCGGATACGCCTGTCGGTTCAGCCATCATCGACTCCCGCATGGCACGCGTTGACAGCGGCAGACCCGCCACCTAGCGTGCGCCCATGCCAGCCACACGCCTCGCCCCCATGCTTATCTTCGCCGCAATAGCCCTGGGGTGCCAGTCCGGGCCCGGCCCCAGCCCCAGCGGCACCGCCGGGAACGCCCCGTCGCCCGCACACACCCAGCCCGATCGGCCGATCGCCTACCTCAACGGCCGGGCCCTGACACAGGCCGAGCTCTTCGCGGTCCTCGCCGAGATGGACGGCGGGCTGGCGCTTTCCGAGGTGCTGCTGGACCGCGCGATCGCCGACCGCCTGGCCGACCAGGCGCTGTCGCTGACCGAGACCGACCTGCAGCAGGAGCAGGCCGTGATCCTCGGCACACTCTCCGACAACGCCGACGAGGCGGCCCGGCTGCTCCGCACGATGCGTGAGCGTCGTGGGCTGGGCGACCGCCGGTACCAGGCCCTGCTCCGACGCAACGCCGGGCTCCGCAAGCTCATCGAGCCGGTCGCCGAGGTCGGCGAGCCCGCGATCCGGCAGGCCTACGACCTGCGGTACGGCACGCGCTACGTGGTGCGTCTCATCCTCACCGACAACGCCGCCCAGGCCCAGGAGGTCCGCCGGCAGGCGCTCGGCGGCGCGTCGTTCATCGACCTCGCGGTGCAGTTCTCGACCGACCCGAGCGCCGCTCAGGGCGGGCTGCTCTCGCCCATCAGCCCGGCCGACGCCACCTACCCGCTCGCGCTCCGCGAGCAGCTCCCCAAGCTCCGGATCGACAGCGAGGCGTCACGCCTCAGCCCGGTTCTCACCCTCGGCACGGGGTACGCCGTGGTCCGGCTCGAGGAGGTCTACGCCGCCCGGGGCCCCGCCTACGAGACCGTCCGCGGCGAGCTCGAGGCCCAGGTCCGCCTCCGCCTGCAGCGGCTGCGGATGGAGCAGCTCGCCCGCACGCTGGTGGACGGCGCGACGGTCGTCGTCCTCGACCCGACCCTCAAGCAGAGCTGGGAACAGCACCGCGGCGCGATCGACCAGGCCGACCAGCCCTAAGCCCGGTCGGCTGCTGCCATGTTCTGCACCGCGGCACGATAGCCGCCGCGTCACACGCGGCGGACACCCGCTGTGGTCGTTCGGAGTACCGTTTCACCTCGCTGCATCCACCCGCGCGGATTCTGCGAATTCGGTTGTGGTCACACCAGACATCACCTTGCGAGTAAACCCATGCCTACCTTGAACCGCATTCTGCGATACACCTCCAAGCCACGCCTGACCAAACCCCTGCGCATCTCTGCGGGACGCCTCGCCGTGCTGCTGCCGCTGCTGGCGTTGCTGATCTTCCCGCAGGCCGGCTGCTCGCTGTTCGGCGTCCATGGCGTCGAGGAATGGCCCAGCACGACCGTGATCGAAGACGGCCGATACGAGGTCCGCCGATACGAGCCCGCCGCCGTCGCGACCACCGTCGTCGAGCCGGGCGTCAGCAACGTCGGCAACGAGGGCTTCCGCCGGCTCGCGGGCTACATCTTCGGCGGCAACGAAGGCGACACCGACATCGCCATGACCGCGCCCGTCGTCATGCAGCAGGACCGCGGCACCGGCGAAGGCACGGACATCGCCATGACCGCCCCGGTCGTGATGGAGCAGACCGACGCCGGCTGGGTCATGGCCTTCGTCCTGCCCAAGGGGTACACCGCCGAGAACGCGCCGACACCCAACGACGACCGCGTCACCATCACCACCGACCCCGGCGGGCTCTACGCCATCTACTGCTTCTCGGGCTTCTTCGACAAGGACGATCTTGCCGTCTACACCCCCCGGCTGATGGACTGGCTACAGGCGAACGGCTACCGCGCGATCGGGCAGCCGCACATCGCCGGCTACGACCCGCCGTGGACCCTGCCCTGGTTCCGCCGCAACGAGGTCATGGTCGAGGTGGAGGCGGTCGCCGATTAGGTGCTCACCACGCCGAGGCGATCCAGGCCTGCGCCGCCTCGACATCGTCGCACACGAGGAACACCTCCTGCCACGAGCCCGCGTGGGTGTAGAGACACTTCAGACCGGTCGCCGGGTCGTTGGTGGGGTACTGCACCTTGAACTGCTGCGCGGTCTTCCCACGCTTCCGGCCCATGCGGCCGGGCACAATCTTCGTCACGCCCGGGCACTCGGCGATCAGCCGGTCCAGCAAGGCGTCGAGCCCCGCGACACGGCCGTGCTGCCGCTTGACCGCGCCGAACTTGCCCTTCTCCTTGCGTCCCATCACCAGCCCCAGACCTGGTCCCAGGCCTGCATCCATGTGTCCGCCCGGCTCGCGACCTTCAGCGGCTCGACCACCTCGACGCCCGGCCGGCCACGGAAGTGGGGCACCTTGTCGACCGTGTCCACCTCGATCGTGATCGTCACCGGGTCGGCGGGGACATAGGGCTTGACCTTCGACAGGTCGGCGAGCGAGGCCTTCGCGCCGTCCTCGATCATCTGCCGTGCCCGCACCGGCGGGATGTTCCGGGCCGAGTACCGCGACAGCCCGCGCTTGACGCTGACGGTGGTCAGCCCGGGCCCGAGCAGGGCGGTCGACTCGCGGGCGGTCGCCTCGTCGCCGGTGACTAGGACGCACGGCACGCCGTAGTGCCCGCACAGCGCCGCGTTGATGCCGACCTCGCCGACCAGGTCGTCGTTGAACCAGAGGTTCCGCCAGCGGGTCGTCGAGATGGTGTGGCACATGACCCCGTCGGGCGTGCCGGCCCGGGCGTGCATCCCGACCAGCAGGCACGCGTCGCAGCCGTCTTCGAGCAGCTCGGTGTAGCGCGACCAGGGGTGGTGCGCGACCCAGTCGCAGCCGGGGTCCAGGAGCTCGGGGTCCAGCGAGTTGAAGCTGCGGTCGCCGCCCGCGCCGTGGCAGTCGACGACGACGACCTCCGTCGCCCCCGCCGCGCGTGCCCCGCGGACCGCGGCGTTGATCTCCTCGGTGTACAGCCGACGCCCCTCGGCATACCCCGCGCCGTCCGCGTCCACCTGCGACCAGGTCACGATCCCGCTGACGCCTTCCATGTCGGACATGATGAGGATTTTCATGCACAACTCTCCTAAGGGTAGACAGATCGTACAACAAACCATAAGCACTTTGATTGCTCAATGGCTAGAAGGATAAGCGATGACTGCACCCGCCTCTGAGGTCGATATTGAATCTCGCCGATCAGTCATCTTCACCACGAAACACACCACCGCGAATACGCTGAATGAGCGCGCAGGTTGTCGGCTCGGGGGCTTGCCCGGCTTCGATTTCCCTGGCATTGTGAAAGGATACAAGGTCTTGCCAGGCACTTTGGTATCTGACCGGAAGACCCGCCGGGATCTCGATGGCATCAATTGAGAGTGACTGGACGGGGATGAGTAGAGCCATCGCCCAACGATACTCCGCGGGGTCGTAATCGAAGTACATCTCAGACTTGTCTAACACGGAGAGAACATACTCTGCAGCAAACTCGTTGTGCATCCGCAATCCACCATAGACTTCGCGGTCAGTAAAAACGACTTTGAGTTCCGGAAACTCGCTGGATGCAATGACGCGAAGCAGGTCGTTGATTGTTTTTCCATCATGTAGCGTAAAACCGACGAACCCGAAGCCTCTTGCCCAATCTTCTCCCTCAAGATCACCAACCGACCAAAGCGCCTGGTAATCGTCTCCAAAGCTGTAAGTTTCGAAGGACCGAGACTCATCGTTGTCGGCCACCATTTGATGGTAGATCAAATGATCCTGAAACGAGATAATGCTATAGCTGGATTGCTTAGGGGAATCGCCCTTGAAGGTGAAAGCCATATCAGCTTCGATGTAGTAGTACACGGTTTCCGTTGCCTGCCACGGTGGAACCGCTGGGGCACTCCCTAGGTAAAACCGTGCCATATCGCCGGCTTGCTCGCAAGTCATGTCTGGCAGGCCATGCCTGTCGATCACGGATTGTTTCGTGATGCTCGTAGAGCACGCGCAAAGAAAGACGCAGCACGCCACGCATGCGAGTCTGATGGAATCAGCCATGGTAGCTTCCCGGTGTGGTGTTACTTCCCCGCGTAGTCGATCAGCCGGGCGATCTCGTTGCGGAGGTCTTTGCGGTGGACGACGCGGTCAACGAAGCCCTTTTCCTGAAGGAACTCCGCGCGCTGGAAGCCGTCGGGCAGTTCCTGGCGGACGGTGTTGGCGATCACGCGGGGGCCGGCGAAGCCGATGAGGGCCTTGGGCTCGGCCAGAATGAGGTCGCCGAGCATCGCGAACGACGCGGTGACCCCGCCGGTCGTCGGGTCGGTGAGGACGGAGATGAACAGCCCCCCGGCGTCGTCGAGGCGCGCGAGCGCGGCCGAGGTCTTGGCCATCTGCGCCAGCGAGAGGGAGGACTCCTGCATGCGCGCGCCCCCGGACGCGCTGACGACGATGACCGGCCGGTCTTCCTTGGTGCCCAGCTCGATCGCGCGGGTGATCTTCTCGCCGACGACCGAGCCCATCGACGCCATCATGAACCGCGTGTCCATCACCGCGAGCACGACGCCGCGGGCCTTGATGAACGCCCGGCCGGCGTGGAGCGCGTCCTTGTGGCCGGTCTTCTTCTGCTCCTTGACGATGCGGTCCTTGTAGGGCACGCGGTCGACAAAGCCCAGCGTGTCCGTCGGCCCGAGGTCTTCCCACAGCGGTTCGAAGCTGCCGGGGTCGACGAGCTGGTCGATGCGGTCCTCCGCGTGGATGCGGTAGTGGTGCTCGCACTCGGGGCAGACGTGCAGGTTCTGCTCGACGGCCTTCTTGTAGAGCATCGCCTCGCAGGACGGGCAACGCATCCAGAGCCCTTCGGGCACGGCCTGCTTCTTCTCGGGCGGGGTCTGCCAGTTCGCGGGGCCGTTGATCGGCCGCGTCGCGGGGCTCGGTGTGGTTTTGGCGTCGGTCAAGGGGGTGCTCCGTGTCGTCTGACGCAGCCGGGGGCGCGTGGCGTGCAGCCCGGCGGCTGTTTCGGATATCGTCACGCAGGACGGATTATAGCCAACCCCGGCCAAGGGAGCGACGGATGCGGGTCACGCGGTTCGAGGACGAAAACGGGCAAGTGCTTTACGGGCAAGACCTTGGAGGCGGCAGGGCGGACGTCTTGGACGGGACGCCGCTGTCGGCCTTCCCCGCATTGCCCCGACCGACGGGGCGGGTGGTCACCATCGCGCGTCGGCTGTCGCCGGTGGACCCGCCGAACCTCTTCGGCATCGGGCTAAACTACCGGGCCCACGCCGCGGAAACGGGGGCGGCGGTGCCCGAGCGCCCGGTCGTGTTCATGAAGCCCACTAGCAGCGTGCAGCACCCCGGCGGACCGGTGGTCGTGCCCGGCTGCGAGTTCGACGGGCCGGAGACGGATCAGGAAGCGGAACTGGCGGTCGTGATCGGCAAGGCGGCGCGCAACGTCAGCGCGGCGGACGCATTGGACCATGTGCTGGGCTACACGGGCGCGAACGATGTCAGTGCGCGTTGGTGGCAGAAGAAAGGCAGCGGCGGGCAGTTCATCCGCGGCAAGGGGTTCGACACCTTCTGCCCGCTGGGCCCGGTGCTGGTGACGCCGGCCCGCGCGGGCGAGGCAGAAAACGACGGCACGATCGCCGACCCGCAGCGGCTGCGCATCGTCGGCAAAGTGGACGGCCAGACACTGCAGGACGGCAGCACCTCGGACATGATCTTCACGGTCGCGCAGCTCATCGCGCACCTCAGCCGGGACACCACGCTCCTGCCGGGCACGGTGATCCTGACCGGGACGCCCGCGGGGGTCGGCGTCGCACGCGACCCGCAGGTCTGGCTCCGCCCCGGCGGGACGGCGCACGTCGAGATCGAGGGCATCGGCGTCCTGAGCAACCCTGTTGTCGCCGCGGAACCGTAAACAGTATGCCGTGTGTTTAGCCGCGGCGTCACACGCGGCGGGGCTTGCGTGCGCCGGTGCAAACCGCCGCGTGTGACGCGGGGGCTATCCCAATGCGCTTGGGCTTGTGTAGTGTCTACATGCCCAGCGCGCGGGTAAAGATATCCGCGGTGTCATACACCCAGCGCAGGCACCCCCCCGGGCCGAAGAGCAGGCAGGCCTGGAGCGTCGGCAGCGCGAGCAGGCACAGCAGCAACGCGACCGCCGACCGCGTTCGGCCGACGACCAGGAACGTCAGGATGCCCGCGATCTCGGGCAGGTGGTACTGGTGGGCCAGCACGCCCCGGCTGTTGTCGGGGATCATCACCAGGCACAGCGCGAGCACGAGCACCCCGCCGAAGAACCCGACGAACGGCCAGGGGCTGATCATCGGCTGGGGGTGCTTGGGCTTGTGCTTCTCGGCGCGGGCGGTTGCGAACAGCATGCGGTCTCTCCACGCCTCCGTGGTGTCCTCCGTCTGTGTCCTGGCCCTGGGTTGTTGTCGCTGGGTCGGCGGGCTACTGCAGGTCGCCGATGGTGACTTCGCCGGTCGGCGCGTCGAGGGTGAGGGTGATCGTCGCTCCTCCGGACGCGAGGGTGATCGTCGCGTCGGTCGCCTGGTCGAGTTGGCCGTAGATCCCAAAGCCCAACTGGTCGTCGCCGCCCACCGCGATGGACTGGAACGTGACGCCGCTGAGCTGGGCTGTGTCGGTCGTGCCGAAGCGGACGGTGTAGTCGCCGCCGCCGGCGGGGTGGGCGATAGGGGTCTCGGGGTCGGAGCTTGCCGCGACGTGGTACGCGTGCGCGGTCGTATCAAACACGATGAGGCGCGGGTCCTCGCCATGGGCGACGGCCTCGGCACGGCAGGCGTCGAGGTCCGCGGCGAGCAGCGACGCGGCGGCGCGGAGCTTGGCGTCGTGGTTCGGCCGGAGCATGGGCATGACCATCGCGCCGGCGATCCCCAGGATGGTGACCGTGATCATCATCTCGACCAGCGAGAAGCCGGCCGAGCGTCGCGGGGCGGGCGGAGCGGTCCACGTCATAGTGCTGTTATCGAAGCGAACGGTGGACCGCTTGAGGGGCCGGGCGGCCCGCATCTGTAGAAGGGCCCTGGGGGCCGCTTAACCCCCGTCCCGATGCCGCCGATGACCTCTGTATGGAAAAAGCCGCGCCAAAGGTGCGTAAGAGACGATCCCCCGGTGGGTTCACCTTGCTCGAGGTATTGATCGCGTCGGCGATCCTGTCGTTCGCGACGCTCGGGCTGGTGCAGGCGGTCTCGTCCGGCCAATCGCAGACACTCGACGCCCTCCGCCGGGCCCGCGCGACCGCTCTGGCGGACGCCATGCTCGAAGAGGTGCTGTCCAAGCCCGACGCGGACCCCGAAGGCGCGACCGGCTTCGGGCCGGACACCGGCGAAGTCACCCGCGCGGCGTTCGACAACCGCGACGACTACCACGGCTACACCCAGGCCGCCGGCGAACTGACCGGGCCCGACGGCACCGCCTACCCCACGCCGTACCAGCGGTTCGAGGTCGGCGTCACCGTCGCCACCGAGACGATGGACATCGCCGCGCTGGGTGGGGAGCAGGCGGGACTACGCATCACCGTGACCGTCACCGAGCCGGGCACGACTCCGGGCTCAGGCGATGGCCGGACCTGGACGGTGACACGCTTCGTGCCGGAGAGCGAGTAGCCATGACCGCATTGCACCGACACACAACGATGCCGCGCCGCCGGGCTCGCGCTCGGAGGCAGCGCGGCCTGACGCTGATCGAGCTGCTGCTCGCGCTGAGCGGGACGGCGCTGATCGGCTCGGCGATCGTATCGATGCTGTTCGCCGTGTCCTACGGCACGAAGGCCGACAAAGACCTGCGCTCGCTCGTTACCAAGCAGATGACCCTGCGGGCCCGAATCGGTGCCATGATCCGCGAGTCGAGCATGGTCCTTGAGCAGGGCGACGGCTACTTGTTCCTGTGGCAGCATGATGCCGACGAGAGCGGCCAGCCCAACCTCGACGAGATCGCGCTGCTCGAGTTTGATGCGGCAGAGCAGACCCTCACCGTGTACCGCGCCCCGGCCTCGCCATCGAGCAACCCCGAGTACGACGCGGCGGGTGACTTTGTCTCACAGACCGCCGGCGTGAAAGGCGGGGCCAACTTCCCGGCCGAGCGATGGGCCTCGGGGGTCACGGCGTTCACGATCTCGCTGGATGACGCCGACGCGCAGTCGGCCCGGCTGGTGAGTTTCCGCCTGACGCTGGCGGCGGGGGAAGAGCGGGATACCGCGATCGGCGCGGCGGCGCTACGCAACGTGGGGGACGAGTAATCATGGCTGGCGAGACACCCCTGGACCCAGCACGGCGTGCATACCGCTCCTCCCGCCGACACACCGGCGCCGCGATGCTGCTGGTCGTGATCGCGTTGGCGGTCGCGGCGATCCTGTCGCTGACGTTCCTGCGCAGCAGCGGCCCGACGATGGCGATCGCCAGCAACAACGACCGCAAGGCTCGGGCCCGCGCGATCGCGGAGTCGGGGCTCTCCATGGCGGTCAAGCACGTCCAGTCGTCCGCGGACTGGCGCACCGAGCACACCTCCGGCCAGTGGATGGCGGACATCCCTATCGACGGCGGGACGATCGCGGTCTACGGCGTAGACGAGGACGGCGACCTGACCGACGACAACACCGACCCGGTCCTGCTCTCGGTCGTCGCCACCTTCGAGGGGGTCACCCACCGCGTATCCGCGCGCGTGACCGCCGCGACCGGCGAATCGAAGAACCTGCTGCTGATCGCTGGCAACGGCAACTCCCCCTCTGCGACCGACCGAGAGAAGCGCGACCTGTTCGAATCCTGGGGCTACACGGTCACGGTGCTGGATGATCGCGCATCACAATCGGCCTATGACGCCGCCTTAGTTGGCCAGAATGTGGTTTACGTGTCGGAGGAAGTCAGTTCAGGGAACGTCAACTCGAAGCTGCGGTCCACGTCGGTTGGGGTGGTGAATGATGAGCCCTTCCTGCACGACGACTTCCGCGTCTCGACCGGCCATGCAAGGCGGGACAATCGTACGACATCGATCGATATTGGCGACAACAGCCACTACATCACCAGCGTGTTTTCTGTCGGGGTCCTGGAGATCTACACGTCCTCTGACCGTATCCGGAGCAACAGCTACACGCAGTGTGCCGGGGCCCAGACCCTCGGCGATGCCCCGGGCGGCTCGACCGAGCCGGTGCTGACGGCGGTGGAGACCGGGGCGGCACTGACCAGTGGTACCGCGGCGGGGCGGCGGGTGATGTTCCCGGCCGGTGATGGGTTCCGTGTCACCAACCTGACCGAGGACGGACTGACCCTGCTTCAGCGCGCGCTGGAGTGGGCCGCCGCCGGCACAGACCCCGATTCCGACGAGCCGGTGCTCGTCGCGCACTACGAGTTCGACCCGGTCATGCTTGAGCCGATCCTCATCGGCCACTGGCGGCTCGACGACACGGCCACCGGCACCGGCGGGGCGGTCCGCATCGGCGACGACCTGACCCTGGACAACAACAGCTACATCGACGCCTACAACTCCGACAACGGCGACTACGGCCCGGGGAACCGACACCTCCATGCGGACATCACCTCCAACACCACCAGCAGCAACAACATCACCATCGATGGTGGGACGGTGTACGCCGATATCCGCGTCGGCAGCGGGGCGAACCCCAATGATGTCATCCAGTACCAGAGCGGCGGGAGCATCACCGGCTCCGCGTCCGCCCAGTCCGTCAACGCCGAGATTATCAACTACGGCACGCCGTCAGGGTTCGGCAATCACACCGGGCACGAAACCTACGATGGCGTAACGACGACATGGTCCTCCGACAAGCACTTCAACAACCTTACGCTGGAAAACGGGGCACAAGTCCGTGTGTCCGGCGATGTCAGCGTCCGCGTCTCTGGCAACCTCACCCTCGAGGACGGCGACATCATCCTAAATCCCGGCGCTACGCTCACTCTGTGGGTTAACAAGAACATCACGCTCGACAATGGGTCCACGATCAACGACGACACTTCTCGCCCTGGCGACCTCACGATCCTTCAGTACGGCAACAACCGGAACCTGACGATCGATGACGGCACGATCGTCGGCGCGGTCCATGTCGCCAGCGACCTGACGATCAACAACGGCTCGGCGATCTACGGCAGCGTCATCGCGGGCGACGACATCATCATCAACGACGGCGCGATCCATGCCGACACCGCCACCAACCCGCCCTCCGACGGTAGCTCGCTATCCCCGCCGCTCGCACGGGACGAGACCGTCCACAACAACGACGGCACGGTCAACGGCGCGCTCGGAGCGCAGGCCGGCCCGATCGGCAACGCCTTCTTCTTCGACGGCGACGACGACTACGTCGAGTTCCCCCACCTGCCCGAGTACGCGCTCGACGGCGGGACTTTCGCCTGCTGGTTCAACACCGACACGCTCTCGGGCAGGCAGGGCTTGTTCTCCAAGGACTCGACCGATTTCGATACCGGCGGGCACTTCTCGGTGTTTGTCGAGAACAGCCGGGTCCGCGTCCGTATGCAGAGCACCTCCGCCAGCTACTGGGTCGAGTCGGGCACGATCCAGACCAACCGCTGGTACCACATCATGTTCGCCTGGGGGCCCGGCGGCATGGTCCTCTACCTCGACGGCGTCGAGGTCGATACCCACCCGTACGTCGGCGGGCTCAGCACCAGCTCCGGCGGCACCGGCAACTTCGAGCCCATCGTGCTCGGCGGCAACGCCTGGCAGAGCGGCAACCTCGTCGCGACGCCCGTCAAAGACTTCTTCAGCGGCTACCTCGATGACCTGCGCATCTACAGCGAACGCCTTACCGCCGAGCAGGCCATCGACCTCTACAACGGGCTGGAGCCCAGCCCCCAGGCCTCCAAAGCGATCATCACCGACTCCAGCGGCTTCGGCGACCCGCTCGACCTTGGCGTCGCGGACACCTCACACGTCACCTGGGCCGACGGCGAGATGACGTTCACCGGCGAGACCATCGCCCAGTCCCTCGAGCCCGCGACCAAGATCACCGACGCCCTCCAGGCGACCGGTGAGTTCACGGCCGTCATTCGTTTCACACCCGCCAACCCCGGCACGACCTCGATCCCGTCACGCATCTTCGGCATCGCCTCCTCTTCCGCGCAGCGCAACCTCATGCTCGGCCAGGACGGCAGCGCCTACACCGCACGACTCCGCACGACCTCCACCGGCAGCAGCGGGACCATCAACCCCGAGTTCGCGTCTGGTGATGTCCTCAGCCCCGCCGAGCCGGTTGTGCTGGTCATCACCTACGACGGCGCGAACCTCAAGACCTACCGCAACGCGGTCGCCGAGCTAAACCAGGCCGTTACCGGCTTATTGGACAACTGGGCTGACACGATGCCCCTGTTCCTGGGCAACGCGCTCGACGCCAGCCACCCCTGGCTCGGCACGATCGACGAACTGGCGATCTACAACCGTGCGTTCACCGCCGCACAGGCCGGATCGGTCACCGGCGACGGGACCGTCGTCACCCCCGGCAGCGTGGTCTGGGACGAACTCGACTAGCCCGGCCCGCTACAACACCCGCCGCTCGCGTATGCTGTGGCCATGCCCGGACCCGACGCCATCGTCTGTGGTTCATGCGTCATGGACCTGCTCTGCACGCCGGTCGCGCTCAATACGCCTATTGGCGCGGGGGCGCTGCACGCGGTCCGGCCGCCCCTCGCCGTGCCCGGCGGCATCACCAGCAACGCCGGCATCGCCATGCGCCGGCTCGGGCTCCGCGTGGGCGTGGCGTCCTACGTCGGCGACGACCCGTGGGGCCGGCTGCTCCGCGAGACGCTCCAACGCGAGGGCGTCGACACCGCGCGGCTGGTCACACACCCCGACGCGCCCACCAGCACCACTATCGTCCTGATCGATGACGCCGGCGAACGCAGCTTCCTCCACGCCCAGGGCGCACCGAAGGCGATCGACGCCGGCTTCTTCCTCGATGACCCGGGCCGGTGGCGCGGGGCCGGCTGGGTGCTGCTCGGCTACTACCCGCTGCTGCCCAACCTCATCGACGACCTGCCCGAGGCCATGCGCGGGCTGCAGGCGCTCGGCTGCAAGACCGCGCTCGACAGCGCCGGCGGCGGCACGCGGGGTGGTACCCTGGCCGGCCTCGCGCCGACCCTGCCGTACCTGGACCTCTACATCCCCTCGCGCGACGAGGCCCACACCCAGACCGGTGAGGACGACCCCGAACGCATGCTCCGGCGCTACCGCGAGGCCGGGGCCGCCGGGCTGCTGGGCATCAAGCTCGGCGGGGCGGACGGCGTCCTGCTCAGCCCCGCATCGGACCAGTTCCACCATGCGCCAAGCGACACGCCGCCCGGGCCTGTCGTCGATACCACCGGCGCGGGCGACTGCTTCCTCGCCGGCCTCATCGCCGGGCTGTCGCAAGGCATGCTGCTGCCGAATGCCGCCGCGTTGGGATGCACCACCGCCGCGCAGTCCGTCACCGCGATGGGCGGCTGGGCCGGCGTGGAGGTTGCAGACACAGCGCAGTAAAGCACGGCCGAGGTAACGGCCGCGCTTTAGAGACTCAACATGCTTGAGCGCGAATTCGCGCCGCTGTTTAGAGGTCCGACGGGTCGTAGACCCACTGGTTGACCGTGCGGTCGTAGTCGCACAACTCGCCGTCCTTGAACCAAAGCTTCAGCTCGCGTTCGGCCGAGGACTCGCTGTCGCTGCCGTGGATCAGGTTGTTGCCGCCGGACATCCCGAAGTCGCCGCGGATGGTGCCCGCGTCCGCCTTCTGCCCGTTGGTCGCGCCGATCAGGTTCCGGCAGACCGCGATCGCGTTCACACCCTTCACCGCCAGCACCAGCACCGGCGAGCTGGTCACAAAGCCCAGCAGCCCCTCGAAGAACGGCTTCTCCTTGTGCTCCGCGTAGTGCTGCTCGGCCACGTCGCGCGGGACCATCATCATCTTCGCGCCGACCACGGTCAGCCCCTTCCGCTCGATCCGAGCGAGCACCTCGCCCATGAGCCCACGCTGCACGGCATCGGGTTTCAGAAACAATAGGGTGGTCTGCATCGGTCGCCTCGTTTCGTAGGAAAGAACAGGTCAAAATCGGGGCGGGGAGTATAGCGTTTCTCCGCTAGGGCCGGGGGCCTGCGCCCCGATCGACCGGCGTGACCCGGACGAGCATGAATACTTCGTGGTACTGCTGGGGGTCGCCCGCCTGCGCCCGCCACTGCGTTAGTCCGCCGACGACGTAGTCCCGGCCCGTCTCGATCGTCGCGGTGTAGGCCGCCTGATCGTCCTCCGCGATCGCCTCCCAGGCCGGCGGCCCGAGGTAGGCTTCCACGCCTGGGACGTCCTGCGCATCGGCCTCTGCATAGCCCGCTCGGATCAGCGGTGTCACCTCAAGCGTGATGCCGCCGGCCGGCGAGGACGAGGCGCGGAACTGGGCCATCTCGGTCAGCGGCGGGACGCACCCGTGCTCGCTCACGTAGCCGTAAGACTCACCCGCTCGGTAGACGGCCATGGAAAAAATCCACCCCTGTCCGTCCTCGACCTCGATGCGGTTTGAGCTGTAGAGCATGGTGTCGCAGAGGTGGTCCAGCCCGCGGATGAACAGCGCCGGGTCGTCGGTTGCGAGAAGCGCGACACGCATGTTTTCAGCCTGATGGTCGTTCGCCATCGGCACCGGCTTCCCGGTGATCAGGTCATCGATGGCGTCCAGCGACACCACTTCGGTGACGGGGGCGATGACCGCCACCCAGAAATCCTGCGGGCGGAGGATCACGTGGTCGCGTTCGTCGTAGAAGCAGCCGAGGGTGACGGTTTCGATGGCATAGCGCTGCGCCATGGTGGATCCGGTCTCGGCGGCTTCGGTGGCGATGCCCTCCGGTGATCGGCAGCCCGTCAGCAGCAGCGTGGCCCCAATGAAACCAGCCAGAATGAATCGCGTTCGCATCGCGGAGCTCCCTGGTGGCCATAGAACGTATTTTTATCGCTTAGGCCCGGGTCCTGCCTTGAAAAATTGCCACGAATCCGGCCGGTTCCGCATGGGCCGTTATCCTATGGTTCATTCAACCCCTCACCGGACCCGCCATGCCGCCGGCCGACGAACCTGCAACCCCAACGCCCAGCCAAGCGCCCGACGTGCCGCTTCGTGTCCGCGCCGGGCGGGTGGTGTTCGCCACGGGCGCGGTGGTGTTTGCGGGTGTGTTGGGCTGGACGACTTGGCAGTCGTTCGAACGCGACTCCGACCCGCCCGCGCTGGCTGCGCTCGAAGCGGTAGACGCCACGGCAGGCATCGTGCACGACGCGCAAGCCCCGGCCGGCACTCTGCCTGCGGTGTCGTGGCCGACGCTGCCCGCGGTCGGCAGCACTACCTCGACGTCCAGCACGGCACTACCTACGCAGGCCATGCTCAACGCCTCGGTCTTGTTGGCGACGTCACCCGCGCACCCCAGCCAGACCCGCGCCGCTGACCTCATCGTCGATGGCCAACCCTGGACTGGGCCGACGTTCGACGGCCGACCCATCCGCCCGGTCCGCACCGTCACGATGCGCACCACTGCCTACAGCCCCGACGCGCGCTCCTGCGGCAAGTGGGCCGACGGCATCACCGCCTCGGGCATGAGCGTCTGGACCAACGGCATGAAACTCGCCGCCGCCGACCCGTCCCTCCCCTTCGGCACGATCCTTACCGTGCCCGGCTACAACGACGGCCAACCCATCCCCGTCCTCGACCGCGGCGGCGCGATCAAGGGCAACCGCCTGGACCTCCTCTACCCCACCCACGACATCGCACTGCAGTGGGGCGTGCAGGACCTGGAAGTCGTCGTGTGGGAGTTCGCGGACGAGTAGGGTGGTGTCGATGGCTCGGCCGTAGGGTGGGTGGAGCGAGTCCGCGAGCGATACCCACCGCGACCAAGCAACACGGTCAATCGAGACCAAGCCTGCATTCTCGCGCAACAACCTCCCAATCCGGCATCCGCCAACCTTCTTCAAGAAAACGATGGATCGATGAGTGCGGCCAATCCGTCACGCGTTTCACATGGCCGTGCTTGACCGGATTGTAATGGATGTAGTTGACGTGCTGTTCCAGATCGTCTTCGTCACGGATCAGGTGTTCCCAGAAGCGGCGCTGCCAGATGCCGCGCTCACCTTTCGATTTGCGGCTAGAAGATACCTGCTCGCCCTTTGGTAGAGACCGGCTGAACGCGGATTTGAGTTGTTGGATGATCGTTGAGAACTTGTTGCTGCCTGGCGGGAGCGACAGGATACAGTGTAGGTGGTCGGGCAGGATGACGATGGCGGGCAGATCGAAGGTGTGCCTGTCGCGGACATGGTCGATGGCGTTGCGCAGTTCGTCGATGTGGTCCGTCAGCAGTGTTTGTCTGCGGTCCAGCAGGCATAGCGTCAGGAAGTACATCCCGCCCGTGCGGTAAAGACGTCGGTAGTTAGGCATGTCTAATCCGGTCGTCAGGGTGGGTGGAGGCCGTCCTCGGCCGATACCCACCGCGATGAAACGAATATGTTTGGAAGCGTCCGGTGGGTATCGCTCGCGGACTCGCTCCACCCACCCTACGCGATTGCTATGTTTTAGTAGTACGTAGTTTTGCACGTACTGGTTATGTTTCAAGATTAATCTGAATGATCATCAGCCAACTTGCTGATGATGGCGTTGACGTACTTACTTCCGATACGTTCTTGAAAATCCGCTATCGCGAAAAGAAGCACTGGAACAATTATCAGATAGCTCCACAAAGGAGGAGTACAGAGCAGCGCGAACCTAATCATAAGGATCGCAAACAGTAACAACAAGCAGGTGAGGTTTGCGATCTCATACTTTGTCGTGGGATTTTGCATCTCACCCCTTCGTCGGCGCGACGGCTTCCAGCAGGTGCAAGAGGATGTCGTCGAGGGTACCGTGGAGGATCTGCATGCGGCCGGCGATGGCGAGGGTGGCCAGGCCGTGTAGGGCGATCCAGTACCGGCCGGCGAGCTGGCGGGTCTCGGTTTCGAGCCGGTCGCCGGTCAGGCCGTGGGCCTGGAGGCGTTCGCGGACGACGCCGTGCAGGCACTGGAACCCGCCGTGCATGATGGCGTCGAAGCGGTCGTCGTCGGCCTCGACGGGGGTGTCAAACATGAGGCGGTAGAGGTTGGGGTGTTCGACCGCGAACTGGACGTAGGCGCGAGCCCCGCCGAACCAGTGCTCGGGACACCGGCCGATGTCGCTGTCGGGCAGGTCGCGGGTGGCGGGGGACTGCTCGCGGTGGGCGTGGCAGGCGGCGGAGCAGGTTTCGTGGATGATCTCGAATCCCTTGGCGACCATCGCGCGCTGGAGGCCGGGCTGTCCGTCGATGTAGGTGTAGAGGGTCATCGCGCCGACGCCGAGCTCACGGGCGACGCGCCGCATGGTGAGGGCGTCGGGCCCTTCCTCGCGGAGCAGGTGCATGGCCAGGCCGATGATCATGGCCCGCCGCTGGTCGCGGTCGGCGTCCTTCCAGTCCTCGGGGCTGGGGATCATCCCTAGCACGGGGGGCGGGGCGGGCTCGTTGCCTGGGGCGGGATGGTGGGTGATCTGGGCCATGTGTGTGTGGATTGTATCGGGCGGCTTGACCGGGGAGTTGGGGGTTCGTACAGTGTACCACTTCGTATCGTACGGCGTACGATATTTTTTGAACCCTACCACCTACAGGTGACCCCGGGAACGAGGCGGCGCAATGGCGGACTCCAAGCTGGCAAAACTATGGGCCTCGACGGCCTGGCTCGGCGCGTTGGCCGGGGCCCTGGTCCTGGCGCTGACGGCAGCGGGGGCGGTGTACCTGGTGATGAGCCGGCAGTACGGCGAGCGCTTCGACAAGGCCGTGCAGGTGTCGGTGGACGAGCAGGTCGCCGCGATGGCGCAGGCCCCGCAGGGCGCGCCGCCGACGGCGGTGGTGACGGCGGAGGTCCGGCTGGAGACGGTGCAGAACCGGGTCCGCGTGATCGGCCGGCTTCGGCCGGTTCGGCGGGCGACGGTGGCGTCGCAGGTCGAGGGCCGGGTGCAGGAGGTGCGGGTCGATGTCGGGGCGGAACTCGTAGGCGGGGAGACGGTGATTGCGGTGGTGGACGACGTGTGGGCCAAGCTCGCGGTCGAGCAGGCCGAGGCAGACCTGTCGGCCGCGGAGGCGCGTGCCGCGCAGAGCGCCCGCGAGTTGGCGCACCTGGAGACACTCGCACAACGCAACGCGTCGGACCAGCGCGCGATCGACGACGCCCGCGCCGCGGCCGAGGCGGACGCGGCGGAAGTCCTGGCCTACAGCGCCGCACTGCACCGGGCCGAGGAAACGGCAGACCGCGTGACGATTGTCGCGCCGTTTGACGGCGTGGTGACCGCGAAGGTGGCCGAGGTCGGGCAGTGGCTCGAGCCCGGCGGCGCCGTGGTCGAGATGCTGTCGACCGGCGAGATCGACGCGGTGGTCGATGTGCCCGAACTGCGGATCGGCGCGGTGCGGACCGGGATGCCCATCGATGTCGAGGTCGAGGCGCTCGGCCAAACGCTGACGGGTACGGTCGTCGCGCTGAACCCAGACGGCAACAACGCGGCCCGGACGTTCCCCGTAAAGGTGCGTCTGGACAACCCCGACGGGGCGCTGAAGGTGGGCATGAGCGCGGTCGCGCTGGTGCCGGTGACCGAACGGGTGGAGCATGTGCTGGTCCCGCGGGACGCGGTGAGCTTCACGCCGCAGGGGGCGCAGGTATGGGTCACGATGGTGATGCCCGGCTCGCCGGCGGACGCGCTGCCGGTGGCGATGCCGATCGATGTGAACGTCCTGTTCGGGCAGGGGAGCGACTTCGCCGTCGAGCCCCTGCCGAAGATGGAGGGCATGTCGCTGAGGGCGGGCATGTCCGTCGTGGTCGAGGGGGCCGAGCAGCTCTGGCCGACACGCCCGGTGATCATCGGGATGCCGCCGACGAACCTGCGTGCCGGCGGGGGGGCCCCGGTCGCTCAGGAAAACCCCGACACCGACCCCGTCGTCGAGGCGGGCAGCTAAGCCCACGCACGGGTGCGTCCTATCCGGTGCACCGCCGAACCCTGTTTGATTCCGGAATCCCCCAACCGCATCAGCCCCGCGAGCGACACGCCCATGGACCCGATCCGTTTTGCCATCGATAACCCGGTCAAGGTCCTGGTCGGCGTGATCCTGCTGCTCCTGTTCGGGGTGCTGGCGGTCGTGTCGATCCCGATCCAACTCACCCCCAACGTCGACCCGACCATCATCACGGTGCAGACCAGCTGGACCGGCAAGAGCCCCGAGGAGGTCGAAAAGGAGATCATCGAGCAGCAGGAGGATGTGTTCAAGAACCTGTCGGGCCTGCAGAAGATGACGGCGACGGCGTCGCAGGGGTCGGCCGAGATTGAGCTGGAATTCGGCGTCGGCGTCGACCTGCAGGAGGCGCGGGCGCTGGTCAGCGACGCGCTGCGCGAGGTGCCCTCGTACCAGGAAGACGTGGACGAGCCGGTCGTGACCACCGGCGAGGCCGGGCCGGGCAGCCCGATCGCGTGGCTGCTCTTGACCAGCGAGGACGAGGGGTTTGATGTGCAGTCGCTGGGCGGCCTGGCGAACGACTTCATCAAGCCGTACCTGGAGCGGACCGACGGCGTGAGCGAGGTCCGGCTGTACGGCGGGCGTGAGCGGGAGGTCCACATCGAGTTTGACCCGCTGCGTGTTGCACAGCGGCAGCTGACGATCGGCGACCTGGGCAACGCGCTGCGGGGTGAGAACGTCAATGTGTCGGCGGGCAACGTCGACGAAGGCCGGTACGACGTGCGCGTGCGGACGGTAGGGCAGTACGACACGCTGGACGCGATCCGCAAGACGGTCGTGGCGTACGACGACGACGGCGGGCCGATCCTGGTCGAGGACGTGGCGACGGTCCGGCTGACGTACGAGAAGCGGCGGTCGTTTGTCCGTTCGCGCGGGGAGCTGGCGATGGCGATGCCGGTGTACCGCGAGAGCGGGTCGAACGTGATCGAGGTGATGGAGGGGCTCAACGAGCGGATTGCCGAGGTCAACCGGGATGTACTGCCCAACGTCGCGCTGCGGGTTCAGCAGGAGCAGGGGCTCGATGCGCCGCCGCAGCTGTCGATCCGCAAGGTGTATGACGAGACGGGCTACATCTACGACGCGCTCACCCTGGTGCAGAACAACCTGATCATCGGCGGGGTCCTGGCGGTGCTGGCGCTCCTGTTGTTCCTGGAGATGGGGCGCCGTCCGCTGCTGGTGCTGGTCGCGACACCGCTGCTGGTCTTCGTGATGCTCGGGCTGCTTTACAGCGCCGAGTTTTCGCTGGGCTGGTGGGTGTTCGCGGGGCTGCTGGCGGGGATCGGCATCGTGGTGCTGTTTTTCGCCCGGCCGACGGCCGTGGTCGGCGCGGCGATCCCGATCTCCATCGTGGGCACGTTCGTCATCATGTTCGGCTCGGGGCGGAACCTGAACGTGATCTCGCTGGCGGGCCTGGCGTTCGCGGTCGGGATGGTCGTCGACAACGCGATCGTCGTGCTCGAAAACATCGACCGCCACCTGGCGATGGGCAAGAAGCGCATGCAGGCCGCCTACGACGCGGGCCGGGAGGTCTGGGGCGCGATCTTCGCCTCCACGCTCACGACGCTCGCGGTGTTTTTGCCCATCCTGTTCATCGAGGAGGAGGCGGGCCAGCTCTTCCGCGACATCGCGCTGGCACTGTGCGCGGCCGTCTCGCTGTCGCTCATCGTCTCGATCACCGTGATCCCCACGCTCTCCGCACGGATGCTGCGCGAACGCCACGACCACGGCGGGCGGCACGCGCTCTCCGACTTGATCGACCGCGTCAACCCCTCGCGGCTCTTTGCATGGCTAACCACGGCGTACGCCGGGCTGATCTACAAGCTGACCAGCCGGCACCCCTCGGGCGTCGTCGGGCGGGTCGCCCTGGTGTCGGTGCTGACGGTCGCGTCGTTGCTGGGCGCGTGGATGCTGATGCCCCCGACCGACTACCTGCCCCGCGGCAACCAGAACCTGGTGTTCGGCATCATGATCAACCCGCCGGGCTACAACATCACGACCGACGAAGAGATCGCGCAGGTCGTCGAGTCGCAGATCCGCCCGTACTGGGAAGCGAACAGCCAGGACCAGCTCGCCGGGCTGCCCAAGCCCGAGCTGCCGTTTGGCGGGGGTCCGGTGGACAACGTCCCGCCCGTCGACAACTACTTCATTGTCTCGTTCAACGGCACGATGTTCAACGGCGCGACCAGCCAGGACAAGCAGAACATCAAGCCGCTCGAAGGCCTGCTGGGCTCGGCGACCAGCTCGCTGCCGGGATCAATCGGGTTCGCGCAGCAGTCGTCCTTGTTCGGCCGGGGCGCTGCGGGTTCTCGCTCCATCGACGTCGAGGTCCGCGGCGACAACCTCGATGAGGTGCGCGACGCCGCGACCGTGCTGCTCGGCGAGCTGCGCGGGGCGTACGGCTACGGCGGGGTGCAGCCGACACCGCTGACGTTCGACAAGCCCCGCCGGGAGGTCGTCTTCCGCATCGACCGGGTGCGTGCCGCGGACCTGGGTATCGATGTCGAAGCGCTCGGCCGGGCGGTCTCGGCGATGGTGGACGGCCTGATCATCGGCGACTACCGCTTCCAGGGCGACTCCATCGACATCGTCGCCAAGAGCGCCGGGGGTGTGGGCTACCAGCCCGAAGACCTCGCGACACTCCCGGTGGCCTACCGCACCGCCGACGGCGCATCCGGTACGATCCCGCTGTCGGAGATCGCGACGCTCGAGCGGAGTGATGCGCCCCAGCAGATCACACGCATCGAGGAAAGCCGTTCGGTGACGCTGAGCGTAACCCCGCCCGACGACCTGCCGCTCGAGCAGGCCGAGCAGGAGATCCGCGCAATCGAGGCGCACCTGCGTTCCGAGGCAGGCGGCTTTGCGATCCCGCGCACGGTCACCGTCGCCTACGCCGGGTCGGCCAGCAAGCTTGAGCAGGTCCGCACGGCGATGCTCGGGCAGTGGACCGGCTTCAACGCCAGCTCGGTCCGGTCGCTGGGCGTGAGCCGGCTGTTTATCGCGCTGCTGGTGACCTACCTGCTCATGGCCGCGCTCTTCGAGAGCTTCCTCTACCCGCTGGTCATCATGTTCAGCGTCCCGCTCGCCGCGGTCGGCGGGTTCCTCGGCCTGGCCGCGGTCCGCTACGCCAACCCGACCCAGCAGCTCGACACCCTCACCATGCTCGGGTTCATCATCCTGATCGGCGTGGTCGTGAACAACGCCATCCTCATCGTCCACCAGGCGCTCAACTTCATGCGCGGCCTGGGCGAGGGCGAGGGCGACACCACCGGCAAGCTGCCGCCCCGCGAGGCGCTGCGTGCCTCGGTTCGATCGCGTATCCGACCGATCTTCATGACCACCGCCACCAGCGTCGCCGGCATGCTGCCCCTGGTCCTCATGCCCGGGTCCGGCAGCGAGCTGTACCGCGGACTCGGGAGTGTCGTCGTCGGCGGGCTGGTCGTCTCGACGCTGTTCACCCTCGTCGTCGTGCCCCTGCTCTTCTCTATCGCGATGGACCTGAAGCTCGGGTTCTACCGCCTGGTGTATGGCGACCAGCCCGAGACCACGATCGCTTGAGGCGTGCAGCCGACACGTCACTTGAGCGCTCCCCGCACGCGCTGCGCAAATTCTGCTGACCCCCGGCCGGCCGTAACGCCTGCGGACATCGTTCAGGTCCGATTAGGTGTCGGCGGTGTCTTGACGCGTCTGCCGTGTGCAGTGTCCGCGCTGCGCAACCGATAGAGCTTTGGCGGGCAAACACCCGCCTTCACGGCTCAGGAGCAACCGGCATGATGCACCCCACGACCCAGACCACCGCCGCCGCGCCCCGTCAGGCTGACCGCCGAACCTTCTGTGTCGACGAGGCCAACCGCGCGCTGCCCTACGTCTCACGGGTCGTCGCCGATGTCGTGGACCTCCACGACGAGGTCGTGCACATCCGGCGGACGATGGAACGTGTCGAGCTGGGCCTGCACGGCGCCGACGCGAATGCGCTGGAGCGGGACTACCGCGGCGCGATGGAACGCCTCCGCCTGCTCGTCCGTGAACTGGACCTGGTCGGCGTCGACCTGCAGGACTTTGAACGCGGCATCATCACCTTCCCGACGCTGCACGCCGGCACCCACGCCGCGCTGTCCTGGAAACTCGGCGAGGACGAAGTCCGCTTCTGGCACGAGCCCGACGCCGGCTTTGATGCACGCCTGCCCATCGCCGAGTTGATCCAGTAGCGACACCCCGCGCTACTCGGCCGGGTCCGGCTCCGCTGCCTCTTCCAACACGTGCTGCGCCTGCAGCATGGCCAAGCCGAAGGCACTGCCCAGCAGCATCTGCCCCTCGGTGTTGTAGTGCACGGTATCCGCGTGCAGCGGCATCCCCTCGGTCGGTACCATCCACACCCCCGCGATCGACCGCGCGTCGCCCGAGCGCATGTCGGCCTGCGCCATGCGCTCACGCAGCAGACCCCGGTGCGTGAACCGTGGGAGGGCGGGCTCGTGGGGCAGCACCTGGCCGAAGACGAACGGGACCGGCCCACTCTCCAGGTCTTCCTCCAAACGGCGCTTGAGCATCGCCAGGGAGTCTGCATACGCCTCGGCCGACTCACCGTGCTTCGCATCCGCCTCGCCCTGCATCCAGACGATGCCGCGCAGCACGGGCTCGACCCCCTCGCCCCGCAGGTGGTCCACCGCCGCGCGGGCCATCGCCAGCATGTCGCGGTAGTGCACGCCCACACCCGGGTCGCCGTCGGCTTCGCCTGGGTAGAAGTTCCGCCGGCCTGCGGCCGGGTCGCCCCCGACCCATCGGCCGCCGTCCCAGCCGTGGTGCAGCGGCTGGCCGCTGCGGTGGAACTTGATGAGGTAGACCCGTCGGCCCGGGCGGAGCAGGCGCATCGCACGCGCGAAACCCAACTCGGGGCCGAATTCGCCAGCCCGCGTGGAGAGGCGTGTCGCACCGGGGTCCAGCAACTCGAAGGCGTCACCGTTCCAGAAGAACACCCCCTCGGCCGCCTCACGCCAGGGCCCGGGGGTCTTTGCCACATGGCCGAGCCCCTGCATGTTTGACTGGCCCGCCAGCAGGTAGACATCCACCTGTTGCGGTGCCACAGGCGCCTGCCCCGCTGCCTGGCCGGTGAGCAACACCCCCAGCAGGCCGGCGAGTACGATAAGACGGTGGGCTCGCTTGATCATGCCCGCCAAGATACCGGCCGGGACGCCCGCCTGAAACCATCCGCTCATCCGGATATTCGGATATAATGCCGCCATGCACATCCGAGACGTCTTCGACCGCAACCCGACCACCTTCTCCTTCGAGTTCTTCCCGCCCAAGTCCGAGGCCGGGGCCCAGAAGCTCTACGAGAACGTCGCGGAGCTGGCCCCGCTTAAGCCCTCGTTCGTCTCGGTCACCTACGGGGCGGGCGGGTCGACGCGCGAGCTGACGCACGGGCTGGTCCTGCGGATCCGGTGGGAACTCGGCGTTACAGCCGTGCCGCACCTGACGTGCGTGTGCCACAGCGAGCAGGAGATCGCCGACATCCTCCAGCGGTACGCGGGGGAGGGCGTGTGCAACGTGCTCGCGCTGCGTGGTGACCCACCGCGCGAGAAGTCGGGCTGGGACCGGTCGCAGGACGCCTTCCAATACGCGGCGGACCTGGTGGCCTACATCCGCGCCCGAGAGGGCTCGCTGTTTCCGTCTCCTGGCCACGCGCCGCGGCGCGGCTTCGGCATCGGCGTGGCGGGCTTCCCCGAGGGCCACCCCGCGACGCCCAACCGCTTGCTGGAGATGGACTACCTCAAGCAGAAGATCGACGCCGGGGCCGATTACATCTGCACGCAGTTGTTCTTCAACAACGAGGACTTCTACGACTTCCGCGAGCGTTGCGAGCTGGCGGGGATCGACGTGCCGATCATCGCGGGCATCATGCCGATCACCTCGGGCAAGGGGATGAAGCGGATGGCCGAGCTGGCGGCGGGGGCGCGGTACCCGGCCAAGCTGCTCCGGGCGATCGCACGCTGCGCGGACGACGAGGAAGCGATCCAGCGCGTCGGCATCCACTGGGCCACCGAGCAGTGCCGGGACCTCCTGGACCACAAAGTCCGTGGTATCCACTTCTACACGCTCAACCAGTCCGGCGCGACCCGTGAGATCTACCGCAACCTCGGTGTCAGCGACAGTGTCGCGCTCGGCGGGGGCTAAACACGTCCCCCGGTCGCGGGGCGGGCATCCCACCGCACCGCATCGAACACCGGTCCCATGGGTTTGCCTAGGAGGGGCTAAGGCCGTTCATCCGGGAACGGACCCTGCGCGGGCGCGGCTTTCGCCCAATCCTCTATCCCGATCAGCGGCAGGGCGAAGGCGAAGGCCTCTGGCTGCCGATCCGTGCCCGCGGCCGCAAACACATCGAACATCAGGCGCGTGTGTGTCGGGTGACCCTGCGCATCGCAGGCACGCACCCCCAGGCGAAGCCCTCCCTCGTGCGGGTGGTCGGTGTGGCGGTGGAGGATATGGGCGTGGATCCCATCGAGCTGCGACAGCTTGACATGGGCCAGCGCATAGGCCGCGGCCTGCAACTCCTCACCGTGTTCACCTTCGCCGGCATGGAAGCCCTGCTCCGAAAGGATGATCGGCCGCGGCTCACCGCGGAAGCACATCGCCGGCCGCCGCATATAGTCCACGAGCAGTTCGATGTTGTGGTAGGTGATCCTCGGCGTGTCGTGCGCGAGCCAGGCCGTCTGGTCCTCCCAGAAGGCGGGGTCGAACAGGTTTTCCGGGTAGGGGTGATGCGCCAACTGCCAGGGCAGGTCACCGGTCCGGCGGGTCTCCGCGGCGAACCGTTCGAGGAGTTCGCGACCGGGCATGGCGTGCGTCGGATCGTCACCGTGCCGGGCGTTCCAGAAGTGGTCCAGCGAGACGAAGATCCGCGGCGCGGGGTCGTGCAGACGGGCCGCGTAGTACGACAGGCGGACCTGCAGCGCATACTGGCGGGCGACCTGCTCGGGCTCGGCCGGCCCCATGTGGTGCCAGACCCAGTGCGAGTTCACCTCGTTGCCGATGATGTAGCCGCCCAGCCGGCCGTAGCGGTTGTCTTCACGGGAGTATCGGCGGGCGAGGAAACCCACCACGGCGCGGTAGGCGCGTTGGCCGGCTTCGGTATCAAGGTTTACAGCAGTGATCCGCTGGACCATCTGGTCGTAGGCCGCGTCGCGGTGGTACAACGGACTACTGGTGGGTCGACCATCACCCGGGAATTGTGGGCTGTAACGGCTGTCGGGCATCGCGCGGTAGCAGAGGATGATGCCGATGACGTTGATGCCCTGCGCGTGCATCGTGCGGTACAGTTCATCTTTGCGTTGAACGGCTTCCGGGCGAAAGGCGTAGGCGACGCCGTCAACGGTGTAGGTGTATTGCGGGTCATCGCCGGGCTGCGCGTAGCCGGCGATCAGCGTGGCGATCGAGATGTTGTCGGTGATGTGCGCGACGCCCAGTTCTGCCATGTCATCCAAAACGAGGGGTGCCTGGATCCCCTTGATGCTCGTCGGCCATGCGGCATGCGTGCCTGTCGCGGCAAGTCCGTCGAGGTCATCGGCAAACCGGCCCACGCCGAGCGGGATGGACGTGGGATCACCGGCCTGCCGCATTAGAAAACGCTGGAAGAGCCGGTCTTGCCCGTCATCGTCGATCCGTGGCAACTCGATCCGTTGCCCCGCGAGGGTGCCAGCCCAGAGCACGGCCGCGTCCGCATCCAGTGGCTCATGCACCCCCAACGCGACCAACTCGAGCCGTCCCTGCCCCGTGTCGGCCAGGGTCACCGTGACCGCCTGTTGATGGACCGCCACCGACGCGATGCCCGACCCCGCCGCGGCGTCCTGCGCTTGCGCGGTCAGCGTGCATGCGACCAGCCACAGCGCCCCCAGCAACCGCACCGCGATCATGCTCCGGCCTGATGTTCGATCCGTCATCGCGCGTCTCCATCGCCTACCCACGGTAGACCCCCAGCGTACGCGCTGTATTACGGGCCCGCACCGCTGCGTGACGGCACAAGGTCGTAGGCCCCGGGGCCGATGTGATAAACTGCCTACGCGCCGCACCGCTTGTGTTGCCCCGCGGCCGACCACGGAGCCCCTTATGCCAGGCACGATTGTCCCGCTTCCGGTCATGCTGGAAGAAGAGGACCAGAAGATCTACGACCAGCTCGAGCCGCCCAAGACGATCGTGCTGCGCTACGGCTACGAGCGGAAGATCGCGGAGCTGCCTTACAACGGCGACGCGAAGCCCGGCTGCGGCTCCAAGCTCGTCGCCGTCACCCCCCGCGGCACCGAGGTCGCGGAGATGCTCACCACCACCTGCTCCAACTCCGGCTGCGGCAAGAGCGTCTCCCGCAAGGAGATGCTGCAGTACATCGAAAACTCAGGCGGCCGAGACTACCCCTTCACGACCCGGGGCAAGGTCCTCCGCGTCGCGACGATCGACGACCTCAACGAGCAGGCCCGGCTGGACACCCGCAAGCCCGCCGTGATCCGCGGGTGCAAGGCGATCATCGAAGAGCTCAAGCTGCCCATGAAGCTGGTCGAGGTCGAGTTCATCCTCGGGGATGAACAGATCTCGTTCTACTACACGGCCGAGAACCGGGTCGATTTCCGCGAGCTGGTACGGCGGCTTGCGGCCGACCTGCAGACGCGGATCGAGATGGTGCATGTCAGCGACCGCGACGAGGCCCGGCTGGTCGCCGACTACGAGAAGTGCGGCCAGCACTGCTGCTGCCGGCAGTTCCTCAAGGTGCTCAAGCCCGTGTCGATGCGGTCGGCGAAGGTGCAGAAGAACACGCTGGACCCGCAGAAGATCAGCGGGCGCTGCGGCCGGCTGATGTGCTGCCTGCGCTACGAGGACAAGACCTACAGCGAGTTGAAGAAGAAGCTGCCTCACCGCAAATCGCTCGTGGAGACCGAGGACGGCGTCGGCGTGGTGCTCAGCTCGCAGATCCTCACGCAGCTCGCGCTCGTGAAGGTCGGCGTGAGCCCGCCCGCGGCCTACCCGGTCGAGCACCTGCGCGTCCTCAACAAGGAAGAGGCCGCCGCCTGGCGCGAGGAGTTCGGCGACCCCGGTCAGGTCCGCGACGACGGCCGGCGTCGGCCCGCGCCCCGGCCGCAGTCACAAAGCAAACCGCAGGGCAAGCCCCGTTCCGGCGGAGACGAGAAGAATACCGACGGCGACAAGCCAGGCGGCTACACCAATGCGAAGACCGGCCAGTCCGCTCCGCCCCGCAGGCCCAAGCCCGGCAAACCGCTCAAGGACCACGAGGTCCAGTCCCGCGAGGGCAACAACAGCGCCACCCTGCCCGACGAGAACGCCCCCCCGAAACCGCCGAAGGAAAGCCGCGGGCCTCAGGACGGGGCGAACACCGGCGACGGGGACGCCCCGAAGAAGAAACGCCGGCGTCGCCGCCGACGCAAGCGTAAGGGCGGCGGAGGCGGGGACAGCCGTCCGTCTGGCGACGGGCCCACGAGCAATTAGCCCTTGACTGTATCGCTACGCTTTCCTGCCCTGCATCGGATCCCGCATGCCGACCGAGTCAGACCCTCCGCATGACGCCCAGCCCGCTACGGGTGGCGTCTACCTGGCGGACCTGACGTGGATCGAGGCAGAACGCCGGCTCGGCCCCGAGTGCGTAGTCGTCCTGCCGCTGGGTGCCGCCGCGAAGGAGCACGGCCCACACCTCCGGCTGGACAACGACCTGCGGATGGCCGACTACCTCGCCGAGCGCGTGCGGCAGGCAGTGGATGTCGTCGTTGCCCCCACACTCAACTACCACTACTACCCGGCGTTCCTGGAGTACCCCGGCTCGACCCACCTGCGTCACGAGACAGCCCGCGACCTGGTGGTCGATATCGTCCGCTCGATCGCGCTGCACGGCCCCCGGCGTTTCTACATCCTCAACACCGGCGTCTCGACCCGCCGGCCGCTGATGGATGCCGTAGAAATCCTGCACACCGACGGCACACTGGTGCGGTTCACCGACATCCTCCGCGTCGCTCAGGCCGAGGAAGAACAACTCCGCGAGCAGCGGTGGGGGACCCACGCGGACGAGTTGGAGACCTCGATGATGCTCTACCTTGCGCCCGACCGGGTGGACCTGAGCCGGGCCGTCCGCGACGACAGCCCCAACGCCCCGGGCGGCCTGACGCGCAACCCCGATGGGAATGGCACATACTCTGCGAGCGGGGTATGGGGGGACCCGACCCTCGCAACCGCCGAGAAGGGCCGCATCCTTGTCGAGGCCACCGTGCGGGATCTCCTCGCCGAGATCCAGGCCCTCCGCGACGCAGCCCTCCCCGACCCGGCCAACAGCTAGTCGTTTGGCCCAGCTACATCGCCACCGCCTCGTCCGGGATGCGTCCGAACGCGATCTTGTCGGGCATGTGGGCCTTCGCGACCGCGTGCATCCCGCCGAGGTACACCGCATGCCCGCCGTACCGCTGGTTGATGGCGTCGATCGCGTGGCCCAGCCCCGTGCGGGCGTTGGGGGCATCAAACAGCAGCCCGGCCGTCGCGCCCGCCGGTGTCAGCCCGCCGAGCGTGATACCCACCTTCTTGGGCGCTTCCCGTCCGGCCCCAGGCCGTCGCGCCCACAGCCGCTCGAAGTGCTCCACGATCGTCAGCGTGTCCTGGCACGTCGGCAGGGCGATCGCGTCCCGCCAGCGCGCCCCCGACTCGTACCGCAGCGACGCGCCGAGCGTGCTCGCGAAGTAGCCGTGGTACCGCAGGCGCGTCCCGGCCTTGTGCAACAGGCGCGTCATCACCGCGTGAGCCCCGTCGGGTGTGCGCAGCTCCGGGGCCAGCACGTTCGCATGCGTGATCATCCGCCTTCGCTCCGCGTGCAGCGCGGGCTCCTGCCCGTGCAGCGCCATCCAGTAGCGTCGGCCCTCGACCGACCCCCAGGCCGCCTGCGCCTGCGCCGCGCTCATCGCCCACAGGTCCTCGACCGTGCAGATGTCATGCTTGTGCAGCCGGGCGCGCACACCGATGTTGATGCCAGGCAGATCGACCAGCGACAGGTGCGCGATCCGGCCGGGCAACTCCTCGAGCGTCAGCGCGGTCAGCCCGTCGGGCTTGCCCAGCTCACTGGCGATCTTGGCGAGCAGCCGGGTCGGCGCGAGCCCGACGCTGCAGGACAGCATCTCGCCGACGCCCGGGCACACCGCCCGCTTCGCCCGGGCGCCGAGTTCCAGCGCCGTGTTGACCTCGCACTCGGCCCCCATCAGCCGACACGCCACCTCGTCGATCGACCAGACCTTGTCGATCGGCAGAACGGTCTCGATCGCGTCCTTGATCTGATGATGCAACTGCACGTAGTACGCGGGCCGGGCCTCGACCAGTGCGATCCCCGGGCAGCGTTGACGCGCCTCGCGCACGCCTGTTCCCGTCTTGACGCCCTGCGCCTTGGCCTCCCGGCTGGCGGCGATGCAGCACGTCCCCTCGCTCACGACCGGGATCACGCCGACCGCCCGGCCACGCAGCTCGGGCCGGGACTGCTGCTCCGCCGCGGCGAAGTAGCTGTCCATGTCCAGGAACATCCAGCGGATCGGGCCGACCATAACCGTACAAATACCATACTTTGATGCCGCGATCAAGCATCCATCAGGACGTAGAGCACGCCCGGCTTCGCCGCCATCTCCAGCGCTGCCGCGCCGTCCGCCAGCTTCATCCGCCGGCTGATCAGGGAGACGACATCGACCTCGTCCGCGGACAAGGCCTCGAGCGCCCCGGCGACCGGGCCGCGTCGGCTGCCGACCACGTTGATCTCTTTCGTCACGACCGCCGACAACGCCGAGCCCTGGGCCCCGGCCTCGCCGGGCGGTGCGTCGACCGTCTTGAGCACGACCGTCCCGCGCGGCCGGACCATCGCCACCGCCGTCGCCAGGCCGTCGGCCCGGCCGGTGCAATCGACCACGATGTCCTGGTCCTGCCTCAGCCCGACATCGCGGAGCAGGCGGTGCTTCACCCCCCATTTCTCGCAGAGCGCGAGCTTGGCTTCGTGTCGGCCGATGCAGCGCACGGTCGCGTTGAGCTTGCTGAGCACCTGAGCACACAATAGGCCCAGCCGGCCATCCCCCAGCACGGTCAGGTACGGCCGGCCCTCGATCGTGAGCTGCCGCATGATCTGGTACGCCGCTGCCAGCGGCTCGGCGAAGACCGCGCGGTCGTCGTCCACGTTGTCCGGCACCGTGTGCAGGTTCGCGGCGGGCAGCGTGAACCGCTCGGCAAAACAGCCGTCCCGATCAGTCGTGCCCAGTTCGGTGCGCTGGCGGCAGTGCGCCTTCAGCCCCGCACGGCAGAGGTCGCACGCGCCGCAGACCACGCCGACCTCGCCGACCACGCGTCGGCCGACCCACGCCTTGTCTGTGTCTTTGCCGACCGCCTCGACCACGCCGACAAACGCCTGGCCCGGCACACCCGCGCCGCCACCGTGCACCCGCGCCAGGTCGGCCGAGCCGATCGCCAAACGTGTCGGACGGATCAACGCCGCGCCCGCGGCCGGCTTGGGCTCCGCCGCGCACGGGTCGACCCGGACCGTCCCGTTTTCAACCACCCATGCCCGCATACACCGCTCCTGTGGGCTCAACATCGGCGATTCGCGCAGCACCCCTTGACCCCGCCCCAGCCCACGCGCCCGACTACAATCCCCGGCAACCCGTACACCCCACACACGACCCAGACCCCACGACCCCTATGGCACACGACCACGACCACGGCGACGAGAACCCCCTCCAGGGCTACTTCGATTGGCAGGTCACCACGCTCATGCTCGCACGCGACCTGGACGAGCCGATCGCCGGCAGCGACGAGCAGGCCCACCACCAACGCCGGCACGAGACCGAGGACCTCGTCCGCGAGCTGACCCTCGGCGTGCTGCCCGAGCAGTACAAGCACGACGCCTCGCTGGCCTGGCCCCCGGAGCTGATGATGACCATCACCCGCGAGACCCTGCGCCGCGCCGCGAAGATCGCAGGGGTGTAGGAACACCACCCACGACGCCTCGCTCAACCGCTTGCGGCTCAGGTCGTCGGCCCTCGCCTCAGGTGCAGGCGGATGCAGTAGTACGCGATCTGCCGTTCACCGAACCGGCCCACGACAAACAGGCCGACCCCGGCGAGAACCATCACAACACCGAGCACCAGCGCGCGGTAGTCCACCGGCCCGGACGACGCGGTCAACCCCATCACCACGGTGATCACCCCCGCCACGACGAGGACCAGCCCCGCCAGGTAGGCCGGGAGCACGACGTGCGCCAGCAGTGAAAACAGCACGCCGACCGGCCCGCCATACCGCACCCAGACCCAGGCGATCAAACCCGCCCAGCCCGCGAACAGGATGAAGCTCGCCGCCAGCAACGCCAACCAAGCCGTAGTCGCGCCCAGTTGCTGGCCCGCCCGGAGCCCGCCCAGAACCGCGAGCCCCCCGATGATGCCAAACACCAGCCAGGCCACCGGCCCGGTCAGCACATGGAACCCCGGGGCTTTGTACCAGGGCTTGTCCCACCGGCGCGTGGCGAGTTCCGCCAGGTCGCTGTGCATCCCGCACTCGGGGCAGGCCACGACATAGCCCGGCCTACCGGTGGCCGGCAACGCGCCCTCCACCGCCGGCAGGCCGCGCAGGTTGTAGCCGCAGCCCGGGCAGCCCAGGTCCGCCGACGCCGCGTCGGTCGCCGGCGTGTCAGCCATGCCCGACCCCGCCGAGGACGATCAGCAGCATCAGCGTCACCAGCGCATTGTGCACGGCGTGCGCGGTCATGCACGGGATCAGCGAGCCCCGCCACTCGCGCAGCCCCGCGAGTACAAAGGCGATCGACATCAGCGCCGGGATACCCGCGAACCCCTGCGGGTGGATCGTCGCGAACACGAACGAGCTCATCACCGTCGCCAGCAGCCAGCCCGGCACCCCGCGGACTTGGCGAAGGTGGCGGTAGAACGCGGCGCGGAAGACCGACTCCTCGACCAGCGGTGCCCACACCACCGCCGAGCCCACCATCAGCACCAGTACCCAGATGCCACCCTCCATCACCTCGTACTGCATCGGGTGGTCCGGGCTCGCATCGGTCATCATGGTGATCAAGATGGTGATCACCATGCCCACCGCGATCACCGGCAGCCCCGCGACATACCCCGCGAGGCCCGCGCCGACTTCGCGGAAAAAGCCCCGGCCAAGGTGCATCCCCATGTCCCGCCGGAAGTCCGGCCAACGTACACCCACCACGACCGGCCACAGCAACGCGATCGGCACGAGCAGCAGCATCACCAGCATCAGGTTGATGCCCGTCAGGAACTGCACGATGCCCAGCACGACCTGCAGGCCGATGAACAGCACCAGGAAGACCGCGACCGTTTCGAGGTAGGCCGTGGGGTGCGACGCCGGCCCGGTCGGCAGGGCGGTCCGCATCTTGCCGATGCTGAGCAGCACGGCCATGACGACCAGCAGCACGAACCCGACGATTGCCGCGAGGATCGCCGTGCCGTACAGCGAAAGCAGGCCGACGACCATGTGCATCGCGGACCGTCGCGGGGCCTTGCGGACCGGGTCGGAAGCAGGGTTGTTGTATGTCGCGGCGACCTCGCCGAACCAGCCGTGCCGGTCCACCAGGCCGTCGCGCTCCGCGGCGGTGGGGGTGTACTGCTGCTCGTAGATCCGTAGCACCAGTTCCGCATCGGCGATCGCATCGTCACTCGCGCCGGACGCGCGCCGCTCATCCAACACGGTGCGGAGCGTGTCGTGGTGTGTGGTGACCTGCGCGGGCGATGCGACCTCGACCGCGAGGATGGCCTGCCGGGTCTGGTCTTCGAGCGGGTGGGCCGACTCGGCGGTGAGCGCCGCGAACTCCGGCAAGACCTGCTGCCCCCAGCCGGAGACCATCTGGTCGATGCCCACCGCGTAGCGCGCGAGGTAGAGCGCGTTGAAGCCCGGCCGGGGGTCGTCCCGCACCATCGACTTCATCTCCTGCATGCCCACCGCCTGCAGCACGAAAAGCGCCCCGGTGCAGATCGCGATCACGGCCCACGCCACAAGCCGGCGGATCTGAACGGACAGCGGGTCCACATAGATTCCCGTTCCGCGGCCCGCACCCACTTCACCGTAACCGCCCGGCGCAGGATGCGGCCCACGCTGCGGCGGGGGGTCGAGCCCAAGCGCATACCGCGCCTGCGCATCGCTCGGCGGCGCGTCCCGTCGGGGCGGGGGGAGCCAGGGGTCGTGCCCCGGCGGGTCGGGTTCCAGGCCGTCTTGCATCCGGGCATCATAGGACACACGGCGAATTGATATCATGCCCGCATGAGCGTCTCGACCCTGATCCTGAGGACCGCCGGCACCAACTGCGAGGCCGAACTCGCCTTCGCTTTCGAGCAGGCCGGCTCGTCCACACAGACAGTCCACCTCGGCCGGCTCATCGACGACCCGACGCTGCTCGAGCGGTTCGACATCCTCGGCTTCCCCGGCGGGTTCTCTTACGGTGACGACATCGCCGCCGGCCGGATCCTCGCCAACCGGCTGCGCCATCGCCTGCTCGGGCCGCTGCAGGAGGCGGTCCGCCGCGGCGTGCCGATGATCGGGATCTGCAACGGCTTCCAGGTGCTGGTCAAGCTCGGCCTGCTCCCCGACCCCGAAGCCGCTACGCAGACCGTCACGCTCGGGGATAACGTGTCCGGCCGATTCATCTGCAAGTGGGTCGGCATAACCGCCGATGCGGGGTCGCGCTGTGTCTGGACCCGCGGACTGGGCGACTTCGAGTTGCCTATGGCCCACGGCGAAGGCAGGTTTACCGCGCCGCACGATGTGATCGACCGGCTCAATTCACAGGGTCAGGTCGCGCTGCGGTACAGCACATCCGGGACCGACACCAACCCCAACGGTTCGGACGACGCGATCGCCGGCATCTGCGACCCGACCGGCCTGGTCTTCGGGCTGATGCCCCACCCCGAGCGTTACACCGTGCCGACCCAGCACCCGCAGTGGACGCGCCAGCCCAAGGGTTTCGCAGAGCAGACCATGCCGGGGCTGCGTTTCTTCCAGAACGCGGTGGAGCACGCCAAGCAAAACGCCGCCGCGGCGGTGTAGCCGGGGCGGCGAAATGGTTTGCAGATAGATTGTGCCGTAACGCGCCCAGCGGCCGTGGTGTTACTCCGCCTCGGGCAGCCAGACCCACCAGCCAAAGTTGCTGGCGAACGAGTAGACCCGGATCATCTCGACATTGCTGTGATCGGGGCTGACATTGCCATAGGTCTGCACCGACCCATCCGTGCGCAGGTAGTTCTTGTTGATCGGCCCGCGCTGGACCCCCGATGGAGTCTCCCAACGCGACCACGCGTTGAGGTTAGAGGGGATGTTCTCTTGGTAGATCGAGAACATATCCTTCGCGGGGTGGGACGACTCCCACACGTTGTTGTTGGTGGTGTCGAAGTCCATCGCCAGGACATCGAACTCGATGATCCGGCCCGCGGACTGGAAGGTGTAGCGGTCTTCCGGGCTCTCCAGCCGCTGGGTGTTCAAGGTCCCCTGCGTAAACTTCCAGTTCCAGTAGAAGCCGTAAGTCGATTCGACCACTGCCGATCCGTTCAGTTCATTCAGGTCGATCTCCGTAGGAGCGAACGGGCACTGCATCAGGTTAAAGTCAACGTAGCTGCCGACCGCGAAGCGGATGTCCCATGCGTTGAACTTGATGTCGGTGGGCTTCTGCCCGATCGACTGGGGAGGGAGCGTGCTTTTGTAGTCGGTCGCGTACGCCATCGCGCCAATACCAACCTGGTGCAGGTTGCTGATGCACTGCACGTTCTTCGCCGACTTGCGCGCCGCGGCGAGTGCCGGGAGCAGGATCGCGATCAGCAGCGCGATGATCGAGATGACCACCAGCAGTTCGATCAGTGTAAAACCGTCCGACTTCTTCATCGCACAATCCTTGGGCAGAACGCCCATCTTGAGTAGACCCGTCTTCATCAAACACCTCGCACATCACTAAGAGAGAACAAACACAGCCGAAAACATCGTGAACCGAAAACCGTACCCCCGAACAAACAGGGGCACGGCGAAGGAGGAAGGCCGTTTTAGCAGACCCCTACCACGCCGCACTTAGCGGGGGCAGCCATCGGCCTGCAGCATCGCGCCGCTAAGTGATCTGCTCTAGGGGGTAGAAATTGCATGAACAAACTCGGGTTTCGGGAACCGGTGCTCCCATAGATGAACTGGTTAGTAGCGATCCGGCCGACCGACTTGGTACATCCGGTTGATCTCGTCGTCGGACATGGACCGGCCGAGAATGACGACCTCATCCATCAGCCCCATGAATGCTTCGATCTGCCGCCGGCCGTCCACTTTATGAATATACGCGTCCATGCCGAGCAGCAGGGGCGTGTCTCGGCGTGTCGTGGCGAGCGGGTTCACACCGGTAAACGTCCCGGCGGGGCTGCCGTCGATGTAGAACGTGACGGTCCCGGCACGGTAGACAGCCGCGACATGGGTCCACTGCTCGCCCCTGAACGAGCCGCGGTGGGAGTAGTGGAAGTTCTCGCTGACGTTGGAGACCTGCAACTCATTGCCGGCACCGAACTGGAGCTGGTTCGCGTGGATATCGCCGTGGAAGAACAGCGAGAACTGGAACGACATATGCCGGATCGGCGAGTCACGAAAGGACAGCAACGTGCCGCCCCCGGGCCCATCGCTGTCGGGAGGAGTCTTGACCCAGACCGCCAACGTCAAATCTTCGCCCAGTTCCAGGCCGCCAAGACCGTCCACCTGGACCGCACGAGCCAATTCCCGGTCAACAACCCCAAAGCGCAAGGCCTGCTTCTGCGGGAACCGTCCCTCGGCCCACTGTGGGGCCGACATCGTTTGGCCATCCAGCCCGAGCACGCCGTTCAGTTCGCCTTGCGTTGAGCCGGCCCGGTTGATCAGATGCGTGGGGGCTTCTTCCTGATTATCGAACGTGTAGTAGGCCAGCATCGCCGGGTCGCGGCGGAGTTGGTAGCTGTACGCGAGCCAGGCATCGAACGAGGAACCCGCCTCGGCCCGGACGTTACACTCAAACTCATCGGCACGGACGAAGGCGACCTCGTCGGCGCGGAGTCCGCGGAGCCGGCCCGCGTCGCTCATGCGCAGGGCACGCCCGGCCGAGACCGTGTGCTCCGAACTTGCCTGAGAAGACCCTCCCAAGCCATCGCCCGCCAGGCGCGAGATGCGGACGGGGCCGTCAAATGCGTGGGCCTCCACCTGCCGTAAACCGGAGTCGCGCCGGACCGCGAATTCGTTACCGAGGTTCTCGATCAGCGTCTCGCCGGCCTGGACCGAGAAGCGCGTTTCGGCCGAGTTCCCCCGGCTGACCAGATCGCCCTCGATCAGACGAAGCCCACGCCCCGACACCGGCACGAGGGTGGCGGGCGCGTTGACGATGATCGTCGCGCCGCCCTCGAATCGAAGCTCGGCCATCCCGGAGACCAGTGTGATCTGTTCGTCCGCCCGGAACTCGCCGAGCGCGTCGTGGGGCTGGCTGTCGATCATCCAGGTCGCGCCCACCGAAGCCAACTCGGTGCCCACCACGGGAGTCACCCGGCGGGTCGGGCTGGATGATGCATCGGGCCGGAGGTCCGCGACGGGGGTCCCGGCCTGCGGCGCGGGGCGGGCGATGACAAACACCAGTGTTGCTGCCAGGGCGATCGCGGCGGCAATCCCCCCATAGAACACGCTCGTCGGGATACTGATGGTGCGATAGTGACGTTCGTCGGATTCCGAGGTTGGCGGGCGGTATGGCCGGTAGGCCTTATCCATCGCCTGCTGCTCGGCCAGCATCCGCCGGCTCATCTCGTCCAGGTCCGCGCGGACGTAGTCCATCACCAGATCGAAGTCGATCTCGTGTCCCTGGCCCCGGCTCTCGTTGATCTGCCGACACGCGGGTGGGTGGCTCGCCCACCACTGGAGCTCCGCGGACTCGGCGGTGTACTGGACATATAGCCGCCTCGCTTCCGGGTCGGTCTTGACCAGGTGCTCCAGTTCCTGGAGCTGGTCAGCCGTGAGCGTCCCGCGGGACTGGGCCTCGATCAATGGGGCGAGCGTGTTAAACAGGAGGGGGTCTTTCATGGCCCCTCCTTCATCGCCAAACGGTTGCTGATGCAGTCATGCAGTGCTAATCGGACCCGCTGGAGGGTTTTATAGGTCGCAGCGACCGTGCGGCCGACCTGCTTGGCGACCCCGGCCACGGTGGCGTTCGGCTCGTAGCACAGCCGGAGCAACTGCCGGTTACGGTCGCTGATGAGGTCCAGACAGCGCTCCAACGCCTCCCGGCGGTCTTCAAGCACGTCCGGTTGAGCGTTGTGTTCTTCCTCGACCAGCGAAAGGAACTCGTCGCTGAAGATCAGTTTGCTGCGGGCCTGCTTTTTCCGGTGGGTCAGGACCTGATACCGAGCGATCGTGCACGCCCAGGCCCCGAAATCCGACCCGGCCTCGAATCGATCGAACTGCTCCCACAGCCGAATCGAGGTCTCCTGCAGAATCTCGTCGGCGTCGGTCCAATCCGGTACCAGCGACAAGATGTACGCATAAACCCTGCGTTCATTGCGGGTTAGAAGCCTCACGAATCGCGCATTGCGGTCCTCGGGGCGTTCGGAAGCTGGGCTGGGGGGAAATTGCTGCAGCATAGCTAGGGTGCGTACTACCCTTAGAAGGCGGACGTATGGGCGACTGGACACAAACTTAGCGGTTCTGGCATGAAAATCCTAGAAAAACGGCTTGACAAGGCCGGATTGATATGGTGCCGGTTTATCGATCTTGTTACAGTAGAGGGCTCGACTCTTCGAAGCGTGCCGCCGTGGCCCGCTCTCCACAACCCAGGCGGCCTCACCGTAGGCCGCGACCCGTTGTCTCCTGGCGTGTGCCGGGGCGGGTATATCCACCCACGAAAGGTACCCCCTCCACATGGTTAACAAGAACCTCATCGCCACCCTGTCCATCGAAGACAGCGAGGCGGAATCGATGCTCATGGACGCCTTCGGCGACGATGTCGCCGGTGGCGACATGGAGTCGCTGCTCGAAGTCAACATCGAAGACTTCACGTCCGGCAAGATCCTCACCGGCAAGGTCATCGGCAAGGCCGGCGACGACTTCCTCGTCGACGTCGGGCTCAAGTCCGAAGGCATCCTCGACAAGCACGAGTTCGAAAACCCCGCGGACGTCGAGATCGGCGATACCGTCGAGGTCCTGCTCGAAGCGGTCGAGGGCGAGGGTGGCATGGTCGCCATCTCCAAGCGCAAGGCCGACCGCATCAAGGGCTGGGAAAAGATCATCTCCGAGAAGGGTGAGGACGACCCGGTCGAAGGCAAGGTCATGCGGAAGATCAAGGGCGGCCTGCTCGTCGATATCGGCGTGCCCGTCTTCCTCCCCGCGTCGCAGGTGGACATCCGCCGGCCCGCGGACATCGGCATCTACATCGGCAAGACGATCGAGGCCCAGATCCTCAAGATCGACACCGAGCGCCGCAACATCGTCATCTCCCGCCGCAAGCTCATCGAGGACCGCCGAGCGGTCATGCGTAAGCAGCTGCTGGAGAAGGTCAACGTCGGCGATCTGGTCACCGGCACCGTCAAGAACATCGCCGACTTCGGCGCGTTCGTGGACCTCGGTGGCATCGACGGGCTCCTGCACATCACCGATATGTCCTGGGGCCGGGTCAACCACCCCAGCGACGTCGTGAAGATCGACGACAAGATCGAGGTCAAGATCCTCAACATCGACTACGAAAAAGAGAAGATCGCCCTGGGCCTCAAGCAGAAGGACTCTTCGCCCTGGGAAGACATCGAGGCGAAGTACCCGGCCAACACCCGCGTGACCGGCACGGTTACCAACATCATGTCCTACGGCGCCTTCGTGAAGCTCGAGGACGGTGTCGAAGGCCTCGTCCACATCTCCGAGATGTCCTGGACCAAGCGGATCAACCACCCCTCCGAGGTGGTCTCGATCGGCGAAGAAGCGGACGTCGTTGTCCTGGATATCAACAAGGACAAGCAGGAGATCTCGCTGGGCATGAAGCAGACCGAGGTCAACCCCTGGGAACTGGTCGCTGAGAAGTACCCGCCCGGCACCGTCGTCGAGGGCAAGGTCCGTAACCTCGCCAGCTACGGCGCGTTCATCGAGATCGAGCCGGGCATCGACGGCCTGCTGCACGTCAGCGACCTGTCGTGGACCAAGAAGATCAGCCACCCCAACGAGATGCTCAAGAAGGGCGACACCTGCAAGTGCGTCGTCCTCGAGGTCGACCAGCAGAAGCAACGGGTCGCACTGGGCCTGAAGCAGATGGAAGAAGACCCCTGGGTCGAGGCCATCCCGTCGGCTTACCAGCCGGGCATGATCGTCCACGGCAAGGTGACCAAGATCACCAACTTCGGCGTCTTCGTCGAGCTGGAAGACGACCTGGAAGGCCTGCTGCACATCAGCGAACTGGCCGACCACAAGGTCGAGAACCCGCAGGACGTCGTCAAGCAGGACCAGGAAGTGGAGGTCAAGATCCTCCGCGTTGACCTGGACGACCGCAAGATCGGCCTGTCGCTGAAGCGGGCCCAGTGGACCGCGGACCAGGAAGCCGCCGCCGAACGCTCCGAGGGCAAGTCCTCCGGCGGTTCGGGCGCTTCGGGCGGCGGGATCGGCGGGCTCGGCGACGGGCTCGACCACCTGGGCACCGACAAGATCACCTTCGGCTCGGGCGACTAAGCGCCCGACAATCCGGAAGTTCTACCCAAGCCCACGGAGCCCCGCTCCGTGGGCTTTTTGCTGAACCGATCCGCCTGCAGACGCGCTGAATCGGGGGGGCCAAACACCCGATGAAGGTGATACCGCGGGTATGCGTAGCCCGCCGGGGCGACTCAAGGGGATCACCGGCATGACAGACGCCAGTGCACAGGGCGGGGCCATCGTCGACAAGCGTCAACAGACCGTCTCGGCGGTCCAGCGGCTGCCCATCGAGCCCGGCCCGTTGGCCGAGGTGCTGGCGTGTGACCCGGCCGACGCCGACGCCCTGATCGCGGCGCTCGAGCGTTCGCCGGCCCTGGCGGCCCGGGTCATCGGTGTCGCCAATTCAGCGGGCAGCCGGGCCATCCACCGCATGGAAACCGTTACGCAGTGCGTCCGCTACATGGGCCCACGCGAGGCGCGGTCGGTCGCCCTGGCGATGGCGCTGCGCCAGATGAGCCAGGGGCTGAAGATCGATGCGGGGCTGCTCGAAAAGCTCCGTGGGTCGGCCGTGCTGAAGGCCAGCGCGTCGCGCCTCGCCGCCGAGGCCATCGTCCCTGGCCGGGAGGATGCCGCCTTCACCGCGGGCCTCTTGCAGGACCTGGCGCTGCCGATGCTCGCCGCACATGCCCCCGATGCCTTCGCGAAGCTCGGCGCGGCCAGCTCGCACGGCACCGCCTGGGTCGAGAAAGAACGCGAGCTGTTCGGCATCGACCACGCCGAGCTCGCGGCCCACCTGCTCGAGTCCTGGGGCGTGTCCAAACCGCTCGTCACCGCGGTCCGCGACCACCACCGCGCGTTCGAGAGCGACGCGGGGACCGACCAGCCGGCCGGCCTGAACTTGGCCGGCGGCATCGCCGCGCTGCTGCCTCACCTCGACGAGAAGCCCACGAAGAAGCAGGGGGCCTGGCTGGCCGCCGCGCACACGCGCTTCCTCACCGGGCTGGTCCCGACGCCCGCGGGCCTGCTGACCGAGGCCCGCCGTCGCGCCAACGACAGCGGGCTGTGCAAGACCATCGCCCAGCCCGGGCCGGACCTGATGCTCCAACTCGTCGAGGCCGTCACGAACGACACCTTCGGGCTCGCCGCGCGGGTCAGCCACCTGGACCGGCAGGTCTGCGAGCACACCGGGGACTTCGCCGAGCTGCAGCGCGACGCCATGACCGATCCGCTGACCGGGCTGCTCAACCGCCGCGGGATGGACACGATCGGCCAGCAGGCGCTCACGCGCGCGACCGAGGAACACAAGCCCGTCACCTGCGTCATGATCGACCTGGACGATTTCAAGCCCGTCAACGACACGCTGGGCCACGACGCCGGCGATCGGCTGCTCAAGGCCACGGCGGAGCTGCTTAAGACCGGCGTCGGCCCGCGCGATATCGTCGCCCGGCTCGGCGGGGATGAGTTCGCGCTCCTGCTGATCGGCGCCGACCAGGGACAGGCCCGCGCGGCCGTCGAACGCCTCCACGCGAGCTGCAACGGACGCGAGCTGCCGGTGTCCAACGGCCAAAAGGCCACCCTCCGCATGAGCATCGGCGGGCTGCACCTGCCCACGCTGTCCAAGACCATGTCGGCGGAGAAGATCCTCGACGCCGCGGACCAACTCATGTACCACTGCAAGCGGAACGGCAAGGCCGGCATCATCTACAAGGCCCTCCCCGCCGCGGCGTAGCTGCCCTTGGCAACCAACTGCGGTCGGGATCGCTACAGCGCCGACTGGGCGCGCTGCCGCAGCATGTGGTCCGCCAGCACCAACGCCATCATTGCCTCACCCATCGGCACAAACCGCGGCAGCAGGCACGGGTCGTGCCGGCCGCGCGTCGCGATGGTGGTGGGCTTGCCGTGCTTGTCGACGGTCGGCCGGTCCTGCGGGATGCTGCTCGTGGGCTTGACCGCGCAGCGCAATACGATCGGAAGCCCCGACGAGATCCCGCCGAGCATCCCGCCGTGCCGGTTGGTCGCGGTGGTGATGGGAGGTGCCTGATCCGCCGCGGGCACAAACGTGTCGCTATGCCCGGTACCGCGTGCCGTCGCGACGCCGAAGCCCTGGCCGAACTCGACGCCCATGACCGCGGGAAGGGAGAACATCGCCTTGCCCAGATCGGCACGGAGCTTATCGAACACCGGCTCGCCCCAGCCGGCCGGGACATGGCGGGCGACGAGCGTCGCCGCGCCGCCGACCGAGTTCTGCTCTTTGCGCACCTGCTTGATGAGCGACTCCATCTGCTCCGCCATCGCGGGGTCGGGGCAGCGTACCGGGTTCGATTCGACCTGATCGAGTGTCACCTGCTCGGGGTGTTCCGTGGTGTAGCGCAGCTCGCCGACCTGGTCGACGTAGCCGACGATCTCGATGCCGTGCGTGGCGTGGAGCAGCTTCTTGGCGATGGCCGCGGCCGCGACGCGGGCGGTGGTCTCGCGGGCCGAGCTCCGCCCGCCGCCGCGGTAGTCGCGGAAGCCGAACTTCGCGTCGAAGGTGAAATCGGCGTGGCCGGGGCGGTACTTGTCCTTGATGTCGCCGTAGTCGCGCGACCGCTGGTCCTGGTTGCGGATCAGGATGGCGATGGGTGTGCCGGTGGTCCGGCCTTCAAAGACGCCGGAGAGGATCTCCGGGGTGTCGTCTTCCTTCCGCGGGCTGACGATGCGCGACTGCCCCGGCCGACGCCGGGCGAGGTCGGGCAGCAGGTCGTCGACCGACAGCTCCAGCCCCGATGGGCAGCCATCGACGATGCAGACATTGCCCGGCCCGTGCGATTCGCCGGCCGTGGTCACACGGAACAGGGTGCCAAAGGTTGATCCTGCCATAGGGTCTCTATCGTGCCTGTGAGTGTCGCATACCTTAGCAAAGTTGCGACCGTGCTATGGCAGGGCGCATCCAACCGGAGGGGCACATCATCCAAGGCAACCACTGTCCGGACTGAGCCGGCCGTGAGCCCCGGCCTATAGAACCATCAGATAAAAGCCATAGACCGTGAACGCAAGTGCGGGTGCGATGAGCACACTCCCCAGCACGAGGCCAGTTTTCGCATGCGCCCAGCCGTGCATACCTTCTCGCGCCTGGATCCCACAATAAGCATGGCGTCCCATCAGAACTGCGAGTGTTGACAAGATCAGCCCGATGATTGGGATGAAGAACGAGACCACGCTCAGGATGCCGCAGACCATCGACCAGCGAGCCGTCCATGGGGCTTTAGCATCGGGGCCCCGCGGGACCGCCTGCAGGGTGTAGGGGACGCTGAGATCGAAAGGCCTGCCGCACTCCGGGCACCTGTTCCCTTCCACCATATTCAATATGTAGCCACACGACCTGCAAGACAGCAACATCGCGGCACGGTCCACAGGACGCGCGGCAGATTCACGGACCGCAATTGCAAGCTCAGGGTCCTCCTGTCGATCACGCAGCACAGCCAAAGCGATGAGTCCAACAATACCAAACACCCCCATTGCCCCCCACCATGCACTGTGCCCTTTCGCCCGTGCATGCAAGGCCAAGCCCCATACGATGAGGCCTGATCCACCCCATGTCACCGCCATCACGATGGGGAAGACGCCGGCTGGCAGGTCGCCGTTCGTGTCCTGCTCGAAAAGGCCGTACATCAGCCCAAGGCACTGAAGGCCCACCCCGATCCCGCCGACCCACAAGCTGCGTTTGTTCTGTCGCTGATCCATCGGACCATCATAGAAAAACCCCCGCCTTGCGGCGGGGGCTATTAGGTTTCATCGGGTTTGAGGCGTGCGACGATACGCCTACTCGTCCCGCTGTGCGAACGCCTCGTCGCTGGTCGACAGGCGTTGGGCCTGGAGGTAGAGCAGGGCGGCTTCGAGCTGGGTGTCCATGCCGTCGGCGAGGATGTCGTCGGGGTTGACGCGGGGGTTGTCCGGGTCGCGGTCTTCTTCGGCGATGATGACGTCCGCGTCGCGGCGGGCTTCGAGCCAGTCGCCGATCTCCTTGGTCGTCATGCGGACGGCTAGGTCGGGCTGGATGCCCCAGACCACGGCGTCATCGGTGCGGTGGATGATCCGTCCCATAGGGAGCTGGTAGTGCTGGGTGGTGCACTTGAAATACGCCTCCTGCCGGCCGAGGGGGAAGATGTCCTGGACCGAGCCCTTGCCGTAGCTGTTCTCGCCGATGATGAAGGCCCGGCCGTAGTCCTGCAGCGCGCCGGAGACGATCTCCGAGGCCGACGCAGAGCCGCGGTTGATCAGCACGACGACGGGCAGGTCGGCGGGGTAGGTGTTGCGGCGGTGGGCGTTCTGGCTGCTGGTCATGCGCCCGGTGCCGTCGACGGTGGAGACGATACGCCCGCCGTCGATGAAGCGGTCGACGACCTCGACGGCCGTGGACAGCAGCCCGCCGGGGTTGAACCGCAGGTCGAGGATGAGCCCGTTGAGGTCGCCCTCGGCGCGGAGCTGCGCGATCGCGCGGTCCATGTCTGTCGCGGTCTGGCGGAGGAACTGGGACATGCGGATGTAGCCGATGCCGGCCTCGCGGTCGACCCAGTAGTCCCAGCCGCCTTCCTCGCGGTGGGCCCAGCCCTTGATCGATTCGAGCTCGATCTTGCGGCGGACAATCGTGAAGTCGATCGGGTCGTCGACGCCGGGCCGGATGATCGTCAGGTGCACCTCCGTGCCCTCGGGGCCGGTGATCTCGCGAACGGCCTTGTCGATGCTCCAGGTGCTGGTGGATCGGCCGTCGACGCGGGCGATGATGTCTTCGGCCTTGATGCCCGCTTCCATGCCGGGCGTGCCTTCGAGCGGGGTGACGACAACGAGCTTGCCGTCGATCCGCTGGATCTGCACCCCGACGCCGACGAAGTCGCCGGAGATGGACCGGCTGAACTGCCGCAAGTCCTCGGGCCAGATCACGGTGGAAAACGGGTCCAGCTCGCCGGTCGCGCCAGTGGTGAGTTCGTAGACCACGACGGATTCGGGCAGGCCCACGGAGTTCGTGTTGGCGTCGAGCACTTCTTCGATCAGGTCCGAGGCGCTGCCCCGCGTCAGCCGGCGACCCGGCCGCTGCACGTCGGCGAGCTTGGCCTCGAGCACCGCGCGCAGCGTGCTGACTTTCTCGGCGTCACCCAGGCCGGGGAACACGTCCTCGAGCCCTTCGGTGTCGAGCACCGCGAGCAGGCCCTCGAACGCCCCGGCCAGCAGCACCGGGTACGGCTGCTGGTCGATGTGTCGGCTGGTCGCCTGCGACAGCGACTGGAACATCTGGTCCCGGGTCACGCCGGCCAGCTTGATCGTCCAGTCCTCGAGGTCTTCCTCGTCAACCTCTTCGTCGCTGAGCAGCGGGTTGTCCTCGTCGCCGATGCGCTCGGCACGCTCGCGGTAGAGGTCGCGGAGCAGGAGCGGGTTGTAGAGCTGCAGGATGCGGATGTGGCTGGCGGCCTGCTCGTATTGTTCGTGGTAACGCCGCGAGTCCTCGTGCAGCAGGTCCAGCAAGCGGTACATCGCTAACGCCTCGACCCAGTCCGCGTCCCTCGCCGCTGCCTCGGCACGCTCCGCGACCTGCCGGGTCAGCGCGACCACCTGCTCGTCCTGCAGGAACGCCGCGGGGTCGTCGGCCAGGTCGTGGGCCTCGATCACCTTGATGAGCGCGTCCTGGAGCTTGCCCTCGTCCAGGCGCTGGCGGGCCTCCTCCATGGCCTCGGCAAACGCCGTCTCGCGGGCGGCGGTGCGGGCGGCGAGGTGGTTTTCGTAGCGCTGCAGCCCGTCCACCAGCCGGCCGACCTCGACCTGGTCGGGGGCCTTGCCTTCAAGGGCGTGGAGCAGTTCGTTGAACCGGCCCTGCTCGGCGAGGTCGGCGACCTGGTCGCCGGTGACCTGTGCGGCGGCCGGGCCGGCCAGCATGCCCAGCGTGAGCAGGAGCGAGGCGGTCAGTCGGGTCTTTCGGCGGGTACGGAGGGTGGGGCTGTGCAAGGCGGGCTCCTGGGAGATAGGGGGCCTGTGGGGTCGGGTCATTGTAGGGATCGACGTTCGGGGCGGTCCGGCGCAACATCGGGGCGTAAAAAACCCCCCGTTTGGCGGGGGGTGTTGCGGGATGCATGGGATGGGCACGCCCGCGGCCGCCGGTGGGGCCTGTCGGCGTGTCTGGATCGGTCAGGCCGATTCCTTGACCTGAGTCTGCCGCAGCTCCTTGAGCGGGCGGGGCGACTCGATCGCCGACCGGTCTAGTACGTAGCGAGCCTGCTCGTTGTTCATCTCCGGCAGGTCGTACATCAGGTCCAGCATGACCTCTTCCATGACGGAGCGCAGGGCACGCGCCCCGGTGTCGCGGGCGATCGCCTCGTCGGCCAGGGCGAGCAGGGCGTCCTCGGTGAACTCCAGCTCCGCGCCCTCCATCTGGAAGAAGTACTGGTACTGCCGGACCAGCGCGTTCTTCGGCTCGGTGAGGATCCGCACGAGCGTATCCGGGGTGAGCTTCTCCAGCGGCGTGATCACGGGCAGCCGGCCGATCAACTCGGGGATCATGCCGTAGTGCAGCACGTCGTCCTGCGTCACATGCAGGAGGATGTCCTTGTCTTCCAGCCGCTTGGCGGTCTTGGCTTCCTCGGCACCGAAGCCGATGGCCTTCTGCCCGAGCCGCTTGCGGATGATGTCGTCCAGCCCGACGAACGAGCCGGAGCAGATGAACAGGATGTTGGTCGTGTCGATCTGGATGTACTGCTGCTCGGGGTGCTTTCGGCCGCCCTGGGGGGGGACGTTCGCGGTCGTGCCTTCGAGCATCTTGAGCAGTGCCTGCTGCACGCCTTCGCCCGAGACATCGCGGGTGATCGAGACGTTCTGGCTGGTCTTCCCGATCTTGTCGATCTCGTCGATGTAGATGATCCCGCGCTGGGCGGCGTCCAGGTCGTAGTCCGCGGCCTGGAGCAGCTTGAGCAAAAGGTTCTCGACGTCTTCGCCGACGTAGCCGGCTTCGGTGAGCGTCGTCGCGTCGCCGATGGCGAAGGGCACGTTGAGCGTGCGGGCCAACGTGCGCGCCAGCAGCGTCTTGCCCGAGCCGGTCGGGCCGATGAGCAGGACGTTGGACTTGTCCAGCTCGACCGGGGCGTCTTTCTCAGCGGCGCTGAGGCGTTTGTAGTGGTTGTGCACGGCGACGGACAGCGCCCGCTTGGCGGTCTGCTGGCCGATCACGTACTGGTCGAGGAACTCGTTGAGCTGGCGGGGCGAGGGGATGGACCCCAGCGCGGGCCGGCCGGCGTGGACGCGGCGGCGTTCCTGCTTGAAGATGTTCTGGCACAGCTCCGTGCAGTTCGCGCAGATGTAGACGTCGTTGGGCCCCTCAACCATCGGGCCGACCTCCCGCGAGCTCTTGCCGCAGAAGGAGCAGGTAGTGACCCGCCGGCCCTTGAAGCCGCCGCCGTCGCCGCCGGAGGTGTCGTTGCCGCCCGGGTTGTCTTGACCGCCGTTCTTATCCGTCATCAGCGTGCTTTCTATTGCAGGCGCATCCGCCTGCCTCCGTGAATCGAAACGGTGGGCCGAACAACACTTAGGTCGGGCCTCCTGCCATGGACCCATCGTCCAGATCGGGGCCGTCCGTTAGCTGAAAACGGCCTCGTGGCACCATGCGCGGGTGGGGCGGTGATCTTCGGACCTCCCCACCAGCCCGCACGCATCATCATAGCCGAATCGAGGCGGGGGAGCGTATCGAATGTGCAGGAAAACAGGGGTTATCGCCCCTGCGAGCCGCTGGGCTGGGGTGCCCGATTTTATCGGGAGGCCGGGCTATCCGGGCCGGGCGGTTCCTCCCCGAACCCCGAGTCATCCACGGGTTGTTCAGGGCCGACCATAGCGTCCGGACTGTCCTCCCCCTCGGCGTCATCCAGCATCGCCCGGCCCTGAGCCAACATCCGGCCCTTGGCCTGTGCGAACTCTTCGTCAGACAGCTCCCCGTCCTCATGCAGGCGACGCAGGTCCGCCAGCGTGAACCCGATCTGCGGTGCGGCCTGCTCGCCCATCAACACCCGTCTCAGCACCAGCGCGATGACCCCCAGCACGATCGCCGCCAGCACGATCACACCCAGCCAGAGGAAGATGTCCTTCGAGAATTCCTGGTCCGCGCACAGCGTCATCCCACTTAGCGTATGCCGACCCCCGCCCTGTGGCAATAGCCGGACCGGCCGCGGGCGCGCTTCTACACCCACTATCAGGCCCGCCTGCAGACTGTTGTAGACGCGGCCACGCCATGAAAACCCCCGCCTTGCGGCGGGGGCTGGGGAAGTGCGGGTCTAAGACAAGCCGGCCGATTACTCGGCGTCGTCCGCCTTCTTCGCGGTGGTCTTCTTCTTGCTCGTCTTCTTCTTGGTGGACTTCTTCTTCGCGGCGGGCTTCGCGTCGTCGCCGGCGACCTCGGTCACCTTGGCCTGCTCGAGGATCTTGTCCAGCGTCTTCTGCTCGCGGATCTGCAGGTAGAGCTGCTCGATCTGGCCCTGCTGCATCATCTCCTGCCGCACCTTCTCGGGACGCCGGCCGCTCTGGATCGCCATCATCGCGATGCGCCCGTTCAGCTCCTGCTCGTCCACATCGACCTCCAGGTCCTTGCTCGCCTTGTCGAGGATGAAGAACTGCTTGAGTTGCCGCTGGGCCGCCTCTTCCGATTCGGTCCGCAGTTCGGCCAGCTTCTGCTGCACCTCGTCCTCCGGCGTCCCGCGGTACATCATGTCCATCATCTGCCGCTGCAGCACCCGCTCGGTCTGACGCGAGGAGATGCCCGCGGGCAGGTCCAGCGCCACCTTCTCGACGAGCTGGTCGCACGCCTGCTGGTACATGTCGGCCTTCTGGTTCTGCTCGGCACGCTGCTCAAGCATCGCCTTCACGCGTTCCTGCAGCTCGTCCTCGCTGCCCAGGCCCATCCGCTCGATCAGGTCTTCCAGCGGGGCCGGCTCGATCCGGTGGATCGTCGTGACCTCCAGCTTGATCGTGATCGGCTGGTCCTTGATCTTCTCGTTCTCGTGGCTGGCCGGGCCGATCATCGAGATCGACACCTTGTCGCCGACCTTCTTGCCCGCCAGCTCCTTGCCGAGGTTCTCGACGAGGATGCCCGCGACGTGGCCCTTGTAATCCTTGTCCTTGCCGTGCACCAGGACGTGCGCGGCAGGGAAGTGGGCGATCGTCTCGGCGTCTTCGCCCGCGTCTTTGCCTTCGAGGATCATCACGTCGACCATCGCGTAATCGTCTTCCTCGATCTGGCCCTCGGTGATCACCTCGGGTTTGCCTGCCTGCTCGCGGGCACGGCGGACCTCGTCGGCGACCTGCTCGTCGGTCACTTCGGTGACCGTCTTATTGATCTCCAGGGTGTCGAAGGCCGGCAGCTCGACGTCCGGGGTGACCTCGACCTTAACGGTAAACGTCATGTCGCCGTCGTCGGGCAGGGCGAGGTCTTCGATGCCGTCGACCTCCGGGTCGCCCAGCACGTCCAGGCCGTTCTTCTCGATGGCGTAGGAGTACGACTCGCTGATGAGCTGGTTCTTCACGTCGTCCCGGATCGACGAGGCGAATCGCTTCTCGAGCAGCCGGCGGGGGGCGCGGCCGCGGCGGAAACCGGGGAGGACCGCGTCGGACTGCAGCGTGCCGTAGCCCTCCTCGATCTTGTCCTTGATCCGGTCAGCCGGCACGACGATGGTCATCGCCTTACACGCGGGGCCGGCGTCCGCGATCTGGACGTCGTATTCCTGGGTCTTGTCTTCGACTGCGGTGTTGGTGTCGTCAGCCATCGCCGTTGCCTCCTAAGGGCAAGTGCTGTGGGGCGGTTGTTGGTTCTCGTGGGGAGAGAGTTGTCGGGAAGCCCGTCCCAATGGGGGGATGGGGTCGGCCGACCCACGCCTGGCACCCGCGCCCACACGCGGAACCGGTATCTCGGCCTAGCCCACTAGTTTCGCGGATGACGGCATGGGAGTCAAACCCAGCCGGGTAGCCGCCCGGAACGAATAGGGTTCACCGGGAGGCGGGGCTATCATGGTGGAGCGGACGCAATGGATCGCCCCGACTGGGCGTTTACCCCGTACGGGATCTTGCGTCCCGCCGTCCGCCGCTCTGCTTGGGGTCCTGTCATGCCAGACGTTCGCAAACCGACTCGATCGTCACTTTGGGCGCTGGCCGCCTGCCTGGTCTGCGTCGCCTGTGCCCCGGCCGGTCAGGCCCAGGAACCCGCACCCGGCGACACGCTGTCCGAGCGTGAACTGGCCAGGATCGACCGGACCTGGAACCGCTACTGGCGGGAGGTCGCGCCGTTCTACCTCGAGCACGAATCCAGCTTCATCTGTGTGCCCGGCTTCGACCGGCGGCTCCCCAGCAGCGCCGGGGTGACCGTTGATGACTACCGCGAGCAATCGGTCTGGGAGCAGGAATACACCGACGAACGCGGCCGCGAACGGACCCGAACCCTGGTTAAGCCCGAGGCCGAAGCCTTTGCCGCCGTCATGACGATCCAGGCTGTCGCGCCCGGGCAGTACGGCTACATCCATTCCGGGAACCTGGTCTCGATCGAAGACGACCGGACCGCGGTGCTCAACGCGGTATGGCTGGTAGACGCCGAAGCGGCGCGCGAAGAAAAGCAGGCCCTGAAGGCCGAGGTCCTCCGCGGCACGTTCGAGGACATCGAGGACGCGGTGCGTGACCGAGGCCGGCAGGAGCGGCGGAACCGGGGTGACGGGATCGCGCGGCGACGGGCGGCCGAGAACGAGGCGATCGACTGGGGCTTTGAGGAACGCACCAATGCCGCCACGCGGCAGCGCGACCGCGCGTTCTCGCGGTATCGCTGGACCGTCATCGGGTACCAGACCGATCGGCTGGAAACCGGCGCACGCTGGCCGGCCGGCAACGCCGCCGACGAAGGGCTGCAGCTGATCATCGTGGCGGTCGACGGCACCCAAGTGACGGCCGTCCCCGCAGCGCTGATCGGTGACGGGCTGAGTGAGCTTCAGTTCCTCGCCTGCCTCGAGCAGCGCGGCATCAGCAAGGCCCGGTTCGTGGAGATCGTCAACGAGCAGCGCGCCGCCGACCGGACCGGCTACCTGCCCGCCGTGATCTCGGCGATCGAAGGCACGGATACGACAGCCCCATCCGAGCCCAACGACACGGTTGAACTCGCCGACTGAGTAGCACTGGGACACTGTAACCGGACCTGTTGTATTGCCATCTATCGGTGGTATGCTTTGGATGTACGGTGGACCAGCAGGAGCCGAGTATTGCGAGCCGGCAAAACCAGCCTTGCTTCGATCGCCCTGCCGCTCTTCGCGGCGGGCGCAGTGGCCTTGGTGCCAGCCACGATACGCTCGGTCCCGCTATCCATCGGCGAACCCCGGCAAGCCCAGGACCGTGGCCCGCAGGCCGACCCGCGCGTTGACCGTACCTGGATCCGGGAGTGGGAGAAGTTCGCGCCTTTCTATCTTGCTTACAACGATCAGTACATCTGCTTCCCGACTTATAGCCCCGACCGACAGAGCAGCGTGGAAAAATCGGTCGAGACGTACATCCGGGAAACCGCCTACGAAGTCCGGTATCGCGATCGGCAGGGCCGGGCACAGACCTTTGTAATCTCCAAACCCGTTGAAGACGCACAGGCAGCGCTCTGGCTGCTCCGCGACCCGCACGTCGGGGCCTACGGCTACATCAGCTGCGGCTACGTCTCGCAAATCATCAATGAGCGCGAACTCATCCTCCGGTTTGTCCGTCTCATTTTTGGCATGGAGTGGAGCGAGCTCCGGCGTCAGGAGATGCAAGAGGCCCGCGAGGCGCTGCGGGCGATGCTGATCTCTGCCCCGAACCGTAGCCGCGCTACACAGAAATCGCGCACCGTAGCTCACCCGGCCGCACGGCAGCGTAGGGACGACCTGCTTAGTGTGTCCGACGTCATCGGCGAAGCGCTGGCATACCGATTTGAGTCGCGGGATGAGGCCATCGAGTACCAACAGAGTGAGGCATTCCAGAGCCGCCACTGGCACATCATCGGGTTCAGTACCGACAACATCGTCGCCGAAGAACTCTGGCCTCAGGGTGCCGCCTCGCTCGCGGGCCTGCACCTGGCCATCGTGGCCGTCGATGAAGAGACGATCACCGCGGTGCCTGCGGCATGGCTGGAGCGTGAACTGACCGAGCTTCAATTCCTGGAAGTCATCGAAAGCCGGGGGCTCACCAAGGCGGGCTTCGTAGACCTGGTCAACCAAGCACGGCGGGAACACCGTCGGGATTACATCCCCGCGGTCCTCCAGGCAATGGAAGGCATTGAGGACGACCCCGCGGAAAACGACGACACCGATTCGTCCGACGGCGTCAACGACACCGTCGAACTCGCGGACTAACCCGTGCCTTTCGCAGCGACGCGTTGGTCCTCCAGAAACCGCAGTTGCCGATAGACCGCCTGCATAACCGGCACGCCGCAGCCCGCTGCGATCGCGGCACGCACGGGATCGCCATGGATCGCCTCGACCTCCATCGCCCGCCCCATCTGCCGGTCCACCTGCATGCTCGGGCGGTACGGGCCCATCTTCGCGGTATTGCTGAGCATCTTCTCGATGAACGGCGAGTCGATGGTGTGCCCACCACACGCTCGCGCCGCGGCCGCGACCTCCCGCATCAGTGTCTCGACCAATGCCGCAGTGTCCGTGTGAGCCATCAGTCGCTCCGTGTCTACGCCGAGTACCGCCGAGAGCCCGTTGTAGGGAACGTTCCAGACGAGCTTCTGCCACCGTGCGAGCGCGAGGTCCTCGACCGGCTCGGTCTGCACCGACGCACCGCAGAAATCGGCCGCGATCTCCGCGATGCGCTCGGTCATGCCCGGGCTCGCATACTCACCGACCCGGATGTGGTCGAACCGCACCTGTCGGAAATGCCCCGGCCCAACACGGTTCGAGCACAGAAAGCACAGCCCGCCGACCACCCGCTCCGCGCCGACCAGCCCCGCAACATGCCGCTCAGGGCAGAGCCCGTTCTGCAGCACGAGGACCGCCCCGCCCGGCTTGATGGCCGCGGGCAGCATGTCGGCCAGCGCCTCGCTCTGGGTTGTCTTCAGCGCGACCACCGCGACATCGCTCGGCGGCAGGTCCGCCGGATCACCGAACGCCTCGACCTCGGGCAACTCGAAATCCCCATGCATCGACGCGATACGCAGGCCATGGGCACGGACATGCTCGTAGTCCCCGCGCAGCAGGAACCGCACCGTGTGACCGGCCTGCTGCAGGCGTGCGCCGTAGTACCCGCCCAGTGCCCCGGTGCCGAGGATCGTATAGCTGCGATGCGCCATGCCCGAAGCGTAGCATCTCGTGCGTTCTGCGTGGCCGGGCTTGGCCCATGAGGCGTTGGAGAGAATAGGGGTGGCAGGATTCGAACCTGCGACCAAGGGATTATGAGTCCCGTGCTCTAACCACTGAGCTACACCCCCGTGTTGCTCCGGCCGTGCTCGCCGAAGTAACGGGTCATCCGCACGGCAGGGCTCGAACCTGCGACCTATGCTTTAGGAAAGCATTGCTCTATCCTACTGAGCTACGCGCGGCAAATACTTATCTTATGCCGCCGCCCGTCCCGCGAACAACCCGCGAAGCTACACGACCCGGCCCGCGTGCGTGTAGAGGTTCATCCGGCCCGGTCGGAGAAACCCGACCAGCGTCTGGCCGCTCTCCTGCGCGAGTTCCACCGCGAGGGAGGACGGCGCGGACACCGCCGCGATGAGCGGGACCCCCGCGGCCAATGCTTTCTGGACGATCTCGAACGACGCCCGCCCGCTGACCATCAGCGCGTGATCGGGCCGCACCATGCCCGGCTGCCGGACCGCCCAGCCGAGCACCTTGTCGACCGCGTTGTGCCGGCCGACGTCTTCCCGGAGCACCGCGATCCGGCCGGCGGTATCGATGAGCGCTGCCGCGTGCAGCCCACCGGTCCGGCTGAAGGCCTCCTGACGCTCACGCAACGCCTCGGGCATCGCCTGTAGCACCGCGGCCGGGAATGCCGGGCCGTATGCGACGGGCGGGAAGCCGCTGCGCACGGCATCGATACTCGCCTTCCCGCAGACGCCGCAGCTCGATGAAGCAAAGACGTGCCGGGTCAGCTTCTCGAAATCGATCGTGACGTGCGCCGCGAGCGTGACGTTGAGGATGTTGCCGTCGGCCGCCCGGATACAGGGGTCGATACGCGCGATGTCCTGGCTGCTCTGGATCAGGCCCTCTGACAACAGGAAGCCGATGGCGAGTTCTTCGTCGTGCCCGGGCGTGCGCATCGTGACACTCACGGCTCGGCTGCGCACCCGGATCTCCAGCGGTTCCTCTACCACCAATTCATCGTGATCGGCGACCGCTTGCCCGGCACGCCATCGTGTCACCGTCACGCGGCACACCTGCGGGTCGTCTGCGGCGCCGTCCAGCGATAAACGAGATGAAGGGGCGGGCTCAGCCATCATGGCGGGTCACGGTGACGGGGATGAACTTGCTCGTCGGCGTTCGGCTGCGGTCCGCGAAGCTGTTGGCGGAGACCAGCGGGTTCATCTCGGGGAAGTACCCTGCGGCGCAGCCGCGCGGGATGTCGCAGGCGACCACACGGTACCCGGAGATAGCGCGGGCCTGCCCGTCGTCGAAGTGACTCTCCATGTCGGCGAGGTCGTCGGGCTGCATCCCGCGATCGGCGATGTCCTCCGCATGCATGAACACGACCTTGCGTGTCCCGGTAATACCCCGGTACCGGTCGTTCATGCCGTAGACCGTGGTGTTGTACTGGTCGTGCGAGCGAAGGGTCATCAGCCGGAGTTGGCCCGAGGGGAGCGAGAGGTCGGGGATCGGCGCGGGCGTGAACTGCGCCTTCCGGGACGCGGTCTTCCAGTCGTAGTCGGCGGCGCTGTTGCCCAGGTAAAATCCGCCGGGCGATTGGATCTTCTCGTTGTATCCCTCGAACAGGTCGGGGAGGCAGTCGGCGATCTTGTCGCGGATGCGGCCGTAGTCGTCGGTCAGCCAGCGCCAGTCGATCCCGCCGCCGTCGTCGCCGAGTGTCGCCACCGCCACGCCCGCGATGATGGCGGGTTCGGACATCAGTTCGGGTGAGGCCGGGGTGTTCCGTCCCATCGATGCGTGGACCTGCGACATCGAGTCCTCTACGGTCACCCGTTGGGGCCCGCTGGAGCGAAGATCGGTTTCCGTCCGGCCGAGGCAGGGGAGGATCAGCGCATCGGTGCCGACCGTGGTGTGGCTGCGGTTGAGCTTCGTGCTGACCTGCACGGTGAGTTTACACCTGCCCAGCGCGTCGGCGACGTAGCCGGTGTCGGGCGCAGCGCTCACGAAGTTCCCGCCCATACCGATGAAGACTTGCGCTTCGCCGGACGCCATCGCGTGGATCGCGCCGACCGCGTCGTAGCCCTCTTCCGTCGGCGGCTCGAACCCGAAGACGCGGCGGAGCCCGTCCATCAGCGCCGGCGGCGGCTTCTCGAAAATGCCCATCGTGCGGTCGCCCTGCACGTTGCTGTGGCCGCGCACCGGGCAAGCCCCCGCGCCGGGCCGGCCGATGTTGCCCCGCAGCAGCAGCAGGTTGACCACCATCTGGATCGTCGGCACCGCGTGCTTGTGCTGGGTCAGCCCCATCGCCCAGCAGGCGATTACCCGCTCGGCCTTCATGTAGGCGTCCGCCAACGCGACGATGTCTTCCCGGCCGACGCCGCTCTGCTCGACGATCTCGTCCCAGCCCGTCGCCGACACGTCGGCGCGGAGCGCCTCAAGCCCGACCGTGTGCGCCTCGATAAACGCGGCATCGAGCACACCTCCCGGCCCCGCATCCTCCGCCTCCAGTACGCGTTTGCACACGCCCTTGAACAGCGCCAGGTCGCCGCCGACCAGCGGCTGGAGATACATCGACGCGATCGATGTCGCGTGGTTGGTCAGCATCGCCACCGGCTTCTGCGGGTGGAGGAACCCAAGCAGCCCCGCCTCCTTCAGCGGGTTGACCGCGATGATCCGGCAGCCACGCTTCGCGGCCTTGCCCAGTTCGGTCAGCATGCGGGGGTGGTTGGTGCCCGGGTTCTGCCCGATGACGAGGATGAGGTCGGCCTGCTCGAAGTCGTGCAGCCGTACAGTGCCCTTGCCGATCCCGATCGTCTCACCGAGCGCGACGCCGCTGGACTCGTGGCACATGTTGGAACAGTCGGGCAGGTTGTTCGTCCCGAACCGGCGGACAAAGAGCTGGTACAGGAACGCCGCCTCGTTGCTCGTTCGGCCGGACGTGTAGAACACCGCGCGGTCCGGAGAATCCAGCCCGCGCAGGGTGTCGCCGACCAGCTCAAAGGCCTGCGCCCAGGAGACCGGCTCGTACTTGTCGGTCGCGCGGTTGTACCGCATCGGGTGGGTGAGCCGACCCTGTGACTCGAGCCAGTGGTCGGTCTGGGCACGCAGCTCGGTGACCGTATGCCTGGGGAAAAACTCGGGGCCGACGCGTTTGCCCGTGGCTTCCCAGGCGACGGCCTTGATCCCGTTCTCGCAAAACTCAAAGCGGGACGGGTCGTCGGGCTCGGGCCAGGCACAGCCCGGGCAGTCGAAGCCCTCGGGCTGGTTGACCTTGAGCAGGGTCTTGAGGGTGGCGGCGGTGTTGCGCTGGGCGCGGATATGTTTGAGCCCGGCACCCAGAGCGGGCCAGCCGCCGGCCTTGGTCTCGCTCTCGGTGACCTTGCCGGTCTCGGGGTGGTCGGGGGTCAGTTCGTCGGCAGGCATCAGGCGGGGCTCGCGGGGCATGAATCGTGGGCGGGGCTACAACCCGGTCAGTCTAAGCCCGCCCGGCAGATCGTGCGGGGACGTGATGTGCAGGACGTCGTCGAGGTACGAACTTGCACGGACAGCCACGACGGCGCCAACGCTCGGCTTGGGCAGGAACCCCTGGAAAGAACGCCCGCCGTCGGCGAGGTACGCCGCGAGAGGCGCGATCAAACCGGTATGGAACAGGCCCGGCATCGGGTGCCAGCGATCGGTCCGGCACACGAGGGCACCACAGTCGTCCGGCAACCCGCGGCACTCATCGATCAGGGCGGTGTAGATCATTGGGTTGCGTGGCAGTGTGTCGCACGCGGTCAGCAGGACCCAGCCCGGGCCGTGCGACTGCGCGCGGTGGGTCAGCGCGGTGAGCAGCCCCTGGACCGGGCCGCAGCCGGGCGCGGCGTCGGGGATCGTACAGAGCCCAAGGTCGGCGTAGGCGTCGGCGTTCTGAGCGACGGCGGTCGCCGGGGCACACACACCCGCCAGGCCATCGGCAACGCGGCGGATCAAAGGTGTGCCGTCGATCAAAGCGCGCGCTTTGTCGCTACCGAACCGCGAGCTTTCGCCGCCCGCCAGGATGTATGCGGGGAACGGTCCGGATGGCTCTGGATCGTACTGGGTTGTCGTAGCTTCGTCGGTCATCGTCAGTCGTCGTGGCGGACTACCTTGCCTGTGATCGGCTGCGCGTCGGGCCGGCCGTCGTCTTGCACATCGCCGCGGAGCGTGTCGATCGCGTGGGGCAGGATGTCAGCCATGGCCTCCAGCATCTCGGTCGCGCCGCGCACCGAGCCGGGCAGGTTGATGACCAGGGTCCGACCGATCGCGCCGGCCTCGCCGCGCGAGAGGTAGGTGCGCGGCGTGATGTCGTAGCATCGTCGGCGTGCGAGTTCGAGCAGGCCAGGGTGCCGGCGTTCCAAGACCGCAGCGGTCGCCTCGGGCGTGATGTCGCGCGGCGCAAGCCCGGTGCCGCCGGCCGTCAGGACAAGATCGACCGTTGCAGCCGCGTCGCCCTCCGCCGACCCGGCCCACGCCATCAGCGCTTCACGGATCGCGTCCGGCTCGTCGGGCACGCAGCGCGTCGCTACAACGCGCGCCGCGAGTTGCTCGGCCGCCAACGCACACACCGCGGGGCCGGTCGTGTCCTCCGTCTCGCCGCGTGAGCAGCGGTCGCTCACCGTGAGCACGGCCAGACGGATCAGCGGGTTGAGCGGGGCGAGTTCAGCCATCGGTCGGATCGGTCGGGTCATCGTGAGGACGGACGGTGCCACGCTTACCGCCACGCTTCTCGATCAGCCGGATGTCTTCGATAACCATCGCGGGGTCGACGGCCTTGCCCATGTCGATCACGGTCAGCGCGGCGATACACACAGCTGTGAACGCCTCCATCTCGACGCCCGTGCGCGCGGTCGTCGAGGCCAGGGCACGGAGACGGACGCAGCCGGCCTCGACCCACACCTGCACGTCGACATGATCCAGCGGCAGAGAGTGGCACAACGGGATCAGCGTGTCGGTCCGCTTCGCCGCCATCACCCCCGCCAGCCGGGCGGTCTCCAGTAGCGAGCCCTTGGCGAGGTCGTTCGCCGCGATGCGCTCCGCCAGCTCGTCGCTGATCCGGACACGGCCCTCGGCGACCGCCGTGCGCGCGGTCGCCGGCTTGTGGCCGACATCGACCATCGACGCCTTGCCGACCGCATCGATATGCGTCAGCCGGGCAGGGTCGCTCGGGTTGGGCTTAGGGTCCGACATCGGCTAGGGGGTATCCATCAATCGATCGCCCACGGGTAGTACGCGGCACGGTCCAGGTCCATCGTACCCGGCGGCACCTCGATCAGCCCGTCGCTACGCGCGGCCGAGGCGTAGTCACCCGACCCGCGTGAAACCACGAGCGACGCGCGGCCTAAGCCGGTCACCCGGACCAGCCGGTACACCCACAGCCCGAGCGGCTTCGCATCGAACCCCTCGACCTCGGCACTCGCCGACGGCGGCAGGGGGTCCGTAAAGCCCGCGAGCCGGCGGAGCGCAACCAGACCGAACCGGCGGAGCGTCGCCATCGCCGAGACCGGGTTGCCGGGCAGGGCGATAATCGGCTGACCGCTCGGGCCGATCCCACCCAGCAGGGGCCTGCCCGGGCGGACGGGTAGCTTGTGGAACACGACCTCGCCGCCCACCGCGCGGACGACCGCGGGGATGTAGTCGTGGTCGCCCATCGAGACACCCCCGGTCGTGACGACGGCATCGCACCGTTCGAGCAGCCCGTGCATCCGCCGTGTGAGTTCCTTTGGATCGTCGGTCCCGCGTTCCACGGACACGGCCTTGATCCACGGCACGCTGCCCAGCATCGCCGAGACCGCCGGCCCGTTGCTGTCGCGGACCTGCCACGGCTCGGGCGTCGCATCCGCCGGCAACAACTCATCGCCGGTCACCATCAGCCCCACACGGACCCGGCGGAACACCGACAGGCGGGTGGCCCCAAACCCGGCGGCGACACCCGCTACCGCCGCGGTGCAGCGACAGCCGGCCGCCACCACAGGCGTACCGGCCGAACAGTTCTCGCCGCGCCGACGGATGTGCTGGCCCGGCAACAGTGCTGCGCGATCAACCTGCAACTCGATCAGCTCACGTGTCTCCCCGAGGTCCTCGCGCTTGACGACCAGTTCCGCCCCGGCCGGCACGCAGCCGCCCGTAAAGATGCGCAGGGCCTGGCCCGGCGGCAGCGCGGGCGGGGCGCTGCCGGTCGTGACCTCGCCGGCGACAGGCAACCGGCCCGCGTCGTCAAAGTCGCCCAGCCGCAGCGCGTAACCGTCCATCGCCGAGACATCGTGGGCCGGGCTGTCACGGTCCGCCGCGATCGGCTCGGCCAGCACACGCCCCGTTGCATCGGCCAGACCAACCTGCTCGGTACCGACCGGCGAGCAACGGCCCGCCCACGCAAGCACGACCGCGTCGGGGTGTGCCGGCCACTCAGCCACGGGGCACCTCATCGCTGCGCGACGGCACCCGTGACCGGCTTCTTCCTCGGCCCAAACCGGCACCTTCCACAGCGGGACCTCCCGCTTCATCCGGTCGATGAACCGATCCATCGCGGCCAGAGATGCCTTGCGGTGGGGCGACGCAACAAGCAGGCGGAACGACACCGCGTGGTTCGGTACGTGCCCGATGCTGTGCTCGACACGGATCGCCGTGAGCCCATGCCCGTCCAGCGTTTCCCGGGCCAGTCCCATCAGGCCGTCGCGTGTCATCGGCTCGTACTGCTCGTAGTCCAGGCCGGCGAGCGGTCGGCCGTCTTCGGTGGGGCGAACGACGCCTTCGAACTGCACGACCGCGCCGGCGCTGCGCGGCTGCCAGGCCCGCGCCGGCGCGAGCGGCCCGTCGTACAGCACGACCTCGATCGGAGGAGGCGTCGACATCAACTCAGCCCCCCCCGAGCATGCCGATGAGCGCAACCTCGTCCCCCGGCCGGACGGGGGTATCGCCCGGCGCATAGGCGTGGTTCACGGCGAGCCGGCTCGATGCAAGGCTCGCGACGAGCGCCGGGCACGCCGCACCGACCGCCGCGAGGATTTCACGTGCCTGCGTCGTGTCCCCGGCCACCTCGACCGCCACCTCACGCTGCTGCGCGAGCCGGGCCTGCGGGCCAAACAGCTTGACGGTGTAACGGGCCAACGGCTATCCCCCGATATGAGTCATGACGACAAAGCCATCGTGCGGGTGCTCGGGCTGCTTCTGGGCATAGGCCGAGGCGAGCACGCGGTCGACCGCCTCGGCGTCAAACGCAGGCCGCACCGCATCGAGCAGCGTGCCCCGCGGCCGGTCCATCAGGCAAGGGTATACCGCGCCGTCCGCAGCGACCCGCAGGCGGTTGCAGTCGGCGCAGAAGTTGCAGCTCATCGGCGTGATAAACCCGATGCGGGCGACGGTCCCGTCATCAAGCACGACATCAAACCGCCGCGCGGCGTCCGGCCCCTGCGGCAGCGGGGCCCAGGTCCGCACGGCCGGCGCGATCTGCGCCCGCATCTCCGACTCGGTGACATACCGCTCCGACCACTGCGACGACAGCGGGCCCATCGGCATCAGCTCGATGAACCGGATCGGTAGGTCCCGCTCGGCCGAGAACCGCACCAAATCCGGAAGCTCCGCATCGTTCTCGCCCCGTAGCACCACGGTGTTCAGCTTCACCGGCGAAAGCCCGGCGTCGCGCGCGGCGTCCAGTCCGGCCAGCACCCGCTCCAGCCCGTCTACGCCCGTCATCCGCGCGAACCGCGCAGCGTCCAGCGAGTCCAGGCTGACATTGACCCGGTTCAGGCCCGCATCGGCGTAGTCCCGCGCGTGCTTAGGCAGGGTCAGGCCGTTGGTTGTCATCGATACGTCGTGCACGCCCTCGATACGTGCGATCCGTTCAATGATCTCGACCAACTCCCGTCGGCTGGTCGGGTCCCCGCCGGTGAGGCGGACCTTGTACACGCCGTAGCGCTCGACGAGGTACCGCGCGAGCCGCTCAATCTCGGCCGGCGTCAGTACCGGCTCGCCCTTAGGGTGTTCGAGCTTCTCCGGCCGACAGTACGTGCAACGCATCGAGCACGCCTTGGTCAGCGACAGGCGGAGGTAGCCGATCCCGCGTCCGGTGGGGTCTTGGAGCATGGCGTGAGCAAGAGGGAACGACGGAGTTGCAAGCGGGCACCCGCCCGCCGCGCAGTGCATCCTAGCCGTATCGCCGGCCCAAGTCCTGCGGGTGAAGAGGCCGCTACCCCTGCGCCCGGTCGAGCGGGCCGACCACGCTGCCGTCGGACGGCGTGTCGGGCCCGGTATCGACGAGGTCCTCCGGGGCGGGGTCTTTCTCTTTAGGCGGCGGGGGGGTATGGGTGAGCCGCATGACAATCAGCGTCATAAAGACGAACAGGCAGCCGACGATCGCGATCGTATAGTGCCTGAGCCCGATGGCCATCCCGAGGATCATGGCGAAGAACAGGACGGTCGTGTCCTTGGGGTCACGGAGGGTGGTGCGGTAGCGGATGAGCCCGATCGTGCCCGCCAGGCCGAATGCGCGGACAACGTTGTTCCCGACCACCAGCCAGACCAGCGCCCCGCCGATGCACAGCATCACCAGCGTGTGGTGCATCGTCGGCCGCAGCTTCTTTCCCGTAAACGACAGGCGGTACCCCAGCCCGAGCACCCACCCCACGAGCGCGGCACACGCGAGGCGGGAGAACACCTCGAACATCGATAACTCGTTCGGCTCTTGCGCGAACTCGGACATAACGATGTCCATGAACGAGATATCAGAACTCTGCGCAACAAGCTGGGTCAGCAAGCGAGCACTCCTGTCGAGCGGGACAGACCGGGCGCACCGTACAACATTGCGTCAGAACGCTCAAGACGGGTCGGGGTCCCACGTGCCAAGCTGCGGGATCTGCCAGATGATGTCGTCGTTGTCCATCGACCGGTCGTCCACGTCGTCCTTGGTCAGGCGTTCGACGTGCCAGTCCAGGAAGGTGATGACCGTAGAGGTGTTGTGCCGGTAGGCCACGTCGCTGTCGCGGTCGCGCCAACGGCCCTTGAACGATACATTGTCGCCGCCCACGTCGCCGTCGAAGTAGGCAACCGTGCTGCTGTGTTCGGGGATCGTGTCGAGCTTGCGGTGCGGGTCGTACCCCGGCTGGCCGAAGGTCGTCTCCGAGAGCTTGCTGTTCATGCGGTAGCTCTCGAGGGCGAAGCCCTCGCCCGGGGGGACGCTCGGGCAGATCAGCGACGACTCGTCGGCATCCACGCGCTCCAGGTAGCCGTCCTCGTGCAGCACATCGACCCAGCAGTTGAACTGCATCTGCTGGCCGTTGACCATGACGTTTTCGTCCCCGCGGTCCTCGTAGGGGAGACGGTTCATGTGGTCGATGGTGTACGCGGAAGTCGCGAGCCCGATCTGACGCAGGTGGTTGGAGCACTGCGTCGCGCGTGCGTTCTCGCGGGCCCCGCTGAGAGCGACCGCGAGGATCGCGATCAGCACGCCGATCAGGCCGATCACGACCAGCAATTCGATAAGCGTAAAGCCACGGACACCCCGGGGGGTTGCTAGACGGAACACACTTCGCACTACACAGCTCCAGTCCCCAAATGGGCTTTATTCGTGGCGTCGGCTCCTTCACAACCTCGGCCTGGCGGGGGCACTCTTCCTGTGGCTGCCGCGTGGATGCTTCGCCGAGACTGCGGGGGTGCAGGCAGGGCTAAGCGACAGCGGATCGCCGTGCTTGCGAAATTATAACACAAACCGCTTTGATTGCACGCAATCCCCACCCGGGGCCACCACGGCCCGGCCCCGGCCGATCGGTATACTGCCCGCAGCAGCCCCTGTAGCTCAACTGGATAGAGCATCGGCCTTCTAAGCCGACGGTTGCAGGTTCGAGTCCTGCCGGGGGTATGGGCGACCGAGGCGAGCACGAGAGAGGCCGGCGATGGACCAGGACGCCCGACACCCACCCCCGGGCTTCGACGCCGCGGGCAGGCTTGTCGCGCCCCGTTACAACGATCCCTATTTCTCGATCACCGACGGCCTGGCCGAGACCGAGCACGTCTTCCTCCGGGGTAACGGCCTGGCCGAGCGCTTCGCGGCGATGCCGGCCGGCTCGCGGTTCACGATCGGCGAGACCGGCTTCGGAACGGGGCTGAATTTCCTGGCCGCCGCCCGGCTGTTGGACCGGCACGCACCGGCCGACGCGACGCTCCGCTTTGTGTCCATCGAGAACCAGCCACTGCCGCCCGAGACGATCCGCCGGGCGCTGTCGCCCTGGCCCGAGTTGTCGCCCTGGCTGGACCGGCTGATTGCGGTGTACCAGCCGCCCCGGCCGGGGGTCCACCGATGGATGCTCGACGCCGGGCGGGCGGAACTCGTACTCCTCGTCGGCGAGGCCGATCAGGTGCTCGCGGATTGGCTGGAACCGGTCGATGCGTGGTTCCTCGACGGCTTCGCCCCGGCACGGAACCCGGCGATGTGGTCGCCTTCCGTCTTCAAGCACGTCGCACGGCTGTCGGCGCCGGGCACAACGCTGGCGACCTACACCGCCGCCGGCGTTGTCCGGCGCGGGCTGTCTGCGGTCGGGTTCCAGATCGAGAAGCGGCCGGGCTTCGGCACGAAACGCGACATGACCGTGGGGCGGTACCAGCCCGATGCCTCACCCACTGCCTATTCAAGCGCCAAGGCCCCAGACGTCATCATCATCGGTGCCGGGCTCGCGGGTAGCTTTGCAGCGCGGGCGCTCGCCGAACGCGGGTGGAAGGTCACGGTGGTCGATCGGCAGCGGATGGAGCCCGGCGGGCTGGCGTCGATGCGGCCGCGCGTCGCTTTGCTCCAGCCGAAAATCAGCGATGCGGCCGACCCGACGGGGAACCTGCTCCGGGCGGGCTTAGAGACCGCCCGACGCATTGTGAACGAGCAGCTCCACGCGGACCCGCGCATCGGCTGGCTTTCCTGTGGCGCGTTCCACACCGCACATGACGCGCGCCGAGAGAAACGGCTGAAGCGCTTTGTGGAACAGTTCGGACCGACCGGCCTTTGCCGATGGGTCGAACGAGACCAGACCGAGTCCCAGACCGGCCTGGGTCTGTCGCATAGCGGGGTCCTGATCGACTGCGCGGGGCTCCTGCGGCCCGGCGGGCTCTGCGAAACGCTGCTGGACCACCCCGCGCTCACCGTGCTCGGCGGGCAGGAGGTCGTCGGCCTACAACGCGACGGCAGCGCGTGGCTCGTGCAGCGGCGGGACCAGTCTGCGCTGCGAGCCGAAAGGGTCGTCGTCGCCAATGCGATGGACGCACTGCGTCTGGCACCCACGGCGCACCTGGACCTGCGCCCGGTGCGTGGACAGGTCTCGCTGATCGCGGCCGGTGCTTCCGGTGGCGCAGACGCATTGGCCGGGCTCCGCCGCATCCTCTCCTTCGGCGGGTACCTCACCCCCGCGATCGATGGCCGACACACGCTCGGCGCGAGTTTTGTCGCCGGCGATTCATCCACCCAATGGCGAGACGCCGAGCACACCGAGGTCCGCGAACGCTTCGCGCGGGTTGAGCCGGCCCTGGCCAAGTCCATCGTGTCAGCACACGACGGCGCGGGCTGGGCTGGCGTGCGCTGCACGACGCCGACGCGCATGCCCTACGCCGGTCCGGTCGAGGAGGATGGCCAGGCACTGCACGGGCTGTACGCCTCGCTCGGCCATGGCTCGCACGGCATCTGCTCCGCCGCGTTCAGCGCCGAACGCATCGCCGACACCCTCACATAACACGGCTCCGAAACACCGGAGTCGCGGTTAGTCATCGTGCCTTTTTCTTCCGCCGTCGGCCCGGTTTCACGCCCGGCGTGCCGGGCTTGGGCTTCGCCGCCCGGGACTTGTCCAGCCGGACTTTGCCCATGACCGGTGCCGCCTTCACCTCCGCCAGCTTGTCGCGAATCGACGCCGCCTTCTCGAACTCCAGCGACTGCGCCGCCTCGAGCATCTGCGCCTCCATCTCCGTAATCAGTTCGGCCCGGTCGTACTCCTTCTCGTCCGGCGAGAGCGCCTGCTTCGCGGTCTTGCGGGCCCGCAGCTCCAACTCGATGCCCTTGCGGATCGCCTTGACGATCGTCCTGGGCGTGATGCCGTGCTCGGCGTTGTAGGCGAGCTGTTTCTCACGGCGGCGGTCGGTCTCGTCGATCGCCGACTGCATCGCCGGCGACACCTCGTCGCCGTAGAGCACGACTTGCGCGTTCACGTTACGCGCCGCACGGCCGATCTGCTGGATCAGCGACGTGTCGCTCCGCAGGAACCCCGTCTTGTCCGCGTCCATGATCGCGACCAGCGACACCTCCGGCAGGTCCAGCCCCTCACGCAGCAGGTTCACACCCACCAGCACATCGAACTCGCCCTCCCGCAGCTCGCGCAGGATCGTCACCCGGTCCAGCGTCTCGATGTCGCTGTGCAGGAACCGGCAGCGGATGTCCTGATCCTTCAGGTAGGTCGACAGGTCCTCGGCCAGCCGCTTGGTCAGCGTCGTCACCAGCACGCGCTCACCCTTGGCGATCCGCTCGCGGGCGCGCTCAAGAAGATCGGGTACCTGGCCGTCCGCCGGCCGGACCTCGATCACCGGGTCGACCAGCCCGGTCGGCCGGATGACCTGCTCGGCGAGGTCGCCCGCGCCGCCCTGCGCGACGTCGTGGGTCTTCTCCAGTTCGTACGGCCCCGGCGTCGCGCTGACAAACACGACCTGGTTCCACAGCTCTTCGATCTCCTCAAACTTCAGCGGCCTGTTGTCCAACGCCGAGGGCAGGCGGAACCCGTGCTCCACAAGCACGCGTTTGCGGGCCTGGTCGCCGTTGAACATCGCGCGGATCTGCGGGACGGTGACGTGGCTCTCGTCGATAATAAGCAGCCAGTCGCCGTTGATCGCCTGCCGGAAATAATCGATGAGGGTGTAGGGCCGGCTGCCAGGGGCCCGGCCGTCGAAGTGGCGCGAGTAGTTCTCGATGCCGGAGCAGAAGCCGACTTCCTCGAGCATCTCCAGGTCGTACTTGGTCCGCGCGAGCAGGCGCTGAGCTTCGAGCAGCTTTCCCTCGGTGCGCAGCTCGCCGACGCGCTGATCCAGCTCGGCACGGATCGCGCCGATCGCCGCCTGCTGCTGCTCCTCGGGCATGACGTACTGCACCGCCGGGTAGATATGAAGCTTGTCGTCCTCGGCTAACAGCTCGCCGGTCGTCGGGTTGATCAGCGCCAGGGTCTCGACCTCGTCGCCGAACAGCTCGATGCGGTACGCGAACTCCTCGGCCGCGGGGATCAGCTCGATCACGTCACCGCGCACCCGGAACTTGCCGCGCTCCAGCGCGATGTCGCTCCGCTTGTACTGGAGGTCAGCGAGGTTGTGCAGGAAGCCCCGGCGGTCGATCACCTGGCCCCTCTCCAGCGTGATGACCGACTTCTTGTATTCGTCCGGCGAGCCCAGGCCGAAGATGCACGACACCGAGGCGACCACGACACAGTCGCTGCGCGACACAAGGTTGGTCGTCGCGGCCATGCGCAGGCGGTCGAGGTCGTCGTTGCGTGACGAGTCTTTTTCGATGTAGATATCCCGCTGCGGGATGTACGCCTCGGGCTGGTAGTAGTCGTAGTACGAGACGAAGTAGCTGACGGCGTTGCTCGGGAACAGCTCCTTCATCTCCTCGTAGAGCTGGGCCGCGAGGGTCTTGTTGTGGCTGATGATGAGGGTGGGGCGGTTGATGCGCTCGATGACGTTGGCCATCGTGAAGGTCTTGCCCGTGCCGGTCGCGCCGAGCAGGGTCTGGTACTTCGCCCCGGCGTCGATGCCGTCGGCCAACGCCTCGATCGCGGTGGGCTGGTCACCCATCGGTGTGTAGTCGCTGACGAGTTGGAACGCACGCTGCTCGGTCTGGAACGCCATGCGGGGATTGTAGCCCGCAGACCGATGCCCGATGCTTCCATCGGAACCGCGTTACACGTGACGAGGGCTGGCCGCTACGGCCACGCCTGCCTACAGTATGCCCATGGCTGATGAACTCGATGCCGATCACGCCCCGCGGCGCATCGCTGTGTCCGGCGCGACAGGCCTGGTCGGCAAGGCCTTGTGCGATGCGCTTCGTGATCGCGGCGACACGGCCTGCCCCATTGTCCGTTCGTCCAAGGGGCTGCCCGGCGAGGTGCTGTGGGACACCGACCACCACACCTTCGACGCCGAAGCGCTGACCGCTTGCGACTCGGTGGTCCACCTGGCCGGCGAGAACATCATGGGCCGGTGGACCGAAGAAAAGAAGAAGAGCGTCCGCGACAGCCGGGTCGACAGCACGAGGGCCCTGTCGGAGACCCTCGCGCGGCTCGATACCGGGCCACGCACCCTGGTCTGCGCTTCAGCCATCGGATACTACGGCGATACCGGCCAGACAGGGGCACGGAACGAATCCGATCCGCCCGGCGACGACTACCTCGCCGAGGTCTGCGTCCAATGGGAGGCCGCGACCCAGCCGGCGTCACAAGCCGGCATCCGCGTAGTCAACCTGCGCATCGGCATCGTGCTGTCGGCCGACGGCGGCGCGCTGGCTGCGATGCTCCCGCCGTTCAAGCTCGGGCTCGGCGGGCGCGTCGGGGCCGGCACGCAGTGGATGAGCTGGATCGGCCTGGCCGATATGGTGCGGATCATCCTGTTCGCGATCGACAACGAAACGCTCCGTGGCCCGTGCAACGCCGTCGCGCCCGAGCCGATCCAGAACACCGGGTTCACCAAGGCCCTCGGCGGCGTGCTGGGTCGGCCGACCTGCCTGCCGGTCCCCGCGTTCGCGCCGAAGCTGTTGTATGGGCGGGAGGCCGCCGAGGCGCTGGTGCTCGGCAGCATCCGCGTCGTCCCCGACAAGCTGACTGAAGCGGGCTTCACGTTCGAGCACAGCGACCTGTCCGACGCGTTGCGGCACGAGCTTGGGCGCTAACCGAGATTGCGCGGCCGCCACGAACCCCGACCGAGCCACCTATGCCAACGACGATCGTCTGGTTCCGCCAGGACCTCCGCCTCGCGGATCACCCGGCCCTGAGCTTCGCGGCCGAGCGCGGCGCGGTGGTGCCGGCGTTTATCTGGTCACCCGAAGAAGAGGGCGACTGGCCCGTGGGCGCGGCGCGGCGTTGGTGGCTGCATCAGTCGCTGGGCAAGCTGGCCCATTCGCTGGAGCAGCTCGGCACACGCCTGATCCTCCGCCGGGGCAACGCGCTCGACACCCTGAAGCAGCTCGCCAAGGCATGTCATGCCGACACCATCGTCTGGCACCGTCGGTACGAGCCCGCCGCCATCGAGCGCGACAAGCGGGTCAAGCGCGGCCTCGCCGACGCGGGCATCGACGCCCGCAGCTTCAATGGCCACCTGCTGTTCGAGCCGTGGGAACTGCAGACGCAGCAGGGCCGGCCGTACCAGGTCTTCACGCCGTACTACAAGGCGATGCAACATTTCCCCGAGCCGGATGCGCCCGAGCCGGCCCCGGAACGGTTGGATGCACCCATGAAGTGGCCGCGGTCGGACGCGCTGGACGACCTGCAACTCATGCCAACGATCAAGTGGTACGGCGGGATGGCCGAGGCCTGGGTACCCGGCGAGCAGGGCGGAGCGAAACAGCTCAAACGGTTCGTCGAGGATCCGATCGGTGACTACCTCGACGAGCGGAACAACCCGTCGGTCGTCGGCACATCGCGACTCTCGCCGTACCTGCATCACGGCGAGGTCGGCATCCGTCAGGCCTGGCACGCCGCGCGGAAGCGCACCGCCGGGAACGCCGGCGGGACACTCAAGAACAACGCGCTGGGCTACCTGCGGGAACTCGCCTGGCGCGAGTTCGGCTACCACCTGCTCTACCACTTCCCGCGTACCCCCAACCATCCGCTCCGCGAAAAGTATGCCGGCTTCCCCTGGATCGACATGCGCCAGGGCCGGCACTGGCTCGAGGCGTGGCAGCAGGGAAAAACTGGCTACCCGATCGTCGACGCCGGGATGCGCGAGCTGTGGCACACCGGCTGGATGCACAACCGCGTCCGCATGATCGTCGCGTCGTTCCTCGTCAAGGACCTGCTGATCGACTGGCGGGAGGGCGCGAGATGGTTCTGGGACACATTGGTCGACGCGGACCTGGCAAACAACACCCTCGGCTGGCAGTGGGCCGGCGGCTGCGGCGCGGACGCCGCGCCGTACTTCCGCATCTTCAACCCGACGCTGCAGGGCGAGAAATTCGACAAGCACGGCGAGTACGTCCGCCGGTGGTGCCCGGAGCTGAAGGAGGTCCCCGACAAGTATCTGCACAAGCCCTGGGCCGCGCCGCCGCTGGCCCTGAAGCAGGCGGGCGTGACGCTCGGCGAGGACTACCCCGAGCCGATCGTGGACCACAAGGAAGCCCGCGAGCGCGCGCTGGATGCGTTATCGCAGGTCAGCAGCAAAGATGACTGACCATTGGATCACTGGTCGGCTTATCCGTCTGGCTCGTCGTACACGGGAGGTTTTCTGGCCCGCGCCAGCGGCCACAACCCACCCACCAGCCCCACAGCAATCACCGGCGACAAACCCAGCGTCATGCCGGCGATGGTGCTGCCCAGGGCCGTGCTGAGCTTGTGGCCCGCCATGCCCAGCGCCGGGCCGAGGCAGAACCCCGCGCCGATGACGGCCTCGTGGTCGCCGCCGGCCTCGACCGACGCGTTCTTCTCGATCATGCCGTAGTACAGCGACGCGGTGTAGATCACCCCGGACGTGAAGCCGAACACGACCTCGCCGACGAGCACCGGCCAGAGCGTCTCGGGCAGCAGGATCAGCAGCGTGCCGGCCGGCAGCGCTACCGCGCCGATCGCGAGCGGAAGTTTTCTGCCGTGCCAGCCCGACCACAGCCCGAGCCAGGCGAAGCTGACAACACGCATCGCGTAGAGCACACCCGCCAGCAGGGTCGCCGCCACCACGCCGTAGCCGAGCTGGTCGAACACCTCCGGCAGGTACGGGCCGAGCACAAACATGAGCGTGTAGCTAGAGAGCATCGACCACCGCGACGACGCGATCAGCGGGCGGTACCCACGGATGATGTCCGGCGGGATGCGCTCGGGGTGGTCGTCGTGCAGGTGCTCGGCACGCTTGGGGAAGGCCGCGAGCAGGATCACGATGCCCGCGAGGTTCAGCAGCCCGCACAGGGCGAACAGCGCCGGCTCCCACCACGCGATGAGCAGGCCGGACACGCCGACCGCCAGCACCGCCGACGTCGCCCAGGTCACATTGAACCGGCTGATCGCAACCGACGCCGCACGTGGGGCCCGACCCGCCACGACGTAGCTCTCAAAGATCGGCCACTGGATGCCCGAGACCGCGCCGAGCACCGGCCAGGTCCCCCAGAACATCGCGGACGTGGGCGAGAACGTCAGCAGCCCGCCGATGACGACCTGAACACCGAGCAGCAGCAGCAACACAAACCGCTCGTTGCCCACGCCCGGCAGCCGGCGGACCATCCACTCCGCCAGGGCGTGGCTGCGGTGCGCCCCGGCCAGGTAGGTCACGCCGAACACCAGCGCGAGCAGCAGGTTCAGCATCACACCAAAGCCCAGCGCCTCCTTGGTGAAGAAGAACACCGCGTGCTCGGCCGACGCCGTCGCCATGCTGAGCAGGAACACCGCGATCAGGAGGGGCCTGGCACGCAACGTCAGATCCGCTTGCGGGTCATCGCCCGGCGCATGTCGCGCTCGGCGTCACGCTTCTTGATGTCGTCGCGTTTGTCGTAGCTCCGCTTGCCCTCCGCGAGGCCGATCTCCACCTTGATCCGCCCGTCCTTGAAGTACATCGCCAGCGGAACAAGCGTCACGCCCTTGGCCGTCGTCTGGCCGTAGAGCTTCTCGATCTGGCGCTTATGCGCGAGGAGCTTACGGACACCTTTTGGCGCGTGCTGGTTGACGCCGGCGTTGGGGTACATCGCGATGTCTACGTTGTGCATCCACAGCTCCATCGCGTTCGGGTTGACCGCGACGTAGCCCTCGCCGAGCGAGACACGGCCGTAGCGGATCGACTTCACCTCGCTGCCCTGCAGGACGACCCCGCACTCCAGCGTCTCGCTGATGTGGTAGTCGCGTCGCGCACGGCGGTTCTCGATCCGCGGCTCGAGGTTCTGCTTGTGCTTGTTCTTCTTGGCCATGGCAGGGTGGCGGGTACGGTCGGCGCGAACCGGTGATTGTAGCGGTGCGGAGGGCGGACGGTCGGGCGCGTGCCACGGGTTGTAGGTTTACCGGGCGAGACCCGATCTCTTACTTCCCGACACAGAAGGTTGCGAAGACGCGGCCGATCACCTCGTCGGGCGTCAGCCGGCCGCCGAGCATGGCCAGTGCGTCCAGCGCCGAACGCAAGGCGTCGGCGAGCAGCTCGATCTCAGGGAGCGGACCCGCGTCGTGGGACCCGCTAAGCAATGAGATCGCCGTGTCCAGGCGGGCCGCCGCGGTCTGCAGCGCGGATTCGTGGCGGGGCTGTAGCGCAAGCATGTCGCCACCGACACTTACGCCCCGCGACCCGAGCCGCTCGCCCAGCAGCCCACGCAGCGCTGCGAGCCCCTCGCCTTGCTCGGCACTGACACACAGGTCGGCCCAGGCCTGCGGGGTGTCGCGGGGCAGCAGGTCGACCTTGCTCACGACCCGCAGGGCGTCGCCGACAACGTCCGGGAGAGCGCTGTCACCCGTTGCGGTGTCGGCGGGGGTAATGCTCAGCACCAGATCGGCACGCCGGATCGCGGCGTGGGCGGCGTCCTGCGCGGCGGCGTCGAAAAGCCCCACGCCGGGCGTATCGAGCCCCGCGACATCAACCAGCATCAGCTCGATGGGCCGGCCCGCCGGGTCCGTCACCGTCAGGGGCTCTTCGATCACGTCGCGCGTCGTGCCCGGCAGGGGGTCGATCACGACACGCTCCCGGCCAAGCAGTGCGTTGAAGAGCGTCGACTTGCCGGCACTGGGCGGGCCGACCAGGACCACACGCGGCAGCGCCTCGACCGCACCCCACGGCCGGCTATTGCGTAGCAGCCGGTCAAGCGCACTGCGTTGGGCGGTGAGCCGGTCGCGCAGGTCGGCCGGGGCGATCGGCACGACGTCTTCCTGGTCGGTGAAGTCGATGCCCGCCTCGACCAGCGCGAGCAGGGTGCCGAGCGATTCGACCATGCCCTGCGCGGCGTGGCCGAGCTTGCCCTGCCGCAGCAGCGTCGCGGCGCGGAGCTGGCTGTCGCTGGTCGCGCTGATGGTCGCGGCGACGCCCTCGGCCTGGGTCAGGTCGATCCTGCCGGCGGTGTACGCCCGGAACGAGAACTCCCCAGGCTCGGCGAGGCGGGCGTAGCCGCCGGGCGCACCGATTGCCTGATGCAGCAGGCGATCGAGCAGCGCGGCGTTGCCCGGGACCTGCAACTCGGCGGCGTCCTCGCCGGTATAGCTGGCGGGCGATGCGAAACGCAGCAGCAGGGCGGGCAGGCGCGGCCGGCGAATGCGTACCGGGATCAGGCGGCGCGACACGCAGGGTGTCGCTTTGAGCAGGTGGTCCAGCACCCGGCCGGTGCCCGGGCCGCTGATGCGCAGCAGCCCGCGTGGCGATCGCCCCGGCGGCGAGGCGACGGCGACGATCGTGTCGGGGCCGATGGGGCGGTCGGCGGTCACCGGGCTACCGCTTGCGCTTCTTCTTAAACTGCTGGGGGCCGCGGTTCTTGCCTTGCTGTCCGGCCTCGGCGCGCTGCTGGGCCTGCTCCTGCGCCTTCGCCGCGGCGAGCTGCAAGCGGTGCATCAGCCCGCCGGGCTTGGGCTGCTTCTTCTCGAACAGCTTGCCCGACGCCTCCAGCTCCTTCACGTGCTTACGGACGATGTAGCTGTCGATGATCCCCGCCGCGGTGGACGCGCAGATGTACAGCGTCAGCCCGGACGGCGCGGAGTAGAGCATGATCGGGAACAGGAACGGCATGATCCGCATGATCTTCTGCTGCTGGGCCTGCTGCTCGTTCGCGGGCGGCGGGGTCGTGAACTTCATGTTGAAGTAGAACGTCACGGCCATCAGCAGCGGCAGGATGTTGATCCCCGAGTAATCAAACGTGATCAGCAGCAGGTTGACGGTGCGCGGTTCGTTGAAGAACGTGATGAAGTGGTCCGAGCGGGAGAGGTCCGCGAGGAAGTGCCAGTTGCCAAAGAGCTGGAACACGCCGTAGAAGGCCGACTCGTGCCGCAGCTCGATCGCGTAGTAGAGCATCGCGTACAGCGCGATCCAGATCGGCATCTGCAGGAACATCGGCATGCAGCCCAATGCACCGGCTGCGGGGTTGATCCCCTTCTCGCGGAACAGCTTCATCTGTTCCTGCTGTACCTTCTGCGGGTTGTCGGCGTACTTCTTCTTGAGCTTCGCGATCTCCGGCTGGATCGCCGCCATCTGCTTGCTCATCTTCATCATGTTGATCTGCCCGCGCTTCGTCAGCGGGTGCAGGCAGACCCGCACGACCAGGACCAGCAGGATGATCGCCAGCCCCCAGTCCCGCAGCACGAAGTGGAACATCTGCAGCAGCCCCATCAGGCCGTGCGCGAGCCACTGGAACGTGCAGAACCCACACATCCCGCCCAGCGAGTAGCGGATCAGGTTGCCAAACCGCATCGCCGCGTAGGGCGGCTGGTCGTAGACCGCCTGCTTGCGCGGGCCCAGGAAGACGTCGAGCCCCAGGTCGGCGGGCTCGGTCGTGGCGCCGGGCGCGAGCTTGATCTCCCGGCTGGTGATGATGAACAACACCGCGCGGTCGTCGGCCTTGACATCGGGGGCCTCATCGGCCGACGGGATCAGCCGGGTCTGGATCGTGGGGTAGGCCTCCTGCAGCGCGGTGATCTCCGAGGACTCCTCGGTCCCCGGGTCCGCATGCGCCGACGTGACGACCGCGAAGTAGCGGTTGACCGACGCGAGCCAGGCCAGCTCCTTCTGCTCGGGGTTGATCCGGGCGTTGGGCCAGACCGAGCCCCAGTCGCCCTCGCCGACCTTCTCGATCAGTTCGTGGCGGGGGACGTACCCGTCGTCGGCGCTGATGCTGAACCGGCCCGGGTCGTGCTCGAGGTTGAAGTAGCCCAGCACGTACTGCCGGCTGCGGCCGCGGAGATAGTCGCCGCGGTCCCAGGTCATGTCGCCCTGCGCGAACTGCTCCCACTGGATCGTCATCGGGGCGTCGGTGAGGTTGCGCACCGACTGGTCGAGCTGCAGCGAGTACGAGCCCGGGTCGATGTGCAGCCGGCGGGTGATCTCCGCGATGGGCTCTGGCGTCTCGCCTCCGTTGGAGACAATGACCAGCTTGAAGGTGACGCTGCCGGCGTCCTGCACCGCGACCTCCCAGCCGCCGAGCCAGTGGCCGGCATCGTTGCGCATCACGAGCGGGACGCGCTGGCCGTTGATCACGACGGCGCGGGCGGCGTAGGACCCGAGCGCCGGGGTGCCTGAATCAGGATCGGCCTCGGCCACCGGCTCGACCAGGGTGTAGTGCGCTTCTTCACCCACATGCTCGAAGTAGTCGGTGAGCTGGACCTCCAGCAGCGCGGCCCGGTAGGGCGACAGCTCCACCTGCAGCTTGTAGCCGTCGGTGTCGTCGAGCGCGCCCAGCGTGATCGTGTCGAAGCCGCTGGGCAGCTCCGCGAACCGCGCGGCGTAGCGTGGCTGCACCGCGTCATCTTCGCCGGGATCGGTCGGGGTGTCGGCCCCGTCGGGGTCGTCTGCCGGGTCCGCGTCGTCGCCGGTTGTCTCCGGGTTCTGCGCATCAGGTGGCGGTGCGGCTTCGGGGTTGGTGTCCGTCTGCGCATCGGTGTCGCCGTCGTCGTCCGCGGCAGGGGTGTCCGGCGTTTCGTCGCCGGCCTGGTCGGCGAGCTGCGCGGATGCAGTGCCGCCGGTGGGGTCATCGGTCGCGGTGCCGTTGACGTCACGCATGTACACCGCGACCACCACGGCGAGCCCGATGGCGACGGCAAGGAGGGTGAGCACGAGTCTCATGAGGTCGGTCCGGCTCGGTGGGAAACGCCCGGGTGGGCCAGGGTCAGTCGTTCACACCCGCGTCGGCCGGGTCGGCCGGTGCCGCGGAATCGAACCGAGGAGTATACCCGGTCTGGTTGATTTGTCGGGGGTCAGAGCCCGAACAGCCGGGACACGTCGTAGAACAGCGTCGCGAGGAACACGAAGCCGATCACCGCCAGGCCCATGTACAGCGCCACGGTCTGGACCTGCGGGCTGGGGGGCGAGCCCTTAATCTTCTCGATCGCCAGGAAGACCATGTGCCCGCCGTCCACGATGGGGATCGGCAGGAAGTTAATGACCGCCAGGTTCACGCTGATCAGCCCGAGGAAGAACAGCAGGTAGGGCGGGCCCTGCTGCGCGACGGTCGTGCCGACATGCACGATGCCGACCGGGCCGCGGAGGTTGTAGAGCTTGACGTTGCCCTGCAGCAGGCGGAGCAGCGTGATGTAGGTCTGTTGGATGAAGTCCTTGGTCTTGTCCACGCCGATGATGAACGCTTCGCCGACGTTGTCGGCCTTGAGCGTCACCATCTCGGGCAGCGGGAAGAAGTCGTCGTACCCCGGCTCCCAGCCCGCCGCGAGCAGGTCGCCCGCCTGCTTAGCAGACACCGCAAACTCGGCCGTCTCCGAAGACGCGCCCGGGATCGGCACGGCGTAGGACACGCTCAAGGTCTCCGGGCGGTCTTCCAACTCGGCCCAGGCGATCAGCACGCGCTGGATATCGCGCCAGTCGTCGACCGGCTCGCCGTTGATGCGTGTGATGCGCGTGCCGGGCATAAACGGGTCGCCGGCGTTGAGCGCCTGGTGTGCCGGAGAGCCGGCCGTGAGTTCGCGCACGACGGGCGTGCCGTAGGCGATCCCCAGCGCGATGCCGAGCTTGCCCTTCTGCGGGGTGATGTCGCCGAGTGCGAGCTGCTCGCCATTGCGGAGCACCACCACTTCGAGGGGCTGCTTCTTCGTCTCCGCGAGCAGGATCGCGACCTCCACGGTCGCGGTCGGCCAGTCGAGGTCGCCGAGTTTCACAACGATATCGCCGACCTGGAGCCCGAGTTTCTGCGCCGCGGAATCCTCAGCAACCAGCGTGATCTCGCCGGCCGGCACGAGCCCGAGCAGGTTGGCCGGGCCCACCGCGTAACGGACCAGGGTGGGGTCCGCCTCGACCTGCACCTCGAAGTCCGCGCCGTCCTCGGTCGGGTCGGACAGCGTGACCGAGACAGGGTAGCCGATGGACCGGTCAAAAACCCCCAGCAGGTCGCCGTAGGACTCGACCGCGGCCCCACCGGCCGATGCGAAACGGATGCCCCGGCCGCCGCCGCGCTCGGAGGCCGGCGTCGCTTCGAGCCGCTGGGTGATCCAGTCGACGGTGGGGCCCTCCTGCCCCTGGACATAGCCGACCTGCACGCCCGGGCCGGCGTCGAACCCGACCGACAGCAGCCGCTCGCCGTCCTCCTGGCGCTCCGGCGTAAGGACGTAGGTCAACGTCTCGCTCTTGCCCGGCTCACTGCCCCGACGCCGGACGGTCAGCTCAACCGCCTCGCTGCGGCTGCCCAGTGCGGTCGCGATCACCACGTCCTTGAAGTCCTCCGGCGGCTTGCCGTTGACCGCTGTGATCACGTCGCCGGTCCGCAGCCCGAGGTAGCGCAGGTCGCCATCATGCCCCTCGGCGTAGGTGGTCGCGGCGGGCATCTCGGGCGTGGTGTAACCCACGGTCGCCGAGGGGAACTCGACGCCGATCATGAATGCTGCGGTCAGGAACAACGCGCCGAAGATGATGTTCATCACCACGCCCGCGGAGATCACGCACGCCCGCGCCCAGATCGGCTTGTTGTTGTAAGCACGCGGGTCGGCCGACTTCGCGTTGGGGTCGATGTCTTCCTGCCCCATCATCTTCACATACCCGCCCAAGGGCAGGTAATTCAGCCGGTACTCCGTCTCGCTGAGCCCGAGTTTGTCGGTCGCGGCGAAGACCTGCTCGTCGGTGTAGTACCGCCGGGGCTCGGGGTCGGGCGTATCGTCGTTCCCTTTCCTCTTCTTGGGCGGCTCCTCGATACCTAACGGCTCGACGCCGTCCTTCTTGAGTTGCTCGGCCGCCAACCTCCGGAAGTCCGGCTCGGTGCTGCCGATGCGGAAGCCCACGCCTTTCCGCCAGGCGCAGATCGCGTGGCCGAACCCGATCGCGAACTGCGGGCAACGGATCCCGACCCATTTGGCGACTAGGAAGTGGCCTAGTTCGTGGACAAAGATCAGGAAGCCGAAGCCCAGGACCAGCAGCAGGAACTCAAAGAGCGGGAATCCAAACATAACGGGGGGTCTTCTTCGGTGGTTTAGTCGCGGGCGACGGGCGTCTGCGACAGGGTGTCTTCGATGAGGGCGCGGGCCTGGCGGTCGGCGTCGAGCACGGCGTCCAGCGTGTCCGCCGGCCGGACAGGTATCGTATCCATCGCCAGCGCCGCGAGTTCGACAATCCGGCCGAAGGGGATACGCAGGTCCAGGAACGCCTGCACGGCGGCCTCATTGGCGGCGTTGAGCACGGCCCCGGCTGTGCCCCCGGCACGGATCGCGCGGTAGGCGAGTTGCACCGCCGGGAACCGCTGCGGGTCGAGCGGCTCGAAATCCAGCCGGCGGAGCGTCTGCCAGTCCATCGGCTCGCTGATGCCCGCAGCTCGGCCGGGCCAGGTGAGCGCGGCCTGGATCGGGCCGCGCATATCCGGCGGGCCGAGTTGTGCCAGGACCGACCCGTCGCGCAGTTCGACAAAGCTGTGAACGACCGACTGCGGGTGGATGATCGCCTCGATCTGCTCGGCGGGCAGGCCAAACAGGTGGTGGGCCTCGATGACCTCCAGGGCTTTGTTCATCATCGTCGCCGAATCGATCGTGACCTTCGGGCCCATGTCCCAGGTCGGGTGCGCCAGGGCCTGCTCCGGCGTCGCGGCGCGCATCTCGGCGAGGTCGGCCTCGCGGAACGGCCCGCCCGAGGCGGTCAGCACCAGACGACGCACATGGCGCGCATCCCGGCCGTGCAGGCACTGAAAGACGGCTGAGTGCTCGGAGTCGACGGGCAGGAGTGCCGCGCCGCTGCTTTCGATCAGTGGGCGGATCAGGTCCCCCGCGGCGACGAGCGTTTCCTTGTTGGACAGGTGGATACGTCGGCCGAGTTCGGCGGCGGCGAGCGTCGCGGGCAGGCCGGCGATCCCGACGATCGCCGCCGCGACATCCGTGCAGTCCACTTCACGGACCAGCCGGTCGGCGGCATCGTCGCCGGCATACACCGTCGCGTCGGGCAGCGCAGCGCGGGCCTGCGCCGCGGCGTCTGCATCGCATACCGCGAGGTGCCGGACACCCAGACGCTGTGCCTGCTCGATCAACAAACCGGCGTTGCGTTGCGCTGCGAGCGCGACGACCCGCAGGTCCATGCCCTGCCGCGCCAGGTGCTCGGCGACGGCCAGGGTGTTGCACCCGATCGAGCCCGTCGAGCCAAGTACGGCCAACCGGCGCGGGCCGGCCATCGTGTTGTCCGCAGGTTCCGCCACGCGGCGATGCTCCTAGTCGCGTGAGGGGCCGACGTTCACGATCTTGTTGCTGTAGCCCGTGCCCTCGTCGGGCGGCGGCGGGGCGTTGCGCTTGCGGACACGCTTCTTCTTCGAGGGCTTGTTCGCCGTCGATACCGTGTTGCCATCTGCATCCGGCTTCGGGTCCGCAGGCGGCTGGGCCTTGTTGCCGTCCGCGTCGCCCTCGCCGGCCTGCGCGTCGTCCTTCTTCGCCGCGGACTTGCTGCGGCGGCGGGTGCGCTTGGCCTTCTTCTTGACCGGGGCGTCCCCGGCCACCTGTGGCTCGTCACCGGCCGGTTCGTCGGCCTTGCGTTCCGCCTCCGCATCCTGCTTCGCGGTGTTTTCTTCCGAGGGCGCGTCTTGTGTCGCTTCGGCATCGTCACCGTCATCAGCCTTCGACTCTGCAGCACCCTCTTCGGCGGTCTTCTTGCGCTTGCGTCCGCCGCGCCGGCGCCGCCGTCGCTTCTTCTTGCCGCCTTCGCCGTCGCCTTCGCCAGACTCGCTGTCGCCTGACTCGGCGTTGCTTGCCTCCCCATCGCCGACGACTCCAGACGGCTCCGACGCCGACACCTCGGACGCAACCTGGCTGTCGCTGTCTTGGGCCGACGCGCCCTCGCTCGGCGATTCGGCATCGTCGGTGTTCTTCTTACGCTTGCGCCCGCCCCGGCGCCGCCGGCGACGCTTCTTCTTCCCGCCGGACTCGGCCTGCTCCTCGCCGTCGCTTGCAGCGGTCCCGCCCGTGTCGGCCTGCGTGTCGGCATCGTTCCCCGACTCGTCGGCTTCGGTGTCTCCCGGATCGAGGATCGGGGCTTCCTCGGCGAAGACCGGATCGGCCGTCTCGGGCAGGTCCGGGTCGTCCACGTCGCGGAACGTCTTGTCGCCGGCCTTGCGGAGCTGCTTGAGCGTCGTCGCCGGGTCGGTGTTGAGTGGGGCGTTACGCGAATCAAACGCGGCGATGAGGATGTGGTCGATCGTCCGCCCGCCGACGCGCACGAGCACGGGTTTCTTGTGCTGGGTCTCCAGCCGCGTGAGCTCCATGCGTTTGCGGTTGAGCAGTTGAAACGCGACGTCCGGGCTGATGGTCAACTCCACCCGCGCGACGTCCTGCCGCTGCATCACCAGCGCCAGCCGTCGCATCACGGTCAGCACCACCGACTCGGAGCTCATCGTGTAGCCCAGCCCCGAACAGTGGCTGCACTCGGTGTGCAGGGACTTTCGGAGCGAGGCGCGCATCCGCTGGCGGGTCATCTCCAGGAGCCCGAACGTGCTGATCGGGCCGATGCGTGAGCGGGCACGGTCCTTCTTCAGGTTGTCCCGCATCCGCTGCTCGACCTTCTTGCGGTGGCCGGCCTGGTACATGTCGATCAGGTCGTTGACGATGATCCCGCCCAGGTCGCGCAGCCGCAATTGCCGGCAGATCTCGTCCACCGCCTCCATATTCGTCTTAAAGGCGTTGGTCTCCGCGTCGCGGGCCGACCGGCTCTTGCCGGAGTTCACGTCGATGGCGACGAGCGCTTCGGTCTGGTCGATGACCAGCGCCCCGCCGGAGGGCAGGGGCACCTCCCGGGCGTTGATCAGGTCGATCTGCTGCTCGACACCCGTGCGGTGGAACAGCGGGACCGGGTCGTCGTAGAACTGCACGGCCGTCTTGGTCCGCGGGCTGGCGACACGCAGGAAGTCCCGCGCCCGCCGGGCGGCGGTCAGGTCGTCGACGACGATGCGGTCGATGTCGTTGGTGAACACGTCACGGATCGTGCGGATGACCAGGTCCGACTCGGCGTAGAGTTCGCCGGTTCGCCGGGCCTTCTTGCGCTTCTGTTCGATGTTCTTCCAGAGCCGCTGGAGGTACGACAGGTCACGCTTGAGGTCGGTCTTGGTCTGGCCGATGCCCGCGGTGCGGACAATGAAGCCGAACTCTTCGGGCGGGCTGAGTTCCTTGAGGATCGCGCGGGTTTCCTTGCGGGCGTCGTCGTCCTCGACCTTGCGGGAGACGCCCAGCCGCTGCATGTCCGGCATCATGACCAGGAACCGGCCAGGGATCGACAGGTAGCTGGTCAGCGTCGGTCCCTTGGTCCCAATGCCTTCCTTGAGCACCTGCACGAGCACCTCGTCGCCGCGCTTCAGGCACTTCTGGATCGGCGGGCGGTCGCGGCGGGCGGTCTTCTTGCCGACCTTTTCAAACGCTTCCCGGTCCTTGCCGGGGAAGTATTTGGGGTGGAGGTCGGAGATATGCAGGAAGCCGTTGCGTTCGAGACCGAAGTCGACAAACGCGGCCTGGATGGAGGGCTCGGTGTTGGTCACCCGGCCCTTGTAGATATTTGAGACGTGGCTCTCGGCCGAGGCCCGTTCCTGGTAGTACTCTTCGAGCTTCCCGTCCTCGACGATGGCGATACGGCACTCTTCGCCGGGGACGAAGTTGATCAGCATTTCTTTGGGCACGTGGGTCTAAGCCCTGAGGCCCGATGCGGGGGACCGGCTCAAGCCGCCGCCGGCGCGCACCGCGGGCGGGGCGTGTCGGGTCTGGCGGGGTTGCAACGGGTCTCTCGCATCGGGTCTCAAGACTTCCTTGTCTTGGGTGCCCCCACTCCGCTCAGCCGGCGCAGGTCCGCGCGGCGATCGTAGGGGGCACAGTGTTCGGTTGGCAGCCCGGGTCAGTAGTTCATGGAACGTCCGGTGAACGTCCCGGGCATCAGTTTGTTCAGTTCTTCCCGCAGGTGATTATAGACTTCCCTGTCCGAATCGAAGCCGCCCACCTTCCGGGCGACGCGCTTGCAGCGCTCGATGCCGACCGTCCGGGTCAGCTGCTTGATCTCCGGGATCGCCGGCGGGGAGATCGACAGGGACCGCAATCCCAGCCCGAGCAGGAGCATCGTAAACTCCGGCTCGCCGCCCATCTCGCCACACAAACTGACCCCGATCCCCGCCCGCTTGGCGTCGCGGACCACGTCTCGGATGAGGGTGATGACCGCGGGGTGGGCCCCAGAGTACAGGTTGGCGATCCTCTCATTTGATCGGTCAACCGCCACAGTGTACTGGATCAGGTCGTTGGTGCCGATCGAGAAAAAATCCACTTCCTTGGCGAACACATGGGCCTGCAGCGCGGCCGAGGGCACCTCGATCATCATGCCCACCGGCACCTCGCCCAGCTCGCAGCCCTGGTCCTCGAGGTCTTCCCGGACGTCGCCCAGGATCATCTTGGCCTGCCGGAGTTCCATGATGCTCGAGATCAGCGGGAACATGATCCGCACCGGGCCCAGGGCCGAGGCCCGCAGGATCGCCCGGAGCTGGGTCCGGAACAGGTCCAGGTGCTGCAGGCACAGCCGGATCGACCGGCAGCCCAGAAAGGGGTTGTACTCGTGGTGGTCGTGGAGCCCGGCGATCCCGGTGGCGATCTTGTCGGCGCCCAGGTCCAGCGTGCGGATCGTCAGCGGCCGGCCCTCCAGCAGCTTCACGGCTGTGGCGTAGGACTCGTACTGCTCCTCCTCGGTGGGCTCGTGGTCGGCCCCCATGAACAGGAACTCGGTCCGGTAGAGGCCAACCCCCGACGCCCCGAACTCCAGGGCCTGGGGGATCTCTTCGGGGAACTCGATGTTCGCCATCAGCTTGACTTCGGTGCCGTCCGTCGTCACCGCCGGCTCGTCACGGAGCTGACGCAGGACCCGCGCCTGCTCGCGCAGCACCCGGGCTTCTTGGCGGTACTCGAGCAGCTGCTCAGCGTCGGGATCGATGTGGACCAGCCCGCGGTTGCCATCGATGATGACCTGCTGGCCGTTTCGGACCCGCCGGGTGATGTCACTGAGCCCCACGATGGCGGGGATGCCCAACGCGTGGGCAAGGATCGCCGTGTGGCTGGTCCGCCCGCCAACATCGATCGCGATACCGCGGATCATCTTGCGGTCCAGCGAGGCGGTCTGGCTGGGCGTGAGGTCGTGGGCGATCACGATCGACGGCTGATCGATCGAGTCCAGGACGCTCGCCCGCTCACCGACCAGGTGCTGGAGGAGCCGGCGTTTGAGGTCGTAGATATCGACCACCCGCTCACGGAAGAACGCGTTGTCCTGGCCGAGGAACTGGTCGGCGAGGTCCTGCATGACCGAGTAAGCGGCGTACTCGGCCGTAACCTGCTCGCTGTCGATGACGGCGTCCATGCGAGCGGTCAGCGTCTTGTCCGCCAGCATACCGAGGTGGAACGAGAAGATGTCGGCGAGCTGGTCCCCGAGGACGCTGGCCGTCTCGGCGTGCAGCCCGCGGAGCTCATCCATCGACGCGGCGATCGCCTCGGCCAGCCGGTCGTGCTCCGCGGCAAGGCCCGACGTCGGCACCGCCCGCCGGGGAACGGCCTCCTCGTCGGTATCGACCACCACGGCCCGGCTGATCGCCACGCCGGGGGAGACCGGGATGCCCTTACGCGTCTGCATGCCAACAGTTTACCGGCGGCGACCTGCGGGCGTACGCCGGCCCCGAACGCCTGCGCGGCCGGACCCGGCTGTGTAAGGATTAGGCAAAAATTCTGAAATCGGTGCTAAATGCCGACGTTCTGAGCTGTGTAAACACTGTAGGAGGACGCGCTCTTGGCGATTACGCCCGAGGAACTAGTTCAGACGCTGATCGAAGAACGCGTGAAGGTTCAGGCGTTTATCCGGAGTATCGTCCCGGACTACCACCTTGCCGAGGACGTGTTCCAGGAGATATCGATCCTGGCGCTGCGCTCCGTGTCGGAGATCAACGACCGCGAGCACCTGATGGCCTGGGTCCGCCGTGCGGCACGGCACCGCGCGATCAACGCCGCCAAAAAAGCCAACCGGCGTGCCCTGCCCCTGGACGAGGGGCTGGTGTCGATGCTCGAAAAGAGCTGGGAGGAGCTGGACCACCGGCCGGTCTCCGACTCCGCGGAAGCCCTGGAGAAATGCCTGGGCCTGCTCCCGCCGTTCGGGCGACGACTGGTCCACCTCCGCTACACCGAAGGGCTCACGGGGGACCAGCTCGCCCAGCAGGTCGGCCGGAGCACCTCCTCGACCTACGTCACCCTGTCCCGGGTCCATTCGTCGCTCGCCAAGTGCATCCGTGAACGCCTGGGCCGGCCCAGCATGGGGGTGAAGTCCCGTGGCTGAGCAACCCAACACCCCCGAGCCGATTGTCGGCCTGACCCTGCGTTTCCTGGACGGCCAGCTCAGCGATGCCGAGGTCCAGGCCCTGGCGGACAACCTACGAGCCGACCAGGCGCTGGTCGATCGGTTTGTCGAGATCTGCCTGCAGGAACAGCTCGTCGCCGACATGGGCGCGGCAGGCCTGCACGACGAAGACCCGGACGCCGATGTCTCGACGTCGGTCATGCTCGACATCATCCAGCGCGAGCGGGATGCCCGTCTGCATGAGGCGGCCGCGGCCGCCAAGGCCAAGCCCGTCGAGCAGCCGTCGTCACCCCGCCGGTTGGTCATCGAGGAGACCCCGCCCCGGCGAGTCATCGTTATCCCGAGCTGGGCGGTCTACGGGTCCATCGCCGCCGCGCTCCTGATCGCGGCGCTGGTCGTTTTCACGTCCCAGCCGACACCCACGGGCCCCGTCTCGGACCCTACCGCCGATACGCAGCCGCCTGCGCCGGACGCGCCATCACCAGTCGCCACCCTGACCCGCGTGCATAGCGCGGTCTGGTACGGGCAGGACGGCCAACCCACGACAGCGCTTCCGGGGCCGCTGTTAGCGGGCACACACCTGCAGTTGATCGACGGACTGGCCGAGGTAGAGATGGGCGACGGTGCCGTCGTTTACCTCCAGGGGCCGGCCTCCGTGCATGTCGATACGCCCGGGAGTCTCCGGCTGGACCAGGGGCGGCTGACCGCCAAAGCCGAAGGCCAGGCCGAGGGTTTCGAGGTCTGGACCCCGCAGGCCCGTATCACCGACCACGGCACGGAGTTCGGTGTCTCGGTCGGCGAGTCGGGCCAGGAGCAGGCCGAGGTCTTCTCCGGACGAGTGATCCTCCAGCCGACGACCCCCGGCCGCGACGGTCGCGAAGTGACGCTCCGCAGCGGGCAGGGTTTGGCGATCAACCGGGACGGGGACACACGCAGCATCTCGGCCCGCGAGCTGAGCTACGTCCGCGACCTTGAGTTTGAGGCGCTGGTCCTGGCCGAGACCGGGTCGGCCTATCACCGCTGGCTAGCCTACACCTACCAGGTCCGCCGCGACCCCGCAGTGGTGGCCTACTACGTCTTTGACGAGAACGACGTCGGCCGCAACCGGCTCATCAACCATGCCGCCGGGACGGAGATCGCCAGCGACGGCTTCCTCGGCGACGGCGGGAACACCAGCCCCCCCGAATGGACCGACGGCCGGTTCGAGCAGACCCGGGCCCTGAGCTTCGGCATCGACCCGCACGGCGACTGCCGGGGGGTGATCGTCCCGGACTCCGACGCTTTGGACTTCGCCGGCGCGATGACCCTCGCGGCATGGATCCGCTTCGACGAAGCCTCCACCGCTTGGAACACCATCCTCAGCAAACGCGACATCCCGCCAGCCAACCTCAACTACCAGCTCAGCGTCTCCGGCCAGTGGTACGAGGGCCACTGCAGGTTCCAGTTCGGCACCGGCATCGACTCTCAGGACTTCCCGGGATTCACAGAAACACCCAGCGCTACACGGGGCGACACCACCGACTGGCAACACATCGCGGTCGTCAGCGATGGCACCACCTTGCGGTTCTACATCAATGGCGAACGCGTGGCGGAAACCAACCAGCCGATGCCCCCGACCGTCAACAACGCGCCGCTGCTCATCGGGACCTCGTCCCCCGACCTGCAGCCGCCGTGGCAGCACGGCAGACGCCCGCTGAACGGACGCATGAGCGAACTGCTGCTCGCTAACCGTGCGTTCGCCGACCGAGACATCCGCTCGCTCTACGAGGCGGGCCGACCCCAGGACTAAACACAACCCACACCTGCAAGACAACGATTCCACACCCCGGCATGCCAGACTCGGCATCGCCCAACCCCGCGCAACCATGATGACCGTTGACTTCTCACTGCCTTCCTCCTTCCCGGTACCCGGCCGCGTGGCCGGGTGCCGGATTCCCGCCGAACGTTTCGGTTCCGTTTTTCTGTCAGGAAGCGGTGTGCGTTCGGTTTGCACAACGTAAGCGGCTGTATGGACTTGTGAAGGGCGACCGGACTCGCTGACCCGCCCCAACACGGCCACCGCGGCCACACGCCGCCACGAACCCACCTCCCCACCTTGGAGCCAACCATGACTCGCCCAACCAAGGCCTTCACCCTGATCGAACTGCTCGTGGTGATCTCGATCATCGCGCTGCTGATCGGCATCCTCCTGCCCGCGTTGGGCGCTGCACGGCGGTCGGCACGCGCGACCAAGTGCGCCTCCAACCAACGCCAGATGGGCATCGCCTCCATCGCATTCGCGGCGGACAACAAGGAGTATGTCCCGATCGCCGGCAAGATCTGGTCGCTCACCGAGTCGGAGGTCCCGCAAAACGTCTACGGCGGCGACGGCCGACCCCTGCCGCTGCCCGCGGTCCTGTCGGACTACATGAACTTGGGCGTCGACACCAGCACCGCGCTGGCGGTGCAGATCCAGCAGCAGGACCTCGACTTCATGGAGCCGTTCCTCTGCCCGCTGCAGGACGAGGTCCCGATCGTCGGGCAGTACCTCGAATTCGTCGCGGGGAGCAGCGGGATGGGTGCCCGCGGGGCGATCAGCTTCGGCTTCAACGAAGCCCTCTTCGGCAACCGTGCCGGGTCGCAACGCGTCGCGGGCAACACCAACCGCGTCACCGATACCAGCAGCACCATGATGTTCGGCGACGCCCAGCCCCGCGACGGCTCGGTCTCCACACCCGGCTGGGTCACCTACCCCAACGAGGAAGGCGCCGGCGGCTACGACGACACCCTCGTCGACCTCTACGACGTCGGCTACACCGTCTTCGACCTCGAACGCCACCGCGGCGATATGAACATCACTTTCCTCGATGGGCACGGGAGCACCGAACAACCCAACGCCTTCGAGGATGTCTACCTGTCCAAGGGGATGCGCTAACGACCAAACCAACGCGCGTCGCTCACCTCGACGTTCGCGTTTCGACCCCGCCAAGAAGAACAAGGAACCGTGAAAGGAGGAAGAGAGACTTGATTGAAGTGTTGTGCCTGTGTGTAGGTAAGACACGTGATTCACTCAGCCGGCCCGGCCGGCTTACTCATCCGGCGGAACACCAGTGCGGTGCTGCCGCCATCACTTTCGAAACTTATCTTGGAGATCAAAGATGAACACCCAACTGCTTCGTACCCTCGGCACCACCGGCGTCCTGCTCTGCGGCGCGACCGCCGGCAACGCCACGATCCTCGGCTTCGGCCAGATCGGCGGCAGCAACACCACCATCCAGGCCAACTACGGCTCGAACGCGACCGCCGACAACTTCGGCCTGGTCGTGAGCAACGGCGCGACCCCGAACATCGCGCTGGTGTGGCAGGACAACTGGGATATCCACCAGTCCACATGGTTCGATGAAATCGAGGGTACGACCGTCGGCGGCGGCGATTGGGACAACGAGGGCGGCACCGCCCGCGTCGGCCAGCTCGATTTCGACTCCCACACCATCGGGTTTGTGGCCGACGCCGGCTTCGCCTTGGTCCTCAACTCCTTCGACTTTGCCAACACCGAGGAAACCTCGACCACCAGCGTCTGGGACCTGACCCTCACCGACGAGTCGTCCAACGTGGTCTGGAGCCAGACCGTCACCCTGACCAACCCCAACAGCGATGTCGTCACCGTGACCCCGGGCTTTACCGGTGTGGCTGGCATGGACTACGTGCTGACGTTCACCGGCGTCTCTGGCGGCGATGGCGATGGCTCGCCGCAGAACGGCCGCCACGCGATCGATAACCTCAGCTTCAATCAGGTCCCCGAGCCCGGCTCGCTGGCGCTGCTGGGCCTGGGCGGTTTGGCGCTGCTCCGCCGCCGTCGCTGATCGACGCGATTCACCCACTACGTTTCACGGCTACAAAAACACCCACCCGCATACAGCGGGTGGGTGTTTTGCTTTGCCCAATACTATTCTTATAGCCCCGCCGCCTTCTTGAACTTCTCGGCCAGGTCGGTCTTCTCCCAGGTAAACGTCTCGTAGGTCTTCTTGCCGACGGTGATGGCGCCGGGCTTGCGGCCGAAGTGGCCGTGGGAGGCGGTGGGAGAGAAGATCGGGGCGCGGAGCTTGAGGTGTTTGAGGATGCCGGCGGGGGTGAGGGGGACCAGGTCGCGGACGAGCTGGGTAATCTTGGGTTCGGGGATGCGGCCGGTCTTGTAGGTGTCGACGTGGATGGAGGTGGGCTCGGCGACACCGATGGCATAGGAGAGCTGGACCTCGCAGACGTCGCAGATGCCGGCCTTGACGAGGTTCTTGGCGATGTAGCGGGCCATGTAGGCGGCGGAGCGGTCGACCTTGGAGGGGTCCTTGCCAGAAAACGCGCCGCCGCCGTGTCGGCCCCGTCCGCCGTAGGTGTCGACGATGATCTTTCGGCCGGTGAGCCCGACGTCGCCGTGGGGCCCGCCGATCTCGAACTGGCCGGTGGGGTTGACGAAGACTTTCAGTGCGCCCTTGGGGACGCGGGTCTTGGCGGTGGGGTTGAAAACGAGCTTGGTGGCCTTCTTGTCGTAGAGCTTCTTGGGCAAGCACGGCTCGATGATGTGCTTGAAGACTTCTTTGCCGAGTTTGGCCTGACGTGCGTCGCCGTTCCAGTCGGCGGTGTGCTGGGTGGAGAGGACGACGGCGTCGATGCGGACGGGCTTGTTGTTGATGTCGTACTCAACAGTCACTTGGCTCTTCGCGTCGGGGCGGAGGCCTTTGATCGGCGGGTTTTTCTTGGTACGGACCGCGGCGTGCCGGGCGACCATCTTGTGCGAGAGGTCGATAGGCAGGGGCATGAGGTCGGCGGTTTCCTTGCAGGCGTAGCCGAACATCAGGCCCTGATCACCCGCGCCCTGTTCATCTGCCTTGGAACGGTCGACCCCCTGGTTGATGTCCATCGACTGGCTGTGCATCACGCGAAGGACGCCGCAGTTCTCGGCATCGAACTTCATGCCCAGGTCCCCGTCGTAGCCGATGCGCCGGATCGTATCGCGGGCGGTCTGCTCGGCGTTGGCCAGGGCGCGTTCAGCGCCGATGTTGTGGACGGTGATCTCCCCGCCGATGACGACCAAGCCAGTCGTGACGAACGTCTCGCAGGCGACACGCGCCTGGGGGTCGTGGGCGAGCAGGGAATCGAGGACCGCGTCGCTGATCTGGTCGGCGACCTTGTCGGGGTGGCCCATCGAGACGGACTCGGAGGTGAAGAAGTAGTGTTCGTCGAGGGGCTTGTTGTTCTTGGCCATGGTTTTTGTTTCGATGGGGGGGGGGGTGCCGTGTGGCGGTTTTATAGAAGGGTTATCCGGCCGTCGGCATTGGACTGTGCTATCGCGGGCGATCCGTCGCACGCGGCCGAGTTTTTAGCGTTTTTATCTTATGAAAGCAAACGAAGCGCACCGCAAGCCGTGCTTTTGTGCGGCCCGATCCGCGTAACTTCGACGGCACCTCCGCGTCGATCCGGTAGCCGGTCGGGAAGGCAATCACACATCTGACTACATCCTCGCTGGACCAGACAGGAACCATCCATGCCCCACTTCAAGACCCTGCTGCTCGTCGCCATCCTACTGCTGAACACGGCGCTCGCCGGCGGAGCGCTCTACATCGCTAATCTGTCGCGCGCGGTCGACTACGGCGAATCGGCCGACACGCTCGGCAGCATCGACCTGGCACGGGTAGCCGGCTACACGCCCGACGCCGAGCGGGGCGACCTGGCCGTCCCGCTGTCGGCGATGCAGCGCGGCGGCAACTTCCGTATCGACTTCACCGCCGGGAAGCAGACCACGTTCGGTCGGGAAGAACACGAGGGCACCTGGGACGAGCTGAGCGGGGCGGTCGTGTACCGGCCGGAGACGCAAGAGCTGCTGGCGATCGAGATCGCGTTCGCGGTCACCTCGCTCCGCACCGATGCGCTGCCGCTGACCAACACGGTCCTGGCCGGGGAGAAGTGGTTCGACTACGAGAACCACCCGACGGCGACGTTTGTATGCGACAGGGTGAAGGAGTACGAAGCTCCAGCAGATGACGCCCCATCCGGCTCCGCGACGCACGTACTCGTTGGCACGTTCACTCTCAACGGGATTGCGAAGGAGTTAGCGATCCCCGCGGCGCTCGCGTTCTCGGGCCAGGCCCTGACGCTCGACGCATCGTTCGAGCTGCTGCGCAGCGACTACTCGGTGGCGAAGCGCGAGGGCTCGCTGGCCGGCGCCGCGGGCGGCGCGACCTCGGAGGTGGACGACGCGGTCCGGCTCCGTGTCCGCATGACCGCCTCGCCCGACCCCGCCGCGGTGATCGCGGAGTTGGCTGGGGTGTTAGAACGGCAAGAGGAAACAATTGGAAAGATTGATCGGATATTGTCGCAGATGGAAGAGCGATTGCGTGTTGTTGAAGCAAGGGCCATGAACCTGCCGTCAGGCACCGCAAATGCCTTGCCTATTGATGTGAGCGAGCTACCCGCCAGGTTTACGGATTTTTCGCCGATCTACATCAAGGAGAACATGCCCGACGGGCGGGAGGTGCCACGTCTAAACCGACACGTGCCGTTTGATATGGTCCTGGTGCCCGGCGATTCGGATGCGGGTTTGCACCCGTTTTATCTGTCACGGCTAGAAGTGACCTGGGGCATGATTGAAGCATGGAGTTACTGCAGAGACATCGAAGATGTTGACGAGATCAAGCGATTGATCCGGGAGGGGTTGCGGCCTTCTCCGCTGTATGGTGACCCAAGCGTGCTGGTACAGATGAACATCGCAGAAAACCCGGCACGCGCCGTGTCACGTCTTACCGCCGAGAGCTTTTGCAAGTGGCTGAGCGATAAAACAGGGAGGCAGTATCGGCTGCCGACTGAAGCGGAATGGGAACGTGCCTTTCTTGCTGGCGGCGGGATGCCAAGCGATCTTAGTGCGAGCGCGTGGCACTTCGAGAACGCACCATATGATGAGTTTTTTGGTGAGCCGGTTGAGAGCCCGGAACTAATGACGGAAGTGCCCGCCGCGGGGACAAAAAAGGCCAACGCACTGGGTATCCACGACATGCTCGGAAGCGTATCTGAATGGGTGATCCCTGTGAACCCTGCGGAACGCGCACTGCGCGGGGGCAACATCCGTACCCGGCGGTCCGATCTCGTTTTCGAATGGCGCGAGGTGGAAGACCCTATCGCCTGGCACGCAGCCTATCCGAATGAACCCAGCCGATTCTGGTACCCGTCGTACGAGTTCGGCGGCATCCGCCTCGTCTGCGAGGCGCAGAGCGTCGTAGACAATCCGCCGGCGGGAGAAGCGCCGGTCGAGTAGACCGACCGTTGCGCAAGCCAACGACGCCTAGATTGCCGCCGCGTCACACGCGGCGGCGGGGGGGGGGGGGCGGATACATCGACGAGCCCGCCGCGTGTGACGCAGCGGCTAAAATCAATCACGATGTGGCTTGTGAGTTGGCGTAGATGGCTCGCTCGATCCGCTCAGAACAACCCTACAACCTGGTTGTTCTCGTCCAGATCGATCGCCTCGGCCGAGGGCTGCTTGGGCAGGCCCGGCATCGTCATGATGTCGCCGGTGAGAACGACGACGAACCCCGCGCCGGCGGACAACCGGACGTCGCTGATCGGCACGTTGAAGCCCTTGGGCCGGTTGCGCAGTTTCGCGTCGGTCGACAGAGAGTACTGCGTCTTGGCCATGCACACCGGTAGACCGCCGTGCCCATCCGCCTCGAGCTGACGGATCTTGTTGCGTACGCGGAAGTCCGCCTCGATGTCGTCCGCGCCGTAGACCTTCTGCGCGACCGACCGGACCTTGTCCCACAGGCCCGCGTCGTTGTCATAAGTCAGCTTCAGGTCGGCCTTCCCCGACTCGGCCAGCGCGACGACGGCCTTGGCCAGGTCTTCCGCGCCCGCGCCGCCCAGTTCCCAGTGGCGCGACTGGATCACCTCCACGCCGAGCTTGTCGGCTGCGTCGCGGATCGCGGCGACCTCCTCGTCGATATCACTCACGAAGGTGTTGATGCACACGACACAGGGGATGCCGAAGCCCTGCACGTTCTCGACGTGCTTGGTCAGGTTCGCCAAGCCCTTGGTCACGGCCGACACATTGGGCGTACTGAGCTGGTCCTTCTCGACCCCGCCGTGGCTCTTGAGCGCACGCACGGTCGCCACGATGACCGCCGCGTCCGGCGAGAGCCCGGACTTGCGGCACTTGATGTTCAGGAACTTCTCTGCGCCGAGGTCCGCGCCGAAGCCCGCCTCGGTCACGGTGTAATCGGCGCAACGCATCGCCAGCTTGGTCGCCATCACGCTGTTGCAGCCGTGCGCGATGTTGGCAAACGGCCCGCCGTGGACCAGCGCGGGCGTGCCTTCGAGCGTCTGGACCAGGTTCGGCGCGAAGGCGTCCTTGAGCAGCACGGTCATCGCGCCGTGGACCTTCAAGTCCGAGGCACGGATGGGCATACGGTCGCGGGTATAGGCGACGATGATCTTGCCCATGCGCTGCTTGAGCTCGCCCAGGGTCTGCGCAAGGCAGAATATGGCCATGACCTCGGAGGCGACGGTGATGTCGTAGCCGTCCTCGCGTGCGTAGCCGTTGCCGACGCCGCCGAGCCCGACGGTCACCTTGCGGAGCGCCCGGTCGTTCATGTCGACGACGCGTCGCCAGACGATGCGGCGGGTGTCGATACCCAGCGCGTTGCCATGGTGGATGTGGTTGTCGATTGCCGCGGCGAGGAGGTTGTTCGCGAGCCCGATGGCATGGAAGTCGCCGGTGAAATGGAGGTTGATCTCCTCCATCGGCACGACCTGGCTGTGGCCACCCCCGGCCGCGCCGCCCTTCATCCCGAAGCACGGTCCGAGCGACGGCTCGCGCAGGCAGATGCAGGCCTTCCTGCCGATCCGTGAGAGACCGTCGCCCAGACCGACCGTCGTGGTCGTCTTGCCTTCCCCAGCGGGAGTGGGGTTGATCGCGGTGACCAGCACCAGCTTCCCCATCGGCGCGTCGGCCCGGGCTGCACAGGCGTCCAGCGTGACCTTGGCCTTGGTCTTGCCGTAGAGCTCGAACTCATCCTCGCCCAGCCCGAGCTTTGCGGCGATCTCCGGGATCGGGCGCAGCGTCGCGTTGCGGGCAATCTCGATGTCGGGCAGGTAGGTCGTTTGTTTATCGGGCATCGTGATCCTGTCTACAGGTCGCGTCGGATACAGCCCCTATCGGCCGTTCAGCGCGGACAGTTACGGAAACTTTGCCATGGAACCCTGCGTGCGTGTCGCCGCGCGAGGCGTGCTAATGCGCCTCGGCCGACCCGCTTTTACCGGCCAAACCGTAGCGTTTGAGCAGCGGGCCGACGGTCAGCCCGCCAACAAGGATGGAGAACGCGACGACGACGTAGGCCATGGTCAGCAGGGCGTTTCCGGCCGTGGTGTCTTGTTCAGTGCCGTGGCTCAGCCCATCCATGAGCGACAGCGCCATCGCGATCGAGATCCCGCCGCGCAGCCCGCCCCAGGTGATGACCTTCACCGCGTGAGGCGAGAAGTCCCGCTTGCGGCGGAGCATGCTCACGACCCCACCCACAGAGATGAACCGCGCCAGCAGCGCCGCGGGCACCGCCAGCGCCCCGGCCAGGAGGTACCTGCCTTCAAACGAAAGCACCAGCACCTCGAGCCCGATGAGCACAAACAACACCGCGTTGAGCAGTTCGTCGATCAGCTCCCAGAAGGTGTCGAGGTGGTCGCGCGTCTTGTCGGACATCGCCAGCGCCCGGCCGTGGTTGCCCAGCAGCAGCCCCGCGACGACCATCGCCAGCGGGCCGGAGACGTGCAGCTTGTACGCCAGCGCGTACCCGCCGGTGACGACGGCGAGGGATAGCAGGATCTCCGTCGTGTAGTGGTCGATCGATCGGATCAGCGCGAACGCGATAAGGCCGAGCACCAGCCCGAAGAGGATGCCGCCGCCGGCTTCGAGTGCGAAAAGCTCGGCCACGTCCAACGCGGAGGTTTCTCCGGCCGCTTCGGCATGGTCATCCGCATCGTGCGTGTCGGCTCCCTGATGTTCGGCGTCGGTCGACGCCGACACTTGCGCGTGCGGGTCGTGGGACCGCTCCTCATGACCGCCGTGCCCGCCGCCCAGACCCGCGATCCCCATCAGCGCGATGAACACGACCACGCCGACGCCGTCGTTGAACAGCGATTCGCCGGCGATTTTGGTTTCCAGCGACTTCGGCGCGCCGAGTTTCTTTACGATCGACAGCACCGCGATCGGGTCGGTTGGCGCGATGACGCTGCCGAAGATCAGGCAGTGCAGGAACCGCACCTCGATGCCCAGGAGTTGGGTGATCCCGTAGGCGAACGAGCCGACCAGGAACGTCGTCACCAGGACGCCGATCGTCGCGAGCAGGGCGATGACGAGCTTCTGCTGCTTCAGGTCGCTGAGGTTGACGTGCAGCGCCCCGGCGAAGAGCAGGTAGCCCAGCATGCCGTGCATCAGCGTCTGGTTGAAGTCGATCGACCCGATGAGGTTCTGCGCGGCGTCGATGGCGGGGGGGTAGAACCGGCCGATCACCAGCACCGCGACGGCGTGCAGCAGCGCGAGTAGCATCAGACCGACCGTCGTCGGGAGCTTCAGCAGCTTGTGGTTCACGTATGCCAGACCCGCCGCCAGCGCGACCAGCACGCCCATGATGTCGATCAGTCCCATTGCGATCGGTTCCTCGTATGCCCGATAACACCGGCCCGGTCGGCACGCTACGACGCGTGTTGGTGGCGCGTGGAGCGCCGGGCCATTCGGGCTTGCACCCCGCCGGGCCCTAGGGCCGATATCCGTATCGTCCAAACCCCCGCGCCGCCCCGAACCTCTCGCCCGAACGAACGCGGAGCCCACAGTGTCCCACGAATCACCCGCCCTTGCCTCCCCGCCCGACACGACCCGCGCCCTGACGGACGCGCTGCACGCCGCCGCCGACCGCGCCCGCGACGAACGCGTCCGACTCGCCCGGGCCCTCCGCCTCGCCGGCCGACCGGCGCCCGACAGCCACTGCCCGGCCGACGACCCCGCGCCCCCGGCGCCACCCCAGCCACCGACCCCTGCCGCGGTTAACGCCGCCAAGCTCGCCCAGCACCTCCAGCAGCTCGACGCCGTCATCCGCGACCGGCTCAAGACCCTCAACCAGACCCAGGCCCGCATCGACGAGGGCGAACGCCGGCTGGTCACGCTCGAACGCGCCATCCAACAGGCCACCCAGCGCTTCACCGAGCACCTGCAGCAGGCCAGCCGGCTGGTCGAGCCGCAGGCCACCGCGTCATCAACGCCCTCGGTTGATTCGCCAGTTCCGCTGCCCGATGGGGCGGCTGTCACACAACGGCTGGAGGAACTGACCCGGCTGGACAAGTCGATCGATCAGCGCGTCGCACGGCTGCAGCAGATGCACAAGCAGGCAGGCGAGATCGTTGAGCGTGTGCTCACCCACGCCGTCGGTGAGGTCGAGGACAAGGCCGCCAAGCTCGCGGCCCCGATCCAGGCCGAGGTCGAACGGCTTCTCACGCAGCAGACCAAGCGTGCCGAGGCCGAGCTGGCCCGGCGGATCGCGGCCCTCGAAGAGCAGTCCCGCACCCACCTGCAGCGACAGATGAGCCGGCTCCGCGATGAGGCTATCCGCCTGACGGCGTCGGCCGAGCCCCCCGAAACCGCCGGCACGATCCACGTCCCCGGCCCCGAAGCGCTCAAGCCGCCGATGCACGCCCTCGCCCAACGGCTGCAGCAGCGCCAAAACGAGCCAAGCCAGGGCGCGGCCTGAACTCTGGCGAGATACCACGGCCAACGCCTACGGCTGGTCACCGGTCACCGGGTCCACATCTGAAGGCGACTCACCCGTATCGTTGTTTGGCTGTCCCTGCGAAGACGGGGTGCTCTGCGGTGCCGGCACCGCCTGGACCGGCGCGGAATGCACTGTGGTCGAACTCAACGCCAAGTAGCTGAACGCCATCAGCCCGCAGCAGGACAGCAGCAGGACGGTGCAGACCGAGACCAGCACAATGCCTAGGGTGCGCTTGCCCGACGAGCCGCCGCGCGCGATGCCCGCCTCACGCAGGTCCGCCCCGCACTCGGGGCAGGCGAGCTGCTGCAGCCCTCGCACTGCATACCCGCATCGGCCGCATGCCATCTCGCCGGCCGGCCCCTTCCGCCCGCCGATCACGATCAGGACGATGCCCACCACCAGGCCGCCGAGCACCAGCACGAGCAGCAGGAGCGTGAAAAGCGAGGCGATGCTGGCGGATCCCATGCAGACGTCTCCGTAGGGTGAGGCGATCGGCCGAACCCACAGCTTACCAGCCGCCCCGCGCGGCGCGGTATAGTCCTCGGTTCCCCCGCCACCAAGGAACCCGACGATGCCCGACGCCGCCACCCCCGGCAAGACCCGGATCGAGAAAGACTCCATGGGCGAGATGCCCGTCCCCGCCGATGCGCTGTACGGCGCCAGCACCGCCCGGGCCGTCGCCAACTTCCCCATCGCCAACCGCCCGCTGCCCCCGGCCGTGATCCACGCCTTCGGCCACCTCAAGGCCGCGTGCGCCCAGGCCAACAAAGACCTCGGCAAGCTCGAGGCCAAGCTCGCCGACGCCATCATCGCCGCCGCCGACGAGGTCGCCCAGGGCAAGCACGACGCCCACTTCCCCGTCGACGTCTACCAGACCGGCAGCGGCACCAGCACCAACATGAACGCCAACGAGGTCATCGCCTCGGTCGCCAACGACAAGCTCGGCCTGGGCGCAACGACCAAGGCCGAGGGGGGCGTCCACCCCAACGACCACGTCAACATGGGGCAGAGTAGTAACGACACATTCCCGACGGCGATGCATATCGCCGGTGCGATGGCGACTCGGCGGAAGCTTGAGCCCGCGTTGCAGAACCTGCAATCCGCGCTGGGGAATAAAGCCACGGCGTGGGACGCCATCCTGAAGACCGGTCGGACACACCTGATGGATGCGACACCCATCCGGCTTGGGCAGGTGTTCGCAGGGTACGCCAGGCAGGCTTGGCAAGGGCATGCCAACGCCACCTACGCAACAAAGTGTATGTGCGACGACCTAGAGATTGGCGGCACTGCGGTTGGGACAGGCATTAACACCCACCCGAGTTTTGCTGCAAAAGTGTGTGCAACCCTCTCACAGCGATTGGATATCAAGTTCGCAGAAGCCGAAGTCCACACCGAAGCCCAGGCCGCAAAAGATGCTTTTGTCGAGGCCCACGGCCACCTGAAAACCATCGCCGTCTCCCTGTCCAAGATCGCCAACGACATCCGCCACCTCGGCTCCGGCCCGCGCTGCGGGATCGGGGAACTTGTCCTGCCCGCGATCCAGCCCGGGTCGTCGATCATGCCCGGCAAGGTCAACCCCGTGGTCTGCGAGTCCGTCATGCAGGTCTGCTGCCGGGTCATCGGCAACGACGCGACCGTCACCACCGCGGGCCTCGGCGGCGTCGGCTCGATCTTCGAGCTCAACGTCGCCATGCCCGTCATGATCGACGCCTTCCTCGAGTCGGTCACGCTGCTCTCCAACGTCTGCAACGTCTTCGTGGACAAGCTGCTGGTGGGGCTCGAGGTCAACGAGCAGCGATGCGCCGAGCTGCTCGACGCGTCGCTGATGACCATCACCGCGCTCGCCCCCGAGATCGGCTACGACAAGTGCAGCGCGTTGGCCAAGCAGGCCCACAAGGAAGGCAAGACCATCAAGCAACTCGTCGGGGAGCTGGACCTCATGCCCGCCGAGCGGCTCAACGAGCTGATGGACTACGACAGCATGACCCGCCCGGGCTAGGGTTGTGTCCCGATGACTGCACGCCTCAAACGTGTCTACCTCCGGCTGGTCTTCGGAACGCCGGCCCAGCGGACGCAGGTCAGCGAGCTGCGGCGGTCGCTGCACGTCTCGACGGTCGAGGGCATCTTCGCCACCGTCCACCTCGCGCTGACGTCGGGGCTGTTCCTCACCAACTACGCGATCACGCTGGGGTGCCCGGACTGGCTGCTGGGGGTGATCGACGCGCTGCCGTTCCTCTGCACGGGGTTCGCATTCCTCTCGCCGATGCTGGTCCGCCGGATGCGGTCGCGCAAGCGGGTGGTGGTGGGGTTCGCGCTGGCGCACCGCGCGGCGTGGCTGGCGCTGGCGGTGCTGCTGTTCGTAGACCTCGCGCCACAGGTGAAGCAGGCCCTGCTGGTGCTGACGCTGTTGCTGTCGAACGCCGCCGCGGTCGTGGCGGGCAACGCCTGGCTGGCGTGGATGGCGGACCTGGTGCCGCCAGCGATCCGGGGCAGCTACTACGGCCGACGCAACGCGGCGCTGGGCGCGGTCTCGCTTTCCATGCTGCTGGCCGGGTCGTACGTGCTGACGCTGTTCGAGCAGCACGGCCGGATCGAGACCGGCTTCGCGGTGTGCTTCGTGTTCGCGGTGGTGTCGGCGCTGGTCGCGGCGCGCACGCTTGGGCGGCAGCTCGAGCCGGGCGTGCCGGCTGCTCACCCCGGGCGGACACTGCGCGAGACGTTCGGCGCGGTCTGGCGGACACCGGGCGTCCCGCAGGCGGCGCGGTTCATCCTGACGTGGCAGTTCTGCATCGGGCTGAGTGCCGCGTACTTCGGGGCACACATGGTGCGGGTGCTGAAGATGTCGCCGTTCGAGATGGGGCTGTTCGGCGTGGTGACGTCGGTGAGCGCGCTGCTGGCGATGCCGACCTGGGGCCGGCTGGACCGCCGGCTGGGCAGCGTCGCGGTGCTGTCGGGCAGCGGGTTGCTGATCGGGCTGCACATCCTGCCGTGGCTGGCGTCGAGCGAGGCCGTGGTCTGGCCGGTCTACGCGGTGGGCGTGCTGGGCGGCTTCGCCTGGGCGGGGTTCAACCTGAGCTGGTTCAACTACACGCAGTCCCTGGGGCCGGCCGAGCTTCGTCAGCACACGTTCGGGGTGATCGGATTTTTCCAGGGTTCCGCGTTCTTCGTCGGATCGATCCTCGGGGGCATCGTGCTGGCGGTGTTGCCCGACCGGCTGCTGCCGTGGGAGCTAGGCCCCTGGACGTTCGTCAACTACTTTCTGCTGTTCGCGCTGAGCGCGGGCGGGCGGCTCGCGTCGCTGGGCCTGCTGCCGCGCACAGGGCAGGGCGGGCCCTGGCGCTGCTGCGCCCGGATCGCCGCTGCGTGGTTCGGCCGATCGCGCCGGGGGCGTTGAGGTTTTGAGGCCCGGGGCTTTGCTGGTACGCTAACACGCTGTGGGGTGTCTCGGGCCATGTCTTTTTTGCCGCGTCACCATCCGTTTCCACCGCTCGGGAATCCGCGATGTCTGTCCGCTGCCCGCACTGTGAGCACAAGTTCGCCCTGAAAGCGGCGGCGGGGGTGTACCAGCCCAAGTGCCCGGACTGCGGGCAGCAGTTCGCGATCGCGATCCCTAGGGAGATTGGCGGGCGGGTCGTCTCCGCCAAGTCATTGGACCACCTCAAGCGCTACCTCGCGAAGCAGAAGCAGCAGGCGGCGGGGCGGTCGCAGGCGGGCACCACGCCGCCGGCCGATGCGCCGACGGTGGCTTCCGCACCCGCCGAGATGCCGACCGTCGCGTCGGCACCCGCCGACCAGCCCACGATGGCGGCGCCGCTCGCGCCGTCGCGCGAGCACGACCCCCTGGCGACCGTTGCAACACCTGCTGGGTCCGGCGCTGCCGAGCCGGGCCCGGGCCACGGGGTGCAGGGCCAGCCGATGGGCCGGATGGATGGCTACGAGCTGTTGCGCGAGCTAGGGCGTGGCGGCATGGGCTGCGTCTACCTCGCCCGGCAGGTGTCACTGGACCGGCATGTCGCGGTCAAGACGATCGCGCCACAGCTCGCGCAGAGCCCGGCGTTTCTCTCGCGCTTTGTCCGCGAGGCCTTCGCCGTCGCGCAGCTCTCGCACCACAACGTCGTGCAGATCCACGACGTCGGGCAGGACGAGACGCAGCACTACTTCAGCATGGAGTACGTCCCGGGCAAGACGCTCTCCGACCTGGTGAAAGAACAGGGCCCGCTGGACCCGGGGCAGGCGGCGACACACACGCTGCACGCCGCGCGCGGGCTGGCCTTTGCCCACGAGCACCACATGGTGCACCGCGACGTCAAGCCCGCGAACCTGCTGGTCAATGATCAGGGCCTGGTCAAGGTCACGGACCTGGGGCTGGTCAAGACGGCCGAGGGCGACGGCGGGACCCGCGCCGAGTTGAAGCAGGCCGGCCAAGGGCAGACCGGCGGCGGCGACCCGACCGCGACGCGTCCCGCGGCGGCAATGGGCACGCCAGCGTTCATGCCCCCCGAGCAGGCGAAGGACTCTGCGGCGGTAGACGCACGGGCCGACATCTACGCGCTGGGTGCGACACTGTACTACCTGCTCACCGGGAAGCCGCCGCTGCCCGCACGGTCGGCGGAGGAAGTCCTCAAGCTCCACGCGACCACCACGATCCAGCCGCCCGAGCAGGCCGCGCCGAAGGTGCCCAAGGCGTTGTCGGTCGTGGTGATGAAGATGCTCGCCAAGCGGCCTGCCGACCGGTACGGGTCGATGGCCGAGGTCGTCTCGGCGTTGGAGGGGCTCCTGGGGATCGGCTCGGGCCCGTTTACGCCGCGTCCGGAACACGCCGAGGCGATCGAAGACGCCGCAGACGAGTTCGCAGACAACGGCGCGGCGAAGGCCCGCCGGCTGCTGTTTGGTGCGTTCCACCTCGGTGCGTTGCTCGCGACGATTGTCGGCATTGTCTTGAGCAACTACACCCTCACGGGCACCGCCGTCTGGATGTGGGCCTGCACCACGGTTGGTTACCTCGGGCTCTCGGGCCTCCGGCACGGCGGGACGCTCAGCCAGCGTGTCCGGCAGTACCTGCTTACGCTCGGCTGGCCGCAGTGGGTGATGTTCGTGGTGGGGGTTTTGGCGTTCGGGGCGATGCTGTTTGTGCTGGGCCTGGTGTGGTGGTACCTCGCGTTCCTGGTGGTGGGGATCGGCTTGGCGGCGGCCGCAGTGTTCGGGCTCGACACGTGGTGCACAAAGCAACGCGAGCCGGTGCTGGCCAGCGTGCGGCAGATGCTCCGTGAGCTGCGGCTGCGTGGTCTGGAGGAGCGCGCGCTGCGGAAGTTCGTCTGCGCCTACGCGGGGCGGCGGTGGGAGGGGTTGTACGAGGCCCTGTTCGGGTACGAGGCGAAGCGCGAAGCCCGCAAGCAGTGGGGCTACGGCGAAGACGGCAAGGCCCGCCCGCGCTACGGGGCGTGGCGGGACGGGATCATCGACTGGCTCGAGCGGGCGCAGTCGGCCCGCGAAGACGAACGCCGTCGGCACCAACTCCAACGGGCCGAGATGCAGCGCCTGCGAGCCGAGGGTGTCGGCGACATGGAGGCGATGGCCAAGTCGCGGCAAGCGGCGCGGGACTGGTTCGACGGGGCCCAGCGATACCGCGCGACCGGCGACCGACAGGTGCTCGGCGAGATCTACCTCAACCGCGAGATCACGGAGGCCGAAGCCGCCGGGTCGCAGGCCGCCAAGGGGTCGCGCAAGGACGAGTTCATTCCTGACTCCTGGAAGCTCCGCCGGACCCCGCTCTCCACGCAACTCACGTACTGGCTCTTTGCCGGCCGGGCACGCGCGGCGGTGGGCGGGGTGATGCTGCTGGTCTGGGCCTGGTGGGTGAGCACCCAGCACAAGCTCTCGGCGATCCCCGAGGGGATGGGGGTCCTGACCTTCCTGCGCACCCTGCTCAAGGACCAGGTTGACGACCCGAAAGCGCTGCGCATCGCACCGATCCCTCCGGCGGTGTTCGATGTCCTCTGCAGCCACACCGCGTTGCTCGCGGGGGCGATCCTCGTCTGGGCGGGGCTCTACCGCGGGGTCCGGCTGACCTTCTTCCTGCTGCCGATCATCGTCATCCTGCTCCGCGGACCGTTCCTGGGCAACGCGATGTGGGGGCCGATGACACAGCAGGAATGGGTCGTCCTCGGGGCGCTTGCGATCACGCCGCCGGCCTTCTTCTTCGGCAAGTCCGACTACTGATCCAGGCGGACCTTGACGACGGCCTTGGTCACCTCCGCAGCGGTCACGGCCTGCCCCTCGGGCATAAGACCGGGCGCGTGCACATCGTCCGGTAGGAACACCGCGAAGTCGCCCACACGTAGCGGCAGGTAGCATGGCGGCGGGGCATGCATCGGCGAGGGGGGCTGGTAGAAGCAGGCGTCGCGCTCGACGTCGTAGGCGTCCTTTACCGGGGGTGCGGCAGACGCCGGCAGCCAGCCGAACCGCTCCTCGCCGGCAAACATGAGTTGGATGTCGGCGTAACGGCGGTGTGATTCCCAGACCACGGGGCGGTCGGGTGACGGCGTGTAGCGATCGATGATGAGGTCGGCCTTGTGCGGCACGAGCGTCTGCCGACCGGCGGGCAGTACGTCCAGCGGCCCCCGCATGCGGAGCGCGGCGAGGACGCCCGGCAGACCGGGGATCAGCAGGGCATAGCGGTCGATCAGGTCGAAGCGGTCGTAGATCATGGCCGGAGTGTAGCCGGGCCTGTGTGCTCACGACGGGCGGGTGAGTCGCCGTCGTTGAGTCCGCTCGTAGTCTGTGCTGAACTCCCCAGCGTGCAAACCTGGCATGGGACTGGAATAGAACGCATTTCTCGCCGGTATAATGGATACAGCAAGGTCTCGCCGAGCAGGCGACCCCCACTGTCGGAACACCGACCCTACCCTTAGGAGATTCACAATGACCCTGTTGAAATGGATGGCCCCCGCGGTCGCGCTGGCCGCGATCGCGCTGGTGGCACCGCTGCCCGGCGTGCAGGCCGCGCCCGAAGCGGGCGATGACGCGCTGGAGTTCAGCGTTGAAGAGACGATCGCCAACGTCCCCGACGGCACCGAGTTTTCGCTCGACGCTTTCGCGGGCAAGGTGGTAATGGTTGAGTTCTTCGCCACGTGGTGAGGCCCCTGTGTGGCTTCGATCCCACACCTCAACGAGTTCGTTGAGACCTTTGAAGGCGATGACTTCGTGATCATGATGATCTCCATGGAAGAAGCGGGCGTGCTCACCGAGTTCGCCGGCGAACACGAGCTTGACATGTGGCTGGTCCGTGACGCGGACGGCGACATGTTCCAGGACTACGGCGTCCGCGGCATCCCCAACTCCCTGCTGATCGGCAAGGACGGCAAGATCGCCTACCGCGGCCACCCGATGCGGATCACCGAAGAGATGATCCAGGAACAGCTCGACGCCGAGTAGACGAGCATCGAACCATCCGGTCAACACACGACCGGCTGACGCCATACCCAAACCTTGCTGCAGCCGCCGCCGGAACCCCGGCGGCGGCTTGTTTTTCATACAGAAGCCACAGCCCGAAGCAGACCGTTTGCGGCCGAGGGATGACGTGCTGAGGATGCCCAAAAGAACAAGCCCCGGCATCATGCCGGGGCTTGGGATCAACTCAACAGAGGAACGAGGCGTTCGCTTGTGGCCTTAGCGGCGACGACGGAGCATCGCGATGCCGCCCAGAGCGATCAGCGCCAGCGAGCCGGGCTCGGGCACCTGCGAGAAGGACTGGTTCACGAAGGAGAGCGTGGTGGCGACGGCATCGTCATCGGCGAACAGGATGATGTCTTTCTGCACGCTCAGGGTCGTTACGGGCTGGTCGAAGAAGACCCAGTCGGCGAGCACGGCGTTGTCTTCGGTCGCGAAGATCACGGCCGAGTCGCTGATGTTGCCGGTCAGGAAGGTCTCGGTCACCGAGCCGAACGAGTTGCCGCCGTTGCCACCAACCACGGCAGGGTTGCCGGCGAGGTGGGCGTCGGAGATCAGGAAGTTCGGGTCAAGCACGGTGACGTCGAAGGTGATCAGCGCGTCGGAGGCGTTACCGCCGGCGAGGTCGATGAAGGCACCCTGGAACTGGATCCCGAAGTTACCGTCGGGATCGATGTACTCGATGACGTTGACGCCGGATGCGTCAGGCATGTCACCAGTGTAGGCGTAAGTGAAGTTCGAGAAGAGCTTGTCGCCCACCATCACCGAACCGTTGTTCGCGATAAGGTCGGCCAAGTTGGAGATGTGGTCCGCCGAAGCAGCGCCAGCCATCCCCAATACGAGCAGTGCGGCGGTCGTCGTTTTCGTGTTCATACCTCTTTTTTCCTCTCCGAAACCATTCCCACGGGGTCGACACGACTGTGGAGACATGGCATCAGGTGAATCGGCCGATCCATCGGCTCTACAAAGATTACCAGAATGTAGCTAAGGGTCAAGCCCTAGAACCCCGAATTCTCCGTTTTCTTACAGAATATGCGCCTTTTCACCAGCTTAACACCGGACCAAAAACACCAGGGTCGGGGGTACCGATCCGCAAGCTACAATCCCAGGATGCGGCGAGACGCCCGAGAATTTGACCTGCTCGTCATCGGTGGTGGTCACGCGGGTGCCGAGGCGGCCTGGGCGGCTTCCAGCGTCCTCCTGCCGCGTTTTCTCGCGTCACAGGGCCGATCCGGGCGTGTCGGCCTGATCACGATGGACCCGTCCAAGACCGGTGCGATGTCCTGCAACCCCGCCATCGGGGGGCTGGCCAAGGGGCAGATCGTCCGCGAGATCGACGCCCTGGGCGGGCTGATGGGGCTCGCGGCCGACGCCACCGCCATCCAGTTCCGGGTGCTGAACGCCAGCCGCGGGGCCGCGGTGCACGGCCCGCGCTGCCAATCCGACAAGTACGCCTACGCCCGGGAGGTCCAGCGACTCCTCGCGACCCGGCCGAACATCCAGACCCTCGCCGGGCTTGCCGAGGACTTCCTGACCGAAGACGGCCGGTGCGTCGGCGTGCTGTACCGCCCGAGCGTGAGTGACGGGCCGGCCGTCCCCAGTGACGGCTGCTGTGGCGAGTTCGGCGCGATCGACGACGCCGAGAAAGCGGTCCCCCTGCGCTGCGGCGCGGTCGTGCTCACCACCGGCACGTTCATGCGGGCCATCATGCACAAGGGCGCGGACCAGACCCCCGGCGGGCGCGTCGGCGAGGGGTCGGCCGACGGCATCAGCGGTGCCCTCAAGCGTCACGGCTTCGAGCTCGGCCGACTCAAGACCGGCACACCGCCACGCCTTAAGCGCGGGTCGCTCAATGTCGAGGGGCTCGAGGTTCAGGGGGGCGACGCAGTCCCCACGCCGTTCAGCGAGATGACTCAGGCTGGGTCGGCACTCACAGAACTGGGGCTGCCGGTTGATGATGCCTATGCGCACACTGCAGACACATTCCCGAGGCTGCCGCAGGTCGGCTGCTGGATCACACATACCAACGCGGCCGCTCACGACCTGATTAGGGACAACCTCGGCCTCGCACCGATGTACAACGGCCAGATCACGACGGCCGGGCCGCGCTACTGCCCGAGCATCGAGGATAAGGTCGTCCGCTTCGCCGACAAAACCAGCCACCACGTCTTCCTTGAGCCCGAGTCGCTGGAAACCGACGAGGTCTACTGCAACGGCATCAGCACGTCGCTCCCGCCCGAGGTGCAGGACCGCATCATCCGCGCGCTGCCCGGCTGCGAACACGCGGTCGTCCTCAAGTACGGCTACGCCGTTGAGTACGACATGGTCCGCCCGCACCAGATCGACGCGACCTGTGAAACCAAGGTCTTGCCCGGCCTCTTCACCGCCGGGCAGATCAACGGCACGTCCGGCTACGAGGAAGCCGCGGGGCAGGGCCTGATCGCCGGGCTCAACGCCGCCCGACGGGTGCTCGGCGAAAGCCCCGTGCGCCTGCGACGCGACCAGGCGTACCTCGGCGTGATGATGGACGACCTGGTGACGAAGGTGCCCGTGGAGCCGTACCGCATGTTCAGTTCGCGGGCCGAGCACCGGCTGCTGCTGCGGTCGGACAACGCCGACCAGCGGCTCACCGCGCTCGGCCGGAGCTGGGGGCTGGTGGACGACACCCGCTGGGCGGTCTACGAGATGAAGCAGCGGCATCGCGCCGCGATCCTCGACACCCTGCATCAGGCCAAACACGACGGCACCCGCCTCGTCGACCTCGCCCGCCGCAGCGAAACCACGCCCGAGCATCTGGCCGGACTGTTTCAGGAGGCGGGTGGCCTGGCCATCGACTTCACCCGGCCTCCCGCCCAACGCCTGCTCGTGTCGGTGCTCGCGGACCTGCACTACGTCGGGTACGTTGAGCGGCAGCAGCGCGACATCGACCGCCTCGCCGAGCAGGAGTCCGCCACGCTGCCCGCGGCGATGGACTACGCCGCAGTCACCGGCCTGCGCAACGAGGCCCGGCTGACGCTCGCCAAGTTCCGGCCCGCCACGCTCGGCCAGGCCGGCCGGCTCGAGGGCGTCAACCCCGCCGACGTCATGCTCCTGAGCATCCACCTCGCACGCGTGGATAACGCCGCCGGCGTTTGATCGCGCAAGTCCCAACGTGTCTACTAACCCTATGCCTGATTCCCCCACGCCCTCCCGATGCCTGGTCGTCATCTTCGGCGCCTCCGGCGACCTGACCAAGCGCAAGCTCATCCCCGCGCTGTACCGCCTCTGGGACACAGGCGAAGCGCCCAGAGACCTCGCGATCGTCGGCGTCAGCCGGACCAAGTACACCGACGCCGCCTACCGCGAAGAGCTCTACGACTTCGACCCCAAGGGCTACGACGAGGCCAAGTGGGCCGAGTTCGCCAAACGCATCCACTACCACGCCGGCGACGCCACCAAGCCCGACGACTGGCCCGGCATCAAAACACGGATGTGCGAACTCGCCAAGGAGCACAATACCGGCGACAACGTGCTGTTCTACCTCTCCGTCTCGCCACAGTTCTTCGAGCCGATCATCCAGAACATCGGCAGCGCCGACATCGTCACCGAGGGTCGCAAGTACTGCTCGATCGAGCCCAACGCGAGCTGGCAGCGCATCGTCGTGGAGAAGCCGTTCGGGTCGGACCCCGCCTCGGCCGCGCACCTCAACCGCGTACTGGCCGGTGTGTTCGATGAGGACGCGATCTACCGCATCGACCACTACCTGGGCAAGGAACTGGTCCAGAACATGCTCGTGCTGCGGTTCGCCAACACGATCTTTGAGCCGCTGTGGAACCGCGACTACATCGACCACATCCAGATCACCGCCAGCGAGACCGTCGCCGTCGAGGGCCGGGGCAGCTACTACGACAGCCCGGCTGGCGGGGCGATGCGCGACATGGTGCAGAGCCACCTGCTGCAGGTGCTGTCGGTCGTGGCGATGGAGCCGCCGGTCTCGATGGACGCCGCGGACATCCGCACCGAGAAGATCAAGGTGTTCAAGGCCCTGCGGGTGCCCCAAGCCGACGACGTCCCGCACATCGCGGTGCGTGGCCAGTACTCGGCCGGGACGGTGAAAGGCAGCTCCGTGATCGCCTACCGCGACAACGAGGGTGTCGCCGACGACAGCCAGACCGACACCTACGCGGCGATGCGGTTCCAGGTCGACACCTGGCGGTGGGGCGGCGTGCCGTTCTTCCTCCGCTCGGGCAAGGCGATGGCCGAGAAGAAGACCGAGGTCGTGATCTACTTCAAGCCGACACCGCACTGCCTGTTCCTGGACCGGACCCAGGAGATGAAGCCCAACCAGATCGTCATCAACATCCAGCCGGATGAGGGCATCCGCCTGCGCTTCGAGGGCAAGGTGCCCGGGTCGGGGCTGAAGATGAAAGAAGTCGTCATGGACTTCGACTACCTCGAGCAGTGGCAGACCGACCCGCCCGACGGCTACGCGACGCTGCTGAACGAGGCGATGAAGGGCGACCAGACACTGTTCAAGCACCGCGACGAGATCGAGTCCGCCTGGGACGCGGTCCAGCCCGTGCTCGACTACTGGAAGAAGCACCCCCAGAGCGACCTGCCCAACTACGCCGCGGGGACCTGGGGACCGCCGGCCTCGGACCTGATGATGCAGAAAGACGGCCGGTACTGGCGGAACGGGTAGGCGGATCGCCGAACCGCTGCGGCCCGCCTATGCTGAGCATATTGGGCCGCGTGGCTCTTTGGTTTCAGGAGCTCGCCGATGCGACGACGACAGCTCTCCGGGAAAACGGCGTGGCGGCTAGGCCTGGCGGGCTTCGTGGCCGGCGGGGTGTTGGCCGTGCTGGTCAATGCCGGCAACGCGGGCACGGTCGACACGCGAGACGACATGGAGACGCCGCCTGTACAGATCGACGGCCCGGTTGAGTTGGGCCGGGTGGCCTGGCTGCGGGATTTTGGCGCCGGCCGCGCGCAGGCCCGGCAGACGGGCAAGCCCATCCTGCTGCTGTTCCAGGAAGTCCCCGGGTGACAGGGGTGCCGGGTCTACGGTGCGCAGACCCTGACACATCCGTTGATCGTGGAGGCGACCGAGGACCTGTTCGTCCCCGTGGCGATCCACAATAACAAGGACGGTCACGACGGCGAGGTGCGCGAGCGCTTCGACGAGCCCGCGTGGAACTACCCGGTGGTGCGCTACATCGACGCGGCGGGCGAGGACCTGATCGAGCGTCGCGACCGCGTGTACGACGTGCAGCCCACGGCTGCGCGGATGGTCGCCGCGCTGGACGCGGCCGGGGCCGAGGTGCCCGAGTACCTGGCGCTGCTTGCGGCGGAGCGGTCGGAGGAACTCGCCTACGCCACGTTTGCGATGTTCTGATTCTGGGAGGGCCAGGCCCAGTTGGGCCGGATCGAAGGGGTGGTTACGGCCCGCGCGGCCTGGAAGGGTGGACTCGAGGTCGTGGAACTCGGGTTCGACCCGCAAGTGGTCAGCTACGCCGACCTGGTCCGCCTGGCCGACGGGATGGACTGCGCGACCGCGGTGTTGGCACACGATGAGGAGCAGCTGCGTATCGCCACGGAGCGTGTCGGCGACCGTGCCACGATGCTGCAGGGCCGAACCAGACCGATCGCGAACGACGATGCGCACCAGTTCCGCCACCTGCGGGCGACGCCGCTGTTCCACCTGCCGCTGACCGAGGCGCAGGCCAGCAAGGTCAACGCGGCGCTGTATGCCGACCGCGACCCCGCGCTCTGGCTGAGCCCGCGCCAGCGGGCGTACCTGGAACGCCTCCGCGCCGCCTACGATGCGGGCCACGCCGAAGACCTGGCCGACCTGATCGTCCCCGACGACCCTGCCGCGCTCGCCGCCTATCAGGACGCGCTGAATGAGCGGCTCGACCGGCTGGCGACAGGCCGCGAATAGCCCCGGCGATGCGCGGTATCCTGTCGCGCATGCTCAAACTCCCCGGCTACGTCCATGTCGCGAACGACACCGACCAGCTCTTTGACGACCTCGGGTCCGCGCTCATCGGCTCGGCGCAGAAAGCCATCGACCAGCGCGGCGAGTTCCACCTCGCGCTCTCCGGCGGCGGCACGCCCGAACCGTTCTATATGCGGCTCGTGCTCGACCCGCGCTACCGCCTGTTCCCCTGGCTGCAGACCCACGTCTGGATCGTTGACGAACGCTGCGTTTCGGAGGACGACGACCGCTCGAACATCAAGATGATCCGCGAGTCGCTGCTGTACCAGGTGCCGGTCCGCGAGGGCTCGGTCCACCCGATGCCCGTACTCGTCGAGGACCCGGTCGAGGACTACGAGCAGCAGCTCAGCGCCGCGTTCGGCGGGCTCTGCCCGCCCGAAGTGCCGCAGCTCGACTTCATCTTGCTCGGGATGGGCGGCGACGCACACACCGCCAGCCTGTTCCCAGACTCGCCGGCCCAGGGGGTGACGGACCGGTGGGTCGCGATGAACGAGGGCGACCGGGTCGTCCCGCCGCCGCGCATGACCATGACCTACCCGCTGATCAACGCGGCGCGCGAGGTCGCCGTCCTGATCGCCGGGGCGGGCAAGCACGACACCCTCAAGCGGATCGAGGCCCAGCTGACCAGCGGCGGGCCGGACATCCGCGAACTGCCGATCACCGGCATCGACCCCGCGCCGGTGGGCGGCGAGCTGACGTGGTACCTCGACCGCGCTGCGGCCAACGGCTGACGCACGCCGCACATGCGGTCGCCACCCTACTGGGCCGAGCGCAGCCCCGGCAGGCCGTCGAGACTCGTCGCGTTCTTGCTCTGCTGGTACGCGGCGACGCCGTCGGCCCCCTTCTTCGCCGCCCACTCCGTCAGCGTCTCGCGCTGGCCCTGGTACGCGTAGATCGGCACGCCGAAACCACACGAGTCGGCGACGCGCTGCACGTGGACCCGGATAATCGACCGCACGCCCGGCAGGTCGGGGAAATGCGATGCCAGCCCCGCGTAGTCCGCGTCGCCGGTCTCGACCGCCTCGCCCCTGCCCTGGATGCGCAGGATGTTGGGCGGGCCCTCGAAGGCGCTGAACATGACCGTGATCCGGCCGTTCTCCCGGAGGTGCGCGATGGTCTCGACGCCCGAACCGGTCAGGTCCAGGTAGGCGACGGTCGCGTCGTCGATGACCGCGAAGGTGCCGTCCAGCCCCTTGGGCGAGACGTTGACCAGCCCGTCGCCCGCGAGCGGGGCGGTGGCGACAAAGAACATCCGCTGCTTGGCGATAAACGCGCGGTCCCGGTCGTTGAGGGTGGTGCGGTCTGGCATGCCCGGATTGTAGCCCGGGCCGCGGGAACCGGGCGGGGGGCGGATGCGTCAGAAAGGGACCGCCGGGCGGTTGTCGCGCGGCCGAACGTGGTTCCATGCAGGAGATCGATGATGCGTACGCTGTGCACCGGATCGGGAAGGTATGCCGTGATAGCCGTGTTGTTCCTGGTGATGCTGGCCGTGCCGGGCGGGCCCGCCTCGGGGCAGGAAGCCAGGAGCGAGATCGCCGAGGTGACCCTCTACCGCGACCAGGCACAGGTGGTCCGCTCCGTCGAGGTGCCGGCGGGGCAGGGGCCGATCGAGCTGGTTGTGACCGGGCTGCCCGAGCAGATCGTCGGGTCGAGTCTGTTTGCAGAGGGTGGCGAGCAGGTCGACGTCCGGGCCGTGCGTTTCCGCCAGCGGGTGGTGGGGCAGGAGCCGCGTGAGGAGATCCGCGAACTGGACGAGCAGATCCTCGCGAAGTCCGAGGAGATCGAGGCCAACACCGCGATGCAGCAGCTGGTGCAGTCGCACCTGTCGTACCTGAACAAGCTCGAGGGCTTTGTCGCGCCGACCGCGACCACGGAGCTGTCCCAGGGCGTGCTCGATGCCGAGCAGCTCCGCGAGACCACGCAGTTCATCTTCGAGGAGCGTGCCGAGGCGACCCGGCAGATGCTCACACTCCGTTCCGAGGCGCGCGTCCTACAGCGGGACCTCGGGACACTGCAGCAGCAGCGCAACCAGATCGCCGGCCGATCGCAGAACGTCGTGCGTGAAGCGGTGCTGTTCCTGGACCGGCGTGACGCCAATGCGACGACCGTCCGCCTGACCTACCAGGTCGGCCACTGCGGCTGGTCGCCGAGCTACAACGTCCGCGGCGACCTGGAGCAGGGCACGGTCCGGCTGGAATACAACGCGATGATCCGGCAGATGACCGGCGAAGACTGGGAGGGCGTCACGCTCACGCTGTCCACGGCGACACCGATGATCAGCGCCGCGGGCCCGGCGATGGCGGCGTTCCCCGTGTCGCTCGTGCCAGGAGCTCCACAACGGGCCGGCGCGGCCGGCGGACGCGGGGGCATGAACGGCGCATTCGCCGACGCCGACGCGGCGGACCTGGGCCGGGAGTACAACCAGCTCCAGCAGATGCAGCTCGATGCCGCGCTCTCCAACTCTAACGCCGTGAACCTCGCGGACAACCTCGACGCGAGCTGGCGGGGCAACGAGTTCGCCGCGCGTCGGCAGGTGCTCGAGCTGAGCGCCGGCCTGGCCGCGATTGAACAGGCCGAGCACGTCGCCGGCGGACCGGTCCGCGGGGTGAGCATCAGCTACGTCCTCGACGCGCCTGTCACGCTGCAGAGCCGCAGCGACCAGCAGATGACCCGCGTCATGCAGTCCGAGATGGACGGCGAGTTCTACCACGTCGCCAGCCCGGTCCTGACCTCGTTCGTCTACCGCGAGGCCGAGATCGAGAACAGCTCCGGCCGCGACCTGCTCAACGGGCCGGTGAGCGTGTACCTCGACGGGCGGTTCGTCGGGCGGACCGAGATGGTGAGTGTCACCCGCGGGCAGAAGTTCGTCGTCGGTTTCGGTGCCGACCCCCAGCTCCACACCAAGCGCGAGCTGGTCTCCCGCGATGAAGACGCCCAGGGCGGCAACACCCTGCTCGCCTTCGAGTACCGCCTGTCGATCGAGAACTACAGCAACACGCCCGCGCAGGTCCGCCTGATGGACCGCATCCCGACGTTCCGCAACGGCGACGACGTCAAGGTCACGATCGCCGACATGTCCGAAGAGCTCAGCGAGGACCCGGGCTACCAACGGCTGATGCGGCCCGACGGCATCCTCCGCTGGGACACCACCGTGCCCGCAGGCGCGAGCGGCGAATCCGCCCACGTTGTCAGCTACGCGTTCAACCTTGAGTTCGATCGCAACTTCGTCCTGTCCACCGGCGACATGGAGAAGCTCCGCACCGAGTTCGAGGAGCAGGAACGCAACCGCCGGGGCCGCTGATCGACCGCGATCACGGCATCTGAAAACACCGATCGGCCCGGCACAGCTTCACCGCTCTGCCGGGTTTTCTAGTGCTGCTGACCCAATGGGATGGCATCGGCGGGTGGCACCGTCGAACCATGGTCGGGCTTCCTGTCAGCCCTTGGGCACACCCATCCCGCGCGGTAGACTGTCCCTCCGACGCGGCCGCGGGCCGTGCATCTCTGCAAACAGCGTGGCGGGTGGTTCGGCCGCGGCTCGGAGTCCTGGCCATGATGAAGGTGCTGAAGTTTGTTGTCGCGCTCGTCCTCCTGCTGGTCGTCGCGGTGGTCGTTGTCGGGCTGTTCCTGCCCAAGAAGTACGACGTGGAACGGTCCATCACCATCGACGCGCCGCCCGAGGTGGTCTTCGCGTACCTCAACGACCTGGAGAAGTGGGAAGCATGGGAGCCGTTCTCCAAGTCCGACACGACCATCGTCACGACCCTCGGCGAACCGTCGGCCGGCCTCGGCGCAACCCAGTCGTGGACCGGCGACAGCGGTAACGGTTCGCTGACCTTTACGATGGCGGACCCGGACAAAGGCATCGCCTACGACCTGAACTTTGAGGGGTACGACCCGGCGTTTTCTCAGATGACCTTTGAGGTCGTCGACGGCAAGACCGTGCTCACATGGTCGATGCAGGGCGAGATCAACACGCCGGTCATCGGCGGGTACTTCGTCATGATGATGGATTCGATGGTTGCGCCGATGTACGACGACGGGCTCGCTAACATCAAGAAGGCCGCCGAGGCCGACGCAGCGGCAGGGGGCCAGCCAGAAGACGCGGGCGGTGATAACAACGGCACACCCGACGACGCTGGCGACGGCGCGTAGCAACTGCCGGCTGGCCGACACGACATCCTTACCGCCGCTGGCTACTCGTCCACGATCTCGAAGCGCTCAAACCGCGTCGGCATCGTCGCGATCAAGGCCTGGTCGACCATGAGCCGGCCCTGCGTCTTGAGCAGCACCGGGCGGAGTTCATCCAGCCAGCCATCGACCGTGCCGACGACCCGAGCGTTTAGTTCGTCCGCCAGCCACGCGACCGCCCAGTGATCGACGCTGTCCAGGTAGGCCTGCAGATCGGTGATATGACCGTCCACGGTGGTCGCGTAGGTGTTGAGGGCCGCGACCACCGCTTCACCACGCTCGAGGTAGGGCAGCAGCGCCTGCGAGGCCTCGGCCCACTCGTCGATGTGCGCCGCCGTTGGGTCGGCCGAGGCCTGCGCGTAAGCCCGGGCGTACCGCTCCCAGTGCTCCGTCGCCGTCTCGATCCAGCCGCCCAGGTCTTCGGCCCGGCCGGCCAGGGCTTCGGTCCACACCGGCGACTGCTTCACCACCACCGCGAACACCCCCGCGGTCAGGCCGATGCCGGCCTCCGGCAGCGCGACCGCGGTTACGCCCAGCCCCGCGAGCAGCAGCTTCGTCGCCCGCCGACCGATCCAGTGCTCGTTTAACATCGCATCCAGTTCGCGGAGGCGCTGCGCGACCGCGTCCGTCACGACCTGGCACCGGTTGCCCGCGGTATCCACCCAGGCGCTAAACTCGTCGGCATCGCTCAGCCATGGGCTGCACGCGAGGTCCGCCTCGATCATGCCCCAGGCCCGGTCGGCCGAGAGTGTGGGCTTCGCCGGTATCGCGGGCAAGGCAGCAGGCGCAGCGGCGAGGGGGGTGACATCTTGCACAAGCTCGGCGTCGCTCGCCGAGGCCTGCGTGCCCCATACCCGCCCGCCCCATGCCGAGGTCAGGATGAGCACGGCTACCAGGACGGAAGCGACCGGGTGTCGCCCAAGAATTGCGCGTCGTAGCATGGTGTCCCTTTCTTGAACTCGGCAGGCGAACATGTACGCATCGATCCGCCGCAATGTCCGCCTTCATGCTATCGGCCGATCCCGCTTCAATCGCGGGAATCCGGCACGCCCGATCGTCAACCCCGAGGACTACCCCACCAACGGGCCCTCCCACAGCGCCCCGCCTGGGTGCGGATTCGCCGCGTTGATGGCGTCCAGCCCGGCCTGCACCGCGCCCTCGGCCGCTGCCGTCACCGCACCGACCGCCTGGCGCGACGGCTTGCCGTCCGCGACCCAGCGTGTCAGGTCGATCGGTTCGCCGAAACGGACCACCACCGCGCGGTCGCCGATCGGCGCGGGCATGGACCGGCTGAGGTCTTCGATCAGCTTCTCGGCCGTTTCAGCGACACGGTCGAGCGTCGGCCGATCCGCGACATAGGACCCTGAATAGCTCGCGAAGCGCAGCGCCAACATCGCCTCGTCCGCCCACGTCACCGCCGCGGCATGGTCGGCAACGCGCGCCGGGTCGGTCCGCACCTCGTGGATCACCCGCCGTGCCCGCCGGACACGGTCGATCAGCGTGTCCTTCGGCCGGGCCCTCAGCCCCAGCTTGTCTTCCAGCCGCTCCAGCACCGCGCCTGCGCCGTGGGCGATCAGCTCCATAAGTGTCTCCAACTCCGGGGCGTCCAGCCCGCGCTGCCGGAGGTTGCGGTGCAGCCCCGCGACGCCGATCTGCCGCAGCGCCTCGCCGGGCGGCAGGCCCGCGTCCAGCGCGACCTCGATCATCCCCGCGGCCTCACGGATCCGCGCGGACACCGCTGGGCGGACATCATTGACGTAGCTCGCCTTGATCGACACGGGCACCACGAGGGTCCGCCGGCCCCGGGCGTGCAGCGCCCGCGCCCCGCGCAGCGCGAGGAACGCCGCGCCCTCGTTGAACGGCGTCACCCGGTCGTTTTCCAGATAGACGTTGCCCTCGGGGAACACGACCAGCGACGACCGCCCGCGCTCGATCACCGACAAGGCCTGCTTCATCGCGCGCGGGTCGCCGCCCTCGCGGTCCACGGAGAACGCGCCGAGCTTCTGCATCACCCACGCGTCGCGACGGCTGCGCAGGAACACGTCGTAGGCCGCCATCACCTGCGTAGGTAGGCGTGCCTGCCGCGTCGCCTCGAGCAAGATCGGCGCATCCGCGTGCGTCGGGTGGTTGGGCATGAGGACCAGCCGATCGCCGTCCCGCAGCCGGTCGTGCAGGCCCTCCGCGCCCTCGACCGTCACCGAGGCGATGCGCATAGTCCGGGGCAGGTGCTTCCGCCGGTTGTGCCACATCAGCGCCGCGCGGACCCACCGCCGGGGCCTGGGCGGGAACCACTGGTACGGCTGATCCGAGAAGTCGAGCATGCCCGGATCATCCCCGCCCGGGTACGGGTGGGTCAACCGGCTCCGGCGGCTCAGCGGTCAGCTCGCCTGCCCCGCGAGGCCGGCCATCACCGTCTTGATCCCCACCGCAAGAAAGAACAACGCCGCGAACGAGCCGACGGCCAGCAGATAGATCGGCCGGCCGTCGGGTGTATCCGTCTGCTTCATCGCCGCGTACAGGGTAATGAAGCCCAGGGCCAGCCCGACCGCCGTAGCAATCCCCCCGACGATGAGCTTGGCGGCGCGGACGTTCCAACTCGATGAGTTGGAGGGCATGTACATCACCGTGAGCGCGAGCCCAACCAGCAGAAGCAGCAGCGCACCAGCACCGGCCACGATGATCTTGAGCCAGTCCGTCTCGCCCTTGAGCGCGGGCTCCAGGGTGTACGCGAAGTAGAACATCCCCATCGCCACCAGGAACACGAACCCAAGCATCAGGTGGTGCGAGACCTTGCGCTGCTGAAGGTTAGCGATAAACGTGTCCTCGGAGACCCATGCCGAATCACGAGCAGAGGGCGGCGCCTGCGCCACAGCTGCCCCGGCGTGTCGGCCGCGGACGAGGTCATAGCCGCAACCCACACAGAACTTGGCCTCGGGCTGCAGCGCACCGTGACAAGACGGGCAGGCCGCGGATTGCGGGTCGGGGCCGAACAGGTCGTCGTAGGTCAGCGCCGCCTCTTCCTCATCGGAAGCGGGCACCCTGAAGCCCTCGCCGCACGCCTTGCACTTCGCCCTACGGCCGCGTGCCTCGGCGGGGAGCTTGTAGGTCTTGCCACAGTGGTCACAGGCCGCGCGGATCGTCGACATCAGGTTGCTCCCGGAAAGTTGGAGATCTCAGGCCCGCGCACCGATGCGCTGTCAAAAGGCCCGTGCGACGCAGTGTATTCGTTTGTCGGGATCGCCGTGACGGGGTTGGCCTAATCGCCGGCGGGAGGGGCCTGCTGGGCGTCGGGCTTAGCGTCCGTCGCGTCGGGGGCGGGGATCGAGATGAGCAGCAGGGTCTGCACCGGCTGCCGCGCGCGGGTTCCGGTCAGAAGGGCCCGGCCAAAATGCACGGGCAGGGGCGGCGCGACACGGGCGTAACGCACCGGCGTGGTCGCGGAGTCCTCATCCGGCTCGGCCGCATCCTCGGCGGGGAGCTCATCGGACTCCGGACGCTCGGGCACACCCAGCCGCAGGTGCGACGGCGGGGCGGCGGGGTCGTCGTCCAGCGCGATCGAGGTCTGCGCGATCCACGAGATATCGACGCTCGGCCGCGGCGTCCTGCCCGGGTCGTTGTCATCGAGTTGTTCCTCGATCGGCCAAGGCCAGTAGAGGCCGACCACCAGCAGCCGGTCGTGCCTGAGCTCGACGCGCACCGCCAGTTCGTGGAACAGCCGGCCATCCAGCTCGCGTTCGAGGATATCGCGCGGGATCAGGTGGTTGTTGTCTGGGAGGAAGTGGTGGGGGGTGAGCACGAGGTAGACCTTGCCGTCGGCCTGCTCGAGCTGCGCGAGGAACTGGAGCTTGCCGTCACCGCCGCCGGTGATGACGTCTTCGCGCGGCGGCGCGGGCGGCGCCGAAAGGTCCACGGGGATGCGAGAGCCCGTGCGCAGGCGCGGTGTCGCCATGATGGGCACCGGGTGGTCGCTGGTGTAGACCTGCGTCTCGAAGAGTTCGAGCACCTGCGGCATCGCCGTCGCGAACGGCTCGACATCGTCTTCTTCGAGCAGTCCCAGGCGTAGGCCGTTGGACTGCCACATGCCGCGGGTGATCGCGGGGAAGGCCTGCTCGTTGATGAGCGCCCAGGCGTCGTCGGTCGGTTCGTCCAGGGGGATGTCGATCCGCTGCACGATCGCGTGGACCACGGCGGGACGCGCGGGCTCTTCGGGGTCCGGCCCGAGTTGCGGCAGCGGCGGCACCGCGGGGTCCAGTTCACCGAGCGTTACGCCCGGCCGGTTGTTTGCCGGATCGGACGCGCAGCCGACGGCAACCACGAGCGCACCGACAAACACCGCGGCCACACACCGCCGGGCCAGAAGCTGGGAAAGATAGGGGGTTCGCAGGCGTCCCATGATCGGCTGGACATTGTACCCCCGTAAGCAGCCGTCGCTCACGCGAATGCAACACGGGGCGTGCAAAAACCCCCCGCCTCGGAGTTGGCGGGGGGTCTTGTTTCGTCACAGGGTGGGGCAAACGGCCCCGGCGGTCGGGCGGATGCCCAGCGGACACGGCAACGGGGGATGAAGCCGCCGCCGCAGGTCGGGTCAGACCATGTCCTTGAGGCCCTTGAGCGGGGTCACCTTGACGGCCTTGCGGGCCGGCTTCGCGGGGATATCGCGGTATTCCTTCAGCAGCGGGACGTACACGTTCTTGCGTGCGGGGCGGCGGGGGATGTCACGGCGCTTGATCTTCATCAGGCCGGGGACCGTGAAGTAGCCCGGGCCACGCTTGCCCAGGTTCTTGCCGATGAGGCCTTGCAGCGAATCAAAGACGGCGGCGACGTCCTTCTTGCTGAGCCCGGTTTCCTCGGCGATGAGCGACATCACCTGGGATTTGGTCGGGGCTTTGGCGGCAGCGGCCGCCTTCTTGGTGGTTTTCTTCTTAGCCATGGTGCTCTCCTAGCAGGTTGGTGGATTCATCCGTGACGAAACGTGGATTGTCTGCCGAATCATCGGACTCCGATGCCCACGCTTCGCAGGATTTTGCAGGGTTTTTCAGGGTTTGTAAACCCGGCGATGAGTTTTCCCCAAGAAAAACCTGTCCGAATCGAGATCGGCACCCGCTTGCACCCGCATATCCCCCGCACCAAACAGGCCTCCGCCCGCTCAGCCCGGCGGACCGGGTTGCCAGTTTGGCAGGGCGATCCGGCCAGGAATCCGTGCTGGCAGGGGAAAAACGCGGCTTTCAGGCCTGCGCGGGGCTCCCGCTGGCACGCACCTTGCCCACACTACGGCACAGCAATCACCGGCCGCCCGCTCGGCCGTACCCGTGACGTGATAGGAAACCAATCATGAGCAAGACCATCGGAATCGACCTGGGCACGACCAACTCCGTCGTCGCCGTCATGGAAGCCGGCAGCCCCAAGGTGCTGATCAACAGCTCGGGCAACCGCACCACCCCCTCCATCGTCGCCTTCACCGACAAGGGCGACCGCCTCGTCGGCCAGCCCGCGCGGCAGCAGCAGGTCACCAACCCCACCGGCACAATCTTCTCGATCAAACGCTTCATGGGCCGACGCCACTCCGAGGTGACCGGCGAAGAGAAGATGGTCCCCTACGAAGTGCAGGGCGGCAGCGACGAACTCGTCAAAGTCACCGTCAAGGGCAAGACCTACACGCCGCAGGAGATCTCGGCGATGGTCCTGACCGACCTGAAGAAGACCGCCGAGGACTACCTGGGCGAAAAGGTCCTCAAGGCGGTCATCACCGTCCCCGCGTACTTCAACGACAGCCAGCGGCAGGCCACCAAGGAGGCCGGGGAGATCGCCGGGCTCAAGGTCGAGCGGATCATCAACGAGCCGACCGCCGCCGCGCTGGCCTACGGCCTGGACAAGAAGAAGGACGAGAAGATCGCGGTCTTCGACCTGGGCGGCGGCACGTTCGACGTCTCCATCCTCGACATCGGCGACGCCGATGGCACGACCGTCTTCGAGGTGCTCTCCACCTCCGGCGACGGGCACCTGGGCGGTGACGACTGGGACGAGGCGATGATCAACTACCTCGCGTCCGAGTTCAAGCGCACCGACGGCATCGACCTGCGTAACGACGCCATGGCGCTGCAACGACTTAAGGAAGCGGCCGAGAAGGCAAAGATGGAGCTCTCCACCGCGCAGGAGACGACCGTCAACCTGCCGTTTATCACCGCGACGAACGAGGGCCCCAAGCACCTGCAGATCACGCTCACCCGCGCCAAGTTCGAAGAGATCTGCGACGACCTGTTCGAGCGGATCAAGCAGCCGGTTCTCACCGCACTTAAGGACGCGGGGCTCTCCACCGGCGACATCGACGAAGTCGTCCTCGTCGGCGGCTCGACCCGCATCCCGAAGGTCCAGGCGATCGCCAAGGAACTGTTCGGCAAGGAACCCAACAAGTCAATCAACCCCGACGAGGTCGTGGCGCTGGGTGCGGCGATCCAGGGCGGCGTGCTCGACTCGGGCGGCAAGTCTGATGTGCTGCTGCTGGACGTGACCCCGCTGTCGCTGGGTATCGAGACGATGGGCGGCGTCATGACCAAGCTCATCGAGAAGAACACCACGATCCCGACCAGCAAGAGCGAGACCTTCTCGACCGCCAGCGACAACCAGCCGAGCGTGACCATCCACGTCCTGCAGGGCGAACGCGAGTTCTCCAAGGACAACCGGACGCTCGGGCAGTTCGACCTCTCGGACATCCCCCCGGCCCCCCGCGGCACGCCGCAGATCGAGGTGACCTTCGAGATCGATGCGAACGGCATTCTCAACGTCTCCGCCAAGGACAAGGCGACCAACAAGGAGCAGTCCATCGAGATCACCGGCAGTTCGGGCCTGTCCGACACCGAGATCGAGCAGATGAAGAAAGACGCCGAGATGCACGCCGAAGAGGACAAGAAGAAGCGCGACCTGGTGGATACAAAGAACCAGGCCGACACCATCATCTTCCAGACGCGCAAGCAGCTCGAGGAGTTCGGCGACAAGGTCGGCCCGGAGGTCCGCGGCAAGATCGAATCGTCGCTGAGCAACCTGGAAGACAAGGTCAAGGGCGACGACGCCGACGCGATCAAGGCCGCGCTGCAGGCGCTCAACAACGACGTCATGGAGTTGGGCAAGGCCGCCTATGAAGGTGCCCAGCCCGGCGCTGACACCGGGCAGCCCGAGGGCGATGCGTCCAACAACTCGAACGACGACGACGTGATCGACGCCGAGTACGAGGTCAAGAACTAGCATCGTCTGCCGTCTTCCCGCGACCCTGATAGAAAACACTCGACAGCCCGCGCAGCCGCGCGGGCTGTTTTTGTAAAGCCGGGCCATAGCGCCGCGCCGGGCCGGCTCGAACGCGTTTGGCCGGGTACCCGGGCCGGCGCGGCGCGATAGCCCGGCTTGGTCCTATTGCCCGCGATGGTCTGCCCCGGGTCTCCACTACAATCCCGCCCATGCCCAACGCCTCACCGCCCTGGCGCGTCGGTGTCGATACCGGCGGGACGTTTACCGACCTGGTCCTGGTCGATGGCGATGGCGTGATCCGCGCGACGCATAAGCTGCTGTCTACGCCCGACGACCCCGGGCGGGCGGTCCTCGAAGGCATCGCGAAGCTACTGGGGGCTGACGGCGTTTCGAGCGCGACTTTGGCCACTCCCCCCGCGGTCGTGCATGGCTCGACCGTCGCCACGAACGCGCTCCTGGAGGGGAAGGGGGCCGACGCCGCGTTGGTCACGACCGCGGGGTTCGAGGACGTGCTCACCATCGCGCGCCAGAACCGGCCGGACCTCTACGCCACCGTGCCGCGCCGCCCGCCGCCGCCGATCCGCCGGGCCATGACGCTCGGCGCAGACGAACGGACCGCGTTCGACGGCAGCGTCATCACCCCGCTGGACCCCCATACCCTCGACGCGCTGACCCAGCAGCTTGCACGGCTCAACCCCGAGTCCGTCGCGGTCTGCCTGCTGCACAGCTACGCCAACCCCGAGCACGAACAACAGATCGCCCAGGCCATCCGCGACAAGCTGCCCGGCGTCCACCTGACGCTGTCGCACGAGCTGCTGCCCGAGCTGCGCGAGTACGAACGCGCCGCCACCTGCGCCGCCAACGTCGTGGTGGGCCCAACCATGTCGCGGTACCTGACCCGGCTGGACCGTGAGCTGGACGGCCACCATTTGCGCATCATGGGCAGCGGCGGCGGCACCCTGCCCGTCGGTTTTGTGTGCGACCGGCCGATCGAGACGGTGACCTCCGGCCCGGCCGGCGGCGCGATCGGGGCCTGGGCGATGGCGCGGGCCGCGAGCATCGACCGCGTGATCGGCTTCGACATGGGCGGCACCAGCACCGACGTCACCCTCATCGACGGCGGCCCGACCCGCACCACCCACACCACGATCGCCGGCCTGCCGATCCGCCTGCCGATGATCGACATCCACACCGTCGGCGCGGGCGGTGGGTCGATCGCGCACATTGATGTCGGCGGCGCGATGCGTGTCGGGCCCGAGTCCGCCGGCGCATTGCCCGGGCCCGCGTGCTACGATCGGCAGCGCCCGGACCAGCCGCTCGCCACCGTGACCGACGCCCATGCCGTGCTCGGTCACCTCCCCGACGGCCGACGCCTCGGCGACTCACTCGTGATCAGGCGAGACGCCGCGGTCCACGCGGTCCGGGACCTCGCTCAGCACGCTTCGCTATCCGACGAAGAGACCGCGCTAGGCGTCCTGCGCATCGCCGATGTGGCGATGGCCCGCGCGGTCCAACAGATCAGCGTGCAACGCGGTTACGACCTGCGCCGGTTCACGCTGCTCGCCTTCGGCGGGGCGGGCGGGCTCCACGCCTGCCGGCTCGCCGAAGTCCTGGGCATGACCCGCGTGCTGATCCCGCGCCACGGCGGCCTGCTCAGCGCCGTCGGCATGCTTGCGGCACCGCCACGCTACAGCTTCTCCCACGCCGCGATCGCGACACTCACCGCAGACGCATCCGGCCGCTACCCCGATCCGCTGGGTCTACCCGCTGTGCAACACGCTACCGAAACGCTCCGGCGGCGCGGACAAGACGCGCTTGAACGCGATGGCGTGCACGAGACGGAGCAACACCTGGGCCTGTTCCTGGACATGCGCTACGCCGGCCAATCACACGAGCTCTCGATTCCGCTGGGCCCGGGCGACATCGCCGAGCTCTTCCAACAGGAGCATGAGCGGCTCTACGGCTACGCCCCAACGGGCCGAGACATCGAGACCGTCACCGCACGCATCGAAGCCACGGGCCCGGCCCCCGAGGTGCGATCGGCAACCGGGGAACAAGCCGGCATTGCACAGCGCCCCTGCCAACGCACAGTCCCCGTCACCGACCGCGACGGCGTTACGAATTGGCCCTGCGTCCAGCGCGAAGCGCTGATGCCCGGCCAGAAGCACACCGGACCGATGCTGATCGAGGAATACGCCGCGACGACCGTGGTCCCGCGCGGCTGGAACCTGGAGGTGCTCGCCGATGGCCAGCTATCCGTCACCCGATGATCTCATGCTCGGCACGCCGGGCGACCCGATCGAGCTCGAGGTCTTCCGCCACCTGTTCGCCTCGATCGCCGAGGAGATGGGCGAGCGGCTGATGCGCAGCGCGTTCTCGCCGAACATCAAGGAACGCCGCGACTTCTCCTGCGCGCTCTTCGACAAACACGGCGAGATGCTGGCCCAAGCCGCGCACATCCCCGTGCATCTCGGCTCGACCCCGATGTCTGTCCGCGCGGTGATCGAGGCCTTCGCCCCCTCTGTCATGCAGGCCGGCGACAGCTTCGTCCTCAACGACCCGTACCGCGGCGGCACGCACCTGCCGGACATCACTGTCGTCCAGCCCGTCGTGCTGCCCGGCCACACCGACGGCCCGGCGTTCTACGTCGCCAACCGCGCGCACCACGCCGACGTCGGCGGGATCGCGCCCGGCTCGCTGCCGATCAGCGCGCACATCGACGAGGAAGGCCTCCGCCTTCCGCCCCAGCGCCTCGACGACGACGCGATCGACCGGATCGCCCACGCCTCACGTACCCCCGACGAACGCCGGGGCGACCTGCGCGCACAGGCCGCCGCGCTCCGCCTGGGGGCCCAGCGACTGGCCGAACTCGTCGCGTCCTACTCCCTGGACACCGTGACGCAGCGCGGCCAACAACTCCAGGCCTACGCCCAGCGGGTCATCGAGGGTGTCATCGCCGGGCTGCCCGACGGCGTCTACACCTTTGAGGACGTCCTCGAGGACGACGGCCGGGGCAACACGGACCTTGAGGTCCGATGTGCTCTCACGATCCAAGGCCGCCGCGCGACACTCGACTTCACTGGCAGCGCCGACCAGACCGCCGGCCCCGTCAACGCGGTGCGTGCGATCGTGGTGTCTGCGGTGGATTACTGCTTCCGCTGTATCGCCCCCACAGACCTCCCGGGCAACGGCGGGGTGATGCGTCCGATCTCGGTCGTCACCCGGCCGGGCTCGATCGTGGACGCCACCCACCCCGCACCGGTCGCGGGCGGCAACGTCGAGACCTCCCAGCGCCTGGTCGATGTCGTCTTCGGTGCGCTCGCACAGGCCGCGGCCGACCGTGTGCCCGCCGCCTCGGCCGGCTCGATGAACAACCTCACCCTCGGCGGCACCGACCCCCGCCACGGCCGACCGTTTGCCTACTACGAGACCCTCGCCGGCGGCGCGGGCGGCGGGCCGGAGGATACCGGCGGCGATGCGCTGCAGACCCACATGACCAACACGCACAACACCCCGGTCGAGGCACTCGAACACGCCTACCCCATGCGGATCGAACGCTACGCCTTACGCGACGATACCGGGCGGGCACGCGGCCGGCATAGCGGCGGGCTCGGCATTGTGCGGCTCTACCGCTTCCTCACCGACGTGCAGGCCACGCTGCTCACCGAGCGGCGCGTCCACCCGCCCTATGGCCTCGCCGGCGGCTCGGCGGGCACGGTCGGAGTCAACACCCTCATCCACGCCGACGGACAACGCGAGGCCCTGCCCGGCAAGTGCTCGCAGCACCTCCCCGCCGGCTCAGCGATCGAGATCGCCACGCCCTGCGGCGGCGCGTGGGGCAGCGCTGCCCCCGAAACTCCGCCAGACCCAAGCACAACATGAACCCCTGGGTCGGACGAAGCCCTAGACACTTGGGGGCACACCCCGTGGACGATATACTCCAATCAAAGCCACCACCTATCAGGGACCGAAACATGAAGTGGACCACACCCGCCATCGCCGCCGTCACCGTCGCGCTCGCCCTCACCGGCTGCAAGGCCACGCAGAAGGCCGAGGAGAAGTCCGACCGGGCCGAGAACCGGGCCGAGAACCGCGTCGACAACGAGACCAACCGCGCCATCGACCGCGGCGTCGACGAGGTCATGGACGACATCTTCCGCTGACCGCCGATTGACCCGCCGGACGGATCGGCTAAAGTACGCAGCCCCGGGCGATTAGCTCAGCTGGCTAGAGCGCACGCTTCACACGCGTGAGGTCACAGGTTCGAGTCCTGTATCGCCCATTGACATAACAACTGTCAGAGTCGCTAGTTAGCGACGCCCGGCCCCGGCCGGTGCTGACCAGAACGCCTTGAAATCGCGCGGAAGATTCCGCGCAAGGCACTGGAGCACCGACCGATGGTAAAGCAACGCGATCCCAAGTACCGCCTCCACCGCCAGTCCGGGCGGGCGGTTGTCACGCTGCGCGACCCGGCAACCGGCCGACGCCGGGACGTACTACTCGGCAAGCACGGCACGCCCGCCAGCCATGCCGAGTACGCCCGTGTGGTGCAGGAGTGGAAAGACGCCGGCCGCGTGTTGGACGCCACCCCCAAGCCCGACGCGCTCAGCCCGCCCGACAAGAGCGTCGCCCGGCTGCTGCTGGACTACATCGCCGCCGAGCAAAAGCGGTACGGGGTCCAGCCCGAGGACCGGCAGCCCTCCAACATCGTGAGCATTAAGGTGGCGCTCCGCCGCTGCCGTCGCGTCGCCGGCGGCATGGATGCCCGGGCGTTCGGCCCGCGCGCACTCACCGAGGTCCGCGACGCAATGGTCGCCGAGGGGCTGGCCCGCCAGCACATCAACCGGCAGGTCCGGCAGATCGTCCGCGCGTTCTCGTGGGGCGTCTCCCAAGAGCGCATCCCTGCCGAGAAGGTCGACGCCATGAAGCACCTGCGCCCGTTGCAGAAGGGCGAGCAGGGCACCGCCGACAAGCCCCGCATCAAACCCGTGCCCGTGGCCCACGTCGAGGCCGTCGTCGGTCACCTGACGCCCCAAGTCGCGGCTATGGTCATGCTCATGCGGCACACAGGCATGAGGCCAAACGAAGTCGTCCAGATGCGTATTACCGACATCGACATGAGCGGCAAGACCTGGACCTACACCCCCCGCAAACACAAGACCCAGCACCACGACATCGAGCGGTATATCCCGCTCGGCCCCAAAGCCCAACAGATCGTTGCGCCGTTCCTTGTCCGGCGGAAGCTGACCGCTGCGCTGTTCTCGCCAGCCGAGGCCGAGCAGTGGATGCGGGACAAGCGGCGGGCGGAACGCAAGACGCCGGAGTCGTGCGGCAACACGCCGGGGAGCAACCGCAAGCAAGACCCGAAGCGAAAGCCCGGCGCGTTCTACACCGTAGGGGCGGTCCGGCTGGCCGTGACCCGCGCCTGTAAAAAGGCCGGGGTCCCTGGGTGGACCCCGCGGCAACTGCGAAAGACGTTCGCCACCGAGGTGCGCCGCGATTACGGGGCCGAGGCGGTGAAGCTGTTGCTCGGGCACACCGGCACCGGTCTCATCGAGCTTTACTCCGACCGCGACAAGGGCAAGGCCCACGACATCGCGTCGCGCGTCGGGTGAGGGGCCCCGCCGGCCGAGGCGACCTCGGCTGGCATGAAACCGAATCAGATGGCCAAAAACAGCCTATGCTTGGCACCAGAGGGGTTCCATTGCAGGTGTTTTCCTCGATTTACGGTAGATTGCGCGGTACACCGCTCCATGAAAAACTGGAAGTCGGGAGATCATGGACCCCGGCGTACACACTTCAGTGCTCGAAGGAAACGCTAGCACCCAGATTCGAGACTCCTAGCCCTTGATAAGCCCAAGTATCTGCTCGACATGCTCAAATGCGCTGTCTGGAAACCATATTGGTGAGATGTTGGCATCGGCGAGCCGTTGGTCGATCTCCCGCCGTTGGTCCTCTTCATCCGGTGATGGGATCACGGCGTAGTGGCGGGGGAGAGTCTCGGCCTTGCGTGTGCCTACTACGCTCAAGAACGTCTGGATCGTGCGGTCGGCTGCGAGACTACACCCCAGGAACAACAAACTGTAACTGGAGAACAGCCGATCCAGCACGCGGGGCAGAGGGTAGTTCTTGTCGATATTCCAGTCCTGCCCGTAGGCCTCGTCGTACTCGTCGCGGCTCAAGATACGCTCGGCGGGGTTGTCGATGTTCCCATGCAGCTTGAGCAGGTGCCGCTCCCCGGCCGGGATCGCGCGGAAGAAGGCGTCGGTCGTGCCCCGGCCGGTGCACTTTTCGGTGAACCCCTTGCCCGCATCCGAATAGACCCGCTCCAGCAGTCGATCAAAGTTGGTCGTGACGACGGTGCAGTCGAAAAGCTCGGGCAACAAGGCCACCGCCCCCGCGATCTCCTCCCCCTCCTCGGGCAGGGTAAAATCGCGCTCGAAGTCTCGCTCGAATACCGCGATCGTCAACGCCTCGACGACATCGTTCATCACTTCTTCATATTCTCCGTTGTCGAGCCTTCCCTTCAACGCTTCGCGATCCAACCCCCCGGCTTCGCCTTTATCTAACAGGTACTTTCGCCAGCCAGGCAGGCCGGCCCCGCTGGACATCCCCGCGCCGACGAAAGGGATGACGAAGCCGCGGTTGCAGGCGCGTTTGAGTTCGTCGAAGACCCTCTCGTTGCCGGGGAACTGGTCGGAGTTGAGAATACGGCGTTTTTCGTCAGTACCGTGGCGTTTGGCTTCCTGCTCGTAAAGGTTGCGGTCACCAAAGTAGAATGCCCGGCTCGGCTTGGCGATGGGAACGTCGAGGAATGCATCGTCCTCGCCCTTGGTGGCAGGATTGGGTCTGCGGCAAATCACCTGAATATCGCTGTTGTCCGGGTCGTCGATGCAGTCATCAAACGGCTTGCTGCGACCGATGCCGTTGAGCTCTTCGAGCGTCGCCTCGTATTCGTATGGCAGTGATTGGCGTCCCGGCATGGCTTACCCCGTCTTGGTGTTCTGGATGGGTGCTTGGGTTTGGGTCAGTTCGGCGACGGCGGCGTCGAGGAGGCGGGCGCCGAGGGTTTGGGCTTGCTGTTGTTGGGCCTCCAGCCGATCGACCAGGGCCATCAACTGATCCACCTTCGCCACAATCCGCTTCTGCTCGGCGAGAGGGAAGCGCCGTAGAGCCGTATTGGCATAGCGAGATATATGCCGACGACGACCACACCAATTCAATCAGTCCTTATCTCTAGTGTACTCGTGGTAACTGCATAGGTCTGATCTTTCAACCCAGAAGGTTTTTCGGCCGCAGCTATCACATTTCAGTCGCTCGGTTCCGTAGTGGTCGTTGTGGACATCGATCAGATAGCCATCACCTCGTGGGGTCAAACTGAATCCCTCGTGATCAGGTGCCCCAGAAGGCCACTGACCACAAGCCAGACAAGAAATCTCCTCAATAAGGGTATTTTCTCCACAGACCAGACAGCCGCCTTCATTCCGTGGGTAGTAATCAAACACGTCGAGGCTCTTTACAAGCGCGATCAACGGCCCAAGCCCATTGCTGTAGTAGAGATTTGTGTTTGGTGAACAATAACCCGTTAGATCAGGATGCGGCTTCCCGCGATCATTGTTTGCAGAGAAGTCTTTGTAGTTGAGGGTATGGAAACACACTTCCTGAGTTGACCCCCTCCTGAAATCTTGATCCACCTTGTATGAGAGAATCCGTCCGGCGTTGAGCCGGAAAGGATTCCTCGATGAAGAAGCGTCACAGTGCGGAGCAGATCGTCGCGAAGCTGCGTCAGGCGG
>JAUHZU010000012.1 GCA_030425705.1 Phycisphaerae bacterium
GGAAGATGGTGGGGTAAGCCAGGCCTTCAACCCCAGCCGAACAACCACGTCAGCAGCACGATCAACAACGCCACCAGGACCGCGAAGACCGCGACCTCCCAGAACGCGCCGAAGACCCCAAAGAGGATCAGGCGGTGGGCGTCGCGGTGTTCGGTGTTGCACACCGCGCCGCACGCCGGGCACAGCTCGGGTACGTTCGCCCCGAATTGCCGGCCGCACTGTTTGCACTTGAACACGCGCTAGACCCCAAGCACGTCCTTCACCGCGGCGATGACCGTGTCGTGGAAGTTACCGTTGGTCGCGACAACGCCCTTGTTCGCCCGCAGCGTCCGCCCGAGCGAGAAGTCCAGGGGCTGGCCCGCCACGTCCGTCACGGTGCCGCCGGCCTCCTCGACAACGATCATGCCCGCGGCGTGGTCCCAGATCTTTTCCTCGTAGTCCTTGCGGGTCGGCAGGCGGAGGTAGATGCTCGCGCTGCCCTTGCCGATCGCCGCGTACTTGCACTGGCTGTCGATGCGGTAGGGCTCTTTGGTAATACCCAGCTTCTTCGCGATTTCGGCCGAGTCGCTCTGGTTGGAGTGGCCGGACTCGACCGACTCGCAGAAGCGGGCCTTCTCGACCTCCTGGCGGGAGGCGACCGTGATCGGCTCGCCGACCATGTCGTCGCTATCGATGAGCAGGGTCTTCGCGCCCTGGCCCCGGACGGCGGTGAAGATCGCGCCCTGCTGTCGGCCGACGCGCATCTTCGGGCAGCCCAGCACGCCCAGCACCACCTCGCCGTCCTCGATCAGCGCGAGTGCGACGGCGTAGTGCTCCTTGCGCAGGAAGCCCTTGGTCCCGTCGATCGGGTCCAGCGTCCAGTACCGCTTGCGTTCCTTCTCTTCCGCCTCGGCCGGGTCAAACGTGCCGCGGTCGATCCAGCTCAGCACCGCGGCCTCGCTGGCCTCGTCGCCGATCGACTGGCTGACCACGATCCGCACGCCCTCGCGGATCTCCTCGGAGCCGTCGGCCCGCAGGTCGTCCGCCCCCTCCTCGCCGACCACGGGGTCGTCCTGGAAGTGCTCGCCCAGCTGCTTGCAGATCACCGCCTGCGACGCAAAGTCCGCGACCGTCACCGGGCTCTTGTCCTTCTTCTCCAGCGTGTCGGCCGAGACCAGCGCCGACTGCACCTTCCGGCACACCCCGCACGCCGCACGCACCGCACGGACCGCGACAATCAGTTCCTGTTCAAGCATCAAGGCCATCCTGCTTCAAAGCCACTTCAATGATGAAACGACGATGATAACACCCCCCACCAGTTCAAGCGCATAGCCGGGTTGCCTTCGCAGGCCGGCAATGCCACTGGAACGCTCGGTTTGATCTGGGATCAGTAGTCCCCGTGGCCGGCGGCGAGATTGTTGAACCGCGTCGTCGGGCCGTGGAACTGCAGTTTCACCACCCCGGTCGGGCCGTTCCGCTGCTTGGCGATGATGATCTCGGCCTGGTGGTTGGGCTCGTAGTCCGGGTCGCTGCGGTGGTAGTAGTCCTCGCGGTGGACCATGGCGACGACGTCGGCGTCCTGCTCGATCGAACCGGACTCGCGCAGGTCGCTCATCCGCGGGCGGTGGCCCTCGCGCTGCTCGGCCGCGCGGTTGAGCTGGCTCAGACAGATCACCGGCACGCCGATCTCACGCGCCAGCGCCTTGATCCCCCGCGACAAGCTCGACACCTCTTCCTGCCGGGAGTTCGCGCCGGGATCGCTCATGAGCTGGAGGTAGTCGACGAACAGGCACTTGATGTGGTGCTCGGTCGCCATCCGCCGGGCCTTCGCGCGCAGGGCCATGAGGTTGAGCCCGGGCGTGTCGTCGATGTACATCGGCGCCTCGGCCAGCTCGCCGACGGTGAGCTGCAGCCGGCCGAAGTCGTCCCGGCTGAGCATGTTCTTGCGGAGCTTCTGCGAGTCCACGCCCGAGCGCGAACAGAGCAGCCGCTGCGCGAGCTGCTGCTTGCTCATCTCCAGGGAGAACACACCGACGGGGATGTGGTTCACCGTCGCGATGTGCTCGGCGATGTTGAGCATGAACGCGGTCTTGCCCATCGATGGCCGGGCGGCGACGATCGTCATCTCCCCGGGGTGCAGCCCGTTGGTCATCTCGTCCAGCTCGAAGAAGCCGGTCTCGATCCCGGTGACGGCCCGGCCGTCGTGGGCCTCGAGCTTCTCCATCGTCTCTTCGAGCAGCGCGTGGAGGTCGGCGGCGTCGTCGATGCCGCGTTTCTCCTGGATCTTGAAGATGAGCTGGCCGGCCTTGTTCAGCAGGTCGTCGGCCGGGTCGTCGGTGTGGTAGCAGTCGTGCATCACCGTCGCCGACGCGTCGATGAGCTTGCGGACCAGCGCCTTCTCCCGCACGAGCGTCGCGTAGTGCCCGGCGCTGACCGCCGAGGGCACGGACTCGAACAGCTCGATGAGGTAGTCCACCCCGCCGACCTTGTCGAGCACGCCCTGGTCCGTCAGCTTCTGGGCGAGCTGGACCATGTCGATCGACTGGACCTGGTCGTAGAGCTCGACCAGCGCCTTGTAGATGGACCCGTGGGCGGGTTTATAAAAATCCTCGGGGGACTTGACGATCTGCACGACCTCGCCGCAGACCCGCCAGTCGAGGATCATCGACCCCAGCAGGGCGCACTCGGCCTCGATCGCGCTGGGCGGGAGCTTGTCGAAGAGCTTGCCCACGTCGATGACGCGCTCGGCACGGTCGTACTTCGGGTTGCGTGGGGTGTGGGCGGTGGACATCGAGGGGCTATCGTCGCGGTTTACCTGTCTTGTGCATCGTACCCGGTCCGCCAAGTGGGAACCCTGTGGATTGGGTGACGCCGGAGAACCCGAGCATTGACAACCCGCGATGCAGTGGTTCCAGCCGCGCTACTCCGGCTCAGGAAGGGCATCGCAGAAGCCGGCGAGGTCGGCGAGGGTCGGGCTCTGGGCGTTGCGAACGTAGTAGCCGCTGGTCGCGGTGCCCGCACAGAGCATCTGGTCGATGGGCAGCCCGGCGAGCAGGCCCAGGCAGAAGCCGGCGTTGAAGTTGTCGCCCGCGCCGGTGGAGAGCTTCGGGTTCTCGATGAACGGGCCGAAGAACGTCGCGCGGTGTTCGTTACCCCGGTCGTCGAGGATCGCCCCGGCCGCGGCCCGCCGGGGGTGGACCACGCAGCAGCGCAGCCCGAGCGCCGAGCGGAGGCGCGCGGCGGTGGCTTCGATCGCCAGCTCCGGCTCGTCTTCGATCTCGATGCCCAGGACGTGCGCAACCTGCGACGCCTCTTTCAGGTTCAGCCCGAGCGTGACGCCGGTCATCGTCGCGAGGTTGGCGATCTCGTCGAGCGCGTGCTTGAGGTCCTGCTCGGTCCGCTTCTCCGGGTCGGTCAGGTCGATGAAGACCTGGGGCTTGGTCGCGTCGCCGGGCAGGACCTCGTCGGCGAGCGCATCGAACACCGTCCCGAGCAGCGGGCACATCGACCAGTTGACCACGCCCAGCAGCTTCGCGCCGAAGACGAGCTTGGCGTAGGCGTCCCGGTCGAGCACGGCGTCGATCTGCGACTGGTTGACGTTGCGGAGGGACTCGTGCTTGCCGACCATGAGCTTGCCGTCGGTGAACTCGAGCGCGTCGGTGAGGGCGGGCGGCGCGATCGGATGGAGCGTGGCGATCTCGGCGAAGCCGGCGAAGATCGGGTGCGGCCCGTCGTTCGCGGCGTTGCCGACCGCGCCGACGTAGTCGACGCGAAAGCCGGCCCGGGCCATGGCGTTGGCCATGATCGGCCCGTTGCCGCCGAGCTTCTGCTGCTTGACGACCAGCTCGTAGTTGCTGGACTTGCCCGCGGCGGCAGCGATCTTCTCGGCGAAACGGGCGATGGTGGGCACCGGGTCGTAGGTGTCCACGTCGTAGCGTTTGTCGACGACACTGATGATCGAGTCGATGAAGCCGTCGAACCCGAGGACCACGGGCGTCGCCGCGGCGGTGTCGGCAAAGGCGCGGAGGGCGGCGGCGGTCGCGGCGGCGGTGGCCTGGCGTTTCGTCATGGGCCAGATGATAGCGGACGCCGATGCGGCTTCGCCCTGTCCGCTGCCCCCGCCTTCCGATATGCTGACCCGGTGCCACCGCTTCCGGAGCCGTCATGCACCGCCCGCCCCACCCACACAGGCCCGGCCGACACCCCGCGCAGCCGCTGATCGACCTGGCGCTGTCGATGGTCGTGCCCCTCTGGGTCATCAAGCGCGGCTGGCGCACCATGGGGGTCGGCATGGCGTACCTCGTGCACCTGTTCGGGCTCGTGGTCGCGTTCGTCGGCCTCTCGATCGTCGATGCGGTCTTCAGCGGCTACCCCTTCATCCAGGACATGTTCGAAGAACTCGGCCGGATGGAGCCCGACGAGGCGCTGATCGTCTTCGCGAGCTTGTTTGTCACCGCGCTGACGTTCGAGTCGGGGATGATCGTGCTGGCGTGGCTGCTGATGCCCTGGGGCGCGTCCCACGAACCGTGGCGGCGGAGCATGAACCGCGGGCTCGTCCGGCTGCTGCAGCTCACGCCGTTCTTCGCGGCGTCGCTGATCGTGCTGGTGCTGGCGATCCACCTGATCGACGAGGCGGGCGGCGGCTACTACTCGTATCGCTCGGGCAGTTACGGCAGCGCGGGCATCAGCTATGAGATGGAGCAGGCGCTGATGGCCCTGTGCTGGTTCATCTACATCCCGTCGCAGCTCATCGTCATGGTCTGCGGCGCGAGCGTGCACCACGACGCGCCGCACTGGGCCGCGAGCTCGCCCTGGCCCGCCCAGTGCGAGGGCTGCGGCTACCCGCTGGTGATGCTGCAGCGCGGGGGCTCCTGCCCCGAGTGCGGGCTCGCGGTCGAAGACAGCTTCGACACCTCGCGCAACCAGCCCGACCGCCGGGGCGTCCTGGCCCGCATGTTCTTTGCTTCATTCCGGCCGTACACCTTTGGCAAGTCGATCCCGATCCACCGCTACGACCCGGGCTACCGCAAGGCCGCGTGGGTCGGGCTGGGCCTGCTCGCCGCGACCGTGCCGGTGGGCATCCTGTTCCTGGTGACCGTCGGCTACCTGTTCATGCCCGACTTCAGCTTCGACTGGGAAGACCTGGCCCACGACTACGACGAGATCGTGATGATGTTCACCGCCGTGATGGGCATCACGCTCGTGAGCGGTTTGCTGCTGGGGTTCTTTAGCACGACCTTCCTGGGCAGCTTCACCCGCCTGGCGCTCCGCCGATACGCGCTCTACCCCGCCGCGCAGGCCCTGGGCTACCAGTCCGGCTTCCTCGCCTTCTGGGCGCTGGGCACTTACCCCCTCCTCGCGGTCAATATGATCGCCTGGAGCCACTACAGCCATCAGGCCTTCCAGCACACCTGGACCCCACCGCCGATCTGGCTCCAGTTGCTGCCGATGATCTTCCCGCTCTACTACCTCTCCATGGCCGTGCTCGGCCTCGTGCTCCAGGCCCGGCTCATGAGCGGCGCAAAGTACGGCAACGGCTAGCCGACAACCCTCCAAACCCCGTCCCCCGACAGCCCCGCCACGGGCCGATCGGCTATCCTGACGGGCCGCCCCGACACGCCAACCCCGATACCGCAACCGCCATGAAATACGACTTCCAGCAGATCGAGCAGCGCTGGCAGGACCACTGGGAAAACGCCCGCACCTTCGCCACCCCCAACCCCGGCGCCCCGGGCTTCGACCCCGGCAAACCCAAGTTCTACGTCCTCGACATGTTCCCCTACCCCTCGGGCGTCGGGCTGCACGTCGGCCACCCGCTGGGCTACATCGCCACCGACATCGTGGCCCGCTACAAGAAGATGCGCGGCTTCAACGTCCTGCACCCGATGGGGTTCGACGCGTTCGGGCTGCCCGCCGAGCAGTACGCGGTCGAGCACAACGTCCACCCACGCATCACCACCGAGAACAACATCCAAAACATGGTCCACCAGCTCAAACGCCTGGGCATGGGTTACGACTGGGACCGCTCCTTCGCGACGACCGACCCCGAGTACGTCAAGTGGACGCAGTGGATCTTCGTCCAGATGTACCACCACTACTTCGACCCGCTGATGAAAAAGGCCCGGCCGATCGCCGAGCTGGTCGAGAAGCTGGCGGGCGAGGACTACTACGTCGGCATCGACGGCGAGCTGATCGTCTCCGGCGATGTCGAGAACACCGAAGCGCTCACCGGCATCGGCGACCCAACCGTACACAAGTGGCACGAGCTGGACCCGGGGCAGCAGTCCCGCCTGCTCGACGAGTACCGCCTGGCGTTCATGGCCGAGGTCGAGGTCAACTGGTGCCCCGGCCTGGGCACCGTGCTCGCCAACGAGGAGGTCACCAACGACGGCCGGTCCGAACGCGGCAACTTCCCGGTCTACAAACGGCCGCTGAAGCAGTGGATGCTGCGCATCACCGCCTACTGCGACCGGCTGATCGAAGACCTGGACCACGTCGACTGGCCGGACAACATCAAGCTGCTGCAGCGCAACTGGATCGGCAAGTCGATCGGCGCGGAGGTGGACTTCGCCGTCGCGGACAGCGACGAGGCCATCCGCGTCTTCACCACCCGCCCCGACACACTGTTCGGCGCGACGTACATGGTGCTCGCCCCCGAGCACCCGCTGGTCACTGCGATCACGACGGCGGATCAGCGCGAGGCCGTCGAGGCCTACGTCCGGCAGGCCGGCGAGAAAACCAGCGTCGAGCGGCAGCAGGACGCCAAAGAAAAGTCCGGCGTCTTCACCGGCGGGTACGCCATCAACCCGGTCAACGGCGAGCAGGTCCCCGTCTGGGTCGCGGACTATGTGATGATGGGCTACGGCACCGGCGCGATCATGGCCGTGCCCGCACACGACGAGCGTGACTACGCGTTCGCCTCCAAGTTCGGCCTGCCGATCGTCGAGGTCGTCCAGTCCTCCGCCGACCACGACATCACGCAGGACGCCTGGACCGGCCACGGCGAACTGATCAACTCCGCGAACAGCGACATCGCCATCAGCGGCCTGCCCGTCCCCGAAGCCAAGCGCAAGATCACCGACTGGCTGCACGACCGAGGGCTGGGCTCCGCCAAGGTGAACTACAAGCTGCGCGACTGGCTGTTCAGCCGGCAGCGGTACTGGGGCGAGCCGTTCCCGATCCTGCACGGGCCCGACGGCGCCGTGCGCACCGTAGACGTGGCCGACCTACCCGTCGAGCTGCCGGACATGGAAGACTTCAAGCCCACGGGCAGCGACGACCCGGACGCCCCGCCGCAGCCGCCGCTGGGCCGCGCGGGCGCGGACTGGAAGCACGTCACCCTCGATGGCGTGACCTACACCCGCGAGCTGAACACGATGCCTAATTGGGCCGGGTCGTGCTGGTACTACCTGCGCTACCTCGACAACAAGAACCGCGAAGCGCTGGTCGGCGAGGACGCCGAACAATACTGGATGGTGAGCGCCAAGAAGTCCGGCGGGACACACGCCGGCGGGGTCGATCTCTACGTCGGCGGCGCGGAGCACGCGGTGCTGCACCTGCTCTACGCGCGGTTCTGGCACAAGTTCCTGTACGACATCGGCACCGCGTCCACCCCCGAGCCGTTCGGGCGCTACTTCGCGCAGGGGTACATCCAGGCCTACTGCTACCGCGATGAGCGCGGCATGCCCGTCGAGGCGTCGAAGGTCTTTACCGAGACCGGTCGACCCGCCGCCGAGGCCCAAGGCGAGAAGGGCGCGAAGTTTGTCCACGAGGGCAAGCCCGTCACCGAAGAGTTCGGCAAGATGGGTAAATCACTGCGCAACGCCGTCGGCCCGGAAACCGTCTGCGAGGACTTCGGCTGCGACACCCTGCGGCTGTACGAGATGTACATGGGCCCGCTCGAACAGAGCAAGGTCTGGAACACCGCCGACATCGTCGGCGTCCACCGCTTCCTCAACCGCCTCTGGCGGGTCGTGCTCGACGAAGAGACCGGGGATGTCCGCGTCGTCGATGTCGCGCCCAACGAAGAGATCAACCGCAAGGTCCACGCGACCATCAAGCGCGTTACCGAGGCGATGGAGGGCATGCACTTCAATGTCGCCATTGCCGCGCTGATCGAGCTGAACAACGCGCTGGTCGGGCTGGACCACCCGCCCCGCGCGGCCGTAGAAGCGTTGGTCCGCCTGCTCAACCCGATCGCCCCGCACGTCGCCGAGGAACTGTGGGCGAAGCTCGGCCACAATACCTTCCTGGCCGACACCGACTGGCCGGCCTGGGACGAGGCCGCGCTGAAGGTCGACGCCATCGAGATGCCCGTGCAGGTCAACGGCAAGCTGCGCGGCAAGGTGATGGTGCCCGTCGATGCCGACAACGCCGCGATCGAAGCGCTGGCCAAGCAGGACGCCAACGTGGCCGAGCACCTGGACGGGAAGACCATCCGCAAGGTGATTGTTGTGCCGAAGAAGCTGATCAATCTCGTTGCAAGCTAGCGTGGTGATGATCCCGTATGCCGATTCGGCGGCGATCTGGCTGATCGCCCTGCTGCTGGGTGCGGCCGTTAGGCTCGTGAACGCGTCGCTTTAGTGAAGCCGCTCACCGATTTTTTCGTGACAGATCAATACGGAACGATCTGCCTCGCCCCTTCTGCATCACTCCCGCGCTGCGTGCGTCTTACTGGGAATGACGGCCACACGAAAACACGATACCCAACCGGTCAGTATAGACGCGGGGGGCGGTGATGCGGAGCCGGGATACCTGCCCAGTTACGAGTTGATCGCGGTGGCCCCCGAGCGACCGAGCATCGACCCGCGTCTTCGGATCCTGGAGAAGCCTGCATGCTGGTGCCCGGCGTGTGGTTGCGACCTGACGCTGGTCACCACCCCACCGTGCCCGCGGTGCGACCGGCCGTTCATCCCCGGCAACCCGACAACGACCTCCAGCGAACCGGTGAATCAGCCGCCGGTGGGTTGGTCAGATCCCAAGCGAATGGCTGCCATCGGCGCGGGGGTGATGTTCCTGTTGGCACGGCTGGTGATGCACCTGGCCGGTGCACACTGGGGCGCGATGGTCGCCGGAGAAGCGAGCGACAACCGCGCGGGTAACGCGGCAGGGGCGCTCATCGCGGTAGTTGCGGTGATCTTCGTCCTTGTGCCGTGGGTCGTCGTCAACCTCGTCCTCGCGATGCTGTCGATGGGTGAACGGCTCAACCCCCGGCTTGTCTACTGCCTGGCGATCGGCGGCGGGATGGGGACGGTATGGATGCTCGGGCTCCACCCGGTATGGATGCTCGTCGGGGTGATCTGCGGCCTGTTCGCCGGGCTTATGCGGGCCTGGCTCGCAGTGCGGTAGACCGCCTGGCCACGGGCTACAATGGCCTGCCGACGGCTCACCGATACGCCATGCGACACCCCCATGATCCTCATTATCGACAACTACGACAGCTTCACCTACAACCTCGTCCAGCGGATCGGGGAGCTGATGATCGCGAATGGCCACGACGCCGAGGCGTTGCCGATCCGTGTCGTGCGCAACGACAAGATCACGGCCGAGGAAGCGTTGGCGCTCCAGCCGACCCACGTCATCGTCTCGCCCGGGCCCTGCACGCCCAACGAGGCGGGCGTGTCCATGGACGTCATCGACACCTTCGCGGGCCGGACCCCGCTGCTGGGCGTCTGCCTCGGGCACCAGTCCATCGGCCAGAAGTTCGGCATGGTCATCGAACGCCACACCAAGCTCATGCACGGCAAGACCAGCCCGGTCCACCACGACGGCCGGGGTCTGTTCGTCGGCATGAGCAACCCTTTCACCGCCACCCGCTACCACTCGCTCATCATCAACAAGGACAGCTTCGACGGCGACCGCTTTGAGGTCACCGCCTGGACCGACGAGGGCGAGATCATGGGGCTGCGCAGCAAACCCGGCGCGTTCGCGGCCAAGGCCGGCGGGTCCGAGCAGCCGCTCGAAGGGGTGCAGTTCCACCCCGAGAGCTTCCTGACCGTCGAGGGCCCGGCGCTCCTGGCCAATTTTCTGGGCCTGCCCCGGCCGAAGCTGTCGACGATGATGTGATGCTGGTCGGTGTCCGTTCTGGCCGGTGATTAAAAAGCACACCCCGTTCCGAGGAACGAGGCATGCTGGGGGCGCGAGTAATGTTTTTCTGATCCCACACAGGCCGGATGCCTGTGCCATTAGTCACTCGCCAGCCGAACCTAGCCGAGCAGGGACAGGACCGACTGGGCGGTCGAGTTTGCGATGGCGAGGGTGGATGTGCCGGCCTGCTGGAGGATCTGGGCCCGGGTCAGGGCGGCGGTTTCCTCGGCGAAGTCGGTATCGCGGATGGCGCTCTCCGACGAGGTGAGGTTTTCCAGCGCGATCTGTTGCGATCGGAGGGACGTGTCGAGCGTGTTGCGTTCGAACGAGCCCAGCCGGCCGCGGAGGACGGAGACCTGGTCGATCGCGGCGTCGATGATGTCGGACGCGCCGCGGGCGTTGCCGGCGACCAGGGAGTTGGCCTGGCCGGCGACGATGGAGTTGAGGTAGCCGACGCGGGCGTTGCCCAGCCGGGAGGCGGCGACGGACTGGATGCCGAAGCCGACCTGTTGCTGGGTGTTGATGTCGCCGCCGATCTGGTAGGTCGCCCCGCCGCCGGTGATGGTGTAGGTGTAGGGCGTGTTGAGGACTTGGGCCGCGCCGGAGGTGAGCGTGAGCTGGACGTTGAGCGTCGGGGAGTTCACCGCGATGTCCAGGCCGTCGCCGAGCGCGAGGTTGCCGTTGATGAGGGCGAGGGTGTCGGCCCCGATGTCGCGGACAACCGCGGCACCGCCCTGGGCGTCGTAGGTGTTGAAGAACTCGCCACCGGTGAGCTTGTTGACGCTGACGAAGGCATCGGATCCGTACTCGATGGACTGGAGGATCAGGCCGGACGTCGGGTCCCCCGCCGAGGCGAGGACGGCCTGGACGCCGGTCGCGTCGCTGACGGCGTTGATGGCGACGGCGACGGCGGAGAGCGAGGTGCCCGAGGCGAAGTTGAACGCCTGGACCCCGGTACTGCCCTGCAGCTCGAAGCCGACGGCGGAGGTGAACGTGCCCGTGCCGTTGCCCGAGAGGAACAGCGAACCGTGCTCGGCGGAGTTGAGGACTTCCACCGTCACCGGGATGTTGGTGTTGAGCCCGAAGTTCGCGCCGTTGATCTGGATATCGCTGATCTGGCTGGTGACGACGCCGGAGGTGAGGTAGTCCAGCGATCCGTTGAGCAGCTTCAGCCCGGCGAAGCTCGCCGTGTTGGAGATGCGTGTGATGGACTCGATGGCGGAGTCGATCTGGAGCTGGTTGGCCTTGATCTCTTCCTTGGAGAACGCGCCGGTGTTGGCGGCCTCGACGGTGAGGGCCTTGATCGAGACCAGGAGGTTGTTGATCTCCTGGAGCGCCCCCTCGGTCGTGGCGATGACGTTGGAAGCGCGTTCGATGTTGTCGACCGACTGGCCGATGCCCGAGATCTCGGTGCGGAGGCGTTCGGAGACGATGAGCCCGGCGGGGTCATCCGCGCCGCGGTTGATCCGCAGGCCGGTCGAGAGCCGCTGGAGTCGTGTGCTCAGGTCCGTGTTGGTCCGCGCCAGGTTGTTCTGGGCGATCAGCGAGGAGACATTGGTGTTAATCCGGCTCATGGTTGACAAACCTCCTTGTTTGTCGGCTCGGGGGGGCGTTTGCCCCTGGGAGTGAGTATCTACGGGTGGGCCGGCTTCTCGCTCCGCGTGTGGCCCACCCCATCGGGTGACGGTGTCGTTCCGGGTTACCCCCCGGGGGTCTGGTCGATCTTTGCACGGGGGACCGACCGCCCGTTGCGTTTACGCAGGTTCTGATCCACGCTGCCCAGGTCGTCGACCTGGACACGGCTGGCGTCGGCGTTCTCGCGTCGGATGGCCTCGTAGACCTCCTTGCGGTGGACGTGGACGGTCCGCGGCGCGTTGATCCCCAACCGGACTTTGTCGCCCCGGATGTCGACGACGGTGATCTCGATCTCGTCTCCGATCATGATCGTCTCGTCGCGTTGACGGGATAGCACGAGCATGCTTGGGTGGCTCCTTCCTTGGGCCGGGTCGCGCCCCGACATCCGTGTCGGGGCTTGTCGAACAGGTCGCCCGCCTCACTACTTACGGGCCTGTCGTCGCCGCGCCGTCAGGCGCTCTGGGCATGCACGGGTGCGGACAGTTCCACCAGCGGCACCCGCGTCGTGAACCGGCGGTCGCTGAGCACGAGCTGCTCGCCGACGCGGTCGGTCACGTGGATCACCAGCGGCCCCTGCAGGTTGCCCGTCAGGGTCTCGCCGCGCTTGTTGACGATCACGAGGACCTGCGCGTCGTCGACGCTGTGGATCCCGATCTCACCCATCTGCTCGGGGCGGATCGGCACCTTGTACGTCGGGACAAACAGCGACGGGTCGGTCACCACAAAGGCCAGGTCCGGCACATCCACCGACTGCAGCCACCAGAAGTAGCTGTCCTGGCCGGACTCGATGAGCACGTAGCGCTGGTACTTGGGGAAGCCCAGCAGGCCCTTGGGGAAGGTGATGACCCGGTCGTCGCCGACCTCGATCTCGCCGAAACGTGAAGAGCTGACTCGCATCTTCGACATCCTTATGCAGCCATCCATCCTGGTTCAAGTACCCGTCGGGACGTCCTGTCCGGGCCGGCGGCTCCTGCCGCCTGTTTCAAGTGCCTGGGCGGTTCGGACCGGCTGCCGGGCCCGCGCCGCCGCGCAATTCGTGCGCTCCTAGCGCAAAAAGTCCAATAAGCTCAGCTGCAGGTTCGACGACCCGACCTGCAGCGACGCCTGCAACTGCAGTTGAAGCTGGCTGAACCGCGTCAGCACCTCGGTCAGGTCGGCGTCTTGGAGTTCGCTGAGCATGCGTTCTTCCTGAAAACCCTGGTCTTCCACCAGGCGGAGCTGGTCTTCGATCCGTCGGCCCTGGACACCGACCCTGGCACGGGCCGAGATCACCAGGTCGATGTCCTCTTCTACGTTAGACCCAGCAATCGTGATGCCAAGCTCGTTGTTCGTGGCCAGCGCATCGCGTAAATCCATCAGGTGGGTCAACAAATTGTCCACACGGACCTGCGCCTCGTCCGTCCCCGCCACGGTCGTGCCCGCGCCGGCGTTGCCCTGGATGCCCAGGTGCTCGGCCGCGAGACTCAGCCCGGCGTTGGCCACCACGAAATCGTTGCCCCCGACCGTGTTGTCCGTCAGCACCAGGCCGTTGCCCGACGTGGCCATCGTGATATCGAAGTCCACGCCGACGGTCAGCCCGGCCGTCGTCGCGGCGGCCTGTACCTGCGTGATCACGTCCCCGACGTTGACCGCCGCCGCGAGATCGACCGTGAACGTTGTTCCGTCGTGAAGCGAGAACGAGAGGTCCGGCTCGCCCGCGTCGGTCGTCTCCACGCCGATGCCGTTGCGGAAGTCCGACAGGTTCGTGACGTCGCTGAGCGTCCGCAGCCCCAGGTCGCTGGCGGTGGTCCCGCCGTTCTCCCCGACCGAGAGGCTGATGCCGCTGACCTCGCTGATGATGTCCAGCCCGTCCTGGTCGGCGTTGATGGACAGGCGGACCCCCAGGCCGAGCGCTTCGACCGCGTTCTGCAGGTCCTGCACGGTGGTCGCGGTCGAGAAGTCCGCGACGGCGGAGTGTTCGCCCTGCGTAATCAGGAGCCCACTGGCCCAGTCGACACTGATGCCCAGGTCGCTAAGCGCGGTGAGTTCCGTCAGCCGGACGTTCAGGTCCGAGCCCGCGGTCGAGCCGGACGTGGCAGAAACCGCGAGGCCGAGGTCGGCGGCGGTCGTCGCGCCCTGCGCGTCGGCGATGGTGATGGTGTCGCCCGCCGAGGCCGTGAGCGTGTACCCGCCGGGGCCGAGCGTGACCGACCCGCTGCCCGGCGACAGCGTCGTGATCGCGTCGTTGAGGCGGGTGGCGACGTCGGCCAGCGTCTCGGCGTTGGTCAGGTCCACGACGGTCGACGCCGCGTTCACCGTCAGCACCACCGAGCCGGGCGCAAAGCCCAGGTTGCGTGCGCCGTTGATGTCGGCCAATCGGACCGAGCCGGCCGCCTGCGGGTCGGTATCGATGTGCGACTGGACCCGGCTGGACAGCGCACCGAACGCGTCGAGCCCGTTGCTGGTAAACGCCTCGTTCTGGAGCCCGCCGACGTCGTTGGTCAGGTTCTCGCTGGAGCCGTTGTAGCGGATGCCGCCGAGGAAGTCCTCGAAGAGGAGCTGGTCGACACCCGCGCCGTTGTTCCCGCCGAACAGCGAGAGGTGGTTGTACTGCCGGTTGGCGATCTCGAGGATGCCGCGGAGCTGGGCGTCGATCACCTCGGCCTGTGCGCCGCGGGTCTCGGCATCCGAGCCCACCCCGATCTGGCTCGACGCGATCTGCTGCGCCTCGATCAGGATATCGGTCACGTCCCCGAGCGAGGCGTCCGCGAGGTTCAGCACGCCCGCCGCGTGGTTGAGGTTAATCAACTGCTGTTGACGCTCGAGCGCCGACTGGTTCAGGAACAGGATCGCCGAGATGCTCCCGGGCGCGTCCGACCCCCGGCTGACGGCGAGCCCGGTCGAGGCCTGGTCCTGCGCGATGAGCAGCTCGCGCTGCGTGTCCTGCAGACGCTGCTGCAGCAGCGCGGTGGACATCAGCGTCGATGTGCGGGCCAATAGCGGGGAGATGGTAGACATGGGTTTGTCTCAGACGTTAGACCAGCCCGAGCAGGGTCTGCATCAACTCATCGATCACACTGATAAACCGGGCGTTGGCCTGGTACATGCGTTGGAACTTGAGCAGGTCGATTGTTTCTTCGTCCGCGTTGACGCCGGAAAACGCCTGCTGCTGGACCTTCAGGTTCTCGGCGACGACGGTGTCGGCCTGGAGCTGCTCGCGCGCCTGCGCGGTGCGGATCGCCACGTCTTCCACGTGACGGTTCCAGTAGCCCGGCAGCGACAGCCCGTTCAGCGATTCCAGCCCGGTGTTGCGCAGGTCCGCGAGCGCCAACGCCCCGCGGTTGTCGCCGGGTAGGTGCCCCCGGCCCGCGGCGATGTAGCGCGGGTCGCCGACCAGCCCCTCGTTGATCCCGACATCGAACGCGTCGCTGCCGGTGAAAAACGTGTTGATCCCCAGCGCCGCGAGCACCCCCGACGAGTCGTCGCTGAAGCTGAACTGGAAGTCCGTCGCGTCCGCGTCGATCTGCAGCCGGCCGTCCGGCGTGACCGACGCGCTGATGTTCGCCACCGCGTTCAGGTCGGCGGCGATCGACGCCAGCGACGAGTCCGTAGCCGTGTTGATCCCGTCCAGGTCGATGTTGATCGTCGTCGTCGTCCGCAGCCCCGTCGACGCCTGGGTCACGTGGACCTGGAACGATCCGTGCTGCGGCGTGAAGTTCAGCCCCGCCGCGGGGTCGGTCAGCACGGCCGAGGGGTCGTCGATTACATACGTCCCGGTGATCGCATCCAGCAGGTTCAGCCCCTGGCTCTGGCTGTGGATCTGGTTGACCTGGTAGATCAGCGTGTTGGTGAACGTGTTGAGCACATCGATCGCGTCATCGAGCGCCGTGCCGCGGAACGCGACGAGCGAGCCGAGCTCGCCGGACGTCACGTCCAGTGGGCTGCCGTCGGCAAGCACGTGCAGCGTGGTCACCAGTTCGCCATTGACCGCCTGGCTGCGGGCCTCGACGCCGCGGCTCTGCCCGTTGAGGACGACCGGGATCGAGCCGACGTAGACGTCCAGTGCGCCGCTCTCCTGCTCGACGGTCGAGATGTCCATGTAGCCCGCCAACTCGGTCAGCACCAGGTCCCGCTGGTCGCGGAGGCCCGACGCGGTGCCGCCCGTGCCGCCCTCCTGCAGGACGATCGAGTTGTTCAGCGAGGCGAGCTGCTCGAGCAGGCCATTAACCGTGTCGACCGCATTGGCCATCCGGTCGTCCACACGCTGCTGCATGTCGGCGAACGCGCCGCGCATGCTCTGGATGAAGTCCGTCAGCGTCCCGGCCTCCTCGACGACCAGCGTCCGCAGCGACAGGTCCTGCGGGTTGTTCGCGAGGTCGGACCAGGCGTTGAAGAACGTCGCCAGCCGGGTCGAGAGGTCGACGGTCGACAATTCGTTCTCGATCGCCTCGATCTCGCTGAAGAGGTTCTGCGTCGAGAGCGAGCTCGACTGGTCCGAGAGCGCCGCGCGGAGCCGGGCCTCGAGCGCCTCGTCGACGACGCGCTGGATCTCGCTGATCTGCGCACCCTGGCCGATGAACTGGCCGTTCTGGATTTCCTGGGCCCGCACCGCGGTGACGTGGGCGTCGGTGCGGTGGTAGCCCTCGGTCGCGATGTTCGCGAGGTTGTTGCCCGCGGCCTGGATCGCGGCCTGCGAGGTGAACAGCCCCGAAGCGCCGATCTGTAGTGAGCTGGTCAATCCCATGACGGTGTACCGGGGTTACGCGGTGAGGTTGATCGTGCCGATCGCGGGCAACGCCGACTGGCGCTGGCCCGGCCGGTCGTAGCCCGCGCCGCGGGTGCTGGCCTGTCCCAGCGACTGGACGAGCCCCTGCATGTGGCTCATCAGCGCCTGCGTCGCGCGACGCGTGACCGACGACTGCTCCTTGACCGATTCAATCCGTTCACGCAGCTGCGCACGCAGCACAAGCAGACGCCCGCGCGCCGGCTCGGGCAGCAGCTCCGCGACCTCACGCATCTTCAGCGAACGCTCGGCCCCCGGCTGCAACGCCGACGTCAGGGACGCGACGAGCTCCAGCCGACGCTTCTCCTGCTCCGTAATCTGCTGGACCACGGCGTTCTCCTGCCGCGACAGGTCGGAGACGGCCTTCTCATCTGCCGTACGCAGCGCCTCACGCTGGCGACGCATCAGCCCGAGCAGGTGCTCGTGGTGCTGCGTCAGCCGTTGAAGCACGGCCTCGAGCTGCGCGATCTGGTTCGCGATCGGTTTATCCATGGCGTTCATCCCTGATGGCAACGGACGGCTGGCTTGTCGCGGCGCCCACAGCCGGGGCACGCGCCGGACGCGCGGTCTTGCCGGAGACGCCGAACTCCGCCGCGACGGCATTAACGAGGTCGAACCCGGCACCCGAAGCGATCCGGTCGGACAGCTCCTGGTCGAGCTGCTGCTGGAAGACCGACTCGCCCCGCCCGCCGTGGAACATGTTGGCCGCGAGCGGGTCGCTGCGGAGCTGCTCGAACAGCGGCATGATGAAGGTCGTCGAGACGAGCTGCTCCGCGGCCTGACGGACGCCCGCTTCGTGCTCAGCGCGCTTTGCCTCTGCCTCGACCGCGGAGTGCGCGGCCGACATCGCCCGGGCGAACCCCGTGACTGCGCCGCCGCGTGTCGCGCGCGGCCCGGCTCCGCTCGGGGCGGGGAGCGTGGTGGTCGGGTGGATGGGATCGGTCACGGTCATGGTTTCACGCAATGAAACAAGGGGTTTCAGGTCAGTTCCGTTCCACGAGGTCGGCGAGGAGACTGCCGCTCGCGTGGAGCTGGCGGACGATGCTGATACGGTCCTCGACGGGGAGGTTGAGGGTCTGGAACGCGTCGATCAGTTCCTGCAGCGTGGCCTCGCGCGGCCGGCCCTGCTCGTCGAGACCCAGCGCGATGCTGTAGGTGTCGATCGAGATGCTGGTCGGCCGGATCGCGACGTTGGCGCTGAACGAGATCGTGCCCGCGTCCTCGTCGATGATCACCTTCGCGACCGCGCTGGCAGAGATCAGGTCCTGCCCGATGTCGGTCACGAGGATCTGCGAGATGAACGGCCCCGGCTCGTCGCGCTGGTACTCGGGCAGGGTGACAAAGACGTTGCGCTGGTCCAGGGCGACGGCGATCGGCGGGCCGTCGGCCGCGAAGATGCCGTTGATCGCGTCCGCGAGCTGCACCGCGAGCGGCCAGGACGCGTTGTTCTCGTTGATGACCAACTGAAGCCGGCCGCCCGAATCGATCGACTCCGGCGCGATATCGCGCAACATCTGCGCCCCGCCCCGCAGGCCCGCGTGTGTCGGCCGTTCCTCGTCGGTCACGCTCAGCCGGCCGTACGCGATCGCGTACGCCTCGGGCTCGATCACCTCGCCGGTCTCCGCGTCGATCCCGCCGGGGCCGAACAGCACCGTCTCGACCAGCACCCCGCCGGTCAGGTCGGCCTGCCCCACCGCCGCGACGTTCACATCGCTGACCTGGCTGCCGACGCGGGCGCCCTCGGCCGGGACCCTGGCGCTGACATACACCAGCGCGACGCTCTGGCCCTCCATCAACTCGTCGAGCGTGATGTTCTCGTCCAAGCGCGTCGCGATCGCGTGCGCGAGCGGGCGGTACGCGGCGGGCATGTCCTGGTCGCCCGTGCCATCAAGCCCGACGACCAGCCCGAAGCCGGTCACCACGTTCTCCACCGAGCCCTGGATGCGGACCAGGTCCTGGATCTTCGTGGCGTGGGCCTGGGTACAGACCAGCAGCGTCACCGCCGACAGCAGCCAGTGTTTCACGGTCCGGGTACGCAATCCTTGCGCGGTCATGGGTCCATCCTTGGTTCGAACTGCGAATCACTGCTCTATGTGCAAGCACGATGCCACAACATGACTACGCAGCAGAAAACCCCCGCCTCTCGGCGGGGGCTCTAGGGCAAGCGGTGTTATGCGGGGGTTAGAACCCGAAGATGAAGTCCAGCACGCGGGTGAGGATGCCCTTCTCGGTCGAGTCCTTCAGCTCGCCCTCGTGCTGCTTGTCGATGAACAGGTCGTAGAGCTGGGTCGAGAGGACCGTGTTCTCCGGCGTGATGTCTTCGACCCGGCAGATGCCGGTCGCGGTGATGGTCACTTCCTCGCCGTCGTTGACCAGGGTCTTGCGTGCTTCGAGGACGAGCGTGCCGTTGGGTTTGACGTCGATGACCCGGGCGGTGATCCGGCCGGTCATGGTCTCCGAGCGGGTGTATTCGCCGGCCCCCTCGAACTCGGAATCGAAGTTCACATCGAGCTGGATCGTGCCGTCTTCGAAGGTGTTGGGCGTGAGCTGCAGGTCGAGCAGGTCGCTGAGGTTGAGGCGCGGGAACTCCTGGATGCCTCCGACAAAGTCGGTCTGCTTCTCCGTGCTGGTCTCCGCGTCGAGCTGGGTATCGAAGGCCTCACGGACGATGATGGTGACCAGGTCGTTCGGGGCGTACTCGATCGGGTCGGGGCGTGTGGCGTAGACAGCGGTGTAGCGGGCGACGTCGCGGTTGAGCCGCGGGCCGGGGTTGCGGCGGCTCACGTCGTCGGGCGTGCCGTAACGGTCGGCGGCGGCCTGGTCGTTGCTCGTGCCGCTGCGGCCATAGAGCGACGAAGTCTGCCCCGCCGCCGCACCGGTCAGAAGAACCGACACGCCCACCGCCATACCCCACGCTGTTGCCTGCTTCATCGTCTGCTTCCGCATGTCACTCTCCTGGGTTGGATTCGTTGGATTCGCGTTCCACACCGACACGGACCTGATTCGGGCCGGTCACCTGCGCGAGGAAGACCTCGCGGGTCGACTGGTGCTCGACCTCGATCATCTGCCCGACCGACCCCTCCTCCAGCGCCTTGCCGGAGAAGCTGATCCGCACGCCGTTGCTCAGGTACGTCACGTCGACGACCGCACGCCGGCGGACGGCCAGCGCGGCCTGCACCGCGCCGGCAGCGACGACGTCGCCCGGCTCGAGATTGCGTGACGCGACCTGCCCCACCACCAGTTCGGTGTCGTCAACAACCAGGCCCGCATCGCTGTCGACCAGGGTTTCCTGCAGACGCACCTGCTGCCGGGCGATCAGCTCGCCCTTGCGGATCGGCTCGGTCGCGACCACGGCGAGCACGCGCTGCCGGGTAGTGACCCGCAGCGTCCGCTCGCCGGTCCGGCGGGTGCCCTGGTACTCGTAGATGTGGAACGTCGTCGTCCCGAGCGCGATCTTGAACGCCGGCTCAACCCGGTAACGACCGGCAACGATGCTGCGCGACAGCAGCTCTTCATCGCGTTCGCGGAACTCGAACTCCAGCTCCGCACGCCCCAGCTCCAGCCCCTCGGCCAACTGCCGCTGCACCTCTTCACGCACGGTGGCCGGGGTGTAGACCGTCACCGGCCGCTGCTCGGGTGACACCGCGACGCCGGGATCTTCGGTGGCTTCTACCGGCTCGGCCGGGGCCTCGCGCTCGATGCGGACGACCCTGCACGTGCCGTAGCCGACCAGGTCGAGCCGGCCCATCGCGGCGCCGCGGGCCCGCAGCGCGACCTCGATCGCGTCGATGTCGAGTGTGGTCTCGCCGCCCTCGAGCCGGCCGACGGGCAGGTCCGCGAGGGTCTGCGCGTAGTCGCCGGTGAGCTCCGCGACCTGGCCGAGCGTGATCTCCGGGCCCTCCGAGCCCGCGACGTCGTGCACACGGGCCGTGTCCGCCGACGCCAGCTCCGCCAGGCCCAGCGCTAACAGCAGCGCGACCAACAGCAGCAGCGGGCGGATCAGGTGCATCATCGAAGCGGGCTCGTCGTGTCGCATTGGTCGGCCTCCATGCCGGGTGCGGGGGTCGGGTCCTGGGGTCCGTGTCTCGGGGCCGGCGTCCTGCCAGACCCGCTCATGCTTTACCGTTCACCGGGCTCGTTAGAACCGGCGGAGGTTGCCGACGACCTGCAGCACCTCGTCCGCGGCCTGGATCGTCTGGCTGTTCATCTCGAAGGCCCGCTGGGTCTTGATCAGCGAGACCAGCTCGGTCACCGGGTTGACGTTGGACGTCTCGATCTGCCCCTGGGCCAGGGTTCCAAAGCCCTGCTGGCCCGGCTCCCCGCTGATCGCCTCGCCGGAGATCTCGGTCGCGACGTAGATGTTCCCGCCGATGGACTGCAGGCCCGACGGGTTGATGAACTTGTGCATCGTGATGTTGCCAACGGGCGACTGGTCGCCGTTGGCCAGGATCGCCGAGACCGTGCCGTCCGAGGCGATGTTGACACCGACCGCGTCCTCCGGCACGTTGATCCCGTCGGCCAGGATCGGGCCGTCGCTGTTGCCCAGCACCAGGTCGCCGTTGGCGTTCTTGAAGAAGTTGCCGGCCCGGGTGTAGCCCTCGCCGCCGCCGAACTCTTCGAGGATGTTGACCTTGAAGAACCCGTCGCCCTCGATGTAGACGTCGTAGGGGTTGTCGGTGATGACCGGCGAGCCGACCGTGAAGTCGAACTGCGTGTTGCTGACGCGGGTGCCCAGGCCGACCTGCAGGCCCGCGGCCGGGGTCGTGTCTTCGCCGTTCTCGACGCCGGGCTGCCGGCGTTGCTGGTAGATCAGGTCCTCGAAGTTGACGCGCGAGGCCTTGAAGCCGTTGGTGTTGACGTTGGCGAGGTTGTTGGAGATCACGTCGATCTCGGTGGACATCGCGTTCATGCCCGAGGCGGCGGAGTGGAGTGCTTGGATGGCCATGGGGTTGGGTTCTCGGGTCTAGGGTCTAAGGTCTAGGCGGTGGGAGACGACTGATGTGCTTGCCGACGGTGCCGCTATTGGTTTGCATTTCTGCTCACTGTTCACTGTGAACTTCTGTGCCTAACTGAGCCGAGCAAAGGTGTTGATCGCCTGGTTCATCATCTGGTCGTGGTAGCGGATCATGTTGGCGTTGCCGGTCGCGGCCTTGGTCGCGGCGACGATCTCCATCATGGTCTGGATCGGGCTGGTGCCCGACGCCTCATAATGGAACTGCCGGACGTCCGGGGTGTCCGCGCGCTTGCGCGTATTGCCCAGCGTCATGTCGAACAACCCCTTGCCGCGGTACTCCAGCGACGCGGTGTCGGCGGTCACGACCTGCAGCGTCGCCGAGCCCAGCTCGTTACCGTGGCTGTCGAGGAACATCACGTCCCCCCGGCTGGAAATGTCGACGTTCACGGTGCCGGCGGGGATCTTGATCGGCGAATCCCCGTCGTCCAATACCGGGTGGCCCGCGGAGCTGACGATCAGGCCGTCGGCGTTGCGGAACCGGCCGTTGCGGGTGAGGTGGACTTCGGACCGGCCGGTCTGTTCATCCTCGGCCTGCACCGCAAAGAAGGTGTCGCTGCCGGTCAGGGCGACGTCCAGCTCCTTGCCGCTGTCGATCAACGCCCCGACCGCGAACGATGTCCGGTGGTTCGCGGCAAACACGCCGCCGCCGAGTTGTTCGAGCATCCGGCGGGACAGCTCCGGGTCGAGCGTGCCGTCCTCGATCATCTCCGGGTCGCGGGACTGCACGTCGGCGATCTGCGGCTTGAAGCCGGGCGTGTTGATGTTGGCCAGGTTGTTGGACAGGACATCCAGCCGGTGCGAGTTCACCAGCACGCCGGACGCGGAGACGTACATGCCGTAGTTCATGACCGGCTCCCTGCACGTTGAGCGGTGGATGGCGTGTCGTGGGCTTCCCCCCCGCCCATGGCGACCGCCTGCCGCACGGCCTCGAGCCGGTGCTGCGCCGCGGCCCGGTGCGCCAGCCGCAGCAGCACCGCGCCGAGGTCCTCGCCCTCGGCGAGTGAGAGCAGGCCGGTCGCGGTCGGTTCGGGCTCGTGGGGCGTTCGTCGCATCGTGTCTCCCATCCGCGCAGCCGCGCGGCACAAGAGACAACAGCAACCCCGATGCCAGAACAGCATCGCCAGCAACGCGCATGTCGATCACGGCCTACGTGCAAAATCGGCCCAAAGAAACAAGGGATTTGCAGGTGAACATGGATCACCGGACGATTGCGGAGTCGCCCTGCGAACCGCGTTCGCGCCGACCGCGTTGCGCGGCAGCCCCGCCGCCGCGCAGTTCCTGCGCTCCCGGGCCCGTTACGTCAGCAAGCCGGCGTGCCGGGCGAACAGCTTGTCCAGCCGGTCGGCCAGGTCGCCTTCCGCGTCGGTCGCGTGCAGCTTCCGGCCCGCGGCTTCGAGCAGGTCGATGAGGTGGTGGTAGTCCTCCACGGCGATCGTCTCGGGCGCGATCCGGCCGTTCGCCTCGTCCATGTTGTGGTAGTTGCCCAGCGGCAGGCAGAGGCAGGTGCTGCGGTAGCCCAGCGCGCGGAAGGCCGTCGCCTCGCACGTCCCGCCCGGCATGAGCTTGCGCTGGTAACGGAACGAAGCGTCCTTCTTCGCCAGCCCCTCGGCGAGGGCCACAAGCTGCGCGTTCAGCCCCGGGTCGAACGTGCTCATCTTGTCGCCCAGCCGGATGATCGGCCCGCCGCCGATGGGCGATTCCGCGAAGCTCTTGCTGTTCTCCAGGCACAGCAGTGTCGCCCCCCTTGGGATCGTGCCCGACTTCGCCGCCGCGATCGCGCCAACAAACCCGACCTCCTCGGCCCGGGTGAACAGCAGCCGGACATCGCCCAGCCCGCGCGGCCGGGCCAGCCAGCGCTCGAAGCACGCCACCGCCGCCGCGACCGCCGCGAGGTCGTCGCACGCCGGGGTCCGCAGCCGGCCCCCGCTGATCCGCGGCGCGGGCAGCGCCCAGGTCATCAGGTCGCCGGCCGCGACAGCCGACTTCTTCGACAGCCGGGCGCTGACGAGCTGGTCGTGCTCCCGAGAGCGTTGACGGTCCAGCGACGTGATCGTGCCCGTGACCCGCGTCCCGTCCGCCGGGTACACCGCGATGCGTGTGCCCTCGAAATAGCCGTCGTGTACGCCCCCGCGGAACTCGGCGCGGATCGTTCGGCCGTCGTCCTCGACGCCGGTCACGGCGAAGGCCGGGTGGTCCAGGTGCGCGGTCAGGTAGATTGGTTTGCTCGACCGCGCGGCCTTACGCTTGACGACCAGATTGCCGTAGCGGTCCGCCCGCAGCGTGAGCTTGCGCCGGTGCTGATCCGCCCACCGCTTAATCCACTCGACCACGCGGCCCTCCAGCCCCGCGGCGGTCGGCAGGCCGGTCACTTCAAGCAGGTATTGTTCGTGGCGTTTACGCATAACGGGCAGTTCTACCCGAAGCGGCTCAGAGCGTCCACAGCGAAGCGCATCCCGTGATGCATCAGCCGACGCCCCATGCCACTGTGCCGCCGCGCGCTCTGTGATACCTTGCGCTGGTGAACCCCGCGGACCCCCCAGCGATCGATGCGCGCGACCTCGTCCTCCGGCGCGGGAGCACGACGATCCTCGACCGTGTGACCTGCCGGGTCGAGCGCGGGCAGGCCGTCGCGATCCTCGGGCCCAACGGCTGCGGGAAGACCACCTTCGCCCGAACCCTCGTCGGCCAGCTCTTCCCCACCGCCGGGTCGCTCCATGTCCTCGGCCAGACGCTCGGCCACACCGACATCCGCGCGCTCCGCAAGCGCGTCGGCCTGGTCAACCCCACCATCGACAACAACTTCGCCCACGTCACCGGGGCCGTCGTCGACGCCTCGCTCAGCACCACCGACGCCGTCTGCACCGGCTACTTCGCCAGCGTCGGGCTCTACGACACGCCCAGCGCCGACCAGCGCGGACACGCCCGGCAGCTCCTCGCCTCCGTCGGGCTCGCGCACCGCCTGGACCACACGCTCGGACAGCTCTCCACCGGCGAACAGCGGCGGGCTCTCATCGCCCGCGCACTCGTCCACCAACCCGAACTGCTTATCCTCGACGAGCCCACTGCCGGCCTCGACCTCCGCGGACGGGAACAGGTCCTCGCCACCGTCGACCGCCTGCTCTCCTCGCCGAGCCCCCCGGCCGTGCTGATGATCACCCACCACGTCGAGGAGCTGCCGCGCCAGACCACGCGTGTCTTCCTGATGCAGCACGGCCGCTTCGTCGCACAGGGCCCGCCCGAACACGTCATCACCCCCGAACACCTGTCCGCCGTCTTCGGCTGCAAGGTCTTCGTCCAACAACGCCACGGCCGGTACTGGCTCGAAGTCCTTCCCGAGGCGTGGCTGGAGTTGGTGGGCACAGATGTTGGCTCGTAGAAAGTCAAACAACTAGAACTGTGACATCTACAGTCTTTCCTTCTTTAGAGCGTGAACCTTCAATGTCCATGAGACTCTCCGAGTTAGGTAAAAACGAATCGGGATCATAAACAACACACATGAGCTTTTTACAGCCAGGATGAACTCGGTAGTGCTCCACATCAATTATCAGTTCATCACCCTCCTTCTTTGCATGAGCAGCGCTTCTAACAAACTTCATTTCAATTACCAAATCGTACTTTGGCAACAAAAAATCCATGCGCGTACTCGAACCCGCATAACTCGGCGTGTACTCCTCAGGTCGGATATCTTTGACCCATGGTCGCAGCAGAGCATGAAGCAAATCTTGCACGTCATACTCGCTTGAAAATGAAAGAGTAGGAACCTCTTTTCTTCGATGAGATAAGGGATGCATTGCTCTTCGTAATCCATTGCAGAGTACTGCTAAGAGGTCTTCAATGTCACTTGGGCACAGTGTTTCTCTCTGCGTCTCATCCGCCATGGGTACTGGACGCTCTATGTACTCAGCATCGGTTGGAAGTACTCGGCCAAACCGATAGTAGCGTAAGCCATTCTGTTCTAGCGCATCTACTATTCGGCTTCGTTTTTGCTCCCATGCCATCTCTTCCACAAAATCAGAGGGGCGTACATCCATAAACTCTTCAATCACATTTCCTAGGACTTCAAGGCTATCTGTGTTAGAATCGTTTCCTGCGCGAAACAGTCAGTCTTTCCATTTGCTGGTATGGGATAGATCAGGCGGCTCACCCGGCGCACCAGAAGTAATGAACAAGGAATCTAATGTGGCATGCGAACCTGTACTAGCCCAGACCTCACCTACAACTGCACATAATCCACGAGATAGACGTATGTTGCTCAAACCGTTTTCCTTCGAGCATCTGGAATGAGGATCAATCTGACTCGGAGTTAGTGTATCAGTCCTAGTCCTCCCACCGCCATCTTAGCCACAGCGCGTTGAGCACCACGCTCACCGAACTCAGCGACATCGCGAGGGCCGCGAACATCGGGTGGATGATGCCCAGCGCGGCGAGCGGGATCAGGAAGATGTTGTAGATGCTCGCCCAGAGCAGGCCGAAGACGATGCGCTGCATCGTGGCCCGGCCGAGGCGGACCGCGACGGGGAGGTTCATCAGGTCGCTGCCGACGAGGACGACGTGGCCCGCGTCGCGCGCGATGTCGGTGCCGCCGGCGATGGCGATGCCGATGTCCGCCTCGGCCAGCGCGGGCGCGTCGTTGATCCCGTCCCCCACCATCGCGCACGACTTACCCATCCGCTGCAGCCGGAGCACCTCGTTACGCTTGTCGGCCGGCTTCACCTCCGCGAGGGTGCGGGTGATGTCCAGCCGACGCGCGACCTGGTCGGCGGCGCGCTGTGCGTCGCCGGTCAGCATCACGACCGTCAGCCCGAGCTTCTTCAGCGCGCTCACGGCGTCGGCCGCCTCGGGCCGGACCTCGTCGGCGAGCCCCAGGATGCCGACGGCGACACCGTCGACCGCGACGCCGACCACCGTGCGCGAGGCGCGCAGGCGCTGCTCAACCTGCTCCTCGAACCCGTCGGGGATCGTCACCGCGTGCTCGCGCAACGCGCTGAGCCGGCCCACCGTGATGACCTGGCCCTCGACGTTGCCGCGGACACCGGCCGCGGTCAGCGACTGGAAGTTGGAGACCGGCGGGAGGTCGATCGGCCCGCCCCGGCCTTCGGGATACTGCCCCGCGTGCTTCACCAGCGCCTTGCCGATCGGGTGCTCGCTGTCCTGCTCGACCGCCGCGGCCAGGCGGAGCATCGCGCGTTCATCCAGCGATGCGTCGACCGGGACCACGTCGGTGACCTGCGGCTTGCCCGTGGTGAGCGTGCCGGTCTTGTCCAGGAGGATGTGCGTGAGCTTGCCGGCCCGCTCGAGCGCGGCGGGGTCCTTGATGAGGATGCTCCGCTCCGCGCCCAGCCCCGTGCCGACGAGGATCGCCATCGGCACCGCCAGCCCCAACGCGCACGGGCAGGCCACGATCAGCACCGCGATCATGTTCTGCAGGCCGGCGGTCCAGTCCTGCATGCCCAGCCCCCAGCCGAGCAGCGTCATGACCGCCACCGCAACAACCGCGGGGACAAAGACCCCCGCAACACGGTCCGCCAGGCGCTGCACGCCGGCCTTGTTGGTCTGCGCCTGCTCGACCATCGTCACGATCTGCCCGAGCAGCGTCTGCCCGCCCGTCGCGGTGACGGTGAACTTCAGCGAACCGGTCTGGTTGATCGTGCCGGCGAAAACGCGGTCGCCTTCCTTCACGTCGACCGGCTCGGGCTCGCCGGTGATCATCGCCTGGTCGACCGTGCTCTGGCCGGCGCTGACCTTGCCGTCCAGCGGGATGCGCCCGCCGGGGCGGACCAGGACGGTCGCGCCCTCCTTGATCTCGGCGATGGGGGTCTCGGTCTCTTTGCCCAGACGCACGACGGTCGCGGTCTCAGGCGCGAGGTCGCGCAGGCCCTGGAGCGCGGACGCGGCGGACCGGCGGGCTTTGTGCTCGAGCGCGTGGCCGAGCGTGATGAACCACAGGATCGCCCCGGCCGTGCCGAAGTGCAGCGCGTGCCCGCCGGTGAACAGCGGCGGGATGCTCGCGGCGTAGGCGACGCCGCTGCCCAGCGCGATGAGCGTGTCCATGTCGGCCCGGCCGTGACGCAGGCCCTTGGCCATGCCGCGGAAGAACGGCCCGCCGAGCACGCCCATCAGCAGCGTCGCCGCGGCAAGCTGGACCCAGGGCCAGACACCGCCGTGCAGCCCCGCCATGTGCGCGACCATCAGCCCCAGCGCGACAGGCAGCGTCCACATCGCGCGGGGCAGCGCGGTAGCACGCGGGTTGGCGTGTCTTTGATGCGAATGGCTGGTGGAGGCCGACGCATCGATCGACTCGGCACCGTAACCCGCTGCGCGGACCGCCTGCTCCAGGTGCGACACCACGAGCCCGCGGCCCTTCACGGTCGCCCGCTCGGTCGTCAGGTTGACCGACACCTCCGTGACCCCCGCGACCCTGGCGAGCGCTTTCTCGACGTGCGACACACAGCTCGCACAGTTCATGCCGCTCACATGGAACTCGAGGGTCTTCACGAAGGGGATTGTAGGGGCTTGGGCGTCGGCGCATCACCATTGCGGTGGGAACATGATCGCGATGAGCCGCCGCGTCACACGCGGCGGGGTGCGGGGGTCTTGGCGGGGGACCCGCCGCGTGTGACGCGGCGGCTATTGTCACCGGCAAAGCCAACCACCAGGGTCGCGCCCGCGCCGACGCAGTATCATGCCCCCACCATGAGCCCAAACCACCTCCCCGACGGCAAGCCGCTGACGATCAAGGCCTTCCAGCAGCACATCCACCAGCGCTACTTCGAGACGGACAAGGCCCGCGGCACGCCGGGCACGTTCATGTGGCTGGTCGAGGAGATCGGCGAGCTGGCGACCGCGCTGCACAAGTCCGTCGGCGAGGGTGGCGACACCTCGGGAGACGACGACCCGGCCGGCGAGTTCGCCGACGTCCTCGCGTGGCTGTGCACGCTGGCGAACATCAACAACGTCGACCTCGAAGAAGCGATCCGCGACAAGTACCTCCGCGGCGACGGGCCTAAGGGGCACAAGTAGGAGTTACGCTCAGGGCGTGTACGTAGGCACAATGGCCTCATTCGCCGGCCGTTCTAGCGGCTTTGCCACTCGCTGCGCAGCAGCGTGCCCACCGCGAGGTCGACAAACTGCTCGAAGCGCACATAGTGCTGTCGGCGGACGCCCTCGGGGGTAATGCCGAGCTTGTGCATGACGCGTTCACTGGCGGTATTGCCGACGAAGTAGCCGCAGGTGATGGCGTTGAGCCCGAGGTCCTCGAAGCCGAAGCGGATGACCTCGCGGGCGGCCTCGGTGCAGTAGCCCTTGCCCCAGTAGGGCACGCCGACCCAGTAGCCGATCTCGGCCCGCCGGTGCGTCGGGTTGGGGTGGATGCCGACACCGCCGATCAGATCACCGGTCACGGCCAGGCGCATCGCGAAGGGGTAGCCCGTGCCGGCCGAGATGATCTCGGCGTGGCAGGCGATCCAGGCCCGCGCATCGTCGTGGCTGTAGGGGTGCGGGATGCTGAGCGTCGTCGCGGCGATCCGCTCATCCCCGCACAGCTCGGCCAGCCGCGGGATGTCCGCATCCGTCATGCGGTCGAGCGTGAGCCGGGCAGTCGTGAGGGTGGGCAGGGTGTCCATCGATATACTCCCGCAGTGAATGATTAAGACGCGGGGTATGCACGACGAATCGCCAAAAGCTATCTGGATTCTTCGTAGTACGACAAACCGTTTTCGTGCAAACACGACTCGAAGCTGACACCGTCTCCATCTACGATTCGGATCAATCCCTCGTCTGCCAGACAACTCCCGCCATCAAAAATCACAAGACTACCGTGATACAAACCACGCATCTCCTCATTCAAGATGCTAGTAATTCTCTTCATTGAGTCGTTATCTAATCCCAGTTCACCAATTCGACGCGCCATACGTTGAGCGGTTGTTCTATGACTACTGGCAAAGACGTGGAGAAACGGCTCTTGCATTGGGCTAATGTTCATTATGTAGCAACCCCATTCACAAGATGTCAGCATATCCCAGAGCTTTACTTCGGCAGCCGGGCCGGATCGGTTTCGACGGCGTGGCTTGCCGGGTGGGCGTCGGGGAGCTGCTGGTCCAGCAGCTCACGCACGTTCCGCGCGACGTGCTCGGGGGTGAGCCCCGCGGCGGCGAGCTGATTGGCCCGGCTGTCCTGGTAGAACCACTGCTTGGGCATCGCCATCCGGCGGATGCCCTGGGTTGAGAGCCCGCGGGACTGGCACGCGTCGAGGACGATGCTGCCGAACCCACCGTCGAGCGTGTGGTCTTCGATCGTGATGATCGGCGTGCCGCGCTTGACCAGGGTCTCGATGAGTCCGAGATCGACGGGCATCGCGAAGCGTGCGTCGTAGACCGACACGTCGTAGCCCTGCTGATCGAGCGCGGGCAGCGCGGCCAGGGCGGTATTGACCATCATGCCGTAGGCGAGGATGGCGACGTCGGGCGCGTCGTTCTTCGCGGCGCGGACGCAGTGGGCCTGGCCCAGCTCGAACGCCGGGGCCGGAGCGTGGCCGCCGCCGTGGGCGGGCACGTTGTCACGTGGGTAGCGGATGAAGGTCGCGCCGTCTTCGTAGTCGGCCATAAACCGCAGCCCGAGCTTGAGCGTTTCCTCGTCGTAGGGCGCGAGCTGCACGACGCCGGGCAAGGCGCGGAGCATGGCGATATCCATGAACCCGTGGTGCACCGCGCCGTCGCCGCCGACGAACCCGGCCCGGTCCATGCACACCCGGACCGGCAGGCCCTGCAGCGCGACTTCCTGGAACACCTGGTCCACCGCCCGCTGGGCGAATGTCGAGTACACGGCGAAGAAGGGCTTGACCCCCTTGGGGTTGTCTTTCGCGGCCTTGGCCATGCCGGCACACATGTCCATCGCGTGGGACTCGCAGATGCCGGTATCGATCATGCGCTCGGGGAAGCGTTCGCCGACCTTCGTGAGCCCGGTGCCGTCGGGCATCGCGGCGGTGACGGCGACGATCGATTCGTCCTGCTCCATCAGCCCGATCATCGCGTCGGCGTAGGCGGCGGTAAACGACCGGCCGGACGACTTCACATCGACCCGGCAGCCGTTGACGGTGAACGGTTTGGGGCTGTGGAACGTGGTCGGGTCGCCGGTGGAGAAGTCGAAGCCCTTGCCCTTGACCGTCTTGGCGTGGAGGAGGACCGGGCGGTCGATGTCCTTGATCTCCTGGAGCATGGGGATGAGCTTGTCCAGGTCGTGCCCGTCGACGGGGCCGACGCAGACCAGCCCGAAGTGCTCGAAGAGGTGCTCGCTGGCAAGCATGGCCTTGAACGCATCGGTGGAGCGGTGGTAGAACTCGCCGAGCGCGTGGCCGCCGGGCATCCGGTCGAGGATCTTCCTGGAGCGTTCCTTGAAGCCGGTGTAGGTGTGGCTGACGCGGACACGGTCGAAGTAGCCGGCCATCGCGCCCTGCGGCTTGGCGATGGACATGCCGTTGTCGTTGAGGACAACCAGGAACTGGCGCTTCAGCGTGCCGGCGTTGTTGAGGCCTTCGAGGGCGACGCCGTTGACGATCGAGGCGTCGCCGATGAGCGTGACGCACTTGCGGTCGGCCCGTCCGGCGAACTGGTCGCCGCGTGCCATGCCGACGGCCGTGCTGATCGCGGTGCCGGCGTGGCCGACAGAGAACAGATCGAACGCGGACTCGCGGGGCTCGGGGAACCCGGCCATGCCCTCGGCGGTTCGGAGCTTGCCGAGCATCGGCAGCCGGCCGGTGATGAGCTTGTGAGGGTAGCACTGGTGGCCGACGTCGAACAGCAGCCGGTCGCCGCCGGTGGCGTCCTCGCCCTCACCCTGCTCGGGGCCGAAGTCGAAGACGTAGTGCATCGCCAGTGTGAGTTCGACCACACCGAGGTTGGGCGCGAGGTGCCCGCCGGTGCGGGAGACCTGGTCGCAGATGGCGTTCCGGATGTCCTGTGCAAGGTCCTTGAGCTGCTCGACCGAGAGCGCCTTGAGGTCGGCGGGGCCGTGGATGGTCTGGAGCAGGTCGTAGGTCATGCGTTGGATTTCAGCGGTGAGGCGGGAAGTCCGGGGCGTGGGATTCTAGCGGGTCGCTGGGGTCTTCACCGGGGGAACCCCCGGATCGGCCAAGTCTCTGTATTGTAGAGTAATCGTCCCAACGGGCCAAGAGGGTTGAAGGATTCCACGCCCAGCCCACGGGCAGGGCTACGGGAACGCCTACTTGTCCCGCGTCGCGAGGGTCCGGGCCATCTGACGCAACGGCTCGGCCGGCGGGCCCAGGGGTTCGATCGCGGTGAGGGCCTGGTCGAGCAGCTTGTCGATCTCCGTCCGTGTGCCGTCGACGCCCAGCAGCCCGGGGTAGGTCAGCTTGCCGGCCGCGGCGTCCTTGCCGGTCTGCTTGCCGACGGTTTCGGTGGTCTGGGTGACATCGAGCAGGTCGTCGACGGCCTGGAACATCAGGCCCAGAGCGTAGGCGTAGGTCGTCAGCCGCATGAGCTGATCGGGGACGGCCCGGGCGCAGAGCCCGCCCATGGAGCCGGCGGCCTGGAGCAGTGCGGCGGTCTTATTGCCGTGGGTCCGGCGGAGCCGCTGCATGTCCGTCTCATCCTCGGGGAAGCCGCCCATGGTGTCGTAGACCTGGCCAGCGATCATCGCGGTCGTCGAGGAAGACAGCGTGCGGACCAGTTCCACCCCGGCCGCCGGGTCCGGGTGCGGCCACTGCGCGAGCAGGTAGAACGCCAGCGACGTCATCGCGTCGCCGGCGAGGATGGCCATCGCCTCGTTCGTGTGGCGGTGCAGGGTGGGTCGGCCGCGGCGGAGGTCGTCGTCGTCCATCGCCGGCAGGTCGTCGTGCACCAGCGAGAAGCAGTGGATCAGCTCCAGCGCCCCCGCCGCCGAAACAGCGTCCGTCGCCGACCCGCCGACCGCTTCACAGGCCCGGACACAGAGGATCGGCCGAACGCGCTTGCCCCCGCCGAAGAGCGCATACGCGATCGCATCGCGCAGGCCATCGGGCAGATCGACCGCACGCAGGACCGCGTGCAGCCGCTCGTCCACCGACGCGATCAGCTCGGCGTCGGTCGGCGAAGACGTGCTGGCGGTCATGTCACTACGGCTCGGCATCCGCACAGTTTAGCGGCAGAAACCAACACGCTCGCGGCAATACTGTGTCGATAGCCGCTAGAGGCGGGTCTGCACCCAGTCCGCGATCGCGTCGGCACCGTCGGGCGGGCGGTGTTCGACCAGGGCGCGGCGCATCTGGTCCAGCCGGGGGGTGTTGTGCATGATGCCGCGCAGCGGGCCGAGCAGCTCGTCGGCGTTGCGCTTCACGTCCGCGTGGTCCTGCAGCAGCAGCCCGCCCCCGGCCTGCACGACCGGCGCGGCGTTCAGCCGCTGGTGCTGGTCCTTGTGGAACGGGTACGGCAGGTACAGCGAGGGCACCGCGTTGGCCCAGCCCTCGGCGACGCTGCCCGCGCCGCTCCGGCAGACACACAGCGACGCGGCCGACCACGCCAGCCCCATCTCGCCACAGAACGCGAGCACCTGAGCCGCGATCCCCCGCGCGGCGTACGCTTGGGCCACCGCCTCCCGGTCCTGCTCGCCGGACAGGTGCAGCACCTGCCAGCCGCGGAACGGCGACTGCGCGGCGTTGCGGCCGGCGATCTCGATGAACGCCTGGTTGATCGTCCCGCCCCCCTGCGACCCGCCGAACACCAGCAGCGTCGGCAGCTCCGGATCCAGCCCAAGCCGCTTCCGCGCGTCGCCGGGCGAGGACGTGCCGATCACGCTCCGGCGCAGCGGCACGCTGACCACCTCGGCCTGCTTGAGCACGCCCGTCTTGTACGCGCTGAACACCTGGCCCGCCGACCGCGCCGACCAGCGGTTGCTCTTGCCTGGCACGGCGTCGAGCGACACCAACGCGACCGGCAACCCCGACCGTTTCGCCGCCGAGACGCTCGGCCCGCTCACGAACCCCCCGGTCGCCACCATCACCTTCGCGTCGTGCTCGGCGATCAGCCCCGCGACCAGCCCGACACACTTCTGGTACGCCTGGTAGAACGCCCAGGCCTTCGCCGGGTGCAACGACAACGGCAGCGCGGGCAGTGCCGTGCCCCGCAGGTCGCCGGTCTCAAGGACCGTCGCGTCCACGGCCCGAGTGCTGACGACAAAGTGTGCGTTGACCGAAACACCGCGCTCCTCGAGCCGTTCGAGCACCGCGACGTTGGGGTAGATATGCCCCCCCGACCCCCCGCCGACGAACAGGATGGTGGGCTTGGTGGGCATGGGATGCGCCGGGTGAAGGCGTGCACAATGGTCGCCGCGTGAACCAGACGGCATCCTAGGATGTGTTCGCCGCCGCGTCACACGCGGCGGGGGGCGGAGGGTCCTAACGTGATCCCGCCGCGTGTGACGCGGCGGCTAGGGTTGGATGGCTTAGGGGTAGGGGCGATGCACAACACTTACGCCGTGAGCCGGAGCTGTGGCTTGGAGTCGTCTTCATCCGTTTGGGTGTCGGCATCGTCGGTGTCGTCGCCGGGCTGATTGGCGGCCTCCAACGCGTTGGCGTTGTCGATCGCGGCGACGAGGCCGACGGCGAACGCCGTCATGATCCAGCCGGTGCCCCCGGCCGAAACCAGCGGCAGCGCGATGCCCTTGGTCGGCACGACCACCGTCACGACGGCGATGTTGATGACCGCCTGCGCCCCAATGGTGATGAGCACGCCCAGTGCGACCAGCCGGCTGAACGGGTCCTTGCTGTCGCGCACCACGCCGAGCCCGACCCAGAGGATCGCCAGGAACAGGCCGATCACCAGCGCGGCCCCGGCGATCCCCAGCTCCTCGGTCAGCACCGGGAAGATGAAGTCGGTCGTGTCTTCGGGCAGGAAGTACTTCTGCACCGAGTTGCCCAGGCCGCTGCCGGGCACGCCGCCCTGCGCGAAGGCGAGTTGGGACTGGATCGGGTGGTAGCCGGCCCCCTCGGGGTCGATCCACGGGTCGCGGTAGATCAGCAACCGCTTCACGCGGTAGGGCTCGGCCATAATGGCGTAGAAGATGCCCGTGCCCGCGGCGACGCCGGCGGGGATCAGTGTCCAGACCCGCATGCCCCCGGCCAGCAGCAGCGCGACGGCGACCGCGCCGACGAGCACGGCCGTGCCCAGGTCTTCCTTCACGATCAGCACACAGCCCGCGACGATCAGCAGCACCGGCGGGATCACGCCGAAGAAGAACTTGTGCATCACCCCGCTCCGCCGGGCGCACCACCAGGCGACGGCGAGGACCATCGCCCACTTCACCAACTCGCTGGGCTGGAAAGTGATCGGCCCGAGCTTCAGCCAGCGGGCCGCGCCGTTGACCTCGTGGCCGATGCCGGGGACCAGCGTGAGCCCCTGCAGCGCGAACGCGGCGAGGATGAGGACCAACAGCGGGTTGATCACCCCCCGCCGGGCGAACAGCGCCCGCAGGTCCACACGCGAAGCGATGATCATCGCGACGATCGCCAGCCCCGCGTAGAGCGTGTGCTTGGTCATGAACATCGCCCAGGGTCCGGCCCCGGCGAAGGGGTCGGTCAGCGGCGCGGCGTCCACCCCACTCACCGAAACGTTCGCCCCGGCCGAGTGCACCATGATGACGCCCAGCCCCAGCAGGGCCGCGGCACAAGCCATCAAGATATGCGCAGACCGGACCATACGGGGTTACATCGGCGGGGTGCAGGGGAGGGTGTGAATAGTACCCGGCGCGGCATGAAAGGGGGTTGCGCTGAGGGCTAGATGCCGCAGAGGTTTGCAGATTGCACCGCCAAAGCCCAGGGATTGCATCCGTGGGTCACCCATCCACGCGAAAGGCGGGCTTCGGTGTGACCCCAAACCCTCCGCGCCGTGCGGGCGTATCCTTATAGACCTCGTTTCCCCCATCTGCCGGAGCAACCCGTGGCACGACCGACCCTCGCCGTCCTCTCGCTGACCGCCGCCCTCGCCGCCTGTTCGACGCCTGGCAGCGCGACCGGCAAGCCGTCCAAGCAGTCCCACCCGCTCGCCGACCAGCCCGTCGCCGTGCCCGCGCCGCCCGCCGAGGGCACCGTCGACCTGCCCCGCTTCCCGGCGATCAGCCCCGACGGCCAAACCCTCAGCTTCTCCTGGCGCGGCGACCTCTGGCGCGTCCCTGCGGCCGGCGGCACCGCCCAACGCCTCACCGCCCACCCCGCGAACGACACCACCAGCGTCTGGAGCCCCGACGGCACACGCATCGCCTTCAACTCCGAACGCTCGGGCTACTGCAACGTGCACCTCATGGACGCCGACGGCGGCAACGTCCGGCAGGTCACCGCCGAGGACCAGTTCCTCTGGCTGCACGACTGGTCCCCCGCCGGCGGAGCCGACCGCCTCACCGTCGCCGGCTACGTCGAGGGGGATGTCCACCGCGCGCCCCGGCCCTACACCGTCTCGATCGACGGCGGGCCGATCCAGCGCATCCACGACGCCTTCGGCCGACAAAGCGCGGTCAGCCCCGACGGCCGACACATCGTCTTCGTCCGCGGCGGTTCGGGCTGGGACCGGCCGTTCATCGTCAACGCCGACAACCGCGACCTCTGGCTCTACGACACCGAAGCCGGCACATTCACCCAACTCACCGACAACCCCGGCAACGACGGCAAGCCCAAGTGGCTGGACAACGACACCATCGTCTACCTCTCCGCCCGCCCGCCGGCCCGCGTCAACCTCTACGCACTGGACCTGGGCCAGGACGACGATAACGCCACGGCGCTCACCGCTTTTGAAGACGACGACGTGCGCGGGTTCGATGTCGCCAAAGGCGGTTCGGCCGCGGTCGTGCAGGTCTGGGACACGCTCTACACGGTCGACCTGACCCGCGACGGCGCGGCGCCACAAGCCGTCGCCATTACCGCCCCCGCCGACCTGGACGACACCGTGCTCGTCCGCCAGCTCGCGGGCAACAGCGACGAGGCCGCCCTCTCGCCGGACGGCAAGGTGATGGCCACCGTAATCCACGGCGAGCTGTTCATCCGCACGGTCGACAGCGAGAACCCGCCCCAGCGCATCACCCGTACCGCCGCGCGAGAGATGTCGCCGGTGTGGTCGCCCGACGGCGTGTCGCTGTACTTCGTGTCGGATATGGACGGCACGCTGAGCATCTACAAGGCCCACGTCACCCTCACCCGCGGAGACGTCGAGGCCGCGCTCGCCCCCGCGGCGCCCGAAGAAGAAGCGGAAGCCGAGGAAGCAGAAAACGCCGACGAGACGGCAGAAGATGGCGCGGAGGACGAGGCAGAAGACGCCGAGCAAGCCGCGGACGATGCGGCAGAGGATGCCGCGGCGGAGGAAGACAAGGCGGAAGGCCCCGACCCCGCGGACTGGCGCGGCGCGTTGCGGTTTGAGGTGACGCCTGTCGTGCAGACCGCGCACCACGACGCCGACCCCTCGCCCGCGCCCGACGGCCGGTCCCTCGCCTACCGCCGCGGCAACGGCGACGTGATGCTCCTCGACCTCGCAACCGGGGAAGAACGCCTCTTCCTGCCGTCCTGGGACACCGGCACACACTGGGCCTGGAGCCCGGACAGCACCTACCTCGCCCTCAGCTTCGAAGACCAGGACCACAACGCCGACATCTGGGTCGGACCCGTCGACGGCAGCACGCCGCTCGTCAACATCACCAAGCACCCTGCCGGCGATTACTTCCCCTCCTGGTCGGCGGACAGCCGGATCATCGCCTTCACGTCCTACCGCAACGACGACCAGGGCGACGTCTATGCCGTCTACCTCGACAAGGCGCTGGAGACCTACACCCCCCAGCAACTCGCGGACTACTACGAGGAGGCGTCCGCCGCCGCGAAGAAGCTCGAGCCCATCGCGCCGGTGAGTGTTGAAGCAGCCGACGACGAGGACACCGAGGAAGGCGAGGCAGGAGCACCGCACGACTTCGAGTTCGCGCTCGAAGATGCGTACCTCCGGCTGCGACGCCTCACGAGCAGCTCCGGCTCGGCGTGGAACGTGCGCATCCTCCCGTCCGGGGCGCAGGTCGCCTTCACCCGCGGGAACAGCGCCTACGTCGTCGGCTGGGACGGCGGGGACGAGACCAAGGTCGCCGACGGCGTCGACCCGCAGCACCTCACCCTCACCGGCGGCGCCTTCGTCGCCCTGCGCAGCGGCAACCCCGCCACCGTCGCCATCCCCGGCGGCAAGGCGGAGAACACCACCTTCCCCGGCACGGTGCGTGTCGACCGCCACGCCGACAACCGCCAACGCTTTGTCGAGGCCTCCCGCGCGATCTCGATGCAGTTCTACGACCCGACGTACAAGGGCATGGACTGGGACGCGATCACCGCCAAGTACCTCCAACTCGCGTCGCGTGCCTGGACCGCCGACGAGTTCAACGACGTCGCGAACCAGTACCTGGGCCTGCTCGACGCCTCGCACATGGGCATCCGCACGCCCGAGCCAAGCAGCCCCGTCCGTCAGCCCAACGGCTACCTCGGGGCGCGTTACGAACGTGTCGCCGACGGCTTCGAGGTCGTCGAGATCTATCACCAGACCCCCGCGGCCGAGGGCACGATGCGCCTCCACGTCGGCGACGTCATCACCCACATCGACTTCGAGCCGTTCGAAGACCACGACACCCTCAACGCCCGGCTCGTCGGGCGCGTCGGGCGCGAGACCGCCATCACCGTGCGTCGGCAGCCCGAACACCTGCCCGAGCGGCCCGCCCCCGACAACGCCGACGACGCGGAGGGCGACAACCCCGCCGGGCCCGGCGAGGTCGTCCTGCTCGTCACGCCGATCAGCCAGAACCGGCTCGAAGACATCCGCTACGACAACTGGCAGCTCAACAACAAGCGCCTGGTCCAGGAATGGTCCGACGGCCGGCTCGGCTACATCCACATCCGCTCGATGGGCGCGGCGTCGCTGGCGGACTTCGAACGCGACCTCTACGCCGCCTGCGAGGGCAAGCTCGGGATGGTCGTCGATGTCCGCGACAACGGCGGTGGCTGGACGACCGACCGCCTGCTCGCCTCCATCATGACCCGCCGGCACGCCTACACCGTGCCCCGCGGCGCCGACCCGACTCGCACCAACTCCTACCCCAACGACCGCCTGTTCATCGCCCGCTACAACCTGCCCATGAACGCGCTGTGCAACGAAAAATCCTTCTCCAACGCCGAGATCTTCTCACACGCCTTCAAGACCCTGGAACGCGGCACGCTCGTGGGCAACACCACGGCCGGCGGCGTGATCTCCACCGGCAGCTACCGCCTGCTCGACGGCACGACCGTCCGCATCCCCTTCCGCGGGTGGTACCTCACCGACGGCTCGGACATGGAGAACAACGGCGCGGTCCCGGACCTCATCGTCCCCCAGACCCCCGAGCACGAAGAGGCCGGCGACGATCCGCAGCTCCGTGCGGCGGTCGAAGACCTGCTGCTGCGGGTTGAAGAGTAGAGGACGATATTCTCGCGGATTGGGTGTAGTGCTTCCACAGATTGACCGGGTTGCATGAGCAAGCCCGGAGCGTCTATCACCCTACCAGTTCCTGCCGCAGCCACGACACGCCTTCGGCCTCCAGCAGCCGCTCGGGCTCAGCGCTATACAGAGCGTCGCGCACCTGCTCGGCCGAGACCACGCGCGGGTCGTACGCGATGCTGTGACAGACGTCGCCCACACCGACCGCCGCCTCGGGGCGCGCCGGGGCGAGCCCCGCGATGATGATGGCGTGGGTCGGCCGATCGCTGTGCGCCAGCGCCCCGGCCAGGTCGTCGTACCCATTGCCCGCGACCTGCGCCGCGACCTGGAACCGTAGGTACTCCGTCAGGGTGTCGAACAACACCGGGAAGTCGGCGGCTGGCGTGTCTTCGCAGGTCTGCACGACCCCACCGGCACGCTCGGCCCACCCGACGACCCGCACCCGCCCGAGGACGCCGTCCACGTCGAATCGGTCAATGAACTGCAGCTTGTCGCAAAGCCCGATCGTGGACGGCCCCCGGTTGATGGACGCCCCGAGCCCACCCACATCCGCGTCCGTTCCGCCTGATTGATCATCGCCGGTTCCCGAATACGGCTGGGGCATCTGCATCGCCGTCCACAGCCGCGGGACAAAGCGGTCCAACCCGTCGGGGCCGTACTCCAACTCCCCGGCCAGCGCGAGCCCTGCCTGTACCCCCGCCGTCTCCGCGCGGTTGTGGTCGACATGGAGTCTTACAGTCGACCACGGGCACGCGGGGCGTTCCTCTGCGGGGTCGGCCGAGCCGCCCGGCGGGGCATACACCACCGCCACCCCGCCCGGTATGACGCCGGGCCCCTGCCCCACCAACCACAAGCCCACCATGTGCGACAAGTCCATCGGCAGAGTGTACCGGCCGCCGCCTGACCCATCGCTCTACATCACGTCCAGAAAAAACCCGCGCCGATCCGGCGCGGGTTTCCTGGTGTGTGTATGTTCATAGTGCGATACCGTGATTACTTCTTGTCTTCGGCCGGGGGCGGCATCAGCACCTCGTCGACCAGGCCGTACTCCGCGGCCTCCTTCGCCGAGAAGAACTTGTCGCGCTCGACATCCTTGGCCACCTGCTCGACCGACTGCCCGGTGTAGCCGGCCAGCAGCTCGTTCAACTCGTCACGTGTCTTGAGGATCGCCTCGGCCTGGATCTGGACATCGGTCGTCTGGCCGTAGACCCCGCCGTAGGGCTGGTGGATCATCACCTTCGCGTGGGGGAGGCAGTAGCGCTTGCCCTTGGCCCCGGCGGCGAGGGTGAGGGCTCCGCCGGACATCGCCTTGCCGACGCAGTAGGTGGCGACGTCGCAGCTGATGTGGCGCATCGTGTCGATCATGGCGAGGGTGTCGTCGACGCCGCCGCCGGGCGAGTTGATGTAGAGGTGGATGTCCTGGCCGGGCTTGTGGTTGGCCAGGTGCAGGAGGCGCATGACGACACCCATCGCGCTGCCGTGGTGGATCTCACCGATCAGGAAGATGATGCGGTTTTCGAGCAGCAGCTCGTCGATGGTCATCTCGCGGTAGCGCTGCATCGGCCCGGCGAGGCGGGGGTCGGCGTAGCGCGGGTCGCGATCGGCCCCGCCGGCAAACAGCGCGTCCGCGGGCGCGGTCATGAGTTCCGGGGAGCGGGCGAGGAGGGCGAAGGGGTCGTGGGGCATGGGCGTGGGCTCGTGGGGGAGTTCGTCGTCCGGGTCGCACCCTCGTCAACTACAGGTACGACATGGGTCTGCCGTCGATCCGTCGACGGCCGGGGCATGATAGCCCTGTGTCTGATCGGCGGGAAACGGGCACGGCATCAAGCGAATTCCCCGGATGCGCTACACCCCACCACGCAACAGGACGCCGACCGATAAACGGGGGCGTCCTGAGCCGGGGATCGGGTCTCGGGTGATGCGTGAGCCGTGAAGCCGGTGAAGCGACGTGTGGGTCTCGGTCGTGCCTCGCAATGCCTCGCGCTGCGGATCGGGTCTCGGGGGGGCTTAGTCGATCGGGCCATCGGCGTCGTCGGCGTTGCCGGCCTGTTCCTGCTCGAGCATCTCGCGGAGGTACTTGTTCTCCCGACGGGTCGCCTCCAGGTCGAAGACCAGGTACTTGATCGACAGGCGGAGGAAGTCCATGGACTCCTGCAGGTCGCTGACGGTCTTCTTCATCTGGGCGTGCCGCTCGCGGGTCTTCTCCGCGAGGTCGGTGAGCTTGTCCCGCTCGGCCTTCGGGAGCGTCGAGATCTCGCTCATGAGGCCGGCGAGTTTGGTCTGGAAGGTCTTTTCGTCCATCGTGTATCCGTTCGTGTGCATGCGGTCTGAGGGGGACGCCCATCGGGTCATGAACGCCGGGCACCGTCTCCGCCGGGGCCTGAGTTAGTTGTATCACGGGGGTCTGAGAAGGCCAGCCGAATGTGAACGCCGTGCGCGGGGGCCGCAAAAACCGGCCTTGGCAGGGCAGAAAACGCAGTTTCTGCACCCGATAACCCCAAAACACCGGTACGCACCTTAGAGATCGGGTCGGCCCGGTGCTGCGGGATGTTGCGTGGGGGCAACACAACAGGGGAAGCCGCCATTGGGCCCTTCGCTGCGTGGCCTCAATAAGATCGGATGGCTTACTCCCGCTCCAGATCGACCCAGACCAGGCGGTGGTCGCTGGCGTCGAGCAGGTAGGCGAGAGGGTCGTCGGCGGTCGGCCAGAAAACGCCACTGCCCGCGACACTTAGGGCCACGCTCGGCAAGGCATAGTCCACACGCAGGTTGCCCGAGCCGCGTTCGGGGTCGTCGTTCCAATCGGCGGTGTCGGCCGCGGGGTCGGAGCGGTGGGTTTGGTTAGCGCCGCCGTCAAGCAGGGCGGCCCGAGCGCCACCGGTGCTGACCGGCGCAATGGGCTGGATCGAAGCGTGGTCGAGCAGGACCCGCACCGCCCCGGGCCGTGAATCCCCATCGTTCGGATCCGCATTGAGGTCGCCGAGGACGATGAAGCAGGAGTCGACGGACAGAGCATCGATCATGCGCGGGATCAGCGCGATCTCTGCGGCGTTACGGCGGCCGTTGCGGTCCTCGGGCCCGTCGAACACCGGCGGGGTCGGGTGCGAGACCAGCAGGTGCAGCGTCATCATCCCGGGTACCGCGACCGGCACATCCGCGTGGGTCTTGGACGACAGCCGCAGCACCTGCGCCGCTTCGTCGCTGTAGTAGCCCGTCGCTTGCAGTGACTCGGGGCTCGCGTCGATCCAGCGCAGTTCGCGAAACGTCCGGATGTCATCTTCGACGATCGGGTACTTCGAGAGCACCACCATGCCGTAGTGCCCGGGGTAGTTGCCCCAGCCGTGCGCGTCTTGGGGCACACTCAACTCCCCATCACCGTTGAGATCGACCCCGGCCGACACACCCGTGTTGACCGGCGGCGCATAGCGGTACGGGTAGACGATCGGCCGGGCCGCGTTCTGCGACACGCCGAGGTACCGCTCCTGGAACGCGTCGTAGGCCTCGTCGGTCGGGTCGAAATCGACCTCCTGCAGCAGCACGATGTCCGGCCGGACGCGCTGCAGCACCTCGGCGACCCGCTTCGCCTGCGCATCCGTACCCGACCTCATCGCGTCGCGCAGCGCGCCGGGCTCGTCGCGGCTCATCGCGGTGTTGAACGTCGCGACGCGCAGCACCCCATCGTGTTGAGCAAGCCCCGGGGGTGTCGAGACCGCCTGGCAACCCGTCACGCAGAACAGGCAGAGCCAGAAGAAAACCACGCCCCAGCAGGCGGGCGTGGTGGTCGTGTAGCATCGTATGTGGGCCATCGGTCGGCGATCCTCTCGCGGGGCCTACTGGACCTGGTAGCCGTTGAAGTCTTCCGGGTCGTCGGTGTCGCCGGCATTGAGGACGGTCGATCCGGAGGGGAACCAGAGGTCGACTTTGCGGGAGTCCTCCTGGGAAAGCGACTCGCCGTGGCCGTCGAGGAAGCCGACGTTCATCGCGTCGTTGCCGTGGCGGTAGGCGTATCGGCGGGCGTTGTCCTGCTGCTGCTCGTTGCCCCATTTGTAGGGGTTGCCGTTGCTGACCAGGACCGAGATGCCCGGGCCCAGGGAGGCCCAGTTGCCGCCGCCGACCTGCTTGACCGCGCCGTTGAAGGTCGCGTCCCCTGAACCGGCATCGACGTAGCGTGCACCCTCCATCACGATCGCCTTGCCCGACATGTTCGCGAGCCGGTCGAGCTGCGTCGGGTCGTTGACCGACGACGCCACGGTCGCTGCGACCCAGTTGTACTGATAGATCTCACCCGACCCGTTGTTGGACCAGGAGACCATGAAGTTCGAGTTCATCGAGTAGCTCGACACCGGCGATTCATCGGGCACACTCAGCGACCCGAACGCCTGGTCGGTGTAGGTCTCGGAGTTCGACGGACAGCGGAAGTCTTCCTCGAAGATCTTCTGGACACGCGCGGAGCGGTCGCCGGGCAGGCCCAGTGAAGAACCGAGCGCCGGGCTGACCCAGTCGAAGTTCTGGGTCGGCTCTTCGGGTGTGTTCTTGAAGGCGTACCCGTTGTCGAGCAGCGTGAGCTGTCGGCCGGAGGTGTTCGGCCCGGGGGTGTGGTTCTTGTTGTCGGCCGAGTAGGTGAAGATGCCCTGGCCAGCGCCGCGCATGTGGCCGAGGCAGACCGAGGCGCGGGCGGACTTACGGGCCGCGCCCAGCGCGGGCAGGAGGATACCGATAAGCAGCGCGATGATCGAGATCACCACGAGCAGTTCGATCAGGGTGAAGCCGTGACGCTTGGGGGTCTGGCGTGTCATGGGGTTACTCCGGCACGGGATAAGGGTATGTCCGATAGTCTAGTGGAATGGCCCAGCCCCTGCGGCGGCGGGGGCTGGGCCGTGCTGGCTTCAAATCTCAGCGGCGATCTTGGAAATCAAGCGGGTTTTCTCCTCCGCCCGTGGGGTCGGGTCAGGCCCGGCGGCGGCGGGCGATAAGCAGGCCGCCCAGGCCCAGCAGCGCCAGCGAGCCGGGCTCCGGGACCGCGGTACCGTCAGAATCGATCGTCAGCGTCGGGCCATCCGCCGAACTGTTGCTGAAGCCGGCATAGGTCGCGGCCGTGTCGTCGGCGTCGGGGGTGATGACCAGGCGGATGGTTGAGCCGGCGTTCAACGCGGCGATCAGGTCGGCTTCGGCCGCGCCGGGCGTCAAGGTAAACATGTCCACATCACCGCTTGTCCCGACGACATACGTCCCGGAACCGAGCAGCGTCAGGCCGGTAAACAGCGGATCGACCGACGCCATGCCGTTGCTACCCGCCTGGTACTCGATATCGCCGCTGTCGATCAGGCCGGCCGCGGTCGCGTCGGTCCAGTAGATGCTGACCGGGCCGTCGGTCGAGAACCCGGCGTTGGCCTGGGTCATCGAGAGCGAGATCGAGGTGATGTTGGATACGCTGCCGGGGGTGAAGAACTGCGAGCCGTCGAAGTCGACCACGCCGAAGCTGGCGAAGGTCCCGTTGCCGTCACCTTCGATGTTGAAGAAGTTCGAGTTGCTCGTTTCACCACGGACCCCGCCGGGCTGGACCGTCGAGTTATCTACGGCTTCACTGCTCATCACGTCGGCGTTGGCGTAGGTGCCGATCAGCGCCAGGGCGAGGGCGGTCGTCAACTGCATCTTCATCTGATCATCTCCTTGGGAGTCGGTTCCAGGTTGACCGGCCCACGACACGTGAGCCGTACGGCAAGGAGTATGCCCAGCCGGGATAAACATCTGGTTATCCCTATGCAAAGAATGTGTGTTTCGCACGCAGACCACCCGTGGATACGCGCAGTCTGTGGCGGATCGGTTAGCGTTGTGTGAGGTCTGGGTTTGCATCCGCAAGCGCGGCGGCACAGCGCGACCCGTGTGTAAGCAACCGCCGGGCCCTAGAGCCGGACCCTGCCGCTGCCTTTCACGATCTCGCCGAGGCGGAAGACCTCTTCCCCCAGACGCCGGAGCTGCTGCTCGATCGCGTCGGCGAAGTGCGGGCGGACAATCAGCGTGTAGCCCACGCCCATGTTGAACACCTTCAGCATCTCCGCGTCCGCGACCCCGCCCTTCTCCTGCAGGAACCGGAACACCGGCGGCACGGCCCAGGCCTTGCGGTCCAGCTTCGCGTCCAGGTCGTCCGGCAGCGCACGGTTCAGGTTGCCCGGCAGGCCGCCGCCGGTGATGTGCGCCATCCCGCTGACCGGCTTCTTCACCTTGTACTTGTGCAGCACCTCGATGACCGGCCTCACGTAGATTCGCGTCGGCGCGAGCAGCACCTCGCCCAGCGTCATCTTCGGGTCGAGTTCGGGATAGACCTTGTCGAGCTTCAGCTTCGCCTGCTTTACGATCGCACGCACCAGCGAGTAGCCGTTGCTGTGGACTCCGCTCGACGCGAGGCCGAGCACGATATCGCCTTGCTCGACCCGCTCGGCCCCGGCGATGACCTTCTTCAGCTCCACGACCCCCACCGTGAACCCCGCGAGGTCGAAGTCGCCGGGCTTGTAGGTGTCCGCCATCTCCGCCGTCTCGCCCCCGAGCAGCGCGCACCCCGCCAGCGCGCAGCCGTCGGCCACACCCTTGACGATCTGCGCTGTCTCCTCCGGCACGACCTTGTGGATGCCCACGTAGTCCAGGAAGAACAGCGGCTCGGCCCCCTGCACGATCAGGTCGTTGACGTTCATCGCCACACAGTCCTGCCCGATCGTGTCGAGGATGCCCAGCTGCGCCGCGAGCTGGACCTTCGTCCCCACCCCGTCGGTGCAGGCGACGAGCACCGGGTCCTTGTAGTTGCGCTGGAAGAGCTTCTCGTTGTAGTCGAGGCGGAAGCAGCCGGCGAACGCGCCGTGCCGGCCGAGCACCCGCGGCCCGTAGGTCCGCCGCATGTGGTGCTTGATGAGGCCGACGACCGCGTCGCCCGCCTCGATATCGACGCCGGTGTCGGCGTAGGTCAGCGGCTTGCTCGGCTTGCGGGAGGACTTCTTCGCCATAGGGCGGACAGTGTACCGGCCCCGCCGACGCGGGTTGCCGGGGCCAGCGCCCTGACCCCCCTTCCCAGATGTGGAAATCCCGGTTTCCCCCGGCTATCATGCTCCTAACCCTTTCACTCGGCCAGCAATCTGCCGATATCCCCGAAAGACCATGACCCCCGACTGCACGGAACATTCCGCCCAGCTCTTCGCGAAGCACGGCCTGCGCTGCACCAAACAGCGGCACGCCCTCTACGCCGCCCTGACCGAGTCCCGCTGCCACCCCACCGCCGACGAACTGTACCGCCAGGTCCAGGACCACCTGCCTGGGCTCTCCCTGGCGACGGTCTACAACACGCTCGAGTGCTTCTGCAAGGCCGGGCTCATCCAGAAGCTCCCCGACGCGGGGTGCAACGGCAGCGCCCGCTTCGACGCCCACGCCGACCAGCACACCCACCTCCGCGACGCGGTCACCGGCGAGATCCAGGACGCCCCCGACGACCTCTCCGCCGAACTCCTCGCCCAGATCAAGGACGAGGTCCTCGCCAAGGTCAAGGCCCGCACCGGCTTCGAGGTCGACGCCGTCCAGATCGAACTGGTCGGGCGGTTCGGGAAGTAGGAGTAAGGGTCGAGGGGTGAGGATCGAGTTGGGGGTCGAGCTAAGCAATATTCAACCGCTGGCCGAATGCTGAGTTTCACGAAGCGTCGGATCGCGTCACGGCAAACTCAAGTAACCCGACACACGATGAAGACCATTGACCAATACCACAAGTGGGTCGAGTGGAGCGAAGAGGACGCCGCGTACATCGGCCGCTGCCCCGACCTGATCACCGGCATCCACGGCGACGACCCGGTGGCCGTCTACCGCGACCTCTGCCGGACCCTGCAAGAGGTCATCGACCACTACGAATCGCAAGGCCGCGACCTGCCCACCCCACGGACCCGGCCGATGCAGGATGTGGCGTGAACCTGCATCAATACTCCCGCTCGATTTCTATCTCCCGGCTCAGCAACACCTGAAAATACAAGATTTGATCGTGGCTCACTGCCTTACCTTCCGGGTCAATATCGACCTCCAAATCAGCTGTCCACGTTGGAGCATCAAAGCGCCAGTCTAGCTCAAGGACCGAGCTATCCATATCACCTGCAACATCGTTGACTCGGAACTCACGCCAATCGCCCTTTGCGCCCGCGGCATTCAACCTCGCATGGATGATGAACCGACGCTTTGGTGGCGAGCGCAACAAGAATACCCAAGACTTTGCAAGCCGTACACGAAGCATGACTATCGCATCCTCTTCGCCTCGCATCGAACACAAACGTTGTACGCCCAGTGCTTTCTTTACAGAGAACCTGCGGCTTGTAAAAGGGCGATACTTTTTGTTCCTCGCAAGCCAAACAGCCCCACGGCAATAAGACATGCCTGCTATCACAACGATGACTCACGTAACAATCAACCCGACGACCCTAACCCCCAAGCCACTCGTCTGTTGTACGACAACCACTGTTAGCAGAATTGCGAAACCTAATGCGATCACGAAGGACAGCAGGCGGTTCAACACAATCCGGCGAGTGACAAACATCTCAGATATGCATCCGCCGCGTGTACACCAGCCACTCCACCGCCAGCAGCGCCAGCGCGCCCCACACAAACCACGGCCAGATTTCTTTACGGATCGCCACGGCCTCCTGCTGGCCCTGCACCGCGGCGCTCGTGCCGATCTTCAGCGTCTCGGCGACGCGCGTGTCGCTCTCCTGCTGGTCGAGCAGGTTTACCATCAGCTCCTTGTCGCGCTCGTCCACGCCGTCGCGCGTCGTGTAGAGCCCGACCCGGGGGAACGGGTCGACGGTGACCGCGTTGCCCACGGCCCGGCCGGTCAGCGTCGCCGGGCCGTTGTACGTCACGTCGTCGAGCGCGCGGTCCACGATCAGCGTCGCGTTCTCGCCGGTGTAGTAGCTGACCCCCGCCGAGTCCACCGCGCCGCCCAGCCCCAGCGACGGCAGCGCGTTCTGGAAGAAGGCCGGGAAGCTGACCCGCAGCGGCCAGAGCGATTCGTACACATCAAACCCCACCACCACGTGCCGGACACCGTCGCGCGTGAGCTCGGCCATGACCGGCCCCTCCCCGCCGATCGCGAGGATCCGCCCGTCGACCGGGACGACCAGCCGGCCCGGCTTGCGCAGCGGGATGTCCGACAGCTCGACGTTCGCCAGCAGCTCGCTGCCGCGGTCCCACTGCGTGATCAGCTCGTTGGACGGCGCATCGTCCCGCGCCTCCCGCCGGGCGAACCCGTCGATCGGCGGGGCGGCCGCGAAGTACAGCGCGTTCACGATCGGTGTCTCGCTCGGCTGGTAGCGGTCAAAGATCAGGACATCAAAACCCACCTGCTCCAGGTCGTCGGTCGCGCCCGCCGCCTCGCCGTCCCACCCGCCACGGCGGAGCTGCTCGGGGTCTTGCTGCTCGTACTGGTCGGGCGTCATCCGGACCAGGTGCTGGACCTTGGCGGCCTGGATCGCACGCTCGATGTACGCGTTGCCCTCGGTCACCAGGAGCACACGCAGCTCGCGCGACGCGACCAGCCGCAGCCGGGCGCTGTCGTCGGCCGCGAGCGCGTCGGCGTGGTCGTGGCTGACGCGCACCGTCGCGTCGCCGGTGTAGACGAAGTCGAAACTCACCCCGGTCGTGCCCGGCTCTCCCGCGGGCGACGCCTCGGTCGGTTCGGTCGCGGCGGGGACCGTGACGCGCTCGATCTTCATGTCCCGGCCGTCGAGGTTCAGCGTCAGGTTGGCCGTGATGGCCGCGTCGCTGTAGTTCGCCAGGCGCGCGAAGACCTGCACCTTCCGCGGCTGCTCGAAGTCCCGCCGGGCGCTGAGCGCGACCAGCGCCAGGTTGTCCGACGGGCCCGGCTCGCCGATGCGGTGGAACAGCACCTCCGCGTTCGCCAGCGCGAGCGGCTCGTCGGTCTGCTGCTGGACCCGGCCGTCGGAAAACACGTGCACGGTGAGCTGGTTCTCACCGGACGCGCCCTGCCGGGCGTGCGGCTCGATCGTGGCGATCGCCGCGTCGAGGTGGCTGCGCTGGTCGGTCGGTTCGATCGCGCGGATCGCCCGGCGGACCTCGGTCAGGTCGGTCGTGAAATCGGTCAGCACCCGCGCCCGGTGCGACACGGCGATGACCATGGCCGAGCCGCCCGCCTCGCCCGCGCCGAGCTGGTCGACCAGGTCCAGCGCCCGGCGTTTCGCGTCGCTCAGCCGGTCCTTGCCGTCGATGTCCGTCGCGTTCATGGACGCGGAGTGGTCGATCACGATGACGACACGCTGCCCGGGGTCGGCAAAGGCGTCCTGCGTCGGCCGAGCCATCGCGATCAGGAGCGCGAGCAGCAGCAGGAGCTGGATCCAAAGCAGCAGGTTGTTCTTGATCTTCTGGAACGGCGCGTTGACCTGCAGGTCCTGCACCGCCCGCTGCCAGAGCAGCGTCGACGGGATCACCATCCGCTTGCGCTTGAGCTTGAGGAAGTACAGCGTCACCAAGGCCGGGACGGCGATCCCGGCGGCGATCAGGGCGGGGATAAGGGAGATGAAGTTCATGGTCGTTGTACGAAAGATGAAACCACCGATGCACACGGATGTACACGGATGTACACCGATCGGGATCAGAGTGAGAGGCGTTTGACCTCCACGCGTGGTTTGCCAAAGTTGATGAGTAGGCAGACTTTTAGGCCAGTGGCTTTTAGATAGTTCAGGCATTGGGCTTTATGGATGTCAGTTAATGCCGTGACCGCCTTGAGCTCGATGAGTACCGACTCGTTAGCCACCAGATCAGCCACATACTCTCCAACCACCACACTATCGAACTGTACGACAATCGAGTGTTGTTGCTGCACTTGCAGCCCTGCCTTCCGGCAGGCATGAGCCAGTGCATTTTCGTAGACCTTCTCAAGAAATCCTGCCCCCAACTCGTTCTGCACCTCATAGGCGCATCCGATCACACGCTCGGTGACATCGTCTAGTGCCTCCAAAGGCATTGATCCATGTGCATCGGTGTGCATCGGTGGTTTCATTCCGTTCATCCGATCAGCCCCCGCTGCCGCAGATACTTCAGCACCAGCGTTTCGAAGGGCACCTCGGTCTCGCTGATCATGTAGGCGAGGCCCTTGCGGTGGGCCTGGTCCTTGATGTGGTTGCAGTAGGCCTGGAGCGTGGCCTTGTACTTCTTGATCAGCGCGGGGCTGACGGAGACCTCGGCCACGTCGCCGTCTTCGAGGTCGGTCAGGCGGAGGTCGCCGATGACCTTGCCCTTGACCGGGTCGACCTCCTGCGGGCTGAGCAGGTGGATGAGGTAGCTGTCGCGCTTGTCGCCGGAGAGGTAGTTGAATGCCTCGGACAGGTCGCCCTTGTCCCAGAAATCGCTGACGACAATCACGACGCCCGGCTGCCGGTTGGCGACGGCCAGGGTCTTGAACGCGCTGGTCAGGTCGCCGGGCCGCTTCGCGTCGCGCGGGACCGCCCGCTGGCGGTTGAGGAACTCGAGCAGGCGCGGGATCGGCTGCCGGCCGCGCATGCCTGTCGCCTGGTCGATCATGCCGTCGGCGACGCTGTGGATGCTCGTGCGGTTGTGGTGCGTCAGCGCGATGTAGCCCAGCGCCGCACAGAGCTTCTTGGCGTATTCCAGCTTGTTCGGCTCGCCGTAGTCCATGCTGCCGGACGTGTCGAGGACGATCGAGACCGACAGGTCTTCTTCCTCCATGAACAGGCGGATGAACAGCTTGTCCAGCCGCATGTAGAGGTTCCAGTCGACAAAGCGCAGGTCGTCGCCGGTGACGTAGCTGCGGTAGTCGGCAAACTCGACGGACTGACCGCGCTTCTTGGAGCGGCGTTCGCCCTGCATCGTCCCGCGCAGCATCTTCCGCGACAGGATGTCCAGCCGGTCGAGCTGCCGCATGAAGTCCGGCGACAGCAGATCGCCAGTACGGGTACTACGGGATGGTGACGGTGCTTGGGTCATGGTTTCTGCACCGCAGAGGGGCGGAAGGCGTGGAAAAAGAATTGCAAGTTAGCCACCTCCCCTGTGTGATTGACTTTTCCAGTCTTTCCACCAGTGTTGCAACCCGCGAACAAGTTCATGCGTTTTTTTCTGATCAAATAATGAGAGCCCCATATGAACGCGCGCAACCTGCTCCAGCCATGAAACGATCTCATGTGCCGTCCTTCCCTCATCCAGCATGGCGACCACCCTCCCCGAGTAGCTGTCGTATTCGTCGTATGCTCCGCGCTGTTCAGTAGGCCTGACACCGATCGGGTCCCACTCACGCAATACCTCCATCACCTTCAAGTGGCCCTGTACATCCGGCCTCTTCAAGTAGTCTGACTGCTGCGTCTGCTCACTGGGGTCTAGGACCATCCTGTGCTTTCCTCTACGTCTACCGCGCCTCTGCGGCCGAACTACTGCCTACTCACACCTTCAACCCGCTCGCCTCCACCGGCAGCTTGTCGATGATGTCGCTGATGATCAGGTCCGGGGTGATGCCCTCGGCCTGGCCCTCGAAGTTGGTCAGGATGCGGTGGCGCAACGCCGGGGTCATGATGTGCTTGAGGTCTTCGACGCTGACGTGGGCCCGGCCGTCGAGCAGGGCGCGGACCTTGCCGCCCAGGACGAGCGCCTGGCAGGCGCGGGGGCTGCCGCCGAAGCGGAGGAACTGGCGGGCCATGGGCGTGGCGAACTCGCCGTCGGGGTGCGTCGCGAGCACGGCCCGGATCGCGTAGTCCTGCACGTGCGGGGCGATGATGACCTGACGCACCACCTTCTGAAACGCCACGATCTTCTCGGCGTCGAGCACGGGCGTGATCTCGGGCTGCTCGGCCATCGTCGTGCGGTGGAGGATTTCGTGCAGGTCCTCACGCGAGGAATAGCCGACCTCGAGCTTGAGCATGAAGCGGTCGAGCTGGGCTTCGGGCAGCGGGTAGGTGCCTTCCTGCTCGATGGGGTTCTGCGTCGCCATGACGAAGAAGGGCTTGCTCATCGGGTAGGTCGTCCCGCCGACGGTGACGGAGCGTTCCTGCATGGCCTCGAGCATGGCGGCCTGGGTCTTGGGGGTGGCGCGGTTGATCTCGTCGGCGAGGATGATCTGGGCGAAGATCGGGCCCTGGCGGAACTGGAAGACGCGGGACTTGCTGCCGTCGTCGTGTTCCTGCTCGACGGCGATGGTCGTGCCGGTGATGTCGGCGGGCATCAGGTCGGGCGTGAACTGGATGCGGCTGAAGTCCAGCGACAGGGCTTGGGAGAGCGAGCGGATGAGCAGCGTCTTGCCGAGCCCGGGCACGCCTTCGAGCAGCGCGTTGCCGCCGGTGAAGAGGCAGGTGAGGACGCCGTCGACGATGTCGGTGTGGCCGACGACCATCCGGCCGACCTGCTCACGGACGCCCTGGTACGCGGCCCGGAAGGCGTCGGCCTGCTGGAGGATGGATTGTTCGGTCGCTTGGTTTTGGGGGATGGCCATGGTGGGAACCTTTCTCTATCAATGATGGAACCACCGATGAAACGGGGATCAATCTGTGTGGATCGGTGCGCATCGGTGGTTACTTCTCTTCGTCCTCGTTCAGCCGTTGCTGTGCCCGGCGTTTCGCGTCGAGCAGGCGGGATGTTGTCGGGCCCTGGTCCTTTTGTTTCTCGCTCTTGCGCTGGGCGGCGGAGACGATGGGCTTGGCCTCGACGCCTTCCTTCGCGCCGCCCACGGCCGCGGCGAAGTCCGATCCGGCCTTGGCGAGGTCTTCCTCGCTGGCGACGAACTTGCGGGTGCGGGAAGCGGCGGGTTTCGCTTTCGCCGCAGGCGCGGGCTTGCCGACGGCGCTGGCCTGGGCGTTCTGCTTGACGCGAGAGGCGAGGCCGCCCAGCGCACTGGGCGCTTGACCCGCGGTGTCGCCCGCCTCTGCCCCGGCCTGGTTGAGTTGTTCGGTCGTCGCGGCGCGTTTGGCCTTGAGGGCGGCCATGGTCGACTGGCCCTCGACCTTGCGGGTGCTCATCGTGCCGGCGACGGTGTTGAGCCGGCCTTTCGCCCAGGCACCGATCTCGCGGGCGTCCCATGCGATGCGGCGGCAAGCGACGTCCATCAGCAGGATCAAGAGCAGCAACGGCATGAGCTGCCAGCGCAGCGGCCGGGTCGAGACCGACTCGAACGGCTGGTCGCGGTCGAACAGCTTCGCGGCGGTCGGGTCGGCCGAATCCAGCACGCGCCCGCCGGTGAGGTCGGCGATTTCCTGCAGCACCGCGCGGTTGGACGTGAAGGTGCGCAGCTCTCCGCCTGCCAGGTTCGTAGTCCCGCCGATGACGCGTCGGCGGTCGCCTTCCTCGCTGACCATCTGGAGGTCGGCGATGTAGTTGCCCGCCTCGTGCGCGGGGACGCGGGCTTCGTAGAGCCCGGGGCCGACCTGCTCGAGGCGGACCTCGCTGACGCTGCCGTCGGGCCGGGTCACCGCGCCGCGGACCGTGAGGTTGTTGCCGAACGAGGCCCCCTGCGCCCCGGCAGGCTGTTCGAAATCGAGGTCGCCCGCGGCGTCGAGCCGGAGGACCAGCGTGTCGCCGACGATGCGGGTCGAGAGGTCGGCCTCGATGGACGCCGGCGGCCGGGAGATCTGGCGGATGGTCCGGCCCCAGAAGTCGGCGTAGCCGCCCCAGCCCAGCCAGTCCTGCCCCCAGCGGTTGTGCGCATCCGCAGTGAAGGCGGCGGCCCGGCCGAGCCCGACCTGGTGGTGGGCGAAGATGGGTTCGCCCTCGGGCCCGACGATCGGCATCATGATGCGCGGGTCGCGCTTGGGCCCGGTCAGCACGAAGCCGCGGAGGTCGGGCACGCTGCTCAGCCCGGCGATGATCGGCGAGCCGGTGTTGCGGAGCTGCGGCGTGAACAGCAGCTCGCGGATCAGGTTCTTGCGGATGAGGCGGGCCTCTTTGATAAAGACCTGCGGGAGGTTATGCGGGTCGATGACGGGGTAGAACGTGCCGTTGCCCGTCTGGGCGAGGGCGTTGAGCTGAGCGGCGTTGTGCCCGTCGCCTACGCCGATGGTGGAGATGGTGATGTTCTGCTGGGCGAGGGTGCCGCCGAGCTGGAGCAGGTTGGGGTAGTCGCCCCAGCCGTCGGTGATGACGATGATGTGCTTGACGGCGGCGTCGGCGGTGTTGATGTTGCTGAGGGCCTGGACGGCGGCGTTGACGCCGGCGGAGATGCTCGTCCCGCCGCCGGGCGTCATCGAGCGGACCTTGTCGGCGGTGCCGGCCGGGTCGGAGTTGAACCCGAGCTTGACCAGCCAGTGCGGCCCGGTGTCGAACGCGACCACGCCCACGAGGTCTTGCGGGTAGAGGGTCGACAGCGCGAGCACGGCGGCCTCGGACGCGACGTTCTGCTGGGTCAGCGCGCTGCCCGCGACGTTGCCGAACATCGACCCCGACCGGTCGATCACCAGGACCAGCGCCCCGGACGGGAGCTGGACCTGGCTGGGGATCTGGCAGGAGACGGGGAGGATGTACTTGTCGATGGGTGTGTTGGTCCAGCCGCCGGCGCCGAAGGAGTCGGGCCCGCCGACCATCATGAACCCGCCGCCGAAGTCGTGGACGTACTGGGCGAGGTGTTCCTGGGTGATGGGCGAGACGTTCTCGGCCGGGACGTTCTGGAAGATGATCGCGTCGAAGCGTTGCAGGTCCTGCGGGCGGGTGGGCAGCCCCTCGGGCGTGACGATCTGGGTCTGTACGCCGTGCTGCGCGAGGGTGCGGGGAAGGATGCGGCCCGGCTCGCCGCCCACCCCGTCGACGACGAGCACGCTGCCCTGGCCGGCGACGAGGGTGAACGCCTCGGCCTTGTCGTTGGCGACGACGGTGTTGACCGCGCCGGTCGTGTCCGCCGGCTGGAAGACGACCTCGTAGCGGTTGACGCCGGCCTCGGTCATCGGCCGGTCGATGTAGGTCCGCAGGATGTAGTCACCAAAGCCCGTGTCGCCGCCGTCCTCCGCGTCGCGGTTGACGCGGCGCCAACGTTCGGCGGGGATGGGCCGGCCGGTCCCGTCCTGGTCCGGACCGTTGAGGTCGACGAGCTGGTCGTTGTGGCGGAGATGGATGAACCCGTCGACCGGCGCGGTGCCGCGGAGGACCACCTCCACCGGGACGGTCTGCCCCTCGCGGGCCTCGCTGGGCACGTAAACGCCCTCGACCATCACCTCGTTCTCGATGCTGTACTCGATGGGCAGCACGTCGATGGGGATGCCCGCGGCGGCGGCGGCGCGGACGGCCTCCATCACGCTGCCGTCGGTGAAGTTGCCGTCGCTGACCAGCACCAGTCGGAGGGCGGAGTCGGCGGACTGCTTGGAGGCCATGCCCGACTCGATGGCGCGCTGCGCGTTGGTGCCCTCGTAGGGCTGGTCGACCACGCCATCGGGGATCGCCGGCTCGCCCAGCGACGGCCGGGACCGCACGGTGGGCCGGCCATCAAAGACCTGCACCCCGAACGCGTCGCCCTGCCGGTTGCCGGCCGCGGCCTGGAGGAGGTAGCGCTTGACCCACTGCTCGGTGGACAGCGGCTGGCCGGACTCGTCGAGCGCATCCGCCGGCGGGCGGGCGAAGCGGCGGACGGACTCGCTGGTGTCGATCAGCGCGACGACGGTCAGCTCGTCGTGACGCTGCACCGTGCGGAACCCCGCGAGCATCACCACCACCAGGAGCAGCAGGAGCAGGCGGAGGTACACGGCCGACCACCGGCGCGGCGGCTCGAGCTGCTGCAGCGAGATGGCCCCGAGGGCGAAAAACGGGATGGCCGCGAGCGCGAGCAGCAGGAGGATCGGCCGGTCGAAGTCCATCTTCGCCGAGAGCCCGAAGGCGAACCAGATGCCGGTGCCCAGGAGCAGCATGCCGCCCAGCGCGATGGCCTGGCGTAGGACGTTGGGCGGCGGGCTGTCGCGGCGCTTGGCGACCGCGGGGACGTGCCCGAGCCCGGCCCAGGCGAGCCACAGCGCCAGCAGTACCATGCCGGTGACATACGCGATGGCCAGGATCAGAAGGATCGCATCAAAAATCGCCCGGGCTCCTGTTGGTGCCTCAATCGTATCACGGAGGCCACAGAGTCACAGAGGCCACAGAGCAAAACCGATGTGCCCGAAGCGGGGCTGGCTGAGCGTGTCACGCTGCATGGCCGCGCTACTCGCCGTCACTTGAGGATTCGCTCACCTCGTCGGGCAACTGCTGGAAGTAGTCGCGGATGCCGTCGTGGTAGCGGCGCGGGACGCGGTCTTCGGTGACGGCGCGTTCGGCGGCGGTGCGGGCCTCGGTCATCGCCTGGTTGTATTCGACCTGCGCCTCACCGGCCGCCATCTCGCCGTTCTCCGACCACGACGCGATGACCCGGCCGTTGCCCTGCTGGATGTCGTTGGCGGCGTGGGTCTGGTTGGGGTTGTAGCTGGATTGTGCGCCGTATGGGTTGCCGCCGGGCGCGGTGCCCCACTGCCCCGGCTGCCCGCCGGCCCCGTTGCCCTGCTGGTTGAGCTGGTTCATGGCCTGCTGCATCTGCTGCTGCTGTTGCTGAAGGCGCTGGAGCTGGTTCTGCATCTGCGCCATCTGGTTGATCGCGTTTTGCGCGGCGGAAGCCCCCTGGCCCTGACCCTGCTGGCCCTGGCCTTGTTGCCCCTGTTGGCCTTGCTGGCCTTGCTGGCCCTGTTGACCCTGTTGACCCTGTTGACCTTGTTGACCTTGTTGGCCCATCTGCTGGGCCATCTGCTGCAGGCCTTGTGACAACTGCTGCTGCATCTGGCCGGCCTGGCCCTGGCCCTGGGCCTGCTGCATCTGCTGCTGGAGCTGCTGCATCATCTGCTGGGCCTGCTGCTGTGCCTGCTGCTGGCTCATGCCCTGCTGCTGGAGCTGCTGCTGCAACTGCTGCTGCATCTGTTGCATCTGCTGCTGCATGCCTTGTTGACCGCCCTGCTGGCCTGGCTGCTGACCCTGTTGGCCTTGCTGCCCCTGCTGCTGGCCTTGCTGGCCCTGCTGATTCTGTTGGCCTTGTTGATTCTGCTGGCCTTGCTGGCCCTGTTGACCCTGCTGCTGCTGCATCGCCTGCTGCATCTGCTGGGTCATCTGCTGGGCGGTCTGCTGGGCCTGCTGTTGGCTCATCCCCTGCTGCTGGAGCTGCTGCTGCAGGTTCTGCTGCGCCTGCTGCTGCTGCTGCTGCTGTTGCTGCTGCTGGTTCTGTGCGTGCTGCTGAAGCTGCTCGGCAAGGTTTTCGAGCTGCTGCTGCGCCTGCTCCCGCTCCTGCTCGGTCATCTCCTCGTTGTTCTCGATCTGCTGCTGCATCTGCTCGACGGCCTCTTGCGCGGCCTCGAAGTCGTTGCGGTTCATCGCGGACTCGAAGTCGTCGGCCGGGCCGTCCATCCCCGAGTCGAGCTGGCTGTTGGCGTTCTCCAGCGGGCGGAACGCCGACTCGACGATGTCCGACTGCTCGCTCAGCCGGCCTTCCTCGGCCGAGGCGAGCGCGGCCGCCTGACGACGCAGCTCCTCGGCCTTCTCCGGGTTTGCGCGGATCTCTTCGGCCAGGGACATCAGCTCCGCCCGCAGCTCGTCGGGGTCGCCCTCGACATACTCGGTGTTGGTCGTGTCCTCGCCATCGGGCAGGTTCTGGGTCGTGTTGATGATGATTTCTTCGGCCTGCTCGGCGGTGCGGCGCTGCTGCTCTTTCTCCGCCTGCCGGGCCACCTGGTCCAGAGGGTCGGCCTCGGGGAAGAACACCGCCGCGACCACCAGCCCCATCACGACCGGCACGAGGTTCCACACCTTCGTGAACCGCACCGGTACGGCCTGCGCGACCATCGCCCGGGCCTGCTGCGCCGCTTCGTCGGCCTCGCGCGCCACCTGGCGGGTCAGCTCGGTCTGCGTCGGCAGCGACGCGGTGTACAGCGCGGTCCCCAGCTTATCCTTGAGCTTGAGCTTGTCGTCCAGCAGCACCGCCGCCTGGGCCTCGGTCGGCACCGACCGCAGCGACAGCACCAGCGCGCCGAGCAGCAGCAGGCCGGCCGGCACGGCGTACGCCCACAACGGCAGCGACACCAGCGGCAGCAGCTGGTCGGCGATCCGCATCAGGCAAGCGGCGGACAACGCCAACAGCGCCGCCCAGCCCAGCCAACGGACCGCCGCCGCCAGCACCACCCGCCGCCGGGTCTTCGCAACGCTTCGCTGGATCGAGGTCATGCCGGGTTCCTTTGTTCACAAGTCCACGGAAGGGTTCATCGGGCCGATCGGCGGGAAGCACCCGCCCAGGCAGCGCGTCCCTCACGACAGACGCACCACAGGCCCTTGCGATCCATGGGCCGGGCAGATCACCCGCCGACCTATTTTAGGGTGCCCATTCGCCGGATACCACAGCCAGGCCCAACAAAGGGGGCTTGGCCGACAGATTTCCTCGTTTTGGGACGCCAGCCGGCCCCGGCCGGCCGATCGGGCGGCGGCCCAGTCCCGACCCCCGGCAGGGTTTGACCAGCCGGTCGAGCCCGCAGGGTTTCACAAGTGCCCCATCCGGGCGATCGGGCGCTTATCTGTGGCCACCGGTCGGCCGATAACGACAGCACCTGGAGGCGCGGAGGAGCAGCGGATGGCTGTGGAAACGACTCAGTTCCGTGTGGTCGGTGTGGACAAGGACACCGGCGAAGATGTGTCGATCGTCCTGGACGCGGCGACCAAGGCGGCCGCCGAGGTCAAGGCCGAGAAGCTCAACATCGACACCACGCATATCGTGCGCATGAAGCGGCACGACGATCCGCCCGCCGACGAGCATACGCAGTACGCCCAGGACGCGGCCGAAGCCCGCTCTACGACCCCGACCGACAAGCTGATTGAGGAGGTCGTCCCCCAGGAGACGCCCCGCGAGAAACCGACCGCCTACACACCGCCCGCCCCGGCACCCGCCCGGCCGCAGCCGCAGCCCGTGGAAGAGCCGGTCGTGCTCGCCGCGGTCAGCCGGCCCGCCTACAGCGCTCCGAGTGTGAAGTGGGGCGGTCAACGCCCGACCGGCAGAAGCGCGGTCCTGTTTGTCCTGGCGGTGCTCCTGGGCATCGCGGGCGGCGGGTACTACGTGCTGGTGCAGGAGCCCGGCTCCGCCGGCGCGGACGAGGCGGACCTCTACAACGAGGGCCTGTTTGACGACGGCTCGGAACTGCTCGTGCCCCAGGCCGACACCCATGCCCGGCTGAACCACAACAACGCCTTCGGCGACCGCGGCACACGCCCGCGCGCCACGGCGCAGAACCCCGTTACGCCACCCGCCGACAACACGCCGCCGACCCAGGCCCCGGTCGTGCGCAGCAACACGCCTCCCCAAGGCGCGGACAATCCTGCAACGCCCGCCGGACAGCCCGTCCGGCTCGAGCTGCAGTCCGTGGTCGTCAGCCATGAAGGCCGCTTCGCTGTCATCAACGGCAAGATGTACCCCCAGGGTGCGACGCTGCACGGCTGCACGCTGCTCAACATCGCCGACGACCGGGTCCTGCTCGACCGCGGTGGCGAACGGTTCACCCTACGCATCGTGACCAATCAGGAACTCGAACGCGAGTAGGCCCGGACAGCCAGGCAACACCCGAACCGATACGACAACACCCCGCTTGCGTGGGGTGTTGTCGCTTCCAAGGTCGTTTGTGTAAGCCGGGCCGGCGTCTGTCTATCAGGCGGCTTTGCGCGCACGCTGCTTGTTGCGTTTGCTGCGGCGGGTCGGGGTGACCTCGCCGATCACCACCTCGGCGTCATCGAGCCCGGCGATGGCGTCGATCAGCCGCTGGGTCTGGTCCGCGGCGCGGGTGCGTTGCCGTTCGAGCTCGGCGGTGGTCTGCTCGGCCTTCCGCCGGGCGTCGCGGGCGGCGGCGAGTTCTTCTTCCAGCGTCGCCTGCCGGGCCTGCAGCGCCTCGGCCGCGCGGCGGAGCTGTTCACGCTGGCGGTCCGCCGACGCGATTTTGTCCTGACACCGCTGCCGGGCCTGCTCCGCCTCCTGCTGCGCGATGGCCAGGGCCTTGCGTTCCTGCGTCAGCTCGTCCTCGTGCCGTTTCTTCTCGGACGCGAACGCCTCGGACCGCGATTCGTGCCAGGCCATCAGCTCCGACATCTTCTTCTCGACCCCCGCCACAAGCCCGTCCACGCCATCAATCGGCGCGGCACCCCCGCTGTTGTCGCTGCTGTCCGTCATCGTGAATCACCTCGCTGTTGGGCTGCGAATCATTCCTCTAACCCGCACGATCGGCACAATCAGCGCGCGGGTTTAGGAGCGGGCACGATTCAAATTTCGAAGGCAGCAGCTCACCAGCAACAGCACAAGATGGCCTTCTCGAAACCCCAAACCCAAGACCCGCTACCCGATCACGCCTCGCTCGCGTGGATGAACTGGCGGTAGAGGTGGGCGTACCGGCCGCCCTGCTCGAGCAGCGCGTGGTGCGTGCCGCGCTCGATGATCCGCCCCGCGTCGAGCACCAGCACCTCGTCCGCGTGCCGGATCGTGCTCAGCCGGTGGGCGACCACAAAGCTCGTCCGGCCCGACAGCAGCTTCGCTAACGCCTCCTGCACCCGCTGCTCGGTCATCGTGTCCACCGCGCTCGTCGCCTCGTCGAGGATCAGCACCCGCGGGTCGGCCAGCATCGCCCGGCAGAAACACACGAGCTGCCGCTGCCCCAGCGAGAGACTGCCGCCCTTTTCCCCGACGTCGGTCAAGAGCCCGTCCTGCAGCCGCTCGAAGATGTCCAGGCAGCCCAACGCCTCCGCGGCGGCGATGACCTCATCGTCCGTCGCGTCGGGCCGGCCGACCCGGATGTTGTCCATCACACTGCCCGTGAACAGGTAGTTGCTCTGCAGCACGATGCCGATCTGCTTCGCCAGCGAATCGGTCGTGACCCCGCGGGTGTCGTGCCCGTCGATCAGCACCCGGCCGGCGGTGGGCAGGTAGAACTTGGCGATCAGCGAGATGATCGATGTCTTGCCGCTGCCCGTCTGGCCGACGAGCGCGATCGTCCGGCCCGGCTCGGCGACGAAGGAGATGCCGTGCAGCACCGGCTTGGCCGGGTCGTAGCCAAACGTCACGCCATCCAGCTCCACCCGGCCGGTGATCGGCGGCAGCGGGGCCGCGTCAGGACCGTCCATCTGCTCGGGCTCGGTGTCCAGCAGCCCGAACACCCGCTCGGCCCCGGCCATGGCGGTCAGCGCGTCGTTGTACTGCCGGCCGATGTTCGCGATCGGGTTGAAGAACTGAGGCATCAGCAACGCAAACACCACCAGCGCCGCGAACAGCTCCGCCTCCGAGCCGCCCGCCCAGCCGGCGAAGAACTCCATCCGCAGCACCTGCACCCCGCCCAGCGCGAGCAGCAGCGCCATGAAGAACTGGCTGTTCAGCTCGATGATCGGCAGGAAGACCGCCTGCAGCCGAGCGGACTTGAGGTGGTACTCGGCGTGGTCCTCGACCAGGCCGCCGAACAGCTCTGCGTTCACATCCTGCCGCACGAACCCCTGCGTCACGCGGATGCCGTTGATCGACTCGGCCAGCGTCGCGGTGACCCGGCTGTAGCTCTCCTGCGTCGCGCGGTAGGTCACGCTCAGCCGGTCGCGGAAGTACTTGCTCAGCCGCCAGAGCACGGGCGCCATCAGCAGCACCACGAGGAACAGCGGCGGGTCGTACCAGAGCATCACCGCCGCGGCGACGAGCATGCTGCCCACCTGCACCATCGACACGAAGACAACGCTCTGCACGCCCATCCGCACCGCCTCGGCGTCGGACGTGATGCGCGAGATGATCCGCCCGAGCTTGGTCTTGTCGTAGAACGACATCGACATGCGCTGCAGGTGGTCGAACACCTCCCGGCGCAGGTCCTGCACGACCGCCTCGCCCAGCTCGAGCGCCAGCCGCATCCGGAAGTGGAACACCACCGCCGTGGACAGCGCCAGCGCGAAGAAGCCCGACGCGCCCCACAGGATGCCCCGCCAGTCCTGCGCCAGCACCGGCCCGTTCAGCACCGCCGCCAGGCACCACGCCATCGCCGGCAGCTGCACCGCCCGCAGCAGCACCAGCACGACCAGCCAGTTCCGCTTGCGCGCGTGCGGGCCGGTGTACCCCCACAGCCGGCGGATCACGCCCAGGCTCAGCGGCCGCTGCTTCGCCTCACGGTCGGACTTGTCGACATGCGTGAGGATCGGCGGGTTGTTGGGCCTTGTTTTCATTCAGCGTCCTCCCCGATCCCCAGCAGCCGGCGCGACTCTTCGTCCGCCATCTGGACCTCCGCGGCGTTGCGGTAGTGGGCGCTGGTCTGCATCAGCTCGTCGTGCGTGCCGACCTCGGTGACCCGGCCGTCCTCCATCACCATCACGACGTCCGCTCGCTTCAGCGTCGAGAACCGGTGGGCCACGATAAAGGTTGTGCGGTTGCGCATCGCCTGGTCCATCGCCTGCATGATCAGGTGCTCAGTCTCCGGGTCGATCGCGGCGGTGGGGTCGTCCATCAGAAGGATCGGCGGGTCCAGCAGCACCGCCCGCGCGATCGCCAGCCGCTGGCGCTGCCCGCCCGACAGCCCGTTGCCGCCCTCGGTGAGCACGGTGTCGTAGCCCGCGTCGAGTTCGCGCTCGATAAAGCCGTGCGCCTGGGCGATCTGCGCGGCCTGACGCATCTGGTCGTCTGTCGCCTCGGGGTGGCCGAACGTCACGTTGAAGCGGACGGTGTTGGAGAACAGGAACGTCTCCTGGAACACGACGCCGACGTTCCGCCGCAGGTCGTCCAGGTCGTAATCGCGGAGGTCGACGCCGTCGATCAGGACACGGCCTTGCTGGGGGTCGTAGAAGCGCGGGATGAGCGACAGCAGCGTGCTCTTGCCCGAGCCGGTCGCGCCAAGGATGGCGACGGTCTGACCCGGCTGAGCCTCGAACGACACGCCACGCAAGGCGTCCGCACCGTCGGCCCCGCCGTAGCCGAACGTCACGTCCTCAAACGTCACCCGACCCTCGGCCCGCCCGAGGCGCACGGCCGCGGCCCCCGGCGGACCCTGGATCTCGACCGGCTCGTCGAGCACCTCGAACACCCGCTGCGCCCCGGTCATCGACCGCTGCACCGCGTTGGCGATCTGCGCGAGGTTGCCGACCTGGCTGGAGAACTGCTGCAGCAGCCCGGCGAAGACGAACAGGCCCGAGCCGAATGCGAAGCCCGGGTCGTGGATGTACAGCCACCCGCCGTAGACCAGCAGGACCAGCAGGTTGACCGCGGTGAACATGCCGATGGTCGGCACGAACGTCGCGACCCGCCAGAAGATCCAGCGGTGCTGGTCCGCGACCGCGTCGTTGGCCCGCTTGAACTTCGCACGCTCGCGCTCCTGCAGCGCGAAGCCCTTGACGACGTGGACCCCCTGCGCGTTCTCCGAGAGGACGAGCACCGCCTTGTCGAACAGCTCGCGGTTGACGCGGTAGGCCGGGCGAACCGTCCGCGAGAACAACGTCGTCAACACCCACAGCAGCGGCGTGGTCGCGAGGCACGCGAGCGTCAGCTTCACGTGGATGCTCAGCATGTACGCCAGGAAGAAGGCCAGCGAGATCAGCAACATGACGACCTCGATCATCACGCCGTCGATGAACCGGCGGACCGCCTGCACATCGCCGGTAACCCGGTTGATGATCGACCCGGACTCGTTGGCGTCGAAGAAGCGGAAGCTCAGCCGCTGCATCTTGTCGTAGACCTGCTTGCGGAGGTCGACGACGATGTCGCGGACCAGCACCGCCTTCCATACCCACGACTGCCGGTCGAGCACAAACCGCAGCGCGGCGACGGCGAAGACGGCCCCGGCGATCACGAGCACCTTCGTCATCGCCGACCAGCCGGCCGGCGGCTCGAACCCCAGCGGCCAGCGAGGCGGCTTGCCGGACTCGCCGATCGCCTGGCCGATGACGTCCAACCCGAGCCCGATGAGCCCGAGCCCGGAGAGCGCCAGCGCGAGCAGGACCATCTGCAGCACAACGATGCGGAGGACCTGATCCTTGTAGCCCCAGGTCAGCCGGAGCAGGCGCAGGATGAGCGCGACGGTGGACGCCTGCGCGGGCACACCGTCGGCCGGGGACGAAGCGGGGTCGGGGGGGCCAGACGAAGCCAAGCGGGCTACTGTAGCGCCGCTGAGCCAACAAGCAAGCCGGCCCCCTATTCCGCTAGGCGGACCTCGGCGTACAGCGGGCGGTGGTCGGACCCGGTCGCCTCGCCCAGCCGACGCTCGACCACCACCGCGCCGTTGCGCGACAGCACATGGTCGATCGGGATCATCCCCGGTGTCACAAGCCCGGCCGGCCAGCTCGCGCCGGGCGCACTCACCCCCAACGCCGCACCCCCGCGGAGGGGGTCGGTCAGCCCGCCTTCGCGGACCATCGCCCGGTAGTGCGCCGACCAGGGCGTGGCATTCAGGTCGCCGATCAGGATGAACGGGAGATCGCTGTCACGCGCGAGCTGTGCCGCCGCGCGGAGCTGGGCGTTGCGTGCTTCCGAGTAGGCCAGGCTGACAGGCGGGAGCGTGTGCAGCGAGACCACGCGCACTTGCCGCCCGTCCACCCGTACCACCGCCTCGATCGCCGGCACCTGCGCCACGCCGCCGGACAGGTCCCGTGCTTCTACTTCCACTACGTCGATGTTGCTCGCGTCGCGGACCCACATGCCGATCCCGAAGTTGTCGGTGCGCGGTTCGAGTTTGACCGGCCGGTAGCCCGGGACCCGCCCCTCCAGCGCGACAACCCACGCCGGGCTGATCTCCTGAAGAAAGACGAGGTCTGCTCCGCTGCGTGCGACCATGTCCGCGACGTCGGCCTGCCGGCTGTTTGCCGTGTTAACGTTGTAGTGAAGCAGCGTGAACGCCGGTGCCGAGGCGTCCGCACGCCAACGCGCCGCCATGCGCGTGTCGGCGTTGGGGAGGTACAGCGGGGCGACAAACCACAGGTTGAACACCAGCGCCGCCAGGGCGAGACCGCTCATGCATTTCCACCGCAGCAGGCGGAGACCGATCCCCGCGACGAGGAAGCACAGGGTGTACTGGAACCGGAAATGCGTCAGCAGATCGAGCTGCCAGTCGTATGCTCCGGCCAGCGAAAACGCGTTGAGCGCGAGCAGGAACAGGACCCCCGCCGAGATGCTCAGCCCCAGCATGAGATTGACGGCGCCGGGCCCAGCGTCGGCTTTCGATTCGCCGGGGTCGTGGGACGGATTGCGATCCTCCTGCGAAGTGTTGGTCGGCATGATGGCTGCTCCGGCCCCTGCGGTCTCCGGTAGCATACGGGACGGCCAACGCGGGTGATGCTGCGGCTGCACATGACGCGACCGGCCATCGCGCCACCCCCGAGAAACTCTGCAAACATCCTATGAAATCGATCTGCGTCTACTGCTCGTCGTCGGACACCATCGACCCCGCGTTCCGCGTCCCGGCCCAGCGGCTGGGACAGCTCATCGCCGAGCACGGCGACCAACTCGTCTACGGCGGGGGCAGCGTCGGGCTCATGGGCGAGTGCGCCCGGGCCGTCCACGCCCACGGCGGCAGCGTCGTCGGCGTCATCCCGGAGTCGCTGACCACCGCCGAGATCGCCTACCACCACGCCGACGAGCTGATCGTCACCCAGACCATGCGCGAGCGCAAGCAGATCATGGACGAACGGGCCGACGCCTTCGTCGTCCTGCCCGGCGGGTTCGGCACGCTCGAAGAGCTGGCCGAGATCCTGGTGCTCAAGATCCTCGGCTACACCGACCGCCCGCTGATCGTCGTCAACCCCGACGGCTTCTACAACCCGCTGCACGTGTTATTCCAACACTTCGTTGACCACGGCTTCGCGAAGCCCAAGCACCTGGCGATGGTGACGTTCTTGGACGATGTGGACGCGGTGTATGGTGTGATCGGGAGCTGAACCCCTATCCGTTCCGCTGCGCGAAATCATCCATGAAGCCGGCAAGCGCTTTTGCGCCTTCGATCGGCATGGCGTTGTAGATGCTGGCGCGGCAGCCGCCGACGCTGCGGTGGCCTTTCAGGCCGGACATGCCGTGGGCCAGGGCTTCTTCAACGAACTTCGCGTCCAGGTCGGCGCTGGGGGTCGTGAAGACCACGTTCATCGTCGAGCGGTAGCGCTCGTCGACGGGGCAAGTGTAGAACCCGGCGTGCCGTTGTACGGCGTCGTAGAGCAGCTGGCTGCGCTGGTCGGCCATGTCCTTCGCCCACGCGATGCCGCCCTTTGCCTTCAGCCACTCCATCACGAGCTTGATGAGGTAGACCTGGAACACCGGCGGGGTGTTGGCCATGGACTGGCCCTTGACGTGGTTGGCGTAGTTGAGGTAGTTGATGAGGTCGCCGGGGCACTGGTCGACGACGCTCTGCTTGATGAGCACCAGCGCGCAGCCGGCGGGGCCGATGTTCTTCTGTGCCCCGGCGTAGACGATGCCGAACTTCTCGAAGTCGATCGGCCGGCTCATGATGTCGCTGGACATGTCGGCCACGATGGGCGTGTCGATCGCCGGGAAGTCCTTCCACTGCAGGCCGCCGATGGTCTCGTTGCTGGTCAGGTGCAGGTAGACCGCGTCGTCGCCGGCCCGGACCGACGCGGGGTCGGGGAGGGTCGTGAAGTTGGCGTCGGTGCCGTCGAAGACGAGGTTGACGGTGCCGACGGTCTTCGCGTCGGCGATGGCCTTCTTCGCCCAGGCACCGGAGTGGGTGTAGTCGGCGGACTTGCCCCCTTGCAAGAGGTTCATGGGGATCATGCCGAACTGGAAGGTCGCCCCGCCGCCGAGGAACAGGACGTGCATGTCCTCGGGCACGGCCAGCAGCTCGCGGACGAGCGACTGCGCCTCCTCGAACACGCCGGCCACCGTCTTGCTGCGGTGGCTCATCTCGATGATAGACATACCCTCGCCGGCGTAGTCGGGGAACTGGTCGGCGACCTGCTCGAGCACCTCGAGTGGGAGCGTGCACGGGCCGGCGGAGAAGTTGTGGATGCGGTGGGTGGTGGTGGGCATGGGGGTAGGTTAGCAGAGGTAGATACAGACCATCTAACAGATGGCGGAGTCGGCGCGATGCGGATAGCCGCCGCGTCACACACGGCGGGGCGCTGCGTGAATCACCGGCCTCCCGCCGCGTGTGACGCGGCGGCTACTCTCAAGGGTCTGGATGACACACCGGGGGAGCTACCCCAGCCGGTCGGTCGCGACGTGGTAGTGCGGGTCTTCGCTGATGTTGACCTCGACCAGGTCGCCGGCCTTGTCGAGAAGTTGGGCGCACTCCTCGCTGAGGTGGACCAGGTGCAGACGTTTGCCCTGGGCCCGGTACTTCTCCGCGACGGTGTTGATCGCCTCGAGCCCGGACTGGTCGTAGACGCGGGTGTAGTAGAAGTCGATCACGACGTCGTCGGGGTCTTCGGCCGGGTCGAAGAGCTGCTTGAAGGACTCGACGGAGGCGAAGAACAGCGGGCCGTGGAGCTGGTACATCTTGCTGCCGTGCTCGTTGAGCTTGGTGTCGGCGCCCATGTGGGTGGCGTGCTGCCAGGCGAAGACCAGCGCGGCGACGATCACGCCGACGAGCACCGCCAGCGCGAGGTTGTGCAGGAAGACGGTGATGAGGACGACGGTCACCATGACAAACATGTCGGCCTTGGGCATGCGCTTGAACATCTTGATCGAGGCCCACTCGAAGGTGCCGATGACGACCATGAACATGACGCCGACGAGCGCGGCCATGGGGATCATGCCGATCCACGGCCCGAGGAAGAGGATGAAGGCGAGGAGCATGAGCGCGGCGACGATGCCGGACAGGCGGTTGCGGCCGCCGGAGTTCACATTGATTAGCGACTGGCCGATCATGGCGCACCCGCCCATGCCGCCGAAGAGCCCGCAGGTGACGTTGGCGACGCCCTGGCCGACGCACTCACGGTTGCCCCGGCCGCGGGTCTCGGTCATCTCGTCGATGAGGGACATGGTCATCAGCGACTCGATCAGCCCCACACCGGCGAGGATGACGGCGTAAGGCCAGACGATCGCAAGGGTCTTCCACGCACCGCCTAGTGTGAACAGGCCGTCGGGCAGGACAGCAATCGTGAAGAGCTCGCTGAAACCGCCTTTGATCGGCTTACCCCCCATCATGTCGGTGACATTGTGCGTGCCCAAGCCCAGCGGCTCCAGCAGAAAAATCGCGACGAGCGAAACCCCCAGGATCGCGGCGAGGGAGGACGGCACGGCCTTGGTCAGCTTGGGCAGGTAGTGGATGATCGCCATGGTGACCAAGACCAATGCGAGCATAATCGCCATGGCCCCGCCGGTGAGGTAGCCGCCATCCTGCTTGAAGCTTTCGAGTTGCGCAAGGCCGATGACGATGGCCAGGCCGTTGACGAACCCGATCATGACGGGGAATGGGACCATGCGGATGAGCTTCCCCAGCCGCAGCAGACCGACGGCGATCTGGATGAGCCCACAGAGCATGACGGCGACAAAGAGGTACTCGATCCCTGCGTTCGGGTCGGCGACCAGCGCGACGACGACGATAGCCATAGCCCCGGTCGCGCCGGAGATCATGCCGGGCCGGCCGCCGCAGATGCTGGTGAGCAGGCCGATCATAAAAGCGCTGTAGAGCCCGATCATCGGGTCGACGCCGGCGACGAAGGCGAACGCGACGGCCTCGGGCACGAGCGCGAGCGCGACGGTGATGCCCGAGAGGATGTCGGCCTTGGGCTTCTTCGGGAAGTACGACGCGAGGCCGGCCCGGCTGACCGCGGGCAGCGCAAAGCGGCGCGGCGTGTCGGCGGCTCGGGGCGGCAGGGCAAGTTCGATATCGGAGGGCATGGGGGCTCTCGGGACAACAGCTCGTGTGTAAGGGTGTCGGCCGGTGGCGCGGCCGACGCACGGGACAGCGGGGATCGCGTAGTCTAGCACAGCCGCACGCGCAGCATCGGCTCGCGGTTGTCTCGTTGGTCTACTGCCGGCCGATGTGCTCGGGTCGCGGGGCCGGCGGGCCGATGAGGTAGCCCACCCCGCCGTGGCCCAACCAGGCGCGGGCGAGCTCGTCCGCGGCGTAGACGATGCCGTCGCCGCCCTCGCGGAACGCCGGGTCGTTCACGATCGCGTCGCCCTCGGCCGTGAGCCCGCGGATCACGATCAGGTGCCCGTTGGTAGACGACATCGGGTTGCTGGGGAACTCGCCCTTGCCGAAACGGATCGACGCGATGATCGGCTGACCGGCGGTGAGCGTCGCGCGGACCTGGCCCCAGGTGCGGAAGCGCACCAGCTCGGCGTCCAGCCCGAGTTCACCGGCGCGGGCGACGGCCCGGCCCCAGTTGCCGTAGATGTCGTACTCCGCGTCGAAGATCCGCTCGGCGTTCTCCAGCGTCGTCAGGTCCACCCCGCGGTAAGCGATGACCATCGATGTCGAGGTCGGCGAGCAGGTCCGCGAGCGCAGCGCCTCGGGCAGCACCTGCTGAGAACGGTACGGGACGTTGAGGTCGATCTCGTCCATCGGCTGCACGTTCGCGTGCGACGCACCGGGCAGCGACGCCGGCGGCGCGATGTAGCAGGCGTCGGCCCACGCCGACGGCCCCGAGACCACCGCCACAAGCTTGCGCAGCCCCAGCTCGCCGGCCGGCGTGGCGGGGTGCCCCTCGAACACCACACGCAGCTCGAACGCGTCGGCCGGCTGGTCGAGCACGAGGTAATCGACCTTGACCTCGCCGTAGTCCGAGTCGACGGCGTCTTTGCCCTCGTCGCTCGTCTCGCCCCACGAGCCGACGTACAGCCAATCGCTCCACTGCCCGGTCGTTTGGTCGCGGGTGCGGACCATGAGCTTGAGCCCGCCCGACTCGGCGACGACGTTCCACGACGGCAGCAGCTCGGTAAAGGCGATCGCGGTCTCGATCGGCCGGGTCTGCCAGTGCCAGCGGGCCGGCCCGCCCGGGCCCGGCCGGCCGGTGAACGTCGGCTGCAGGTACCCGTCATTTACCACGATGCGCCCGTTGCTCGCGCGGCCGGCGAGGAACGCCTCATCACCGGCGAAGCGGTAGGTCTGGTCCGCCATCGCCAGCGGGTTGTTCAGCCAGTCGGCGCTTCCGCCGGCCGTCGTCGACCGGCAGCCCGGCAGCCCAACAGCCAGGACGAGCAACAGGAACAGCCCCGAACGGTACAGCGCGTGCTTCTTCATGGTGCGCACATCGTACCGGCCCGGCGATGGCGGGGAACCCCGCGGGTTGACCGGCCGACGCGCGGCGGGCTCAGGGCCGCGTCGACCAGGCCCAGCAGGGTGTCTGCCGGGCTGTCGATGGCAACCAGCCGGCCGTCGCGGAGCTGGTAGCGCTCGATGCGCGCTGGCTGCCCGGCGTCAGGGCCGGCCGTGTGCCGGAGGTTCAGCCGCAGGTAGACCCCCAACGCCGACGGGCTCATCACCCGCAGCTGCGGCGGCAGGTCGGTCGGGTCGCGGGTCACGTTCATGAAGCCCGGCAGCCCCGCGACCCCGCCGAGACTGTGGCAGCCGATGCTCGCGCACTGCCGATGCGTCAGTGCATAACGCGCGTCGCCCGAACGCATCTCGGCGTAGACCCGCGACCAGTAGTCCTCGACCCGGCGGGCCTCGGCGTCGGTAATCTCGGCCGAGAACACCAGCACCACGCTGCCCTCGGGGTGGACCAGTGCCGGCAGGTCGTCCAGCACCTCTGTCAGCGACCGGTCCGCGCCCCAGCGCTGCTCGGGGTCGTCCCACCAGGGCCCGGCCTCGGAGCCGAGCCCCTGCAGCCGCTGCTTGCTCGGCACGCGGTCGGGCCCGAAGTCCCAGTAGGCCTCTTCGATCGCGATACCCGTGTGCCCGGTCACGCCGACGGGCACCGCGCTCATCGCGATCACCACGGTGAGGGTGCGCGACGGACCGTCCGTGTCCAGGCGTTCGGCCCAGGCCGCCGCGGGACGGGCCGCGCAGCCGAGCGCGGCACTGCAGATCAGGACGGCGCCTATCAGGTTGAAACAACGCGTCATCGGACCGCCTTTCGTCAGGGGTGTGTTCGCGCCGCGGGTTCCGCGCTTGCGCCGGGCCGGCGGAACACGAATCGCTGGTAGGTGTAGCCCAGCAGCAGGAGGGTCACGCCCAGCCCAAGGAAGCTGAAGACGCGCAGCAGGTCGTCGAGCCCGGCCGTGTCGATGGCAAAGACCTTGCCGACCGCGACGAGCATCACCGCGAGCGAGCCGTAGCGCAGCGTGTCGAGGCGGGTCACAATGCCGCCGGCCAGCAGGCCCAGGCCCAGCAGGACCCACGCCAGGGAGTAGACGTAGCGCTCGGTGTCGGTCGTTTCACAGGAGAGCAGCAGCACGCCGTCGACGCTGAACCCCTGCCGGACCATTAGCGACAGGAGCATGAAGCCCAGCGCGATCGCCAGCCCACCGGCTGCGCGGGCCTGCAGCATCACCCGCTGTGTACGCAGCCGACGCGCGACGATCGCCAGCGCGATGATCGGCGGGGCGTACAGGTACCACAGCCCGTTGAGCACCGGCGTCGAGCCGACCGGGGTCGGCGTCCACAGCGGGTTGTTCAGCAGCACCGCGCCCAGCAGCGACGCCGACAGACCGGCCATCGCGACCACCCGGCCGGTGTGCAGGAGGTCGCGGTCGCCCCGCAGCCGGCCCAGGGCCGTCGCGAGCACCGCGCCCAGCAGCATCCACACCAGGCCGTACGTCGCCCACTCGAAGAGCCCGACGCCCGCGGCCCGCAGCGCTTCGGGGTGGAAGCCGTTGCGCACCTGCAGCCCGGCGAAAACAGCGACGAGCACCGCAGCGCTTGCCCGCATCATCCGAGCGATGTCCGCGCACCCCCGCTCGGTCGGCCGAGCTTCGGCGAAGAGGTACCCCGCCGCGGCCGGGACGAGGTAGGCATACAGCATCGCCCACGCCAGCCAACGGCCCGTCGGCACGGTCGGGTCGAAGAGCGGGTTGCCCACGAAGACGACGGCCAGCAGCGTGACCGCCATGCCCACCGCTGCGACCGCCCAGGCCGAGCGGGTCAGGAACTCGCCCCGGACCCACCGCCCTGCACCCCGCAGCACCCACGCGAGCGCGAACAGCGCCAGCCCGTAGGTCGCCCGCTCATGGAAGCCCAGGGCCTCGGTATTAAGGTCGGCGAAGTGGAAGCCGTTGCGCACCTGCAGCAGCGCGAACACCCCGGCCAGCGCGACCGCGATGATGCGCAGCATCTCCGCAAGCGGCGCGTTGCCAAGCCGCGCAGCCTGACGCGCCAGCGGTACGACCAACGCGGCCGGCACGAGGTACAGATACACGAGGCCAAGCACCAGCGACCAACCCGCCGCCTCATACCGGAGCGGGTTGCCCAGCAGGACCGGCCCGAACACCGCGGCCGACACCCCGGCCAGCCCGACCGCCAGGGCGCAGGGCTCCAGCGTCTGCACCGCCCAACGCTGGCCCGCGGCACACAGCCCCCACGCCAGCGCCAACAGGACCACCGCATACGTCGGCCACTCGTAGATCCCCACCGCGGCCGCGTCCAGGTCCGTGGGGTGGAAGCCGTTGCGGACCTGCATCAGCCCGAACAGGCCCAGCAGCCCCACCGATAGCGCCCGCAGCGCCTTCGCGATCGGCGGGTGGCTCAGCCGGTCTACCTCATCGGCCAGCACCCACACCAGCACAGCCGGGAGCAGGTACAGGTGCAGCAGGCCGATCACCAGCGACCAGCCCACGTCGTCATACAACAGCGGGTTGCCGAACAGCACCGACCCGAGCACCGACAACGCCGCACCGAGCAGCCCGACGCCGACCGCACAGAGGGCCAGCGTCTCGAGCCCGCGACGACGCGCGACCGCCAGCAACGCGAGCGCCAGCGACATCAGCACCGCCGCGTAGGTCGGCCATTCGTAAAGCGTCGCGTGCGACGACCCGAAGCCCGTGGGCTGGAAGGCGTCGCGCACCAGCACCGCCGCAAGGACCGCCCCGCCGGCGACGGCCAAGCCCTGCAGGACCTGGCTGACCTCGGCCACGCCCGCGCGGTGCGCCGACCACGCCGCGATCGCGTAGGCCACCACCGCCCCGCCGTACACCAGCAGCAGCGTGTTGAACACGGCCGGCCCAACGATGGCGATCGCGAACGGCCCGGGCACAACCAGCGCCACGGCGGACACCCCCGCCAACGCCAGCGACGCCCAGGTCAGCACCGCCATGTGCAGCCGCCAACCCACGTACCCCGACACCGCGGCCAGCCCGGCCCACGCCACCGCGACCCACGGGTGCGTCAGCCCGCACACCGCGCACCACGCCAGCAGCCCGACACTCACAAGGGCGTAAGCCGACGACGCCCACCCGTCGGACAGCCGCGGACCCTGTTGCGCGGTCGCCGACCGACCCGGCAAACCGCGCCACACCAGCGGTGCCGCAGCGCAGGCGTACATCACCGCGCCCAGCAACGCCCACGGCAACCAGTACCCGAGCCAGCCCAGCAGCCAGCCGCCGCCCAGCACCGCGGCCGACAGGAACGCCGGACCCGCCAGCGCCGACATCAGCACAAACCCCCGCCGCCGCGTCGGCCACCACTGCGCCGCGTACCCGCCCAGACCGAACAGCAGCCCGAACCCAATCGACCCGCGTAAGAGCACCGTCAGCTCGTCACCGCCCGACCACTGCACCGCTAGCCCGGAGCCCAGCACGACGACAACACTCAGCCCGAACGACACCCACGACAGCAGCGAATACCGCGCATCGAGCCGGGCCAACGCCAACGTGCCCCCGGCCATCAGCCCCAGCAGCGCGAGGTCCGTCCCGTCGTAGCCACCCCGCACCGCCAAAAGCGCCAGCAACGCGACGCCCGACCCCACCGCGCCCAGCGACAGCCACAGCGCCTTGCGCACCGCATGCTCATCCGCCTGCTCGGCCCGGCCCTGCGCGAAGGTCGTGTTCAGCACAAACACCACGGCCGTGCCCATCACTAGCAGCGCGGTCAACTCGCTCTGCGTGCCTGCATCCCCGAACAGCGTAAAGCCCAGCGACCAGCCGACGGACCCGAGCAGCGTCAGCGCGCTGATGCTCAGCCACCCGCGCTTGCGGGTCACCGCGAGCACACCCAGCTCCAGCGCGAGCAGGTACACAACCATCCCCGCCTGGTCGGGGAGCTGGTCGCGCAGCAGCGGCGGCAGCGCGAACCCGCCCACCAGGCCCAGGAGCGCGACCAGCGGGCCGTGACGCAACGACATAACCACCGCCGACAGCGCGACGCCCGCGAGGAGCAGGAACGCCGGCACGTCCGCGATCAGGCCGTACAGGGAGTGGCCGGCATAGACCGTACCGAACAACACCGCCACCCCCGCGCCGCACGCGGCCTGCGCGATGCCCGTGTACCGCCCGTCGTGTCGTGGGCGGAGCCACTCCGCCACGCCGACCAGCGCCAGACCGAACGCGCCGGCCAGCACCACCCGCACCCACGGCGCGACATCCCAGTTGTCGTAGCCGTACTTGAGCAGGAAGGCGCCCGTCAGCACAAGCGAAACGGCACCGATCCAGACGAAGACCCGCCCGCCCAGGAGCTGCTCGAAGTTCAGCCCGGGCTTGCTGCGCCGAGCCGACACGGGAGCGACCGATGCTTCCGCGGGCGAACCGGCGTCCACCGACCCGGCCGATTCCTGTGTGGCAGCGGTCTCCGTCGCTGGCGTCGCGGGTGGAGCCACCGGAGTCGGCTTAGAGGTCTGCACCGTTGCTGCAGATGGAATCAGTTCCTCGACATCGGTCGGCCGCGGTGTGGGTGTGGGTGTGGGTGTGGGCTCCACGCGTGCGGGCTCGGTCCGGGCCCGGGCGGCCGCCTTCGCCTTCCGCATGGCATCCAGGGCGTTGCCGGAAGCGCCCGGGACCGATGGGGTGCCGCCTGTGCCCGTAGCAGTGGGCGGCTGCTTGGCTGTTGTGTCGGCCGACGGTGTCTGGGTAGGGACGGGTGGCGTGGCCGTCGGTGTAATCGGTGACTCTGTGACCGTCGGCCCGGCCTCGGGAATCTCGGCCACGACGCCACGCGCTTCGATCACACCCAGCCGGCCGGACAGGTGGTCCATCCGCCGGGCGTGCTGACGGTCGAGCATTTCGACCTGCTTCCGCAGCGCCTGGGCCCGGCTGGACAGCGCGGCCGTGAAGACCCACTGCAGCACCCCCGACACCAGCAGGGCCAGGACCAGCAGGACCAGAAGGGGCAGCAGTTCAGGCATGATCCGCTCCAAGTAAGCTAACACTTACATAAATGGCCAGAAGAAATCGTCGCCGTTGATCCGTTCGTGTCGTTCCCATCGCGTGCCCGATCCGTGCCGGCGGTCAGTCGCACCGGCCCGTCATCGCTGTGCTAGCCGCCCGCGCCTTCGAGCAGCCACCGACCCGCCTCGGCGACCAGACGCTTACGCTTGGCGGCGCTGAGCAGACCGGTCTCCCGGCCGATGTCCGCCGCGGTCGCCACGCCCAGCACCGCCCACGCCGCCACGGCCGCGCCCGGCAGCTCGCCGCCGCGCGACGGGCCGGCGGCGTGCCCCCGGTGGCCCTCGATCTGTGACTCGATCACACCCGTGAACTTGCTGTACATCCGCTTGAGCGCCGCGCGGACATCCGGGTCGTCGGTCTCGCTCAGCGCGGCGAAGGTGATGCGGTAGAAGCCCGAGTCGCCCCGGTGCGCTGCGTCGTAGGCGAGGATCCGCTCCGCGGCCGTGCCCCCAGCCGGGTCCGCCTCGGCCGCATCGATCAGCGTCTGCCACTGCCGCATCGTGGACTCGAACAGGTAGTCGATCGACGCGACGAACATCGCCTTCTTGTCCGCCCACAGCCGGTAGAGGATGTTCTCCTGCACGCCGCACCGCTCGGCCAGGGCCTTGGTCGTCGCCTTGCGGTAGCCCAGCTCGCTGAAGGCGGACGCCACGATCGGCATCAGCTCGGCACGCTTCTCCTTGGTGCGGTTGGGTCGAGGCATCGGGACGGGCTCCAGAGATTTAGTTAGTATTAGCTTACACAAACTCTATCGACCTGTCAAGCGGGTTGGCTTTAGGGGGTGAGGCTAGGGTCCGGGGTCCAGGGACTAGAGTTCGGGAGCCCTGCTATTCCCGGAGTTCCAACGGCCCCCGCTGCATGGGCCCGCTACAGTGAGCGGCCTTCCGGGAGACGCCGGCCAGACCCGCAACCCCAGCCCCTGAACCCGCAGCCCATGTCCATCCGCTTTACCCTTCCGCCCCTGAACGCCAGCCGCAACGGCATGACCGCGACGCGTGACCGCTGGGCCGACCTGCTCCGCGGCACCGGGCACGACGTCGCCCCGATCGACACCGACACGCCGCCCCGCCCGGGTGATACTGCCGTGGTCCTCAACGGCTACAAGTCCCGCCAGGCGATCCGCGACCTCCGCGCGGTGCACGGCGACACGATCCGGCTGGTGGTCTGCATGACCGGCACGGACCTGTACCGCGACCTGCCCGAACACCCCGACGAATACGCCAATCTCGCGCTGGCCGACGCCCTGGTCCTGCTGCACCCGGGGGCCGAGCTCGCGCTGCCCGAGCAACTGCGCGCACAATCGACCGTGATCGTGCAGTCTGCGGAGGTCGGCCCGCACCCGGTCGAGCAGGACCCGGGCGTGTTCGACCTCTGCGTGATCGGGCACCTGCGTGAAGTGAAGGACCCGATGCGGGCGGCCGAGGCGTCGCGGCTGCTCCCCGCCGCCTCGCGCGTCCGGGTGACCCACGTCGGCAAGGCGCTGACGCCCACGTTCGACGCGCTGGCGCGGCGGGAGATGGCGGAGAACCCGCGATACCGCTGGCTCGGCGAGCAGGACCGGGCGCACACCGAGCGGGCGTTGCTCGCCAGCCGGGGGCTGGTGCTGACCTCCCGGCTCGAGGGCGGCGCGAACGTCATCGGCGAGGCCATCGTCGCGGGCCGGCCCGTGCTCAGTTCGCGCACCGCCTGTGCCGAGGGGCTGCTCGGCCGCGACTACCCGGGCCTGTTCGACGTCGGTGACACCGCCGCTTTAGCAGTACTCATGCTGCGGCTGGACACCGACGCGATGTTTAGAGAAGACCTCACCTCGCGGTGCGACGCGAAACGGCCGATGTTTGATCCCGCCGCGGAGAGCGCGGCGCTCGCGGCGCTGTTTGATGCACTGAACCAGCCAACATAGACCAGTGGGCCGCTGTGTCGCGGTACCCATCCCGCAAAATCACAGCCCCAGGATCTGACGACTGACTAGCGCTCACTCCCCGATGTCCTCGTTCCAGACGTCGGGGTGTTCGCGTTGGAACCGGGCCATGAGCGCCTTGCAACCGGGGTCGTCCAGGTGGACGAGTTCGACGCCGCGCTCGCGGAGCAGGTCCTCGGCACCCATGAAGTTCTCGTTCTCACCGATGATGATGCGGGGGATCTTGTAGAGCAGGGCCGTGCCCGAGCACATGATGCACGGGCTGAGCGTGGTGACGAGCGTGAGTCGATGCCAGTCGCGGCGTCGGCCGGCGTTGCGGAGGCAGTCGGTCTCGCCGTGCGACGTCGGGTCGCCGGTCTGGACCCGGCGGTTGTAGCCGCGCGCAACGATCTGCTGGCCAAGTGTCCCCGCGGCCGGGTCGACCAGCACAGCGCCGATCGGCAGGCCGCCCTCGCTGTAACTCTTCTGCGCCTGGGCTAACGCCTCGGCCATCCATGCACTGTACTGATCCATGTCGAGACACCCCACGCCGGAATCCACACACGTCACACGGCCTGTATCCTACGCCACCCATGCCCGGCCTGTTCATCCTCTTCCTGGTTGCCTTCGCCCTGATCGCGCTGCTGGGCTCGGTCGCGATGCTCCTGGCGATCCACCGGCCGCCCCGCAAGACCTTCGCCGTTGCCCTGGCGCTGGGCTGCCCCACCGAGCCGGCCGACCTCGAACTCGACGGCGAGGAGGCCGTCTTCACCTTCCCCGACGGGCACACCTCCCCGGGCTGGGTGATCCGCGGCCAGGCCGAGGACGGGCCGACCGTCGTCGTGCTGCACGGCCACCGCGACTCGCGCTACGGTGCGCTCTACCGCGCGGACCTGCTCGCGCCCTACGCCGGGCGCGTGGTCGTCTTCGACTGGCCGGGCCACGGCGACTGCTCGGCCCGGTGGGCCCATTTCGGGCAGCGCGAGGTCGCGGACCTCCTGAGCGTGATCGACGGGCTGCCGGCCGACCGCGTCGACGGCCGGCCGGCCGGGAAGCCGGTGCTGTTCGGCTACTCGATGGGCGCGCAGATCGCGATCAAGGCCGCGGCCGAGCACCCCGAGCAGTTCGCGGGCGTGATCGCCGACGGGCCGTACCGGCACTGGGACTCGCCGCTGCGGACCCGTCTGAAGCTGATGCGGATCCCCGCTTGGCCGTTCCTCTACCCGGTCGGGGCGTACTACCTCGTCCGCGGTCACCTGCCGGGGTTCGACCGGCTGGGGTTTGCCCAACGGCTCACGGTGCCGCTGCTGGTGCTTCACGGTACGCACGACCCGATCTGCCCGCACGAAGAAGGCGAGGCCCTGGCCGGGGCCGCGCCGCAAGGCACGTTCGTCTCGATCAAGGGTGGCGGGCACATCAACCTGGCCGGCCACGACCGCGAGACCTACCACGCCGCGTTGGCCGGGTTCTTCGCTGAGTTGAATGGGTAGTGGGCCAGTCGGTGCCGTCGCTCATGGGGTACCCCGGCCGTACAATGCGCCGATGAACTACGCCCCCCTGATCGACCACACGATCCTCAAGCCCGAGGCGACGACCGCCGACGTGCAGCGGCTGTGCGCCGAAGCGGCCGAGCACGGCTTCGCGTCGGTGTGTGTGAACGGCTGCTTCGTGGCCGGGGCGCGTGAGGCGTTGTCCGGCACGGGCGTGAAGACCTGCGCGGTGGCGGGGTTCCCGCTGGGCGCGATGAAGCCGACGGTCAAAGCGATCGAGGCGGTGTCGCTGGTGAAGGACGGCGCCGATGAGGTGGATTTTGTCGCGCACCTGCCGCACCTGATGTCGGGCGACGGAGACGCGGCGCGGGAGGAATACCTGGAACTGGTGAAGGGTGTGCGGGCCGTGCTGCCGGGCGTGGTGGTGAAGGTGATCATCGAGTCGGCCGCACTGATGAAGGATGTCGATGCGGCGGTCGCGGAGATGCGTGTGGCCACGGCCTGCCTCGCGGCGATGGAGGCGGGCTGCGACTTCGTAAAGACCTCGACCGGCTTCCACCCCGCGGGCGGCGCGACGGTCGAGGCGGTCGCACTGATGAAGAAACACGCCGGGGCCCTGACGGTCAAGGCCTCGGGCGGCATCCGCACGGCCGACGACGCGAAGCGGATGGTCGACGCCGGGGCCGACCGGCTGGGCTGCTCCGCGGGCGTCGCGATCGTCTCGGGGTCGGGCTCTTCGCCGTCGGTTTATTGACAGACCCATGCTTTGACAGGATGACAGGATCATCCCGGATGGGCAGGATGAATCTGAATCATGTTGATCCTGCAGAATCCTGTCATCCTGTCTAACTTCTACTTGGCGTCTCGGCGCCAGCATTCACTCGAAGCCGTATGTCATGAACGAATTCAAACTCCACCATGTCACCGTCGGCAAAGACCGGCCGCTCACGATCATCGCCGGGCCCTGCCAGATCGAGAGCCGAGACCTGTGCCTGCGTGTCGGCGAGCAGGTGCGTGACCGCTGCGCCGAGCTGGGGTTCCAGTACGTCTTCAAGGCCAGCTACGACAAGGCGAACCGCTCGTCGATCCACACGCCGCGCGGGCTCGGCCTGGACGAGGGGCTGCGGACACTCGAAGACCTCGGCAAGGCGCTGGGCGTGCCCGTAACGACAGACGTGCACGAGCCGGCCCAGGCCACGGCTGCGGGGCAGGCGGTGGACCTCCTGCAGATCCCCGCGTTCCTGTGTCGGCAGACAGACCTGCTGGTCGCGGCGGCGGAGACCGGCAAGGCCGTGAACGTGAAGAAGGGCCAGTTCCTCTCGCCGGCGGAGATGAAGAACGTCGTCGGCAAGCTGACGGAGGCCGGGGCCGAGCAGGCGGGCATCATGCTGACCGAGCGCGGGACGTTCTTCGGGTACCACCGGCTGGTCAACGATTTCTGCGGGCTGGAGGACATGATGGCGTTCGGCTGGCCGGTGTGTTTCGACGTGACCCACTCGACCCAGCAGCCCGGGGCCGAGGGCAACCAGTCCGGCGGCCGACCCGAACGGGCGCCGCTGCTGGCGCGGTGTGCCGTCGCCGCGGGGGTGCAGGCCCTGTTCATCGAGACCCACCCCGAGCCGAAGAACGCCGCCAGCGACGCCGCGACCATGCTGCCCGTGGACGTGACGCTGGCGTTGCTGGGGACGCTGAAGAAGCTACACGATGCGGTGTAATCGGGTCTAGGGGCTAGGGTTTCGGAGGGAGTGAGAGGATCCAAAGCGTATTGGCGTTTGACAGGGTGGTTTCTCACGACCGACACCCGAAACCCGGTACCCGCCCCTACAATGTCCCCATGACGACCGCGATCCCTACCGACATCACCACCGACCCGGGCAAGCGCATCACCCTGCGGGACTGGCGGCGGTGGGCGCGGGACAAGCAGCCGTTCGGCATGCTCACCTGCTACGACGCGACGACCGCGCGCTGGCTCTGGCGCGGCGGGGTGCACAGCTTCCTCGTCGGCGACACGGCGGCGCAGATGGTCTACGGCCACGACTCGACGCTGCCGGCCACGATGCCGCAGCTGCTCGACCTCACCGCGGCTGTCCGCCGGGGTGCCCCCCACGCGCTGGTCATGGCCGACATGCCCTTCGGCAGTTACCACGAGAGCGAGGCGCAGGCGGTGCGCAACGCCGTCGCGTTCCTCAAGGACGCGGGGGCGGACCTGGTCAAGCTCGAGGTCGACGCGAGCCACGCGACGCTGGTAGAGAAGCTCGCGCACGCGGGCGTCCCGGTCGTCGCGCACATCGGCAGCCGGCCGCAGCAGGTCCGCGCGACCGGCGGGTTCCAGTCGGCCGGCCGGCAGCACAAGGAGGCGGACAAGATCGTCGACACCGCCCAGCTCATGATCGCGATGGGCGCGAGCGTGCTGCTGGTCGAGGCCGTGCCGGACGAGGTCAGCGAGCGCATCATGGACAAGGCCATAGACCCGCAATCGGGCGAGCGCGTGCCGGTGATCGGCTGCGGCGCGGGCCCGGCGTGCGACGGACACGTCGTTGTGCTGCACGACCTGCTAGGGCTCAGTGATTGGCAGCCGCCCTTCGCCCCGCCGGTGGTGAACCTCGGCGAGCAGCTCCAGCACGCCGCGAAACGCTGGGCCGACCAGTGCGCGGATGGCAAGTACCTCGCCGACGGCGGGGTGTATCAGATGAAGGATTAGCCGACCCTGCCACGAGCGCATGGTCCGCCGATCCGCAAACCACGGGTTTTTCGCTGGAACCGCCCGGCCTCCCGGGCGTATGATTCTGTAGCGTCCATTGGCCCCCGGGCCGGTTGGATGCCATGCTTCGGTATCCGCAAGCCGCCCGGCCGGGTGCTGCCGCCCGCCCGGGACGCCTCAGGAGTGCCCGTATGACCCGAGTCCGCTGGTATGGCCCGACGCTCCTGCTGTTCGCGACGGTCGTGCTGGCGATGCTGGTCGGCCCGAGCATCGTCCGGAAGATCGCCCGCGCCAACGAGGCCCAGAAGGTCGCCCAGGTCCGCCAGGGGCTTATCGATAACCCGACGCTCGCCACCATGTCCGACGCGTTCAAGGACGTCGCCACCGTCGTCCGGCCGTCGCTCACCTCCGTCACCGTCTACTACCGCGACTCCCTCAACCGCGAGATGAACCGGTCCAACGGCTCGGGCTGGGTCTACCGGCACACGCCCGACGCGATGCACCCGGACCTGACCCGCGACTTCATCATCACCAACCACCACGTCGTGGCCGACTTCCTCCCCGGGCCCGGCGGACAGCCGCCGCTGGCCAACCGCCTGGTCGTCCGCTTCGCCGACGGCGGGGACTACTACGCCCAGGTCGTCGGCACCGACCCTCAGACCGATATCGCGGTGCTCGAGATCGACCGCGTCGGGCTGCTCCCGGCCGTGATCGCGCCGACACCGGCCCAGCAGGGCGAGATCGTCTTCGCCTTCGGCTCGCCGTTCCAGTTCGACTTCTCCATGAGCCAGGGCGTCGTCTCCGCGACCGGCCGGTCCGTCGGCGGGCTGGGCGCACGCGCCGACCGCTACGAGGACTACATCCAGACCGACGCCGCGATCAACCCCGGCAACTCCGGCGGCCCGCTCACCAACGTCCTCGGCGAGGTCGTCGGCATGAACACCGCCATCGCCACCGAGGGCAACCCCGAGGCCACGTTCTCCGGCCTGGGCTTCGCCATCCCCGTCGACCTGGTGGTCGATGTCGTCGAACAGCTCATCGAGCACGGCGAGGTCCGGCGCGGGTACTTGGGCGTCTTTATCCAGGACGTCGACTCGCGGACAGCACACGAGCTGGGTCTGGAGAGCACGAACGGCGTGCTCTGCTCGCCCGCGCCGGGCAGCCCCGCCGAGCAGGCCGGCATCGAGCTGGGCGATGTCATCACCCATATCGAAGGCACCGCGATCACCGGCAGCGAGAAGCTCCGCATCGAGGTCGCCCGGCATGTCCCGGGCAGCGAGATCGACGTCCGTCTCTGGCGACGCGGCGTCGCGGCCGACATCCGCGTTACCCTCGCCGAGCACCCCGGCCCTGCCGCCCGCGGCTTCACGCCCGAGCAGCTCAGCAGCACGCCGGGCACGTCCTTTTCCAAGCTCGGGCTCGACCGCATCGAGGACTACACCCCCGGCGAGGCCGCCAGTAGAAACTGGGCCTACACGCCCGGCGTCCTGATCCGCATGGTCCGCCGTGTCGGACCCGCGAACGAGGCCGGCATCGAACGCATGATGGTCATCACCCACGCCGACGGCCACCCGGTCAACGATGTCCGCGACCTCGCCGCACACATCGACGCGCTCGACACCGGCGACCCGGTCGAGCTCACGCTCAAGCAGTGGGACGCCCGCAACGACCGGTTCGTGCCCACGACCGTCGAGCTGACCCTGCCCTGAGCCCGGGCCCCGCCCGCCGCGTTGTTATCATGTCGCCCATGACCGCAACCGCTACCGCCCCCTCCCCGACGCAGGCCGGCCCCAGCGACAAGCCGCTGCTCTCGGTCCGCCACCTCAAGACCTACTTCCCCGTCAAGCGCGGGCTGCTGCGACGCCAGGTCGGCAACGTCAAGGCCGTTGACGATGTCTCCTTCGACGTCGGCCGACGCGAGACGCTCGGGCTCGTCGGCGAGTCGGGCTGCGGCAAGTCCACCGTCGGCCGGTCCATCCTCCGGCTAATCCCCGCGACGTCCGGCAGCGTCCACTTCCAGGGCGAGGACGTGCTGGACGCCGGCAACGCCCGCATGAAGCAGCTCCGACGGGAGATGCAGATCATCTTCCAGGACCCCGGCGGGTCGCTGAACCCGCGGATGACCGTCGGCCGGATCGTCGGCGAGCCGCTGGTCGTCCACAAGGTCGCCTCCGGCGCCGAACTGGAAGACCGCGTCGCCACCCTGCTCCGCAAGGTCGGCCTCCAGCCCGACCACCTCTACCGCTACCCCCACGAGTTCTCCGGCGGGCAAAAGCAGCGCATCGGCATCGCCCGGGCCCTCGCCCTCGAGCCGGAGTTCATCGTCTGCGACGAGCCCGTCTCCGCGCTGGACGTCTCGGTGCAGTCGCAGGTCCTCAACCTCATGGCCGACCTCCAGGAGGAGTTCGGGCTCAGCTACCTGTTCATCGCGCACAACCTCGCGGTGGTCGAGCACTTCTGCGACCGCATCGCCGTGATGTACCTGGGCAAGATCGTCGAGCTGGCCGACCGCGACACGCTCTACAACAACCCGCTGCACCCGTACACCCGGGCGCTGCTCTCCGCGGCACCTAACCCCGACCCGAATCAGAACAAGAAGCGGATCATGCTGCTGGGCGACGTGCCCAGCCCGATCAGCTACTTCAAGGACGAACTCGAAGGACGGAGCCACTCGATCAGCAGCGAGGAGCAGGCGGAGCTCGACGCGCAACGCGAACCCGGCGTCGAGTACGTCACGCGCAGCTCGCTGCTGGACCGCCCACCGCTGATGGAGGTGCCCGGCGAGCCGGGGCACTTCGTCAGCACGCACGGCTTCGACCAGCACTAGCCGACGCCTCGATGGCTCACGGGCTCGGCGGACGCAGGAGGACCCCATGCGCAACGGTTGTGCCTTGTGCCTGTACTTGTCCACGGCGTTTGGGCTGCTGCCCGCGCAGCTCGGCTTCAGCCAGGACGCTCCGCCGCCGCAAGATCATGCTGCCGATGGGGAAGCCGAGGCCCCGGTGCACGAGCCGGGGGAGGTCCCCTTCGCGTCGCAGACCGACGCCGAGCTTCGTCTGCTCAACATCCTCCTGCAGGCCGAGAACTGGCATTACCGCTGCTTCGGGCTGCTGCGGCTGGAGCGGTTCGTCGGCGACGAGGTCGGGCCGCATATCCTCACGATGCTCGGCGACCCGCACTGGCAGGTGCGCTGCTTCGCGATCCGCGCCGCGGTCCGCAAGGGCGTCGACATCCCCGAAGGCACGTTCGACGCGGAGCAGGAGCCGCGCGTTATCCGCATGGCCCAGCGCGCGGGCGTGGGCGTCCCGCTCGAGGTCGTGCAACGCTACGCCGAACGTGAGCTGCGCAGCAGCGTCCCCGAGCGGGTCATCCTCGGCATCGAGATCGCGGCCTACTCCGGCGACGACGGCCTCCAACGCAGCGCGATGCGGAAGACCGGCCAACTGCTCGCCAACATCAACAACACCATCCATGTCACCATCGGCGACCGGCTCGCGGCGATGCTCGGCCTGCCCGATACCCCGGCGAGCGTCCAGCAGTGGCAGGCCTACCTCGAAGCCAACCGCGGCAACCTCGCCTTCCCCGCGTTCGAGCCGACCACCGAGCAGACCCGTGCCGAGCCGATCGCCCCCATCGCCCGCTTCGACCCGGGCGAGTTCACCTCGGCGATCAACTACCTCGACACCCTCCACGAGCAGGACATGGAGGTCGCGGTCGTGATCGACGGCACCGGCTCGATGGGCCACGTCATCCAGCGGGCCCAGGCGCAGACCAACCGCCTGATGCTGATCCTCAACGACCTGGCCAGGTCCATGCGGATGGGCGTGATCATCTACCGCGACCGCACCGATCGGCCGACCACCGAGTTCCACCGCCTGGACGACGACATCATGTCCGTCCGCCGTTTCCTGTTCCAGGTCGAGGCGAAGGGAGGCGGCGACTTCCCCGAGGCGGTGTACGACGGGCTCTCGGAGGTCTACGGGCTGGGCTGGTCCCGGGCCGGGCAGAAGCAGATCGTGATCGTCGCCGACGCCCCGGCCCACGAGAACACGATGCGCGACATCCAGGGCCAGGTCACCGAGATGGGGCGCAACGGCATCCCGGTCCACACCCTCGTGGTCGGCGAGAACCCGCAAACCGTGCAGTGCCTGGAGCAGATCGCCGAGTGGGGCCGCGGCCGCAGTGTCACGCTGGAAGCCGCGCAGGACCTGGGCAAGACGGTGATGCACTTCGCCATCGAGCCCACGATGCACGAGAGCTTCGACCACTTCTACGACTTGTACGTGAAGCTGTGTATGTGACACCGGTTTGCGACATCATCCTGCTTGACGCGCAATCGCAATTGTCATATGTTTCAGTTATGACTGAAACAAACGATAAGCATGCCGTGATCGCCGGCGGGACCGGCTTCCTCGGTCAGGCCGTCGCGGGGCACCTGCTTAGGCTCGGCTGGCGGGTGACCGTCCTCTCTCGCCAAAAACCACGGTCCGCCTCCTGGGGCGATTGGCTGGCTTGGGACGGCCGGACGGTGGCGGCCCAGTGGCTCTCAGCGATCGACGGCGCCGATGCCGTCATCAACCTCGCCGGCCGAACGGTGGACTGCCGCAAGACCCCGGACCGATGCGACGAGATCCTGCGTTCGCGTGAGGACAGCGTGCGTGCCATCGGCGAGGCCATGCGCCGCTGCGTCCAGCCGCCGCCCGTGTGGGTGCAGGCAGGTACGGCGCATATCTACGGCGACCCGCCGGAGCGTGCCTGCGATGAATCCACCCGCCCGGGGCATGGCCTCGCGCCGTTTGTCGCACAGCGCTGGGAAGCCGCCTTCCAAGAATCGCTGCCCGCCAGTACACGCGGGGTCGTCCTCCGCACCAGTTTTGTGATCGGCCGCACCGGCGGCGCGTTGCCCGTGCTTGCACGGCTGGCGCGGCTCGGTCTGGGCGGTACGATCGCCGGCGGCCGGCAGTGGATCAGTTGGCTGCACCTCGATGACTTCTGCGGGATCGCTCAACAAGCCATCGACGACACAGCGATGCAGGGCGTCTACAACGCCACCGCGCCCGAGGCGGAGACGAACGCCCTGTTTATGCGGGCCCTTCGGCGCACCCTGCACCGGCCGATCGGGCTGCCCGCCCCCGGGTGGCTGGTCCGGCTTGGTGCCGCCACGTTCCTCGATACCGATCCGGAGCTGGTGCTCTACGGCCGGAAGGTCACGCCCCGCCGGCTTCTCGACGCGGGCTACACGTTCGCCTTTCCAACTCTGAGTGATGCACTCCAAGACCTGCTGGGCCGCACAAGTAAGGCCGCATAGCGCAATACGGGACGCTACTCCGGCTGGCCTGGAAGTTCGACGCGGGTCCCTTCCTGCGCGGATCGGCGGGCGGCGTCGAGGATCTCGACGACGAGCAGGTTGTTCTCAATGCCCGTGAGCCCGCCGGGCTCGAGCGTGCCACGGACCACGGCGGCGAGGTAGGCGAACGGGTCGTGCCCGGGCGGTGGCAGCGGGGGCTGTCGCCGGGCGTCTTCGGCCGAGCCGCCCAGGTCGCCCAGCCGGATGCCGTCCCCACGGACGGTCTGTACGTAGTCGGCCGTGCCATAGACCGCGATGTCCTTGCGGCTCACGGTCCAGTTCCAGGAGGCCTGCACGATCGCGACCGCCTCGGGGTACTCGATGAGGATCGTCGCTTCGTCGTCGACGTTGGGGTAGACGTCGGGCTTGATCTGCTGGGTCACGGCGGTGACGGCGACGGGGCGCTGGCCCTCCATCAGCCAGGTCGCGAGGTTGGCGCCGTAGCAGCCGAAGTCGGTCAGCGCCCCTCCGCCGTTGAGCACCGGGTCGGTCAGCCAGGCGAGGAACTCTTCGTTGCAGCCGATCTCGCGCGGGCCCTGATGGCCCATGTGCACCACGATGCGCCGCAGCTCGCCCAGCGCGCCGTCCTGCGCGAGGGCGTGGACGGCGTGGTTGCTGGCGTACCACGTCGTCTCGTAGTTGGTCAGCAGGTGGACGCCGTGCCGCTCGGCCGCGTCGGCCATGGCGCGGGCGTGCTGCATGTTCACGGCCAGGGGTTTCTCGACCATGACGTGCAGGCCGTGCTCGGCGGCGGCGATGGTGTGGTCGCGGTGGTCGAAGATGCTGCCGAACAGGCACGCGGCCTCGGCGTCGGTCTGCTCGAGCATCGCGTCGAGGTCGGTGAAGTGCAGCGCGGGGTCCAGCCGGTGCTGCGCGATCAGCCGGTGAGCGAGGTCCGCGTCGGGCTCGTAGAGACCGACCAGGACGAAGTCGTCGCGGTCCGCCGCCGCCTGGCCGAGGATCCAGTGGACGTGGGCGTGGGTCGCGCCGATGACGACGACCCGCACGGGCTCGGTCGTGCCCGCCGGGTCCGCCTGCGCCGCGGCCGACACCGCCGGCAACAGGACCACGCCCAGGACCGCCGCCGAGATCACGCATCCCAAGAGGTTCAGCATCGGACCGCCTTTCGTGTGAGAACACCGCCCCGGCCTGTCGTCGCCCGGTCTTGCCGCCCCCGCCGCACCAAGCTACACTATTCGGCTCGCCCTGGCGGATGTCGCCTCGGCAACCCGCCCCCGTCACGGCCCGACCGGCCCCCCGGAGACACGATTATGGTCCGTTTACGCCTCAAACGCTTCGGCCGCACCCACGCCCCGACCTACCGCCTCTGCGCGATGGACAAGCGCTCGCCCCGCAATGGCCGAGCCATCGAAGAGCTGGGCTACCACCACCCCTGCAATAAGAACGAAGACGAGCAGACCAAGCTCAACGAAGAACGCATCAAGTACTGGCTGAGCGTCGGCGCCCAGCCCAGCGAGACCGTCGCGAACCTGCTCAAGAAGCACGGCATCGACCCCACCCCGGGCAAGAAGAGCGAGTAGGGTCTTGGGGCCGGGGCATAGGGCCCAGCCAAGGCACAACACCCGCAGCCCTCAACAACTCACCACGCGGCCCGGCGATTGCCGGGCCGTTTTTCGTTTACCTTTCACATGCACGGCGCAACCCCGAAACCCCTGACCCCAGACCCGAAACCCACACGAATGCGCATCGATGTCGTCACCCTGTTCCCCGGCATGTTCGGCTCGGTCCTCGGGTCGAGCATCCTCGAACGCGCGGCCAAACCGGTCGCGAACCCGGCGGACCCCGGCGACGTCCGCGCCCCGGTCGCGTCCTACCACCTGCACGACCCGCGGGCCTTTACCACCGACAAGCACGGCAAGGTCGACCAGTCGCCCTACGGCGGGGGGCCGGGCATGGTGCTGCAGTGCCAGCCGGTCTTCGACTGTGTCGCCGCGGCCGAGGCCCAGCAGCCGGAGCTGAAGGCCACGCGCATCGTGCTGACGCCCAAAGGGGTGCCACTGACCCAGCCGCTGGCGGAGGAACTGGCCGTGCAGCCGCGGCTGCTGCTGATCGCGGGGCACTACGAGGGGTTCGACCAGCGGTTGCTGGATGAACTGGAGCCGATGGAAGTCAGCATCGGCGACTACGTGCTCACCGGCGGCGAGCTGCCGGCGATGGTGCTGATCGACAGCGTCGTCCGCCTGCTGCCTGGGGTGCTGGGCAAGGCGGGTTCGCACCACGCCGACAGCTTCTCGCCAGGCAGCGCCAACGACGCGGGCCAACGCCTGCTCGACCACCCGCACTACACCCGCCCGCCGGCGTGGCGCGGGCGCGGCGTCCCGCCGGTGCTCATGTCCGGTGACCACGCGAAGATCGCGGCGTGGCGGAAACAGCAGGCGCTGGAGCTGACCCAGGCGCGTCGGCCGGACCTGCTTTCACCGGCCAAGAAGGCACCTGCGTCGCTTGACCAGGCGTCTCCAGCCGATAGCGCGGGCCCGCTGGCGGTCGTGGCGCTGCGTGACGCGATGCCGGCCGACGCGGACGCGATCGACGCGCTGTTGCGCGCGGCGTTCCCGTCCGATGCCGAGGCAAAACTGGTGCGGGCGTTGCGCGACGCGGGCGACCTGCCGATCGAACTCGTCGCGGAGCTGGACGGCCGGGTCGTCGGGCACCTCGGGTTCAGCCCCGTCACGATCGACCCGCAGGCGGATGGCGGGTTCTCCAACCCCCGCTTCCGAGCGCTCGCGCTGGCCCCGCTGGCCGTACACCCGGAGGCGCAGCGCCGCGGCATCGGCAAGGCCCTCACCCGTCTGGGGCTGCGCTCCTGCGGAGACGCCAACCTCGCGGCCGTGTTCGTGCTCGGCGACCCGGCGTACTACGGCCCGCTGGGGTTCGAGCCCGCCGACCCGCACGGCTTCACCAACCCCTTCCATCAAGGCGACGCGTTCCGCGTCCGGTTCCTTAACGACACCGAACCCACACGCGGCACGATCGGGTACGCCCCTGCGTTCGCGGCGTTGGAAGATTGACCCTACCCCGGCTGAATGCCCTGCATGTACCGCTTCTTGCGGAGGTGCTCGGTGATCTCGCCGGCGTACTGCTGGCCACCGGGCGCTTCGGCCAATAGCTTCGCCAGGGCCGCGGCCTTCTCGTCCTGGCCGGTCCACTTGAAGATGTTGGCCAGCACCCACTGGCAGTGGACCGAGTCGGGGTCGAGCTGCAGCGCGTGGTTCAGCGATTGCTCCGCCTCGTCGGCGCGCTTGTCGCGGTACTGGGCCATGCCCAGCGCCGCCCAGGCGTCCGGCTGGTCGGGCGCGGCGTCGATGGCCTTCATCGCGGCTTTCTCCGCGACGCGCGGGGCACGCTCGTAGGCCATGAACAAGGCGTACCGCACCCACGCCGCCGCCAGCCGGGCCGGGTCCAGTTCCAGCTCGAGGATGCGCTCGTAGGACGACTGCGCCTGGCTCAGCCGGTCGATCCCCCAGCTCGCGTCGGCGAGGGCCTGGTGCCCGACGATGGAGTTGGGGTCCAGCCCGACCGCGACACGCGCCTCCTCGTAGGCCTGCTCCAGCTCGCCCATGACCCGCAGGGCCTCGGCCCGCAGCGCATGGACCGCGCCCTTCATCGGGTACCGGCTGACGAGCTGGTCCAGCGTCGCCAACGCCTGCTCGGGCCGGCCCTCGCGGAGGGCCTGGGCGGCCTGGTTGGTCAGGGAGTGGTAGGACTCGACATTCATGGGCAGCCGGGGCTAAGTCGCGGCACTATGGTAGGTTGTGGACGGGTTGTGGGGAAGTGCGGGCCGGCCGGGCCCAGACGCTCACGGGTGCGGCCGTTTGGGGAGCGGGCCACGCGATGACCGGGCTGGAGGGGCGTGGCACATCCCCCTTGCCCCGTGCGGCGTGAATTTGTACACTACTCGGCTCGCTCCGGCGTCCAGCGCCCGAGCCCCGGACCCGAACCGCCCCCCTTCCGATGGCCCCCCGGCCAGCGAGGCCCACTATGAGCCAGGACATCATCGCCGCCGTGCAGGCCAGCCAACTCAAGACCGACCGCCCCGAGGTGAACATCGGCGACACCGTCGACGTCCACGTCCGCATTATCGAGGGCGAGAAGGAACGCATCCAGGTGTTCACCGGCGTGATCATCAAGATGCAGAACGGCGGGCTCGAACAGACCTTCACCGTCCGCCGGATCGTCGCGAACGAAGGCGTCGAGCGGACTTTCCCGATGCACAGCCCCCGCGTCGCGAAGATCGACATCGTCCGCCACGGCGACGCCCGCCGGGCCAAGCTCTACTACCTGCGTGACCGCGTGGGCAAGAAGCGCCGCCTCCGCGACCGCCGCCGCGGCCTGGACGCCCTCACGATGCGCAAGGAAGAAGCCGCCACCAAACAGGCCCAGGACGCGGCCCCCGCAGAGGCCGCCGAAGCTTCGGCGGAGTAACCCCCGCCCAGGCTCGCGCTGTCCCGCGCGGCACCCGACGTTGAACCGACACGACCCCGCCGCCGAGGCGGGGTTGTTTGTTAGAAGGCCGCCTGAAGCCCACGCTCGGCGAGCGTGGGCTTCCGAAACCCGCAAGCTCTGACTTCACCAAATCACCACTTCGCCAAATCGCCAAATTGAACCCGCTAAGATTGCCGACATGAGTAAGCCCCCCCCGCCCGCCGAGACGAACGACGCCCCGACCGCCTCGGGCCTGGCCAAGATCGTCGCCGACCGCCGCGCCAAGCGCGACCGGCTGCGCGACGAGTTCGGGCTGGACCCCTACGGCCACCGGGTCGACGGGATCGTCCCGCTGCGGGACGCCCGCGCCGCGTTCGATGCCCAGGCCGACGCCGTCTTCCGTGATGGCGAAAACGCCGTGCGCGAGGCAAAGAAGGCGGGCACACCCGAGGACCAGTGGCCGACGCCCGTGGACGATCGCCCGGTCGTCCGCGTCGCGGGGCGGGTCATGCAGCACCGGGTGATGGGCAACCTGATCTTCATGTCCCTGCGTGACCACACCGGCGACCTGCAGGTCGCCGTGAGCAAGAAGGCCGTGGGCCAGCCGTGGTTCAGCATCGCCAAGCAGGTCGACCTATCGGACATCGTCGCGGTGCAGGGTCCGGTCGGCATGACCAACACCGGCGAGGTCACCGTCTGGGCCGAGCCGTCGGCGGGCGTTGACCCGCAAGGCGACCCCCTGAGCGCCGCGGGCCTCCTCCTGCTCACCAAGTCCCTCGCCCCGCCGCCGGGCAAGCACCACGGCCTGACCGACCCGGAGCTGCGCTACCGCAAGCGCTACGTCGACCTGCACACCAACCCAGACGTGATGCAGACGATGCAGCAGCGCACCCAGATCATCGACGCGATGCGCGACTACCTCCGCGGCCGGGGCTTCGTCGAGGTCGAGACGCCGATGCTGCAGACGCTGCACGGCGGCGCGGCCGCGCGCCCCTTTGCCACCCACCATAACGCGCTGGACCTGCCCCTCACCCTCCGCATCGCGCCCGAGCTCTACCTCAAGCGCCTGCTCGTCGGCGGGATGACCAAGGTCTTCGAGATCAACCGCAACTTCCGCAACGAAGGCATCAGCCCGAGACACAACCCCGAGTTCACCATGCTCGAAGCATACGAGGCCTACGGCTCTTGGGAGACCATGGCCGACCTCGTCGAGGACATGGTCTGCACCATCGCCGAGCAGGTGCTCGGCACCCTGGTGATTGAGCATAAGAGCGACGAAGGCGAAGTGACGAAGACCATCAACCTGACCCGCCCGTGGCGGCGGGCATCGATGGCGGATCTGGTAGAGGAGCGAACGGGTTGGAAGTTCGATCAACGGTCGATCACAAAGCTCAAGGAAAAAGGCATTCAAGCTTGCATTCGGCACTACCAAGCATGGGAAGACAGAGAAGCCCAACGGTTCTATGGCGCAGCCGAAGGACAACACTTGGTTGAGTGGACGCCCGCTGATCCTGGTTATGCTGCCCGAGTCTTTGAGGGGTTAGCTGACCTCTCTCCCGCCGAGCAGCTCACCGAGGTCTACGAGAAGCTCGTCGAGCCGACGCTGATCGATCCGTGCTTTGTCACGCGGGTGCCCAGCGTCATCATCCCGTTGGCGAAGAAGTGTGCCGACGACCCGTACTTCGCGGACGTGTACGAGCTGGCGATCAACGGCGTGGAGATCAGCCCGGGCTACACCGAGCTGAACGACCCGGAGATCCAGGAGCAGAACTTCCGCCAGCAGGTCGGCGACGACGCGGAGAAGCAGCACGTCGACGAAGACTTCCTCGAGGCCCTGCGCGTCGGCATGCCCCCGGCCGGCGGCATCGGCCTAGGCATCGACCGCCTGGTCATGATGCTGACGGGTGCCGAGTCTATCCGCGACGTGATCCTCTTCCCGCTGATGAAGCCGCAGGGCTAAGCCGTATGAAACCACCGATGCACACAGATTCACACAGATGATTCATGGCATGAACCAGCCGGGCATATCGATCGCTGCATGATCGGCTATCTTGATCGGTGTGCATCCGGGTGCATCGGTGGTTTCAAAAGATATGTACAAGCTCCTGCTCATCTCGAAGTACCTCCGACGCAAGCTCGCGCCGCTGTTCGCGGCGGTGTCGGTCAGCTTCTGCACCGCGATGGTCATCATCGTCGTCAGCGTCATGGGCGGGTTCCTCGGGCTCATGCGCACCACGGCCAAGACCCTCACCGGCGATGTCATCGTCCAGTCGCAGTTCACCACCGGCTTCCCGCACTACGACGACCTGACCGAACGCCTCGACAACCTCGAAGGCGTCGAGCTGGCGACACCCGTCGTCGAGGCGTTCGGGCTGATGCGCCTCTCGAACAACGACCAGGTCGTGCAGGTCCGCGGCATCCGGCCGGGCGAGATGTCGCGCATCATCGGCTACGAGGGGTCGCTGTTGTGGACCGGGCAGGACTACGCAGATGCGCACTACGGGGACCTGGACGTCGCGACGCGCGGCAAGATCGCCGAGCGGTTTGACCTCATGCTTGCGGGCAAGACGCTGACGCAGCCGGCGCTGATGCAGGTCCTGCTGAGCGATGTCGCGGCGAACCGGCTGCGTTCGGCGCTGCAGGAGGATGCCGGGCTGCGGGACGCGTTCCGCCCGACGCTGGGGGCGCTGCTGCTGGGCGACCGCGAGGGCCGGCTGTCCGACGAGCTGCTGCGGACCTGGCTGGCCGAGCCCGAGGCGGAGGAGCTGGTGCTGCTCCGGCTGCGGGGGACGCTCCTGCTCGACCCGGGCCTGCTCGACACGCCGGGGTTCCCGGCCTTCGATGACGCGGCGGCGATGGTCATCGGTGTCGCGGTGAACCGCTACCAGCGCCGCGACCGCGAGGGGCAGTACCACTTCGTCGACCCGGAGACCGGCTACATCAACAGCGCGGCCGGGACGCGCGCGAGCATCACGCTGGTCCCCTTCTCCCCGCGCGGCGAGCTGGCGTTCGAGCCCGTCCGCCGGGAGATCGGCATCGCCAACGAGTTCAAGTCCGGCTTCTACGAGACGGACCAGAACGTCGTGTATGTCCCGCTGGGCTGGCTGCAGGAGCAGCTCCAGATGCAGCGGAGCGAGGACATCGACGCGAGCACGGCCGACCCGTTCACCGGCGAGGGCGGGACCGTCTCGATCACGCCGGCCCGTGTGCACCAGATCGTGGTCAAGGCCGAGCCCGGCCAGGACACCGACGAACTCGCCGCGCGGGTGCGGCGGGTCGTCGAGGCGTTCAGCGAAGACCACGACGACGTCTCGTCCATGGCGTTGACGACGATCACATGGGAACAGAAGCACGGCGCGTTGCTGGGCGCGGTGCAGAACGAGAAGGGGCTGGTGACCTTCCTGTTCGCGATCATCTCGATCGTCGCCATCGTCATGGTCGCGACGACGTTCTACATGATCGTGCTCGAGAAGACACGGGACATCGGCGTGCTCCGCGCGATCGGCGCGCCGGCGACGGGCGTGCTCGGGCTGTTCCTCACCTACGGGCTCGCCATCGGGGTCCTCGGCACGGGGCTGGGCGTCTGGTTCGGCTGGGCCGTCGTCACCAACCTCAACCACATCCAGGACGCGCTGGCGAACCGGATGGCGACACTCGTCGCGGTCGTCGCGATGGCGTTCTTCGCGGCGCTGGCGGTGACGGTGGCCGTCGCGGTGCTCCGGCGTCGCCGGCAGAGGGAGTTCAGCATCGGCGCGGGGGTGCTCCTGTTCTTCGCGGTCTGCGTCCTGCTGTTCACGGGTGTGTACTACGGCTTCCCGTCGATCGACATCCCCGCCCTCGCATCGACCGATGCGCGGATCGGCTGGCGGATGTGGGACCCGCAGACGTACTACTTCGAGCGCATCCCCGACCAGGTCGAGTGGAGCGAGGTGCTGTGGATCGCGGTCGGCGCGGTAGTCAGCAGCGTCGTCGGCGCGGCCATCCCCGCGATCATCGCCGCCACACTCAACCCCATCGAGGCGCTGCGGTATGAGTGAGACGATCCTCCACGCCACGAACCTTCGGCGGACCTTCAGCGAGGCCGGGCGGGAGCTGCACGTCCTCCGCGGGGTCGACCTCACCGTCCGGCGGGGCGAGTGGCTGTCGATCCTCGGCCGATCCGGGTCGGGCAAAAGCACCCTGCTGCACCTGATCGGCGGGCTGGATCGGCCGACGTCCGGCCGGGTCGTCTTCAACGACGAGACCGACATCTTCACCCTCCGCGGCGCGAAGCTCGACCGCTACCGCAACGCCCATGTCGGGCTGGTCTTCCAGCAGTACCACCTGATGCCGGAGCTGAACGCGCTGGAGAACGTGCTCATCGGCGCGATGCTCGGACGCGGGCTGCTCGCCTGGCCGGGCCACCGCAGGCAGGCACGCGAGCGGGCCGAGCAGCTCCTCGCACGCGTCGGGCTCAGCGAACGACTCACGCACCGTCCCAACAAGCTCTCGGGCGGCGAACGCCAGCGCGTCGCCATCGCCCGCGCCCTCATCAACCGCCCGCAGGTCCTCCTCGCCGACGAGCCCACCGGCAACCTCGACATCGACACCTCCGCCTCCATCATGGAGCTCTTCCACGACCTGCACCGCGAGGGGCAGACCCTGGTCATGGTCACCCACGACCACGCCGTCGCCAAGACCGGCGACCGCACGGTCACGCTCTCCAAGGGCAAGCTGGCCGGGGATTGATAGAATCGCGGCCGTCTCCGCCCTTCCACACGCACCCAGATGAAACCTGATCATGCCTGAAGCGAACTGCGACATCGGACTCATCGGCCTGGCCGTCATGGGACAGAACCTCGTCCTCAACATGGCGGACCACGGGTACACCGTCGCGGTCTACAACCGTACGACCTCGGTGATGGAAGACTTCATCGCCAAGAACAAAGAAGTAGAGCCCTCCGCCGAGCGCGTGGTCGGCTTCGCCGAGCTGGCGGACTTCGTCGCGGCGATCAAGCGGCCGCGGAAGATCGTGCTCCTGGTGAAGTCGTCGGCCGTGCTCCCCACCGACCGCGACGCGGTGGACAAGGTCGTCGAGGGGCTCATCCCTCTGCTGGACCGGGACGACATCATCATCGACGGGGGCAACTCCAACTGGAACGCCACTATCCGCCGTGAGAAAGAGCTCAGCGATCAGGGCCTCCGCTTCTTCGGCTCGGGCGTATCCGGTGGGGAGCTAGGCGCACGCTTCGGCCCGTCGCTCATGCCCGGCGGCGACCAGACCGCCTGGGCCGAGTTGGAGCCGATCTGGAAGGACATCGCCGCCAAGGTCGACCCGACCACCGGCAAGCCCATCGAGCGGAACGACCCGAACCACCCCGTGACCGTCGATGAGGGCGAGCCCTGCACCACCTATATCGGCGCGAACGGCGCGGGCCACTACGTCAAGATGGTCCACAACGGGATCGAGTACATCGACATGCAGCTTATCTGCGAGGCGTACTTCCTGATGAAGACGCTGTTGAAGATGAAGCCCGACGCGATGAGCAAGGTCTTCGGCAAGTGGAACAAGGGGCTGCTCGACAGCTTCCTGATGGAGATCACCACCGATATCCTCCAGCAGAAGGACCCGACCAACAAGCGCCGGTTCCTGGTCGATGTCGTGCTGGACACGGCCGGGCAGAAGGGCACGGGCAAGTGGACCAGCCAGAACGCGCTGGACCTGGGCGTCCCCGCCAACGCGATGGCCGAGGCCGTGTTCGCCCGCTGCCTCAGCGCGATCAAGGACGAGCGCGTCGCCGCGAGCAAGAAGCTCAAGGGCCCGAAGGTCCCCAAGGAGATCAAGGGCAAGAAGAAGCTCATCGAGGCGATCCACGACGCGCTGTACTGCTCCAAGATCGTCAGCTACGCACAGGGCTTCCAGCTCATGGCCGAGGCACAGAACGAGTACGGCTGGGAGCTGAACTTCGGCGAGATCGCCAAGATCTTCCGCGGCGGCTGCATCATCCGCGCCCGCTTCCTGCAGAAGATCACCGAGGCCTACGAGAAGGACCCGAAGCTGCCCAACCTCATGCTCGACCCGTACTTCAAAAAGGCGCTGCACGGGGCCCAGGAGAACTGGCGGAAGGTCATCGCGCTGTCCGCGCAGTACGGCATCCCCACCCCCGCGTTCGGCGCGGCCCTCGCCTACTTCGATGGCTACCGCACCGCCACGCTGCCGGCCAACCTCCTGCAGGCCCAGCGCGACTACTTCGGCGCCCATACCTACGAGCGCACCGACCAGCCCCGCGGCCAGAAGTTCCACGTCGACTGGCCCGAGAAGGACCGCCCGCAGCTTCAGGTGTGAGCCGCCATGGACTACCACGGTGCACTGCCGACGCTAGAAGCCGAACAGATTTGTGATGCGGTGCTTCTCGCTCTAAAGTCGAACGGCCATTGGTCCCAACTTAGCCCTAGCGCGATCGCCGAACATCTCGTCGAACTCGAGCGATTTGTAGACTTGCCAACGATTCAGAATGCCCAACTCCTTGACAGCCACCGCCTGAATGGGATGACGCTCTCGATTATCAACTGGCGTACGCGCTGGCAACACCACAGCAGATATCAGCCACACGAGTATGACTCGTTCTCGGTCCACCTGCTGCTCCATATCTACCCCACTGCCATTACGGATCATTTGATGCTACGCCCAGAGACGATCGCCGACAAAATCAACGAGTGGTTCAAGCGAGTCGAGTTAGACTTTCCCGGCGACCGAGTGTTCAGCCGGCAGCACTACGTCCTCGCAGAAGATGTACCGTCTGCCGAACGACTGCTGACGCAGGAGATCCGGACATCGCTCAACGAGATCCCCAACATCACGATGGAATCGCGCGGAGGCGCGACCCTCCTTGCGCCGCTCGGTGCCGCCCAGCCCGACCTGATTGAGCCGCTGCTTAAGACCGGCCGAATGCTGGCAGAGACGGCATAGGCCTTTGGTTGTTTTTTGAATGCGATTCGACCACACCATGTACATCTTCGGCTACGGCTCGCTGCTCCACCCCGGCAGCGCGAACGTCACGCTCGGCCGTACTGCTACGCCCCAGTCGTTCCCGACCGCCGTGCTCGCGGGCTACGCGCGGGTCTGGGACTACGTCACCGGCATGCGCCGCGACGGCGCGGCAGGGGATGACCCCGCCCGCGGTGTTGCGCTCAACGTCACGCCCGACCCGGCTGCCGTGTGTAACGGCGTGCTGATTGCGGTCAGCGCTGAAGAGCTTCGGCGTCTTGACCTGCGCGAGTCCGGATACGACCGTGTCGAGGTGTCGTCATCGATCACCTTCGACACTGAGCCGCCGGGCACGGGTTGGTCCGCCTACACCTACGTCGGCCGGGCCGAGAAACGCGTGCTCCCGGCCGGGGCGTTTATCCCGACGCGGTACGACGCCGTCGTCCGCGAGGGTGCAGCGTTGTACGGCCCGTCATTCGCCGCATGCTTCGCACGGACCACCCGGCCTCACGCCCTGCCGATCCGCGATGCCGTGTACCCCAACGACCCGGGGGCCTGATCCGCGGCAACGGCCACCGCCTTTCCGATCCCCCGTCCTTGACACCCCGCCGGGGCCGCCCCACAATCAGCCCGCCTTGGTGAAGCTCTTTGTGAGCGTAGGGCGATGTTTCGTCGCCCGGGTCGCGTGACGCGGCCTGCAGACCCGGTGGTTCAGTAGACACGTCCGTTTCACGGACGTAGCTACTGAAGCAAGGCCGTGGGTGTCGGCTCAACCGCCGATGCCCGCTTTAGGGGGCCGCATCGACTACATCCTCGACAGCTTGAGTGTGTTCCTCTGGGTCTTTGGCTGCTGTGCGGGTCCGATCTTTCTGTTCGCTCTGTTTATCGGTGTCGGCAACCTGCTTGGCTGGTTCAAGCCCTACAAGGAAACCCACAAGGCCGAGCGTAAACGCGCCACCAAAGGCCTGGGCCACAACCTCGACGAGCTCGCCCGCCGTCTCGGCATGCCGGCCGACCAACTCGCCGCCTTCGAGCCGGGCTACAAGACCGCGACAATCCCCAAGAAGCGCGGCGGGACGCGCACGCTGCACATCCCCGACACCGACACGAAAGCACTCCAGCGCACGATCCTCCGCCGGCTGTTGCGCCACCTCAAGACCCACGACGCGGCCACGGGGTTCGACCCGGGCATCTCGATCGCCCACAACGCCGGCATGCACACCCGACAAGCCGTCGTCATCAAGCTCGACATCAAAGACTTCTTCCCCAGCACCACAGCAGCCCGCGTCGACCACTACTTCCGCCGCATCGGCTGGGACGCCGAGTGCGCCGCACTGCTCACCCGGCTCGTGACGCACAACGGCGGCCTGCCACAGGGTGCCCCGACCAGCCCGCGCCTATCGAACCTGGTCAACTACGTGCTCGACTGCCAGATCCAGCGCTATGTCGACAAGCACAAGGGCTCCTACACACGCTACGCCGACGATATCACCGTCAGCTACCCGAAGGACTGGCCGAGGTATGTCCGCGGCACGGTGCAGGTCGTCCGCCGCGTCTGCCGGAAGCATGGCTACACGGTGCACACCCGTGGCAAGCTGCGCATCGTCCGCCGACACCAGCAGCAGCGCGTCACCGGCCTGGTGGTCAACGACAAGGTCGCGCTCCCCCGCGCCAAGCGGCGCTGGCTGCGCGCGGTCGAGCATCGGCTCGCCACCGGCGGCGAAGCGTCGCTCACCCAAGAGCAGCTCGACGGCTACAAGGCCCTGCAGCACATGATCGCAACGCAGACAGGGCCCTACAGCGGGCAGAAATCGTAGTGACATAGGGGTGTCACCCCCGCCCGTTTTCTGCGTGACACGCGCTGACGACGGGCCTAGATTGGTGGGGACCTGATTCCACCACCCCGAGGGACCCCACATGCTACGGACCACACCCGCCATGTTCGCGTTGGTATGCCTGTCCGCCTCCGCCTGGCCCGGCCACGCGCAGGTCCTGATCACCGAGATCATGTACAACCCCGACAGCCACGAGGGCGGCGTCGGCCCGAACGCCGACCCGAACCAGACCGAGTGGCTGGAGGTCTACAACGCCGGGGAGGAGCCGGTCGCGATCGGCGGGTGGTACCTGCAGGACGAGGACGGCCGGACCGTCCGCCTGCCGGAGGGCGCGGCCCTTGAGCCGGGCGAGGCGGCGGTGCTTATCCCCGGCACACAGACCGCCGAGGACTTCCGCGCGGCGTGGGAGACCGAGGATGTCCACGCGTTCCAGGTCTTCGCGCTCGACGGCTGGGCACGCGGCGACGACGCAATGAGCAACCTAGCGAACAGCCCGAGCGCCACCAACGAGGTGCTCACCCTGCGCGATGCCGAAGGCCAAGTCGTCGATGAGGTTAACTACGACGATGAAGGAGATTGGCCCACCGACAGCCCGGACGGGCCGAGCATCACGCTCCTGCCGGGCAAGCCCGACCCCGGATCCAACGACACGGGCAGCGCCTGGGCCCGCTCCGACGCCGGGACGCTTGGCGCGTGGCGCAACACCAAGACCGACGACTACAACGGCGAAGACACCGGCTCGCCGGGAGTGGTGGTGACGGAGTAGTCGTCAGCTGAAACAATCACAACCCGGGCCGGCGCTGCGCTCTGGTCCGGCTTGGTGGGTCTAGCTAAAATGCGCTCATGCCGACCTACGAATACTACTGCCCGACCAACCACCGGACCGTCGAAGTCTTGCACGGGATGTCGGTTGCGGTGGCGACCTGGGGCGAGGCCTGTGAGCGAGCCGGGATCGACCCGGGGACGACGCCCGCCGAGGCACCGGTCGAGAAGCTCCTGGGCGCGGGCATGGTGATCGCCAAGTCGCGCCCGGCCGAGGACTTCAACTGCGGGAACCCGATGTCCGGGGGCGGCGGGTGCTGCGGCGGCGGGTGCGGGATGGGGTAGTGCTGCGGGGGCTTCCGCCGCGTGTGACGCGGCAGCTATTCGGGTGCGGCAAGACAAAGCTGTTGGTTAGCCGCCGCGTCACACGCGGCGGGGCCTGCACGAATGCGCTGCGCCCAAACCGCTTATCCAACAACACCGATTACGGCAACAGCGCCTTCAACCGCTCCACCACCGTCGGCTGCTCGTCGGCGATGTTGTCGAATGACGCGTCGCCAGGGGTGGCCGAGACGTCTACCGCGAACAGCTCGACATCCGTTGATTCACTCTCGTCGTCTTGCCGCAACACCAGCCGATGCCGGCCGGTGCGGACGGTCACGGCGTTGCCCCAGTAGCTCACAACGTGGCCGCGGACGGCGGGCCGGCTCCCCGCGATAACCCGCGCCAGCGAGAGCCCATCGAGCGGGTGCTGGGTCTGGGTAAAACTCGGCCGACAGATCTCGATCAGCGTCGGGTACAGGTCGGTCGTGGCGACCAGGGCCTCGGTAGCCGCGCCGGCGTTCAGGTAGCGGGGCCGACCGTCGGGACCGGCCCCGTCGGGCACGCGCACGATCAGCGGGCTACGGAGCGCCGTCTCGAGCGGCGCGTGCTTGCCCCAGAGCGCGCCTTCGCCGAGGAACCAGCCGTGGTCGCTCCAGAGCACCACGACGGTGTCCTGCGCGAGCCCGAGCTCCTCGAGCGCATCGAGCACCCGCCCGACCTGCCGGTCCGTGTAGCGGACACAAGCGAGGTACGCCCGGCGGGCCTGCATGGCAGCGTCTTCGTCGAGCGGGCGGGCCTTCTCCCATGGCACGTGGTAGCCGTAGAACTCGCCGGAGTTGTGCCAGTACGCGGTCGCCGCACGTTCCGCGTGCGTCGGCGGCGGGACGTCCCACTGCTGCACATGCTCCCAGTCGCTGCGCGTCGCGACGAACGGCAGGTGTGGTTTGAAGAAACCCAGCCCCAGGAAGAACGGCTCGCCCCGGTCGCGCAGCGCCGCGAGTTGCTCGACCGCGGCCGCGGCCATGCGCCCGTCTGGAAGGTCGTCGTCCTCCTCGGCGGTGAACTGCATCAGGTCGCGGTGGCCCTGCCCGTCCTCGCGGTGCGCGCCGCCTTCGTAGGCAAAGAACACGCCCCACCCGCGCTGCCAGGGGCCCAGCGGCGTCGCCAACGTGTCCCAGGCGTGCGGCAGCTCGGGCCGGCCGTCGCCCGAGCCGTCGTAGGCGAACACCCGGCCGTCCGCGGTGTGCGACAGCTTACCGATCAGCACGGTGCGGTAGCCGCTGCGGCGGAACAATTCGGGCATGCTCTGCGCGCCGGGTTGCTCTTGCTGCAACAGCGCGGCCGGCCCGCTGTAGAGCGCGTTGTTGCCGCGTCGGACGCCGCTGGATGAGGGGTCGCGCCCGGTCAGCAGCGCGTACCGCGACGCGCCGCAGGTGGGCACGGCCACGAAGTGGTTGCGGAAGAGGACGCCCTCCGCAGCGAGCCGGTCGATGTTCGGCGTCCGGACATAATCGACGCCGTAACAGCCGAGCTCGGGCCGGAGGTCATCGACGGCGATGAACAGCACGTTGTACCGGTTGGTGTCCGGCGCTTGGTCCTGCGCCCGGGCGGCTGCGGACAGCACAAAACCGGCGAGCAGCAAGACGCTGACCATCAAGTGTCTCATGCCCACGATCTTACTCGCCCAGGGTGTGGACGCGCGTCCCGGCGGTCAGCTCGGGCAGGCGGACGTACACCAGCCGGGCCTCAGGCCCGTCCGCCGCGGGCCAGCCGGTGACCGATACGACCCCCGGCCGACCGGCGATGGAGAGCTCGACCCGCTGGGACGGGTCATCGATCATCAGCGGCACGACATACAGGCGCTGCGGGAAGACGTCGCAGTAGTCGGTGTTCGCCGCGGCCGTCGCCTTCATGTAGATGCCCGAGGCGAGGAGGGCCGCGCCGGTCCAGACCGCCGCCTCGGAGTGGTTCTGGATGCCCTCGCCCAGCGTGATGCCGCCGCCCACGAGCAGCACGCTGCCGAGGATGCTCTTGGCCCGGCGGACGTCTTCCAGGTTATTCCAGCGGTGGTCGCGGGCCATCGCGTTGACATCGGTCACGCGGGGGTAAGACGCCGCGCCGAGCGGGGTGGACACGGAGAGCGCCGCGCCGTCGCTGCGCGTGCGCGGGATGAACTCGCTGAGCGCCCCGTCCATGCCGTAGCGGCCCTTGCGGGGGCCCAGGCCGTAGGCCACAACGAGCACGGTGTTGTACCCCCGGGCCTTCAGCCGATCGACGGTCGGCCGCATCGCCGGCTCGATCTGCACGACCCGCTGGAAGTAGTCCGCCGCCTCGAGGTCCCGGCCCATCTGCTGGCTGGCGATCGCGTGCAGCAGGTAGGCGAACGTGAAGTTCGATTCCTCGGTCACATAGCCGTGGTCGAGGTACGCGTCCGTATCGCGCGCGTCGCCCGCGCCAACGGGTCGGCCGGCCTGGCGGTTCTCGTACTCGATCGACCGGAGCATGATCGCTTCGGTGTCGATGCGTCGGCCCGCGGCGCGGTCCTGGTCGTTCTCGAAGTTGCGCAGGTAGAACAGCGCGTTGCCCGCGGCGGCGCGGGCGCTGTCCCAGCTCCCCAGCCGGGCCTGCACCATGCCGTAGTACGCCAGCGCCATCGCCTGCTCGAAGGGCTCGCCCTTCCACAGCTTCACCCCCTCGGTCAGCACCACCGCCGACACCGTCTTGTCCGCGTTGATGCCCTGCGTCCGCAGCACGTCGTACACCTCGGCGAAGAACTGCTCGGACATCCGCGGCCGGTCCGTATCTAACGCCAGGACCCCTGCGCGCATCCGAGAGAGCATGTACCGCCGTTCCGATCGATCGTCCGTGATCTCTTCAACCACCTTCGCCAGCGCGTCGTCGTACCGCCCGTCCGCCAGCTCCCGCGTGGGCGTCTGCATCGGCGCGTTGCAACCGGGGAGCAGAAGCAGCACCCACAGCAGCGCCGCGCCGGCCCGCCGGACCGGGCGGGGCGCACCCCGCCATGCATCGCGCATCAGAGATCGCTGATCGAACATCATCAGTCCCAGACGTGGCCATGGGCCTGCCGCTTGAACTCGAACCAGTCGTTCCAGACATCCTCGCCTGTGCGCAGGTCCAGCATGCGGAACTCGCAGCCGTACAGGTCCGTCCGGTCCATCGCGTCGGCGCGGGTGACCGAGCGGAACGTCGCGGTGATCGTGTGCGTGACGTCCCGGCCGCTGCCGAAGTCGGTATCCACGCCCTCCGCGTCGAGGCGGGGCTTGAGCGCCCGCGTGTGCTCGCCGGGGGTCACGAACTGGATGCGCTTGTCGTCCCACAGCTCGCGCATCGGCTGGGCACCACGTACGTTCGCGACGACCCACCACTGCTCGCCGCTGGGCATGACCTCGGACGACAGGTTACGCACCCGGTCGAACGAGACCACCCAGGGCTCGCTCGCCGGGGTGCGCGCCGCGATCGATTCCGACGCGCGGAGGGACGCCGCCATCGACGCCGCCATCTGCTCGTAGTCCTCGATCGCGATGCGCGAGGACCGGGGCGGACTCGCACAACCCGACAGCACCAGGCCATACCACAGCAGAAAAACACACAACAGCACACGCCTGGACTGGCTGCCTAAGCAGCCAGTCCAGCACAGGCATCCCAAGTTGTAATCGCGACGAAGCATTACTCGCTGATCTGCTTCATCTCGTAGCGGTTGCTGAAGACGATCCGGTTGGTCGCGAACGAGTCGAGGTGCACCTCCATCGCGTACAGCCCGGTGTCGCCCCGACCGACGCGGTACACGTCCATGTTCAGGACGTAGGTGTTCGCGGCGTTGTAATCCGGCACGAAGTACCGCCCGCCGTTCCACTCGATCACGCCGTCGTCGCGCACCACCGGGTCGGTGGCGACACGCTCGCGCGCGGCCTGGTTCTCCAGACGGTTCCGCCGCTCGACAAACACCAGCCGGTCCCGGCCGGCCCGGGAGTTGATCAGCCGGCTGCGGATGCCCGACACGACATACTCGTAGTCGGCGGTCGGCGTCACGCCGGTCTTGTTGATCACGTCACCCAGCAGGATCACCACCGGCCCGTTCGTGTCCCGGATCTCCGGCAGGTCGGGAAGCTGCGCGAGCAGGTCCTCGGGGACCAGCCGGCTGAACTCGGTCAGCGTCGTGGGGAGCTGACGCGGGTCGCGGGCCTCACCCGGCGTGGTCTCATCGACGGGGACCCGGCCGACATACTTCTGCGAGCAGCCGGTGAGGACGAACGGGACCACCAGCGCGGCGGTCAGCATCAGGCGGGGGAGTCGGTACAGGGCGGTCATCTCGGTTCCTTGGGTTAGTCGGGGTCACGGGAAGGACGCATGGCCGTGAAGCACGTTTCGCGGCGTCGGCCACGCCGTCGCCATCATATAGCGTCCCGAGCCGCAGGCGGGTTCATCGTTGATCGCCCGCAGCACGTGTCGCACCCAGGCAACATCCAGTCTGCACCCTGTTGTGCCCAAACATCATCATGCGTAATCGATCCGTCGCCACATCCCATCAAACTTTACTTAAACTCTTTTCACATAAACACTAACGAAAAGCGTTGGTCATGTGATCGGGTGGCACCGTGGTTGCCATCTCCATAGCGTCACGCATGAGCCGCCCCCCACGCCGGGCCGAAAGGCCCGGCCGCCACGAGACCCGGCCAGGGCAGGGGGCAACACGGCTCACCACGACCACCGGCCGACCCGCGCCAGAGGGAGGAGCGCGGGTCGGCCAGGGAGGGAACGCCCCTGATCGAGTGCGGCCCGGCAGAGCAATCTGCCGGGTCGTGCTGCGCGCCGACCCACCCGGCACGCGGCGGGGCTGGCCCGGGGCGGGCGGCCACCGGTCCCGGGGCCCGCAGGGGGTGAGCCCCGACACCGCGACCGAAAACCCCGCCCCACTTGGCCAACCCGCCCCGTGCCCGGCAGCGACGCCGGCCCCGGCCCCCATAAGCCGCCTCATCACGACGGCCTATCATAAATAACTCTACATTGCAGATCAATATATTTCTCTGCAAATCAGAGAAAAAACAGGGCGCTTGACGGGCGGCCGATGTTATGTATGCTTATACTTACTTTATTGCCCGCCGTCACCCGCCGAGCCACGCATGCCACCCGAAACCCATCCCGACACCTTGGCAAACCACCAGGACGACCCCGCCGATCGTCGCATACGTACCCTGCTCGCGCTGCTGCTGCTCGTGCCCGCGCCGACCCTCGGCATCCTCGCCGCACTCTGGGTGCCCGGCCTCGCCGAGACAGCCCCGGGGAAAACGATCTTCACCCTCGCGAAGACGCACCTGTTCCTGTTCCCCATCGTGTGGACACTCTGGGTCGACCGGCGTCGGCTCTCGGTCCCCCGGCCGACGTGGCGCGGGATGGGCTGGGCGGTCGGCACGGGCGTGGCGATCTTCGCGGTGATCGCGGCGGTGTACTACGGCTACGCGGAGGGGCAGATCGACAAGGCCGACATGGCCGAGCGGATGCAGGACGCCGGGCTCGACCAGCCGTGGAAGCTGCTCGCCGGCGCGGTCTACTGGTGCACTATCAACTCGCTGCTGGAGGAGTACGTCTGGCGGTGGTTTGTCTTCGCCAAGTGCAAGGCCCTGACGCCCGGGCGGACCGTGGTGCCGATCCTCCTGTCTGCGTTGTTCTTTACGGCCCACCACCTGCTCGCGATGCTCGCGTACCTGCCGAGCCAGCCGCACCTGGCGATCCTCGCGTCGCTGGGCGTCTTCATCGGCGGCGCGACCTGGTCCTGGCTGTACCTCAAGTCCCGGAACATCTACGCGGCCTACGTCAGCCACGTCTTCGCGGACATCATCATCTTCTACATCGCATACCAGATCGCGTTTGGGGGGTGATGAACTCACGAAGAGGCGCGGAGGGGGAAAGAAGAAAGCCAAGAACTCAAGGAGACAGCCGTGAAGAAGAAACTGACGATCGTCGCACTTGTCGCAACTTTCTCTCTTATCGCTGCGCTCGTGGGGGCCGTGTGGGTCAAGACCCGGCCGGCAAAAAGCTACGCCGACATGGACGCGTTCTCCACAGCATGGAAGGCGTGCCCCGAAGAAGACCGACACGAGATGCTCCACTGGCTGCTTGGGGAGGCACCGACGAGACACACGTCCTACGCTGCAGAAAACACAAAGCTCTACGGCCTCTCACGCGATGAGGTACTGCACTATCTGGGGACAAACAAGAGCACAAGTGGTAACACATACTTCATCGGATCGATCGAAAACGACATCATCGGCAACCTGATCGTTCCAAAACGCGATCATTTGAGCCTGAGGTATGACGACGATGGGGTCATTGAGAGCATAAAGACGATTTCGTAAATCGACATCTAGGATTCCCCACACTCCGCGCCCCTGCGCGAGATCATCCGCTAGACTCCGAACATGCACGACACCACCACACCCGTCGCCGAACTGAAGCAACTGGTCGCCGACTTCGTCGCCGAGCGGGACTGGCAGCGGCACCACGTGCCCAAGCACCTGGCGATGTCGATCGCGATCGAGGCGGCGGAGCTGATGGAACACTTCCAGTGGGTGGATACCGAATCGCCGGAAGCGGTGATGGCCGACGCCGACCGAATGCAGCAGGTGCGCGAGGAACTCAGCGACGTGCTGGCGTACACGCTCTCGCTGGCGAACGCGCTCAAGATCGACGTCAGCTCGGCGTTCGCGGAGAAGATGCGCAAGAACGCGGGCAAGTACCCGCCGGACGAGGCGAAGCGGTGGGACTGACATTTAGCGCGCGACGCGCAGCGTCCGGCACCGCACACCCTGACCCGCCACCGCGCCGGGCGCTTCGCGTCGCACGCTGAACATTAGTCGTGTCGCAGCGCGACGATCGGGTCCTGTTTCGCGGCCTTGATCGCGGGGTACACGCCGAACAGGACGCCCACCGCCGCGGCGAAGCAGAAGCCAACGACCATCGGCATGGGCATGAGGATCGGCGCGTCGTTGCCCATGAAGAAACGCCGGAGCCCGTCGAGCTGCCCCCAGGAAGCGCCGTTCTCCGTGGTGGCCAGCCCGATGAGGGCGCTGTGGGTCAGGCACCAAGCCGACGCGACCACCAGCCCGATCACCCCGCCGACACCCGCGAGCACGGTCGTCTCGACCAGGAACTGCGCGACGATGTGCAGCCGGGTCGCGCCCAGCGCCCGGCGGATACCGATCTCGCGCGTCCGCTCGGTGACCGACGCGAGCATGATGTTCATGATGCCGATCCCGCCGACCAGCAGCGACAGCGCCCCGATCACCACCATCAGCCGGTTGTTGCGGTTCTCCGTCTCTTCCTGCTGCTGGATGAGTTCCAGCGGCACGGTCACCTGCACGTCCTGCTTGTCGTCGTGGCCGGCCTCGATCACCCGGCGGACCTGCGCGGCCACGGGCTTCACCAGCTCCGTGTCCTCCACGCGGATGATGAGCTCCGACAGCTCCACGTCCTCGGCCGTCGTCCCCCCCGGCAGCATCCGCAGGTCGCCGAACCGGCCCTCGGCGGTGTCCAGCGGGATGAAGATATCGAAGTTGATGTCCCGCCCCGCGGTCACGCCGATCGGCTCGAGGATCCCGACCACGGTAAACGGCTGGCCGTCGATGCTGAAGGTGTTGCCCAGCGGGTCGTCGAGCAGGAACAGGTGGCTCGCGGCGTCGGCGCCGATGACCGCGGTGAAGCGGCCCTCGTCAGCGGTGTCCAGCGTCCGCCCGCGCGCGAGCTTCATCGGCAGGGTCTGGAACAGGTCCGGCGTCGTGCCGTACACCCGCGCGGCCTGGATCGTCACCGCCCCGCGGTAGATGAACGACCCGACCTGCTTGAGCGGGACCATCCGCTGGATCGGGCCGACGCTGGGCTGGTCGAGTCGGCGGAGGTCCAGCCGAGAGATGCCGTAGGAGCTGACGGTCACCTGCACCGCGTCATCGCCGCCGCCACCACCGCCGCCGCCGGCATTGTCTTGGGGCGGGGGCGCATCCGACTCGGGCGGCTTGACCGACTTGAGCAGGATGTTGTTCGCGCCCAGCTCGCGGATGCCGGCCAACGCGGCACGTTTCGAGCCCTCGCCATACGCGGCGATCGCGACAACCGCGCCGACGCCGATGATGATGCCCAGCGCCGTCAGCAGCGACCGCAGCTTGTGCAGCATCAGGTTCGCGAGGCCAAGCCGGAGGGTTTCGAGGAGGAAGGTCATGGGAGCGTGTGACAGAATCAGGGTCCAGGGTCGGAATCATACCCCTCTCGGCGGCCGTCGTCGCCAGCCGCAGCGCCATGATGCAAGGCCTGCAGGATGGACTCACGGGACTGCGTATCGATACAGACGATAGGTGAAGGTTTCACATCCGGAATCGATGCGCACCAGCCCCGGCCCCGCCGGTCCCTTACCATACGCCCATGGCCGAGATCGAGGTCGGCGAAGAGACGGAATCGACACACCACTGGGCCTATACCGTGCGCGTGTTCGACGCGGGGCGGGCGTACCCATACGTGGTGACGCTGTCGTTCCAGGACTACGACCTGTGGTCGCGCGGCCGGGTCGCGCCCAGCCAGGTCGTCGAGGCGTGCTTCCGCTACCTGCTCGCGCGCGAGTCGGCGGAGGAGCTCATGCCCAAGTTCGATTGCTCGGTGATCCGCCGGTTCTTCCCCGAGGTCGACGCGGAGCTGCCGGGGCTGCTCTGAGACAGCCGGGTTCAGGCCGTGACATCGAGGCGGTGGAAGAGCGGCGCACGGTGCGCGTAGGCCCGCGGGCCGTAGGTCGGCGACAAAGGCAGTCCCGTCGGTGAGCAGGCGGGTGCGTCGGCCCGGTGGATCAGGTCGACGACGTCGCCCTCGGGTTGTGTGTCGGCGTCCTCTTCGTGGTGTTGAGACTCGCCGTCGCCCTGGCCGTAGAGGTTCTCGTAACCGGGCGCCTGCTGGTCGGGCATGTCTTCGTCCGAGTCACGGGTCGCGCCGGCGCCGTGGAGCTGCGCGATGGTGACGCGGTCGGTGTGGCGGGCGTTGTCGGCGCGCTGGGCCGCTTCACCATCGCGCTGGTTGGCGCTCTGGCGTGCGGTCTGCGTGGTGTTGGCGACACCCGCGGCGATTCCGGTCCCGATGACGCTCATGGCGGTTCCCCGGCCGGCGGATCAGGGCCGGCCCTAGTGGGCACTATCGACCAATCGCCACCCCCGCTTGAAGCCCTGCCGATAACTGAACCGCGATCAGTACTGATAACTCACGTAATTTTCTGTGCTTGTAAAAAAACACCGGCCCGCGGTCGCGGGCCGGCGATGGTGGTCGCTACGGGTTGTGGTCGCTGAGCGGTCAAGCGCCGCGGCGAAAGAGCGTCTACTCCTCGGCACGGCTGATGAGCCAATACTCCAACTCGACGGGCGTGGCCCGGCCGAAGATCGTGACGATAACGCGGACCTTGCCCTGGTCGGGGAGGGTCTCGTCGACGGTGCCTTCCATGTTCTCGAACGGCCCGCCGGTGATCTTGACGTGGTCGCCGACCTGGAACTCCATCTTGACCTCGGGCTGCTCTTCGGGCGGCTTCGAGGACTCGATCATCTTCTCGACCTCGGGCAGGGTCATCGGCGAGGGCCGGCCGGCCGTGCCGATGAAGTCGCCTACGCCGGTCGTCTCCTTGATAAGGAAGAAGATGTCCTGGGGGATCCGGCCATCGTCTTCAAGCTTCATCTCGACGAAGACGTAGCCGGGGTACAGCTTGGTCTCGACGATCTTCTGCTTGCCGGACTTGATGACCTTCTCTTTCTCGGTCGGCACGAGGATGCGGTTGACCAGGTGCGGCTTGTTGGGGTCCTCGCCGTCGTAGCCCTCGATCTTGACTTTACGCAGGAGGGTGCGGCGGACCGAGTCTTCTTTGTTGGAGGCGACGCGGAGGACGAACCAGTCCATGCCGGGCGTGACCAGCGGCTCTTCCTCGGGCGGCGCATCGACCGCCGCGGCGGGGGCCTCGGGCAGGGTCGAGTCGGTTTCGTCGTGGAGTTCTTCAGACATCATGGGTTTCTTTCGGCCCGGTCCGGCGCGGCGTCGGGCGGTCGCGATGCAGGGTTTTGCTGTGAATGCGTGGCGTGGTTTTGGATCAGGTGTGGAGGATGTCGATCATCCGGAAGAACCACGCGAAGCCGAGGTCGAAGAGGAACAGCAGCCCCGCGATGAGCAGCGTGCCGGCGATCACGACCCAGGTCAGGCCGACGATGGCCTTCTTGCTGGGCCAGTTGACCTTCTTCATCTCGTTTTCGGTCGCGATCATGAAGTCGGCGTACTTGGGCTTGTTCAGGACGTACCACAAGACCGCGCCGGTGATGAGCAGCACGATGGCCGCGAAGCCGGCCTGGTAGTACAGCAGGTTCTCGGTGCCGATCCAGTCGAAGCGGGGCATCATCCGGCGGGCGAACCAGCCGATGCCCGCCAGCATGATCGTGCCCACGCCCACGGCGGTGAGCACGCGTGTCCAGTAGCCCTGGCCGGGTTTGTAAACGGAAAGTCCCATCGCGGTCTCGCTTGCTTCGGGGAGGGGCCGGATACCAGACGCTTCGTCGAAGCCGCCTCAGCGTCGGCACGGGCCGGATCATCTCGAACACGGGCGGAGGGACTTGAACCCACGACCTGCGGATTTGGAATCCGCTGCTCTACCAACTGAGCTACACCCGTTCGGTTGTCGGCGGGCCGGGCACACGGCCGATCGCCGTGAAAATCGCCCGACCCCCTATTGACAAGCCCCCCGGGCCGGGGGGCTTGGCGAAGGCGTATTAGAGCGGGGAACCGTGCCGAAGTCAAGCGGAACCGGCCCCGCAGAGGGTGCTTACTTCCGCTTGATCTTGTGCAGCGTGTGCTTGCGGAGGCGGGGGCTGTACTTTTTGAAGCCCGCCTTGATCTTGTCGTCGATGCCGCCCTTGACGTTGACGGGCGTGCGGTAGTTCAGGTCACCGGTCTCGGTGCACTGGAGCCAGACGTACTCGACAGCATCTTTGGATTTCTTGGCCATGGCGGGGTCTCGGGGGTCTTGTCCGCACCTTGTGTTGGCTCAGGCGCGGGGTACGCGTTAGGGGAAGACACGGGCGCCGGTTTCGCGGCACCCGTGCGGGGGTTCGAATCAGGGACCCTACTCGAGGATCTTGGTGACGATGCCGGCACCAACGGTGCGGCCGCCTTCACGGACGGCGAAGGACAGGCCTTCTTCCATCGCGATGGGCTTCTCGCCCAGGTCGATCTTCATCTGGACGTTGTCGCCGGGCATGCACATCTCGGCCCCACCCATCAGCTCGATCCCGCCGGTCACGTCCGTGGTGCGGAAGTAGAACTGCGGCTTGTAACCATTGAAGAACGGGCTGTGGCGGCCGCCCTCTTCCTTGGTGAGGACGTAGACCTCGGCCTCGAACTTGCTGTGCGGGGTGATGGACTTGGGTGCCGCGAGGACCTGGCCGCGCTGGACATCCTTCTTCTCGATGCCGCGGAGGAGGCAGCCGACGTTGTCGCCGGCCTGGCCTTCGTCGAGGATTTTCTGGAACATTTCCACGCCGGTGACGGTCGTGTTCTGGGTCGGGCCCAGGCCGACGATCTCGACGGTGTCGCCGACCTTGACGATGCCGCGCTCGATACGGCCGGTGGCGACGGTGCCGCGGCCCTTGATCGAGAACACGTCCTCGATCGACATCAGGAAGGGCTTGTCGACCTCACGGGCGGGCTCGGGGATCCAGGTGTCGATGGCGTCCATCAGCTCCTGGATGCACTTGGTGGCCTCGGCGTCTTCGGGGTTCTGCAGCGCGGGGAACGCGGCGCCCTTGATGATCGGGGTGTCGGCCTCGAACTCGTACTTCTCGAGCAACTCCTGGATCTCCAGCTCGACGAGCTCGAGCAGCTCGGGGTCGGCGATATCGCACTTGTTGAGGAAGACCACGAGCTTGGGCACGTTCACCTGCTTGGCGAGGAGGACGTGCTCGCGGGTCTGGGGCATCGGGCCCGAGTCGCCGGCGACCACGAGGATCGCGCCGTCCATCTGGGCGGCACCGGTGATCATGTTCTTGACGAAGTCCGCGTGGCCCGGGCAGTCGACGTGGGCGTAGTGGCGGGACTCGGTCTCGTACTCGACGTGCGAGGTGGCGATGGTGACGATCTTGGTGGCGTCACGGCGGCCGTCCGACTCGGACGCCTTGGCGACCTGGTCGTAGGCGACGGCCTTGCCCAGGCCCTTGGCGGCCTGCACGGTGGTGATGGCCGAGGTCAGGGTGGTTTTGCCGTGGTCGACGTGGCCGATGGTGCCGACGTTGACGTGGGGTTTGGTCCGGTTGAAGGTTTCTTTAGCCATGGTTCTGCAACCTCCGCGGGTGCGGTGCTTGGGGTGGTGGCCGGCCCGTTGACAAGCGGGGGCGGGCCAGAATCGTTCGGTCCCGTGTATGCGTTGTGGCCGACTCCGGCCGGGTGTTCCGCGTGAGGGTAACGCGGTCTGGTACAAAGAGCCACCCATGGGATTTGAACCCACGACCTCTCCCTTACCAAGGGAGTGCTCTACCACTGAGCTAGGGTGGCATCGCCGGTCATGCTGTCTGCCGACGGGGCACAAATCCGGGTTGTCTGCCGCCGGCGGACCGGCAACTCGGGCCACCGACTGACAAGGGGCGACGGATCGGCGACGGCCACCCTATCCGCGCCCCATGCACATCGGCGACGGCGCTCTCTACCCCTCGGCTGGGCCGCTCGGGCAGAACGAATACAGTAGCACTCCCCACCACGCAAGTCAAACCTCCAGCCCGTGGTTTGCCCCACCCTCGCCGACCCCCACCCCCGGTCCGCCACAGGCAGACCCGACGCCCGGCTCCGGATCGCTCAAGGCCCTCAAGGACTGCGGGATCGCGGGTCGAGGAGCAATCGCCAGTTGAGCGGCCGGGTCCCTCACGGACTGCGTTGTTCCCGAGACAGACCCGGCCTATCATGCCTGCAGACCCCGGCGAGCACGCCTTCCCCTCCGTAAGCCGCTCCATGAACACCTCCGACCCCCAAACCACCAGCGACCTCCACGACAAGGTCGCGGCCGTCATCGAGCGGATCCGCCCGGCGGTGCAGGAAGACGGCGGGGACGTCGAACTGGTCGAGGTCACCGAGGCCCGGGTCGCCCGAATCCGGCTGCACGGGGCCTGCGTGGGCTGCCCATCCAGCTCGATCACTCTGCATATGGGCATCGAGCGGAATCTCATAGAGAAGGTGCCCGAGATCACGGGCGTCGAACAGGTCCCATAACCCCGCGCCGACCCGGACCCTCCCCGCGATTCGATCCCCGGCCGCCGCCGGGCCGAAAGTGAACACAGGCCGAGCCGACGGGATGGACCGTGATCCATGCCGCCTCTCGGCCGCGGTGTGTGCCCCGGTGGGGCCCTCGTGACACGCCGGCAACGCAAGGACCCGCCGCCATGCTCGCACTGACCCGCCGCGTCGGCGAAGAAGTCGTCATCGGCGACCCCAACAACCCGCTGGGGATGATCCGCGTCGTCGATATCCACGGCGACAAGGTCCGCCTCGCCTTCGACTTCCCCCGCGAGACGCCGATCAACCGGCGCGAGCTCGCGGATCAGAAGAAGTCCAACCCCGACGGCGACAGCAAGCCGGAATAACCGGCCCAACTGCTACCGCAGTCGGCACTCCATCCACGAATCCTCCCGGCATGCTCCGCCGACGATCGGCGGCCGTCGATATCACTGGAGATTCCAGTTGTATCACCCGCCGGAGGCGTCACTTGCCCAAACCACTCAGCCATCGTTGTCTTGATTGTCGCGCGTTTTCACTGATCGAGATCATGATCGTGGTGTGCGTGCTGGGCATCCTGGCCGCGATCGTGATCCCGCAGATCTCCGGCGCGAAGGAGAAGGCCCACGCCGTCGCGGCCGGCCAGTCCATGAAGGCCATCGCCCAGGCGGCCGAGCACTACTTCGTCACGCACGGCGAGTGGCCGGCCGACATGAACCGCCGGCAGATCCCGCCGGAGCTGGTGCCGTACCTGCCGACCGACGACTTCACCCGCGCCCCACTCAACGGCGTGTGGGACTTCGAGAACTGGCAGGGCGGCAGCAACACCGCCGGGGGCGACCCGGTCGCGGTCTGCATCTCCATCGTCGAGGGCGACGAGTCGCTCTACCTCGCGGTCGATGAAGAGATCGACGACGGCGACCTGAGCACCGGCACGGTCCGCTACTGCGAGTCGTCGCCCCGCCTGGTCTACGTGCTCCGGTTCCAGTAGACGACGGCCCGGGGAATAAACCACTCCACCGTGGGGTTGTCCGCTGGTCTGTGGGGTAGACTGAGCAGACACGCCGACGAGGATGGTGGACCGTGGAAAGTCAGGCATTCAGAGAGCTGGCGCTGGCCGAGATGGACAGCGTCTACCGCATGGCGATGCACCTGACCCGTCACCCCGAAGACGCGTCGGACCTGGTGCAGGAGACCTACCTCAAAGCGTTCAAGGCCGAGGGACGGTTCGAGCTGCGCGAGCACGGCGTCCGGCCGTGGCTCTTCAAGATCCTCCACAACAACTTCTACACCCGGACCAAGAAGAACAAGCGCGAGCCCAACGTCGGCGACGAGGTGCTCGACAGCAACGGCCAGCTCGGTGATATCGACCAGCCGCCCCCGGCCTGGGACCTGGAGCACCTGGACTGGGAGCAGGTCGACGACCGGCTTAAGCACGCGATCCAGGACCTGCCCGACCACTACCGCGAGGTGCTGCTGCTCTGGGCAGTCGAAGGCCTCAAGTACCGCGAGGTCGCGGAGGTGCTGGGTGTGGCGCTGGGCACGGTGATGAGCCGGCTCTACCGCGCCCGGGCGCTACTCAGCGAACGCCTCGCGGGGCTGGCGGCGGAGCACGGCATCGCGGTCGGAAAAACCGATCCCTAAACCAATCTCATTCGAAGGATTTCACCCGGGAACACCGGAATAAACCCGAAGCCACCCCGGTTTCGCAGACGGAGACACGGAGCCCCCGCTACGCCATGACGCAGCCGAACGAACCATCCGAATCGACCCCCGACCTGCTCGCGGCCTTGGCCGATGGCGAGCTGGAGCTTGGTAAGTCCCCCGAGGCCTGCCGGCTGCTGGCCGAGCAGCCCGCGTTTGCGGCGGCGATCGCGTACCACCAGCAGCTCCGCCGGTCGGTCGCGTCGGCGATGGATAGCCCGTCGATGCGCTGCCCCGACACGCTGCGTGCCAAGCTCCACCAGATCGCCGACCAAGCCGAGGCCTCGCCCCCCGCAACACACAACACCCCGGCCGCCCGGCCGTACACCGGCCCGCCGGTCCTCGCGCGTATCGGCCGATGGGCACCCGCCGCGGTCGCCGCCGTCCTGCTGATCGCCGCGACCGCCGTCTTCTTCGCCGGCCGAGGCAGCGGCGTCGGCCCGACCCAGCCCGTCCTCGACATCCGTACCGTCCAGGCCTTCAGCAGCCGGCACATGCACTGCGCCGGCAACCCCGGCGACCTGCTCCACAACCACGAGCGCTTTGGCGACAGCATCCAGCAACTGCCCGGCCACCTCGACGACTACCTCGCTCACTCGGTCAGCGGGCTCTCCCTGGACCTCAGCGCGATCGACTACGACTACCAGGTCGCCGGCGTCTGCTCGATCCCCGGCGACGGCGCGGTCCACATCGTGTACCGGCACCACGACGACCCCGCCCGGGCCATGAGTCTGTGGATCGTCGACGCCCGGGACGAGATCACCGCCCAGATGGAGCCCGGCCGGGTCTACGTCGAGGCCGGCGACGAGTTGGACCATCCCGTCATCCTCTGGGAGGACAGCGGGCTGTTGTTCTACCTCGTCGGCGACTCCCTCGAAGGCGTCCAGCAGGCGGTCTACACGCTCCGCCACCCCGCCGCCTGAGCCCGCCAGCGAGATCAGGGAGCGCACCCGAAGCCTGGGAGTGCCGTGGCTGGGTCTGGCTGCCTAGGGTAGACCACTATTGGTGGGCCGGCCGTCCGTCGGTATACTCTTGCCCCATGCGTCTGAATCGTTCCGCCCTCCAGATCGCCCGCGCCAACGCCGTCATCGCGGCGCTGATCCTTGTTATGTGAGCGGAAGACCCGCACCCCCCCTGCCCGGCTCGGTTCTGAGCCAACCGTCGCCCGTCACGCAGACCGGCCTCAACCCCACACCACCCGACCGACCGAGCCCCGACCGGCCCGGCGGCGTCATTGAAAACGATGGACACCCCCACCATGGCACAGACCGCCTACAACCTCAACGCACACGCCGTCGATAAACCCGCCCACGGCGACGCCACCGACAAATACACCGGCATGACCGGCGCCCAGATCTTCCACCAGATGATGATCGAGCACGGCGTCGAGTGCATGTTCGGCTACCCCGGCGGTGCGATCCTCCCCGTGTTCGACGCGATCCACGAGTCCGGCCAATTCGACTTCGTCCTCTCCCGCCACGAGCAGGGTGCCTCACACATGGCCGAGGGCTACGCCCGTGTGACCGGCAAGCCGGGCATCGTGCTCGTCACCTCCGGCCCCGGGGCGACCAATACGGTCACGGGCCTGCAGGACGCGCTGATGGACGGCACGCCGATCATCGTGTTCGCCGGACAGGTCGCTACCGGCGCGATCGGGTCGGACGCCTTCCAGGAGGCGGACATGACCGGCATCACCCGGCCGTGCACCAAGTGGAACACGCTGGTGAAGCGGGTCGAGGACCTGCCCCGTGCGATCAACACCGCCTTCATGGTCGCGATGTCCGGCCGGCCGGGTCCGGTGTTTATCGACCTGCCCAAGGACGTCACCGCGGCCGTGCTCAAGAAGCCCTGCCACGCCGACCCGTACACGCCCGGCTACCACGTCCGCGAGCTGGGCACCTCCTCGGAGTTGCAGCGGGTCGCGGAGATGATCAACAACGCGAAGCGCCCGGTGTTCTACGTCGGGCAGGGCTGCGTCGCCTCGGGCGGCAGCGACGCCCTCCGTCGGTGCGCGAAGCTGGCGAACGTCCCCGTGACCACCACGCTGCAGGCGTTGGGCGCGGTGGACGAGAGCGAGGAGCACGCCCTGCACATGCTCGGCATGCATGGCAGCGCCTACGCCAACTGGGCCATGCGCGACGCCGACTGCATCATCGCCGTCGGCGCACGCTTCGACGACCGCATCACCGGCGACCTCAAGCGCTTCGCCCCCAGCGCCCGCGCTGCCGAACGCGCCGGCACCGGCGGGATCATCCACTTCGACATCGCCCCGGAAAACATCAACAAGTCTGTACCCGTCACCATCCCCGTCGAGGGCGACGCACGCAAGAACCTCGAGCTGCTCGAGCCGATGCTCGAACACCGCGACCGTGGTGAGTGGTTCGACCAGATCCTGGCGTGGAAGAAGCAGGCGCCCTTCCGCTACAAGGACGACGAGCGCGAGTTCCACCTCAAGCCGCAGGCGGTCATCGAGGAACTGTATGCGCAGACCCGGGGTGAGGCGATCATCACGACCGGCGTGGGCCAGCACCAGATGTGGGCGGCGCAGTTCTACAAGTACAGCCACCCCCGCCGGTGGTTCACGTCCGGCGGGCTGGGCACGATGGGCTTCGGCGTGCCGGCCTCCGTCGGCGGGCAGCTCGGCGAGGACCTGCTGGCCAAGCGCGAAGGCCGCAAGCCCCTGCCGGTCATCAACATCGACGGCGACGGCAGCTTCTCCATGACCGCCATGGAGATGACCACCGCCGCGCAATACAACATCAAGGCCAAGACCATCCTCCTGAACAACGACTTCCAGGGCATGGTCAAGCAGTGGCAGGACCTGTTCTACGAGGAGCGTTACAGCCACACCCAGATGCACAACCCCGACTTCTGCAAGCTTGTCGAGGCGATGCACTGCAAGGCGTTCCGCTGCACCAAGAAGGCCGACCTCGCCGCCGTGATGGCCGAGTTCCTCGCCCACGACGGCCCGGCCGTGCTCGAGTGCCTGGTCGAGAAGCACGAGCACGTCTACCCCATGCTCCCCGCGGGCAAGAGCGTCGACGAGATGGTGCTGGGCGATTTCGACTGACGGGGGAGACCGACCCGGGCCGACGCTGCGCTCTGGCCCGGCTTAGGGTCCGGTTGGTGCAACGGTGTAACGACCCGTGCCGGGCGGCGGTCTTCCGTGCGGGGGCTACAATAGCCCGCCGTCCGCTGTCCCATGTCTGCCACACGGAGTGTCGAGATGACCCGATTTGCTGTTGCCGCCGCCGTCTGCCTGGCCGCGCTGTTCGCCCCCGCCGTCGCTGCACAGCAGTCGGTGACCACCGCCGTGGCGTTCGAGCACCTCAGCTTCGAGCGGCCGATCTACCTCTGCCCGATGGGCGACGGGACGGACCGGCTGGTTGTCGTCGAGCAGCAGGGGCGGGTCTACCTCTTCGACAACCGCCCGGGTGTCCGGCAGAACGACCGGCACCTGATGATCGACTTTGTCGAGGACGTCATCAGCCCCGGCCACCGCGGCGAGAACGAGGAGGGCCTGCTCGGGCTCGCGTTCCACCCCGACTTCGCCGAGAACGGGCAGGTCTTCCTGCACTACTCCGCGTCCGACCCGAAGCGGAACGTGCTCTCGCGCTTCACGATGGAAAACGACGGCATCACGATCGACCGCGACAGCGAAGAGGTCATCCTCGAGCAGCGGCAGCCGTTCTGGAACCACAACGGCGGGATGATCGCCTTCGGGCCGGACGGCTACCTCTACATCGCGCTGGGTGACGGCGGCGCCGCGGGCGATACGCTCAAGGCCGGCCAGGACCTCAACACGCTTCTCGCGAAGATCCTGCGCATCGATGTGGACCAGACCGACGAGGCACGCGGCACGAACTACGCGGTCCCCGAAGACAACCCGTTCGTGGGGGTCGACGGTGCCCGGCCGGAGATCTGGGCGTACGGCCTGCGGAACGTGTGGCGGTTCAGCTTCGACCGCGAGGACGGGACGCTCTGGGCCGGGGACGTCGGGCAGAACGCCTGGGAAGAGATCAACATCATCCGCCGTGGCTTCAACTACGGGTGGCGCATCCGCGAGGGCCGGCACGACTTTGACGCGAACGACCGCACCGACGACACGGGCCTGCTGGTCGACCCGGTGATCGAGCACTCCCGCCGCGAGGCGATGTCGATCACCGGCGGCTACGTCTACCGCGGCGACGACCTGCCACAGATCGACGGCTACTACCTCTACGGCGACTACGAGCGGGGCACGCTCTGGATGGCGCAGTTTGACGGCCGCCGCATCCGGCAACTGGTCGAGATCGGCCGTGTCCATCGCCCCGCGTCCTTCGGCGAGGACCGCGACGGCGAGGTCTACATCTGCAGCTTCGACGGCAAGATCTACCGGTTCGTGTCGAACCGCTGAGCGACCCACGCCGGGCCGCACCTTTCACACCACGCGCAGGTCGATGATGTGCAGTTCGGCGCTGCGCCGCCCCTGCCAGGTGTTGATGCTCGGCTGAAACACGACATCGACCGTCACGCCCGCGGGCAGGTCGGCGGCGCGTTCGCCCTGGTTCCAGGCGACGGCGCGGATGGAGGCACCGTCGCGGCGGAGCTGGAGCGACAGGTGCTTGCCCGCGGCCCCCATCCGCTGGGCCGGGCGGGCGAGGGTCAGCCGCTCGGCGAGCAGGCGCGGCTTGGGGTTGCCCCGTCCGAAGGGCGCGAGCCGCTGAAGCTGGTCGAACAGCACCGCGTCGCAGTGGGCTAACGCAACCGCCGCGTCGATCCGCACCGAGGCGCACAGCTCGTCGGCCCCGAGCACGCGGTTGACCTCCCCGACCAGCGCGGTGCGGAACGCATCGATGCGGCCGGCCTCCAGCGTCAGCCCGGCGGCCATCGCGTGCCCACCAAACTTCGTAAGGTGCTGCTCGCAGGCCATGAGCGCGGCGTGGATGCTCACGCCGTCCACGCTGCGGGCCGAGCCCTTGGCCTCGCCGGTCGCTTCGTCGATCCCCAGGACAATCGCCGGGCGGTGGTACCGGTCGACCAGCCGGCTGGCGACGATGCCCACCACCCCGGGGTGCCAGCCCACGCCGGCCACGACGATCGCGCGGCAGGCGTCGTCCGTGTAACCGTTTGCTTCGACCTGCTCGATCGCGGCGTCGACGATCTGCTTCTCGGTCGCCCGCCGGTCCTCGTTCGTAACGTGCAGCTGCTCGGCCAGCTCCGACGCACGCTCGCCCTGCGCGACGGTCAGAAGCTCGACCGCCTCGCGGGCATGGCCCATCCGGCCGCAGGCGTTCAGCCGCGGGCCGAGCACGAACCCGACGTGGTAGCTGTCGATCTTTTCATCATCGAGCTTCGACGCGGTGACCAGGGCGTTGAGGCCCTCGATACCGGTCTGCTTGATCCGCGAGAGTCCGAACGCGGTGATGACCCGGTTCTCCCCGACCAGCGGGACGACATCCGCGACGGTGCCCAGCGCCGCCAGCGCGAGCAGGTCCAGCAGCAGCGCGCGGTAGTCGGCCGGGAGTTTGCCGCGTGCCCGGCCGTCGGGTCCCAGGCAGCCGCAGTAGGTCAGCGCGAACTGCCAGGCCAGCTTGTACGCGACGCCCGCGCCGCAGAGGTCGGGGTTGGGGTAGGCCGGGCCGTCCGCTGCGATCGCCGGATGCACGAGCGTATGCGCATCGGGCAAGGCGTCGGGATTGAAATTGTGGTGGTCGGTGATGATGAGATCGACACCGAGTTCACGGGCGACCCGAGCCGGCTCGGTCGCGGTGATGCCGCAATCAACCGAGACGACCAGGGGCGGCGTTGCGCTATCGCCGCCGGTGGCGAGTTGACGGATCGCCTCGGCGTTCAGCCCGTAGCCCTCGTCAAGACGGTGCGGGACGTAGGTGCGGACGTCGGCCCCGGCACGGGTGAGTGTGTGGTAGAGGATCGCCGACGCGGTGACGCCATCGACGTCGTAGTCGCCGTAGATCACGATGGGCTGGCGGTCGTGGACGGCCCGGCAGAGGCGCTGTGCCGCGGCGATGGCGCCGGGCAGGTCGGCGGGGTCGTGCAGGTCGGTCAGGCGCGGCTTGAGGAACCGGTCCACCGCGTCGTCGCCGACGACGCCCCGTGCCGCCAGGAGTTGGGCGACCAGCGGGTGCTGTCGGCCGTAGCGGGTGGGTCCGGGCTCGGCCGGTTCGGCCGGGGTTGCATCCATGCGGACCCAACGGGTGGGCGTCCCTGCGGTGGTCATCGCCGCATCATACCCGCAGCCCGTTGTACCACCGTTGGTTTCGCGCCGCGTATCCCGCACAACCGGAACACACCCGCCAGCTTCCGCCCGTGTGGCCCGTCGGGGCGTGGTGTGCTGTATCCCCGCACCGGGCGGGCCGATACGGCTCAAGACACCCATACGCGGGTAGGCCGGGCCGTTGGCCCGGGCCCTCACCATCTGCGAGGCATGCCGGAGCCCCAATCATGCGCCACGCACTCCCGATTCACCGCCGCTACCAACGCCGAGGCCTCGCCGGCCGGGCGTTTACGCTGGTCGAGATCCTCATCGTCGTGGTGATCCTCGGCATCCTCGCCGCGATCGTTATCCCGCAGTTCTCCACCGCCGCCGAGTCCAGCAAGGAATCCGCCCTCAAGCAGGACGTCTTCCGCTTCCGCGGACAGATCGAGCTCTACAAGCACCAGCACAACGGCAACCCCCCGACCCTGGCCAACTTCATCGACCAGATGACCATGGCCACCGACAAGGACGGCAACACCGCCGCGATCGGCACGCCCGGCTACCCCTTCGGCCCGTACCTGCCGGGCATCCCCCGCAACCCGTTTACCGATACCGTGCCGCTCGGCGACGGCGCGGTCGGCACTAGCGCCTGGTACTACGACGAGGACACCGGCGAGATCGCGGCCAACGACTCGGCCGAGCACCGCGCCTGGTAACCCGCCGAGAACCTACCACACGATGAAACACCGCCCGGCACGCACCGGGCGGTTTTTCGCTGCACCCGCGCGGTTCGGCCGATCTGGACCGATGGGGCTACGATGCCCTCTCGGAACTACCGCCACCCCAGCCAAGGACGGCCATGACCCGTGTCCTCGCCACGAACCTGACCTTCGCCCTCCTGTGCCTGTTGCTGTGTGTGGGCGGGTGCAAGCCGCGGACGTCCGGCGTCCAGAACCCGGGGGTCCGGCCGGGCCCGACGGGCTACACGCCGATCGACGCCGCCGCCGCCCGCCGGGGGCTGCGCGTCGCCGACCTGCGGGGCGAGCCGGCGGTACGCGTCCGCGTCCAGCGCAGCGCTACACGGCTCCGCGCCGCCACGACCGGCCGATTCACCCTCGCACCCGGTGGCCAGGCCGCCGCGGGCTCGCAACCCCGCGCGTTCGACGGCCCGCTGGTCGTTACCCACGACGGCGGCGGCTTTGTTATCACCGACGGCCGGGGACAGGCCGTCCGCTGGGACTTGCCGGCACTCCGCATCGCCTCCACCGCCGGCTCGGTCTCGCTCGACGGCACGGCGTACCCCGGCGTCATCGAGTTGGTGCCGGTGAGCACCAGCACCGGTCGGCCGACCGGGCGGATGGACGCGGTCAACCACGTCGGGATGGAGCGATACCTGCCGGGCGTGCTCTCCAAGGAGCTATACGCGGGCTGGGAGCCCGCCGCCTACCGGGCGCAGGCGATCGCCGCGCGGAGCTACGCGGTCTGGGAGATGAACCTGCCCCAGCGGCGCAGCAGCCACTACGACCTCGAGGCCGGCCAGGCCAGCCAGGCGTACCTCGGGCTCGACGCGAGCGAGAAGGCGAAGCAGGCCGTCGCCGCGACGCGCGGGCAGGTGCTGGTGTTCGAGGGCCGGGTGTTGCCCGCGTTTTACTCGAGCTGTTCGGGCGGGACGGGTCAGGACGCCTACGCGATCTTCCCGGAGAAGGTAGACGACCTCGCGCCGCTGCGCGGCCGAGAGCACGGCGCATGGGGGCAGGCGTCGAGCAAGTTCCGCTGGGGCCCGGTGACGCAGACCAACGCCCGGCTGACACAGGCGATGCAGCGCTGGGGCCGGGCCAACGACCACCCCATCAGCGAGTTGACCGGCGTCCGCGACATCCAGCCGATCGCCCATAACCGCGTCGGCCGACCCACCCGCTACGCGGTCACCGACACCAACGGCCGACGCTACGACCTGCACAGCGAACAGCTCCGCCGCGCCGCAAACACCGCCGTCCCCGGCGACCCGGCCAACAGCGCCCACACCCTGTTCTCCAGCCACGTCGAAGTCACCGTCAGCGGCCCGAACATCAGCTTCACCGGCCGGGGCTACGGCCACGGCGTGGGCATGTGCCAGTGGGGCGCTCAGGGCATGGCCCAGCGCGGCTACGACCACCCCGCGATCCTGGGCTTCTACTACCCCGGCGCGGCGCTGCAGCGGGTGTACTAGCCGCACAGGTGAACCCGCGCAATCGGGGGCGACTGAGTCGGTTGCTAAGAAGTCCCCGACCGCAACGCGCCGCGTCACCCGTTTAGTGCTTCTTGCCTTTATGCCGTTCGAGTTCTTTTTCGATGTGCGCTGTTTCCAGGCGCGGGCCGGGCATGGCGGGGCGGACCTGGGTCTTCCACTTCGCCGGCTCGAAGTAATCGTCAATGATCCGGACCGCCTCCTCGATGTCGTCGGTCACCGTGAACAGGTCCAGGTCCTTGGGGCTGATCGTCTCGAACTTCTCGGCCAGGGTCGCCCGCATCCAGTCGACCAGGCCGTCCCAGAAGTCGTGGCCGATGAGCACCATCGGGAACGGGTGGATCTTCATGGTCTGCATGAGGGTGAGCGTCTCGAAGCACTCATCCATCGTGCCGAACCCGCCGGGGAAGATGATGAACCCACAGGAGTACTTGAGGAACATGACTTTGCGGACGAAGAAGTAGCGGAAGTCGAGCTTGTGCGTCTGGTAGGGGTTGGGGACCTGCTCGAAGGGCAGGTCGATGTTGAGCCCGACGCTCCGGCCACCGCAGTCGTGGGCCCCCTTGTTCGCGGCCTCCATGATGCCCGGGCCCCCGCCGGTGATGACGGCGAAATGCTTCTCGCAGATTAGCCGGCCGCACTCGACGGCCTGCTCGTAGTAGGGCTCGCCGGGCTTCGTGCGGGCCGAGCCGAACACCGTGATCCCCGCGCCGACGTTGGACATGACGTCGAAGCCCTCGACGAACTCCGAGAGGATGCGGAACAGCCGCCAGGTCTCACGGGACAGCGCGATCTCGCGCTTCATCTCTTCTTCTTCGGTTTCATGGTTTTTCATGCCGGGAGTATATGCTCTGGGCCGGGTCGCGATCGCGCGGCGCCGACCCACAGGCGGTGAAACACAGCCGACAGATCGGCGGGCCGCGCACCGGATAGCTTGTAGCCGCCGCCTTTCGGGGTCGGCCCCACCACCGCCGCGACGCAGGAGCACGCCATGGACCGACGCACCTTCCTCAAGCTCACCGGCAGCGGCGCGCTCACCGCCGCGCTGCCCCTCGCCACCTACCCGGCGGTCGCCTCAGCCGCGGCACCGGACTGGTCGGGGCACCTGCCCGAGGACCTGACGATCACCCGCATCGTCGGGTTCCGACTGCCGACGACGCGCAGCAAGCTCGCCGGCCGCAACGCGCAGCTCGACGTGCACGGCGACCGCTCGTCGGACATGATGGCCCGCATCTACACCAACGCCGGCATCGAAGCGCTCGGCACGTCCTGGGGCCCGGAACGCGAGCGGTACCAGCAGCTGCTCGGCCGAAAGCTCGTCGACTTCTACGACGCCGGGACCAACAGCATGCGCAGCCCACTCGGCCGGTTCTCGATGGGGCTCTGGGACCTCGCCGGGAAGGTGCTCGATAAGCCGGTGCACGCCCTGCTCGGCGGCCGGCCCGAGCCGCGCGTCCGGGTCTACGACGGCTCGATCTACTTCATGGACCTTCTCCCGCAGTACCAGGACCGCTGGCAGGACCGCCTGCGAGCGGAGATCGATATGGGGACCGACGCCGGGCACCGCACGTTCAAGGTCAAGATCGGCCGGGGCCACAAGTGGATGGACCGGGCCGAGGGCGACCGCCGTGACGTCGAGGTGCTGACGATCATCCGCGAGCACGGCGGACGCGACATCAGCATCGGGATCGACGCGAACAACGGCTACGACTTGCCCCGCCTGCTCCGCCTGATGGGCCAGGTCGGGCACCTGGGCATCGACTTCTCCGAAGAGGTCTTCCCCGAAGATGTCGAGAAGTACCTCGCGCTCAAGGAGTACTACCGGCAGATGAACCTGGGTACGCTCGTCGCCGACGGCGAGAACATCCACAACCTCGACGACCTGCGGCCGTACCTCGACCACGACGCGATCGACGTGTACCAGTGCGACATGAAATCGCTGGGGTTCGAGGACGTCCGGCAGATGGCGCAAATGGCCGGCGAGCAAAACGCCGTGGTCGCCCCGCACAACTGGGGATCGCTCATCGGGTTCTACATGCAGGTGCAGATCGGCCACGCGCTGCCGAACTTCTACCTCGCCGAGCGCGACCCGCTCTCGACCGAGGTGCTCACAACCGAAGGCTACCGCGTCGACGACGGCTACGCCACCGCGCCGGACGCGCCGGGCATGGGGCTATCGATCCACGAGCCGGCGTTCGCGGACCTCGAGCCGGAGTACGACATCTCGATCTGACCGGGCGGGCAAGCGGTCCGCCAAAAAAAGAAGCCCACGCTCGGCGAGCGTGGGCTTCGGTGTTCTTGCATGGAGCGGCGGGATCAGGCCGCCTGCTTCTTCGTCTCAAGGGCCTGCTTGGCCTGCTCGACGATGGCGTCGAAGCACTCGGGGTCGTGGATGGCGATCTCGCTGAGCATCTTGCGGTTCAGGTCGATGCTGGCGAGCTTGAGCCCGTTGATGAACCGGCTGTAGCTGATATCGCGCATCTTGCACGCGGCGCTGATGCGGGTGATCCAGAGCTGGCGGTAGTCCCGCTTGACCAGCCGGCGGTGCTCGTACTGGTAGACACCGCTGCGGACGACGGTCTGCTTGACGGTCCGCCAGAGGTTGTTGCGTGCTCCGTGGTTGCCCTTGGTCCGCTTGAACCACCGGGCCTTGGCTTGACGCCGGGCGGCGCCCTTCTGTGCGCGAGGCATGTCGCGTCTCCTGTGTGGTGCGGTCAGGGGGGAGGGGGAATACAACCCGCTCGCTTGTCGGCCCCAGCCGCTGGTCTGGTTGATCGCCGGCGACGTTCACGCCGGCCGGTGTATCAGTCGTCGCTCTTCGCGGTCTTGTCTTCGGCGATGTGCAGGCGGGTGCCCAGCACGCGCTCGAGCCGGCGGAGCATGTGCCGGTGGACCAGCTTCTTCTGGTTCAGCGAGCGCATCGTGTCGCCGGACATGTGGCTGTTGCGGTGGCGTCGGCCGCGCTTGCCGGCCTTGACCTTGCCGTTGGCCGTGATCTTGATCCGCTTGGCGAGGCCCTTGTGGCCCTTGAGCTTCGGCATGGCCGGCTCCTTCGGTCGTGGGTAGGTGCGGTGATAACGTCGGCCCGGCCTCGGCCGAGCGAAAATCCGAGCCCAATAGTGTAACCGACGCCCCGCACACCGCAACCCCCCGCCCACGGGCCCGGTGGACACGCTGTGGATGGGTTGACGGCCACCGACCCCGGCCTTGACCCCGCCCCGCCCGCCGGCCCGCCGCGTTGCCCCCGCGTCCCCGCAGGGGTACCTTACAGGCCTAAATCTATAGAAGGAACGTCTCTGATGAAGGTTATCTGCGATCGTGGGGCCCTGGTTGAATCCCTCACCTTGGTGAGCGGTGTCGTCGTCTCCCGCACCCCCAAGCCCGTCCTCACCTGCGTCAAGCTCTCGGCCAAGGACGACGCCCTCACCCTCACCGCCACCGACACCGAGGTCTCCATCCACCTCTCGACCCCCCGCGTCGAGGTGTCCGAGGCCGGCGAAGCGCTGATCCCCGCCGACAAGCTCCAGCAGATCGTCCGCGAGTCCACGGACCCGACCCTGACGATCGCGACGAAGGACGACCAGACCCAGATCGTCGGCCAGGACTCCCGCTTCAAGCTGCTGGGCTACCCGGCCGGGGACTTCCCCGATGCGCCGACCTTCCCGGACGACGCGGACTTCGAGGTCTCCGCCGCGGACCTGCACCGGCTCATCGCGATGACCATCTTCGCCACCGCCCGTGAGAACTCGCGCTACGCGATCAACGGCGTCCTCCTCGAGCGCCACAACAAAGACCTCACCGTCGTCGCCACCGACGGCCACCGCCTCGCCCAGGCCAAGGGCAAGTGCAAGTCCCTCCAGGACGCCGACCGCTCGGCCATCATCCCGACCAAGGCGCTGAACCTGCTGCTCCGCCTGTTCGATGATGCCGAGCAGACCGTCAAGGTCAAGGTCAACGACAGCCAGGTCCTCTTCGCGACGGACACGGCCGTGCTCGCCAGTAATCTCGTTGAGGGCAACTTCCCGCCGTACAAGGACGTGATCCCCAAGGACGGCGACAAGAAGGCGACGATCCCGACGGACATTTTTATCTCTGCCGTCCGCCGGGCCGGGCTCCTGACCAACGAGGAGAGCAAGGGCGTGCGGATGTCCTTCAGCGACGGCGGGCTGGTCATCACCAGCCGGGCCCCGGAGATGGGCGAGGCGGAGATCAAGGTCGCGCTGCCCGAGTACACCGGCGACGCGATCGACGTCGGCTTCAACCCCGCGTACCTGCTGGACGCGCTGAAGGTCGTGGACGAGAACCAGGTCCACCTGGACATGAAGGCCGGCAACAAGCCCGGCGTGCTACGCACGGGGCCGAACTTCTTGTATGTGGTGATGCCGGTGAATCTGCAGTGACAGGGTGTTCAATGCGGGAAGAGATGATCCGCGAGTTGAAGGCAATCGTAGTGCCATCCCTCCGTAAACTTGGATTCAAGGGAACAATGCCGCATTTTCGTCGGGTGCATCCTGATGGACATGTAGACTTACTTAGTTTTCAGTTCAATCGCCATGGTGGTTGTTTTGTGGTTGAGTTGTCGTACACCAATGGCGACCGCGACAATGTCTACATCAGCAAAGAACTACCCGTTGAGAAGCTCCGTGTCTCTCAAACTAACAAGCGGCACCGATTAGGAGCTGCAGACGAAGAATCAGATCACTGGTTCAAATTTGAGTCCAGTAGTTTTCCAGGTGTTTACGATGCTCCCGCCGCTTTAGCGGCTACTGTTGTAAAGTTGCTGCAAACCCATGGAATCGAGTGGTGGGCTGGCAAGAGAGCAGCAATCGAATCCTGAAATGAACTTCTCTTGGACCGACATCGACGAGATCGCGTACCAGCTCACCGAGCAGCACGGCGGCGTGGACCCGGTGGCGATCAAGTTCACCGACCTGCGTGCGCTGGTCGAGGGGTTGGAGGGTTTTGAGCCCGAGCCGGGGCAGTCGGTGAACGAGCAGATCCTCGAGGCGATCCAGCAGGCGTGGCTCGAAGAGCGTGAAGACGCCGGGCTTGGCGGGTCGTCGGACGCCGAGGACGATGACGACGACCACGGGTACACCCCGAACAACCCGTTTCGTTGAGCGCCACCCCGCCGGCGCGGTGTCCTGAAACCTACGCCCATCGCCGCAGCGTCACACGCGGCGGGAGAACAGCGTTAGCCCCAGCGACCCTCCGCGAGTGACGCGACGGCTATTGACCCGGTCCTGCACTGCGCACGCTTTTGTAGCAACGCGTTCCACCGGGACTACGCCATGAGTTGTGGCTTCACATTGCCGTGCACGTCGGTGAGGCGGTAGTCGCGGCCCTGGAAGCGGTAGGTGAGGCGTTCGTGGTCGATGCCCATGAGCGCGAGGACGGTGGCCTGCAGGTCGTGGACGTGGATCGGGTCCTCGGCGACGTGGGCGCCCCACTCGTCGGTCGCGCCGACCACCGCGCCGGCGTTGCAGCCGCCCCCGGCCATGAAGACGGTGAAGCACGCGGGGTGGTGGTCGCGCCCGAGGTACGTGCTCCCGTTACGGGCCTCGTTCATGACGGTGCGGCCGAACTCGCCGGACCAGATGACCAGCGTCTCGTCGAGCAGGCCGCGGCGTTTGAGGTCCTTGATGAGCGCGGCGACGGGGCGGTCGGTCTCGCGGCACTTCATGGGGAGCTGGTTCATCAGGTCGTCGCCGGGGTTCGTGCCGTGCACGTCCCAGCCCCAGTCGAAGAGCTGGACGAAGCGGGTGCCCGCCTCGCTGAGCCGTCGCGCGAGCAGGCAGTTGTTGGCGAACGAGGTCGCGCCGGGCTGCGCGCCGTAGAGGGCGAGCGTCTCGGGGTCTTCCTTGCTGATGTCCATCACCTCGGGCACGGAGACCTGCATACGGAAGGCCAGCTCGTACTGCTCGATGCGGGTGAGGGTTTCGGGGTCGCCGAACTCCTGGGCCTGCATCGCGTTGAGCCGGTTGATCGCGTCGATGGTGCGCTCTCGGCCGGCGCGGTCCATGCCCGGAGGGTTGCTGGCGTAGAGGACCGGGTCGCCCTCGCTGCGGCACTGCACCCCGGCGTGGACCGTCGGGAGGAAGCCGCTGCCCCACGCGGCGTTGCCCGCGGCGGGCTTCTTCCCGCCGGAGACCAGCACGGTGAACGCGGGCAGGTCGCTGTTCTCGCTGCCCAGCCCGTAGGTGAGCCAGGAGCCCATGGACGGCCGGCCCTGGAGCATGTGCCCGGTGTAGAGCATGAGCTGCGCGGGGGCGTGGTTGAACTGGTCGGTGTACAGCGAGCGGACGACACAGACATCGTCCACGATCGTCTTGAAGTGCGGCAGCAGTTCGCTGACGTGCAGCCCGTTGCCGCCGACGGGCTCGAATGCGAACGGCGAGCCGAGGACCTTGGCGTTGGGCTTGACGAAGGCGGAGCGCTGGGCGTAGCAGTCCTGCGGCGCGACCTCGCCGGCCCGCTCATTGAGCAGCGGCTTGTAGTCGAGCAGGTCGTGGTGCGGTGGCGACCCGGCCATGTGCAGATAAATGATCCGCTTGGCCTTGGGCGCGAAGTGCGTGCCGGCGGCGAGGACCGCGTCCTCCATGCTCGACGCGTGCGCCGCGCCGAACAGCCCGTTGTCGGTCAGCAGACCGGCGAGCGCCGCGGCCCCGAAGCTCTTGGTCGCTTTGCCCAGGAAGTGTCGGCGGGTGATCGACTCGACCTTCGCGGCGTGCAGGCTGGCGGGTGGGTTGAACTTCTTCATGGCTTGTTCAGGAACTCATCCAGGTTCAGGATCACGTTGCACACGACCGTCATCGCCGCGGCGTCGGCGGCATCCACCCCGTCAGGCAGCGGGCCGCGCGGGTCGGTCGCCATCTTCATCGCCTCTTCCGGTGCGCTGCGGTACTCGGCCAGGGCCGCGAAGTAGACGTCACGCAGGATCACCACCTCCGCCGTCGTCGGGTTCCGCGCCAGCGCGAGGTTGAATGCGTCCGCCATACGCACGTCGAAATCACCTTCGGGCGAAGACTCCAGGATCAGCCGACGCCCGAGCGCCTGCGCCGCCTCGACATACACCGGGTCGTTGAGCGTCACCAGCGCCTGCAGCGGCGTGTTGGTCTGCGCCCGCTTGATCGTGCAGACGCTGCGGTCGGGGGCGTCGAACGCGGCGAAGGACGGGTAGTGCCCCGTGCGGCGCCAGGCGGTGTAGAGCCCGCGCCGATAGATCGCTGTGTCGCCGCGGCTGGTCTGCTGCACGAACGAGTCGAAGGCCTGGGGCAGCAGCCCATCGGGGACGTAGGGCAGGACGGACGGGCCGCCGATCTCGTGGTGCAGCAGCCCCGCCACGGCCAGGGCCTGGTCGCGGATCTGCTCGGCGTTCAGCCGCATCCGTGGCCCGCGCGACAGCAGGCGGTTGTACCGGTCCCGCTCCAGCCGCTCGGCGTCGGCCGCCGAGGTCTGCCGGTACGTCGCCGACGTCACGATCGCGCGGATCAGCGACTTCATCGACCATCCCATCTCGGTCTGGAACTGCACAGCCAAGTAATCAAGCAGGTCGGGATGGCTGGGGTAGCTGCCCTGGAAGCCGAAGTCGTTGGTCGTTTCGACGAGCCCGATCCCGAAGAACTCCTCCCACACCCGGTTGACCTGGACGCGAGCGGTAAGCGGGTTGTCAGGGGCGGTCAGCCACTGCGCGAGCCCCAGCCGGTTGTTGGACGCGTCCTCGGGGTAGCCGTGGAGGAACGCGGGCGTGCCGGGCTGGAGCGGGCCGCGCTCGGTGTCGGGCGCGAGGAAGCTGCCGCCCTGGAACAGCAGTGTCGTCCGGCGTTGGTCTTCAGGCAGCTCACGCATCACCAGCGCGGTGGGCACCTGACCGCGGAGCTGCTGTAGCTCTCGCTCCAGGTCGGCGAGCTCCTGCCGGTATGCCTCGGCCTCGGGCGCGACCGCGATGTAGTAGGCGGTCAGCGCCTGCGCCTGTTCGTCGGTGCGCTGGTCCTTAGCGACCGCGAGGATCGAGCGGATGTCCGCGGGCATCAGCCGGACCGGCCGCGGCGCATCGGTGATCATCAGGCGGAACCGGCCGAGCGTGTGCTGGGTGCCGTGCGCCTGGTGGATCGTGAACCGCAGGGCCGTGCCATGTGTGAACCCGACATCGCCAACCGTCTCGAACACCGCGGCGTGGTCCTCGCCCTGCCGCGGGCCGACGGCCCAGCCCGATGCCCCGCCTGGATCCCCATCGACCGCCCGCGCGGCGGGCCAGCCGTCCTGCTCGAAGGTTGCGGAGGGATGGGTCAGCGTGACGTGCACCGGTCCGGTCGTCGAGAGAGTCATCGGCGCGGCGGTCGCCTCCACCACCGTGCTCTGCCAGACCACTCGGCGGTCCGCATCCAGTACGCTTACCCGCGCACCGCTCAGACGTGTGTGCAGGTTTGCGCCGACGCGGTTGTGCAGCACCACCTGCTCGATCGACAGCGTCTCGCCCAGGTCGACTTCCCACCACGGGTCCGCTTCGGTCGCGGTGTGGGTCACGGACATCTGTTCGTAGTCGCCGTCCGTATTGCCGTCGACCGCGTGGAACGCCGGCCCGGCGAAGGCTGTGCTCGACTGCGAGGCCTTTGCCCCGAGCGCGGCATTCTCCCCATCACTGATTACCTCGACCTCGGCCAGCGAGAGGATGCGCTGTGCGCCCGGCAGGTCGACCCGGATGTACCGCCCAACCGGCGGGTCGGTCGCGGCGACCGGCTCGGCAACCAACGCCAGCTCGCTGAGCACAAAGTTGCCGTGCGCCGTCCGGCCGGGCCCGGGGCCGGCCAACCGGTCATCCGCCAGCGCCTCGATCCGGATCGCCGTGATCCCCGTCAGACCGGTGTGTGTCGTGACCGTGTACACGTCGGTCGCGGGGCGCTCGCCCGAGACGAAGACCGAGCCATCGTCCTGCAGATCAAGCGCCGCACCGTTCGCCGACACGGCGGATGCAACCGTGATGCGCTGCCACTGCGTTTCGTGGGATGACGCCAACGCCTCCCAGGCCGACTGGCCCTCGGCCAGCGCGCCGCCCGGCTCGACCAACCCGCTACGCATCGCGGCGATCTCCGCCTCAAGCTCCCCGATACGCGCCGCCTGCTCCGGGGTCGGTGCCGCGATCTTCGGCTGCTCGTCGTTGCGGTCCGCGTCGGCGGTCTGATTGAAGAACGCGTAGAGCTCGAAGTATTCCTGGTGGTACAGCGGGTCGTACTTGTGCGTGTGGCACTGGGCGCACCCGGCCGTCAGCCCCATCCACACCTCCATCGTTGTGTTGACCCGGTCGATGATGGCGGCGGCGCGGAACTCCTCGTCGTCCGTCCCGCCCTCGTCGTTGCACTTGGTGTTGCGGTGGAAGCCCGTCGCGATGAGCTGATCCAGCGTCGGGTCGGGCAGCAGGTCGCCGGCGATCTGCTCACGCGTGAACCGGTCGAAGGGCATATCGCTGTTGTATGCGCCGATCACCCAGTCGCGGTACCGCCACATGACCCGTGCGCGATCGGCCTCGAAACCCTTGCTGTCGGCGTAGCGCGCCTTGTCCAGCCACTGCCGGGCCCAGTGCTCGCCGAAGTGCTCCGCCGCGAGCAGCGCATCCACGACACGCTCATACGCATCGGGCGCGGTGTCGTCGACAAACGCCTGCACCTGCGCAGGCGTCGGCGGGAGACCTATGAGGTCCAGGTACACCCGGCGGATCAGCCGACGCTTGTCCGCCTCGGCCGAAGGCGACATGCCTTCCTCATCGAGCCGGGCCAACACGAACCGGTCGATGTCGTTCCGGCACCAGCCCGGGTCACTCACGTCCGGCAGGTTTGGCAGCCGCGGCGGGACAAACGCCCAGTGGTCGGTGTATGCCGCGCCCTGCTCGATCCAGCGACGCAGCAGGTCGACCTCCCGCTCGGTCAGACGTGGCTTGTGCGACCCGGGCGGCGGCATCACACGCGTCGACCGTGTCGAGGTGATCACGTCCATCAGGATCGACGCATCAGGGTCGCCCGGCACGATCGCCTCGAACGCGATCGCCTCGTCGCGGATGTCCAGCCGGAACCCGGCGTCCTTGGCTTCCTCGGATTCCTGGTCCGGGCCGTGGCAGAGGTAACACGAGTTGGACAGGATCGGGAGCACGTCCCGCGCAAAATCCACCTCGCCCTCCACCAACGCGGTGCGGAGCGGTTGCGGCGGCACCCCGGCACGCATGGCAGCGGGTGTCAGTCGTGCCGAAAAGGTGAAGGGACTATCTGCGACCCCTGGCCGAGAACCTGCCGAAAAGACCGCAGCCCACGTCAAGACCAGTCCGGCCATCGCCAGCCCACCGCCCAAACCGATCCCCATTATCCGTCGCTGATCCATGCAGGTGTAATCTCTATATCTTTTTCGCCCAGACCGAGCACCCGTGCCCGAGCTGCGGCTGTGCTGACATTCGCGAACAGACACATAAATCCGCACAACAGCCCCGCATCCTATGCGCCAGATCGTACCCGGGGAATAGTGGGGATTGCCGCAAACATATACTTTTTCTCATATCTCTTTAGAATGCCGTACGGTAGACCAATTCGTTAGCACTGAGCACCCATCGCTGGTTGCAAACCATGCACAACTTCCCTTCCACCGCGCCGGGCGATGCCGGGATCGATGCGATCTCCCTGTACCGCCTCTGGGACGCCGAGGAAGACCGGCATTACGCTCACACCCGCCGCTGGCCGACATGGGACGGTGAGCGCTGGGCCCGGCCGATCCCCCCGGGGCAGGTCGGTGTGGTCGCGGTGCGCACCCCCGCCGGCCGGGGCGTAGTCATCACCGAAGAGGGCCAGACCTTTACCCTAGGCCCAGGCTCGGTGCTGATCCTCCCCTGGACCGACCTTGCGGCCTGGCGCACGGCCGGGGACCACTGGCGGCTGTGGTGGTTCGAGTTTTTCATGTCCAAGCCAGAACATGTACAGCCCTATACTCCGATCACCCTGCCCTACACCGACGCCGAGGACACGCGGATCGCCGAGATCCAGCGCGACCTCCGCCGGCCCGATGCCGCCTACCCCCGCCGGGCCTCGGCCAACTTCGCGGCGCTGCTATACCACTGGGCCGCGCAACACACCGCAGACCGCGACCCGGCCGACGCACGCATCGAGCGCGTCATCAACGCGATGCACGACCGTGTGCAGGAGAACCTGCCCGTCGCGCACTTCGCCGAGGTCGCCGGGCTCTCGCCACGGGCATTCGCTGACGTGTTCGAGCGCGCCACCGGCTCGCCGCCGAAACGCTACTACCACCGCCTCCGCCTGGAGACCGCGCGGTCCCTGCTCATGACCGGCCGGTTCACCGTGCAGCGCGTCGCGGACCACCTGGGGTTCTCCAGCCCGTTCCACCTCTCGCGCGCCTACAAGAAACACTTCGGCCACCCGCCGAGCAAGGCCCACTGACCCGCCGGCCGCGTCAGCCCAGGTCCAGCGGGGTATCCGCGTCGCCGAAGGATGCGGCGTCCACGCCCATGCGCTGCAGCAGCGCGAGGTGCAGGGCACACAGCCGGTTGTTTTCGCCGCAGTCGATGGCACGGCCGGTACGGACGCCCGCCCCGCGCCCGCCGGCGAGGACGATCGGCAGGTTGTGGAAGTTGTGGCTGTTGCCGTCGCTGAGCCCCGACCCGAACATCAACAGCGTGTGGTCCAGCAGCGTGCCCTCACCCTCGGGGATCGCCTTCATGCGCTGGGTGACGTAGGCGAGCTGCTCGATGAAGTAGCGGTTGATGAGCTGGTACTGGCGCAGCTTGTCTTCGCTGTTCTCGTGGTGGGAGAGGTGGTGGTGCCCGCCGCTGACGCCGTCGAGGAAGCTCATGTTCCGGCCGGACACCGAGTTGCCGAACATGAAGGTGGCGACGCGGGTCTTGTTCATCTGGAACGCGAGGACGATGAGATCGAGCATCAGGCGGTAGTGCTCGGTCGCGTCTTCGGGGAGGCCCGGCGCGGGCCGCGAGAGGTCCACGGGGTCGACCGCCGTGTCCGGGGTCCACTGCTCACGGCCGGCGGACTCCATCGCGGCGATGCGGTTCTCCACAGCGCGGATCGACTCGAAGTACTCATCCAGCTTCCGGCGGTCGGTCGTGCTGACGCTCCGTTCGAGCCGGTGCGCGTCTTCAAGCACCGCGTCGAGGATGCTTCGGTCGGTCTGCCGCGCGGTGGTATCACGGAACAGCCGGTCGAAGGCCTGGCGGGGGTAGATCTCTTTGGGGACGGGCGTTTCGGGGGAGGACCAAGAGATGTGCCCGCCGTAGATCTGCGTGAAGCCGACGTTGGTGTCGACGCCGCCGCGGGTGGGCTCGGTCGCGAGGACGAGCGCGTCCAGCGGGGTCTGCCCGGCGTATTGCCGGGCGATGAGTTGGTCCATGGATACGCCGACGTGCAGGTCGCGGCCCTTGGTCTTGCGGACGGTTTCGCCGGAGAGGAGGTTGGCGGTCTTGGCGTAGTGGCCGTCGCCGCCGGCCGCGTTGCGGTTGTGCAGGCCCTTGAGGACGAGGATGTCCTGCTTGACGTGCTGCATCGGCGTGAGCGTGTCGGAGAGGGCCATCGCTTCGCCCTCGCCGGTCGCGTCCCAGTGCCGGGTGTTCACGCCGTTGGGCATGAACAGCGCCGCCATCCGCAGCGGCACACCGCCCGACGCGAGCCCAGCGGCGGCTTCACCGGCGGCCCCCGAGGCTGCCTGCGCCATCGCGGACGAGCCGAACACGTTCACCGACTCCAGCCACGGCAGCGCGAGCGACACCCCGATCCCCTTCAGCATCGTCCGGCGGTTGATCGGCCTGGGCAGGTTCATGGGGCATCCTCATCGGGGCGGTGTTCGTCGGCGGCGGCCCGGCGGTGCAGGAACGGGTAGCTGCGGGCGACCTCAACAAGCAGCGTGGAGAAACGGTCGTCTTCGGCGAGGCGTGATTCGATGCGGCGGAGCGAAGGGCGGTCGGTGTACTGTAGCTCACGCCCCAGCGCGTAGCCCAGTGTTTTCCGCGCAAGCTGGCGGTAAAACCGGTCCCGGTTCGCCAGCAGGTAGCCGCGCAGCCCGTCGACACCGACCAACTCCGTGCCGTCGGGCATCGTCCCGCGGTCGTCGATCGGCAGGCCCGCGGCGTCCTGGTCCACCCATCGGCCGATCGCGTCGTAACGCTGCATCGCGAAGCCCACCGGGTCTAAACGGTCGTGGCAGACCGCACACGACGGGTTCGCACGGTGGACGGCCAGGCGTTCACGGAACGACAGCGACTCGACGTGCTCGCCCTCGGGCAGCTCGCCGACGTTCGGCGGCGGCGGCGGGGTCGGCGAACCCAGCAGCGTGCCCAGCACCCACTGCCCGCGCAGCACAGGGCTGGCCCGCGTGGGGTAGGACGTCAAAAGGTGGAACGCGCCCATCCCCAGCACGCCCCCGCGCGCGGTGTCGTTCGTCGGCTGACGGGCCCAGCCGGCCGCATCGTCCGGGACCGCCAGCCCGTAGTGCGCGGCGAGCCCGGGGTCGACAAACGTGAAGTCCGCGTCGATCAGCGCGAGCGTCGGCCGATCCTCACGCACCAGCGCCGCGAGGAACAGCCGGGCCTCGGTCACTAGCGCATCGCGCAGCGCCGCGTCGTACGCCGGGAACACCTCCACGTCCGGGCCATCACTGCGCGCGACCTCCGGCAGCCCGAGCCACTGCCCGAGCATCTGCGCCGCGAAGCCCGCCGAACGCGGGTCCGCCAGCATCCGCCGGACCTGACGCTCGACCTCCGCGTCGTCGTCCAGCCGGCCCGCCTCGGCAGCAGCGAGCAGTTCGTCGTCGGGCATCGATGCCCAGACCAGGTACGACAGCCGGCTCGCCAGCTCGACCCCGCTCACGCGGTGCGTGGCGCTATCGCCCCCCGGCCGATCCGCCTCGATCCGCAGCAGGAAATGCGGCGAGACGAGCACCCGCCGGACCGTCTGACGCACCGCCTCCTCGAACGACACCGACTGCTCGCGCACCGCGTCGAAGAACCCGACCAGCCCGTCCAACTCACCGGGCTCCAGCGGCCGGCGGTACGCCCGGCGGACGAACGGCCCGAGCATCCGCCGCAGCGCGTCGCGCTCGTGGTCCGTGTTGGCCTCCCGGCGGAGCCAGTCCTCGTCCTGCAGGCGCTTCAACTCGTTGCGACGCGGCTCATCCAGTGCCGCGAACAGCTGGTCGTTGTTGTAGGCGAACGGCATGTGGTTGAACCGGCCGTAGCCCGCCTGCATCACGAACGAACGCTTGTCCTCCGCGTCGCCGAACCAGTGCGCGAGCGGCGCGACGTTGCCCCGCATGATCTCCGCCGCGGCGGCCGCCGCGGGCCCGGCCGCAGCGTCCTGCGCTTCGACCGACCGGTCTGCTGACGGCTCGGGCAACCCGCGCCACGCCGCGACGATCCGCGCGACCGGTTCATCGCCGTTGCCCGGGCCTTCCTCAAAGAACGCCGACAGCCCGTGCAGGTATACCGCGTGCAGCCCCTCTCGCTCCGCGAAGCGCTCGACCGTCAGCGTCTCGTCGGCGAGCCGCGCATGGCGGAAGCGGTAGAGCGCGGGCAGGTACCGCACGATCTGCGACGCGTCGTCGACAAACACCTCCAGCTCCGCCAGCCGGTCGTGGCGGTACCGCTTGAGCCGTTCGGTCGACTCGTCGCGCCACGCCTGCCGCTCGCGCTCGCCGACGGGCTCGGCGTGCCAGACCAGCCCGCGCGTGAACGACACCTCCAGGTGCCCGACGATCCGGTGCGACGCGTCGAGGTACTTCTCCAGCAGCAGCGGCGAGAGGAACAGCGTGTCCGCGTTGTTGGTAAAGCCCTCCCCGCCGCCGCCCTCGGCCGGGAACTGCTCGGCCGGCCGGAGGTCCAGCCCCGTCAGGTCGCGCACCGTGTTGTCGTACTCCAGGTTCGTGAGCTGGCGCGAGACCGTCGGCCCCGGGTCCGGCGGGCCGTCGGGTTCGTACGTCTCCAGCACGTGACGCAGGTACGCCGCGAGGCGCTGCCGCGTCGCCTCGTCGGGCTGGTCCGCCTGCGCGGGGGGCATGGTCCGCCCCTCGAGCTGGTCGAGCACCTTCTCCCATTCGCGGAAGTGTTCGATCAGCTCGCGCTCCGTGCCGACACCGTCCAGCGCGACCCCGCCCTTGCGTGTCGCGCGGTCGTGGCAGTCGTAGCAGTACCACTCTAAGATCGGTTGGGCGTGCTCGGCGAAACCCACCTCGGACGGGTCCTCCGAGAGGACCGGCAGCCAGTCCGGCGGCGGCGCGGGCTCAGTATCCGGCTGCGCGACCAGCGGACGCAGCGCAAGCCCCGCCCCCAGCCCGATCGCCAGGACCCCGCACACCGTCTGCCTGCCTAGCCATCTGTCGCGCATAAGTCACCGCCGCGTGGGCGCACCCACCGCCCATCAGCCGACGCGGCGCACCGCCAGCGATTACACCCTGCGCTGCCGATCCAGCACCGCCTGCCGGTAGTGCTCGTCGTCCCGCCCCGCGATCCGCGCCACCTCGGCATCGGGCATAAAGTCCGGCCCGCCCGCCGCGTACGACCCCAGCAGGATCCGCAGGGCCTTGGCCGTCATGTGCGTCACCTGCGCGGCCTGCCGGGCCGACCGGCCCAGCGCGATCAGGCCGTGGTTCTTGAGGAACAACGTCTTGGGCGGCTCGCCGTACGCCTGCTGGTAAGCCGTCGCCGACGCGACCACCGCGTGTGCCAGCGGCATGCCCGGGTCGACATAGGGCACGAGCGCCGCCGACGCCCCGCACACCACCACGTGGTCCGGGAAGAGCCGGCGTGTCAGGTCCGCGCCGAACCGGCCGGAGCAGGCGATCGCGTTCACCACCGTCGGGTGCGTGTGGCCGACGAACCGGACGCCGTCCATCTGCAGCAGCGCGGCGTGCATCAGTGTCTCGATCGAAGGGCGCACGCCGGCCGGCCCGTCGACCACCGCCGCGAGCAGCCCGTCCTTGATCTGTTCGTCCGTCAGCGCCGGCCCACCGATCAGCGCGTTGCAGTCCGCGAAGCCGACCCGCAGCACCTGCTCGGGCCCGAGCGTGCGCAGCTCCGTCCCGCTCGCCTTCACGAGGAAGGTCTGCTCATCCACGCGCGCCGACGTGTTGCCCTCACCGAGGATGACGTAGTCGTGGGCGGGCTCGCCCAGCTCGCGGGACAGGTCCACCATCTCCCGCCGGATCGTATCGAGGTCGGTCAAGGGTCCGCTCCTGTGCTGCCATCGGAGCGTTCATCTTATCGCGGCACCCCCCGGGACGCGGCTAGCCCTTGACGGCCCCCGCGGTGAGACCGGCGATGAAGTCGCGCTGCAGCAGCAGGAACAGCACCAGCACCGGTGCCACCGCCACAAGCGTGCCCGCCATGATGAGCCCGTACTCCGTGCCATAAGGCCCGCGGAGCTGAGCGACGAACACCGACAACGGCAGCATCTCCTGCGACTGCAGGATGATCTGCGGCGAGATGAAGTTGTTCCACGTCGCCAGGTAGGTGATGAGCAAAAACGCCCCCACCATCGGGCGCACCATCGGCAGCGCGATCGTGAAGAACAGGCGCACCTCGCCGCAGCCGTCGACCCGGGCGGCCTCGATCATCTCGTCGGGCATGCTGGAGATAAACGCCTGGCGGAACAGGTACACCCCGAACGCCGGCGCCATCGCGGGCAGGATCAGCCCGGCGTAGCTGTCCAGCAGGCCCAGCCAGTACGCGACCTGGTACCCCGGCGCGATCAGCAGCGCGGCCGGCACCGCCAGCGAGCCCAGTACCAGCCAGAGCAGCACGCCGCGTCCGGCGAAGCGGTACTTGGCCAGCGCGTACCCGCACATCGCCGAGCACAGCGTGGCGAGCACCGCCGTCACCGACGCGAGGAAGAACGAGTTGGCCGTCGCCCGCGCCACGCCGGCGTCCACGAACAGCGTCCTGAAGTGCTTGACGGTGAAGCCCCCCCAGTCCACCTGCCACCACGCCCCGTCCGTCGGCCAGAGCGCGAAGGAGAAGAACGATTCCTGCGACTTGAACGCCGAGAACAACAGGTACGCGAACGGGACGAGCGTCACGACCGCGAACACAGCCAGCGCGGCATAAAGGAACGCGTCGGTCAGGCGGGCACGGGTGTTCACAGGTCGGCCCCCCGGAGTCGGCCGTAGACCTGCTGGGCGATCGCGAAGCCGAAGAGCACGATCGCCAGCACCCAGCCGACCGCGCTGGCGTAGCCCAGGTCGCCGCGGTCAAAACCCTGCTGGTAGAGGTACATCACCAGCGTCAGCCCCTGGTTGTTCGGCCCCGCGGTCTCCTGCAGCAGCAGGTACGGCAGCTCGAAGAGCTGGAAGCTGCCGATCAGCGAGAGCAGCACCACGAACGACGCGACCGGCCGGATCGCCGGCAGCGTTACGTTCACGAACCGGTGCCAGGCGTTGGCGCCGTCGATCTCGGCCGCTTCGAGCTGGCTCTTATCGACGTTCTGCAGCGCCGCGAGGAAGTAGACCATGTTGAAGCCGACGTACATCCAGAACGCCGAGATGATCAGCGTCGGCATGACGTAGCTCTGCAGCCAGGGGAACTCGATGTCGAATGTGAATGGGACACCGAGTGTTTGGCCACCAATCTTCCTTGGCAATGTGACTTCGAGAGATGTGAACTCATGTAACGCCACATTGAGCAGCCCGGTGTTCTTCTCAAAAACCAGCCCGGCGAGGATGGCAACGAAAGGCAGGCCGACGAGCACCGGCGCGAAGAAGATCGCCCGCCAGAAGCCGCGTGCCCGGAGCTGCGGACGGTTGAGCAGCAGCGCGAGCCCCAGCGACGCAGGGAGCTGGATGAACACGCTCGCCGCGGCGAACACCGCGGTGTTGCGCACGGCCGTCCAGAACAGTGGGTCGCCCATCATCCACGAGAAGTTCTGCGTGCCGACGTACTCGGCGACGCGCGGCCCGGCGTTCTGGTGGAACGCCATCTTCACCGACAGCAACATCGGGTAGGCCAGGAACACCGCGAACACCAGCAGGAACGGGCCGGCCCAGAAGTACGGCACCCACGCGGGGTGCTGCCTGAATCGCCTACTCATCGCCGCCACCCCCCCGCGATAAAGACGTTGCGCTGCATCTCCTCGAGCACGCGGGCCTCGGTCTGCGCCAGCAACCGGCGGGCCTCGGGCAGCAGGGCCTGGTCGTCGTGGACGCCGTTGTCCTGCGCGTAGGCGTGCAGACGGGCCGTCGTATCAAGGATGCGCTGCATCGCTGTCTGATGGAACGGCGACGACGACCGTGGCGGGACGTTCAGCGCCTGCTCGATATAGGCAAGCCCCGACCGCTGGCCCGAGAAGTACGCGGACCGCTCGGCGTAGTACGGCTCGTCCCAGAGGTCCATGATCGGCGAGATGATGTGGTTGGTCACAAACAGCTCACGCGCAAGGTCCGGCGAGAGGTACAGCTCTTTTGCAAACGCCCACGCCGCGTCAAAGTCGCGTGTGGTCCTGGGGATCGCGAGCATCGTCCCCCCCCGCACACTGGTCCGCCGGCCGCCCGGCTCCCACGCGGGGATCGGCATGAGCTTCAGCTTGCCCGAGAGCCCGGGCAGCGCGTTGATCCACACCCCCGCCAGCCAGTCGGGCATCAGCGCCGCGACCACCCGCCCCTCCAGCTTGAGCTGGTTGCCCGACGGGCTGAACTCCGGCGCATCGATCGCGATCCGCCCCGGCCCGAGGCACCAGGTCACCACCCGCGCGATCACCCGCGCGTTCGCCTCGCTGGCGATGAGCGAGCCGCCCTCGGCATCGAACGTCCCACCCCCGGCCTGCAGCAACAGCACCTGCAGGTCGTCCAGACTCGTATACCACAGCCCCAGCAGGTAGCGGTCGTTCTTGCCGTCGCCGTCGAGGTCCGCGATCAGCGGCCGCATCAATCGCTCGAAGTCGTCCCAGGTCTCGATCGCATCGACGTCGATCCCGGCCGCCTCGACCAGGTCGGCGCGGTAGCACAGGAGCACAGGGTGCACGTCGTGCGGCAGGCCGAACACCCGCCCGCGCGAGGTCCACGGCGCGAACGACGCGGGGTTGAGCCGCTGGTCGATACCCTCTTCGCGCAGGCGGTCGGTGAGGTCGTGGAAGCCGACCTCGTCGATCGGGCCGGCGACGAACCGGCCGATCATCGGCTGCTCGACCTCGATCAGGTCGGCGGTCGGCGTCTGCGCCCAAAAGCCGGCCTGGGCGCGCTGCGCGAGCGCCCCGGTCGACAGCGTAGAGAGCGAGACCCGCTGGCGGTCCGGGTGGTCCGACCCGGCCTTTTGGTTCCACGATTCGATGACCGGCTCGTACATCCGGGTGTGGTGCGGGGCGAAGGTCCAGAACTCCAGCCCGCCCCGCTCCGGCCGGGGCCAGGCGAGCACCGCCGCGGTCGAGACCACCGCCAGCAACGCGATGACCCCGGGGCCGATGCCCAGCCCCAACCCCCGGACCCAGTGAATGAATGCGTGCGATGCCATGCGTTACATTTTGTTACATTTACCGATTTCGGCCAGCGTTGCGGGCGATGATACCGGCGATTCTGCCTAAAAACCAGACAAGAATCAGAAATTTTTTGAAGAATGCCTTGACATGCGGCACGCGAGAGCTACGATACCTATGAAATCTAAATGTAACTGTTACAAGGCAGCTCATGGCAAGTGTCCGTGAAATCGCGAAGCAGGCCGGCGTCTCCACCGCCACCGTCTCCCGGGTGATGAACAACAGCGCCCAGGTCAGCCGGGAAGCCAAACTCAAGGTGATGACCGTGATCAACGGCACGGACTACCGCCCGACGACCCGCAAGTTCTCGGTCAGCAACATCGCCTACGTGTTCACCGATTCGGTCACGCTGTCCTCGCCCTACGACGCGGGCATCCTCGCGGGCATGAGCGTCGGGCTCGAGCAGCACCAGCTGGACCTGCTCATCCTCAACGCGCGGACCTGCCGTGAGACCGGCGAAAGCTTCAGCCAGATGTTCCGGCGGAAGGGTGTGCGTGGCGCGATCGTGCGGACCACCGCCGAGAGCCGGGACGCCTGCCGGGCGATCCTGGAGAGCGGCATCCCTGCCGTAGTTCTGGGCGACGAGATCGAGGGCTACGAACACCTGTGCGTCGATGTGGACTCGCGCGAGGCCAGCCGCGACGCCGTCGAACACCTCCTGGGCCTGGGCCACCGGCGGGTCGGCTTCTGCACGAACATCATCGACGACAAAGACCACCTGGACCGGCAGGCGGGCTACGAAGACGCCTTGGCCTCGGCCGGGGTCACGCCCGACCCGAAGCTGCTGTTCCGCGTCCCCGCGAACCGCCAGGGCGGCGAGCAGTTGGTTCGCCGGCTGACCACGATGGTGGACCGCCCGACCGCGTTGTTTGTAGCGGACCCGAGCACGTGCGTCGGCATCATGGCCGAGGCCCGTCGGCAGAACCTCGATATCCCCCGCGACCTGTCGGTCGTGGGCTTTGACGACTCAGAGATCCGTTTCAGCACCGTGCCGGACCTCACGGCCGTGTGCCAGGACTCCGAGTTGCTCGGCCGTCACGCCCTGTCGCTGCTGGGCGGCATGCTGGGCCCGGGGGCCGACACCGTGACCGAGCCGCCCCAGCTCCGCGCCTGGTTCGAGGTGAACGCGTCGACCGCATCACCTCTCCCTGCACTCGATACCCCACACCAAGACTAACTCCCTGTTCCGCAGGCGTCCCGATCGCCTGCATCCCCCCACTCTCCCTTTGGAGGAATCTGATGAAAAGCGTTTCCCTGACCCAGTGTGCCCGTAGTTTTGTTGCGGTCTCGGCCCTTGCCCTCGCCGGGCACGCCGCCGCCGGCGTCAACCTGCTGGTGAACAGTGGTTTCGAAGACGCCGGCCTCACCGGCGGCGATACCTTCGGTGCGCCGGGCTGGACCGACTTCGGCGGCGCGACATTCACTGTGCACGACAGCGTGCTCGGTTCGGTCGGCGCCAACTCGGGCACCCACGCCTTCAAGATGTTTGGTGGCTCGGCCTCGGGCATCTTCCAGCAGTTCGCCATCAACCCCGGTGAGACCGCGAATGGCAGCGTCCTCATGCTCAACTTCAGCGGCGATATGATGGCGAACGGCCAGGTCGCGGCTGTCAATATCGAATGGATTCAGGCCGATGGCTCAACGCAGTCTGCGATCACCCCGTTCATCAGTAACGGCACTTTTACCGCAGCCGATGCCCCGGTCGACGTGTGGACCGAGCAGAACATCACCGGCGTTGCACCGGCTGACGCCGCATTCGCGCGGTTCGTCCTGATCACCGGCGACTTCCAGCCCGGCGGCCCAGGCGGCGCGCCGTTCTTCGACGATGCCTTCTTCGAAGTTGTCCCCGAGCCCGGCTCGCTCGCGCTCCTGGGCCTGGGTGGCCTGGCGCTGCTGCGTCGTCGTCGCTGACCCCGACTCCTCCCAAGCAGCCGGCCGCTGAAAAGCTGTCGGCTGCATTCTGGTCCGCCCGTTCGATCTGCCAAGAGAACCGCCATGACCCGACAAGCCAAAGCGTTCACGCTGATCGAGCTGCTCGTGGTCATCTCGATCATCGCGGTGCTGATCGGCATGCTGCTGCCGGCCCTGGGGGCGGCACGGAATTCTGCCCGCTCCATGCAGTGCCTCTCGAACCTCCGCCAGCAGGGCACCGCGATCAACGCGTACTCCATCGACTGGAAGGGCTACATCCCCGCGTCGTACTTCGATACGCAGACCGAGGGCTTCACCGACTGGGGCCTGCTGATCAACGCCTACCTCGTGAACTCCGGCGACAACTCGTACGACGACGCCGGGGCCGTCGACAACAACACCGCGGCCCTGCTCTGCCCGCAGGCGGAGGTCCCCGGCGGCCGGCTGCATTTCGGCTCCAACCCGCTGGTCATGCCGATCCTCGGGCTGGGCTCGAACCTCAAGTGGTATGAGCTCGACGACGCGGTGCGTTCGACCGAGGTCATGTTCGTCGCCGACGCGTCGCAGCAGATCTCCTCCGACCCGGGGTACGACGGCAACTCACTCGCCGCGCTGGACCGTCTGGACAACTACGGCGCCGACGATGCGTCGGATTACTTCGACAGCAGCGACACAGACAACGACGAGCTGATCGACGACGGGCCGGATGTCGACGGGGGTCTTGGCGTGGGCGACCTGCGGTTCCGCCACGGCGGTGACGACACGGTCAATGGGCTGTTCCTTGATGGACACGCCACCGCCCAAAAGTTCCGAACGCTCCTGCACCGAAACGTCCGTGCCGACGCGCCCTGACCGCGTCGCTCGGCTTCCGCAAACCAAGCACCTCCTCCACGCCTGGGAAAGGACAACACCATGTCACGTCAGACCAAGGGCTTCACGCTGATCGAACTGCTGGTGGTCATCTCGATCATCGCGCTGCTGATCGGGATCCTCCTGCCGGCTCTCGGTGCGGCACGCCGGTCGGCACGCACGATGCAGTGTCTCTCGAATGAGCGCGGGCACGGCGTCGGGTTCATCGGCTTCGCCCTGGAGAACAAGGACCTGCTGCCCCACAGCTACTACTCGATCCCCGACGCCTCAGAGCCCACCGGCTTCCGCCAGGCGGACTGGAGCGTCACGATCACCGGTTACATGACCGGCGAAGAAGCGACCTATCAGGCCGGCACCGAGGCGGTCGAGACCTTCGCCTGCCCGAGCAACGCGCTGGGCGGCGGCAGCAAGCACTACTCGACGCACCCGGTGCTGATCCCGTCGCTGGGTTTCGGCGGGCCGGACGACCAGAAGACCGTTTCCAGCCAATCCCGCACGACCGAGATCATGGTCTCCGCCGACGGGGCCCAGGTGCCGAACCTAAACGACGATGCCGTCGCCGACGCCTACCAGATCTATGACGGCGACAACCTCTCGGACTCTGGCAAGTGGTACTTCGACAGCACCGACTCGGATAACAACGACGAGATCGCCGAGGGCCCGAACACCGACGAGAACAGCTCGCAGGGCCATATCCGCTGGCGTCACGGAAGCAACGAGTCCATCAACATGCTGTTCCTCGATGGCCACGCCTCGACGATCCGCAAGGGCGAAGTCCTGAACCGCAACATCCGTCTGGACCGCTAGGGACTCCACCGAGTACACCGATCCTGACAACGCCGTATGGAACCGATTGACGATGCCCGACCTCAAGGCCCTTCTGTTGATGATCGCCGCGCTCCTCGTGTCGGCCGGCGCTCTCGCGCAACCCGTCTCGGTCGAACTGCGACAGACCGAGGCGGGCTGGCAGCTCATGCGCGACGGCGAGCCGTACCCGATCAAGGGTGCCGGCGGGTCGGACCACCTCGCGACGCTCGCGGACTGTGGCGGCAACTCGATCCGTACCTGGGGGGTCGGCGATGAGACGCGGGCGCTGCTCGACGAGGCCCACCGCCTGGGGCTGACCGTCACCTTGGGCATCTGGCTCGGTCACGAACGGCACGGGTTCGACTACAACGACTTCGACAGCGTCGCGGCCCAGTACGAGCAGGTCCGCGCGGCGGTGCTCGCCTACAAGGACCACCCGGCGCTCTTGATGTGGGGCATCGGCAACGAGATGGAGGGCTACGAGCAAGGGGACAGTCCGGCGATCTGGTCGCACATCGAGGCCTGCGCCGCGCTGGTCAAGCGGCTCGACCCGCACCACCCGACCATGACCGTCATCGCCGAGATCGGCGGGCGGAAGCTCGAGGCCATCCACCGCCTGTGCCCGTCGATCGACATCATCGGGGTGAACAGCTACGGCGGCGCGTCCTCCCTGCCCGAGCGTTATGCGCAGAGCGGGGCGACCAAGCCTTACATCGTGACGGAGTTCGGCCCGCCCGGGCCTTGGGAACTGGGGCGGACGGATTTCGGCGCCGCGCCCGAGCCCACCAGCACCGAAAAAGCCGAGGCCTACCGCGCCGCCTATACCGCGTTCACCGCGGATACCGCGAACTGCCTGGGGTCCTACGCGTTCCTCTGGGGGTTCAAGACCGAGGCGACAACGACCTGGTTCGGCATGTTCCTGCCCGACGGCAGCAAGGTCGCCACGGTCGACGCGATGACGGCGTGCTGGACCGGTTCGCAGCCGGACAACCGGTGCCCGTCGATCGAGCCGCTGGCGGTTGTCGGGTCAGCGGGCACGGAGCCCGGGGCGACGGTCCGTGTCGCGCTCGAGGCCGCGGACCCCGAGGGCGAGCCGCTGGACGTGGCCTGGACCCTGATGGCCGACCCGATGACGTACGTCACCGCGGGCGACGAGATCCCTGTGCCGCCGAGCTACCCCGAACGGATCGTGCGTTCTGATGAAGACGGCTGCGCGTTGCAGCTTCCCGAGGCGCCGGGCGTCTACCGCCTGTTCGTCGTCGTGAAGGACCCGGCCGGAAACGCCGCGACCGCGAACCTGCCGCTCTATGTGGCGGGCGATGACCCGGTGAACACCGAGACCAAAGCGTTGCCGGCTGTGGTGTACGACGAGGCCGACGGCGAGCAGCCGTGGATCCCCTCGGGCTATATGGGCAACGCCGGCGCGATCACGATGGACGGCGGCCACGCCGACAACCCGCATGCCGGTGACGCCTGCCTGAAGGTGGTCTACAACAGCGGCGCGGAGTGGGGCGGCGTGGTCTGGCAGAGCCCGGTAAACGACTGGGGCGATGTGGAGGGCGGCTATGACCTGAGCGGCGCCCGCGTGCTCGAGTTCTGGGCCCGGGGTGAGGCAGGCGGCGAGGTCGTCAACTTCGGCTTCGGGCTGATCGGTGCCGACAAGCCCTTCCCGGACACCGCCCGCGGTTCGCTGGAAGAGCTGCGGCTGACCGATGAGTGGCGGCTGTACACGATCGAGATCCCGGAAGACGCCGACCTGCGTCGGATCAAGACCGGCTTCTTCTGGTCACTCGCCGGGCAGGGCAGCGCGGTCACGTTCTACCTCGACGACATCGCGTTCCGCAGCGAGCCGAGCGAGGACTAGGTTTCAACCTCAGCCGACTGGATTGGCTGTGTATCAAGGGAGTCTGGCATGGCTTATCCAACCGATTTCATCTGGGGCGCCGCCGCGGCGTCGTTCCAGATCGAGGGCACGACGCCGTCGTGCCCGCGTGGCGACAGCATCTGGGACGCGTTCTGCGACACCCCGGGCAAGGTGTTCCAGGGGCACCACGCCCGGCAGGCCTGCATGCATATCGAGCGCTGGCGTGAAGACGTCGCGCTCATGAAGGAGCTGGGGCTCGACGCGTACCGCCTGTCCATCGCCTGGCCCCGCGTGATGCCCGACGGCACGGGCACGGTCAACGAGGCCGGCCTGGACTTCTACAGCGACCTGGTCAACGAGCTCCTCGCCTCCGGCATCACGCCCTACGTCACGCTGTACCACTGGGACCTGCCGCTGAAGCTCCAGCAGCAGGGCGGCTGGCTCAACCCCCAGATCGTCGACTGGTTCACCGACTACACCCGCGTGGTCGTCGAGCGCCTGTCCGACCGGGTGAAGCACTGGATCACGCTCAACGAGCCGCAGTGCTTCGTGCTGCTGGGCAACCAGACCGGCAAGCACGCGCCGGGCCTGCAGCTGCCCGAGGCCGACGTCCTGCGGATCGGGCACCACGCGCTGCTTGCGCACGGCCGGGCGGTGCAGACGATCCGGGCGTGCTCCGACCAGCCGGCACAGATCGGCATCGCGCCCATCGGCGTCGTCGCGATCCCGCAGACCGAGCGCAAGGTCGATATCGACGCCGCCCGCCAGGCCACGTTCGACAACGCCGGCGACACGCTCTTCAGCTCTGCGTGGTGGCTGGACCCGGTCTTCAAGGGCCGGTACCCCGAGTCCGGCGTCGAGCCCCGGCTCAAGGACATGCCGCCGATCGGCCCCGAGGATATGGCGATCATCAGCCAGCCGATCGACTTCTGTGCGTTCAACCTCTACGAGGCCGGCGTCGTCCGTGCCGGGGCCGAAGGCCAGGTCGAACGCCTCGCCTACCCGCCGGGCCACCCGATGACCGCGATGGACTGGCCCGTCACCCCCGAGGGGCTCTACTGGGCCAGCCGGTTCCTCCACGAGCGCTACAAGACACCGCTGTACATCACCGAGAACGGGCTGAGCTGCCGTGACTGGGTCAGCGTCGACGGCAAGGTCCACGACCCCAACCGCATCGACTTCCTCGCGCGTTACCTCGGCTACGCGAAGCGCGCCTGCGACGAGGGTATCCCGCTGCTCGGCTACTTCCAGTGGTCGATCATGGACAACTTCGAGTGGGCCGAGGGGTACAAAGACCGCTTCGGCCTGATCTACGTCGACTACGCGACCGGCGAACGCATCCCCAAGGACTCCTACGACTGGTACCGCAATACGATCCGCACCGGCGGCAACGAGCTGCCCCCCTGGTCACAGTGCGGGTTCATGTCCGACCAGGTCGAACTCGAGGTCGTGGTCAAGCCCCGCAAGCCGCTGCGCTCCGACCGCGACAACAAGTCGCAGGCCGGCGCATCGACCCGTCGGAGCTGACTGCATCCCATCCGCAGCATCGCTCGACACGCGTACCTCTGAACACCGCGCGAGCCATCACCGGCCGTCGCCGAGCGCCCCGATCGCGGGGTGCTCGTTCAGGTACGTGTGGCGGGCCTCGATAAAGCCGCGTAGCGAACGCAGGCCGGCCTCTCCGTCGATCGCCCGGGCAAACCCCGCCGCGCCGGGCCCGAGCGGATCGTCCTCAACCGACGCCTCGATCGTGTCGCGGAAGCCCGCGATGACCGGGCTCAGCCGACGCCAGTCCAGCCAATCGCGGTTGATCTGCGCGACGTGTTCGAGGTAGCGCTCGCGCCACTCGGGCACGGACAGCAGCGCATGGATCAGCGGTCGGCCGTCGTTGTCCGCGTGTTCCAGCGGGTCGCGCATCGCCTCCCCGCCGTCCGCACCGCCGCGGCCACCCCGCCCGCGCGGACCGCGCGGTCCGCCGGGACCGCCACGCCCGACTAGGAACGCCTCGTTGTTGTCGTACGTCAGCAGGTGGAACCGGCCCGAGGGGTCTTTGTAGAGGCCGTAGTCGCTGCCCCGGCTGTAGTAGCCGTCCTCGTCCATCAACGCGTTGTCCAGCGCGAGGAACCACAGCGCCTCCTCAACATCCAGGACCCCGGGCAGGACCTCCGGCAGATCGTCCGCGGGCGTCTCGCGCAGCAGCCGACACAACTCGACCAGCTCCCGCCAGTCCGCCTCGTCGGCCGAGCCGGTCTTGAGTTCGTACGCCTCGCGGTATGGGGCGAGGTCCTCCCCCAGCCAGACCAGGCCGCCGCGTCCGCTGAAGTCCGCGGGCACCTTCCAGCGGACACCGTCGCGCGTGCCGTAGTGGTGCTCGATGAAGTCCTTGTTGATCTGCTCGACGTTGACGAACAGGCCCCAGTACCGCCCGTTGATGACGACGCGGACAAAGTTGGCGCGCGGGGCGGGCATGTACTGGTTGCTGATGTGGGCGTAGAGCGCTTCGCGCATCATCGAGTCGTCGCCGTTGGCGTTAAGCAGGTTCAGCGTCTTGAAGCCGTCCAGCCGCTGCCCCCGTGTAAACGCGTCGATGGAGATGTTCATGGACTTCTTCGCGGCCATGAAAGAGGAGTTGCCGCGGAAGCGCACGCCCACCTCGCCGACAACCCGGCCGTCGACCATGAGCTGCGCGGGCACCTCGACGTCGCTGTGGTAGAACGCGACAAGTTGGTCGTACCAGTGCTCGTCCTCGAACTCGAAGAACAGCGTGCGGACGACGCCGGTGTCGTAGAGCCCGGCGTCGGGGTACTTCGGCACGTCCGCGGGGTCCACCCGCAGGGCGTCGTCGTCCTGGTGCGGGAGCGGGCCGGTTTCACGCCCACGGCCCGGGCCGCGCGGCCCCCGCCGACGCCCGCCGCCCCGGCCGGCGTCCTGCTCGCTGACCCAGGCACGGGCTGCCTCGCGTTCCTCAGCGTCCAGCCGGCCGTTGCCGTCGAGGTCAAACTGATCCATCAACTCACGGTCCGGCTGACCGAACCCACCGGGGCCACCCGGTCCGCCGGGCCCAAACCCGCCCGGCCCGTCGCCGCCCGGCTGCGCCCACGCCGCCACGGCAACGCACATGCCCAAGGAAAAACAGCACGCTAGCTTCGAGATCGTCATAACCGTGCCTCAGATCGGGGTTGCTACAGCGAACCGGTCCAACGCACTGCCCGGGCGGGTATTGCGAGGATCGGCTTCTGCGCCAGAACAAACCCCCGGCATAGAAGTTCGGGCTTCGCGATCTGGTCAATTGGATGGCAAAACGCCAAGGGAACGCTTCGGGTCCTGGTGACGGGCAACGGGCGGTATCCGCTCGATGCAAGGGGGGCGTCCTCGCGATCAGCTCGGACCCATTCGGCCTACAGGGCCCCAACAGCACGGGAAGACCATACTAATGTGAGCACTCCGAAGTTGCCAGTGTCCACCAGCGAGGGGGATGCGGGTGGTTCCTTTAGACGTCAAAGGGACAGCTTACTTGTTGGCACCGGCGAATTCGGTCTGCGGTGGGTGTCTGCAGACCACTGCGGCTTTGACGGATCGCTCTATCGAGCATGACCCTGATCCAATACCCGCATGTCCGATGAGGCTGGCGTAGGCCGCTCAGGTATTTATTGAGATTGATTCTCATCCGCTTGACACGACCTGCCTGCGCGGTACCCTACCTCGCCTAGATTATTGAGACTGAGTCTCGATACAGTTGAAAAGCCCTAGATAACGGACGGTCTCTGGCCGATCGGCCAGCCGCCCATGCCCGTTTTCGTTTTCTTTGGTTTTGTTCCTACACCCCGCCCGGATCCACGGGCAAGGAGACGCTGAGATGAAGACCCTGACACGCACACTTTTCGCCGCCGGTGTCGCGGCGCTGCTGGGCACCGCCGCCCAGGCCCAGGTCACGACCGACCCCTACCTGTTCGAGACGCCGTCGTTCGGCGCGGCGGACGGTACGTTCGAGTGGGACACGTTCGCCGGCAGCTTCGCCGGCACGCACGCCACGGACGTGGGCACAACCGGCACGGGCAGCGCCGTGCTGGACACCACCGGCTTTTCTGGCGGGTTCGACCCGCCGGCCCTCATCACGTCCTCGTCCAACCTCTACACGGGGTCGCATACCGGCACCTACGCGATCGACCTGACCGGACTGGAGAACGCAGGAGCCATGACGACCGTGGTGCTCCAGATCGCCTACATCCCGGGCGCGGGCCCGTTCGCGTCGTCCGTGCAGCTCGAAGGGCTCGACGCGACCGAGTTCGTGGACCGGGGCATCGCGGCTGGCGTGGAGCACGGGCTGGTGGCCAGCCCCAACGACACGGCCTACCTCTGGGCTGAGTGGCAGGTCGGCTCGGCATCTGCGTACACGCTGACGTTCGACTCGGACGTGCACACCAACCTCGCCGCGGTCCGCGTCGACTACATCAACAGCGGTTCGGCGGTGGACGCGGTCGCCCCGGCGGCTGTCCCCGAGCCGTCGGCCCTGGCACTGCTGCTCGGAGGAGCCGCATTGTACGGCGTGCGACGCCGACGCTGAATTCAATTTCTATTGCGGGGCGCCGTCTGACGGTGGCGTCCCGCTTTCCCGCGCGGGCGGTCCCGCGTGCACCGCAGACCTCCCACGCCTCCCCCGGAGGGACCCGCCATGCGAACGCGACACGCTTTTACCCTGATCGAGCTGCTGGTGGTCATCAGCATCATCGCGCTGTTGATCTCGATCCTCCTGCCCGCGCTCGGCGCAGCGCAGCACACCGCGCGGCAGACCCGCGAGATGTCCGCGTCGCACATGGTCCTCCTCGCCAACCGCATGTGGATCGATGAGCACAAGGGCCTGCTCTTCCCCACCACCGACTACACCCCCGACTACACCGTCCGCAACGACCACGGCGACATCATCTGGGACCACGTCACGCAGTCCGGCGACGCGGGGGCGTATGCCGGCTACTCCTGGCGGCTCGCGCCCTACTTCGACTACAACCTCGAAGGCGCGCTGCTGACCAACGGGCAGGAGGCCATCCTCGGCACGTACGACGCCTCGGCCCCGACCTACTACAACTACCTGACCAACCTCGTCCCGTCCCTGGGCATGAACTACACCATGGGACTGCCCTACCACGCGACGATCAACCCCGACCCGCTCCGCACCGAAGCGCAGGTCAAGGGGGCCAGCCGGCTGCTCGTCACCGCCTCGGCCCGCAGCTACGTCTTCCCCGAGTACGCCAGCGGCAACCGCGACGTCCGCGAGCCCACCGGCGGCTACGACCCCGACCCCGCCGCCGCCAACACCTTCGGCAACATCGACCTCCGCTGGAGCCATAAGGCCGTCGTCGGCTTCCTCGACGGCCACACCGAGATGCTCGGGGAGCAAGACCTCCTCGAGTCCCCGGCCCTCTGGGACGGCGGCCATTAAACGCATACACTTAACGACCCTGATCTCCACCCCTCGAAAGGCGACCCATGCTCGCGATCCCGTTCCGCCCGGCCCTGACCCTGGCCGGCCTCGCCGCGCTGATCCTGACACTCTTCCTCTCCGCCGGCTGCGTGTCGGTCGACGCGAAGGAGACCCACATCACCCGCGGGGCGTCCACCCCCGCACGGTCGGCGGCGGACCTGGAGCGCGACCGCGCCGCGATCCTCGGCATGGCCGGCGAGTTCGAGGTCGACTTCGCGTTTGAAGAAACCCTCGCGCTCCGCCCCGGCTACGAACTGACCGAGCCGTACCACGCCGGCGCGACCGAGCTGGTGATCGTCGTCGACGACCAGCCCGAGCGCATCGAGTTGCAGCACATCCTCGTCGTCTGGCACGAGGGCGAGTCCCACATCGTCAAGCACTGGCGTCAGGTCTGGGAGTACGAGCAGACCCAGCGCTACCACTTCACCGGCCACAGCACCTGGGAGCCCACGGCCCTCTCCTCCGCCGCCGCCCGCGGCACGTGGACGCAGTCGGTCTTCCAGGTCTCCGACGAGCCGCGTTACTGGGGCACCGGCACCTGGGTCCACGCCCACGGTGTCTCCACCTGGACCAGCGACACCACCCACCGCCCGCTGCCCCGACGCGAAGACTCCAAGCGCGACGATTACCACATCGTCGTCGCGACCAACACGCACATCGTCACGCCCACCGGCTGGGTCCACCAGCAGGACAACGCCAAGCTCGACCTCGACCACGCCGAGTACCCCGTGATCGCGCTGGAGCAGGGCGTCAACACCTACACCCGCACCGACGCGTACGACTTCGCCACGGCCTACGAGTACTGGGACCACACCCACGCCTACTGGGCCAGCGTCCGCGCGGCGTGGGACGCCCTGCTGGATCAGCGCGAGACGATCGCGCTGCAGAAGCAGTGGCGCGGCGACCCGATGTACAACCACCTGTTCGACCTCGCCGACGAGTACTGGGGCGACGAGGTCTGTGCGGACGCCCAGCAGCGCGCGGCCGAGGTCATCCGTGCCTTCACGACCGAGCCCGCCGTCAGCGAGTAAACAACTCTCTCTGTTGAAGACTGATACCCAAGCGGCCTGGCGGTGGTGGGTGAGGTACCACGCGGCGAGGTCGATCATCGGCAGGCGTCGCGGCAGACATTGATCCATGCCAGCGCATGAACAAGCCCCCGGCGGACAGGCCGGGGGCTTTGCGTTTTGAGCAATCGAAGCAACCGGACACCAGTTGAACTTTTTCTGGCCTCAGTGGCCGGAATCGAACTTTGACAGCCTTCTTGCTCTCGGGCTTGATACTGCTCAGTACCCTCCCCGGCTAGCGACATGCAAGATCAGGTAGTTACTAGAAGCGGTTTCATAACTGTCTCAACGTGATCAGAAGACAGGCCAGATGGAAGAACGCGCGATACACCTTGATCTGATGGTCATACCGCACCACCAGCCGGCGGAAGTTGCCCAGCCAGGCGAACGTG
>JAUHZU010000013.1 GCA_030425705.1 Phycisphaerae bacterium
TCGTTGCAACTTCAACACTTCTAGCAAACAACCCCGAGCGACCGCAATCGGTCGCTCGGGGTCATTCGCCGGAACTTGTTGTCGTTTCCTGTAAAGCGGAGAGGGTGGGATTCGAACCCACGGTACGGAATTACCGCACACCGGTTTTCGAAACCGGCTCCTTCAGCCGCTCGGACACCTCTCCGTGTGGGTGCACCGGCCCGGGGGCCGACGGCGGGGGGACATGATACCAAGCGTCTCGGCCCGTGGCAGCGGCTGAGGCGTGTCTGGGGTTGCGCCGGGGCGGGGCATGCGATATCCTGCCGGGCTGGAACCGCTGGCCCCCCGGAGTCTGCCGAGATGAGCGACGAGAACCCGACCCCCGGAGCGCCGCCCGCCGCGGGCGATGGCGGTGTCGACCCGCAGCCGGGCCAGCGGGTGCGCGTCACGCAGCAGGTCGCGCGGGAAGGGCGGGCGCTGGTGAGCGCGGTCGAGGGCACGGTCACGCGCCGCCGGCAGGCGAAGACCGGCTCGTGGTTCGCGCACGCCAAGGACGACCGGCTCTGGCTGGACCGGCTGGAGCTGCGCAAGGACGACGGCGAGCTGGTGGTCTGCAACATCGACGCGTACACCCGCGTCGATCTGTTGGACCCGCCGGCCGAGGCGCCGCCCGCGTAAACCGATCATGTTGGAAGCTCGTATGCGCACGGAGGTGTCGGGATGTCGTTGACGCTGGATGACCAGGGCCTGCCGGCGGGCTACCCGCTGCAGCCGGCGTGGGAGCTCGCGCCGCGGGCGGTGGCGGCGCTGCTGGCGTCGGAAGCACCGGTGCTGCTGCTGGACTGTCGGCTGGACCGGGAGGTCGCGGCGGCGCGGATCGACGGGGCGGTGCATATCCCGATGCAGGCGTTGGCCGACCGGCTGGACGAACTGGCCGAGCACGACGAGCAGAAGGTGGTGGTGTTCTGCCACGGCGGGGTGCGGTCCATGAAGGTCACGCGGTTCCTGCGGGAGCGCGGGTTCGAGGACGCGTGGTCGATGGCGGGGGGGATCGACCTGTGGTCGCTGGCGGTGGACCCGTCGGTGCCGCGGTATTGAGGGGGACGTCCGCGCGGACTAGGCCTTGGCCGTGAACCCGGCTACACTGCCGTGCATGTCGCAGAGCCCGGTTGATTTCGAGGTGGCCAACAAGTTCGAGCCGCCGAGCAACACGCAGTTCAACGTGTTCCTGGACAACCGGGTGGGTCGGCTGCTGCACCTGCTGGAGGTGTTTGAGAACCAGGCGCTGACGCTGGCGGGTTTCTCGGTGCTGGAGGCAACGGGGCACGCTGTGGTGCGGGTGCTGACGTCGCGGGCGGAGCTGGCGCGTCGGCTGCTCAGCCGGTTCGACTACCCGTTCAGCGAGCAGGAGGTGTTGTGCGTCGAGCTGGACGCGGAGCACCACCTGTCGCAGGTGTTCGAGTACCTGATGGGGGCGGAGCTGAGCATCAACTACGCGTACCCGCTGCTGGTCCGCCCGCGCGACCGGGCGGTGGTGGCGGTGCACTGCGAGGACATCACGATGGCCGGGCAGATCCTCCGGCGGAAGCTGTTTACGCTGCTGGGTGAGAACGACCTGGGCGAGAACGCCAGCGGCAGCGCACCGGATGAATAGGCCGCGCGCTAGGTTCTAGTCAACAGCCAGCAGTTCCAACTACCGCGCCTCGCACACGTAATCGTGGCCGCCCCACTTGAAGGGGCGTTCGTTCTGCAGGTCGCTGGCGCCGCGGGTGAGCAGCCAGCCGATGATGCCGGCCCCGAGGGGGAAGAGCAGGGCGGCGAACGCGGAGGCGCCGCTGGCGCGGTAGAACTTCGCGAGCACGAGGAACTGCAGCAGGGCGGAGAGCAGGACGAGCAGGGCCAGGACGCTGCCGAGGATCCAGCTCCCCTGCTGGTAGACGAGCGCGGCGACGATGAGGCCGGCGAACTGGGAGAAGGGCAGCGCGAAGCCGAGCGCCATGAGCCGCAGGCCGTGGACACGGAGGCGTTTGACGCGCTGGTTGGCGGCGCCGATGAAGATGCGTTTCCACCCGCCGCGGAACTCGGCGAAGGTCTCGTACATGGTGCAGCGGAAGAGCCCCGAGCCCAGCGCGATGCCGACGCGTGCGCCGGACTTGCTGACGGCGCGGGCGAGGTTGATGTCTTCCATGAACTGGTCTTTGACCGCGGCCATCCCGCCGATCCGGTCGTAGACGGACCGCCGGAGCAGCGTGAACGCGCCCAGCGAGAACGGCCGGCTGCTGCCGTTGGGCCGGTTGACCTTGTGGGGCGGGTACATGTGCATCATGTGCAGGGACGCGACGGGCTGGGCGATGTGCTCGAAGAGCTTTTCGCAGCGCAGGTCGGGCAGCACGCTGAGCATGTCAAAGCCCTCGCGGAGCGCGGTGCTGACGGCCCCGCGGACCATGCTCGGGTCCAACTCGGTGTCGGAGTCGGCGAACAGCAGCCAGTCGCCCTCGGCCAGCTCGGAACCGATCTGCATGGGCAGGCACTTGCCGCGCCAGCCGTCGCGGTAGGCGTCGTTGGGCGTGACGACGACGCGGGGGTCGCCCTCGGCGTGGCGCTGGGCGATGGTCGGGCTGGCGTCCGAGCAGCGGTCCAGCGCGACGATGATCTTCAGGTCCGGGTAGTCCTGCGCACGGACCGAGGCGAGGCACGCGTCGAGCACCCGCTCCTCGTCGTGGGTCGGCAGGATGACCGAGACCTTGGGCCAGCCGCCCTCGGGGGCCGGGTGGTCGGCGGCGTCGGCGATGTGGGGCAGCTCGTTCTGCGACACCATGACCCGCACGATCATGATCGCCCATATGACCGCGAACGCGCCCATGGCGAAGATCAAGACCCAGGCGGCGAGTTCGAGGATCAGCATGGCAGGGGGTCTGGCATCCGGCGCAACGTTTTAGGCGTCCGTGCAGGGATAGATTAGCGGCTAATGCATCGGCCGGGGCAGCGCCCGCGCCGGGTTACACGGTCAACAGCGATCGCCCGGTCATCGCCTCGGGCGTGTCCAGCCCCATCAGCCCGAGGGCCGTGGGGAACAGGTCCGCCAGCCGGCCGCCCGATCGCAGCGGGGTGTCGGCGGACAGCGACGGGTCGACCACGATGCACGGCACGTCGTAGGTCGTGTGGGCGGTGTGCGGCGCATCGGTCTCGGGGTCGAACATCTGCTCGGCGTTGCCGTGGTCGGCGGTGACGATGAGCTTGCCGCCGCGGGCGAGGGTTGCATCGACAATCGCGCCGACGCAGGCGTCGACGGTCTCGACGGCCTTGATCGCGGCGTCGAGCTTGCCGGTGTGTCCGACCATGTCGCCGTTGGCGAAGTTGACGAGGATGAAGTCGGGGCAGGCGTCGCCGGCGTTGATGCGTGCGAGCACCAGGTCGCGGACGCCCGGGGCGCTCATCTCCGGCTGCAGGTCGTAGGTCGCGACCTTCGGCGACTGGGCCATCTCCCGCGACTCGCCCTCGAACGGCTCCTCGCGGTAGTCGTTGGCGAAGAACGTGACGTGCGGGAACTTCTCGGTCTCGGCGCAGCGGAACTGCGTCCTGCCCAAACGGGCGAGGTAGGCCCCGCCGATGTCCTTCATCTTCGGCGGCTTCGTGAACGCGATGCTCAGGCCGGGGAACGCGGTAAACGTCTGGTCGTAGGCGGTCATGCAGACGTAGCGGAGGCCGAGCTTGTCGCCGCGGTCAAAACCTTTGTGGCCCGAGTCGGGCGAGGGCGGGACGTTGCCGAAGAAATCCGGCTGCATGAAGGCGCGGGTGATCTCGCGCGGGCGGTCGCCCCGGTAGTTGTAGAAGAGGACGGTGTCGCCGTCGGCGATGCGGGTGTTTTTCGGGTTCTCGCCGACGAGGCGGGGGGTGACAAACTCGTCGCCCTGCTGCGAGTCGTTGGTGGGGTGGTCGTAGTAGTCCTGGATGGCTTCTGCCGCGGAGCTGAAGCACCGCTCGCCGGTGCCGCGCCCCGTCAGCAGGTCGTAAGCAATCTTGACCCGTTCCCACCGGTTGTCGCGGTCCATGGCGTAGTACCGGCCGCATAGCGACACGATCCGCCCGACGCCGATCTCGCTTAGTTTCGCCTCGATCTCTTCAAGGTAACCCTTGCCCGTGAACGGGCCGGTGTCCCGGCCGTCGGTAAAGAGGTGCAGCGCGACGCGTTCCTTGGCCATGCCCAGCCGCTTGCACAGCTCGACGCAGGCGTAGAGGTGGTCCATCATGCCGTGGACCCCGGCGTCGGAGGCGATGCCCAGCAGGTGCACGGTCTGGTGGTTGGCCTTGGCGTGCATCACCGCGTCGCGGAGTGCGTCGTTGTCGTAGAACGTGCCCGAGCGGATCTGCTGGGTGATGCGGACGGATTCCTGGTTGACGACCCGGCCGGCGCCGATGTTCTGATGGCCGACCTCGGAGTTGCCCATCGTGCCCTCGGGCAGGCCGACCTCTTCGCCGGAGGTATGCAGCAGCGTGCTGGGGTAGCGCTGCATGAGCGCGTCGGCGACGGGGGTGTCGGCGAGCTTGATGGCGTTGAAGGCGTCGTGCTCGGGGTGGGGGTTCTGGCCCCAGCCGTCGCGGACGATGAGGACGACGGGCTTGGGCGACGGTTGGCCGGGGGTCGGTTCGGTCATGCTGGGGGCGCAGGGTGGGGGGCTGGGGAAACCGGGGATTGTAGATGATTCACGGCCCCCGCACCGACAAAGAGGCGTAGCCGGCCCGGCCACCGATCGGCGGCAGACCCCCCAGAGTAGACTCAGGCATGGACCACCCGACGTGCGCCCAGTGCGGATACGAACTCAGCGGCCTTGCGGCGGCGGGGCGGTGCCCCGAGTGCGGCCGGGGCTACGACCTGGACACGGGTCAGGGGACGACCGCCCGCCGGCAGCCCTGGCTGGTCCGCCACATCCGGACGCTGTCGCTGCTGGGGCTGGCGATGGTAATCCTGGGCTGCTCGGGGCTCTTGTCGCTGGTCGGGCGGAACGCGGTGTCGCTGGTGCTGTGCGGGCTGTTGTTCGCGGGGGTGACGTTGGCGGCGACGCTGCTGAGCTACCTGTCAGAGAAGGAAGACCAGCGCAAGGCCGAGGGGTAGCGGCCGGCTCAGCCCGTGGGCTTCTTGGATTTGTCCGCCCAGGCGACCTTGGCCTCCGTGCCGTCGCGCAGGCGTGCGAGGTTGCTGCGGTGACGCACCACGACCAGCGCCGCCAGCAACGCACACACCCCGCCGTACACCGCGACCTCGCCGGGGTCGCGGCCGATCGCCAGCCCGAACGCGACCGCCAGCACCGGCATGGCTACCGCTGCGACCACGCTCGCCAGCCCGACGTACGCCGTCGCCTTGGTCACGACCAGCCAGATCACCGCGGCCGCCAACGCCGGCACGGTCAGCACCGGGTAGTAGCCCAATAGCGCGCCCAGCGAGGTCGCCACGCCCTTGCCGCCCTTGAACTTCAGCCACACCGGGAAGATGTGCCCCAGCACCGCCGCAACCCCGACCGCCAGCCACGCCAGCGCCGCCAGCCACGCCTGCCCCCCGACAAAGCCAGGCCCGGCCGCGAGCAGGTGGTACGCCAGCACCGGCCCGAGCCCCTTGCACAGGTCCAGCACGAAGCACCCGATGCCCCAGGGCTTGCCCAGCACCCGGCCGACGTTCGTCGCGCCCAGGTTCCCGCTGCCGTGGGCCCGGATATCTACCCCCCGCAGCCGGCCGATCAAGAGCCCAAACGGCACCGCCCCCAGCAGGTACGCCCCCAACAGCCATAGCAGCCAGACCATCATCGCGGCATGGTACCGCCGGGGCCCGGTCCGGGAGGCCCCGCGCCGCCCGGCTCACCGTTTACACAACGCCCCCGGCGGCGTATCATCAGGGCATGCGAAACCGATTTGCCTCCGTAACCGCCCGGGCCGTGCTGTCGTCTTTCTTCCTGTTGTTGGCCGCCACCCCCGCGCTGGCCATCGAACGGGCTCCGAGCGCGAAGGAATCGGGCAACTGGCTCGCCACCCTCGCGATCTTCCTGTTCATCGTCGCCGTGTGCGTCGGCTGTTTTATGAGCCCGCGGCGGACCCACCTGGACTAAGCCCCGGCCCCCGGCCGGCGTGAACGACTACCCCGACTCCCCCGACCCAAGGAGGTCGCCCTATGAACCAGCGTTCCCTGTCTGTCCTTGTCATCCTTAACGCCGTCCTCGTTGCGGCTATCGCGATGACCTTCGGTGCCGCCACGCCCCAGGCCCAGGCCCAGGGCATCGGCGGAGGCAGCTACCTGATGATCGCCGGCGACACCCAGCAGCGCCAGCAGCAGGCCGTCGTCTACGTCATGCAGGTCAACACCGGCCGGGTCGCCGCCTTCTTGGTCAATTCCGGTAACGGCGATGTCGACATCGTCGGTGCCCGTGAGATCGCCGCCGACATCAACGGAGACGGCGGCCGCTAACGCCCACGCCCCGTGCCCTTTCCGTACCTATCAAACACCCCCGCGTGGAGCCCCACGATGAACCGTATCCAGACCGCCTGCTTCTGCCTGCTCGCCTCGGCCTTCCTCCTGGCCGGTATCCTGGTCGTCCGCCTCGACAGCGTGACCCAGGCCAACACCGCCTCGGCCGACCAGGTCATCGCCCAGCCCCAGTCCTTCTCGCTCATGACCGCCCGCACCCGCGGCGCGGACGAGTCCCTGTTTGTCCTCGACTCGACTTCCGGCAAGATGGTGATTTACCAGCCCAACGTCGGCCGGCAGCAGCTCGAAGTCGTCCGCGCGTTCGACCTGTCCGAGCTCTTCGGCGGCGGCAACAACGGCGGCGGCCGCGGCCGCGGCGGACGCTAACGCCCGACACCGCCTCCACACGCAACCCGCTTCGGTGGCCGGCCTACCCGCCGGCCACCGTTTTTGTATAAACAGGGCTCACTCACCCCGCTTGCAGCGCTGGCCGAACGATGCCAGCCATCAAGGACGCCCGCATGATCCAGCCCCACGCCACGCCCCGCACCGACCCGACGACCCCGCCCACCGGGGCCGGCTTCCTCGACGACACCGCCATGCGACTGGGCGTCCAGGTGCTCTCGGGCACGCCCATCACCCGTGCCCAGGCCCGCGAGCTGTGCGCGCTCGAGGGGCAGGCGATCTACGACCTCATGTTCTGGGCTAACAAGATCCGCGTCGCCTTCGTCGGCCCCAACGCGAAGTTCTGCTCGATCGTGACCGGCAAGGTCGGCGGCTGCTCGGAGGACTGCTCCTACTGCTCGCAGTCCAAGCACCACGAGACCCACGTCCAGCCGACCCGCATGCGCGTCGAGGAGATGGAGCAGGCCGCCGAGGAGGCCACCGCCTACGGCGCGTCGTCGTTCGGGATCGTCAACTCCGGCCGGGGTCCGACGGACAAAGAACTGGACTGGATGGAGCCGTTCTTCCGCAAGGCCGCGGAGGGCGGGAAGATCCGCCCGTGCGCGACGCTGGGCGAGCTGACGGCCGAGCAGGCCCGGCGGCTGGCGGGCATGGGTGTCAAACGGGTCAACCACAACCTCGAGACCAGCGAGCGGCACTTCGGCAACATCGTCTCGACCCACAGCTACCAGGACCGCGTCACCACGCTGAAGAACGCCAAGGCGGCCGGGCTCTCGGTCTGCTCCGGCGGGATCTTCGGCCTCGGCGAGGACTGGGAGGACCGGCTGGACATGGCCTTCGCGCTGCGTGAGATCGGCGCGGACGTCGTGCCCATCAACTTCCTCAACGCGATCCAGGGCACGCCGCTGTACGGCAAACGCGAGCCCCTTGAGCCGCTGCAGGCGCTCAAGATCATCGCCGTCTACCGCTTCATCCTGCCCGACCGCGAGCTGAAGATCGCCGGCGGGCGGGAGAAGATCCTGCGCGACCTGCAGAGCTGGATGTTCTTTGCCGGCGGGTCGAGCTTCCTGATCGGCAACTACCTGACGACGTTCGGCCGGACCCCCAAGCAGGACCACCAGATGCTGGCGGACCTGGGGATGAAGATCCACCTGTTCGAGGAGCTGGAGGTCGAGGTGGACCCGAGCCCGGACGCGGCGGGCGACGCGGGCCCGGGGGCCAAGGGCGTCGGCGCGGAGGCGAACAGTCTGATGGTGCGTCAGCGCGGCAGCGTTATGGCGCTCCCGGTCGTGCAGTAGCCGCGTCGCGGCCGCGGGCCGGCGGCTGTTTTCGGTCTGGGTTGTACGGCTGCGCCGCGCGTGCCGTCTGTTCCTGTACGGGGAGGGCGGTTTTGGCCGATGGCCTTCACGTTCGGTGGGCTCAGGGGTATGATCCATCGGAGTCTTGACCGCTGCGGGCCGTGTTGCCCCGCGGGCTGATCCATTGCTTATCGAGGACGCGTGTGACTGATTCCGAACCATCCATCCGCCGGGGGCTCGCCCGGCCCCCGTACCGGCTGATCCTCATGATCGCCGTGCTGGCCGTGGCTGCGGCCGCGACCTTCTCCGCCACGGGGCAGGGCGACGGCGGTCAGCCGGCCGACAACGCGGTCGGGACGTCTTCTCAACTCCAGCCGCCTGGGGGCAACGGCGCGGGCGACGCCGGCAACGCAGGCGCCCCGGCCAACGACGGGCTCAGCGATCAGCCGCTGAACCGTATCGGCCAGCTCTTCTTCTACGCCCCGGTGATCAACGGGCTCATCCTCGGGCTGTCGGTGCTCGCGCTGATGTTTTTTGTCATGTTCATGCTGACGATCAACAACCGGGCGATGGCCCCGCCGGGCCTGGTCGACGAGGTCGTCAAGCTGGTGATCCGGGGGGACTACGAGCGGGCGGCGGACGTCTGCCGCCGCAGCCGGGGCGTGTTTGTGGCCGACATCGTGCAGCGCTGCGTCGAGAACGCGACCCAGCAGCACGCGGTCATGCTGGACATGATCGATGCCGAGGGCCGGCGGCAGGCGGACATCCTCTGGAACCGCGTCAGCTACCTCGCGGACATCAGCAACGTGGCCCCGATGCTCGGGCTGCTGGGCACGGTGTTGGGCATGATCGACGTGTTCGCCGAGCTGGAGATCACCAGCGGCAGCATCACCGCCCAGCTCCTCGCCGGCGGCGTGGGCAAGGCGATGGCGACGACGATGTTCGGGCTGTCGGTCGGCATCCTGTCGGTGGTGCTGTACTCGGTCGTGAAGTCGCGGGCGACGCGCTCCCTCGCCGACGCCGAGCAGGCCGTGCACATGATCGCCGACCACATCAAGCGGGACGACACGGCCCTGCCGTCGTCGCGCTCCTAGGATCTCCCGGAGAACGACGTGGGCTTTGCAGCCGAATCCCGAGAACGCGCACGGCCGGTCCTGCCCCTGGCGGGGCTGATCGACGTGCTGTTCCTGCTGCTGATCTTCGTGATGTCGACCTACTCGATCCGCGAGCAGGAGCTGGAGATCGACGTCGGGCTCCCCGCCGCGGAGACCGGCGAGGCGGGGACCGCCGACGCGCTGAAGGTCGTCATCAGCTTCGACCAGGACGGCCGACTGTTCCTGGGCGACCGGTCCGTCGCGATGGAAGACCTGCGCGGTGAGCTGGAGGAGCTGGCGAGCTTCGCCCCCGACCAGCCGGTCATCGTGCGCGGCGACGCGCGGGCGCAGTACGGCGTGCTGCTGGAGATCATGGACCAGGCCAAGCTCGCCGGGCTCAATGACGTGAAGCTGGCGGTCGTCCGGGAGGAATAAGTATGCCCGATGCCCGATGTTCGATGATCGATGTCCGGAAGATCGCGCGGTGGCTGCTGGTGCTGGCCGTCGCGATGACGGCGTCGCATATCGCGCACCGGCCGTTCTCGACGGCGTGGGCGCAGTCGGACGCCGAGCACCAGCAGTTCCTGTTTGCGTACAAGCTGCTGCAGCGGGGCGACCTGGCGGAAGCGGCGGCCGAGTTTGACGAGTACCTGGGCGCGTTCCCGCGTGGGGAGAAGCTGGGCGATGCGCAGTACTACCGGGCGCTCTTGCACCGCAAGGACGGCAGCAACGAGCGGGCGGCGGCGATGCTCGACGGCGCCGCCGAGCCGACGCTCGTGCCCGGCTACGCGGTGGACCTGCTGCGCGGCCAGGTGCTCAGCGACCTGGACCGCTACGACGAGGCGCTGGTCGCGCTCGAGCGGATCGAGACCGACGCGCTCGAGCCGCGGGTCGCGGTATCGGCGTACTACCTGCGCGGGTTGGCTTACCGCGGGGCGGACAACCTCGAGGCCGCGGCCGCCGCGCTGGCCGACGCCGCGGCGCTGGACACGCCCATGCGGGCGCGGGCGCTGCTGGACCTCGCGAAGGTGCAGGCGCTGATGGACGCGCCCGGCGAGGCGCTCACCACGCTGGACCGCTGCCTGGCTGTCGCCGACGCAGGCACCGCCCCCGAGGCCGCGCGCTTCGCCGGGGACCTCGCGTACAACCAGCCGGATTACGCCCGTGCGGTCGGGTACTACGGCACGGTCGTCGCGCGCTACCAGAGCTCCAACCACTTCGCGCCGTCGGTCACGGGCATGCTCTGGGCCCAGTTCGGCCAGGCGAAGTACGACGAGCTGCTCACCACCTTCGAGCGCTTCCGCGAGGCGCTGCCCGTGCAGGACCGGATGGCGGCGTGGTACCTGGCGGGCTCGGCGGAGCAGGAGCTGGGGAACCACGAGCGCGCGGTCGCGCTCTTTACGCCGGTGTCGCGGGGCGACGGGTCCGTGCCGCTGCAGGAGAAGATCCTCTACAAACTCGCGGTGAGCCAGTACCACCTGGGCGAGCACGAGACGATGGCGCAGTCGATCTCGGCGCTGGGGCGGTACTTCCCGCAGTCGCCGCTGAAGGTGGACCTCGCGTTCCTGCAGGCGACGGCCGACGCCGAACGCGGTCAGGTGCAGCGGGGGGCGTCCCGCCTCAGCGCGTTCGTCGACGAAGGCCCCGGCACGCCGTACTACGCCCAGGCCCTGCTCCGCCGGGCGCACCTCTACGAGACCCACGGCCAGGCGGGCGCGGCGGCGCGCGACTACCGCGCCTACCTCGCGACGATCGAGGGCCACGACGCGACGTCGATCCAGGCCGTCTTCCGCCTGATCGAGTTGAACACCGCGTTGGCCGAGCACGACGAAGCGAAGCAGCTGGCCGAGCAGGTGCTGTCGATCCGCGAGGCCGCGTTGCGGACCGCCGAGGTCGAGCAGGAGGCGCTGTACCGGTTGGCGGTCGCGGAGCGCTACCTGGGCCACCTCGATGCGGCGCTGGAGGCGCACGACCGCCTGGCGGACCGGCACCCGCTGAATCCGTACCGGGCCGAGTCGTCCCTGGAGCGCGGGCTGATCCGCATGAACCTGGGCGACGCGGACCGCGGGGTGCCGATGCTGCTGGAGGCGGCGGGGTCCGAGTCGCTGCCGCTGCCCTCGCGGATCGAGGCGCTGCGCATCGCGGCGCAGCACTACGAAGACCGGGGCGACAGCGACCTCGCGCTGATGCTGCGGCAGCAGATCCAGGAGGCGGCGGGCGTGGACGGGCTGTCAGACGGCGAGCGGTACTGGCTGGCGCAGACCGCGATGGAGGCGGGCGACGCCGAGGCGGCGCTGGGCTACCTCGACGGGCTGGAGGACGGGCGGGTCGGCGAGGATGCGGCGCTGCTGCGCGGGGTCGCGCTGCGGACGGTGGGGGACCTGGACGCGTCGGCGCAGACCCTCGAAGAGCTCCGCGCGGTGAGCGAGCGGCTGACGCTCGACGCCTGGCTCGAGCTGGCGCGGACGCTTCGGGCACGCGGCGACGCGGCGGGCCGGCAGCAGGCCCTCGCCGAGCTGGCCGGGCTCATGAACACCGAACGCAGCCAGCGCATCGCGGCGCAGGCGCTCTATGAGTCCGGCGGCATCCGGCAGGAGCTCGCGGCGACCCAGCGCCAGCGCGGCGACCGGGACGCAGAACGCGAGCAACTCGCCGAGGCCCGCCGGGTCCTGAAGATGGTCGTGCTGCTGCACGCGGACCGCGCGGGCGACGACCTTGCCCAGCGGTCGTACCTCGAGCTGGTCGCGGTGGCCGACGCGATGGACGACCCCGAGCAGTCGGCCGGCCTGCTGAGCGAGTTGATCGACCGCTACCCGGAGACCGCCTTCGCCAAGTACGCCCGGGCCGAGCTGGCCGCCCGTACGGGCGAGACCCCGCGTGCCGCGACGCTGCTGCGTGAGGTAATCGAGGAAACCGAAAATCAAGCCCTGCGCGAACGCGCCGAGGCCCTGCTGCGTCAGATCCGTTAGGCCCCAGACCATGCCCACCAAGAAGCCCGACCATTACGAACCCAGCAAGCTGGTGACCGCGCCGGGGCGTGTCCTCACCGCGGGGCTGGCGCTGAGCGTGGTGCTGCACGCGGGCGTCGGGGCGTGGGCGTGGGACAAGGCGCTGACCGACCGGGTCGCGTTCGACGAGCCGCAGGAGCCGGCCCGGATCAAGCGGGCGACGCAGGACTACCTGGGCGTGTCGCTGACCGAGCAGGGCTTCGACGAGCCGATCGCCGGGCCGACCGCGCAGGAGATGAGCCAGATGCTGCTGGACGCGCCCCCGCCGGCGCTGGGCGGCGACCCGCTGGAGCTGGAACTCGAGTTGCGACCCGTCGAGGAGACGTTCGAGGGCATGTCCGGCGGGCTGGAGATCGATCTGCCGGCGTTCGAGTTGGACGGGGACGTGCTCTCGTCGCTAGAGAACCGCCCGGACGAGTTGGACTACAACCAGGGCGACCTGCCGGGCGACGGCGGCGGCAGTGGGCGGTCCGGCAGGGGCACGGGCAGCGCCGGGCTCGCGGGAGACGCGCTGGGCAACGCGGGCAGCGCGCCGCGCCGCACGGGGGGCGGCTCGTTGGTGGAACGGCCCGCGTTGGACGGCCCAAGCGGCGGGCCCGAGCCGATGGCCGACACCCAGCCCGGGCTCGAGGCGCTGCCGATCGACTTTGTCGACCTCGCACTCAGCGACACGACCGAGATCGTGGTCCCCGAGAACCTGGACAACGACTTCGCCTACCGCGTCACAACGTACACACCTACCGACCGCCGCGGCCGGGCTATCGAGGACGGCTACTTCCGCGTGGACATCACCGCCCAGCGCTCGCTGCGCAAGCTCGCGACGAGCCCCAAGGACGTGATCTTCATCATCGACACGTCCTCCAGCGTCCCGGCCGACTGGGTCGCGGAGGTGACACGCGGCGTGCGCGAGTCGCTGGTCACGCTTAACGAGGGCGACCGGTTCAACATCGTGCTGTTTAACGACCGGGTCAGCCTGCTGTCCGAGGACGGCGTTTTGGACGCGACGCCCGAGCACTTCGCGATGGCACGCACGTTCCTGGCCGAGGCCGAGTCGGTCGGCTACACCGACGTGAACGCCGCGATGCGCCAGCTCCTGGTCCGCGATGTTGACCCGAACCGGGTGTACGACCTGGTGCTCATCTCCGACGGCCAGTCGACCCGCGGCGTCACCAGCACCCGCGACCTGATCAACCTCATCACCCGCGACAACGACATGGTCGCGAGCATCTACTGCGTCGGCGTCGCGCCGCAGCAGAACCGCGAGCTGCTCAACTTCCTGGCGTACCGCAACCGCGGCTTCTCCGTCTACGCCGACCGCAGGGAAGACGCCGCCCGCGTCGTTGGCGACCTGATGAGCCGGCTGCGCTACCCGATCATCCAGAACGTTACCCTCGACGTCGCCGGGCTGGACGGCAACACGGTCTACCCCATCGACCTGCCCAACATCCACCAGGGCGAGACGTTCAGCGTCTACGGCCGGTTCGCCGACGCCGACGAGTTCACCATGCAGATCACCGGCAACAGCGGCGGCCGGGGCGTGTCGTTCACCTTCACCCGCGACCTGGACCTCGCGCCCGTCGGCGACGACGCCATCGCGACCCGCTGGGCGTTCTGGAAGCTGCACGCGCTGTACAGCCGCATCATCCAGGAGGGCGAGCAGCCCGCGCTCCTCGACGAGGTCCAGCGCCTGCGCGAACGTTACGGCCTGCGCACGCTCTACTAGGCGGTCTCAGCCTCAGTTTCATCTCGCTTAGCACGACCCTTGTGCCTCTTATGCGAGTCATGGCAGAAGCCCAGCACTCGACGACCAGGTGGCCCGGGAACCCCGCGCCGGTTGATGCGTCTATCGCTGGAGCCGACCGTCCACGAATACACAGCCCCGATCTGGAGCGATACGATGCCCACCCACGACGCCTTGTTCACCACCGCCGTCCTCGCCGGAGCCCTGATGGTGTCCCCCGCAGACACCGCCCGCGCCGAGGCCGCGCCGCCGCCCGACGACTGGGGCACACAGGTGGTCGCGGAAGGAAGCAACGGCCTGGCCGTGAACGTCTACCGCGAACTGGCCGGGCAGGCGGCGGGTGGCAACGTCTTCTTCTCGCCGCTGAGCATCTCCGCGGCGTTGTCGCTGACCTACGAGGGCGCGGTAGGCGACACGATGCTCGAGTTCGAGCACGTCTTGGGCATCCCCTCGGACACGCTGGGCGACTGGGGCCGGCCGCAGTACCACCAGGCTATGTCCCAAGTGCTGGGCCTGCTCAACGGCGCGGACAAGCCCTACGAACTGTCCGTCGCCAACGCGTTGTACGGCGAGCAGACGATGCCCTTCAACCCGCGCTTCGTCGCGGAGCTGAGTGAGCACTACGACGCGGGGCTCGAGCTGGTGGACTTCAAGGGCCGGCCCGACGCGCAGCGCGAGCGCATCAACCACTGGGTCGCCGATTGCACGCACGACCGCATCCAGGACCTGATGCCTGAAGGGTCGGTCGACCCGCTGACCCGCCTGGTGCTGGTCAACGCGCTGTACTTCAAGGCCCGGTGGGCCAACACGTTCTCCGAACGCGCGACACAGGACGCCGCGTTCTACCTGCTGCCCGACGAGGCGGGGCCGGCCGAGCCGAGCGTGCAGGTGCCGCTGATGCGCCACCACGAGGAGCGTTTCGCCTACGGCGACTTCGACGGCTACGACGCGCTGGAGCTGCGCTACCAGGGACGGGACCTGTCGATGGTCGTGCTGCTCCCGGACACCCGCGATGGCTTGGCGGCGCTCGAGGCACAGTTGTCCCACGAGTTGATCGCGCAGACCCTCGAAGGCATGTCGGTGCAGACGGCCAATGTCTGGCTGCCCAAGTGGGAGATGACGCTGGACTACGACCTCATCCCCGTGCTGCAGGCGCTGGGGATGGAGTGGGCGTTCGATGCCGAACGTGCCGACTTCCGCGGCATCTGCGACTCGGCGGAGGGCGAGGAGCTCTACATCACCGGCGTGTTCCACAAGGCCTTCATCGCGGTCGATGAAGTGGGCACCGAGGCCGCCGCGGCCACCGCGGTCGCGGTCGGCGCGCTTTCTGCGGCACCGCCCCGCGAGGTCGTCGACTTCCGCGCCGACCACCCGTTTGTCTACTTCATCCGCGACAACCGCTCGGGCGTGATCCTGTTCATGGGCCGGGTCACCGACCCGTCGTAGGCACCGGCCGCGGCCCCGGCTTGTGCGATGCTTCCGGCGCGGCGATTATGGTGGGCCCGCCGAGGAGCCCGCCATGAAGATGCTTTGCCGCCTGATGGCCGTTGTGTTTCTTTTGCCCGCCACGCTGCCGTGCGTTGCGCAGGACGACGCGCCGCCGCTTAACATCGTCTGGCTCGTCGTCGAAGACATGAGCCCCTGGCTGCCGTGCTACGGCGACGACACCGTGCCCACGCCCAACCTCGACCGGCTTGCCGCCGAGGGCGTGCGCTACACCAACGCCTTCGCCACATCGCCCGTCTGTGCCCCGGCCCGCTCGTCCATCATCACGAGCATGTTCGCGACCCGCATCGGCTCGATGCAGATGCGCAACAACAGCCCCAGCCCCGCTGCGCTCCAGGCCGACCCCGACGCCTACAAAGACATCCCCGGCTACGAGGCCGTGCCCCCCGCGTTTGTCCGCTGCTTCCCCGAGCACCTCCGCGCGGCCGGGTACTACTGCACCAACAACAGCAAGCAGGACTACCAGTTCCGCTGTCCGGTCGGCGTGTGGGACGCGTCCAGCGGCCAGGCGCACTGGCGCGACCGCGGGGAGGGGCAGCCGTTCTTCGCCGTCTTCAACCACGGCGGTACGCACGAGAGCAAGGCCTTCCCCAACGCGCGCCGCCGGCCCGAGGTAGTCGCGACCGAGGATGTGCCGATCCCGCCGTTCTACCCCGACACGCCCGCGGTCCGCGACGCGCTCGCCCGCACCTACAACAACATCGCCGCGATGGATGTGTGGGTCGGCCAACGCCTGCAGGAGCTTGAAGACGCCGGGCTGCTGGACACGACGATCGTCATGTTCTACTCCGACCACGGCGTCGGGCTGCCGCGCGGGAAACGCTCGTGCTACGACACCGGCACACGCGTGCCGCTGATCGTGCGCTACCCCGACGGGCAGGACGCCGGGACGACCGACGACACCGTGGTGAGTTTCGTGGACTTCGGGCCGACCGTGCTGTCCCTCGCGGGCATCGAGCCGGACGACCGCCTGGACGGCACGCCGTTCCTCGGTGACTTCGCCTACGAGCGTGGCGACGACCGCGCCGGCCACGCCTTCAGCCACGCCGACCGGTTCGACGCGGTCTACGACCGGGTCCGCAGCGTGAGCGACGGCCGATACCGCTACGTTCGCAACTACATCACCGACCAGCCGTACCTCATCGCCAACGCCTACCGCGAGCGGATCCCGATGACGGCCGACCTCTACGCCTTGCGAGAGCCCGGCGCGCAGACGACGCCCGAGCAGTGGCAGATGGCGGCGACCCTGCGGCCCGAAGAAGAGTTTTACGACACCCTGCAGGACCCCTGGGAGGTGCGCAACCTGATCGACGACCCGGCGCATGCCGAGCGCATCACCGCACTGCGCGCGACGCTCGACACGTGGATCGAGGACACCGGTGACCTCGGCTTTGTCTTGCCCGAGACGGTGCTGGTCCGCGAGCACCTCTGGCCCCCCGACGGGGAGCAGCCGACCACCGCCCGGCCGGAGGTGGACTACGAGATCCTCCGCCAGGGGCCGAGCGGCATGTTCTACCGCTTCACGATCACCTGCTCCACCGAAGGCGCGTCGATCGCGTACCGGCTGGGCACGAGCCGACGCGAGATGGGCCCGTGGCAGGTCTACAGCGGCGGCCCGGTCTCGACGCCGGCGAACATGCGCTTCCTCGAGGTCAACGCCCACCGCATCGGCTACAAGCCCAGCGAGCACGGCACGCTGCTGGGGGGTGAGTAGCGTGCGCGTGCTGCTGCAACGCGTGTCACAGGCGTCGGTCGTCGTCGAAAGCCAGACTGTCGGCGAGATCGGGCGCGGCTACCTGCTGCTGGTCGGGATCGGCAAGCACGATTCGGCGGAGCTGGCCGAACGCCTGGCAAAGAAAGTCGTGAACCTCCGGCTGTTCCCCAACGAAGAAGGCAAGTTCGACCGTTCGCTGCTGGACATCGCCGGCGACGCGTTGGTGGTGTCACAGTTCACGCTCTACGGCAACGCGAAGAAGGGCAACCGCCCGAGCTTCGTTGAGGCCGCGCCGCCGGAGGTAGCGTCGCCGCTGTGTGACCACTTCGCGCAAGCCCTGCGCGATCAGCGCGTCTTGCGCGTCGAGACGGGGCGGTTTGGCGCACACATGGACGTGACCCTCTGCAACGACGGCCCGGTGACGCTGTGGCTGGATAGCGATGCGTAAGGTGCTTGGGCGGTGGTGTGTGTCGCGCGTCCGTGAGCGCAGCCCACCGCGTCCCCTAATCCAGGCCGTGGAACCAGCGGGACCAGCGCGGCTTCGGCGGGAGTTGGAGGATCCGGCCGTGGAACGACACGGGGATGGCGACCGCCTGCCCGGTGATCTCGCTGCGCATGACCGGGCCGAAGTATCGGGAGTCGGCCGAGTTATTGCGGTTGTCGCCGATCATGTAGTACGCGTCATCGCCGAGCGTGACCGGCCCGAAGGACGAGGTCATGAGCCGACGGAGCAGGCCCAGGCGCTCGTAGAGCCGCGCGGCGTCGGGGCCGAGGTTGGTTGGCCCGGCGTCGGTGAGCGTTGCCATCGTCAGCTCAGCGCTGGCGGTTTCGCCGTCGATTTCCCAGCCACCGCCGCTCACGCCGACGGTATGCCCGTTGCCAAGCGCGACAGCCGGCTGCCCGTGGTGTGGGGCGAGGTAGGCCTCGGCGAAGGTGTGATAGCTCACCTCGCGGTCGTCGACATACGGCACGCCCGCGCGGATCGCCAAACGCAGCACAGGGGGCTCGCCGATCTGCGCGAGTGCGGCCTCGACGGGGATCTGCTGGCCGCCGTTGGCGCGGACGCGCCCGCCCTCGGCCGAGAACTCTCTTCCGTCTGCAAAGCGGTAGCACGCCCAGTCGTCGATCCAGTTCTCGGGGATGTGCTGGATCGTTCGCGTCTCGCCCAGCAGCGTCTCCTCGAAGCGTTCGGTGATGCGTTGGGTGCGGTTGCCGCGCGCGTCGAAGACATCGGTGAGCGGTTGCGGGCTGGGGGTGGTATCCACATAGGTCGCGGAGGTGGGCGTGCCGTCTTTGGGGGTGAGGGTCATGACCCCGCCGCGGAGTTCGATCGTGTCGCCGGGCTGCGCGACGATGCGTTTGACCATGCGGACGCCGGTGACCGGGTTCCAGAAGGTGACGATGTCGCCGCGGACGGGCGTGCCCCATTGCCAGCTCGGGAGCCCGTCGAGCGGGTTGTTCCACTGCAGCGGGGTGAAGGGCACGCCGATCTTCGGCCCCGACAGCGGGACCTGCAGCGCGTAGGCCATCTTGTTGACGAGGATGCGGTCGCCGGTGAGGACGGTGGGCTCCATCGAGCCCGAGGGCACGTCGTTCCAGTCGATGATGGTGGACCGGAGCAGGGCGACGACGATGAAGACCGTGCCGATCGGCTTGATCCAGCCGTGCCAGAGCTTGCCGCCAAAGGTGGTGGGCTCAGGCTTACCTTTCTTGTTTTTCTTCTTTGCCGACCCCGCATCGGTCGCGGGCTCCGCCGCGGTCGGCTCGGCCTCGGGGGCAGTCTTTGGCTTGTCACCGACGACCGCGGCGATCAGCTCGTCGGCCCGGTCCGTGTCCTGCTCGGGCTCGCGCGGGGTCGGCACGTCGTTCGCATCGGTCATCGGGCGGGGCTCACAAAGCGGCGGCGGGCTACGGCGAGCCCGGCGGGGCGGGCTCCGTCTCAGGGGATTGTATCGGCTGGTCTGTCGCCCCTGTTTCCCCCTCGGCTGCCGGCACCTCGCGGAATAGGTCCGGACGCGGCACCAGCACCACACCCCCGCCCTCTGATCCGCCGGAGGCCTCTGCCTCCAGGTGCAGCCCCGTCACAGTCTGCTCGGCGAAGGGTCCGTCGAGGAGCACGAGCTCCGCGATGTATGGCGTCTGCCGGTTGTGCGCGTCGTGGATCAGCCGGCTGAACCGTATGCGCGTGCCGGCCTCGACGATGCCCAGGATGTCGGGGTACCGGCCCGGGTCGTTCTTCGCGTCCGCGAGGAGGGGGACCAGCCGGCGGTTGAGCGTGTCGCGCGGCAGGCCGTCGCGGTCGGGGAACAGCACCACCGCCCGCGTCGGGTCGGCGTGGGTCGTGACGCCTAGCAGCAGGTCCTGCTCCAGCACATACACCCGGCCGGGCTCGAAGCGGTGCGTGACATCCGCCGTCGTCGCGTCCTGCACCGTCGTGCCCAGCTGCACATCAAGCGCCGAGATCAGCCCCCAGCCCAGCAGCACCGCGACCAGCAGGAACACCAGCACGCCAAGCACCGGCCCGCCGAGCATGTCGCGCGAGGGCCCGCGGCGGGCCGTCGGTTTGCCGGGGGTGTCGGGTGTGTGGGGGTCGGTCATCGGTGAAAGACTCGTCCGGGTCGAAGGCGCTTAGCCATCACGCTTCGAACATGGCTTCGACGAAGCGGCCGGGCTCGAAGGGCTCGACATCGTCGGGGGTTTCGCCGACGCCGATGAACTTGACCGGGAGGTTGAGCAGCTCGCGGATGGCGATGACGATGCCGCCGCGGGCGCTGCCGTCGAGCTTGCTGAGGAAGATGCCGGTGACGTCGGTGGACTGCGCGAACTCGCGCGCCTGGTTCACGCCGTTCTGCCCGGTCGTCGCGTCGATGACCAGGAGCACTTCGTGCGGCGCGTCGGGGAGCTGCTTCTGCACGACCCGGCGGATCTTGGCCAGCTGGTCCATCAGGTGCGACTGCGTGTGCAGCCGGCCTGCGGTGTCGAGGATCAGGATGTCTACCTTGCGGGCGATCGCCGCCTGCGTCGCGTCGAACGCCACCGCCGCGGGGTCGCCGCCTTGCTGGCCCTTCACCACCTCCACGCCCAGCCGGCCCGACCAGACCTCGAGCTGCTCCACCGCCGCGGCACGGAACGTGTCGCACGCACCCAGCAGGACGCTCTTGCCCTCGTCACGAAGGGACTTGCAGATCTTCGCGATCGACGTCGTCTTGCCCGCGCCGTTGATGCCGCACACGAGGATCACCGTCGGCCCGCTGCCCGGCTCGGCCATGCGCAGCGAGCGATCCTCGGCCGGGAAGTACGCCGCGAGCTGCTCCTTGAGCATCTCCAGCGCCTGGTCGCCGTTGTCGATCTCCCCGCGCTCCCAGCCGGCCTCGATGTCTTTGCGCAGCTCGATGGCGGTTTTGATGCCGATATCCGCCTGGATCATCGCTTTCTCGAGGTCGCGCAGCAGCTGCTTACTCAGCGGCTTGCCCGAGAGGATGGTGGTGATGGCCACGCCCGTGCCCTCGCGGGTCTTGCGGAGGCCGGAGACGAGCTTGCCGACGGTGGAGCGGAATAGTCCCATGGGAAAAGCAGGGGCGAGGAGCGAGGATCGTGGAATGTAGTCAGCGGTACGTGGCGGGGGGCGTCGCGGCGTCAGGATTACCCGCCGATGGCGTCGTCCAGCCAGGCGTCAGCGCTCGGTTTGGCCGGGGGGGCGGGCATCGGCTCGGGGGTCTGGCCGGCGTGTTGCCTGGCGATTTTGTCGAGGACGCCGTTGATGAAGGCGGGGGACTGCTCGGCGGCGAACTGCTTGGCGAGCTCGACGGCCTCGTTGATCGCGACGCCGACGGGGCTACGGCCAGTCGCGATCTCGAAGTACGCCAAGCGCAGGATCGCGCGGTCGACCGGCGGCTGGCGGTGGGTCGGCCAGTCGGGGGCGAGGGTGGCGACGGCTCGGTCGGCGGCGTCGCGCGTCCCCCAGGCCTGGAGCCCAAGCCCGGCGGCTTCGAGGCGCGTTGGGGCGTCGTCGTGCTCGTCGTCGAGGTGCTCGGCGAGGGTGTCGGGGGTGGGGGGGTTCTCGGTGCCACGCAGGTCCAACTGGTAGAGGACCTGCATGGCGAGCCGGCGGATGTCGCGTCGCTTGGGCATCGCGGTAGTGTAGCGGGCCAAGCGTGGGGCAGGGCCGGCGCTGCTTCTACAGGGCCAAAAGACAAGGTGACACGCCGCCGGGGAGTCGAGGAACCGGGGCGTGCCACCCGGTCAAGACAGACGCCCGGCGGTGAGGCCGGGCGTCTGCGGGGTAGCCGGGGTTGCGTGTTGGATCAGGCGTTGCGTCGGCGGCGACGGACGCCCAGCCCGCCGAGTAGCGCGAGCCCGAGGCCGGCCGCGCCGGGGGTCGGGACGGCGGTGCCGCAGCAGTTGTCGGCGTTGATCGTGGCCTTGGACTTCCAGCTGTTGATCTTGTTGAAGGAAGTCGTGTAGGTCGAGCCGTTCTCGAAGGTGACGGTGAAGCCGACGTCCCGGCTGCCCACGTCGCCGCCATCGTTGTCGCCCAGGCTGTCGGTGTCGGCACCGAAGCGGATGCTGTCGCCCACGCCGAAGGAGCCGGCGGCGAAGCTGATGGTCAGCGTCGAGGTGTCGCCGGAGTCCGGGGTGAAGGTGACGTCGGAGCTGCTGATGCCGTTCAGCGAGCCGATGACCGGGCCGTACGAGTTGCTGCCGGACAGGTCGAAGTAGGCGTTGGCGTCGGAGCCGGCCTGCAGATCGATGGTGACGGACTGGATAAACCCGGTGTCGCAGCCGCTGAGGAAGCTGATGCCCCAGAAGTCGTCATCGCAGTAGCTGTCCGAGCCGTGGGCGTCGGCGACGATGTAGCACCCGTCGGTCGGAGGGCACGGGGGCGGGGGGTAGTTCCAGGTGGCGTGCGATTGACCGGCCGCAAGAACGGCGGCGGCGGCGGCGCCCATCAGGGTGAATCGTGCGTTCATCTCTTCTCTCCCAAGTCGAGTGATCGATAACAGAACAAAACAATGTGCGGACCGGAACAGCCCGAACCCGCGGATAAACCAGTTGTGAGGAATCAGAAACACGGCGGAGATGCTTGCCGGTCTGGCCCCGCCCACTGACCTTAAGGTACCACGTTCCATGGACCAGGCGCGGACAACCCTCAATCACCTAAGCGAATTGCAGACTGGCGAACGGTTGTAACGATCAGGAAGAACGGACAAGGCAGACAAGCTGGGCGGCTTATTGAAAACGGGTAACGCTCAACGCTGATCCAGGGCCTGCATCAGGTTCGCCATCTCCGCCGCGGCCAGCATCGCGGACCGGCCCTGGTTGCCGAGCTTCGCACCGGCGCGGTGGATCGCCTGCTCCAGGTTGTCGCAGGTCAACACGCCGAAGATGCACGGCACGCCGGTCTGCACATTGACGTCCTTCACCCCTTTGGCTGTCTGCTCGACCACCGCGTCGTAGTGCTTGGTCTCGCCGCGGATCACGCAGCCCAGGCAGACCACCGCGGCGAAGTCGCCCGACTCGGCGAGCTTTTTGGCGGTCACCGGCAGCTCGAACGAGCCGGGGACGTGGCAGACGGTGAGGTGGTCGTCGTCGCCGCCGAGCATCCGCCACGTATCGCGGGCGGCGGCGAGCATCTGGCCGACGATGAACTCGTTGAACCGCCCGCAGACGATCGCGATCCGGTGGTCGCCGGGCGTCAGCTTGGCTAGGACCTCTTGCATGAGCACAAAACAGGGTTGGGGGGCAGGGCGCGAGGGGTACGGCCCGGCAGTGTAGCAGCCGGCCGGCCGGAACCCGATCCGATTTCACCGTTAAACTGTAAGACCATGGGCGAACCAGGGTGTCTATGGGGGGACGTCGTTCCCGATAGGTGCCGAGTGAATCCAGCACCGCCCCACAGGCGAAACACGCATCAAGGAAGCCGCATGCCGAAGCCCCGACAGACCCTTGCCTTCGCCATGATGATCGCCCTCGGCTGGCTGGTCGCCCCGCTCGCCGCGCAGCAGGGCGACCGCGAAGGGCACGTCATGGACGACCCGCCGGCAGACCTGGAGATCCCCCCGGCCCCGGTCGTGCCGCCCGACGAGGCGCTGGCGACCTTCGAGGTCGTCGAGGGCTTCGAGCTACAGCTCGTCGCGGCCGAGCCCCTGGTCCACGACCCGGTGTGCATGGCCTGGGACGAGGACGGCCGGCTCTGGGTCTGCGAGATGCGCGGCTACATGCTCGACGCCGACGGCAGCAACGAGAACGACCCCAGCGGCTACATCGTCATCCTCGACGACACCGACGGCGACGGTGTCATGGACACGCGCACCGAGTTCCTCGACGGCATCGTCCTGCCCCGCGCGATCGGATTCGCCAAGGACGGCATGCTCTACGCCGACCAGAACCAGCTCTACTTCGTCCGCATCAACCCCGACGGCACGGCCGGGGCGCGGCGGGTCATCGACCGCAACTACGCCGGAGGCGGTAACGTCGAGCACCGCGCCAACGGCCTGCTGTACGGTCTCGACAACTGGTACTACAACGCCAAGAGCTCTTCCCGATACCAGTTCCGCTCCGGGCGCTGGCTGGAGAGCCCCACCGAAGGCCGCGGGCAGTGGGGCATTACCCAGGACGACCAGGGCCGGCTGCTGGCCAACGACAACTCCAACTTCATCCACGGCGAGCTGCTCCCCCCCGGCGCGACGATCCGCAACCCCAACTTCTCCTTCGGCAACCGGCCGTTCTACCGCACGGCCCGCGCGACCCACCCCGTCCGCGTCACGCCTGGTGCGAACCGCGGTTACCAGGAGTCCACCGTCAGTCACGAGACCTGGAAGCTCGTTAACGTCACCGGCGCCAGCGGGCCGGTCATCTACCGCGGCGACCAGTTCCCCGACGAGTTTTACGGCAATGTCTTCATCCCCGAGCCCGTCGGCAACCTGCTCAAGCGCGTGGTCCTGACCGAGGACGATGGCCGGATCACCGCGACTCACGCCTACCCCGACCGCGAGTTCGTCGCGTCGCACGACGAACGCAGCCGGTTCGTCAACACCAACAACGCGCCCGACGGCACGCTGTATGTCGTGGATATGTACCGCGGGATCATCCAGCACAAGGAGTACGTTACGTCGTTCCTCCGCCGGCAGATCGAGGCCCGCGGCCTCGCCGCGCCTGTCGGGCTCGGCCGGATCTACCGCGTGGTTTACACGGGCAACCCGGTTTCCGATGAGCGGCCGCGCATGTCCGGGCAGGACAGCACGGAACTGGTCGGCTACCTCACCCGTAAAAACGCCTGGTGGCGGCACACGGCCCAGCGCGTCCTCGTGCAGCGGCGCGACCCCGCGTCCGTCCCAGCGCTGAAGGCACTGGCGGCCGACCACAGCAGCCCGTTTGGGCAAACCCACGCGTTGTGGACGCTGCAAGGCATCGGCGAGCTGGACATCGCCACCCTCGAGGCCGCCGCGGGCAGCACCAACCCGGGTGTCCGCGCCCAGGTGATCCGCCTCGCCGAGCTCTTCGCGGAGATCGAGGACGGGGTCTATGCCGGCCGGGCGTTGGCGATCCTGTCGTTTTACAACACACAGCCGAGCTTCAACACCGACCTGCATTTAGCGCTCTCGGCCGGTGTTCTCGCGGGGATCGATACGCCCGAGGGTTACGACCTGCTGTTGTCGGTCCTGGATCGCCGGGGCGACGTGCCGATCTTCCGTCAGGCGGTGGTCAGCGGGCTGCGCGGCAAGGAGGCGGTGATGCTCGCCCGGGTGACCGAGCACGGGGGCGGTCCGATCGTCGCCGAGCTTTCTGCCGCGCTGGTCAAGGCCGTGGAGCGTGGCGACCTGTCGATCGGGTCGCTGGTGGAGCTGATCGATTCGGACATGTTCGATGACAAGCCCGAGCAGCGGCTGGACCTGCTGGGTACGCTCGGCCAGAAGATGGTCGAGCTGCGTCACGAGGATGTAGCGCTATTGCTGATCGACCGCATGAGCGCGCCCGACGCGCCCGAGGCCGAGGCCGCCGCCATTCTGGCGGGCATGCAGCGGGGGATGACGGCCCGGCACAACCCGATCCAGATCGATGGCGAGCCGGAGGTTTTTCAGCGCTGGCGTGCCCAGCCGCCCGCGGCACTGGCCGAGTTCATGCCGCTGCTGGAGGAGGGGCAGGTCTTCCGCTTCGAGAAGGTGCTGATCTCCGACGAACTCGCGGCGGTGATCGAGCACGGCCGGTTGCGGTTTGAGTCGTTCTGCTCCGAGTGCCACGGCTCGGACGGCGCGGGCAAGTTCAGCCAGGGCCCGCCGCTGGTCGGGTCCGAATGGGTGCACGGCAACTCGCGGATGCTTGGTGCGCTGGTGCTGCATGGTGTGGGGGGGCCGATCGAGGTCGCGGGCACGGTCTACCGCGCCCAGGCCGGGCCCGGCGAGGTCGAGGTCCAACCCGAGATGGTCGGCTTCGTGAACAACGAGCACGTCAACGACTACGACCTCGCCGCGATCCTGACCTACATCCGCAACGCCTGGGGCAACAGCGCCCCCCAGATCACCGAAGACGTGATTGTCCGCATGCGTGAAGAGACCGCCGGCCGAGACGGCTCCTACACCCCCGCGGAGCTCAAGCGGTTCACACCGTTTGAGGACGAGGTCCTGGCCGAGGCACCCGATGTCCCCAAGCGCTCCGTGGCCTCGCCGGGCTGGCTCAACCACCGGCCGGCGGGCATGGCGGTCATGCTGCTGGGTGTGCTGCTCCCGCTGATCGGCTTCGCGGGGCTGACCTATTTCGTCAACCGCGCATGACAACGCCGGGCGTCTCGGCGCACACCCGGCGTGTCAGCCGTTGTCCTGTCCGCCGTCCTTGCCTTTGCGCTTGCGTTTCTTCCGCTTGGCACAGGATGAGCAGGCAGGCGTGTTATCTTTCCGCTTCTTCGGGTCCAGCGCGGCGAAGGCAGCCTTGCCGAACCGCTTGTCGAGGCGGCGCAGCGTGACTTGGCGGACGTCCAGCGTCGGGTGCCCGCCCACGGCCGAGCGGGTCAGGATGAACGGCAGGCACACGGCGGCGACGCGGTAGCAGAGCCCCGATTCGTCCGGGATCATGCGGATCGTCTGTGGCCGCAGCACATCGCCCGGCGTGAAGGTGTCCAGGGGGACGAGCTGGTAGGTCCGGTGGGCCACGGTGACGTAGTCGCCGACGCGCAGGTCGTCGGGGGCGACGGCCTGGCTGGTGGTGGGGACGGTGGTCGGGGTCTTGGTGGTGCTCATGGCGTATCGCCTCGGCGGCCGCGGTGGGGCGGCGGCGCGTTCAAGGGACCGCGCCCAGCGGCGCAGGCCGGTGGACGGCGCAGTGGGTCCGCGGGGTCGGGAATGGGTTGGCCCAGGGCCGGCGGCGAGCGCGGGGTCGCCGGCCGGTGGCGAACGAGGCGCGCGGGATCAGCCCGTGGCGGGGCGGCGTCGGAGATCGGTGGTGGATGCACGCATGGCGGTGTCCTTCTCGGCCCAGCAGGCCGGGCGAGTGAGCATAACCGCACCCGGTGCCGCGCCAACCCCCGGCCCGGTACGGGGCCGAGGGTTTGGAGATTCCGCGCCAGACGTGGCCGCGCCCTACGCCCCGCCCCCGTGATTGCGGGCTCACCCCGCGTGGCTATCATGGCCGACCCGGCACCCCGCGTGCCCGAGACCCGCACCCCACCCCGCAAACCACCAAGGACCCCACCATGCCCAAGCGCGCAAAGATCTCCGTCATCGGGGCCGGCGGCAACGTCGGCGCCTCCGTCGCCCTCTGGTCGGCGATCAAGGAACTGGGCGACATTGTCGCGATCGACCTCAAACGCACCCTCGACGACGGCACCGAGATGCTGCCCGTCAACGGCCGGATGCTCGACCTCGCCCAGAGCGGCCCGATGGAGCTGTTTGACAGCAACATCACCGCTACCGACGACTACAGCGCGATCGCCGGCAGCGACGTGGTCGTCGTCACGGCCGGCATCCCCCGCAAGCCCGGCATGTCGCGCGACGACCTTATCGGCACGAATGTAAAGATCGTCAAGTCGGTCTCGGAGAACATCAAGCAGCACGCCCCCGACGCGATCGTCATCCTCGTCAGCAACCCGCTCGACGCGATGGTCTATACCGCCTGGAAGGCGACCGGGTTCCCCACCCACCGCATCATCGGCCAGGCCGGCTGCCTGGACGTCGCCCGCTTCAAGACCTTTATCGCCATGGAGACCGGCTACAGCGTCGAAGACATCAATGCGCTGCTGCTCGGCGGGCACGGCGACGACATGGTCCCGCTGCCGCGCTACACCAACATCGCCGGCATCCCCGTGACGCAGTTCATCTCCGAACAGCGGCTCAACGAGCTGGTCGAACGCGCCAAGAAGGGCGGCGGCGAGATCGTCAAGAAGATGGGTACCTCCGGCTACCTCGCCCCCGCGTCCGGCACCGTGCAGATGGTCGAGGCCATCCTCAAGGACAAGAAACGCATCCTCCCCTGCGCCAGCTACTGCCAGGGCGAGTTCGGCATCAACGGCCTGTTCGTCGGCGTCCCGACGGTGCTTGGCGCGAACGGTGTCGAGAAGATCGTCGAGGTCGATCTGAACGAGGCCGAGCAGAAGCTCATGGACGAGAGCGCCGCCCACGTGCAGGAACTGGTCGACGTCGTGAAGAACCTGGACCCGTCGCTGGGCTAACGCACGCCGCGGTCAGCTAAGACAACTGCTCAGGCCGAGGGACCAGCGTCCCTCGGCCTTTTTTACCGGTGTTCGGCACTAGTCGGAGGACGACCCGCCCCCCAGCGGCAGGGGCGAGAGGTGATTGACCGCGGCCTGCAACGCTTTGTCGGTGATCAGCATGATGTTCTGTGCCAGCTGCGTCCCGTCGACATCGACGGTAAAGACACGCATCTGCGTCGGCGATTCCTGCACGAACATGATGGTCGAGTCGCCCCAGGCGGTACTGGAGACCAGCGAGATCGGCCTGCGGTAGGGGTCCGCGTTGAGGACGATGTCGTAGGCCGGGTCGCCCGGCGAGATGGTGTGGACCGATTCCGAGGCGTACCCGCCGAACCTGGGCCGGGTGGCTGCCGCGATCTCCTGGGCCTGGCGGAGGGTATCGGAGGCGCGGGGGACCTCGTCGAGGATCTCCCGGAGCTGCCGCAATGCCTGGAACTGGGCGCGTGTCTGCGCGTCCGCGTTCAGGCCCGCCCGGGCATCGCGGATCCCCCGGTCCAGGGCCTCCATGTTCCGCGTGTTGACCCGCTTGACGGTGGCGAGCGCCTGGTCCACATCGCTCAGGAACATCCGCGCCTGCGCAATCGTCGCGGTCAGCATCGAAAGCACAGCCGCCTGTCGCTGGGCGCTGACGAACTGGAACTCGGCGCTGCCCGCCGCCGCCTGTTCGACAAGCGTTGTGATCTCGGCCTGCCGCTCGATCAGCCCGTCGAGGTTGGGGTAGGCCATCGCGGGCTCGCGGATGTTTTCCAGCAACGGGTCGGTGAGGTTCAGCCGTTCGAACGAACTCCTGCCATTCTCGGCCTGGTACCGTTTGATCCGCTCCTGTGTTTTCTGGAGGGCGACCCCCGAGAGGGCGACCTGGTGCCCGATCGTGCCGGTCAGGTAGATGCCCAGTTGGTTGACCTCGTGCTCCGGCGTCACCGCGTGGGCGGGCACCTTGAGCCGCTCCACCGAGATCTTCATGGACTGGTTGCAGCCCGTGGAGCCGGCGACGATGGCCAGGGCGGCCAGCCCAACGACGATGGTTCGGATGTGTGTCTTCATCGGTGCCTTTCGCTTGGCTTCTGTGGCAGGTGGTGTTCGGTCGCTCCGATTCAGTTGGGGTCCTGCGGGGGGTCCGCGTTGCCGGGGTCGGGGCCCTCGGCGGTGTCATCGGTTTCGTCCGACGACTCCTCGGAGGCCTGCGCGACCTGATTCAGTTCATCGATGGCCTGGCCCAAACTGTCGGTCAGCGCCTGTAGGTCGGTCTGGAGCTGCTTGATGTCGGAATCATGCCGATCGATCTCGTCCTGCAGCGTCTTGATCCGACCGGTCAGGTACTCGGCCCTGGTGTTGAGTGAGTTGATCGTGGTCTCGTAGGTCGCCAGCCGGAGGTTGGCCCCGTCGAGCTGTCGCTGCAGCCGGGCTTTCTCGTCGTCGTCCAAGGCGGCGCCGAGCTCGGCCTGCAGGCCGGCGATCACGTCGGTCAGGGCGTCTTTCTCGCTCGCCTGCGCCGCCTGCTCGGCCTGCACGGACAGCAGGTCTTCCTTGTAGGGCGTCTGCTGCAGGGCGATCGCACCGCGGTCGTTTTCGAGCTGTGCCTTGCGGTCTTCCAGCGCCTGGATCTGTTCGCCCAACTGGTGGACCGCGCGTGCCTTCTCGAGCAGGGCCTCGTTGGCGGTCGTCTCCCGCTGGACACGCGAGCGGTCGAAAAGGTTCGCCAGCGCGTTGGTTTTCTGGATGGCCGAGTCGACCTGCGCGTTGTAGCGGTCCAGCGCGACCGCCCGGGCGGACGCGTAGAACACGAGCTTGCGGAACTCGAAGGGGTCGACCGAACGTACCTGCCCCAGCGAGGCGAGGTCGCTGTCGCTGAGGGTGACCGCCCAGACCGCGCGGGAGATCTCGGTCATCACCTGGTCGAACTGCTGCGGGTCCATCGCGCCGTCGGCGTATCGGCTCGCGAGCTCTTCGGCCCGGGCCTGGGCGGTCCGGAGGTACGCGGCGCGGATCGCTTTGAAGTACGTCCGGCGGTTCTCATCCATGTCGGCCGCGGGGATCGTCGGGATCTTGCCGTCGAGGGTGTCCAGGGCGGAGCTGCTCAGGTAGGCCGCCCGCATCTTGTATTCCTCGACGCCTCGGCCGTTCCCGGTCACGGTCATGCGGTAGTAGCTGCGCGTCGTCAGCCCGGTGATCGGGTCGGGCGGGCCCACGACCTCGAAGTACTGCACCTGCTCGAACTCGCTGCAGCCGGCCAGGAACACCCCGCAGCCGGCCAGCGCCAGGGCCGCGCACCGGAACGCTCGGCCTATCGAAAACTTGAACAGTTGCTTTTGTGCCCTCGGCATGTCGGCTCCTTTGGCAGAGAAGTGGAGTGTCACTGAGCCGAGCACAAACCTACCGCGGAGGGGTGACAGGTCCTGTCACTGGTGGATCACGAAACCGGTAAAACCTGCCGACCGTCCGGGACGGCGGTGCATCAGGCGGCGGCCCCGCCCCGTCCCCGTATGATGCCCCCCATGAAAGCGAGGCAACTGGAGAAACTCGGGATCCCGGCCGCGCTGGCCAAGCCCGCGAAGTGGGCGGCGTCGGCGGCGCGGCAGGACGGGCAGTCGCTCGACGAGGTCAAGGGCAAGCTCAAGCAGCTTGTCGACGACCCCGACGCGTTGCTCGACGACCTGTACTTCCGCGGGCTGGCTGCGGAGATGAGCAAGTACCAGCGGATCGAGGCGGCGCGCAGACAGTTCGCCGACCAGCCGCCGCGTGCCGAGCCCGCGCCTTACCGGCAGTGGGGCGCGGACCTCGACGACAACGCCGTCAAGCAGATGGACAACGCCTGCCGGCTGCCGGTCGCCGCGCAGGCGGCGCTGATGCCCGACGCCCATCTGGGCTACGGCCTGCCGATCGGCGGGGTGCTGGCGACTCGCAACGCGGTGATTCCGTACGCGGTCGGTGTCGATATCGCCTGCCGGGTCAAGCTCAGCGTGTTCGACCTGCCCCCGGAGCGGCTGGACAGCCACCGCGACCAGTTGATCCACGCGCTCGAGCACGAGACCCGCTTCGGCATGGGCGCGAGCTTTGTCGACCGTGGCGGGCACGGCACGCCGCGCGAGCACGCGGTGATGGACGCCGACTGGTCCGTCTCGCCGGTGACACAACGTTTCAGGGACAAGGCCTACGCGCAGTTGGGCACGTCCGGCTCGGGCAACCACTTCGTTGAGTTCGGCACGCTGACCGTCGACGACGAGCAGGCCAGGACGATGGGGCTGGAGCAGGGCGGCGTGTACCTCGCGCTGCTGTCTCACTCGGGCAGCCGGGGCACCGGCGCGTCCGTCTGCGAGCACTACTCGCGGATGGCGATGCTCATGCACCCTGAGCTGGACAAACAGATGCAGCACCTGGCCTGGTTGGAGATGGACAGCCACGAGGGCCAGGAGTACTGGGCGGCGATGAACCTGATGGGGGAGTACGCGAGCGCGAACCACGCGTGCATCCACGACGCGATCGCGCGGTCGCTGGGCGCGGAGGTCCTGGCCGGCGTCGAGAACCACCACAACTTCGCTTGGAAGGAGATGCACATCGACCCGGACTCGGGCGAGGAGGCCGAGCTGATCGTGCACCGCAAGGGCGCGACGCCGGCGGGGGCGGGCGTGCTGGGCATCATCCCGGGGTCGATGGCGACGCCGGGCTACGTGGTCGTGGGCAAGGGCGGCGCGGGCTCGCTGGACTCGGCGGCGCACGGCGCGGGCCGGGTGATGTCGCGGAAGAAGGCGAAGCAGTCGTTCCGCTGGAACCATGTGAAGCCGGTGCTCGAAAAGGCGGGGGTGACGCTGCTGAGTGCAGGCCTGGACGAGGTGCCGGGCGTGTACAAGGACATCGAGCAGGTGATAGGCGACCAGTCGGACCTGGTGGATAGGGTCGCGCGGTTCGACCCGAAGCTAGTCAAGATGGCCCCGCCCGGCGAGCGGGCCGAGGATTGACCGGCGATTGGCTAGCGGACTTTCTCAGCGTCGGCGGGGTCGTCGAGCAAGCGATTGCCGTTTCTGAAACAACAAGCCCCAGCGGCGGCCGGGGCTCGGGGTGGGCGTGGGATCGGGTATGCTGGGCCTAGCAGAGTGCGGCGAAGGTCAGCAGCGTCAGGATGATGATCTTCTTCCGACGGAGGGCCTGGTCGCCGCTAAGATTGAAGAATCGGAACATGGTTCGCTCGCTGGGTGAGCCCCTCATCTGTAGGATACCCGACAGACGGGGAAAGCCAAACGGGATTCACATGTTCGCTGTAAAATGAGCATATACATGTATTTACGACACTTGTTTTCTGAGGGTAGCGGGTGCGGTTCCTGTCGGATGTGGCGTGGAGACCACACTGCCCGCCGTACGGCCCGCTGGACCGGGCTTGTGGTCTGGGCGGTGCTGCTGTGCCTGTCATGGCCGGCCGCGGGGCAGGGGGTGGACAGCGCCCCGCCGGTCGCGCCCGAGGACGGCGAGGTCGCGTACTACCTGGTCGACGGCTGGGTCCGCGCGGGCGAGGTGCCCGAAGACGCGTCGCTGCCGCGTGCCCCGCTGACCGGCGTGTTCGGCGTGTACGTCACCCTGCGCGACGACGGCCAGTTGGTCGGCTCGGGCAGCGCGCTGCGGGACGACCTGACCGACGCGATCGATACGCCCGGGCCGCCGGTGGATATGGCGGTGCTGCTCGCGGGGGCGACGCGCGCGGCGTTGCGCGACCTGGAGCAGACCCAGCGCCGCCGCGCGATCGAGCTGGGCATCAGCGACCCGGACCTGCTGGCCCAGCGGGTCCGCGACGTGCGCGCCCGGCTACAGATCGATGTGCAGATTGGGCACACCCTCGAGTCGGTCGTCCTCCCCGCCGACGGGACCGACGACGCGGTCTACGCGCAGTTCGTGCCCGGCTACCACGGCCTGCGATTGACCGGCCCGCTCATGCCCGACGGCGACCTGGTCTGGCCTGCCAACGCGCTCGCACGCAACTCCTCACCCCGCAGCCAGCTCGTCCAGCTCCTGGACCGCCAGGGCTTTGAGGAGGAAGACCTCGCCGTCGTTGCCCGCCCGTCGGGCCCGCAGCTCGAGCGTTTCGAGGTGATCCACTTTGTCCAGGCCAACCCTTCGATGCCGCCTCGCCAGCTCATCCGGGGCAACGTGCCGACGCCGCGCCGCGCGCTGGACACCGCCGCGCTCCACGGCATCACCGAACGCATCGCGCGCCACCTCGACGGCAAGCTCGAGGTGCTCAACGACGGCACGCGCGTGATGCGCGGGCCCTACCTGCCTTCGCCCGACCGGGTCAGCCCCGACCTCGCGAGCCCGCGGCAGGCGTCGCTGGCCTGCTTCGCCATGATGGTGCAGAGCCGCAGCGCGCAGGAGCGCATGCCCGGCGACCGCATCAGCCGGGTACGCGCCGAGCGGGCCCTCTCGCTGGTCGAGACCCTGGCCGAGGTCGTGAACCCCGCCAACGGTGAGCCGCGGGCGATCAGCGTCGCGCTGCTGCTGCTGGCGATGACCGAGTCGCCCGTGCCGGTGGATGCCGACCTGCGCGACGCCCTGGCGGAGGTGTTGCTCGGGCTCCGGCTGGAGGACGGCGGGTACTGCGTCGTCTCGGGGGACGAGCGGCGTGTCGGCCGAGCGATCGAGGCGGTGATGACCGCGGCGCTCGCGTCCTGGTGTGTCGCGGCCCAGCCGGACGACCCGGCGGTCGCCGAGTGGGTGTGGGACGCGATGAACCAGCTCGCCGAGGCCAACGCGGCCGACCCGAGTGGGGCCCGGCTGGCGGACCTGACCTGGCTGAGCGTCGCTTACAGCCGGGCCGGCACGCAGCTCGCCGGCCAGTCCAGCGACCCGATCGCGCTCGACCGGCTCGAGCGGATGCAGGCCTTCCTCGCCGACCAGCTCCAGCTCCTCTCGGACCAGCAGGTCCGCGGGGTCCCGCTCATCGGCCCGGCCGACGTCGCCGGCGGGTACGTCACCCGCACCGGCCCGGCGGGCGCGGCACCCGACCCGAGCTGGGAGTCTTCGATGCCGCTGGCCATCGTGGCCGTGACCGTCCGCGACGACGCGATCGTCGCCCCCGACGCGATCTTCGGCCCACTCTTGTCGGCCCAGCTCGGCGCGGGCTTTGTTTCCAAGCTCCTGCTCGTCGAGCAGAACGGCTACTACGTCCGCGACCGCAACGCCATCGGCGGGGTCCGACGGTCGCTCTGGGACAACACCCTCGACCTGGACTGCTCGTCCATGGCCCTCATCGCGCTCAGCGAGATGCAGACCACCCTCCACCGCCTCGACCAGCGCGACGCGCCGGAATAGCGCAATCGGCGTCTTTATCCCGCCTTCTCGATCGCCAGGACCTTGTCCAGGCGGCGCTGGTGCCGCGCCTCGCCCGAGAAGCCCGCGCCCAGGAACGCCTTAACCAGTTGCTCGGCCTGTGTCGGGCCGATGATCCGGCCGCCCAGGCACAGCACGTTCATGTCATCGTGTTCCACGCCCTGCGCCGCCGAGTACGTGTCGTGGCACACCGCCGCGCGGACACCGGCCATCTTGTTCGCCGCCACCGACGCCCCGACGCCCGACCCGCACACCAGCACGCCTCGCTCCGCCTGGCCGTGCTGGATCGCCTGGCCCACGTAGCGCGCGAAGTCCGGGTAGTCGTCGTCCTTGTCGTAGTCGTGCGCCCCCAGGTCCGCGACCTCGTGGCCCAGCGAGCGGATCAGCTCGGCCAGGGGGGCTTTGAGCGGCAGCCCGGCGTGGTCGGCGGCGATAGCGATCTTCATGGCGGGCTCCTACGGGGCGGGCGTCGCATTATGACCGCGCGGGACACGAACGCAACACGGCCGCTAGTCCCAGCGGACACCCACCTGCCGACGCAGCTCATCCATGACCCGCATCCGGGCCAGCGTTTCATCTTCGGTCACGAACGGTCGGTCACCGTCCAGCACCGCGCGGGCGAACGCGTCCGCCTCCAGCGCATAGAGCGGCCGACCCGCGTCGGCCGTGTGCGTGTGCTCGAACGGGGCCACGGCCAGCCCGGCCCCGGCCTTCGACGCGTCCTGCTTCAGCCCGGTCATCCCCCGGTGGTGCCAGACCGCGCCCGACACCGCGGGCTTCCAGGGCACCGGGATGTCGAGGTACCCCTCCTCCCCGCAGACCTGCGCGAGGTTGCTCGCCTGCAGGTCCATCCCGCAATCGAACGACGCCCGCACGCCGTTGGCGAACGCCAGCGTCCCCGACGCCGCCACATCGACCCCGCCCTCGGTGAGCCGGCCGGTCGCGTGCGCGGCCGTGACCGCGCTGCCCGCGTCGTCCCCGCCGGCCCGGGATGACTCGGCCTGCGCGACGAGCATCGCCAGGTCGATGCAGTAGCAGCCGATATCCATCAGCGACCCGCCGCCGAGCGCGCGGTCGAAGCGCGTGTTGCCCGTTCGCTCGCGGACGTTGAAGCAGAAGCTGGTGCGCACGAGCCGTACCCGCCCGATCGCGCCGGCGCGGATCGCGTCCAGCACCGCGGCCGTCTGCGGGTGCGTGCGGTACATGAACGCCTCGACGAGCAGCCGGCCGTTCGCCCGCGCCGCGTCGAACATCGCCGCCGCCTCGCCTGTGTCCATCGCCATCGGCTTCTCGCACAGCACGTGCTTGCCTGCCTCGAGCGCGTTGATCGTCCATACCGCGTGCAGGTTGTTGGGCAGCGCGTTGTAGACCGCGTCCACGCCCGGGTGCTCAATGAGCGCCGGGTAGCTGTCCAGCGCGTGCGGGATGCCCAACGGCTCGCAGAACGCCCGGGCCTTGTCCGCCGACCGCGACGCCCCGGCCGCGACCACCGCACGCTCAGCGCCGGGCGCGCCGCCCACACCCGCCGCGAACTGCCGGGCGATGTTGCCCAGCCCGAGGATGCCGAACCGCAGCTTGCTCATGCAGGCACTTTATCACGGAGCCCGTGCGTGAGACCGGTCCCGCGCCGCCGACCGCCGCGTGTGACGCGGCGGCTATTGCGATCGCTTGTATTGACGTCAGCCACCAGCCGCCGCGTCACACGCGGCGGGTCCCCCGCAAGACCGTGATCTCATAACCCTGTGCCTCCGCGGCCGCGATGATTATGATGGGGCGTCCCCTCAAGGAGCCTCGCCATGCGTCACCTCGCCGCCTGCCTCGTCCTCGCGTGCATCGCCGGCCCCGCCGCCGCGCAGCTCATCCCCGCCGACACCGCCCCCGAGAAGGTCGCCGACGGCTACCGCTTCACCGAGGGCCCCGCCGCCGGGCCGGATGGCTGCATCTACTTCACCGATATCCCCGCCGAGTTGATCCTCAGGTACGACCCGGAGACGGGGGAGACGGAGACGTTTCGAGACAACACCGGACAGGCAAACGGGTTGATGTGGTTTGATGATGATCTTTACTCATGCTGTCACAAAGTGAGGGCCATTCACCTTTATCCAATCAATCCACAGCATCAACGCGATGAAGAGCCAGATTTTCTTGGTAACGCCCCTGTCCAGCTTGATCCCGAAGAACCCGTCGTGTTAGTTGATCGTTTACCGACTGATGAGACCAGAGGTGGAAGCGACGGAAGGCATCAGTGGGAGCAAATCATAACCGTTGCTTTTAATAGCCCGAATGACTTGGCGATTGACGAAACCGGCAACATCTACTTCACTGATCCGCGTTACGGGAATCGAGATAACATGGAAACAGAGATTGAGGGTGTCTATTACTCTGGGTATGTTGATATCGATGATCCGCTGTTTAGTCGCTCCATCGAAGTCTTACGCCTTGACGACGACCTCACCCGCCCCAACGGGATCGTCCTCTCCCCCGACGAGTTCATCCTCTACGTCGCCGACAACGGCACGAACGAGATCTTCGCCTACGACATCGAAGAACCCGGGGTCATCGACAACAAACGCCTGTTCGCCCGGCTCAACGACGGCGAGGGCGGCGGGCCCGACGGGATGTGTGTGGATAGCCAGGGCCGGCTCTATGCGGCCGGGCAGGGCAGGGTCTGGGTCTACAACCCCGATGGTTCCAGTGCCGGTGTCATCACCGTCGGCCCGCAGTGCACCAACTGCACCTTCGCCAACGACGGGCAGACCCTCTACATCACCGCCAACCACGGGCTGTACCGCATCGAGCTGAACACGGACGCGCCGCTGCCGGGTGAAGGCGACGAGTAGCGCGGGAAGCCCACACCGTTACGGCGTGGGCTTCGGGGCGTGTTCTTTGCGCTTGTACCAGTACCCGCAGAACCGCCGCCAGCGCACGGCGAAGGGGAACACGACGAACAGCAGCATCATCCCCGCGACGCGGAAGGTCTGGTCGGTCTTGCGGGCCGAGGTCTTGACCGTCGGGTCGCGGAGGATGGTCATCGGCGTGCCGCGTTGTCGGCCGAGCTTCCGCAGGCGTCGGCCCAGCCAGATCTCTTCGCTGGCGTAGACCGACTCGGGGAATCCGCCCGCCTCCTCGAACGCGTCACGCAGGCAGAAAAAGAAGCACCCGGCCGGGAGCTTGAACACCCGCGAGACGGTGTTCCAGAACCCCAGCACCAGACGCACGGTCCACGGCACGTCCGTGTCCATCTCGACAACCCCGCCCCCGCCGACCGCCTTGTCTTCCAGCATGAGCGTGACGGCCTCCTGCAAGAGTTCGCCGGCGGGTGTGGTGTCGGCGTCGACGAAGATGAGCGCGTCGGCCTGGGCGGCGCGGGCCCCGGCGTTGCGGGCCTTGGCGATCTGGTTGACCGGCTCGAAGACGACCGCCGCGCCGTGTCGCCGCGCGACCTCGGCCGTGGCGTCCGTCGAGTTGTTGTCCACAACGATGAGCTCGCCGGCGTACCCGGATTCCGCCATCGCCCGCACGGTCATCGGCAGGGTCCGCGCAAGCTGGTCCTGCTCGTTGTACGCGGGGATGATGAGGGCGTAGTGCGGCGGCATACGGAGATTGTATGCGGGTGGATCGCGCCGGACGCTGCGCGTCGCGCGCTAAACAAGCGGATTCCTGCTTTGAGCGCGCGACGTGCAGCGTCCGGCGCAACCCGGCAAGCACATCACACCTGCCCGACGAGGCGGTAGCGTTTGCCGAGGTTGAGGATTCGGGTGAGCAGGGCGTCGTAGTCGAGGCCGGCGTGGTGGGCGGACTCGGCGAAGTCCTCGCCGTAGGCGAGCTGGGGGTTGGGGTTGGCTTCGAGGAGGTAGGCCTTGCCATCCGGCGCGAGGCGGAAGTCCATGCGGGCGTAGCCGGAGAGCTGCAGCGCGCGGTAGGCGCGCTTGGCGAGCTTGGGGAGCTGGTCGGCGACGCCGGCGGGCAGGCCCTTGGCGGGCCCGGTGCCGAGCTTGATCTTCTTTTGGTAGTCGGCGTCCCACTTGACCTTGGTGGTGGCGATGCGGGGCGCGCCGTCGCGCAGGCCGGTGAAGTCCATCTCCCAGACCGGCAGGGTGTCCAGCCGCTGGTTGCCGAGGACGCCGATGTAGAGCTCCCGACCGTCGATGTAGCGTTCGGCGATGGCGTCGGTGCCGACGGTGCGGTGGATGTAGCGGACGCGTTCGGCGAGCTGTTCGTCGTTGTTGACGACCGAGGCCTCGCTGATGCCGACGCTGCCCTCTTCGGTGAGGGACTTGACGAACAGCGGGTAGGGCAGGTGCTTGGGCCGCTGGACCTTCCGCGGGCCGAGGGGGTAGACGTGGAACCGCGGGACGGGGATGCGGTGGTACCGGCAGATCATCTTGGACACGGCCTTGTTGTGGGCCAGCATCAGCCCGCGCGGGTTGCAGCCGGTGTAGGGCTGGCGGATCGCCTCGAGGTACGCGGCGACGTGGGCGTCGTAGACCCCGACGCCGGCGAACTCTTCGAGCAGGTTAAAGACGACGTGCGGGCGTTGGTCGTCGATGGCGTCGCGGATGCGTGAGAAGTCGCCGGACACGCCGAGGACCCGGGCGTCGTGGCCGAGGTTCCGGAGCGTGGCGGTGACATCGAACTCGGTCTTGAATGGCTCCATCTGCGCGTCGGTGAGCCCGTCGATCGTGTCCGGCGGGACACAGTCGGGGTGGACCAGGACCAGGATGCGCTGCTTGGCGGGCATGGGTATTAGCGAAACCACCGATTCACACAGATACACACAGATTATGATCGGGGATTCCCAATCTCTGCTTCTGCGTGAGATGAAACCGATAACAACGGCCGGCATTCTCGGATAACAACCTCAGGACTCGCGGGTTGCGTCTGTATGGCGTGGGTTGTAGCTCTCGATCACCTCTACGAGCGTATCCAGGTCGTGAAACACCTTGGGGGTGACGGCACTTTCTTGTGTCAAAGAAAGGCCGCGCAGGATGTACTGCCCGCGCTCCCGTGTGATTTCCCAGCCGATTGTGTCGCTTGAGAGCATTGCGATGTAGTTTCCGAAACACGCGGCATCGTACGGCCCCGCGAGAGGGGTAAGGCCCAGGCGTTTGAGCCTATCCAACACGGGCGCCAGGTCTTCAAGGATTTTGCAGGGGAGTTGGTCTGTCATCGGTGTGAATCGGTGTGCATCGGTGGTTTCAACATGATTTACAGCGCCAGCGGGTGGTGGCCGGTGTGCAGGTAGGTCATGGTCTGGACGGTGAGCATCATGCGTGCGTCGGCCATGGCTTGGGCCTCGGGGACGGCGAGGCGGAGCTTCAGCTCCTTGCAGCGATCGATCATGTCGCGGAGTACCTGGTCGATGGTGTAGGTGTGCGCGCCGGTCCAGCTCGCGACGTCCTCACGCAGGCGGGGCCGGGACTTGCGCAGGAAGGCGGCGGCGGTGGGACGGAGCGCGTAGGCCGGGTCGCTGCTGAACAGCCGGCGGAGGTCGCGGTCATAGAAGTCGGGGAACGTGTCGCCGTAGAGCCATCGCTTCTGCTGGTAGTGCTCGTGCAGCGTGGTGGTGAGCTGGTGCAGCGGCTCGACAACGCGTCGGGTGCGCACCGGCGGGGCGGCGGGGCCGACCTCGGCCATGACGCGGTCCACGAACTCGAGCTTGCGCAGCGCGGGCCAACCGTGGTAGGTCTTCCGCCAGCGCGGCTTGCTGCCGGTGGACGGCGCGAGCCAGACGGCGAAGGTCTCGGCGAAGTCCTCGGCCGGGTGGGCCTGGGCGTACCACGCGTCGAGGTGGGTGACGAAGTGGCGTGAGCCGGGGTCGGGCTTGTAGGTGTCGGGGTAGGGCGCGGTGACGCTGCCGAACAGCTCGCGGAAGGCCTTGCGGCGGTGCAGGCGGTAGGCGTTGCAGATGGCGTGGCCGGCCTCGTGTCGGAGGATGCGCATGCGCTCGCGGGGCGGGCCGCCCTCGACCTCGAGCATCTGCGTCTGTTCGAGCTTCATCAGCCGGGGGTGCGCGAGGTAGAACGGCAGCGCGATGCCGGGCACGCCGTCGGGGCTGAACCACTCCGACGAGAGCCAGCCGTGCGGGCGGAAGCGCGTGATGCCCCGGCGGTCCAGCTCATCATTGAGCCTGCCCATGTCCGCGAGCAGGCCCGGGCAGTCGGCGAGGCGGACCCCCAGGTCTTTGAACCGCAGGGCGAGCAGGCGGTCGTCGGGCCAGTCGGCCCAACGCGGTCGGCGCGCGGTGCTCGGGGGGGTGCGGCGGGGCACGCCCCCGATTCTATCGCGCTCGGCTAGTGGGATGACACGTCGTGCGCAAGCGCACGACACACCGCGGGTCCAGAAAAAGGCGGCCGTGGAATAGCCGGCGGGTCGGCGGGGTTTGACCCATGCACACGCGAGCGTCCACCCCTCAGGCCCGCGGGATTTTACCCCAGTCCCGCGGGCCGCTTGCGGCGCGTTTGGGAGCGGTGGCGCAGGCGGTTCAGCCGTGCTCTTCGACGAGCCGAGCCATCTCGAGCATGGCGGCGAGGTCCTCGGGCCGGTCGCGGCGTTCGAAGCCGGCCATGAGGTTGCGCAGCAGCCGGAGCAGCCACTGTTTGTGGCTGGCGGGTCGGAGGGGGTCTTCCTCCTCGTCGAAAGCGTGCGGCGCGGTCTGGTGGATGCGGGCGAGCGCCTCGTGCCGGGCCAGAAGCCGGCCGCCCGCGAACGGGTCGACAAAGCACACCCGCTCGTCGCCGGTGTACCCGGTAGCCTCGGCGGGGAGCCCCGCGAGGAAGTGCCCGGGCGCGTTGATCCCCTCGACTCGTACGCCCACGCGGTCGAGCACGGCCTTGTAGACCAGCACCAGCGTGATGGGCAGCCCCAGCCGGGTCCGCAGGACGCTGGAGAGGTAGCTGTTGCGTGGGTCGTCGTAGTCGCCGAGGTTGCCGCGGAAGCGTGCCTCCTCGAAGAGCAGCAGGTGCGTGTGGGCGACGAGCGCCCGCGGGTCGCTGGGGTTGTTTACCCGGTCCAGCACCTGCTGGCCGTAGTCGTCCAGCTCCGACTCGATGAGGATGATGTCGGCGTGGTCCAGCTCGTGCATCGACACGGCGACGGCCGCGCGGACCAGCCCGCTGGTCGTTCCCAGCTCGGGGAGCTGGTCACGCAGCGCGGTGAAGGCATCGAGCCGGCAGTGGATGGGTTCGTGGATCGGCACAGCAGTGGGGCGAGGTCAGGCGGGGTCGGGGTCGCCCCCGGCCTTGGCGATTTTACGCTTTCGACGCGCGGCGACAAACGACTGCACCGCGGCATAGATGTACAGGCCCGAGACGATCGTGGTGACGAAGATGCGGATGATCTTCAGACCCTCATCGCCCTGGAGCTCGACGGCCAGGAAGCGGAACAGCAGCCACAGCGGCACAACCACGCCGACCAGCGCGAGCAGCACCGCCGCGTGCATCAGGTGCATCCGCAGTTCCTTCTTGATCACCGAGGCGACCCCGCACGCCAGCGCCAGCAGCCCCAGGAACGCCGGCAGCAGCGCGATGAACTCCGGGTCGTCCGCCGCGGCGTAGGTGCCCAGCGAGGCAACCAGCAGGATCAGTCCAAACGCGATCGTGGCGAGGGGCATGGCCGACTCCGGTCAGGAAAGCCGTATTGTAGACCATCGGCTCATCGCCTGATGCCCGCGTATAATGCCGCGTCCGGCCGGCCCCACGGGGTCGGCGGGCCTTGACACACCTCGTGAACCCGACCCCAACCCCCCGGAGTTTTTCTGATGCATCGCAAGACCCTCAGCGGCGTGGTCGCCGCCGCCGGCCTGCTGGTCGCCGGCACCTGGGCCACCCTCCATGCCCAGGACGAACACGACCACGAGCACACCCCGACCTCCGTCCACAGCGCCGACGGCACGCACTTCCAGCTCGACGACGCCGCCGCCTACCCCGACCCCGACGGCTTCGCCTCGATGGACGGCCGGGTCAGCTACGCCATCGGCCGGCTCGACGGCGGGCAGCTCCCGCAGAACCTCGGCGATGTCGATACCGACGCCTACGCCGAAGGCATCCGCACCGGCGTCAACGAGACCAGCGAAGACCGAGCCGCGGGCTACGAACTGGGACGCAACATCCTCAACGCCCAGCCCGAGACCAACGTCGACGAGCTGATCGAGGGCATCCGCCTGGCGATGCAGGAAGAAAACGAGAGCCGCGCGATGGGAACGCTCATCGGCAACGGCTACCGCAACCGTGACGTCACCATCGAGCCGAACAGCTACATGGCCGGCATCAGGGAAGCGCTCGCCCTGCTCGACGCCGAGGAGGCCGAGGCCGAGGTGCCCGCCACGACCCTCACCGAAGAACAGATCAGCGAGACCGTCAGCGCGTTCAGCCACATCATGCAGCAGCGCCAGCTCCAGAACCAGATCGACGAGGGGCTCGCCTACTGCGAAGAGGTCGCCGAGAACGAAGAGGGCTGGGTCAAAACCGACACCGGCCTGTACTACCGCGTGGTCGAGGAGGGCGAGGGTGCCAGCCCCGACGCGAACGACATCGTGACCTGCCACTACGAGGGCCAGCTCATCGACGGCACGGTCTTCGATAGCTCCTTCCAGCGCGGCCAGCCCGCCGAGTTCCCGCTCGACGGCGTCATCGCCGGCTGGACCCAGGGCGTCCAGCTCATGAAGGTCGGCGCGACCTACGAGTTCCTCATCCCGCCGGACCTGGCCTACGGCGAACGCGGCTACCCCGACCCCCGCGGCGGCGGCATCCCCCCCAACGCCACCCTCCGCTTTAAGGTCTCGCTGCTCGGCGTCGTCGTAACCCCCAACGACGACCGCGAACCGCTCGGCGACTAAGCAAGCATCTCAACCCAACCCCAACAGCCCCCGCCGCGAGGCGGGGGTTTATCGTGCGCCGCGCACCGCCCGGCTAACGCGCGTTTCTCTTTCCCCTCTGCACCGTCACACGATAAACTGCCCGCATGCGCGAACTCACCCTCCCCGGTCGGATGGTCCTGATCCCCGGCTACGCCTGCGACGGCCGGGTCTTCGGCCCGCAGCGCCGGGCGTTCGGCGACCGGCTCGAGACCCCCGACTGGATCGCGCCCAAGCCCAACGAGTCCATCCGCCATTACGCCCAACGCTGGGCCGAAACACTCTGCCGGCCCGGCGACGACCGGCCGATGGTGCTCGGCGGGTTGTCCTTCGGCGGGCTGGTCGCGCAGGAGCTCGCCGCCTGCATCGAGCCCGCTCCGCGGTGTGTCCTGCTCATCGCCAGCACCCGTATCCCCGAGCGGTGGACCCTGCCGGTGCAGATGGCCCAGCTCCTGGGCCGGCTCGTGCCGGGGGCGTCGGTGAACAAAGCGGCGTCGCTGCTGTCGCTGCCCTTTGCGCTGCGCGACGGCGTGGACGACGCGGGCAAGAAGCTGCTGCGCGCGATGGCCCGGGACGCCGACCCGGCGATGCTCAAGTGGGCCGCCGCCGCCGCGATCGACTGGCCCGGTGCCGAGCCGGCGGGCCCCGACGCGCCGCCGGTCTACAGCATCCACGGCCGGGACGACTGGGTCATCCCCGACGACGGCAGCGCCGACACCACCCTCGACCTGGGCCGACACCTCATCAACCTCTCGCACGCCGAGTCGGTCAACCGCTTCCTCTTCGACCACATGCTCCAGCACGTGCCCGAGGCGCAGCAGGTCTTCCCGGCGATCGAGAACCCCCGGCTGACCGCGCAGCGCCGCCTGTTGCTAGAGGGCGCCCCGGCGGGCACGCCGCTGGTGTAAGAAAAGCCCCCGGGGTGGTCGGGGGCTCGCGGGGGTCTCAGTCACTTCGGTAGCGGCTTACCCGTTCCATCCGGGCCAGGCCTCGTCGTTGCGCTGGTACGTGCCGTGGTCGACGAGCTCGAAAAACACGCTCATGAGCGGGTGGTTGATGGGCTCGTCGAGCGCGTCGGGTTCGAGGTTTTCCTGCGCCGCGTAGGTGTTGCCGTTGGACCCGTGGACGAGCACGTGGTACCAGGGCTGGTCACGTTGCGGCTGGGTCTGGTTCTTCTCGTACCAGGCGGCGTCGGCCTGGCAGGCCATGTCGAAATCCACAACCACGCCACGGTAGCCGTACCGCTTGTGCCGGACCACCTGGCCGACTCGGTACGCCGGCAGCTCGCCGGGGAAGTAGTCGGGGACGCTGATGGGTTGGTGCTGGCTCATGGCGGCTCCCTTCGGTTCGGGTTTCCGATCCAGGCGATCTCAAGATCGTATGCCTGCTCATCGGTTAAGACGCGCGACGCAGCACGTTTGTTTCCGAAATCCCACGGAGTGTGTAGGTTCTCGGCGGTGCGTGCACATCCTGCACCTTAGGTATTCGTCCAGGAGGGTCCATCGGATGCATCGCTTCCCGGTATCGAGAAAAACACCCCGGCGATTGCCGGGGTGGGGAGATAGTCAGTATGGGTGGGTCGGTTGCGATCAACCGCCGGGGCGAGGCAGCACTTCTTCATACATGTATTCGGGGTCGTAGGGGACCTCGGCCTGGGCGCGCGGCGGCGGCGGCTCTTCCCGCCCGTTCGCTCGCGGCGCGGTCTCACGATGCCGGTCCTGTCGGGCGCGGTCCTGGCCGGTGCGGTTGATGATGCCCAGTTCCATGCCGCGCGGGTCGAAGATGACCCCGCCGGTCTCGGTGATGTAGGCAAAGCTGTCGCCGCGTTGCACCCGGGCGAGGCCGAGGTAAAACGGCTCGGCGTCTTCGAACTGCGGGACGATCCCGCCGTTCGCGGCGATATTCACATAGCCCCAGTGCCCGTCGATCTTCACCGGGGCGTAGAGCCCGGTGGTACGCAGCTCCCGGCCCGGCCGGCGGTCGCGTCCGCCCGGGCGGGCCTCCTCACGCTCGTGCCCCGAGGGGTCCTCGAAATCGTTGGACGCGACCGCGTCGTCGAAGTCGTCGACGGCCTCGAACTGCGGCTCGATCGCCCACCGGCCGTTGGGGTAGACAAACCCCCAGACGCCGTCCACACGCACCGCGGCGACTCCGTTGTGGAAGTCGCGCGCATCCTCGTACATGGGCTCAATCCGCCAGCGGTAGGCGCGCGTGATGAAGCCCCAGGCCTGCCGCTCGTTGTCCATGCGGACGCGGACCCGGGCGTACTGCTCATGGAAGTCGCCCAGCAGCGTGACCCGCCCGGTCTCGTCGAACCAGACGACCTCGCCACGCTTATCGATATAGCCCCAGCGGTCGTCGGAGAACTGCACGGCGGCGAATCCGTTGTGGAACGAACGGACCGTTTTGAACCGCAACGGCACGACCTCCCGCCCGCGCCGATCCACAAAGCCGCACAGCCCCTCGCGTTCCACCGCCGCGTAGCCCTCCTGGAAACGCAGTGCGCCGTCGTACCGCAGCGGCACCACCGGCTCGTTCCGCCGGTCGATCACACCCCAGCGCCCCTCGATCGCGACGACCGCGAGCCCGTCGACAAACCGGTCGGCGTAGTCGTACTGCGCCTCGATGATGACGCTGCCGTTGCCGGAGATGAACCCGGTCTTCCCGCCGCGCATGAACCGCGCGAGGCCGTCGTAGCCGTAGTCGGTCCAGTCGTACACCGGGAAGGCGATGATGAAGCCCTCTTCGTTCATCAGGCCCCAACTGTTGTTGAGGTTGATGGGGAACAGGGCGTCGTCGAACGCGGGGTCGACATAGTCCAGCGGGCCGTACACCCGGCCAGGGGGGAAGGTCCAGTCGGGCCCGGGCGAGGACTCGCGGCGCTGCGCGGTCGCGGGCAGGGCGGTGAGCAGCATGAGCAGGACGACGGCGGGTGTCTTAGACATCGGGGCCTTTCGTATCACAGACCGGGCCGGTAGATGATTCTAGGTCGGCGGCGCGTCGAACCGAAGGGGAATCTCCAGCATTAGGGAATCTGCGTATTCGGTGGTCGACCGAGGTGATACAGTGACGGCGATGGAGCCGGATGAGCACAACCTGGTCCAGCTAGCGCCGGGCGTCGCGCTGCCGGGGTCGGCGCTGCGGTTCACGTTCGCGCGGTCCGGCGGGCCGGGCGGGCAGAACGTCAACAAGGTCAACACCAAGGCGACGCTGTCGATCGCGCTGGCGGACCTCGACGCGGTGCTGCCCGCGCACGCGTCGGCACGGTTGCGGGAGGTCGCGGCGCGGATGCTCACGGACGACGCCATCCAGGTCTCCGACGGGTCCAGCCGGAGCCAGTTGAGCAACCGGCGGGCCTGCCTGGACAAGCTGCGCGGGGTGCTTTTGGAGGCGATGCACCGGCCGCGGGTCCGTCGGAAGACCCGGCCGTCGGCGCGGGCCCGGCAGCGGCGGCTGGACAACAAAAAACGCCGGGGCATGCTCAAGAAAGACCGCAGACCGCCTACGGGGGGGCAGCCGTAGCCGCCTTTTCATGCCGGCCTGTAACGATCGGCGTGCCGGTGTATCCTCTTAGCGGGTGGTTCCTGCAACCTCTTGTTCCAAGACGCTTGGAAAAGGAAACACGATGTCCCATCCCCACGACCTGACGCGTCGGCGCTTTGTCGCCGGCAGCGCGGCCGCCGTCGCTGCGCCCATGATGCTCACCGGCAAGCCCTGGGCCTACGCCCAGACCGGCAAGACCGCGGTGAACGAGAAGATCCGCATCGGCGTGATCGGCACGGGCATCCGCGGGCGGAACATGCTCCGGGGTTACTTCCTCCGCAACGAACGGTTCCACGTCGGAGCGATCTGCGAGGTCGATACGACCCGCCGGGAACACTACCAGCAGTTCATCAACGAGCACTACGGCAGCACGGACTGCGCCGCGTATGTCGACTTCCACGACCTGCTCGGCAGGGACGACCTGGACGCGGTCGTGATCGCGACGCCCGACCACTGGCACGCGAACATGATCATCCACGCCTGCAACGCCGGCAAAGACATCTACTGCGAGAAGCCGCTGACCCTGACGCTGCATGAAGGTAAGCAGGTCATCGCCGCGGTCCGCAAGCACAACATCGTGTTCCAGACCGGCAGCCAGCAGCGCACAGAGTTTGGTCACAACTTCGTGCGTGCCTGCGAGGTCGTGCGCAGCGGGAAGCTGGGGCGGGTGGTGAGTGTCAACGTCGGTGTACGCGAAGCGCCGGTCTGGTGCGAGCTGCCCGGGGAGGACATGGAGCCGGGCCTGGACTGGGACCGCTGGCAGGGTCCGGTCGCGGCACGGGCGTACCACAGCGACCTGTCGCCGCGCGGCGTGCACAACCACTACCCGACCTGGCGGGCGTACCGCGACTACTGCGGCGGCTACCTGGCGGACATGGGGGCGCACCACTTCGACATCGCGCAGTGGGGCCTGGGCAAGGACGGCACGGGGCCGGTCCGCATCATCCCCCCCCGCGACGCCGGCGCGAAGTACGGGGCGGAGCTGGTGTACGAGGACGGCGTCCGCCTGATCCACGGCGGGCCCAGCGGCACGACGTTTACCGGCGACCGCGGCCTGCTCGCGGTCGACCGGGGCCGGATCAACAGCGTGCCCGAGGACATCCTCAACCAGCCGCTGGGCGAGGGGGATGTTACGCTGCCGCGCCACGCGGGCCACGCCGACAACTGGGCCGACTGCATCCTCTCGCGTGGGAAGCCGGTCTGCGATGTCGAGGTCGGGGCCGGCAGCGCGGCGATCTGCCAGCTCATGAACATCGCGTACTGGGTCGGCAAGGAGGTCGGCTGGGACCCCGAAAACTGGCGTTTCGATGACGACGACGCCAACCAACTGCTGGACTACGAACGCCGGGAGGGCTACGAGCTGCCCGCGTTCTGAGGCGGGTGCCGCGACGGCTCAGCCGGCTCACGTGTGTGTATCGCAATGAAGGAAACCACAGCATGATTTTGCGGTTTACTCCGTTCGCGTCCTTGTGTCTGATAGCGGCTGTTTTGTTCGCGGCCGGGTGCCAGAGCGCACCGGACCGGACGGCCGATCACCAGGCGGACCTGGAGGCGCTCTACCCGATGATGCTGGGGACCTTCAGCAGCGCGGAGCAGGCCCGCCTCGACCCGGACAACTTCTTCAACATCCGCCTGGTGATGGTGCCGATCTGGACCGAGCGGGGTGACGGCTACTGGTTGTACGTCGAGCAAGCCGCGGCCGGAGCGCTGGATCGGCCGTACCGCCAGCGGGTGTACCACCTGTCGGTGCAGGACGACGCGGACGCTCCGCTGCGCAGCGAGGTCTACACCCTGCCCGGTGACCCGCTGGCATTTGCAGGGGCGTGGGCACGGCCCGATGTGTTTGAAGCGATCGGCCCCGGGGACCTGGAACTGCGGGAGGGGTGCGCGATCCATCTTTCGCGTCAGCCCGACGGCACGTTTGTCGGCGCGACGCGCGGGACCGGGTGCGCCAGCACCCTGGGCGACGCGGCCTACGCCACCAGCGAGGTCGTGATCCGCCGGGGCCTGCTGTCGAGCTGGGACCGCGGGTACACCGCGTCGGGCGAGCAGGCGTGGGGTGCCGAGGTGGGCCCGTACCTGTTCCGCCTGGAATCGGCGGACCCACCCGAAGCGCCCTGACTGGTTCTATTCCCATGGCCTGCCGCGGCCGCGTAACATAGCTCGGGCCCAGCCGTCACAACAGTACCTTTCATTCACGAGGAGCGCTCCATGTTCAAGCGATGGTCGATAGCCGTGGTCCCTGTGGTCGTGCTGGTGGTCGCCGCGGCGGTCTGGGCCGACGCGCGCGAGCGCTACATGCAGTGGGACGTGCACGACCCGGACCGGCCCAAGCCCGTGGTCGTGGTGCCCGGCACCGCGTCGACCCAGGACCAGGTCGGCACCGCGCCCTCGGACGCGGTCGTCATCTTCGACGGCACGAGCACCGATGCGCTGCGGCATGCCGACGGCAGCGACTGCCAGTGGAAGATCCTCGAGGACGGCACGCTCGAAGTCACCCCGGGGCAGGGCGGGGACGTCTTCACCCGGCAGGGGTTCGGCGATATCCAGCTCCACCTGGAGTGGATGGTGTCCGAAGAGATGCCCGACCGTGAGGGTCAGGCCCGCGGCAACTCCGGCGTGTTCCTCATGAACCGCTACGAGGTGCAGATCCTCGACGTCTACGAGAACGAGTCGTATGCCGACGGCATGGCCGGGGCGGTCTACGGCCAGACGCCGGCCCTCGCCAACGCCTGCCGGCCGCGCGGGCAGTGGCAGGTCTACGACATCGTCTTCCGCCGGCCGCACTTCGACGACGCCGGCAACTGCGTCAAGCCCGCGACCGTGACCGTGTTCCACAACGGCGTGCTGCTTCAGGACCACACCGAGATCCTCGGCCCGACGCGCCACCGCGCCCGGACGGCCTACGAGCAGCACGGCGACGCCGAGCCGTTCCGGCTGCAGGACCACGGCGACAAGATGCGGTTCCGCAACATCTGGGTCCGCGAGCTGGCCCCGCTTTAGGATTAATCCTGAGCAAACGTAACGGGCAGGATCAGGGGGTATCCTGTTTGTTATGAATGTGAATCTGCTTGCTTGTGTCTCCCGGGGCCGCCCGCGCGGTGTGTCCGTACTGGCCGGCCTCCTGGTGCTGCTCACGCTGGCGACGCCGGCGTTCGCGACGTCTGCGCGGTACCGGCTGTCCTGGCGCGACGACCCGGCCACGACCGTCGTCATCGGCTGGGACCAGGTGGACGGCACGGACCCGGCCGTGTGCTGGGGGCCGCTGGACAACGGGCCCGACCCCGACGCCTACCCCAACACCGCCACGCCCGACACCATCCAGCACTACCGCGGGATGAACAACCACTTCGTCCGCCTCTCGGGGCTCCGGCCGGACACGGCGTACTACTTCGTCATCCGCGACAGCAACTCGAACAGCCGGCGGTTCTGGTTCCGCACCGCGCCGGACCGGCCCCAGCCGTTCGCGTTCATCGCCGGCGGCGACAGCCGCAGCAACGGCGACCCCCGCCGCGAGGGCAACCGCCTGGTCGCCAAGCTCCGCCCGCTGTTCGTGTGCCACGGCGGGGACTACATGGGCGTGGGCTCGGCCGAGGAGTGGGTCCAGTGGTTCGACGACTGGCAGCTCACCATCTCCGAGGACGGGCGGATCTACCCGATCGTCCCGGCGCACGGCAACCACGAGAACGCCGACATGGAGATGGTCTACCGCCTGTTCGACATGCGTCGGCCGGAGATGTACCACGCGTTGAGCGTCGGCGGCTCGATGATGCGGCTTTACACCCTGAACACCGAGATCGCCAACGACCGCACGGCGTGGGCGGCGCAGCGTGCCTGGCTGGAGCAGGACCTGGCGCTGCACCGCGACAGCACCTGGAAGTTTGTCCAACACCACCGCCCGATGCGTCCGCACACCTCCGCCAAGGCGGAAGGGCTCGCGCAGATCGCCGCGTGGGCACAGCTCCTCTACGACGAGGGCGTCGATGTCGTGATCGAGTGCGACACACACATGGTCAAGCGGACCTACCCGCTGCGCCCCAGCGAAGAGGCGGGCAGCTACGAGAGCTTCATACGCGACGACGCCCGCGGCATCGTCTTCATCGGCGAGGGCTCGTGGGGGGCACCGATCCGCCCGGCCGACGACGACAAGCCGTGGACGATGGCCAGCGACTCGTTCTACCAGTTCAAGTGGGTGCAGGTCTCGCCAGAGCACATCGATATCCGCTCGGTGCGGTTCGTTAACGCCGCGGAGGTCGCCTCGGTGCGGGACGACGACCCCTTCGCCGTGCCCGACGGGCTGGTGCTCTGGGAACCGCCGACGGGCACGGTGCTCCGCCTGCCCTTCAGCGTGGATGACGAGACCTACACCGATGGCGGGCACTGGTCGGAGGTACTCAGTCCGCGCTCGACGTGGAGCTACCTGGACCAGCGCGGAGCGCCGGCGGCGGGCTGGTACGACGCCGGCTTCGACGACACCGGCTGGAAGACCGGCCCGGCCCGGCTGGGGTACGGCGGCGACGGCGAGACCACCACGCTGTCCTTCGGCGACAACCCCGACGACAAGCACCCCGCCGCGTACTTCCGCACGACGTTCACGGCTGAGGATCTGGATTCGATCCAGCGCGTCATCGTCGGCGTGCTCGCGGACGACGGGTTTGTGGCCTACCTCAACGGCCGGGAGATCGGCCGGCGGCGCATGGCCGAGGGCGACCTGACCGAGGAGCCCTACGCGACCGCGGTGGTCGGCAACCAGGAATCCTACGACGCGCTGGACATCGACCTGTCGCTGCTGATCGAAGGCGAGAACACCCTGGCCGTCGAGGTCCACCAGGCGAACGCCCGCAGCAGCGACCTCGCGCTGGACGCGCGGGTCCGCGTCCTGCGTCAGCCCGGAAGTGACGACGCGGCCGAGTCCGAATAGAAAGCCGCACAAGCCCGCGTCGCGGCACGGCCACAACCCGACCCGAAGAATAGATCGCGGCGGAGCACTAGATCCCAAAGAAGAGCATCTGCATGATGCCGCCGCCCGCGTTGGGCAGGGTCATCGTGCCCGTGGCCTCGGTGCCCTCGACGTTCAGCTCGATGCTCTGCAGCATCTCGACGATCGGCCCGAACACCTCGGCCATCGCCGGGTCGTACTCCATCTCTTCGCCCAGCTCCTCGATGCCTTCGTTGATGTAGCCGCGGATCACGTCCACGGTCTGCGCGACGGCCCCGGCGTTGCTCCCCCGCGCCGCGGCGTCGACGACCAGCCCGCCTTCGGCGTTGCGGTGGCCGACCATACGCACCGCGTCGAACGCGCCCAGGACCTCCGCCGCCTCGCCCTGCTTGAAGCCGGGGGGCACCTCCATCGCCATCCAGATCGGCGTGTTGACCCGGTCGATCTGCTCCAGCTCGTCCAGCAGCACGCCGCCCAGCGCGGGGGCGGTCTCGCCGTCCTGGATCAGCATCGACGTCTCGTCGATCGGCATCTGCATACCCTCGCGCTCGGAGAACATGAAGACCATCCGCTCATCGCTGGGCATCATGAACACGAACTGCTCGCCCCATTCCTCCTGGGCGGAGGCGACCTCGATGTCGTCGATCGAGAAGAAGGTCATGCCGCTCTCTTCCTCCTCGAACATCTGGAGCAGCCGCGAGCGGTCGTATTGTCCGCGGGCGACCAGCATGACGATGCCCGGCCCGTTGCCGTCGTCACGGACACTCATCCCGAAGGTCAGCGTATCCAGCCGGATGTTGCCCAGGACCTCGACCAGTTCGAGCACCTGGTAGGCGATCTCGTTGACCATGTCGTCGACCGATTCGCCGCTCGCGGCAGCGAGGTTGCCGAAGACCGCCTTCAGGTCGACCGGGTCGGGGCCGAGGGTGAGCCCGCGGGACTGGCCGATGACGTGGCACTCGGAGGGGAGCAGCGCGAGGTCGGCGTCGAGTAACTCGGAATCAATAGGTGTGATCGGCCCGGCGTCTTCGCCCCGGATCCAACGGATCGAGCGGCGCGCGTATCGGCCGACGAACGGCTCGTTGGAGTCGGTCAGCGGCTCAAGCACCTCCAGCGACGCCTCGTCGCCGAGTTCGCCCAGCGCGCGGATCGCCATCAGACGGTCGGTCGGCTTGGCGTCCTCGTTCTGCGCGATGCGTGTCATCGCCTCTGCCGTCACCGCCAGCACGCTGTTCTGCTGGAAGTACGTGTCGGTCGGGACGTAGTCGAGCAGGTCGGTCCCGCCTCCGCCGTTCATGACGATCAGCAGGAGGATCTCGATAAAGCCCATGCCCATGGTGGTTCTCCCGGGGGTGGTGTCGGTTTACGAGCGGATCTGTTTCACCGCGGCGGCGACGTCCTTGCCGTCGACCTGGAGCCCTTGCGGCTTGAGGTGTTTCATGGCGAGCCCGGTGGCCTGGCCGTCGTTGCCCGCGGCGCGGAGGTCGTCGGCGACGGGTTCGAGCGCGGCGATGGTCTCCGCGACGCTCAGGGTTTTGGGCAGCAGCCCCTCGAGGATCGCCAGCTCCTGCTTGAGCTTCTCGACATCCGCGGGGTCCCGGGTCAGCGCGGCGGTCTCCTGGTTGGACTTGACCATCCGGCGGACGATCTGCTGCTCCTCGTTGTCGCTGAGGGCCGAGCCGTTGCGGGTCTCCGCCAACTCGATATCGCCCAGCAGCACGCGCAGCAGGTTCTTTTCCAGCTCGTTCTTGTCCTTCATCGCCTGCAGGACACGCTTTTTCAGTTTATCTTTCAGGGGCATCGCGGGCTCCGGGGTGGCGTTCCATCATACGCGGCGGCTGCGGGCGTTGCGCCCAGGGGGTATCATGGCCCATCCGCCGCCCGGCGGACCCGTACACGCGGGCCCCTTATTTGATCCTTGCCACCCACCGACCCCGGAGGCGAGCCATGCAGCTCCAGGAAGCCGTCCAGATCATTCAGAAGAAGTTCATCGCCGAAACCCAGGACAAGACCGAGGGCCCGGAACTCGACGCGTACCAGGACGCGTTCGAGAAGTTCCCGGTGCTGATGGAGGTCGCGACCTATGCCTGGGCAGACCAGATCGTGCAGCAGAACTACGAGGCCCGCAAGCAGCAGGCGATGCAGGCCGCCCAGCAGCAGGCCGGCGGGTCGCCGCAAGGTACCGCCTGATTGCAGACACACCGATGCGAACCACCCAAGCCACCCCGCAGACCCGCGGGGTGGCTTGTCGTTTCACCGGGACCCCCGTGTATCATTGCGGCCCCCGCAGGAGACGTGTATGCCCTGTTTCGCCCGCTGGTTTTGGTTGGCCCTGTTGCTCTGTGCCGCGCTGCCCGGCCGATCGCAGCCGTGGACCGACGATGCCCACCACCTCACGATGACGCCGCCCGCGCAGTGGATGGAGATGCCCGGCGTCGTGCTGGACGAGGCCCGGCGGTCGGTCCGACACGTCACCGGCGGGGGCTACCGCGGCGGCTACCAGTTCAACGACGCCCAAGTGCTGCTGTTCCCCTACGTCCTCCTGCAGTACACCCCCTACAGCACGCTGCCCGACGCGCACCGCCCGACCCATCAGCTCGACGAGGCCGGGGCCCTGCAGCTCATCGCCCGGCTGGTCCCGGCGCTGCGTGCGCCCGATCCGTTGCCGCTGGGTATGAGCGCCGCCGCCTTCGCCGAGCAGACCCGAAGCGAGACGCTGTCGCTCGCGCGGTTCGAGGCCGACGGCCGGTTCGAGCTGACCGGTCGGATCCCGTTTGCGGATGGCGACGGCGCGATCGCCTACCACACGGTCGGCCGACTGGGTCGGGACGGTGTGGCCTTCGCGACTGTGTTTACCGACGCAGACATCGCGACGCTGATGCCGGTCGTCGAGCAATCGCTCCGGACACTGGCTTTTACGGACGGCTACGGCTACGCCGGCCTGCCGGAGGATGACCCCGGTGTGGCGGGCTTCCTGCCGCCGGTCGCCGAGCCGCTGCCAGCGGATGCGCTACGGATGGGTGATGGGGTCTTCGGGCTGGTGCCGGCCGACGATTTCGTGCCGCTGTCTGTGGGTGCCTTCCGGCGTGACGACCCGCTGCTGCTCGCGGCGGTGCCGCAGTTACTGCGTGATGGCCTGGTCTTGGAGACGGTCCTGACGCGCACGCCGAGCAGCACCCGGATCACAACGCCTTGGGCCGCGGCGGCGTTTGTCCCCTGGGAGCGGTGGGGGCTGGAGGCGGCACCGGATCGTCGGCCGGGGCTTGTTGCGTGGGCGGAAATCGTCGCACAGGCCTTGAGGCGCGAGCCCGGCGAGGTGCGTGCTCACCTGGAGCGTTACGTCTCAGCCGATTCGGAGTTTGTTCCGATGCTCGGGCCCGAGGGTGCAGACAACCCGGAGGGCTGGCGCCTCGAAGCCGCCGACGTCGCACGCGGCCGGTTCGTGTTGATGCAGCGTCTGCCCGACCCGGTGGATCCTCAGTTCACGCTCCGCCGGGTGCTCACGCTGCAGGGCGGGGCGTCGGGTGTTGCGCTTTTCGTCACGCAGGGCTACGACGACGCAGAATGGTCGGCGCAGGCCGCGATAGCGGAGTCGATCCGGTTCATCGGCGGCGAACGCCTGGTGGATCTGCCGCCGGCAGAAAGCACCGGCGGCCTTGGCCCACAAAGTCCGCCACAAGCGGGGCCCGGCGATGAACGGCCGGTTACGCCGGAGCCTGCGGCCGGTGCGCCGGGTTCTGCCGGCGGTTCGGCCGCCGACCCACCGGCAGAGTCAACCGAAGACCCGGGCGGATCGCTCGCGTTGCCGCTGGTGATCGGCGGGCTGCTGCTGGTGTTTGTGGTGATCGCGGTCTTGGTGGTCATCTCGTCGCACCGCCAGGCGACGCGCCGCCGGGAAAAGGCGCGGGCCCGTCGGGAGCGGCTGGCTGAGCGCGAGACACCGCCGGCCCGCGCATCGCGCCCGGAGCACCCGGCCGAGCCGCGCAAGCGCGGCCGGTGATCGCGTTGCGCAGCATGCGATCGGGCGACACTATTTGCTGAGCAGGGCGAGGCGTTTTTCTGCCTCGCGCTTGCCGATGCCGCGGACATTGGCGAGGGCCTCGCGTTGGGCGGCGCGAGGGGTGGACTCGCCTTTCTCCCACTTGTAGATGCTCAGGGGCGAGCAGCCGACCAGTGTTGCGTAGTCCGCCGCGGAGAAGCCGAGCTTCTCGCGGTGCGAGCTGAGCCACTTGGGCGAGAAGCGGGGAGCGCTTTCTTCCTCCCGCGCCTGACCGGTAGTGGTTTTCGTGGCCCGCGCAGCCGGGGGCTGTTCGAGCCGCTTCTTCTCGCGGTTTTCGAGGAAATCGATCCGCCGCTTCTGGGACGCGACCTGCCGCTTGAGCTCCGCGAGTTCTTTGCGCTGGCCGGCCACCTGCTTCATGGTTTTACCGACCTGCTCGCGGATCTCTTTCCGCGCCAGCCGGCGGATTTCTTCGTTCAGGGCAGCGACGAGTTTTGCCATGGTTGGGCCTTTCCATATGATTTTGATGGATCGTTTGCCCCCCGGCTTGAGGACACAATAGCATGAAATGGTGTGTTTTGTAGGCAGGCCGGTGCTGCCCGGGCGTTCGATAAGCTGCAGAAGCCGATAAAAGAAAGCGGGCGGTCGCCCGCGACCGATGGAGACCCGGGAGGTAGGTTTCTATAGATGGCCAGACGCAAGCACCCACATTACGACCCCTCGCCGGACGCCGCGAACTGGCGACGCCGGACGCACGAGATCATCTTCGAGGCCGACACCCCCGCGGGGAAGGCCTTCGATATCGTGCTGATCGTAGCCATCCTGTTGAGCGTGCTGGTCATCATGCTCGACACTGTGGGCCGGTTCCACGAGCGGTTCGGGCTGGGCTTCTACATCCTGGAATGGTTCTTCACCGTGCTGTTTACGGTGGAGTACGTGCTACGGCTGATGAGCGTGCGTCGGCCGCTGCGCTACGCGTTCAGCTTCTTCGGGCTGGTGGACCTGCTCTCGATCCTGCCGACCTACATCGGGCTGTTTATCCCCGGGGCGCACGAGCTGATGGTGATCCGGATGCTCCGGCTGCTGCGCATCTTCCGGGTCTTCAAGCTGGTGCGTTTCCTCGGTGAGGCGGACGCGCTCAAAGAGGCGATTGTCTCGGCCCGGCACAAGATCGCGGTCTTCCTCACGACGGTCCTGATCATCGTCACGATCATGGGCGCGCTGATGCACGTCGTCGAGAGCCAGTACGGCAACGACCAGTTCTCTTCGCTGCCCGAGTCGATGTACTGGGCCATCGTCACCATGACGACCGTGGGCTACGGCGACATCACCCCCGACACCGCGGTCGGCAAGTTCCTCTCCGCGACGATGATGATCATCGGCTACAGCCTGATCATCATCCCGACCGGCATCATCTCCGCGGAGATGGCGGCGAGTCACAAGCGCCGCAGCGAGATCAGCACCCAGCACTGCCCGCACTGCTCGCGCGACGGACACGACCGCGACGCACGCTTCTGCAAGTACTGCGGCGGCGGACTCTGAGCCATCCACCCCCGTGACGCCACAAAAAATCACCCCGGCCGTTGCCGGGGTGATGATGGGTGTTTGTTGGTATGGGCACGCCGGCCTACATCGCCGAGCCCAGGCCCTCGGCCCGCCGCCAGGTGCTCATCTGGCCGAGGTGGAACATCACGTGGTCGTTGAGCAGGAAGTTCGCGATGTCGCCGACGGTGGGGAACATCGCGCGGAAGTTGTCGTCTGGCGTCTCCGCGTCGAGCTGCTCGTCGCTGCAGGCCTTGACCACGGCGAAGGCCGCTTCGCTGCCGCGCTTCACGTAGCCGGCGAGTTCTTCGAGCGGCGGGTACACCGAGCCGTCCGCGTCGTCGACACACTCGGCCCCGTGCTTGAAGAGGTCCTGGTAGTGCTCGGGGACCGCGACGGCCGAGGCGTCCTGCCCGAGCATGGCGATGAGGCGGGCGTAGTAGAGCGACAGGTGGCCGTAGACAAACGAGGCGTGGTTGGCGTGGATCGGGCCGTTGGCGCCGTGGGCGAACCGCGCGGCGCGGGCGGGATCGACACCATCGAGCAGCGCCTCGGCGAGGCCGTGGGCGCGGGTGGCGGAGTTGAGGACGAGTGCGGCTTTGCTCATGGGTTGGGTTCCTGGGTTAGCGTTTGTCGAGGGTCATGGTGGTGGCTTGGGCGATGCCGATGAGCTTGCCCGTGCCGTGCGGGTCGTAGGCGTGGACCTCGCAGCGGAGCGCGGTGAGGTTGCGGCCGGGGCGGATGACCGTGGCGCGGGCTTCGTAGCGTTGGCCGACGCCCGGCCGGAGGAAGGAGACGGACAGGTCGGAGGTAACGACGCTGTTGTTGGGCCCGACCAGGGAGAGGGCGGAGAGGCCGCAGGCCTCGTCGGCGAGCATCGCGGTGACCCCGCCGTGCAGGTAGCCGTGGTGCTGCCGGAGCCGGTCGTGGTGGTCGACCCGGATGGTGACGTCGCCGGGCTCGGCGTGATGGATCGCGACGCCGAGCATCTGCATCATGGGCTGCCCGGCCACGGTCTGCTGCAGCCGGTCGAGCCAGTGGGGGTCGGCGGGGGTGAAGGGCGTCGTCATCGCCACGGATTGTAAGCCGGGGTTTCCGCGCCGGCGCAGGCGGTAACGGTTTTCTGTCTTGACACACCCCAAGGCCCCGACCGCTACATCCGGTACCGGAAGCGGTGCGGATGGGCTTCTCCGTGGTGGCCGGCTGGCCGATGCGGCGGGGCGGTGCACACTCTCCCCAGGCCGGCTTCTCCCGGCCACGCCTCACGCGAACAGGAGCGCACCATGGTCCTCAATCAGAAGTTCAAGCACGGCCTGGCCCACTGCCCCACCTGCGCCACCGCGCTGGTTGCGCCCTTCGGAGCGGCGGGGAAACCGGCCCGGTGCAAGTCCTGCCAGTCACGCTTCCAGATCCCTTCAAGCGAGGAGCTGTTCGAGGAGGCGGTGGCGTACCTGATCGAACGCGAGTCGGACGGCCGGGTGTACGACCCGTTCGACGTGGAGTTCGACCACGCCTCGTGATTCGCCCTCAATCGATGAGCTGGCTCAGCAACGCAAAACAGCCGCGCAATCGCGCGGCTGTTTCTCTACAGATGGTTCGGTGGGCTAGGCGCGCCGACGCCGGTGCCACAGCGCGAGGGCACCCAGCGTGACGAGAGCGATCGAGCCCGGCTCGGGGACGGAGTTGCCGCCCGCCAGCGAGCTGATGCCGTTGGTCTCCAGCAGGTTGAACGTGCGGAGCTGCACGCCGTCGCGCGAGTAGACGTGGATGTCCTCGACACCGTCGAAGTCGTGGCCCTCCTGGTCGGAACCGAGGTACATCTCGTTGTCGATGATGGCGATGCCCAGCACGCCGTACTGGTTGTGGTGGAACGTATCGACGATGACCCCGGTGATCGGGTCGACGAAGTAGAGTTCCTGGGTCAGCGCGGTGTTGAAGACGAGCAGGTCCGGGTCGGTGAGCGCGGCGAGCCCGGTGTTGAAGAACCGCCGGGAGCCGGGGTTGGCGCCATCGATATCCAGGACGCGGACGACCTCACCGAGGACGGGGTCGAAGACCTCGATGTCCTGGACCTGCAGGTCGCTGTTGGTGATATAGAGCTCGCCGTTGAGGTAGGCCAGCCCGCTACGGATGCCGCTGTCGATGCTGTCCGGGTCATCCAGGACGGGGGGGAGCTCGAATGTTTTGACGATCTCGCCGTTGTCGGGGTTGATCTGGTAGAGGGTGTTGGGGGTGGCCCCGATAAACCAGAGCGACGTGCCGTCAAACGCCAGGCCGTCCAGGGAGTGCTGTGCGGGGCTGGCGATCGTGTTGAGGATGTCGCCGGTGATCGGGTCGAGCTCGAGGATCAGGTTGTCCGGCCCGGGGGTCGTCGCGAACAGCCGCCCGGCCGACGCGGGCAGCGTGACGAGAACCACCGCTAGGACGGCCAAAACACAAGCCGATCGCAGGTTCCAACGGGCTGTCATCCAACGCCTCCAAAATCCGAACGCCCAGACAGATAAGGGCTACCCCTTAGTATACCCCGCCGGATCGTGGGGTGAAACGGGAAATCGGGGAATCTTGCGGTGTCCTGCCGCGGTAGGGCATATGCCGGTCGGCGGGCGGGGCGGCCGCGGCTTCGCGGTATGATGGCTGAGCTGAATCTGGAGACCTGTCTTGCCGATCGTTTCCCCCTCCTCTGCATCTCCGACCGTCGGCTCGCTGCTGGTGACGGACCCGACCGGCGCGATGCGTCGGGTCGACCTGTCCGCCGACGCGCCGATGGTGATCGGCCGGGGGGCGGGCTGCACGGTCCTGTTCGAGCACGAGCAGGTGTCGCGTCGGCATGCGGAGATCACCCGGTCGGAGACCGGGGCCTGGGTGATCCGCGATCTGGGCAGCCGCAACGGCGTGTTGTGCAACGGCCAACCGCTGGCAGGGCCGACGCCGATGTTGCCCGGGGTGGCCTTTACGCTTGGGCCGTACACCGTCGCGCTGGAGGGCCGGCCTTCATCGGCCGTAGCCCCCGCCCCCGCCGCGCCGGAGCCGGAGTACCACACGATCGCCGCGGTCGACGACCGCAAGACCTCGACGATCCAGCCGATCACCCACGCGCCGCGGCACTTCGACCCGGCGATCCTCACGAAGCTGCACCAGCTCGACCAGTGGCTGATGGACCTGCCCGACGCCGCCCAGCGATTCCGTCGGCTGTGCGAGTTTGTGATCCACGCAAACCCGGGCGCGCAGTACTGCGCCGTGATCCTCGCCGATGCGCCGGACGGACAGTCGGGGCAGGTGCGGGTGCTGCAGTCGATCGCGCGTGACGCGATGGTCTCGCCCTACGTCTCGCGCACGCTGCTGGACCAGGTGCTGTCCACCGGCGAGCCGACGCTGCTGTCCAACACGCCCGAGCGGGACGACGGGCTGATGCTGTCGATCGCGCCGGACCAAGTGCTGCTCTCCGCGATCGCGTGCCCGCTGGACGAGACCGGCGGGGGGCCGGTCTTCTACGCCACCTTCCACACGCGCGAGGTGGACCCGAGCTGGCTGGACCTGATGGTCCTCATCGCCGACCAGTACCGCCACGCCGAGGCGATGCTCCGCGTGATCGAGAACGCCAACGAGCGCGCCGCGCTGGACCGCGACCTCGCGCGGGCCCGGGAGATCCAGAACGGGCTGTTGCCTAAGCCGTGGTCCGGCGCGGGGCTGGATATCGCTTACGGCTTTAGGCCGTGCCTCACGGTCGGCGGCGACTACCTCGATGTCGTGCCCATGCCCGACGGCCGGGTCCTCCTCGCTATCGCGGACGTCACCGGCAAGGGGCTGCAGGCCGCGCTGATCGCTTCGAGCATCCACACCATGGTCCACGCCGTCGTGCAGACCGGCGGGGGGCTGCCCGCGATCCTCCGCCAGCTCAACCAGTACCTGATCCACTACGCGCCCGCCGGATCGTTCGCGACGATGATCCTGGTCGCCGTCGACCCCGCCGACGGCCGGGCCGAGGTGCTCAACGGCGGCCACCCGCCCATCGTCTGTGTCGATCCCGCCGGGTCGGCCACGACCCTCGAGCACGCGACGGGCTTCCTGCCGCTGGGCATCGATGAACAGGACTACGAGAGCTCGTTCGCCCAGGTTTCGCCGGGCCATTCCTGGTTTTTCTACACCGACGGGCTCAGCGAGTTGCCCCTGCCCGGCGGGGAAGGGATGCTCGGGATCGAGGGGGTGACGCGCGTCACCGGCGAGCTCTCGCAGGCCGACGCGCAGGGCACGATCGACGCGTGGATGGCGCACCTCGCTGCCGAGAACGAGGGCCAGGGCCAGGCCGACGACCAGACCCTGATCTGCCTGCGCCGCCCAGCGTAAGCGCGCGGGCGGATACGTTTGTTCCCTGCTTGATTCAACCCCACATGAAGGAGCCACCATGTCTGTTGCAAAAGTTACCGAGATCATCGCGTCGTCGGATAAGAGCTTTGAGGACGCGGTCAAGAAGGGCGTGAAGCGGGCGAACAAGACGCTGACCGGCGTGCGCAGCGCGTGGGTCCAGGACCAACAGGTCAAGGTCGACGATGGCAAGATCGTCGAGTACCGGGTCACGATGAAGGTGACCTTCGTGCTCAAGGACTGAGCCGGGCCGGGTGCTTGCGGGTGGAAAGAATAACCGGCGGCCTGATGGGGCCGCCGGTTGGTATGGTCGTCTAAGTTTGCGAGAGGCGATACCGTTCAGCGACGCCGACGCCGTAGCAGCCCACCGGCACCGATCATCAGGAGCGCCGCGGAGCCGGGCTCGGGGACGATGGTTGCCGTGAAGGTGTAGGTGGTCGGTCCCCCGGTGTCCTGCCACCAGATCGTGTACTCGCCCTCACCCAGCGGGGCGGTGAAGCCCTGCCCACCGTAGATCGGGGTCTGGAGCAGCACCAGCACATCCGAGCCGATATCGACCGTGCCGATCAGCGACGCGGCGAGCATTGTGCTCACATCGGTGTTGCTCTCGAACGCGCCGCCGTCGTCGAGTGCGATGAAGGCCTTGTTGTCCGGCGGGTCGTCGGTCATCGCCGTCAACACCAGCGAGTTCAGCGTCTCGCCGGGCCCGACGCTGATCGTGAAGTAATCCGGGTCGAGCGGGTCGGAGACGGTCGAGCCGCTGATCGTATGCACACCGACGCCGAGGTCGATGACGGTCGGTGCCGAGCCATCGTTGGAGAAGTCGCCTTCGACCGCTTCGTCAAAGGCCGCGGCGCTGGCACCGCCCGAGATCATGAGCCCGAGGGCCCCGCACAACAACACACCTGCAGGGGTTCTTTTTTCCATGCAGGAAGGGTATACCCGTAATCGTTTTTGTCAACGAAAACGCGGGCGATTTGGAAGAAAAAACGCAACGAGAGCCACGGCCTAACGCACTAGAGTTAGATGTGATGCTGGGCAAGATAGCCGGGTCAGGATGGACGGGATGCTGCTGCGCGTTCCGCGTCGAGTTGTTGTTGCCGCATCCGGAATCGGGCCTTCTGCTCGTCGGTGAGCCGGTCGACACACGCCGGGCAGCTCACGCCACGCTCGTAGCCCGGCTGCCGAGCGTCCTTGGCCGAGACCGGCAGCCCGCAGCCGTAGCACAGGCCGTAGCCGCCGGGCCGCAGCCCGTGGCCGACCGACACGCGCTCGTCGAAGACGTAGCACTCGCCGTCCCACCGCGACTGCTCGGGCGAGACTTCTTCCAGGTACTTGAGGATGCCCCCGCGCAGGTGGAACACATCCTTAAACCCCCGCTGCTTCAGGTACGCGGTCGCCTTCTCGCAGCGGATCCCGCCGGTGCAGAACATTGCGACCTTCGGGTGCTTCTCCGGGTCCAGGTGCTCGTCGACGAAACGTGGGAACGCGCTGAACGAGTCGGTCTCCGGGTCGGCCGCGCCGCGGAACGTGCCCAGCGCGACCTCGTACCCGTTGCGCGTATCGATCAGCGTGACCCCGGGGTCGTCCACCAACGCGTTCCAGTCCTGCGGGTCGACATACGTCCCGACGCTCTGCCGAGGGTCGATGCCCGGCACGCCCATCGTCACGATCTCCCGCTTCAGCCGCACCTTCGCCCGCTTGAACGGCATCGCCTCCGCGAACGACTCCTTGTGCGTCAGCCCGGGGAACCGCGCGTCCTCCCGCAGCCAGGCGAGCAACGCGTCGATGCCCGCACGCTCCCCCGCGACCGTGCCGTTGATCCCCTCGTCGGCCAGCAGCAGCGTGCCCCGGATGCCGTGCCGGCCCATATGCTCCCGCAGCGGCGCACACAACGCTCCCGGCGAATCGACCGGCGTGAACTGATACATCGCGGCAACAACAAACCGTGGCATCCGCACAGTGTAACCCGCACGCGCCGCCGCCTTCGTCCGCCGCCGTGCCACACGCGGCTAAACTACCCGTGACCGATCCATCCCCCAGCCCCCGCACCCGCCATGCCCGCCACACCCATCGCCCGCCTCCGGCTCCTGGGCCTCATCGAGGGCACCTCCACCCTGGTCCTCTTCTGCATCGCCATGCCCATCAAGTACGTTGAGGCGCTGGGCAACCACGAAGAGCCCGTCCGCATCGTCGGGTCCATCCACGGCGGGCTGTTCCTGCTCTACGTCGCCGCCGCGCTGTACTGCACCCTCCGCCACGCGCTGCCCGTGAAGCTCCTGCTGCTCACCGTCGCCGCGGCCGTCGTCCCACTCGGCCCGTTCGTCATTGACCACAAGCTCAAGCGCCACGAGCAGCAGGCCGCGCAGGGCTGAACGGCCGCGCCGCTCAGTTTGCTGTCTCGGCGATGATGATCATCACGATCACACCGATGCCGATGAGCGTGCCCAGCACCCCGGTGACGATGCCGATCCACGCGCGGATCGTGCTCGTCGTCTTGCCGTAGGCCGACTCCTGCACGTTCCACTTCTTCAGCCCCAGCACGCCCAGCAGCACCGCGAGTGGGCCCAGCAGCGGCCCGAGGATGCACAGGATCATCGACACGATCCCGAGGTAGCACGACACCGCCGCCATCGGGTTGGTCGGGATGATCGCGTCCAGCGGGCTCGCGGCCTCGGGCTGGCGTGGCGGCAGCGCATACCCCTGCGGCGGCGGGCCGGGCCGGGGCGGGTGCTGCTGCGGCGGGTGGGGCGGGGGCGTCGGCGGCTGCGCGTCGGGGTCGTGCGGCATCCCGGAATCCTTGGGGGTGAGGGTGGGCCGGTCACGGAACAGGATACTGTTTTCGTCGGACCACTCGGTTGGCTCGGGCTCGTACGTTAGCGTCCCACCGATGCTGACGAAGGCGACGAGCTAGCAGGGCTTCTCCTTCACGAACCAGACCCGCGCCCAAACCTCCAACGCCTGGCCCGCTCCCGCTGACCCGCCAAACCTGCGTGTTAGACTCCGGCCGATCCAGCGCCCTCCACCGAAAGCCCACGACATGACCGACACCCCGCGCGAACACGCCGAGGCCTACGCCTGGAACAAAGCCGCCTGGGACGAGCGCGTCTCCGCCCACTGGGACTCGGCCATGTACCGCGCCCACGCGGATGCGCTCCGCCAGGGCAAGCCCCCGCTCGACGAAGACCTCACGCAGCTCGCCGGCGACGTGCACGGCAAATCCCTCATCCACCTCCAGTGCCACATGGGCATGGAGACCCTCGGCTGGGCCCTGCTCGGCGCACGATCCGTTGGCGTCGACTTCGCACCCAACGCGATCGACAAGGCCAACACCCTCCGAGACGAGCTCGCACTCGACACCCGCTTCATCTGCGCCAACGTCTACGACACCCGCGACCACCTCGACGGCGAGGCCTTCGATATCGTCTTCGTCTCCATCGGATCGCTCTGCTGGCTGCCGGACATGAGCCGCTGGGCCCGGCTTGTCGCCTCCCTCCTGAACCCCGGCGGGATGCTGCTGCTCAACGACGTCCACCCCGTCGTCAACATGCTCGGCGACCACGACCACCCGCCGGGCTTCGCCGTCACCTACCCCTACCTCGGCGACGAGCGCCTGGTCCTCGACGATGACGAGAACAGCTACGCCGCGCAGGACACCGTCTTCCAGAACAACACCATGGCCGAGTGGCCCCACACCTTCGGCACGATCATCACCGAGCTGGTCAACGCCGGGCTCCAGATCACATCGATGCACGAGTCCGCCCGCTGCGTCTGGCCGGCCTTCAAGGTGATGGAAGAAACCAGCCCGTTCCGCTGGGACTTCCCCGGCAAGTGGCGCGGCAAGCTCCCCGTCGAGTTCACGCTCACGGCAAGGAAACCATGAACATCCCGCCGGGATCCGCGGCGCGGCCCGCGTCGGCCGGGCGGTGAACACCGGGGCTATACTCTGGGACGACATCCCTCCCCAACCCCAGAGCCCCGCCATGACCACCGCCACCCGCGCCTACGCCTCCACCGCCGCCGGCTCGACCCCCGCCCCCTGGCAGTACGAGCCCCGCCAGCCCCGGCCCGACGACGTCACCATCGAGATCCTCTACTGCGGTGTCTGCCACACCGATATCCACTTCGTCGACAACGACTGGGGCATGACCCAGTACCCCGTCGTGCCCGGCCACGAGATCATCGGCCGCGTCACCGCCGTCGGCGCGGACGTCTCAAACTTCAAGACCGGCGACACCGTCGGCGTCGGCTGCCTCGTCGACGCCTGCCGCGAGTGCCCCTGCTGCGAGAAGGGCCTTGAGCAGTACTGCGCCCAGGGCGTCTGGACCTACAACGGCGTCGACCGGCACGACGGCAAGGTCACCTACGGCGGCTACGCCGAGGGCATCCTCGTCAGCGAACGCTTCGTCGCCCGCCTGCCCGACGGGCTCGAACCCGCCTCCGCCGCGCCGCTGCTCTGTGCCGGCATCACCACCTACTCCCCGCTCCGCCACGTCGGCGTCAAGCCCGGCGACACCGTCGGCGTCGTCGGCATGGGCGGGCTCGGGCACATGGGCATCAAGTTCGCCAAGGCCATGGGCGCCGAAGTCACCCTCTTCACCCGCTCCCAGAGCAAGGTCGACGAGGGCAAGCGCAACGGCGCCGACCACGTCGTCGTCAGCTCCGACGAGCAGCAGATGCAGCAGGCCGCCGGGTCGCTCAACTACATTCTCGACACCGCCCCCGTCGAGCACGACCTCAACCCCTACCTCACCTGCCTCAACGTCGACGGCGTCTACCTCCTCGTCGGCCAGCTCACCCCCCTCAACCCGCCGATCGACGCCATCCCCCTGGTCCTCGGCCGACGCTCCATCCTCGGCTCGGCGATCGGCGGGATGCCCGAGACCCAGGAAATGCTCGATTTCTGCGCCGAGCACGGCATCGCCTGCGACGTCGAGATGATCAACATCCAGGACATCGGCACCGCCTACGAACGCATGAAAAAGTCCGACGTCCGCTACCGCTTCGTCATCGACATGGCGTCGATCAAGGCGGAGTAGAGTGTTCGGCGTTGGCCGCGGGTGATCGGCTGGTGAAGGTTGGTGGCCGGGGTGGAGCGAAGCGACCCCCCGGAACAAGTTCCCAAGCCGATCCTACCTGCACAGGCACATCAAGCCCCCCCCGCGTCTCCTTCCGGGGGCGGCTACGCCGACACCGTCCACCAGTCGACATTGTCAACTAATCAAATAGTTAAATCTCTCTTGCAGTAGATCGAATCGCATTGGCGTTTCAAGGTTCTTTCGTTGAGAGATAAGTTTTAACATGTCGTCGTCGTCTAGAGGCACAATGTACCCTCGCGAGTCACGTGCAGTGTCCCGGCAGCGTTTTAGAAGAAGATGCTTGTTGGCGATTTTTCGGCACACCAGTAACCCGACTTGGCCCCTGCTTGGAGAGAACCGGCCTGCGAGTTGATCCATCTCAGGATTACTAGGATCAGATTCATAGTTTTTGCACTCGACGAAAATTTTTGCACATGGATAGTGAAGCGAGGTCCAGTAGAAAAAGCCAGTGGTCGCTGCATTTGCGTAGTCTATATCTACTCGCTTTCGGCCATCGTGTAGCTTGGATTCACGTTTCGGGTGAGTCAAGGAAGGATAGAAAACAGCGCTGAGTAGTTTTTCTATACAATCTTCATATGCTTTTGCAGATGCTCGACCTGTTTTGACTTTCAACACTTCCCTCAGCAATGCATCATAATCAGTGTTATCGCTTCTGACGCACTCGGCAAGTTCGGCATGGTTTAGGGGGACGCGAGGGTCAATCTTACGGAAATCTCGGTACTGTTGCAGAAGTTCTGGATTTCGCAACGTATGCTCTTCATTAACTAGTTTTCCTGCACCGTATTTGTTCTCCAAAAACTTACGCGTGATTCGTTTTTGCTTCGAGTTTGCAATGCGGGACAGGCTCGATGCTGCAGTTTGTTCTTCTTGTCTCAGGTAAGGAATAATGTACTTCGTGTAGTATTCGCCAGCATCCAGGCTCAGTTTGCGACGGACGATGATTTTTGGCACCAAAAGTAAACTTCCATAAGAGGTGCAGGGCAATTCACTGAAGGTTTGTTCCCATGTGTGCCTTCTCGGATTCCAGCACGGTCCAGTGGGAACTCCAGAGTTCGTTGGGATTCCATAGTATTGGCACATTGCTTGTGTATACAAGATTAGCGGCCCGCGAATGATGTTAGTAGTCACATCAGATATTCGATCGCGGTCAATTCCCGGAATCATGAGAGCAGATTCTTCTAAGTGTGTTATCAATCCCCGTGTCACAGCCTTGCTGCCTGCCATTTTCTGGAAAATCTGCTTTGCAAAATCAGGCCCGATTGCGGTTCCCTGAGATCGGCCCTGTGACATTCCAAGGTGTGTTTCATTTGGTTCGTTAAGTGATGCTAGTAGCGCAATAGCTGACGCATTATTTTTAGCGTTGATCAGTTCTAAGATCGTTGAAAAGAAATCATCGATTAGTGCTTGACACTCATGCGCCCAGTCGGTGGAAAGTAAAGATAGTGCCATAGGGTCAATGAAAACAGGTACATCTGATTCGGTATCGACGTCGACAAAATCTAGAGTCCCTTGGACGCGGCCTAGTTTAAAGTACCTAGACATCAGCATGGTCTACCTTTCAAAAACGGAGGGACAGCTTTCGCTGTCCCTCCGCGTGGGTCTCAGGTTGTGGTCGTTCTTGACGGCTGCATGGCTTAGTAGTCCATATCCCCCATGCCTGCGCCTGCGCCGGCCTTGTTTTTTTCCTTGATCTCGGTGATCACGGCGTCGGTGGTGAGCAGGAGGCCGGCGATGCTGGCGGCGTTCTGGAGGGCGATGCGCTCGACCTTGGTGGGGACGAGGATGCCTTCCTTGATCAGGTCGCCGTAGGTCCCGGTCAGGGCGTTGAAGCCGAAGCTGGTGCCCTTGCCGTCCTCGACCTCCTTGGCGACGACGCTGCCGTCGTAGCCGGCGTTGGCGGCGATCTGCTTGATCGGGGCGCTGACGGCGCGGCGGACGATCTCGACGCCCAGGTTTTCGTCGCCGACGGTCTGCACCTTGTCCAGCGCCTTGCGGGCGCGGAGCACGGCCGAGCCGCCGCCGGGCAGGATGCCTTCTTCCACCGCGGCGCGGCAGGCGTGCATGGCGTCCTCGACGCGGGCCTTCTTCTCCTTCATCTCCGACTCGGTGGCCGCGCCGACGTTGATCTGCGCCACGCCGCCGGACAGCTTCGCCAGCCGCTCCTGCAGTTTCTCGCGGTCGTAGTCGCTGGTGGTGATCTCGATCTGGCGCTTGATCGCCTCGATGCGGCCCTTGATGTCGGTCGTCTTGCCGGCCCCTTCGATCAGGGTCGTGTTGTCCTTCTCGACGATGACCTTCTTGGCCCGGCCGAGGTCGGCGAGCTCGAGCTTCTCGATGTCGATGCCCAGCTCTTCCATGATCGCCCGCCCGCCGGTGAGGGTGGCGATGTCTTCGAGCATGGCCTTACGCCGGTCGCCGAAGCCCGGGGCCTTGACGGCCGCGACCTTCAGGATGCCGCGGAGGCGGTTGACGACCAGCGTCGCCAGCGCCTCGGACTCGACGTCCTCGGCGACGATGAGCAGGGGCTTGCCCGACTCGGCGACCTTGCCGAGGATCGGCAGCAGGTCCTTGGCCGAGCTGATCTTCTTCTCGTGGATCAGGACGTAGGCGTCTTCGAGGACCGCTTCCATCCGGGCGGTGTCGGTGGCGAAGTGGGGCGAGAGGTAGCCCTTGTCGAACTGCATGCCCTCGACGAGGTCGACGTAGGTTTCGAGGGACTTGCCTTCCTCGACGGTGATGACGCCATCCTTGCCGACCTTGTCCATCGCCTGGGCGATGATCTTGCCGATCTCGGTGTCGTGGTTGGCGGCGCAGGTGCCGACCTGGGCGACCTGGTCGGAGGAGGCGATCTTCTTGGAGTCCTTGGCGAGCTGCTCGACGATGGCGGCGGAGGCCTTGTCGATGCCTCGCTTGATCTGGTTGGCGTTGGCGCCGGCGGTGATGTTCTTCAGGCCCTCGGCGTAGATGGCCTCGGCGTAGACGGTGGCGGTGGTGGTGCCGTCGCCGGCGTCCTTGGACGCGCGGGAGGAGACCTCCTTGACCATCTGGGCGCCGATGTTCTCGATCGGGTCGTCGATCTCGATCTCCTTGGCGACGGTGACGCCGTCCTTGGTGACGGTCGGGCTGCCGAAGGATTTCTCGAGGATGACGACCCGGCCGGACGGGCCGAGGGTGGTCTTGACGGCTTTGGAGAGCTTCTGGACGCCGCGGAGGATCGCCTGGCGTGCGTCGTTGTCGAAGATGATGTGTTTGGCTGCCATGTTGGGTGCTTCCTTGATAAAGCGTTAGGACGGTGGGGTGGGTCGGGCTCCGCCGCGTGTGACGCGGCGGCGATGGGTGTTTTGTTTGTAGGACGCGAACGGGTTAGCTGACGACGGCGAGGACCTCGTCTTCGCTGAGCATGATGAGCTCTTCATCGTTGTGCTTGATCTCGGTGCCGCCCCACTTGGAGAGGAGGACGGTGTCGCCCTTCTTGACCTGGAAGGGGGCGCGTTCGCCGTTGTCGAGGATCTTGCCGGTGCCGACGGCGATGACCTTGGCCTGCTGGGGCTTCTCTTTGGCGGACTCGGGGAGGTAGAGGCCCGACGCGGTCTGGGTCTGGGCTTCGACGCGCTTGACGAGGATCTTGTCGCCGAGGGGCTTGATGTTCATGGTTCGATCTCCTTGGAGGGTTTGGAAAAGGGTTGAAAAAAGTAAGGGTGGGTTGGTCCGTACCCGCGTCGCTGCGCTCCGCGGGGCCGGTAGGGGTTAGTTCACGGACGGCGGCTTGGTGGGCCAGGTGTTGTTGTAGGCGCGTTCGACGAGGCGCTGGAAGGTGCTGAGCAGGGCGTCGAGCCGGACGGGCCGGTTGATGACAGAGAACGCGCCGAGTTCGAGGGCCTGGTTGAGGAGGCGCTGGACCTGGCGCTGGGAGTAGCTGTTGGAGTTGACGACGACAACGGGCGGGCGGTTGGGCAGGCGTTGGAGGACCTGCATGAGCCAGATGCCGCCGCCGGCTGCGGTGGGGGTGCTGCCGGTGGCCGGGGCCTTGGGGGTGGCGAGGTCGATGATGGCGGCGTGGATCGGGTCGTTCTGGATCAGGTCCAGGGCCTGCTGGCCGGTCGAGGCGATGAGGGCGTCGACACCCATCGGCCGGAGCAGCGCGGGGAGCTGGCGGGTCCAGTGGTCGTCGGTGCGGGCGCGGTCCTCGGTGAGGAGGACGCGGAACCGGGCGTCATGGCGGTCGGACTCGGGGCTGGGCGGGCGCAGGTTGAGCATCGCTGGCCCGGATGGATGCAAAGCCGGGGCCAGGCGGGACCGGGGCGCATACCTCCTAAGGCATTGATAACGAGTGATTTACGGCGATGGGCGGATGCATGGGCACCCGCGAATCCTGCCGGAGGCGTAGGCCGGCCGGCCCGCGGGTGCCGGTTTGGCAGGCGTGGGGTCAGAACGCCCAGCCCTGGAGGGTCTGGACCACACGGTCCAGCAGGTCGGCCAAGACGTCGTGCGGCGTGGCGGGGATGGGCATGAGGACCAGCACGTCGCCGAGCGGGCGGACGATGATGCCCTCGGCGCGGAGCTTGTCGCAGATGGCGTAGCCGGTGCGTTTGGAGAAGTCGAAGGGCTCGGCCGACCCGTCGGGGCCGAGGGTGCCCAGCTCGATACCGACCATGACGCCGCGCTGGCGGATGTCGAGCACGTGCGGGTGGCCGCGGAGGTCGTCGAGCTTGGTGCGGATAAGCTCGGCCGACCGTCGGATATGCGTGAGCAGGTCCGGGCTGCCGTGGGTGGGCCGGTCGAAGAGGTCCAGCGACGCGAGGCCCGCGGCGCAGGCGAGGGGGTTGCCGGTGTAGGTGTGGCCGTGGTAGAGGGTCTTTTTCTCGTGGAGTTCGCCGGCGAAGGCCTGCTCGATCGCGTCGGTGGTGACGGTCGCGGCGAGGGGCAGGTAGCCGGCCGAGATACCCTTGGCCAGGCAGAGGATGTCGGGTCCGGGGAAGAGTTCGTCGGTCTCTTGCTCGTAGGCGAACATCATGCCGGTGCGTCCGAAGCCGACCGCGACCTCGTCGCAGATGAGCAGCACGTTGTGCCTGCGCGCGAGCCGGCCGACCGCGTTGAGGAAGCCCGGCGGCTGGCAGACCATCCCCGCCGCGCCCTGCATCACCGGCTCGATGACGATCGCGGCGGTACGGTCGGCGTGTTGTTCGAGGTGCTTCTCGAGCGCGCCGATGCAGTGGGTGAGCAGTTGCTGTTGGAGCGCGGGGTCTTCGGAGGGCCAAAGCGCGTCGGGGACGCCGACGCTTGACGAGCGTGGGCTTCGGTTGGTTTGTTCTTGCGCGATGGCTTCCGGGGGCCGGAGCGCATCGGGCGCGGGGAAGGTGTCGATCTCGAAGACCATCGAGACAAACGGTTTGTGGAATAGCGGGCTGTAGCCGACGGACATGGAGCCGACGGTGTCGCCGTGGTACGCGCCCTGGAGCCCGATGAAGCGGTTCTTGCCGGGCTGCCCCATGTGGAACCAGTAGCCGACGGCCATCTTGAACGCGGCCTCGACCGCGGTCGCGCCGGCGTCGGAGAGGAACGCCTTGTTCAGCCGGTTGCCGGACGTGTTTCGGTTGATGCGTTCGATCAGCTTGGCGGTGAACTCGATGGCGGGGGGGTTGGTCAGGCCAAGCAGGGTGGAGTGCGCGACCTTGTCGAGTTGTTCGCGCACCGCCGCGTCGATCGCCGGGTGCCGGTGGCCGTGGATGTTGCACCACAGCGAGGACGTGCCGTCGATGTAGCGTTTGCCGTCGGTGTCGAAGAGGAAGGGCCCGTCGCCGCGTTCGATAACGAGCGGCGGTGCTTCGCGCCACTGCTGCATGGGTGTAAACGGGTGCCAGAGGTGGGCGTGGTCGAGCTGTTGGAGGGATCCGGTCGTGCGCATCCCCGGAGGATATACTGGATTGTTTCGCCAAGAGCGCCGCGATGAAGCTCAGTGTCGTGATCCCGATCTACAACGAACAGGCCACCGTGGACCGCATCATCGAGCGTGTCCGGGCGGTGCCCGTGGACAAGCACCTGGTGCTGGTGGATGATGGCTCGACCGACGGCACGCGCGACACGCTGAAGCGGTACGAAGGCGACGCCGACTGCACCGTGCTCTACCACGAGCGGAACCGCGGCAAGGGCGCGGCGCTGCGGACCGGCTTCGCGTCGGCGGACGGCGACATCGTCCTGATCCAGGACGCCGACCTCGAGTACGACCCCAACGAATACCCCAAACTCCTCCGCCCGATCCTCGATGGCAAGGCGGACGTCGTTTTCGGCTCGCGCTTCGCCGGCGGGCAGGCCCACCGCGTCCTCTACTTCTGGCACACGATGGGCAACCGCTTCCTGACGGTCATGTCCAACATCTTTACCGACCTCAACCTCACCGACATGGAGACGTGCTACAAGGTCTTCACGCGCGAGGTCATCGACCAGATCGAGATCAAGGAGGACCGCTTCGGCTTCGAGCCGGAGATCACCGCGAAGGTCGCGAAGATCAAGGGCGTGCGCATCTTCGAGGTCGGCATCAGCTACGCCGGGCGGACCTACGAGGAGGGCAAGAAGATCGGCTGGCGCGACGGCGTCCGCGCGGTCTGGTGCATCCTCAAGTACAACCTCACGCGGTAGCGCCTAACGCCACGCCGACGCCGGGTGTTGTGTGGCGAAACGCCCGTCCTGCCCGCTCCTAGACCGGGCCCGCGCCGCGGGGTACCCTATCCGTCCCCACGGCCCTGTGGCGGAATTGGCAGACGCGGTGGATTCAAAATCCACTTCCCTAACCGGAGTGAGGGTTCGAGTCCCTCCGGGGCCACTTTCTGGCTTGTGCCAGGCCACCTCTAACGCAGCCGATCGCCTCACATCCTCCGGCTGCCATCCTCGGCCGGGTGAGATTTGTCTTGCGCGATGTGTTTTCTTGAACACCTTGGGCGGCTGCAGTCGTGAGACCGTGTACGGCATGCCGATGAGGTAGAACGCGGGATTGGATGCCCCTGCTTGTTCTCAGTCGCAAAAGGAGTTGCGATGCCCAGGCTGACACGTCGACGGTTTGTGGGGGTTTGCTCGGCCCATGTGGCGGCCCTTGGGCTCTACCCGGGGTGGGTTCGGGCCGCGGTCCAACCCGACGCCGGCGGGGTCACGTTTCTGATGCCGAGCGATGGGGCGTATCCGGGCTACGCGACGCCATTCAACATGCGGATCAAGACCCGGCCCGCGGTGATCGCGGTGTGCCGGGACGAGCAAGGCGTCGCGAGCGCCGTCCGTTACGCGGTGGACCACGGCCTGCGCATCGCGGTGAAGAGCGGCGGGCACAGCTTCGAGGGCTTCTCACTGAACGATGACGGGCTGGTGGTGGACGTATCGCTCATGGACCGCCAGCGGCTGGAAGGCGAGGCGTACTCGGCCGGTGCCGGGGTCCGGCTCGCCCAGGCCTACGACTTCCTGCTGCCGCGCGGTCGGCTGCTGCCGATGGGGTCCTGCGGCAGCGTCGGGCTCTCCGGGCTCACGCTCGGCGGGGGGTACGGCCTGTTCGCGCGGCGGTGGGGGCTGACCTGCGACCACCTCACCGGCGTGCGGATGGTGGACGGGCGGGGTGCGGTGCGCGACTCGTGCGACGACGGGGCGCTGCTCTGGGCCTGCCGGGGCGGGGGCAACGGCAACTTCGGCATCGTCACGGAGATGCGGTTCGAGACCCGGCCCGCGCCGGAGCGACTGCCCCGGCAGCGCATGCGCTTCCGCTCGCTCACGGCGGGCCGTGCCGCACAGCTCTGCGAGCGCTGGTTCACGCAGACCGCGCGTCTGCCCGACGACGCCTTCTCCGCGTTCGTCCTCAACGGTAGCACGCTGACCGTGCTCATCACCTGGTTCGATCCGGGCAGCGCGGCGCAGGTCCAGCGCATCACGGAAGCGATGGCCCATGGCGCGGACTCGGTCGCCGACCCCGCGAACGAGCCGCTCGCCCGCGCGGTGCTGCGCTACTACGGCGCGGACGGCCCGCTGCACTTCAAGAACGCATCGGCCGGCTACTACCGCGGTTTCGACGACCTGCGCGGCGGCATTGAAGGCGTATTCCGGTCCGTGATCGACGGCCGGGGCATGGTCTTCCAGATCAATACGCTCGGCGGAGCGATCGACGACCCCGCCAAAGCCGCCTCCGCCGCCTACGTGCACCGCGGCCAGCCGTACCTCGGCGAGTTGCAGTGTTACTGGGAGCGGGACAGCCAGACCGAAGATCGCGTCGCCCAGGTCGCGGCCGTGCAGCGGCAGCTCCGCGACATCGGCATCGACCGGCACTACCGCAACTACCCGTCCCTGTTCTTCGAGGACTGGGCGAACGCCTACTACGGAGACGACACCTACCGCGGGCTGCAGTGGTGTAAGAACGCCTACGACCCCGACGACCGCATCGGCCACGCGCAGAGCGTGCGGGCCTGACCCCTCGCCAACAAGCGGTTGCTGTTGTTGATCCGTTGTGTCACACGCGACGCCGCCGACGGATGCCCAACAATGCCAGCCCAAGCAGCGCCCCGGTGCCCGGCTCGGGGATGGGGACACTGATGTCTTCCAGCGCCGTGAGCCGCAGTGTGTTGCCCACCTGTTCCACGGCGATCAGGTTCTGCCCCGACGTGCCGGTCGGCAGGGCGAGGGTATCGAAATCGACGGTCAGCGACTGCGCGGTGACGACGTCGAAGGTCGTCCCGGCCGAGACGTCCAGCCCGGGGAGCAGGAGCACTTCGAGCGTGCCGCCGAGGTCGGCGACGCCCTGGACGTTGAGCACGTCGAACGCGCCGGCCGCCGCGCCGGCCAGCTCGATCTGCAGCGTGCCGTCGGCGGTCTGTGTGTAGTTGCCGGTGGTCAGCGTGCCCGGCGAGTTGCCGGGGGCGAGCGTCCCGCCGCTCTGGATATCCAGGAACAGGACGCTGCCCGTGCCGGAGATCGTGTTGTCGACATTAACCAGCAGGTCGGGCGTGCCGTCGATCAGGGTGGTCAGCCGGGTGCCCGCGTCGCCGAGGTGGAGCGTGCCGCCGCCGGTGAGGGTGACGGTGCCGTCGATGAGGACCTGGGCGCTGCCCGCGAGGGAGATAGTCTGCCGGTTGGTGATGTCGCCGCGGAGCCGCAGCCGGCCGGCGGACTGGACATTGACCTGCGCGTCGATCTCCATCCCCACGCCGTCGAAGAGCACGTCGTTGCCGAGCACCTCGACGGTCCCGCCGGCAGAACGGAGCGAACCGCCGAAGAGGTGGGTGCCCTGGTCGATGTTGACGGTCGACCCCGCGAGGGCCTGGATCGTGCCGCCCGCGTTCTCGTAGGCCCCGTTGAGGAGGTGGAGCGTACCGCCGTTGCTGGCCTGCATCGTGCCGGTGTTGGTGAGCATGCCGGCCGCGCCGCCGTTGCCGGGGTCGATGAAGAGGATGCCCGAGCCGGGCGTGCCGTTGGGGGGGGTGTTCGCGTTAATGAGTGCGCGGTTGGTGATGAACAGGGCGTTGCGGCCGATGTGCCCCGCGCCTTGGATGGTGTTGTCCTCGTTGACGAACACGCTGTCGCTGCCAGGGACAGCGAGGATCGTGCCGTCGCCGGACGCGCCGAGCTCGACCGTGCCGCCGCCGGTGAGGGTGACGATGCCATCGATACGCAGGGCGGTGTTGGCGAAGCTGGCGAACGCGCCGCTGCCGGCGAACTCAAGGGTGCCGGCGTTGGTGTATGTGCCCTGCTGGGTGAAGGTCAGCGCCGAGTCGTCGGCGATACGGATGGTCCCGCCGGAAGGGTTGGTCACCAGCCCATCGATCAGCCCGCCGAGGACACCGGTCTCGATCGTCCCGCCGGCGGCGTTGTTGACGACCGCGCCGGTCACCATGCCGTCACTGAGCCGCAGGGTCGAGGCACCGTCGAGCGTGATCGTGCCGCCCTCGACGTGTCCGCCGTTCGTCAGCGAGATCACCCCGCCGGTCGCGTCGATCGTCCCGCCGGTGTTGTTGAACCCGGCCGAACGGATGTTCAGCTCGGCCCCGTCGGCGGACATCGTGCCCTGGTTCTCCACCGTCCCGGCCAGGATGGTGAGGGGGGCGCCCGGCGCATCGGCGATGACCGCCGACTGGTTGATGAACGTCATGAACCCGAGCGTACCGCCGCCCCGGATCGTGTTGTCCACGTTAGTGACGGTCGGCAGGACGCCGCCCACCCCGGCGAGCACGCTCGTACCGCCCGCCGCGGGGTCGTTCAGCAGGTAGGCCCCGCCGCCGACGAGGGACGTATCGCTGTTGAACAGGAAGCTTCCGCCGTCGATCTCAACGATCGTGAGGTTGTTCAGTTCGCCGTCGAGCACGGTGGTCGTGCCGTTACCGACGATGTAGCGGGTGCTGTTGTTCACGGTGTTTTCGAGGGTCACCCCGGCGACCGCACGGACTTCGCCCAGGCCGGTCAGGCTGCCGCCGGTCAGGGTGACCTCCTGCAGCAGGACCTGCGAATCGATGCCGGCGTTCAGCGTCCCCCCGGTGTTGACCAGGGCGGTCTGCTGGATGCGCAGGGTCGCGCCGTCGACCGCCTCCATCAGGCCCATGTTGACGATGTTGTTGTCCGCGCCCGGGTCGATGACCAGCGGGGTTGTGGCGTCGGCCCGGACCACCCCGTCGGCGAGCACACGCAGCGACATCGATTCGTTGCCTACGAACCCGCCGCCGGAGAGGGTGTAGTCCTCCAGGACGAGCGTGTCGGAGAACGCCGAGGCCGTCCCGCCCGTGACGCGCGAGCCCAGCGAGTCGCCGAGGGTGATCGACCCCCCGCCGGTGAACGTGGCGGTGCCGTCGATGGTGAGGTCGGTGAAGATCGAATCGACGGCGAGCGCGTTGACGGTGATGAACCCGCCCTCGACGCTGCCGGACATGATGCCCCAGCTTCCCCCGGCCTCGATCGCGACGCCGGAGGCCAGCCCGCCGAACGTCATGTTCGACACGCGGATCGGCACCCCCAGCGGGACCGCGACCACGGCGTTGGCGATCTCGACATCGAAGTTGAAGCCCGGCAGGTTGCTCGGGAAGCGGACCGTCTGGAAGGTCGTCCCGTTGATCTCGATCGAGCCATCGATATCCCAGTCCGGGTTGGGCACAAAGTCGGGGTCGAGCTGGACCGGGAACAGCGGGTTGAACCAGAGCCCGGCCGGTGACCCGGTCCACTCGGCACCGATCGTGGTCTGGGCCTGGCCGGGCAGGGCGGTCCCGGCGGCCAGGGCGCAGCAGGCGGCCAACAGCGCAGCCGGGCGAGGTCGGACGATTTGCATGTGATTTCCCCACTGTTTGATAGGACTTTTCTCGCTCGCCATGGTACCGCAGCACGTGTGGATTGCCAAGAGTTCTCGGACAACCCCGAGGGGGCTCGACCCAGCCGCTACACTCCCACGATGCCCGAGCCCCGCACGATCTTGTTTGCCGCGTTTGAGCCCAGCGGGGACATCCTCGCGGCCCGGCTGATGGCGGAGCTGAAGCGGCGCGAGCCGACGCTGCGGTTCGTCGCGTTCGGCGGGCCGAAGATGCAGGCGGCCGGGGCCGAGCTGCTCGAACAGACCACCGAGCACGCGACGATCGCACTGGGCGTGCTCGGCGAGGTGCAGAACCACCGCCGTCGGCTCAAGGTGCTCGGCGAATGGCTGGCAAAAAACGACATCGCGGCGCTCGTGCCCGTCGACAGCCCGGCCGCGAACTGGTCGGTCTGCAAGCAGGCCCGCCGGCACCGGCCGAGCGCCAGGATCGTCCACCTGGTCTGCCCGCAGGTGTGGGGCTGGGCGACGTGGCGCGTGCGTCGGCTGGAACGGCTGTCGGACCGCGTACTGTGCCTGCTGCCCTTCGAGCCCGACTGGCTGGGCGAGCGCCGTGTGCCGGGCGTGTTCGTCGGCCACCCGGTGTACGAGCACGGCGGCGCACCGCCACAGCCGGTCACCGCGGAGGGGCTGCCCGTTGACGCGTCAGTCAAGCTCGCGCTGATGCCCGGCTCGCGTCGGAGCGAACTCGAGAGCAATTGGCCGACGATGCACGCGGTGTATGCACAGTTGCACGCCGAAGTGCCCGGGCTGCGCGGGGTGGTCGCGCTGCGCGACCCGGCCGACCGCGCGGTGTTCGATAAGGTCGTGGAAGAAGCGGGAGGGCTGCCCGAGGGTATCGGCGTGGTGGCCGCGCGCACGGAGGATGTGCTGGCCTGGGCGGACGTGTCCTTCGTGAAGTCGGGGACCTCGACGCTGCAGGTCGCGGCGCGCGGCGTGCCGATGGTCACGTTCTATAACGCGAGCAAGGCGGCGTGGCACCTCGCGGGGAGGTGGCTGATCAGCACCCCGACGTTTGCGCTCCCGAACCTGATCAGCGAGTGGCAGGGCGACGGGCGGGCGGTGCCGGAGTTCATGCCGCACTTCGGCGATCCGGGGCCGCTGGCGGATGCGCTACGCCCGCTGCTGACCGACCCGGAAGCGCGAGCGGCGCAGCGGACAGCGCTGGCGCGCGTGGGGTCGGCGTTCGCCTCGGTCGATTTTGCCAACGCCTCGGCCGACGGCCTGCTGGAGGTGCTAGACCCGCCCGGCACACCGGCCCGCAACAACGGATAACCCTCGCTGGGGACGGTTGAGCGCTGCCGAGTTTGGTTGCGATATCAGGACAAAACAAGAAGGACGCCCGGCTGGGCGTCCTTCTGTGTGTTTAGCTCCGCTGCGCGATTGCGGTAAGTGAGACGTAATCAGCCGCCAGTGAATCGGAGCGGCGGCTCTCGGCTCAGCCCCGCCGGATCGGCGGGGCGGCGATCGGCAGGTCTTACTTCTTCTTCTTGGTGACGCGACGCTTGGTCGCCTTCTTCTTGGTGGCCTTCTTGCGAGTGGCCTTCTTCTTAGTGGCCTTCTTGCGAGTAGCCTTCTTCTTGGTCGCCTTCTTCTTAGTGGCCTTCTTGCGAGTCGCCTTCTTCTTGGTGGCTTTCTTCTTCGTGGCCTTCTTCTTGGTTGCCTTGCGTTTAGTCGCTTTGCGTTTCGTAGCCTTCTTCTTGGTGGCTTTCTTCTTTGCCATGGCGTAGGTTCCTTGGGGTGAGCGCGGGTCGGAGCTAAGGACAATGTACCGGCAGATCGTTAACCACGTCAACTATAAAAGCGGTACGCGCTGAATCTATCGGCGCACCCGCGCACCGGACTTGAGCATTGTTCGCGTCACGCGCGCCGGTGCGCCGGTCGGGCGGACATGGAAGCCGCGCTTGAACCCACCCATCCGCGCGATGCATGCATGTAAAAACAGCCCGTTGCGATCTGCAACGGGCCGGTTGGTGCGCGGTTTGCAACAGGGGCGTCGGTCGGCTAGTCGTCGCTGTCGTCGTGCTTGTACTCGGCCGCGACCTTGTCCTGCATGTGCGCGGGCATCGGGTCGTAGTGGCTGAGTTCCATGGTGAACGTGCCTTGCCCGCCGGTTATGCTCTTGAGCTGGTTCTGGTAGTTGGCGACCTCGCTGAGCGGGACGACCGCGTCGATCAGCGCCATATCGCCTGGCAGCATGTCGGTGCCCTGGATGCGGCCGCGTTTGCCCGCGAGGTCGCCGGTCACATCGCCCATAAACTGGTTAGGTACCGTCACTTCCAGATGCACCATCGGTTCCAGCAGCGCGGGCCGGGCCTTGCCGATCGCGTCGAAGAACGCGCGTTTGCCGGCGGTGACGAACGCGATCTCCTTCGAGTCCACCGGGTGGTGTTTGCCGTCGTACACGCTGACGCGGATGTCCTGGAGCGGGAAGCCGGCGATGAAGCCCTGCTCCGCGCCTTTGCGGACGCCTTTTTCCACCGCGGGGATGAGCCCGTGGGGGATGCTGCCGCCGAACGTGTCGTTGACGAACTCGAACCCGGCACCGCGCTCCAGCGGCTCGACCCGCAGGTACACCTCGCCGAACTGACCGGCCCCACCGGTCTGCTTCTTGTGGCGGTGGTGGCCCTGGGCCTTGGCCTGGATCGTCTCCCGGTAGGCGATCTTGGGCGGCTTGGTCTCGACCTCGACGTTGTAGCGGGCCTTGAGCTTCTCCAGGAGCACCCGCAGGTGCAGCTCGCCCAGGCCGTGGATCACGGTCTCATGGGTCGTCGCGTCGCGGGTGATCTTCAGCGTCGGGTCCTCTTCCTGCATCTTGGCGAAGGCGTCGGCGATCTTCTGCTCGTCGCCGTGCTTCTTGGGCGTGATCGCCAGGCCCGACATCGGCTCGGGGAGCTGGATCGGCCGGAGGTGCAGGTTGTCCTCGTCGTGGGAGTCGTGCAGGACCGCGTCGTAGTGGACCTCCTCGACCTTGGCGACCGCGACGATGTCGCCGGGGATGGCGCGGTCGATCTCGATGTGCTCCTTGCCCTGGAGCTTAAAGAGGTGGCCGACCTTGAACGGCTTCTTCAGCTCGCCCTCGTTGACGTCGTCGATGAACAGCTGCGAGTCGGGGGTGACCGTGCCCTGGTGGACCCGCATGGCCGCCAGCTTGCCGACGAACGGGTCGACGCGGATGTTGAAGACGTGGGCGATAACGTGCTTGTCGGGGTCGGGCTCGGCGTGGATCTCGTGCTCGAAGTCCGAGCCGCGGATGAACGGCCGGGGGTTGCCTTCCAGCGGGTTCGGCGCGAGCTTGACCATCACGTCCAGCAGCTCGTCGACCCCCACCGGGTGGTCCGGGTCTTCGTGCGGGTGGGCGGCGACGAAGCAGACGGGCACCAGGTGCCCCTCGCGGAGCGCCTTTTCGAAGGGGGCGTGCAGCTGTTCGGGCTTGACCTCACCCTGCTCGAGATACAGCTCCATCAATTCTTCATCGACCTCGACGACCTGATCGATGATGGCGGTGTGGAAGTCGGCGACCGCCCCGAGGTCGCTGTCGCCGTCGGTCTGGCTGAAACAGTCCACGACGCGCGTTCCGCCCTCGGCCGGGAGGTTGATGGGCAGGCACTGCTTGCCAAACGTCGCCTGGATGGAGTCGAGGAGCGTGGGCAGGTCGGCGTTGGGCATGTCGATCTTGTTGATGACAATCATGCGGCAGAGCTTGCGCCGGGCGGCGCGCTGCATCATCCGTCGGGTGACGCTCTCGATGCCTGCGTTCGCGTCGATGACGACGGCGACGGTCTCGGCGGCGGGGAAGGTGGAGACGGCCTGGCCGGTGAAGTCGGGCGCGCCGGGGGTGTCGATGAGGTTGATGTGGGTGTCGTGGTAGTCGCAGTGGACGATGGAGGCGTAGAGCGAGTGGCCGTGCTTCTTTTCCTCTTCGGTGAAGTCGGAAACTGTCTGACCCCGCTCGACCGGGCCGGGCTGCCCGATCATGCCGGCACGGGCGAGGAGGGTCTCGAGCAGCGTCGTCTTCCCGCAGCCGGCGTGGCCGGCCAGGGCGATGTTGCGGATGTCCTTTGTGGTGTAGGTCGAGGCAATGACAGCCATCGGAGACGCTCCCTTCGGTTCGGGTTGTCGCCGACGCCTGGTAGATGGGTGTGGCAGGCCGCGTCGGCATGGCCGCCGGGTCCAACGATAACACGCTGGTCGGGCAAGGGCTACGGTTTTTCGCGGCCGGTGGACCCCCGGTGCGTAACCGGGGTCCGGGCCGGCGTGAATCCGGAGGGCGGCTCTGTGCGCCGGGCCCGCCAACGGGTATCGTGGTCGGCTGTAACGGTGCAGTTTCTGCAGCGTCGCGGATAGGTGAGGCCAGCCGCACCCCGGCCCCGCCCCTCACGTACCCGTCTATATAGATAGACCCGCCCGGTCGACCCCGTTCAGGAGCAGCCCGTGACCCAGCCCGCAACCCCTTCCCCGGCCGGCAACCCCCCTCAGGACCTCCAGAACGCCGAAATGCTCGTCGCCGCCTACGACCGGGCCCGGCACGAGTTGTCCAAGGTCATCGTCGGGCAGGAAGACGTCATCGAGCAGCTCATGATCGCTGTCCTCGCCCGCGGGCACTGCCTGCTCGAGGGCGTGCCCGGGCTGGCCAAGACGCTGATGGTCAGCTCCCTGGCGCAGGCGATGGACCTGAGCTTCCGGCGGATCCAGTTCACCCCCGACCTGATGCCCGCCGACATCACCGGCACGGACATCATCCAGGAAGACCCGACTACCGGCCACCGCCAGCTCATCTTTGAGAAGGGCCCGATCTTCTCGCAGATGATCCTCGCCGACGAGATCAACCGGACCCCCCCCAAGACACAGGCCGCCCTGCTCGAAGCCATGCAGGAGCACAGCGTCACGGTCGGCGGCAAGACGTACCGGCTGGATGAGCCGTTCTTCGTCCTCGCCACGATGAACCCCATCGAGCAGGAGGGCACCTACCCGCTGCCCGAGGCGCAGCGCGACCGGTTCCTGTTCCTGGTCAAGGTGGACTACCCCGACCGGGCGCAGGAGCGGCAGATCATCCAGCAGACGACCGGCACATTCGCCGGGCAGATCACCCCGGTCCTGACCGGCGAGCAGATCATCGCGTGCCAGGAGACGGTGCGGAAGGTGCCGGTGCCCGACCACGTGCTGGACCTGGTGCTGGACCTGGTGCGGACCAGCCGGCCGACCGAGCCGGACGCGCCCAAGTGGGTCAAGGAGTTTGTCGAGTGGGGCCCGGGCCCGCGGGCGTGCCAGCACCTGGTGCTGTCGGCGAAGGTGCGGGCGCTGCTCAACAAGCGGACGCACGTCACCGCCGACGACATCTTCGCGCTGGCCCTGCCGGTGATGCGCCACCGCCTGGTCCCGACCTTTGCCGCCGAAGCCGAGGGCATCACGGTCGACCACCTGGTGACCAAGCTGATAGACGTCGCCAAGCAGCAGGCCCCGGCGAAGGTGATGTAGACCGGGTGCTAGGTCTGGGGTCTCGGGTTTCGGGCCGAGACGACGCCCCATCATGATCAGCACCACCCCGTCGGCTGTTCCGTCATCGTTGTGAAGCTTCTGGTTTTAGTGCCCATCCTGACACCCGAAACCCCAGACCCGAAACCCGCTCCGCATGCCCCTCACCGACACCCTCACCCCTGCGGACCTCAAGCAGTTCGGCAACCTGCCGCTGCTCGCGCGGACCGTCGTCGAGGGGCTGAACACCGGCGTCCACCGATCGCCGGACAAGGGCGCTTCCGTCGAGTTCAAGCAGCACCGGCCGTATGTCCCGGGCGACGACCTGCGCAACCTGGACTGGAAGGTGTTCGCCAAGTCCGACCGGTTCTACATCCGCGAGTACGAGGAGGAGACCAACCTCCGGGCGACGATCCTGCTGGACCACTCCGGGTCGATGCGCTACGAGTCGCAGTCGCCGGGCCCGAAGACCTACACGATCAGCAAGCACAACTACGCGGTCCGCCTTGCGGCGTGCCTGTCGTACCTGATCATCAAGCAGGGCGACGCCGCCGGGCTCATGACCTTTGATACGGAGGTCACCGGCTACATCCCACCGCGCGGCAAGCCCGGGCACGTCGGCGTGCTGCTCGACGAGATGGCCCGCAAGGCGCCCGGCGGCGAGACCGACCTGGGCAAGGTGCTCCGCGACGCTTCGCCGAAAATCAAACGCCGCGGGATGGTCATCCTCATCAGCGACTGCTTCGGCGACGTCACGCAGACGCTCCGCGGCCTGGCCCACTTCGGCCGATCGGCCCACGACATCCTCATCTTCCAGGTCTGGGACCGCGACGAGCTGGACTTCCCGTTCAAACGCTGGCACCGGTTCGACTCGCTGGAGAACCCCAACGACCGGCACCTGCTCGACCCGGCGCAGCTCCGCAAGGCCTACCTGGAGAAGCTCGACGAGTTCCAGCGGCAACTCCTGGCCGGCTGCCGTAAACGCCGGATCGACCTGGTGCCCGTCGTGACCGACCAGCCCTACGCCGAGGCCCTGGCGGCGTACCTCGCGCACCGGCAGTACCGCGGCAAGGGGGGCAGGGGATGACCTTCCTTAACTTCGCGTTGCTGGGCGGGGCGTTGGCGCTGGCGGTGCCGCTGGCGATCCATCTGCTCAGCAAGAGCCGGTTCCGCCGGGTCGACTGGGCGGCGATGTTCCTGCTCGAGCAGGTGCTGCACCAGAACCGCAAACGCGTCCGGCTGGAACAGCTCATTATGCTGCTGATCCGCTGCTCGATCCCCGTGCTGCTCGCGCTGGCGATGGCGCAGCCGGTGCTCAACGGGTGGCAGGCGCTGGTCGGCAACGCGAAGGGGTCGTCGCTGGTCCTGCTGGACGCCAGCTACTCGATGCAGGCCCGCGACCCGGGTGCGGCCGGTGCAAACGGTGCCGCGGGCACCCGGTACGACCGGGCCCGGCGCGAGACCCAGTTGCTGCTTAATGCGATGCCCGGCGGGTCGGAGGCGTCGGTCGTGCGCATCGGCGGGGGCGACTACCCCCTGACCGAGACCCCGACCACCCAGGCCGAGCAGCTCGCGCGTCGGCTCGACGATACGGCCGCGTCGCTGGGCACGGCCGACAGCACCCGCTCGCTGCGGCGGGGGGTCGAAGCGCTCGGCGAAGCCGACACGGTCAAGCGTGACCTGGTCCTCGTCAGCGATTTTCAGCGCATCAACTGGGCAGACCCCGGCGGGGCCGAGCGCCGCCGGCTGACGGAGCTGCTGGATGACCTCGAGGTGCGCCCGAGCGTGACGCTGATGCCCGTGGGGACGGAGGCCGGCCGCAACATCGCGGTGCAGTCGGTCGCGCTGTCCAGCGACTCGGTCGGCGTGGGCCAGCGGGTGCGGATCAAGGCGACGCTTCGGAACACCGGCCCGCTCGATTCGCCCGACACGCCGGTACGGCTGATCGTCAACGGCGCGGAGGTCGAGCAGCAGCGCATCGCGGTGCAGGCCGGCGAGTCGGCGGACGTGGTGTTCTTCCACCGCTTCGACCAGGGCGGGGGCCAGACGCTCGAGGTCGCGACGGCAGGTGACGTGCTCGCAGCCGACGATGTGTACCGTGTGGCGGTCGAGGTGCTGGAAGACCTGCCGGTGCTGCTGGTGACCGGCGACCGGGGGCACCGTTTTCCGGAGAACGAGACGGACTTCCTGGAGCTGGCGTTGCAGCCGTTCGCGGCGGTGCCCGATGCGCCGCTGGCGGACCTGGTGCGGACGCAGACGATCGAGCCGGGCGCGCTCAACGCGCAGTCGCTTTCGGGCATGCGTGTGGTGGTGCTGGCGAACGTGGCCCGGCTCAGCGAGCCGCAGGTGATCGCGCTCCGCGTTTTTGTGCAGGGCGGCGGGGGGCTGTTGATCTTCCCGGGTGACAAGACCGACGCGGCGTGGATGAACGAGCACCTGGCCGACCTCGCCCCCGCGACGCTGGACGGGCTGTCGGGTGTGGGCCTGGATTTTGCCAGCCCCGCGGCGCTGCTGGACCAGCGGCATGAGCACCCGGCGTTGGCGTTGTGGAACGACCCGGCCAACGGCTCGCTCGCCGAGGGCGAGGTCCGGGTCTGGTACCAGCTCGGCACGCGCAGCGACAGCGAGACCCTCGCCCGCCTCTCGACCGGCCACACGCTATTGGCCGAGCGCCGCGTCGGCGAGGGCACGGTCCTGCTCTGCGCGACCGCCTGCGACGCGGGCTGGTCCAACCTGCCGGCCCGGGCGTTCTACCTCCCGTTGATGCAGCGGCTGACCACCTACGCCGCGACACGCTCGACCCCGCCCCGCACCGTCGAGCTCGGCCGACCGATGCTCGCGCAGCTCGACGCGGTGCCGGCAAACGGGGCCGCCCAGTGGGTCCTGCCCGACGGGTCGCGGGTGACCCGCCCGGTCGAGGACCGTGGTGGACGGGCCGTCAGCGAGCTGCGCGACATGACCCAGCCCGGGTACTACCGGCTGCTGCGTTCGGGGCGCGAGCCGATGCTGTTTGCGAGCAACGCGCCGCGTGACGAGTCGGACCTGGACGCGCTCGGCCCGGACGAACTGGCCGAGTTGGCCGAGCAGATCGGTGCCGAGGTCGTCGCGGATGCACAGCAGTACGCCGCATTGGACCAGACCCGCCGGCACGGCACGCCTGTCTGGCACTGGGTCTGGGTCGGGCTCTTGACGCTGCTGTTCGGCGAGCTGTTCTTGCAGCAGTGGTTCGGGAAGGGGGCCGGGCGATGACCGAACTGCGTTTTGCCGGCACCTGGCCGCTGTGGCTGGTGATCAGCGTGACGCTGCTCGCGGCGCTCGCGGCGTTTGTGCTGTACCGCCGGGAGCTGAGGCGCGGGTGGATGGGCTGGCTGCTGCCGACGCTGCGGGCGCTGGCCATCGCGCTGGTGGTGATGATGCTCGCCGGGCCCGAACTGGTGCACACGACCGGCGAGTCCCATCGCGGGCAGCTGCTCGTGCTGGTGGACGGCTCGATGAGCATGGGCGTGCGTGACGAGCAGATGCCCCTGGGCGAGAAGCTGCTCGCGGCGCGACGGCTGGGGTTGACGGACCTAAAAGGCATCGACACGTCGCTCGCCGAAGCGGCGCAGCGGCTGGACAGCGCGGCGGCCGCCGCGCTCGATGCCGCGGCGATCGAGCAGGACCCGCCCGGTGCCGCCGCGCGGGTCGCCGCGCTGGCCGAGCAAGCCGCCGACACCGTGGCCGACACCGACGCCGCGTTGGCCGACCAGGTGCGCAACGACGCGGCCGCCCCCGCGCAGGCGATCAGCCGCGCCGCGGGCGGCCAGGATGCCGACCACGTCGCCCGCGACCTCGCCCGCCTGGCCGACGGGCTGTACGCGATGTCGCTCCAGCTCAGCCAGCGGTTCGAGGACCAGTTGGCGCAGCAGGGGGGCGGCAACGCCGCGGTAGACGAGGCCATCGCCGAGTTTGACGCGCTCACCCGCTGGGAACGCGCTCAGACGCTGCTGCTGGACCTGGACCGCGGGGTGCTCCCCGGCCTGACCGAGGAGCTGGACGTCGAGCTGGTGATGCTGCACGGCGGGGAGGGCCGGGCCGTCTGGTCGAGCGCCGACCGCGGCGCGTTGCCTTCGGCGTTTGATGCGACACCGGATGCGGGCGGGACGGACCTGTCGACCGAGTTGCTCGCGGCGCTGGACCGGGCCGCGGCGGACGACCGGCTGGCCGCGGTGCTCGTGACCGATGGCCGGCAGAACCAGGGGGTCGCGCTCTCTGCGGCGGCGGAGCAGGCGCGGACGCGCGGCGCGGCGGTGCACAGTCTCGCGCTGGGATCGACCCGTGCGCCCCACGACCTGGCGGTCGTCGATATCGAGCACCCGCCGAGTGTGTTCCCCGACGACCGGGTGAGCGGCTCGGTGACGCTCGTCGATGCGATGGCCCCCGGCCAGCCGTACACGCTGCAGGTCGTCGCCGGCGAGGAGGTGCTGTGGGAGGCGCAGCAGGTGACTGTCGGCGACGGGCAGGTGCGGCGGGTCGCGTTTGATTTCCCGATCCAGGCCGCCGCCGACCGCGCGATGGGTGAGGCGGCCGAGGGACTGACCGTGAACCAGCTCGCGGTGCCCATGCAGGTGCGTTTGCTCGGGCTCGAAGGCGACAAGGAGCCCGGCAACGACGCGCTGGACTTCCAGGTCCGCGCGTTGATCGGCCAGCGGAAGATGCTCATCCTCGCGGGCCGGCCGCGCTGGGAGATGCGATACATCGACGCGATGTTCTCCCGCGACCCGCGCTGGGAGGTCACGACCCTGATGGACCTCTCCAACAGCGGCGCTTTGCCCCGGTCGGACGAGGACGGCGCGGATGCGTTCCCCGCGACGAGGGAGCACCTGTTCAGCTACGACATCGTGGTGATGGGCGAGGTCCCGCCCGGCGTGCTGAACGACCGGGAGCTGGCCTGGCTCTACGCGTTTGTGGCCGACCGCGCGGGCGGCATGGTGGTGATCGACGGCCGGCGGGGCCACCTGGCACGCTTCGCCGAGACGGACCTGGGTCCGCTGCTGCCCAGGCGCCGCGCCGAGCGCGGCCGGCGCGCTCAGGCCTTGATGCTCACCGCCGAGGGTGCCCGCGCCCCTGCGTTGCGCTTAGAGCCCAGCGACGGCGCGAACCACGCCGCGTGGGGCCGGCTGCTGCCGCCGAGCTACCTCGCGCCGATCGATGTCGTGCCGGGCGCCGACACCGTGCTCGTCGAGGCGGGCGTCGGGCGTGACGGTGAAGAGCGTTGGCCGGTCGTATTGACCCGGCGGGTCGGCGCGGGCTGGGTCTGGTACAGCGCGATGGACGAGACCTGGCGCTGGCGACGGGACTTCGAGTCGCTCTACCAGGAGCGGTACTGGCACCAACTCACCAACCGCGTGGTCGAACCGCTGTACGCCGCGGAGGACGCGTATGTCTCGCTGGGCGTCGACCAGGTGCAGGTTCAGTCGGGGCAGGCCCTGCCCGTCCGCGCACGGATCCGCGATGCACAGGGCCGGCCGCGCACCTCGGCCGAGGCGGTCGCACACCTAACCAACATGCGGGGCGAGCGCGTCGCGCAGGTCGCGCTCTCGCCCGACGCCGGCGAGGGCGGGCGCTTTACCGGCGACGTCGTCGCCGACCTTCCGCCGGGCGTCTACGAGGTCGGCATCAGCGTTGCGGGCGTTTCCGAAGCGGACCTGTTGGCAAAGACTTTGATCACCGTGCGCGGCGGCGACGAGGTGATCGGCGAACTGGCGGACCTTACGGTCAACCTCGACCTACTGGCCCAGGCGGCGAACGCGACCGGCGGGCAGGTCCTCCGCGAACACCAGGCCGACCGGCTGAAAGAACTGGTCGACGGGCTGAGTTTTTCGGACCAGGAGCAGACCGTCAGCAAGCTCTGGCAGGGCTGGCCGTGGTTCGGCGCGGTCGTGGTGCTGCTCGGAACCGAGCTGCTGCTGCGGCGTCGGATCGGGATGATCTAGCGATGATGTATGCCGGGTGGCCCGCCTATGGGTGCACCCACGGGAGACACGACATGAGCGTCCAACTCGACCAGGCCACCCTCGAAAAGCTCCAGGCCCTCGCGCAGCGCCGGCGGGTCATGCTGCTGCTCCGCGGCGCGTTCGCGGCGGTGCTGTCGCTGCTCTCGGCGATGGCGCTGGTGGCGCTGGTGGATCGGCTGGTCATCCTCGGCCAGCCCGCGCGCATCGCGTTGTCTCTGGCGGGCTACGCCGCGGTGATGGTCGTCGTATACATCACGTGCCTGCGGCACTTCCTGCGCATCCCGACGAACCAGCAGCTCGCCAAGCTCGTCGAAGACGCCGAGCCGGGTCTGCGCGAGCAGGTCGTCTCTGCCGTCGAGCTCGCCGGCGAGCACCCCGGGGCCTATGACTCGGAGGTCTTCCGCGCGATCCTCCAGCGCAACGTCGGCCGACGCATCCAGCAGGTCGATACCCAGCGCATCCTCCCCTGGCGACTGATCGCCTGGTGGGGCGGGGTCTGCACGTTTGTCGCGGCGCTGACGGTCGTGCTCCTGTTCGTGCCGGGCCTCCGCTACGGCGAGATGCTCACGCGCGCGATGCTGCCGACCGCCAATACCGACCGCGTCTCGAACATCGTCATCACCCTGATCAGCCCGGCCGACCCGGACGCGGTTGTGCCGATGAACGAGCGCGTCCCCGTGGTGGTGCAGGTCGAGGGCGGGGCGTTGGACCGGGTCGAGCTGGACCTGCAGCCGGACGGGGCCGCGCAGCCCGAGCGTCTGGCGATGGCGGGCGATGAGGTCCCGGGGCAGTACCGGCTGGACGTGACGGTGACCGACGCGCCCGTACGCTTCCGCATCGTCGCCGGCGATGGCCGGAGCCGGTTCTACACGCTCAACCCCCAGGCCCGCCCGCGCATCGTGACCTTCAATCAGGTCATCGAGCACCCCGCCTACACCCGGCGCGAACCTACCCGCGTCAGCAGCGACCGCGGCGAGATCTCCGCCATCGCCGGCTCGGTCGTCGCCCTCACCCTTACCGCCGACCAGCCCCTCGAACGCGCACGCCTGGTCCTCGACCTGCCCGGCCACCCTGCCAGCCCGACGCAGACCGTCGCGCTTACCCCCGACCCCGGCGACCCGACCCGAGTCAACGGCACCGTCGTCCTCGACCACTCCGGCACCTACCGCGTCGAGCTTGTCGCGAAACAGACCGGCTTCGACAACCCCGACAGCCCGCGCTACGAGCTCACCGCGCTCTCCGACGAACTGCCCAGCATCACCATGGACGCGCCGACCGGCATGATCGGTCTGCCCGCCGACGCGCTGCTCCGTCTGCTGGGGAAGGCGCACGACGATGTCGGGCTCGACCGGGTCGATCGCGAAGTCCGCATCAACGGCGGGGCCTGGTCCGCCGAGCCGATTCCCCAAGGGCCCGACGGCCGCATCGCGCTGCCCCTGGACCTGATGGCCCTGGACCTCGCGGAGGGCGACCTGGTCGAGTTGCGGCTGTCGGCCACGGACCTGGCCGGGCACACCGTGCATTCAGCCAGTGCGCAGCTCATCGTGACACCCGACGGTATCCGCGCGATCGACCTCGCCCATGCCAACGACACCGCCGCGCTGCTCGTGGCGATGCAGCGCCTCGAACGCGCCAACCGGACCCAGGCCGAGCGATACGCACGGGTCCGCGACGCCGGGTCTGGCGACGCGATCCAAGCCCGCCAACTCGCGACGCAGGCCATCACCGCGCGCGACACGACGCGCGATGCCATCACCCGCGCCCGCGACGCCCTTGACGCGGCGCTCGCCTCTGCGCCCGCCGGCCGCGCGAGCGAGGCCATCGTCCGGGCCGGCCGTCTGCTGGCGCGGATCGATGCGCAGCAGGCGCTGCTGCCTACCCAGGCCGTGGACACCGATGGCTACGCACAAGCGGCCGAGCTCTCCGAACGCCACGCGGGCTACGCTTCGGCGGCCGCGACGGCGCTCGAGCCGATGCTGGCGGCCGAGCAGTCGCAGGCGGCACTGGGCCGGCTGTTCGCGCTGGGCGAGGACCTGGGCCGGATGGCCCGCGATGCGGAGCTGGACCGCGCGGTGCGGGAAGACCTCGCTTGGCAACGGCTGCAGCGTCGGCTGGCGCTCAACGGCCGACAGACCGAATCCGCCGCGGGGCTGCTCGCCGGCGCGGGCCGGCTGTCGGACGAACAGCTGCGTGCCGCCGCCACGAACACCGCCGACGACCTCCGCGACCAGGGGGCCAAGCTCCGTGAGCAGGCCGAGGCCGCCGAGCCCACCGCGGCCCTCCTTCAGCTCATTGCCCCGCAGCGCGACCGGCTGGCGGGGACCACCCGGCAGGTCGGTGGGCTGACGAACCATGCGATCCGCAACGAAGCCGAACGCGACCAGCGCCGCGGCATCCACGACCGCGGCGAGCGCATGGACACCGAGGAATTGCTGCGGCTGCGCGACGCGCTGGCCCAACTCGGACACGGTGACACGACCCGCGCTGCGTGCTGGGACGCCGCGACCGGCGTGATCCGCGAGCGTGCCCGCGTCGAAGAGCTGCGCAGCCAGCCCGACCGCGCATTTCTCACCGACACGACCCGCACCGTCGCCGCGTTGAGCCGGCTGGCCCGTGACGACGCCGCGAGCGACACGACCCCGCCCACCCTCGAGCGGGTCATTACCGCCTACGACCTGATCGAACGGGCACACGAGCTCGAGCAGCTCCGATTGGGCGTGGCCCACCTCGCGGGCCTGGAGCGTGGCGCGGGGCAGCCGGCGACTTTTACCACCGCACATAGCCGGGACTGGCAGGCGATCGAGCGGCAGCTTGAGCGTGTGGCCGAGCGGCTGTCGCAGCACGGCACGATGCGGCCGGCAGCGGACCGTGTGCGCCAGGCGCGCCACAGCGGCGAGGCCGACCGGCTGCGTCGTGAGATGCAGCAGCGGGTCGACCACGACCGCCGGCCCGAGCCGCGGGCAGAGGAATTGGACGCGATCGCTCGCATGCTGGCCGAGGCGCAGGCCGAGCTCGCCGAGCCGCTGGCGCGTGCCCGGCAGGACCTCGTCGACGAGTCGCAGTCGCTGCCCCAGCGCCTGCGCGAGCTGGCGGAGGAGCAGGACCGGGTGCGTGATCAGACCGAGCATGCGGCCGAGCGAGCTGCTGAGCAGCCGACCGCCGAGAACCGCGAGCGTGCCGCCGAGTTGGCCGAGCAGCAGGCCGAGTTCCAGGACCGGCTGGGCGACGCGGTGGACGAGCTGCGTCGGCAGGCGGACCGCGAGGACCTGTTGACGCAGGAGGGGCGTGAGCGTGCCCGCGATGTGGACGACGCGATCGCGATGCTGCGGCCCGATGTCGCGGAGACCCGCCAGCGGCTGGACGACGCACAGCAGGAGCCCGAGGCCGAGCGGCAGCAGGCCGCGCTGCGTGACGCGGCGCAGGCCCAGGAGCAGACCGCCGAGACCCTGCGCGAGCTGGCGGACCACTTTGAGAACATCGAGCGTGGCGATGAAGTGGCCGAGAACCAGAGCCGCGACGAGCTGCGGAGCAACGAGCGTGAGCTGGGCGTGGACCAGCAGCTCGACGAGCAGTTCGAGCAGATGGAGCGTCTTGCAGAGCTGGCACAGAGCGACGACGAGCAGCGTCTGGCCGAGCTGGAAGAACAGCTCCTTCAGGACCCCGCGATGCAGCGCGAGCTGGACCGGATCGCCGACGAGGCGACGCGCACCGCGCAGGACCAGCTCAGCGAGGCGCGGGCGCAGGAGCGCGGTGTCGCCGAGCAGCTTGAGGACCAGGAGCAGGCCCGCCGATCCGACGACAACGGCACCGAGGAGCGGCTCGCCCGGCTGGCGGACCGGGCGCGCGAGCTGGAGCGTGACACGGTCCGGCCGCTGGACCGGCAGGCCGAGCGCGGCGCGCAGGAGGCCCGCGACGAGGTCCGCCGGGCGCAGGAATCCTTGCGTGAAGCGGCGGAGCAGGGCCGGCCGAACGAGCAGACGCAGCGTGAGCAGGGCCGACGCGAGGAGCAGTCCCAGCGGGCGGACGCCCTGGCGGAGCAGACCGCGGAGGCGGCGGACGAGCTGGAGTCGGCGGAGCAGCAGGCCCGCGCGGCGGAGCAGGACGCCGAGCAGCGCCGCCAGGAAGCGCGTGCCGAGGCGGAGCAGGCCAACGAGCGTGGCCGGCCCGATGAGCAGGCGGCGCAGCGCGCGGTTGAGGCCGCGCAGGAGCGCGACCAGGCGCGTCAGACGCGCGAGCAGGCCGAGCGTGCCGCTGACCAGGCGCGCGAGCTGGCCGAGGAAGCGCAGGCCGTGGCCGAGTCCACCCGCAACCAGGATGCGCAGGCGCAGCAGCAGCGCGAGCAGGCCGCGCAGCAGCAGCAGCCGATCGGCGAACAGGTCGACGAGGCGGCGGAAGACATCGAGCGTGCCGCCCGTCACGAGCAGCGCCTGGGTAACGAGGCACAGCAGCAGCGGCTCGAAGAGGCGGCCGAGTCCACCCGTGAGCTGGCCGAGGAAGGCCTGCCCGAGGCGGCGGAACAGATCGAGGACTCGGCGAGTAACGAGGCCGCGGCCGAGCAGTCGCGCGCCGCAGAAGAACAGATCGCCCAGCAGCAGCAGCAACTCGCCCAGGCCCAGCGCGGGCAGCCCGGCCAAGCGCAACAACCCGGAGAAAACCAACAAGGCCAGCCGCAACAGGGTCAGCCGCAGGACGGTCAACCCCAGGACGGTCAACCCCAAGATGGTCAACCCCAGCAAGGTCAACCCCAGCAAGGTCAACCACAGGACGGCCAGCCGCAAGACGGCCAACCGTCATCCGGTGAGGGTCAGCCGGGACAGCCCGGCCAGCCGCAGCCGGGTCAACCCGGTCAGCCGGGATCGCAGCAGCCCGGTCAACCCGGCAGCCCACAACCGGGCCAGCCCGGGGCCGGCCAGCCGTCGTCACCCGAAGTCGCGCAGGCGTTGGCCGAGGAACTGGATGCACTCGACCAACAACTGAACCAGGGCGCTCCGGGCCGACAGCCCGGCGGCCGCGCGATCGACCAGGCCGCGCAGCAGCAGCAGCAGCAGATGCGGCAGCAGCGCAGCCAGCAGGCGCAGTCGCTCCGGCCCGGCCGACCCGGTGAAACCTCCGGCCAGCCCCAGGGCGAGCAGCCGGGCAATGAGTCGTCCGGCCCGTCCGAGGGCGGTGGCATGTCCAACCAGCAGGTCGAGTCCGGTGAGCTGCCGGACGCCGGCCGCGGCGACGGCGCGTGGGGCGATCTGCCCGAACGGATGACCGACGACCTCAGCCACGGCGCCCGCGAGCGAGCCCCGGCCGAGTATCTGGACCAGGTGGACGCCTATTTCCGCGCGATCGCCGAGCGTGCCCGACAGGCCGAGCAGGAAGCAGCCCAGGACGAATGACTCACCAGGCGATGCGCTGCGACGCCCGGACCTTGTACCGAGAAACGTGATGAAGATTGACGACGCTCTCCATACCCTCGTGACGCTCGCGTGTGTTGCCGTGCTGGCCTGCACGGCCGCGCCCGCGTTCGCGCAGGACGACGATGCCGGGCCGACACCGATCGCCGACCCCGCGATGCGTGAGCAGACGCTGCAGCGCATCGAACACGCCACGCGTTACCTCATGGCCCAGGCGCAGAACGACGGGTCTATCGGCAACGAACAGCAGAACCGCAACGCGATGACGGCGCTGACGATCATGGCCCTCGTCGCTGTCGGCCACCAGCCCACCGACCACACGCCCGAGGGCAAGACCCTCCGCGACGGTCTCAACTACATCCTCCGCGACGACCGCCAGTCCGACGAGGGGTACTACGGCTGGTCCGACGGCTCGCGGATGTATGGCCACGGCATCACAACACTCATGCTCTGCGAGATGCTCGGCATGGGAATCGACGAGGAACAGGACGCGCTGATCCACCGGCGGGCCGAGGCGGCGATCGACCTGATCCTGCGCTCGCAGCGCATCCGCAAGCGCGAGGACCGCTACCAGGGCGGCTGGCGGTACGATCCGGACGCGCGGGATGCGGACCTGTCGGTGACGGTGTGGCAGCTCATGGCGCTGCGGGCCGGCAAGGCCGCGGGGCTGGACGTCCCGGCCGAGGCGATCGACCAGGCGGTGGCCTACCTGGAACGCAGCTACCGCGAGACCGGGCGCGAGGAGGGCGGCTTCGGCTACGAGCCGGGCCAGGGCCCGCGCTACGCGACGACGTCGGCGGGCATGCTCGCGATGCTCGTGTGCGGGCAGTACGAGCACGAGCAGGTCGCCGGCGCAGCCGAGTACCTCGACGAACACACCCCGACCCGCAACCAGAACGACCAGTGGTTCTACTACGGCACGTACTACTACGCCATGGCCATGTACCAGGTCGGCGGCGACGCGAGCGACGACGCCCAGCGCGAGGTCTTCCGCGCCCTCAGCCGCACCCAGCAGAACGACGGGTCGTGGACCAGCAACCACTACCACGAACGCAACCCGATCTACGCGACCTGCATGGCCATGCTCGCGCTCAGCGTCCGGCACCACTACCTGCCGATCTACCAGCGCTGAGCCAAGGCCGGTACGATAACGCTCCTGGTGTGTAACACGGCGGATCGCCCCCGCGTCCCACAGGTCCCGCCCTGCCCGGACAGTGCCCCCATCCCCTGGGAGCCACGAGCCTTCCCAGCCCCGGAACCACGAGTACCGCCCCATGCGTAGCCGTCTTGCCCCCGGACCGATCGCCTTGGCCCTGTGCCTCCTCTTGACTTGTCCCGCTCTCGGGCAGGACCTGGCGGGGGTTGTACGCGACCCGGCGTCGGCGTCGGCCGAGTTGAAAGCCCAGGCCGTCGAACGGCTCAACGCGATGCGGCGCCAGGTCGACGCGAGCGACCCGCTCGTCGCCGCCGCGATCGAGCGCGCCGAGACCCTGTTCCTCGACGGCCGGCCGGTCCGCGACGAGCTGGACCAGGCGGTGCTCGTCGTCGCCAACCGGCACTGGCTGAGCATCGGCCAAGACGACCCCGCGTCCGTGACCGCGCACCCGATGGCCGGGGCGTGGTTCGGCGACATCCCCGAGGACGCCCCGCGTGTCACCCGCCGCGTCACGATCGACACCGCCGTCGACCGCTGGCACAGCACCGGGCTGTACGCTGTGCCCGGTGAGGTTGTGACGATCCACGTGCCCGAGGCGATGGTCGGCGTCGGCGCGAAGGTCCGGCTGAGCGGGCACCGCGACGACATCCGCCGCCGCGACCGCTGGGAACGCACGCCCCTGGCGGTGTCGGTGACGCGCGACCTCGACGCCGAGACGGTGCAGATCGCCAGCCGGTTCGGCGGGGCGGTCTACATCGACCTGGGTCGCGACGCGGGCGGCCACGGCCGGCAGTCGTTCACGATCGGCGGGGCGGTCGAAGCGCCGATGTTCGTGCTCGGCCGCGACACCAACACCCGCTGGCAGCGTCAGCTCCGCGAGCGCCCCGGCCCCTACGCCGAGCTGGTCGGTGAGAAGGTGATACTGTCGGTGCCCTCGGCGTGGGTGCGTGAGATCGACGACATGGCCGGGCTCATCCGCTTCTGGGACAGCGTGGTGGACCGGCACGACGCGCTGGGCGGGATTGCGCACCTGCGTACCAGCCCCGAGCGGATCAACGTCGACGTGCAGATCAGCGCCGGGCTCTACCACGCGGGCTACCCGATGCAGGGGCCCCAGGGCCAGTCCCGCAACCTCGTTGACCTGCCGACGCTCGCGGCGCACGGGAGCTGGGGCTGGTTCCACGAGCTCGGGCACGAGGCGCAGCGTCGGCCCGACACGGCCTGGGGCTGGGACAACCCGTACACCTTCGACGGCTCGGTCGAGTGCACCGTCAACCTCTTCACCGTCCACGCGATGCAGACCCTCCGCCTGGAGACGCAGGGCGGCTGGGCCTGGACCGGCTCGGCTCAGGGTGTCGCCGAGCGCGCCCGGCAGGGCATCGAGCAGGGCGGTTACCAGCAGGTCGGCGTCGGGCACAAGCTCGCCATGTTCCTTCAGGTCCGCGAGGCGTTCGGCTGGGACCCGATCCGCGCGACGCTCACCAGCTACAGCACCGACCAGGACGAGGACCGGTCACGCCTCCCCGCGGATGAACAGGCCGAGCGCGACCAGATGGCGCTTCGCCTCAGCCGTGCAACGGGGCACAACCTCGTGCCGTTCCTGCGCGACCTGTGGAAGCTGCCGATCAGCGACGACATCGCGGCGGAAGTGGAAGCGCTGCCGGGCTGGATGCCGGAGGGGTTCTAGTCGGGCTACAGCAGGTAGAAACCCGAGACCCCAAGCATCAGAAACGCGATAAACGTCAGGATAAAGACCGTGACCACGGCCTTACCGCTATACGCTTTTCGAGCATAGGAAAGCACGCCCAGGCGGCGGAAGCTGTGGATGTCGCCGGGGTCAAACGGCAGGCCACATTCGGGGCACTCGGGGTGACCAAGACCGCGCAGCGGGTACTCGCAACCGGAACACACCGCATTCCAGGGCATGTCCTGACCCGGGGCCATCCGTCCTACCCCTCCGTCCGGTAGCGCACCACGAGCATGATCGTCGCCTTGCCACGGCCGGTGTTTTCGATCTTGTGCGGGACATCGGCCGAGTAGTGCGCGGTGTCGCCGGGCTTGAGGTCGGCCGTCTTGTCTCCGGCCGTGACGCGGACCTTGCCCGCTGTCACCGTCAGCATCTCACGCGTGTGCGGGTGGTGGGGCTGGCTCTCCAAGACACCGCCGGCCGGGAAGTTCATCTCGTAGAACTCCAGGTTCTTGTCCATCCACGGCGGGTTGAGCAGGTGCCCGTTGCACGGCTGATTGGTGAAGAACTTGCGGTCCGATTCGCCGGCCGGGACGACCTCGAAGTGTGTCGCCTTGTACGGGTCCTCGACCAGGTCGCTGATCGGCAGCGACAACGCCATCGCCACGCGGTAGAGCACCGTCACCGACGGGTTGGCCTTGTTCTGCTCGATCTGCGAGAGCGTGCCCTTGCTCACACCCGACGCCCGGGCCAGTGCTTCGAGCGTCAGGCCGCGCTCCTTGCGTGCGTTCAGCAGCCGCTGGCCCACCCGGCTGGCGGCGTCCTCGGCGGCGTCCAGGATGGCCTGGGGGTCCTGCTCGGGCATCTTTTCAGCATACCACAACAAGTTTGGGGTTCCAAATGCTGAAAAAGTTTAGTAAGCTGACCAGTCCGACCTCCACCGCGAGCACACCCATGGCCTTCTTCAAGAAATCCAAGCCCGCCCCTGACGTAAAGCGCCCGGCCCCGGGCGCACCCGCGCGCACCGGTGGCGCGGCGGATTCGCCCGACATCTTCCGCATCGGCAGCCAGCTCCTCGACGTCGCGCGCAAGCACCCGGACGCGAAGGGCGTGAAGGACAAACTCGCCGACTGGGCCATGCAGGACGAGGCGTTCAAGGTCCAGCTCTTCCGCTTCGTCGACGTGTTCCCCCGGCTGGGCACGCCCGAGCAGGTCCACCAGCACCTGGTCGAGTACCTGAGCAACCCGCCCGCGCCCGGCATGCCCGACCCCGTGCTCCCCCCGGGTCTCGGCCTGGGGCTCAAGGCCGGCGGCATCATGAAAGGCACCCTCGCCAAGACCATGGCCTCGCAGATCACCGGCATGGGCGAGAAGTTCATCGCCGGCGAAGACGCCGCGACCGCCATCCCCGACCTCCGCAAGCGATGGAAACAGAACATCGCCTTCTCCGTCGACCTGCTCGGCGAGGCGTGTGTCAGCGAAGCCGAGGCGACCGTGTATCGCGAACGCTACATGGACCTCATCACCGGCGTCGCCGACGAGGTGAAGTCGTGGGACGCCAACCCGCAGCTCGAGACCGACCATCTTGGCCCGATCCCCCGCGCCAATGTCTCCATCAAAGTGTCCTCCCTCGTCGCGAAGTTCGAGCCGCTCGACTTCGCCGGCTCCGTGGACCGCTGCTACGAATCGCTCAAGCCACTACTCGAAGAAGCCGGCCGGCGGGGCGTGCTCATCAACTTCGATGTCGAGCAGAGCGAGCTCAAAGAGCTCAACCTGGCGCTCTTTATGCGCTGCTGCGAGAACATCGACTTCGAGGCCGGCCTCGCGATGCAGGCCTACCTCAAGTCCGGCGACAACGACGCGCAGCGCGTCATCGACTGGGCCAAGAAGACCGGCCGCGAGGTCACTGTCCGCCTCGTCAAAGGCGCGTACTGGGATGCGGAAGTCATCGGGGCCCAAGAGCACGGCTGGCCCATCCCCGTGTGGACCACCAAGGCCGACAGCGACGCCTGCTTCGAGCGCATGGCCGCACGCTTCGTCGAGCACACCCCCCGCAACAAGGGTGAGGGCGGCGTCAAGCTCGCGCTCGGGTCGCACAACCTCCGCTCCATCGCGTCGGTCCTGTATGGGCTGGACAAACGCGATCTGCCCCACAACGCGCTCGAGCTCCAGATGCTTTACGGCATGGGCAACGGCCCGAAGCAGGCCGCGCTCACCAAACACCTCCGACTCCGAGAGTACATCCCCGTCGGCGAGATGATCCCCGGCATGGCGTACCTCGTCCGACGCCTGCTCGAAAACACGTCTAACGAATCGTGGCTGATGAAGGGGTTTGACAAGAACACCTCGGCCGAGGAACTGTTCGCCAGCCCGCACCGAGCTGAAGGGGCCGAGGGGCCGAGGGGCCAAGGGGCCAGTGACGAGGCGTACGACCTCGAACTCATTCCGGGGGTTCCGGGGGTGGGGGATGGGTCGGGGTTCTTCACCGAGCCGTTCCGCGACTTCTCGGAGAAGCCGCAGCGCGATGCGTTTGCGGCGGCGATTGAAAAAGCCCAGGTCCCACAGGTCGCCAACGATGGCACCGTCGAGCAGGCCAATGACATGGTGGGCAACGCGCTCGCCGCGTTCCCCAAGTGGCGCGACCGAGACGCGAAAGACCGTGCGAACATGCTCATCAAGGCCGCCGACCTGATGCGTGCCCGGCGTGACGAGCTGTCGGGCATCATCATCAAAGAGGCCGGCAAGCCGTGGAAAGAGGCGGACGCCGACGTCTGCGAGGCGATCGACTTCTGCGACTACTACGCCCGGCTCGCGCCCGGCATGGCGACGCCCAAACGTCTGGGCGATTTTCTAGGCGAAGACAACCGCGTCCACTACGAGCCGCGCGGCGTCGCGGTCGTCATCAGCCCGTGGAACTTCCCGCTGGCGATCTGCACCGGGATGACCGCGGCCGCACTCGTCACCGGCAACACGGCCGTCGTCAAGCCCGCCGAGCAGACCCCCGGCATCGCCAAGGTCATGGCCGAGGTCTTCTGGCAGGCCGGTATCCCCAAGGACGTGCTGCACTTCCTCCCCGCCCCCGGCGAAACGGTCGGCGCAGCCCTCGTCCGCGACCCACGCATCGCGCTGATCGCGTTTACAGGCAGCAAAGCGGTGGGCCTCGACATCATCCAGGCCGCCGGCGTCACCCCCGAGGCCCAGCCGCACGTCAAGCAGGTCATCTGCGAGATGGGCGGGAAGAACGCCGTGATCATCGACAGCTCCGCCGACCTCGACGAGGCCGTGCTCGGTGTCCGCTACTCCGCCTTCGGGTTCTCCGGCCAGAAGTGCTCGGCGTGCTCCCGCGTTGTCATCCTCGATGATGTCTACGACGAGTTTGTCCGGCGATTCGTCGAGTCCACCAAGTCCCTCAGCGTCGGCGACCCGATCCGGCCCGGCACGGATGTCGGCACGGTCATCGACGCCGAGGCCCGCGACAAGATCATGAGCTACGTCGAGCTGGGCAAGCAGGAAGGTGCGCTCGAGCTCGCGATGGTGGGCGACGTGCAGGACGCCTGGGGCAAGCCCGTCGTCGGGCCGCATATCTTCAGCGGCATCACGCAGCAGGACCGTCTGGCCAACGAAGAGGTCTTCGGCCCGGTCGTCGCGCTGATCCGCGTGAAGGACTTCGATGAGGCGCTCAAGGTCGCCAACGCGACGCCGTACCGGCTGACCGGCGCGATCTTCACCCGCACGCCCAGCCACCTGGACCGCGCCCGCGCCGAGTTCCGCGTCGGCAACCTCTACCTCAACCGCGGCTGCACCGGCGCGCTCGTCGGCCGACAACCCTTCGGCGGCGGGGGCATGTCCGGCGTCGGCTCCAAGGCCGGCGGCGACCAGTACCTCTACCAGTTCGTCGAGCCCCGATGCGTCACCGAAAACACCATGCGACGCGGCTTCGCGCCGGGGCTAATGAGCTAAGGCATTATTACGTTTAGCGCGCGACGCGCAGCGTCTGGCGGACCCGCTCAAGACACGCCGGACGCTGCGCGTCGCGCGCTAAAGAGGTCACGCCCACAACCCCGCGACCTCCAGCGACACCGAACACCCCGCGATGCGTTGGTCGTTGTCTTCAAGGATGAAGATGGGCATTGTCGAGTTGCTTCACGCTGTTCGCACAAACCATGGATTTCGGCCAAACCGGTACCAAGGCACACTCATCGGGCGTACATCATTGATCGAACAACTATCAAGTCCTTTGAACTTCGCGTTGAACGCCCCGTGAAATCCGGCAATCCCCTCGGCTATCTGCCCTTCAATCTTCCCATCACAATCAACCCAAACATCGTCGAAAACACACCCGTTGTTAAGTCTGGCTTGTAGATAGAAACAACCACGCGGTACTTGTTTCCACAAACAGATGGGTATCACATTGTCAGGTTCATCATACTCCATTTGCTGTAGCGCCAAGTTTGGCATCACTCTGATTCGTCTTCCTCCAACATCTTGATCCGGATGTCCCGGAACTCGATCGGGGCGGTTTCGGCCTGGAGGGAGATGGTGCCGCTTCCGAGCACGGTGGTGCCGCGGCGTTCGGCCTCGGCGGTGCCGCCGGAGCCGCTGTCGTTGGGGTCGATCACCAGCGGGCCGTAGTCGGCGACGACCTCGCCGTTGAGGCGGTGGATGGCGCGTTCGCTGCCGTGGACCTCGATCTCGTAGGTGACCCATTCGTCGCCGCGGTGGGTGGGGCCGTTGAAGTTGACGACGTGGGCGTGGGTGAGTTCACCGTCCTTGTAGATATGGGTGCCGGGGGTGCAGACGTTGCCGTTGGGGCGGTTGCCCTCGGCGTGCCCGCCGTTGAACTGGGCCTCGATGCAGCAGGGGAAGTCCTGGTCCAGCCCCATGGTGTCGGCGGGCTGGCCGTGGTACATGATGCCGTTGTTGCGCCAGGCCCAGCCGGGCCCACCCTGGACCTGTTCGCCGACGAAGCGGTACTCGACGCGCATGATGTAGTGCGAGAACTCGGTCTGGGGGTTGTCGCTGTCGGGGTTGCCGGTGAAGAAGAGGTGGCCGAACTCGCCGTCGAAGCGTTCCCAGTTGGAGTAGTCGACGATGAGGTGGCCGTCCTCGACGCGGAAGGTGTCGCGGTAGTTTTCGCCCAGCTCGTAGCCGGAGAACTTGGGGGTCCAGCCGCTGAGGTCTTTGCCGTTGAACATGGTGACCCAGCCCTCGTCGTCGGCTTCGCCGACGACGAGGGTCGGTTCTTCAACGGGGGCGCTGGCGCTGGTTTCGTTCGCACTGAGCGAGGTGTTGCTGCCAGGATTTTGTTGGACCGGGCCACAGGCGACTACGCTGCTTGCGACGGCGGTGGTGAGGGCGAGGGCGGTGAGGAAGGGGAGTTGGGTGGGCATCGGTATTCCCTTGGGGGTTGTTTTAGTGACTTTGGATGTTGTGACATCGTACATGAACACCCACAGATGGAATCTTTGGGCTTCGGCGGGGCATGGGGGTGGTTGGTGATGCCGGTGGGTATCGCTCGGGGACTCGCTCCACCCACCTTACGCGGCAGCCTTGTTATGCGGCGCCGGCGACCCGGCCCTCGGGCTTGAAGTCGGCGGGGCGTTTGCGGCCGTGCCAGACGAAGTAGACCACGCGTTTGAGGTCGTCGAAGGCGAGCATGATGCAGGGCAGGACGACGAGGATCATAACCGTCGCGGAGATCAGCCCGCCGGCGATGGAGATGCCCATGGGGATGAGGAAGCGTGCCTGGAAGGACTGCTCGAGCAGCAGGGGCAGCAGGCCGAAGACCGTGGTGACGGTGGTGAGGAAGATCGCACGGAGGCGTGCCTGCCCGGCGGCGACGAGGGCGTCGTAGACGGAGTCCCCGGCCTGCCGGCGCTGGTTGAAGAACTGCACGAGGATGAGCGAGTCGTTGACGACGATGCCCGAGAGCGCGACGAACCCGATGAGCGAGAGGAAGGTGAGGTCGAAGCCGAGGATAAAGTGCCCCCAGATGAGCCCGATTGTGGCGAAGGGGATGACGCACATGACCAGGATCGGCTGGAAGTACGACTGGAACAGCCAGGCGAGGATGACGTAGATCATCAGCATGGCGAAGCCGAAGCCGAGGGGGAGGGTCGAGAACGCGTCGGCCATCTGTTCCTGCCGGCCGGCGAAGCCGACCTTCAGGCCGGGGTAGCGCTGCTCGATCTGTTCGAGCGGGCTGGGCAGGGGGTTGCCGCGGTCGTCGAGGACCGGCTTGTCGTTGTCGTCGAGTGGGGCGGCCTTGAGCTCGGCGGTGATGTCCTCGGGGCTGGTGCCGGTCTCGACCGCGGCGGTGACGGTGACGGCGCGTTCGCCATCGACACGGTTGATGCTGGCAAACGAGGTACCCGAGCGGACGTCGACGATCTCGCGCATGGGGACGGGCGCGCCCATCGCGTTGATGAGCCAGGCGTTCTGCACTTGGTAGATCGAGCCGCGCGTCTCCTCGTCGATGCGGACGCGCAGGTCGATGTCTTCCTCGCGCTCGGCGTAGGTGTGGGCCTCGAGCCCGAAGAGGAAGCCGCGGAGCTGTCGGTTGATCTCGAGGTTGGTCAGCCCCAGGGCCTGGGCGTCGTCGTGGACGCGGACCTGGGCCTCCTGCCGGCCCTCGTTGCTGTCGTCGGCGATGTCGAAGACCTGCGGGTAGCCGGCCAGGAGCTGGCGGACCTCGGCGGTGGCGCGGCGGAGGGTCTCGGGGTCGGCACTGACCAGGCGGATGGAGATGTCCGGTCCGCCGGGGCCGCCGGCCATGGCCTCGTAGTTGATGCGCTCGACGTCGTCGATCTTGCCCAGCAGCGCGAGGCGGATGTTGTCGATCACGACGGGCGAGGGCGTGTCGCGTTCCTCGACGGGCGAGAGCTCGATAAACATCTGCGCGATGTGCGAGGAGGCGCCGTTGGACATGCCGGTCTCGATGTCGCTGCTCGCGCCGACGACGGTCTCGACGAAGGTGACCTCGGGCTGGGCGAGGACGGCGGCTTCGATGCGGCGGACGGCGTCGCGGGTCTGCTCGGTCGGCGTGCCGATGGGCATGTGGATGTTGACCATGACCGCTTCGGCGTCGTCGTTGGACATGAACTCGAAGCCGACGTGCTTGCCCGCGACCATGCCGAAGGAGATCGAGAGGGCCATGACGGCGGTGCAGAGAGTGAGGTAGCGGAAGCGGAGGAGGACGGCGAGGAGGCGGCCGAAGCCGGGCGCGATCTTGTCGAGGATCATGCGGTCGCGCCAGTCCTCGTAGCGGCGGAGTTGTCGGCTGAGCGCGTTGGCCTTGGCTTTGTCGCGTTTGGCCAGGGAGTGGCCCATGTGGCTGGGGAGGATGAGCAGGGACTCGATCAGCGACATCGCCAAGGCGCACGCGACGACCAGCGGTAGCGCGCCCAGCAGCGTGCCGATCTGGCCCTTGATGAAGGTCAGCGGCAGGAACGCGGCGATGGACGTGAGCACGGTCGCGACGACGGGCCAGAAGACCTCGTTCGTACCGTCGATGGAGGCGTTGGCCGGGTCTTCGCCGCCCTTGTCGTGGTGGGTCTGGATGTTCTCGGCGACGACGATGGCGTCATCGACGAGCAGGCCCATGACGACGATGAGGCCGAACATCGTGAGCAGGTTGAGGGTGATGTCCAGGTACGCCATGAGCAGCAGGGTGCCGGCGATGGCGGTGGTGAGGCCGGCCCCGACCCAGAAGGCGACGCGCCAGTTGAGGAAGAGCAGGAGCACGGCGAAGACGAGGATCGCGCCGTAGATCGCGTTGCGGGTGAGCAGGTCCATGCGGCCCTCGACGAAGCGGGCGAGGTCCGTGGCCGTGCCGACCGTCGCGGCCTCGGGCAGGGGGCGGGTAGGTTGTGCGCCCTTTTCCCAGGCGAGTTCGTAGTCGGACTGGTAGACGGTGGGCGGCTGCCCGGGGCGCTGGGACATCTGCGCCGCGAGCTTGCCGAAGCGTTCGCTGGTGGAGTAGGTGTAGGGCTCGCCGTTGCGCCCGGCGACGTAGGCGCGGACCATGCGTGCCATGTGCACGATGTCCTGTGGGCCGACCTTAAAGATGGTGAGATCGGCGGACGGGTCGCCGTTGTAGGTGAGTGAGACGTCTTCGTCGATGAATCCCTCGGTGATCGTGGCGATGTCGCCGACGCGGACGATGCGGCCGTCGGCCTCGGCGATGAGCGGGATGCGGGCGATGGCGTCGGCGCGTTCCTCGACGCCTATGGTGCGCAGCGACACGTTGCCGGTATCGGTCTTGATCGTCCCGCCGGGGATGTCGGTCATCCACGCGCGGATCGTGTCGGAGACGGCGGGCAGCGAGAGCCCGTACTCGAGCATCGCCAGCTCGTCGACATCGATATGCACCTCGTAGTCCACGACCCCGCCGATGAGCACCTCGCCCATGCCCGGCAGCTCGCGGAGGTCGTCGCGGATCGTGCGGATCGCCTGCTTGAGGACGGCCGGCTCCATGTCACCGTGCACCGCGACGCGGATCACGGGCATGCGCGGCTCGATGAGCTGCGCGGTGATCTCCTCCGCTTCGGTGGGAAGGTCCTGGAGCCCGTCGATCGCGCGCTCGACATCGTCCATGCCCGTCTCGACGTCGGCGCCCTCCTTGAACTGGATCGTGATCCCGCCGCCGCCCTCGGCGATGGTGGTCCGCAACTCGTCAATAGTCTCGATGTTGTCGAAGGCGTCCTCGATCTTGATCGCCAGCGACTGCTCGACCTCCTCGGGAGCGGCGCCGGGGTAGGGCATGTTGACGATCGCGATCTCGGGGTCGACCTCGGGGAAGAACTGCTTGCGCAGGTTCATCCCCGCGATGAGCCCGGTGACGAGGATCGCCGCCATGAGCAGGTTGACGACTACGGGTTTACGGACGCCGAACGCCGCGATGCCGAGGTTCATGGGTTGGCCCCCGGTCCGCCGCTATCTGCTGTATCCGCATCCGCCGCGGGAGCTTGCGCGATGATGGGCTGGACGTGCTGGCCGTCGAGCACGGAAACCGACGCATTGATGACGACCTGCGCCCCCGGCTCGAGGGGCGTCTCGAGCACGACCCACTGCGTGTCGGGCAGGCCGAACTCGGGGATCTCGCCCTCGTACTCGTAAGCCGTGCGGACGGGCTGGCTGGTGATCTTGTCGTTGACGACCAGCCGGATGCGTCCCTCGCGGACCGACCGGGCGGGCACGACCCAGCGCGGCTGGACATCGTTGCTGATTAGGGTGGAGGCGACGAAGGCGCCGATGGGCATGCGCTGCGCGCCGCCGCCCGCGGCGATATCGCTCAGCGACGTGCCGGTCTGGTCGAGCAGGGCGTAGGCGGTGAACGTGCGGGTGGACGGGTCGTTGCCGGCCCCGATGCGGGCGACCGTCGCCTGCCAGGGCGGGCAGTCGTAGGGCATATTGCGGGTGGTGATCGTGACGGTGTTGCCGACCTCGACGTCGGCGCGTGCGCTCGCGGGCATCTGCACGGGCACCTCGATCAGGCGGGGGTCGACCACACGGGCGACGCGCTGGCCGGGCGCGAGGTTCTCGCCCTCCTCGATGTCGATGGCTTCGAGCACGCCGTCCATCGGGCTGCGGATGGTGCAGCGGGTGACGTTCTCGCGGGCGGCCTTGAGCCGGGCGTCGACACCCTCGCGCTGCGCCTTGAGCGCGTCCCGGCGGGGGCCGAGCGCGTCGATCGCCTGCCCGGTCGCGACCACCGCGCGCTGCGCCGCGATGAGCGTCCGCTGGGCCCGGTCGAGGTCCTGCTGAGAGGATCGGCCGTCCTCGAAGTAGCCGAGTTGACGCTCGTACTCCTCCTGCGCGATGCGGATGTCTTCGCGCTCCAGGTCCAGCCGCTCGGCCAGGCGCGTCTCCTCGACCGCGAGCTGCGCGGCCGACGCGTCGATCTCCGCGAGCTGCGCCGTGGTGGACTCCACCTCGCGGTCGAAGTCGGTGGCGTCCAGCTCCGCGATGATCTGGTTGAACGCGACGACCCGGCCGACCTCGATGTCGTCGGGGATGTCTTTCACCGTCGTGCCGACCCGGGCGGGGATGTCGGCGGTGTCCTTGGCCATCGTGGTGCCGTAGCCGCGCCACTGGCGGGGGAGGGGGACGGCCTGGGCGGCGATGATCTGGACCCGGATCGACCGGTCTTCGGGGTCGGCGGTTTCGAGTTCCGGCGCGCTGGCCTTGAGCGCCTGGTACACGCCGCTGCCGATCATTAGCAGCACCAGTCCGAGCACGATGCGGAACACGAGGGACAGGGTCTTCGGGGCGGGCAGCTTCATGCGGGGTCTCTTCGGCATCGGGCCGTGTAGCGTACCGGCCGGGGCTCGGTTCGTACAGCGTACTAACACGGATTCATAGCCGATCCCGGCAGGTTTTGGCCTTCGTGCTGGATTCCCGGCCCAGATGCCTTAAAGTGGTGTGACAGCGGGGCCTGCCGGTTTCTGATTCACCCGCTCTTCCTCTCTCAGGGGTGACCGATGTCTGTCTCACCCGGCCGTACGGAAAACCCATCGGACCGCTCGTACGCGGGGATGGTGCCGCAACGCGACGCCGACGAGCAGCGTGCGATGCTGATCCACGCCTGGTCGCTCATGGCCCAGCAGCACTGGGACGACGCGTTGGACCACCTCGACAACGCGCCCCGGCTCGGCTCGGCCGGACGCATGGCCCAGCGCACCGCCGCGAACATGCGCGCCCTGCACGAGCACCGCCCGGCGGTCTACCGCCAGCTGCTCTCGCTGTTCCCCATCGACATGCAGAACCGGCACTACCGCCCGGTCCGTTCCAAGGCCGGCTGGAAGACGATCGTCGTCCGCACCATCGAGGGCGACCACCTCATCAACCCGATCGACGACCCCGCCGCCGCGGCGCAGCGCGACGCCGCCAAGCTCGCCGAGCCGCTCCGGCAGGACACGCCGCTGCTGCTGTGCGGCATCGCCGACGGCTACTTCTTCGAGTCGCTCAGCCACCGCAAGCGCGAGCACGCCGGGGGAAAAGTCTCGGCGTTGTACCTGGTCGAGCCCGAGCCGGACCTGCTGCTCGCGAACCTCGCGCTGCACGACTTCAGCGGCCGGACCGGCCCGATCGCTTCGCCCTGGGTCGAGTGGTTCGTCGGCCCTGGCTGGCAGGACCTGCTGGTCGAACGCTTCCAGGAGCAGTGGATGCTCCCCGTGCCGGGGCTGGTGCTCGGCCGCAAAGACATGCACGAGCCGCTGAAGGAAGCGCTGGCGCTCATCAAGGACTTCCGCAAGCAGGCCGCCGGCCGACAACGCGAGGAAGCGCTGCAGCACGGCGTCTACACCCACCGCGACCAGCTCGCGCGCCAGCTCCGAGGGGACGCCGGGCGGTCGCCGCGTGCGCTGCTGATCCACTCGCGCTTCGAGGAAGCGCCGCCCGACGTCGCACAACGATTGGCCGCTGGGCTGGGGGCCCTGGGCTGGGAGTGCGAAACGCTGACCGAACCCGCCGACCACCACCGCATGACCCCGCTGCCGGTGTGGAATGCGCTAGGCGAAACCAAGCCCGACCTGATCGTCGTGCTCGGCGAGCGCTGGGCCGACCGGCGCGACGTCATCGACCCGCGCATCCCCGTGGTCCGCTGGGTCTTCGACACCGACCACCCCGCGTCCAGCACCGCCGAACGCGCAACGCTCAACCTCCGCGACTTCGTGCTCTGCAGCGCCAACCCGCTCGACGGCGCGACGCACGGCTACCCCGACCGGCAGGTCCTCTGCATCCCCGGCGTGGTCGAGATCAACAGCAACCTCCAGCACACCGCCGCCGCCAACCCCGACCACACCGGTCACGCCGACCTGCTCTACATCGGCGGCGGGGCGGGGGACCCGATGACGCTGCTCACCGAGGTGACCCAGCGGCTGTCCAACCCGTCGCTCGCGCTGCTGGCCGAGGCCGTCGGCGAGCTGATGATCGCCGACTACCAGCGGGGGAAGGCCTATCCCACCCGCTGGCACATCGACCAGTTGGCGCGCGACCTGACGCCGCAGGTCCGCGGGCTCAAGCTCTCGGACAAGCTGTACCGCCAGCTCGCCGGCATCCTGTTCGCACCGTTTAACGAAGCGCTCTACCGGCAGCAGACCCTGGCCTGGGCCGCCGACGCCGCGGAGGAACTCGGGCTCACACTGGCGATCCACGGCAAGGGCTGGCACCGCAACGACCGCTTCAAGCCCTACGCGCACAGCCGGCCATCCACCGCCGAACGCCGCGACACCCTTATCGCCGAGGCGGCCTTCAACCTCCACATCGCCCCGTCGTTCTGTATCGACACGAAGCTGATGGACGGCCTCGCCGCCGGCGGGTTCTACCTCACCCGGCGGCACCCCGCCGACGCGCTGCTGCCCGAACTGGTGGGCGTGCTTGAGAACTACTGCCCGCCGACCGCCGAGACGACCGCGCAGGCGCTCGACGAGGTCGAGCCGAAGCACCGCCCGCAGCTCGAACGCCTCCTGGAACGCGCCCAGTGGATCACCGACCAGGGCAAGGGGGTCGACCCGATCGCCTGCGTCCGCGCCTGTGTCCGCTGCGGTCTGCTCGACCGGCACCACGTCGCGCTGCCCCGCCTCGACCAGTGCGAGTTCGAGAACGCCGACCAGCTCAAGCAGCGCCTCGAACGCTTCCAGAACGCGCCCGCCAAGCGGCTGGATATCACACAAAAGCAGCGGGCCGCGCTGCAGCACCGGCTGTCGTTCACGTCCGGGCTCGCGCGCAGCATCGCCCGCATCGCCGAGCTCATCGAGACCGAGGAGGCGTGACCGCTGCCGGCGGTTGCCGCTTCTCCCAGCCGGAGCCCACCGATGCCACGCCGACCGTTCGCCGTCTTCCTGGCCTTGGCGTCACTGTTATTGCTCGCCGGCTGCAACGCGCAGCCGACGCGCCAGCGCGGCACCGCCTACCCCGCACCGCCCGATGTCGGCCCGTCGGTCGAGTCGCGTCACGTCAACTTCACCAACGGCGACTCCATCGCGTTCAGCGCCTTCAAGCGCAAGGTCCACAGCCGCACCACCGGCCAGGCCCTGACCCTGCTGATCGAGCCGCCCGTCGAGGTCGATGCGCCCGACGCTGTGGCGCAGGCGAAGTTCCTCTACGACACCGGGCCGGTCTACCATGAGGACCTGCCGGACCTCACCGCGGTGATCCTCGGCTACCGGTCCTACGCCTCGTACGCCGCCTACTACGCCCGCAACCAGCGCGCCGCCAACCCCTTCACCTTCATTGTCCCGCTGACGCAGTGGCAGCTGCACCTGCTCTTCCCAACAAGCGGCGAGCCGCATGTCCTCTCGATCAACACCGGCCGGTTCGCTCTCCCGATCTCCGCCGACGACCGGGAGCGCCTCATCACCGCTGTCGCCACCTGGCAGCCGGTCTATGATGCGCTCGCCCGCGCCGCGCTCCCCAGCGCCGAAGCCCTCACGCAACAACTCGCCGCCGACGCCGACCAGCCCCACCCGACGGTCACCCTCCACGAAGGCGAACCCCTCGCCGCCTGGCGGGTCGCCCGGCACACGGTCACCTTCGACAGCACCCGTATCTCCAGCCCGGCCCTTGACCAGACCGTTGAGCCCCGCGAAGCGACCGGCTACCGCCTGCTCGCCGCCATCGAGCCGGCCTACCTCCACGCCAACGCCGTCCGGGCCGTCGCCAACCGCGACCTACAGCTCCGCCTGCTGTTCGAGGCCCTGCCCCGCAGCGCGCCGCAGACCCCGCCGCTCCCCGCGCCGACCCGCGTCCGCTTCCACACCCGAGACCTCAGTCAGTCCTGGTCCGTCTCGCCCACGCCCGACGCCCCCAACCACTTCGCCGCCCACCTCCCCGCGGACAGCATCGGCAAGCTGCTCGGCACCGAACGGATGCTCCAACTCGACGTCACCCACGGCGACACGACCCGCACCTACACCCTCGACACGAACAACCTCGGTCAGGTCCTCAACCACCTGCCCGACGCGTTTTTTGATGTCGACGATAGTGCCTTGCCCTAGCACGACGGCTTGTGGCTGTCGGCCTCACTGCTCGCGATACCGATCGGCTGGCCATGGGGCGCAGCGGGTGTGTGCAACAGACTTCGGCCGGGGGTCGAAGGGGCAGATTTTCTGGCCTCGGCGGTGGCCTGCTGCTGATAATCAGTATCGGTCGGGTACTTGGTGGACACGCCAGCCCGAGATTTCCATCCGGGTCATGTTTCTACAGCCATTCCGGGGTTTGTGGAGTGTTGGTTTGAGGACCGTCATGCGACCCGTTGATTTCGAGAAGGAACGGGTCGAGTCCTCGATCCCAGCGGTCTTTGAGCGGTGCGTGGTGGTGGACTCTAGCCGTCCCGCAGTGGTTTCCAACGGCTCGATCCTGTCGTATGGTGAGCTCAACACTCACGCCAACCGTCTCGCGCATATGCTGCTGCAGCGAGGGACCCGGCCCGGTCAGGTGGTCGCGATCCTCGCCGACCAGGGACCACCGCTTGTGGCAGCGCAGCTGGGCATCCTTAAAGCTGGTGCCGCCTTTGTCCCGCTGGACCCCAGCTACCCTGCGCAGCGTAACGGTTACATGTTGAAAGATGCCGGTGCCGCGGTGTTGGTCTCGCAAGACCGGCATTACGCCTCGGCCACCTCGCTTGCTGGCGCCAGCGCCGAGGTCCTCGACCTGGATGCGCTTGATACAACCGTTGCTGTGACCGACCCCGGTCTGGCGATCGATCCGGGCACGTTGGCTTATGTGCTCTACACTTCCGGCTCGACCGGTCGGCCCAAAGGCGTCATGCAGCCGCACCGATCAGTCCTGCACAACGCAGAACGGCACCGCGTCTACTTCGGGCTGACCGCCGCCGACCGCCAGTCGCTGGTCTACCCTTGCAGTGTGTATGGCGGCACCCGCGATATCTACAACGCACTGCTCACCGGAGCGTCGCTTCATCACTACCCGCTTACAACGCTCGGCTACGCGGGCCTCGCCGACTGGCTCCGCGAGCAGCGCGTCTCCGTCTTCTGCTCAGTGGTCACCGTCTTCCGCCATTTCGTCCGCACCCTCGACGGCCCGGACACCCTGCCCGACATCCGCCTGGTCAAGCTGGGTGGTGAGGCCCCGGCCTCAGCCGACCTCGCGCGCTTCCGCGCTCATTTCTCACGTAGGTGCACGCTCTTCTGTGGGCTGGGCAGCACCGAAGTCGGTATGGCACGCAGGTTCCCGGTCGATCACGGCACCCGGCTTGATGGCCCGGGCGTCCCGCTGGGGTATCCCGTCGATGGGGTCGAGGTCCTGCTGCTTGACCCGGAGCGTCGGCCCGTGCCCCCGCAGACCATCGGTGAGATCGCCATTCGCAGCCGCTACATCACCACCGGTTATCTTGGACGCGATGACCTTAACGCCACGGTCTTCGGGCCCGTTGGCGAAGACGGCAGCCGTCTGTTCTATACCGGCGACCTCGGCGTGTTGGATGAGCAGGGCCGTCTGGTGCATAAGGGACGCCTCGACTAGCAGGTTAAGATCAACGGCAACCGAGTCGAACTCTTGGAAGTTGAAGCCGCCTTGGCCGAGCACCCCGAGGTCCTTGATGCAGCGGTTGTTGCCCGGCCCGTGACACACGGCAGCCAACGGCTCGTCGCCTACATCGTGCTGAAGCAGGACTATCGGCCGGGGGTCACTGAGCTCCGTGACTTCCTCCGCCCCCGACTGCCACGCTTCGCGCTGCCGGGTGTGTTCGTGCCTCTGGCGGAACTCCCCCAGACCCCCAACGGCAAGACCGACCGCCAGGCCTTGCCGGACCCGCAGGGCCGTTCGCTCCGACCGGGCACCGCCTACCTCGAACCGCACACCGAAACACAACGCGTCCTCTGCAACCTCTTCGAGAAGACGCTGGGTGTCGATCGGCCCGGGGTCCACGACAACTTCTTTGACCTCGGCGGCGACTCCCTCTCGGCCGTCGACCTGCTGCTCGAACTCGAACGACACTTCGGTACCGCACCGACACTCACGCAGATGTTCGCCCGTCCTACGCCCTTTGCAATCGCGGAACAGCTCACCGGGGACGGCCGAGCCGTGGAAGCCGACGCCGCCGCAACGATCCGGCTCAACCAGAACGATGCGGCAGACACACTCTTCGTCTTCGCCGGGAAGGGCGGCTCGGTGATGTGCATGCGGCCGTTGGCCGAACGGCTCCACACCTTCCGCGTCATCGGAATGCAGTACCCAGGTGTGGCCGACGGCTCAACGCCCATGGATAGCGTCCGGGCTCTGGCCCAGCGGATGACCCGGCGTATCCTCAAGACGCAGGCCGACGACGGCTACCACCTCATGGGCTACTCATTCGGTGGGCTCGTCGCCTTCGAGACCGCACGCCTCCTCCGTGAACAACAACACAAGGTCGCTTCACTCACGCTGCTCGACACCGTCGTCCCCGGTGCGCGACGGCCCAAGTCCCGCCTCGGCAAAGCGGCTGTCCACCTCCGACGTGCCCTTGCCCGGTATCCGGCAAGCCCCGCACCCCCCGAAGAAAAGCTCCACGACAGCCAGGCCAAGGACCCCGCAACCGCGCGCTTCCTCGCCGAACTCGAGGCCCACGCCCACGCCTGTGAACGTGCCGCCCGGCAGTACCGCCCGGAACCCTACGACGGGCCGATCACACTCATACGCTGCGATGACCTGCCCCCCGGCGCCGCGTTCTACAACACGCCCCACGACTACGGCTGGTCCAAGCACTGCTCCCGACCCATCCAAAACCGTTCCACACCCGGGCATCACCTTCATCTCTTCGAACACCCCTACGTCGAACAACTCGCCAATCTCCTCAATCAGCTCATTACCCAAGGCAGCTCACAAGGCGGCGCCGACGTACGTTAGCCCATCCGCGATATCCGCCGTCCGGCATGTTTACTGTGGCTGCGGGTAAGTTACCCCCAGACATGCGTATCAAAATGGCCTCACGTCCGGCTGAGTCTTCGGATTCGCCGGGCGGTTTATCGCTATCTCGGCCGACACCAGATGACCGTGGCCTCTCATCGACGCCGACGCAGCAGCGCCAGACCGGTCATCGCAAACAGTGTGGCTGTCCCCGGCTCTGGGATGTTGACATCCGGCGGGGTGCCGTCGCCCCAATAGGTCAGGACCAGCTGCAGGTCCGCGTCCCCGACCAGGCCGTCGCCGGTCAGATCGCCGGCGGCGTAGTCGTAGGGGTTGACGCTGTCGCCCCAGTGGGCGAGGAGCAGGTCGAGGTCCTCGACGCCGACGAAGCCGTCGGTGTTCACGTCGCCGAGCAGCTCAAAGCTCAGCTCGCCGGTTGTATAGAGGTGCTGCAGGTTGATCCCCAGGCCGCTGTTGGCGAAGAAGTCGGTGTCGTCTTCGAACGAGACGTCTTCGAAGCTGCCCGAGAGGATCGACCAGTCCAGCAGGTCGACGCGCGAGCCCGGGGCCGGCTCGCCCGCCTGGGCGGACCACTCTTCGAGCAGCACGATCCGCAACTCGCCGCCGAGGGTCAGCCGGCCACCGACATTGACAAAATCGTAGTCGTCGCCCTGGACGTCCCCGGCGATCTCGAGCCGGAGCGCCCGGCTGGCGGAGAGGTCCAGGTCGCCGGCGATGTTGACGGAGCCGGGGCTGGAGCCGGGGCTGAAGTCGCCATGGATCTCCACGCCGCCGTTGCCCGAGACGTCGAAGCTGCCCTCGACATCGCTGAAGAAGATGGCCAGCCCGCCTTCGCCGATGAAGAGGTCGCCCTCGAGCTCGGCGTAGTCAAAGAACTTCGCGCGGGTCTCGGAGCTGATCGTGATGCGCGCGTCTTCGCCGAGGTAGAGGTCGCCGAACAGCTTGGTCTCTTCGCCGGAGAAGGTGGCGACGCCGTCGTTGTGGTTGCTCAGCTCGGGGACGCGGAGGATGGCGTTCTCGATAGAGACCTGCCCCTCGTTCCAGAGCTCGCCCTCGTGCATGATGAGCTGCCCGCCGTCGAGCAGGATGATGTGCCCGCCGGGGCCGGACTCCCCGCCCTCCGGGTCGTCGAACGGGGGAGCGTTAAAGAGCTCCAGGCCGTCGCCGTCCTGGGAGTAGACCTCGATGATGGCGTCGTGGGCGTAGAAGGTGCCGCCGTTGGCGATGTGTGCGGTGTCGAGGATGAGGTGTTCGCCATCGGTGGCGCGGACCTCGCCGTCGTACTCGATGTAGATGTTGCCGTCGCCGGCGAACTCGCCGTCGGCCAGGACGTAGCCCGTGCCGGACAGCACGCCGGAGATATTGATGCCGTCGGCCCGGAGGTAGCTGGTGCCGTCAAACATCTGTACACGCCCGCGCAGCTCGATAATGTTGCCGGCGATCACTTCACCGGTGCCGCGGACCTGGAGCACGCCGTCCTGCTCGACGTAGATGTTTAGCGCGGGGTTGAGCTGGTAGTCCTCGACGATAACCACCCGGCCCATGTCGCCGCCCAGGGTCACGAAGAACTGGGAGTTGACCGCGACCGACCCGCTGTTGACCGACAGCAGGTGCCCGTTGACCAGCGAGCCGTACTCGAAGACCCCGCCGTTGAGGGTGAGGGGGGTGAGGAGCGTGGCCTGGCCGTCGATGGAGAGGGTCTGGCCCGGGTTGAGCTGCCCGTCGGTGCTGGCGAGCAGCATGTCCACGAAGCCGGGGGTCAGCACGGCGTCGTCAAGGAGACTGACCGTGCCGAGGTACCAGTTGAACTCGCCGTCGAGTTCGCTGATCTCGTAGGTCTCGAGGGTACCGCCCAGCAGGTTGAACGTGCCGGTGTCAAAGATATAGAGCGAACCGGTCTGGAGCGTGGCCTGGTCCATGACGGAGACCTCGCCGCCGGCCAGGCTGCCGGGGTCCGAGCCGACGACAACCGTGGACAGCACCTCGAAGACGGCGTTGTCTTCAAGGGTCAGGCGGCCGTTCCCCGGCGAGCCGAACTCCACGTCGTAGCCGATGTAGGACGAGTAGGCCCCGACGTAGGCGTCTTCGAGCAAGTCGGCCTCGGCGTCGTTGCCATAGCCGCCGAGGGTGAGGTGGCTCAGACTCAAGTTCGCGTTGGTGTCCACAACCAGGACCGAGGTCCCGCCGGGGGCCCCGGCGGCGGGGTCGTAACCGCCGTAATACAGGAAGCCGTCCACGTCGCTGTTGCCGCTGAAGTGGAGCTGATCGCTGGCGTGGTCGTAGACATCGAAGTCGAAGTCGGCGTCCTCGACGTAGACCCCGCCGCCCGTGTGGCGGACATCCTCGACGGCGGCCGAGGCGGTGATAACATCGAACAATGCGTTGTGCTCGATGTAGAGCATGCCGTTGACCTGGGCCGCCGCGCCCTGGTCGATGGTGAGCACGCCGCTGCCGAAGGCCGATCCGACCGTCAGCTCGGCGGTCGTGAGCAGGGTGCCGCTCCCGGAGAGGGCGAGCTCGCCGTCGCTGACTTGTGCGACATCAGAGGTGATCGTCGCGCCGCCGCTTAGGGCCGCGTCCGCGTCGTTGTTCACCCCGCCGACCTCGAATCGGCCGGTCAGGCTGATCGTCGCCTGGTTGCCGACGCTCAGCGCCGCGGACTCCCCCGTAATCACGGGGTAGGGGTCCCAGCCGACACGCAGGTCCCGGCCGGCCAGCGTCGTCCCATTCCCCTCGACCTGCAGCTGTCCGCTGGGCAGGTGGTAGTCGAGAAAGGTCAGGTCGCCGCCGGAGTTGACGGTGACGGTGCCCCGGAAATGATCGATGGTCTGGAAGTTGGCGACGCCGTCGTTTTCGAGGATCAGGCTGACGTTGTTGACCGGGTCGGCCGCGCGGAGCGTGAGGTTGTGACCGCTGCTCTCGAAAGTTGAGCCGGCCCCGCTGATGCGCAGCGCCGCGTCGAGCGTGGTGGTGCTGCCCAGGTGCGTGGTGCCGTTGGCCCCGGTGCGGTCCAGCACCGCGCCGGCCAGGACCTCGAGCGTGCTCTGCCCCAGGCCCTCGATATACAGCGCGTTGGAGTTGGTGAAGGTGGTCCCGGCCCCGGTGAGCGTGAAGACCACCGTCCCGTCGTCGCCCGTCGATCGGACGTGGGTGATGCCGGCGTTGAGGGTCGACCCGTTCTGGAGCGTGAAGCCGTGGTAGCCGGCGAAGCCGCTGCCTTGCACCTCGACGTTGAGGTGGCCGACGTCGAGGGCGCTGGCGTCGAAGGTGGTCACGACGGTCGAGAAGGAGCGGGCGTCGAAGGTCGCGGTGCCGGTGACCAGGACCTGCGAGTTGCCGGTGACGCTGGTCTGGACGATCGAGCGCACGCCGAACTCGAGGTCGCCGGTGACATCGAGCGTGGCGTTGTTGTGCAGGTTGACCGTCGCGGCATCGTCGGTGCCGATCGCGCCGCCGACACTGGCGGCCGGCTGGGTGACGCCAAAGCCGTTGACCGTGACCGTCGCGCCGTTGGTGAGGTCGATGTCCGCATGCCGGGCGTACAGCTGGTTGAGGATAACGTCGGTATGGGACCCGTCGACGCTGAAGGTGCCGAGCGTGGCGTCGCCGCCGAGGTTGAGCCGGCCGATGTTCGCGTCCTCGCCGGAGAAGGGGATCCCGCCCTGCACGATCAGCGAGGCGTCGGCGTGGGTGCCGACATAGGCCGTGTCGTCCACCCGGAGGAACCCGTCGTTCTGCACCGTGATCGACGAGCCGGCGACCCCGCCGGCCCCGGTCAGATACAGGAAGTCCGCGGTCAGGGCGCCCAGCGTCTCGAGGGTGACCTGCGTCGCGCCGTTGGCATTGCCCAGCGTCACCGTGTGGTCCGCCCGGATGCTGCCGAAGTCGCGCAGGGTGAGCGTGAGGTTGCCCAGCTCCGCGTCGTCTACAAAGAACGCGTTGCTGAACGGGCTGCCGTTGCCGCTCTCCACCACCACCGTCGAGGGCCCGGCCAACCCGTTGTGCACCAGGTCCAGCGCGTACACGCTGTTGCCCTGCATGTGGAACATCAGCCCGCTCAGGTCGCTCCAATGGATCGAGGCGAAGTCGGCCCCGCTGTTGTCCGCATCGACCGTGATGATCGGGTTGTTCAGCCCATCGAAGTACAGCGTGTCCGCTGCAACGGGCACCTCCTGGGGCGACCAGTTGAGTGGGTCGTAGAAGTCGCCGCCCAGCAGCCAATCCCAGGTCAGCTCCTCGCTACAGGCAGGGCCGGCGGCCAGCACCATCGCGGCGGCAACCCACGCGCCCGTGTTCCGTGACGGGCGGCCGCGCCAACCCACAACACGCCCGACGGGCTTCTGCGCCGCGGCCGATCGTCGCCCACCGATAGGCACGCGGCCGCTGCCGTCCCACCGGACCGGACGTCTCACACGCGATCGGTGAACACCTATAGGTTCCGCGCCCATGAGATACCTCCTGTGAATGGCACAGCGTCTCGGGCTCACCCGATCGGCGGGTTCCACCGCCAGGCGAAAAACAACGTCACGACACCCGTTTGGACCCGGCCCGGCGACGCCGCCAGGCCCGGCCGATCCATCATAACGCCACCCCCCCGGAATCCAAGGACATCGCGGGGCACGCCGCTCAAAACCCCGCCCGACCCGGGCCGGCCCGGCCGTCGGGGGCGATCCGGCCCGCCGATCCGTGTACACGTCACACGATTCTGACCTTGTTCGCCCGCCCGCACCGCCCCCACGGCCTGCCCGGCCTCCTCTACTGGTGGGCCCTCTACCCCGTGCACCTCATCGGCTTCACCCGCCTCGCCCAACGCATCGCCCAACTCGCCCAATCCCTCGACGCCTCCCGCCCCCGCTGACTCCACGCCTCCGTCAACCCGCAAACGCTCCACGCCCCAGCTTGCCAGCCCGCCTGGCCCGCCTGTTAGACTGGCCCGCTCCCCGCTTCATCCTCTCATTCGCTGACCCTCACCGGCCAACCGGAGAACAGAACATGCCCGCCCGCTCCGAACCGACCCGAACGCTCTCGGCGGTCTCCACGCTGCTCCTCGCCGCCGCACCCGCCGCCGCCCAGACCAACCGGACCGGCTCCGGCAGCAACTACAACCGGAGCGAACCCGGCAACCGGTTCATCAGCGGACCGCCGAACACGCTCCCGCCCGGCGGCGGCGATGGCGTCAGTTTCCGCCCGCAGTAACAGTGGATCGCCGGGTACCCCCCGTTCTGACTGTTCGTCTGTCGATTCGATTCTCAGCTCAAACTTCTACCTGGATCACAATCATGCCAGCCACCTCGCTCCTTGTGTTCCGTCGTGCGGCCTGCGTCCTTGCGTGTGCCATGCCGGTGTCTGCCGCCCAAGCGGAGGATTTTGAGTGGACGGGCCAGGGCTCTAACGAGCAGTGGGGCAACCCCGACAACTGGAATCAGTCAAGCGCTCCGGACACTGACGAGGACACCTCCATTTTCCAGTCCGGCCCGCAAGGGGCGGTCTTCAATGTCGTGCTTGTCGAATCGGTCGAGGTCAGACTGTTGCAGATCGAGGACTTCAATACAAACTTCTTTGGCGTACTCACGGATGTCACGACGACGATCACGGGCTTCAACGCATCGACTCTAACGACCAACGGGATTGTCTTAGACGCTGAGCAGACCCTCACGGATACCGGGGTCGCGACGCTCGAACTCGTCGACCTGACGGTCTTCGCCGGCAACATTACGACGGGCGAGGACCCTATCATTGTGGACCCTCACGACCCAGGCATCCACAATCTGATCCTGGATAACACCGTCTTGGTGCGCACCGTCAATAGCGATTTCACACCCGACAACCTTAACCTCGTCTTGGCGAATGGTGCGGTCTTCCGGAGGGGGTCGGATTTCCGGGTTGAGTTCATACCCGGCGCCAACTCATCGCTGACCTTCGCGGCCGGCGGCATCCTGGATTTTGATACAACCACGGCGATGGACACCCTCTTCCTCAACGGCGGCGGGCACATCTACCGCGACTTCAGCAGCACCGGCAACATCATCCTGGATGGCGCGACGACCGGTGCGGTCTTCGGCGACCCCGACGGCACCGCCACCCGCTCCGCCGACCTCTCCGGCACCATCTCCGGCACCGGCGGCGTCGTCGTCGCCAACGAAAACTACACCGTCTCACTCCTCGGCAGCAACACCTTCACCGGCGGGATCTACCTCTTCCGCGGCACCGTCTCCGTCGGCGCCGGCTCAAACCTCGGCGGGCTCTCCAACTTCCTCCAGTTCTCCGGCGGCACCCTCCACATCTACGACCCCCTGACCATCGCCATCGACGCCGACATCCTCGAAGGCACCCTCGATACCGACGGCCACGACGTCACCTACACCGGCGACTGGAACGACATCGACGGCCTCGACCCCGGCTCCTTCACCAAGACCGGCCTAGGCACCCTCACCCTCAACAACAACGGCTCGGGCTACACCGGCACGCTCATCGTCGACCAGGGCACCGTCGTCTCCGGCAACGGCGACACCTTCAGCAACCAGACCGCCGTCACCATCAACACCACCGCCACCCTCCGCTTCGAACAGGCCGAAAACTTCGACGGGCTCAACGGCACCGGCACCGCCGACATCAATGGGCAGACCGTCCGCCTCGGCTACGGCAACAACGCCCACGACTTCGCCGGCCAGCTCACCGGCACCGGCCAACTCGTCGTCACCGGCCCGGGCACCCAGCGCTTCTCCGGCGACAACACCGGCTTCACCGGCAGCTTCGCCGTCAACGGCGGCACCCTCGCCTTCGGCACCACCCAGAGCGCCAGCGGCGACATCAACGTCGCCGACGGCGCGGACCTTGTCTTCGATCCCGACGCCGGCACCCTCTCATTCACCCATCTGCTCACCGGCGACGGCGATGTCAACAAACAAGGAAGCGGCACACTCCACATCACCAGCGATCAATCCGCATTCGCTGGACGCTGGAACGTTCTTGCCGGGACCATGACCCTCGACGGCACGGCCGGGGGCATCTCCGTTTACGTCGGTGACGGCGCGACGGTCGACGGCAACGGCACCGTCTCCGGCCTGCTCTACGCCGACGCCGGCGGCACCATCGCCCCCGGCAGCAGCCCCGGCGTCCTCTCCGCCGACCGCTTCATCATGGAGCCCGGCTCGACCCTCGAGATCGAAATCGGCGGCGACACCCGCGGCACCGACTACGACGCCCTCATCATCAACGACTCCGCCACCCTCGCCGGCACACTCGAGCTCAGCCGCACCGGCAGCAACGTCACCGCCGGCCAGTCCTTCGACATCCTCGACGCCGGCACCCTCACCGGCACCTTCGACGACATCGACCTCGCCTCCCTCTTCTTCTTCCTCCGCTGGGACCTCACCGACCTCTACACCACCGGCACCGTCGCCATCGTCTCCACCGGCGACGCCAACAACGACGGCACCGTCGGCGTCGAAGACCTCGACCTCGTCCTCGCCAACTGGGGCGCCGGCACCAACACCCGCGGCCTCGGCCCGCTCCCCGGCGACGTCACCGGCGACTTCGCCGTCGACCAAGCCGACCTCCAGGCCATCCTCGACCACTGGGGCACGACCCCGCCGCCCGCCGGCACCCCCATCCCCGAGCCCGGCACCCTCGCGCTGCTCGCCGCGGCCGGCCTAGTCACCACCCGCCGCCGCCGACGGTAGGGCGGGGCACACCCCTCGGGACAGGCGTCCGCGCTGTCATCCGGGCACCCCCCTGCACAGCCAAGCCCCCAAGCCACGCGACCGCCGCCCATCCCGCCCCGACCCTCCCCCATGCAACACCCCGACGCCCAGACCTTCGACATGACCCTCCGCGTCGGGTGCTCCCTCGCCTACCACGCCACCGGCCCCGCCTCCCTCCTCCTCAACGTCCAGCCCTGGGCCGGACGCAACTACCAGATCGTCTACCAGGACATCACCCTCGGCGACCACCTCGCCTCCCAACCCTTTACCGATACCCACGGCAACTACGTCCACCGCATCCCCCTCGCCCCCGGCGACAACTTCTTCCGACACGACGCCATCCTCGCCGTCCGATCCCTCCGCGATAACGAAGGCCTGGCCACCCCGAACGACGGCCCCCCCGAGACCCCCGCCCAGCTCCCCGCCGAGCTGCTCCGATACACCCTCCCCAGCCGCTACGCCGATTCCGACAAACTCGCCGACTTCGCCTGGGACAAGTTCGGCCAGGTCCCCCACGGCCACGCCCGCGTCCAGGCCATCAGCCACTGGCTCCACCACAACCTCGAATACCGCTACTTCTCCGGCGACCCCGAGCTCTCCGCCTTCGACATCCTCCAGCGCGGCTACGGCGTCTGCCGCGACTTCGCACACCTCGCCGTCGCCCTCAACCGCACCTTCAACCTCCCCACCCGCTACGTCACCGGCCACCTCCCCGACATCGGCTTCCCCGACCCCGACAACCACATGGACTTCCACGCCTACGCCGAGGTCTACCTCAACGGTCGCTGGCACACCACCGACCCCCGCTTCCACACCCCACGCATCGGACGCATCAAGATCGCCTGCGGCCAGGACGCCGTCGACGGCGCGTTCTCCACCATCTTCGGCGGTGCCACCCTCACCTACTTCCAGGTCTGGGCCTACCAGGTCCCCCGCAACACCGTCGCCGTCGGCGACCCCCTCGACCTCTCCCAACGCCTCGACAACCAGACCACCATCCACCGAGAAACCCCCTACGCCCTCGCCCCCTGAGCCCCCGCCTATCCCCGCACCTCTCCGTAGGGCGGGTGGAGCGAGGCCCCGAGCGCAACCCACCGCCCCGAACGACACCCAGGTAGGACAGGCATTCCTGCCTGTCATTCAGCAAAGTCGATCCCCACCCCCGGTAGGACAGGCCTTCCGGGGGCCCGCCTGTCTCCCCACCCCCGCCGACCCCCTCACGCCAAGACGCGAAGCCGCGGAGCCGGGTGCAACCGCGCGCCGGCTGCCGTATGCTCTATGCTTCCGCATCTCGCAGCCGGGGGCCCGATGCCGTCCAACACCGCCATGCCGACCGCCGAATCCCAGCTCGAGCGCGATTTCATCAGCAAGCTGGAGGCCCTCAAGTACACCCTCCGCCAAGACATCCGCGACCGCGCCGCCCTCGAAGCCAACTTCCGCGCCCACTTCGAATCCCTCAACCGCGTCACCCTCACCGACGGCGAGTTCAAGCGCCTGCTCGACGAGATCGTCACCCCCGACGTCTTCGCCGCCGCCACCCGCCTCCGCGCCATCAACAGCTTCACCCGCGATGACGGCACGCCCCTCAACTACACCCTCGTCAACATCAAAGACTGGTGCAAGAACACCTTCGAAGTCGTCAACCAGCTCCGCATCAACACCGACTACTCCCACCACCGCTACGACGTCATGCTCCTGATCAACGGCATCCCCGCCGTGCAGATCGAGCTTAAAACCCTCGGCATCTCCCCCCGCCGAGCGATGCAACAAATCGTCGATTACAAAAAAGACCCCGGCAACGGCTACACCAAGACCCTCCTCTGCTTCGTCCAGCTCTTCATCGTCTCCAACCAGACCCAGACCTACTACTTCGCCAACAACAACGAACGACACTTCGCCTTCGACGCGGATGAAAACTTCCTGCCGATCTACGTCCACGCCGACGAGTCGAACAAGAAGATCACCCACCTCGACGATTTCGCCGAGTCCTTCCTCCCCAAGTGCACCCTCGCCACCACCATCAACCGCTACATGGTCCTCGTCCCCTCCGAGCAGCAGATGCTCATGATGCGCCCGTACCAGGTCTACGCCGTCAAGGCCATCGAACAGTGCATCCGCGAAAACCGCGGCCACGGCTACGTCTGGCACACCACCGGCAGTGGGATTACCTTTACGCACTCGCTTTGCGGTCTATTGCTACTAGGAGCCACTAGGAAAATGCAAAATGGCACCAACGATCGCACATCCTGATGATACCGAGGCGCGAAAGTTTGCGGCCGCACTTCTGCGCCTGGCGCGGAAGACACCCGGAGAGATGGACGCGTATCTCTGCTGTGCCGAGGATTCATGTCTAATCGCTGAAACGAAAACGACTCTACGCAGTTATGTGATTCGTCAGGATGCACACGGAAACGTGCGAATCGACGCGTTGGTGGAACTGACCCCCTCGGGTTCTTTGGGCCAGTTGTCATGAGAGAATCGGGGGTGGTGTGATCGGATGCTGAGCCGGAGGGAGGGGCGCAGCCCCGACCGGAGGGTCAGCATCCGAGGCGGCCGGGAACGCCC
>JAUHZU010000014.1 GCA_030425705.1 Phycisphaerae bacterium
AGGAGCCCCCTCATGTCGAGCCGTCGTGCGTTTACGTTGATTGAGTTGTTGGTGGTGATCTCGATCATCGCGTTACTGATCGCGATCCTGTTGCCGGCGTTGGGGGCGGCGCGGCAGACGGCGCGGGACATCTCGTGCCAGAGCAACATGCGGGGGATCGGGCTGTGCTTCGTGGCGTTCTCGACGGACCACAAGGACCGTCTGCCGGCGACGGGCAAGGACTTCGGGTTCGTGAACATGGTCGGTCCGGGCCCGGACGACCGGTCGTGGATCGGGCAGGAGGCCTGGCCGGTCGCGGCGGGGGGCGTGAACCACGACGGCGTGCTGCTGGACTACCTGGGCAACCAGGGGGTGGACGAGGCGGTGGTCGGGGACAAGGGCAACGTGCCGGCGTACCTGTGCCCGCAGCTGCAGACGCGTGGGGGGATCGGCGACGGGACGGGGTCCAACGGCCGGTTCGACTACATGGGGGTGTACGCATTCACGGGGGCGAACGTGGACCGGGTGCCGCTGGAGTGCGAGTACCGCGAGTCGACGTCGCCGGACTACACCGACGCGTATGTGCCGATCGTGCTGGAAGAAGACCCGGCGTTCTACGGCGGGACGTCGGGCACGGACCCGGGCCACGCGGGGGCGGACCGGATGTCGACGATCCACACGAACAAATCCAGCCACTACTTCGCGGTGGACGGCTCGATGCACACGTACAACGGCGTGACGGAGAACGAGGGCGTGCTGGTCAACGGCTGGCGGGTCGAGACCCCGTCGGGCAACTTCGCGACGCTGCAGTGGTCGACCACCGACGGCGTCAACGCCTGGGGCGCCTGGGACTCGCGGTGAGACACGGGAGCTGCTGAGCCGACACGATTCATAGGTTCGGCTGACTCCTTGTGACGTGACGGCATCAGCATTGGAAGAATCTTCGTGCGAGACACACTTATCCACAGTGTGTCTTTCACTTTAACGGTGTTGACAAATCCAGAACGGCGCGCGATAAACACACGCTTACGGGGCTCCTCATTTCCGGGGGGCCACAACAACCTGGACCGTCGTTACACAGCGTCTGTGTGCGCGATTTGTATCCAGCGTTTGACTCCACCCCTTTCCGAGGTGCAGGAAGATGTGGCGAAACACATACCATCGGGGCCTGTTTCAAGGTCTAACGGCGATCGGATTGGCGGGGTTAGCAGCCGCCGGGCTCGCCTGGTCGCGTCCCCCCACGCCGATGAAAAGTCACTGCCAGGGGGCATTGATCGGCAAGCGAGCGATGCAGAGCGGGGACGATCCCGCGATCGAATCCTTGCCGGGGCAGGAGCCCGCGTTCTATGACCGGGTACGGCGCATGTGTCGGGGTGCGGCGTTGACCAGCCACGACCTTGCCGCGCTGTGCTTGGACACGGAGCAGGCCGGCGAGGTGCTGTCGCGCCTGTTGGATTGGACGCTCACCCATCAGGCCGACATGATCGCCGCGGACAACCGGGCGGAGTCGGCGCGGCAGGCGCTGGTGTCGCATGTCCGCCGAGTCCGCGTCGGCGAAGAGTCTGACGATGCGGGTTCGGAACTCACCCGACTGCAGCGGGATGTTTACGCGGCCGAGTCGGATTGTCGTGCGTGGTGCCTGAAAGCCGGGGAGTACGCAACCGCCACGCTGCCCAACAACGCCGCGCGTCAGTGGCGGCAGGCAGCCGGTCATCTCGGACTTCCGGTGGGATTGCGCCACGTGCCCGGCCTAAGCCGGTTGAACCGCGAGGCCTTGCTCCAAGCCATCGCTTCCGAGGCGGGCCCGCCTGCCTCCGATGTGGCGGCGGTTCAGAATGCGACAGGCCTGTCTCATTCGGTTGCGGCGCAGCTCCGCCAGGTCCACGCTGATATCCAGGCCCACCTGCCCGGTGTACGCGCCGCGGAACGGCGGCTGTTCCCGCAGCCCACGCCGATCGACGATGCGTCCGGGTTCTGGCCAGATGAGTCCGACAACGACTAGTCCGCAACCACGCCACGTCGTGGTCAGAGTTTATGCGATTCCGGGACCGGTCATGCCGGCTCGATGCCCAAGCCAATTGGATACCGCTATGACCAACTTCTCTCGCTTGTTCGCCAGGATGCCTGAACTCCTCGCCGCTGTAGTGGCGCTGCTGCTGATCGTTCCTGTACCGACGCTGATCGCACAGGAGGGTGAGGACACCTACGACGAAGTCACCTCCCCGGACCCGGACGCACGGAAGCTGCCGATCGAGGAGGCGATGCGGGAGTACAACGCGCGGTTCTGCGTAGTGTCCATCGTCGAGACGGTCGATGAGTTCGACCCGCAGGACCTGTACGACCCCATGTACTGGGATCACTGCTACCCCTGGCCCGACTCTCTGGGGTGTGGCGGTGGACCGACCTGGCCAACACCACCCAAGCCCGAGGACGGGTGGTACGGCCCGTCGGTGTACGACGACCCGATGGAGGCGGCCTTCCTGACCCAGGCGATCGTTCTGGCGTTCTACGACGGCGAGCCCGTGGAGACCGGCGGACCGTTGTACGGCTATTTCATTAACCCGGAAGAAGCCATCGAGAACGCCAATGTCGTCGCGCTGACCGAAGACGATTTCCCATTGACCTGGCTCGCGGGCGCGCCGGTCTGGAGCAATGCCCCCTCGAGTATCGACGACATCGTGACGGTCGAGAACTACGAGGAGGTGCTGGACATCATCCTCAGCTACATCCGGCAGCTCGGTGCGACAGGTGCCGGTGGACCGGGTGGCACGACCGATCCGATGCAGAAGGCGGGGAACGGATCGGACAGCATCCAGCTCCCCGAGGGGATCCCGCCGGAGCTCGCCGTGGCCTGGGCAGACATGGCACAGGCGTTCGAGAACGATGACCCCGCGGCCCCCTCGAGCGGCGGCGGTGTCCTCGCGTCGTACACGCAGAACGCGATCGGCCACAACCCGAACCCGGTGCCGACAAGCATCCTTGTCGGCTACATCGAGATGATCTCGGACCTCGTGCTGATCGACGCGGACGCGCATACCGGCGAGACGGCGGCGGTCTACATATTCGTCGATGAGTTTCACGCGCCGAACCTCGGCCCGCATATCCCGGGCATGATGCAACTCGTGGGCAACAACGAATACGGGCAATGGACCCAGCTCACCAACGCGGGCCAGACGATCAACGCCGGGGACCTGGTGAATGGCGACCTGATCGTTGAACTACCCCTCGCGTTTTCAGAAGCCGCGCCGCCCCCGCCCGGCAGCGAGACCGGGACGGGGCTCTACAACGACACCTACGGCTGGCAGCTCAACGGTGTGGCCTGGCTGACAAGCAAGTATCCGCCGTTCGATACCAGCCCCTCGTACGAACCCGAGCAGGAGGAGGGGGCCAACGACGGCAAGCCCGGCGGCGGCGAGGCCCCGGACGCCGATTTGTCCGAAGACGGCGGGGCGGAACTCGCGCACGACGCTGGCAACACGGACGATGGGAACCGGACCGGCACGCTGAGTGTCGACGCGGACAAGCCACGTGAGGATATCGGCGACCCGTCCTCACTCACCGGCACGTTCCACCCGTCCGTGGAGACGCCGGGATCGAACCGCGTGATCCGAGACGAAGACGGTCGCGTGCAGCAGGTCATGAACGGCCTGTTCAATCCCAGTGCAGCGTCACCCAGTGACCACCGGGTGCATTCGCTCGTGCATGTCGATCCGCTCCCTGCGACAAGCCACTCGTACGCGGTGGAGTACTACGCCGATGCGCACTGGGACAGTACCAACAGCGACTGGGACCCGCAGGGCGATCCATTCCGCCGGGTCACGGTCGAAGACACCAGCTCCGGGACGGACGGTACGAGCTTCCGTGTCACCAACGAGACCTTCGACGGCCAAACCCTGCTGGGCAGCGATGTCTCCGAGTTTGCCTGGGATGCAACCCACGAACGCTGGGTACTCGCGGAAGGCGTGGTCAACGGTGTGGCCGCGCGCAAGCGGTGGACCGAAGTAGCCGGGTCCAATGGGTTCCGGACAGTGACGCGCATCATCACCGGCGACAACACTTCCCAGATCGTCTCGAAGGTCGAGGAAGACTACCGATCGGTCGGCGACGGCTGGCAGCTGCTTGAACGCCGTGTGGTGTCGGCCGACGGTGGGGCCGGGCCAGACACCTACGCCTGGACCGAGTCCTGGACCTATACGTCCGCGGGGGATGTGCGTTCGTATCACCACAGTAACGGGGCCTGGGTCTACTTCATTTACGACGCGGCCAACGGCCGACTGCTTAAGTCGATCACCCCGCTTGGGGACGCGGGTGCATACGACCCGCTGGACCCGGATGCCGAGGTCCCGCACCTGGTGACGACACGTCGCCGGCAGGCCAGCGACCTGAACGACACGCACACCGGAGACCGCGCGGAGATCATTCAGGAAACGATCCAGTGGATCGAAGACCCCTCGAACCCCGGCACGCAGATCGCGGCCAGCACCACATACCGCGTGACGTGGTCCTACGCGCCGACCAGCGGCGAGTACGAGGTGTGGGAGATCGCCTGCAACGACGGGGACCCGAAATCCGGCTATGCGGGTGCAGATGATGAAGCAAAGACAGTCGCTTTCCTCAATGCGTTGCTGGCCGACAGCGACCATCTGGGGCACCGCGTCACGCGGACCGTTCATCACGCGCCGGGTGAGTCGATGCGGTTCAAGATCAAGGCCGTCTACTACCCCGATGGCACGGTCTCACTCCGATCGCGAAGCATGGCGGGCACGGTCCGGACGCGCGTCGCCGAGCACGGGTACCCCGCGTATGACACGAACGGGCAGGTCGTCGGCATCGCCCACGGCACGCGCACCACCGCTCAGGTCGACACCGCGAATCACACCGAGTCGATCCTCCATGAGCAACGCGTGCGCGGGGGGAACTGGGTCACGACGTCGCTGTCCCGCTCGTCCGCTGCCGATGAGTTAGGACGAGTGACCGGGTTTGAGTATTTCTACGGGAGCAACGCCGCAACCCCCGGCACACCAGACTACACGGTTTCGGTCGCCTATGGCCACGCGGGCCCCGTGACACGAACAGGCCGACGCGGGCTGACGACCGAGTACGCCTACGACAGCGCGGGGATGCTCGCGGAGAGCATCGTCAAGGCGGGGACCAGCGGGGCCCTTCGGCTGGGCACGCTGTATGACCCCGCAGGCCGGATCACCGCGACCACCAGCCAGGGGTTGGATACGCAGGGCGCGGCAACGACCCCGGTCCGCACCGATGTGAGCTACAGCTTTGATGTGGCTGGCCGGGTGATCGAGTCCTCGAACGTCGCGGGAGTCCAGTCGTTCTATACCTACCGCGATGTTACCGCGGACGGCAGCGCGTACACCAGCACACACGAATCAACGGGCGAGGCCCGTTACCAGGAGCAACGCACCTACCCGAACGACCCGGACGGCGGGCCGATCGTCGTCACCCACACCAACCGCTTGGGCCGGGTTGTTCTGCGATACGAGGCGGCGCTGGACCCTGCCGAGACGGACTGGACCACGCTCCCCGACGGTCGGCCCACGGGCAGCGAGGACCTTGTCGCACTGACCCGGGTGACCTACGCCTACGACTGGCGCGGCCAGCAGACCCGGGACCGCACCTACTTTGACCTGACGCAGATCCCGGCGCTCGATAGCGAGGGGTCTCTGGGCACGAACTACATCCAGACCGAGCGGCTCGCCGCAGACTTCCACGGACGGCCCCTCCGCCACCGGGACACCGTCGGGACGATCAGCGCCGTGGTGTACGACGCCGATGGGCGGGTCATTGAGGAGTGGATCGGCACCGACGACACAGGGGCCACACCCACCGACCCTTCCGGCAACGGCACGAACAACCTGGTCTGCGTCGCGCGTCACTACTACGACGACAACCGTGACGGGACCGGCGAGCCGATGGACTACGCGACCCGGACCGAGTTCCTGCGGCCCGGTCTGGCAACGCTTGCAAATGACGACACCGACTACACCGGGGTCGACTACGAATCGCTGCTTGACGCCGACAGCGAAGTGGTCTGGACCAAGCCCGATGCCGGGCCGTGGTCCGCGACCACGCACGCCTACGACGACCGCCTGCTGGTGTCGATCTGGACGCAGAACGGCAGCGAAAGCAACCTGCTCGCGAAGACCACCTGGCACTATGACACCGCCGGCAAACCCTGGCGGCTGACGGCGGTACGCACCTACAGCGTGGAGAACTTCACCGCGGGCAACTACCTGGAAACCGCCTACGGCTACGACGACGCCGAGCGGCGTGAGAAGGAAGTCCACGCGACCGGCGGGTTCGTGCTGACCCAGCGCGACGCTCGCGGCCGGATCTCCAGGATCCTGGACTACGCGGATAGCGACACGGTCCTCCACCAGTCAGAGACGATCTATGACGGTGCCGATCGGCCGGTCGTCCGCACCGAGTTGACACGCTGGCACGACGATACGACGACCGTCGGGCCGCTGAGTATCACCGGGAGCGTGATGCGCGTGTCGGTCAACCGATATGACAATGCAGGCCGGCTGAACCGAGTCATCGATTTCGGGCAGGACAACGGGAGCACACGCTATGTCTACGACGCTCAGGGCGGCCTGATCGACAGCGACTCGGACGGGATTCCCGATGAGGCAGACCCGGACGCCGATACCCCGCCCTCCAGCCCGCCGATTCTCCGTCCGCGCCAGACAAACACCTCCGACGATTACCGAGTTACCCTGACCACGTTCGATGCTTTGGGCCAGGTCCGGCAGGTCACCACAAACGACGGGGTCAGCCGCCAATACTCCTACAACCACGCGGGCTGGCGGCTCTCAACCACCGAGAACTACATTGATGGCGTCGCGGGTGGCGGCGCGAACAACGACCAGGACCGCATCACTCAGCACGGCTACAACGCCTTTGGCCAACTGAGCACGATCGAGTCGGTGCTCTCGGCAGGCACCATCGAAAACACGCGGTACGTGTATGCCAGCGAGTTGGACGACAAGGGCGGGCCGGTCGCCGACAACGGTGTGCTGCGCGCACAAATCCTTGCGGACAGCGACGACTCGGTGGCCGACGGGGAACTCGTCGACAACGCCGCCGGCTACGACCGCGAGGAATACACCTACTACGCAGACCACTCGCCTCATACCTACAAGGACCCTCGCGGCGTGGTGTGGACCACCGGCTATACCGCGGCGGGTGAGGTGGACCACCGCCGCGTGACAGCCACGGGGACCTGGTCGGCGGTCGGCGACCAGCGGATCGGTTACACCTACGGCGACTTTGGCGAGCGACTGTCGGTCACGACCTACAGCGATGCCGCCGGCAACAACGCGACCTCCCGGATCACCTACACCTACGACGGCCTGTACTCCCGTGTCACGGACGCGCAGAACCATAACCCCGCCGGCTTGGGCGGGGGCACCGACCTGACGGTGACCACCGGCTTCGACACCACCGCCACCGGCGGACGCTACAGCAACGGCCACCGTAGGGATCAACTCACCTACCCCAACGGGCGGGTGGTGAAGTTCGTCTACGACGGGCACGGCGGTATCGACCACGCCATCAGCCGGCCAAACGGGATCGACGAGGTCATCGGTGGCAGCGATGTGCCGGTAGCACGGTACCACTACCTCGGCAGCGGCACACTGGTCCGCAGCGACTACCCCGGGCCGCGGGTCCGGCTCGACATGATCGATGAAGGCACGGAAGGCACGGCGGGTGGTAGCGACTACGACGCCTCGATGAACAGCTTCGGGCAGACCTCGCGTTTTCAATGGGAGCGGTACGACGGCAACGGAGACGGTGCCGGGGTCTCGGGCGGCAGCGGCGAGACGATCCTGCACACGACGCACGCGTACGACAGAGTCGGCCAGAAGCGGTATGACCGACGACATGTCTACGCCGCCTACTCCGCGGTGTACGAACACGATGCCCTTCGCCGGATGATCGCGCGCGACACCGGGCCGATCGAGACCGACAGCCAGGGGGGCGTCCTCCTGAGTAACGGGCTCGCCGCGGTTGATGCATTCTGGAAGATCAACGGCCGGCGTGCCGAGCTGGACCCACTGGGGAACACGGCCTTGATCGATACCGAATCGAGCACCGCCCGATCGGCTGCCGAGGTCAACGACGGCAACGAGATCACGTCGGCGGTCTCGCACGCGACCGCTCAAATCGCGGAGACCGCGCTTCACTTCTCCAACACAGCCGACAAAGACGTCTTTACCGAGTCCCTCAACTGCACGCTGAACGGGACGAGCGACGTGGAGGTGTACGGCGGCGAGCTGACCATCAAGACCGGCTCGACGACCGCCCCTGCCATCATCCTGGCCGGGGAAGACCGCGGTCCGCTGCCATTCAGCACCCAGCTCCAGAGCCCAGCCAACACCGGGCTCGTGGGCATGGTGTTCGGCTACAAGTCCCCGCTGGACTACTGGGTGCTCGCAATCAACTTCGCGGTTGGGGACGGCGACTGGGAGGTCTACCACGTCCATGACGCCGACAGCGGCGGCACGATCGATTACACGGATCCCGATGAGAAGGAACTGGTCGGCAGCTACAACTACGACCACACCACGCTCAACCAGTGGTACGCGCTCTACGCACGCACCGATGCAAACACGGTCGATGTGTTCCGCACCGCGTTCGACCTGAGCGAGGAGGGTGGGTATCCCTCGGGCCGATACGGCCTCTATACCGAGGTCCCCAATGCCAAGTTCAACGACCTGCGGTTCTTTTCGGACGGCAGGCACGGACAACTGGGGGCCGCCTGGGAAACCACCGGCAACAACGCAGTTTACGGCGCGGGCGGGGTCGAGGGGGGAAGGCTCTGGACCTCGGGCACCTGGCACCGGCACTACATGCCCATCCTGCTCCGCGGCGTGCGCGCTCAGCGCTTCCAGGCCACGTTCCAGATGCAGCGGTCCGGTACGGATGATTACGCCGCGGGCTTTTTTATCTTCAACTACCGGGGCCCGGGCGACTACGACCAGATCCGCCTCTGGCACGACGCCGAAGCGGTTGCCCCACAGGCGATGTCGTTCCGAAATGGGGGATCGGTTGACAACCTGGCCGTCGATCGAGACGCCGACGAAGTCCCGGATCGATACGCGGACAGCGACCCGCTCTGGTATCGCGTTGTCTCGGATGGTGTACACGTCAAGGTCTTCGCGGCGACCTCCGCGGGGGCGCTCGATGGCAAGCAGTCCGCCGACCAATGGTGCATGCGTACCACCGACGCGACCGAACGGTTCGCGTTCAGCGAGGGCCCCGGGCGGATCGGCTTCGCCGGGGCGGCGCACCACCAGTACTGGGACAACTTCACACTCGAGACCGACCCGGACGACGATGCCGACCTGAACACGACCGGCTCGTACGAGACCGTTGAGATCAGCGACAGCTTCGACCTGATCGACGGCAGCATCGAGCAGACCTACGAGTACGACTCGAGCGGGAACCTGACCTGCGACGGCGCGTTCCGCTACACGTATGACGCACTGGGGCGATTGGAATCCGTCCGGATGGTTGGCCTGAATGCGACAACGACCGGGAGTATGCTCGCCCGGTACCGCTACGACGGCCTCGGCCGATTGATCGAAGAAGAAAAGTACACCGCCGAGGGGCTCGACCTCGTCGTACGGAACCTCTACGACGGCTGGAACGTCATCGAGACCCGGGACGCCGTCAAGTCCGTCGGGCGGGTCACGACCCAGAACATCTGGCACGCATACGTCGGCCGGCCGATCGATGCGCTCGCGCAGGTCGCGCACAACATCAACGTTGGCGTAGACGACGATCCAACGACCGTCGGCACACAGGCCACGGTCGATGCCCGGCTCTATGTCCTGCAGGACGAGTTGTCGAACGTCACCGCCGTGGTGACCGGCCAGGGCATCCTCGTTGAACGCTACGAGTACGACGCCAACGGCCGACGACGCACGTATCGCCCCGGCAACCTGGACTACGCCCGATTCGCTATGGCCGACGTCAGCAATGACGGCGACGTCGATGTCTTCGAGGCAAGCGGGCAGGGAGATACACAGATCGTGATCGCGGGCTTCGGTGCCGCAACCCCCTGGAATCGCACGGTCGGTGAAGTGACAGGAGATACCACGGTCGGCAACAACGACCTGGACCTGATCACCACGGTGTACACCGCGTATGCAGCGCTCAACGACACGCGTGCCTATACCGCCGCCGATGGGCCAAAGGCGATGGACGATGGGATCGAGTCCGGCCTGCCGCTCATCCGGCACGGGATGCAGGGCCACGTCTAGGACGACCTGCTGGGGGTCGTACACATGCGCAGCCGCGTCCTGACCACGGCCCCCGGCGCGGCGGGCGGGCGGTTCCTGACGCGCGACCCCGCCGGCAATATTGACGGCGAAAACCGCTACGTCGGCCACTTCCTGCACCAGGGCACCACCGACCCCTACGGCCTGTTCGGCACCGAAGCGGTCGCACGCGAGATCCGCGCCGCCGCCGAGGAAGCAACACGCATCAAACAGGAGATCCAAGCCGAGACACGCATACTCGGCACCCGCGCCTCCATCTACCAGGAACGCATCGGCGACTGCCCGATCGACTGGGGCGCGTTCAGCGCCGAGTACGAGTACCTCGCAAAGCTGGATCGGGAGTACCACGCAACACTGTTCAGCGGGTACGCCGCCTACCTGATGGCGGTGGAAGACACCAGTCTGCTTGAAGGCATCAGCCAGACCGTCAGCGATGGGATCAACGAGCACTACCGCGGCAAGGACACCGCCACCGCAGCCGTGGATGCGCTCTTCCGACACGGCTGGGCCAACGGGTTCTTCGAGAACTCGGAGGACGAGGACTACCAACAATCCATCCTGAATACGTATGCCGGGTACAACCAGCGGTTGGGTAAGGCCGCCAACCGCAACGCGCAGATTGCCGGCGTGACCTATCAGGTCGCCTGGTGGGCGGACAAGGTGCTGATGGCCGCGGGTGCCGCAGGCGGTGTCGCACAGGTCGGGCTGAAGGCCGCGGTCTGCGGTACGGCCAAGGCAATCGTCGCGGGGGCCCTCGCAGACGCGGCGCTCGGTGCCTCCATCGAATACTTCGACCTTAATCCAAACATCCGTCTCGCGCTACAGGTCGGCCGAGTCGCGATCGCGGCGCTGAGCAGCAAACGCGCCTGTTTCCCGGCCGGCACAACGGTCTGGATCGCTGACGAAACGACCGGGCAACTCCTCGCGGTACCGATCGAGACGGTCGTCCCGGGCGAGCGGGTGTGGTCGTACGACCCAGAGTCCGGCACCTGGGAGGCGTGCGTCGTCGAGGCGGCCTACGAGCTTCCTTACGACGGGGAAATCGTCGAGATCACGCTGATGGTGTCGGGGATGGGCCCGCTGACGGAGTCGGTGAGCGCGACGGGCAACCACCCGTTCTGGGTGGATATGGCGGCTTCCGGGGCCCCCGCGCTCACCGCCCGTCCGCTGGCGCTGCACCACACCGGCCCGGACGCCGAGTACGTCGGCCCCCGCGGCGGCCGATGGGTCCAGGCCCGGCACCTCACCCCGGGTGACATCCTCCTGCTCAAGGACGGCCGCAGCGCCACCGTCTGCGGCCTCACCGTCCGCAGTGAACGCACCCACGTCTACAACCTCTCCGTCGAACGCCTCCACAACTACACAGTTGGCACCAGCGGGGTGTTGGTGCATAATGGAAACTGCTGGAAGAAAGGTGATCCAATCACGGCCCCGACCCGAAATGGGTACCCAAGCTGGAGCACCGTACGGCGCAGGTATTGGATAAACCGAGGTACTGATGGTCGTGCCCCTACAAGGCAAGTACGAGTCAGAGATCGCCGAACAAAGGAAGTTCGTACTATCACTGAGCGAAGGGAACTACATCATCGCAGAGGTAGAAGTGGCGATGATCCACATAATGAGGATGGGCTGGAAGAAGTGTGGCCTTCAGAACATGAGTTGGTCGATCCTGATCGCCATACAAACTACGATGTTATTGGATGATTGTCATGATCGCAGAGATTATTGACCTGCTGGATAGCAAAGAGTGGGTATGCATCGAGGATTCTGTTGCTGAAGCTGCTGGCCTGAAAGTGTATCGAGATCGCAGTGCATATAGCGTGATTGCTGTTGCCAAGATTTTAGAACGGGAATTGGCTGCGGCATCACTAACGGTACTAGAGGCGAAAGAAGTTGTACTTGCTGACATAGACTATTTTTCACGGTTTGTTACATCTTGGCTAAATAGCGAGTATGCCAAAGACGATTCACAAGAGTATCCTAAGTACGAGCCGCCGGAAAAGTATCTCGACGACCCAAAACCAGTAGAGCACGGTTTGTCCGAGGGTTTTGCCTTGGGTTACGCAGGAATGTATCGATTCCTTTCCTCAGGAGATACTGGGGGCTTAATTGCTTATTGCAAAGCGATTCGTGTACCCCATGCCCGACTGTTTGCACAAAAAATACAGAATGTGTATGTGCACTCCCAGAATAATCGACCTAGAGGTCGATAGCCGTATTTGACTTGCATTCTTGGTTTAATTTTGCATAAGAGCGATAGAATAGCCGGATTCCGAACATGTGTGATGATTGAACAGTATGTCTTGCCTCCGATTATGTGGTTCAATGCCATAACGTTAGAGAGTTCCTACTGCAGGCATTCGGCAAAAGTGATTGGAATCTGTCCGGCATCAGGCTTGCATCAGGGTTTACCATCACGGCGGCAATGACGGAGTCTTGGGCAGTGCGGCTTTTGGGTTTCTTGAAAGCGATCTTGACTCGATTGCATCATTGAGCGGGGTATTGTCGAAACAGTTTTGGAAGTGTCACTGAACTCAGTGGATCGGATCTACGCCGCGAATCGGCTCCGTTTTCTAGGCCTGCATGCCGAGCAACGTCTGGAACTGGATTTTCTCGGTTCAACCACTTGCGCACGGTCTTGATCCCTTGGCTGCCAGATGACACCGGTCTTAAAGTCGAGCCATTGGATGCGCTTCATTGCTGGCATTTCAATCCGTAGGACAGGTCATTCACCAGTTACCCCATGCCGGCCTCCGCCAGCACCCTCAATCTGATCTGTTTCAGTGCGGAAAACCTCAATGAGTGAGCGGGTCTTCGCGGCATCCGTACGCTCGATCTGCCTCGCGGTCGAAATCTCAGGTCTATAGACGGGCTGGAGGCGTATGCCTCCACGCTTTGCGCGTGATCATCACGGAATGCAAGAAGATCAGCGATTTCTCTATTTTCGAGGGCCTGCCCCAACGGTCGCTTGCTGTGGTCGAAGGCCAGAAATCGCGGGTTGAGACCGCCAAGCCGGTGTCGGGATCTTGGTGGGGCGACACAGGCGCGCGATGGCGGGGTGCCGGGGGCGGTATGGCGGGGATGTGTGATCGAAAAGCGGAGAGGGAGGGATTCGAACCCTCGAGGAGCTTGCGCCCCCACACGAATTCCAATCGTGCGCCTTAAACCACTCAGCCACCTCTCCGGGGGTGGTGGGGCGGACGTGCCGCCGAGCGGGGTATGCTATGCGATCCGGGGCCGTGGGAAAAGTCGGGGGAGGCGGTGTGGCCCGCGGATGGTCACACGCGGGCGTGTCGCATGGCGGATCGGACGGGTGCACGGGCGGTGCTGCTGCGGGAGGGTACGGGTGTGTCGGAGCGTTCGGATAAGCAGGGCGGGGCTGAGGCGGCGGGGGTGCCCAGCGGGCTGCTGGTGGTGGACAAGCCCTTGGGCTGGTCGTCGATGGATGTCTGCCGGAAGGTGCGGTGGGCGGTGCGGCGCGGGCTGCCCGAGGGGCTGGGGCGGCGCAAGGTCAAGGTCGGGCACGCGGGGACGCTGGACCCGCTGGCGACGGGGGTGGTCGTGGTCTGCGTGGGCAGGGCGACGAAACTGGTGAACCGGCTGATGGGCTCGACGAAGGTCTACGAGGCGGGGGTAGACCTGAGCGGATTCACCGCGAGCGACGACGCGGAGTTTGAGCCGGAACGGGTAGAGGTGGAGACGCCGCCGACGCGGGCACAGGTGGAGGCCGCGCTCGCGCGGCAGGTGGGCGTGATCCAGCAGGTGCCCCCGGCGTTCTCGGCGGTGCACGTAGACGGCAAGCGGGCGTACAAGTCCGCGCGGGCGGGGGAGTCGGTCGAGCTCAAGCCCCGGCCGGTGCGGGTCGACGCGATCGAGTTGCGGCGCTACGCCTGGCCGACGCTGGACCTGCGGGTGACCTGCGGCAAAGGCACGTACATCCGCAGCATCGCGCGCGACCTGGGCCGGGCGCTGGGCACGGGCGGCTACCTCACCGGCCTGCGTCGCACCGCGTCCGGGCGGTTCCGTGTGGAGGACGCGACACCGATTGAGCGGTTCGAGTCGCCGATTGTGCAGGGGGACCTGATCGGCATGGATGGCATTGAAGCGGAAGATGCTTGATCTGGATAGACCACCACGGCTGCAAGCCGTGGGCTTCGCATCATTGAGCAACCTATCCACTGGCGTGGCGGTGTGCTGCCTTACAGCGCGTCGGCGGGGTCGCTGCCGTCGCCTTCGTTGCGGTACGTCCACCGCATCAGCAGCAGGCCGAACTCGAACAGCAGGTACAGCGGCATCGCGAGGACGACCATGCTGAACACGTCGGTCGGGGTGAGCACGGCCCCGGCGATGAAGCTGCCGAAGAACGCGTACTTGCGCATCTTGCCCAGCGCGTAGGGGTCGAACAGCCGGGTCCAGCCCATGACAAGCATGACGACGGGGAGCTGGAAGGCGATGACGATGCCCAGCATCATGAACGCCGCGAACTTGACGTACTGGCCCATCTGGGGCATCGGGTTGATGAGCCGCTTGGACCGCTGGTTGAGGATACGGACTTTGTTGTCGACGACGATCATGGTCGTGCCCGATTCGCCGTCGACCCAGACCATGCCTTCGGCCAGCTCCTCGGGGGTGTCTTTGAGGACGGGTAGCCGCATCGGCTTGGTGTCGTAGACGAAGTCTTCGGGCAGACGGGAGCCCTGCTCATCGACGTACGGGCTGATGACCAGGCTGGTGATCGGGTTGGTGTCGGTGAGCTCGATGTCGGGGTAGAGCGTCGCGAAGTTCAGGAAGAACGTGAGTGAGACGGGCAGAAGGATGTAGTAGGTGAACAGCACGCCGAGCACGGTCATGATCGTGCTGAAGGGCGCGAGGATATGGACCGCGCGTTTTTCGTGTTCGTAGAGGCCGGTGACGACGAACTGCCAGATCTGCCAGAGGATCCAGGGCGAGGCGATGATCGCCGCGGCGATGAGGCAGACGGGGAGGTAGACCGAGGAAAAGCCGACGGTGGGGTCGGTCTGGATGAACTGCGGGGGGAAGTCGAGGATTTTCTGGGCCTGGAGCAGGGGCTGGGCGAGCCAGGCGATGATGTGGAAGCCGAACGCGAAGGTCGCGACCGCGGCGATGAGCGTGCCCAGCAGGATCTTGATGAGGTGCTTGCGCAGCTCCTCGATGTGTTCGCCCAGGGGCATGGTTCTCTCGACCGCCGGGATGCCGTCCCACGCGCGGTCCTGCCCGGCGCGGTCGGCGTACGGGTCAACGTGTTCGTGCGACTGGTCTAGCGGCATAGGTCCGGGCCGGGGCGGGTGCGGTGCAGGGGGGGACGGGATTTTAGCGGAACGGTTACACCGGTGGAGCGGTGCGGGCGTCCGGGTCGGGCGGGTCGTGCTCAGACGATGAGCATCGCGTCGCCGTAGGAGTAGAAGCGGTAGCCGTGGGCGATGGCCTCGCGGTAGAGCGACAGCAGCCGGTCGAGCCCGACGCCCGGGAGCGAGGCGACCAGAGCGAGCAGGGTCGACCGCGGCAGGTGGAAGTTGGTCAGCAGCGCGTCGGTGTAGCGGAAGGTGAAGCCGGCCTCGGGGTGGATGAACAGCCGGGTGTCGGCCGAGTAGGCCCCGCCTGCCGCGGTTGGTGTCGGCAGCGGGTCGGGCAGCGACTCGATCGCGCGGACTGTGGTCGTGCCGACCGCGAGGACCCGGCCGCCCCGGCCGCGCGCCGCCCGCATCGCATCGAGCGTGCCCGCGGGGACCGACAGGTGCTCGGCGTGCATGTCGTGCTGGGCCAGGTCGTCGACCCGCACCGGCGCGAACGTCCCCGCGCCGACGTGCAGGTCCACCGCCGCGCGCTCGATGCCTTGCAGCGCAAGCTGGTCCAGGAGCGCCGGGGTGAAGTGCAGCCCGGCCGTCGGGGCGGCGACCGAGCGGGCGTGCGCGTCGTCGCCGGCGTAGACCGTGTTGTAGCGGTCCGTGTCATCGGCGTTGACCTCGTCGTCGCCGAGCTGCCGCCGCTGCTTGCGGATGTAGGGCGGCAGGGGGGTGGTGCCGGTGCGCTGGAGCACGGCGAGCGTCGGCGCGTCGGCTTCGAGCCGAGCCAGCCACTGCCCGCCGCCCTCGCGCGTATGCAGCGCAAGCGACGCGTCGGCATCCAGCGCGATCGTCTCGCCCGGCTGCGGCTTTCCGCCGGACTCGAGCATCAGCCGCCACACGCCCGGCTCGGGCTCGCCCAGGTACAGCCCGGTGACGCGACCGCCCGTGGCCTGCCGGGTCCCGCGCACGTAGGCGGGCAGCACCCGCGTCTGGTTCACCACCATCAGGTCGCCCGCGGCGAGCACGCCCAGCCCCGGCAGGTCCCGCACGCGGTGGTGCTCGGACAGCCCGGTGGCCCGGCGGAAGACCAGCAGCCGGGCGCTGTCGCGCGGCTCCGCCGGCCGGGTCGCGATCAACGTGTCGGGCAGGTCAAAGTGCAGATCGTCGGTCTTCATCGGCCGGGCATGTTAGTCAGCGGCGACAACGGTGTCGTCTGCAGGCAACATCCCGCAGGATATGTACAGCCCTTTAGCGCGCAAGATGCTTGTGGGAAACAGGTTATGTCGCGTCTGGCTCCTGCGTGCCGGTTTGCATCCGTTGCGGCATGCGTATCCCGGATCGGTCCAACCTGGCGATCTCCCTGCTCCGGCAGCAGTCCTACGGCGAGTTGGGGGTGCCCGACCCGGCCCCGCAGCCCGCCTACGTCCCGACGCCGGCGCCGGTCCTGCGGAGCAGCCGGCAGCAGGACCGTGTGGATTTCGTCCACCCCGGCCCGCGGGTCCACGGGGCCCAGGTGCTGGGCTACATCTTCGATCAGCCCGGCGTGCTCTACCCCAGGCCCGTCGGGACCGCGCGGTGCAGCGCCCTGCCCGTGGACCGAGACGAAAACGACAAAGTCTCGCCGCCCCCGCCCGCCGAGCCAAACCCGGCCCCGCAACCGGCCGATGTTTCAACCGGCGGCGTGCTGAACCTGTACGCCTGACCCGGCAAGGACACATCGAATCGGGCGATCCACGGAGGCGACATGTTCATCCAGATGGCGATGGAGCAGATGATCCAGGAAGTCGGCGGGCTGTCGCGCGAGCGCTGCCTGCAGGAACTCGCGTTGGTCCCGCACGTCCCGCTGGATTTCTCGGCCGAGTACCTGGATTTGCAGAGCACCGATCAGCTCCGTCACCTGCTGTTCGCCGCGTTGCTGCAGGCCCGCCGGCACGCCGAGTGCGACCCGCCCACCGCCGCGGCCTGAACGCTCGGCCGATCTGGCACGATGGCGGATCGGCTATGCTCACACCGTGGCCCAACGCCGACCCACCTCACGAAAACGTCCAGCGACGCTCCTGCCGGTCGAGGTGTTTCTGCGCCGTTCCCGCCGGTCGCGCATCGGCATGCTGCTCCTGCTGCTGGGGGTCCTCGCGGTGCTGGTCGTGCTGGACCGCGCGGGGCCGGGGCTCTACGTCACCGACGACCTGCGGCGGTATGACGGCAAGACCTTTGATGTCGCGTGGGTGATCGACGGCGACACGCTGGACCTGCGCGTGCCCGACGGTACCCACGCCACGACGCGCATCCGGTTGTGGGGCGTGGACACGCCCGAGAAGGCGTCGCAGGACGGCTCCCGGGCGGCCGAACCGCTGTCCGAGGAGGCCACGGCGTTTACACGCGGCCTCGTGCAGGGCCGGCGCGTCACGCTGCACCTCGAGCCGCAGCGCGAGCGAGGGCGGTACGGACGGGTGCTGGCGTACGTCGAGTTGCCCGACGGCACGCTGCTCAACGCCCGGCTGATCGAGGCGGGGCTGTCCCCGGCCGACGACCGGTGGAGCCACAGCCGGGCCGATCAGTTTGCCCGGCTGGAGGCGGAGGCGAAACGGCAAAGGGTCGGGCTGTGGGCGCCGTAGCGCCTTCGCGACCGATAAAGCACACGTCTGTGGCGTTCCGGCATCGTCGGGCCTAAACTGAGATGTTGTCGTCGCGGGTGTGCGGCGGGTTTCTTGGCATGTCTGGGGCACTGGCCCCCGATCCACCTGGTGGATTGTCTCCCCGGAAAAGGATGTGGCCTTGGGATTTGGCCGATCAAGCAGGTACCGGCCGCCCGCCGACGCGCGGGCCAAGGCGATCGCGGAGACGAGCGCCTTCCTGAGCTGGGCGCTCTCGACGGACCGCCCGCTGCCGCGGATCCCCCGCCGGCCGGTGAGCAAGGGGGGGTTCTCGGAGATGATGCGCCGGCCCCTAGCCGGTAAGATCGTCGCCCACTGGTGGTCGCAGGCGCTGGAGCGCATCGCCGACCGATAGCACCCCCCGGCCGCTCCGATCCATTGCCGGCCGCGCCTCGAAACGACAGCGAGCTACACCTATGGCACACCGGGCAACCGTCGCGAGCGGGTACAGATGGCGGCTGATCATCATCGGCGTCATCGGCGTGGCCTACGCGGGCTGGGCGGTCTACGACGCCACAGTCGCCTACCCCGCTAAGCAAGATAAACGCGAGGTCTTCGAGCAGTTTGTCCTTGATAACGGCCCCGACCCGGCGCTCTGGGCCGCCGAGGCACGACGGCTGGGCTGGCCGATCGAAGAGCCCAAGAAGATCGGCCAACGCGACATCCTCACCCAGTGGGTGCTGTTCGGCATCGCGTTCCCGCTCGGGGCGCTGCACCTGGTGTTGTGGGTGCTCTGGAGCCGGCGGTTTGTCGAGGGCGACGAGGCCGGCATCCGCGCCGGGGGCGGCCGGTCGTTGACCTGGGACCAGGTGACCGCGGTCGATGCACACAAGTGGGACCGCAAGGGCATCGCCTACATCGACTACGAAGCCGACGGCGGCAAAGACACGGTGGTCCTCGACGACTGGAAGATGGAGCGTGAGCCGACCGACGCGATCTTCGACCTGCTAAGGGAGAACGTCGCGGAAGAAAAGATCGCCGGGCTGGGCGGCGGCTCGGATGCTGCCAAGGCTGCCGAGGACGCTGACACGTCTGAGCCCGAGCCCGAGGCCGACAAGGTCCGCGAGCCGGTGGACGCGTAGCGACGACACGGGCCACGATTCACGACAACGCATGTAAACAAACAGCCCCGCCGAGTCGGCGGGGCTGTTGTTTAGTTCGGTGGTTGCGGTGCCGGGGTCAGCGGACGGTGCGGACGCCGGTGTTGGTGCCCGAGACGCCGCCGGTGCGTCGACGGGCCTGCCGCGCGGGGCGGGAGGAGCCGTCGTAGCCGCTGCGGTCCACCTGCCGGTCGGAGGACGACGCGGCGCGTGGGGTCTCGGTGCGGGTGCCGGGTGCGGCGGTCGGCACACCGATCTGCTCGTGCACGAACTCGGGCGCGCTAACGATCAGCATGCCACGGAAGTAGCGGACCGACGCGTACTCGCCGCCGTTGGCCTTCCAGATGTCCGGCTCGATGGTGTCACGGATGAGGTCGGCGATGCGCTCGGCGCGTTCCGCGGTGGACAGGGTCTCTTCCTCGGGCTGGTTGTTGTCGTCGGGGAACAGCCCGCCGCCACCACCACCGCCGCCGCCGCTGTTGCCGTTGCTGCCGCCGGAGTTGGTGTTGCTCAGCGCTTCGTTGAGGTCGAACTCGGGGCCCTCGAAGTTGGGGATCTCCATCAGCAGGTCGCCGATGAAGTACATCTTCGTGACCGAGTTGCGCAGCGCTTCGCCGCGGGTGAGGACCTGCACGTACCACTGGGTGGACTGCACGACGAGCTTATCGTCGCCCAGCGGCTGGGGGTTCATCTGCCGGAGGATCAGCTTCAGTGCGGTCTCCGCGGGGACCCGGCGGAGGTTGAGCGTGATCGGGGCCTCGGTGTCGATGCCCTCGGCCTCGAGCGCGTTCCAGTTGATCACCAGCGCCACATCGGTTTGCAGCGACCACATCTCCAGCGCCAGCCGGGCGGGCACCTCGTTGAGGTCGACGTTGGTCAGCGTGGCACGCAGCAGCTGGTCGGGCGTCGCGGTGCGTTCGAGTTCGCGGAACTCCTGCTCGTTGTCACGGTCGCCCTGCTGGGCGAAGGTGTGCGTCGGCAGGGCCATGGCCAGAGCGACCGCGGCGGTGGCTGCGAGGGGGCGGTACATCATCAATCAAGCCCTTTCGGTGGAGGAGGAGGGGCAGGCGGGGCGGGCCTCGGAAAGACCCGTTCCTTGATCATAATCGGCTGCCGGGGCCGATTGCAAGGACCAATGTGTCAAGAAAACCACGAAATCCTAGGGTGGCAGCGGGCACGCGGTCCAGAAAGCCCGGTCTGCCCCCTGTGAATCGTAGCGGCAGGCCGTCTAACCCGAGCCGCGCTGGTACAGGTCCGGCGGGTCCGCGGCGAAGCGGCGCAGCTTCGGCAGGACCACCTCCTGCGACAGGATCTTGACGCACGCCGCGATCGGGATCGCCAGGATCATCCCCAAGATCCCCAGCAGCGCTCCCCCGGCCAGCACGACCAGCAGCACCGTCAGCGGGTCCATCCCCGTCGCCTGGCCCTGCACGATCGGCTCGACCACCCACCCGTCCAGCGACTGCGCGATCAGGTAGACCAGTGTCGGCCAGACCCCGGCCCAGACCAGCGCCATCCCGCCATGCCCACCCGTCGCCGTATCCAGCACCGCCAGCCCGACCGCCAGGGGCCAGGCCGCGATCGCGGCGTACGGCAGCAGGTTCAGCAGCCCGCCCAGCACACCCAGCAGCAGCCAGTACGGCACGCCGGCGATCCACCAGCCCAGGCACAGCACCACCATCACACACAGCGACTGCACCAGCCGGCCGCGGATGATCGCCGAGACCGTCTGGTCCATCAGCCCGAGGATGCGCAGGGTCTCGCCGCGGTAGGTGACGGGGATGAGCGGGACGAACCAGGCCTTGAGCGGCTCGAACTTCCAGGTAAAGAAGAAGAAGCAGAAGGCGGTGACGATCGAGGCCATGAGCAGGTAGCCGACGAACGACAGCCCGGAGAAGACGACGCCCGCGCTGACGCCGAGTGTTTGCCGGATCGCGCCGGTGTTGATCGAGGTCCAGTCGATGCTCTTGACCCAGCCCTCGATGCGCTCCTGGGCCTCCTCGGTCTCCATGCCCGCCCAGCCGAGGACGGTCTCGGCGTAGTCGGGGGCGTTCTCGGAGAGGACGACGCTCTGCTCGTAGGCGGGCTTGATCATCGCGGCCACGCCGCCGAGCACGATGAGGACGACGAGGGTGAGCATGATCGCCGCGGACGCGGGGCGGGGCAGGCCGTAGCGCCGCTCGAACCAGGTAACGAGCGGGTTAAAGATGTACGCCAGCCCGAGCCCGAGGAGCACGGGCGTGAGGATGCCGCTGACCGAGCTGAGCAGGTAGTAGATCGGCGGGAGGACAAACGACAGGAACAGGAAGAAGACGATCAGCCCGAGCACCCACTGGAACCATAGCCGCTGCCAGACGTACCGTGCCGGCGGCGGGGGGCGCTTCGCGGGGGGTGCGTCGGCCGGTGGATCGCCTGCCGGGTCGGTGGCGTCGGCCTCCGGTGGCTTGGCGGTTTGCTTGGCCGACCGGGTTGTCTTTTTCTTCTTGCTCATGGCCACCCCACGCGTGAAAGGACGGCCATAGCATCGCATCGCGGCGGGGCGATGACAACTGGAACGGCGATGGGCCGGTCCCCATAAATCAACAACCCACCCACGCAGTGGATGGGCTCCAAGGACTGTTCTTAGACTCGCTCCTCGATCCCCGATCCTGATTCCCCGCTCCGGCTCAACTCTCGCTGAGCATCAGGCCGGGGGCGAAGGCGGTCGAGAAATCGAAGACATTAAGAAAGTCGCGGATCGTGTCGTCTTCGGTCTTGTGCATCAGCCCGCCCTCGACCATGGCGAAGACGATCTCGCCGAAGTCCCGGCAGGAGACGATCTTCCAGCGCCCCAGCACGGTCCGCGCTAGCAGGCCGTACTCGTGGATCGCGAAGTCGCGGAGCCCCCGGCACAGCTCCTGGCCGCTGACGTGCCGGCTGCTGGGGGTCGGGTCGTCCTCGTCCTGGAACTCTTCGAGCGGGTCCGGGTCGCCGTGCAGCCGACGGACGGTGAAGTCCAGCCCGCGCTGCACGAACAGGAACGCGTCCACGGGGTAGCGCGTCTTCCCAACCACCGACATGAGGTCCTGATGCACGGGCATTCGGCCGGCTCTCCACTGACGTGCGGGGCGACTGCCCCGACAACTTACAGTATACGCCACGTCGGCGCGGATGCGAGCGGGGTTGAATCGTGCAGCTTACCCCGTCTGCCTACCCGCGCCAGACGGTCGGTTGGCTTAGGATACGCCCCGGCCCGAACCCGCGGAGTGCCTGCCGATGCCCGAACGATCACGCACCCTCACCGAACCGGCGGTGCTGCACCGGCGGCGCGAGCGGGTGTTCCTCGTCATGGCCGGGCTGTTCCTGGGCACGCTGGCGATGCTCAACATCCTGGGGATCACGCGGTTTATCGCGATCGCTTCGCACACTCGGGGCGAGGGCTGGTCGTGGGGCACCTTCGGAGACACAAGCTTCGCGGTCGCGGTGGGGGTGCTGCCTTACCCGGTCACCTTCCTCTGCACGGACCTGATCAGCGAGTTCTACGGCCGACGCCGGGCCAACGCGGTGGTCTGGGTCGGGCTGGTCCTGAACCTCTGGGTGATGGCCGTCCTGTGGGTCGGCGGTGTGCTGCCGGGCTCGGAGTCGCCGGCGTTCTTTGAAGTGCGCTCGATGGCGTTCGGCGCGGTGACGGCGTCGATGATCGCCTACCTCATCGCGCAGTTTGTTGACGTCTACCTCTTCCACTTCTGGAAGCGGGTGACGAAGGGCAAGATGCTCTGGCTGCGCAACAACGGCTCGACGATGATCAGCCAGATCGTCGATACCGTGGCGGTCATCCTGATCACGCACTACTACGCACATGCCCTGCCGATCAACGCGGACCAGCCGGTCGTGCCGCAACTGGTGCTGTTTATCGCGACGGGGTACGCGTTCAAGTTTGTCGCGGCGCTGCTCGATACGCCGGTGATCTACCTCGCGGTCTTTCTCCTCAAGGGCTATCTGGGTATCGACCCCGCCGCGGAACACACGGCCGAGCAGGAAGAGGCCGCGCTCTACGCCCACCGCGAGTAGCCCGTGAACACCCAGCCGGACACCATCAAGGCGGAACTGCGGCGCGAAGCCCTCGCCCGGCGCGACGCGATCCCGGCACTGGACCGCGCCGTGCGCTCGGAGCGCCTCCGCAAACAAGTGCTGGCGCTGCCGCATGTGCGAGACGCCATATGCATCTTCGCTTTCATGTCCCACGGCAGCGAGGTCGAGACCCACCGGCTGATCGATGCGCTGCTGGCCGCGGGCAAACGCGTGGCCGTGCCCCTGATCCTGCCCCGGCGTGACGACCCGGGGCGCCGGATGCTGGCCGTGCCGATCGCTTCACGGGCCGAGCTGTCGCCGGGTGTGATGGGCATCCTCTCCCCGCCGCGGCCCGCCGTCGAGAGCGGCTTCACGCCCGACCTGGTGCTGACGCCCGGCGTCGCGTTTGCCCGTGCATCACCCGGCCGGGTCGTGCGTCTTGGTTACGGCGGCGGGTACTACGACCGGTACCTCGCCCGCCACCCGGGCGTGGCCACCGTCGGCCTCGCCTTCGCCGAGCAGGTCGTCGCTTCGCTGCCCGAGTCGCCGCACGACGTCCCGCTGCAACAGCTCGCAACCTGCTAGCCCAACGGAGCCGACCATGCCCCTGACCCGAACCGCGCTGGCCGCCGCGGCCCTCGCACTCGCCGCCGTGCTCCCCGCGTCGGCCGACCGCATCCCGCTCGAGCCCGGGCCCGACACGACCGTGTTCGACGGCCCGCTGCGTGCCGACGGCACGGTCGACTACATCGCCGCGCTCAACAACAAGCTGTCCGAAGGCGTAACCACCGACACCAACGCCTTTGTCGAGCTGTGGCTGCTCCACAGCGAGCGCGAGAACGCCGAGGGCGACGACCCGACCGCGAAGATGCTCGGCCTCGACACCCTGCCGGGGGGGCCGGTCTACACGCCGTGGCAGGTCTTTCTGGAAGAGAAGGGGCTCGCGGACGATGACGAGCAGAACACCCTGATGTACGACATCGCGATGGAGGGGCCGTTCACCCGCGAGGAGCTGCCGGTCATGGCGGCGTGGCTCGATCGCAACGGCCCGGCGCTGGACCGCGTGATGGCCGCGGTGGACCGGCCGCGGTTCTACGCGCCGTGGACCACCGGGCCGGACGATACGACCGGCATGGTGGTCGGGGTGCTGCTCCCGCACCTGGGCCAGTACCGCGACTACGCGCGGTCGCTGGTCCTGCGCCTCCACCTGGCCCTGGCCGAGGGGGAGACGGGCGCGGTGGTCGAGTCGCTGATCGCGATCCGTCGACTCGCGGCGCACGTCGCCGGTGAACCGACGCTGATCTCCAACCTGGTCGGCGTCTCGATCGAGGCGCTGGCGACCGGCGCGCTCGAGACGGCCCTGACGCACGGCGGGCTGAGCGAACACGAACTCGGGCAACTCGCCGACCACTGGTCGCCCGGGCTGGGCCGGCTCGACATGGCTGAAACGGTGGACCTGGGCGAGCGGTTGTTCATGCTGGACCTGCTCCAGCAGGCCTGGGCCGGGCGGCTGGGCGGTGACGCGGAAGAAGCGGCGTTTGTCACGATGATGCTGGGGGAGGGCGACGCCCTGGAGTTCATTGGCGTGATGAAGCTGGTACAGGACGAGCGTTTCGATATCAACGCGGCGCTCCGCGCGAGCAACGCGGCGTATGACGAGCTGCTGGCGGTCTTCGAGACCGACTCCTACCCGGCGTTCCTGGAGCGCAGCCGGGCATACGAGTCCGAACTGGAGCAGGGGCTCACCGAAGCGCAGACCCGCCAACTGATCTGGGCCGGGCGGGGCGAAGAGGTACGCGGCCTGTCGACCGAGGCGATGACCACGCTCGCGGTGCGCGGGATGCAGCACTACCTGATGCCGGCCCTGGGTGCCGCGCGGCGTTCGGAGTACGCGGGGATGGTCCGCGACGACCTCGCGCAGATCGCGATCGCCATCGAACGCTACCGCCTCGCCACCCGCCGGCTGCCCGCGACGCTGGAGGACCTGGCAAAGCACCACGGGGAGCTCTTTACCACCGACCGTTTCAACGACGAGCCGCTGACCTACCTGCCCGATACGGATGGCCGCGGCTACACGATCTACAGCGTCGGCCGGAACCTCACCGACGAGGGCGGGCTGGACGATCAGAGCGAAGGCGACCTTGTCTTCCGCGTGGGCCTCGCAGAGTAACGCGACCCGCTAGTAGAGCCTGATGGACACCGGCCCCCGCCTCCATGGCGGGGGTTGTTTTCATGGCATCGCGGTACAGGTTTGCGCAAGCGCAGCCCGCGCCGGCGGGGCTACACTATGCCGCGATGACCCCGACCACCGCCGACACCCGACCGAGCACGATCATGTTCGCCCACGTCCAGCCCGCGCCGCCCGACCCGATCATCGGCCTCACCGAGGCTTACAAGGCCGACCCCAACCCCAACAAGATCAACCTCGCGGTGGGCGTGTACAAGGACGCCGAGGGCAAGACCCCGACCCTCGCCGCGGTCCGCGCGGCCGAGCAGTGGCTGACCGACCATGAGCCCAACAAGGTGTACCTGGGCATCGACGGCGACGCGGGCTACGGCCAGGCGACCCGCGACCTGCTGTTCGGCCCCGGCCATGAGCTGGCCCGGGATACCGCGGCCGGCGGGCGGTCCGCGACCTTCCAGGCACCCGGCGGGACCGGCGCGCTCCGCGTCGCGGCCGACACCCTGGCGGCGCTTTCGCCCAACTCGACGGTCTGGCTCAGCGACCCGACCTGGCCCAACCACCCGGCGATCTTCAAGGCCGCCGGGCTCGCCGTGAAGACCTACCCCTACCTCGACCCGGCGACCAACACCCTCGCGGATGAAGCGATGGCCGCCGCGCTCGCCGACGCCAGCCCCGGCGACGTCGTGCTGCTGCACGGCTGCTGCCACAACCCCACCGGCATCGACCCCTCGACCGAGCAGTGGGGCGCGATCGCCGCGCTGCTCAACGACCGCGGCGCGGTCCCCCTGATCGACTTCGCCTACCAGGGCTTCGCGACCGGCCTGGAAGACGACGCCCACGGGCTGCGGCTCCTCGCGGAGGCGTGCGGCGAACTGATCGTCTGCAACAGCTACTCGAAAAACTTCGGGCTCTACCGCGAGCGTGTCGGGGCGCTGACCCTCGTCGCCGGCGACAACGACGCCGCGAAGGCCGTGCAGTCCCAAGCCAAGGCCGTGGTCCGCCGCAACTACTCGAACCCGCCCGCGCACGGCGCGCTGGTCGTCAGCCACATCTTGTCGGACGCCGAACTCACCGCGCAGTGGCACGCCGACCTCGCGCTGATGCGCGAGCGCGTTGCCCGGATGCGTAAGCTGTTCCGCGACACGCTCGACGAACGCGGCGTCACGCTCGGCCACGGCGACAACGCCTTCATCCAGCAGCAGAACGGCATGTTCACGATGTCCGGCCTGACCCGCGAGCAGGTCGACCGGCTACGCGCCGAGCACGCGGTCTACATCGTCGGCAGCGGCCGGGTCAACGTCGCCGGCATGACCGAGCAGAACATCCCCGTGCTCTGCGACGCCATCGCCGCGGTCGTCGGCTGAGTTTGCCTCGGCCAGCCCTGGCGCTCCGTACCCAAATGCACCTGGATTCTCGGATTTGTGTTGTAGCGGTTTGGCTGCACTGATATACTTTGCGTTGGAAAGTATAAAGGACGTGCCGCCCATGCCCGATCCCGTACCGGCCCCCAGCGCCGAGCCGTCACAGTCTCCGCCTCTGCCTCACGCCGGCCCGGGCGATCGACGATCTCCCCACGCCCCGCGCGGCCGGCGGGGGTTCGGGCTCCGGCCGTTCGGGCTGCCGGTGATCGCGCTGGGTGTGATGGCGCTGGCCGACGTCCTGTTCTTCAGGCAGTGGGTCGGCTGGACGCTGGGCGGGTTCAGCGCCGCGCTGGTGGTGCTGCTGCTCGCGCGTCACGCGCGTGGGCTGTCGCGACGCTCCTCATCCATGCGTGTGCTGCTGTGGTCGACGGTGCTGCTCGCGCTCGCGGGATCGATGGTGCTTGAGCCCGGGCCGCTGCCGTTTGTGCTGCTGGTGGTGGGGCTGAGCGGTCTGGTGATTGAGGCGCGGGACGGGGGACGGGCGCTGCGGCTGGGCTGGGCCTGGCTGGGCCGGCTGGGCTGGCTGTGGATGACGCTCTGGGCCCGACCGATCCTGGACAGCCGGCTGGTGCAGCGGTGGCTGTCGCGCCGCAAGACCGGCTGGGCGGCAAAGGGGCTGGCGTTGTTCCGGTTCCTGTTCCTGCTCGCCGGCATCGTGGTGCCGGCGGTGCTCGGGCTGGTGTTCCTGGGGCTGTTCGCGAGCGCGAACCCGGTCATCGCGCGTTGGCTCGGTGACGGCTTTGATGAGGTCGGCGAGTTCCTGCTGAACGTGACCGACTACCTAACCGCGGGCCGCCTGCTGCTCTGGGCGGTGACCGGGCTGGGCATCTGGGGCCTGCTGCGCTACCACGGGGTACGCCGCTCGCGTGTTCGCCATGGAAGATCAACGGGTGTTGGGGCGGGTTCACCGGTCTACCTAAGCCAGTCCAGCCCGTGGGGCGGGGGCGTCACGGCTGACCTGGCTACGGTTGCGCCGGCAACATTATCCGCGGCAGCGACCGTTTCCGACCGCGCCGCATGGTCGGCCTGGCTGGTGTCGCAGGCCGTGCGTCTGACGGTGAAGACGCTGGTGGTGCTGAACCTCGTGTTCCTGTTCCAACTGGCGCTCGATACGCGGTACCTGCTGATGGGCGCGACGCTGCCGGAGGGGATGACCTACGCCGAGTACGCGCACCGCGGCGCGTACCCGCTGATCGTGACGGCGCTATTGGCGGGGGGCATGGTGCTCGCGGTGTTCCGGCCCGGCGGCCCCGCGGAGCGGAGCGCCTGGGCGCGCGGGCTGGTCCTGCTGTGGATCGCGCAGAACGCGGTGCTGGTCGGCACGGCCGCGTGGCGGCTGGGGCTGTACGTCGAGGTGTACTCGCTGACGCGGCTGCGCGCGGCGGCGGGGGTGTGGATGCTCATGGTCGTCGGCGGGCTGGTGCTGCTGATCTGGCGGATCGCGCGGCGTCGGGACAACCGCTGGCTGACCGGGCGGACGATGGGCTGGGGGCTGGTGGTCTTGTTCGTGTGCTGCTTCGTGCCATTCGACCCGGTCATCGCGTCGTACAACGCGGCGCACTGCCGGGAGATGGCCGGGGCCCGCGCGGCCGCGTTGGCGGACGAGGCGCATCAGCCGGTGGGGCAGCCGATCGACGTGGCGTACCTCGCGCGGCTCGGCCCGGACGCGTTGCCGGCGATCGACCGCCTGCTCGCGGAGGTGCCGGCCGAGGTGCTGGACCGGTCGACCCCGATCCGCCGCCCCGCGACGCGCTCGGTCGGCTCAAGGGCCGGCCCCGCCACCGAGCCCGATGAAGACGCGCTGCCGATGGGCCCGACCCTGCGCGAGCGGCTGGTCGCGGCGCGTCGTGACGCACGGCGGGAACTGGACAGCCGGCTGTCCGGTTGGCGGGGGTGGAGCGTCCGGCGGGCGTGGCTGGACACGGTGGCCCAGCCGCTGGACCGGTAGGCACCCGCACGCATCGCGCCGCATGGACTCGGATACAATCCCGCGTCTATGCACGAAAACATCCCCGGCATCCTCGACGAACTGGCCGAACGCGTCGCCGCGATGCGCGACGCGATGCGCGTCCAGGAGCGCGCCGCCCGCCTGAAGGAACTCGAGGCGCTGATGGGTGAGCCCGGCTTCTGGGACAACCAGGACAAGGCCAACACGATCATCGCCGAGCTGAAATCGATCAAGGCCCGTATCGAGCCGGTGCAGAAGGCGATGGCCGGCGTCGAGGAGGCACAGCTCCTCTGGGAGATGGCCGAGGAGGCCGACGACGACGACACCCGCAAGGAGGTGGACGCGCTGATCGACCCGCTGACGGCCCGGCTCGACAAGCTCGAGACCGCCTCGCTCCTGTCGGGCAAGTACGACGAGCGCAACTGCTACCTCACGCTGCAGTCCGGCGCCGGCGGGACCGAGGCCGACGACTGGTGCGAGATGCTGATGCGGATGTACCTGTTCTACTGCGAAAAACAGGGCTGGGACATCAGCGAGGTCAGCAAGACGCACGGCACCGAGGCGGGCATCAAGGAGGTCACGCTCTACATCAAGGGGCCGATGGCCTACGGCTACCTCTCGGCCGAGCGTGGGACGCACCGGCTGGCGCGCGTCAGCCCGTTCAACGCCGAGGGCAAGCGGCAGACCAGCTTTGTCACCGTCGACGTCGTCCCCGAGTTCCCCGACACCGGCGGCGACCTGATCGACGAGCAGTACCTGGAGACCACCAACTTCGCGCGGTCCTCGGGCCCCGGCGGGCAGAACGTGAACAAGGTCGCCTCGGCGATCCGGCTGGTCTACCAGGAGCCGGACATGGCCTCGCCGATCATGATCGTGTGCTCGGTCGAGCGGAAGATGGAGCAGAACAAACGCATGGCGATGGCGATGCTGCAGGGCAAGCTGGAGCTGATCGCGGAAGAGAAGCGGCAGGCGGAGAAGGACGCCGCGACCGGCGGGAGCGTGGACCGCGGCTGGGGCTCACAGATCCGCAGCTACGTGTTCTACGACAACCGCGTGAAGGACCACCGCACGAACTTCGAGAAGCCCAACCCCCAGCACGTCCTGGCCGGCGACCTGCAGGGCTTCATCGACGCGGAACTCCAACGCCGGGCGAAGGTCGAGGCGGGAGCGGATTAGCGTTGCGTAGGCTGGGTGGAGGCCTCCTGCGGCCGATACCCACCACTTGTCACCAGGGTCCTTAGGCAGTGTTTGGTGGGTATCGCACGCGGACGCGCTCCACCCACCCTAGGGATCATTTCAAGCCCGCTTTGACGCTTTGACGATACGACAACCGTGAGAAGCCCGCGCCGTGTCGGCGTGGGCTTCGGGTGGCTTGCAGGGATGCAGGAGCGGCACGGATGTCACAGGTGATGTTGGGTGAGGGCGAAGCGGCTCGTTTGGGGACGCCGCCGCCCAAGCGGTACAAGATCGGGGAGCTGGCGCGGCACACGGGGCTGACGCGGCAGACGCTTCACAACTACACGCGTTGGGGGCTGATCGCCGAGGCCGGCTGGACGGCCGGCGGGCACCGGCTGTACGACGCGTCGGTGTTCCCGCGTCTGGCGCGCATCTTGACGCTAAAGCGGGACCACACCGTCGAGCAGGTCCGCGCGATGCTGGAGGCCGACCCGGCCGGGGAGGGGGTGGGCCATGGCGGATAAGAACCCGATGGACGCGATTCTGGAGGACACGGAGCTGGCGGTGGGTGCGCCGGAGATGGCGTGGGCACAGGTCTGGCAGATCCCGGTGCTGCTGCTGGGCGTGGGGCTGCTGGCGGTGGGGGTGTACTTCGCGCTGCCCGACCACACGCCGCGGGAACTGGACAAGGAACTGGCCCGCATCGATGCGCAGGTCCAGGCGAACCACCTCAACGAGGCGGAGGAGGGCCTGGATGACCTGCACGGCGACCAGGGGTTCTTCGACCTCGCGGACGACCCGACGGAGGGGTACTTCTGGCAGCTCTATGCCGACCTGCGCTTCCGGCAGATCGACGAGCGGGTCTGGCAGGGGATCACCACGGACACGGGCCGGGAGAACCTGGAGCGGATCGCCGAGCACTACCGGCAGGCGTTGACGCTCGAACGGGAGCTGCCCGAGTCGGCGCAGTGGCGGTTCGCGCAGACGCTCGCGGCGCTGGGGGACGCGGCGGGGGCGCTCGAGGTCGTGGATGCGATGCCGATGACCTCGGCGACGCGTCGGCACGAGATCGTGCGTTCGCTGGTCGAGCGAGCGGTAGCGACGGAGGATTCACCCGCGTCGGAACAGGTCGCCCGGCTGCTGGAGCGATTCGAGCAGGAGATCGGCAACGAGCCGGACGCGGTCCGCCGCCGTCAGGAGCGGATATGGCTGATGGTCCTGCGGGCCGAGCGGCTGTTGCGTGCGGGGGACGAGCAGGCGGTGATCGCGATGCTGGTGGAGGGCGGGCTGATGCGGCTGCGCCACGCGGGAGCGACGGACCTCGAACTGGTGCCGCTGAACGTCGTGCTCGGCGAGGCGTACACGATGGAGCGGAGCTTTGTCGATGCGCGCCAGCGGCTGAACGTCGCTCGCGCGACGATCGAGGCGAACGAGAAGACCGGCAGTGACCTGCTGCCGCGGGTGCTCGTTGGCTTCGCGGATATCGAGCTGGCTGAGAGCACGCCCGGCTACATCGAGCGGGCCTACGGGCTGTACAACCAGGCGCACCGGATCGCGCCGCAGGGGCCGGTCTCGATCGATGCGTTGATCGGCGAGGGGCACACCGAGGCGTACCGCGAGGGGCGGTTTGTCGAGGCGCTCGCCGCGTTCGGCGAGGCGGCGAGCCGGCTGCTCACCGAGCAGGCCCGTCAGAGCGACCCGCGCCGGCTCAAGCTGGAGCACTACTTGTCGGTTCACATCGACCGGGAGTTCGAGAGCGGGGCGTACCAGAACGCGCTGGACCTTCTGGAGGTCGCCGACCCGCTGATGCAGGACGGCCGGAACGCGACGCTGGTCCGCCAGTTCGCCGAGACCTACCGCAAGCTGGGCGAAGAATCGCTCGCCCAGGCCACGAAGCTGGAGCCCGACCCTAACCGCCCCGGCGACGACCCGCACCTGGAGGCCCGGCGGATCCACAACCAGGACGCGGCGCGCCACTTCGAGAAGGCCGCCCGCTCCTACCGCCGGGTCGCGACGCTGCTGGAAGACCAGACCGCGGAGCACAGCGACGCGCTGTGGTCGGCCGCGGAGAACTACGCCAAGTCCCAGCTCTGGGACGAGGCCGTCGCTGTCTACCTCGACTACCTGGACATGCACGGCGACGACGAGAGGCGGGAAGAGGCGATGTTCCGGCTCGGGCAGGCGTACCTCGCCGACGGGCAGTACGGCGCCGCGTGCGACTACCTCGGCGGCCTGATCGACGCGTCGGCGAGCTCGCAGTGGGCGATGCGGTCGTACATCCCGCTGTCCCGCGCGATGGTCGCGATGAACGATTGGGACCCGGCCGAGCGGCTGCTGCGCAGCGTGGTCGAGGACCACGTCGCCATCGGGCCGGAGAGCGACTACTACCGCGACGCGTTGATCGAGCTGGGGACTCTCTATTACCGCCGAGGCACACAGGACGACACCTACTACGCCCGGGCGATCGAGGTGCTCGGCGACGAGGGCGGCGCGGTCGAGCGCTACGCGACGCTCGACGAGAACAGCGCCGCCGGCGCGGGCCAGTACCTGCCCGACCTCGCTCCGAAGCTGCGGTACATGCTGGCGGACTGCCTGCGTCTGAGTGCGTTGGGGCTGGGCCGGCAGGCCGCGGACACCCCCAACCAAGGCGAACGCCTGGCGATGCAGGCTGAGCGGGTGGCCCGGCTGCGCCGGGCGCAGATCCTGTTCAACCAGGTGCAGAACGACCTGGACGGCCGGCACCCGGATTCGCTGTCGCGGCTGGAGAAGGTCTACCACCGCAACGCCTACTTCTACCAGGCCGACTGCCTGTACGAGCGCAGCGACTTCGCGGGCTCGATCCCGCTCTACCAGGACGCCGCGGCCCGGTGGCGCGAGCACCCCTCGGCGCTGGTCGCGTGGGTGCAGGTCGTCAACGCCGCCGCGGAGATGGGTGACTACGAGCGGGCCCGCGATGCGCACCGGCAGGCGGTCGAGGTGTTCAACAAGCTGCCCGACGACGCGTTCGATCGCCCCGACTCGCTCATGACCCGGCAGCGGTGGGACGACTGGCTGCGCTGGTCGACGGAGCTGAATCTGTACCCGGACGGCACGGCGACGGCCGGCGTCGACACGGGCAATTGAACGCGCATCACCTTGAGCTAACGTTCTTTAACGCTTGGCGGGGCGTTGGCCGATAACCCTCTGGGTGGCCGGCCCACGGGCCACCCCGCCGCGGGATGCGGCGCGTCACCCTCACGAAAGGTCATGGATGACCGGCACGCCAACGACCCCCCAGGACACGCCCGCCCCGAGCGCCGATCAGCTCGTCGGGCTGCTCTCGCGTCAACGCGACCTGTATCAGCAGCTCCGCTCACTGAGCGAGCAGCAGGGCGCGCTGATCGCGAACCATGAGGCCGAACAGCTTCTCTCGCTCCTCGGCCAGCGGCAGGGGCTGGTCGAAGAACTCGGCGACCTGTCGATCCAGATCAGCCCGCACCGCGCCGCGATCGCGGCGCTGGCGAACGACGGCAGCAAGCCCGTCGCCGCGGAGGTCCGCCAGCTCGTCGATGAGGTGCGTGAGTTGCTCGGCTCGATCATCGAACAGGACGAGGTCGGCCGCAAAGAACTCCAGCAGGCCCGCGACGAAGTTGGGGCCCAGCTCCGGCAGGCGGCGAAAGCGCCCGCGGCGCTCGGGGCCTACGGCGGGTCGGCGGCAAAAGCCGGGCCGCAGCCCGCACGCTTCATGGATCAGCGAGGGTAAACGTGCTGCAGATCGATCCGACCCCTAGCCCGACCGCCGAAAGCCAGGCGATCCGCGTCGATGACCTCGCGCAGATCATCGAGGCGTACAACGGCGTGACCGAGAAGATGCAGGCCAGCCACGAGCGCCTGCAGGCCGAGGTCGTCCGCCTCCGCCGGGAACTCACCAGCGCGAACGCCCAGCTCCAGCGGTCCAAGCGGCTCTCGGCCCTGGGCGAGATGGCGGCGGGCATCGCCCATGAGATCCGCAACCCGCTCGCCGCGATCCAGCTCTACGTCGGCATGGTCATCGACGACCTGTCAGACAACGACGCGTCGCCCGCCGAGGCGCTGGGCAACGCCCGCAAGATCGCCTCGGCCGTGCAGGGCATGAGCGGGATCGTCAACGACGTGCTCAGTTTCGCCCGCGGGATCGAGCCGAGCTGCCGGCCCTGCGCCGTGTCGGACCTGTTCGACCGGGCCGTGGCCGCGCATCAGCCGGCGATCGACGCGGCCGGCGTCGCCGTGGTTCGCGGCGACCGCCAGCGCGACGGGCTGACGCTCTCGGCCGACCCGGGGCTGGTGCAGCAGGCGCTGCTCAACCTCGTGCGGAACGCGGTGGACGCCATGCACACCGCCGAGGGCCCGCGCGAGCTGGTGCTTGACGCCGAGCAGGACGAGGTCGGCGTGGTGCTGGTCGTCCGCGATTCGGGGCCGGGCATCCCCGACGACCGGGTCGACCGCATCTTCAACCCGTTCTTCACCACCCGCAGCACCGGCACAGGGCTGGGCCTCGCGATCGTCCACCGCATCGTCGATGCCCACGGCGGGTCGGTCTCCGTCGCGAACGACGGCGGGGCGGTCTTCCGCCTGTCGATGCCCCAGGAGATCGGGCTGGGGCCGACCGACGTTCAAACCACGGCCGAGCCACGGCCGGCCGCCTCAGGAGCCGCTGCATGAGTACCAAGGTCCTGGTCGTCGACGACAAGCAGATGATGCGAGACAGCGTCGGCGCGATCCTCCAGCGGGCCGGCTATGTCGTCGTCGTCGCGTCGAGCGGTGAGGACGCGCTGGCGAAGGCCGCGAAGCACCACCCGTCGGTGGTGGTGACCGACCTCAAGATGCCGGGGATGACCGGGCTGGAGCTGTTGTCGCGGCTGCGCGAGCTGGACGCCGAGCTGCCGGTGGTGCTGATGACGGCGTACGGCACGGTCGCCGACGCGGTCCGGGCGATGCACGACGGCGCGTTCGATTTCGTCCAGAAACCCTTCGAGGGCGACCAGCTCGTGATGGTGGTCCGCCGGGCGGTCGAGAACCGTCAGCTCCGGCGTGAGAACGATGCGCTACGGACCGAGCACGCCCCGCGCGAGCCCGGCCCGAACCTGGTCGGCGGGTCGCAGGCGATGCGTGCCCTCGCCCAGCAGGTCAGCCAGGTCGCCCGCTCCAGCGGCACGGTCCTGATCCAGGGCGAGTCGGGCACGGGCAAGGAAGTCGTCGCCCGCACGGTGCACTCGCACAGCGGCCGACGCGACAAGCTGATGCTCTGCCTCAACTGTGCGGCGCTGAGCAGCTCGCTGCTGGAGTCGGAGCTGTTCGGCCACGAGAAGGGCGCGTTTACCGGCGCCGACCAGCTCCGCAAGGGCCGGTTCGAGCTGGCCGACGGCGGGACGCTGCTGCTCGACGAGATCAGCGAGATCGGCCCGCAGCTCCAGGCGAAGCTGCTGCGCGTCCTGCAAGAAGGCCAGTTCGAGCGCGTCGGCTCGTCGACCACGCTGAAGGTCGATGTCCGCGTGATCGCCACGACCAACCGCGACCTCTCGCGCTCGGTGGCAGACGGCACGTTCCGGCAGGACCTGTACTACCGGCTGAACGTGCTCCCGCTCGTGCTGCCGCCGCTGCGTGACCGGGCCGACGACGTGCCGCTGCTGGCCGAGCACTTCCTCGTGAAGGTTGCCCAGCGTGAAGGGCGTGACGCCAAACGGTTCAGCGACGAGGCGCTGGCGACGCTGATGGCCTACCCCTGGCCGGGCAACGTGCGCGAGCTGCAGAACATCTGTGAGCGTGCCAGCGTGCTGTCGCCGGGGCAGGTGATCGAAGCGGGGCTGATCCGGCCCTGGCTACCCACGACGGTGTCGAACCCGTCGATGAGGACCGGGCCGGCCATGGTTCCCGTGAATAACGCTGTGGGGGGTGGTGATACGGCAGGCACCCAGGCCTTCGGCAGCCCGCCCCTGCAGCCGCCCGCGACGCTCGCCGGGGCCATCCCCCCGGCCGCCCCGGCCCCGTCGATCCGCCCGCTCGAAGAGATCGAGCGCGAACAGGTCCTCCATGTCCTCGGCCAGTTCTCCGGCAACCGCACGCGTGCGGCACAGGCCCTGGGCATCGGGGTCCGCACCCTCGGGCTCAAGCTCAAGAAGTGGAAGGAGCAGAACCTCGTTGCCGCGTCCGTCTGACAGCCCGTCGCCTGCGGAGTCGCATCAGGCCGTGGAAAGCCCGCCGGTCTCAGCCGCGCACTTTCTGCGCGGTGCGTCGGGGTTCGGCGCGGTCGCTTTCCGCGAGTACCCGGGCTTCCCGGCCGCCGCACACAGCATGCGGGCCGGGCACGCGGATTGCTTGTCTTTCCAGGCCGGGCCCCAGCGTTGGGCCTGGGCCGACCCCGCGGGTGTCCCGCGAGAGGAGTGTGGATCATGATCCAGGGCATGTTTGACCGCGGCGCCATGCCGGCCCTCGAACGCATGGCGCAGTTCACCGGCGAGCGCAACAAGCTGATCGCCAACAACATCGCCAACTTCTCGACGCCGTACTACAAGGCCGTGGACATGGACCCCCGCGCCTTCCAGGCCCAGTTGCGGGACGCGATCGACCGCCGACGCTCCGCGGCCGAGGCCCGTGACGGCCGACCGATGGGGCAGCTTGAACTGACCTCCGGCGGCCCCGCGAAGACCGACGCCGCCGGCAACCTGACCTTCGAGCCGACCCAGTCCAACGAAAACATCCTCTACCACGACGAAAACAACCGCGACCTTGACCGCACCATGCAGGACCTTGTCGAAAACACGCTCGTCCACCGCGCGACGATCGACCTGATGAAGAACCAGTTCGACATGCTCGAGTTGGCGATCCGTGGCCGGCTCTAAAACCGACCGCCGTGACGTGACGCAGGCCCCATGATCGACTGAAAGCCGCACGCTTATGTTTGGATCTCTCGACATATCGACCTCCGGCCTCGTCGCCCAGCGGACACGGGCCGACGTGGTCTCCGCCAACCTCGCCAACGCGAACACGGTGGAGGACGCCGACGGCAACAACATCCCCTTCCGCCGACGCCTCGCGATCCTCGCGCCCGGCGACCCGGCTACGGGCGACCCCAACGGCGTTCACGTCCGCGAGATCGCCCAGGACATGCGGCCGCCCAAGGAGAAGTACGCCCCCGACCACCCCCTCGCCGGGACAACCGCTCGGCCGGGCTACATCTACACGCCGAACATCGATCCCATGACCGAGCAGGTCAACATGCTTGAGATCGCGCGCGCTTACGAGGCAAACATTGCGGCCGCGGAAGCGACTAAGACGATGATGCAGACATCCCTCCGCCTGATCGCCTGATAGGGCGGGTTTTATTGGATTCACCCCTCATGCACGACCCTTTAGGACACATCCAGAGCCAGGGCGCTTCCCCGCTCCAGCCGACCCAGGCCGGCAACGCGGCGAAGAAGATCGAGGGCCCGGACTTCAAGCAGCACCTGATGGACAACATCCAGCAGGTGAACAAGCTTCAGCAGGACGCCGAGGTCGCGATCGAGGACCTGGTCGCAGGCAACCGGGATGATATGGACAGCGTTTTGATGGCTAAACAGAAGGCGGACATCGCGTTCCAGATGCTGCTGCAGGTGCGCAACAAGCTGATGGATGCTTACGAAGAAGTGAAGCAGATCCGCGTCTAAACGAGTGGGGGCTGGGGACCGAGGCATGAGCAGGACGCGAAGCCACGGGACCGACGCCGGCCTCAAGACGCGGGCAGGTATTGAGACACGCGGCGGAGCCGCGCACGGCATGGAGGCCGGCCATGAACTTTGACTTTATCCAGCGGAGCTGGACCCAGATCCAGGCCCACGTGGCCGACTGGAGCTTTACCACCAAGTGGCTCATCGGGTCGCTGGTGGTGATCCTGCTATTGGTCGGGGTGATCTTCGTGAACCTCGCGTCTGCGCCGCAGATGGTGCCGATCAGCACCGTCGCCGAGGGCGGGGCCGTGGAGTTGGTCGCCCACCTCGAGGCCGACGGCATCGAGAACGAGGTCCGCGGCAGTCAGGTCTACGTCCGCTCCAAGGACCAGAGCCGGGCCATCGCCACACTCGCCAGCCACAACCTCATCTCGCCCAACGCCTACGCCGCCTTCGAAGAGTTGGTCAGCAACCAGTCCTGGATGACGACCAACCGCCAGAGCGATCAGCAGATGCGCATGGCGACGGGCAAGTTCCTCGGCACCGTCGTCGGCGAGTTCCCCGGCGTCGACCACGCCTACGTCGTGATCGACAAGCCCGACACCGTCGGCATCGGCCTGGGCTACGTCCCGCCGTCGGCGATGGTGACCGTGAGCATGCAGCCCGGGCAGGAGGTGAACCGCCGCATGGCCGACGCGCTGATCTCGTTGCTGACCGGCTCGGTGTCGGGGCTGCCGGCCCAGAACGTCAAGGTCATCGACGCGACGAACCACCGCGAGTTCGGCCCGCGCGACTCGGACAGCATCGACGCCGGCACGCACCTGGAGCACCTCATGGCCCAGGAACGCCTCCACAAGGAGAAGGTCGAGGAAGTGCTCCGCAGCTTCTCGGGCGCGATGGTCGCCGTGAAGATCGTGACCAGCCAGGTCACCCGCCGGTCGGACGAGTACACGGGCTACGACAAGCCCGCGGTCGCCTCGGAGATGACCAGCGAACAGACAATGAGCAACATGCAGGCCGGCGGCGAGGCGGGCAGCCGCTCGAACACCGGCGCGTCGATCGACACCGGCGGCGGGGTCGGCACGTCGTCGTCCACCACCGAGAACGAGACCAGGTTCCACGAGCCCCAGGTCATCCGCCGGACGCAGGAGCAGGTCGCGGGCAACGAGATCCGCCTGATCAACGTGTCGGTCGCGATCCCCCGCAGCTACTTCGTGCAGATCTACATGGCCCAGCAGGGCGGGTCGGAGAGCGTCGAGCCCCCGACCGACGCCGAGCTCGAGCCGATCATCGAGGCGGAAAAGTCGAAGATCAAGGACCTGGTCGAGCCGCAGCTCGTCGCGATGCCGACCGAGAGCGGGGCCGAGGGCGGCGCTTCGGCGACGCAGCCGGGCACGATCAGCGTCGCGATGGTGTACGACCGGGCGTTCCTCGAACCGGTCGCCGCGGGCAGCTCCAGCGGGCTCGGCGCGGTGATCGATTCGGAGTGGGCCCCGATGGCGATGGTCGGCTCGCTCGCGGTGATCTCGCTGGTGTTCATGCTCGGCATGGTCAAGAAGGCGACCCGCACCGAGTCCATGCCGACCGTCGAAGAGCTCGCCGGCGTCCCGCCGACGCTCCCGACCGAGGACGACCTGATGGGCGAGGTCGATGAGATGGACGGCGGGCTGGCGGGGGTCGAGGTCGCCGAGGAAGACCTCCGAAGCCGGCAGATCGCCGAGCAGATCAGCGAGCTGGTCAAGGCCAACCCCGAGGAGGTCAGCAACCTGCTGGGCAAGTGGGTCGAGACCGAGAAGCTCTAACGTACCGCACCCAGCACGCACGAAGGACCGAGACCCCGCCCGATGCCAGACGCTACGGATACCGCGACCCAGACGCCCCCGGCCTCCCGGCACGAGGGGCTGTCGGGGACCAAGAAGGCCGCGATCCTCCTGCTCGCGATCGACCAGGAGGCCGCCGCGCTGATCCTCCGTCAACTCGGCGCACAGGCCGTCGAAGAGGTCACGCGCGAGCTGGCGAGCACCGGCGGGGTGAAGAAGGAAGTCCGTGATGCCGTGCTGCGCGAATTTTACGACCTCGCCGTCGCGCATAGCTGGGCCCGCGAGGGCGGCCTGGACTACGCTAAGTCGCTGCTCGCACAGTCGCTGGACCCCGCCGAGGCCGACCGTATCCTCCAGCAGATCAGCCAGCAGGTGCGCAAAACCCCGTTCTCGTTCCTCCAGAAGGCGGAGTCGACGAACCTGCTCACCTTTATCCAAGACGAGCACCCGCAGACCATCGCGCTGATCGTCTCGCACCTCGCCTTCCACAAGGCCTCGGAGATCCTGGCCGGCCTGCCCACGCCCAAGCAGATCGAGGTCGTCAAACGTGTCGCCAATATGGAGCAGACCAACCCCGAGGTCATCAGTGAGGTCGAGCGCGGCCTCGAGGCCCGGCTGGCGAACATGCTCAACCAGTCGTTCGAGAAGATCGGCGGGGTCAACTCCGTCGCCGAGATGCTCAACCTCGTCGACCGCACGACGGAGAAGGGCATCATGGAAGGCCTCGAGGCCGACGACCCGGACCTGGTCGAAGAGATCCGCCGGCTGATGTTCGTGTTCGAGGACATCCTGCTCGTGGACGACAAGGGCATCCAGGCCGTGCTCAAGGAGATCGAGAACGACGAGCTGGCGCTCGCGCTCAAGACCGCGAGCCAGGAGCTCAAGGACAAGGTGTTCAAGAACATGTCAGAGCGTGCCGCGGCCATGATCGGCGAGGACATGGAGTTCATGGGCCCGGTCCGCGTCAGCGACGTCGAGCAGGCGCAGCAGCGCATCGTCGACATCGTCCGCCGACTGGAAGACGCCGGGGAAATCATCATCGCCGGCCGCGGCGGCGACAAGGACATGATCGTGTAGGGAGCGACGAGGGGTGAGGATCGAGGATCGAGATTGAGCCCCGAGGCGCTATATAGCAGCCACCAGCCACAAAACCAGCCCCCGCCCCATGCCCGTACTGAAGTCACAACTCGCGCCGCCCGCGATGAAAGAGGCGATCGTCTTAGACCTCGGGGACTTGGGCGCACAAGCCGCGCGGATCCGCGAGCAGGCGGCCCGGCAGGCGGAGGAAACGCTTGCGGCCGCCCGGGCCAAGGCCGACGCGCTGGTCGCGGACGCGTTGGCCCAGGCCGAGCAGCGCGGCTACGCCGAAGGCCTCGCCAAGGGGACGGCCGAAGGCACCGAGCAGGGCCGCGCCCAGGCCTTGGCCGACGCCGCGGAGAAGCTGGATCACCTCACCGAGGCGTGGTCGCAGGCGGCGACAGCGTTTGACCAGCAGCGGCAGTCCATGGACCGCGAGGCGCGGGAGGCGGTGCTCGCGTTCGCGTTGCGCGCGGCCGAGAAGATCGTGCACCGGACGATCGAGACCGACACGCAGGTTGCTGCCCGGCAGGTCGAGGCCGCGCTCGAAGCGGTGCTCTGGCCTCACGACGTCACGGTCTGTATCCACCCCGAGGACCGCGCCGCGGTTGAAGAAGCGCTGCCGCAACTGACCGCGAAGTTTGGCGCGCTCGGCCGCGTATCGCTGGTCGAAGACGACGCCGTCGGGCGGGGCGGCTGTGTGCTCAAGACCCTGAGCGGTTCGTCTGGTGCCGCGGCCGGTGGGCAGATCGACGCGACGATCCAGACGCAGTTGGATCGCCTGGCGGAACTGCTCCTGCCAGGTAGCGCCGCGCCAGCGGACGCCTCTGCAGAAGGACCTCTCGTAATGGAAGAAGCCGCGTCCGATGACTTCGCCGAACCGATCAAAGACAACGCGGCTTCGGAAACACCGCCCGATGACGAGCCCGCCGGGGAGAGCGCGTGAGTCTGCTCACGGACCAACTCGGTCTCATCCATGACGCGGTCACGCTGGAGGTCGTGGGGGCCGTGCGCGATGTGCGCGGGTTGTCGGCCCGGGTTGCAGCGCTGCCGGTGCCCATCGGGACGCAGGTCACCATCGCGACCGGGCGCGGCCGGGGGCCCTTGGTCGCCGGCGAGGTGGTGGGCTTCGAGGGCGTGTTGGCGGTCGTGATGGCGCTGGGCCCGCTCGCGGGGGTCGGGCCGGGCGACCCGGTGACTGCCGGTCAGCACGCGCAGCAGGTGCGGGTGGGCTCGTCGCTGCTGGGGCGTGTGCTGGATGGGTTGGGGCGTCCGATGGACGGGCTCGGCCCGCTGCGCGACACCGTGCCCCGGCCGCTGCAGCCGAGCCCGGTCGACGCGTTGTCCCGCCCGCCGATCGACGAGCCGCTGGCGACGGGGGTCCGCGCCGTGGACGGCATGACGACCCTGGGCAAGGGCCAACGCCTGGGCGTCTTTGCCGGGCCGGGCTGCGGCAAGTCCACGCTGCTGGGCATGATGGCGCGGCAGACCGAGGCGGACGTCAGCGTGATCGCGCTCGTCGGCGAACGCGGCCGCGAGGTGCGCGACTTTATCGACAAGGTGCTGGGCCCCGAGGGCCTGGCGCGCAGCGTCGTGGTCTGCGCGACCGGCGATGAGCCCGCGCTGCTGCGTGTCCGCGCGGCGCTGGTCGCGACCACCATCGCCGAGCACTTCCGCGACCAGGGGCTGGACACCCTGTTGCTGGTCGACTCGGTGACCCGGCTGTGCCAGGCCCAGCGGCAGATCGGTCTCGCGGCGGGCGAGCCGCCGGCGACGCGCGGCTACCCGCCCAGCGTGTTCTCGCTGCTGCCCGAGCTGCTCGAGCGTTCCGGCCGGACTCCGTCGGGCTCGATCACCGGGCTCTACGCCGTGCTCGTCGAGGGCGACGACCTGACCGAGCCCGTGGCCGATGCGTGCATGGGCGTGCTCGACGGGCACATCGTCCTCTCGCGCAAGCTCGCCGACCGCGGGCACTTCCCCGCGATCGACGTGCTCGGGTCGATCAGCCGGGTGGCCGGCGAAGTCACACCGAAAGAACACCAGCAGGCGCGGCAGGAGCTGATCCGCCTCGTCGCGGCGTACCGCGACGTCGAGGACCTCCTGAACATCGGCGCGTATGCCGCGGGCAGCAGCGCCGAGTTCGACCTGGCGATCGCGGCCAAGCCGATGATCGACCAGTTCCTGCGCCAAGGCCGCGGCGAGGGCCCGTCCGACGGCCGGGCCTCCATGGCGCACACCCAGTCCCAGCTCGGTGCGATCGTGAAGAGCCTGCAGCAGGCGGGGGCGCAATTGAAGCGATAGGCGGTACACCAATCGTATGTATGTCATAGGCCACAAGACCGAATCGAAATGCTACAGGATGTACCGCAGTCCGATGTGGGCGCACCATTACCGATGGTCCTATCTTCGGAGTACCATCTCCTATTGGCATATCTTGTGCAACAGCCCAACCCAGCGTGGGATGGCTCGAATGTTGAGTTGATTTCGGCAGAGTCTGAAGGTGAAGTGGCGGTAGTCGAATTCGATAGACCCTCTCTTCATATGTTTGGTCCGCCGTGTGATGAGACATTCAGTAGTCACCCCCTTGCTGGTCGTGGGCTAGAGCCATACTCCGCTGTAGAAGTCCTTGATTCTTCGTGGAGGCTCCGTCGGATCGAGATGAATCGAGTACACCCGAGACACTCAGATTCACGGTTTGACGACCTGCGGCATTTTGTATTTACATTTCATGATTCGACTTTTGAGTGCCTTGCTCGTAGTTACTCAGTCAGTTTGACCGATGGGTCGATGCGGGATGTGGCACTCAATATGGCTAAGAAGCTACGCGCATAGTGCTAGATCCAATGGCATGAGAATCAATTCCAATCCGTTAGTCCACTTCCTGCCGATAGTGTCAGAATACTCGGCTGCATGGTTTGCCGTAGCCGGTTTCAGGTGCAAGGAGGCGCCGCGATGGCACGATTCACGTTCCGCTACGAGACGATCCTCAAGCACCGCGAGAAGGCCGAGCAGCTCTGCCAGCGGGCGCTCGCGCAGCTCATGCACGAACGCAACGCGCTGATGCAGCGGCTGGCGCAGATGCAGGAGACGATCGGGCAGGCCAAGCGCGACGCCGCGTCGGGCCTGGTCGGCACGGTTGACCTGGACCAGGTGGCAGGAATTGCGCGGTACAGCGCAAGATGCACCGCCGACGGCCACGGGCTGGTCCGGCAGGTCGCGGAGCTGGAAACCCGCGTAGAACAGGCACGAAACCGTCTGATCGAGGCGTCGCGCGAGCGTCAGGCATTGGCTTTGCTAAGGGACAAGCAAGAGCAGGCCTGGCGGCTCGAACAGCGACGCATGGAGGCGAAGCGGTTCGACGAGCACGCCACCCAGGCCTACGCCCGTAGACCCCAGGCGGAGCCGAGCCCATGCGTACCCTTGCGACCGCGTTCACACTCGTCCTCATCATCAACCTGATCGCCGGCGCCGGCTTCGTCGGCTGGCTGGCGATGAGTGGCCGGCTGGACAAGCAGCGGGTGCAGCAGACCGTCGACATGTACCGTGTCACGGTCGATCAGCAGGCGGCCGACGAGGCCCGGCTGCAGGAAGAAGCCGAAGAACAGGCCGCCTTGGAGCAGGAAGCCATCCGCATGGAGCAGGTGGCCGGCGGGCCGCTCACGCCCGAGCAGGTGCTCAATTCGCTCCACGATGTAGACGCGTACTACGACCAGTTGATCAAGCGCCGCGATGCGGAGGTCACGGCGATCCAGCGGCAGATCGACTCGACCCGCGCGATGGTGGAGGCGCAGTACGCCCAACTCGAGGCGGAGCGTGCCGAGTTCCAGGCCCTGCAGGAGCGCTGGCTCGAGGCGTCCCAGGAGGAAGACTTCAAGCAGGCCGTCGCGATGCTCGAAGGCATCCCCGCCCGTCAGGCGAAGCAGGTCCTGCAGGACATGCTGGGGCGTGGCGAAGAACAGCAGGTGGTTTCCTACCTCGCGGCGATGGATGAGCGCAAGGCCAACGGCGTGCTCAAAGAGTTCAAGACCCCCGAGGAAGTGGCACAGGCCGCGCAGCTTATCGAGCAGGTCCGCCTGCGTTCGGGGCTCGCGTTGCAGGAGGCAGGGCTCTGATGACCCAGGCGATCCAGTCGTTTCTGATCCCCGGCAACGCCTCGTCGGCCGCGTCGTCGCCCCGTCAGGGTGCGGCGTCATTGTTTGAAGGCGAGCCGGTCGGCGCGGGCTTCGGCGAGCACCTCGCCGAGCAGTCGCGTCGTTCAGAGAAGCAGGCCGATCGGCGCGATGATGCGTCGACAAGGGTCAAGGAGAAAGAACCGCAAGATGATCGAGCCGAGGGGGCTGATCGCACGCGCGATGAAGCTGCGGCCGTGAAAGAGAAGCCGTCCGAACGCGGCGAAGCGGACCGGGCCGACCATGCAACAGCCGAGACGACCGAGCCGGTCGCTGAAGAGGCCGCGCCGGTGGCGGATGAGTCCGGCCTTGAAGCCGAAGACGCCGACCAAGCGTCACAACAAGTCAGCGAGGTGCTTGTCGGCCTGGTGGCTTCGGCCGAGTCCGCCGACACCAGCGCGTTGCAGTCCGCTCGTGCGGGCGAGACCTCGCGGCCGCAGCAGGCCAACTCGCGCACGGCCGAGCGGCTGGGTGAGCCGGCGGCGGCCCAGTCGTTGCAGCCCGCAACACACACCGAGACCGCGAACGCGGTTAAGCCCGTATCGACCGACGTCGCGGCGAACACCACCGCCGACCCATCGCAATCCGACCCGCTCGTCCTGCAAACGGCGTTGACCACCGCAGGCAAGGACGGCTCGGCCCAGGCCCCGATCAACCCTGTGGGGACGACCGCGCCGTCGGCGGTCGTCCCGGCCGAGGCGGCGCCCGCGACGCCGGGCGTCCAGCCGGGTGTTCCGGTGACGAACTCGGCCGGCGCGCAGCTCGCCGACGCGCAGGTCGCCCGCGAGTCCGAGCAGGCCTCGCTCAACAACGCCCGCATCGCCCGCGGGCTGGCCAACGCGGTGCAGCAGCGCGGCGGCGCGGTCACGCTCCGCCTCACGCCGCCGGAGATCGGCACCGTCCGCATCCAGATGCAGATCACCGGCACGTCCCTCGCCGCGACGCTCCACACCGAGACGGCCTCCGCGCACCAGATGCTCACCCAGCAGCTCGGACAGCTCCGTGCATCCCTCGAATCGCAGGGGTTGTCCGTCGACCGCCTGCATGTCCAGCAGATGCAGCAGGCCCAGGCCGGCACCGCCAACGAGCAGGCCGGCGACAATCCGCAGCAGCAGCCCAACGACGGGCGCAGCCGCGGGCAGCAGGACCGCACCGACCAGAACGCCCGCGGCGATACCCGCGATCGCGACGGCCGGCCCAATGCGCCACGCAACTTCGCAGAACACCTCGACGCGTCCGACGAACACCCCGACGCCTAAACACCCCGCCCAGGACCCGCCATGTCAGCAGCGATCGGCAGCGCCGCCACCACCGCCACACAGAACACGAACCAGACGGGCAACGCCTACGCGGAGCTCAGCTCCGGGGAGTTCCTGCAGATCATCCTTTCGGAACTGACCAACCAGGACCCGCTCGCGCCCAACGACACGACCGCGATCCTCGAACAGCTCTCCAGCATCCGCAACATCGAGAGCCAGACGACACTGGAGGGCAAGTTCGATGCGCTGGTGACGCAGAACGCGATCTCCAGCAGCGCGAACATGATCGGCAAGTATGTCCAAGGGCTCAACGCCTCGAACAACAGCGTGTCCGGCGTCGTGACCTCGCTCACGATTGAAGACGGCAAGCCGGTGCTCCGCCTCAGCGACGGCTCGTCCCTCGCCGCGGACCGGGTCACACAGGTGCAGGCCGGCGAAGCCAACGGCTCGCAACTGCTCGGCGGGATCGACCCGGAATCGCTCCTCGGCATGCTGGTTGCTGGTACGGGGCAGAACGGCCAGTCCGTCACCGGCGTGGTGACGGGGATCCGCTTTGAGTCGGGCGTCCCGTACTTCGAGCTGGACACCGGCGTGGCCATGCCGTTCTCCGGTCTGCGGGCCGTACGCCCCCTGACCGATACCGACGCGGGTTGATCGAAGCAGACACCAAGGGCCTGAACCACGTTGTCCACCGACCCGACCCAATTGCTGAGGATGCTGGAGCCGGCCGTGCGGCCCGGCGGGGCGTCGCAAGTTGCGCCCGACCGCGCAGATCCCGCGCCGTTCGAGAGCCGCCCGTTCGATCAGCTCCTTCAAGAAGCACAGAAGCAAACCGCGTCGCCGGACGACACCGACGCAGAACACCCCGCAACGCGCCCCCTCGCGGACCTCGCCGACATCACCCGGATCGAGAACGCATCGCTGCGTCGGCAGCTCGAATCCGCACGCCACGCCGGAACTACGAACGCGACCCCGTGACTCACGACCAGACCGCCGGGCAACCGGAACACCTCGGAGAAGTAGGCCATGCCGCTCACCACCTCGCTGTACACCGGGCTCACCGGCCTGCAGACCAACTCGCAGATGCTTGACGTCGTCGGCAACAACATCGCCAACGTCAACACCACCGCCTTCAAGGCCAGCACCGCGACCTTCCAGACCCAGGTCTCGCAGATCCTCTCCAACGGCTCGGCACCCAGCGCGCCCCTCGGCGGCACCAACCCCTCGCAGGTCGGGCTCGGCACTCGGCTGGCCGCGATCAGCCGGAACTTCAACGATGGCGGCCTCCAGCCCACCGGCGTCGCGACGCACGCCGCCATTGAGGGCGACGGCTTCTTCATCGTCGATATCGGCGGGGCCCAGCGCTACACCCGCGACGGCACGTTCACACTCGACCGCGACTTTAACCTGGTCACCTCCGGCGGCGGACGCGTCCAGGGCTTCGGCGTCGACGGCGAGTACCAGATCATCGACGGCCTGCTCCAGGACATCAACATCCCCATCGGCGTCCTCACCATCGCCGAGGCCACCGAGAACGTGAACTTCTCCGGCAACCTGAACGCCGACGGCGAAGTCGCCACGCTCGGCTCGGTCGTCACCACCGACCCGATCTTCTCGGATGCGGGTGCTACGGTCCCCGCCGTCGCGGGCGATGCGCTCACCGGCCTGTTCGACGGCACGGGCACCTCGATGTTCACGCTTGGCGACGTGCTTACCTTCACCGGCGTGACCCGCGGCGGCGCGAACATCCCCGACGCCACCTTCGAGGTCGGGCCCGCCAACACGACCGGCTCGGACGGCTTCGGCTCGACCCTCGCCGACCTCATGGCCTTCATGCAGAGCATCTCCGGCATCGACCCGACCCAGGCCGGCAGCCCGGGCGTCACTGTCACCGCGGCGGGCGAGATCCAGGTCACCGGCAACCTTGGCACGGCCAACAGCGTCATCTTCGAGACCACCGACATCATCACCAACCAGGGCACCACCAACGCCCAGCCGTTCACCTGGAACAACACCCAGGACGCGACCGGCGAGTCGGTCCGCACGACGTTTGTCGCGTACGACTCGCTCGGGACCGCGTTGACCATCGACCTCACGCTCGTGCTTGACACCGCCGACAACTCCGGCACGACCTGGCGATTCTTCACGCACTCGGCGGACGACACCGACGTCGAGACCTTCCTCGGCTCGGGCACGATCCAGTTCGACACCAGCGGCCAGTACATCGGCGCGAATAACAACACGATCAGCATCGACCGCAACAACACCGGCGCGCTCAGCCCCCAGCCGATCACGCTGAACTTCAGCGACCAGTTCGGCGCGGTGACCTCGCTGGCCGACAGCAACAGCCAGGTCTCCTCCATCGGGCAGGACGGCACGCCGATCGGCACGCTCGAAGACTTCAGCATCAGCGAGGACGGCACGATCGTCGGTGTGTTCTCCAACTCCCTGCTCCGCGACCTGGGGCAGATCACCCTCGCGACCTTCTCCAACAACCAGGGCCTGCTCGAAGTTGGCGGCAACCTCTACACGAACACGTCCAACTCCGGGACCCCGCAGGTCGTCACGCCCGGCAGCGGCGGGGCGGGGCGGGTGATCGGCCGTGCCGTGGAGCTCAGCAACGTCGACCTGTCGCAGGAGTTCATCAACCTTATCAACGCCCAGACGGGCTTCAGCGCCAACTCGCGGGTGATCTCCACCAGCGAGCAGCTCATCCAGCAGCTGTTGCAGACCATCTAACCCACGGCGGTGACCCCTGACGCATGATTACCGTGACGCGCCTCAACGGCCGGAAGCTCGTGATCAACGCCGAACTCATCAAGACCGTCGAGTCCAACCCCGACACGACGATCAAGCTGACGACCGGCGACACCATGCTCGTCAAGGAGACGATGCAGGAGGTCGTCGAGTTGGCGGTGGACTACGGCCGATCGCTGCGCAAGCTCCTGCCGCCGACCTGAGCGCGGGGAAGGTCCGGTAACCCGGCGGGTGTTGCGTTCGCGACGAAAAAGACAGGAAAATACGTGCTGTTTCGGTGTCGCGGGCGGTGCCGGTTTTTCGAAGCGGCGTGCCGGACCAGACCGATAAGCACCCTGTCGGACTCAACGGAATTCGGGCAAGACCATGGACCTCGGCACGATCTTCGGCTTCATCGGCACCTGGCTGCTGATCATCGCGACGCTGCTCCTGGGCGGCAGCGTGATGACCTACGTCGATATCCCGTCGGTGGTCCTCGTCTTCGGCGCGTCCTTCACCGTGCTCTTCTTCGCGATCCCGGCGCGGCATGTGAAGGGGATCGTCGCGGTCACGAAGAAGGCGTTCTTCTACAAGCCGCAGGCGATCGACAAGCTGATCGAAGACATGGTGTCCTACGCCGAGATCGCCCGCCGCGACGGCATCCTCTCGCTCGAGAACGCGGTCAAGGACATCGACGACCCGTTCATCGTGCAGGGCATCCAGATGGCGGTCGACGGCACGGACCCGGAGCTGATCGAGCAGGTCATGATCAACGACCTGGACAACCTCGCCGAGCGCCACGACAACGGCAAGTTCATCTACGACACGATGGGCAAGTACGCCCCGGCGATCGGCATGATCGGGACGCTGATCGGCCTGGTCGCCATGCTCGCGGACCTGTCCGACCCCGCCGCCATCGGCGCGGGCCTGGCCGTCGCCCTGCTCACCACGCTCTACGGCGCGATCGTCTCCAACGCCGTCGCCGGACCCATCGCCGACCGCCTCTCCAAGCGCTCGGCCGAGGAGATCATGTACAAGACCGTGATCGTCAAGGGCGTCATGGCCATCCAGTCCGGCGACAACCCGCGCGTCGTCGAGCAGAAGCTCCGCACCTTCCTCCCGCCGTCGCAGCGGCCGGCCGAGGAAGAGGCGGCGTAGCCGGCCCGAGGCATCACCCCGCGAACGGCTCAACGCATGCCGAAGAAGACCTGCAAATGTAAAGAGGGCTCGCCCGAGTGGATGACCACGTTCGCGGACATGGTCACGCTCCTGCTGTGCTTCTTCGTGCTCATCGTCTCCTTCTCCGAGATCAAGAAGGAAGACCAGTACATGTCCGTCGTCGAGCACATCCAGGAGGCGTTTGGCATGATGGGCGGGGGCGGCCGGCTGCCGACGGACGACGACCCGGCCCTGTCGCTGATCCAGCGCCTCGAGGCGCTTCGGCTGCAGAACGAGCGCGTCCCCAACCGCTCGAATATCAAGGACCCGGGGCAGACCGGCCGGGAGTCGCGGGTCACGACGATCCGCGAGGGCACGCAGTACGCCGTCGGCGGGGGGGTGCGGTTCGAGCCGGACTCCGCCGAGCTGACCCTCGAGGCCCGCGCCGCGCTGATCGACCTGGTCGAGCGCAACAACCTGACCGGCACAAAGAACAAGATCCAACTCACCGGCCACGCCGGGGCGTTGGAGCTGCTCGAGCCGGGCGTGGCGCCGTCGGAAGACCGCACGGCGATGTTGAATGAACTGGGCTACCGACGGGCGAGTGCGGTGTTCACTTTCCTCACCGGCCCGGACATGCCCGAGGGGCTGCGGCTTGACCCGGATCGTTTCCGAATTGGCAGCAGCGGTGCAAGCGAGCCGATCAACGCCCGCGCACAGAGCTCGGCCGATGCGCGGGTAAACCGCCGGGTGGATGTTGTCGTGAGCGAGAACGTGGTCGAGGACTTCCAGGACAACGGTGCCGGCCAGCCCGCGATGCCGTGAACCGCGCTCGCCGCCTGCGCCACACATCCGCGTTCATGCGCAAAATCTGCGGGTCGGGCTAGCGATCCCCCGCCGTTTCGGCCGATAAATACCCGGTATGCACCCGCCCCCACGGCGGGACCCCGGAGATGAGTCATGGCAGACGACGCAAACACCGAATCCGACGCACCGGCCAAGAAGAAAAAGCTCCCGATGACCATCATCGTCATCGCCGCGGTCATGCTGGTTGAGGCCGTCGTCCTCGGCGGGCTCTTCATGGCCTTCGGCGCGAAGCCGGATGTCGCGGAGGCCCATGAACTCGAGAAGGACGAGCTGGCGGCGGAGGAAGAGCTCGTCGAGATCATGCTGATCGCCGACAAGTTCCAGAACAGCCGGCAGGGGGCACAGGCCTTCCTGTACGACACCTCTATCTACGTGCTGATCAAGCGGAAGAACCGCGGGACGGCCGAGGAGATCGAGGCGGGCGGCGGGTTCGAGGCCCGCGTCGCGGAGAACGTCGGCCGGGTACGGGGCGAGGTGGTCGAGATCTTCGCCCGTGCCGAGCCGGCCCACCTGAACGAGCCGGGCCACGAGACGATCCGCCGGCTGATCCTCGAGAAGTGTCAGGCACGGTTCGGCAAGGACGCCGACGGCGAGTACATCGTGCAGGACGTGGTGATCAGCGACTGGAAGCGTTTCAGCGCCGACATGTAGCCCAAGGACGCAGGCATGAGTGACGAGTCGATCAACGCCGAAGACGCCGCCAGCGAAGCGCTGGCCGAGGCCCAGCAGCAGGTCAACGCGCTGCAGGGCGCGGTCGCGGAGATCGCCGGACAGGCCGCCGCCGAGGGCGGCATCGACATGCTCGGCGATGTCGAATTGAACGTGACGGTCGAGCTCGGCCGGACCGAGATGCTGGTCGAAGACGTGCTGAAGCTGGGCAGCGGCAGCGTGGTCGAGCTGAACAAGCTCGCGGGCGACCCGGTGGACGTCTTTGTCAACGGCCGGCTGATCGCGCGGGGCGAGGTGCTGGTCCTGAACGACAACTTCTGTATCCGTGTGAGCGAGATCGTCGCGGGCATCGATGAGTCCGATGCCGACGACGCCGAGGATTCGTTGATCGGCCAGCCGGTGGAAGCCGTCGAGTCCGCCGGCTAGTTGTGGAAAACATGGGGCGTGCCTAAGTCTGATACGCTTCGCAAGTAACGAACGGTGGCGGGGTGGCTGGGCCGGCAGGATGCCGGGCCCCCACAGACAACCCGCCGGGTACCGCGAGCGATAGGCCATGGAGGGCCGAGCGTGCGGATGGACAAGCTCAACCTGGGTCGGCCTTCCGCTGTCGCGCTGTTGCTGTGCGCCGGCCTGCTGTTGTTTCCGAGCCCAGCCATCGCTCAGCAGGGCGACGATACTGTCGCGGCCGGGCCCAACACCCCGACCCTCGACGAAGCCGTGGACGAGTTGTCGACTGTTCCCGCAGCCGACAACCCGCAGGAGCGTCTGCCGCTCGGGCCGATGGCGGGCAACGAGGCGGACACGATCCCGCGTAACAGCGAAGCGCCGGCCGGGGGGTGGGTGATGAACACCCTGGCGGCGCTGGGTGTTGTCATCGGCCTGGTCTTCGCGGTGCGCTGGGCGGCGCGGAAATGGGGCGGGCTCCGTGGGACCGGCGTCCGGGTCAACGCGAGCCCGATCGTTGAGGTGCTGAGCCGGACCTCCGTCGCGCCGCGTAACCACGTCGTGCTGCTGCGTGTCGGCTCGCGGATCCTTGTGGTCAACGATGGTACAGCGGGCATGCGCACCCTCGCCACGGTCGAAGACCCCGACGAGGTGGCCGGGCTGCTTCAGTCGGTCGAGGCCGCGCGGGAGGCGAGTCTGTCCAACAGCTTCAGCCGGGCGATGTCCAAGCTGTCCAACCAGTGGTCGGCGGCCGAGCGGGATGAGGAGATCGGCGGCGACGACGCGGAGACCGGGGTCGACCAGGTGCGCGGCGCGCTCAGCGGCCTGCGGGACCGTCTGCGGTTGACGACGGGCGGGGCCACCGGGGACCTGGCGCAGGGGGATGCGCGATGAGCCGCATACATGGCATTTTGTTCACGGGTCTGCTGGTCGTGGGCATCGTGGCCGCCGGTGCCGCGCAGGCGCAGGGCGCGAACCCGACCGGCGTCTCGACGGACGACCCGGCGATCCAGCCGCCGCCCATACAGCCCGCCCAGCCGGACCCGGCCGGGGCGCTGAGCGATACCCTTGAACAGCTGCAGGGCGAGGGCGGCGAGGACCTGCTCAACCCGTTCGTGATCGGTGAGAACGCTGGCGACTTTATGAACGCCCTGCTCGGGCCGACACGCGGCGTGGTCAACGACGACCTGAACAGCCCAAGCGGGCTCGCGTCGCAGGGCATCGGCAACACACCGGGCTCCGGCTCGGAGCGGGGGAAGTCCGGGCTCAGCTCGACGCTGTCGGTGATGCTCCTGCTCACCGTGCTCACGATGGTGCCGGCGGTGCTGGTCATGTGCACCAGCTTCACGCGGATCGTCGTGGTGCTCGCGCTCTTGCGGCAGGCCCTGGGCACGCAGCAGCTCCCGCCGACACAGGTCATCACCGGGCTCGCGCTGTTCCTGACGCTGCTGGTCATGTCGCCGACGCTGAACCAGATCAACAACGAGGTACTCAAGCCGCTGAACGCCGGCACCATCGACGAGACCGAGGCGTGGGAGAAGACCAAGGCCCCGCTGCGGGACTTCATGTTCCGGCAGATCGACCGGTCGGGGAACTGGGGCTCGGTCTACACGATCATGGAGTGGCGCGAGCCGGGCATCACCGCGGAGAAGCGCGACCTCCGCCGGGAAGACGTGGACATGCTCACGCTCGTGCCGGCGTTCATGATCAGCGAGCTGAAGGTCGCGTTCCTGATGGGGTTCCGTCTGTACCTGCCGTTCCTGGTGATCGACATGGTGGTGAGCAGCGTGCTGATCTCGATGGGCATGCTGATGCTCCCGCCGGTGCTGATCTCGCTGCCGTTCAAGCTGCTGCTGTTCGTGCTGGTGGACGGCTGGAACCTGCTGGTGGCGAACCTGCTGACGAGTTTCGACGTGGGCGCGGTGCCCGCGGCGTCGGGCTAGTGCCGTAGGGGAGGTGCGCGCGCAGCGCGTGGAGTGTGACGCATGGTGTCGGATAGCGCGATCGACGTGACCCGTGAGATGCTGCTGCTGATGATGATGCTCAGCGCGCCGATCCTCGGCGCGGCGCTGGTGATCGGCCTGACCATCAGCGTGCTGCAGGCGGTGACGCAGATCCAGGAGCAGACGCTGACGTTTGTGCCCAAGATCGTGGGGATGGCGTTGGTCACGGTTTTTGCGATGCCTTGGATCGTGAGCAAGACGATGGAGTTCAGCGCCCGGATGTTCGGGCCCTGGGTCTCCGGCTGAAGATGGAAAGGGCGCGGCGACCCCGCGCGGGACGAGTGTGACGATTGCCTGTCGACCTGACACCCCTGCTGCCGTTCGTGCCGGTCTGGCTGATGATCCTCTTCCGCCTGACGGGGATCTTTGTGCTTGCGCCGGCGCTGGGCAGCCAGTCGATCCCGCGGATGGTCAAGGTGTTCCTGGCGTTGTCGCTGTCGTTCGCGGTCTGGCCGATGCTCTGGGCGGACCCGCAGGCCGCCGAGCACCTGGGCGCCGCGATCGGCGGGCTGAACATGTGGTCGCTGGCGGTGATGGTCGCCTTCGAGCTGCTGATCGGCTACCTGATCGGGTACGCGGCGTCGCTGCCGATGGTGGGGATGCAACTGGGCGGGCACATGATCGACCAGCAGATGGGCCTCGCGGTGGGCGGCATCTTCAACCCCGAGTCCGGCACCGAATCGGCCGCGATGGGGCAGGTGCTGTTCATGCTCGCGTTAGCGCTGTTCGTGATGGCGGGCGGGCTGGAGGTCATGCTCACGACCCTCGCGCAGTCGTTCCGCACCGTGCCGCTGGGCGGGATGCAGCACCAGCACCAGACGGCACAGTTCGTCGTTGGGCTCGTGACGGTCATGTTCGAGCTGGCGATCCGTGTGTCGGCCCCGCTGCTTTGCCTGATGTTCCTGACCAGCGCGGGCATGGGTTTCATCATGCGGACCGTGCCGCAGATGAACATCCTCAGCGTCGGGTTCTCCGTCCGCATCCTCGCGAGCGTCGCGCTGCTGATCGTCACGATCGGGGCGCTTGCGGCCGTATACGACGACACCGCAACGCTGACGTTTCAACGCATCATGCGCTTCTTCTCCGTCACCCCGCCGCCGTTCGATGGGACACCCCCGCCCACGCCCACGCCCTAGGAGACGCAACCCGCCGTGGCTGAGACCAGTGGCCAGGAAAAAACCGAAGCCCCCACCCCGCGCCGCCTTCGGCAGGCCCGCGATGACGGCAATGTTGCGCGCAGCACCGACCTCACCGCCGCGTTCATGATGCTGGCGTCTGTCGTACTGATGTATGTGCTGGGCATCCGCGTGGTCGAGGGGCTCTCGTCGTCGCTGCAGAATATGCTGCTCGGCGTTTTTTCCGACAACCCCACCCGCCCCGACGACCTGCAGGGCAGCTTCGATTACCTCGCGCACATCCTCGCGATCACGCTGCTGCCGCTGCTCCTCGCGATGGCGGCGGTCGGGCTGATCGTCTCGGCCGGGCAGGTCGGCCCGATGCTCACGGGCAAGCCGCTGATCCCACGGTTCAGCAAGATCAGCCCGCTCAGCGGTGTGAAGCGGCTGTTCGACGCCCGCGCCGCGATGCGGCTGGTCATGAGCCTGGCCAAGGTCATCCTGATCGCCGGCGTCGCGGTGATCATCATCATGGGCGATGTCGACGAGATCGCGGCGCTGTCGGCCATGAGCGTGCTCGAGGGGTTCTTCGCCTCCGCCGACATGCTCTTCATGCTCACGATCAAGCTCTCGGCCCTCCTGATCGTGCTCGGGCTGCTGGACTTCGCCTTCCAGCGCTGGCAGCACACCCGCGACCAGCGCATGACCAAGCAGGAGGTCCGCCAGGACCTCAAGGACATGGACGGCGACCCGCTCATGAAGCAGCGCCGCGCCCGCGTCGCCCGCCAGCTCGCCATGCAGCGGATGGCCCAGGCGGTGCCGGGCGCCGACGTCGTCATCACCAACCCGACGCACCTGTCGATCGCGCTGAAGTACGACCCCGACACGATGCGCGCGCCGCGCGTCGTCGCCAAGGGCGCGGACCTCATGGCCATGCGCATCCGGCAGATCGCCGCCGCACACGACATCCCCCTCGTCGAACGCAAGCCGCTGGCCCGCGCGCTGTACAGCAGCGCCGAGGTCGGCGACGAGGTCCCCGAGAAGCACTACGCCGCCGTGGCAGAGATCCTCGCCTACGTCTACCGCCTGAGCGGGAAGATGGCGGGCTAACCGAAAACCCTGATGGCCAACAGCCGCGCCAACACGATGCCCCCGTGGGTTCTCAAGGTGATCGAGAACCGTGCGCTGATGGTGCCGGTGGGCCTGGTCAGCCTGCTCGCGGTGATCATCGTGCCGCTCCCGCCGATCGTGATCGACATGCTGCTGACGGCGAACCTCGCGCTGGCGGCGCTGATCCTGCTGACGACGATCTTTGTCGAGAGCCCGCTGGACTTCTCGGTGTTCCCGTCGCTGCTGCTGTTTACGACGATGTTCCGGCTGGTGCTGAACATCGCGACGACGCGGATGATCCTGACCGCGGACGCCGCGACGCCGGGCGAGGCGACGGCCGTCGCGGGCAAGCTCATCCAGTCCTTCGCGGAGTTCGTGGCCGGCTCGCAGCCGATCGTGGGCGTGATCCTGTTCGTGATCCTGATCATCATCCAGTTCGTGGTGATCACCAAGGGCGCGACACGGATCAGCGAGGTCGCCGCGCGTTTCGTGCTCGACGGCATGCCGGGCAAGCAGATGGCAGTCGACGCCGACCTGAACGCCGGGCTCATCAACGAGCAGCAGGCCCGCGAGCGCCGCGAGACGATCCAGCACGAGGCGGACTTCCACGGCGCGATGGACGGTGCGTCCAAGTTCGTGCGGGGCGACGCGGTCGCCGGCATCATCATCACGCTGGTCAACATCGTCGGCGGGCTCACCATCGGCATGGTCATGAAGGGCTGGTCCTTCGGCGACGCGATGATGACCTTCACCAAGCTGACGATCGGCGACGGCCTGGTCTCGCAGGTGCCCGCGTTCCTGATCGCCCTCGCGGCCGGCCTCATCGTCACCCGCTCGTCCAGCCGAAGCGACCTTAACTCCGAACTGACCCAGCAGCTTACCAACCGTACCGCCGCGTTGGGGATCACCTCGGCCTTCCTCGCGGCGCTGGCGTTCACCCCGCTGCCGACGATCCCCATGCTCGCGCTCTCCGCGGTGACCGGGGCCCTGGCCTACAGCGGTGCGCGGAAGCGCAAGCAGAAGGTCGAGCAGGTCCAGCAGGAGGCCCGCAGGGCCGAGCACACGAAAGAGCCCGAGCCGATCGAGCAGGCGATGCAGGTGGATTCGCTCGAGCTGGAGGTGGGCTACGGGCTGGTGAAGCTGATCGACACGGCACAGGGCGGGGACCTGCTCGACTGGATCACGAAGACCCGTCGGCAGCTTGCGCTCGAGCTGGGCATGGTCATGCCGCCGGTGCGCATCCACGACAACATGCAGCTGCACCCCAACGACTACTTCATCAAGATCCGCGGCAACACGGTCGCGCAGGGGCAGGTCTACCCGGGCCAGTACCTGGCGATGGACGGCGGGCTCGCGTCGCCGGGCAGCGCCGACCAGCTCCAGGGGATGCACACGGTCGAGCCGGCGTTCGGGTACAAGGCCGTCTGGATCGACCCGGGCCAGAAGCAGCGTGCCGAAACGCTGAACTACATGGTGGTCGCGCCGTCGCTGGTGTTGACCACGCACCTGTCGGAGGTCGTCAAGTCCCACGCCGACGAGATGCTCTCGCGTGAGGAGACGAACAACCTGGTGACCCAGCTCCGCGAGAAGGCGCCCAAGCTGTGCGACGAGGTGCTCGGCAAGCCGGGGGGTGGAGACACGCCGCTGGTTCGGGCCGGCGAGTTGCAAAAGGTACTGCAGAACCTGCTGCGCGAGCGCGTCCCGGTGCGGGATATGGAGGTCGTGGTCGAGACGCTGGGCGACTGGGCGACACGGACCAAGGACCTGGACGTGTTGACCGAGTACGTACGCAACGCGCTCCGGCGGTCGATCTGCGGGCAATACGTGGTGCAGGAGCCGGCCGACCCGCTCGCGACCGGCGACGGCGGCGTGATGAAGAGCCGGCTGTACTGCGTGTCCCTGGACCCGGCGCTCGAAGACCAGATCAACGGCTACATCAACCGCTCGGCCGAGGGCACGAGCATGACCATGCCCCCGCAGGTCGCCAACCGCATCACCGCCGCCATCCTCGGCGAGGCGAACCGGCTGGTGCAGAACGGCCGGCACCCGGTCATCCTTGCTTCGCCGCAGGTCCGGGCGCAGGTCCGCCGTCTCATCGAGCCCCACATGCCCAGCGCCGCGGTGCTCGGCTACAACGAGATCAGCAAGGGCGTCGAGGTCGAGTCGCTCGGCCTCGCGCAGCTCGAACCCGCCAACGCACCTGCGTATAAGCCCGACGCCGCTTCCGTATCACCGCAACCGGCCGGGGCGTTCTAGCCCGGCCCGTGTAAAGGATCGCTCCGCCTATGAAGACAATCACCGCGAGTTCGATGGCCGAGGCCACGCTGCTGGTTAAGCGCGAGTTCGGCAGCCACGGCGTCATCCTGCACACGCGCAGCTACAAGCGCGGCGGCCTGCTGGGGATCGGCGGCCGACAGGTCGTCGAGGTCACCGCTGCGGACGGCCGTGAGCTGGGCCAGCGCTACCGCCGGCAGGCGCAGTCGTCCCCGCGGGCCCAGGCCCTCGCCGCCCGCCCCGTGCAGCGCACCGCCGCGACGCTGCCGGCCGCCCGGCCTACGGTGCCCACCCCCAACGCGGGCGACCTGATCCGCCGGACCTACGCCGCCGCGCGGGCCGACCTCACCCCTGCATCGGTGCCTGGGGCCCCGCTGGACAGCGCCGCGACATCGGCCGCCGGCGGCAACGCGGTCGCCACTCGGCCGGTGCCTGTGCCGGTGGCCCCCACCGAGCCGCCGGTCGTGCGAGTCGTGGCCCCGCCGATGGAGAACTACCGCGTTGCTGACGAATTGGCCGCGGTCCGGCAACTGGTCACGAAGATGATGCGTCAGCAGCAGGCCGCCGGCGCGTCGTCCGCGCAAACATCGACGGAAGACGTGGGGGCCGGGTTGTCCGACCCGCTCGTGGCGGAGTACCTGAAGCTGTTGGAGCAGGAGGTCGCCGAAGAATTGGCCGACGAGATCGTTCGGCAGGTCGGCCGGGCCCTGGACGGTGCGGAGGCGACCGACCCCGAGGCGTGCCATCGCGCGGTACGGGCAGAGATCGCCCGCCGGCTGCCGACCGACGCCGACGCCGGCCAGCTCCAGCCGACGGACGATGGCCGGCCGCGTATCATCGCGCTGGTCGGGCCGACCGGCGTGGGCAAGACGACGACGATCGCCAAGCTCGCCGCGACCTTCAAGCTCAAGCAGAACAAGAAGGTCGGGCTCATCACCATGGACACCTTCCGCATCGCGGCGGTCGACCAGCTCAAGACCTATGCGGGGATCATCGGCCTGCCGCTCAAGGTCGCCAACGGTGCCGCCGAACTGGGCGACGCGGTCGCGGCCCTGGCCGAGGACGGGGTGGACGCGATCCTGATCGACACGGCCGGCCGGTCCCAGCGGGCCGGGGAGAAGCTCGACGAGCTGGCCCGCGTGCTGGAGTCGATCCGCCCGCACGAGTCGCATCTGGTGTTATCATCCACGGTCAATCAGAAGGTCTTGCTCGAGACGGCCGAGCGTTTTTCATGTATCGCCTCGGACCGTGTGATCTTCACCAAGCTCGACGAGGCGGTGTCGTGTGGCGTGCTGCTGAACGTGGCCCGGCGTGTGGGCAAGCGGGTCAGCTACGTGACCACGGGTCAAGAGGTGCCTCACCAGATCGAGGCGGGGCGTTCGGATCGGCTTGCGTCGCTGGTGATGGGCGAAGATTGTGGGGACCGATGATCGCGGATCAGGCAGAACAGCTCCGGGGACTGGTCGAGCAGCACCGCGCCGCCGAGGCCGCGGCGCAGCCGGTGCTCGCCGTGCATGAGCAGGTGCCATCGCCGGCCCCGCGTGCCGGTGCCCAGACCCTCGCGGTCACCAGCGGCAAGGGCGGCGTCGGGAAATCGACAGTGTCCGTCAACCTCGCGGTGGAACTGGCCCGGTTGGGCCGGCGGGTCGTGCTGCTGGACGCGGATCTGGGCACGGCCAACGCGGATGTGCTCTGCAACGTCATGCCGTCGGTGACGCTCGCCCACGTCGTCGCCGGCCGGCGCGAGATCGAAGACGCCATCGTCCCCGCGCCCGGCGGGTTCGGGCTGATCGCGGGCGCCTCGGGCCTGGCCCAGATGGCAGCGCTCAGCGGTTACGAGCGCGACCGGCTGCTCCAGCAGTTCCGCCGGCTCGAAGCGAGCTACGACGTCCTGCTGATCGATACCGGGGCCGGCGTCGGGCCGAACGTGCTGGGCTTTCTTGTCGCCGCCGAGCGCGTGCTGGTCGTGACCACGCCCGACCCGACGGCGATCACCGACGCCTACGCGGTCATCAAGACCGCGCACCGCCAGCGCCCCGACCTCGATGTCCGGCTGCTGGTCAACATGGTGCAGGACCAGGACGACGCCCGGCAGGTCTACACGCGTGTCGCCAACGTGTGTGAGAAGTTCCTCGGGCTGCACATCACCTACGCCGGCTTCCTGCCGATCGATGCGCAGGTCCGCGCCTCGGTGCGCATGCGCCTGCCGTTCGTGCTCGGCGAGCGCACCTCGCCCGCGGCGATCGGAATGAACGCGCTCGCGCACCGCCTGGACAAGCACGCCGCCGAACCCAGCCAACGCGGCGGCGGCCTGCTGCGGCGCATGACGACCTGGTTGTCGCGATAAACACAACGGAATGACCCGCGTTCACGCCGCGCATTTTTTGCACTTTTTTTTCACGGATCACTACAAGTCGTGATGCCAGCGCCAGCGTGATCCGTTACACTCCTTCCGTCGTGTGTTGCAAGGACGCAACTCACACGCATCTCAACGCCTCGGCAGCAACGGAGTGCTCGCCATACCCGCCCGTGTTATCGCAACCTGTTTCGCGCTCGCCTGCTTTGCCGGTTCTGTCATCGTCGGGATCTATCACCAGAACCCCGCGATGTCCGTCCTGCTCAGCAGCCTGGTTGTTCTGGTCGCGGCGTATGTCGTCGGCCTGATCGTCGGCGCGGTCGCGCAGCACGCGGTAAACGAGCACATCCGCAAGCACAAAGCGCAGCACCCGATCCCCGGTGAGGAGCCGGGCGACGACGCCGTCGCCACCGCGCCCCCGGGCTGAACCTCGCTTTCATTATCCGGCCGATGATCTCGGCCGATCTACATCCCCATGCCCGCCTCAAGGACGAGACCCGGGCAGCCGCCGGTCAAGGAGCAGACCATGGCTCGAGCACGCAGGCCCCACCGCCAGCCCACCCGTAAACCCACCCCGGAGCAGCTTGAAGCGATCCGCGAGGTCTGGGTTGAATACAAGCAGGGGCCCAACGAACCGCAGCGCAACCAGCTCATGGAGTTCTACCTCCCGCTGGTCAAGTACAACGCCGAACGCATCCACACCAAGCTCCCCGACGAGGTCGATGTCGAGGACCTGATGTCCGCGGGCATCTTCGGCCTGATGGACGCGATCGACGCGTTCGACATGGAACGCGGCGTTAAGTTCGAGACCTACTGCGCGCCGCGGATCCGCGGTGCGATCCTCGATGAGCTCCGCTCCATGGACTGGGTCCCCCGGCTGGTCCGCTCGCGCACCTCGCAGGTCAACCAGGCCCGCGACCGCTTCGAGAAGGAGCACGGCCGCAAGCCCACCGACGACGAGCTCCGCGAGGGCATCGGCGTCGACAACGAGGAGTACTCAAAGATCCGCAAGGACGCCGGCGCGACGCAGACCGTCTCGCTCAGCCGCAAGTGGTATGAGACCGACTCGAACAAGGACGTCCGCGAGATCGACGTCCTCCGCGACACCCGCCAGGCCAACCCGCTGACGGCGGTGCAGAAGCGCGACCTCAAGGACCTCATCACCCGCGGGCTCAACCGGGCAGAGCGGCTCATCGTCATCCTCTACTATTACGAGGAGATGACGATGAAGGAGATCGGCACGACCCTGGACCTCTCCGAGTCGCGCGTCAGCCAGATGCACTCGTCGATCCTCGCCCGGCTCAAGGCCCAGCTCCAGCACCGCACCAAGGAACTCAGCGAGGCCAACGCCGCCGGCTGAGCGACCCACCCCGACGCCCCCGCATCATGTGTTGCCCACCCGATGCGTCCAACCGCCCCGCGCGCTCCCGCGGGGCGGTGTTTTTTCCCTGACCGAGATCGGCGGTCACCTGGTGCGGCGGTGTTGGCGTTACGAATAGCCGCCGCGTCACACGCGGCGGAGCGGGTCAACCCCTCCCGGTCGCGTGATCCTGCCAAACCTCCGCCGCGACGCCAAGCCCGGGAAGCAGCGGGCACATCGCCCGGTATCATGTGCCGCCTATGCCCGACCCGACCCGACACCTCGAAGACGCCCTGCGTGCCGCTGTCGCCGCGTGCTTCGGCGATGGCTTTGCCGACCTCGACCCGCTGGTTCAGCCCGCGAACAACCCGAAGTTCGGCGACTACCAGGCCAACCTCGCCATGCCCCTGGCCAAGCGTCTGGACCGCAAGCCGCGCGACGTGGCCGAGGCCATCGTCGATCAACTCGATCTGGGCGATGGCTACGACACGCCGACCATCGCGGGGCCGGGGTTCATCAACCTCACCCTGCAGCCCGCCGCGCTCGCGGGCTTCGCCGACGCGCTCTCGGCGGACGAACGGCTGGGCGTCCCCGAAGCGTCCGACCCGCAGACGGTCGTCATCGACTATTCCAGCCCGAATGTCGCCAAGGAGATGCACGTCGGCCACCTGCGCTCGACCGTCATCGGCGACGCGCTGGCGCGCGTCCTGCGCTTCCAGGGCCACACCGTCATCGCCCAGAACCACGTCGGCGACTGGGGCACGCAGTTCGGCATGCTGATCGAGCACCTGCTGGAGCAGGGCACGGTCGGCCTCGGGCAGGACGACCTCACCGCGTTGTACAAACAGGCCAAGCAGCGCTTCGATGCGGAGCCGGCCTTCGCCGAGCGTGCCAAGCAGCGCGTCGTCAAGCTCCAGGGCGGTGACGAACAGACCCTCGCGGTCTGGAAGTCGCTGGTCGACCAGAGCGCCGCCTACTTCGATGCGATCTACGAACGGCTCGGCATCGAGTTGACCCCCGCAGACATCTGTGGCGAGAGCTTCTACAACCCCATGCTTCCGGGCATCATCGACCGGCTGGTCGCCGACGGGGCGGCGGTCGAGAGCCAGGGCGCGCTGGTCGTCTTTGTCGACGGCTACACCGACCGCGAGGGCGAGCCGCTGCCGATGATCGTCCGCAAGTCCGACGGCGGGTACCTCTACGCCACGACCGACTTCGCCGCGACGGACTACCGCATCCACACGCTGCACGGCGACCGGCTGATCTACGTTGTCGGTGCCCCCCAGCGGCAGCACTTCGAGATGCTCTTCGCCGCGATCCGCAAACTCGGCTGGGCCGACGAAAGCGTCCGGCTGGATTACGTCCCGTTCGGCTCCGTGCTGGGGGAGGACGGCAAGATGTTCAAGACCCGCTCGGGCGAGACCGTCCGGCTGGTCGACCTCATCGACGAGGCCGAGCAACGCGCAGCCACCGCGGTCAAAGAGAAGAACCCCGACCTCGCCGACGACGCATCGGCCATCGGCAAGGTGGTAGGCATCGGCGCGCTCAAGTACGCCGACCTGAGCAGCGACCGGGTGAAGGACTATAAGTTCTCCTGGGACCGGATGCTCGCGTTGGAGGGCAACACCGCGCCGTACCTGGTGAACGCATACGTCCGCATCTGCTCGATCTTCCGCAAGGCCGGGCTGGACCTGGCGGGCTACACCGCGCCGGTCTTGGTCAACGACCCGAACGAGAAGGCGCTGGTACTTAGGCTGATGCAGTTCGGCCCGGCGGTCGAGTCCGTCGCCGAGTCGCTGGAGCCGCACCGGCTGTGCAACTACCTGTACGACCTGGCGTCGGCGTTCCACAAGTTCTACGAGCACTGCCCGGTGTTGCGCTCGGACGTGTCCGACGATGTGCGCGCCAGCCGGCTGGTGCTGTGCCGGCTCGTCGCGACGGCGCTGCGGCAAGGGCTCAACCTGCTGGGCATCGGCGTCGTGGATCGGATGTGACCGGTAGCGGTAGGGTGGGTGGAGCGAGTCCGCGAGTGATACCCACCGAGCGCTACCGACCCGCTCGCTTCAACGCGGTGGGTATCGTCGCGGATTCCTCCACCCACCCTACGAGATTTTCATCATGCAGCTCGACATCGCGCTGAAAGAATGGGCCGTCGTCTGCGACTTCCTCGCGGATGGGAAGACCTGCCTGCTGCTGCGCAAGGGGGGGATCAGCGAGCACGGCGGGCCGGGGCGGTTCGACCTCGCGTTCGACCGGTTCCTGATGTTCCCGGCCTGGGAGCACGAGCGGCTGGACTGGATCAAGCCCGACTGGATGCCGCCTCCCCCGGCCGGCTGCGCGTCCTGGGCCGAGCACGAACCGGAGCAGGGCGAGCCGGCGGAGGTCGTCTTCCGCTGCTACGCCGAGGTGGCCGGCGTCTGGCAGGTGCCCTCGCGGGAGGCGTTCGACACGCTGGACGATCTGCACGGCTGGCTGGCCCCGCAGATCGACATCCGGTTTGACTACAAGCCGGAGCGGCCGCTGTACCTCATCGCGCTGCGGGTGTTCCGGCTGAGCGAGCCGGTCTCGGTGGCGAACCGGGAGGACTACGCGGGCTGCCGGAGCTGGGTGCCGCTGCCGCCGGGCACGGAGGTGGATGTGTCGCGGGCACGTCGCGCGATCCCGGACGGGGCGTTCGAGTCGATCCTGGAGCGCATCGACCGTGCGATGGGGGGGTAGGCCCCGACGCTGCGGCGGCATGTTGAGCGATGCCAACACAATAAACAAGCCGGCCGCGCGGGTGCGCGGCCGGCTCATCCTTCACCCACGGGGTCGGTCGCGGGTGAGTGTCGGCCGGGCACGTTGCCGTGCCGGCCGAGCGGGGGAGGGTCAAAAAGAGATTGGGGCTCAAGCGGCCTGGGCCTGCATCGCGCGGCGGCCTTCGAGGGCGGTGCGGATGTGGATCCAGGCGCTGCTGATCCCGACGTAGAGGTAGCCGGTCGCGAAGATCAGCAGGAACGGGACGCAGACCGCGGCGCGCCAGCCGTGCTGCAGCGCGAACACGGTGCAGGCGACCATGTACAGGCCGAACGCCAGCTCGATCAGCACGGTCCACTTCTTGAGCGAGGGGATCGGGATCACCGAGGCGAACTTGGCCTTCGGGGCGGGCTTGGTCTTGCGGTTGCCCGGCGCGTTCTTGCGCTGGTTGTTGACGATGTTGTACTTGGGCGTGCGGACGAACTCCGACTCGTGGCCGAAGAGCGCTTCGAGGCAGGCGATCGCGTTGTTGAGCGCGATACCGATGCCGACGGCCATGAGCATGGGGATCTGCAGCAGGGTCATCCACACGCTGCGCTTGAGGATGCGCTGGCTGGTGATGTAGAAGACCGACGCGGACATCGCGCCCATCGCGAACAGCGACAGCCCGAAGAAGATGCTCAGCCAGGTCGCGCTGATCGAGCTCTCCGGGGCGATCATGCTCGGCAGGACCTCGGTGATCTGCGGGTGGATCGTCGGCTCGGACGCCACGACCGCGGCCGCGCCGGCGACGCCTTCCACGGCGGTGCCCGCGGCCCCTGCGACCTCCGGCACCGGCAGCGGCCGGGGGTGGGCCGGGGCGGACTCGGCCCCGAGCCCCTTGAGGTTCAGCGCGATCGCCGGGTAGAACAGCAGGACGAAGACATTGATGTACAGGTACACCAGCGGGCTGGTCAGGTGGAAGAAGGCCTCGGACTTGATCTTCCACGGGGCCTTGCTGAGCATCAGCCGGGGCAGCAGCTTCTTGGCGACCTGGATCGAGCCCTTGGTCCATCGGTGCTGCTGGCTCTTGAAGGCGTTGATCTCGGGGGGCAGCTCGGCCGGGCATGTGACCTTAGGCAGGAACAGGAAGTCCCAGCCCGCGAGCTGGGCGCGGTAGCTCAGGTCCATGTCCTCGGTGAGGGTGTCGTGGCTCCAGCCGCCGGCCTCCTCGATCGCCTTGGTCCGCCAGACCCCGCCGGTGCCCGAGAAGTTGAACCACCGGCCGGACCGGCAGCGGGCGGTGTGCTCGATGACGAAGTGCCCGTCCAGGAAGATCGCCTGGCTCTGGGTGAGCAGGGAGTCGTCGCGGTTCAGGTGGTCCCACCGCGTCTGCACCATGCCCAGCTTCGGGTTGGTGAAGTGGTGCATCACGCGCTTGAGGAACGTCGTGGGCGGCACGAAGTCGGCGTCGAAGATGGCGATGAACTCGCCCGTCGCGGTCTTCATGCCGTTCTGGAGCGCGCCGGCCTTGAACCCGGTCCGGTCGGTGCGGTGGATGTACTCGATATCGACGCCCTTGGCCTTCCAGTAGGCGACGCGGGCGGCGCAGATCTGTGCGCTGTCGTCGGTCGAGTCGTCGACGACCTGGATCTGCAGCTTGTCGGGCGGGTACTCGATGCAGCAGGCCGCGTCGATGATCCGTTCGGCGACCATGCCTTCGTTAAAGGTGGGCAGTTGGACGGTGACCTTGGGCAGGTCCTTGAACCGGCCTTGTGGGCGCGGCAGGTTGTCGCGGTACTTGCGGTAGGTGAAGACCAGGAAGTACCGGTGAAGCCCGTAGACCCCGATCAGGAGCACCAGCCCGACGTACGCCACGATGATGGGCGTACGCCAGAACTCCAGTTCGGTCCAGTGTGCGGCGAGTGTCGTCAGCATATGCGTTCAATCAGAAGTAGTCACCGTCTGCTCCGGCGTGGGTACGACAGAGGGACGGCGGTGTGTTGCGCTGAGTGACGGAGCCCTCCCCCGACACCCAAGATAAGAAACGAGTAAGCGGGAGATTATCGCAGATTCCCGCGTGCCCTGCCAGTCGGGGCGGTGCCACAGGCCGGTCCGCCCTGCGGAAGTATGCCACGGCTGCGGTGCCGGGCGAGCCGGTTTGTTTGGGGGGCGGGGACAATTCGTGCGTCAAAAATCGTCACGACCCGCCCAAGTGGCCCCCTGACTCCTCCGATAAGCGCTGACAGGGCCCCTGTTTTCTGTGCGAAACGGGCGGCTTTTGAGGCCCCGTAGACCGGTTTGGCCGGACGGAACGAGAGGAAACCCATGCTTATCAATCGTTATCTTGTTGCCTTTGCTGGTGTTACGTCTGTTTTAGCCGCCACCGGTTGCGCCAGCAACTACGGCTTGTCGGTCGGGATGACCGGTGAGGAGTACGCCGCGGTGCAGGCCTACCACCAGCAGGTCGCGGCGCGGGAGCTGGACCTGATGCAGGCCCGGGCGGCGGCCGATGCCGCGGCCCGAGAGCCGGGCCGGGTCGAGACACCGTTTGTCGCGCCCGTGCCCCCGCCGGCCCAGCCGGAGTTGAACACCCTGGCTGACGCGGTCGTGGCCCAGCCCGGACGATCGCTGCTGACCCAGGCCCTCGAGGCCGCGTCTCAGCCGGGCGTTGAGCACACAGAAACCCGGTTCGTCTCCGAGCCCGCCCGCCGGACCCGGCCGGTGGACCCCATGGGCGGGTTCAGTGACATGCCCCGCGTCAGCGACGCCCACAGCCCGATGGACTCGACCGGCCAGGTTGCCCGCGTCAGCTTTACTGAAGAAGGCGCCGACTTCGACGTGACCACCGACCCGTCGGGCCAGACGCTGCTGTTCAGCTCGACCCGGCACCGCGAGACCTCGGACATCTACATGCAGCGGGTCGGCGGGCAGGCGGTCACGCAACTCACCAACGACCCGGGCAACGACATGATGCCCGCGTTCAGCCCGGACGGCGGGATGATCGCGTTCTGCTCGGACCGCAGCGGCGACTGGGACCTGTACCTGATGGACGCCGACGGCGGGCCGGCGGTGCAGCTCACCAGCGGGCCGGGCCATGACATCCACCCCAGCTTCTCGCCCGACGGCAAGCGGCTGGTGTACTGCACCTACGGCGAGCGTTCGGGCCAGTGGCAGCTCGTGGTGATCGACGTAGAGAACCCCGCGGCGAAGCACTACATCGGCCACGGGCTGTTCCCGCAGTGGTCGCCGACGGACGACACGATCGTGTTTCAGCGGGCGCGTGAACGCGGGACGCGCTGGTTCAGCATCTGGACGGTCGAGCTTGGGGCCGATAACGAGGCGGGCAGCCCGACGGAAGTGGCCTGGTCGCCCGAGCACGCGTGTATCACGCCGGCCTGGTCGCCGGACGGCTCGGCCGTGGTTTTTTGCACGGTGGACGATCCAGAGGCCGATAGCCAGAGCAGCGAGCCGGCGTCTTCGGATGTTTGGCTGGTGCGTGCCGACGGGTCCGGACGGACCCGGCTGACCACGGGCCGTTTCGCGAACCTTCAGCCGGCGTGGTCGGCGGACAACACGGTCTACTTCGTGTCCAACCGTGGGCGCGAGGGCGTCGAGAACATCTGGGCCATCGGCAGCGGCGACGCGATGCAGGTGGTCCTGAGGCAGGCGGGCGAAGAAGGTCCGGCCACCGCCGACGTGCCGACCGGATCGGACTAATCAGCAGGCGGCCCGAGCGGAGTCTCGGCCTACCCCAACCCCCGGCAGGATGCCATGACAAGTGAACAGGTTCGGTTGATCCTGACCCTCCTCACGGTGGTGGTCGGCGCCTGCCTCGTCGGCTGTGCCGGCCGCGGGCCCGACCCGGCTTCGATCGCGCCCTACGGGTCGCGGCAGGTCTGGGCCGTCGTCCCGCTCCGCAACGAATCCGGCTCGCGTTTCGCAGACAGCTACCGCATCGCCGACCGATTGGCCTGGGAGTTTGAAGAGATCCAAGGCATCGACGTGCTCCCGGTCAACCGGGTGCTCCAGGCGATGCAGGCCATGGGCCTCCAGGCCGTCACCAGCCGCGAAGACGCGCTGGCCCTCCGCGAGGTGCTGGGTGTTGACGGGCTGATCGTCGGTTCGATTACCGCATACGACCCATACGACCCGCTCCGCTTGGGGCTGTCGCTGGACCTCTACACGGGGACCCGCGCCGCCCGTGCCCCGCTGGATATCCGCGGGCTGAGCTGGGCACCCACCTCCGACGCCGCGGGCATCCAACGCGACACGCTCTACCGCGACGGCCAGCCGGTCGCCACGGTGTCCGGCGTGTTTACCGCGTCCAGCCCGGCGGTGAAGGAACGCATTGAGGCCTACGCCGAGGACCGCGGGACCTTCAGCAATGAAGTCCACCACCAGCGGCTGATCACGATCGACATGAACCTGTACACCGAGTTTGTGAGCCACGAGATCGGCTCGCAGCTGATCTGGGCCGAGTGGCAACGCTCCGCCCGCGAGACCGCGCAGTCGGCGACCCAGCAACGGGCCGACGCGCAACAACCCCCCGCCTCACCGTGAGCCCCGGCACGCCGCCGGCCTCACCGGCCGGAGCGTGACCATGGCTGAATCCTCACACCCCAAGACCCCGAGCAACCCCGACCCGGTCGTGCCCGGCGAGCCCGCGCAGGTCCTGCCCCTGGGCGAGGACCAGATCGCGCTGGTGAAGAACGGCCGACGCCACGTCTTCACCTGCCTGCCCGGCCAGGAGCCGGAGGTGCTCAACCAGATCGCCATGCTCGTGACCGACCCGGCCAACGACCTGACCTGGTTCGACGCGGCGGTGCTCTCGCACCAGCTCGGCGAGCGCATGAGCGCACGACTCAAACAGATCACCCCCAGCCGACGCAGGTCGGCCTAACCACACGTTCGGCCCGCCAATGCGGCGGGATCGACACGCTTCAGAGCCCCAGGGAACGGGGCTAGTCTCCGCAGGGATGCCGCAGCGCAAGGAACCCTCCTCCATGTCCGAGTCCTCCGCCCTCATTGACCAGTTCGTCCACTACCTGCGGTACGAGCGGCACTTCAGCCCCTACACCGCGCGGTGCTACGGCGCCGACCTGCGGCAGTACGTCGAGTTCCTCGGCAGCGACGAGGCCCCCGTCCCCGTGGCCGTCCAGGTCAACGACAGCGACGCCCCTGAGCCCGGCATCGACCGCAAGCTCAAGCGCGCCGACGCGATGGTCATCCGCGGTCTGCTCGGCCACCTCGAGCAGTTCGGGTACTCCCCGGCCACGACCGCCCGCAAGATCGCGACGCTGCGGTCCTTCTACAAGTGGATGGCACGCCAAGGCATCATCGAGACCAACCCGATGCTCCTGATCCGCACGCCCAAGCAGACCAAGCGGCTGCCCAAGGCCATCTCCGTCGAGCAGGTCGAGAAGCTGCTCTCCGCCCCCGACAACCGCGAGACCCTCGGTGCCCGTGACCGCGCGATCCTCGAAACGCTCTACTCCACCGGCGTCCGCGTCAGCGAGCTGGTCGACCTCAACCGCAACGACCTGGACCACCACAACCAGACCATGCACGTCCGCGGCAAGGGCAAGAAAGAACGCATCGTCCCGCTGGGCAGCCACGCCATGGCCGCGATCCGCCACTACCTCACGCTGCTTGAGCCGGACCCCCGCTTCGCCGAGCTTCGCGAGCAGACCATGCTCCAGAACGATGTCCCGCTGTTCGTGAACAAGAACGGCGGCCGGCTGTCTTCCCGCTCGGTCCGCCGCAAGCTCGACAAGTACCTCAAGGGCATCGGCCTGGACATCACCATCAGCCCGCACACCCTGCGGCACTCCTTCGCGACGCACTTGCTGGACAACGGCGCGGACCTCCGCTCGGTGCAGGAGCTGCTCGGCCACCAGTCCCTGTCGACGACACAGGTCTACACGCACCTGTCCACGATGCGGCTCCGCAACGCCTACGAGCAGGCCCACCCCCGGGCGGTCTAAGCCGGTCCCGACACCCGATAGAGCCACTCAGCCCCGCCGATCGGCGGGGTTTTTCTATCCCTCCCAGCGTTGTAACCCGTTGTGATGCAGGTGGCTAACACGTTTAGACTGCATCTGGTCCGGATTCTGCGGAATAGCGGCTTGCCTTCGGGCGTTGGATTGGGAGAATTAAGGGGACGTGATCTGTTCACGGCTTGCCCCGGGTGCCTTCGGCCGGGCGTTTGTTGCCGACGGTGCCTTCTTCCTCCCACCCGTTTTCTGGAGCCACTCCGATGAAACTGTTCAAAACACCCCTGCTGGCGCTGGCGATGTTCGCCGCGCTGGCGGCGTGGTCGATGCAGCCTGTTTCGGCTGACGACCCGCCCCAACTCCCCGATGACGCTGCGCAATACCTGATCCAGGTCGAAGGCATGACCTGAGGCGGCACCTGCACGACCAAGGTCCGTGAGGCCTTGATGGCTCTTGAAAACGTGGGTGCAGTGGTAGCCGATTGCACGCGCGGCACCGCGTTGGTCACCATGATCAACGCCGACGCCGAGCTCAACCAGGAAGCCGCATCGAACGCGCTGAGCGGTGCCGGCAACTACCGGCTTAAGTCGATGCGGAAACTCGGCGAGTCCGACGAGTAACCGCCGACCGTCCGATCTGACCACCGTCTTCAGCGGCCCGTGACGCCCCGGGCCGCTGTTGCTTTAAGCCCCGCATGCTTGTTCACGTCTTGCCGCGCCGCGCCCCGCTATCCTGAGCGGACATGGCCGACGCCCCGGACAAAACGCCCGACCCGCCGACCAGCTACCTCCGCCGGTACGGGGTCCGCACGGTGTGGTCGCACCTCGCGCTGAACTTCGCGTGCGTGCTGCTGCTGACCCTCGCGTTCCCCAAGCCCGGGTGGTCGGTGCTGGCGTTTTTCGCGCCGATCCCCATCGGGGTGCTGGCGATGCGCACGACCCGGCTGTGGACACTGGCATGGACGACGATGGTGGTCTTCACCGGGTGGTGGGGGCTGCGGCTGCTGTGGCTGACCGCCATCTCGCCCGCCGCGCCCTGGGGCGTGGCGGTGGTGATGAGCTTGTGGATGACGGCGATGGTCGTCGCGCTCGCGCAGGTGCAGCGCCGCTTCCGTGCGCCCATGACGCTGGTCCTGCCGGTCTTCTGGGTGACGCAGGAGTGGTTGCGCGGCAGCGTGCCGTGGGGCGGGTTCCCGTGGTTCACCCTCGGGTCGTCGCAGGCCATGTGGCAGCCCGGCGCGGCGCTGCCGATGCCCGGCGGGTACCTGGTGCAGACGGCCGACCTCTTCGGCGCGTTGACGGTGAGCTTCCTGGTCGCGATGACCGCGGGCTTTATCGTCGACCTGATCGCCCAGCCCATGACCAAACGCAACGCCATGGGCAAGCCACGGCCGAGGCGGACCGTCGTGTTCGCGACGCTGATGTGGTGCGGGGGGTTCTTCGGGGCGCTGCTGTACGGTGTTTCCGCGGTCGGCCACAAGTTGGTTGCGCCCGCCGGCAGCCCCGGCGGCGCGGTGCTCTCCGTCGTCCAGACCAACGTGCCGCAGAGCAACAAGAACGCCGGGACGCCCGAGCAGCGGGCCCGGGACTGGGACGCGCTGTTTGACCTCACCGACGCCGCGCTGGCGGGAGACCCAGCACCGGACCTGGTCGTCTGGCCCGAGACGATGGTGCTCCGGCCGATCAACGACGAGTACCAGCGGATCGTGCAGGGCTGGATCGAGATCGGCGGCGAGGCGGCCGAGGCGGGCCGGCTGAGCGAGGACGCGGAGCTCGAACGCCTCTACAACGCGTCGCTCGCCGAGCGGGCCTACCGCGACCGGCTGGACCGGTATGCCGCCGAGCAGGGGGTCCCCTTGGTCGTCGGCGGCCGGGCGCAGTACGTCGCGGACGACGAGCGGCTGATGAACTCGGCGTTCCTGATCGAGCCGGGCGCCGCAACGTATCCGCGCTACAGCAAGCAGCAGCTCGTGCCCTTCGGCGAGTACATCCCCGGCGGGTCCTGGGTCAAGGGCATGTTCATGCGGTACTTCAGCCCGTACGGCCCGGACCGCGACTACACACTCCGCCCCGGCGAGCGGCCGGTGGTGTTTGCGGTTGAGGTGACGGGCCGGCCCGGCGAGCTGCGTATCGCGACACCGATCTGTTTCGAGGATGTCGTCGGTCCCTTGTGTCGGCGGATGGTGTACGCGCCGGACGGTACGAAGCGCGCGGATGTGCTGGTCAACCTGACGAACGACGGCTGGTTCGCCGGGACGCACCAGGGCTGGCAGCACCTGCAGCTCGCGACGCTGCGTTGCATCGAGAACCGCGTGCCAATGGCGCGGAGCGTGAACACAGGGGTGAGCGGTTTTATCGACAGCACCGGCCAGGTGACCGAGGTCGTCACGGCCGGCGGGCAGTCGCAGGAGGTGGCGGGCCACGCGACGGCCACGGTGGGGCTGGACAACCGGACGACGCTGTACGCCCGTGTGGGGGAGGCGGGTCCGATCGGCACCGGGGTGGCGGCGGGGCTGCTATGGTTGGGGGTGTGGGTGCCGCGCCGGCGCGACCGGGCGGCCAAGGCGTGATAGCCACGTGTTGGCGGGCGTCCTTGGGCGGGGCCGGGGTGTTTTTCGGCCAAGCGACGCGGGGATCGACGATACCCGGAAAACGGTACGGCCCGACCCGGGCCCAGGAGCCAGACCATGAAGCGGAAGACTATCAATAGCCGGATCGGCACCGCGACGCTGCTCGCGACAGCGTGTGCGATGGGCATGGCCACCCACGCCTACGCCCAGCCGGCCGGCGAACCCCCGGCCGAGCAGGCCCCGCCCCCGGCGGACCGCGCGACGTTGCTGCGCGAGGCGCGGGCCGCGGCGGTCGAGATCGTGCTCAACGCGTCGCGCAGCGACGACCCGCGCGAACGCGCCGCCGCACTCGAAGCGGCGCAGGGGGTGCCCGACCGCGCGATGCCGCTGGCGCAGCTCGCGCTGAGTGATGACAACCCCGGCGTACGGTTCGCGGCGCTCGTGACGATCGGCCGGCTGCAGCTCGAATCGCTCGGCCCCGCCGCGGTGGACCTCGCCGATGACGAGAACCCCTCGGTCCGCGGCGCCGCGCTCTTCGCGGCGCACCGCTGCGGTGTTGATGTCGACCGGCGCATGTCCTACCTCGCGCAGATGCTCGGCAGCCAGGACCCGGTGCTCCGAGGCAACGCCGCGATGCTGCTGGGTATGCTCGGCGACGAGGGCGCGATCCCCATGCTCCACGAGATGGCGTTCACCCCGCTGCCGCGCGTCGAGCCGGCCGAACGCATCTGGCTGCAGCTCCAGTTCGCCGAGGCGATCCTGCGGATCGAGCCGGACAACGAGGAGATGCTCGAGGTGCTGCGCTCGTCGGTCTACTCGCCGATCGACGACCTGCGCGTGCTGGCGCTGCGCGTGGTCGGCGAGGTGGGCGACCGCTGGATGCTGCGCTGGATGGACGCGATCGTGGACGGGGAGGACCCGATCCAGGTGCGCGTCGCCGCGGCCCGGTCGCTCGCGCAGATGGGGGGGGATCATGGCCGGTCGCTGCTCATGCAGGCGGCGCAGTACGACAGCGCAGATGTCGAGCGCGACGCCCGCGCGTTTGTCCGCGCCAACCGGGGCGGCGGGGGGCGGACGCTGGACCTGATGCGTCAGTTGCTGGACGACCCGGACGCCCAGGCCGACATCGCGGCGGATGTCCGGGCCCAGGCGGCGTTCGGGCTCGGAGAACTTTCGGGTGCGGAACCGGCCCGCCGGCTGTCGGCGATGCTCGAAGACGCCCACCCGGCGGTCCGCCTCGCGGCGGCCGCGGCGGTGCTGGACGCGCTGGCGCAGGATTGACCCGGGCCGGCCCTCGGGTCAGCCCCCGGGCCGCCCGACCCCGCCGCATCGGCCCGGCAGGGGGCCGGGTTGTCACAAAGCTTGACATCCCGAGAGGTTGCGGGCATCATGCGCCCCTGCAACCGCCGCCCACGCCGTGTGGGCCGCGATCCGCACAGACCGCCCTCCGCATGGGTGAACCGCGACGCGGTCTGTCGGTTCCTGCCGTAACCCGATTACAAGGGAGTTCGCTTTGAGTCCTCTGTCCAAAGCATTCGTCGTACTGGCCACCCTGTTGTCGGTGGTGATGGTGGTCCTGACCGTTGGCTTCGCTGCACAGACGGAGAACTACCGCGAGAAGTACGGCGAGGCCACGGCCGACCTGAAGGTCGCCCAATCGTCCTACGCCCGGCAGAACACCGTGCTCTCCGGCCAGCTGGCCGAGCTGCGTGCGGCGCTGTCGGCCCGCGAGAACGCCGACAACGGCGTGAACGCCCAGCTCGCCTCGAAGCTCGGCGAGATCCGCAGCCGTGACGAACGCATCTCCAACCTCGAAGCGACCAACGCCCGCACGACCGCGGCCCTCGCCGCCGCGACCGAGACGCTGCAGGCCTCCAACGCACGCTCCGACGCGCAGGACGAGCAGATCCGCGGGCTCATCAGCGACATGGCCGCCCTCGCCCGCCAGAAGAGCGAAGCCGAGCAGGCCGTCGTCACCGCCAACGGCCTGCGTGACCGCTACGAGAACGAGGTCCGCCGCCTGCAGGAACAGCTCATCGCGCTTGAAGCTCAGGCCTCGTCGCTTGAGACCGAACTAGATCGTGTCGGAACCATATTGGCAGGCCTTGGACTCGATCCGGATGACACCGAAATCGTTCGTGTCGGCCCGCGTATCGCCGGTGCCGTGACCAGCGTCGACCAGATCGGCGACGGGCTCACTCTGGTTGAGCTGAACGTCGGCACCCGTGATGGCGTCAAGGCCAACATGCCCTTCACCATCTTCCGCGGCGACGAGTACGTCGGCACCATCCGTATCACCACTGTCGACACCGACAAGGCCGTCGGCGAAGTGCTCTCTCATTCGACCGGTGTTGTCCGCAACGGTGACTCGGCCCAGACCGGCCGCTGAACGGCGGGGTGACCCGACCTCCGGCCGTGGGCTGAACAGCCCGGCCGACCCGAAACGCACCAGACAGCGCGGCACCGCCGCAGGAGTCTCGATCCATGGCCAAAGCACGACGCGGCGTCAGCGACAACGTCTACACCGTCCTCCTCTTCGCCACTGTGGTGGCCCTGGGGTGCGGGGTTGGCTACCTCGCTTACCGCAGCAACGAACTGTTCGGCAACTTCAACCCGCTGAGCGCCAAGCCGCTGGCCGGTTCGATCCTGCCGTTCTTCGGCGGCTGATCCCAGCCCACCCAACGCGAACCCCACGAGGGCGGCTCCACGCCGCCCTTGTTTTTTGCCCGGACCGAACACGCCGCGTGCATTCGCTATGGAAAAGCCGCCGATCAGCCCGATGAATCCCGGGGTTATCGGTCCGGCCCCGCGCACCCGGGCCAAGCCCGCTACAATCGTCGCCGACCCGGTTCCCGACCCGACCCCCTCGCTCCGAGGCCCCCACACGGGGGGATACACGCTTGATCCTCGACAGTCTCCTAAGCTGGTTCAGTGTCGATATGGGCATCGACCTGGGCACCTGTAACACCCTCGTCTGCGTCCGCGGCGAGGGGATCGTGCTCAACGAGCCCTCCGTCGTCGCCGTCAAGAAGGGCACCAACCAGGTGCTGCAGAACGGCAACGCCGTCGGCTGGGTCGCCAAGGAGATGCTCGGCAAGACGCCCGGGTCGATCACCGCGATCCGCCCGCTGAAGGACGGCGTGATCTCCGACTTCGAGATCACCGAGGCGATGCTTGGGTACTTCATCCGGAAGGTGAACGGCAAGCGGCCGTTCGTGAAGCCCCGGGTCGTGATCGCCGTGCCCTCGGGGATCACCGCGGTCGAGAAGCGGGCCGTGCTGGAGAGCGCCGAGCGTGCGGGGGCCCGGCGGGTGTACCTCGTGGAGGAGCCGATGGCCGCGGGCATCGGCGCGAACCTGCCCATCGTGGAGGCGACCGCGAGCATGATCGTCGACATCGGCGGCGGCACGACCGAGGTCGCGGTGATGTCGCTGGCGGATATCGCCCAGTGCGAGTCGGTCCGCGTGGCGGGTGACGACCTGGACGAGTCGATCATCAACCACATGAAGAAGGCCTACAACCTGATGGTCGGGGAGCAGACGGCCGAGCGGGTGAAGATCGAGATCGGCAGCGCCGCGCCCGACGCGGAGGAACGCACGATGGAGGTCCGCGGCCGGGACATGATCTCCGGCCTGCCGCGGAAGACGGTGATCACCAGCGAGGAGATCCGCGAGGCGCTGCAGGAACCCCTGAGCGCGATCATCGAGACGGTGACGCGGACGCTGGAGCGCTGCGAGCCGGAACTCGCCGCCGACCTGGTGGACAACGGCATCGTCCTCGCCGGCGGCGGGGCGCTGCTGCGGGGGATCGACACCATCATCTCCAACGCGACCGGGCTGGACTGCCGCATCGCCGAGGACCCGCTGACGTGCGTCGCCCGTGGGACCGCGATCTACCTCGAGCACCTCGAGGAGTGGAAGCAGACCATGGAAAGCGACATGGACGACATGTAGCGTTCCCGACGCGCTCCGCCGAACGGGCGGGCTGCCGCGTCGGCGAGCCCTGCGGCACCGCGCCGGGCGGACTGTTATCCTGAGCGACCATGCGGACGAAGATGACATCCCACCGCGTGCTGATCGGGCTGGCGTTTGTGCTGGGCATGAACAGCCAGCTCAACACCCGCCACCTGCACTGGGTCGGCGCCGTGCCGCGCGGGATCGTCAAGACACTCGCCAACCCGCCCGCGTCGCTGCTCAACAGCGCGATGGTCGGCCTGCGCGGTGAGGACCCCGGGCCCGACGTCATCCCGCCCGACGCGACCGAGCAGAAGCTCAACGAGCTGCTCGCCTCGGCGTCCCACGAGAACCGCCGGCTGTGGGAAGAAAACCGCCACCTCCGCGACCAGCTCGCCGGCTTCACCGCCGCCGCCAACGTCCGCGGCAGCATGACGCTGAACCTGCTGCCCGCCCGCGTCGCCGACTACAACCCCAGCCGGTCCAACCCCACGATCGAGCTGGACAAGGGCTCGCGCGCCGGCGTCGAAACCGACAACCCCGTCATCGTCAGTGCCAACCTCGTCGGCTTTATCCAGGGCGACGTCGGCACGCTCCGCTCCTCCGCCCGCCTGATCACCGCGCCCGACACCCGGTACGCCGTCCGCCTCATCCGCCCCGGCAGCAGCACCGACGACTTCGGCGACGCGACCTACATCTACACCGACGACTCGGGCACGTTCTTCCACTGCGACATGCCCGACGGCACGCACGACATCGCCGTCGGCGACCTCGCGTCCCTGGCCGACGACCGCTACCCCCAGGCGCTGGGCTACATCCTCGGCGTCGTCAGCGAGGTCCGGCTCGACCACCCCGAGAACCCGCTCGAACTGGACCGGATCATCATCCGCCCGGCCGTCGACCCGTCGCGCCTGCGCAACGTCAGCATCCAGGTGAAGGAGTAGCCCGCCGCGATGAACTGGCTGATCTTCTCACTCGTGGCCTACGTGGTCTACGTCCTGCAGGCGGGGCTCTCGCCGATCTGGACGCTGGGCGACCGTACCGAGCCGAGGGTGATGCTGATCCTGCTGGTCTTCATCGCGCTGCAGGCGGCGCCGGTGACCGTCGGCTTCGCGGCGCTGGTGCTGGGCCTGCTCCACGACATCCAGTACGCCGCCGTCGACGGGCTGGTCGGCCCGTGGGCGCTGGGCTACCTCGCGGCGGGGTACGCACTGATCCAGCTCCGCAACCTGCTGTTCCGCGACTCGGTGTTCACGATCGCGATCATGACGCTGGTCGCCGGCGTCTTCGCGTACCTCGTGCCCACCGCGCTCTACAGCATCCGCGGGGTGTCGTTCCTGCTGGGACAGCCCATCGCCGGCTTCTCCGCCGCCAACGCGCTGTTCCAGGGCTTCCTCGACCTGGTCTATACCGGGGTCGTCGCCTTCCCCGTGGGCTACGCGCTGATCAAGTCGCGCGAGGTCTGGGCCTTCCCCGGCAGCACGGGACGCGGGCGGTAGCCCAAGTCCAGCAGAGCGTCAGTCGCCGTAACCGTCCGGATTGGCCTCAAACCAACGCCAGGCGTCGGCCACCATCTCGGTGATGTCGGTGCGCTTCGCGAACCAGCCCAGCTCGTCCTTGATCTTCGAGGGGTCGGCGAACAGCGCCGGCGGGTCGCCCGCGCGGCGGGGGCCCACCTCGGCGGGGATGGGGTGGCCGGTGACCTTGCGCCCGGCCTCGACGATCTGCATCACGGTCGTGCCGTTGCCCGTGCCGAGGTTGTAGAACCGCTGGTCCCCGTCGCCGAGGGCACCCAGCACCGTGACGTGGGCGTCGACCAGGTCCTCGACGTGGATGTAGTCGCGGATGCACGTGCCGTCGGGCGTGTCGTAGTCGTCGCCGAAGATGCTGATCTTCTCGACCTTGCCCAGGGCGCAGTTCAGGACGACGGGGATAATGTGCGTCTCCGGCTCGTGGTCCTCGCCGATGTGGGCACCCGGGTCCGAGCCCGCGACATTGAAGTACCGCAGCGCGGCGAAGGCGAAGTCGCTGTGCGCGTTGCCGTAGTCGATCAGCGCCCGCTCGGTCATCAGCTTCGACCAGCCGTAGGGGTTGATCGGCTGCTGCGTGAGGCGCTCGGTGATGGGCATCTGGTCCTGGGTCGGCTCGCCGTAGGTCGCGCAGGTCGAGCTGAAGACGATCCGCCGGACGCCCGCGCGGTCCATCGCGGTGAGCAGCGACACCGAGCCGGCCGTGTTGTTGTCGTAGTACCGCAGCGGGTCGTGGACCGACTCGCCGACGTACGCCAACGCGGCGAAGTGGATGACCGCCTGGACCGCGTGTTTCCGCAGGACGGCCTCGACCGCGTCCGTGTCGCGCAGGTCCGCGACCTCCAGCGTGGCCTTCCCGCCGCCGGCCTCTGCCGCGGCGTCCACCGCGGCGCGGTGGCCCCGGCCGAGGTTGTCCAGCACCGTGACGGTGTGCCCGTCCGCGACGAGCCGTTTCACGCAGTGCGAGCCGATATAGCCGGCACCGCCGGTGACCAGGATGTTCAGGGGAGTCGGCATGCGTCGTCTCGTGGTTTCTTTCGTGCGGGGGTCGTGCACCGGTGTGCGCGAACGGGATTGTAGCCGCCGCGTCACGCGCGATGGAATCCCGTGCAGCCGGGATCCACTTTAGTGGAGCATCTTGAGGACGGCGAACCCGCCGACCAGCAGCACGACAAACGCGAGGCAGAGCCAGTTGAAGTACCTGTCGATCAGCGGGGTCGCCTTCGGGCCGACCCACCAGAACAAACCCGCGACCGCGTAGAAACGCGCCGCCCGGCCGACGACGCACGCCGCCAGGAACACCGGCAGTGACATCTTCGCTGCACCGGCCGTGATCGTCAGCAGCTTGAACGGGATCGGCGTCAACGCCGCGACGAAGACATACCACTGCCCCCGCGCCTCGAACTCGTCCTGCAAGCCCGCAACCGCCTCGGCACTGATGCTGGGGATCAACACGACTGCCGTGTCGAGTGCAACCGCCCCGATGAGATAGCCCAATAACGCCCCGAGCACGCTGGCGACCGTGGTCACCGTCGCGAACCACATCGCCTTGCGCCGGTTGCCCAGGCAAAGCGGCGCGAGCAAGACGTCCGGCGGGACCGGGAAGAAGCTCGACTCCATGAAGCTGATCGCGAACAGCGCCCAGGTCGCGTGTTTCGTTTCAGCAAGCCCGAGCGTCCAGTTGTAGACCCGCCGGTGGATCGCCCAGCGGGGGACGTGCGCGACCGACGCCGCGGCCTCGCGTTCGGCGGGGGTCGTGTAGCCGTCCGGCCCGGCCGTGTCGGGGGCGGGGGGGTAGGCCGGCTCGGCCGATGATGGCTGGGGATCGGCATCGTCGTGCATCGCGGGCATGGTACCCGGCGTGCCGTCTACGCGGTCGGCGGACCCGGCCGATAACTCGGGGGCGGTGTGCGTGGTCATGCCCCCACTATCGACGCATGGCCGGGTCCGATTCAGATATCCGCGCCGGTGGTGTCCGGCCCGGAGTCGGGCTGGTCAAAGTCACCGGCTTTGTAGCGTGACCAGTAGTCAGCCAGCTTCCGCTTGACCAACGGCGCAAGGATGATGCCCCCGATGATGTTGGGCACCGCCATGCTCAGCAGCATCGCATCCGAGAAATCCAGCACCGGGCCCAGCGACGCGACCGCACCGACGAACACGCAGATGACAAAGATCAGCCGGAACACGATCACGCTCTTGGCATTGATGAGGTAGCCCCAGGCCCGTTCGCCGTAGTAGCACCAGGAGATCATCGTTGAGAACGCGAATAGCACGATGCTGACGGAAAGGACGTACGGGAACCACGCCCCGAGCCGTGTCTGTTCGAAGGCGTAGAGCGTGATCGCCGAACCGTTGGTCTCTTCGATCAGTTCTGGCGCGACATAGGCGTCGGTGATGAGTACGACCATCGCGGTCATGAAGCAGATCACGATCGTATCGATAAACGGCTCAAGCGAGGCAACAAACCCCTCGCGGATCGGTTCGCGTGTCTGGGCCGCCGAGTGGGCGATCGCCGAAGATCCGAGCCCGGCCTCGCTCGAGAACGCCGCCCGCTGGAACCCGACGATAAGTACACCCAGCACACCGCCAAACGCAGATTTAAACGCGAATGCCTCAGTGAAAATAGTACCGACATGCTCGGGGATCTGCTTCAGGTTGAAGCCGATGACAATCAGGCACCCCAGTACATAGAGGATACACATAGTTGGGACGATCTTCGAAGTCGCGGCGCCGATGCGCGTGATCCCCCCGATAACAACCACCCCGACCAGGACCGCGAAGATCAGGCCAAAGCCGATACTGACCTTGGCTTTGGTCGCGGCACGCTCCTCCCGGTCGGCCTTGACTTCGTCCTCGGCCAGCGTGGTCTCGATCTGCGACGGTCGGAGCACAGAACGTACATCTTCAATCGCCAGCCCCGCGCGGACCTCTGGCAGTGGTGTGTCGGCCGCGATCTGCGCGTCGGAACGCATCGCCGAGACCTGCTTGTCGTTCAGCAGTGGCCGGAGCACTTCGTCCGGGAGGTCGTCGCGTGCCTGCTCGGCCAGGGATTCCGCCTCTACAAACTGCGAGTAGAACCCTTCGAAGGCCTGGTTGGACTGGAACATGTTGCCTCCGCCTAGGGCAGCGCACATGCAGAACACCGCGAAGATGATGGCAAGCGACTTGCCGAGCCCGCCGAGTTGGGGGTTGATCTGCTTGAATCCCTTGTCCAGGTAGTACATCGGGCCACCGGAGATGCTGCCGTCAGGGTTGGTCGTCCGGAACATCTGAGCCAGCGATGACTCATGGAACTTCGCTGTCATCCCGAAGAGCCCGAGGAACATCATCCAGAAGATCGCGCCTGGCCCGCCGGTCTTCACGGCGATGGCGACACCGGCGATATTGCCCAGCCCGACGGTGGCGGACAAAGCGGAGGTTAGTGCCCGGAAGGGTGGGATATCGCCGGTGTCGTCGGACTTTGTGAATTTGCCCCGCACAACCGCCACGGCGTGCCCGAAACCGCGGAGGTTGATGAACTTATGCCAGAACGTAAAGAACACCGCGCCGACCGCGAGGAACAGCACGACAAACGGTGCGCTGGGCCCCGAGATCAGCGGCGCGCCTTGTTTCGTCTCGGGGGTGCCGTCTTCCCCAATCGCCTGATAGGTCGCGCCTTTGGGGACCGTGACGATTTTCGGTTCGCCCTCGGCGCTGAGGATATCCTGCCCACGGGCGTTGACCAGGATCGCCTGAAACGCCTCTTCGGCGGTCTGCTCGACGGGTTCCTGGGTGTAAACCAACTCGCCTTCGTCGTCTCGGACTTCGTGTTTGAGTGTGCCGAAGGTGACGTCGAAGAAGAGGGTCGTAAACACCGCGTTATTGATTGCGCCAAGGAAGTTGTCAAACCGATCGCCCAGAGAAGGGTCGCCCGCGATCGGGGTGATGTTGTAGACCCGGGGGAGTGCGTCCGCGTCGGTATCGGCCTCGGCCCTCTCTCCGGATTCCTGTGCGCTCGCGGTCACAGGCAGCATGAAGCTCAGGATCAACAGAATCATCATGGCTGGCCACGACCGCACCTTTCTATGAGTTGCGTTTGAGCCGGAGACAGGTCGGAGTTCGGTCATGGCGAAGTGCCCCAAGGGTGACATGTAAGAGAGCGCGACGGTTCGAATCTACGGGCCGAATCGCTGCCGTGCGGGCCGGTCCTCGCACCAGGGCCGCCTTGCCCGTCGGATGATGACGGGTCACACAGCGCGGCGGTCAGTCCCCCGCGCGCACCAGCCGGGGGTAGCCCAGGCGTTGGGTGACGCGGGTATTCAGCAGACGAAGCAGTTCGTTGACTTTCTGTTCGTCGCGGCGGGCGGTGAACGTGCCGGTCAGGCGCGACTGGCCCAGCAGGTCCTTGAAACGCTCGCTGCGGTCGGCCAGCAGGAGGTCGGCCTCCCACAGGCTGCCGGTGATGCGGGCGGCGCCCGGCTTGTCTTCCAGGAACAGGTACCCCGCGCCGCTGTACACGCCGACCTCGCGGAAGAAGCCGTCGTCGGTCCGGCGGTCGGCGAAGACGATGTACTGCACCGTCGCGTTGGTGGCCTCGGGCGCGATCGGGGTCTGCCCGGCCTTCGGGGCCCAGAATAGCCGGACGGTCGCCGCCTGGGTCGGGTTGTCTTCGGGGCCGGCGATGAGCACGACGGTGACGCTGTCGTCCGAGGCGTAGGCGTAGTAGGCCTTATCAAAGTCGCCCTGCAGCCGGGCGGAGGACTCGCCCCGGCCGGTGACCGCGAGGGCGGAGTTGCGCACCGGCATCATGGAGCAGCCGGCGACCAGCGGCATCAGGACGAACAGGATGGACCACGGGGTGGCAAGGCGTCGGATCAAGCCGGGTCCTCCTGCTTCTTGCTTGTTTGGGTAGGTTCGACAGGTATGTCGTCGGCCGGGCGGACCGAGGCGGCGTGGGCGTGCGCGGCGAGGGCCCGGCTCAGTCCGAGGGTCTCCAGCGTGTCGCGCTCAACGATGTTGCGGAGCTGTTCCCGCGGGACGGACGGGAGCTGGGTGCCCTGGGTGAGGGTGTTGACCGAGTAGATGGTCTTGATCGCCTGCTCGGGAGTATTGACCGGGTAGTTGCTGCCGAAGAGCACCTGCTCGGCGGTGCCGAGTTGGTGGGCGGTGAGCAGGGCGTTGAACAGCTTCCAGGGTCGGCCGACAAGCCCGGCGATGCTGGCGTAGACCTTGGGGTGCTTGGCCATGAGCGTAACGCCTTCGTCGACCCAGGGGTCGCCACAGGAGCCGAGCACGATGCGGAGGTTGGGGAACTCGCGGGCGACCTCGTCGAGGAGGACGGGGCGGGCGAACTCCATGCGTGCGTCGCGGGCGAGCATGACGCCGGACTCGAAGAGCACGGGCAGTTGTTTGTCCTGGCAGGCCTCGAAGAGCGCCATCGCGCGGGTGTCGGTGGGGTGGAAGCCGGCAGCGGCGGGGCTGACGACTACGCCGACCAGCCCGAGCCCGACGGCGCGCTCGAGCGAGGCGATCGGGTCGCCTGCTTTGGGGTCGATCCCCGCGAATCCCAGGAGCTTCTGCGGCTGGCGGTTGACGAAGCCCGCGACCTGCTCGTGCGTGATCCGCCCGCCCAGGGCCTGGCTCTCGAAGCCCAGGAGCACGCAGCGGTCCACCGGCTCCATCGCTTCGAGGTAGTCGTCCGGGTCGGCGGAGGGGTCCTGCCAGGGCTCGTGCTTGCGGCGACGCATCTGCTCGGCGACGGCGGGGCCCAGCGGGTCCGGGCCGGTCCAGAGGCGGGTGTGCAGGTCGACGATCATGCGTCAGGTCGTAACTACGGGGTTCGGCCCGGGTGGGCGTGGGGCGTCCGTCGATTAGCCGTCGTTCTGCGACTGGTAGTCTGCGGCGCTCAGCAGCGATTTGACCTGGTCGGGGTCGCTGGGCTTGATCTTCAGGATCCAGCCGGCACCGTAGCAGTCGTCATTGAGCAGCGCGGGGTTGTCCAGCACCTCCTGATTGACCGCGACGACTTCGCCATCGATGCCCGAATACAGCTCGCTGGTGGCCTTGACAGACTCGACCTCGCCGAAGGTCTCGCCCTTGGCGATGGGCCCGGCGTCCTTCTCGACCTCGAGGTAGGTGATGTCGGTCAATTCGTCCACGGCGACCTGGCTGATGCCGACCAGGACGAGGTCGCCCTCGGGCTTGTGCCATTCGTGGCTGGAGAGGTAGTAGCGGTCCTCGGGTGCGGCCATCTGCCGTCCTCCAACGGGGGTGCATGCCTTGCTCGGCGGGTCTGCAGCGGCTGGCATCATAAGTCGCGGGCACGGGTTCGACAATGCGGGCACAACCGGGGGGCGTGCCGGTTTGAGGCGTGGCGATGCAGGTATGCGGGGATGAGACTAAGATCAGATCGGCGGGGATGTCTCGCCATCGATTGGCCGATACTACCTCGGGTACTCGGCCTTATCAGCCCGATAACAGCCCGTTTGTCCCTGATCCGTCGTTTCCCAGAGACCCCCCGTGAGCACGCAGACCCTCACACACCTCAAGCAGCTCGAAGCCGAGTCGATCCACATCATCCGTGAGGTCGCCGCCGAGTTTGATAACCCGGTCATGCTCTTCTCCCTGGGCAAAGACTCGATGGTCATGCTCTGGCTGGCGCTCAAGGCCTTCGCGCCTGGCAAGCTGCCGTTCCCGCTGCTACACGTCGATACCACGTGGAAGTTCCAGGAGATGTACAAGTTCCGCGACTGGGTCGCGGAGGAGTACGGCCTCGAGCTGCTGCGGTACACCAACGAAGAGGGCGTCCGGAACAATATCAACCCCTTCACGGTCGGCTCGGCCAAGCACACCGACATCATGAAGACCCAGGCTCTCAAGCAGGCTCTGGACAAGTACAAGTTCGACGCCGCGTTCGGCGGTGCCCGCCGCGACGAGGAGAAGTCCCGCGCGAAAGAGCGCGTCTACTCCTTCCGCGACAAGAACCACCGCTGGGACCCGAAGAACCAGCGGCCCGAGCTGTGGAACCTCTACAACTCGACCGTCAACAAGGGCGAATCGATCCGTGTTTTCCCCCTGAGCAACTGGACCGAGCTGGACGTCTGGCAGTACGTCTACCTGGAGAGCATCCCGCTGGTGCCGCTGTATTTCTCGGCCGAACGCCCGGTTGTCGAGCGCGACGGCACGCTCATCATGGTCGACGACGACCGGATGCCGCTGGAGGCGGGCGAGACCCCGGTGATGAAGAAGGTCCGCTTCCGGACGCTCGGCTGCTACCCGCTCACCGGCGCGGTCGAGAGCGAGGCCGACGACCTGCCGACGATCATCCAGGAGATGCTGGTCGCCACCAAGAGCGAGCGCGAAGGCCGGGTCATCGACTACGACCAGTCCGCGTCGATGGAGCAGAAGAAGATCGAGGGGTATTTCTAGCATGTCGCACCAGAGCGAACTGATCGAATCCGACATCCTCGGCTACCTCAAGCAGCACGAGCACAAGGAGCTCCTGCGCTTCCTGACCTGTGGGTCCGTGGACGACGGCAAGTCGACGCTGATCGGCCGGCTGCTCTACGACTCGAAGATGGTCTACGAAGACCAGCTCGCGGCCGTCACCGCCGATTCCAAGAAGTTCGGCACGACCGGCGGGACGTTCGATCCCGCGCTGCTCACCGACGGGCTGAAGGCCGAGCGCGAGCAGGGCATCACGATCGACGTGGCCTACCGCTACTTCTCGACCGCGAAGCGCAAGTTCATCATCGCCGACACGCCCGGCCACGAGCAGTACACCCGCAACATGGCCACGGGGGCCTCGACCTGTGACCTCGCGATCATCCTGATCGACGCACGGCACGGGGTGCAGACCCAGACCCGGCGGCACTCGTTCATCGCGTCGCTGCTGGGTATCAAGCACGTTATCGTCGCGGTCAACAAGATGGACCTCGTCGGGTTCAGCGAGCAGCTCTACGAAGACATCAAGCGGGACTACACCGACTTCGCCGGGAAGCTGGAGATCCCCGACATCCGCTTCGTTCCGATGTCCGCGCTGGACGGCGACAACGTCGTCAACCCCAGCGAGAACACGCCGTGGTACGACGGCGGCACGCTGATGCATATCCTCGAGAACGTGCACATCGCCAGCGACCGCAACCTGATCGACTTCCGCTTCCCCGTGCAGTACGTCAACCGACCGGACCTGGACTTCCGCGGCTTCGCGGGCACGATCGCGTCGGGCACGGTCCGGCCCGGCGACGAACTGATGGCCCTGCCGTCGCGCAAAACCAGCCGGGTCAAACGCATCGTCACGCGTGAGGGCGACCTCGACGAGGCCTACGCGCCGCTCGCCCCGACGCTCGTGCTTGAGGACGAGATCGACGTGTCGCGTGGCGACATGCTGGTCCACGTCAACAACGTGCCGAAGGTTGACCAGGCCTTCGAGGCGATGCTGGTCTGGATGTCCGAGCAGCCCATGACGCCGGGCAAGCAGTACCTGCTTAAGCACACGACCAACACCTCCAACGCGGTGGTGTCCGACCTGCGGTACCGCATGGACGTGAATACCCTGCACCGCGACAAGGGCGTCGAGCACCTGGAACTGAACGAGATCGGCCGGGTAGTTGTCGAGGTGGCCAAGCCGCTGGCCTACGACCCGTACGCGCGCAACCGCGGGACGGGCGCGTTTATCGTCATCGATAAGCTGACCAACTCGACGGTCGGGGCCGGCATGATCCTGGACCGCGACCCGGACAGCGCCGCGAGCAAGCGCCGCATCATCGCGGAGAAGCGGGGCACGGAGACACGCGTCCACGCGTCGCTGGTCTCCGCGGAGGAACGCGCGTCCCGGCTGGGGCAGAAGCCGGCGACGGTCTGGCTGACCGGGCTGACCGGTTCGGGCAAGAGCGCGGTGGCCTACGCCCTGGAACGGCGGCTGTTCGACGAGGGCAAGCTCGCCGCGGTGCTCGACGGCCGGAACGCCCGGCTGGGGTTGAGTGCGGACCTGGACTTCAGCCAGGACGACCGCCGGGAGAACCTCCGCCGCGCCGCCGAGGCCGCCCGCCTGTTCAACGAGACCGGCCAGATCGCGGTCTGCGCCTTCCTCTCGCCTTCGGCCGACGACCGGGCGATGGCCCGCGACATCGTGGGGCCCGATCGCTTCATCGAGGTCTACCTGGATGCGCCCGAAGCCGTGTGCAAAAAACGGGCCGGCAGTGACGAGTTCACCGACGCGAAGCAGGAGATGGCCGCCTTCAGCGACATGGCCGCGCCCTATGAGACGCCTGCGGACCCGGCGTTGACGCTGGAGACCGACGATATCACGGTCGACGCCGCGGTACAGAAGATCGTCGACCTGCTGAACGAGCGTGGGCTGCTGAAGTAGCGTCTCAGCGCACCTGCCCTGACAATCCTCAGCCGCATCGTGACACGATGCTGGACTCGATTGGCGTTGCGGTGCAGCAGGCCCGCTGTAGGACGCTATCCTGCGGCCATGGCCGCATCACACAACCGGTATCCCTCCGCGCGGTCGCCGGTGTATGCCCGCACGGTCGTCGCGACCTCGCAGCCGCTCGCCGCGCAGGCCGGGCTGTCGGCGATGCAGCGGGGCGGCAACGCCATCGATGCGGCGTTGACCGCGGCCATCACGCTGACGGTGGTCGAGCCCACCAGCAACGGCATCGGCGGCGATGCGTTCGCGCTCGTGTGGGACGGCGAAGAACTGCTCGGCTACAACGGCTCGGGCCGGTCGCCCGCCGCGTTGACCCGTGACCGGTTCGCCGGGATGGACCGCATGCCGACGACCGGCTGGCTGCCGGTGACCGTGCCGGGCGCGGTCGCGTCGTGGGCGGCGCTGTCGTCCCGTTTCGGGTCGTTCCCGTTCGAGGCGCTCTTTGAGCCGGCGATCCGCTACGCCAGCGCGGGCTTTGCCGTCGGCCCGGTGACGGCGGCGGCGTGGGCGCGGGCGGCGGAGAAGTTCCGGGGCGCCGGTTTCGAGGCGTTTGCCGCGACGTTTACGCGCGATGGCCGAGCCCCGGCGGCGGGCGAGCGGGTCTGCCTGCCCGACCACGCGGCGACGCTTGCGGAGATCGCCACGACAGGCGGCGACTCGTTTTACCGGGGCCCGTTGGCAGGCCGCATCGCCGACGCCGCGGCCCGGCAGGGCGGGCTGCTGACGCGCGACGATCTCTCCACGCATGCGGGCCAGTGGGTCGAGCCGCTCCGTGTGCGGTACGGCGACGTCGAGGTGGCTGAGCTGCCGCCGAACGGCCAGGGCGTCGCCGCGCTGGTCGCGCTGGGGGTGCTCGACCGGCTGGGCCTCGGGCGGTTCCCTGTCGATACGCCCGACGCGGTTCACCTGCAGGTCGAGGCGATGAAACGCGGCTTCGCCGAGCTGACCACGCACGTCGCCGACCCCGAAACCATGTCGGTCGATCCTGTGCGGCTCATCGCGCCCGAGGCGCTGGACGCGCACGCCGAAGCGATCTCGCTCGACCGCGCAACGCACCCCGTGTCCTGCGTCCGGCCCGACCACGGCACGGTCTACCTCACCGCGGCGGACGACGCGGGCATGATGGTGTCGTTCATCCAGTCCAACTACATGGGCTTCGGCTCGGGCGTGGTCGTGCCGGGGACGGGTATCGCGATGCAGAACCGCGGTGCCGGCTTCACGCTCGAGCCGGACCATCCGAACACCGTTGCCGGGGGCAAGCGGCCGCTGCACACCATCATCCCGGCGATGGCGCTGCGCGACGGCCGGCCGGTCCTGAGCTTCGGCGTTATGGGCGGGCACATGCAGCCCCAGGGGCACGTGCAGATGGTGGCACGACTCTTCACCTACGGCCAGGACCCGCAGCAGGCGTCCGATGCGCCGCGCTGGTACGTCGACGAGCAGTGGCGGGTCCACCTCGAGCCCGGCTGGCCCGCGGCGATGGCCGACGCGCTGCGGCAACGCGGGCACACGGTCGTACTCGAACGCGATGGCCTGCTGTTCGGCGGCGCGCAGCTCATCCAGGCTACGCCGGCCGGATACTGCGCCGGCAGCGACCACCGCAAGGAAGGCCTTGCCGCGGGCGACTGAGGCCTGTACACCTGATTCCCGGCTTTGCTAACCGCGGACGGATTTCCGCAACCCCGCGGGGGGCTTCGGCGTACGATAAATGCCCCGCACCTGGTCACGCCTGCATCGTGCACGGCCCGGCTGCGTCTGGTTTTCGATCCCTTCACCCGGTTCAGGGCCCCCGACGCATGATGCGACTGCTCAAAGTGTTCTTCTGGATCGTCGGCGGGCTGGTTGTCCTCGCCCTGATCGCCGGCGGCGCGATGGCGCTGATCGGGCCGCGGCTCGGCGGGGGGATGCCGATGACTACCTCGGTCTGGGTCGAGACCGTGAAGACCGGCGGGATGATCGAGACCGTGTCTGCGCCCGGCGTCGTCGACCCGCTGACGAAAGTCGAGATCAGCGCCCGCGTCTCGGCGCGGATCATGCAGCTCCCGTACAAGGAAGGGGACGCGGTGGTCGCCGACGGTCCGGACGGCGCGTCGCTGCTGGTCGCGTTGGACGACTCGGATATCCAGGCGCAGCTCGAGTCGGCACAGAAACGGCGGGACGGCCTGGTCGCGTCGGTCGCGGTGGAGGAGCAGCGGATCGCGGCGTCCGAGGCGTCGCTCGCCGGCACGCTGACGGTGCTCAACGACGCGAAGCGCGAGCTCGATCGGCAGCAGGCCCTGCACGCGACCGGGGATGTGAGCGAGAAGGTGGTCGAGCAGGCGCAGCGCTCGGCCGACGAGCTGCAGTCGCGCTACGACGCCGAGCAGGCATCGCTCGAGGCGGCGCGGCTGGGCCTGGAGGTCAGCCGGTTCAACATCGAGGCGGCCGAGGCCGACATCCGCCAGATCGGCGAGCTGCTGAACTACACGACCATCCGCTCGCCGATCGACGGCGTCGTGACGCGGCTGAACGTCGATGTCGGCGAGATCGCGATCACCGGCACAATGAACAACCCCGGCACGGTGCTGATCGAGGTCGCCGACCTGTCGCGCATGCTGGTCGTTGCGCGGATCGACGAGGCGAACATCCGCGACGTCGAGCCGGGCCAGCACGTCAACGTCCGGCTGATGGCCTACCCCGGCCGGGTCTTTACCGGCTGTGTGCAGAGCGTCGCCCTGTCGGTCGCCAGCGAGCCGGGCGCGCAGTACTTCGAGACGAAGGTTCTGCTCGACGAGACCGAGGAGTTGCTGCGTTCGGGCCTTTCGGCGGACGTGGAGGTCGAGGTTCGCGAGCACGAGGGCGTCGTGCTGGTCCCCAGCCAGGCGGTGGTGAGCCGGCCGATCGACGACCTGCCCGCCGAGATCCGCAAGGACAACCCGCTGATCGACCCGACGCGTGCGAACACGATCGTCGTCTTCCGCATCGAGGACGGCAAGGCCGTGGCCACGCCCGTCCGCATCGGTGCCTCCGACAGTCTGAACACCATCATCCTTGACGGGCTCGACGCGGACACACAGATCGTGACCGGCCCTTACGCCGTGCTCGAAGGCCTGCAGCACGGCCAGCAGGTCGAAGTCGGCCGGCTGGACGGCGAGGATGTCGAACCCGAACCGGTGAGTGAAGAAACGGTAGAGACACCGTCCACGGAGTGAAGCCCACGCCCTGTGGGTGTGGGACCCAGCCCCATAGGGGCTGGGCTTCGGGGTGTGCAGCTAGAACCAGATTTTTGTCAACGAACGACCTGATTTGCTGATCGAACTGAAGAGCATTACGAAGATCTACAAGATGGGCGTCGAGCGCGTGCATGCGCTCGACGGCGTCGATATCAACGTCGACGAGGGCGAGTACGTCGCGATCATGGGCAGCTCCGGCTCGGGCAAGAGCACGCTCATGAACATGCTCGGCTGCCTGGACCGGCCGACATCGGGCTCGTACCTCCTCGCGGGGCAGAACACGAGCCGGATGGGCGCGGCGGCGCAGTCGCGCGTGCGCAACGAGCGGATCGGCTTCGTGTTCCAGAGTTTCGAGCTGATGCCGCGGACCCCCGCGTGGAAAAACGTCGCGCTGCCGATGATGTACAGCCGGCACGGCTGGGCGGGCATGCGTCGCAAGGCGATGGCTGCGCTGGACCGGGTCGGCCTCCGCGACCGCGCATCACACAAGCCCAACCAGCTCTCCGGCGGGCAGAAGCAGCGCGTCGCCATCGCACGCGCCCTCATCAACGAGCCCAGCATCCTCCTCGCCGACGAGCCGACCGGCAACCTCGACTCGAAGACCAGCCACGAGATCCTCGCGCTGTTCGACGAGCTGCACGCCCAGGGCCATACCGTGCTGATGGTGACCCACGAGGCGGACGTCGCGGCGCACGCCCGCCGGGTCGTGCGTATGCGTGACGGCAAGGTGGCGTCCGACCTGCCGGTTGAAGAAGACGAGGTCGCCGAGCTGATCCCCGCCCGATCGGGAGCGCTCCAACCCGCGGGCGGAACGCCGGGGGACATGGGGGGTGACGCATGATCGCCTTGCTCACGTTCCCGTTCCGTGCGGTGCGTTTTGTCGTCGTCAGCTTCCTGCTGGCGGTCGGGCAGATCTGGGCGAACAAGACCCGCTCGGTCCTCGCGACGCTGGGCATCGTGATCGGCATCGCGTCGGTCACGGCGGTGATCGCCGCGCTCACCGGGCTCAAGGCCAAGGTGCTCTCGGACTTCGAGTCGTTCGGCACGAACAAGATGTTCATCTTCCCCGACATGCCGTCGGAGGGACCGAAGAAGGACGCCGACTGGAGCGTGATCCGCCTGTCGCCGGGCCAGTTCCAGGGCATGCTGGAGCACACGCCGTCGGTGGATTCGTTCACACGCATGGCCGAGAACAACACGTCGATGACCCACGGGGAGGTCACGCTCGACAGCGCTTCGCTCAAGGGCATCGACCCGTCGTGGCACGAGATCGAGGGCCGCTACGTCACCCAGGGCCGGCCGTTCAGCGTGGTGGACGACTACAACGCCCGCCCGGTCTGCCTGATCACCGAGAAGACCCGCGACGAGCTGCGCCTGCCGCGCAACCCCGTCGGCGAGTCGGTCTATATGCTCAACCGCCGGTTCGAGATCATCGGCGTGGTCGACCCGCCACGCGACCTGGGCGGGATGTTCGGCGGCGGGGGGGTGGCCAGCGAGGTCTTCGTCCCCTTCCAGACGCTGTGGGACGCGACCGACCCGTTCATGTACGTCATCGCCAACGCGCGCAGCCCCGAGGTCGCCGACGAGGCCCGCGCGGAGATCCGCTTCTTCCTGCGGCAGTCGCGGGACCTGTCGCCCGATGAGCCGGATACGTTCGGCATCGAGGTGCTTAGCGCGTACCTGGACCAGTTCAACGCGCTCGCCGCGGGTGTGACCGCGGTGGCGGGCGGGATCGTCAGCGTGTCGCTGCTGGTCGGCGGCATCGGCATTATGAACATCATGCTCGTCTCGGTCAGCGAACGCACCCGCGAGATCGGGCTGCGCAAGGCGGTCGGGGCCCGGCCCGCGGCGATCCTCCTGCAGTTCCTCGTCGAGGCGGTCACGCTCTGCTCGCTCGGCGGGCTCCTGGGCATCCTCGGCGGGCAGGGCATGACCGTGCTGCTTCAGAAGATCCCCAACGCCCAGCTTGACCAGGCCTACATCCCGGTCTGGGCGGTCGTCCTGTCCCTCGCGTTCTCCGGCACGGTGGGCGTGACCTTCGGCCTGTTCCCCGCGATCAAGGCCGCCCGGCTCAACCCCATCGAGGCGCTCCGCCATGAGTAGCGTTGCCATCGCCCGGCTCGGATTGTCACTGGTTTTGGTCTGTCTGCTCTTGTTCGTCGGGTGTGTGCAGGACCCGTTCGCGGGGGAGCCGCTGACCCGCGACGCGGTGCGCGACCGCCTCCGCCGGATCGACCCCGTGCAACTCGAAGGCTACGCCGAACAGGCGGAGGCGGAAGATGCGCCTGCCGAGCCCGTCGAGCCGCCCGCTGAACTGGAGGTCTCGCTGGAGCAGTGCCGGGTCTGGGCGCTCGAGCACAACCTGGACCTGCGGGTCGCCCTGGTCGACCCCGCGCTCGCCGAGACCGCGGTGCAGCAGGAAGAGGCGCGGTTCGAGGCGCTGTTCTTCGGCTCGCTGAACTACAGCGACAACCAGTCGCCGACCGCCAGCAACCTTGAGGGCGGCGAGACCAATGCGATCAACGCGAACCTGGGGGTACGCATCCCTACGCGCACCGGCGGGTCGGTCACGGTCGATTTTACCGGCAGCCGGTTCGAGACCGACAACCAGTTCTCGACACTCAACCCCTCGTTCACCTCGGACATGAGTATCTCGCTCAGCCAGAACCTGCTCCGCAACGCGGGGGTGCGCGTCAACACCGCGCCGATCCAGATCGCCCGGCTCAGCGCCCAGCAGTCCAACGCCCGCACGAAGCTCGAGGTCATCCGCGCACTGACATCCGTCGACCGGCTGTACTGGCGGCTCTACGCGGCGCAGCGCGAGCTGGAGGTCCGCCAGCAACAGCATGAATTGGCGATGGCCCAGCTCGAGCGTGCCCGGCGACTGGTCGAGAACGGCGACGCCGCGGAGATCGAGATCATGCGGGCCGAGTCCGGCGTGGCCGACGGCCTGGAAGCGATCATCGTCGCGGAGAACCTGGTCCGCCAGCGCGCCCGCGACCTCAAGCGGCTGCTGAACGTGCCCGAACTGCCGATGCGCGGCCCGACACAGCTGGTCACGACGACGCCCGCCAACCCGGTCGCCTACGACCTGCCCGAGGGCGCGCTGCTGGCCGACGCGATGGCCGGCCGGCTCGAATTGCTCGAACTGGAACTCGCGCTCGCGCAGGACGCGCTCAACATCGAGGTCGCGCGCAACGGCACGCTTCCGCTCGCCGCCTTCGAGTACCGCTACACCCGCAACGGCCTGGGCGACGACTTCGGCGACGCCTTCGAGCAGGACTTTGACGAGAACTTTGATGACCACACGCTCGGCCTGCGCTTCGAGGTGCCCCTGGGCAACCAGGCGGCGCGGGCCGCGCTGACGCGGGCGCTGCTCACCCGGGTGCAACGCCTCGCCACCCGCGACCAGCGCGAGGCGCAGGTCCGGCAGGAAGTCCTCGACGCGATGGACACGCTCGACGCGGCCTGGCAGCGGGTCCTCGCCAGCCGGCAGTCGGCCATGCTCGCCGCCCGGGTCCTCGCCGCCGAGCAGCGCCAATTCGACCAGGGGCTGAACACCTCGACCGACGTGCAGGACGCCCAGACCCGCCTGGCCGACGCCCAGTCCAGCGAGGTCCGGGCGCTGGTGGACTACCAGATCGCCCAGATCGACCTCGCCTTCGCGACCGGCACCGTGCTTGGGGCAACGCAGGTCCGCTGGGAGCCCAGCGGGCTGCCGGACGACCTTCATCCCTGATCGCCTGCACACCCAAGCACACCCGGCAGGATGTCAGCCCGCCCGGGGCCGCTCTGCCAGCTTGGCAGCAGCGGGGTGGGGGTGTGACGGGTGTGCCGCCTGTGCAATATGTGTAAGTGTTTTTTATAGCTATTCTTATCGACGCGATGGGCCTCGGCATGCCGTGTAAGCTCTGGCCCGGCGGTTGCACACGGTACGGCTCGACACGGCGGGTCCGGCTCGGACGCCGCACCCCCGCCCCGGACGATCCACCCTCGACCCCACCACGGAGCCGAACCACCCATGTCAGCTAAAGAACTTGCCTTCGAGTCGGATGCCCGCGCGAGCCTGCTCGCCGGCGTGGAAAAACTCGCCAACGCCGTGAAAAGCACCCTCGGCCCCCGCGGCCGCAACGCCGTGCTCGACAAGAGCTGGGGCGGCCCGACGGTCACCAAGGACGGCGTGAGCGTCGCCGAGGAGATCGAGCTGGCCGACAAGAACGAGAACATGGGGGCCCAGCTCGTCAAGGAGGCCGCCAGCCAGACCTCCGACAAGGCCGGCGACGGCACGACGACCTCGACCGTCCTCGCCGAGGCCATCTTCAAGGAAGGCCTCCGCCAGATCGCGGCCGGCCACGACGCGAACGCGCTGGTCCGCGGCATCAAGCAGGCCGTCGAGACCGCCGTCGCCGAGATCGACAAGCAGGCCAAGAAGATCGATGGCAAGAAGGACATCCAGAACGTCGCGACCATCTCCGCGAACAACGACGAAGCCATCGGCAAGATCATGGCCGACGCGATGGAGACCGTCGGCAAGGACGGCGTCATCACCGTCGAGGAAGGCAAGTCCCTAGAGACCTACGTCGACGTCGTCGAGGGCATGCAGTTCGACCGCGGTTACCTCTCGCCGAACTTCGTGACCAACCCCGACGAGATGACCGTCGAGCTGGACAAGGCGCTGGTCCTGATCTACGAGGACAAGGTCGGCAGCATCCAGAAGCTCATCCCGCTGCTTGAGAAGGTGCAGGAGACCAAGCGGCCGCTGCTCATCATCGCCGAGGACGTCGAGGGTGAGGCCCTGGCGACGCTGGTGATGAACAAGCTGCGCGGCGTGCTGAACATCTGTGCCGTCAAGGCCCCGGGCTACGGCGACCGCCGCAAGGCCATGCTCCAGGACATCGCCGTGCTCACCGGCGGCGAAGCGATTATGAAGGACCTGGGCGTCGAGCTCGACAAGGTCGAGCTGTCGCAGCTCGGCATGGCCAAGAAGATCACGATCGACTCAGATACCACGACGATCATCGAAGGCGCCGGCGACACCAAAGACATCAAGGCCCGGATCGAGCAGATCCGCCGCGAGATCGAGGCGACGACCAGCGACTACGACCGCGAGAAGCTGCAGGAACGCCTGGCAAAGCTGGCCGGCGGCGTGGCGCAGATCAATGTCGGCGCCGCCTCCGAGGCCGAGCTGAAGGAACGCAAGGCCCGCGTCGAGGACGCGCTGCACGCCACCCGCGCCGCGGTGCAGGAAGGCATCGTGCCCGGCGGCGGGGTCAGCTTCATCCGCGCCGCGGCCAAGGTCGCCAAGCTCAAGCTGGACGGCGACGCGCAGGCCGGGGTCGAGGTCGTCCGCAAGGCCCTGCACGTCCCGCTGCAGACCATCGCCGACAACGCCGGCGAGCACGGCAGCGTCGTCGTCGCCAAGGTCGCCGCGGCCAAGGGTAGCAGCGGGTTTGATGCGCTCAAGCTCGAGTTCGCCGACCTCATTGAGCGCGGCATCATCACCCCCGCGAAGGTCGACCGCACCGCGCTGCAGAACGCCGCGTCGGTCGCCACGATCCTCCTCACCTGTGACTGTATCGTGACCGACGCGCCGCAGGACGAGCCCGAAGGCGGACACGACCACCACGACCACGGCATGGGTGGCATGGGCGGCGGCATGCCCGGGATGGGCGGCATGGGCGGGATGCCCGGCATGATGTAAGCGGGGCCCCGCGGCTTCGCGGACCACGCGATCGATCATTCTTTGATCACACACAACACCTCGCCACGGAGCGAACCCACGATGGCTACCAAGACCAAGAAAACCACCAAGTCCAAAACCACCGTCACCCCGCTGGACGACCGCGTCCTGGTCCTGCCCGACTCGGCGGAAGAAAAGACCGCCAGCGGCCTCTACCTCCCCGAAGGTGCGAAGGAGAAGCCCCAGACCGGCAAGGTCGTTGCCGTGGGCCCGGGCAAGCTCACCGACACCGGCGAACGCGGCGCGCTCTCGGTCAAGAAGGGCGATACCGTCCTCTTCGGCAAGTACGGCGGCAGCGAGATCGACATCGACGGCGTCGAGTACAAGATCATGCGCGAGTCCGAACTGCTCGGCGTCATCGAGAAGTAAGCCGCCCGCCGCCGCGCAGCCACGAAGCGGCGCGGACCGCGTATACACCTGACCCACCCCAACCACCCTCCCACTGGAGCCATCCACCATGGCACAGAAACAGTTGATGTTCGACGCCGCCGCGCGTCTCGAGATGAAAAAAGGCCTGGACCGCCTGGCCAACGCCGTGCGCGTCACCATGGGCCCGACCGGCCGGAACGTGATCCTGGACAAGTCGTTCGGGGGCCCGGCCGTGACCAAGGACGGCGTCACCGTCGCCAAGGAAGTCGAGGTCAAGGAGCCCTTCGAGAACATGGGCGCGAAGATGGTCGTCGAGGTCGCCAAGAAGACCAACGACAAGGCCGGCGACGGCACGACCACCGCGACCGTCCTCGCTCAGGCGATCTTCGACGAGGGCCTCCGCCACCTCGCCGCCGGGGCGAACCCAATGGCGCTGCAGCGCGGCATCCTCGCCGCCTCGAACGTCGCGGGCGACGCGATCGCCGCCTCCGCCACCAAGTGCAAGGGCGTCGACGACTACCGCAAGGTCGCCTCCGTCTCCGCCAACCACGATGCCGAGATCGGCGACATCATCGCCAAGGCCATCGAAAAAGTCGGCCCCGAGGGCGTCGTCGAGGTCGAGGAAGGCAAGTCCGCCGAGACCACGCTCGACTACGTCGAGGGCATGGCCTTCGACAAGGGCTACCTCTCGCCGTACTTCATGACCGACCCGCAGACCCAGGAGTGCGTCATGGAAGACGCGCTGGTGCTGCTGCATGAGAAAAAGATCAGCAACCTGCCCGACCTGCTGCCCCTGCTGAACAAGGTGGCGATGGCGCAGAAGCCGCTGGTCATCGTTGCCGAGGATGTCGAGTCCGAGGCGCTCGCGGCGCTGGTCGTGAACCGGCTGCGCGGTGTGCTGAAGGTCGTCGCGGTCAAGGCCCCGGGCTTCGGCGACCGCCGCAAGGCCATGCTCGGCGACATCGCAGCGCTCACCGGCGGCACGTTCGTCAGCGAAGACCTGGGCATGTCGCTCGAGTCGCTCGAGCTCGACGCGCTGGGCACCGCCAAGCGGTTTGTCATCGATAAGTCGTCGACCACGATCATCGAGGGCGGCGGCAAGAAGAAGGATATCACCGCCCGCTGCGACCAGATCCGCAAGCAGATCGAGACCACCACCAGCGACTACGACCGCGAGAAGCTCCAGGAACGCTTGGCCAAGCTGACCGGCGGCGTCGCGATCATCCGCGTCGGCGCCCACACCGAGACGGCGATGAAGGAACGCAAAGACCGCGTCGACGACGCGCTGCACGCGACCAAGGCCGCCGCGGCCGAGGGCTACGTCCCCGGCGGCGGGGTGAGCTTCATCCGTGCGATCGACGCCGTGACCGCCGCCCGCGCGAAGGCCAAGGGCGACGACAAGATCGGCTTCGACATCATCGCCGCGGCGCTGCAGGTCCCCCTCCGCCAGATCGTGCAGAACGGCGGCGAGGACGGCTACATCGTCGTCGAAGAAGTCATGGCCAAGAAGGGCAACCAGGGCTACGACGCGTCGACCGGCGAGTACGTGGACATGGTCAAGCAGGGCATCATCGACCCCGCCCTGGTCAGCCGGACCGCGCTGCAGAACGCGGCCTCGGTCGCCGGGCTGATGCTGACGACCAACGTCATGGTCACCGAGCTGAAGGACGACACCAAGGCCGTCGAAGGCGCGGTGTCCTGATCGATCGATTGAATGAGGCGGGGGGTCGGAAGACCCCTTGCCTTTTTAGATCGGGTTTAGGGTCTCGGGTCTCGGGTTTCGTGATCCCCAAGCCCGGTACCCGAGACCCTAGCCCCGAAGCCCGATTTCATGGCCACTAAGCGCGACTACTACGAGGTGTTGCAGGTCGAGCGGACCGCCAGCGGCGACGTGATCAAGCGTGCGTACCGCAAGATGGCGATGCGTTACCACCCCGACCGCAACCCCGACGACAAAGACGCCGAGCAGAAGTTCAAGGAGTGTGCCGAGGCCTACGAGGTCCTTTCGGACGACGCGAAGCGCCGGCGGTACGACCAGTTCGGCCACGCGGGGATGAAGGGCCAGGCCGGCCACGACTTCGGCACGATGAACGCGCAGGACATCTTCTCGATGTTCGACGACATCTTCGGCGGCGGCTTCGGCAACGGCCGGTCACGCGGCCGGGGCGGCAGCCGGGCGCAGCGCGGCTACGACCTGGAGACCGTGACGATCGTCACGCTCGAAGAGGTGCTCTTCGGCGTCGAGAAGGAGATCGAGTTCACGCGGCAGGACACCTGCCAGACCTGCTCCGGCACGGGCGGCAAGCCCGGCACCGAGCCGCTGACCTGTGTCACCTGCGGCGGGGCGGGGCAGGTCCAGCAGCAGGGCTTCGGCGGCATGTTCCGCATGGTCACCACCTGCCCGGGCTGCGGCGGCGCGGGCAAGAGCTACCGCGAGAAGTGCCCCGGCTGCGGCGGCAACGGCCGGGAGCCCCGAAAGGTCACGCTCTCCGTCAAGGTCCCCGCGGGCATCCGCGACGGCCAGGCCATCCGCGTCCATGGCGAGGGCGAGCCCGGGTCCCCGGGCGCGCCGCGCGGCGACCTGCACGTCGTCGTCCGCGTCGAGACGCACGAGGTCTTCACCCGCGAAGACGACCACCTCATCCTCCGCATGCCGACCAGCTTTGCGCAGGCCGCGCTCGGCGCGACCGTCACCGTGCCCACGCTCGACGGCGACCACGAGCTGACCCTCAAGCCCGGCACGCAGCACGGCGACCTGCTCAAAGTCCGCGGCGAGGGCCTGCCCAACCTCCGCAGCGGGCGGCGCGGCGACCTGGTCGTTGCGGTGCTGATCGAGGTGCCCAAGAAGCTGACCAAGGAACAGGCCGAGCTGTTGCAGGCCTACGCCGCGACCGAGAACCACGACGTGATGCCCCACAGCAAGGGGTTCTGGGAGAAGATCAAGACCTACATCGGCTGACGCGCTGATGCCGCGTCGGCCACTGGATGAGCACCATGCCCGAACACGACCCCACCCATGCCGAGCCGGGCGAAGACGGCTATTACGAGATCGACCCCGAGGGGCCCGATGCGAGCGACCTCGCCCGCGCCGCCGCGGCGGACGCCGCCGAGGACGCGCAGCGTGACGCCGCCGCCGCGGCGGGAGACGCGGCCGCGGCCGAGCAGGACGTCTTGGCTCGCGTGCAGCAGGAACGCGACGAGCTGGAGCAGAAGCTCCTGCGTGTGTCGGCCGACTACCAGAACTTCGCCCGCCGGGCCCAGCAGAACATCACCGCCGCCGGCGAACAGAAGCTGATGGATGTCGCCCGCGGCCTGGTGACGGTGCTCGACCACTTCGACCGCGCGCTCGAGGCGGCGGGCGGCTCCGAGGCCGAGCCTCAGGGCGACCTGCACCGCGGCGTCACCATGGTCCACCAGGAACTACTCGCGACGCTCGGGCGGTTCGGTATCGAACGCGTCGATGTCCAGGCCGGCGAGCCGTTCGACCCGGTCCGCCACGAGGCGCTGATGCGACAGCCCGCCGAGGGGATCGACTCGAACCACGTCACGATGCAGATGCAGCCGGGCTACGTCATCGGCGAGAAGGTCGTCCGCCCCGCGCAGGTCGGCGTCGCCGAGTAATCAGCGAGAACACCATGCCCACCTACGACTACGAGTGCGACGCCTGCGGACACGCCTTCGAAGAGTTCCAGTCGATGACGGCCAAGCCGCTCAAGAAGTGCCCCGATTGCGGCAAGCCTAAGCTCCGCCGGCTCATCGGCACGGGCGCGGGCATCATCTTCAAGGGCTCGGGCTTCTACGAGACCGACTACCGCTCCGACAGCTACAGCAAGGACGCCAAGGCCGACAAGGACGGCGGCACATCGTCGGGCGAGAAGAAAGACGGCAAGGCCAAGGACACCGCCAAGGCCGAGAAGAAGCCCGCCGCCGAGAAGTCCGACAGCAAAGCCGACAAGCCCAAGCCGAGCAAGAAGACGGAGTAGGGCGTAAGCCGGCGTAGCTATCGCGATGCAAGATAGCGCTGATGTGTTTTACTCCGATCCGCCTTCGCCTTCCCCCAGCCACCCCGGCGTGGCGTCGCGCAGCATCTGGCCGAACTCGGGCTTGACCCCGCCGAACACCGTCACGATCCGCCCATCCACGAAGACGACGGTCCGCGGCACGGTCGGCAGGCCGAGCGTCATCGCCGCCTGCCCGGTCACGTCCAGCAGCACCGGCAGGTCGTAGTCCACCCCCGTCTGCTCGGACAGGAGCGCGATCCACTCGCGCACCTGCTTGCTCTTCTCCAGCACGTTCACCGCGAACACGCGGACATCGTGGCCTTCTTCATCCGCCCAGTCCTGGTAGGCGACGAGGTCGCCCAGGTCGGTCAGCGACGGCCGGCTCCATGTCGCGAAGAACTCCAGCACCACCACGCCTTCGTCGAGCGTGCTCAGGTCCAGCGTCTCGTCCGCGTCCAGCACCGCCAGCTCGACCTCCGGCAGCGTGAGGTCGATGAGCGTCGGCGCGTTGGGCCCGCCCTGCTGGGCGTTGGGGTTGCGCGGCGGGGCGAGCAGCTCCGCCATCGTCCCGACCGCCTGCGACTGCCGGGTATCGAACGTGAAGAGCCCGTCGTCGAAGGGCTCCTCGGCGGGCAGGACCGTGAGCCCGTAGTGGAACCGCGCGTCGACCAGGCCGCTGCCGTCGAGCTGCTTGTCGTCGGCCACGAGCACGACGTCGTCGAGCAGCAGGGTCGCGGGGTCGCAGGAGAACGTGAGGTCGCCGAGTTGCGTAGGCAGGCGCAGGCGCGGCCGGGCCGCAGGGTCGTCGTCGCGGGGCTTGAGCGCGTCGGCGGCCGGGGCGTGGCCGGCGCTGAGCCACATCATCGGCGTGTCGGCCAGGAGCAGCGCCAGGGCCGGCGGCACCGGGTCGTTCACATCCGGCACCAGGCGGACCAGCGCGTCGTAGCTCAGCCCGTCGGCGAGCGGCGCTTCGAGGTGTCGGCCGGGGATGCGCTCGCTGCGGAGAAAGACCGTCTGCCCGTCGCAGACCAGCGTGAAGCCCGGGCGGTTAATGCGTAGCCGGTCGGTCGTCCGATCCAGCCAGACCTCGTAGTGCGTCGAGACGAACTCGGTCTCGTCGGGGTAGGAAAAGTAGATCGTGTAGTCGGCAACGACGTGGGCCCGCTCGAGGTCGCGGTGGGCCTGGACGACACGGTCGGGCAGGGGGTCGCCCTCGCCTGGCGCGGCGACCGCAGGGGCCGGCAGCAGCAGCGCGGCGAGGAGGGTGATGGGGATGGCGACGCGGCTGGACATGTTTGGGCCCCGGTCGGCGTGGGTCACCCGCTGAGGATACCCCGCTCCATGCCCGACGCCAACGGCCGACCGAGGATTCGGGTTACCCCCTCGGCGGGTCTGACCGGTACCGGGCCCGGGCGCTCACACCCCTCCAGACAGGTTTGCAAGGCCGGTTTGACGTGGTACAATCCCCCTTCGCTGATGCGGGTGTAGCTCAGTGGTAGAGCGTCACGTTGCCAACGTGAATGTCGTGAGTTCAAATCTCATCACCCGCTTTCG
>JAUHZU010000003.1 GCA_030425705.1 Phycisphaerae bacterium
CCGCCTGACGCAGCTTCGCGACGATCTGCTCCGCACTGTGACGCTTCTTCATCGAGGAATCCTTTCCGGCTCAACGCCGGACGGATTCTCTCATACAAGGTGGATCAAGATTTCAGGAGGGGGTCAGTTGATGCGCAGTGCCTGCGCCCGAGCGTCGGCCTCGGACAGCCCGTCGCGTTCCGCCTCCACGACCAGCCCGGCCACGCGACGGGCCACATCCTCGGGCATGGCGTGGGCCGGGCTCTTGTGTAGCTCGTGGGCGAGCAGCGCGGCTCGCCGGGCGTCGGCGGGTGGCTCGCCCGCGTCGATGCCGTCGGACATCCACCGCGTGACCGCGCGGACCTCGTCCACGGTAAAGTTCTCGGAGACCTCCGCCACCAGCAGGCGGCGGGGCTTGCCGCCGACCCGGCGGTACAGGACGTAGGACTTGTGCCCGCGTGCCGTGACCCGGACGCCCAGCTTGCGGACCTCCGAGTCGTAGAGGATGCGGTCGCCGCGCTTGGGCGTCGCGAGGGAGGCGATCTTGGCTCTGGTTAGCTTCGTTCGGTCGGGCATTCCTAGGCTACGCTCCGGCTACCGGGTGTCCGTGTTTCGCCGTGCGACGGCGTGCTCGAACTATGGAAGCTAGGCGTGGCTAGGACAAGCAAGTCCCTGCAATCAGTGTGGTTGCGTGCGACGAGGTGCGAACTCGTGTCTCCCTCGCAATGCGTTGCAAATCCGCTAGCGTAAGCTATCGAGGGTTCGAATCCCTCCGCGGCCTTTCCAGCAACGAACAACCCCCGCGCATCGGCGGGGGTTGTCGTCTTAAGGTCGGGGTAATGTCGGCGTGGGTGGTCCGCTCAGATCGTGTTGCCCTCGGTCTTGATCTCGCCGAACTGTTTCTCGTGCGCCGCGACGAGTTGGCCCAGGAAGCCCGCCAACCGCTTGGCCGTGACGTAGTTCATGACGATGCGGTTGTCGACGGAGAAGAGCATGTCGGCCGCGGGGTCCTCGGCGGTGCCCTTGGCGTTGGGGTGGTTGACGATCGTGTTGATGCCGAAGTCGAGGATCAGCTCGGTCTGGTTCGCGTTGTGCCGGAAGGCGTTGGCGTACGACGCGCGGACGTTGTTTTCCTGGATCCGCATGCGGACCTGTTTCTGATGGGCGTTCTCGGCCATGGGCGTGTCCTTGGGCTAAGGGTCGTGGGGGTCGCCACCGGGCACACGTCGGCCCGGGCGGGTGGGCCAGTATGCAGAATCCCGTAGGTTCGGCAAGCGGTTCGGAAGCGGGAGTTCCGGCCCTATCAGCTTGCCCAGCTTATCACACCCCTATAGCGGGACCCAGGCGGGGCCGATGGCGTGGAATTGCTTCGCGGGGCCTAACCGGGGTGCTAGACTCAACCATGGAGCGGTGATCCCCGATCCATACGGAGGAGCAGGGGACCGGCCGGGTACGGAAGGGGCATCGGTGTTGATCGAACGCGGCGCACAGCCAGACGACTACGAGACGGACGGGGAAAAAACGCCCCGGCCCCGCCGGTACTCGTCGGACCTCCTGCCGACGCACCGCCGGCTGACGGAGATCCACCGCACGTCGCGCGGCACGCTGTCGCTCATGCCCAAGCTGACGATGCCCGTCGAGACCGAGGACGCCCCGGCGGACATCGCGCCGCCGGTGATCCCGCCGCAGCGTTACCCGCACCTGGCCGTGCACGCCCCGGCCGTTGAACGCAAGCCCGAGCCCGCCGCCCTCCCGGCCGCGGTTGAGCCGCCCGTGCCGACACCGGCCGCGCAGACGCCCGCCGAGCCGCAGGAGCAACCCCCGACGGCCGCAGCGGTGGTCGCGTCGATCCATGAGGCGGAGCCCCCTGCAGAACCGGTGAACGAGATGGAAACGGAGTCCGCGCGTCCGCGCCGCAGGAAGCGGTGGGTCCGCGTCCGGGTGATGTACCGGCGGACCGAGGGCCTGCGGCACTGGCTCTGGCGCGTCGCGCGGCGCGGGCTGGTGATGCTGATGACCGGCATCTTTATCACCGCCGTCTGGACACCACGGCTGCTGTGGTGGGCCTTGAGCAGCGCGACCGTCCACGGCTACCGCGCGACGCACGCCGCCATCACGTTCACCTGGGGCGTGCTCAGCGACGCGGCCCGCGCGACACCCGTGCCCGACCGCAACCCGCTCATGCCTCGGTCGTCCGCAGGACGCGGCGGCCCCGGCGATGCCGCATCAAACACGGAAGCCGCTGAGCCACGTGCCTGGTCGCAGGACGTCGCGCCGCCGTACCGCCCTGTCGTGTTCATGTACCCGCCCAAGGCGCAGGACACGGCCCAAGCCGAGCGCCGGCCCGCGGCGGCCGGCCGCGCTACACGGTTGATGCCCGCCGAACCTTTACGCAAAGCCGACGGACCCGATGCGACGAAAGAGCCCGCGTTCCCCGGCGGTCTGTTCGAGTCGCTGGAAACGGCCCCCGCAGGTGCCCCGCGTGACCGCCATGCCACGCCGGCCGCGCGTCCGCGCATTGTCGCCGCGCCGAGTTCGCTCCGCGAGCCGGACCTGGTCGATACCCCGCCGCCGTTCCAGAGCACGGGGTGGGAGATCGGCATCCTCTCGGCCGGGCTGCGCAACCTGGTCCTCGCCGTGGTGGGCGCGACGCTGGGCTTCATCGTCGGGGCGGTCCTGTTTATGACCACACCCGGCCCCGGGGTCATGGTCGGGGTGCTGCTCATGATCGCCGGCGTCGGCGGGCTGCTGCTGACCCTGGTCCAGCTCAACGAGTGGCTGACCGGGCTGAAGCACGAGCTGACCCCTTCGACGCGTTTGGGTATCCGGGCCCTGGGCATCGCGGGCGCGGCCTGCCTGCTCGCGGCCTTCGCGGCGACGACGCTCCCCCGCGGGGTCTGGCCGATCTAGGCCGACACCCTGATACAAAATCGCAGACCGATAAGCGGCAAGGCGAGCGGCGGCTTGGCGGGGGCGATTCGCCGAGAATATGCGTTCCTCCCTCCGATCCGGCCGGGAATGCCGCGGGCGGGTCGGTTTGGGTTTCCCCAGCCCCCGCGCCGGATTTGCGTTGCGGGCCGATCAGGGAGAAAATAGATGTTTCGCCAATGCCATTGCACAGGGGCACCGGATGCCTGACCTAAGCTCGCCCGACAACCGACCCGCCGTCCCGGCACCCCCGACCGTGCCGATCGGCGTGCAGCCGTTGTCGGTGCTGTTGGCTCAGCTTTCGGAGCTGATCGCCCAACTCGAGCCCGAGCAGTACAACGCCAAGCCCGACAGCACCCGCTGCGGCGCGATCGGCGGCCACGTCCGCCACACCCTCGACCACGTCATCGCCTGGCTGCACGGCGTCAACGGCGAGTCGATCAACTACGACGACCGCCAGCGCGGCACCGACGTCGAGACCAACCCCCGCACCGCCGAGCAGGTCATCGCCAGGTGCCTGACCCAGCTCGAAGCCGTGCCCGTCGAGGTCCTGCCCCAGACCGTCGCGGTCTTCACGTCGATGACCAGCGACGGCGCCCTGGTCCGCCTGCCCTCGACGCACGCGCGCGAGCTGGCGTTTGTCTTCAGCCACACGATCCACCACAACGCGATCATCGGGACGATTGCCCGGGCGCTCAGCGTCGAGCTGCCCGAGCAGTTCGGCATGGCGCCCTCGACCATCGCCTACCGGGACCGTGACGGATGTGCACAGTAACGATCGTCCCCACGCCCCGGCCCGGGCAGTGGCGCATGGCGTGCAGCCGGGACGAGCGACACGGCCGGGCCCCGGCCCGGCCCCCCGAACCACGGATCGGCCCCGGCGGACGCGCCTACCTCATGCCCGTCGACCCCGTCTCCGACGGCACCTGGGTCGCGGTTAATGACGCTGGCCTCGCGCTCACCCTGCTCAACTACAACCCCAAGCAGCCGCCGACCGACCGGACCGTCAGCCGGGGCGGGGTGGTCACGGCCTTGGCGGGCTGCGCGACGCTTGAGGACGCGGTCGCCGCCTGCGCAGCCATCCCCGCCGGCGACATGATGCCGTTCCGACTGGTCCTCTGCGACGGCCAACGCTTCGCCGTCTGGCGCAGCGACGAACCCGCCGAGTCGATCCCCATCCAGCCGCTGGATCGGCCGGTGATGTTTACCTCCTCGGGCCTGGGCGATCACCTCGTCGAGCCCCCGCGACGCGAGCTGTTCGATGGCTGGTTCAGCGAGGAGTCCGAGCCCTGGGTGCAGCAGCAGGACGCCTTCCACGCCCACCGCTGGGACGACCGCCCACACCTGAGCGTTGCGATGTCCCGTGAAGACGCCCGCACCGTTAGCTACACGACGCTCGACATCGGGCCCGACGCGATCACGATGCGCTACCACCCCGATCGGCCGGACCTCCCCGCCCACCCGAGCGTCGCGACCCTCGAACGCACGGCCGTGACCCCGTGACGGCCGAAGACCCACCCGCGACCGAGCCGGAGGACAACGCGGTACCCCCAAAGGATCCGCCGTGCCGGCCGTGCCGCCGGCTGCGGTGGTGGCACCTCTACCTGCCGCTGATGCTCGCGTCGTTCACCGTGCAGGTCTTTACCGACGGCCCCGACCCTGTGCCGGCCGGCTATCACACGCAGATGCTCCCGCCCCAGGACACCGCCGGGGCGATCGAGCAGGCCGAGATGCCGACCCCGCGCGGCACCGTGAAACGCCCGCCCGATGTCGCGCTCGCCTACCAGTTGTTCGGGCCAACCGACGGCCCGGCCGTCGTTCTGCTCCACGGCAGCCCCGGCGACGGCAGCAACTTCACCACACCCGTCGAGGACCACGACGGCCACGAACACCCGCCCCTCGCCCGACGCCTCGCCGACGCGGGCTACTACGTCGTCGTCCCCGACCTGCCCGGCTTCGGCTACTCCGAGCCCTACATCCCCGACTACTCCAACATCAGCCACGCCCGCTACCTGCTCGCGCTGATGGACACGTTCGGCATCGAGCACGCCCACCTCGTCGGCTTCTCCATGGGCGGCGGCGTCGCCCTCCACGCCTACGACCTCGCACCGCAACGCGTCGACAGCATCACGTTCCTTGCCGCGATCGGGGCGCAGGAAGTCGAAGGAAGTGGTGACTACTATTTTGAGCACCTCAAGTACGGGCTCGGTTATGCCGCTCAGGTCGCCGTTCCTGAGTTTATCCCGCACTTTGGTGTTCTCGGCGACCGCTCCGAACGCAACGGTTTCATGCGTAACTTTTGGGACACCGACCAGCGCCCCAACCGTGCGATCCTCGAACGTTTCGATAAGCCACTGCTCATCATCCACGCCGAAGCCGACCCGCTCGTCCCGGCTCGCGCCGCATATCTGCACCACGATTTGGTCGAACACAGCCATCTGGTCATGATGGCTGATGACGAGATCGAACGCAGCTTTATCAACATCCTCCAGCATGCCCTGATCTGGGACCACAACGGGACGACACTTGCTACCGACGCCATTCTTCCCTTCCTTGAAGAACAACAACACACGGGATATCAGCCGACGCGCCGGACAGACGACCGCGCGGCGGTGACCCCGGTCGATACCCTCCAACTCCCCGGAAATCTTGAGCTCCGCCGGGTCATGAACCCCTGGACGAAGATCGGTGTCATCATCATCGGGACGTTCATCCTCGAAGACCCCACGTCCATCGCCGTCGGGCTCTTTATCAAGGCCGGGCAGATCGACCTGTTCCTCGGCGTCTTCGCCGTGCTCACGGGCATCTTCCTCGGCGACCTGGGGCTGTACATGATCGGCTTCGTCGTCGGCCGACGCGCGCTGCGCTGGAAGCCGGTCGCGCGCTTCGTCCCGACCCGGCAGGTCGATGCGCTCGGCGCGTGGTTCGACAAGAAGGGGTGGAAGGCCGTCCTCGCCTCCCGCTTCATCCCCGGCACCCGGCTGCCGCTGTACGTCGCGGCCGGCGTCACCGGCAACAAGCCCGGGCGGTTTATGCTCTGGACCTTCCTGGCCGTCTGCATCTGGGTCCCCGTCATCCTCTTCAGCGTCATCCTCCTGGGCAACGCCGCGAAGTCGCCGTTCCAGGCGCTGCTCGACCGCGGCGGGTGGGTCGCCTTCGTCGCGGTGGTGCTGGTCCTGATGTTCGTCATGAACACCGCGCTGATGCTGCTCAGCCGGGAGGGCCGACGCAAGCTCGCGATCCGCATCCAGAAGCTCAGCCACCACGAGTTCTGGCCGGCGTGGCTGTTCTACGTCCCGCTCGTGCCGTACCTCGTCTACCTGGCGATCCGCTTCCGGTCGACGACCGTCTGGACCCTCGCCGACCCGTGCATGCCCGACGGCGGGGTGGTCGGCGAGAGCAAGAGCGACATCCTCGCGCAGGTGGACGACCCGGCGATCCTCCCGCACGTCCTGATCCCCGCCGACGAAGACCCCAACGCCCGCATCGCCCGCGCGAAGCAATTCATGGATCGCACGGAAGAGCGGTTCCGTGCGTTCACCTACCCGGTCATCCTCAAGCCCGACGCCGCCCAGCGTGGGGCCGGCGTCACGAAGATCGAATGCGAAGCCGGGTTCGCCGACTACTTCGAGCAGAACACCGGCCCCGCCCAGCTCCAGGCCTACCACCCCGGCCCCTGCGAAGCCGGCATCTTCTACGTCCGCGCGCCCGGCGAGGCCGACGGGTCGATCTTCTCCATCACCGACAAGACCTTCCCCGTCATCACCGGCGACGGCACGTCCGACCTCGAGACCCTCATCTGGAAGCACAAACGCTTCCGCTGCCAGCACGACACCTTCCACGTGCGCTTCGCCGACGACCTGCAGCGCGTCCTGGCCAAGAGCGAGACCCTCCGCCTCGCCGAGGCCGGCAACCACGCCCAGGGCACAAAGTTCACCGACGGCCGAAACCTCATCACCCCGGAGCTTACCGCGCGTGTCGACCAGCTCTGCAGGAAGATCGACGGCTACCACTTCGGCCGGATCGACGTCCGCTACGCCGACCCGGACGCGTTCATGCGCGGCGAGGGGCTAGCCGTCATCGAGCTCAACGGCGTGACGTCCGAGTCGACCAACATCTACGACCCGTCCTGGTCGGTCTTCCAAGCCCAGCGCACGCTGCGGCACCAGTGGCGGCTGTGCTTCGAGATCGGCGCCGCCCACCGCCGGCTCGGCCTGAAGCCCAAGCCCCTCTGGAAACTCCTCCGCGACGTCTTCCGCTACTACCGCGAACGAGAAGTGGCCATGGTGTCGGACTAGCCCCAGCTCGCTGGTGACCTCGGCGACCGTCATTCAGGCGATCCTGGCCCGGCTTCGTTGGCTAAGTACCTGCAGTACAGGTGCTTAGTCAATGCGCGGCTTTTCTGTCCTTCCGCGTGTAAGGTTGCCCTATCTCGTGTGGATACCCCATAGAAGAGGTGCCCTTTGAGCCCGGACCCTGCCCCCACCCCTGCGACCTCAGACCACTCCCCCGGTTCCCCGGAGCAGGTGGCGATGGCGTGGGTGAAGGTCCAGCCGGCCGTCTTCTCGTTCCTGCGCTCCCAAATCACTGGCTACCACGACGCGGAAGATGCGCTTCAGCGGGTCGCCGCTGCCGTGATCCAGAAACGCGGGCAGTATGACCCGGCTCAGCCGTTCATCGCCTGGGCCATCGGCTTTGCGCGTATCGAGGTGATGCGATACAGGGCCACGGCCGGGCGTGACAAGCTCATCTTCTCCGAGAAAGTCGTCGAGCTTGTCGCCGACTCGTACTGCGCCCAGTCCGACCACCTGCGAGAGATGGGGCAGGCGATGGAGTATTGCATCAAGAAACTGCCGGACCGACAGCGGAAGATCCTGAACCTCCATTACATGCGTTCCGAGCCCGGTGCCGATATCGCCGAGCAACTGGGGATGACGGCTAACGCGGTCTTCGTGACGCTCCATCGCGTGCGGACCCTGCTCCGCCGATGCATCAATGCGCAGATGCAGGAGAGCCAGCGATGAGCGATCAACACGGCCCCAAGAAGTTCAGCGAACTGGTCTCCGCCTACCTGCACGGGCAGCTCTCCCCCGACGAGGCCGCCCGGCTGGAATCGCTGCTGCGCGACTCCCCTGAACACCGCGACCGCTTCGTGCGCGAGTCCTACATCTATCACCAGGCCGGTGAACTGATGCGCGGCGACGCGCGGGCGGACCTGATGGAAGGTGTCACGGCCGACGGCGTCGTCGAGCTGACCGAAGACGACCTGGTCAACGCCGACCCCTCCGACGGATCGAACACGATGGCCTTCGTTATCGACCAGGCCCTGTCCGAGCGGCGTAAACACGACCTCGAAGACGCAGCCAACCGCCGGCTCGCCGCGCAGCAGGCCGAAGACGCCCGCAACCGGCGGTACGAACTGCGGCGTAATGCCGCGCCCGAGCCGTTGAAACGGACCGTGGTGATCCCCAAGTCATTTGTCTGGCTCGGCCTCGCGGCGGTGCTGGGGCTTATTGCGTGGATCGGTTGGCGCGACACCGCTTCGCAGGAGATTCGCTTGGCAGAGCAGGGTCAGGGCCAGGAACAGAATACAAAGAAGCCACCAGTTGTTGCGACACTCGCCGATGCGGTCGGAGCGCGATGGTCAGCCGGCCCAAATCTCAACGGTCACCTGCGAGAGGGGCAGCGGGTCTCACTGTCCGAGGGGTACGCCGAAATTGTCTTTGGGAGCGGAGCAACTGCGGTTATTGAAGCGCCCGCGACGTTCATCCCGACCGGGCCTAACAGCGTGCGTGTGATCCGTGGCCGGCTGGTCGTATCCGCCCCGCCCTCGGCGGCGGGGTTTGTTGCAGACCTGCCCGACGCGCGGATCGTCGATGTCGGCACCGAGTTTGGGGTCGAGGCATCCTACAGCCAGCCGAGCTACGTTCAAGTCTTCCGGGGCACCGTCTACGCCACGCGCCGGGGGGGGGGCGTGGTGGAAGACGGTGCCGAGTCAGCCCCTGCCTCGCTTGTGAAGGGGCAGGCAGTTACGATCGAACCGGGCCACACGCCGCTGGCAGAACTGGTTGAAGATTTCGGGGTACAGACACCCCGCTTCGCACGGTCGTTGGACAGCGAGGTCTTGGCAGACCTGGCCTATGCAAGGGCCGTGATGGCGGACAAGCCGGTGCTGTATTGGCGCTTTGGTGGTGCTGATGTGCCCAACGCCCTAAACAGCTTGAAAAACTCCGAGGATCGCTTGCGGCTTTCTGGGGATGTGGCGACCTCATCTGAGGGTGGGCGTGGCTGGCTGGAGTTCGGCCCACGGCGTGGTGAACGTGCTTACGCGGAACTGGATGGCCCGCTGCCGTACCTTGGTGGGTCTTCGACGTTGACGATCGAGTGCTGGGCCCGTCCCAACCGTCTCGCAGACAATCCGATCCTAAGCCTCCGCGAGTACGGTGTGGAGCCTAACAATGCCAAATCTGCGCTCCTGCTTGAACTCAACAGCGGGCGCGAGCCGCAGTACGGCCGTCGTACCGCTCGATTTGTCCACCGCAACCCACCCACCCGGGATGGGTCGGAAGAGGTGGTCGACACCCGCCCCTATCCGGCAGGGGAATGGGTCCACTTGGTTGCGGTCAAGACCGAAACCCATCGGCACCTGTATGTAAACGGACGGCATGTAGGGTCGGTGGCAGACAGCCGACCCTTAGCAGATGAACCGCTTGCATTGATCCTCGGCTACCACGCCCATGGCGAAGAGCACTTGGGCGTGCCGCTGCGTCAGTTCGTCGGCGGGCTCGACGAACTGGCCATCTACCCCACCGGGCTGACCCCGCAGCAGGTGGCTGACCACTACGCCGCCGGTGCCGTTTGTTTCCAGAGCCAGAGGATACCCAACTGATTGTCAGGGCACGTGTGTGCCCGTTTTCCCCTTTTCTCCCTACGTAGGAGGTTTCAAGATGAAGAGTCTGACTTGTTTGAGCGGGCTGGCGTTGGCCAGCATTACGCTGACGGGTGCCGCTTCGGCGGCGACGTTCAGCGCCACCGTGGGTTCGGACACGTTCACGGTCGTCGAGGCCGACCCGTTCAAGACCGGCGACACGGTCGGGAATACGGTCGGCGTGGTCAGCCCCGCGACACCGTGGGCCACCCTGGGCACATCGAATGATGACGATCTGTGGCGAGAACGCGAACAGAATGCTTTTGCAACAGGTTATGAATCGATCGTCGGCGCTACGGACCGCAGCTACGAGATCGCTTCCACCGACCTTGCGGATGCCCCGGAACTTGCCACAACGGTGACCGGGTTGGCCGCCGGGAACTACGAGGTGTTCGTTGTTTTTGTGACACGCAACGACGGGAATGCATCGAACGGCCGTATCCTGGCGGATCTCAATGGCTCCGCGACCACGCTCTACGACCACTCGAATGATGATTTCATCCTGGCCGCGGGCACGAGTGTATGGGATACCTCGCTGGCGAGCCTCGGCACCACCGGCGATGGTGCGACGTCCTTCACGGTGAACGTGGCCGGCTCACCCGATGTCAATGGCGAACTCTTCCGTACGGATTACTACGGCGTCGCCTACCGCCTCGTCCCCGAGCCCGGCTCGTTGGCACTCTTGGGCCTAGGTGGCCTGATGATCGCTCGGCGTCGCCGCGCATAACCCGCTCCTCCTTCACTGCTCCCGCCCAACTGGGGCGGGGGCGGTTTTGCCCCTCGTCTTCTATGACCCGTCTACATCCAGTTAGGAGTTCTCTCATGTCACGACGTGCGTTCACCCTCATCGAGCTCTTGGTTGTCATTTCGATTATCGCCCTGCTGATCGCGATCCTCCTGCCGGCCCTGGCCAAGGCGCGGTTCTCCGCGAAAACCACTCAGTGCCTGTCCAACTACCGCCAGATCGGTATCGCCGCGCACGCCTACGCGAACGAGAACGAAGGCGACTTCCCGACGCCGGTCTCAACCTCCAACCGTATGACCAACCCCCAGGTCTTCAACCGTAACCTGATGGAAAACTGGATTGATTACGGCTTGGAGGATCCGCAATTCTGGTTCTGCCCAACCCGTAACGACGATGTCCACGACAACATCCAAGTCAACTCCTCCTTGTCAGACCCGGACGACATGTTGGACGAACTGGAGTTGTTCGGCCCGGGCTTCATCATCTTCCCGCATAGCTGGTTCGTGCCCCGGTCCAACGTGACGTTCGCCGCCGACCTGGTGAAGGATGATGATCTGGACGGGGACCTGGATGTGTACCGTGAGGTTTGGGCGCAATCCACCGATTCGGAAGGCACCGCCATGGAGCGGCCGATCATGGCCGACACGCTATTCGCCCGGGCGGGTGAAGCGGGGATGACCGACCCCGCCTTTGCCTGGGGCGGGCACCAGCCCGGACAGCCGGTCAATGGGGCGGGGTCGGTCGAGTCCCTAAGCAACCTTCACCCGGACGGCAGCGCACAGCTATCTGCGGTCGGGGAGTCAAAGCCGTTTTTGGTATGGAACAACTGGTACAACTACTACGTCTCGCGTGGTGAGTAGCCAGCCCGCTTCCGGGGCCTGCCATTCTTTTGATTTGTTCTTGGCATGTTTGATTGGAGAAGTATGTCCGCAGATTCTGTTTTGAAATGTGTTGTAAACGTCACAGCTCTGGCCGCAACGCTGTCGATGGGGTTGCCCACGACAACCGCAATGGCGGGTGATGTGTCGGACGCCAACGTTGTCTGGACCTCGCCCAGTGCCGATTCCAACGGCTCGATGCCGCTGGGCAACGGGCAGTTCGGCATCAACCTGTGGGTCGAACCCAATGGCGACCTGCTGTTCTACCTCAGCGCGACCGATAGCTGGAGCGAGAACAACCGACTTCTCAAATTCGGGCTCGTCCGTGTCAGCGGCCTGCTCGACCCCGGCCAGTCGTTTTCTCAGGAACTGGACCTCGCCACCGGCTCAATCAACATCCAGGCTGGCACCGGGACGGACGCGACCACGCTATCAGTCTGGGTCGATGCGAATAACCCGACGGTCCACATCGAGTCGCACAGCGCCCGCGAGCGCACGGCCCAGGTCTTGCTCGGCAGTTGGCGGACCCAGACCCACCAACTCTCCGGGGCAGAACTCAATGCGGCCTACGGCCTGCACGGCGGCAGCCCCGACACCTACCACGTCACCGCCGACACCGTCCTCGAGAGCGAGGGCGGCCGCATCTCATGGTATCACCGTAATGAGTCGTCGATCTACGCCGACAACCTCAGCTACCAGGGGCTTGACCCCGAAACAGATGCCTCTAGCGATCCGCTGATCAACCGGACGTTCGGCGCGTGGATCGAGGCCCCGGGCTACTTCAACACAGTCGATGCCGCGATCTGCTCTGAGGCGGCGATGACCGATCATACGATCTCGATCCACATGCTCACCGCCCAAACACCCACGGCCCAGGACTGGATCGATCAGATTGCGGGACAGGTCAAGCAGACCAATAGTCAATCCCTGGCCGACCGTCGCGCCGCCCATGATGCTTGGTGGGCGGAGTTCAATAGCCGCGGCTACATCCGTCTCAGCGGGGATGCCAACGCCGATCGCGTCTCGCGGGCCTACGCAGTGCAGCGCGCGGTCAGTGCCTTCTCGGGACGGGGCGGCTCGCCGATCAAGTTCAACGGCTCGATCTTCACGGTTGACACTCAGACACACGGCCAGAGCGGGATCAGTGGGTTGGATGCTGACACGCGACGCTGGGGCTCCGCATACTGGTGGCAGAACACCCGCCTGCCGTACTGGGCGATGGCCGCCGCCGGCGACGCCGAGATGATGTTGCCGTTGTTTGATATGTACCTGGCCGCACTGCCGCTGGCACAGGAAAGGGTACAGACCTACTGGGGCCACGAGGGCGCGATGTTCCCCGAGTCGATGTATTTCTGGGGTACGTACAACGACGCGAACTACGGCTGGCCTAGCCAGCGCGGCTCGCTCCCCGACGGCACCAGCGTCAACCAGTTCATCCGCTATGAATGGCAGGTCGGCATCGAGCTGGTCGCCATGATGCTGGAGTACTACAACACCACGCGAGACGAGCAGTTCCTTACGGACAAACTGCTGCCCATGGCGGAAGCAATCATCACGTTCTACGACCAGCACTACGACCGTGATGCCCAAGGGCAGTTGGAAATCTCCGGCCACGCACAGGTCCTGGAGACGTGGTGGAACGCGGTCAACCCGATGCCGGAAATCGCCGGGCTGCACTACATCCTGGACGGCCTGCTCGCGCTGCCCGAAGAACTACTCGCGCTGCAGGCCGTGAAGCACCGGCCCACACGCGGCGTACGTGGAGGTCAACTCGATGCCCCTCTACGTCAGCAATGGTCGCGCTTGAAGAGCGAGCTGCCCGACCTACCGACACGGATGGTCGGCGGCACCGAGATCTTCGCTCCCGCAGACCAGTTCAGTGACCACCGCAATACCGAAAACGGCGAGCTATACTGCGTCTTCCCCTACCTCCTGTCGGGAGTAGGTCAAGACAACCTGCAGATGGGGATTGATACTTTCAATAACCGGTTCACGAAGCGCAACATCGGCTGGGACCAGGAGCCGATCCAGGCCGCCCTGTTGGGACTGACGAATGTCGCCCAGTCCCAGATCACCAGCCGGGTGAACGCCACCAACAACGGTTTCCGGTTCGACGGGTTCTACGGCCCGAACTTCGACTATGCCCCGGATCAAGACCACATCTCGGTCTTCATGATCGCCCTCCAAAAAATGCTGATGCAGGTCAACGGTGACGACGTCGTACTCTTCGCGGCTTGGCCCACCGCATGGGACGCCGAATTCAAGCTCCACGGCCCCGCGGGTGCCATCATCATGGGCGAGTTCGCCGACGGTGGCATCGCTTGGATCGATCCCTCCCTGGACGGCAGGATCGGTGTCGAAGACTTCGACCTGCTGCTGGCGAATTGGGACTACAGCAATGGCCAGGAAACCGGCGATTACGCTACCCTCCAGCGCGGGGATGTGAACTTGGACGGCCGGGTGAATCACCTCGACCTTTTTGCGCTCATAGCAAACTGGGGCAGTGGTGACTCACAAAACTGAGTGGACCGCAAGCCGGCTTCTGCCCTCGGGCTGGGCGGGATATCATTGATATGTATGCGGCTTGGAACGCTGTTACCCAGTCACATGGCGATGCTTTTCATGACCTAAGGGATCCTATCGGGCGCTCCGTCAGCCATCACTGACAAGGTTTCAGTGATGGCTGAGATTGCTTCAGTCCTTACTGGAACAGCACCCGGCATGCCGGAAGGGGCGTCAGTCATCACTGAAGCCCCCTCAGTGATGACTTAAAGCTTCTCAGTGATGCCGAAAAACTTTTCAGGCATCACTGAGGCGGCTCCAGGCATGTCGGAAATCTCTTGGGGGATGACTGACTGGGCTTGTGGCATCACTGGAACGGCGTCCGGAGGTACGGGGCGGGTTTCCGGCATGTTTGAAGGCGGTTTGGGAGCCCTGCACCGCCGTTTGGGACCTGCCGGGGGCGGGCCTGGAAGTGTTTTGCACTTTTTGGGGTCTGGCGCGGCCGGAGGGGTTAAGTCGGTCGCGCAGGATGCCGACAACGGGTCATGGATCACTTCTGCGGGGCACAGCGTGTGCACCGCGGGTGGCCGGGGCCCGGGGGGGTGCTTGTTCTGGGGCCTTTCTTTTTGCACCGCCCGTTCGGGCGAAAGACAGGAGTATCGACATGCCGGATTATGTACCTACCCGTGAGGGCGAGTTGTTGGCGTGGACCAGCAACCTCGCCACCAAGCTGGTCGCGGACCCGCCGGGCTACGGCCTGGATGTGCAGGCGGCGGCGGACTACCAGGCCGTCCAGCAGGCGTTCGCCGCGGCGCTGACGGTGGCGCTGGACCCGGCCACGCGTTCGCCGACCAATATCCAGAAGAAGAACACCGCCAGGGGCGCGTCGATCGCGGAGACGCGGAAGCTGGTGGACATCATGCAGGCCTGGCCGGGGATGACCAACGCGAAGCGGTCGGAGCTGGGCATCTCGCTGCGAGAGAACACGTACACACGCGCGACGATCCCGTCGAGCGCGCCCAAGGTGAGTGTTGATTCGGTATCGGGTCGGCTGTTCAACATTGCGCTGCGCAAGGACGACTCGACCCGCTGATCCAAGCCGTCCGGGGTGCGGGCGGCGTGGATCTACACGGCGTTCGGCGACGAGCAGCCGACCACCCTTGAAACGTTCGACTTCCGTGGCGAGGCACGCAAGACCGACACGCAGTTCGTCATGCCCGAGTCCGTCGCCCCCGGAACCAAAGTGTGGGTCAGCGCGTGCTGGGTCAATACGGCCGGCAAGCCCGGCCCCGCGTCCCTGCCTATCGCGACGTGGACCACCCACGGCACAATGAAGATCGCGGCGTAGCGCCAAGCGAATCAAGACTCCTGTTGACAAGCCCCCCGCCCCGGAACCCGGCGGGGGGGGCTTGTTTTGTTGGGTGGCGTTGCGGGGAGAAGAAGGAACCACCGATGCACACGGATGGACACCGATGGGGAAGCGGGAGTTTTTAACCACAGAGGACGCAGAGAGGGAGGAGGGAGGCAGATTTGAATTGAAAGGAACGCTGGGCATAGGATTCTGCACCTCGTCAGTAACTTCCTCACGATTACGGGAAGTTAAGGCAAATGCTTTCAACATGCACCTGCAGGATACGTATATAAACGCCAACCAAATCATCTGATTCGAGTTGGACCACAGGTAGCCACGAACCAGCTATTCATTATCAGGCGGCACCCAAAGATCGTCGGTAACGACCAGTCCCGTTGTTGTTTCAAGTACCCGTTGTATAAACACATCTTCGGTCATTCCGGATTCGTCGAACATTTGATCAAACGCGGCAATCGCAACTTTCATTATCTGTAGCATGTCAAGACGCCATATGCCATCTTCTTTGATGAAATGCAGGTAAAGTCCAGTTGGCTGGCCATTCTTTGTGATGTTGGCGCGGGCATGGTCTCCAGTGATTACAATCGATTCGATTCCTTCATCGGTGGCGCTGTTCTTACCGATCCACCCCTGATCGACGGCGTGTGCAAACAAGTCGCGTCCAGTCATCGTTCGGAGTTCATCGGCGGGAGTTCGCAGCCTGATGCCGAGCACAGTGATTCGTGTCATTAGCACATGGGTCTCAAGCTCATCTTTGCTTCCGCTAAGTGCAAGCAATCGGTATTGGTCATATCGTTCGTGAGTTGCAGTTGTGACGCGACCTGCGGCCAAAGATCCTTTCCCCGAAAGAGATGCTTCTTTGAATTCGTCCCAAGCCGCCTGAACAGCCTCTTCTTCTCCGACTGGATTGGAATTCGTGTTGTCACGCCAGTTTGTACCAAGTGAGTTGGAAACATCGCCTGACACATTTTTCTCTAGTTCGGAGGTATCCTTGTTGGATTCTGTACATCCTAGGGCTGCGAAAGACATTCCAAGCATTATGCACACGGAGTATCTGAGATGAAGAGAGGTAGTCATGTGTAAACTCCGTGTGCTGGGTGATGACGCGTAGCTATCCTGCAGATTGTAGCTTACCTCGTGTGACGGGCAGGACTGTCTGCACCAGGGGGAGCGGTAGCCCGCGGCGTTGGCTGCGGGCTTGGGAAGGAATCGTTAGTCCACCATCCCGTGGTGCTTACGGAACTCCTCGGACGCTTCTTTGCCGAAGTATTTCTTGAGGATGCGGGGGTCGACGGCGGGGACGTCGATGAGGATCAGGCCGTCGAGCACGTCGCCGAAGTCGGGGTCGACGTTGAAGCCCATGAGCTGGCCGTTGAGCTTGAGGTACTGTCGCAATAGGACGGGCATGGGTTTGCCGTCGGCTTCGAGCTCGCTGACGAGCTCGTTGATCTCGTCGAGCGAGCCGGCGACGGTGGAGAAGGCCTTGCGGTCGAACTGCCTTGAATCGCTCAGGCTCAGCGGGTTTCGGGGGCGGATGAGTTTGCCCAGGTCGGGCAGGAAGCGGTTCATGGTGAGGAAGGCGGTGAGCAGCTGCTTGCTCATCGAGGTGTAGTCTGCGGAGATGCTGACCGGGCCGAAGATGTAGCGGTACTTCGGGTTGGCGGCCATGTACGCGCCGATGCCTTTCCACAGGAGCATGAGCGGGGAGAAGGAGCGCTGGTAGTCCTTGGCGACCCAGGACCGGCCGAGCTCGAGGGCGGGGCTGATTTGCTGAAGCAGGTCCTTGCGGAACTTGAAGAGGGTGGAGGTGTAGAGGCCGTCCTTGCCGTGGGCGGCGAGGAGCTGGTCGGTCTGTCCCATGCGGTAGCCGCCGACGAGCTCGTTCCTGTCGCGGTTCCAGACGAGGAGCTGGAGGTAGTCGTCGTCGAAGCGGTCGATGTCGAGGGGGAGCCCGGTGCCCTCGCCGACGAGTCGGAAGGTCTCTTCGCGGAGCCGGCCGACCTCTCGCATCAGCGCGGGGGGGTGGGGTTTGACGGTGTAGAACACATCGAACTCGCCCTGCTGGAGGAGCAGCCGGTCGTCGGGGAGGTCGGCGATGGCGTCGAGGAGCTGCTCGGCGGGGACCGGGTCGATGATGCGCTGGAGCTTGGGCTTCTCGGTCTCGTCGATGGGTTCGCGTTTTCGCTCGGGCTTGAGGAGGTAGGTGCGGACGCGGAGGTAGTCGGTGAGGTTGGCCGGATCCTCGAAGCGTTCCATGCGTGTGGCGGAGATCGGGCTGCCGATGCGCATGACGACGGGGGCCTTGCGTTTGCGGAGCATCTCGGTAGGGAGCATGACGGTGCGGAGGCGGGGGTGGATGAGGCCGGCGATCTGGAAGAGCTTGGAGTTGCGGCCGTCGAAGAAGACGGGGACGGCCTGCGCGCCGGTCTTCTGGAGGATGCGAGCGACGGTGGGGGACCAGGGCGGGTCGATGACCGCTCGCTGGCGGAGCTTGAGGTGGGAGACCTCACCGGCGGGGAAGACGCCCAGGAGGTGGTCGTCTGCGACCCAGCGCATGGCGTTGCGTGTGGCGTGGAGGTTGCGCTTGATCGCGCCCGGCCCGCCGAAGGGGTCGACAAAGAAGAAGCTGTCGCGCAGCTCGGGGATCATGGACAGCAGCGAGTTGGCCAGGAGCTTGGCGTCGGGGCGTCGGCGTCGGAGGATGGAGCAGAGGATGAGCCCCTCGATCCCGCCGAAGGGGTGGTTGGCGACGAGGACAACGGGCCCGGTTGCGGGGATGCGTTCGAGCTGTTCGTCGATGAGGTCGAGCTCGACCCCGAGCGCGGTGAGGCACTTGTCGGAAAAGTGGCGGGTGTCGTCGCGCCAGGAGTGGATCTCCTGGTAGATGGCGTTCATGGCGGGGAAGCGGAGGGCGCGCTCGACCAGGGGGCGCGCGGCGCGGACGACGGTATCGCGGACGGGCTTGGTCCGGCCGACGCTGATGCGGAAGGGTTTGGCGGTGCTGGCGGTTGACATGGTCAGGCGGTGCCCCTGCCCGCGGTGATGCGGCCCCCGGGGCGATTGGCGACCGGTCCGGGGTGCCGCTAGTTTACCATGCCCACAATCCCGGAACCGGTGGAGCCGAGCCCTTGATGCCCACATTTGCAGTGAGTTCTGTATTTACGCCGGCCCAGCACGTGGCGATGCTGATGCTGACCGGGGCGGTGATGTTCGCGACGATCGCGCTGGGGCGGGCGGGCGCGGAGCGCGGCGTGCGGTGGTCCCTCGCGGTCGCGGGGGTATTGATCTATATCGGGTCGGGGCTGTACTTCGTGCTGTCGCCGATCGAGATGTACCAGTCCGGGCCGAAGGTGGGGCAGATCAAGCTGGAGGAGAGCCTGCCGATCCAGGCGTGCGACGTGTTGGCGCTGGTCGCGCCGCTGTCGCTGCTGCTGCCGACACGGTGGTTGCGGGCGATCACCTACTTCGGCGCGTTCGGATTGACGACGCAGGCGTTCCTGACGCCGGTGATCGACACGGGCCCCGAGACACAGAAGTTCTGGGCGTTCTGGCTGCTGCATATGTCGATCGTGACGTGCGCGGTGTTCGACCTGACGGTGGGCCGGTACCGGCCGGCCTTCGGCGACTGGTGGCGGGCGGTCGCCTTCTGGGCGGTGTACGCGGTATCGATGATCGTGCTGAACATGAGCACCGGCTGGTTCTACGGCTACCTGAGCGAGACGATCCCGAAGAACGCGGAGGAATCGATCCTCAAGCACCTGGGCCCCTGGCCGTACCGGCCGATGGTGATGATGGGGATCGTGCTGGTGCTGTTTACGCTGCTGTGGCTGCCGTGGGCGGTGGTGCGGCGGGTCAAGGGCGGATGGGACGAGGCCAGCCAGCACGTGTAACCCACCGGGTGGGTCCCGCCGCGTGTGACGCGGCGGACGCGTGGCCATCACACCTTGCGCTGCAGGCGCATGTCGTTGAGGCCGTGATAGGTGAGCAGCAGGGCCCCGCTGGCGGCGAAGCGCTCGAAGAGTGCATCGATGAGTTCCTCTTCGCCGGGCCAGGGGTAGGCGAAAAAGAGGTCGAAGTCCTCGGCATCGGTCTCGAGTTCCTCGTAGCCGGGCGTCTCGCCGGTGCGCAGCCAGGCCTGCTGGGCGAGCGCATCGACGAGCGCATCGCCGCCCTCGGGGATCATGCTGCCGTGCGCGATCGGGACGTCCAGGCCGTGGTCGTCCATCAACGCGCGTGCCGCCTCGGCCAGCCCGCGGTGCGCCTCGATGCCGCAGGCGTCCTGCCCGAGCAGCGCCGCCAATCCCGCGACCACGCCGAAGCCGCAGCCCCACTCACAGAACCGGCCGCCCGTCGACAGCCGGCGGTCGACGACCTCCGCCAGCGCGTGGTAGACCATGACAAAGTCGCTGGTGACAAAGCCGGTGATCGGCTCGTCGTGGCGCTGCGAACGCAGGAACCGCTCGACACGTTCGTCCGCGTCGGCGAGGAACGCGTGCACCGCATCGTTCGGCTCGGGCAGCCGGTCCAGCGTCAGCGTGATCTCCTCCAGCGGCATAGGCATCCTTGATCGCGGTTGTGCGGTGTCGGGACCGGCCGCACCGATGAAGATAGCGTACGGGAATAGCCGGGCGGCGGGGCGGGTTCTTGTCCTAACCACAAGTGCTGGCTGAGGGTGTGATGGCGGACCTCCTAAACATGCTTCTGGTCCTGGCCGTGGGATACGCCGCGCTGGGTATCGTCGTGGCGGTCCCGATCGCGGCGTTCGGGCTGGGGCGGATCGACCCGGCCGCGCAGGGCGCCCCCTTCGCGTTCCGGCTGCTGGTATTGCCCGGATTGGTCGGGCTCTGGCCGGTGATGCTTATGAAATGGGTACGAGCCGGGAAAGGGGCCAGCCAATGACGCGGACGCAGCGGAAGGTGCACGTCTTGCTGTGGCTCGTTCTCGGGCCGGTGGTGCTGATCATGTTCTTGCTCGTGGTGCTGGCCCGGCCGACGGTCCCGGTTCAGGCCGACGGGCTGCCCGGGGTCGAGCCGGATTCGCCGGCGCTGACACCCAACAACGACGCGGGGCGGCGCGATGAGTAATCAGTACACCTGGGTCCAGTGGAACCGGCACAAGAAGGCCTACGACCTGATCGCGGTCGGTGGCGTGCTCGCCTACCTCGCGGTGTTTGTTGGTATCAGTTCAGTGGTGTGGTCCGGCGAACACGCGTTGAGCCCGATGACGCTGCTGATCCGCGCGACGGGGACCTGCGCGATCGTCATGCTGCACCTCATCCTGGCGATCGGCCCGCTCGCCCGGCTGTACCCGACGCGGTTCGCGCCACTGCTCTACAACCGCCGGCACCTGGGTGTCACGATGTTCTGCGTCGCGCTGGCCCACAGCGTCCTGGTCCTCATCTGGTACGGCGGGTTCGGCACGATCAACCCGATCAGTGCCGTGCTCACGCTCAACAGCAACATCACGTCGCTCAGCGCATTCCCCTTCGAGTTGCCTGGCGTACTGGCGCTGGTGATCCTGTTCTACATGGCCGCGACCAGCCACGACTTCTGGCTCAAGAACCTGTCGCCCCGCTGGTGGAAAGCGCTGCACATGGGCGTCTACGCGGCCTACGCCCTGCTGCTCATGCACGTGGCGCTGGGCGCACTGCAGAGCGAGCGCAGCCCGGCGTACCCGGTCCTGATCGGTGTCGGCGCGGTGGGCCTCCTGCTGCTCCATATCACCGCAGGCCTCTTGGAGACCCGGCGGGACCGTCACATCGACGGCCAACCCACACACACACCGAGTTGGATTGATGTCGCGGCGGTCGCGGACATCCCCACCGACCGCGCGAAGGTTGTCATCCCACGCAAGGGATGTCCCAAGGTCGCGGTGTTCCGCTATGGCAACACGCTCTCCGCCGTCGCGAACGTCTGTGCGCACCAGGGCGGGCCGCTCGGCGAGGGCAAGATCATCGACGGCTGCATCACCTGCCCGTGGCACGGCTACCAGTACCGTCCACACAACGGCCAGTCGCCGCCCCCCTACACCGAGATGATCCCGACGTACGAGTTGCGTATTGACGGCGAGCGTGTCCTGCTGAACCCAACGCCCAAGCCGCCGGGCACTACCGTTGAACCGGTGACCATTGGAGCGCCGCATGATGATCGATGACGGAGCGAACACAACGCACGATCGTCCTTTCTACGTCGGCTACCTCCCGCTGCCGCCGGCGATCCGACGGTTCCTGCTGCCCTGGCTGATAGCGAACGGCGTGTTGGTCCTCGCGGTTGCCGCGGTGCTGGCGGGGCAGCAGCGCAGCCCCGGCGACGGGACCTGGGACACATCGCACGCGCTGACCTTGACCGGCGTGCTCGAGGCCGAGCCCTACCCGATGCTGCGCGTGCCCGACCCTGATGCGCCGGACGGCGTGGCGACGTACCTGCTGGTGCAGCAGAGCAAGGCCGGGGCGCAGCCGATGGTGCAGGGGATGGATGGTCAGGTGGTCGATGTGCACGGCTACGTGATCGAGCGCGACGGCCGACGCGTCCTTGAGCTCGACGGTGCGCACCCCCAGCCGGTTAGCCCGCGGGAGGCGCAGGCGTCCTTCGACCGCGCGTACCTGCCTGAGCCGCAGGACCTGGGCACACACGTGCTGGTCGGCGAGATCGTCGACCCCAAGTGTTACCTCGGCGCGATGAAGCCCGGCGATGGTAAGCCGCACAAGGTCTGTGCGACGCTGTGCATCCGGGGCGGTATCCCGCCGGTCTTCGTTGTTCGTGATACGGCTGGCCGTACTGCTGCGTACCTGCTGCTGACCGCCGACGGCAGCGCGCTGCCGGCCTCGCATTTTTCCTATATCGCGGACCCGATCCGCCTCACCGGGCGGATCGAGCGGCGGGGCGACCTGCTGGTTCTGTTCGCCGATCTCGACCGGTTCGAGCGGCTGGACTAGCGATGCATAGGTAGACAGAGTTGATGCGCAGCCCGGCCGCTACTCGTCGTTGCCCAGCGGATGAGCGGTCAGCTTCTCGATCACGATAACCGCGAGGTGGTAGTCGCTGACCGCTTCCAGTCGGCGTTCGCGGATGTCCAGCAACGCGCGTTCGGCGTCGAGCACCGTCAGGTAGTCGCTCAGCCCGGCCGCGTAGGCCTCGACGGCCGCGTCGTAGGCGCGCTGTGACGCGGGGAGCGCTTCGTTATCCAGCGAGCGGACCGTGTAGTCAGCCGCCAGTGCTTCGGCGTGCGCGCGGGCGAGCAATCGGCCCGCCTCGGCGTAGGCGTGGTCACGCTGCGCGACGGCCTGCGAGACGTGCAGCCGGGCCGCGAGCACCGCGTCTCGGTTGTCGTCAAAGAGCTGCAGCGGTAGCCCCAGCTCGAACACCGCCGCGGCGTCGTCCGCATCCGGGAAAAAGCGCACCCCCGCGCCGACGGTCGGGTCCGGCGTGGCGTTCGCCCGCGCGAGGTCCACCACCGCCTCGCGCTGCGCGATCTCGTCGTCCCAACGCGCCAAGGCGGGGCTCTGTTCAAGTCGTTCGCGTACGGCATCCAGCGCGGGGAGACCGACACGGGAATCGAGGTCGCCCACCACCTCGGCGAACACGGCCTGCGTGGAGCCCCAACTCGCGGCGAGGTCGGCACGGTCGGCGCTGAGCCGCTGCCTTGCCTGTTCGAGCGCAATGCCCCGCAGCGCGACACGGGCCGACGCACGGTCACGCTCCAGCCCCGGGGCGCTGCCGTTGCGCACGCGGTCGTCGGCGATCGCCAGCCCCGCCTCCGCCAGCGCGAGTTGTTCCTCGGCCAGCACCACGCGCTGCTGCGACACCGCCACCGCGACATACCGGGACGCCGCGGCCGACGCCGTCGCCAGCCGCTGCGCTTCGTAATCCCAGGCACGCAGACGCTGCGTCGCGTAGCCAAACGATTCCCGACGCGCTCGCTTGCCCGACAGCTCGATGACCTGACTGAGACGAAGCGTGTACCGCTCGAACGTATCGCCGCTGTCCGGTCCGCCGAGGTTCTCCGCGGCGATGGAGGCACGCGGGTTGGGCGCTCGGCCACGCTGCCGTGCCTCGGCTTCGGACGCGGCGACCGCCCACCCGGCCGAGGCGAGCGCGGGGTCGTGCTGCAGCGCCAGCGCGACCGCCTCGCGCAGTGTGACGGAGCCGGTCGGGTTGTCCGCCCGTCCCTCGGCGGTCGTCTGGCTCGCCGACCCTTCAGCCGGGTGCACCGCGGGCAGCCCGGCGTGGTACGGCCGCGGCGCGACCCAGAGGTCGGCGTACGGCCGGTGCTGGACACACCCCGTGAGCCCTAGCGCAAGCGCCGCAGACACCAAGAGCGCAGGGTGACAAGAGCGCAGCACTTGCATCGACAAAACCGGCTTGAAACACTCCATCAGTTCGTGCCTTGTTCGATGTAGATGCCGGTTGCGTTGATCGTCAGGACCTGCGGGTCGGGCCGCGGGCCGACGGTGCCGCGGATCGTGAGCACGGCCAGGGGCGGGAGCTGTTCGGCGAGGTCGACCGCGAGCGGCCGGCCGTCAGAATCCACGATCTGCAGCGTCGCGAGGTTCGCGGTGATGTCTTCCTGCGGCGTGCAGCAGTAGTCCCACGGCGTCTGGCAGTGGTCGTCTTCGCTGGTGCACGGGTTGTCGAGCCCGGCGTCGATGATCGCCGCCGACGCGCGGCCGGCAACATGCGGCTGCATCTTCCCGCCCACGATGACGTGGACAACGACCTCGTCGCCTTCCTCGGCGGTTTCCTTGAGCGCGGTGATCGGCTGCGCGCCATCCGGTGCGGTGTCGAGGAACAGCCCGGCGGGCAGGGCCGCGGCGTTGCCCGCGTCGGGGCCGGGGGTGTTGCTGTTGCTGCCGGACTGGCCGCAGCCTGCAAAAAGCATGACGGTGGCGGTGAGCAGCAGCGGGCACAGCGCGTGTTGGAAGGGGATGCGTGGCATGGTGTTCCTTTCAGGAAAAGGGAGGAGGATGGGTTTGGCGGGTCACGCCGCTTTCAGGGATTCGGCGATGGGCATGCGCAGGCATCTCAGCGTCGGCGGGATCGAGCCAAAGAGCCCGAGCCCCAGCCCCGCGGCGATGCCGAAGCCGACGGTCGGCCCGTCGAGCAGCAACCCGAACGCGCCCATGGAGAACTTGATCGAGACACCGTCTAACAGCAGCAGGGCGATCAACGCGCCGAGCACCGCGCCGGTCGCGGCCGCGAGCATGGACTCCTGCACGAAGCTCAGCATCACCGCCCGGCGCGGGTAGCCCAGCGACTGGAGTGTGCCGACCTCACGGATGCGCGAGGCAAACGCGGCGTACATCGTGTTCAGCCCGCCGAGCAATCCGCCGACGCCGATGAGGATCGCGGTGACCCAGATCATCATCTTCACGGGCTTGTAGAAGTTGCTGAGCTGTCGGTAGTAGTCCCGCTCGGTGATCGCCGCGAGCTCGAGGTCGACCCGGCTCTTCACGAAGACGTCGACATCCGCGAACTCACCTTCGTCCAGCGTGAGCACGACGCACGACACGCCGTCGCGCTTGGTCATGATCTGCAGATTGGTGAGCGGGGCCCAGACCTCGGCGTTCATGACGGTGTTGGGCGCGGCGAACCGGCCGACGATCGTGAGCGGTCGGCCATCGACGTAGACCACCTGCCCGAGCGCGAGGCGCTCGTTGGGGACGCCCAGCCGGGTCGCTGCCAGCTCACCGACGATGACCTCGTCCGCGCCGGGTCGGAAGGACCGGCCCTCGGTGATGCGGACCTGCGGGTGGACCTGGAACGCGGCGGGGACGACCCCGCGGAACACGGCCTGGCCGACGGGCTCGGCGTCGGGTTCGAGCGCGACGCCCAGCGCGGCGTGGACCTCGGGCGAGACGAAGGCCCGGCCCGCCTCGGACCGGATGCCGAAGATGCTGGCCTCCGCCTGGCCCGCGACGTTGGGGCGGACCTCGCTGCGCTCGATCGATTCCTCGCTGCCCGCGCCCATGAGGATGACGTTGTCGGCCGAACCCGAGTCGGCCAGCGACCGGTCCATGCCGCGCACGAACGCGAACGCGGCGATCGCCAGCACGACCACCAGCGTGCTGCCCAGCACACTGATCCCCAGGCGGAGCGGGGAGCGCCCCAGGTTCCGGGCGGCGTATTCAAACGGGAGCAGTCGCATGGTGTTCCTTTATACGGCTCGGAAGCAGGTGGCGATCGGGCGGCGCGCGGCCTGGATCGCGGGGACCAGCCCGGCGAGCACACCGAGGGTGACGGCGATCAGCAGGCCCGTCGCGAGCAGGTGTAGGTCGGCGTCGATCGGGATGCTCAGCCCGTCCACCGAGAAGCTGACGCGCGTCAGCCGGATCGTCGCCAGCGCGCCGGCCGCGCCGACCAGCCCGCCCAGCACGCCGAGCACGACCGCCTCCGTGACGATCAGCCGGCCGATCAACGCGCCGGAGTAGCCCAGCGTCTGCAGGATCGCGTGTTCCTTAATGCGGTCCTGCACGGAGAGCACGATCGCGTTGCCCACCAGCGCGAGCACCGCGATCAGGCAGCCCCAGCCCAGGTACCGCGTGAAGCCGATCAGCTCGATCATGTCGCCGGCCACCTGCGCGACGAACGCCTTCTCCGAGCGCGTCGTGGTCGGCTGCTCGGCGGCGTCGAAGAGCGCGTCGATTTCTGCGGCGACCTGCTCGAGCTTGGCCGGGTCGTCGACCTTGACGTTGAACTGCGTCACGGTGCCCAGCTTCTTGTCGGTCTGCTGCTGGAGGTAGTCGAGGTGGACGTAGGCGACGTTCTGGTCCTGCGGCTGGTCGGAGGTGATGATGCCGGCGACGTAGGCGGTGATGCCCGCGGCGTCGAACTGGTCGCCGACCTTGAGCCCGCGCCGTGCGGCGAGGGTCTCGCCCAGCAGCGCCGCGTCGGAGCGGCGCTGCCAGCCCTCGAGCGTGCCCGAGGTGATGTTGGCGTCCCGGCCGATGGTGTCGGCGAAGCGCTCGTCGGGCACGCCGCGGAACGTGACGACGTCCAGCGAGGCGCGGCAGTTGTTCACGACCACCCGCACGGGTACGGCCGAGGTGACGCCGTCGATCCGCTCGATCTGCGGCAGGTAGTACTCGGGCAGCCGGCTGGTGAACGGGCAGAACCGGTCCTCGCGGTAGACGACGAGCGTGGTGTCGGCGGCGCTCGCCTCGGTGGCCTCGGCGACGCCGCGCTGCATCGCCTGGATCGCGACGAAGAGGTACATCGCCGTCGCCACGCCCGCGACGGTGAGCAGCGTCCGCACGCGGTGGCGCCAGACCTGCTTGAGCACGAAGGGCCAGTACCTGAGACTGATCATGACGCGGCTCCTTGTGTGGTAGCGGTCTCGCCGGAGAACGCGGCCTGGACCGAGTCATCGGCGAGCCGGCCCTTGTCGAGGTGGAGGGTCCGGTTGGCGTACTCGGCGGTCTGCGCGTCGTGGGTGACCATGATGAGCGTCTTGCCCAGCTCCTGGTTCAGCCGGGTCAGCAGGTCCATCACGGCCAGCGCGGACGGCTTGTCGAGGTCGCCGGTGGGTTCGTCGGCGACGAGGATGGCCGGGTCGGTGACGATCGCGCGGGCGATGGCGACGCGCTGCTCCTGCCCGCCCGAGAGCTGTCGGGGGTAGTGGTCGTGCCGGTCGGCGAGGCCCACGAGCGACAGCGCCGTCGCGACGCGCTCGTGGCGCTCTTTGCGCGAGATCGGGTGCAGCAGCATGGGCAGCTCGACGTTCTCGTACGCGGTGAGCACAGGCACGAGGTTGTAGAGCTGGAACACGTAGCCGACGTTGTCCGAGCGCCAGGCCGCGAGCTTGCTGCGCGAGAGCTTGGCGATGTTTTGGCCGTCGATCGTGAGCGAGCCGGAGGTGGGGTGGTCGATCCCGGCGATGAGGTTGAGCAGGGTCGTTTTGCCGCTGCCGCTGGGGCCCATCAGCGCGAGGAAGCTGCCCTGTTCGACATCGAGGTCCAGCCTGTCGAGCGGTTTGATCGTGCTCTCGCCCTTGCGGTAGGTCTTGGTGAGTTGTCGGCATTCGATGAGTGCCATGGTGTCGTTCTCGTTGAGGAGTGGGGTTTGTGTTTCCGTAGCGGTTCGCGGTGACGGTCTACGAGGCGTTCGTGATGCGGACACGCTGGCCCTCGGTGAGGGAGGGGGCGGGGTTGTTGACCACCGCGTCGCCGGGGTTGAGCCCGGACCGGACCTCGACGGCCCCGTCGGCGCGCTCCCGGCCGAGCGTGACCGGCCGACGAGCCAGCCGGCTGTCGGTTGGTGAGACCCACCAGACGTAGGCCTCGCCGTCGGCATCGAGGATGGCGGACCGGCTGATCGCAACGGGTCCGCCGGTCGAGCCGGTGCTGGCCTGCCCGGTCCCCCCGTTCGTTGGCGTACCGCCGGGACGCGGTCGGCCGTAGAACTTCACCCGCGCGAGCATGTCCGGTGTCAGCAGCGGCGAGGGGTCGGTGATCGCGACCTTGAACTGCACGGTGTTCTTGCCGATGTCCGCCTGATGGACCAGCCGGGTCACGACCCCGCGGAACTCCACGTCCGGCAGGACATCGACCACGATGACCGCCTCCTGCCCGACCCCCACCGACGCCACGTCCGCGAGGGGAACGTCGACGCGCACCTGCAAGGCGCTCGGGTCGTAGAGGTGGACGGCATGGGCGGTGTGCATGCCGTCGCCTCCGAGCATGAGCTTGTCGCCCGGCGCGACCAGCCGGGACATGACCGTGCCCGCCGCGGGGCTGTAGATGGTCATGCGGTCCAGCCGGAGCTGCGCCTCGGCCACCCGCACCCGCGCCGCGACCACCCCGGCCGCGGCCTCGTCGCGCGCCCGACGCAGCGCCGTCTTCAGCTCCAGGTCACGCGCCGCCGCGGCCAACTCGGCCCGCGCCTGCTCCACCCCGGCCTCGAGCACCGGTCGGAGCTGCCGGGTCGCCTCGACCACCGCACGCTGGCTCTGCGCCCGGTACTCGGCCGCCTCGACCTGCTGCGCCGAGGCCGACTGCGCCCCCACCGATGCCAGCCGGTCGTACGCCGCGGCCAGCTCCGCCAACCGCGCCTCTTCCTGAGCGACCTGCGCGTCCAGCCGGGCCAACGCCGCCTCGGCCTCCGCGAGCCCCGCCCGCGCGACCGCCTCGGCGCGCACCAGCGCGACCGGCTCGTCGAACTCCGTCTCGGCCGCGGCGAGCACCGCCTGCTGGCGTGTCAGCGCCGCCTGCGCCTGCGCCAGCGACAGCTCCGCGTCCCTGCGGACCAGCTCGACCAGCGGCTGGCCCGGCTCGACCTCCTCGCCCTCGAGCACCAGCACCCGCTCCACGATGCCGTCTGCCAGCGCGGTGACGAAGATCGGGTACGGGTCGGGCTCGACCCAGCCCGGGGCCTGCGCAACGACGGCCGTCGACTGCGAAGGCGCGGACGCGGACACGTCCACCGGGTCCGGGACGCTGCCGCCAACCAGCGCCGTCGCGCGCACCACTTCGACGGGTGTCGCGGGCAGGATCAGGTCGCGCGCCGCGTAAGCGATGAGCGCAAGGGTCGCAAGCAGGATCGCCAACGGCAGCACGAGGCGGGTGGCCCAGCGCCGCTTCGGCGCGGGGACGCGTTGCGCGGCCTCGGCGGACGCGGGGGCGTGACCGGTCTCGCCGGCTTGGGTGCGTGAAAGGGTGCGGAGGTCCATCGCGGTCCGCTCCGAAAGTCGTGATGATCAAACCCGGCCACGGCGCGGTGTCCGCGCAGCGTGAACCACAAACCGTTCCCGTCATGTCGGAACGCGCTCGGCGCGCAGTACCGCTACGGGGTTGCGGTCAGGCGATGGGGGGCTGGATCGCGACACGCACCGCGGCGCTGTCGGGGCAGGCCAGGTGCGGGAGGAGAAGGGTGGTCGGCGTCTGGTCCCAGAACAGGCCGGCGGGTGTCGCCGGCGGGGCCATCGGCGCGACGGTCATGACCTTGCCGCAGCACGGGCAGTCACAGGGGCTGTCCGCCGGCGGTTCCTGATCGGGTGATTCTTGGTCGTTCGCTGGTGAATGTTCACTCGGGCAGCAAGACTGCCCATCGGCCGCGTGTTCGCAGCAGCCGCAGACATCCACCGTGCAGCCCTGGCCCACCGCGCCGCAGCCCTCGGCCTCGGCGTGGACCGGGCCGGTGTGCAGGAGCGGCAGCATCGACACCGCCACCACCAGGAGGGCGACGGCCAGCCGGTGCAGGTTGTCAACGGGCTGCTTCAAGGCCATAGCGAAAGTTTAGGGGCGCGATCGTGCACGATCAAGCCCGGATGCACGTCGCCCCTCAAAATCGGTTGGAAACAGGCCCTACAGGGTGGCGGATCACCGCCCGTGCCGAGTGATCCGCCAGAGCGCACCCAGCGGCGCGGACAGGGCGTAGGCGGTGAAGCCCACCGCCAGCGACCACTGCGGCGCGATCATGAGTAGCAGCCCGATGATCGCGTACGCGGCGACCGTGCCGACCTTCGCCCGGTCACGGATGTAGCGGTTCATCACGTGGTTATAGGGCAGCTTGCTCACCATCGCCAGCCCCGTCAGCAGCAGCACCGCGACCATCCCCACCGCCGCGGCATCGACCAGCCAGGGCTCGGCGTTGATCCCGCTGCCGCCGAAGAACACGTGCTGATGCAGCAGCGCCAGCGCCGCGACCGTCCCCGCCGCGCCGGGCGAGGGCAGCCCCTTGAACACGTTGGGGTCGGCCCCGCGCTTGACCCGCGCCTCCACCGTGTACCGCGCCAGACGCAACGCCGCGCACGCGACGTACACACACCCGATCAGCAGCGTTGCCCGGCCGAACAGGTAGTCCGCGTCGCCGGAGATGTACGGCACGCCGGCCCCCACGAGCTGCACCGCGATAAACGCCGGCGCTACGCCGAACGTCACCATGTCCGCCATCGAGTCGAGCTGCTCGCCCAGCTCGCTGGTGCTGTGGGTCAGCCGGGCGACCCGGCCGTCGAGCGCATCGAACACCATGCCCAGGAAGATGAAGCCGCTCGCGAAGGTCAGCGGGGTCCACTCGAACGGCAGGTCCGCCTCCGCCGGGCTGCGCGACGCGAAGAAGATCGCGACGAACCCGCACAGCACGTTGCCCAGCGTGAGCATCGTCGGCAGCACGCTCACCGGCAGGCGGCGCACCCGCATCCGGCGGCGCTGGCGACGCCGACGCTTACGCGGCGCCGATGCCTTCGGCTGGGCGGGCTTGGCGGTCGGCGGGATGTCGGGCAGGCGGGAAACCATGCCACCATTGTAAGCCACCCCGGCCGAGCCGGATACGCCTGCAGTTGTCAAACACTGCCGCTACGCTGGCACGATGCCGACCTATGAGCCGTTCGACTGGTACCGGACCCCGCGCTACTACGACATGGTGTTCGACACCGGTACCGCGCAGGAGGCCGGCTTCCTCGAAGCCGTCGCCCAGCGGCACGCCGTCCCGCCTGCCGAAACCGGTCAACCCCTCCACATCCTCGAGCCCGCGTGCGGCAGCGGCCGGCTCATGGCCGAGCTGGCGCTACGCGGGCACCGCGTCGCCGGCGTGGACCTCTCCGAGGGCATGCTCGCCTACGCCCGGCAGCGCTTCGCCGACCGGCGGGTCCCCACCGGCTCGGCCAAGCTGCTCCAGGGACCGATGCAGGATTTCGACCTGCATGCACACAGCGCCGGGCGGGGCTACGACCTCGCGCATATCCTCGTCAGCTCCTTCAAGTACCTGCTCACCGAGCAGGACGCGGCCGACTGCCTGCGCTGTGTCTGTGTCCACCTCCGGCCCGGCGGGGTGTTCGTGCTGGGCCTGCACCTGACCGAGTACGACGACCCCAACGCCACGCTCGAGCGCTGGCGTGTCGAGCGCGACGGGCTCGATGTCATCTGCACGATCAAGTCCTGGCCCGCCGATGCCGAGCAGCGCACCGAGCGTGTGCGCAGCCGGATCGTTGTCCGCTCACCGGATCACAAAGTGCCCAGGCGTTACGAGACGAACTGGCGGTTCCGCACCTACGACACGCCGCAGCTCTGCGCGCTGCTGGCCCGTGAGCCGCGCCTCCAGCACGTCGCCACCTACACCTTCCACCACGACCCCGCCCGCCCGACTACGATCGACGGCGACGACCTCGGCGTCGTCCTCGTCCTCCGTCGAACAAACTGAGTCGGTGCCCGCGAACACGCCGCTGCCTGTGTAAAACCATGAACGATTTGCCGCCGCGTGTGACGCGGCGGCTATTCTCGGAGCACGATCGCACGTCTCTGACATGTTCCATGCTCACGGCCGGTCGTCGGGCGGCTCCCCCGCGTCACATTTCCTGCAGTCCAGCACCTCGCCGAGCATGGCGGCCCGCCCGTCCGCCCGCAGCACCCACGGCCGAGACACCAGCGGCGGGTCGTGCCGCACGTGCTGGTTGTGCCCACACGCAAGCTGCGCGACCCAATGGCCCTCGTCGTCCCGGTGGTAGCCGGTGATGGGTTGGTGCATGGTTACCAGTCCAGCCAATACTGGCCAGGCTTCTTCTGGTTAATGCGAATCTGGTTTAGATGCTCAATCTGTCCAATCGTGATGCTGACTCGGGGCCTGTACGTGCGACCGCCATATTCGTATTGAATAGTAACGTCCGTCAGTCCTTTGTAAACATGTTTGCCTCTATCGATGATTTTGCAAGGCACATCTACGCCGTTCACATGAACGCCTTGGATTCGCTGGTATCGCACGAAAAACATGATTGATGCTCCAAGTATGCAGATGGCAGACATCGGTATAAGAAACCAAGTCGAATCTTCATTGCGGCCACCGCGGCCGGCGGCTTTAGATTCTTCCGCCATGACGTCGATCCCAAACCCGAGGTCAAGTATCAGCAGGCCGACGGGTACCAGCATGACAATGAGAGAAAAGATGACCCATTGATCTGACAGTACTTTTAGGAGTAGCGAAACAAACTTTGCGTCATTCGGAACTCTTGGCTTTAGTGCTGTTGAAGCATGAGGCAGATCATCGATCGATTCGTCCAGTGCGTGATCTTCATCTTGCATCGGTAAGAACCTGTGGTTCGGGCAGGAATGATGGTGCAAAGCTATCTTCCTCCGCGATCCTAACCATCCCCTCCCGCCAATACGCCCGGAACTCCTCCGCCGTCTTCATCGGCTGGACGTTGCGCCGAAGGCCTGGCCAGGGCTGGAGGTGGGGGGAGTACTTCGCGGTGCGGAAGCGGATGGTGTTGATGGCGACGCGTTCGCCGCGGTACTTGAGCAGGTGCTCGAAGTGGTCCAGCACGAGTTGGGCCCGCTCGACGCGGGGGAGCGGAGGAGCGGGCTTGCCGGTCTTGAGGTGGTAAGCAATATCGCGGAACAGCCAGGGCTGGCCCATCGCGCCGCGGGCGACCATGACGCCGTCGCACCCTGTCGCCGCGATCATCGTCGCGGCGTCTTCCGGGGTCTTGATGTCGCCGTTGCCGATGACCGGGATGTCGGGGTAGTGCTTCTTCACCCCGGCGACGGTCATGGCGATGCCGTCGAGCCGGACGCTCGGGCGGAACTTCATCGCGGTCGTTCGTCCGTGCACCGTGATCATCTGCGCCCCGACGTCGCACAGCATCGCGGGCAGCGTGTCGGCGATGATCGAGTCGTCGTCCCAGCCCAGCCGGATCTTGCAGGTGACCGGCACGCCGACCGCGTCGACCACGGCCTTGGCGATCTGCTGCGCGTTGCAGGGGTCGCACAGCAGCTTGCTCCCGCCGTTCTTCTTGGTGACCTTGTCGACCGGGCAGCCCATGTTGATGTCGATCACGGCCGCGCCGTGTTCCTCGGCCCAGCGCGCGGCCTCGACGAGGATGTCCAGGTCCGCGCCGTAGAGCTGCATCGCGACCGGCCGGTCCTCCGGCGCGGTGGACGCGAGCCACATGGACTTGTCGTTTTCCTTGAGCACCGCCTGCGGGCAGAGCAGTTCGGTACACGTCAGGCCGACCGCGCCGTAGGTGCCATCGCCGATGTCATACCGCGGGTCGCCCAGGTGTCTCGGCTCGCAGGGGACACCTCGGACCGAGCGCACGACCAGCCGGTTGGCGAGGTCGAAGTACCCGGCGACGGGCGCGAGCAGCAGGTTGGTCGGCAGCGTCAGCGGCCCGATGCGGAGCATCCGCGGATTATAGCCGGGCCGGTTGTAGACCTATGCGGCTAGAGGACCAGGCCGAGGATGATCCCGACCATGCCGATGAGCACGGCCGAGAGCAGGATGATGGTAAACGCCATCCAGCCCGGCGGCCCGCCGCGGGTGCTGCGGTCGTTGTCGCGGATGTCAAGGGGTTCGTGTTGCACGTCTGGCTCCTTTCGGGTGTCGGGGAGAATGGTGCAACACGCGTGCCAGCGGATCGGCAGTGAAAACCCTGTGCGTTCCGCGGCGATGCCCCATAGCTGCGGCGGTTTTGTCAGATTTACAGGCGCGGTCGTGCACGATTTTCCGGGTCCGGCGCGCATGGGCCGCTACACTCTCGGGATGCACGCGTTTCTGCACGACCTGCTGACGTTGACTGCACCGCTGGCGATCGCGCTGGTGTTCGGTGCGCTGGTCGGGTGGGAGCGCGAGCACAAGGCGAGGCCGGCCGGGCTGCGCACGCACATCCTCGTGGCGTTGGGGTCGGCGGGTTTCACGCTGGTCGCGATGCAGATGATCGAGGACTTCCTGGTCACGCCGGGCACGCCGCTGCCGATCGACCCGGCGAAGATCATCGCGGGGATCGTCGGCGGGGTGGGATTCCTGGGCGCGGGCAGCATCTTCCGCAGCAAGGACGGCGGGGTCGAGGGCATGACCACCGCGGCGGGCATCTGGGTCGTTGCGTCGGTCGGGGTCGCGGCCGGCGCGGGCTACTACGTGTTGTCGGGCCTGCTCGTCTGCTTCTCGCTGTTCACGCTGCAGGCGCTGCGGTTCGTGTCCGACCGGATTGAGGAGCAGGCCGAGCACGACAAGCCGGACCGTTGAGCGGTTCAGAGGTTGTACGCGTTCAGCCGGTTGTAGAGCGTCTTGACGCTGATGCCCAGCACCTTGGCGGCCTCGGTCTTGTTGCCGTCCAACTCATCCAGCGTCTTGAGGATGAGCTGTTTCTCGGCTTCCTCGATCGAGGTGCCGACCTCAACATGGACCAGGCGGTCTTCGTCTTCTCCCCCGGCTTCCATGTCTGCGGCGGGTGCCGGAGCCGGCGAGTCGGCCGGGCGATCGCTTGATGCGCGGTCGGGTTCCGGTGCCGCGTTGACCGCTTCGCCGCAGGTGCCCGCCTCGTCGTTTTCAAGCAGGTCTTCCAGGCAGTCGAGCGCGACCTGCGCATCCTCGAGGATGTAGGCCCGCTGCACGATGTTGCGGAGCTGCCGGACGTTGCCCGGCCAGTCGTATGCGTTGAGCCGATCGATCGCCTCGTCGGTGAGTCGTTTGTCGGTCTTGCCCTGCTTGTTGTGCAGCGAGAGGAAGTGGCTGGCGAGCAGGGCGATGTCGTCACCGCGCTCGCGCAGGGGCGGCAGCGTGATGGGGAAGACCGCGAGCCGGTACATCAGGTCTTCCCGGAACGTGCCCTGCTTGACGCCGTCCATCGGCTCGCGGTTGGTCGCCGCGATGACCCGCACGTCGACCCGCCGGTCCTTCTCGGCGCCCAGCCGTCGGAGCGTGCCGGATTCGAGGACCCGCAGGAAGCGCACCTGCATCTCCAGGGGCATCTCGGTGACTTCGTCCAGGAACAGCGTCCCACCGTCGGCCTGCTCGAAGACGCCGGCGTGCTGCTTGTCGGCACCCGTGAACGCGCCCTTCTCGTGCCCGAACAGCTCGCTTTCCATGAGGTTCTCGGCGATCGCCCCGCAGTTCACCGCGACGAAGGGGGCGTCGCTGCGGTCGCTGCGCTGGTGGATCGCGCTGGCGACCAGTTCTTTGCCTGTCCCGCTCTCACCGCAGATCAGGACCGCCGCATCGGTCGGCGCGACCTTTGCGATCATGTTGTAGACCTCGAGCATCTCCGGGCAGTTGCCCAGCATCTGCTCGAACGACTCGGGCCGGTTGCGTGATGTGCGGTCGGCCGACTGCCGGACCTTCTTGAGGACCCGAAGCAGCTCGGCCCGGCCCGCGTCGCGGGGGAGCGTCTCGAACATCGCGGAGTCGGCCTCCGCCAGAGACGCGCACAGCGGGCCTCCGGGGTCTTCCATCAGGAAGACCACGGTCTGGTCTTTGTGCAGCGGCAGGGTCGCGAGGGCCTCGAGCCCGAGCGCGTCATCCACGCCGCAGTCGATCAGCACGGCGGCGAAGGCGACCTTGCCCATCGCGGCCTGCGCGGAGGCGACCGTTCCGGTTGTGCGCGATGAAAAGCCCGCCTTCTCGACGATCGAGGCGAGGCGGTGGCGGGCCGGACGGCCGAGACCAACGATAAGGACACCTAGCATCAGAGGCGGTTCCCGCAGGCAGACCCGGTCGTGCCTGCCCGGCAAAGGGCTCGGTGCCGGTCAGGCGTGCGGCAGGATTATAGTGCCGATGCCAGTGCGGTCTTTACATTTTCGTACCCCGCGGACGTGTAATTTTTTCAACGAAATCCACCCCCCGGCGGTGTCGCCGGGGGGTGTTCGGGCGTAGCCACACCCTGCTCCGGTCCCCATCGAAGGGGGCCCATCCGTGGGCCGGCTATTCGCCGTCCGGGTCGTTGTCTTCCAGGGCCTCGTCGACCTCGTTGTCGAGGTCTTCGATCCCTTCTTCGATCGCTTCACCGGTGTCCTCGGCCGCCTCGCCAACCTCTTCGCCGGCTTCGTTCAGGTGGTCGCCGGCCTGGTCGAGGTTCGACCCTTCTTCGCAGCCGAGCACGGCAAAGCCGGCCCCGGACAGGGCGATGGCGGTCGCGAGTGTGAGCATGTGCGGGTATCGCATGGTGGGTTCCTTTCTTCTAATCACGGTCAGCATCGGCGCGTTGCGCCGTTGCGTGCCGGTCAGCGTTTTACGTAGCCGCTAGTCCAATTCGTCCTCGATGTCGTCCACGGTGTCTTCGGCGGCTTCGCCCGCGTCTTCGAGGGCCTCGTCCGCGTCTTCGCCGGCTTCTTCCAGGGCGGAGTCCTGCTCGCAGCCGGCCATCATCGGGCCGACCACGCCGAGCCCGAAGACCGCGGCGAGGGTGTAGGTGGTGGTGGGTCGCATAGGGGTTGCCTTTCGTCAGGGTTTCTTGGTGGTTTGGTTCCGGTGGTGGGATCGGGATCAGTCGGCGGCGTCCTGGATGGAGTCGCCGGCGTCTTCGATGTCCTCGCCGGCGCCCTGCATGGTGTTGCAGCCCGCCAGGGCGAAGGACGCGATGCCGAGAAGCAGGATGGACCAGTTGCGTAGCGTTTTCATAAGTTGCCTTTCTTATAGGTTGGGGTCTGGATAAACCGGAAGCCGGCTTACGCCTGGCCGATGCTTCCCCTCCTTGCATCCGCCTGGCGCGTGCTGTGTTCCGTCAGGCCGTTAGTCGGGTTCCTCCTTCAGGACCCGGCCCATGCCACGGCCTTGTTCGAAGACTTCACGTTGGATGTCGATCTCAATGGTTTTTGTTTCCGGGGTGATCCGCAACGCGTTGTAGGGGATCGCAAACGATTTGTCGTCGTCAAACAAGAGCACGGCGTAAGCCACGGTGCCCCGGTCGGTCTCGATCATCAGGTCTTTCAGGACGCCGAGGTTGTGGCCTTCACTGTTGCGCACCGGCATACCACGCAGCGATCCCGCGGGGATCAACGGTTTGCCGTCGCGGCTGCGGCAGGAACGCCGCGAGTCTTTCGTGCGTGGGGCGGCGTCACGGGTCCGTTGTCGGGAATGGCGTGTCTTGGATTGCATGGTGCCCAGGTATATGCAACCCCTGTGCCAGAACGCTTGAAGAAGTGGCAGGCCAGGATCGTCGCGTGCTGGATGCGTTTGCGTGCGGTCTCGGCGGCTATCACGGCATTCGTGTGCAGCATGCATGAGATGAAGAAGTTTTCATCCGAGTCTGCAGGCAGTGCATCCCTGACACGGTTTGCATTTTTTACACGCGATTCCGGGTAAGCGCTACACGGGCACGGTCGTAGGGGGTGCACCGACTTACGCAGGCCGTTGCCGCGCATTTCCCGCTGATGCCGCGGGTTACGGCTGTTTTTTGTTTCGATGCGCCCGTGGCATCGCACTTGCATCTTTGTCCGCCGCATGCGGGATCGTCCCGCAACGCAGTGTCCGACACCAACGTTTTCTAGAAAGGAAACATCATGCTTCGCCTCGCACTCGCGTTCTTCATCGTCGCCCTCATCGCTGCCGTCTTCGGCTTCGGCGGGATCGCCGCTGGGGCCGCGTCGATCGCGAAGATTCTGTTCTTCGTCTTCGTCGTGCTGTTCCTGCTCTCGCTGGTCTTCGGGCTGGTGCGCGGTAAGCCGGTGGTCTGATACGGCCATCAACGAGCACGAATGACGAACAGACAGATTGACTGACCCCCATTCCCCCTCGGGCTTATCCATCACCCGTGCGGCGAGCCGTCCCGCCCGAGACGCGTTCCGCACAACACACGCTAGGAAGGCAACCTCATGACACGCATGGAAACCATCACGAACCTGAAAGACGAGACGATCCAGCACATCAAGGACCTGGTCCGCATCAACCAGGACAGCGCCGAGGGCTTCGCGGAAGCCGCGGACGTCGTGGAGAACGACGACCTGAAGGGGTTGTTCAGTCTCATGGCGGGCGAACGCCAACAGTTCGCCAACGAGCTGCGCAGCTACGTCATCCTCAACGATGACGACGGCGAGATCTCCGGCTCGTGGAAGGGCATGTTCCACCGCTGGTGGCTGGACCTCCGCGGCAAGCTGAGCGGCGGCGACGCCTACGCCGTGCTCGCCGAGGCCGAGCGGGGCGAAGACAAGATCAAGGCGATGTACGAAGAGTGCATTAAGGAGACGACGGGTAACCCGCTCAACGATGTGCTCCACCGCCAGTACGCGGACGTCGTCAAGGGCCATGACCGGGTCCGCGACCTGCGGGATGCGGTCAAGGCCGCCAAGGACTGATCACCTGCTCGGGACCGCCGCGCGTCAGCGTGTGCAACCGCAACGCTGCGGCCGCCCAAACAACCCTCCCCCCACAGCCGGCTGCGGGCCTTGCGCTCGCGGCCGGTTTTCTTACGTTGAGCCAGCTTCGGCTATGTGCGGGGAATGAAAAACCTCGCCGACCGAGGGGGGTGTGGCCGACGAGGCTTAGGGGGATGTGACGGATGTGTTCCTACTATCGCTCGGCCGGCAGGTTTGCGATATACCTATTTTGGGTGTGAATGAGCCGGCCGGCTGCGATTCACAGGATCGGGTTAGGGTGTTCGCTGGAGAAAAACAACGCACGGCGTGAGCCGTGCGTTGAGGTGTGTTCACGTTGTAGGGCATTGACCCCAGGCCGATTCAGGGGCCTCAGCGCTTGGCCTTCTTCGCCGCATGGTCGAGGAAGTACTTGCGGGCTTCGCCGGCGAGGTAGAAGCTGCCGGTGACGATGATCAGGTCTTCGCGGCTGACGGCGAGCCCGGCGAGCTTGAGCGCGTCCTGCATGTTGTCCGCCGTCTGTGCCATCTTGCCCGACAGGTCGGTGAACTGCTTGAGCAGGTCGGTGGGCTCGACGGCGCGGGGGTTCATCTTCGCGCGGGTGAAGATGACCTTGTCGGCCCCGAGCGCGACCTGTTCGAGCATGCCCTTGACGTCCTTGTCCTGACCGCAGCCGAAGACCATGACCAGCGAGTCGTACTGGATGTGGGCGCCCAAGGACTTGATGAGGGCCTGGATCGAGGCCGCATTATGCGCGCCGTCGATGATGACCCGGGGGGTGTCGTGGACCTGCTCCATGCGCGCGGGCAGCGTGGTCGCCGCGAGGCCGGAGATGAGCTTCTGCTCCTCGAAGTGGAAGCCGTGACGCTTGAGCTTGTCGAGGATCGCCAAGGCAAGCCCGCAGTTGTGCGCCTGGTGCTCGCCCTTGAGGGGGACGGCCAGGTGCTCGAACCGAGAGGTGTCGGTGGTGATGCACACGCGGGTGTGGGGGCCGAGTTCCTTGTTCGCTTCGAAGCGGTAGGAGAACTCGACCTGCTTGCCGGTGTACTCCAGCGGCGTGCCGGTCTGGTCGGCACACTCCTCAAGAGCGGCGGCGACCTCGTCGTCCTGCTCGATGGTGAGGGCGGGCACGCCGGGCTTGAAGATGCCGGCCTTTTCGCGGGCGATCGCGCCTAGGGTGCTGCCCAGCAGGTTGGTATGGTCGTAGGAGATCGAGGTGATCGCGGTGACCAGCGGGGTGACGACGGTCGTGCAGTCCAGCCGGCCGCCCAGGCCGGTCTCGAGCACGGCGATATCGACGGCCTGATCGGCAAAGTACTTGAAGCAGGCCGCGGTCATGATCTCGAAGAAGGTCGGCGGGCCGGCATCCAGCTTCTTTTCGACCGAAGCGATCTGCTTGAAGATCTCGGCGCAGTCGGCGTAGCTGATCATGTCGCCGTTGATCGTGATCCGCTCGCGCAGGTCGATCAGGTGGGGCGAGGAGTAGAGCCCGACGGTGTAGCCGCAGCTCTCGAGCATCGACGCGGTCATCGCGCAGGTCGAGCCCTTGCCCTTGGTCCCGGCGATCTGGACACACTTGATCTCCTCGTGCGGGTTGCCCAGCAGCTCGAGGAGCTGGCGCATCCGGTCCAGCGAGAAGGTGGCGTCGTCGTACTTGACCAGCCGCAGCCGCTCGTAGTCCACGTGCTCGTAGAGCCACTTGAGGGCGGTGGTGTAGTTGGTGATCGACGAGGCGGGGGAGAGCTTGCCCCCGCGGTTGGCGGGGGTGGATTTCCCGGCGGCGCGGCCCCGGGAAGCGGGGGTTTTGGCCTTGCCGGATCGTTTGGTGCGTGTGGTTGGCATAGACGAATCATTGTATCAAAACCCATGTTTTCAGTCAATCGTCGCGACGCAAACCCCTTGCATAGCAGGGGTTTATGTCGTTTTGGGGCCGTCGGGGCCGTTGCGTCCCGCCGCGCTGCACCCGCAACCGGACCGGGCTGGCGGCGAAGCGATAGAATGGCGGCTGGACCGGATTTCACGGATGAAGAAAGGCCCACCCCATGAACCATCGCAGCCAACCTTCCCGACCCCGCCCGCTGCGGATAGCGCTGGGCCTGGGGCTTGTGCTGGCCCTCCTTGCCGTCGCCGGGTGTAAGGCGGTCCGGCCGCTGACCCTGCCCGTGGTCGGCTCGATGGGCGACCCCGGCAACGGCCAACTCTGGGACGACCTGGACATCTACCTCATCGACCCGGCGGGGGGATCGGCCGTCCGCGTGACGAACACGCCAGACCTGATGGAAACCGACCCGGACCTGAACAGGGACCGCGACCGGCTGGTGTATGTGGAGCGGGAAGCGAATCGCGGCGTCTCGCTGTGGGATGCTCGCAATGACGGGCTGCCTGACAGTGGTAGCGCGTGGACACCCCCAGGGCTGGCCCCTTCGCGGCTGATCGTGTCCGCGACGGATGGCTCAGGCCGGCGTGTTTTGTATCGGTCTGAGAATATGTGCTTCACCCCGATCTGGTCGCACGACGGCAAGCGCATCGCCTTCACCGAGATGAACAACGAGGGCCGGTTCGAGGTGCGGATGATCAACGCCGACGGCAGCGGGATGCAGACGCTGGGCTACGGCAGCGGCCCGTCGTGGCGGAAGGACGACCGCGCGGTGTTTTACTCGTCGCTGGATCGGCCGGACGCGAACGAGGGCACGCTGCAGCTCCGCGAGCTGGGCAGCGGCGTGATCCACTCGGTCGGCCTGCCGGGCACCGGCCACACCAACCTGCGGGCCGGCGTGTCGATCGCCTACACCTCCACGCCGTACTCCCGCCGCAACGAGACGGTCTGGCTCATGGACGCGAACGGCGGGCAGTTCCGCCTGACCGACCCCGGCGAAGCCGAGCACGACATCCAGCCGGTATTTTTCGGCAGCGAGGGCGACCTGGTCTTTACACGCTTCGACGAAGAAGAGGGTACCTACCGCCTGATGACGATCCACCGCCGGACCGAGGACCGTGTGGCGTCTGCGGTCGAGCAGCCGACCGCCGTCTGCTTCACACGCGGCGGGCTGTGGGTGGCGAAGCATTACCCGCGGTAAGCCGCACCCGGCGGCGCAGCAGCGAAAGGGCACGCGATGTCAGCAGGCCAGGTCTGGTACGAGGTGACGGCGGTGGCCGAGCGTCAAGACGACTTCGAGGCGTACACGCATTGGCTGACCGAGAAACACATCGGTGATGTGGTCGCGGCCGGGGCGCTGAGCGGGGAGCTGATCGTGCGGTCCGACCATGACGACGCGCTGCACGAGGCGGTGTGTGTGTACCGGTTTGCGGATCGCGCCGCGTTTGATGCCTATGTCGCCGGGCCCCAGCCGGGCCTGCGGGCGGACACGCTGGCGCACTTCGGCCCCGAGACCGGCCGGGCCATCACTTGGTCGGCGCGCATCGGGCAGGTGCGCTCGGTGTGCAAGGCGTAAGCGCCCTGTCTCTGATGGCACTGAGTTTCAGGGTGTGAGCTCGAACGTATGCCGCGCGGCGGCCTTGCGGTTGTCGTCCCAGTACCAGCAGACGGCGTAGGTGCCGTAGCCGTGCTGACGCGCCATGCCGGCCCAGTCGATGGTCTCGACCCAGAACATCTGGATGGCGGTGGTCGAGCTGTACTTGCTGGTGAAGACGCCGGCGTTGCCGCCCGCCTCGCCGTAGCCGATGATGATGGCCTGTTCGCTGCCGGGCGGGAACACGGCGAGGGTGACGCGGGTGCCCTGCCGGATCACCAGCGACCGGTAGAACACGCCCGGGTCGTCGGCGACGCTGTACCGGTCGAGCCCGGCCTCCTCGAAGTCGTTGGCCTCGATCTGTTCCGGGTCGCCGGTGCGTGCGGGGTCGACGCTGAGGTAGCTGAAGCTGAAGTCCCGGTCCAAGCCGTTGCGCCAGTTCCAGTAGTGCTTGTCGGTGGTGCTGCAGCCCAGGGCGGTGACGCAGCAGAGCGCGAGGGCGGTGAGGCGTAGCGTGCGGTTCACGGCGGGCTCCGAGGGGTGAGACGCGAAACGTCAGCCGATCTGTTCCTGCCCGCCCAGGTACGGCCTTAGCGCCTGGGGGATCTTGACGCTGCCGTCCTGGTTCTGGTGGACCTCCAGCAGCGGGATCAGGATGCGCGGGCTCGCGGCGACGGTGTTGTTCAGCGAGTGGCAGAAGACGGTCTGCTTCTTGCCCTGCGCGTCGACCGTTCGGTAGCGCAGCCCGAGCCGGCGGGTCTGGTAGTCGTACAACCGGCTGGCGGAGTGCGTCTCTCCCCAGCCGCCCGAGGGCGTGCCCGCGTCGTCGTCGGCCGCGGTTCTGCCCGGCTCGGCGCGGGAGGGCATCCAGCACTCGACGTCGATCATGTCCGCGTTCTTCATCCCCAGGTCGCCGGTACAGCACTGCAGCAGGCGGTAGGGCAGCTCGAGGTGCTGCAGGATCTCCTCGACGTAGCCGATCATCTTCTGGTGCCAGCCGCGGCTCTCCTGCTCGTCGGCCTTGCAGATCACGACCTGCTCGACCTTGTCGAACTGGTGGATGCGGTAGAGCCCGGCGGTGTCTTTGCCGGCCGAGCCGGCCTCGCGGCGGAAGCAGGTGCTCACGGTCGTGTAGCACTTGGGCAGGTCGGCTTCGTCGAGGATCTCGCCCTGGTGCACGCCCATGAGCCCGACCTCGCCCGTCCCCGTGAGGAACATGTCGTGCCCGCCGCCGCGCTTGGTCTCCTCGATGTGGTAGGCCTGGTCGTGCCCGCCGGGGAAGAACCCCGTGCCGACCATCAGCTCCTCGCGCACCATGACCGGCACGCTCATGGCCCGGAAGCCTCTGGTCCCGGTCATGTAGTTGAACGCGAATTGGAGCACCGCGTTGTGCAGCCGCATCCCGTCGCCGGTGAGGATGTAGCTGCGTGAGCCGGCCATCTTCACCCCGCGCTCGAAGTCGAACAGCCCGAGCCGCTCGCCCAGCTCCATATGCGACCAGGCGGTGAAGCCCTTGTTGTCCTCGAAGGAGCGGTGCGGGTCGAACCCGCCGGGGTGCCATGTGCGGATCGGCCGGTTGTCCTCGGCCCCCTTACCGACGGGCACGTCCGCGTCCGCCGGCTGGGGCACGGTCAGCCACAGCCGGTCACGGATCGCCGTCAGCTCACGGACCCGCCCGTCCAGGTCCTGCTCGTGGCTCTTGAGCTGCTCGGCCTCCTTCTGGAACCCCTGGGCGAGGACCTGGACCTCGTCGACCTCGCTGACCAGTTGCTGGTATTCGGGGCTTGACTTGTCTATGCCCGCGGCTTGGGCCTTGTTCAGTTTGCCCTCCAACTGCTTGGCCTGGCCGATCTTCTGGCCCATCAGCTTGCTGATCCGGTTCTTCGAGGCCAACAGCTCCTGGTGCTCGGTCAGGGCCGCGCGCAGGGCGGTGTCCGCGGCGAGCAGGCCGTCGATGTCGCAGTCGTAGTTCTTGTCGGCGGCACCCTTGCGGAAGCTGTCCGGGTCGGCGCGCAGGGCTTTGAGGTCGATCATGGTCGGCACAGTTTAGCGAGGGGTCACGGTCCCGCCAGATTCACCGGTCCGCGCCGTTACAGACCGGCGTTTCCGCCGCGGGGTCCGGGAATCTTGGGGCTAATCGTTGTGGCCGGGGGGGCGATGCGCTCGATAGGATAGATACCCGGCGGGTGTCTAGGATGAGTCAAGACCCGGTCTTGGCCCGGACGCCGACCGATAACGAGGCGGACTGATACAGGTGGCGGCGATCCGCCGTCCTTCCATACACGTGAGCAGGAAACCATCCAACCCGGCGTGGATGGGGGTGACGCTTGGGCGTCTGCCCCGGGTGATCGGCTGTGCGCTGCTGGCGGGGGTGCTCTGCGTAGGCACCGCGCTCCCCGCGTCCGCCGAACGCGACGCGCCCGAGGTCCAGCCCGGCGCACTGCCTCCGGACGTCGCCGCGCCGTTCCAGGAACTCACCGGCCAGGCGGGCGACCTCGCTTACCGCACCCAGGCCGCCCACCGGCTCATCGAGATCGGCGGGGAAGACGCCGAGCTCGCCCTCGCGGCCTCGCTGGGCCCGGCCTACCGCGCGGAGGTCTGGCAGGCCACGCTCGACGCGCTCAACACCACCCGGCTCGAGATGCCCCGCGGCGACCTGCCCGACGTGCTCGTCGGGATGCGGCGTCGGCTCCCGGCCGACCTCGAACAGTCCTGGGCCGCGGTGCTCGGCCGGTACGAGCTCCAGCGCATCGCCGAGGAGCTGGAGGTCATCGCACGCGACCAGCGTGCACCCCTCGAGCAGCGCCGTCTGGCGATCATCGGCATCGGGCACCACCGCCGGGCCTTCGCCGCGACCGTGCTGATGGACCTGATCGACCCGGGCCAGCGCGGCGAGGTACAGGGCTGGGCGTTTGATGCGCTCGCGACGCTCAGCCACCAGCCGCACCTGGGCCGGGACCGCGCGGCCTGGCAGCGGTGGTGGGACCGGGCCGGGGGGCTGAACCGGACCGAGTGGCAGCGGCAGCTCCACGAGAGCCTGCTCCTGCTGACCGCCGAGCAGCGCGCGATGGACCAGCGGCTGCGCGACCGGCTGGTCGAGTCGCAGCGGCAGCTCTACCGCGCGACCGCCGAGGAAGACAAGCCCGCGGTCCTGGCGAGCATGATCGCCGACGCGATCGAGCCCATCCGCAACCTGGGCATGGACCTCTCCCGCCGACGGCTCGAGGACGGCGGGGTGTTCCCCGAGGTCGTGCGGACGGCGTTGCGGACGGCGCTGCGCGACGCCTCCCCGCAGGTGCGCGAGCAGGCGGCGATGTTGCTGGGCCAGCTCTCCGACGAGCCGGGCGTGGGCATCATGGCCGACCGCCTGGCCCGAGGTGAAGAAACCTCGGGAGCGGTGCAGCGGCAGTACCTGCTGGCGCTGCGGCGCATCCCCAACGCGCGGGCGGTCGAGCCGGCGTACGAGATGCTCGCGGACCGCGCGCTGCAGGCCGAGGCCGCCGGGGCATTAGCCGCTGCGGCACAGGCGGGCCTGGTCGACGAGTCGACCCGCCGCCGGGTGCGCGAACGCGTGCTCGAGGGCCTGGTCGACGTGCAGATCCCCCGGGCAGACATCGTGCTCTTGCTGGGCCGGGTGCTGAGTGACAGCGACCGGGAGTGGTCGCGGGTAGAGGGCTGGCTGGACAGCAGCGACGACCGCGTGCGCGACGCCGCCGCGCGGGTTTGGGCCGGCGCGGGCCGGCCGCTGGAAGCGCTCGCCCGCCGGTGCGACGACCCGGTGATCCGGCCGGTCGCGCTCCGCGCGATCCGCGAACGTGGGGACCAGCCCGGCACCCTGCTGGCCATCGCGCTCAAGCGGCCCGAGGACAACGCCGCCGACCTCGAGCTCTGGCACCAGGCGCTGGTCGCTATGGCCGCGCGCGTCCCGCCCGCCCGGCTGCTCACCGCCATCGAAGAGATCCGGCAGTACGACGCCGATACCCGGCCGGTCCGGCTGGACATGCTCACCCGCGCGATCGAGCGCGACGGCCGGCCCGACCCGCCCGACGAGCCGTACCTCCTGCTCCTGCTCGCCCGCGCCGAGACGCAGGTCCTCGCCAACGCCTCGGACCTGGTCGTCCTCGACTACGAGGCCGCGCTGCCGTTCCTTGACACCCTCCGCCCCGAGGACCGCGACCGCCTGTACCGCGGGCTCACCGCCGCCTACCTCGCCGAGCAGAACACCGACAAGGCCCTGGACACCGCCAAACTCGTCCTCACCGACGCCGACGGCAACCCCCGGCCCGCCGCGAACGACGACACGCTCATCCTCGCCTTCGTCGAAGCCATCTCCCGCGCCAACGCCATGGGCGACAAGGCCCTCGCCCGCGACACCCTTGCCGGGCTGCGCGAGCTCCTGGGCACCGGCATCCCCGCCGAGCTGGGCCTCCGCCTGGCCGACCTCGAACGCGAGATCGACGCCGCCCAGGACCCGCCCCCCGCGCCGGGCAATGGGAACGGCAACCCCCCGGCCGGCGGCAACGGGAACGGCAACGCGGGATAACCCGCGCCGATCCGATCCCCGCATGCTTCTCTGCAACCAGCCGAAGCCCACCGATCCATCGGTAGGCCCCACCCGTTCAATGGGTGGGTTTCGCGGCAAGCTATACTGCTTCAGTAACCCGAGCCCCAAGCCCCGAAACCCCCGACCCGATACCCGACAACCGACATGAACATCACCGGCACCGCCTTTGTCCTCGGCGACGACATCGACACCGACCAGATCATCCCCGCCGAGTACCTCAGCTACAACCCGGCCGACCCCGAGGAGCGCAAGTACTTCGGCATGTACGCCTGCGTCGGCGTGCCCGACGCCAAGTCCGGCCTGCCCGAGGGCAACAAGCGTTTCGTCCCCGAGGGCGCGTTTACCTGCGACTACACGTTCGTCGTCGGCGGCAAGAACTTCGGCTGCGGCAGCTCCCGCGAGCACGCCCCCCTCGCCCTCGCCGAGGCCGGGGCGAAGGTCGTCATCGCCGAGTTCTACGCGCGTATTTTTTACCGCAACTGCGTCAACGGCGGCTACCTCCTCCCCGCCGAGTGCAGCACCCGCCTGATCGACGGCGAGGTCTCGACGGGCGACACGCTTGAACTCAACATCGAGACCAACACCCTCACCAACCAGACCACCGGCAAGTCCTACGACCTCAGCCCCCTGGGCGACGTCAAACCCATCATCGACGCCGGCGGCGTGTTCGGGTACGCGCGCGAGCAGGGGATGATTGGGTAGGAATGACCGTAGGACAGGCATTCCTGCCTGTTATGGCCGCGGACGAAGTCCGAAGCCACTTGGCTAGTTCACTCTGGTGACTTTGGTTCCACATTCCGGGCAGGTGCTGGAAAGCGTGCCGCGCAGATCATAGTTGCACACCGTGCAGTATCCGGGTCTATGCCTTCTCTTAGTCAATCAGACATACGAGACAATTGCCGAAACGGTAATCAGGCATGTAAGAACCACGGTAAGCCAAAAGCCCTCGCCGATCTCATAACCTAGAACTTTGCCCGGCTGACTGCGGTAACTGGTGATTCTGACGAGTGCTTTGAAACATCCGAACTCTTCGAATGTCACACTACGCCGATAGTTCCCGCTGGGCCATACCCAAAGAAAACCCAGGCCAACGAGCCATATGCTGCCCAGCAGCATGGCCGAGATATCGCGTCGGAGCTTAGGCATGGTGGGCCCATGTTGCACTCATGGCTGACGAGCTATCGTGATTGTACCCACTGGTTATGGCGAACCATCACAAGAGAAACCGCTCGCGCTCTTCCGGTGTGGGCAGGCGGCAGGCGTCTTTCTTGCCGAACAGCTTGTAGCGGAACCGGGCGATGACGCGGTAGACACCGTCGCGCAGCGGGGCGGGGACCCAGAGCAGGACCGCCAGCACGCGCCATACCCCGGGGAGCCGGCCGAGTGTCTTCAACGCCGAGGAGGACCGCACGTGCAGCCCGTCCGCGTCGATCAGCAGCAGCGACTCGGGCGGCAGGTCGGGGTCCAGGCCGGCGACGTGCTGCGCGGCATACGCGCCCTGCAGCGTGGCGAAGCGGAACACGCCCTGGCGGTCGCGCTTCATCACGAAATCCACCCACCCGTTGCACAGCCCGCACACGCCGTCGAACAGCAGCACCGGCGGCGCTTCCCCGGCTGGGCTGGCGGGTGTGCTCCCCTCGGGCTTGAGCGTCGGCGCGGGCTTGTCGGGTTCGGGCGCGAGGAAGCGGCAGCACTCGTAGACGAGCCACCCCGTGGCGACGAGCACCGGCGGCCCGAAGAGCAGGTAGATCAGCGACCCCTCGGGCAGGAGCATGATGGTGTTCTGCCGCTGGGTCAGCCAGTAGAGCCCGGCGAACAGCGGGATCCCAACGCCCAGCGCCCAGCCGAGTTGGCGCGCGTGCCGGTCCCACCACGTATAGAACCCCGGCAGGTCCGGTCGGCGGGGGAGCAGCAGCGCCCATGCGACGAAACCGGCGTAGGTCGGCACGGGCGTGAGGAACCATATCTCAAACAGCAGCAGCACCCCGAAGTGGAACGACACCGCGACGACCAGCACCCACCGGAAGACGCGCCGCCAGGGCACGGCACAGAGCATGCCGAACTCGAAGACCACCACGCCCCAGTCCATGACCTCCCAGCCGAAGGCCGGCATGTGTCGGCGGAACGGCTCGAAGAGCACCGGGTCGCGGCCGCTGCCGTGGATGTTGCTGAACGCGTGGCCGAGCGTCGCGGACGTGTCCAGCGCGAGCCAGCCGGTGTTGGCCTTGACGTAGCCGGCGGTGGAAAAGGCGAGGCCGATGCCCAGCGCGAGCAGCGCCAGCGCCCGGCAGGACCAGAGCTGGAGGCGGTCGCGCTGCTCGCCGGGCAGCGCGGCGTAGCGCTTCGCGTCGATGCTCAGCCGGGCCCCCCAGCCCGACAGGGACATGACGAAGGGCGTGAGCCCGACGAGGATGGTGTGGCTGATCTTGCCGGTGCTGTACTGCGCGGCGAAGGCGAGGACGATGACCACGCCCAGCAGCAGCGAGACGATGCGCGTCCGCCAGCCCACGAGCAACAGCCCACCGAGCACGATGATGGCGGCGTTGATCCCGGCGACCCAGCCCGTGCCCGGCAGCGCGGGGAACACGCGCGGCAGGCCCGGCGGGGGGCTGAACGCGCTGCCCGGCAGCCCGAGCAGGTTCGTCCCGATCGGCGCGATCAGCAGCAGCAGCAGCGACGCGTACACGATCCGGAAGACCGCCAGCGAGAGGTCCGACGCCTCGTACTCCCGCTCCATCCATTCGAAGAGCTTGTTCATCCGCCGCCGGGCATCCCGGCCTCCGTTCACGAAATCCGTTACCGCCCGGCTGGGTCGGCGTCGCCCGGCGCTTCATCGGTGACGACAACATCCCCCAGCCGGACCACGGCGGGAGACAGGTCTTTCTGGCTCAGGTCAAACAGCCGGTGGTACAGCACGACGCGGACCGACGCGGCGTCCCCCTCGGGCACGGGGCCCTCGGCCGAGGCCCCCATCAGCGCCATCTCCATCAGCCGGGGGTCGACCCGGCGGATACGCATCGTCTCCGGGCTGTCGCCTTCGAGTTCGACGAGGTGGGCCATCACCGTGGGCACCTCGCCGCGCTTCATGCCGCAGCGCAGCAGCGTGTCGACCAGCGGGGCCTCGACCACCCGGCCGTCGGCCAACTCGACCTCGACGCGCTGCTGGTGGTCGTGGTAGACCGAGCCGGTCAGCCCGCAGTTGCCCGCGAACCCGGGCATGGACAGCGCGGGGTAGGGCTCGGCCCGGTAGCGCTTGTACGCCATGCCCAGCGCCCACCACATCACCATCAGCCCCGCCAGAGCGAGCGCGACCCAGCGGTCCCGTTGGAGGTGTGTATCGGCCACGGTCTCTCTATCGGCCAGCCGCTACAGCCCGATGCAGACCGACTTGGTCTCCAGGTAGTTTTCCAGCGCGGCGTAGCCCATCTCCCGGCCCCAGCCCGACTGCTTGTACCCGCCAAACGGCAGGGCGGCGTCGAAGATGTTGTAGCAGTTCACCCACACCGTCCCGGCGCGGATGGACTTGGCGAGTTTGTGGGCCTTGGCGATGTCGCGGGTCCAGACCCCCGCGGCCAGGCCGTAGTCCGTGTCGTTGGCGCGCTGGGCGATCTCCCGGTCGTCCTTGAAGGGCATGGCCGTGACGACCGGGCCGAAGATCTCCTCCTTGACGACCTTCATGTCGTCGGTGACGCGGGAGAGCACGGTGGGCTGGACGAAGTACCCGGGCCGGTCGACCAGCGCGCCGCCGGCGGTCGCGGTCGCGCCGCCGCTGAGCCCGGCGTCGAGGTAGCTCTTCACGCGGTCGTGCTGCTCCTTGCTGACGAGCGGGCCCATCTCCGTGCCCTCGTCGAAGCCGCTGCCGACCTTCATATTCTTCGCGATCTCGCTGACGCCGGAGACCACGTCGTCGAAGATGTCCTGCTCGACGAAGAGCCGTGAGCCGGCCGAGCAGACCTGGCCCTGGTTGAAGAAGATGGCCGAGGCCGCCCCGGCGATGGCGGTGTCCAGGTCCGCGTCCTTGTAGACGACGTTGGGGCTCTTGCCGCCCAGCTCAAGGGTGACCTTTTTGAGGTTGCCCGCGGCGGCCTGGAGGATGAGCTTGCCCACCTCGGTCGAGCCGGTGAACGCGACCTTGTCAACACCGTCGTGCGCGGAGATCGCGGCACCGGCCGTCTCGCCGAACCCGGTGACGATGTTGACCACGCCGTCGGGCAGGCCGGCCTCGAGCATGAGTTCGCCCAGGCGGATGGCCGAGAGGGGGGTCTGCTCGGCGGGCTTGAGGACGACGGTGCAGCCCGCGGCGAGCGCGGGGCCGAGCTTCCACGCGGCCATCAGCAGCGGGAAGTTCCATGGGATGATCTGCCCGACCACGCCGACGGGCTCTTTAAGCGTGAACGCGTGGAACTCGGCGTCGGGCGCGTAGGGCACGGTGATGGGGAAGGTGTCGCCCTGGATCTTGGTGACCCAGCCGGCCATGTAGCGGAACATGTCCGCGGCGAGCGCGACGTCGGCGACCAGCGCCACGCCGTACGGCTTGCCGTTGTCCAGCGTCTCGAGTTGGGCGAGCTCTTCTTTGTGCTGCTCGATCAGGTCGCCGATCTTCCAGATCAGCCGGCCGCGCTCGGAGGGCGACATGGTCGACCACGGCCCGTCCTCGAACGCCTGTCGTGCGGCTTTCACGGCCTGGTCGACGTCCTGCTTCTCGCCTTCGGCGCAGTGCGCCACGACCTCGCCCGAGGCGGGGTTGTAGACCTCGAAGGTCTTGCCGGACGCGGCGGCGACCCATCGGCCGTTGATCAGCAGCTGCTTGGGCTTGGCGAGGAACGGCTCGAGGGCGGCAGGCACGGTCGAGGTCTGGGCGGTAGTCATGGGGGTCTCCTGGTTGCGGTCGAGAGGCCGGGCGTGTGATCGCGCACGCCTGGTCTATCAGTGTAGTCGGCTTGCGGGAAAACCCAAGGGATTCGCGGCGGATCGCTCAGCCCGCGGGCTCGACGGCGTCGCTGCCGTGCTGGAACAGGGCACAGACCGCCCCAGCGGGGTCCTCGATCACTGCCATCCGGCTGCCGCCACCCATCGACCGGGGCTCGCGGAGCACCCGCCCGCCCAGCTCCGCCACCGCACAGAGGGACGCGTCCAGGTCCGCTACGTTCAGGTAGACCAGCCATTGCGCGGGCAGCCCGGCGTTTTCGCCCTTGCCATGGCAGATGCCGGCCACGGTCTTGCCCGACGCGTCTTTCATGCAATGGTCGCTGTACCCGCCCATGTCGAACGGCTCGGACGACCAGCCGACTACCCGCTCGTAGAACGTGCGGACCGGTTCGGCGTCGGGCACGGTCAGGTCGGTCCAGTCGATCCCGCCGATCGTGGGTGAGGGCTTGGTCATCGGTTGATCCTTATGCAGAAGGTGGGGGAGGGAGTGTCGGGATCGCAGGGGACTGGAGATCCGAAAAATCTTGCGTGACCGGGGCGCGACCCATTGACTTGAAAACGGAACTTGATGAAATACGCGCAGATGCAACACGGGTCCGGCCGAGCATGTGCCGTGCCGGAAACACACCTTACCCGCGGCATCGATCCGCCGAGGGATCGGCGAAACCAAAGGAAGGCCGCCATGGCCAGCAAACCTACCAAACCCCAGCCCAAGCCGTCCGCCCAGCAGACCAAGCCAAAGTCCGGCAAGAAGCTTAAGTAACCGGCTGTTGGCATCCAGTCCCGATTCATTTGGCGGGGCGTCCTGAAACAGGACGCCCCGCTTTTTGTATTCGCGGGCGGGCTGTGCCGCTCAGCGGGCCCGGCGGGCTAGAATCACCGGCGAACCCTCACCCGGAGACCCCCCGATGCCCACCGACCTGACCCAGGACTGCTCGCTGACCGACGCCGCTTACCTCAAGCTCAAGCACCGCGACGGGCTGGGCTACGACGACTACCTGGCGACCGGCACGGACGCCCAGCGGGAGGGCTGGGGGAAGATCTACGATCAGGTCACGCTTAGCGCTGAACAGCAGGCACTGGTCGGCGGGTTCGTCCGCGAGATCAAGGTCCTCGCGGTATCGGGGATGTGGTGCGGCGACTGTGTCCGGCAGGGGCCGATGCTGCAGAAGATCGCCGAGGCGTCGAACGGGAAGGTGGACCTGAAGTGGCTGGACCGTGACGAGCACATCGACCTGCAGGAGAAGGTGAAGGTGTGCGGGGGCAACCGCGTGCCGGTGGTGATCTTCGCGGCCGAGGACTTCGAGCTGGTGGGGTACGATGGGGACAAGCTGCTGAGCCGGTACCGCGCAATGGCGAAGTCGGCGCTCGGGCCGAACTGCCCGCTACCAGGTGCGCCGGTGCCACAAGACGAGTTGGACGCGGAGATAGCTGACTGGGTGGACGCGTTTGAGCGGGTCCACCTGCTACTGCGTCTGAGCGGCCGGCTGCGGAAGCGTCACGGCGACTAACGGGCTCAGGGTAGGGTCCGAGACGGGCCTACGGAGACGGCGGACGGGCTTCGCGTTGGCTTGCCAAGGCGGCTTGGCGTCGCTAAACTCCCGCGTTTCCCGGGGTTAGAAGCGACGGGGCCAGCGTTCGGCACCCGTCTCTAATCCACTGTCTCACAAGTGCTTAGCCCGCATGGGCCGGCCGATCTCGGAGTGACCCTTGGCTAAGACGCGCTCCAAATCCACCCCCGCCAAGAAATCCGCCCCCAAGAAGAAGACCACCAAGAAGAAGGTGGTGCGGAAGTCTGCGGCAAAGAAGACAGCCGGCAAGAAGAAAACCACCAAGAAGAAGACGACCGCGGCCAAGACGTCGACGAAGAAAAAACCGACGACCCGAAAGAAGTCCGCGTCCAAGAAAGTCACCCAAAAGAAGTCGGCGGCCAAGAAGCCGACCAGGAAGAAGACGACCCGCAAGCCCGCGGCCGCCGCGAAGCCCGCCGCGCCCGCTAAGCCCGTCAAGCTCGAGGACATGACCCTCGAGCAGCGGATGGAGCTGGACTGGACCCCCTCGAAGCTCCGGCGGGTGAAGACCGGGCTGAGCCGCAAGGACCTGCTGGAGTACCGCGCGTTGCTGCTGGAGAAGCGTGCGGAGATTGTGGGCGATGTGAAAGGCATGGAGAGCGCCCGCAGCGCTTCGCTGGACGATCTGGCGCACATGCCGCTGCATATGGCCGACATCGGCACGGACACCTTCGAGCAGGAGTTCACGCTCGGCCTGATCGAGTCCGAGCGTCGGCTGTTGAACGAGATCAACGACGCCCTGCGCCGCATGGAAGACAAGACCTACGGCGTGTGCATGGCCTCGGGCCAACCCATCGGCAAAGCCCGGCTGGAGTTCAAGCCCTGGGCGAAGTACTGCATCGAGGTCGCCCGCCTGCGGGAGAAGCGCGGCTTGTAGCCACGCCGCCAGGTCGTCGTTGTCAGCCAGTCGTAACTCGGCTCCGCAGCGAACGGCGGCGGGTCTGTGTTCCTGACCCCCGGTCGGTACACCCAGACGAGTCCTATCCGCGATGCCCGACGCGAACGATACCGCGCAGCCCGAAGACCCACCGGTCGTCACCGTGAGTCGGAAGCCCGCGGCGTGGGTGCTGTTCGTCGCGGTCGTGCTCGCGTTCCTGGTCGGCGATCTCTGGCTGAAGGCCTGGTCGTTCGAGCACATCGCGGGTGTCCCCCTCAGGGTGGCTGCCGGGGACGACGGCCCGCGGGTGTATGTCCCGGAAGGCACAGAGCTCAGGGCGATCGACGGCACGGTGCTGATCCCCGAGGCCGACACGGCGGACAGCGGCTGGGTCCTTGCGCCGCGTGCAAAGGACGCGCACCCCGCCAGCGCGATCCCGAGGCACGAGCCGACGAAGCTGGTGCCCGGGCTGCTGGATCTGCAGCTCACGCTGAACACCGGCGCGGTCTTCGGGCTGGGGCAGGGGGCCCGCTGGCTGTTTGTCGCGGTGAGTGTGCTGGCGACCGGGGTCATCCTCGTGCTGGTCTGGCGGAGCCCGGCGCGGGCGCGGGTGTACCACGCCGCGCTGGGCATGATCTTGGCTGGAGCGCTGGGCAACCTCTACGACCGTGTGCGGTTCTCGGCCGTGCGCGACATGCTGCACATGCTGCCCGAGACCGGGCTCTGGCCCTGGATCTTCAACCTCGCGGATGTCGCGCTGGTGGTGGGGGTCTGCATCGTGCTGGTGCTGAGCTTCTTCGACGGCCGGGGCCGGCCGCCGGCCTGACCCACGACCCACCACGATTACCCGGCGACCGATGACGCCTGCGCCGCGTTTTCGATCAGCGCGCGGATGACCCCGCCGTTGAGCTGCGGGCAGTCGGTCGCGTCGCCGCGCTCCGGGTGCCACTGCACGCCCAGGTAGAACCGCCGGGCGGGGTCGTCGATGGCCTCGACTGTGCCGTCCTCGGCCCGCGCGACGATGCGCAGCCGGCCGGGCTGGACCACGCGTTGGCGGTGGGAGGACACGATGCGTCCCGGCATCGTGCCGTCGACCTGGGCGCTGCCCGGCGTGTGCCCGCCGGTCAACACGCTGTCGGTGTGCTCGATAGTCACGGTGTGTTTGGCGTTGTCCTGGTGGCCGCGGGTCTGGTCTTCGCCGAGGGTGTCGGGCATGTACTGGTCCAGCGTCGCGCCGTTGTGCAAGGCCATGAGCTGCATCCCCAGGCAGACGCCGAGGACCGGCTTGTCGCCGGCAAAGGGGTCGACCGCCCGGTCGCGGTGCTGGTCGATCTCGTGCAGCAGCGCCAATTCGAAGGCCTGCCGCTGCTGATCGATCCGCCGGGCCCGGCCGTCGGTCGCGCAGCCGAACTGCTCCATCACCGGGTCGGCCCCCCCGGTCAGGATCAGGGCGTCACACAACGCGACGTACGCCGCCGCCAGCGCGACCTCCTGGGGCAGCAGCACGGGCAGCCCACCCTGTTCGGCGACGGCCCGGCTGTAGCGGATCCCCGACTCGTACTGGCCGGAATCGGTCGAGTTGTCCTTGTTATCGGTCGTGATACCGACAATGGGGTACGGCATGGCGGGCTCCTTTGCCGGGTGAGGATACACGGCCCCTCCGGCGTAAGCCAAGCTCATCATCCACTAACAAAGCGCGGCTACCCTTCCCGCACGTTCCCCAGAGAGCCCCACCATGACCGCACTGGCTGAAACCCCCGAACTGACGACCCACACCCGGGCCGCCGAGTACTCCTTCGGCGTCACCCACGAGATGGGCGACCCGATCAAGGTCCGCGACGTGCACGGCTGGTACGGCTCCTTCAAGGCGCTGCACGGCATCAGCATGGACATGCCCGCGAAGCAGGTCACCGGCCTCATCGGGCCGTCGGGCTGCGGCAAGTCGACCTTCCTCCGGTGGATCAACCGGATGAACGACCAGGTCGAGGGCGCCCGCGCCGAAGGCGTTATCGAGGTCGACGGCACCAACGTCCTGGCCAAGACCACCGACGTCGTCGAGCTCCGCCGGCACATCGGCATGGTGTTCCAGAAGCCCAACCCATTCCCGAAGTCGATCTACGACAACGTCGCCTTCGGTGCCCGCCTGCACTACAAGCTCTCCAAGTCCGACCTCGACGCGATCGTCGAGCACTCGCTCCGCCGCGCGTCGCTGTGGGACGAGGTGAAGGACCGGCTCAAGCAGAGCGCGATCGGCCTGTCGGGCGGACAGCAGCAGCGGCTGTGCATCGCCCGCGCCCTGGCGGTCGACCCGCAGGTGCTGCTGATGGACGAGCCCTGCTCGGCGCTGGACCCCAAGTCCACCGCCCGTATCGAAGAGCTGATCGCCGAGCTGCGTGGCGACTACACCATCATCATCGTCACCCACAACATGCAGCAGGCCGCCCGCGTCTCTGACGCCACCGCCTTCATGTTCCAGGGCGACCTCATCGAGTACGGCCCGACCGAGCAGGTCTTCACCAAGCCCCGCGTCAAGCAGACCGAAGACTACATCCACGGGCGGTTCGGCTAAGCCAACGCAAGCATTCCAGCGACCTTCCGCACGCCGGCCCGCGATGGGCCGGCGTGCTTGTCTACAGGCGTAGCGATCGGGGTATAGTGCGTGCAACCCCAACGCGGACCCGTCCGATGCGCATCCGTCTTGTCCTCCCCATCGTCCTGTGGGTGCTCAGTGCCGGCTGCGCGAGCCAAACGGGGCACGTATCGTCGCGGAGCGCTCGACTAGAGCACCCCAACATCATCCTCTTCCTTGTGGATGACATGGGCTGGCAGGACACCTCCGTGCAGTTTGGTCCCGAGCGGACGTTCTGGAACGACTACTTCCGCACGCCCAACATGCAGCGGCTGGCCGAGCGCGGCGTCAAGTTCACCAACGCCTACGCCGCCAGCCCCGTCTGCAGCCCCACCCGCTGCGCCATCCTCACCGGCCAGCACCCCGCACGCACCGGCATCACCGACTGGGTCGGCCACGGCATCAGCGAGAACGACCAACTCCGCTCCCCCGAATGGACCGAGCAGGGCCTCCAGCCCGGCGACGGGAACATTACACTGCCCCAGGTCTTGAGCGACGCCGGCTACCTCACGGCACACGTCGGCAAGGCCCACTTCGGCGCGATCAACACGCCCGGTGAAGACCCCACGAACCTCGGCTTCGACCTCAACATCGGCGGGAGCCACGCCGGCTCGCCCCGTGGTAACGGCGAGCAGGGCGCGTACTTCGCGCCGTTCCCCCGGCGGTTCCACCCCGGGCTTGAGCACTACCCCCCGGGCACCTACCTCACCGACGCGCTGACGCAGGAGGCGATCCGTGTCATCGACCGCGCGACCGCCGACGGCAAGCCCTTCTTCATCCACCTCGCGCACTACGCCGTGCACACCCCGATCGCCGGGCAGGGCGACCCGCGCTTCCTTGAGAACTACTCCGACACGCTTCCGGGGGTCGAACGCCAATACGCCGCGATGGTCGAGTCGATGGACGCCTCGCTGGGCGCGGTGATGGACCACCTGGAAGAAGCGGGCATCGCCGACAACACGGTCATCATCTTCTTCTCGGACAACGGCGGGCTGAGCAACCACACCCGCGCAAACACGACCGACCCCGACGACCCGTGGGCCCGCGATTGGCACAATGCCCCGGCGTTCAGCGGCAAGGGCAGCGGGTACGACGGGGGAGTGCGCGTGCCAATGATCGTGGCTTGGGCAGATGATGCAAATCTATCGACAGAGATGCAGATTGAGCCGGGCAGTCATGAATCGATGTGGGTATCGGCAGAAGACATATTCCCGACGGTGCTGGGTTTTGCAAGTGTCGAAAATCCGTTGGACGGCGCAGTACGGGATGGAATGAACATCATCGATGTCCCAGAAGTGCTTTATCAGGGCACGCAACTGATGGTACGAACCGACCGGTTTTGGCACTATCCGCATCAGTGGTACAACCAGCCACAAGCAACCCGAGAAGCGGGGATCCGCCCTTTTAGCGCGGTTAGTTGTATGGGTTGCAAGCTCATCTATTTTTATTCACCCGAAGGTGGGGAGTTGGAGTATTACTATGATCTTGGTGAACGTGAGAACTTAGCGGAAGCAGAAAAAGACGACATCTGGTTTCGACTCGCGGCATCCCACTTGCTCAATTGGCTCGAGCACACCGACGCCGCGCTACCGATCGATAAGGCGACCGGCGAGACGGTGGACATCTCGAACCTGCTGGAGGCGGCGGGGCGATGACGGTGAAGCTGCTGAGTCGTGAGCAGTTCGAGCGGGCGAAGCTGTTTCTGTTTGAGACGGCCCGGCCGCTGGAGAAACACCTGTTCCTGCACCTGTTTGCCGGGCTCCCCGCCGACCAGGCGGTGGTCGAGCTGGCCCGGTTCGCGAACCCGGACGGCGGGTTCGGCCACGGGCTCGAGCCTGACCTGCGCTGCGCCGAGTCTTCGACGCTCGCGACATCGGTGGCGTTGCAGTGGATGCGGCTGTGCAAGCTCGACGCCGGCCACGAACTGGTCCAGCACGCGCTGCGCTACCTGCTCGAAGCGTTGGAGGATGACGGGAGGGGCTGGCGGGTTATCCCCGACAGCGCCCGCACCGGCGACGACGACAAGGCCCCGTGGTGGTCGGCCCCGCCGGACAAGACAAACACGGCGGCGATGTTCAACCCCACGGCCGAACTGCTGGGGTACCTGATCCAGTGGGGCACCAGGCCGTCAGAAGTAACAAGCGCCGTCGAAGCGTTCGTTCTCGATCACCTGAACCAACACTCCGACCCGCTCGAGTCGCATGAACTGCTCTGCCTGATGCGGCTGGCACAGACCCCGAAACTGCCGGGCGATCTCGCGTCTATCGTGGTCCCGCGGCTGCTGCGCGATGCGCCGCTCGTCGCCGCGACCGACCCTGAGCAGTGGGGCGGCTATGCGCTGATGCCGCTCTGGCTCGCGCCGACCCCGGCCCACCACGCGGCCGAGCCACTCGGCGACGACCTGCTCAACGCCAACCTCGACTACGCCATCGACCAGCAGCACGACCACGGCCAGTGGGACCCGTTCTGGGACTGGGGGCCGGACCAACGGGCGGGCTGGGAACTCGCCAAGGCCGACTGGCAGGGGGTCCTGACCCTGCAGACGCTCCTCACGCTGCGGGCCTACGACCGGATCGCCTCCTGAACGTAGAATCGTGATAGACCTGTCAATTTCCCCATCCGAAATCATTCATCCCATGTCCGCCTACCAACAAGCCATCGACCCCGACGCCCCGCACCGCTATCAGATAGACGAGGTCCATGTCACCTGCCCCAAAGCCGCCGAGGCCGGCCGCGCGACGCTGCTCGACGTCTGCTACGACTGGGACCGCGTGCCCGTCCCCAAGTCGCTGGGGTTTTTCGAGCACCGCTGGATGACCAAGGGCGAGCACGGCACCGGCGCGCTGGACTTCTCCGGCGTCTGGCGATTCCGCGAGTTGCTGCCGTTCTTCCGCGACGAGGCGAACATCGTCACGGTCGGCGAGGGCCGAACGAACCTGCAGGACGCCCGCCTGCTTGCGCAAGAAGTCGGGCTTAAGCCGGGCAACCTGCTGCTGCAGTACGAAGGGCTCAACCCGTCGGGTTCGTTTAAAGACAACGGCATGACCGCGGCGTTCACCCACGCGAATATGGTGGGGGCCCAGCGCGTCGCCTGCGCCTCGACGGGCAACACGTCCGCCTCGCTCGCGCTCTTCGCCGCGCAGTCGGAGCGCACCGGGATCGTCTTCATCGGCAGCGGCAAGATCGCCTATGGCAAGCTGTCACAGGCCCTGGACTACGGCGCGAAAACGCTGCAGATCCGGGGCGACTTCGACACCTGCCTACGCAACCTCCGCACCATCGTTACCCAGCGCCGCGAGCTAGGCATCTACCTGATGAACTCGTTCAACCCCTTCCGCCTCGAGGGGCAGAAGACGATCATGTACCGCGTGCTCGAGGCGCTCGAGTGGGAGGTGCCGGACTGGATCGTGGTGCCCGGCGGGAACCTGGGCAACTGCTCGGCCTTCGGCAAGGCCTTCGCGGAGCTGCACTACCTCGGGCTCATCAAAAAGATCCCCCGCCTCGCGATCATCCAGGCCCAGGGGGCCAACCCGCTGCACGAGCTGGTTAATGAGCACGGCGTCACCTGGAACGGCGGGCGTTACGACCGCGCCAAGGTCGATGCCTACTTCGCCAAGCTCGACGCGGAGGACCAACACGCCCACACGGTCGCCAGCGCGATCGAGATCGGTCGGCCGGTCAACCTGCCCAAGGCGCTGCGTGCCCTGGACGTGATGGACGGCGTGGTCCGCCAGGTCGACGACGCGACGATCCTTGAGCACAAGGCGATGGTCGGCCGGCTGGGCTTCGGCTGCGAGCCCGCCAGCGCCGCGTCCGTCGCTGGGGCACGGCTGCTCATCGAGGAGGGCGTGATCGACAAGGGCGAGCGCGTGGTCTGCATCCTCACCGGGCACCAGTTGAAGGACCCCGACGCGACCGTGAAGTACCACACCGGGATCGACATGAAAGCGGCGCAGGACACCGCGCCGCAAGGCGACCCGATAGGCATGCTCGCCAACCGTCCGATCCCCGTACCCGACGACATCGAGGCGATCATCGCGGCGATCACCGGCGGCGCGGGGTCGGCCGCGACGCTCGAGCCGGGCGACGCCCCGCAGCCGGTCACCGAACTGCCGGTGAGTGAGTACTAGCGTCCGGCTGGCATCGTCGCAGGGACCAGCAGGTCCGCGACCGGCTTCAGGGGGATGTCGGGCAGCGACTCGGCGATCGCGCTGCGCATCTGCCGGCGTGCGTCCTGCAACGCCGGGTCGTTCAGGGATGCCTGGCCCCACATCGCCCGGCTGGGCCACTGCGCGTAGGCCAGCCACACGCCATCGTCGGTCTCGTGCAGGCGCGAGCCCAGCCCGCCGCACTGGTCGCGGATCGCGTGCGTGATCACGCCCCAGGCCTCGGTGAAGGCCGCTTCCTGCCCCGGGTGCAGTCGCCAGCGGTAGATCACCGCGAATCCAAGCGTGGGGGTGTCCTGAATAGTCATGCCCGGATCATAGGCGCGGTGGTCCCGCGTGACACAGCTTCTGGAGGTGCGCTAGGGGCGGCTTTCTGCCATAATCCCGTGCTTATGGCGAAACAGAAAACCGCGATCGTCCCGACCCGTGAAGACAACTACCCCGAGTGGTACCAGCAGGTGGTCCGCGCCGCCGACCTCGCCGAGAACTCGGACGTGCGCGGCTGTATGGTCATCAAGCCCTGGGGCTATGCGCTCTGGGAAAACATGCAGCATGCGCTCGACCGGATGTTCAAGGACACCGGCCACAAGAACGCCTATTTCCCGCTGTTCATCCCCAAGAGCTTCCTCGAAAAAGAGGCGGCCCACGTCGAGGGCTTCGCCAAGGAATGCGCGGTCGTCACGCATCACCGCCTGGAAGACGACGGGCAGGGCGGCCTGAAGCCGGCCGGCGAGCTCGACGAGCCGCTGATCGTGCGCCCGACCAGCGAGACGATCATCGGCGCGGCGTTCGCTCGCTGGGTGGAGAGCTACCGCGACCTGCCGCTCCTGATCAACCAGTGGTGCAACGTCGTCCGCTGGGAGCTGCGGACCCGGCTGTTCCTGCGCACCGCCGAGTTCCTCTGGCAGGAGGGCCACACCGCCCACGCGACGCGCGAGGAGGCCGTCGCCGAGACCCGTCAGATGCACGATGTCTACGCCGACTTCGCCGAGAACTGGATGGCCATGCCCGTCATCAAGGGCGAGAAGACTGCGGGCGAACGGTTCCCCGGCGCGGTCTCGACGTACACGATCGAGGCGATGATGCAGGACCGCAAGGCGCTGCAGTCGGGGACCTCCCACTTCCTCGGCCAGAACTTCGCCAAGGCCCAGGACATCATGTACCTGTCGGACGCCGGCCAGCGGGAGCACTGCTGGACCACGAGCTGGGGCGTGTCGACGCGTTTGATCGGCGGGCTCATCATGACGCACGCGGATGACGACGGGCTGGTCCTCCCGCCGAAGCTCGCGCCCGCGCACGTCGTCATCCTGCCGATCACCTTCAAGGCCGACGACCCCGACGCGGTGCTGGCGTACTGCGAGGCGTTGCGTGACGAGCTGCGCAGCCAGGCATTCGCCGGCCGGGCGATCGAGGTCGAGATCGATACCCGTGATATCCGCGGCGGCGAGAAGACCTGGGGCTGGGTGAAGAAGGGTGCGCCGCTCCGCGTCGAGGTCGGCCAGCGCGACATGGCGGACAACAGCGTCTTTGTCGCCCGCCGCGACCAGGACGCGAAGGACAAGCAGTCCGTGCCGCGCGACCGGTTTGTCGCCGACATCCGCGACACCTTGCAGTCGATCCAGGACAACCTGCTGGCGAAGGCGGCCGCGCACCGGGCCGAGCACACCCGGGTGATCAACGCGAAGGACAAGTTCTACAAGTTCTTCACCGCGAAGAACGCCGACCAGCCGGAGATCCACGGCGGGTTCGCGCTCGCGCACTGGAACGGCGACGAACAGATCGCCGAGCAGGTCCAGAAAGACCTGAGCGTCACGATCCGCTGCATCCCGCTCGAGGGCGAGTTGGAGAGGTGCGGGTTCGGCGACGCCGCGGGCGAGGGCAGGTGTATCTTCACCGGTGAACCGAGCAAGGGCCGTGTCGTGTGGGCGAAAGCGTATTGAGCGGTTGGCAGGCATGGTAGACTCGTGGGACCACCCCGGGAGTGACCGATGCGCTGGACCGCCCTGATCGCCCTAGCCGTTGCCGTGACAGCTTGGCCTGCCGCCGGCCAAGGCAACGATCGGTTCGAACTGGAGATCGGCGAGGACACCACCTTCTTCACCGGCCCGATTCGGGACAACGGCACGATCGACTACATCGCCGCGCTCAACGCGCACTACGGCGAGGGGATCGCGAACGAGGACAACGCGTTTGCGGTGCTGGTGCAACTCTTTGCCGAGCCCGAGCCGGACCGATGGCTCGACGAAGAATCACACTGGCAACAAGCGTTCGGAGTCCTCGGGATCGATCCGCCCGCGGATCGGGTGCGATTCATCGATTGGACTTGCTTTGCCGCGGAACTTGGGCTGGATGAACGCGAGGGGCTTGGCCGGTACAACGCGGTGCTGGATGGACCGTGGATCGAGGCGGACCACCCCGAGATCACGGCTTGGCTCGATGCGAACGACGCCGCGGTGGCGTTGTTGCGGGAGGGCTTGGAGCGGGAGAGTTTTTTCTCCCCGGTGGTATCCGCCGATGACGACCGATCCGTATTGGGCGCTGTGAATCCCCAACTCGGGCACTACCGCCGTATCGCCCGGCTCCTGCAGATCCGTTTCTACAGAGCGGTTGCACAGGATGACGTAGGGTTGGCGGTCGAGTTAGCTTGGTCGATCGATCGGCTGGGGTATCACGCTACCGCCGAGCCGACCATCATCGGAAAGCTAGTCGGGCTCTCGTGTCGGACATTGGCCTCGGATGCATCCACTACCTGTGCGAGCAGGGGGCGCTGCGCCATGAGCACGCGCTGCGGCTGATTCAGGGCCGTGCTCAGACCCACGAATTGCAATCGATCCAGGATGTTATCAACCACTCGGATCGCTGCATGGCTCTGGAACAATCGCAGCTCTTGTACCTCAAGCTGGAAAAACAGCGACATGAGTTTGTGCTTGAGCATGGCGACGAGGACTTTGAGGTGGAGCCGATGTTCGATGTCAATCAGTCGCTGCGTCAGTTGAATGGCTACTACGATCAGCTTCTTTCCATTATGCGCGAGCCGGAAGCCGCTGAGCAGCGGCAGGCGTGGGATCGGTTCGAGCAGGAGGTTTATGCATCTTATGGCGAGCCCTATCTCGCCCGGGCAATCATCGTTGGGCTTTTTCAGTTGGCGACCGGGCAGGGCATCCCGACGCGGCTGCTAACCGAGAAGCTGACGCTCAAGCTTGCGCAAACACTACTGCCTACAGCTGGCGCTGCGGAGCGGACTGTGGCACGCAACGACACTCGGCGCGTTGTCGATGCGACAGGTCTCGCCCTGCTCGGATACCGCGACCAGCACGGCGAGTTACCCGGATCGATCGATACCCTGGTTCCTACGTACCTCGACGCGGTGCCGATGGACCCTTACACCGACCGGGAACTGGTCTACCGCGTCAACGACGATGGCTCGGCGCTGGTCTACAGCGTCGGCGAAAACGGGCAGGACGACGGCGGTGTGGACGACTACCGCGAGGGCGATATCACGATCCGCGTCGGGCCACCCCCCGGTGGGGGAGATCAGTAGCGTGCGGTTGGCTAATACGCCTTGTCAGGTGGTTGTGCCAGCCCCATCCATGGACCCAGCCCGTGCCAGCACCACAGGCCGACGGCGGTGCAGAGCGTGCCGAAGGCGATGAGTTGCCAGACGACCGCGCCGTGCCGGAGTAGGTCGCCCGTGTCGCCGATGCGGTCGATCCAGCCCAGCCCGAGGTAGGCACCGTTGCACACCAGGCACCAGCCGACGAAGAACCGCGCCGGCTTGAAGTCGCGCGACCGCACCAGGCGCAGTGCATACCACACGACTAACGGCAGCAGCACACCGGTCATGGGCCCCGCCCAGGCGACCCACAACGGCCGAGGGTTCGGGGCAACATCGGTGCGCGAGAACCCGATCAGGGGGAGGGCGACGTGCCGAACCGATCCCCCGGTCGCAAGCGCCGCGATGACGTGCCCCAGTTCGTGGACCGCTTGCATCGCGTACCAGGACGCAACAAGAACGCCGGCCGCCGCGAGCAGTCGCAGCGGCCGGCGGGCGGGTCTGTCGGGATACCTGGGCGTGCCTGCCATCGGTCGGCGGGCTACTCCTCGAAGCGGACGCGGAAGGTGCACGACCCCGCACGCTTGCCGATGTTGATCAGGCGGACGTAGTAGAGCCCCGGCTCCTCGGGCTTGAAGTAGATCCGCGAGAACAGCTCGCTGCTGAAGAAGTCGTCGCTGGTCGCGATGATGGGGTCGTCGTCCGAGGCCCGTTCGGGGTCGACGGTCTTGCGGAGCTCGAGCACGGTGTCGAAGCCATCGCTCAGCCCGAGCGTCTCGACGACGATGTAGTTCTGCTGGGTCCCGAACTGGAAGTCGCCCAGCAGCGTCGACCCTTCCGCCTCGAGCTCGATCTCGGCGGTCAGCGGCGGCTGCGCGGGCCAGGCGTCGCGGACCACCAGGGTAAATGTGCCGCCGCTATCCTGATAGGTGCTGGCGACGACGTAGTACGCGCCGGTTTCGGGGATCTCGCAGACGACGCGGGAACTCAGCAGGCCTTCGTCGTCATCGTTCTCGGCGATCAGAGGGTCGTCCGGGCTCGCGCGCTCGGGGTCCGTCGAGCCGAAGAGCTGGACGACGGTGTCACAGTTCTCGGAGAGGCCGTACGTCTCGATGACCACGCGTTGGCCGGCCTGGAAGTTCATGTCCACGGAGACGTAGCTGGTGTCGTTGTCGGCGCTGGCCTCGGTCTCGAGGTGGACGGTCGGCTGCCCGGCGGGCTCGGGGTTTGGGCCGGGTCCTGGCCCCGGGCCGGGTGCGGCGCCCTGGGGCGTGACCAGTAGGAGGTAGTTGCCGGACTGGCCCGCCGCCGCCGAGCTGACGCCGACCGAGTAGCTGCCGGCCGTCGGCGGGGTGAAGACGATGCGCGAGTGGGTGCCCATGTTCGGGCCGTCGTCGGTGGTATCTAGCTGGTTGTTGTCCGCGTCGAAGAGGTAGGCCACCGTGTCGAAGCCGTCCGAGGCGAGATCGATCTGGTAGGTCACGCCCGCCTCGAGCTCGACGGTGTGGAACGCGAAGAACCGGCCGTCATCCAGGGCGATGTCGTTCCGGTCGAGCGTCTCGTTGTGCGCGGCGATGGGCTGGTTTCGACGCGGCTCGGGCTGCGGCCCGGGGCCGGGCGCGTCGCCTTGCCAATAAGTGACGGTGTAGGACCCCATCTGGTTGGGCTCGCGGGCAATGATCAGCAGCGTGTAGTTACCGCTGGCCGGCGGGGTCATAAAGATGTACCGCCCGTCGAGCCCGAACCCACTGATCGTGACGACGTTGCCGTCGTTGTCCTGCATGTTGAGCATCAGCTCGAGCTCGGCGGACTCAGCCATGAAGTGGTAGGTCTCGCCCTGGTTGAGCTCCATGGTGAGGAAGCTGAAGTGGACGCCGCGCTCGTTCTTGAGGTTCTCGTTGTCGATCGCACCGCTGAATTCCTGGGCGTCTTCGGGGACGACGGGCGTCACCTGGGCCGGGCCGTCGTCCATCGGCTCGGGGCGCTGGGTCGGAGCCTCATCGACGGTGTCGGAGACGAGCACATAGCTCCCGACTTCTTTCATCAGTGCGCCGACGACGACGCTGTAGGTCCCGGCCTGGGGCACCTGGATGACAAACAGCCCATCGCCGACGTCGTAGAGGCAGTCCTCGACCGGGTTGCCGTCGCCGGTGTAGACCCCGAGGTCCAGCACGTAGTCCGGGCTGAACCCCTGCCCCGTGACGCGGAAACGGTAGTTGACCCCCGCTTCGAGTTCGATCAGGTAGATATCGCAGTGGTAGTCCGGGCCGGGCGCGTAGTCGTCGGCACTGATCTCGCCGTTGACCGTCTGGCCCGCGTTCATCTCCATCAGGACCGGGCCTTCGTAGTCGTCTTCGATCGCGACATCGGGCTGGGCCAGAGCGGGCGGCGCGAGGCACAGCGCCAGAGCAGCAACTGTCGGGGACAGCAATCGGGTGAGCAGGCGGGTTTTCATGTCGGGTCCCTGAAGAAAGGCGGATGCGGACTGGACCAGGGAGCTGAACTCGGCCGGAGCCCCCCACGGTGATCGATCTCTACCAGCATACGGTGAAAGACGCCTTGCGAACAGGGCTTTTACACGCTCCGGGCTCAGCGATGGGATGCAAACCAAATAGAAACAACCCCGCCAGTGGGGCGGGGTTGCAAGGGTTCTGATGGTAGAGGGCAGCTTAGCCGGCCTGCTTCTTGGCGTTGAGCTGGGCGGTGAGCCGGCTCTTATAGCGCGATGCGGTGTTCTTATGCATCGCCGGGGTGCTGGCCGTCTGGTCCAGGGTCTTGTAGATGGCCTGGAGCTTCTTCTCGGCGTCTGCGACGCTGCCGTGGAGGATCAGCTCGCGGAAGTCCTTGATCTCGTCACGGTACGCGGACTTGCGCCAGCGGTTGCGGGCTCGGGCCTTGACGTTCTGGCGGACACGTTTCTTGGCGCTCAGGGAATGGGCCATGGGGCTGGATTCCGGGGGGCTGGTTCTGGGGGACGGTTTTCGGGGTTCGGTCGGCCGACGGGCAGGGTACCAGTCCGACGGCGAGCCGCGTATTATGCGCGATCCTGTGGCCGAGATCAAGCCGGGCTCCGTGCCGACCCGGCTCGGCACGCTCTGTTGCCCGCCGGGAGAAGCCGTGGGGGCTCAACGGCCGGCTGATTCCGCCTGGGGATCGGTTGACATCGGCCCGGACGGCCGTACAGTAGTGGGTTCTCCGCCGCGCATTGGGCGCGGTGGAACTGCTTGAGGCAGACGGTATGCGTACCCAGCACACCCCAGACCGGCAGGCCCGCGAGCTGTGATGGTGGTCACCCACCATCCCCGTGCGCAAGCGCTCACGCCGTCCCGGCAGGCCGATCGGTCGGCCGGCCGCGTCACCGCCCACCCGGAGGTGCCGCGCGTGGTCTGACTGGACCGTGCATCCCGTCATCCGCGACCGGTCTACCCGGACGCCCGCCTCAAGCCACGAGCCCCGCTCGTGGTTTTTTGTTTCCGCCCCTGGCGACACACGCGGTCGGCCGTCATGCCTACCGCCCGACAACCCGGTAACTGAATAGGCCGACACCCGGCCCCCACAACCCAGGAATCCACATGAATGGCACCGAAATGCTCCGCCTCATCGACGCGATCTCCCGTGACCGCAACGTCGCCAAGGAAGTCCTCATCGAGGACCTCGAACAGGCGATGGTCTCGGCCGCACGCAAGCACTACAACGCGATCGACACCGAGGAGTTCACCTGCGAGATCGACCGGTTCACCGGCAAGATCGTGCTGTGGCGTGAAGACGAGGAGATCGACCTCGCCGACCTCGGTCGGATCCCCGCGCAGACCGCCAAGCAGGTCATGATCCAGCGGTTCCGTGAAGATGAACGCAACGCGATCTACGACGAGTTCATCGACCGTGTCGGCGAGCTGACCACCGGCGTCGCCCAACGGTACGAGGGCGGCTCGCTAGTCGTGCAGATCGGCCGGGCCGAGGGCTTCATGCCCCGCAGCGAGCAGATCCCCGGCGAGCAGCACCAGCCCGGTGAGCGGGTGCGGTGCCTGATCCTCGACGTCCGCGACGCGGGCAACCAGGTCAAGATCGTGCTCAGCCGTGCCGCGCCGGACTTTATCCGCCGGCTGTTCGAGGTCGAGGTGCCCGAGGTCGCCGAACGCATCATCGAGGTCAAGGCCATGGCCCGCGAGGCCGGCCACCGCACGAAGATCGCCGTGCAGTCGATCGACTCGAAGGTCGACGCGGTGGGGGCCTGCGTCGGCGTGCGTGGCTCGCGCATCAAGAACATCGTGGACGAGCTGGGCGGCGAGAAGATCGACATCGTGCGTTGGAACGAGTCGAGCCAGATCCTGATCCAGAACGCGCTGAAGCCGGCCGAGGTCGTCGAGATCTCGCTTTGCTTTGAGCTCGGCCGGGCCACGGTCATTGTTAATGAAGACCAGCTCTCGCTGGCGATCGGCAAGCGGGGGCAGAACGTCCGCCTCGCCGCCCGCCTGACGATGTGGGACGTGGACATCCTTACGCCGCAGGAGTTCACCAAGTCGATGGACACGATGGTCCAGACGCTGCAGACCCTGGACTTCATCGGCGAAGAGATGACCGACAAGCTGGCGGCGCTGGGCGTCATCAGCGTGTTCGATGTCGAGGAGGTCGGCCCCGAGTTCCTCAAGGAGGTCATGGGGCTGGAAGACGAGCAGCTCACGCAGATGCTCGAGGTCGTCTCGGCGCAGGCGAAGGTCGTCGCCGAGCAGCAGGCCAAGGAGAAGGCCGAGCAGGAACGGCTCAAGAAAGAGCAGCAGGAACTCGCGGCCCGCGGGATCGACGACCTGCTGGGCGGCGGTGCGGCGGACCAGCCGACGGGCCTGGACGACCTCTTGGGCGGCGGCGCGGTGTCGCCGACCGAGCAGGATGCCGAGGCATCGGACGGCGAGGGGTCGGATGACGCCGAGCACCGCGAATACGGCGAGCCGGGCGAGGACCTGGTCCCCGAGGCGGAGGTCGCTGCGGCGGAGAACGGGGACGGCGAGCCGGTGGACCCGGGCCTGCAGGCCGAGGAGTCGGACGACGAGGACGGCAGCGAGTTTGTTGCCGAGCACACCGAGTCGGACGCGGGGGTGGTTGGTGAGTCGGGGGAAGAGACCCGCGCCTGATATGTGCGGGGCGAAGGAAGGATGAGGCCCGGCACGTGCCCGGGCCCGCAGTCAGCGGGCGGTACGCCCCAAGGAGTCGGTTTTGGCCAAGACGCTACGCATCCATAACCTGGCGAAAGAGCTGGGCGTCAAGAGCAAGGTGATCGTCGAGAAGTGCGACGCGGAGGGCGTGCCCGATATCACCAACCACATGTCGGTGGTGAAGCTCGGCCTGGCCGCGACGATCCGCCAGTGGTTTGCCACGGAGGAAGAGGACCACTCGCACGATACCGCGGTGGAGACGGCCGAGAAGGTCGACGTCAAGAAGGTCCGCAAGAAGGCGGCGAAGAAGAAGGCCGCAAAGAAGACGACCGACAGCGAGGCCGACGGGTCGACCGGTGTCGCGGTCGAAGAAGCCCCCGCGACAAAGAAGAAGACGACCAAGAAGAAGGCCGCCGCACGCAAGAAGACCGAGGACGAAGCGTCCGATGTCGATACGGCCACCCAGCCGGCCGAGGTGGTTGCTGAAGCGCCTGCCGCGGAGGCCGCGCCGGCGACACCGGCTGCCGAGGCCGAGCAGCCGGACACCCCGAAGGTCGAGGAACCGGTCAAGCCGCTGGGCGTGGTCAACGTGCCCGACCGCCCGGATATCGTGAAGCCGGCGGGCGAGCAGCTCGAAACGCCGAAGAAGGCGGCGTTGCGCGGCCCGAAGGTGATCCGCATCGAAAAAGCCGACCCTGTGGCGCCACCGCGCCCGCGCGGGCCGCGTCCGCCCCGGGGCGGCGAAGACCGTGGCGGCGGGGGCCTGCCCTCGGGTGAGATCGACGGCGTCACACGCTCGCGCGGCCCGGCCCGGGGGGGCGGGGTCAAGCGCGGCGACGACTCGGGCAAGGCCGCCGGCAAGGGCAGCCGTCGCTCCCTGTCCAACCGCCGGTCGCGCGGCAACGACCAACTCCTCACCGGCCCGCAGAAGATGTCGCAGGCGGACATCGACGAGATGGACGCACGCCTCCGCGGCGCGTCGGGCTTCGTCAAGAAACGCCGGCAGAACTTCAACCGCTCGGGCCACGTCGGCACGTCCGCGCAGTCCGCGCTCGTCACCGGTGGGAAGGTCGAGGTCGAAGAGCCCATCACGATCAAGACCCTGTCCTCCGCGACCGGGCTCAAGGCCGCGGATGTTGTCAAGTTCCTCTTCAAGAAGGGGATCATGGCCAACGTGAACTCAGCCATCGAGACCGAGCTGGCGATGGAGGTCTGTCTCGAGTACGACATCGAGCTGGAAGTCAAAGAGCACGAGACCGCGGCGCAGAAGGTCGAGCAGGAGTTCAAGGACCGCGTCGCCGTGGATGTCCGCCCGCGCCCGCCGATCGTGACGATCCTGGGCCACGTCGACCACGGCAAGACTTCGCTGCTAGACCGCATCCGCAAGGCGGACGTCGCCCACCACGAGGACGGCGGCATCACCCAGCACGTCGGTGCCTATCGGGTCGTCATCGACGGCTCGGACAAGCAGCAGAAGAGCGTAGTCTTCCTCGACACGCCGGGCCACGCGGCCTTTACCGCGATGCGCGCCCGCGGCGCGCAGGCCACCGACATCGTCGTGCTCATCGTCGCGGCGGACGACGGCGTCATGCCCCAGACCATCGAGTCGATCAACCACGCGAAAGCCGCGGGCGTGCCCGTCGTCGTCGCGGTGAACAAGTGCGACCTGCCCGGCTTCAACGATGCCAAGCTGCAGGAGATTTACGGCCAACTCGCCGAGCACGGGCTCAACCCCACGGCGTGGGGCGGCGAGACGGAAGTCATCAAGACCTCGGCCGAGACCGGCGAGGGCATCACCGACCTGCTCGAAACCCTGGACCTTCAGGCCGAGGTGCTCGAGCTGACCGCTGACTACGGCGGCCCGGCACGCGGTATCGTGATCGAAGCCGAGATGCAGACCGGCCGCGGCTCGGTCGCCCGGGCACTGGTGCAGGACGGCCTCCTGAAGGTCGGTGACTTCATCTCCATCGGCCGGGCCTTCGGCCGGGTGCGCGACATGACCAACGACCGCGGCAAGGCCATCAACGAGGCCGGACCCGCGACGCCCGTCGAGCTGTCGGGGATCGATGAGATGCCCGACGCCGGCGACAAGTTCTACATCACCCAGACGCTTAAGAAGGCCGAGGACGTCGCCAAGCACTTCCGCGACGACGAGCGTCAGCAGGCCCTCGCCAGCCGGACCAAGGTCACGCTGGACAACTTCGCCGCGACGATCCAGGCCGGCAAGGTCCAGAACCTCAATGTCGTCGTCAAGGCCGACGTGCAGGGCTCGGTCGAGACGCTGCAGAAATCGCTGGGCGAGCTGGGTAACGACGAGGTCGCGGTCCGTGTGATCCACGCCGCGGTCGGCGGGGTGACCGAAAATGACGTGCTCCTCGCCGACGCGTCGGACGCGGTTATCCTTGCGTTCCACGTCAGCATCACACCCGCGGTCCGTGACATCGCCGAGCAGCGGCATGTCGACTTCCGCAGCTACCGCGTGATCTACGACCTGGTGGATGAGGTCAAGCTGTCGCTCGAAGGGATGCTCGCCCCCGAGACCCAGGAGGACGAGATCGGCCGGGCGACGGTCAAGCAGGTCTTCAAGATCGGCAAGGTCGGCAATATCGCCGGCTGCCTGGTCACGGACGGCTCGATCACCAAGGGGCACAAGATGCGCGTCGTCCGCGATGGCGTCGTTGTCACCGAGGGCCGCGAGTTGGAGACGCTCCGACGCGTCAAGGACGAGGCCAAGGAGGTCCGGGCCGGCACCGAGTGTGGCATCCGGATCGCCGGCTACGAGGACCTGAAGACCGACGACGAGCTGATCTGCTACAAGGTCACCGAAGTCAAACGGAAACTGGACTAAGCGACAGCGGCGCAACCTCACCCCGCGGCCGAAGACGGCCACCGGGTGATGGCGGGTGCCTCGCGCGGGCTGCTGAATGACCCACCGTATCGAACAAGTCGCCTCGACGATGCGCAAGGCCCTGGCCCAGGTGCTGCAGCGCAAGATCTCCGACCCGCGCATCCGCGGGATGGTGTCGATCACCCACATCGACGTAAGCCCGGACATGAAGACCGCGAAGGTGTTTGTGTCCGTGCTGCCCGACCAGTACGCCAAGCGCACACTCGCGGGCCTGAGGGCCGGCAACCGGCACATCCACAGCGAGCTCAAGAAGCTGGTCGCGTTCCGGATCGTGCCGCACCTGGACTTCCAGCTCGACAGCTCGCTGAAGAAGGCCTCCGACATCATGGACGCGATCGAGCAGGGGCTCTCTCGCACAGCCGCCTCCGACCCCGCGGGCACCGACCCGCAGCCCACCGATGACCCCGCCGGTCCCGCGCCGGCCGGGGACCCCGAACCCCGCCCCTAGCAACAGGACCCCACCCTTGGCCAAATCCGACTCCAAGCAGGTCAAGGCGCTCAACGCGCTGCTCAAGAAGGCCCGCTCCGCCTGGAAGGGCGAAGAACCCGCGCCGCTCGAACCCACGACCCAGCTCGTGCTCGGCTTCCTCACCTGGAACAGCACCGTCAAGCAGGCGGAGGGCGCGCTCGAGAAGATCATGTCCCACGTCGTGGACCTCAACGAGATGCGCGTCTCGCTGCACCACGAGATCGTCGAGATGATCGGCGTGCGGTACCCGATGGCGGAAGAGCGGGTCATCCGAATGCGCGAGGCCATGTTCGAGGTCTTCGCCCGGGAGCACGACTGGCGGATGAACTCGGTCAAGTCCAAGGGCAAGCGCGAGCAGCGGGAGTACCTCGACACGCTGCCGGGCATCCCCCCCTATGTCGCGGCGCAGGTCGCGTTGCTGTGCTTCGGGGCGCACGCGCTGCCGGTCGACGACAAGCTCACGGCCCTGCTGATCCAGGAAGGGGTCGCCGAGCCCGACACGCCGCCAGCCGATCTGGAGAGCTGGCTCCTGCGGCAGATCAAGGCGGGCGACGCGCTGGAGGCCCACCTCGCCCTGCAGCACTGGGCCGACGGCAAGAAGATGCCTTCCGCGAAAACGCCCCGCAAGAAGACCACCGCCAAGAAGGCCCCCGCCCGCAAGCCGACGACCCGCAAGAAGCCGGCCAAGAAAACCGCGGTCAAGAAGACCACAAAGAAGAAGGCCACCCGCAGCCGCGTGGCCAAGAAGAAGTAGCCGGCCGGCCGAACCGCGGCCCGCCTGCCGACCCGTATCACACCGCTTGATTTCCCCGGCGATCCCATGACGACTGACTCAGACGGACAACCCCTGCTGCGTATCGGCATCCCCAAGGGGTCGCTCGAGACGCCGACCATCGACCTGTTCGACCGGGCCGGCTACAACATCTCGGTCCGCAGCCGGTCACTCATCCCCGACATCAACGACCCCCAGCTCGCCTGCGTCATGTTCCGGGCCCAGGAGATGTCCCGCTACGTCGAGGACGCGGTCGTCGACATCGGCATCACCGGCCACGACTGGGTAGTGGAGAACGGCAGTGATGTGCACGAGGTCTGCGAACTCGCCTACTCCCGCGCGACGGGTCGGCCGGTCAAGTGGGTCCTCGCCGTGCCCGAGGAGGGGCCGCTGCGTACGCCGGCCGACCTCGAGGGCAAGATCATCGCGACCGAGCTGATCAACACGACCCAGCGTTTCTTCCAGGACCAGGGCGTCAACGTCCGCAAGGTCGAGTTCTCCTGGGGTGCGACGGAGGTCAAGGCCCGCCTGGTCGACGCGATCGTGGATGTGACCGAGACCGGCTCGTCCCTGCGGGCCAACAACCTTCGAGTCATCGCGACGCTGCTGACCTCGACGACCCGGTTGATCGCAAACAAGGACGCCTGGAACGACCCGGCCAAGCGGCGGAAGATCGAGGACCTCGCGATGCTGCTGCAGGGCGCGATCCGTGCACGGTCCAAGGTCGGGCTTAAGATGAACGTGCCGCGCGACAGGCTCGCCGAGGTGATCGCGCTACTGCCCGCCGAGCAGTCCCCGACCGTCAACGACCTGGCGGACGCGGGCTGGGTGGCGATCGAGGTGATCGCCGACGAGCTGGTCGAGCGCGACCTGATCCCGGACCTGAAGCGTGCGGGTGCGACCGGGATCGTCAGCTACCCACTGGGGAAAGTCATCCCCTGATCCACCACGGGGTGAGCGCATGCGACGCGAACCAGACCGATGCCTCCGCCTGCCGGCCGCGGTGCTGTGCTGCGTCTTCATGGCATCGTTCGCATCCATGTCGGTGGATGCGGTGCTGGCTCAGACCGAACCGGATACGGCTCAGGCCGCAACGGACCGGCCCACCGTGCCAGTGCCGCCGGGCCTCCCCGATACACTGCTGCCGCCCGAGCCGGGCACCGAGGCGCACACGCGCCAGCACGCGCCGGTCGAGGACGCCCTGCAGGGCATCGAACCGGCCGGGTTCCCCCAAGCGGACGAGCCGGACGGGGGTGATCTCCCGCCGCAGTCCGAACGCGCTCTGGATCAGGCCCAACAGCTGCTCGCGGAAGGGCGGTACTTCGAGGCGCTCAACACGTTGCGCGACGCGGAACGGTTGTCGCCCGACCACCCACGGGTCGTACGCACGGTCGGGATGGCGCAGGTGCTGAGCGGTAACAGCGTCCGCGGCCTTGGCTATCTTCAACGCGCTGCGGCGATGGACCCGGCCGACACCGGCGTGCGCGTCCTGCTCGCCCGTCTCGCGCTGGACCGCGGTGAATGGCAGGACGCGCTGTCGCTCGCCGCGTCGATCGATACGGCCAACGCTTCGGCCGATGCCCCCGACCCGGCGGCGGTCTGCTTTGCGCGGTTTGTCCGTGCCGTCGCGCTGGACCAGCAGGGCTACACGGCCGCCGCAGTCCGGCTCTACACCGAGGTGCTCAATGGCTTCCCGGAGACCAACGCAGCCACCGTGACCGGCCGGGAACTCTACATCGTCCAGCAGGGATCGGCCGACCTGCGTGTGCGTCTCGGCGACCTTGCGCTGCGCTGTAGCGACCCAGGCACTGCGCTGTTGGCCTATGAACAGGCCGACTCGGCCCGCGTCTCGGACCCGCGGGGCCTCGCTGCCCGCCAGACTTATGCGCTGCTCCTGGGGGCTCAGCCGGACGTGGCGGCGGAACGGGTGGTGGCGTTCTTGGCCTCGCCGGAAGCCGACGAAGACGACGCGGCACTCGCGCTTTACCTTGTCCAGCAGGGGGTCGATGCTGATTCACTCGACACGCTGCTTGTGCAGCGACAAGACGCCGAACAGCCGGCTTCGATTGCCATTGTGGCCGCGCGCGCGGTGCTGCTCCCGCAGGCGCAGACGGTCGCGCTGATCGACGCCTGGCTCGATGCCCAGCCCGAGTCGCTGGCCACCTTCCGTCGGGCGATGGGGCTGCTGCGTCGTGGCCACGGGCCGGAAGACCCGGAGGCGATCGCCCAGGCGCTGCTGCTGACCCACCACGCGATGCGCCGCCACCCCGACCAGGCCAACGACTACGCGGACGCGACCCTCGACACCGTGGGTGACCCGGTCGCGCTGCTGCGGGCGCTGCGTCGGCCCGAGATCGCGGACACCGATGACCCGGCCCTCTTGATGCTGACGGCTCGGGGCTACCTGTCTGCCGGCCGAGCCGATGATGCGCGGACCGCGCTGGAACAGGCGCACGCGATCGAACCGGCGAACGACTCGGCCGCGCTCGCGTTGGCACAGGTGCTGCTCCAACTCGCCACCCAAGAGCCCGGCCGCCTCGCGCAGGCCGCGCTGCTGCTCGGCGAGCCCGACGCCGACGCGCCTTGGGACCGCTTTGTCGCCCACATCGACCTGCTGCGGCTGAGCAACCGGTTGCGGGACGCCCAACGCCTCCTCCGTGAACGGCTGGCCCGCAACTCCGGCGACCTGGACCTGCTGCTGCTGGATGTCCGTGTCCGGCTGGAGTCGATGAACACCGCGCCGGCCGTGCAGTCCCTCGAATCGGCACTCGACCGCTACCCCCGCGAAGAGCGCCTGTACGTCGCCGCGATCGCTTTCACCACGCTGGTGACCGGCAGCGAACGCGACCGCGCGATCTACGCGGCGTTTTTTCCACGCATCCGTGAGCGCCTGCAGCGCCACCTGCCCGACTCCCGGACCGCGCGCCTGGAGCAGGCCCGCGACCTGATCTATACGCGACTTCAGCCCGGCCTGGCCGTACCGATCCTGACCGAGCTGGATGAAGCCGGCCCGGACGACCCGTCGGTCCTTGTCACGCTCTGGCGGGCCTACGAGGAGATCGACGACCAGCCGATGGCGGACGCAACGCTGCTGCGTCTGATCCATACCGACCCGCCGAGTGTCCGCCGAACCATCGAGCTGGCGGGCTACTACAGCCTGCGCGGTGACCCGGCCAAGGCAGCCGAGCTGGCCCGCGCCGCGCTGGACCTGGAGGCGGAAGGGGTGATGCCCGGCCCACAGATGACCGGCGATGACGCGGGGCAATTGCTCTTCCGGCTCTCGGCGGCCGCGGATGATGAAGAGATCGAGCCATACTACCTCGCGATGCTGCGCCGTTTCCCGGACAGCGCACGGCTGAACAACGCGCTGGGGTACCGCTGGGCACAGGCGGGGCGAGAGCTGTTATCGGCCGAGACTATGATCCGTCGGGCGATCGAGCAGGGGGGCGAGGTGTCCGCGTACCTGGACTCGCTGGGGTGGGTGCTCTACAAGATGGGGCGGTTCGCCGAGGCCGAGGCGATGCTCCGCCTGGCGATGATCAAGCTGCAGCAGGAGCAGCGTCTGGCCGGTCGAAACGACAGCGCATCGCGTGCGATCTACTGCGACCACCTCGGCGACACGCTGTACCGGATAGGCGAAGTCGCGGCGGCGGTGCGGCAGTGGGTGGCGGCACGCGACATGGAGATCACCGACCGGGAGGCCGCCTCCGACCCCGAGGTCGCGACGGTCAACGATCGCTGCGCCGCGAAGGTGGATGCGGTCCGTGACGGCATCGAACCGCCGGTCGCGGAGGTGCCCGGCGAGGCGGCGTTCGGCGCGGGCGGGCACCCGGCGGACCCCGCGCCGTAGCCCTGTTTTTGCAGTGTTTTGTGCGTGTCTCGCGGACGCTCGCCGGGTGGTGTGGCGGGCCCGATTCTGGTAAAATCCGGGGTCTGAATCCACCCGCTTTTGCGGGCCGTCGCCGACCCGTTTTCGGGCGGTATCCGGCCCAGCCAAGCGCTACGCCGAGGCCCCGGTCCCCATGACTTCTTCCACCCCCCCCGAGCCGTCGGACGCGCCCGTTTCTGCCGGCGGCCAGTACTCCGAGGACTCGATCTCCGTCCTCGAAGGGCTCGACGCCGTCCGCAAACGCCCGGCGATGTATGTCGGCGGCACCGACAGCAAGGGCATGCACCACCTGGTCTGGGAGGTCGTTGACAACTCGATCGACGAGGCGCTTGCCGGCCACTGCGACGAGATCCAGGTCATTATCCACGCCGACGAATCCATCAGCGTCGTGGACAACGGCCGGGGCATCCCCGTCGGCGCGTACAAGCACGAGAACCCGGCGCTCAACGGCCGGCCCACCGTTGAGATCGTGATGACCGTCCTCCACGCGGGCGGCAAGTTCGATTCGAACTCCTACAAGGTCTCCGGCGGGCTGCACGGCGTCGGGGTGTCGTGTGTCAACGCGCTGTCGGAGTGGATGGAGGTCGAGGTCGCCCGCGACGGCAAGCTCCACGCGATGAGCTTCGCGCGCGGCGAGGTCGGCGAAGAGCTCCACGTTATCGGCGAGCGCGCGAAGACCGGCACGAAGATCGCCTGGCGCCCGGACCGGCAGATCTTCGGCGACCTGACCCACGCCTACGACACCATCGCCACCCGGCTCCGCGAGCGGGCCTACCTCAACCCCGGCATCAAGCTCACCCTGTCGGACCAGCGCTCGCCCGACGCCGCGCCCACCAGCGCGGGCAAGTCCGAGGTTTTCAAGTTCGATGACGGGCTGTCGCAGATGGTCCGCGACCTCAATGCCGGGCGCAACCCGATCCACGAGGTCATCTCCGTCAAGAGCGAGTCCGAGGACGGCGCGCTGGTCTGCGACGTCGCGATGCAGTACGTCGATGTCTACCACGAGGTGGTCCACAGCTTCGCCAACAACATCAACAACCCCGACGGCGGGACGCACCTCTCGGGCTTCAAAACCGCGCTGACCCGCACGCTCAACAACTACGCCAAGTCCACCGGCCAGCTCAAGGGCAACGGCCCGGCCCCCTCGGGCGACGACTGGCGCGAGGGCCTGGTCGCGGTGGTCAGTGTGAAGATCCCCGACCCCCAGTTCCAGAGCCAGAACAAGACCAAGCTGCTCAACCCCGAGGTCGAGGGGCTGGTCTCACAGGCCGTCGGCGAGGCGCTCGCGACCTGGTGCGAGGAGCACCCGGCCGAGGCGAAGAAGGTCTGTGCCAAGGCGGTCATGGCCGCCGAGGCCCGCGAGGCGGCTCGCAAGGCCCGCGACCTGACCCGACGCAAGGGCGCGCTCGACTCCGGCGGCCTGCCCGGCAAGCTCTACGACTGCACCACCAAGAACGTCGAGGAATCCGAGCTCTACCTCGTCGAAGGCGACTCCGCGGGCGGCTCGGCCAAGGGCGGACGCGACCACAACACTCAGGCCATCCTCCCGCTCAAGGGCAAGATCCTCAACGTCGAGCGGGCCCGGCTGGACAAGATCCTCGGCTTCGAGGAGATCCGCGCGATCATCCAGGCCCTGCACTGCGGCATCGGGGCCGACGACTTCGACATCAGCAAGCTCCGCTACGGCAAGATCATCATCATGACCGACGCGGACGTGGACGGCAGCCATATCCGCACGCTGCTGCTGACGTTCTTCTTCCGCCAGATGCCCGAGCTGATCAAGCAGGGCCGGGTCTTCATCGCCCAGCCGCCGCTGTACCAGGTGACGCGCCGGAAGAAGAGCGAGTACGTCCTCAACGAGCGGCGGATGCGCGAGGTGCTCGGCCGGCTCGGCGTGGACGGCACGACGCTGGTCGTCTACAACGCCGACCGCAGCGAGCAGCAGCGCATCGCCGGCGACGGGCTGGCGCAGCTCCTGTCGATCCTGGAGAAGATCGCCGACCTCGTGCAGATCGCCGAGCGTCGCGGCATCGCGGTCCGGGACCTGCTGGACCTGCGTGCCAAGGACCCCAACGGCGCGGGCCGGATGCCGCGGATCCGGGTGACCGTCCCCCCGATCGAGTTGGAAGACGGCGACACCCCGGAGGCCAACGCGATCGCCGGCGACCACTTCTTCTGGTCCGAAGACGACGAACAACAGTTCCAGGACAAGCACCAGCTCGGCGCAGCCGACCCGGAGATGGACGGCGTGATCGACGGGGTCGAGGAAGACGCCGGGCGTCGGCCGTCGATCCGCAAGGAGCTGCACGAGGTCCGCGACCTCGAGAAGCTGGTCGTCCGGCTCACCGAGATGGGGCTGGCGATCGAGGACTACGTGCTCGAGAAGGCGCGGTCGATCACCGGCCTGCCCGAGCCGACGAAGTTCGAGCTGATCGTAGACGCGAAGCAGGCGGCCAAGCAGCCGGTGCCCGCCGGCGGCGCCAACGACGATGCCCCACCGGCCGAGGCGTCCGGGACGGTGCCGGTCGTGAACCTGCGTGACCTGGTCGGCGCGATCCACGACGCGGGCAAGCGCGGCATGGACATCAAGCGGTTCAAGGGCCTGGGCGAGATGGACGCCGAGCAGCTCTGGGAGACCACGATGAACCCCGAGAACCGCGTGCTGCTGCGGGTCTCCTGGGACGCGGCGAGCGAGGCGGAGAAGCTGTTTTCCATCCTGATGGGGGAGGACGTCGAGCCCCGGCGGAAGTACATCGAGGACCACGCGCTGGAAGTCAAGAACCTGGACGTGTAGCCCACGCCCGGCCGATGCGAGACCCACATGACACAGGCCCCGCCGCCCTACGCGCCGCAAACGCAGCTCCGCCCACCGCCCGCGCCCTCGGGCAATGGGCTGGGCATCGCCGGCTTCATCGTCTCTATCGTCGGCATGGTGTTGTGCATGGGCGCGATCTGCCCGATCGGCGCGATCCTCAGCTTTTTCGCCGTCTTCAAGAAGCCCCGCGGCTTCGCCCTCGCCGGGCTCATCATCGGCGTGCTCGGCACGGTCCTCTGGGCGGTCCTCTGGGTGTTGCTCGTGATGAGCATGAACTCGGCGTGGAACAGCACCTTGGCGAATTTCAACATCTACGCCGCGCAGATCGAGATCGACAACTACTACTACGACAACAACACACTGCCCGACGACGCGACCGGCAGCCAGTTGGTCGGGATCCATTCCGATAGCTGGGGCTCGCCGTACCGCTACCGCCGGATCGATGCGCAGAACTACGAGATCATCTCCGACGGGGCGGACGCGATCCCGGGCACGGGCGACGATATCGTCCAGTCGTACAGCACGCCGGCTTCTTGGGGCGGCGGGGGCGGGTTCGGGCAGTTCCAGGGCGACGCCGCCTTCGATGAAGCGCACGCGCGTATCGAGCAGGTGTTCCGCGATGAGTACCAGTCACCCGGCTGGGGCGAGGTCGAGCACGTGATCCGTGATACGTACCGCGACGAGTGGGGAAACGTTATCCGTTATTACGCTGGCGACGGCAGGGCGTACGAGCTGCGTTCCGATGGCCCCGACGGCATCCCGCAGACCGACGACGACGTCGTCCGGGAGTACATCCTCGGTGAGACGACGGGCACCGACGATGATGCAGACGCCGCGGCCGAGGCGTTGCAGGAGGCGGCGGACGCCCTGAACCAGGCGGCGGACGATGCGGCGCAGGACCCCTAAGATTCAGCCGTCGTCCGTCCCCTCCTTGCCGGAGCTGAAGCCCGCGTGCCCCCCGAACCCGACCGTGAACCCCAAGGCGAAAACGAGCCGACGCCTGCGCGGCGGCGGCCTTCGCGTGGCTGGTACGGCCTGGCATTGGTGATCCTGCTCGTGACCGGCGGGGTGTTCGCGGCGGTCGTGGTCAACGGCCGGGCCGGCGCCCACCGCGCGGTGGAGGGCATGCCACGTTTCGTCGGCCCGACGCCGGAGGCGGGGGTCGTGCTCGACCTCGCCGAGCCGGGCGACTACATCATCTACTACGAGAACCACGGCACGCTGCCCGAGACGGACGGTGCCCCCGCCCGCCGATTCGACACGCACCGGCTTCAGGTCTGGACCACGCCGACGCGCCCCTCGATGGCGTGCACCGTGACGCGGGCCGGGGAGGAGGAAGCCGTGACGGTGCGTCTGCTGGGGCAGACCGGCGACCGCCCCGCCGAGTTCGACGCCGACCGGGACGTGGGCGTGATCTACGACCTGGGCGACCGGCAGGGGGCGGGCGTCTGGACGTTCCGCGTGGACAAGCCCGGCACGTACCAAGTGGATGTGGCGTACCTGCCGGACGTCTACCTGGACGCCGACGCGGTGGAGGTGCCCGCCGCGCTGACGCGGGACGAGCAGTCGCGGATGCGGTTTGTCGATGTGCAGCAGCACGAGGAGCAGCGGGCCGAGGCGCTGGGCCGGTCCGCGCTGGCCGCGCTCGAGCCGACGGACGTGCTGTTCGCGGTGGGCCCGGACCCGACGGGCGGGTCGTTCTTCAACGTCGCCGGGCTCAAGGGGGCCGCGGCGCTGCTGGCGTTCGGGCTGACGGCCTCGACGGTGATCGCGCTGGTCACGCTGATGCTCCGCACCGGCCAGGTCACGGAACGCGGCCGGATGGAGGACGTGCGGCGCGGGATCGGGCAGCGGCAACTGTAACATCGTCGCAACGCATCGGGAGCATGGTGACATCAAAAAAGCCCACGCCGTGACGGCGTGGGCTTCGCGTGTTCTGAAGTGTAGGGGAGGGGGTTAGCGCTTCGAGAACTGGAAGCGTCGGCGGGCGCCGCGTTGGCCGTACTTCTTCCGCTCGACCTCGCGGGGGTCGCGGGTGAGGAAGTGCTCGTCGCGGAGCTTCTGTTCGAGCGTGGGGTCGTAGCCCTTGAGCGCCCGGGCGAGGCCGAGCATGATCGCCCCGGCCTGGCCGGTGATGCCGCCGCCGGTGGTGTTGACGTAGATGTCGAGCTTGCCTTCCATCTCGGTGGCCTTGAGCGGGGCGAGGCACTGGGCCTGGTGCTGCGGCTCGGAGAAGAAGTCGGCGACTTCCTTGCCCTTGATGAGGAAGGTGCCGCTGCCGGGCTTGAGGCGGACGCGGGCGACGGCGGACTTGCGTCGGCCGGTGCCCCAGACGAAGCCGCCGGCGTCGGGCTTGGCGGGCTCGGCGAGGGGGCGGACCTCCTCGGCGGGGGCCTGTTCTTCGGCGACGGCCAGGATGGACGTGTCCAGGGTTTCGACGGCGGTGGCGGTGTCTTCGCTCATGCTTCTGCTTCGTTAGGCCTTGTCGGTCAGGCGCTCTGGAGTTCGAGGGTCGTGGGGTTCTGCGCAGTGTGCGGGTGCTCGCTGCCGGCGTAGGCCTTCAGCTTGGTGATCATCCGGGCCCCGAGCTTGTTCTTGGGGAGCATCCGGCGGACGGCGTTTTCCAAAAGCCGCTCGGGCTTGTCCGCCATCGCGTCGCGGTAGCTGGTGAGCTTCTGGCCCGACGGGTGGCCCGAGAACCGGCGGAGGTGCTTCTGGTCGAGCTTCTTGCCGGTGATCTTGATCTTGTCGCAGTTGGTGACGACGACGAAATCACCCACGTCGTGGTGGGGCGTGTACTCGGGCTTGGTCTTGCCCATGAGGATCATGGCGACCTGGGTGGAGAGTCGGCCGAGCACCAGGTCGGTGGCGTCGATCTGGACCCAGTTGCGGGGGACCTCGTTGTTCTTGGCGTGGGTGGTCTGTCGGTTCATGTCGGCGGTCCAATTCCCCGGGCGGGACACGGGCCGGCGGCTTGCCGGGGCGTCGGGCCGGTTCAGCTAGAGGCGAGTTAGGCCTGGTGCCCCGCAAGGATCGCGCGCCGCTTCAGCGGGCGTCGGGGCGAATCGGGTAGTGTAGCGAGGGGCCCGCCGCTGTCAAGGCAGGGCCCGGCCGGTCCGGGGCCCGCACCCGAGGCCCACGATGGTCCGTAACCGCCGATCCGGCAGGGGGTAGCGAAAAAAGGACGGGAGGCCGGGTCCCCTCCGACCCGGCCCCCCGTGGTGGCCAAAACGATGCGTGTTGATGTGCGGGCTCAGCGCTGGGGCTTGCCGTCCGCCTTCAGAGGCGACCAGGTCTCGGGCTTGTCGAGCATCATGAGCTGGGGAAGCTGCTCGTCGCCGAACATCCGCTTGGACCGCAGCATCACCATCCGCAGGAAGAACCAGACGCCCAGCCCCGCGGCGGCGAGGCCCGCGAAGATCGCGCCCGACAACTTGAGCTGGTCGGCGGTGCCGTTGCTCGCCGGCCGGTTCATCACGGCGGCGGACTGGATCACCTCGGTGCGCGGCTCGCCGTGCACCTCGTTGTCGTGGATGGTCATCGCGATGGCGGTGGCCTTGGTCAGCGCTTCGAGGACGGGTTTGGCCTCGTCCTTGCGTGGCGTGCGGTAGATCAGCTCGCCCCGGCCGGCCGTGCCGCGGATCGTCAGGTGCGCACCCAGGTGGGCGGCGAGTTCTTCGGTGTTGCTGGCGATCCGTACGGCCCCGCTCTCGGAGCGGTCCATGAATGTCAGCGTGCTGGTGAGCACGGCGTCGCTCAGCGCGGTCTCTCGGAATTGGGTCAGCCACTGCTCGTCGCTCAGCGAAGCCTCTTCGCCAGTGAGGTCGGCGCTGATCGCGCTGGTCGCCTGCCATTGCGGGACGACGAGCTGCTTGCCCGCGACGTAGCTCGCCCCGGCCATGAGCACGACCGCGATCACCAGCCCGATCACCAGCGTCGAGGCACGGGACGCCGCCCACCGGCGGACCATCTCGCCCTCGCTCGCTTCGAGGAACCGCTTGACCTCGGCGAGCATCTGGCGTTCTTTCTCCAGGCCGGTGAACTGCTGGCTCGACGACTGGTTACGCAGCTCCGCCTCCTGCAACGCGGTCGAACGCTGACGCAGCAGCTTGCGGTAGCGGTGCAGCTTGCTCCGGCGCGACTCGAGCGCCTCGCTCGCGTCCTTGATCGCCTGCTTCCGGGCGGCGTACTTCGAGCGGAACTCGTCGATCTCGTCGGCCCGGCGGTCGACCGCCTCTTCCTTCTGACGCAGGTGCTCGCGCTCGGCCTCGACCTGCTGCTGGCTCTGCTTCAGGGCCTGCTTGAACTGCTCACGCTTCTTCTCCAGCTCCGCGTTGCGGGCGTCCAGGTCGGCCAGACGCTGCTGGGCCTGCTCGGCCTGGGCCTGCGCCTGTGCGAGGGCCTGCTGCACCTCGGCGTCGCGTGCTTCCAGCTCCGCCAGGCGGGCCTGCAGGGCTTCCGCCTGCTCACCAGTCACGCTGTCCTGATCGGCCAACGCCTCTTCGCGCTGCACCAGCTCCTGCTCCAGCTCACGCAGCCCGTCGCGGGCCGATGCCAGCGCGTTGCGCTCCGCGTCCAGCTCTGCCTGAGCGGATGCCAGCGCGGCCTGCTGCTCTGCAAAGGCCTGACGCTCGGTGTCGAACGCGGCGCGCTGGGCCTGCAGCTCCTGCTTGGCCTCGTTGAGCGCGGCGTAGTGTTCTTCGGCGTCCTCGGGGAGGATGACCGCCTGCTCGGAAAGCTCACGCCGGGCCTTGTCGAGCAGGTCCTGCTGGGCGTCCAGCGACTCGGCACGCAGCTTCAGGTCGAGCTTCTGCTTCTCGAGCTGTTCGCGCGACTGGTTGTACTTGGCCTTCTGCTCGCCGAACGTGGCGAGCTCGTCTTCGAGGAGCTGGCGCGACTCGGCCAGCGCCTCGAGGTCCTGCTGCAGTTGCTCGCGCTGGTTGTCAAAGCCGGCCTGCGTCTGCTCGTTCTGCTCCTGCCACTGCCGCAGCTCATCGCGCTGGGCCTCGAGCTGGTCGCGCTGTGCTTCCAGCTCCTGCTGCCACTGCTCGAGCTCGGCGGTGCGCGTCTGCAGCGCGGCTTCTTGCTCGGCCAGCTCATCCTGGCGGAGGGTCAGCCGTTCGTGGGCCGACTCCAGATCGTCCTGCCGGCGGGCCAGGGCTTCCTGCTGCTGCTGGGTCTGGGTGCGGTCCTGGTCCAGTTCTTCACGCAGCTTGTCCAGCGTCGTGAACTCTTCTTCCAGCGCCTGCCGGTCCTGTTCGAGCCGGGACTGGCTGTCGGTGAGCTGCTGCTGCTCGGCGTGCAGGGATTCCCAGCGTGCATCGATCTCCGACTGACGGCGGTCGACCTCGTCGCTGAGCTGCCTGGCCTCGGCCCGCAGCTGCTCGGCGTGCTTGGATTCCTCCTGGATTGCCAGAAGCTGGCGGTCGGTCTGCGCCTGCCAGTTACGCAACTGGCCGAGCCGCTGCTCGAGGTCGCTGAGCAGGTCGAGCGGCTGGCTGATCGCCTCGGCCTCGTTTGCGGGAGGGGTCGTCTGTCCGTGGTCTTGTTCTTGTTTCTGTCCCATGGGCCACCATTAGGGGAGTACGGCATGTCGGTCTTTGCATGCATCGGACGGAACACGGGCCGACCTAAGCGGCACGGGTTGTAAAATCCACACAACCGCGTTTGTCGCGTATGGCCCAAGCGGATACACCGGCTGGGCCGATCTCAACGACCACCATGCTCCTACCCGACACCCCACACACGACCGAGAACAACCCGACCCCGGGCCCTGAGACACCTCTGGGCCCGGCCAACGGTACGGTGAACAATGAGCCGGTGATGTCGGCTGAGGCGGTGGGGTACGCCTACCCGCGGGGCAAGCCGGTGCTGCAGGACGTCAACGCGGCGCTGATGCCTGGCCGGGTCACCGCGCTCATCGGGCCCAACGCGTCGGGGAAGTCCACGCTCGTCCGCCTCATGCTCGGGGCGCTGCACCCCGACGCGGGGCGGGTCTCGCTCGGCGGGATGGAGGTCGGCCGTCTGCGGCCCGCAGCCCGGGCCCGGTGGGTCAGCTACGTCCCGCAGCGGGGCGGGGTCGGGTTCGCGTTCACCGTCCGGCAGATCGTCGCCATGGCGCGGTATGTGGCGGGAGACGCAAAGCAGCGGGGCGACGCGATCGAGCGGCTGCTGATCGACTACGACCTGGCCGACGTGGCCGACCGCCCGTTCCCGTACCTGTCGGGGGGGCAGCAGCAGCGTGTACTGCTGGCGCGGGCCCACGCGCAGTCGCTCGGCGGGGGTCGGGTGATGCTGCTCGATGAGCCGGCGAGCCACCTGGACCTGCGACATGCGCACGCATTGATGCACCGGCTGCGCGGGCTCGCGGACGGAGGGCTGGCGGTGCTTGTGGTTGTGCACGACCTGAACCTAGCGCTGCGGTACGCCGACGACGCCTGGCTGCTGGACGCCGGCCGGCTCGTCGCGGCGGGGCCGTGGGACCGTGTGCTGACGCCGGAGGTGCTGCAGCCGGTGTACGGCGTGGCCCTGCGACGGGTCGAACCCGAGGCCGGCGGTCCTGATGCTCGGCCGGCGCTGCTGGTGGGCACGGCATCTCAGGCCGCTACAATGCTACAAGGGTGAGCGGGCAGCGCTGACGCGTCTTCCCCCTCCGGCCCGCGGAGACCGGCATGAGCAATCTCGGGATCGTCATCTTCCTTGTGGTCTTTGTCGGCGGGTGGGTCATTAAGATCCTTAACGCGGTCAACGAGAAGAACCAGGCGAAGAAGTCTCAGGGCAGTTCGCAGCAGCAGCGCGCAGACTACGAAGCGCTCGCAAGACGTCGGCAGCAAGAGCTGCAGGCCCAGGCGCTGCAGCGCCGGGCGCAGCAGGACCCCGCCGGGCAGGTCTCGATCCAGCACCCGACGCCGGACCCGGCCACGATGTCCATGGCCGAGCGCATCGAGTTGGCCCGGCAGCGCGCCGCGCAGCAGCGGGGCGGCGCGCAGGCCGAGGAGCAGGCCCTGGCGCTCCGGCGGGCCCACGAAGAGGCGCAGCGCGCGGCCCAGGTTCAGGCGCGTGCGCAGGCCGAGCAGGCCCGGGCGGAGCAGGCCGCTCGGCAGCGTGCGGCGCAGGCCCGGCAGCAGCAGGCACGCCGCCAGCAACAGGCCCGGCAGGCCGCACAGCAGCGTGCCGCGTCCAGGGTGAAGTCCTCGGCCGGTGGTTCACGCAAACGCCGCCGACAGCTCTCGGGCCTCCCCGAGCGCGAGCAGCGACTGCACCAGGAATCACACGACCGCGTGCGCTCCAAGGAGGAGGCCCGCGCCGCCAAGCTGCAGGAAGCGGTCGGCGACATCGCGCAGCCCAAGCGCAAATCCAGCAAGACCCTGCTGGACTTCGGCAAGCTCAACCGCCGGTCCCTCCGGCAGGCGATCGTCCTGAAGGAAGTGCTCGACCCGCCCGTCGCGCTGCGCGATGCGCCGCGCTGATGAAACCGGCCCGCGGGTGTCCCGTGGGTCCCCGCCGCGTGTGACGCGGCGGCTGATGCCATGGACCTGTCCCTGCCCCAATCGCCGACCCCTGCCGACGACGCGCTCGACGGCCCGCTCGCGCGCCTCGCGATCCACGTCGGCGACATCACCGCGCTCCCGGCCGGCCTCCGCGTCGACGCCATCGCCAACGCCGCCAACGAAACGCTCCTCGGCGGCGGCGGGGTGGACGGCGCGATCCACCGCGCAGCGGGCCCCGACCTCGCCGAACACTGCCGCACGCACCACCCGGGCGGCTGCCCGACCGGCCTGGCGAAACACACTCCCGCGTTCGGCTTGGAGCGGCAGGGCATCCGCCACATCCTCCACGCCGTCGGCCCGGTCTGGCCCCAGGAAGATGGGCATGAGGTGGGCTACGCCATGCCCGGCGCGCCGACCGACGACAGCGCGAAGCTCGGCTACACCCACGCCGACAACCTCCTCGCCTCCTGCTACGTCCAGCTCTTCGCCCTGGCGGTGAGACACGGTGTCCGGCACCTCGCCCTCCCCGCGATCAGCACCGGCGTCTACCGCTTCCCCAAACCCCGCGCCGCCCGCATCGCCTTCGGCCACGCCCACGGCCACCTCCACCGCCACGAACACCCCGAACGCATCACCTTCGTCTGCTTCAGCGACGAAGACGCCAAGCACTACCACGACGCGATCCAAACCCGAGGCGAATGGATGGCGAACCGAAGGAGGGTATAGCGGCTACATCGTGTTCCGCGCGATGTACCCGTCTTTTGGCTCCCACTCGCTCGGCCACAGCCCGGCCCCGCTCATCGCGGCGGCGAGGACGATGGCGACGCTGTTGCCCAGGTTGTAGCTCCGCACCGCGCCCGGGATCGGGATCGCGATGCGGTGGTCGTCATCAAACCGTGCATGCACGTCCGGCGGCAGCCCTTCCCGTTCGCTGCCGAAGAGCAGGACGTCGCCGTCGCGGTAGGGCGGGGTGTCGAACCGGCGGCTCGCGAACTTGGTGACGGCGTAGATGCTGCCAGTGGCACAGGCATCCTGCCTGTGTGAATCACACTTCTTGACAGGCAAGATGCCTGTCCCACCTTGTGGTCTTTGCTCCGCCCACTCGAAAAACGCCTCCGGGCTCGCGTGCTCGGTCAGCGTCAGGTCGTCCCAGTAGTCGAGCCCGGCGCGGCGGACCGCCTTCTCCGACAGGTCGATGATCGTCGGCCCGATGATGTGCAGGTGCGCGTTCATGCCGACGCATGTCCGCGCGATGTTGCCCACGTTCTGCGGGATGATCGGCTGGTAGAGCGCGACGTGCAGCATTACATCGCCTCGATGTAGCGCAGGTCGTCCACCAGCATCTTGCGGTCGTCTTCTTCCTCCACCTGCTCGGCCAGGCGGTGGGCGAGCTTCAGGTGCTTGTCGTACTCGACCTCGTCGCCTTCGAGTTTCCGGCCGCGGGCGATCGCCTCGTGGGCGTAGCCGGTGAAGAACGGGCCGAGCGCGTGCCCGACACAGGCGTTCAGGGACTTCTGGCCGTAGCGCACGGCCTCGGGCCCGTCGCCGCGCTGGGCGTAGACCCGGCTGATCTGCCAGTCGCCGATGGCGTGGTTCTTCGGCTCGCCGACCTTGCCCCAGTGGAAGCGAGACGCCATCGCCGCGGCGAGCATCTCGTCCTTCTCTTCCTGGGTGAGGGTGTCTTTCTTGTCCAGGAAGCCCCAGGTGTGGTTGAACAGTTCGACAGCGAACCATCGCTGCCAGCCGGCTTCATCGGTGGGTTGCTTCGGGGGCATGTGGTGCTTGCTCCGGATTCACGCTGTCGTATTCGGGTAACCAATCCATGAGGGCGGAGTGTAGCCCTTGCTTACGGTAGTAAACACCATTGAGGTGATATGCATCTGGCTGTTGAGCAGGCGTATGGTACAACTGGATCGTGATGGTTTCGCCAGTTTCATAAGTGAGAGTAGCCGCGCCTGTGACCTGCCACTTCTTGGGATTAGGGTCTTTAAAGCTGTCGTCAAAAAGGGTATGAATGTCGGAGGCCTCGGAGAGAGATAGTTCCCTGACACCACCTGTTGCATTCGGGAATCCGGGGATCGTTGGCTGAAACTCGATTGAAACGAGTTGTGATTTGGGACTGAGAGGGTTTGTTGGCGCAGAGTTGTGATATGTCTTGCCGCAGCTAGCCAAACAGCCTGTAAGGACCACATAGAAAACTAACCTGCATGCCGGCCACTGAGATGGTCGTAGGATTCTGTTCATAAGGTACTTTATAACACAGCCGCTTCGCTCCGCACCGGGCGGACCAGCAGCTTGCGGAGCACGGCCAGCAGGGTGTCGGGCGCTTCAATGTACCGCGCCGGGGGACGCCAGTAGAGCGTTTTCTCGTCGAGCACGGTCAGCCGGCCCGGGGCATCGGTGAAGACGCGTTGCAGGTTGGCGGCGGCCCGGCCGACGGCGCGGAGGGTGAAGATCAGGTCCGGGCCCTCGAGCTGGAGTTTGTCGACCGCTAGGGCGGCGGCGGCGATGCGCACCTCGGTGATATCGATGAATGTCTGGGCCTGGGGCGGCGGCTTGCCGTAGGCGTCGGTGAGGTCGCGTACGACGGCGTCGAGGCCGGCGAGCGTATCGACGCGCGTCAGCCGGCGGTAGGCGGACATGCGGTGCTTGTCGGCCTTGATGTAGCGTTTGGGCAGCGTGCCCGCGAAGGGCAGCTCGAGGTGGGTCTTGCTCGCATCGATGATCGGCTCGTTCTTCAGCCGCTTGGTCGCCTGTTCGAGCAGGAGGCAGTACATCTCGTAGCCGACCGCCGCGATGTGCCCGGACTGCTCGGCGCCTAGCAGGTTGCCCGCGCCGCGGATCTCCAGGTCGCGCATCGCGATCTTGAAGCCGGCCCCGAGCATCGCATAGTTCTCGATCGCCTTGAGCCGCTTGGTCGCGACCTCGCTGATCGACTTGTCCTCGGGCAGCAGCAGGTAGCAGTACGCCCGGTGCTTCCACCGCCCGACCCGGCCGCGGAGCTGGTGCAGCTCCGCCAAGCCGAAGTGGTTCGCCTGGTTGATGAACATCGTGTTGGCGGTGGGGATGTCGATGCCCGACTCGATGATGGTGGTGCTCACCAGGATGTCGGCGTCGCCGCGGATGAAGGTGAGCATGACCTTCTCCAGCTCGCGCGGCGCCATCTGGCCGTGCCCGATGATGACCCGCGCGTCGGGTACGAGCTGGCGGATATCGTCCGCGACGGACTCGATGTTGTGCACGCGGTTGTGGACGAAGAAGACCTGCCCGTCGCGGTTCAGCTCGCGGACGAGGGCCTGCTTGATCCGCTCACGGCTGTAGGGGATGACCTCGGTGACGATCGCCCGCCGATCGACCGGCGCGGTGGTGAGCGACGAGATGTCGCGCAGCCCGACCATCGACATGTGCAGGGTACGCGGGATCGGCGTCGCGCTGAGCGTCAGCACGTCCGCGGTGAGACGGAACTGCAGCAGCTTGTTCTTGTGCTCGACGCCGAAGCGTTGTTCTTCGTCGATGATGACCAGCCCGAGGTCGGCGAACCGTACGTCCTCGCTGAGGATGCGGTGCGTGCCGATGAGGATATCGACCTGGCCCTTGGCGACGCGTTCGAGCGTGGACTTCTGCTGCTTGCCGGTCTTGAAGCGGGACATCGACTCGACCGTGAACGGGTAGTCGGCCATCCGGGCGCGGAAGCTGCGCTCGTGCTGCTCGGCCAGGACGGTCGTGGGCACGAGCACGGCGACCTGCTTGCCGAACTCCGCGGCCTTGAACGCCGCGCGGATCGCGACCTCGGTCTTGCCGAACCCCACGTCCCCGCAGATCAGCCGGTCCATCGGCTGGGGCTCGGCCATGTCGCGCTTGATCGCCGCGATCGCCGCGAGCTGGTCCTCGGTCTCGTCGAAGGGGAACTCCGCCTCGAACTCCTTCTGCCACGCGGTATCCGCCAGGTAGCGGATGCCCGGCTGCACCGTCCGCGCGGCCTGCACCCGCAAGAGCTCCGCGGCAAGGTCCTTCACGGCCTCGGCGACGGATTCCTTCTGCTTCTTCCACCGCTTGCCCCCGAGCTTCGATAGCGGCGGTCGGCCGGAGAACCCACCGACGTACTTCTGGATCAGGTCGATCTGCGTCGCGGGGACGTGCAGCTTCGCGCTGTCGGCGAACTCGAGGGTGAGGTACTCCTGGCTGGTGCCCTCGCGTCGCATGGTCTTGATGCCCGCGAACAGCGCGATGCCGTGGTCGATGTGCACGACGTAGTCGCCCGGGTCGATGTCGAGGAACACATCGCTGACGAGCTTGCCGGCCTGGGCATCGGCGGCGTTGTCGATCGCCGCGGACGTGACCCGCCGGATGTTCCGTGAGCCACGCCCGGTGTCGTAGCGGTGGAACAGCTCGTGGTGGGGGACGAGGAGCGAAGGCACCGACTGTTGAGGAACCGAGTGGTCTGCTTCCCCCACCTGGCCCCTCGGCCCCTCGGCCCCTTGACCCCTGCCCCACACAAACCCGCGGTGCAAATCGCCGACCTCGAGCGCGACGCGGTCGACGGCGTCCGGCGAATGTTCCGCGAGCAGCTCCCGCAGACGCTTCGCCTCGGCGGGCTTGTGGCACAGCACGGTCACGCGGTGGTCGGCCGACAGCTCGCCCAGCTCGGTCACGGCGGACTTCGCGTCCGTATCGAACGGCGGCAGCGGCGCGAGCGGCAGCGCGACGGGCTGGACCGCTTCGTTGGATTTCCCCAGGCGTTTGCGTGCGGCGGCACCGGTGTCGGCAGAGTACTGGTTGACCTCGACGTGCGTTCGGCCGAGCAGCTTGCCGAAGATGGTTTTTGGCGCGTAGATGCCGCGCGGGTCGTTCAGCCGTTCGTAGTAGCCGCGGGCCTGCTCGGACAGCTCCATGACCTCGTGCAGCACGGGGACGGTTTCGGAAGGGAGCAGGTCGAGCAGGCAGGCGTTGTCGTCGTCCTGGAGCGCGGCGGGGCGGGCGCCGATGAGTGAGACCCGGCGGAGCGGGGCTGTGGACCCGAGCGTGTCGGGGTTGATGCGGTGGATCGTCTCGACCTCGTCGCCGAAGAAGTCCAGCCGGACCGGGCCGAGCGGCACGGGGTTGCTGGCCTCGTCCATCGCCCGGCCGGCGGGGGGGTAGAGGTCGACGATGCCGCCGCGGACCGCGAAGTCGCCGGGCTGGTCGATCGCGTCGTTGCGGGTGTAGCCCGCGCGGTCCAGCCAGTCGAACAGCATGCCCGGCGACAGCTCGCCGCCGCGCTCGATCGCCAGGGTGAATTCTGCGGCGGCCTGCGGCCGGGGCACCGACTGCATCAGCGCCTGGATCGGCGCGACGACGACCTCCGGGAACGGGTGCGGCGCATCGGCTCCTCGATCGGGATCGCCGAGCAGCTCAACGACCCCCAGCCGCTCGGCCAGCAGCTCGAGACTCACGCTCGTCTCGCCGGGCAGCACCTCCAGCGCGCCGAACCGCTGGGCCGTGAGCTTGTACCCCGCCGCGCTGAACAGCGCCAGGTCCTCCGCCGCGTCGTCGGCCTCGTCCAGGTGCGCCACCACCAGCAGCACCGGCCGGCCGGTCCGCACCGCCAACGCCCCGGCGAGCAGGGCCGTGCTCGACCCCCGCGAGCCGTCGGCGACCACCGCCCGATCATCCCCCGGACGCACCAACCGCTCCGCCAGCGCACGCGCGTGCGCCGACTCGACGATCTCGGCGAGCCAGGGGTGCGGGGATGGCATGTCGCTCGTAGTGTAGCCCGAATCGGGACGTATTAGGCGCCAGCGCTTACCCGCCCTGCCCGGTGTCCGCCGGCTTCCCACGCGAGGTCAGCACGACCGGCACCTCGTAGTGCACCGGCCGGGGCGGCGGCTTCATGCCAGGCACCTCCGGGATGTCCGCAAACTCCAGGACCATCGCGATCTCGTCGCACGCCTGGTTCTTCGGGCACCGCACGCACTCGCTCCACACCTTCAGCGGCAGCGACATCCGGTCCACCACCGCGAACCCACACCGCTCGAAGAACTGCCGCTCGTACGTCAGCGTCATGACCTTGCGGATGCCCAGGTCCCGCGCCTCCTGCAGGCACACCGCGACGAGCTGCCGCCCGATGCCGTGCCCCCGGTACGTCGGGTCCACCGCGAGCGACGCACACTCCGCGAGGTTCGCCCACACGATCGAGAGCCCGCACACGCCGACGATGTGGGAAGATCGAGGATCGAGGTGCGGGGATCGAGATTCCGAGTCTTCTTCACTCGCCCCGCGCCCCTCACTACTCGCCGCTTCCGCCTCCATCTCCGCGACATGGAACTCGCGGATGTTCTCGTACAGCACCGCCTGCGACTTGGGGAGCATCTGCCCCAACTCGGCACAGTCATTAATGATGCGCCCCATCGCGGGCACGTCGGCAACCGTCGCTCGGCGGATCTGCATGGCGGAAGGGTATCGGGTCTGGGGTCAAGGGTCTATAACGGTGTGACTGTCTGAGGCTTCTGGCTTGGGCGGGTAGTGATTATGGATCGTGTCAATCAGCGCCTCATATCCGTATGGCGCGAAAGCGTATACGTCACCGAGCGGCTGTATCGCTGAAAACGTGTCACGGGTCTCATCAGTCAACTCGGCGGGGTTGGCAGTGAAGTCGATCTCGATCTCTTCGCGGATCAACTGGATCTCATCAGGCCATGTGTAGATACCCCGTGGTGGTGTTTGTATAGTTGCCAGCCCTTCCCATGATTGGGGCCACCGCCCATCGTTTTCATCCATATAGGTGCCCACGGCATCACAAACCTGAACAAGCGTATGGGAGCGCACTTCTGTGTCACTCATTCGCTTCGCCACATGAAATGCGATTACCCCAAAGTAAATGATGCCCGCCAGCGTGCTTGCAACTGCCACGATGACGACAGCTTTCCGGATGCGGTTTAGGGAAGACATCGGGCAATCCTTCAGTCGTTCGTTCGGCCCGTGAGTTCTTTGATTATCCGTGCCTCATCCCACACCTCGATGCCCAGCGATTGCGCCTTCGTGAGCTTACTCCCCGCCTTCTCGCCGGCGATGAGGAGGTCGGTGTTCTTGCTGACGCTGCCGGAGACCTTCGCGCCGAGTTCTTCGAGGAGGTTTTTCAGGTCGTTGCGTGCGTAGCGCTCGAGCGTGCCGGTCAGGACGATGGTTTTCCCGGCGAAGGGTGAGGCACCGCGGCCATCGGCACCAGCGGACGTGGGCTGTTTGATGGCTTCGGTCAGGTCGACGCCGTGGTCCCTGAGTTCCTGGATGACGCGCTGGCCGGCGGGGTTGTCCAGGAAGTGGCGGACGCTGGCGGCGGTGATGGGGCCGACGTCCTCGATGGCGGCGATCGCGTCTTCGTCGGCGGCGATCAGCGCGTCGATGCTGCCGAAGTGCTGGGCGAGGCGTTTGGCGCCGCCCGTGCCGACGTGGCGGATGGTAAGCCCGGCCAGCACCCGGCGGAGTCCGCGCGACTTGGCTTCCTCGACGCCGGCGATGAGGTTGTCCACTTTCTTCTCGCCCATGCGTTCGAGTTCGAGAAGCGTTTCGCGGTGGTCTTTGAGCGTGAAGATGTCGCCGAGGGTTGTGAGCAGGCCGGCGTCTGCGAGTTGGTGGATCGTCTTCTCGCCGAGCGCGTCGATGTCCATCTGGTTTCGGCCGACAAAGTGGATCAGCCGCTCGCGGAACTGGGCGGGGCACTCGGGGTTGGGGCAGTAGCGGGCGGTCTCGTCCTCCGTGCCCAGCGGCGACGGCGGGACGATCACTTCCGGGGGCCGGCCCTCCTTCTCGGCCTTGGCCTTCTCGCGCTCGACCTTGCGTTCGTGCGACGCAAGTTCGTTGATCCGCCTAGCGTCGTTCTCGATATCGACCGGTGTCTTGCACTCGGGGCAGGCGTCGGGCGGGACGATTGGTTTTTCTTTGCCGGTACGTTCCTCGGCGACGGCGCTGACCACCTGTGGGATGATCTCGCCGGCCTTCTCGATGGTGACGGTGTCGCCGAGCATGATGCCCTTGCGCAGGATCTCGCCGTAGTTGTGCAGCGTCGCGTGGGTGACGGTGGTGCCGGCGAGGAAGACGGGCTCCATCGTCGCGCGGGGGGTGAGCTTGCCGGTCTTGCCGACCTGCCAGTTGACTTCGAGGAGCTTGGTGGTGGCCTGCTCCGCGGCGAACTTGTAGGCGATGCACCAGCGTGGGGCCTTGCTGTTCGCGCCCAGCGCTCGCTGTTGGTCGTAGCGGTTGACCTTGATGACCACGCCGTCGGTCGCGTAGGGCAGGTCGTGCCGGAGCCGGTCGAAGCGTTCGATCCAGTCCCAGGCCGCGTCGGCGGTGTTCACGACGTCCTCGTGTTCGTGGACGGTGATGCCGAGCGATTTCAGGGCGGCGGTGAAGTCGGTGTGGGTCTCGAACGGATCGGGATCGACCGCGCCCTTGCCGTAGGCGATGAAGCGCAGCCCGGGGGCGACGTTTCGGGGGTCTTTCTGCTTGAGGTTCCCCGCGGTGGTATTGCGCGGGTTGGCGTAGAGCTCTAGGCCGTCGGCTTCGCGCTGGGCGTTGAGGGTGGCGAAGACGTCTTCGGGCATGACGATTTCGCCGCGGGTTTCGAGGACGGCGGGGATGCTGACGGGCTCATCTTCCTCGGCGACGCCTGGCTCAGCGGCGGCCCGGAGCTGGAGCGGGATGCTGCGGACGGTGCGGATGTTGTGGGTGATGTCGTCGCCCTTCGTGCCGTCGCCGCGGGTGAGGGCCTGGGTGAGCCGGCCGTCTTCGTAGCGGAGCGCGAGGGCGACGCCGTCGACCTTGGGTTCGAGGACCATGTCGAAACGCTCGACGCCCAGCGCTTTGGCGGTGCGTTTGACCCACGCGTCGAGTTCTTCGCGGTTGTAGGTGTTGTCGATGGATAGCATCGGGCTGCTGTGCTCGACGGTCTGGAAGCCGGCGATCGGCTCGCCGCCGACGCGGCGGGTGGGGGAGGTGTCCAGCCCGTCCGCGGCGAGGTCGGGGTGCTCCACTTCGAGCTGTTCGAGCTGCTTGAGCGCCTCATCCCAGGCGCGGTCGGACATGCCGGTCGGCTCGCCGAGGCGGTAGAGCCGGTCGGCGGCGTCGAGGGTGGCGCGGAGTTCGGCGATCTGCTGCGCGGGGTCGGGCATGGATAGAGTTTACTACGGCAGAAGCCCACGCTCGTCGAACTCGGGTTGCACGACATTGCCTAAGCCCGATTCGTTGCTAAGTGTTGGTGAGTTTATAGCTTACCTATTCCTTGCCCCCTGCCCTTTAGGATCAACCTTGATCCGATGTCGCCCCGGTTGACCCGGTTTTGTAGTGCAAGGGGTTTCAGAGGAACTCTTCGAGGCTGGGGTGGACTTGCCGGGGTTCCGTCGGCCGGGGCTTGATAAGCCGTGACTGTTCCCAGGCCAGCACGTCGCACACCCGGGCGTAGCGGATGCGGCCACGCTGTTCGTAGGGCAACTGACCCGAGTCCATCGCCGCGATCACGACCGCCCGCCGGCACCGCTGCTGCATGCGGATCTGGTTGACACTCAGCCAGCGGGATGCTGGGGCTTCCGGGGATTCCGGGGTTGTCTGCCCGGCTGGTGGTTGCGGCTGGGGCTGACCGGTGTCGGGTGGCGGGCTTGCGGGGTCACGGGGCGGCACGGCTGGGTTTCCGGGGGGTGCGAGTGGCTTGGTCCCTTCACCCGTGGCAGGGACCCAACGCTCGCCCCCCCCCGGAATCCAGCACCAGGTGCCGCCTCCCGCTCCCGGAAGGTTGTCCATCCCGATCCGAGAGGCCCCTGCCCTGTCCGCCAGCCGGTGGCGAACCGGGAGCCCGGTGGTGTCGAACGCGATGAGCATCGCATCCAGCGTGTGCCGTGTCGTTGTCGCGGTGGTCCAGGGACCTCCTGCCCGCATGCCTGCGTGGCCCCGCGCCCGCACGGGTGTGTGACCTCTTGCGTGCCCGCCGTCACGGCTTCAAGCCCGCACGACCTCGCGGCGTCGTACACCCACAACCTCGTGTCCTCGTGAGTTCACGCACTCACGCACTCATGAATCACTGAAGTCACTCCGTCCTGGGTCCATGACCTCAAGCGTTCAAGCCCCCACGCCTTCAATCAGGTGTGGATAACACCGCAACTACTCTTGCCTCCGGGGGCAGGGTGTGTTGTGCTGGATCACAGGATCAACCGCCCGTGGTCAGGCACGCACGACCTCTTGCGTGCACGGCCCCGGGCCCACACGAACGCAAACACCCCGCTATGACCTCCCGGAAGAAGAACACCCGCACAAAAAAGCAACCACAACCGGATCAGCCGCTCGGAGCGGTCATCGCCGTCGGCAACCAGAAAGGCGGCGTCGGCAAGACGACGGTCACCGTCAACCTGGCTGCGGCGCTCGGCGACGCCGGCCACCATGTGCTGGTCATCGACCTGGACCCCAGCGGCGGGGCCACGCACCACCTCGGCGTGGATCCCTACGCCTTCGAGGGCACCGTCGAGCTCCTCAACGACCAGAGCAACCCCGGAGATCTCGCGATCACCGAGGGCATGCCGATGAACGTCTCGCTGATCGCGGCACGCGACGAGCTGGGGAGCATTACCGGCGACATCGCCCGGCAGCTGCGGGCAGGGCTGACCCAGGCCCGTGCCGACTACGACTTCATCCTGCTCGACACCCCGCCCAACCCCAAGTCGCCGACGACCTTCGCGGCCTACGCGGCGGCGGACTGGTTCCTCTTCGTCACGACACCGCACTTCCTGTCCGTCCGCGGGCTGACCGAGGCCCTGCGGGACGTGGGCACGGTTCGCCAGGCGGTGAACCCAGGCCTCGAAGTGCTCGGGGTGGTGTTCAACGCCGTGGACACCCGCTCACTAGCACTCCGTGATACGAAGGCCTTCCTCAAGCAGCACCCCAGCCTACGGCCGTTCGGCCGCAAGGGCTTCATCCCGCACTCGGTGTTCCCCAACCGTGTCGCGGAGGAGGGGAAGACGCTGTTCCAGTCCCGGCAGACCCGGTACAAGGCCGTCACGCTCCGCTTCACGCAGATCGCCAGAGAGATCAACAAACGCTGCCGTGATCGCGGCGGGTTCCTCGCCCAAGCCCCGGCCAAGCGTCGGCCCACGAAGAAGGGAGCGCGTAGCCATGGCTAAAGCCCTCGACCGACCCCGCCCCAAGAGCACCATCGCCGACATGATCGACGGCGACCTGATCGATCAGGCCACCGGGACTACACCCCCGGAAGCCGCACCCCCGGAAGTGGAACCCCCGGAATCCCCGGAACCCCCGGAAGAAGCTGAGGTGGAGGTCACACCCTCGGCAGAGCAGGGGCTGGACGCAAGGGATCGCCCATCGTCGCTTCCAGCCCAACCGGCAGGTCCTGTTCCAGGGGTTTTGGAGGGGCAGGGAGGGCTGCCACAACGAACCGGCGAGCACAGCGATATCCAGAAGATGTACCGGCTGACGCCGACCGCCACACGCACCGTGCAGCAGCTCTCGATGGTGCTGGGCGGCAGCCTGGGCTTCGACGTGAACAACAGCGTGGTGGTCCGCTCGGTGCTGCGGGTGGTGCACCAGGCATTGACGGAGATCGAGGCGAGTGTCACGGAGCGGGTCACCCCGCGGAAACAGCCCTCGACCGCGATCGGCAACGAGCACCTGCGTGATGCCCTGGAACAGGAGATCGCCGACGCGATCCGGGCGGGCATACAGCGGTATGCGGTGGACAACGCCGGTCAGTAGCTACATCACCCAGTGAAGACCCAACGCCGGGCCGGGCAGGGGTGCACGCCGTGCGTGTGTAAGTCACCCTGATCGGCAGATTGTGGCTTCCCTTTTCCGAACAGATGCGCTATGTCTATAGCTTCCGGGCGCCCCCGCGCCCGGCCGGGAGTCGAAACCCGACAGATGTTCGGCCTGCGGGCCGGATCGCGCCGAATACGGGCCTCGGCTTCCGGTCATCCGGGGGTCGGACCTCAATAAGGCGCACCCGCGTCTGTGGGTTTTCGACGGTCCGGTCCACCAGACCCCAGGAGGCCTAGCCATGAACGATCAGACCATCAACGACATCCTCAAACCGCTGATCGAGGAGCTGCACAAAGTTGTGTACCACCTCACCGACATCCGACGCGAGCTGCATCAGCGCGAGCTGAGGAAGGACAACTGCAAGCGTTCGGCATCGCCCGAACGGGTAGAAAAAGAAACCGTGCATTCCCGTTGACGCCGCGCGCAACTGAGTGCTTCTTTATACCGGCTTGCATGACCCGAACCTGTGTTGTTGAAGCTGGTGCCCTGCGTTCGGCGTCCGCGGTCTTCGCTTCCGCCCCCAGCAGCGTGGGGGGCGGGGCGTAAGCGAAGACCACATCGTTTTCTTGCGACGACTGCCCGACCGGGGGTTGATTCACCGCCGATTCGATCTAAGATTCAGGCTGACAACCTGACTTCGATTCACTACGAATCGACTCCTGTTCTATCGAACCGCTAGCCCTCGGCTTGTCCGAGGGAGTTCACGCTCAGGGTCGTATTCGTCGGGTGTCGCGTGCCCCTCTGGGGCCCGACGCCCGGCGGATTGCTGCCGAGCGTGAGGGTTCTAGCGGACCTGATAGAGCGGTGGCGTCCGTCGGACGCCGAGCCCCTTTTTCATTGGGGAACCGCGATGCCTGCTCACACACGACATCTTCCGCCCACGACGCCGCTCGCCTGCACCTTTACTTCCCCTTCGGGACGTGTCAGGTTGATCCGAGATGGCAGATCAAAGCGGCAACCAGTGGAGTTCGGGATCGACGCAGCAGTTCGGGCTGCTGATCGCCTATGTGCTGCCCGGCTTCGTCGCGTTGTGGGGGCTGAGCTACCAATCCCCGCTGCTGCGGCAGTGGCTCACCAGCCCGCAGGCATCCGTCGACTTCCCGACCATCGGCGGCTTCCTGTATGTCGCGCTCGCCTCGATCGCGTTGGGTATGACACTCAGCGCCGTACGTTGGCTGGTCATCGACCGGATCAACGAGCACACCGGCATGGCCCGGCCGCGGTGGGACGATACGAGGCTCCAGCAGAACCTCGGTGCCTACAACCTGCTGCGCGACATCCACTACCGCTACTACCAGTTCCACGCCAACGGCCTGCTGGCCCTGTTGGTTGTCCTCGCGGCCCACCCCCGCCCCCGTAAGCTAGACACGGCTGAAGACATCTGGGGCCTGTTGCCCGTAGATGTGCTGGATGCGGTGCTGCTGGTCTTGATCGTGGTGTTCTTCATGACGGCACGAGACAACCTGGCCAAGTACCACCACCGTGTGACGATCCTGTTAGACCACTTACCTGAACCCGAAAGGAGCCCACCGATGAGTAACGGTGGACACAAGCCCGAGACCGAGAAGGGCGCGGCGGCGAAGCCGCCCAAGCCCGCGAAGACCCATGAAATCCCCCGACCCACCGAGCCGGATAAGCGGGTGGGCCGGGGCGCGAAAAAATCCCAACAGGACGAAGACCAGCCCGCGTAACGGAGCGGCCCCTTCAGTCTAGCACCACGGCCCGGCGGAGACGGCGGGCCGTGGATTCGTGTGCAGGCAGAGGCATATCGGGGAGGGACGGGCGGGATGCCGGCTCGGTGCGCACAAGCAGCCAGGAACCGCAGCATACACACCACTCCAATTCGGGATCGACAAACCCATGACATCAGAGGGGCTATCGCGATCCGTGCAAAGAAACCTGTCAAGGCGCGCGCGCCAACACGGCTTTACACCCGAGGGTATGGGCAGATGTAGACACATCACAAAACGACCACCCCGCGAGCACAAGTACTCGCGGGGCAGCTTCCGGGGGCGGGCTCTTCGGAATCCGGTGTGTACCGACAAGATACCGCGGCGTCTCGTTGGGTCAAGAGAGGACGTTGGGGTTTTCAGCATGCATCAGGTTTTTACTTGGCGCGCGCAGGTACCACGGTTACAGTCCGCCTCGGGGAGGCGAGAAACCGTATCAGGGCATTCATGCCCGCGTGCATGGTGCGATCCGTCTCTTCTTCCGTCAGGGGACAGTGCGTGTCACCGATTCAGGGAACCCAGCCCAAGTTCAGCCACCGCAAGGAGGACGTACCTCTGTACGCACGTCCCGGTGTTCTTGCGCTTCTCCAGCAGCGAGGCCATTAGCCATGAATAAGAGCAAACGATCTGACCACAGCCCATCTCCCACGCGGCGCTTTGTCGTGCAGGGCATGATGGCGGCGGGCCTGCTGGGCCTCGGTGTCACTGGGGTTGTTATGTCGGTCCCCGCCGAGGCGCGGTGGAACACGCAAGGCCCCGACAAGGCGGCATCCGCCAAGCAGATCCAATCTGGTGAGCAGGCCACCGCCGAAAACACAATCGACGCCGCGTTGTACTCGCGTGTGATGCGTCTACGGAACGAGATCGCGCTGACCAATGACGACCTGGCAGCGATGGGGCTGACCCAGGCCCAGGCCGAGGACGTGCTCACGCGGTTGTTGGACTGGGTCGAGACCAACCAGCCCGCGATGATTCAAGCAGACAACGCCCTCAGGGACGCCCGCCGGGCGGTAGTGGCGCTGCAGCGCCGTATCCAGACAGGCGAGGCAGATGAGCTTGAGGTTCAAGGGTTCGGCGACCTGTACCAGGTGGTGGCGGACGCCGACGCGGCCCGGAAAACGCTGCGCCATCAGGCCGGGGCTCACGCGGTCGCGCCGGCCCCGGAGAACCTCCGTAGCCAATGGGCACAGGCCCATGCGAATGCCCACCTGCCGGCGGACCTGCGGCATGTGCCGGGCTTGGATGAGCAGCGATTGCGTTCCCTGCTGGGCTCGGCCCCCGAAACCCCCGGGGTCTCAGCGGCTTCGGCGCTGGGTGTCGGGCTGACGCTGTCCGAGCAGGACGAGTTGGACTCTGTCCGAAACCGGATCCATGCCAACCGGGCAGGGATTCTCGCGGCCGAGGCGGAGGTACTGCCGCTGCCTGCGGAGCTGCTGGAGGACGAGGGGATGTTCGAGGTGGCCGACGGCGCGTCCGAGCGGTAGCGCGGCGGGCGTCGCTGGAGCGGTTGTTTGATTTGAGATCAGGGATTTCTGAGGCCGCTTGACGGGTGGCCGATTCTCCGGAAGGTGATGCATCATGCTTGGATCGTACTTCTCGTTGTCGCGGACTCTGTTGATCGGGTTGTTCGTGCTGGTGGCGGCGTGGTCGGTCCGGGCAGCGGACATGATCACGGACGGTCGGGCGGAGTTTGTCAGCATCGCCCCGGATGAGAAAAAAACAGAGACATCCACCGGCTGGGGAACAGTGATCCTGCGGCGACCGGGTGCGGTTACCCCCGGCAAACTGCTGCCCGCCCCCGAGGGGAACCAGATCCTTGAGGTGGACCCCGTCAACGGGCTATCGCAGACGATTGCCGGGCTGACGATCGGCAAGAAGTACATCCTGTGCTTTCGCGTCTACGGCCAGGAGGACAGCAACCACGCGACCGATCCGGATGTGACCGAGACCCAGGTCAAGGTGGCGGTGACCAACGGCACGATTTCGCATATTGACGGTGCCGCTGGCGCAGACCTGACGGTGACCGCCCCGGCGCGCAACACCGATGGCACGAGCTGGTCGGGCGGGTACTGGCAGCAGTATGTCCTCTGCATTGTCCCGACGGCAACTTCCATCACGATCGATTTCACGGAGTTGACCGGTAAGGCTCGGTACACCTCGTTTCTCGATATGGTCACGTTGAAGTGCGATGAGGATGAGATCCCTGACATTCCCGACTATCCGCCGCCGCACAAGCAGGGGATGATCTGCTGGCCGACGCCCGATCCCACCACCTATGAGGGGCCTCTGGACCTGATCGTTGGCGAAGTCGACGGCGATCAGGACGGGCAGGTCGAGGGGAACGAGGACCAGGAAGACGAGGGGCGGGGCATCCGCCAGAACGCCGGGACCGAGGTCCCGATGTTCGCGATGGTCACCCACCTCCTTAGCAGCGGGACGGCGAAGCTGCGGATCGATGTGCCTGAGTGGGTACGGGTCGAGGACAGCGAAGGCAACGAGGTCGGCGGCGAGGTGACCTGGCAGATGGGCGGTTCGCATGAGCATGGCAACAGCCGCCACTTTACGATCTACTCCAATCGGCCGGTGTGTGAGTGCTGGTTCCACCTGACGGTGGACAACCCCGGCCCCCCGAGTGTGACGCTTAGCCCGACCGAAGATTCAGCAGACCTCTATGCCGACTGCACGTGCGACCCCTCCTCCTCGACGGGCAAAACCGAGGGCGGCAACAACTCGGTGGATGTTCGGATCGATCTGGGATCGCTGCGTTACGGCGACTCGGCGGGCTACCTGCACCTGAAGGCCAGCTCCCCCTCAGCGGGCCTCTATACGCCGGGCGCGTTGCAGGTCTTTGCGCACAACGACTTGGTCGTGACCGACCTGGACCAGGACGGCGGGACGATCACGGCCCCGCTGTATGCCTCGGACCTCTGGGGTGCCGCGAAGGTGACGGTGGTGTCCTCGACCGAGTACCGGATCGCGTTCTACGAAGACGAAAACACGATGGCGGCGGATACGGCGAACACCGCCGCGACGGCGTTCCGTGTGTTGACGGTGGAGAAGCCCGCGGGCACGTCTGGTAACAGCGAGCTCTATATCACCGAGCAACAGTCTCATAGCGGCACGACGACACGTTACTGGCACTATGAATTCAGCAGCGCGGGTGGGGTGGATACCTGGGTGCTGACAGAAGGGAAGCTGGTCGGGGCCGCCGAGACCCCGCTCCGGGTGACCCGCCGTCAGGAGAACACGAGCGGTGCGGTCCGAACCGAGACCCTGGGCGTCTACAAGCCCGACCACAACAACTTTGCTGCGGTGGACCTGGTCTACGAGGTCGAAGAGGTCTACGAAGAGTTTGCGTGGGGCGAGGAGATGACCCGCCGGACGATCGATCCCAACGGCCTCGCGCTGACCGAGACGTGGACCTACGGGACATCGGGGGGCAGTGACCACGGCCGGAAAATCTCCTACGAATCGGCGACGGGGTACTGGGAGCGTTACCGGTACACGCAGGACGCGGCGGGGATGGACTACCGCGACCTGACGGTGCGGCAACTCCACGACAACGCGCTGAATCTGGGCCAGGCGATCGCGACGGCGGCGCAGAACAATATCGCCGAGTACCTGACCCGGACGACCCACAACGCCAATATCGGCGGCGGGAACAACGAGCAGGTCTACGTCGAGGCGACACAGGCCAAGGTCGAGGATGTGCTGGAGACCTCGACCTACAAGATCGTCCGCGAGAACGTCGCCGGGCAAACCGCCCACGACGAGACGTGGATCGTGGCATGCACGGTGTCGGACCCAGAGGACGCCACGGGGGCGACCGGTGAGTTGGACTTGATCGGGAAGATCCTGCGGGGCGAGGATTCGGAATACTTCATCATCAACCGGTCGTGGTACTGGAAGTTAGACAGCACGGTGATCACCGACGCCTCGGACCCGGGAGCGATGTACAAGTCGCTGTCGGCTGACGGGGTACTGACCCTCATCGACCGGTCCTACAGCTTCCGGCGTCACACAACCGTGACCGAGTCGGGCTACGACGACGATGGGGATGAAGTGATCGATTACGGCACACGGACGACCGTGGTGCAGGATCCACGCGGCAACGTAGAGTCGATGCTGAGCGAGCGGACGGTCACGGAAAACGGCTGGTTCATCGAGTCGTTTGTGGATCGCCTCCAGCAGGACACCTTCGGCCGCCCGACCGTGACGGGCTACTATTTCGGCGCGGACGCGAAGACCGCCTCGACGGGCGGCACGGTGGACCCCGCCTACCAGACCTTTGATGTGCACGCTTGCTGCGGGACGGGATCGTTCACCAGCCATACGGACCGGGGCGGGGTGCGGACACGCGTCGATATGGACGCACTCGGACGCCAGACGAAGCTGACCACCGGTGACGGCAGCACCAGCATGGAGCTGGTCACGGAATACGGCCTGGACGCGGCAGGCAATGTGCTGACGATGACCCGTAAGCCACTGGCCAGTTCCGCCGAGCCGGACCTGGTGACGACGAGCACCTACAACTCCGCGGGGATGCTGACCTCGGTCAGCGACCCCGAGGGGCGGACGGTGCACTTCACCTACGGCAGGGTGAAGGCGAGCGGATCAGTTTACACCCTTGGTGTTGATACGGGACATTTCTGGTGGGAGGTCCGGCAGTACGGCGAGGACAACAGCGTCCCGGTCCGGGTGGCCTGGGCCGACAGCCAGGGCGACAGCGTCCTGAGATTCTCGGCGACGACCTCCTGGAACGGCGTGAGCGCCCCGATGGCGTCGGAGGCCCTAACGGCTGAGCACACGCGCTCGATGACCGAGTACCGCTGGGTCACCGTGGGCAGTGATCGTGAGTATCGGGCGACCAGCCGTGTGTATCACGACCTGTACGACTATGGACAGAGCGAGCCTCTTGAGATGGGTCTCGACGACGAGGGGGTTGACGGCACCAACTATCTTGTCACGAGCGAGGTACTCGCCGACCCGCTGGGGCGTATCGCTCAGGCCACAGACGCGGCGGGCAATATCTTGACCCTGGAGTATGAAGACGGTACTGGAATGGCGGTCGAGACCCGGGTCGGGATCGACGTGGGCTCGCTGAAGACCGTTGCAACGATGCGTTACAACGAGTTCACGTCGGGGACCGAACAGGCCCCGACGGGGGACAGGCGGCCCTATCCGACGCGGGTCTACGGCGTCCGGCCGGGGCTCACGGCCCCCCCAGCGCCCGATGCGATGGGCGGGGGGATGTCGAACTACGACTACATCGAGGCGGATGTGGATTTCACGCTCGACGGCAACAGCGAATACCTTGTTAGCCGGACGGTCTGGACCCAGCCGGAGCACGGCCCCTGGTCCTCGCAGACCTTTAACGCTCAAAGCCAGCTCATTGAATCTCGCACCTACAAGAACGGCGACACGAACACCGTCCTCACCGCGACCGATTACAACTACCTCGGCGACGCGACCGAGACAGACCCGCACGAGGTGCCGAACAACGGGCGGCTAGAGTATGTCGATCGCTTCGAGGTCGTGAGCGGCACGGTCCAGGCCAACAGCCTGCGCACCCACCTCTACTACAACGACGCGGGCTTCCAGATCAAGACCGAGTCCCCCGGGCGGGGGCTGACGAAGATCGAGCTGGACGACTACGGCCGCATTGCGCGCGAGGTGTTCGCGTCGGAAGAGGGTACGAACACCGACATCGAGGGCAGCGACGCCTTCACCGACGATATCGTCCTAACCGAGACGATTTACAGCTACAACGACGCCAGCCAGGTCATCCAGGCTACCAGCTACGACCGCGCCCACGACGCCCCCGGAAGTGTGACAGGGCTGTTGTCGAACGCGGCGGCGAGCCGCTCGCGCGTCAGCTATGCGGCGAATTGGTACGACGACAATGGGCGGCTGACACACTCGGCCACCTACGGCACCAACGGCGGGGCCGCGTTCACCCGCCCGGCGTCGGCCCCGGCCCCGGGGGATGATTGGATCGTCGCCGAGGTTGCGTATAACGCGGCGGGCTACGCCCACCTCACCACCGACAACAAGGGCGTCCAGACCCGGCGGTACTACAACAACGCCGGGCAGGTGACCTATGTCGTGGAGAACTATGACGCGGCCGCGTTCACCGACAGCGATGACCCGACGACCATCACCGCCCGCGACGCGGACCTTTGCCGCATCACCGCTTATGGCTATGACTTCACCTCGACAAACGCCGCCGGTCTGCGCATCACGATGACGGCGCTCGACCCCGCGGCCGACGGGGACGGGGCGGGCAACCAGGACGACAACCAGACCACCCACTTCATCTACACCGGGGAGCTGGACAGCGGCAAACGCGGCCACGTCCCGACCAACAGCCGACTCGCGGCGGTCCTCCACGCGGACGCGGCGGGGGAAGGGGTGACCCGCTCCGATGTGATCGACGATATCGACAACGGCACGGCGGGCGACTTTGTTTACACCGAGGTCTACGCCGGGGGCGAGGTCTACCGTGTCTCGGACCAGCGTGATGCCCGGTGGGTGAGCACATACACCGACGAGGGCTACCTCGCGTCGCGGTCGATCGGTACCCATGGGGCCTGGACCGCCCCGGCCGACAGTGACCTGCGGTACGAATACACCTACGGCGATGCTGGCGAGCTGCTTACTGTCACCGCATTCGATGTGGCCTCCGGGGGCGCGGCCAACCGGACCAGCTCGGTCACCTACACCTACGACGGCTTCTACCAGACCGACACCGAAACCCAGAACCATAACCCCCCAGCCCCTGTCGGCGGCAAGGGTTACCAGGTCGGGGTCATTGACTTTGACTACGACACCACCGCCTCCGGGGGCATTTACACCAACGCACGGCGCTTCAGCCAGGTCACCTACCCCAACGGCCGCGTCGTTAAGCTCTACTACACCCCCGGTAGTATTGACCACGCGATCTCACGGGCCTCGGGCATCGACGAGGTCATCGCCGCGGCCGACACCCCGATCACTCGCTACACCTACCTCGGATCGGGCCGACTGGCCCGCAAGGACTACCCCGGCCCCGACCTGCGGATGGACTTCATCGACGAGGGCACCGAAGGCGATATCGCGAATGATGGCTACGACGCGTCGTGGGATCGGTTTGGACGCTCGGCGCGGTTGCAGTGGGAACGCTACGACAGCAACGGCGACGGTGCGGGCGTGACCGGCTCGGACGGGGAGAACGTGTTCATGGTCCGCCACGGCTACGACCGCGTTGGCAACAAGCTCTACGACCAGCGCGAGGTCTACGGCGGCTACTCCAACGTCCGCCGCTTCGACGGCATGCACCGCATGGTCGGGCAGGACAAGGGCACGATCGTGCTCGATGTCTCGGGCGACGTGGAACTAGACGGGACCACGGGCTACGCCGCGGTGGACGACTTCTGGGAGGTCCGTGGGCGGGACTGGGAGCTGGACCAGGTCAACAACCCGACCTCGGTTGATACGGAGTCGGGTGCGGACCGTGAAGGGGTCGCCGTCAACAACGGCAACGAGATCACCGAGCTCACGGTCGATGCGACCGACCAGATCGATGAGTCGGCCGTCTACTTCTCCAGTGCGGACGACAAGGACATCTTCACCGATTCGGTGAACTGCACCCTGTCCGGGACAAGTGATGTCGAGGTCGCCGGCGGCTACCTGACCATCAAGACCGGCTCTTCGACCGCCCCGGCGATCATCCTGACGGGCGAAAACCGGGGGCCGATCCCGTTCAGCACCTCGGTGCAGAGCCCCAGCAGCCCCGGCCTCGTGGGCCTTGTCTTCGGCTACAAGTCGCCCTTGGACTACTGGATCCTGGTCAACAACTTCGCTGCCGGCAACGGCGACTGGGAGATCTACCACATCCATGACGCGGACGACAGCGGGGCGATCGACTACACGGATATCGGCACGCTGAACACCAACGAAAAACAGCTCATCGGCAGCTACAACTACAACAACACCAGCACCAACACCTGGTACAGCATCTACGCCCGGGCCGACTTCAATGCCGTGGATGTCTTCCGGTCCGCGTTCGACCTGAGCAGTGAAGGCGGCTTCCCCGCCGGGCGGTACGGCCTCTACACCGAGGTCAGCAATGCCAAGTTCGATTACTTCCGAGTTCTGTCGGACGGCCGCACAGCTTCTCTCGGCGCGGCGTGGGAGACTGCGGGCAACAACGCAATATACAACCACGGCGGCGCGGGCGACGGCAAGGTCTGGACCTCGGGGACATGGCACCGGCACTACCAGCCGGTCCTGCTGCGCAGCGTCCGCGCCCAGCGGTTCCAGGCGACGTTCCAGATGCAGCGTTCCAGCAGCAGCGACTATGCCTACGGGCTGTTCGTCTTCAACTACCGTGGGCCGGGCGAATTCGACGTGATCCGGCTGCGGCACCAGCTAACCCCGGCTGCGCCCGAGGCCTTGTCCTTCCGTGACGGCGCGACGGTCAACAATATGACCGAGAACCGGGACGCGGGCGAGGTTCCGGCCCGTACCAACGACAGCGACCCGCTCTGGTACCGGGTGGTCTCGGACGGCGTGGATGTCAAGGTCTTCGCTGCGACGACAGAAGGCGGTCTGGACGGCAAGCAGGCCGCCGACGAGTGGTGCATGCGTACCACCGCGACCACCGACCGCTTCGCCTTCGAGGACGGCGTGGGGCGCTTCGGGTTCGCCGGGGCCAGCTACCACCAATACTGGGACAACTTCACACTCGAAACCGACCCGGACAACGACGCCGACCTAACCGACCCCGCTACCTACGAGACCGTTGAGTTCAAAGACGACTTCACACTCACCTCCGGCGAGATCGAGGACCACTTCGTCTACGACGCAGCGGGTAACCTCACCTTCAACGGCTACCAGCGGCTGACTTACGACGGCAACAACCGCCTCATCAGGATCGAGAACGCCTGGTGGGACGATACCGCCGCGGCGGGCTCGGAAGTCACCTCCGGGAGTGTGGTCGTGGAGTACCGCTACGACCCCCTGGGCCGGTTGATCGTCGATGAGAAGCACGACGCGGAGGGGCTAGCCAGCGCGGTCCACCGCTACTATGTTGGTCACAGCGAGATCGAGACCCGCAGCCGTGCCCTCGGTGGCGGGAACGTCCTCAGCCAACAGGTCTGGGACTCGTTAGTGCCCGGAAGATACATCGACTCGCTCGCCCAGGTGGCGCACAACCTGCGCCCCGGCTTGGACGACGACAGCAGCACAAGCGGCAAGCAGGACCTGGTCGATACCCGACTCTATCCGATGCAGGACAGCATGTATTGCGTGCTGGGGCTGGCCACGGCCGCGGGGGACGTGGTCGAACGCTATGAGTATGACGCCTACGGCCGACGCTTCGTCTATCAGCGCGGTGGACCAAGCTTCGCGCAGTTCGCCTGGATGGATGTCAACGGCGATGGTGAGGTCGGCTCCTCCGAACTGGACCGGGTCACCGCGAACTGGGGTGCCAGTGTCACCGCCTGGGACCGCACCAAGGGTGACTACACCGGCGATGGCAACGTCAACATCGAAGACCTCGACCAGGTGATGGTCTGGTGGGGCCGCTACGGCAGCGACAGCAACGACACGATGACAATGTCACCGGGCGGCATCTACAACGGCTCACAGGTCCTGGACTTCGGTCCACTGCCGGGCAACGCGCTCAACGACTTCGGCTTCCAGGGGCTGCGGCACGATGTGTGGAGCAACGCGGTCTACAACCGGGCGCGTTGGTACGACACCGATCTCGGGCGGTACTTCAATGCCGATCCGCACCCGGCGATCTTCCCGGACGGGATGAGCAGGTTTGCGGCCTATCACTTGTGGAACGGGAATCTAGACCCATACGGCAAGAAAACCATACGGGAGCGTATTCGCGATGGTCGTAACGCAATTGCAAATACTACCTCAAGTATCGTAAACACAGTCGGTGGTGTGATACATCAAGGAGAGCAAATCTCTCTCCGGGCGGGGAACGAGGCGGCTAATGCCCTTGGGCCCGTTATTGATCAGGCAGTCGACCATCTCAACAACCATTTGCAAGACACTGCAACTAACCGAGAACAAGCAGAGAGGTCGTTCGATACCGGGGCTGCAGTCGGCACCTTTGATCAATTCGCTGATCTCGCTGTGTTAGCCGCAGATGATCATGCACAAAGCAGGTTGGTTGAAACTGTTCTAAACAAATCCAACTACATCATGACTGGAGAAAGAGACGGATTCGGTACAACTTATGCTGATTGCCCACCGCCGGAAAACTCGCCTACAGTGATTTGGGCAGAGTTCAAAGTGCGGAGAGACAGATGGTTGATCCGTGAGTTGCAATTGTCACCCGGCTCTTATTATGCAGGGCAGTTCTTTGGTCCGAGTCTAATCGAAGCCGTGCTATCAACGATTCCCGGGGGTGGTTTGACGGCGTGGATCGCGAAGCTGCGGCTGTTGTCTAAGCTAATACCCGATTTGCCTAGATGTCGACCAAGAGGAATAGGAGATATTGGTGATGGCAATAGGGTTAATATTGGGAGAATAGAGTATCCTCCCAACCTGCAAAATCCCATTGGGAGCCATTTGTATGGAGATAACTTAGCCAACCCCGGAGCCACCTCCGAGATTATGGTTATAGGCAGGAGGCCTGACACCGGGACATACTCAGACGCAGCAGGACACAATGTGCTAGATACTGACAACTGGAATATTGATGTCAATGATGGTTGGGTGCAAAGAGGAATCGCCGAAGGGCGCAGTTTTCTCTTGGCTTCAGAAATTAATTTTTCTACTCTTCGTAGAATAGAATACACCGATTGTGGCGATGTGTTACGCGATTTGACTGTGTATTTTCGCGAACTTAAGATGTTGCGAGATGCGGGTTATGTACGGCAAGGTGATTATATGGTACCAGGATCATAATCATGGCAATCGAGTACGCCGACAATAATCTTGTTCTTTCTTGCCTAGATGAAGTGCGCGCATACACAGTCAATTTAGGAGGAAATCTACAACATCAGGACGAAATCTGGTTAAAGGAACGGATTGCATCTATGTTGGATGGTTTTCTAATGATGCCACTCAACGAGCGTCAAAAGATTTTGAAAGATGGTGACGGGAGAGAGTCGGCATATCTGCTTGGTATTGTCAGATCTATGTCGGAAAAGGCAATCAGGTTTAAGGATCCAGGCCGTCTTCGCATGGCATTATGTGCGTTGGTGGCCGAAAACTTTACCAGGGATAGCCGCGAAAGCCTGCAAAAATTGTCGATGATTTACTATTGCTGCGTGATTCTCGACATTCCTTTGGGTAATGTTTTCGCGGCAGTAAAAGATTTGTGTAGCGATGAGGCACAAAGATTTATTCAGTCATATATTGCTCGGGGCGGAAGTGATTTATCTTCGATGGGTTATCGATTTGAAGATGGGCACTTTGTCCAGAATAGATGATATATCCCTTTTATCATACCGAATCATGGGCATAGGTATCTCTGACAAGAATAGTGATCCGGAACGAAGACTTGTTCGATTTCCACGAGAAGGCCGACATTATGGCAGTGGTCAGGCACCTCTGGTCCAGCTGTGGGGCTTACCCTTGTGACTATTGGGTTAACCCAAGAGTATTTCGATGCTACTCTTTTCCATAAGATACATTATCATGCCAGAAACCCATCCTCTTATCGCCGCCCCCCAATAATCGATCGGTCATGCCTCTTGTTGCTACGCAGCTTTTGCTTGGAGGTATGACAGCCGCAGTGTCAGCGGGGCCAAATGGGGATCACCTTGCCTTAAGTAGGCGTAGCTCTGCGGCGGCCGGAACTCGGGTGCATCACGGCGGATCGCAGCCAAGCCGATGGGTGAGCCGAACGCGCCACCTCGATTGCCAGACTCTCCCGTGTGAACTCGTCGAGCACCACCAGCAGCTTCAGATGCCGGTCGTCCTCGGTCCGGTCCGTAATGAAGTCGTAGCTCCACGCGTGGTCGCGGTGCGCCGCCCGGTTCCGGACGCAGCTGTTGTGGCTGCCCCCGGAACCCTGCAATCGCCTGCATTATCGCTGTTTTTGGGTGGCCTGTATATTCTCCTGTTTTCATAAACGATAGACCCAGCCCAAGCCCATCGACCTACCCATCTTCACCAACTCAGGGTGGACCCGTTAGCTGCCAAACCGCGGCCGGGCATCGATCACTTTGCGCATCGCCTCGATCAGCGGGCGGTCCTTCTCCGACTGCTTTAGCCGGTAACGCTGCGTACTCCGTGGCTGACTCAACGCGCGGCATACCCGACGCTCACTACCTTGTCACGCCCCAAGCGGTCACGCACCCGATCGGCTGTGCGCCACTTCCGCTCGGGGGTGATCAGTTTGGGGGGCCACATTCATCAGGAGCGGCATGTCCAACGCATGGTCCGCACCAGCTTCTTCAGCCGCGCGTTCTCCTTCTCAAACGCTTTGAGCTGCTTGGCCATATGAGGGTCTATCCCACCGTACTTGGTCCGCCACCGGTAGTACGTCTGCTCTCTGACCTTCAGCAGCCGACACACCTCCGGCACCTTCAGCCCATTGCGAAGTTCAAGGTCCGCCTAACGTAGCTTCGCAACAATCTGTTCTGCACTATGACGCTTCTTCATTGAGGATTCCTTTCCGGCTCAACGCCGATGGATTCTCTCCCAAAACCCGGTGCAAAACTTCAGGGGAGGGTCAGTAAGGTCATCCTCGGCGATTACCTGCTGACCTACACGATCAATGACCGGAAGCAGGTGGTATGGGTAATCGGATTCAGGCACGGCAGCCGATTGCCTCGGGTGGATGAGTTGCCGGAGTAGCCTCCGACCGGCTGACATGCGGCCAAGGCAATCGAGTCTTGCTTGTTGGCCATGCCGAAGCTGGCATGATTCCTGTCGTACATCCTCAAGGGCTAGTTCTGGGGTGCCGTAGCCTTTGACTTGTCGCGGTCTCCGGACGGGGGTAAATTGAGGCATCCTTTCTGTGGGGTTCAGCGATGGTCGAGTCAGAGTCCAGGCCTGAAACCGATTCAACACCAGTGGCGAAACCCCTTTTCAAAGCGGAGACGGTCCTCTTGGCCGCAATCCCCATTTTCGCCTACGGCTTGGCTCTCATCTACGAAGTACGCTTCGCATTGATCTGGGGCATCCCGTTGGGCTGGGTGCGTGTGACCCCCACGGCGATGATCATCCCAATCTATTCGATCCTTGCCGTTGGGGTCGTATTTTGGGCCTGGATGGTCGGGTCCGTAGTGGGATCGGTTCGGTCCAAGTCTCCGAAACTCCGCATCGCTTGGATGGCCGGATCAGCGACACTTCCGTTTGCCTTCGTTGCACTGGTGATTCTAGCTCTGGGCTACAACACTATGGGCTTGATCGGGTTGGGTGTTGCATTAGGCTGGCCAATCTACGTGCTGTGCCAAGGTGACCCGAAACACTGGGATGAGGATGACGAGGAGTCGATGCTCGATCCCAAGATTATCCAACTACTCTTGCTGCCGATCGACTCGCTGAGTCGGCTTGGCATACCCATGCCGCGTGTGTCCGCGACCGTCATGGTGCTTGGGGCAGTGATCATGTTTGTAGCTGGCGAATACGCTGCGAAGAACGCATACCAGAGGCATGTTGTACAGATTGAGGGGGCAGATTACCTCGTCCTGCGTTCGTACCAAGAGGGGATGGTCGTGGCTCCATTCGACGTGAAGTCAGGAATCGTTACGAATCGTGAAGTCCGTTTTTTACAGGCCGATCAGGTGGCGAATCAACCCATTCGCTCAGTGCGGCTCAAGCGGCCACTACTAATGTGAACGGCTGAACGGCTGAACGGTTGGTCGAGTCAGAGAGATTTTGTTCCTTCAGGAGTGTTGGAATGCCTAATGATTCACAACCTGGACCGGATAAGTGTTTGGATAGCAGCGATCCTGGCGACGACACTGCAAGCCGTTTTCGATATCAGTGGTATTGGGCAGCAATCGTGTCTTGCATGATCCTAGACGATACAGAGGATGTCATCGAAGTTTACTGTGAACACCATGAAGATGTCATGGTGAAACACAGGGATGGTTCATTAAGTGGCCATCAAGTTAAAACACGAAGCGATGGACAGGAATTGTGGAAATCGAATGACGAGGCATTTCAAGCTTCGTGTGCCCGGTTTGCGAAACTAGATGATGAGTATCCAGGGCATTTTCGTGGTTTCCGGTTCTTGACGAATTACCCGCTTTACATCAAAGATAACTCACGCGACATTAGGCGTTTGCTTCAAGCGATTTCCGGAACAGTTACTGTTGGCGATCTTCCAATATCTACCGCAAAGATCCTAAGGCAGATTGCTTTACGAGCTGGCGTAGATGAATCATCGGTGTTCAGCACATTGTCCAAGACTAAGGCCTTTGATGATTTGCCAAAGCGTCAGGATGTTTTATTGCGGCTTGTCAACACAATTACGGGGTCTTGGCCTGAAGCCAATTCTTGTTCGCATGACGCTATGCTTCGTGCTGCGATTTGTTTAGTCGAAGACTGTGGTAGGGCTTCTTCTCTTGATCATGAACAGTTTTTGCCAGGATACATACTTGCTAAAGATGAACCAGAGGATGCTGAGGTGGCCGCACGCATCAATGGGAAGCGGATGACAGCTACTCGAATCTGCGAAGTCTTAGAGACGGGGCGAAACAGTACAGCAACCTTAGATGGCAATCCCGCAGATTATGTGCATCCGGGTACAGGCAGCACTGAGCTTTTGAATAAAAAGTTGGATGCCGGAGGTTTCTTTCTGGTGTCTATGAACTCGGCAGAAGACCTTCGTGATAAAGCAGATTATTTGGGGCTAAAGTGGACGAAGCAGCATGGCTCTCAGAGGGGGTTACAGCAGTATGACCACATCAGAACACTGGTGTTGAGCGATGCGGCCAGGGCCTTCGAAGCCGCTAAGGCAGAAGGAGATCCTTTCGGGGAGAAGATGCTTGAGGCTTTGCGTAGTAAGTTTCAGGAGAGGCGCGCCGCTGGGGATCAGCTATTCGATTGTACAGATGAACATCTTGAAGGTCTTGCCTATTCGTTGACATCCCAGTGTAAAGTACAGTGGAGCATTCGCATGCCTTGGGAGGATCAGTGATGGACATTGTGCGTATGATTGCTGATCTAGATGTTATCTCGGACTTACATGCCAGCCGGCTGCTCATATTGCTCGGTGTTTTCTCCGGTCCTAAAGGAGATGATGCCGTATCCGGATTGACCAAGCTAGCGAAACTCGACTTCCTGCTAAGGTATCCTGTCATGCTAGAACGCGCATTAGAAGCTAAAGGCCGTTCGACACGCGACATCAATGTTGAGTGGTACGAACGTACAAGTGTAGAGTCTGAGATGGTTCGATATCGCTTTGGTCCGTGGGACCACCGATATCGAGAGTTTATCAATATGCTTGTTGGGAAAGGCCTTGCAGTCGTCAGTGTTCAGGGGCGAACCGTGATCATTGGGCCAACCGCAGAGGGTCACCGAGTGGCTTGCGATTTATCTAAGCAACCTTTGTTTGAGGCTTATCAGCACCGATCGGTAATCTTGAAGCGTCACTTCGACCTCACGGCTACAAACTTGATGAATTTCATCTATGACACTTTTCCGGAAGTGGTATCACTACGATCGAATGAGGCAATTCCACTATGAGAATCAAAATCAATAACCTTGTGATTCAAGCACGTGAGTCTACGGAGCACTGTGACTTTACGGAAGCGATCACATTCATTTTTGGGCCTGTCAGCACTGGAAAATCAACGGTTGCGAGACTGATCGACTATTGTCTTGGCGGGAAGCTTGAACGAACGCCGGCAATCCAGAAAGAATTTCTATCAGCAAAACTCACTCTAGAGTTAGGTAGCTACGAATGTGTTCTGGAGAGAGGTGCTCATGATACCCAAGCAGTCCGCGTAACTTGGTCGGATGGAATGGAAGATATTGGATCAACCAATGCCCCTCTTACAGCAACCGGGAAACCAGTGGTCTTTGACGGCGTATTCAATCTAAGTGATTTACTATTTCATCTGTCTGGTGTAGAGCCAATCAAGGTAAGACAAAGATCACGTGATCCAGAGTCGCCAATGATCAGGTTGAGTTTTCGTGACGTCTGGAGGTATTGCTATTTAGATCAGGCACACCTTGATTCTTCTTGTTTTAGGCTAGAAGATCCCTTTAGGGGGCGCAAGAGCCAAGATGCAATGAGGTTTTTTACCGGCTTGCACTCGGAGAGACTGAGCCAGCTCGAAGTCGATCTTTACCGAACGATCGATGACCAGCATGGGAAAAGAGAAGCGGTGGAACAGATCCGGCAGTTCATGGATAGGTTTAGCTTGGGTTCGGAATTGGATGTGGCCGGTCAATTGCAGGAAACCAAGCGGGAACTGAGAGAAGCCGAGGCCAAAAGAGAATTGCTGGAACAAAATCGAATCGTGACGGTACACCCAACTGATCCATTGAGGGCACAGTTGAGGCAGCTAGGTGAGCAGATGGCTGGATTGCAAACCGCAGCAGCCGATTCAGAAAGTATGATTGATGAGCAGAAGGCACTGCGAGCCGAGCTCATGACTGCCAAAATTAAGTCCGGACGTGTAGAGCAAGCGGGCAGTGTCCTGAGCAAGGTGGACTACAAACGTTGTCCTCAGTGTGGGACGTGCATTGAGTCTCGTCAGCGGATCGAATCGACTTGTTATCTGTGCTGTAGTGACGTGGCCGAAGATACGCCGAGTACAAGCATAGAGTTAGAAGCCGCCCGTCGCGAGATCAATGACAGAATCGATCAGATTACAGACTCGATCAATCGTCGCAAACTTGCACTTGAGAAGACTCATAGAAAGCTAGGCCATGTCCGCCAGACTAAGAGTGAGTTGGACCGGCAGTTGCAAATAGAGCTGTCACGCTATGATTCCGCTTACGTCGAAAGTATTCGGACTATCGACCGTCTGATAGCGACCTTGGTAGAGAGGGCTAAGACAATAAAACGACTTGAAGAGATGCCTCGTGCGATCAGTGATCTACTTGAAGAAGCGGGGGGATTGCAAGGGAAGATTGATCGCTTACGAAAAGACATTCAGGACGAACGTATCCAGCTCCGGGTTGGCAATGAGAATGCGAAGGCAATTGCTAGACGATTCAAGGAGATAATGCTTGCCGTCCAGTTCCCTGGGGTTTCCGCAGATGATGAAGTCGTTCTAGATCCCAAAAATTGGAAGCCCTTGGTCGTTCATGGGGATCAGGAATGGGGGTTTTGGGATGCGGGTAGTGGTGGTAAGAAAACCTTGTTCAATGTTTGCTATGCTCTTGCAATTCATGAAGTAGCACAAGAGCGTGGTATGCCAGTACCTTCAATCCTCGTTATAGACAGTCCTACAAAAAACATCAGTGAAGATGAGAATCCTGAGTTAGTGCAATCGCTGTACAGAGAGATTTACAGATTTGCATCCGAAGGCACTGCGCATCGAACACAGTTTTTATTGATTGACTCGGATATTGTTTGCCCAGAAAAAGACATCGCTGGATTCTCACAGCGTCGGATGGCTGGGGATGATGAAGCACCCCGTCTAATCTCCTACTATGATGGTCCTTGATACCATGTTGAGGGATATTCTCATGACAACACTGACCTGCCCCGCGGTTAGTACCAAGGACTGTGTTAGTCCAGGGTGCGTTCCTGTGGGTTGAAGAGCCGGGTTTCAGGTGCCGACCTTCTATAGCCCTCCGCAACCTCCTGCAGCATCTGCTTGTCCAGGCTCAGCTCCGCGATAGTCGCTTGAGCCGTTTGGTCTGGTCGACCTTCAAGCCGCCATACTCTTTACACCAGCGGCAACACGTCTGCACCGAGACCTCTTCTTTGCGAACAGCCAGTTCTTGCGTCATCCCAGAGCCGATATGCACTTCGCTCGAGCGAAGCTTGTTAATGATCTGCTCCGGGGTGTTTCGGGTTCGAGCCATAATCGATCTGCCTTTCCTGAATGCGTTCGTCGTCCCGAGATTCTCTCATAAGCTTTGGACTGGTTTTCAGGGGGCAGATCATATTGCGATGCAGCATAGAAAAAGCTTGCCATACATACAAGGAGTCTGTTATGTCGTGAAAAACTGCGTACCGAGAGGAGTAAAGATGAACAGAGAAATCCCCAACACTTTAGCCGAAACACTTGTTAACTGTGTGCATATCGACAGCCTTTCCGAGTTAGAAGAGTTCCGGATAGAATTTGAACGCGAGCATGGCCCTACTGACCTCTCAAGGGTCTATAGCAGCCACTTACCTCTACAGACAAGAGCTTGGCTTCTTGAACACGAGCCCGAACGGTATATGGACAATTTGCCCCCTTTCGGGAAGGCATTCTTGATAAAAAAATTTCGCGAAGCCGTCGCCAATAAGCCGCGCCATAAGCTATCCAAGCCTGTAAGATTACTTGATGATATGGGTTATCTTGATCCTAAGTAGGATACTGATTTAAGAATCGCCCGCGTCGTGTTGAATGTCTTGTTCGGCAGGCGCTTTAGGGGGTGTCACGGTCGTGTTAGCATACCTGCTACGCGATCTACTACGAAACACACGAATAAAGAACTCATTAGCATCGACATGCATGTTTAGCTGAGATCGGGACGGCAAGGAACTCTTATCAATGCGCTGGTCGTGCTCAGTGCACATCTGAAGAATCGCTGTTACAGAGCGTGCCCCGTGGCGGAATCGGTCGATAGTGAGCATCCCATACAAGATATCCTCGTCGATAATGCTCAATCCCGATTCCTGTTCATCGATTGTGAGCTTGTTTGATTCGATCAGGCTTCGAATCAATATTGCACGTCGAATCACCGGCTTGATCTGACCGGCTTTTGCATTGAGCCCAAGGATGTTAATATGACCGCGAAGCCTACTGATGAAATCTGGCCCTTTCTGCTGCCGAAATAGCTGCTGAGCATCACGTTTTTCAGCAGAAGTTTCTGCTTGTTCCACACCTGCCGGGGGAAAGGGGTCAAACTCTTCGAAGCTTCCGTAGATGCCGCCAGCGAACACGAAAATAGCTCGGCCGAGTTTGATTTGCTGCCGCGCGTCAAAAAATGATCCATCTTGCATTGGAGCAAGAAAGTACTTCAGCCAGTAGAGTTGATCTTTATTGAAGCTCGCATCAAACTCGTCAAAGAACACGAGTGGCATTTTCCCGTCGTTGTTGACGCTGGCAACACGCTTGAGCGCTTCCCCCAGATCTTCCACGCCCCTAAACTGCGAGACGTTGAATTCTAGGAACTGTAGCTTACGTGTCGCGGCGGGGCGCGATTCGTTTACGCTGTTGACAATTTCCCTAACCCCGAACGACTTGCCAGAGCCGGGAGGACCGAAGACCGCGATCGAAACCGGTTTCCCTTGGATAGGAGAACTGCCCGGGTCTGTTTCCATGTAAGTTTTTATGAGATTCCGTATACTGCGAAAGCTTTCAATTTCAGATCGTTCAACTGTTGTCAAGTTGTTGAATCGAATCACCGGCACGTAGACAGGGTTTAGTGTCTCTGGGCCGGAGTCTGGACGAGTCTCGGCTAGATTTGGGAACTCTGGCAACTCCTCCGGTGCCAATGTCATCTCGTCGCCTATCACTCTGTCGTTAAGTCGGCATGCTGGCCGCCGAAGCGTGTGGTACAGTAAGTCCTCCTCTTTGCTTCTTTCTTCCCTAGTAAAGGTCTCGCTAAACAACTTGGTTCGGTTGAAGACTTTGTTTAGACCAAATCGGCAGATAGCAATAGCTAGATTGATCCTGCTTGCGTTACCCGCTTGCTCATCCGTGGTTGAATAGCCAGATCCTTCTAGTGCCTCGCTGAGGATGTGCCAGCCACGGGCAGTTTGGTAGAGTGAACCTCGGGGGTGATCTAACACATGATTCGGAACAGCAACATAACCAATCCTCTGTGTCGAGGAACTTGGGCTCCCGTCTTCTTCGATTCTAAGCAGCTCGCTCTGCCCAAGCCGGATGGCTGGGGGAGACCCGTCCGAAAAAGTATCTCTATCTCCGTTAGCCGGGGCCTCGGCACTGTCGTCTGACTTGTAGTCAAATGCTTTTAGGCACAAGTCGCGGATCAGTCTTGGTCCGATCTCTTTTGAGCCGCTGGAATTCTCACTAAACAAATCGCGCTGATAGCCTTTCGTGAAAGCACGTATCATTGCCGCGAGGGTGCCGTTAAGTACGTCTTTGAGAGTATCATTGGCAGATTCATTAGGGCCTGCCGTGTACAAACCGTGTACTATTCCGCTGACAATCAATGCATTTTTTCCTACTATCCGTCCGTGACTAGCCTGATCTCGCACAATTCCGTCGCGAGCGAGAGGCACAAAATGTAGGCGCGCGGCACGGTGCTGGGTACGTGGATCATTGTACAGGTGCACGATTCCCGAAACGCCGAAACGTATGACCAAATGTGCAACCTCTGACAGCTTCCGCAACGTTGGAAACAATTTCATCTCAGTTGCCAAGTCTTCGACCGTTTGCTCTAGCGACAAGCGTCGACTGATGGCTGCGCCGGCGCGACGAAGCGGTGTAGCTGAACAGACGACACACACTTGTTTCGCATAATCTTCGTTGCCCAAGATTAGATTCCAGAATCCTTGTGCCTTCCCATTCTCAGGTGGTTTGGGGAAGCAAGTGAAATCGGGTGCTGATCCAAAGAGATTGACGATGAGCCTTGGTGAAGTGGCATGTAGATCCCGATCTAAAAACTGTTTGATAAAACTCAGGTAGGCCGAGTTATCTTCGCCGCCGTTTTCAAACCTGAGATCCCTAAACTCACCACCACCGTCATGCACTACAAGAAGTTTATAGTTTTTGGGATCTACAGTCGGATCTTGCCCATGAAGTTTAGTGCGGGAAGAGGGTTTTTCATATGATTTGATTACGCTAAACTTTTCGTAGTCACTCGCTGAGATGCTCTGGGTTTCTAATGTGGTTGATGCTGGCGACTCGTCAGCATCAACCACCTTGAGCTCGACCAGCTGATTGATTCGGTGGTTCTCTTCGTATTTTTCTAGAAAATACAGATAGACATCTGTCGATTTAAGCCACGGAAGGCTTCCATTGTTATCTTTTCTGTTTTTGACTGTATCGGGTATTGGAGCAATAAAATCGAGGCCGTAACCGTCTTTTCCAGTAGTGTTTCTAAATGTCCCCAAGCATTCGTATAAAAAACCGGCCCCAGAGGGAACATTGATGTCCCAAGAAACTCGTCGAGCTAGGCGGGAATCCACCGCACCGCCATCGTCGGGCATGTAGTATGCATAGGTGTCATACCCGAGATCGCCCAGTACGCCGATGCGTGCCGATGTTCCATCATCGCTCTTCTTTGTCATACAGTGAACCTTAGGAGATTGCCGGAAAAAGTGCAGATTGTCCATCAATATGCTAGGCCTAATCAACCAATAATCAAGTATTGATTTGAAGTTTATATGCCTTGTCGAGGCCTTCTTCATCCTTCTCGCCTCCTAGCACAGCATCGCGTGGACTACACCATTAACACTACGTCGGTCATCAGGCAACGCTATGTCCAAGCGATCTGCGATGCTGGCCATCGCCACCTTCATCACCCCAATCAAACCCCAATCCATATAGTGCGCATGCGCCAACCCGCGTCGGCGTACAGCTGGTCCGGCTGGACCGGCACCGATGCATTTGCCATCAATTCTTGTACATTGTGACATTGCCGTAAGGTACCAGCTTCCGTCTTTCCGTACCATCACGATCCTCATGATATTCAGCGGAGGGTCTGGCTGCGCATCAGTGCCATGTAGACTTTTCAGCGAAGATCAGTAGACATGCCAATTGGATTCGGAGGGGTGTGCCGCATAGTACAGCTTTATGCTCTGCGGAAGGCGATGTGGTTTCGTATTGCTGTTGAGCTGTAGCTCGTTTCCACACCGTTTGACTTGACAATCCCGTTGCATCCTCGCATCCGCCGTTCCGCGTCGCCAAGGGGCCGAGTCCTCGCCCCCGGAAGCCCCGGTACCCGGCGGATTTCTTCCGGGGGCTGCGGGCCGCACCGATTCCCCTTGGCGCCGCGTCCCTGCGGTTGCTATTGGGTCTGCACGGTCAACTCAAACGAAAGGAAAACGACCATGACTACGACTACAACAACCAACCCACCCATCGACACGCTGCGTGACGGTGCCCTCAAGGCGACGATCTGGCGGAACTTCGGTGACCACGGGACGTTCTACAGCGTCGAGCTGAGCCGGACGTACATGCAGGGCGAGGCCTACAGGGACTCGCACAGCTTCAGCGGCACCGAGCCGCTGCAGGTGGCCCGGCTGGCCCAACTGGCCTACGACCGGATCGCCGAGCTGCGTGAAGCCGACAAGCTGGAAGCCGCGTCGGTCGATCCCGAGGAGGCCCGCCGTGGGTCGTAACCCCGACCGAGCCAGCCGCGTCACCGCGGCTGGCTTCGCCTTGGATCACTACCGTGCGTCTAAGGGAGAGGTGTCCATCAAGAGTGACGAGGTCGTCATTGATCTGCTGACCGACCTGCGTCACTACTGCGATGCACACGGGTACGACTTCGAGGAGTGCGATGGCATCGCCAACGCCCACTACCTCATCGAGCGGTAAGCCGCCGGCCGATCCGGTGTCCTGCCGGGTCGGCCCTTGTGTTTGGGTACGTCGGTGGTGTTTTGCTCAGATCGTCGGCCGATCGAACAGCCCGTGCTGTGGCTTCCCCGGCAGGAACCTGGCCGGTGGCCCGCAGAGGACGAAGGGGTCGCCGCGGTGCTCGACCCGGACGCCGTGGTAGAACCCGTCGGGGTCGTTCCGCGCCGCGGCGCAGTCGCGGGTCTTCTCGGCGTAGCTGACGGCCTCACCCTCGAACGTTTCTGCCGCGACGAGCAGGTAGGCCGTCGAGACCTCCACCACGCCGCCGATCCCGCTCCCCACGTTGCTTGTGCAGACCCACTGCTTCCCCCGGAAGGTGAAGGGCCTGCGGACCTTGTTCGACTGGGCGATGTGGTCGGCGGAGTACGAGGCGTAGATGTCGCCTTCGTCGACGTGCTTCTGTGCGTGTTCGTCCCAGCGCCCGATCGCGAGCCGGTCGGGGTCGACGGTGTAGGTGTCGGAGGCCGCCGCCCGGAAGCCCCCGGAGATCCTTGTGGTGACGGTCATGCCGGCCCCGCTTCACGGTGTTGCGTTGCCAACGGTTCTCGCGCCAAGAGATTACTTCCGGGGGTTCCGGGGGATCCGGGGGTGTTGAGTTGTTCGGCGACTTCGGCGAGCCAGTGGGCGAGCGCCTCGGCGGCGTCGGGGCCGAGCTGGATGCAGTAGCGTTCGAGGACCTCGCCGAAGAAGGTGTTGACAGCGGCCTGCTCGTCGTGGAGGGCTTCGACGGCGGCGAGGCGGTTGCTGCCGGGCCGTGCGTGGTGGCGCAGTCGGGCGGCGACGCGTTCGAGCTCGGCGGTGTCCTGGATGAGGTCGAAGAGGACCTGGGCGGCGTGTTCGACGTAGGCCGCGACCTCTTCCTCGTAGGAGATGCCTGGCGTTGGTGGTGTGTCACCGGTGTCCCAGACGTCTTCCGGGGGCATAAGGAAGTCGTGTGCCGAGAGGGTGATATCGCGGTGCGGGTGGTAGGCGTGGAGCAACCCGCCGGCGGCGACGAACTGGGGTGCAGTGCGTGGCCCGGTGAGGTGGACGGTGAGCCGTTGGCCGGTGTAGGTGTTGAAGGGGAGGACGACTTGCTGCTGGGTCATGGCATGCTCCCGACGCTGGGCTTGGGGACGGCACAGACTGCGCCCTCGCCCCGTGCCGCATCGGCCCGCTCAACCAGCCGGTCGATCCAGCGGCCTAGGTCGTTGGCGGCCGGCTCGCCCAGCAGCTCGGCGACCTCGGCGAGCTGGTCGCTGTAGTGACGGCAGGCGGTGAGGTGCAGCCGCCGCAGCGCACGCGCGATCTCGGCCCGGCCGTAGAGGGTGCTGCCCTGTTGGAACCGGTCGGCGAGTTCTTGGAGTGCCAGTGCGTCGCGTACCCGCTCGAAGAGCTCTTGGGCGGTGCACTCGACATAGGACGCGACCCGCTCTTCATCCGACGCCACGCCCAGCTCGCCGAGGCGTTCATCGTCGATCCATGCGTCCTCGGGCATCGGGTAGCCCAGGGCCGGCAGCGTCTCACCGGTCGCGCGGACGGTCGCCGTCAGCCGCCCGGCACGGGCGGCGATGCACACCACCTCCGCGTGTGCAGTGGCCACGGAGCACGAGCCGTGTTCCTGTCGGCACGCCGCTACAGGCATCCGCGCCGGGGTGTCGAAGGGCAGTTGTGATTGCGGATCGGTCATCACGCCCTCACCCCACCCGGCAGGCCATCAGGTCTGCACCCACTCCCGCGGGCCCGCCCAGTGCCCGGCCCCGGAGCGCTATCGTTGCCGGGGGTCGGGTCGGCGCTGCCGCCTCGGCGACGGCCTCGAAGGCCTGGCCAAGGATGAGGTCGGCGGCGCGTTGGCCCTGCCCGGCGGCCTGGATGACCAGCTTCTTGTCGGCCTTGATCTGTCTGCGCCAGCCGTCGATGTAGGCGGCGGACTGCTCGATGGTGGGCGGGCTGATGCCGGCCGCGGCGGCGAGGAAGGCGGCCCCCATCTCGGCGACGAGCTCTTCCTTGGAGTACTCGGCCGACCCGAAGGGTGCCGTCGGCTTCACACTCCCCGGCTCTCTTCCGGGGACCACCCGGAAGGCCTCCCGGTTCAGTCTCCGGGGGTGCCCGGTGGAGTGGGCCAGCTCGTGGAAGAGCGTGGCGTAGTAGGCCTCGCGGTCGACGAACCGCGCTGATGGCGGGATGCGGACGGTGTCGGTATCGGCCCGGTAGTAGGCGCTGCCCCCGCCGCGTTCGATCACGGGCGGCCGCTCGTACCCGGCGACGATCCGCTCGGCCTCCTCCAGCGGCTCCCCAGGAAGCGTGTTGGCTTCAGCGTCATCCCCGTCGCTTCCGGGGGCGGGGGCGGTGAGGTTGGCGCACTGCTCGATGTTGAAGACGTGGTAGTGGCGGAGGACGGGGACGGGCTTGTTCTTACCCGTCTCTCGGTCCTCGATGGTGTGCTGCTTCCAGAAGATGATGGGGGTGGACTTCTCGCCTTTACGGACATGCCCGCCGAGCTTGAGGGCCTGGCGGTAGGTGAGCCAGTGGGGTGACGCGTAGCCGAGGGCCCAGCCGGTGACGGCGAGGAGGAAGACGTTGATCCCGCGGTAGGCCTTCCCGGACACCAGGTTGCACGGCACCCCACCCCCGGATGACGGCCCACGAATAGGGTGTCGCCAGGGCACGGTGCCGGTGTCGAGCATGCCGAGGATGCGGTCGGTGGTGGTCTGGTAGAGATCGTGGTTCATGGGGGTTCCCTCCTCTGGTGGGTGTGGTTGCAGAGACACCCGTGTGCCACACCCCCCGCGCCAGGTCCACCCCGCACACCATCGCATGCCCCCCCCGGAACCCAGATCCCCGGAACCAACAACCGGCAAGACCAACGCACCCAACAGCGCGAAGCCGCTCCCGCGCCTCATTCCGGGGGGCTTGGTGGTTCATCCGGGGTTCACCCCGGCGCATCGAGCAGGCCGCGAGCGCAGAAAAAAGCAACCCTCGCCCCTTCCGGGGGGTTGCAACCAGAGGTAGAAGCGGGTATGACGGCAATCACCGGATAGCCAGATGTGTTTATGTCGGACATTTACTAACGTAAATCCCCGCCAAAAACAGCCTTCGGCTCCCATCTGGTCAGCGTATCGACGCTGAACCCCTCTCCCCCCCCGGAAGCAAGTCGATCCATGATCCACTTCTTCCGGGGGTCGCCCGAGACGCAAGTGTGTCCCCACGCCATGCCCTCGGGTCGGCCTGCGTCCCTGCTCACCCGCCTTGATCCCACCGCCTCAGGAGCCCGACCTACCCCATGCCCCGTCCCACGAAACACCCCGACGAACAGCGCAGCGTGCGGCTGAGCGTGCGCTACACTGCCGCCGAGCGGGTGTTCCTGGAGGACCAGTCGGTGGCGGCGGGCACGGCGGTCTCGGACCTGATCCGTCGGCGGTCGCTCGGTCTGGCGGTGCAGCCGCGGCGGGCCCGGGCGGACGCGGCGTTGTTGTCGGAGCTGAACGCCATCGGAGTGAACCTGAACCAGATCGCGCGGAACCTGAACGCCGCCCGGTCGCTGCGGGAAGACGCCGAGGTGGCGCTCAGCGAGCTGCGTGGCGTGATCGCGCGGGTGCTGGCGACCGAGTCGATCGGCGAGGACGAGGAGCAAGCAGATGGTGCCTAAGCTCCACGCCAAGGGCAGCTCCTTCCGGGGGATCGGGCTGTACGTCCTGTACGACAAGTGGCGTGCCGAGACGGACGAGCGGGTCGAATGGTTCGAGACCCGGAACCTGGCGACCGAGGACGGTCACCTGGCGTGGCGGCTGATGGCGGCGACGGCGATGGACGCCGACCGGCTCAAGCAGCGCGCGGGGGTGAGCAATGCGGGGCGGAAGTCGAAGGACGCGGTGCTGCACCTGACCCTGAGCTGGCACCCCGAGGAGGCCGAGGGACTGGACCGGCACGAGATGGTCCGCGCGGCCGAGGGCGCGATCAAGGCGCTCAGGGCCGAAGACCGTCAGGTCCTGATCGTCGCCCACAACGACGAGGAGCAGCCGCACGTCCACGTCGTCATCAACCGGGTGTGTCCGCGTGAGGGGCGGATGCTCAGCAGCTCGAAGGAGAAGCTGCACCTGTCGCGGTGGGCGCAGCGGTACGAGGAGGAACGCGGGACCATCTACTGCGAGGAGCGGGTGCTGAACAACGCGGCGCGGGACCGGGGCGAGTACACGCGCGGCGGGAAGGACGTGCCGCGGCACCTGTACGAGCAAAGGGCGGCGAACGACCGTGGCCCCCGGAAGGGACGGGCAGATACGGATCGGGACCAGCCGAACAGTGGTGATCCTTCCTCCCGGGGGCGGGATGAGGATCGGCGGGTGGGTAAGGAAGCCCGCGCCGCCCGCCGCCGTCAGTCCGAGGCGTGGCTCAAGCTGGCCGCGGACGACCGGGTGCGTCGTGCCGGCCTTCGGGAACACGTGAAGCGTGACACCGCCGCGAAGCGTCAGGCCGTAATCGATCAGTTCCGGGGGCGGTGGCGCGAGCTGCATCAGCGTCAGCGGGATGAGCTGGCGGTGTTCAGGGAGGACGAGGCGTCGGTGCTGGGGCGGGTGAATAACCGGCTCCGGTCCCTGGACCTGAAGGGCGTGATCCGTGGCGAGCGCCGTGGCCGGACGCTCGGCGCGGCGTTCAACACGCAGGTCTCGGCCGGGGCGCGGCGACTGCAACTGGAAGCAGACCACGCGAGGCAGAGGCGTCGGCTGGAGCGTGAGCAGAACGGCGAAGTGCGTCGCGCAATCAGGCGGGTACGCGAAGAGGCCGCGAAGGCGCTCACCCAGCTGCGGGGGCGGTTCCAGGCGGAGCGGGCCGAGCTGGTGCTGCGAGCCTCGATGGAGCAGGCGAAGGTGCGCGCCGCGTGGCGGCAGCGGAAGCGGGCAAGGGCGGTGGCGGTGGAGGACCGTAGGCGGCGTGATGGGGCCACCCTGTCCGTATCTCAGGACCAAGCGTCAGCCTCACAAGCTGCGCTTCACAAACGTCTGCGCCGACGGATTGCCAAACGTCAGCAACGACGCCCCGATCGAGGCCGAGGGCGGTAGCCAGGACCACAGCCCGTGTCATTCGTCGCGCGCGGCCTCAACCATTTCCGCAATGTCTTCATTGGCCCACACCTCCGAGAACGCTTGGATAAACCGCATGACATCTTCGGGGTTGCTCTCGGGGGAGCAATCCGTCAGATCGATATTGATGCAGATAAACCCGATCAGGCCGTAGTTCGGGTCCACGATTGGGATCGTCGTCGACTTGATCCGGCGGCCATCCGCCAGGGTTAGTTCGTAACCGATGTAACTTTGCCCGGCGTAGCTGGTCCGGCTGGCGTAGCGCCGAATCAGTTCGAGCCCAAAGTTGGTGGTCGGGCTCCCCTTCTTGCGGCCGGTGATCGGGTTCTGGACCGTGACCACAGAATTCAGAGGGTCCCGCGTGTCGTGGAGGACGATTTCGATACCGGTACCGTGAAACGTGTCTCCAACACCATCAACAATCTGTTTGTAGGTCTCAAAGACCTCGTCCCGCTCCTGATGGATTCCCTGCGACACAACGTCTGAATACAAGTTGATCATCCGATCGTACTTGTCTTGGTCGCTTGCACTCAGCCTGCGCTCAATGTGATTGCGTGATCCAAGGTAGATCAGCTCGGCCGCCGCACGTTCATTCCGCTGAAGCAACAAAGCGTCAACGGTCGCCATGAATTGGGCCGGGTCGATGGACAGGACGCCATCATCGCTTGCGGTGACAGGATACGATTCCATCGTGGCCAATGGCTGCCCGCTGAGTTTTTCTTGATGCCACTCCGGCAGCACGAGGATCGCCAGGTGGGGGGGCCACCTCAAGATCAGGATGCTCCCCAGCAGGCCGATCGAAGCAATCAGCATGAGCGTAACGGACCAAAGAAACACCCTTGCCGGTGCCTTACGGGCGGGTGCATTCGAGGCGACCGCACTCACCAGCATCAGACCCACCATGAGCACCATGACGCCAACGATAATGGCAAAAGGTGTTAGGCCAGACCCAAGCCGGTCGATCGCGAAATAGGCGACCGAGACCAGTGTGGTGATGCCCAACGCCCACTTCACCACGTCGGGCCTTGCCCTGGATGGTGTATCAGGGGCCCCTTCTTCTTCCGGGAGTTCGGGCGTCTCTTCTTGACTTGGCTGATGTGTCTCCATTGGATGCTCCTGCGGATAGGCATGGGTACCGTTGAGATGGGCAGGCGGATTCAATGCACGCGATTCGGATAGATTTTGTTGGGCGGCGGACACGCACCCATGCCTGCCCCCCGGCCGCTAGGTCTTCTCCCACAGGTACCAGCTCTTGTCGGCCTCGTTCCACGCGATCAGCTGATATTTCTTTGTCTGCCATTGCTCACTCCACAGCAGATACCGCAGCCTCTTGAACTTGTCGGTATCGGTCCCTCCGGAGGGCTCGGGGGTCCCACGCTCCAGGTCAACCTCGACCTCAAAATTGTCGGGCTTGAGTTGAGTCAGTTTTTGAGATGGCATCGCGCTACTCCTTGTTTAGCAGTCTGGTGAAGACGAAATCAACGGCCTCGGCAATCACGGGACTCGCAGAGATCGCATCCGAGAACTCTCCTACCGTTTCCTGATAGAGCCGGGCGGCATCCGGAAGATCGGCGAGGTTGTTCGCGGTGATCAGAGCGGATGTGCCCGCCCCCCCCGGGTTAGAGAATGTAATCGTGGCTCCGTTTTTCTGGGCTGTCGCGGCCTGAGAGAGGCTGTTGGCGGAATCAGCCCATTGCTTGTAGCGAGCATGCATCTCGGCGAACGTCGGGGGGTTCGAGAGTGATGACGGTGTCGAGACGGTGAGTGTGTTCGAGAGCGTGTTGAATCCATAGTTCCCAGGCATCAACCGCCGTCGTGGGGTGAGGAGCTGATCCGCAGCCCCGTTCATTCTCGCCAGTACAGCTTGGGCCTCAGCATCTGACTTAAAGGGTTCGTTTTGGAGGATCTCGTATGCCGTGGTGACAGCGATCGCGTGCACGGTTTCGGTGGGTTGGACGGTCATCGCCCGCTGTAGGGCCGCGGCCTCAGCCACCTCACTGCTACCACTCACCGCCCCCGCGATACCGGGCTGGACCGCCAGCCAGTCCGCCGCCCTGCCCGTCGCAAACCACTGCGCCCCGGAGATCGAGCCGTCCGCCTGGTTGGCAACGGCCCCGCGACCGCCGCCCGCAAACTTGGCGATGACCGAGTACGCTTCGCCCCGGTAGTAGTCCTGCGCGTTCGGATCGCAGGTGTCCACGGTCTGCATAGTGGAGCCGCCCTGGCCGCCACGCGGGGCTGCGCGGTGATCATAGAACACCGGGTTAATGACGCCTTCAAACCGCTTGTAGCCAAGCACGAGGCGGACCGGCTCACCGCTCTCGACCGGGCTGACACTGATGTCCAGCCCCACCGATGTGTTGGTTGAGAAAATCAGCGAACGGTCCAGCAACGAATTCTGGCAACCGAGCATGCACATCACGATGATGGGTAGTGTCAGATAGCGTTTCATGCTGAAGAGCCTCCGAAATGTGTGTGGTGATACCGGGTAGAAGAAGGTGGGGCATACGACGGGTTGCCGGCCCGACAGCAATCGAGCCGATCGGGGTATCGGCCTGGAAGTCTGAATCGCTGTCGATCGGCGCATGGAAGCGGTGGAAGTCCGAGTAACCAACACTCAGCGTGTTATCTCTGAAAAAGAGGCCCACGCCTTGGACGTGGTCGTAACGGGAACGTTGTGGGTAGTGCTTGCAATCTACCCGATACATCCCGAGCCCAAAGTAGCCCGGGCCAGCAGCGACAGGCGAGACACACGCCGGAACAAAACTCATTATCACAAGCATCAAGAAGGCGTAGAGCGCCGTGCGGGAAGCCCGTGATCGCATATTCATAGCCAACAGGTTTGTTGCGAGGTCAAAGCGTGTCGAGATGATCCGCGCTTGACCTGCTCTTCCTGCCGATACCCGCGGCTCTTGATCGCCCCGAGTACGAACACCGCTTGATGACAGGCATCCCCTGGGATCGCGCAAGGCAACGCCACGCCTAACCAATGCAACATACTGCATGGGCTCCCGGAACATGCCATCACTCTAACCACAACGGGAATGGCCTTCAAGGACAATCTTCGCAGATGCTTTGATCGGAGTCGTGGAGAGTGCGGGACGACCTCTTGTGGATCAATACATCAATGTCTGTAAACATTTGTTCATTCGTTTGGGAGGTCACGTAGACGGGTAAGTGTGAGAAGGTATTCCTCTCCCATGGACTCGCCGGGGTGTTCCGCAGCCAGCGCCAAGAGCCTCGATAGGCTGGCCGGACTCCCGTTGAGCATCCGGTATGCCGCCCCGTTCCTCCGATACGCAACGGTTGTAACACCGTCGATGTGGCCGGCGTGATCGACCATCCAGTCGTGCCGGATCGCCCTGACCCTGATTTGACGTAGCGGGTTGCCGTAGGCCTCGAACTTGAGGAAGTAGACCGGGTGGAAGATGGCGTCTTCTTCATCGTCTCCCAGGAAGTTGTTCGGGCTCTCCCCATACCATGCCATCATGACGCTTCCACCACAGCGGTGCAGCACAAACGCCCAGACCTCTTCGATATCCGGATCAAACGGGTACAAGCTGCAGAGGTGGTAGTGCCGCCGTTGACATCCTGGTGGGTCGCGATGGCTACGGTATCTCCAACCTCCAGGTCGCCACGTTTTGTTGAGATGGATGCGCCAGAACCCGACGGGAAGTGCCCCTCGCTATCGACGCGGTAGATACCCGCCAGCCCGTCATAGTTCACAATCTGATGGGCGCCGAGATCACTTAGCGAGTGCGCGGTCCCACATCCCATCAAGACCGTGTTCAAACCAACAAGGCACAGTCCGAGCCAGAACCTGATGCAAGTCATCGCTATCCCTTCAGTGAAGTGGGTTATCTGCGTTCTTCGTTGTAAAAGCGGACCAATGCCGCCCATTCCGTGATCTGCTCAAACATGGCGGTTTCGCACTGCTCGATGACACGCAAGGCGGCTTCGGGCTGATTGGGGTCTAACCCTTCGATCCGGATGGCCGCGGTTTCCAGGGTCTGCCGCAGCCGGGCGTGTTCACGCCGTAGGTCTTCAGGCAGTCCGTTGGTGCTAATCAAGCCCAGCGCCGCGGCATAGTTGCTGAAGATCCGGCTCACTCGTGACATGGCTTGTTGTGGGGTGGCGTTCACGGGGAGACGGTTGGTTTCCGCTTCGTACGTTGAGACCACCACGCCGGTATCGAAGACGTAGTTGCCGAACGAACCGTGGTCTCGGCGGCGCCCCCGCCAGCCCTCATCGGTCTGGTGTATCAGGTCGCAGGTGACCAGGACCTGCCCGACCTGACGGCCCCGCCGGAAACGGATCAGCAGACATCCTTCATACTGATCGGCCTCCTCCCTTAGGGCAGCTTCGAACGCGCGGTTGCTCTGAAACTCCCTGCGTGTGTTCACGCGCAGGACCACATCCCCAACCCTCAGCCCTGCACGTGACCCCGCAAACCCCTCGTTGAGCCTGGTGATCCTGATCTCGCCGTCACGCTGCTCGGTCGTGATCCCGGCATAGAACCGTTCGCCGTCTCGGACTTCGTCGTACTCGCAGTCGACCGCCTGCGCGACCACAAGGGAGCTGGGGGCGCACATCACAAGAAAGCAAATCAGACAAATAAAGCACCTGTGCATGGATCGTCTCCGGAAATATGGGTATTAGATTCAGAATCTAGTTCGATGAGTCGTCGTCCGGTTCGCTGTCGCCCTCCAGCACCCCGCCCACCGCGCCGAAGACCCACCCGACCCCATCGAGCGTGTAGGCGAAGACCGAGCGGTCCAGGCGGATGAGCGCGATCATCGGCAGGTCGGTCTGGGGGGTGGTCTTCTCGCCTTCGAGCCCGACGTAGACGCCCGGCGCGGTCCGGTAGTGGGGCATGCCCAGGATGTCTACGGCGACCATGAGGACCAGGAGCGCGAGCACGGCACCGATCGCCAGGCGGCGCTTGCTCCAACGTCCGCCGATGTACGCGTCGTACGCGCCCCCGCCCGCCGGTACCCCCTCGGTGCGCCGAGAACGGATGTGCCCGTCGGTGACATGCGTGGTGCTCCCGTCGGCGTTGTAGCGCACGCCGATCCGCCCCTCGAACCCGATGAAATCCTCTTCACCCGCCCCCGGAAGTGCCCCCGGAAGCGAGCCGCGACCCGCTGGATGGCCCTGCATCATGCCGCCTTGCTGGGGCTGTTGCGGGGCCGGCAGCATCTGGCCGGTCTGCGGGTGCTGGTAGTAGGCCACCCCGTCCTGGCCGATGAAGACCTGCGGGGCGCTGGAGGGCGGGAGCGGCTTCTGCTCGGAGCGGACAACGTCGGTGTTCGGCTTGCGTCGGATCAGTCCCATCGGGCCCCCGGAAGTTGGGTGTGGTTGAGTGTCAGTAGTTGGATACGCGGGGTGTCTGGCGGCGGAGGGTTGGCTAGTCGCCGGTGTCAGCATCGGCTTCCGGGAGAGCTTCCGGGGGTGCTTCTGGGGCTGTTGCCGGGGGTTGCCGGGGCACTTCCGGGGGCGTTTCCGGGGGTTGGATCGCCCCGATCTGCATTCGGCTGACCGGCCCGGCGTGGTCGGACAGGTGCCCGACGGTTTGGTAGCTGGACCGCGTCAGGTCCGGGCGTTCGTGCAGGTAGAAGTGGTGCATGCAGGCCAGCCCCTCGGGGAAGTAGTCGTGCCAGGACATGCCGTGCTTCGGGGCTTCTTCGTCCGCGATGGCGAGCAGGTCTTCGGTGGTGCGTGTCGTCTCGCGCAGCAGGAAGGCGTAAGACCCCCAATAGACCCGGGGCATCGTGACGATGCGGTCCATGCCCTGCGCGTCGCGCAGGGTGCGGGTCTCGGGGGCGTCGGGGTCGGGATCGTGGTGTTGGTCTGTCATGTTTTGAGACTAGCACGGGCCGGCCGTGCGGCGCAAGTTTGAAAAGCACGCCAGGAAGCCCTGTCAACGCCCACCGATACTTCCGGGGGGGGTTAGCGGCCCAGGTCACGGCCGCTTCGTCGTTGTTGGCCCGAGCGCCGGTCGGCCGCGCGGTTCATCGCTTGCTTGAGCTGGTTCTTCCGCCGGTTCAGTCGGCGCTGCATGAGGCCGGTGCGCTCCTGGATCGCCCGGTTCTTCTCCAGCTCGTCTTTCGTGAGGCCTTCCTTCCACCGGGCACCGGTCGGCGTCAGCTCCAGCTTCGGCTTGGGGGCGCTGTACTGGTCGTTGAGCCGCTTGATCTGCAGCGTGCTCGACGGCGGCAGGGCCCGGGCGTTGAAGGCGTCGGTTTGTTCGGAGAAGTAGGTCATCGGGTCTCGCTCCTTACAGCGTGCGGGTCGCGTTCATGGCCAGGTGGCAGGACTGCACGATCCGCTCGGCGTCCATCAGCAGGCGCGGGGCGATCACCCGGATCGGCCGGTGCGCGGCCAGGGCGTGGACCACGCTGTAGTCGGATTCCCCGCCGGGCTTGAGGCACCCCGCACGCAGCAGCCGCCCGACCAGCCCGGTCTGGTACTGGGCCCCGGCGGTGCGGAAGGTCACGTCCCCCGCGGGCCCGCCCCGGCGCAGCTTCCGGGGCCGCAGCCAGCCGTGCAGCACCACCCAGTCACGGGTGAAGGTGATCTTGAACCCCCGCGCTAAGAGCGGCCACAGCACCGCCACAAGCACCACGCAGACCGTGTACCCCACGAGCTTCCGGCCCCGGAACGCGAGCACGAAGAGCGCCAGGACGTGCCAGTCGTACGGGCTCTGGCCGGAGTAGTAGATCGCCCGGCCGGCTTCGGGGAAGCGCTCGGTCAGCAGCTCACGCAGCAGGAGCCGGAAGTCGATCATCGTGCCGACGGCCGCGCTGACCGGGTGGCCCGGGCCCAGGGAACGGGGCAGGCCCTCCAGCGCGGGCAGCATCGCGGCCCCCAGCAGCCAGAGGCACAGCAGGTACGCCGCCACCGCCGACAGACGGCGCACCACCAACCAGGTCGGGATGGGCACCAGCCGTCCCTGCACACGGAACACGCCGGGCTTGACCCGACGCACCCGCGGCCACGCGTCGTAGGGGTTGTTCTCACTTGCCCACACGGAACAGCCCCCGGAAGCTCTTGTGCTGGTCGTAGTACGCGCGCTGCAGGATCATCGGGCCGTAGCTCGCCGACAGGACCAGCTGCCGGCAGAACGGGTCGTCACGCTTGAAGGTGCGCGCCAGCTCGGGCACGCTCATCAGCGGGTGGCTCGCCACGCTGTAGCTCGCCCCGGTCGCGCCGCTCTTGATCGCGCCGTCGTACGAGGGGTCCGAGCGGCTCGCCGTATGCACACGGGTCTGGCCCAGCCGCTTCTCCAGGAACTCCAGGGTCGCCAGGTCCTGGTTGCCGAAGAAGCACATCACCCCGCAGTTGGCCGCGAAGGTCTCCCAGGACTTGGGGTACAGCGCCTTGAGCTGGGACAGGTCCTGCAGCACCGGCACCAGCTTGACCCCGAAGCCCGCCACCTGGCCCGCAGCCGCCTCGATCCGCTCCAGCCTCCCCAGCGAGAAGAACTCGTCCATGACGATCAGGCAGGGGTAACGCCCGGCCTGGTGCTGGAAGTCGCGGCGGGCGCTGTTGGCCTCGAAGGCCGCGAGCGCCAGGTTGATGAACAGACGCGGCAGCCCCGCGCAGCTCCGCAGCTTCGTGGCCGGCAGGCCCAGGTACAGGGTGGTGGGGGTGTCGTGCAGCGTCCGCGGGTCGATCGGCCCGTCGCCGAGCGCCGACCGGATCCGGGGGTAGGTCAGGAAGTGCAGATGCCGACGCAGGGTCGAGAGCACCGAGCTGCGCTCCCGCTCGTCCTTGTCATAGTAGCCCACCGCCCCGGACACCACCGCGCCACCCACGGCAGGGTTGCCGCACATCTCCGTCTCGAGCGTCGACAGCCGGCCCTCCTCCTCGTCGCTGTCCTCGACCGCCTCGACCAGCAGCCCGTGCACCGTCGCCAGGGTGCGCCGCCCCTCGTACGCCGGGAAGGTCAGCACGTGCAGGATCACCGCCTCCAGGAACATCCGCGACGACTCGTCCCAGTGCGGCCCGCTCTTGTCGCCCATCACGATCAGCCCGTCGGCGATCAGCGTGGCCAGGTCGATCAACGCGTCGTCCCCCTCGCCCAGCCGGTAGGTCAGCGGGTTCCCGCTCGCGCGGTACGGGTCGCAGGCGCTGCCCGCGGCACCGAAGGGGTCGAGCACCTGCACACGCTGGCCCAGCCGCCCGGCCCGCAGCGCCGCGGTCTCGGTCGCCAGGTCCAGCTTCGGGTCGATCACGATCACCGACCCCGGCCAGGTCGCCAGCAGGGGCAGCAGGATCGACCGGCCCTTCCCCGCCCGGCTGCCGGCCACGACCATCATGTGCCGGTCGTCCCGCACGCCCACCAGGTGCCCGCCGTGCGCGGCGGGCTGGCCGTGCGCCGACTTCATCACCCCGCCGACCAGCCCCAGGAACACCTTGCCGTCGGTGTTGTCCATCTTGAACGCCAGGCCCGGGTCGCTTGCGATCCACTCGGCCGACGGGAACGATTCTTCGGAGCCCGTAGGGGTGCGCCCGTCCGCGACACCGCGCCGCAATTCATAAAACAACCCGCCCCCGCCCTCGGAAGCCCCGGAAGCCCCGGAAGCTGCCCCTCGCTTGGGCTTGCGTTTGCCGGTGAACATCAAGCGCTCCTCAGGCCGGCGATAAAGAGGACGTGCAGCGCCCAGCCGGGGATGAACACCACCGCCAGAAGCAGCCCGACCAGGTAGTCCAACGGGGTGCTGACCTTCGTGGGGCTGTTCATCACATAGGCCATGTACGCACGCGGCATCGCGACCGCCAGCGCCGCCGCGAACACCCCGAGGTCGATGATGAACGCAAGCACCCACGCCATCTCAAGGAGTGAGGTGGGCAGCTCGCTCCGGTAGTGACGCAGCAGAAAGCCGCTCACCACGAACCAGATCAGCAGCATCCCGGTGAGCGGGATGATCGCGAAGACCACTGCGGCCGGGTTGATCCGGGGCGGCGAGGGCCGGTACCCCGACACCACGGCGACCCGGCGGGCCTTCCTGGCCTTGAAACACTCGGGGATCACGACGGCCAACACCGCGGCGACGATCACCACGGCCCACTGCAGGGCGGTGAGCTCAGGCACCCAGCACCCCCAAGACCCAGGGGGCGATGTCACCCACGCAGCACAGCGTCAGCACGATCCACAGCAAGATGCTGATCGCGCACACGATGCCGATCAGGTGACCGCTCAGCGAGAACCCGCCCCGGCCCTCGGTGGACTCGACCACCTTCATCGCCAGCCAGTTGAAGAAGAAGATGCTGAAGAACGCGACCGCCACCCGCGCCAACGCGTGGTCCAGCGAGAAGGCGTAGACCGCGCCGCCCAGGCCGATCAGGCCCAGCACCTGCACCGCGATAAACGTCCCAAGGCCCGGCCCGGCAGACCCATCCCCCCCGGAAGTGCCCCAGGCGTTGTCCCCGGCCCGGCCTCCCGCGACACCGACCACGAGCGCGGCGCGGGGCCGCTTGGCGGTCTTGACCTTCCGGGTCGCGTAGCGCCCGATCAACAGCAATGCGACAACGATACCGCCAGCGACGAGTATGGAATCCAATGTGATGTCCCGCGGAAAAAAGAGTCAGAAGCGAAGGCCCGGAAACGGCTGGGCACGATCATAGCGGGATGACCGGCGCTGTCGAACACGCTTGATGTTATAGATATTCCTGTGGAAAAACCGGGTTTAGCAGAGACATCATGCGATAGTTGCGCGTTTTGTAATGGGTTTGGATGATGCGCCGCGCGCATGGTTACACAAGCTTCGCCATCAAAAACATAAACATCGGTCTGGACACCGACCGCACGTCTGTGCAAGGGTGCGGGATGCACCGCGATACACAACCTCCACCCCTGCCCCCCACGCGGCGCCGATGACCGGCCGGCCGAAGAAGCACCACGCCCGACCCACGGGCAACACACGAGACGGCTTCCGGGGGGTGCTGGGCGCGCTCGCGTACACGCGCTCGTCGATCAGCACGGTGTTCGCGGACTTCTGCCGCATCACCGCCTGCTGCCTCGCCGTGCAGACACGCGAGGACGAGTATCTTGAAACGATCAAGCCCTACGCCAGGCACGACCTCGACCAGCTCGCGAAGGCGATGGCGCTGCTCATCGAGGAGATGGAGACCAAGCCCTTCGAGGATGTGCTCGGCACCTACTACACCGAAGTCGTGGCCGGGAGCGACCGGCACCGACGCGGCGAGTTCTACACCCCCGGCAACGTCTCGGCGATAATGGCGAAGATGAGCCTGGACCCCGAAGCGATCCGGGCCGAAGGCAAGCCGGTGACCATGAGCGACCCGTGTTGCGGCAGCGGCGGGATCGTGCTGGCCTGCGCCAAGCTCATGGCACCCGACATCGACCTGCTCCGTGTCACCCTGCAGGACATCAACCCCGTGGCCTGCGACATGGCCTACATCAACATGACGCTCTGGGGCGTCCCGGCCGAGGTGATCCTCGGGAACTCACTGGCGATGGAAACCCGGTCGCGGTGGGCCAACATCCACTGGCACCGGGTCGGGGAAGAGGAACGCCGCAGGGGCCAGCGGATGCTGGACCAGCTCCGGCAGCTAACGTCTCCCCCGGAAGCAGGAGAACAGCAGACGTCGTCAGGCGATAAACGTGAATCGGTTGAAGGTGCTCCTCCGTCAACACAAATCCAGATCGGGCTGTTCGACGCTGAGCCTTAGCTACGCGGCGGCATCGCTGTCCCAGAGCCGCACATCTGCCCAGCCCCGGAAGGCCCGGTCGAACGTCGCGACGGCGTCGCCCTCCGCGGCCGCCTGAGCGGCGAGGAAACAATCCACGATGTCCAGATCAGACTGCTTGTAGCGGGAAAGAGCGCCGAGCGTGACGCGGGCCTCCTTGCAGCGGATGCCGGGCATGAAGACCAGGCGTGCCAGGCTCTTGGCGATCTTCTGACGGTGCTGCTTGTAGACGGAGGTCAGCACCCAGACGGCCTCGACCAGCACGATCGCATCCAGCACGAGGACACACCGGCCCGCTTCCGCCTCGCGGAACAGCGCGTCGGCCTGCGGGGACTGTACGGGGTCGTCGTGGGTCAGGAACCGGATCAGGACGTTGGTATCCAGGCGATACCGGGTCATGAATCCTGCGAAGAGGTCTGGTAGTTGTCGGCAACGTGCTGATGTGCACGGTCCCTCGCCTGTTCTTTGCTTACAGGAGCACCCTCGACATGCAGGCAGCCGGCTAGGTCCATCAGGGACACGCCCTCGGGACGCAGCAGCACGCCTTCGCTATGAAGTTCATAGAGCAGGCCCTGGTTGGGGCGGAGCCCCAGGGCGTTGCGGACTTCGGTGGGGATGACAGTCTGCCACCGGTCAGACAGGATCGAACGGATCATCTCAAACACATCGTGTTGTTACTATTTTGATCATTATCTCACGTTTATGCGTTTGAGTCTATGTTTTCGTCGTTTACGAGACTATACCTAGCCGCTTGGGCACCGACGGCGGTGACCGAAACACTATACACTCGCCGCCGCTGACTGCTCGATGACAGTTACACCGTCAAACGTCCCATAGACTAGAGGAAAAGTCGACACCTGCCCCCCCCCACTGGCTCAGGTGCCGACTACTCGGAGGTCTCAATGTAGAGGGAGCTCCCCCCATGAGTATGGTGGTATCGGTTGTTTGCCTACGAGTTTTCAGATAAAAGCCGGCTTTACAACTAGAGATTGACCGAGGTGGGCTGAGGGTAGTCGTGTTCACCGTCATTGAGTGTTACGTAGTGTGTTTCATTACTCTACGCGTCCTCATTGCCACCTGTGCCTTGGTCACGAGGCACACCGATGACGAGAAACGAGAACGGCGTATCGTCGGTTTGGTTGTCATTTTTCTTCACTACGATTGTCACCGTATTGCGAGGGAAGTCTCTCTCAACAGTATACAGGTTGAGGTGGTGATCCCCGCCGTTGCTATCACCCGGGTCGTAGGGAGTGAGGTAGTCGATGGGGTGCTGATCAAGGTCCATTTCCTCGGTCCAACCCGTGAAGGTAAGAGTGTAAACCCCGACCCCGGTGCGTTCGCACCGCCAGTTACCACTGCCGGCTTGCAGTGGCTCAACATCGCCGTTCTCACGCGACAACGAAACCGATCCCCAAGCGACTGTGTTTGCTGTGAAAGGGTTGCTCGCGTAATTCTCGCGTAGGACTCCAATTGCATCGGCATCGATCTGTGCGTCGCGATGTAGGCCCTTGATGTCCGCGGTCACGTCGGCCGCTTCACCAGTGTTGATCGCGGCTTTCGCCCCCTGAAAACTCACTACACCGATCATAATGAGGAACCCGAGGGCCCCGGCGATAAACTGCCATAGGGCATTTTTCTTAATCAGTAAAACCCGGTTGCTTGCCAGGTCATCCAGCAGCTTACCCTCATCAGACTCATGCCGGATCAGACGGTACTCGCCATCCAGGATATCTTTAAGGCGGTCATTCTCTCGATCACTCAGTTCAATCGTTGGCATGAGACAATCCTTGAGCGAGGATAGCGATCGAGGCTTGTTACACGCCACATGACAGGCCAAGCCCCGGAAACGGCCTGAGGTGGCAGGACGACTATACCGAGTCGTGCTTGTCGCGCCCATGGGATATGTACAAGATCCGCCTGATTTCTGCATAGGTATGCTTGGTATTCCTCGACCGAGTGGCTCAATTCACAACCCGATGCTAAGACCAGCATTTTGATTCACGAGGCCTTGCCTAAGCGTTTGGGCACCGGAGGCGGCGACTGGAACAGCTTCAGCCCACCGTTGACCTCCTCGATCCGGGCGGTCGGGTACGCGGCGTATACCTGCCTGAGCGCCACTTTGAACTTGCGCTTGAAGTTGCGGGGATCGGCGTACTCGTGCCCGAACTGTGACCGAAGCGCCGCCCAGCTCAGCGAGCTGCCGTTGGCGGACCGCACCCGGTACAGCCGCTGCGCCAGCCAGGTGTAGATGTCCAGGCCCAGCGGCGAGTGCTGGAGCATCCCGATCGCACGGTCGTCCAGGGGGACCGCGTGCTCGATCAGGGTGTTGTAGAAGTCGTCGGACAGTTCCACCGAGCCCGGCCACATCGCGCCCTGCTCGTCGTCGTGGGAGAACCAGGCCCGGAAGCTCTTGATCGGCTGGGTGTTCATCGTCACATCCTCGTCCCCGGCCGACATCCCGAGCGTCACCCGGCACACCGACAAGGCCTCGATCTGCGCCCTGAACCTCTTGAACTCGCGCCCGTCGGTCGAGAGCCCCAGCGTGAGCATGTAGTCCCGCATGCTCCGGCCGATCTCGATGTGTTTACTGCGGGTCTGGATCGCCTGGGTGCTCATATGGATCAGCGCCAGGCGGGGGCGGGTGCCGTAGGGCAGCGGCATCTCGACCCACTGGCCCCGGCGGTAGAGCCGGCCGGCCTCCATCAGCAGGCTGGCCTTGCCGGAGCTGCGCTCGAAGCTGCGGCCTTTGGGCCGGCTCCGCGGCATCCCGAGCTGGCACATCACCGAGTGCTGGAAGCTGATGCTGTCGGGCAGCGACTGGCGGATGTCGTCCGAGGTATGGACGATCCGCTTCAGGATCGGCCCCCGGAATGCGGAGGCGTCGGATTCAAGAGGGAGTGTGGCTTGTCGGTCGGTCATCGGTCGTGTGATTCGTGGTTCTACTCCCTTTCCATGTACCAGCGCGCGTCTGTTCGCGCCAGACTTGATTCCGTTCCGAAGCCGATTCGTCCACAGCCCACACCCCCCCGGAAGAAGGAACATGGGCTCAACAACTCTTCCGGGGGTCGGGGGTCGGGGGTGCGTGTCATTGGGACCCCCCTTGCCCGAATACAGGTGTGAGCGCCACGAATCAAGCACCTGGCCCGATCACCACACACAGGTATGCCGTGAGTCTGGCCGCGCGTTGCCGGGGGTTGTCCGGGGGTCTTCCGGGGGGGTGTGGGTAAGTCGTGGGAGAACGCGACTTATCCACGCGACGTGGGCACCCCCGGGATGCGTGACATCGGCACCCCTTGGAGCATTGAATCTGCATGCTGTTGGCACCCCCCACATACCTATAGACTCCTACTGATAGATTCTTCCATGTAGCTGGCTGACGCCCAACAACATCAGCCAGGAGTTTTTGGGATTGGGTTTTTAGGGATGGCAGCGGCATGATCACGCTTCCCATGCCCACCTTCCGGGGGCCGAGAGATCGCGTGCCTGCAGGGGGAGCGTGGCGGTCGGTTCGAGCTACCGGAGTATCAGGCGGCGCTCAGCTTCACGGGTGTCGCCAGAGAACGCCGGACGAACTGGACCACGTCGCGGTGCTCGGGCGAGACCGGACGCATGTACACATCCGCCATCTTCGAGCTGGCCGAGTGGCCCAGCCAGCGCTTCATGTCGCCGATCGAGGTGCCCGGGCGGGAGCCGAACTCGGTGGCACCCAGGTGACGCAGGGTGTAGAAGCCGCCAAGCGTCTCGCTCGATTCACCAACCCGGGGGCGCAGCTTGTTCCACCACTGCTTGACGGTGTCCGTCTTGCCGTGGACCAGCGGCTGGCCCTGGCGTGTGGTGAACAGCAGGCCGTCGGGGTGAGGCTGGTGGCCGCTGGATTGGAGATAGGCGCTGACCAACGCCCAGACCCCGGGCGGGGTGTCGCCGTAGCGGTCGATGCCGGTCTTGCCGCGGCGCAGGTCGTAGCCCTGGGCATCGATGTGGCAGGCACGGATCACTGCCAGATCGCCCTGGCCGAAGCCCAGCCCGATCCCCAGCCAGATCAGCGTCCGGCCCCGGAGGTCGGCGGCGTCGAGCAGCTTCTGGAGCTGGCAGAGCGTCGGCAGCGTCCGGGGCTGGCCCGCCTTGCCGTGGAAGACATCGCGTGACTGCCAGTTCCACGACAGCACCTGCTGGCCCAGCTCCGGCCGGCCCGCCCGGTCGATCAGCCGCTTGACCGCCTGCATCCGTTTACGAACCACCGAGGCCGAGTGCCCCTGATCGGCCACCGCCCGGTTGTACGACTCCACATCCGACATCAACAGGTCGGCGAGCTGCATCCGCTTCAGGCACCCCTGCCCGTACCGGGTGTTCAGGTGTCGCAGGAAGTCCTTGACGTGCTTCTCAAAGGCCTGGCCGTGCTGGGCGCTCACCGTCCCGTGGGTCCGCCCGGCAGCCGGCTCCCGGACACGCGAGCGTTCATAGGCAAGCAGGCTCTCTGCGACCAGCAGCAGGCACCCCGCCACGCACTCCTCTCCACCCCCGGCCCCGCCCCCGACCCCGGAACTGGAACGGTGGTTCGCGTCTTCAGACGACGACGAAACTTCAGCCGCGGTCGGTGGTGGCGATACCCGACGGGCGGTAGCTTTGCGGCGGGTCGTTGCCAGTGCCGGAGTGACGATCGGATCGTCGGCAACCAGCGAGGCGGACATCACCCCACCCAGGTGCTCGGCCAGCCACAGGTGGTAGGCGACCTCCGCCTCGGCCCGCGGGATCATCCCGAACTTCTTCTTCCGCGGGCTGCCCGTGACCGGGTCGCGGTAGGAGCAGTGGTAGCCGAGGCTGCGGCTGGTGGTGTACTTGAGCTGCGGTACGCGTTTCTTGCGTGAACTGACAGACATCCCGGTCCCCTGGAATGAGTATGATTCGGGCATGCGCCCGACCCTCGAACACGCAAGCGATTGTAGTGCGGCAGTAACGAGGAATGTAGTGCGACCCCCTGAGATTGACCAATAAGCAGCGAAAAGCCCACGCTCGTCGAGCGTGGGCTTCGGGGTGTTTGTAAACGACTCGATTGGCTAGCTGACCTTGCTTGCTCCGGCATCAGTGACAGACAACACAACGCTGTCCCAGAGGTTCGGCAACCCCATGGTTTGCCGATGCTCCCATTTGGGAACTTCAACCCCATCGCGAAAAAGTCGTAGATCGCCTTGGTCGAGCATCATCAGGACCGCCCGGATAAAACGATCATCGGTGTCGTAGATTCCTCTGACACTCGCGACAGTCATGTCGCCGCCACAGAGCTGATCGAGTGTATCCCGTTCCGGCGAATACATGATGATCCTATGCCCGGATCGCCTTCTCCAGCATCGCCCGGCCGGCGGGGTACTTGCACGCCTTGGCACGCTGGTGCAGGTACGCGGTCGCGCCCTGCCGCTTGAGCTGGCGGACCAGCTCGAACAGGCGGTTGTCGCGGTCACGGGTGTAGCGGGGGAAGGCCTGCTCCAGCTCGACACGGGTGTGCTTGGTCAGCGGGTCGTCGAGCCCGGTCTGGACCACGGCCCACTGGAAGAGCGGGCCCGGCTCGGTCGAGTACTTGAAGGTCTCGAGCGTCGCGTCGAGCTGCTGCTCGATGGAGGAGAACGGGTCGTCGAGCTGGTACGGCAGGTCCCAGAGGTTCTTCTGGCCGCCGCCGCTGCCGCCTTCGAGGTCGTCCAGCCAGCCGGCACCGGCGCTTTGTGTGTTGGATTGGGTCATGCTCATGTCCTTGGTGATTCCTTTCGGTTGCATCGTTCCTGATTCACCGCTGGGGACCAGCGGCGCGATGGCGGTGTTGATGATCGTGTTGCGCTTGTTTGCGAAGTCCACCCGCAGGCGCTGGGCCTCGGTCCCCTCGTGGGTGATGGTTTCGGCCTTGACCACCCGGCCCGAGCCCCACTCCGGGCGGTTGGGGTGGGCGACCTGGTCGCCGATCTGAAAGCGTCTGGTCGGATTCATGGAAGCGGCCGGCCCGGGGCCCGGCCCCACACACGGCGTCCTCGCGTTCGTGCCCGTTTCCCCCGGCCCTGTCGATAAGCGGGATCGGCCCGGAAGGGCCCTAAAAAAAACCGGTTGATCCACAGCGCGGGCGGGCCGTGGCGGCGTTTCAATGCTCTGTTCAGGTCGATCGAAGCACACCGGACGGAGAACCCACCTCGGCTATTGCTTCATCGGCTAGCCATAGTATAGCACTTCAATCGCGTGCGGGGCAAACCGGGCTACGGGTTTTCAGGCGGGCTGTCGGGGCCGGGGCGGCGGGCTTCGAGCCAGGCGCGGACCCAGTTGGCGGCGTCGATCAGGGACCAGTTTCCCGGGCCTTCGCCGTAGATCGCACCCACGCGGTCGACCGGGAGCATGCCCCCGGTCTGGCGGGGCGAGAGGTCCTCGCCCTTGCGCCAGACGATGAGCGGGATGACCTCTGGTTCGCCCCGGGCGCGCTGCCGCTCGGGGTACCCGGCCGCGCCCTCGTGGTCGGCGTAGATCACCACGGTCGTGCCCTCGGGCAGCGCGTCGAGGTACGCCCCGATCGCGTCATCGACGTAGTGCATCGTGTTGAGGAAGCGCGTCTCGACCCGGTCCAGCGGGTTGCTGAACGGCGCGGCGTAGTCATCGGGCAGCATCACAAACGGCGTGTGGCTGGTATAGGTGATGATGAGGTGCGACCGCGGCGCATCCGCCTCGCTGAGCAGGCGCGCAGACAGCATGAGCACCGGCCCGTCGGGCACGGCGTGCCACTTCTTCGGCTCGAGCCCGAAGTCGTCGACCATCTCTTCAAGCATGACGATGTGTTCGAAGTCCATCTGATCGAACGCGGGCCGGCGGTTGTAGAACGCGCCTTTGTAGCCGTGGAACACGGTCATGGGCAGGCCGGCGTCGCGCGCGACAGCGGGGAGCGTGTCGTCGTGTGGGAACCCGGGGACCTTGTAATTGATCACACCCGGCGCGACCATGCAGCCGTGGAGCATGACGAAGTCGGCGTCGGCGGAGCCGTTGCGGTGGATCGCGCGGACCTGGAAGACGATCGCCTCTTCGCGGAGGGCGTTGAGGCGTGGGGTGACGGGCTGGCCGTCGCGCTCCAGGCCGAGGACGTGCCAGTCGAGGGACTCGACCTGGAGCAGCACCAGGTGGCCGGGCAGGTCGAGCGTGCCGACGACGGGGGTGATGCGGTCGTCGCGCTGCTCGCGGGCCTGGAGGGCTTTGTCGAGGAGTTCGGCGTTGCTAACGTAGATGGATTCGCCGATCCAGGTGGCGACGTAGCCGTAGGCGACACCGACACGGTCGAAGGACATCCACGTGCCGAGACTGGCCATGCGTGTGGAGCCGGTGCTGTTGAAGCTGAGCATCAGCGCGGCGTAGAGGATGGCGGTCGCCGCGCTGCAGGGCAGGCGGACTTTCCAGGGGATCGGTCGGCGCTTCTGCGCCCAGAGCAGCGCCAGCTTGACGACCAGCCAGAGCAACGACCCCGCGAGCACGCCGGGCAGGATGAACGCCCGGTCCAGCATGACCGAGTCGATCCCCTCGCCGATCTGCGTACGGATCGTGACCCACGACAGGGCCCGGCCAAAGTACGCGTGATAGAAGCAGGCGACCTGGGTAAACAGCAGCAGGACGACGTAGCAGACCACCTGCGCCCAGCGCGGCAGGGCGAGCACCAGTGTCGCGCAGAACAGCAGGTTCAGGATCAGCCGGTTGGTCGAGGCGGAGACATACTCGGCGAACTTCCAGCCGGCCATGCTGCCCATCGTGCGGGCCTGGAGTTCGTTGATCTCGAAGGCCCAGACGACCGTCAGGATGGCGAAGATCAGCCACGGCGAGACCCGGGCGATGGCCCTGAGCCGCGGCCGGGGTTTGGGTGATTCCGTTGGCGGTGTCGGGTTGGGCGTCTGATCCGTTGGCGTGGTTCTGCTCGCGGTGTGAGGTTACGGTTCGGATGGGGCTTGGAGCGTCCCGCTTGGTTACGATAGTGTTTTGGAACGCCCCACGACAGAAGAACCCGGCCGAACCGATCCACCGTCCCGAGTTGGCGCGGCAGCGGCGGTGCCGCGATCGGTCCGGTACCACCTGTTGCCGTTAGCGCGTCTCGCGGCGAACACGGACATCGTCTACGTCCACCTGACCGGGGCGTACCTGTTCCGTGGGATGGGCCTTCCGTTGTTTTTCCTGCTGACCTTTGCGCTGGCGGCGCGGCGGCGCGAGCCCAAACCGTTCCTGCCCAACGCCAAGACGCGCTTCAGTCGGCTGATGGCGCCGTGGCTGTTCTGGTCGGCGGTGCACTGGCTGGCGGTGTGGGCGGTGGTGCTGCGTGGAGACCCGTCGGCGGGGTCGGCGATCCTGCACAGCCCCGTGTGGGCGGTCCTGACCTATCTGTGGTTCCTGCCGTTTATCTGGGTGCTGGAGGTGCTGGCCAACCCGCTGCTGCGCGCCTGCCGGCGGGTGCCCAACGCCGTGTTCGTGCCGGCTGCGGTGCTGCTCGGGCTGGCCGCGCTGTACGGGCCGCTGGGGTATGTGAAGGTGGCGGGTGTCTCGCACGAGGTGGTGAAGTGGTGGCTATTCGGGCTGCCGGCGATCTTCTTCGGCTCGGCGATCGGACGGCTGCTCTCGATCGGGGACGCCCGCCGTCGTGCGCGCTGGATGCTAATCGCCCTGGGGGTCTGCGCGTGGTGCTACCTCCGGCGTGGCCGGCTGTGGACCTGGCACATGGACGCGCAGGGGTTCGCGTCGAGCGTGCTCGGGGCCGATGATCCGGAACGGATCATGGGTCTCTTGCACTGGGACCTCTGCCGGTACGTGCTGGCGATGCTCGTGATGCTGGCGGCGATGCAGTGGCGGGCGGTCAACCTCCGGCCTCTGACCTACCTGGGCACGCTCACGATCGGCATCTACATGCTGCACTTTTCGGTTATGAAGTACGGCGACCTGTTCGCGTGGTGGGCGGTCCGGCTGCCGGGCGTACCGGAGGCGGCGTACCACAGCGACATGCTCCGGTTCGTGCTTGTGTGGTGTGTGACCGCGTTGATTGTCGCCACGCTGAAGGTCACACCGGGCTTCAAACGATTTGTCTAAGCCAGGCCATCACGATCGTTATCCCCCCCGGCATGGCTTCTCTAGCCCCGCCGGATCGAGCGGATCTCCGACACCTGGTCGATGATCATGATCTTCTGCCACACCTTGGTCGACAACGACGCGGTGAGGTTCTCGACCTCGTCGACGGCCTGGAGCACCACGCCGTCCTGCGAGTTCTGCGCGTACAGCGCCGCGACTTTGCCCAGCAGCGCGAGCAGGTCGGCACAGTAGTCCAGGTACCGGCTGAGCAGTTGTGGGGGGAGCTGCTTCTCGGGGCTGTCGGCGGTGGCGTGCTCGGCGTGGAGTGACTGCTCGGGGTCCTTGCCGAGCTGGTGCATATCGATGACGTGGGCGAGGGCGCGGAGCTCCTGCAGCGCCCGCAGCGTGCGTCGTCGCTTCAGCCGGGTATCGAGGGTGACCAGGAACAGGATGACCAGCCCCAGGTAGACCACCGAGCTGATGCCCGCGTCGATGCCTTCGAGCATCTCCCAGCCGGTGGCCTGGGTGAACTTGAGGTGGAAGAGGGCCTTGCTCACGACGAGCACGATCATCGCGATGAGCACGGCCGACACGATGCGGATCACACGGTTGGGTTGCTGGATGTCTTTGACGCCGGTGACCGCGTCGGCGGCGGCGGTGCGGACCATCATCGCGACCTGCAGGAGGTGCCGGCCCGGCAGGCGCGAGTCGATCCGCTCCACCAGCAGTTCGATAGTCATCACGATCCGCTCGGGCTGCAACTCGGCCGGGGTGCGCTGCTTCGGCATGGCAAGAGGATAAGCTATGCGGCGCCCCGGCGGCGGGTGTTACCCGGCCCGCCTTCGCACCCCTGCAGCACCCCCAACGGAAGCCCCACGGCATGGCAAAGCGCGAACTGTCTTCTGGCCAACGCAAGATCGTCAAGCGGTACTACGAGCACCTGGACACGATCGTCGCGACCCGGCTGCAGGAGCTGGTGACCGACCTGTACCTCGCCGACACCGACGCGAAGCAGGCCCGGCTGTGGACACGGGTGAAGCAGCAGCTCGCCAAGACCCCCGCCGACCCCGGGCGCTGCGCCACGATCATCGAGGCCCGCGATACCGAGGGGCTGGCGACGCTGGTTGGCAAGCTCGTCGCCGGCGACAAGGGCGTGCTCCACGAAAAGGGGCACTAGCCGGCCACCTGCCGCCGGTGTTTGACCCCTGCCGCACCGCAGGTGAGTCCAGCGAGGGTGGGCAGCCATTAAGTCCGGGTACCGAACAGCCGAAACCGATGAGTGGGTCCGCCTCCGCCGTGACACAGCGGTAGGGCGGCTGCTTTCGGAGTAGCGGTAGCGTGCCGGCCCACGTGTTGCGTCGCCGGCCCTGCGTCTGTCGGGCCGGCCTGTGGAGCCCCGGATGACGGGCCCGGCAGGAAAGCTGGTCGGTGTGTTGCTCGCCTCGGCGCTGCTCGCCCCGACTGCGCCGGCACAGCCGCCTGCCGGCGACGTTGCCCCACCTGCGGTCCCACAGCGTGCGATTCTGCCAGGCGTCGATCCGCTGCCGCCGGATGCGACCCCGATCGAGGTCCAGCGCCACCTCGAACAGATCGCCGAGGCCACCGACGCGCTCGGCCGTGACCCCCGCCGCGACGACCCACAGACCGACCTGCTCGAAGCCCTCGCACAGGAACACCTGGACGAGCTGGTGCAGGCCCACGAACGCTACCCACAGCTCCGTTATTACCTCGACCCGATCATCCACCGCGAGATCGCAAGGCGGGGCGGGCCGGACGCCGAACGCCTCGAAGGCATCACCCTGCCGCCGGGCGCGGACGCCGCCGCGGCGTGGTCGTACGTCACCGATATCGCGCGGGCCACGGTCGGCCAGCGGCGCGTCTCCGCGACCGACCCACAGGTCGACATGCTCCAGGCCCTGGCCGACGAACACATGCGCATCCTGATCGACGCGGTCGAGCTGCAGGAGATCCGGTTCTACGCGTTGCTCGCGGTCCGGCGGTCGGCGATCAACCGACACAAGGACACGATCATCAACGCACTGCCCGACCAGCCCCGGCTGATCGGCGTCGTGCGTCAGCAGGGCTGGACCGCCGATGCGCGGGATGCGCTGATCCTCGGGATGGAGCGCGGGATCGACTACATGCCCCGCACCTGGGTGCAGGCCGTCGCCGAGCTGCAGGACCCGACGACGTACGACGCTTTGGCAATCCACCTGGTGCGGATGCGCGGCGCAGCGCCGTACTACACGCTGATGTGCGACCTGCCCGGGATCGATCTGGACGCCGCGGTCGCGCTGTCGTGGGACCGCGTCTGTTTCGCGCCGACCCACGCCCGTGAGCTGCTCGAAGTTTCCGAGATCGCCGTGGCACACGGCCACCGGCCGGCGCTGGACCACCTGGTCTCGCTGCTCGCCCAGGAGACGGTCGAGGGCGAGCCGCCCGACGAGTCGGTCCGCCACACCGTCCGGGCCCACCTTGAGTACGACGGTGACGACGCGGCGCTGCCGGACTGGTACCACGCGAACCGCGACCGGCTGCGCTTCAGCCGCGACTCCCGGTGTTTCTACGTCGCCGGACAACTGCAGTAGCGATCAGGGTCGGTTAGCCGAGTTCGACCGGCTCCAGCAGCTCGCCCAGCAGCTCGGCCCGCCAGCCGGTGTTGCAGGCGAGGTCGGGCGTCTCCTGCCCCTCCATCCGTGCGGCCACGAGCCGGCCCAACTCGCGTTTGCTGGTGATGCCCGCGGGGTCTATCGACCGCGCCTCCATCGCCAGCGCGATCCGGTCCCAGAGGATGTTGACCCGCTCGCGGTGTTCCTCGCGATCGTATCGCGCCGCCTTGCGGCGCGGCGCGTGCGGGCCTTTCTGCGACGCGCGGATGCACGCGAGCATCGCGGTGCCGTGCTGCTCGCGCACCGGGCGGGGCAGATACTTGATCGAGCGGAGCTGTTCGGGCGTGGTCGGCAGCGTGGTGGCGAGCTGCATCATCGCCTCGTCGGGCACCATCGCACGGGGCGGCAGGTTGGTCTGCTCGGCCGTGTCTTCCCGCCAGAGGATGAGCGCGTTCATCGCCGACCGCTTGCGGGGCGCGAGCTGGTTGACGCCCTTGGCCTTGACCTTGCGATTGAGCGGGTCGGGGATGAACCGCTCGGGCTCGCAGCGCTCGTCGCAGGCGAGCCGGGCCCAGCGTGTGTTGCCCGCCGCCTCCAGCCGCTCGCGCAGCGCCGCCCGGGTGGCGGGGAGGAACCGCACGTCGTTCGCGGCGTAGTGGAGCTGTTTGGCGCTGAGGGGTCGGCGGTCCCACTTGGAAAACTTCGCCCCCGCGTCGAGCTCCGCGTCGAGCAGGGCGTCCACTAACTTGCCCAGCGACAGCGGGTAGGGCAGCCCCGCGAACCCCGCCGCGACCTGCGAATCGAATACATTTGCCGCCGGCCGGCCGAGCATCCGCATCACCGGCTCGATGTCCTGCTCCCCCGCGTGGACGAGCTTCTCCACCGCCGGGTCGGCGAGTAGTTCCCACCAACGGGTCAGGTCGCCGACCTCGAACGGGTCGATGAGCGCGATGTGCTCGGCGGTGCCCGCCTGGATCAGGCACAGGTGCGGGTAGTAGGTGTTCTCGCCGATGAACTCGGTGTCGAACGCGAACGAGCCGGCCGAACGCAGGGCGTCGATTAGCCCGTCGAGCGCCTTGGCGTCGGTGATGAGCTCGGGCTTGCAGCAGGGCACCAGCGGGTGGTCGGGGAACGGCGGGGGGGTGAAGGCCTCGGCGTGGGCCTCCTCGTCCTGCGCGTGGCGGTGCTTGCTGCGGTAGGCCCGCCAGGCATGGCCGTCGTCGTCCGGTGTCGGGGGGCTGGGCATCAGGAAACCGTGGGGTCGTCGCCGGGGGCGGGCGCGGCGACATGGGCGGCCGACTCCTGGGTCAGGTAGAACCGGCCGATCGCGACGCGGATCATCTCGCCGGACTCGTCGGCCATGTCGTAGTACCCCTCCATCGTCCCCCAGGGCGTGGGCAGCACCGCGAAGCTCTCGTAGCGGAACGCCTCGCCGGGCGACAGCACCGGCTGCTCACCGACCACGCCCTCGCCATCGACCGACTTCAGCTCGCCGTCCGCATCGATGATGTCCCAGTGCCGGCTGATGAGCTGGACGACCTGTTCGCTGTCGTTGAGGATCACGATCCGGTAGCCGTAGGCGTACTTGCCCGCGTCGGGGTCGGACGGCTGTTCGAGGTAGAACGCCGCCGCGCCGACGCGGATGCCGTGGGTCGTGGTATCGGAGAGCAGGGTCTGGCTCATGGTGCACCGCCTGAGGGCTACATAAGAGTATACCGGCCGGGACCGGGTTTATGGCCGATACGCCACGGCGAGAACCAGCGCCGCCTGCACCGGCAGCAGGCCGTCGAGCCCGACCTCGTAGTACCAGACGCCGCGGTCGGCACGCATCTGCGCGATCATGACCCATGAAACAGCGCCGCTGACCAGCAGCGCCGCCGCGGCCGGCCAGGGGTGCAGCACCGCACACACCATGAACCCAAGCATCAGCAGCAGGCCGACCCGTCGGGCCCCGGCCACGCCCAGCGCCTGCGGCAGCGTTGTGATCCCGCTCGCCCGGTCGCGCGCCATGTCGGGCAGGTCAAACGGCAGCGCGACCGCCAGGATGAACAGCAGCCGAGCCAGCACCAGCACGAGCAGCCCGGACCCGCCCCATCCCGGCAACGCCCCGGCCTGCAGCATCGGCAATGCCGCGGTCGCGTACGTCCACACCACGCCGATGAGCAGCAGCTTCGCCCCCGGCAGTTCCTTGAGTCGACGCCAGCGTGGCCGCCCCGGTAAGACAGGCAAGCAGTACCCCAGCGCGAGCAGCGCGGGTAGCACCAGTGAGAGCGTGGCCATGGGACGCAGCCCGAGCGCTGCCAGGATACAGCCAACCAGCGCGGCCCCGGTCAGACACCACAGCGCCACGCGGTGCTCCGCGACCCAGCGCTCGTGCGGGCTGGCGTTGGCCGTCGGGTCGTCGCGGTGGGGGTCGACGAGGCGGTCGAGGTTGTAGACCACCAGCGTCGCGGCAAACACGAGCCCTGCCACCGCGTCAACCCGCGGTGGCAGCCCGAGCAGCGCGTAGGTCGCGACGGTCAGCGCGGCACCGCACAGCGCGACGTACAGGTTGCTGAACACCAGCCAGCCCATCGGCGTACCATACGTCCCGCGCGGGATCCACGCGCACGACCTGTTTTTTACGATCCGCAGCCGCCCGGTCGGCCTGCCCCGCGAGACCCCGATGAAACCCACCGCCCTGATCTGCAGCCTGCTTGCCGTACTCTGGTGTGCCTCGTGCGCGACCGCGCAGCCCGCCGACGCGCCCCCCGCCGAGGAAGCCCCCGCCGCCGAGGGCGACTGGTCGGTCACCCGGCACACGGTCGAGATCGCTGGCCGAGATATCGCCTACACCGCGATCGCCGGGACCATCCCGCTCACCAACCGCGACGACGAGCCGCAGGCCAGCGTCTTCTTCATCGCCTACACCCGTGACAACGTCGAGGACACCGCCGAACGCCCGGTGATGTTCTGCTTCAACGGCGGGCCGGGCTCCTCGTCCGTCTGGCTGCACATGGGCTGCTTCGGGCCACGGCGTGTCGCGTTCGACGAGGTCGGCCACACCGTCGGCCCGCCGTACGCGCTGCACGACAACCCGCAATCGATCCTCGACACCACCGACCTGGTCTTCATCGACCCGGTGTCGACCGGCTTCTCCCGCACCGAGGGCGATACCAACCCGGCGCAGTACCACTCGGTCACCGGCGACATCCGCTCGGTCGGCGAGTTCATCCGCCTGTGGATCACCAAGAACGACCGCTGGCGCAGCCCGAAGTTCCTCGCCGGTGAGTCCTACGGCACGACCCGCGCCGCCGGACTGTCCAGCTACCTCCAGGGCGAGGGCATCGCGGTCAGCGGGGTGGTCCTGGTCTCGGCGGTGCTCGACTTCCAGACGATCCGCTTCGGCGGGAGCAACGACCTGCCGTACCTGCTCTACCTGCCGACCTACACAGCGCTGGCGCGTTACCACGGCAAGCTGGCCGACGATCTGGCCGAGCGCGACCTGCCCGAGCTGCTGGACGAGGTCGAGGCGTGGTCGCGGCAGGTCTACGGCCCCGCGCTGATGCAGGGGCGTGAGCTGCCGGCCGACGAGCGCGCCGCGATCGTCCGCCAACTCGCCCGCTACACCGGGCTGACCGAGGAGATCGTCGACCGAAGCGACCTCCGCGTGCCGCAGTGGCGGTTCAGCGACGCACTGCTCCGCGACGAGGACAACGTCGTCGGCCGGTTCGACGGGCGGATCGTTGGGCCGGACCTGGACCGCGCGACCGACCGCTCGGGCACCGGCGACCCGAGCTACTACCGCGTCGCCCCGGGGTTCACGGCCTCGTTCAACGACTACATCCGCGGCGAACTGGGCTACGAGACCGACGACAACTACGAGGTGCTCGCGGGCCTGGGCTGGGACTACGACATCGCCCGCAACAGCTACCCCGACATCTCCGGCGACCTGCGGCGGGCCATGACCGAGAACCCGGCGCTGCGGGTCTTCGTCGCCGCGGGGTACTACGACCTGGCGACCCCGTACCACGCCGCCGAATACACCCTCAACCACGCGATCACCCACCCCCACGCGGCCGAGCGTGTCACAATGGGGTATTACGAGTCCGGTCACATGGTCTTCACCCACGGCGAGTCGCTGGAAAAGCTCCGCCGCGACCTCCTGCCGTTCTTCCGGGCCGCCGGGGGGACGGACTAGCCGGTTTCGCCGATTCCACAACGATTCGGCACCGCGTGGTGTAACGGCTAAGGGTATGCAAGCATCCGGTCGATAAGTACGTTAGATTGGTGCTGCCCCCTCCGAGAGTCCGAATCATGATGATCTACTGGCCCCTGCGGCGCAAGCTCGACACCCTGATCTGGGAGTACCTGGACGGCGAGAGCACCCCCGACCGGCTGTCGCTGCTGGAACGCATCCTGCTCCGCAAGCGCTCGGCCCGACGGACCTTTGTCGAGTACAGCCGGCTGCACATGATGCTCTGCGAGTTCTTCCGCACCGAATCGGGCAGCCCGTTCCGCAGCGCGACCGACTACGCCACCGAAGAGATGGCCGAACGCCGGCAGCGCCCGCGCCGCAAGCGCCGCGGCAAGAGCGGCGCGGCCTAAGCAGGCCACGGTCGGTTCGTGGACGCAGAGCAGGTCTAGATTTACATCAACAACGCACCCCGGTGCGTTGTTTTTTTACACCCGCGACCGGTCCTGGTTTGCCCATATAGCTACTCGCCGAGGACCTTTTTCTGGCGCAGGATGTGGTGGTAGTGCTGCGCGAAGCGGTGGGCCTCGTCCCGCGCGGACTGCACCAGCTTCAGCCCCGGGTTGTCCCGGCCGAGCTTGATCGGCTCGCGCTTGGCCTGCACATAGATCAGCTCTTCCTTCTTCGCGAGCGAGATCACCATCGGCGGCTTGACATCCAGGTCCTCGAACGCCTCCATCGCCGCGTGTAGCTGCCCCAGCCCGCCGTCGATCACGACCACGTCCGGGTACAGCTCGTGCCCGGCCCCGGCCTCGCGGTAGCGCCGCGACACGACCTCGCGGATGCTCGCGTAGTCGTCGTTGATCTTCCCCGCCGGGCTGTTGGGTGCCGACGTTCGGATCTTGTACCGCCGGTACTGGTTCTTTAGCGGCCGACCATCCACGAAACACACCTTACTACCCACGGTCTCGCCGCCCTGCAGGTGCGCGATGTCGATGCACTCGATGCACCGGATCGGCCGGTCCAGCTTCAGCGTCCGCCGCAGGGACTCGAGCCCCTTCTTCGGGTCGTGGTAGAACCGTTCGGTCTCGGGCTGCCAGTTGTCCTTGCGGCTGCCACGCTCGTCGAGCTTCTCGATCGCCTTGACCTGGTCCCGCAGCACCGCGGCCCGCTCGAAGTTCAACGCGTCGCTGGCCTGCTGCATCTCCTGCCGCAGCTCACGCAGCATAACGCTCCGCTTCGAGTCCAGGAAACGGATGAACCGCTGGATGTCCTCTCGGTACGCCTCCTGGCCGATCTTCGCGCCACACGGCGCGGTGCACTGCTTGATGGGGTACAGCAGGCAAGGACGGAAGTGGCGGTTTTTCGGGTCGCCGTCCACGATGTCCAGCGTGCAGGTGCGGAACTTGAAGATCCGCTGCAACAACTGCACCGATTCGCGCAGCGCATAGACGCTGGTAAACGGGCCGTAGGTCCTGGCCCCCTTGTACTCGGGGGCGTTGGGGTCGCGGGTGATGTAGACGCCGGGGAAGTCGTCGCGGACGGTGATGACCAGGTAGGGGAAGGTCTTGTCGTCGGTGAGGCGGGCGTTGAAGCGGGGGTGGATGTCCTTGATCAGCCGGTTCTCGGTGAGCAGGGCCTCCCACTCGCCCTCGCACTCGATGGTGTCAAAGTCGTCGATGACCTCGAGCATCGGCTGCTTCTTCAGTCCCAGGTCGGCCGAGGGCACGAAGTAGCTGCTGACCCGGTCGGGCAGGCGCGACGCCTTGCCGACATAAACGACCACCCCCTTGGCGTCCTTCATCAGGTAGACGCCGGGGGTCTTGGGCAGGGCGCGGGCTTTCTTGAGCAGCGCATCGAGTTTCGCGCGGTCGGCCGGCATCGCGGGCATTGTAGGACGGTGCGACCGCGGCGGCGGTATGATCCACGCCCGGCATCACACCCATCTGGGAGGTTGGCATGGCGAAGCAGACCGCACCGAAGCCCCGGCCCAAACCCGCGCCGCCCAAGCGCAAGACGCGTGCGCGGACTGTGCCCAAGCCCGCCTCCCGCCGTGCCAAACGTAAGCCGACGGTGTACCTGGTGGCCAGCGGTGACCTGCGTCTGAGCGCGAACCGCAACTGCTGGCCGGCACAGGAAGCCATGGAACGCCAGCTCGGCGAGGCGGTGAAGCAGCTGGGCTACACCCTTAAGCGCGGCCACGCCTACGACCTCGCGGCCGGCCACGGCTTCATCGCCAGCCAGCGCGAGGGGATCGAGGTCTTCCGCAAACTCGACCCGGAAGCGCCGCTCATCGTCGCCGAGGCCGTCTGGCAGTACAGCCACCACGTGCTCGCCGGCCTGCTCGCGCATCGCGGGCCGATCCTCACCGTCGCGAATTGGTCGGGCACCTGGCCGGGTCTGGTCGGCATGCTTAACCTCAACGGCTCGCTGACCAAGGCCGGCGTCGCCTACTCAACGCTCTGGAACGAAGACTTTACCGACCGCTACTTCACCGGCCGGCTCCGGAAGTGGCTGGAGACCGGCCGCTGCACCCACCCGACCCCGCACTGCAAGCCGCTCGCCCGCGCGAAGGTCCCGGCCGCCGCGACCCGCCTCGGCAGCAAGCTCGCCGCCGAACTCGCGCACGACCGCGCGATCCTGGGCGTCTTCGACGAGGGCTGCATGGGCATGTTCAACGCCATCATCCCCGACCACCTGCTCAACCCGACCGGCGTGTTCAAGGAGCGGCTCAGCCAGTCCGCGCTCTACCACGAGATGACGCGGGTCAAGAAGAAGGAGGCCCGCGCGGTCTACGACTGGTACCTGAAGAAGGGCTTTACCTTCCACATCCCCAAGAAGGCCAAGCACAAGAAGCACCTGACGGAGAAGCAGGTGCTCGACCAGTGCCGGATGTACATCGCGGTCGTGCGCATCGCCGACGACTTCGGGTGCTCGGCCATCGGGATCCAGTACCAGCAGGGGCTCAAAGACCTGTGCCCTGCGAGCGACCTGGTCGAGGGGACGCTGAACAACACCGACCGTCCGCCGGTGTTCTCCCGCGACGGCAAGCGCGAGTTGTACCGGGGCCGGATGCTGCCGCACTTTAACGAGGTGGATGAGTGCGCCGGGCTGGACGGCCTGATGACCCAGATCGTCCATGATGCGCTGGGCCAGCCGCCCGAGAACACGCTGCACGACCTGCGGTGGGGCGATGTGGACCGGAGCGGGACGGTGGACGACTACGTCTGGGTGTTCCTGATCTCGGGCAGCGCGCCGCCGGCGCACCACGTCGGAGGGTGGAAGGGCAGCGACGGCCATCGCCAGCCGGCGATGTACTTTCCCAACGGCGGTTCGACGCTGCGCGGGGTCGCGAAGCCCGGCGAAGTCGTCTGGTCACGCGTGTGGGTGGATGGGGGCGTGACCGGCGGCCGGCTGTGCATGGACCTCGGCCGGGCGGGGGTGATTGAACTGCCGCAGCAGGAGACGCAGCGTCGATGGGACGCGACGACCCCGCAGTGGCCGATCATGCATGCGGTGACGTACGGCGTGTCGCGGGACCAGATGATGGCCCGACACCAGGCGAACCACATCCAGGTGGCGTACGCCCACGACGCGGCGGCCGCGGACAAGGCGATGCTCACCAAGGCCGCGATGGCCAAGGCGATGGGCCTGCACGTGACGCTGTGCGGGACGAAGAAAAACGGCCGGGCCTGGGGCTGACCCGCGTCTGATGTGGTGCGGGCGTTGCCCGCAGGGTCAGATCTGGTCTTCTTCCTCGTACGCGCGGAACTCGCCGCGTTCGGTCGCTTCCGCGACGTACTGGGCGAACTCGGTGTGCTTGTAGCTGATGAAGATGAACGCGTGCTGCAGCGCCAGCCACTCGATATCCGTCGGGTCTTCACCGAGGTCTTTGCGCAGGCGGTTGAGTTCGGCGAGGAGGGGCTCGGGCTTCATATCGGGTACCGGGTGTCGGGTCTGGGGGCTCGTGCTGCAAACGATGAGGGGCCTGCGGGTTGGGCCGAAACCCGAGACCCGAGGCCCGGCACCCGATCTACGCCGCGATAGCGTCGGTGATCTTCTTGGCCGCGTCGGTCAGGTCGTTGCCGACGGTCATGGTGGGGATGTCGCCCTTGGCCTTTTCGAGGATGGCACGGGCGGCTTCCACGTTCGTGCCTTCGAGGCGGACGACCAGCGGCACGTCGAAGCCGACCTCCTTCGCGGCGGAGACGATAGCGTTGGCGATGATGTCGCACTTGGCGATGCCGCCGAAGATGTTGACGAGGATGCCCTTGACGTTGTCATCTTTAAGGATGATGCGGAAGGCCTCGGTGACGGCTTCTTCGGTGGCGCTGCCGCCGACGTCCAGGAAGTTGGCGGGCTCGCCGCCGTGGAGCTTGATGATGTCCATGGTGGCCATGGCGAGGCCGGCCCCGTTGACAAGGCAGCCGATGTTGCCGTCGAGGTTGATGTAGCTGAGCCCGAACTTCGCGGCGTGGGCCTCGGAGGCATCGACCTCGGCCGGGTCTTCGAGCTGCTGGAGGTCTTTGTGACGGAACATCGCGTTGTCGTCGAAGTCGATCTTCGCGTCGATCGCGAGCACCTGGCCGTCGGGGTGGTCGGCGTTGGCGGGCGTGACGATGAGGGGGTTGATTTCGACGAGCGACGCGTCGGTGCCGAGGAACAGTTTAGTGAGCGACATCATGACCTTGACGGCCTGGCCCACCTGTTTGCCGGTCATGCCGAGCTGGAACGCGACCTTGCGTGCTTGGTAGGGCTGGAGCCCGGTGTCGGGGTCGATCGGCTCCTTGATAATCTTCTCGGGGGTCTTGGCGGCGACCTCTTCGATGTCCATGCCGCCCTCGGACGAGGCCATGAGCACCGGGCAGCCGCGGGCGCGGTCGACGACCATGCCCAGGTAGTACTCCTTCTCGATGTCCACGCCGGCCGCGATGAGCAGCTTGTTGACCGGCACGCCCTCGCCCGTGGTCTGCGGGGTCACCAGCGGCTTGCTGAGGATGTTCCACGCCGCTTCCTTGCACTCCTCGGCGGTCCGCACGAGCTTGACGCCGCCGCCCTTGCCGCGTCCGCCGGCGTGGACCTGGGCCTTGACGACCGCGAGGGTCGCGCCTTCCTTCTGCAGCCGCTTGAATGCTTCCACGGCGTGCTCCGCCGAGTCGACGACCTCGCCGCCGGGCACGGGGACGCCGAACTTCTGGAGCAGCTCACGGGACTGGTATTCGTGGATTTTCATGGCAGGGATCAAGTGGCTTGGGGGGAACAGGTCGGGCGGGGATGATAGCCCGATCGGGGAACCGGTGCGAACACCCTCACGCCTCGCACAGCCGGCCCGCCAGCAGATTCAGCAGCAGGCCCACGTCCGTCACGATGCCGACCGACTCGACGCTGCCGCGGTCGGCGAGCTTCGTGACGACGGCGGGACTGATGTCGACGCAGACAAGCTTCACACCCGCGGGGGTCATGTTGCCCGTGCCGATCGCGTGAAGCATCGAGCTGAGCATGAGCACCATATCGCAGCCCTTGATCGCCTCGGCGTAGGCGTGCTGGGCCTTCACGAGGTCCATCTCGGTGTCCGGCAGCGGGCCATCGTCCCGGATCGACCCGGCCAGTACATAGTTGACATCGTGCTCGACGCAGGCGTGCATCACCCCGCCGGTGATCACGCCCTGCTCGACGGCCTGCTTGATCGAGCCGGCCCGGCGGACGAGGTTGATCGCCTTGAGGTGGTGCTTGTGCCCGCCGTGGACACCGATGCCGCGCTTGAGGTCCATGCCCAGCGACGTGCCGTAGAGGTTCAGCTCGATGTCGTGGGTGGGCAGCGCGTTGCCGGTGAGCAGCACGTCGATGAAGCCCGCGCGGATCAGCCGTTCGAGGTGACGCCCACCCCCCGTGTGGACGACGACCGGGCCGGCGACGACGGCGACCTTGCCGCCGCGCTGCTTGATCCGTTTGATCTCCCAGGCCAGGGTCTCGACGGTCTGCTCGACGCGGCGCTCGCTGCTGACGCTGCTGGACATGAAGCTGAACGCCTCGTCGTCGCGTCGGAGGTCGGGGGTCTTGACGCGCACGCCGGTGATGCCGGTGACGACGCGGTCGCCGACCTTGAGGTCGCGCATCAGCGCGCACCGGGCGGTGGGGGGCGTGCTGCCGGGGTCGACGACGACCATCGCGTCCATGCGCTGGGCGGTGCAGCGGGCCCAGTTGCCACCGACGCGGATGTCGGTGGGGTAGATCGTGGTGGAGTAGAAATCGTCGGGCGCGACGCCGTCCTTGACGACCTCGACCAGCTCGGCGTCGGCCAGATCGTCCAGCGGCTGGGCCCCCATCTTCATCAGTTCGCTGATGACGTCGTCCATCCGCTCGGCGCTGGGGGACGTGACGCGGAGCGTGGCGCGGGTGTGCTGGTCGCTGCGCTCACCGGGGGAGAAGTTCTCGACGCCACAGCCCAGGCCGGCGTCGATCGTCAGGTCCATCGCCTTGTTCAGCGTGCCGTGGTCCAGCAGGTGGCCGGCCATCTGCACCCGGCGGGTCCGTACCGGCGAGGTGAACTTCGGACGACTCTTCGGGTCGGGGCCCAGGTCCTGCTGGAGAAGCAACGTCAGGCACTTGGCCGCGCCGCCCGCGAGCAGGAACTCGTCCACCGTCGTACAGCGGACCGTATATCCCCAGGCGTTCAGGCGCTGCTGCAGATCCTGCCCGGCGTAGTTGGTCACCAGCGTGTCGCCCAGCCGGACGCAGTTGCAGGTGAAGTGCATCGCGTCGTCCTCGCCGACTTCAATGCGTTTGTCGGCCGGGACGCGCTTGCGGATCTCGCTGAGCGACCGCTCGTCGAACGCGGCGGGGAAGTAGACCGCCCGGCCGTCCGGCAGCGGGTAGAAGCAGGTGTCCAGGTGGTAGAACCGCTGGTCGACCAGGCGGAGCGACACAACCTCGACGTTGAAGATGTCGGTCAGAGTCGGGTGCGCCTCGATGCCCGAGCGTACGCCGTAGCCCGCCCACAGCAGCGGTTGGCCGGGGTGGAAGAGCGCATCACCCTCGCCCTCGAACGGCTGGTCGCGCGGCAGCTCCACGATCTTGTAGCCCCGGTCGGCGAACCAGCGGTTGAACAGCGGGACTTCGCCGTCACGCTCGGGCACGCGGAAGTTGGACGGCACGAACACGTCGTCCAGCAGCAGCCCTGCGTTCGCGGTGAACACCATGTCCGGCAGCCGCTCGCCCGGGTCGATCACCTCGACCTCGGCCAGCTCCGAGAGCGTGGACCGGAGCTGGTTCCACTGGCGGGCGGCGCGGTCGCGGTCGACCCGACCGATCTGTCCCTGCATCCAGGGGTTAATGACATACTCAACGCCGAAGTGGTCCGTCGGGCACATCAGTACCCTTGGCTTCGCCGGGCTCGTCATGGGAGCACTCCAATTTCGGGATCTGCGCGGCCAGCGGGGAAAGCTCCAGACGGTTTCTACCCGCCGCTCGGTATGCGCGTAGCCCTACTCTAACAGCCCGGCATGGGGTTGTCCCAAGGGCCCCGATAACCCCCGAAAACCAAAGAACCGCCGCGTTTTCACCCGCCGCCTTGCCCAAACCCGATCGCCGGTCGATAATGACACCGTGACCCAGAGCCCCGGCCAACCCGAGCCCCGCCCCGCGTCCCCGCTGCCCGCGGCGCTGCTGACGCTGGCGGTGGTCGTCATGCTCGGCGGCGTCGCCCAGGCCGGCCAGCCCCAGGCCGTGGCCCAGCAGGCCCGCCGCGCGGTGATCGCCGACCGGGACGGGCTGGGCCAGATCGTCGCCGCCTTCGCCAACGCCGCCCGCAAGCTCGGGCAGCACCGCGAGACCCAGCCCGCGCTCCAGGGCACCGGCACCGCCGATACGCCCGAACCCGCCGACACCGCGGCGCGCTTCGCGCTCGACGCCCTCGGCCCGCAGCCCGCGCCCCTCCGCGCTGAGCTGACCCACCTGCCGCCGCCCCCATCCCTCGGCTAATCCTCGCCGTACCCGCCCGTGATGCGCCGCCGCCTGGAGTGACTGCTCCGGCGTGCAAGCCCGCCGCGGGCCCCGCTACCCAACCCGAACGATCCGCCGCCGGCAGGTCCGCGCCCCGCGCCGACCCGGATGCCGCGGCCCCTCCCCATACCCCAGAAACACACCCCATGGTTACCGCCACCGTCAGCAAAGCATTCGCCAAGGTATTCGGCTCCCGCAACGACCGCCTGATCAAACGCTACCAGCAGCGCGTCGATCAGATCAACGCCCTCGAGCCCGAGACCCGGGCGCTCACCGACGCCCAGCTCCGTGAGAAGACCCAGCACTTCCGCGACCGCGTCGATCAGGGCGAGACCGGCAAGTCCATGCTCCCGGAGATCATGGCCGTCGCCCGCGAAGCGATGGACCGGTTTGTCGGCATCCGCAACATCTTCAACGACGAGTTCAAGTTCGACCCCACGAAGCTGCCCGCCGATCTGCAGGACGTCTACGCCGAGATCAAGCAGCAGGCCGACGCGCTCGAGCCGGTGGAGGTCAAGGGCGGCGAGCCGGCCCCGGGCTACCTGCAGGTCGATGTGCCCAACGCGCTGTACGAAGCGGTGCGCGAGATCTACCCCGAGTCCCGCCCGCCGTTCCGGGCCCGGCCGTTCGACGTGCAGCTCATCGGCGGCATGGTGCTGGGCGAGGGGCGGATCGCCGAGATGCGCACCGGCGAGGGCAAGACGATCGTCGCGCCGCTCGCGTGCTACGTCGCCTGCTGCGACCACCTGTCCTGCCACGTCGTGACCGTCAACGACTATCTGGTGCAGCGCGACCGCGACTGGGTCTTCCCGTTCTACTACGCGCTGGGGCTCACCGTCGGCGCGATCCACCCGCAGCACATGCAGCCGCCGCCGCTGAAGAAGCAGGCCTACGAGTGCGACGTGCTCTACGCGACCAACAGCGAGCTTGGCTTCGACTACCTCCGCGACAACATGAAACAGTCCGCCGAGGAACAGGTCCAGAAGACCCGGGACTTCGTCATCATCGACGAGGTGGACTCGATCCTGATCGACGAGGCCCGGACCCCGCTGATCATCTCCGGGCCCAAGTACGCCGAGAAGCCGCCGTACGAGATGGCCGACGACGTCGCCCGCCACCTGATGGAGAAGCAGAAGCCCTGGCAGCAGGTCGAGGACCAGGTCCGTACGGTTGAGAAACGCATCAAGGGGCTTGCCGGCGACATCCGCAACACCCGCGACAAGGCCGCCGTGCCCAAGATGAAGGAGCAGGTCAAGCAGCTCGAGGAACAGATGTACGAGCTCGAAGACCAGCGCGACCAGCACGTCCAGTACTACGAGGTCGAGATGGAGAAGAAGGCCGCCCACCTCACGCACGAGGGCGTGGCCGAGGCGCAGAAGCGGGCCAACATCGGCTCGTTCTACGTCGGCGACAACATGGACTTCCCTCACCTGCTAGAGAACGCGCTGCGCGGCCATGTGATCTACAAGAAGGACAAGGACTACGTCGTCCACCAGGGCGAGATCGTCATCGTCGATGAGAACACCGGCCGCATGATGATCGGCCGGCAGTGGTCCGACGGCCTGCACCAGGCGATCGAGTGCAAGGAAAAGGTCAAGATCAAGGACGAGACCCAGACCCTGGCGACCGTCACGATCCAGAACTTCTTCAAGCTCTACAAGCGGCTTGCGGGCATGACAGGTACCGCGATCACCGAGGGCACCGAGTTCATGGAGATCTACGGGCTCGACGTCGTCGCCGTCCCGACCAACAAGCCGATCGCGCGGATCGACCGGGACGACCTGATCTTCCTGTCCGAGAAGGACAAGTGGGGCGCGATCCTCGACGAGATCAAGCGGATGCACGACGTGGGCCGGCCCGTGCTCGTGGGCACGACCAGCGTCGAGAACAGCGAGATGATCTCGCAGATGCTCAAGCGCAAGTACAACATCAAGCACTCGGTCCTGAACGCGAAGGCCGAGCACGCCGAACGCGAGGGCAACATCGTTGAAGACGCCGGCCAACTCGGCGCGGTGATGATCGCGACCAACATGGCCGGCCGGGGCACGGACATCAAGCTCCGTGCGATCGACCGCGCCGCCCTGGTCAAGCACTGGCAGGCCCGCAATATCCTGCCCGCGCAGGCCAAGCCCGAGCACGACGACCGGGAACTGCTCGACGCCGCCTACCGCCACCTCGCCCAGCAGCACCTGGGCATCAAGCGTAAGGAGGCGACCGACACCGACCCGCAGGACCTGCAGCTCCGCCTCTGTCGGCACTGGCTGGTGGAGTGCGGCGCGGTCGCGGAGAAGAAGGCCGAGGGCATGTCGCTGGACGAGTGCATCGCCGCGATCGACGGGCTCAGCGACTACGACCACCTGCGCCTGGGTATCTACAAGCTGCACGACCTGAAGCTCTGGGTGAACGTTGAGAACATGGGCGGGCTGCACATCATCGGCACCGAACGGCACGAGTCCCGCCGGATCGACAACCAGCTCCGCGGCCGCGCGGGCCGGCAGGGCGACCAGGGCGCGTCCCGGTTCTTCCTGTCCCTCGAAGACCCGCTGATGAAGATGTTTGCGGGCGACCGCACGCTGGCCATCCTCTCCAAGCTCGGCATGAAGGAAGGCGACGCGATCGAGCACGGCATGGTGTCCCGCTCGGTCGAACGCGCCCAGCGCAAGGTCGAGCAGCGCAACTACGAAGTCCGCAAGAACCTGCTCGAGTACGACGAGATTATGGAGCATCAGCGTGGGTTCTTCTACGGCATCCGCCAGGACGCGCTGGAGGGCAAGGGCGTCGCCGACCTCATCTTCAAGTACATCGGCGAGGCCGTCGAAGACGCGGCCGACAAGTACCTGGACAAGAACTACGCACGGGAGCAGTGCGCCGAGTGGGCCCGCCAGCACCTGGACGTGACGATTGATTCCGCCAAACTGACGCTGGACGACCAGCGCGACCTGGAGCGGGCGATCCGCTCGGCCGGGCTGGACGAGGTCGTGTCCGTCGTCGACGTCACGCTGGGCGAGTACATCTCCGCCGACCAGCCCGCCAGCGAGTGGGACACGCCCGGTCTGGTGGCGTGGGCGAAGACCAAGTTCGGCGTCACGCTGGACCCGGCAAAGATCGCCACGATGGACGCCGGCGAGGTCCGCCGGTTCCTCATCGACGAGGGCCAGCACCACGTCGAGGAGCAGGACCTCTCCGAGGTCACCCGCTTCATGGACCCGCTATACAGCGAGAAGGACTTCGCGCACTGGGCCGAGCAGAAGTTCGAGGTTCAGATCGACCCGCAGCAGATCGCCGACCTGAAGACCGAGAAGAAGTTCGACGCGATCATCGACCTGGTCCTCGACGAGGCACGCAAGCAGTACGCCCAGCGTGAGGTGGACTACCCCATCGAGTTCGCGATGGCGATCTTCAGCCAGGGCATGAAGCAGGACCAGAACTGGGCGCTCGGCCAGCTCTACGCCTGGTGCAAGAACCGCTTCGACCTGGACTGGACGCCCGAGCAGTTTACGCAGGAACTCAACGGCAAGAACGTGGCCGACACCCTCCGCGAGATGACGGCCGAGTGGACCGCGCCCGGCGGCAAGCTTGAGGCGCAGGCAAAGGCCAAGGCCGCGGAGTTCGGCGGCGACGACGATGCGCTCAAGGCCTGGGTCAAGGAACGGTTCTCCCGCGAGTTGACCGACGAGGAACTGGCCGACCAGCCCGACCGTGCCAAGCTGATCGAACGCAAGGGACGGGAGATGTTCCGCAGCGAACTGACCCGGCTGGAGCGGTATGTCCTGCTGCAGATCCTCGATCAGGCGTGGAAGGACCACCTCTACGCGATGGATATGCTGCGGGGGTCGATCAACTGGGCCGCCCTGGCCGAGAAGGACCCGCGGACCGAGTACAAGCGGCAGGGCTCGATGCTGTTCCACGAGATGCAGGCGACGGTGCGCGACCGCGTCACCGAGCTGGCGTTCCGTGCCCGGCTGACGCCCAACGTGCAGCTCAAGAACACCTGGGGCAACCAGATGAACGCCCAGCACCCCGCGCCCGGCGCCGCACCCGCGCGGCCCGGCGTGCCCGCCGCCCCGGCACAGGCCCAGGGCCAGCCCGCACCCGCGGCCGCCAGCGCGGGCAGCAACTCACGCGAACGGGACGGCGAAGATGCCCGCCCGATCAGCCGGAAGCAACGCCGCGCCTCCGCCGCCCGCAAGCGACGCGGCGGCGGGTAAGGCGTCCGGTGGCTTACAGCACCTGCGCGATCACGCTGTCGGCGACGAACAGGCCTTTGCGGGTGAGGCGGAGTCGGCCGTCGGCTTGCTCCAGAAAGCCCAGCCGGACCGATGCGTCGATCGCCTGCCGCTGGTGCTCGCGGAGGTCCGGGTGGCCGAGCAGCCAGCCGGCGTTGAGGCCTTCGCGGAGGCGGAGGCCGAGCATCAGGCGTTCGCCCAGCGACTGGTCCGGGGGCAGGTGTTCGTGGTCGGTGATCGGCGGGGTCGGCGCATCCTGTAGGTAGCGCACCAGGTTGGGCGCGTTGCGCCAGCGGTGCCCCCGGACGTGCGACGCCGCGCTGGGGCCGAGCCCCAGCCAGTCGTGGTTGTGCCAATAAGCAAGGTTGTGGCGGCAGCGGAAACGGCCGCCGGGTTTCGGGCCTCGGGCTTCGGGTGTCGGGTCGGTGTGTTTACTCTGCTGAGTTAGAGCCGCAGCCGAGACCCCAGACCCGGTACCCGGAACCCGGCTCCAGTTGCTGACCTCATACTGCTCGAACCCCGCCGCCTCGAGCTTGTCGAGGACCAGTTCGTACATGTCGCGTTCAAGGTCTTCCTCAACCCGCCGGACCTGACCGACGCGGAGTTTGGCGGTGAGCGGGGTGTTGGGCTCATAGGTCAGGCCATAGGTCGAGAGGTGCGTGGGCTGCAGAGCGAGCAGGGCGTCGAGGTCGCGTTCGAGCATGGCCAGGGTCTGACCGGGGATGGCGAAGATGAGGTCGAGGGAGAGGTTGGTGATGCCGGCGTCGCGGCAGTGTTGGACAGCCCGGGGCACGGACTCGGGTTCGTGCCAGCGTTCGAGTTGTTTGAGAGAGGTGGTGTCGAAGGACTGGGCACCGATGGAGACGCGGTTGACCCCGCCGGCGGCGAGCCGGTGCATGAGCTCTGGGGTGACGGTCTCAGGATTGGCCTCGACGGTGAACTCGGGGGTGCTGCCAGGGCAGCCGATCCAGCCGACCTCCCCGAGCGTCTGGAGCAGCCGCTCCCAGAGCCCGGGTCGAAGGTAGGTGGGGGTGCCGCCGCCGGCGAAGAGGGTGGTGGGGTGGAAGGCGGTTTGTTCGGAACGTGTCAGGATTTCTCCGCACAAGGCATCGGTGAAGGCCGCCTGGCGATCAGCGGGGGGTTGTCCGGGGGTTTGGGCGGGCTCGACAATGCTATAAAAGTCGCAATAGTGGCACTTATGAAAACAGAAGGGCAGGTGCAGGTACACGCTGCCCAGGGGCTCGGACAGGCGGAACGAGGCCAGATCGTTGGGATCTGGCGGGTTCTCGGGCCCTTGCCGATCTACAACGATTGGGGTATGCTTTGGCGCTGGATTCTTTGCACTTCGCACGATGAGGGACATGGTATGCGGAACGTTTCGCTGGTGATGTTCAAGTCCGATGGGACTCGGCGAGACTTCCCGCTGGCCAAGCAACGCGTGGTGGTCGGCCGGAAGGCCAACTGCGACCTGCGGATCCCCCTGACCAGCGTCTCGCGTCAGCACTGCCAGATCACTGTCGACGGCGAGAAGATCGCCGTCAAGGACCTGGGCTCAAGCAACGGCACGTACCACAACAGCGTCCGGGTGCAGGAGGCCTCGCTGTCGGCCGGCGATGAACTCGTCGTCGGGCCGGTCGTGTTCACACTGGTCGTCGACGGCCAGCCGGGCCAGATCAAGCCGGTGCGGACGATCGTGACCAACGACCAGGGTGTGCACGAAACCGCGGGGAGCCGGGCGACCTCCGCCGGTGCCTCGGCGTCTTCGGTCGGCTCGGTGGTCGATAGCGACGAAGCACTGGATATCCCAAGCGATATCGAGGAAGAAGAGTCGAGCCCGACCGTCGACCTGGACGACCCGATCGCCGCGCTCGAGGCGATGGCCAACTCCGAAGACTCCGACGAGTTTGACGACATCGACTTCTTCGACGACGAAGACGATGTGACTCACTAACTACCCTATGCACGATCAAACGAACACAGGCCCGCCGATCGGCGGGCCTTTTGCGTAGATGTCCTGGGGGCGGGCCTGTCCGGGCCGCAGTGTGTTCAGGCCGCCTCTTCGCTCGGGGCCGGTGGGGCCGGGGCGGGTTTCTTGGGCGGCTGAGGGACCTGGATCTTCATGGTGCACTGCCGACAGCGGACGGTCTTGCCCCGGGCGTTGAGAGGCACGGACAGGATCGCGCGGCACTTCAGGTTCGGGCAGATCATACGGACGCTGGTCGACATGGCTGGGACTCCCGCCAAGGCACGTTGTTGTCTAATCATCGACATCATCCGCCGGCCGCATAATGCTACGTCTTGTGAGATCGGCCAGGCCTTGTGTCGCTTATCGGGCGTCGGGCTGTCGCAGGGCGGCTGGGCAGTACGGCCTAGAAACCCGATAGCATGGGGGTGGCGCGCGATCGGTGCGGGCTAGGAGCTGTTTGGATGACGTGGGAAGCTTGGGTCACCCTGGGGATCGTTGGCTTGATGGCGGTGGCGGTCCTGCGTCGCCTGGCCGGGCCGGACACGGTCCTGCTGGCGGGGCTGGCGCTGGTCATGGCGCTGCACGAGTTCTTCCCGAAGTTCCCGGGGGTGCGTGAGGCGGTCGCGGGCTTCGGTTCGCAGGCGGTCGTGACGATCGGGGTGCTGTTTGTCGTGGCCGAGGGGATGCGGCAGACCGGCGCGATGGCGGTCCTGACCCGCCCGCTGCTGGGCAACCCGCGGTCGCTGCCCGCGGCGCAGGCCCGGCTGATGCTGCCTGTCGCGGGTCTGAGCGCGTTCCTGAACAACACGCCGATCGTCGCGATGCTCATGCCCGTCGTCAGCGACTGGTGCCGACGCACCGGCTTCAGCCCGAGCAAGCTGTTTATCCCGCTCAGCTACGCCGCCATCATGGGCGGGTCCTGCACGTTGATCGGCACCGCGACAAACGTGTTTGTCTACGGCGAATTGCGCGCCGCGTCCGCCGCCGACCCGGCGCTGACCGCCGGCAACGACGAGCTTGGCATGTTCAGCATCTCGCTGGTCGCGGTGCCTGCGGCGTTGGCGGGGATCGCCTACCTGCTGCTCGCGTCGCGCTGGCTGCTGCCCGACCGTGGCACGGTGGCCGAGTCGTCGGACGCCCGGCGGTACACCTTCGAGATGCAGGTTGATCCGGGGAGCGCGATCGACGGCATGACGGTCGAGGAGGCGGGGCTTCGCCGGCTGCCGGGCGCATACCTCATCGCGATCGAGCGTGCGGACGAGCAGCGTATCCCTGTCGGCCCGGAGACGCGGCTGCACCGCGGCGACGTGCTGGTCTTCGCCGGCGCTCTGGAATCGCTGGGCGACGTCAGCCGGACCAAGGGGCTGTCACGGACGACCCGCGAGCCGGGCACCCTGCCGGATGACCTCGTGCGTGTCGAGGCGGTGATCAGCGACCGCAGCCCGCTGTCGGGCAAGAGCGTGCGCGAGGGCCGGTTCCGCACGGAGTACGACGCCGCGGTCATCGCGGTCCACCGCGGCGGCGAGCACCTGGAGCAGAAGATCGGCGACATCGTGCTCCGCCCTGGGGACACGCTGCTGCTCGAAGCTGACGACCGGTTTACCGAACGCTTCCGCAATCGGCCGGACTTCTACTATGTCCACACGCTTGGTGCCGCGGAAGAGGTGCGGGCCCGCAAGGCATGGATCGCGCTGGCGGTGCTGGCGCTGGTGGTCTTTGCCGCGACGGTCTGCGGTATGGAACTCCTGACCGCCGCGCTGTTGGGCGGCGGCGTAATGGTGGTGACCGGTTGCTGCACACCGCACGAAGCGCGGGCCAGCATCAACTGGCGGGTGCTGCTGATGATGGGGGCCGCGATCGGCTTCGGCAAGGCGCTGGACTCGACCGGCGCGGCGGCTGCGATCGCGACGCAGCTGGTCGACACCTTCGACGCGATGGGGCCGCGGGCGATCCTCGTTGCGGTCTACCTGGCCGCGATGCTGCTGACCACGATCATCGGGCCGGTGCCCACGGCGGGGCTGATGTTCCCCGTCGTCGTCGCCGTCGCGCGGAGCCAGGGCTACGACCTGACGCCCTTCGCCGTCACGCTGATGATGACGGCCGCCGCGAGTTTCGCCTCCCCCAGCGCCTACCAGACCAACCTCATGGTCTACAGCGTCGGCGGCTACCGGCCGATGGACTACGTCCGTGTCGGGCTCCCCCTGAACCTGCTGGTGATGCTGATCGTGGTGCTGATCGTGCCCGTGGTCTGGGCGTTCTAGTCGTCCGACCGACGTCGCCCGCGCGCGAGCTGGACCTCCGGCGAGAGCTTCTCGTCCGCGTCTTCTGCCGGTGGGCGGCGTAGTGGGTCGTCGGACTCGGTTGCGGCGCGCGTGCCGACGCGGACCTGCACCTTGCGGATCGCCGGCCCGCGATGGCGAGAGATCAACTCACGCATCACCCCGCCACGCAGGTGCTGGTCGATCGCGAAGTGCGCCGCCGGTGAGTCGGCCTCGACGTGCAGCACGCCCCGGCTGAGCCCGACGAGCTTGGAACGCTGCACCAGGTGGGCGGGCAACAGCTCACGCCACAGCTCCGCCAAACCGCCGAGCTGGCGGTATGGCTTAGCGACCTCACGCTTGAACTGCTCCTGCATGAACCCCAGCGACAGGTCCCGGGTCGGCAGCGACCGGTCCTTCCGCAGGGTGTCGAGTTGGCCTTGCGCCTGCTCGGGCTTCATCCCCCGCATCATACCCCGGCCGACGCGTACCCCGCCCGTTAGAATCCGGGCATGAACGTGATCCTCTTCGGCTACCGCGGCTGCGGCAAGACCACCCTCGGCCAGAAGCTGGCGGATAAGCTCTGGAAGGGCTTTATCGATACTGATGCGCGGGTCCGCGAGCGGTTCGGCGGGCTGGAAGTGGCGGACATCTGGGCGCAGTACGGCGAGCCGGCGTTCCGCACCGCCGAGGTCGAAGCCACCATCCAGGCACTCGGTTCGGAGAACCAAGTCATCGCTCTGGGCGGGGGGACGATGATGCAGCCGGGCGCACGCGAGGCGGTCGCCGCGGCAGAGGACGCGAAACGGGTCTACCTGTCCTGCGACCCGGCCGTGCTGCTGGAGCGCCTCAACGCCGACACGGCGACGGCCGGGCAGCGGCCCGCGCTGACCGGCGCTGGGTCGGCCAGCGACGCGGGGTTGGCCGAGATCCGGCACGTCCTCGCCGAGCGCGACCCGGTCTACCGGTCCGCGGCGGACGCGGTGCTGGATGTGACGTACTGCACGATCGACGACGCGGTAACGCACCTGGTCGCGCTCGTGTAGGCCGACTAAAAACGATCGATCGCGTAGTGCGAGCGGTCCAGGTGCGGCTCGTCGCCGGCGAGCATCTCGCACACCAGCTTGCCCGTCGCCGCCCCCATCGACAGCCCGAGCATGTTGTGCCCCGCGGCGACCGTGACGTTCGCCATCGCCGGGGCCTGGTCGATGACCGGCTTGCCGTCGTAGGTCATCGGGCGCCAGCCGAACCACTCCTCCTCGACCGGCTCGCAGGTCGGCTCGTGCAGGTAGACCGCAGCGCCCGCCTTAATTGCCGCCAGACGCGCCGGGTTGATCGTCGTGTCGTAGCCGGTGAACTCCATCGTTGAGCCGATCCGGTAGCCGGTCTGGAACGGCGTCACCGCGACCTTGTGCTCTTGGAAGACCATCGGGATCGCCGGGCAGGTGCCCGGGCGGGGCATCGTCATCGAGTAGCCCTTGCCCGGCTGGATCGGCACCTTGGCGCCGATCAGGTGGTTGAGCTTGGGCGTCAACGCCCCCAACGCCAGCACGACGTGGTCCGCCGTGACCTCGCCGGTGGCGGTCTTGACCGCGCGGGCCTTGCCGTTTTCTTTTGCGATGCCGGTGACGGCGGTGTTTTCGTGGATCGTGACGCCCATCTTTTCGAGCGTTGCCCGCAGCCCGAGCATGAGCTTGTTCGGGCGGAGGTGAGCGTCGATCTCGTAGAACCATGCCCCCGCCGCGACGCCGGGCTTGAGCGCCGGCTCACGGCGGACCAGCTCCTCGCCGTCGATGCGCTCCGCCCCGAGGCCGAACTGCTGCAGCCAGGCATCGGTCTTCGCGTAGCCGTCCATCGCCTGCTGGGTCTTGTAGACGAACAGCGCGCCGCGGTCTTCCCACTCGCATTCGATCCCCTCGTCGGCCAACATCTGCCGGTACAGCGTGATCGAGGACTGGAGCAGCGCGTGCCGGCCCGCGGCGCTGTGCAGCATCGGGGCCTCCTTGCACCGCAGCGCGAACTTCGTCAGCCACAGCCACAGCCCCGGGTCCAGCCGCGGCGCGACGCGAATCGGCGCGTCCTTCTTGAACATCATCGGCAGTGTCTTCTTCACCGCCCCGGGCATCGCCAGCGGCAGCGCGTGGCTCGGCGAGATCAGCCCGCAGTTGCCGTGCGAACACGCCTTGCCGAACGCGGCCTGGTCGACCACCGTCACGTCAAAGCCCGCGCGCCGCAGGTAGTACGCGCTGCACGCCCCGACCACACCGGCCCCGACAACTACGACTCGGCCCTGGCTCATCTCGATCGCTTCCTTCGCCCCGTGTGTGACGGGTTGTTATGTAACTACGCCTTGAAGGGGCGGCATGATAGGCACTCACGCCCCGTGTGGCGAGTGCGTAGAATGCGGGCGACCCCGGTTCCCCCACCCCGAGCCCGCCATGAGCCAGCCCGAGACCGACGCCACGGCCCACACCGCCGTCCTGATGGCCGGCATCCCCGCCGTCAACAAGGCCCTTTACCACGCCGTCCGTTTCAGCGTCGGCGACCCGGCGGCCCTGCTGTTCCTGCCCGACGGCGAGGGCAGCTTCGACCGGCTGTTCATCGTCCGGGATATCGAGATGGCCCGGGCCCGCGAGCACGCCCGGGCCGAGCAGGTCGCCTGCCCCGCCGACTACGCCCCGGAGGGCGGGCTGTCCGGCGACCGCGAGACGGCCACCGCCCAGGCCGTCGCCGAGGCCCTGGTCCGCCACGACATCCAGATCGCCATCGCCGACCGCACGCTGCCGCTGATCTTCGCCCAGCACATCGGCGAGCGGGGGATCGAGGTGTTCTACGACGAGCAGCTCGGCGTCGCCGACCGCCGGGCCAAGGACGCCGAGGAGGTCGCCTGGCTGCGTGAGGCCCAGGGCGTGACCGAGGGGGCGATGGCCATGGCCTGCCGGCTGGTCGCCGGTGCGACGGCCGGGAAGGGCGGGGTGCTCGAGCACGACGGCCGGCCGCTCACCGCCGAGCGCGTCCGGCTGGCGATCGACATCCACCTGCTCGAACAGGGCTACTCCAACCCCGGCTGCATCGTCGCCGGCGGGCCGATGGGCGGCGACTGCCACGAGCTGGGCAGCGGCGTGCTCCGCACCGGCGAGCCGGTCATCATCGACATCTTCCCCATCAGCCGGGCCACGCGCTACAACGGCGACTGTACCCGCACCGTCGTCAACGGCGACATCCCCGACGACATCGCCAAGGCCCACGCCGCCGTCGTCGAGGCCAAGCAAGCCGCCATCGCCGCGACCCGCGCGGGCGTCACCGGCGAGCAGGTCCACGCCGCCACCACCAAGGTCATCGAAGCGCACGGCTACGCGATGGGCTTCCCGACCAACGGCCACCCCTTCACCATGCCCCACGGCACGGGCCACGGCATCGGCTTGGACTGCCACGAGCCCCCGCTGCTCGACCAGGGTGGCCCCGCACTCGTCGTCGGCGACGCCCTCACTATCGAGCCGGGCCTCTACCAAGTGGGCGTCGGCGGTGTGCGTGTCGAGGACCTCGTCATCGTCACCGAAGACGGCTGCGAGAACCTGAACACGCTGCCGGAAGGGTTGGATTGGAGATAGGCCATCGGCTGTAGGGTGGGTGGAGCGAGTCCGCGAGCGATACCCACCGGTAAACATCATGAGCAGCTATGCGTCAAGCGGAGTCAGTTCAACAGCCACCGCCCAATCTTCTAAGTCACGTGGCCGTTGTGAGTAGATCGACTGCACGTTCCTGTTGTAGTCGAACCCTTGCTTTTGGGGTCTAGGCATTTTCGTGCCGAAACGGAACAGTATCTTGCTGGTGTACTCGTCCCTACGTTTGCTGTAGAAAAAATCGACCTCGAATGGCACGAACTCGAACGGGAAGTAGCCCACGCCAGAAACCCTGAACGCTGATCTGTCAATGTCCTCAACCACTAACAATGGAATGCCGTCGCACCATGTACCAAGCCGACGCGTGTACTCAATCTGATCAAACGGCATCCAGAACTCTAACCGCAGTGCTAGCTTAGATGCCGAAATCACATGCTCACGATCACTCGGTGCAGCAATTCGCCAATCCCATAGGGCCTTGGAAATGGTTGCTTCCGTTGGTTCGTGTTGGGATGGGTTATATTCAGCGAAGATGTACTCTTTTGATCCAACTGCATGATATGAAATGATAGCAGCCGGTGGGTATCGCTCGCGGACTCGTTCCACTCACCCTATGAAGCGCTACTCCACCGTCCCGAAGATCCGGTCGCCCGCATCGCCGAGGCCGGGCAGGATGTAGCCCTTGTCGTTGAGTTGGCGGTCGATCGCGGCGGTATAGATGGGAACCTCCGGGTGGTCGCCGGCGAGCTTGGCGATGCCCTCGGGCGCGGCGACCAGGCAGAGGAAACGGATGTCTGTGCACTTGCGCTGCTTGAGCACGTGCACGGCCGCGCTCGCGCTGCCGCCGGTCGCGAGCATCGGGTCGACCAGCAGGGCCGGGCCCTTGGCAATGTCGGCCGGGAGCTTGACGTAGTAGCTCACGGGGGTGAGGGACTTCTCGTCGCGGAACATGCCGACGTGCCCGACCTGCGACTCGGGGATGAGCTGGGCCATGCCCGTCGCCGGCCCCATGCCGGCCCGGAGGATCGGCACGATCGTGATCGGCCCGACGAGCTGGCTGCCCTCGTACGGCTCCAGCGGGGAGTTGACGGTGTGCGGTTTCCGCGGCGCGTCGCGCAAGGCCTCGTAGGCGAGGAGCTGGCCAATGCGCTCGGTGAGCTCGCGGAACCGGCCGTGGGGCGTGTCGGTGTTGCGCAGCTCGGTCTGCAGGTGCGCGACCAGCGGGTGGTCGACGAGGTGGACCTTGGGGTTGTCGGCGTGGGGGTGTGTCATGGCGTTACCCGAGCGGGGGAGAGGTGCGGCCGCGATTGTACCCCGCGTGCCCGGCCTCAAGCCCCGCCGGCGGGATGCGGAACAGCGGGGCCTGCAGACGCGGGTCCAACGCCGGCCACCACGATTCCACCAGGGCCTTTAGCAGCTCCGGCGTCAGCGTCGCATCGAAGCCGTAGGTCGCGCGCAGCCGGGCAACCTCGGACCCGCTGACCCAGACATGGGTGATGCCCCGATCGCGGAGCGCGGCGTTGATCGCGGCGACGCTGCCGTCGGTCGCGCGGACGATCTCGCCCAGCGGGTTCACATCGAACGCGCTGCTGTAGACGATCGGCCGATCGAGGTAGAGCAGCGCGCTGTTGTCCGCGAGGATAAGCGTCTTCGTGTCGGGCGGGAGCAGGTTGACCGGGTGCGTGCCCGGTCGGCCGAGTTGTTCAGGGTTGTCCGGGTCGCCGAGGGCGTCGATGCTGAGGTAGACCGGCCCGGGCACGATGCTGCCGTCGTCGAGCTGGACCGGGGGCGTCTGGTGCCAGAGCGTGCCGAGCGCGATGGTCAGCAGCGAGAGCAGGAGCACGGCCGCAGCGATCGGGGGGAGGACGCCGCGTAAGGACCCCGCCGCGTCGCGGATGCGCCCGGCCCCGACCGCGAGGACGACCCCCGCCGGCAGCAGCGTGAACAGGAGGAAGCGGCTCTGCAGGTGCGTGCCGACGCGCCAGAACGCGAGCTGCCACAGCAGCACCCCGAGCATCGCCAGCGCAAGCCGCCAGGTGCGCGGGTGGCCGAGCATCAGCGCGAACGCGGTCAGCGCCGCGAGCCAGAAGACCGGCAGCCCGCGCTCGTGGGTAAAACGCGCGATGTTGCGCGACTCCGGCGGCACAGCCGTGCCCCCCAGCGCGCCGTACCCGGTGTTCCGCAGCCACTGGCGGCTCAGCGCGTCGATTGTCGTCGGTCGGTCCGCGCCGAGCGTGTGTGCGGTGTGCCAGCGCTCAGCCAATGCATCGTCCCAGTGCCCCGTGCCGAAGACCGACGTCGCGAAGGGGAAGACGGGGTTGCCCGTGGCGACGGCGTTGCGGGCGAAGTAGGGCGTGAGCGTCATCAGCATCGCGGCGGCGAGTGTCCCGCCGAGGTTCACGCGGGACTTGAGACCAGGCCGTGCGATACCGTGATTGCGCGAGAGAAAGTCTGGCACCAGCGCGATGGCCGCGACCGGCACCGCGACCATCGGCCCGGCCGTGAGCTTGCACATCGTCGCGGCGCCGAGCAGCGCCCCGATCGCCGCGCCGCGTCGCCAGCCGAGCCCGCCGGGCTGGAGCGCGAGGCACAACGCCGCCGCGCCGAAGCCCAACACCGCCGCCTCGTTGTACGTCAGCGACCCGGTGATCACGACCCACGGCAGCAGCAGCACTGCGCCGGCCGCGACGACCGCCGCCGCGCCCGCGCTCAACCGCCGAGCCGTCTCGACCAACCCCCACACCGCGAGCAGTGCGAATGTGGCGTGCAGCACCTGGCAGGCATAGGCCGTGTCGCGCATCGCCCCGCCCAGCAGTGCGCCGATCGCGGTGTAGCCGTGCTCCATCAGCCCGGGGAAGAAGCTGTACACGTTGTGCTCGAGCGGGGTGGCCCGGCCCAGCGCGATCCACTCCTTGGGGATCTGCAGGTGGTAGCTCGTCACGTCGTAGCCCATCGCCTCGACCCGCCAGAGCGTGCCCGGCGGGCAACTCGCCGCCACGAGCAGCAGCGCGAGCCCGGGCATCAGGGCCGGCAGCGTCCATGGCCAGCCAAAACGCGCCAGGTCGATGGCCTTCAGTTCGTCCTTCGCCTGCACCGCGCGGAACACCAACAACATGAGCCCCGCCACGACCGGCAGCGCCGCGGTGAACCGATTGACTCCCACAAGCCAGAACAGCACCCACCACAACATCAACAGGCCGGCCATGCCCAGCGCGGCCCGGATCAGCAGGCGCGCCGGTTCGGCGCAGTCGGACCCGGCCGGCAGCAGCCAGCGGTTGATCGAGTCGCCCAGGCCGAACGCACTGGCCCACAAAAACAGCGCGATCCCGGCCGCCGGCACCAGGTTCAGCGGCACCCCCAGCAGCCAGTCCGCGCCGGGCAGCCCGCCGTACACCGCGAGCACCATCGTGAGCCCCAGCGTCGCCGCGCAAGCGAGCAGCACAAGCACCGGCTGGCGTCTGTTGTGTTGGGAGGGTGGGTCGGCTGCAGGCACCGCGACAGTGTACCGCCGGGCAAGCTGCGGCTCGTATGGCCATGATGCATAGCTGCATTGCGGTGCAGCTAGACGCGGGCTTCCATCTTCAGCACCTGGTCGTCGGCGTGGTACGACGAACGCACCAGCGGGCCGGACTCGCAGTGACGGATGCCCAGTTCTTCCGCCCGGTACTTGTACGCGACGAACTGCGCGGGCGTGACCCAGTGGGTGATCGGCAGGTGGTTGCGCGTCGGCTGGAGGTACTGGCCGATCGTGAGGATGTCCAGCGTTTCGTGCACGCCCGGGTAGGTGCGGCGGGGGTACGCAAGCTCGGCGATGCGGTCGCCGGCTTCCGGGGGCTTCGCGGGGCCGGGGTGGTCCCACAGCGGGTTGGAGTGGTCGACGAGGTAGCCGCCGCGCCGCAGCTTCTCGCCCAGCTCGGGCTTCTCGCCGCCGTGGCCCAGGTGCAGCGACCTGCCGGGCGACAGGTCGACGCCGAGGTCGGCCGCGCGATCGGTGAGCCCGCGGTTGGGGTCGGGCGCGACCCAGTGCTCGTCCACGTTGGTCTCCGGGCCGTCGTGCGAAACGCCGCGCACGCGTACGCCCTCGACGAGGTCGTGGAACATCTGCTCGACTTCTTCCTCACGCTCGCCGATGCCGACCATGATCCCGGTCTTGACGGTCAGCCCCTGCGCCTTGCCGCGACGGAGGAGCTCGACGGACTGCTCGAACCTCGCCTGCGGGCGGACGACCTTGTAGAGACGGGGGACGGTCTCGACGTTGTGGTTGAGGATATCCGGCCGTTCGTCGAGGACGAGCTGCAGCGCGTCCCAGTCGCCGTTGAAGTCGGGGATGAGCACCTCGACCTGCGTGCCCGGCGACTGTCGGCGGATCTCACGGATGGTCTCCGCCCAGAGTTCTGCGCCGCCGTCGGGCAGCTCGTCGCGGTCGACGCTGGTGATGACCAAGTGCTTGAGCTGCATGATCGCCGCCGCCTCACCGACGCGGCGGGGCTCGTCCATGTCGTACTCGGGCGGCCGACCCGTCGTGATATGGCAGAACCCGCACGAGCGGGTGCAGGTGTCGCCGAGGATCATCATCGTCGCCGTGCCGCGTTCCCAGCACTCGCCCAGGTTCGGGCACCGGGCCTCGGCACAGACGGTGTGCAGCTTGTGCTTGTTGACCAGGTCCAGGGTCTCTTTGTAACCCGTACCGCCGGGCAGCTTCGCGCGCAGCCAGTCGGGCTTCTTGCGGCGGATGAACTCGATGCCGCCGGCCCCGCCGGGCCCGCATCCCCCGCCGCCGGCGTGGGCCGCGTTGTCGAGCACCATGTTGGACAGACTGATCTTCTTCACGCAGACATTGTAGCGGGGTGGTGCGCTGGAGACGGAATGGAAGAAGCCCACACCGTGGCGGCGTGGGCTTCGGGGGTGCTGTCTATGGGTGTTCCATCAGGCCGCGGAGACCTCGACGAACTTCTCGACCCCGCGCAGGTCGCGGAGGACATCGGCGGTGGCGAGGAAGGTGCCTTCTTCGCCCACGGCGGCGGTCACGGGGCGCTGCTTGACCAGCCGGCTCTCCCAGACGCGCCAACGGCCGCCGCGGGTCGACATCGTCTGGTTCGCCTCGCGGACCTTCTTCAGCCGCTTGTTTTCCTTGACGATCGCCGGGTCCTTGCTGAGCAGGCGGACCAGCGTCTTGCGGGCGCCTTCGCTCTTGACGGGCTTGACGATCTTGACGGTGACGGTGATTCCGGGGGCGATATCGCTCATGGCGGTGCTCTGCGGGCTTGGGCGTGGTGGGTCAGTCGAGCCGGGTATTATGGCCCAACTCCGGGGGTGGGTCAAGGCCCCTCCGCGACCCGCCGCGCCAGGGCCGGGGGCGTCCCGATCCCCAGCACAAAGACCTCGCCGAGCAGCGCCCGGGCCGGCTCGGCCGAAAACCCGCGTTTGAGGGCGACAAACGTGGCTGTGGCGTCTGCCCGGACCGTCGGGTCCGAGGCCACGCCGGTATCGCAATCCAGCCCCGACGGTACATCGACCGCCAGGACCAGCGGGCCCGTCTCGGCGGCGCCGGCCGCATTGATCGCCGACACCACCGCGGCGGCGTGCGGCCGCAGCCCCCGTTCGGCCTCGAAGCCCGTGCCCAGGAGCGCATCCACCACTACGTCCGCCGACGCGAGTTTGGGCGCGTGCTCGGCCAGGGAGCGTTCGTCATCGATCCGCAGCACCGGGACCCCCATGGCCCGGCAAACGGCGTGGTTCGTCGCGGCGTCGCCCGAGAGCCCCACAGGGTCGGCCGCGCTAAACACTACGACCCGCCGGCCGGCGTTGGTCAGGTGGCGCGCGATCACGTACCCGTCGCCGCCGTTGTTCCCCCCGCCACAAACGACCGCGACCGCGTCGCCGCCGCGCGCTTCGAGCATACCGGTGACCACATCGGTGGCATTGATCCCGGCGTTCTCCATCAGCACGATGCCGGGGATACCCAGCTCTTCGATCGCACGTCGGTCCACCTCCCGCACCTGGGCGCGGGTGAGCAGCAGCGGGGCGGGGGTGTCTTCGCTGGCCATGAAAGCATCGTAGAGTGGGTGGAGCAGGTCCGCGAGCGATGCCCACCGGGCTTACTGCATCGGCACCAGCAGCACCACCGTGTGGCACGCGATCGCGCGGTTCTCGCCCAGGGCGTCGACGCCCTCGTGGGTTTTCGCCTTGAGGTTGACCCGCGAGACCTCGCAGCCGAGCAGGCCCGCGAGGTTGCGCTTCATGGCGTCTTTGTACGGCCCGAGCTTCGGCCGCTGCAGGATCACGGTCACGTCGAGGTTGCCTAGCGTGTAGCCCGCGTCGGCCATGCGCTGGGCCGCCTCGCGCACGAACACCGCCGAGTCCGCGTCCTGCCACGCGGGGTCGTTGTCCGGAAACAACTGGCCGATGTCTTCCCGGCCGAGCGCGCCGAGCACCGCGTCGGTTACGGCGTGGTACACGACGTCCCCATCCGAATGCGCGACGCACCCGCGGTGGTGGTCCAATTCCAGACCGCAAACGACCAGCGCGTTGCCGTCTTCCAGACGGTGCAGGTCAAAACCATGGCCGATCCGAGGGGGGGTTACCGCAGAGTACGCAGAGGACGCAGAGTTTGGTTCAGGGCTTGGCATAGTCTTGGACGAGTCGGGTGACGCCGTCGGTCAGGCGGGTGACATTGAAGTTGATAAGCAGGCCGATGGAGTGGCCGGAGAGTCTGAGGTAGGAAAGCAGTTGGGCGCGGTGGATCGGGCTGATCTGATCAACAGACTTGAGTTCGATGACGACCCGGTTGTAAACCACAAAATCGAGGCGGTAGCCGCAGTCGAGTTGTTCGTTCCGATAGCGGATCGGCAGGGGGACTTGTCGCTTGAACGGGATGCCGAGTGCGTTTAGTTCTGCCCCAAGACACGTTTCATAAGCCGACTCCAGCAGCCCCGGGCCCAAGGCCTTGTGAACCTCGATCGCTGCCCCGATGATCGCCTGCGTGAGTGCCTTGTCTTCCATGCCTGGCTCTGCGCTCTCTGTGTCCTCTGCGGTGGTGCCTTCCGATATCACTTCAGCCCGTACTCTTTAAGTTTGCGGTACAGCGTGCGTTCGCCGATGCCGAGCATCTTGGCGGCCTGCTCGCGGTTGCCGCCGGTGACGCGGAGGGCTTCGCGGATGGCCTGCTTCTCGAGTTGGTCCAGGGACATCCCGCCGCCGGTAAACGCCCCGGTCGGTGCGTCGCTGTCGCCCTGTTGCTGGACCTCCGGCGGGAGGTGGCGGGGCTCGATCTTCCCGCCGTCGCAGACGATCACCGTGTTCTGCACCACGTTGATGAGCTGCCGGACGTTGCCGGGCCAGTCGTGACGCATCAGCATCATCATGGCGTCCTCGGCCACGGTCAGCGCGGGCTTACCCATCTGCCCGCCGAACTTGCTGGCGAAGTGCTGGACGAGCTGGGGGATGTCCTCGCGCCGCTCGCGCAGCGGCGGCAGGTGGATCTGCATCCCGCGGATGCGGAAGAACAGGTCGTTGCGGAAGCGGCCTTCCTTGACCAGTTCTTCCAGGTCGTGGTTGGTCGCGCTGACCAGCCGGACGTTGACGTGCCTCGGCTCGTTGGCGCCGACGCGCACGACTTCGCCGGACTCAAGGACGCGCAGCAGCTTGGGCTGCATCGTCAGCGGCATGTCGCCGATCTCATCCAGAAACAGCGTGCCCTGGTCGGCGTACTCGAAGCGTCCCTCGCGGTCTTTCGCGGCGTCGGTGTACGCCCCGCGGACGTGGCCGAACAGCTCGTCCTCGAGCAGGTTCTCGCTGAGCCCGGCACAGTTCAGCGGGACAAACCGCTTCTTGGAACGTGGCGAGTTGTTGTGCAGCGCCTGGGCGAACAGCTCCTTGCCCGTGCCCGATTCACCGGTGATGAGCACCGGGATGTCGCTGGGCGCGACCTGCTTGAGCTTGGTGATGACGTCGCGCATGGCCGGGCTGGTGCCGATGATGCCCTCGAACCCGTACTGCTCGTCGAGCCGTTCGCGGAGGCTGTCGTTCTGGGAGCGGAGGAAGACCTGCTGCAGCGCGCGGGTGCAGAGCGTGCGGAACACGTCCAGGTCCAGCGGTTTCTCGATGAACTCGTAGGCCCCGTTGCGGATCGCCTGCTTCGCGGTGGGGATATCGCCGTGCGCCGTGACCATGACCGTCTCGGCACCGGGCTGGTTCGTGCGGGCGGCGGCGAGGACCTCCATCCCGTCCGTGTCGGTGTCCATCTTCAGGTCGGTGACGACCAGGTCGAACTGGCCGTGCCGCAACTCGTCCTGCGCCGTCGGCAGGTCGTGGACCAGCGTGCAGACGTGCCCCAGCCGCCGCAGCGCCTCGGACATCACCTCGGCGTGGTCGGGCTCGTCGTCCACCACCAGGATCTGCGCGGTCGGGAGGTCGGTCTTGCTCGGCGTCTCGGTCATAAGACCGGCTATCGTCCCCGGCCCGCGCGGCAGGGTCAAACCCGCGGAGCGTGGGCCGGCGCTATAATCCCGACATGCGTGAGGCCGACCCCCAAGCGACCGACCCGCCCGCGGCGTCCCCGGCGACGACCACCCGCCGTGTGGGCTGTGTCAGCTACCTCAACGCGGCCCCCCTCATCAGCGGGCTCGACGCCGTGCCCGGCGTGCGCGTGCGGGTCGACGTGCCCTCGGCCCTGCTGGACGACCTGCTCACCGGCGAGGTTGACGCGGCGCTCTGCCCGGTTATCGACTACTTCCGCGCCCCGGAACCGCTCAAGATCATCCCCGTCGGCGGGATCGGCTGCGATGGGCCGACGCTGACCGTCCGGCTGTACAGCAAGGTGCCGATCGACCGGGTCACCACGCTGCACGCCGACACGGACAGCCACACAAGCGTCGCGCTGGTGCAGGTGCTGCTGCGCGAGCTGTTCGGCGTCGCGCCGACGATGATCGACTACTGCGCGCGCGAGCAGGTCGCCAACGGCAAGATCGCCGGCCAGCCCGAGGCCGTGCTGCTCATCGGCGACAAGGTGGTGACCGGCTCACCCCTGGCGGTGGTGTACCCGCACCAACTCGACCTGGGCGAGGCGTGGCACCGGCTGACCGGGCTGCCGTTCGTCTTCGCGATCTGGATGGCGAAGCAGGGGACAGAACTGGGCACACTGCCGCAGGCACTGTCGGCGCAGCTCGAGCGCAACCTGCCGCAGTCCGTGGTGCTCGCCGAACAGTTGGCCGAGCGGCACGGCTGGCCGGTCGACCTCGCGGCGTACTACCTCGGCGAGGTGTTGCGCTACCGTATCGGGCCGCGCGAGCTGGAAGCCATCGAACGCTTCGGCACGCTCGCACACCGGCACGGGCTGATCGCCACCCGCCGCGCCTTGGCCGTCGAGTACGGGGCCCCCGGCCACTCGGCCCGGGATCGGACGACGGGCTGAGGGGTCCTCCGTGAGCAGGCGATCCAACCAACGCTACATCTGCCACGCGATCGAAGACCTCGCCCGCCAGCTTCTGTATGCACCGCCCGGCCGGCGTGTCGAGGACATCCGCCGGGCCGAGCGGCTCCACGACGAACTGGACCCGCAGCAGAACTACCCGATGGAGTTCCTGGCCTACCGCATCACCGCGCACCGCCTGCCCGACCCGGAGGGCACGACGCTGGTGGGGGAGGCGGTCCTGCCGGACCTGCGGCTGCTGATCGATTCGCTCAGCCGATCGATCGATCTGCCGCCGAGCAATGATGAGACCGAGGAGACCACGCAGTTGTTAGCCGAGCGCCTGGGTGTGAGCGAGAAGACGATCGCGCGCTGGCGTCGCAACGGCCTGCGCTGGCGCTGGGTGACACCCGCGGACGGCGGGCCGAAGCGCGTGGTGATCCCGGCGTCGGCGCTGGCGCGGTACCACGCCCGTCACCCGGGCCAGGCCGAGCAGGCCGCGGCGTTTACACGCATGTCGGCCGACCAGCGCCGGGCGATCCTCGATGCGGCGCGTGCGCTCCTGGATCAGGACCCGGCGCTGACGATGAACCAGACCGCCCGTTTGCTGGCCGAGTCCACCGGCCGGGGGCACGAGACGATCCGCGAGCTGCTCCAGAAGCACGACCGCGACCATGCGGGGTCGGCCCTTTTCGGCGACCGTGACCGGCCGCTGGACCCCGCCCAGCACGCGGCGATCGAGCGGGCCTATCTGGCCGGCGAAGGGGCCGGCGCGATCGCCGAGCGTTACGGTCGGAGCCGGTCGACGGTGTACCGTGTGATCCACAAGTGCCGGGCCCGCCGGGCGCTGGCACAGCGGTACAGCTATCAGTCCTCGCCCACGTTCGAACGCGACGATGCGGCCGAGGTGCTGCTCCGCCCGATCGCGCCGCCGGGCCCGCGGGCGCGCCGCCCTGACAGCGCATCGTTAGCGCTGCTGCCCGAGGAGGTCCGGCCGGCGTTCGACCGCGCGCTGCCGCCGGACCGGCTGATGGTGGCGCTGCTGCTGCGGTACAACTACCTGAAGTTCTGCGCCGCGCAGGTGCAGGGCCAGGTCCGCGCGGGGGACGCGAAGGCCGCCGACCTCAACCGCTGCGAAGCGCTCGATGCCGACGTGACCGCCGCGCGGGCCGGGTGCATCCGCGCCGCGCTGCCGCTGGTGCTCTCGGTCTGCCGGCGACAGGAGCCCGGGTCGCACGCACAGGCCGGGGCCCGTCTGCTGGCCCGGCTGGTGCAGGCCTATCCCGTGCTGACCGCACTGGTCGAGTCGCACGACGCGACGCGGTCCGCGCGGTTTGAGTCGGTGCTCACCAATCGCCTGCTGCGCACCTTCACGCAGGCCGTCCCGTCATCGCCTGATAGCGACAAGAACACCTCGCACCTGATGGCCGGGCTTGGCGCGCTCGGGCCGGTCAACGACAACACGTAGACACAAAGCAGCGCTTACCCGCGGTACTCCGCGGAGCTGGTGCAGGTCTCGTGGACCCGGACGCACGACAGCAGCGGCAGCTTGGGCTTGAGCCGGTCCCAGATCCACTTGCACAGCAGCTCGGCCGTCGGGTTTTCCAGCCCCTCGATGTCGTTGAGCACGCGGTGGTCCAGCGCCTGCTCGATCGGCGCGGTCGCGGCCTTGACGTCGGCGAAGTCGATGAGGTAGCCCTTGGCCGGGTCGACCTCGCCGGACACGACGACGTCGATCTTAAACGAGTGGCCGTGCATCCGCCGGCACTTGTGCCCCTCGGGGAAGCAGGGCAGGAAGTGCGCGGACTCGAAGGTGAAGGACTTGGTGAGCGACACGTGCATGTCGGGCATTCTATCGCCTCGGTCACACCCCTCGTGCCATCGGGTCCCAGATCAGCTTGTGGAGCTGCGTCTGGAACCGTACCGGCAGCCGGTCTTCGAGCAGCCACTCGGCCAGGTCGCGCACCGCCAGCCCCGGCACGCCCGCGATCTCCAGGCCCGGGGTGACTTCATTGACCGCGCTCACCAGCACCGCGCCGACCCGCGCGTGCAGCCTGTGCTCGGCCAACACATCTTTCATCCAGTCATAGTCCGCCCGGCTGGTCAGCACGAACTTCACCTCGTCACGCGCGTTCAGGTGGTCGAGGTTTGACCACAGGTTCTTGTCCTGCTCGCCGCTGCCCGGGGTCTTGAGGTCCATGATGCGGATCACGCGCGGGTCGCAGACGCTGATGTCGCACGCCCCGCTGGTCTCGACCAGGACGGTCTTGCCCAGGTCGCAGAGGCGGGCCATCAGCGGGTGGACGCCGCGCTGCAGCAGCGGCTCACCGCCGGTGACCTCGACGAGGTCGCAGCCGTCCAATCCGCCGCACAGCGCGAAGGCCTGCTCGATCACCTCGTCGACCGTGCGCTTGTCGCCCTCGTGGAAGGCGTACTCCGTGTCGCAGTACGCGCAGCGCAGGTGGCACCCCCGCAGCCGGATAAACACGCACGGCAGCCCGGCGTAGGTCGATTCACCTTGCAGCGAGAAGAACAGCTCATTGATGTAGACCGTGTCTGGACGCTCAGCCACGGGCCACCCCCGGCACGGTCGGTGCCATGCGTTGCAGCTCGGCGAGGAGCTGAGCAACGGTCTTGCGGTGGATCGGGTGCACCGCGTCCGGCGCGATGGTCGCCAGCGGCCGGAGCACGAAGCCGCGCTCGTGCATGCCCGGGTGGGGCACGGTGAGGGCCTCGGTGGCGATGACCCGTTCGCCGAACAGCAGCAGGTCGATGTCGATCAGCCGGGGGCCCCAGTGCGTGCGCTCGGCCACCGGTGCCCGGCCAAGGTCCAGCTCGATCTGCTGCAGTGCTGCGTGGAGCGCGTGCGGGTCCATCGCGGTCTCAAGGGTGGCGGCGGAGTTGAGGAACGGGCCCTGGTCCTGCGGGCCCATCGGCGGGGTCTCGATGGGCTCGGCCAGGGCGGTCAAGGCGACGCCCGGGAGCGCGGCGATGGCGTCGGCCGCGCGGGCGAGGTTGCGCGGGCGGTCGCCGAGGTTCGTGCCGAGTCCGAGGCAGGCGGTGGCCATCGCGTCATTGTCGCCGACCACGGGCTTAGGGCAAGCCAGCGCGTTGCGGGGGCCGTTGCCGTGCCTATGATGGGGGGTTTGGCCCAGCCGGCCGGTCCCTTGGATCACCCATGACCGCGAGCGCGACCCTCAACCTGGACGACGCCAACGCGCACCTCGCCGCGCAGGACGCGGCCGCGCGCGTCGCCTGGGCCGCGGAGCGGTTCGGCGCGGGGCTTGCGATGACCTCCAGCTTCGGGGCCCAGTCGGCCGTGATGCTCCACCTCGTCACGCGGGTCGTCCCGGACGTCCCCGTGGTCTGGATCGACACCGGCTACCTGTTCCCCGAGACCTACCGCTTCGCCGAGGAGCTGCGCGACCGGCTGGACCTGAACCTCAAGGTCTTCACCGCCGGGATCACCCCCGCGCGGTTCGAGGCGGTGCACGGCCGGGCGTGGGAAGACACCGACCACGGCGGCGAGGCCGAGTACCTCCGCCGCTTCAAGGTCGAACCCATGCAGCGGGCGATCCGCGAGCTGGGCATCACCTGCTGGCTGGCCGGGCTCCGTGCCGAGCAGACCGACCACCGCGCGACACTCCGCCCGGTCGAGCGGCAGAACGGGGTCTACAAGGTCCACCCGATCCTGAACTGGACGCGCAAGCAGGTCGGCGACTACCTGACGCGGCACGGCCTGCCGTACCACCCGCTGGTCGAGCAGGGCTACGCCTCGATCGGCGACACGCACTCGACCCGCCCGGTGACCGCCGACATGGACGAGCGCGACGGCCGGTTCACCGGCCTCCGCCAGGAGTGCGGCCTGCACCTGCCCGAGACCCCGGAAGAAAACGAAAGCCGCGGGTCGTCGGGGTTGTAAGCCACATCGTCATGCAGTTGTTCTCGATCAAGCGAAGGAGAAGCCCACGTTCGTCGAACGTGGGCTTCTTGCGTGTGACAAATGTAGTCGGTGCGGCTACGGCAGGATCTCCACCCGGCTGTCGCCGCTGCTGAGCATGTAGAAGACGTCTTCGACGTGCTGGGCCTGCATGCGGATGCAGCCCATGGATTCCTGTCGGCCGATCGAACGTTCGTCGTTCGTGCCGTGGATGCCGTAGCCCTGGGCGTCGCGGGTGTTGTCGTCGAGGCCCTCGAGCGCCATCCAGTACTCACCGATGGGGATGTTCGGGTCGTCGCGCTCGTAGTACTCGCCGGTGCGGGGGTTGCGCCAATCGGGGTTGACGACCTTGCTGCGGGGCTTGATGCGCCAGAGGCCGGCGGGGGTCGAGTCGAACTCGCCGAGCCCGACGGGGTAGGAGCAGAGGTAGATCCGCAGCCCGTCGGGGTCCTGGACGAACAGGTCCATGCGGTATTCGCTCTTGACGACGCGGGCGTGGATGGGCCCGCGGATACACTTGATGGGTCGGCCGGCGGGGACGCGGGCGGCGTCCTCGATGCCGTTGATGCGCATGATGAACTCGTAGGGCGTTTTGAACGCCGGGCCGATGTCGCGGCTGAGGTACTCGCCGCGCTGGACGGTGTGGCGGACGGCGATGGGGTCGCCTTCCACCACGGTGTCGGAGAAGACCAGCGTCTGGTTGAGGTGGGTCAGGCGGTCGCGGATCGCCTGGGCCTCGTGCCGGGGCAGCGAGCCGGGGGCGCGGAAGAGCAGCTCGCTGAGGATGGCCCGGCCTTCGATGGCCCGGCCGTCCTCGAGGAGCTGCATGCCCTGCTCGTACTGTCCGCGGGCCTCGCCGGTGAGCTGCGGCGCGGGGTCGTCTTCATCGGGCAGGTCGAAGCGTGTCGGCTGGGGGTCGGGATTGCGGGCCGGGTTGCGGACGACCTCGCGTCGGCCGGTGTTCTCGGCGCGGCGGGTGTCCTGGCCCTGGCGTTCCTGGGTGTTGTTGGCCGACGCCGCGGCGGGGCCCGGCTGGCCGTCGGGCGCACCGTTACCGGGGGCTTGGTCGGCGGAGTCGCTGCCGGTGGCGGGGTCGGTCCCGCCGTAGAACATGATGTACCCGCCGACCACGGCGACGGCGAGGACGAACAGGGCGACCCACGGCCCCTTCTTCGCCTTCCGACGCGAGACCATGTACCGACGTGATTGCCCGGCCCGCGTCATCTGTGACTGTAGTCCCATCCCTGGTTGCTCCGTTTCCCGTTCCCTGGGGAGTGGCGGGGTGCCACCCTCTCGATTCGGCCATCGCGTCGCCAGGCCGACAGCATTATCGCACCCAGACGCCGGGTTGGCCACCACGGGCCCTGAGCGGCGTCTGGGGTGTATAGCCCGAGGAGAACCCGTCGCCGACGAGCGCGGCTCAGGCCTCCCCGGCCGACCCGTCGCCCGCGCCGCGCAGCGTGTCGAGGTAGGCGAGGTACTCGCGGATGCGTTTCTCGTAGCCGCGGTCGGTGGGCTGGTAGTAGGACTTGTCGACGCCGAGGTAGTCCTGGTCGACGAAGCCGGACTCGCCGCTGTGGGCGTACTGATAGCCCGTGCCGTGGCCCAGGTGCTTGGCCCCGGCGTAGGCCCCGCTGCGGAGGTGCTTGGGGACGGGCATGGTCCGCTGGTGCTTGACATCCTCCATCGCGGCGTTGATGGCCATGTAGCTAGCGTTGCTCTTGGGCGCGGTGGCGAGGTAGGTGGTGGCCTGGGCGAGGGTGATGCGGGCCTCGGGCATGCCCACGCGGTGGACGATCTCGTAGCACGCCGCGGCGACGGCGATGCCGCGCGGGTCGGCGTTGCCGATGTCCTCGCTGGCGAGGATCGCGATCCGCCGGGCGATGAACATCGGGTCCTCCCCGGCGTGCAGCATCCGGGCCAGCCAGTAGACCGCGGCGTCCGGGTCCGACCCGCGCACCGACTTGATAAACGCGCTGATCGCGTCGTGGTGCGCGTCCCCGTCCCGGTCGTAGGCGATGGCCTTCTGCTGGATGGATTGCTCCGCGACTTCGAGCGTGATGCGAATCGGTTTGCTTTCGCGGGACTCGGAGAGCACCGCGATCTCCAGCGCGGCGAGGGCACGCCGCGCATCGCCGTCGGACACCGTGGCCCAGTGGGCGAGCGCGTCGTCGTCGATTGTCACGTCGAGTTTGCCGTAGCCGCGTTCGTCGTCCGCGATCGCGCGGCGGACGAGCGTGGCGATGTCGTCTTCGTTCAACGGCTCAAACTGGAAGATCTGGCTCCGGCTGACTAACGCGTTGTTCACGGCGAAGTAGGGGTTCTCCGTCGTCGCGCCGATGAGCGTGACGATGCCGCGCTCGACGTCGCCGAGCAGCACGTCCTGCTGCGCGCGGTTGAAGCGGTGGATCTCATCGAGGAAGAAGATCGTGCGTCGGCCGTCGTACTCGAGGCGTTTGCGGGCCTGGTCGAGGACGTGGCGGACGTCCTTGACGCCGACGGCCGCGGCGTTACCCCGGTCGAAGTGCCGCTGCGTGTAGCCGGCGATGAGCTCGGCGAGGGTGGTCTTGCCCGTGCCCGGCGGGCCGTAGAACAGGACGGACGTGAGCTGGTCGGCCTCGAGCATCCGCCGGAGCAGCTTCCCCTCGCCGAGGAAGTGCCGCTGGCCCGCGAACTCGTCGAGTGTGCGCGGGCGCATGCGCGAAGCGAGCGGTTCGGCGGCGAGCCGCTTGGTCTCCCGGTCGGTTTGCCAGAGGTCGGGCATGGCGTAGGGGCTAGGGGTTAGGGCCTGGGGTCTAGGCCGCGCGGATTCCATTGGTGAGGTGAGTTGTCGGTCGGGTTTCAGCAGGGGGATTGTAGGGCAGCCGCAGGCGTGAGCGCGGATGTAGAAGAGGGGGGTTCAATCGTGATTAAACCGAGCGCAACAAGCCGGGCCAGAGCGTAGCGCCGGCCCGGGTCGGGGCGGGTACAACGGTCATGCCAGCGCGGTACCCGGGCCGGCGCTTCGCTTTGGCCCGGCTTGGGTAGGGTAGACTGGGGTGATGGCGGAAATGAAGCGACAAGGCATCCCGGTCATGCTGGACGTGTCGGGCTGGCGTGTGCTGATCGTCGGCGGCGGCGCGGTCGCGGCGCGGCGGGCCCGGGCGTTGGTCGATGCGGGGACGGTCGTGACTGTCATCGCGCCGGACATGGACGATCGCTTGGACGCGATGGATATCCAACGCGTGGTCGCCCGGTTCGACCCGTCGGCCCACGCCCTCGACACCTACCGCCTGGTCATCATCGCCACCGACGACGCCGCGGCCAACGCGTCGGTCTCGGCCGCGGTGGCCGGGCTGCCCCACCCGCCGCTGTGCAACCGCGCGGACGACGGCGATGCCGGGGACCTCTCGTTCATGGCCGGCCACCGCGACGGGCCGCTGACCCTCGCGGTCCACACCGGCGGGGCGTCCGCCTCGGCGGCGGCGGCGATCCGCGATGAACTGGCGGAGCGGGTTGATCCCGCCTGGCCGGACGTGCTGACGGTCGCTCGTGAAACGCGACAAGCGATCCAGCAACAGGTCACCGACCCCGCGAAACGCTCGGCCATGCTCCGGCGTCTCACCGACAGCGACGCCCTGGCCCGCTTTCGCGCCGGCGGGACCGACGCGCTGCGATCCCATTACCGGGATATCATGCGTGGCTCGGCCTAGCCCGCCCGAACCGACCCCGCGATGACCGACACCGCTACCAGCATCCCGCTGATCCTCATGACCGCGCTCAGCGCCGCCGCCGCGACCCTCGCGGTCCGACGCCTCCGCGCGGCCCGGCCGCAAGAGCAGCGCCCCAACACCTCGCCCACGCAGCACCTGCTGGTCGGCCTCATCGCCGTGGGCTGTATCACGCTCCTCCTGCTGCGCTGGCTGCTGCTCTGGGAGTCATGGGAACCGCTGCACGCGCACGTCGACGGGCTGTTGCTGATGTGCGCCTCGTTCGCGGGCGCGGTGCTCTACATCCAGACCCGCCCGAAGCTGCGCGGGCTGGCCGCGTTTGCGCTGCCGCTGCTGACGCTGATGCTCGCCTGGGCGATCTGCGCCTCGTTGTGGACGTACCGGCCGTTCCGGCTCGACACCCTCGAGCCCGCCTGGCTGGTGTTCCACACCACCAGCACGTACCTCGGCCTGCTGTGTTGTGCGCTCGGCGCGATCGGCGGGGCGATGTACCTCTACGTCCAGGGCCGGCTCAAGTCCAAGCACGCCGTGCCCGGCCGGCTGGCGAGTCTGGAGACGCTGGAAACCCTGATCATCCGCGCCGCGACGCTCGGCTTCGTCCTGCTCACGCTCTCGCTGGTCTCGGGCGTCGTCCTGGTCACACGCGGGGAAGGCACCGCCCTGGGCATCGAGTGGTGGGTCTCGCCGAAGGTCATCCTCGCGACCCTTGCGTGGGCGGTGTACGCGCTCTTGATGAACATCCGGCACGCCTCGGCGTTCCGCGGAAGGCGGGCGGCCTGGCTGGCGATCTTCGGCCTCGTCCTGCTGCTGGCGACCTACGGCATCGTCGGGGCGATGGACAAGCAGACCGGCACGATCGACACGGCGTCATCGCTGAAGCGTGCGTCGGACACCGACCGGGGGGGTGACTGATGCGCATCCTCATGGTCGGCCTGAACCACCGGACCGCCGACGTCGCGGCGCGCGAGGCATTGGCGTTTGATGATGCCGGCGTCGCGGGGCTGCTGAGCCAACTGCGGGAGCGCTTCCCGATGTCCGAGGGGGTGGTGCTGTCGACCTGTAACCGTACCGAGCTCTACATCGCCCGGCCCGTCCACGCCGCGCCCTCGGCCGAAGAGGTACGCTCGCTCCTGGCCGAGCGCGGGGGGCTCGCGCCCGAAGTGCTGGCCTCGACGACGCTGCTGCGCGAGCAGGAGCAGGCGGCGCTGCACCTGTTCCACGTCTGTGCCGGGCTCGACTCGATGGTGCTCGGCGAGCCGCAGGTGCAGGGCCAGGTCCGCAAGGCCTACGAGCTCGCGCAGTCCCACGGGCTGGTCGGCCCGGTGCTGCACCGCCTGTTCCGCGGCGCACTCGCGGCCGGCAAAGAGGCGCGTAACCGCACGGGCATCGACGCCGGCCGGACATCGGTCAGCTCGGTGGCCGTGGCGTTTGCGCGCAACATCTTCGACCACTTCACCGACAAGAAGGTCGCGGTCATCGGTGCGGGCGAAATGATCAAGGGCGCGGCGCACGCGCTACTCCGCGAGGACCCGCAGGCGCTTTGGATCGTCAACCGCTCGCCGGGCCGGGCCCGGCAGCTCGCGCAGTCGGTATCCCCGGACGGTGCCCGGCCGGTCGCGATGCGCTCGTGGGACGACCTGGACACCGTGCTGGTCGAGGCGGATATCGTCGTGAGCTGTACCGGCGCGAACGAGCCGGTGGTGTCGGCCGACCGGTTCAGGCCGCTGCTCAAGCGCCGCCGCAACCGCCCGCTGTTCCTGGTGGACATGGCGGTGCCGCGCGACATCGACCCCGCGATCGGCGGTTTGAGCAACGTGTACCTCTACAACCTGGATGACCTTCAACAGGCCGTGGGCGTAACGACCGATGAGCGCCACGCCCAGCGCGAGCAGTGCGAGGCGATCCTGCACGAGCGATGCGCCCGCTGCATGGGCGAGATCCGCCACCGCGATCTGGGCAAGCTCGTCCAGCAGCTCCGCGCCCGGCTCAACGACATCGCCGACCAGGAGCAGCAGCGCACCCAGCGCAAGCTCGCTGCCCAGGGCGTGGTCAACGAGCGCCACGACGCGGTGATCCGCGAGCACAACCACCGGCTGATCAACAAGATCCTGCACCTGCCCCTGTCACAGCTCGACCGCAACGACCCGAACGCCCCGGTCGGGTTCTACGCCGCCGCGCTCCGTCGGCTGTTCGACCTGGACGACGAGCCGACGGTGCCTGGTGAAGGCGAGGGGTCTGAAGCGGGATCGGACCGCCAGGACGCGTCGTGACCTTGCTTCGCCGAGTTACCCATCTTGTCACGGTTGCGGTTTGGAACTGCTTTGATCTAGGAATCGATGGAGCCGAGGCAGAAAATCCTTGCAGCCATCGAGGTTGTCGCTGATGATGGCAGCCCTGCTGTGTTGTTCCGGTTTGTAAGGATGCAAGATGTTTAATCCCGCCCCCCGGCCCCTATTCGCCACGCTGCTAAGTGTGTTGGCATTTGTTGCAGCCCCGCTTACGTATGCGGGCCCGCCCGAAGACGAGCTCGGTGATCTGGCCGAGGGGCTGGACACCCGCATTACGACCGAGTTCCTGGACACGCCGATGGACCGGGTAGTCGAGTACCTGCAGCGCGAGTCTGGGGTGACATTTGTCATCGACCCCGGGTTCGCGGGGGCCCAGATCGAGGACATCCCCGTCTCGCTGAAACTCTCGGGCCACCGCGTGTATGACGTGCTCGAACTGATCGCCCTGGCGACCGACGCCGACTGGCTGATCCGGGGGCAGGTCGTGATGCTGTCCAGCGACACCCGCGTCATCGAGCAGCGGGTCGTCAGCGGTTCGTACAACCTGCGTGGGCTGATGGTCCACATCCCCCAGTTTACGAACAGCCCGGAGATGGACTTGGACGAGACGCTCTCCAACACCAACTCGGGCGGGAGCTCCGGCGGCGGGGGTGGTGGAGGAGGGGGTGGTGGTAGCGCTGGTGCATTGTTCGGCGACGGGTCGGACCTGCGCAACACCGGGACGGAAGGCGAGTTCATGGACATGATCGTCGATCTCATCCAGAGCTCGATGGGTGGTAACCCCGACCTTTGGCTGGATGAGGTCTTTACCGCTCGGACGGTTCAGGGCATGCTGATCGTCCGCGCCACGCCCGAGGTCCACGCGGAGATCGAGGCGATGTTGGCCGAACTGGATCGGTCGCTGTCCCAGATGCTCGCGGTCGAGGCGCACTACCTCGTCGTACCCCGGTCGGTTGTCGATGGCCTGGACGGCGGGTTCATCCTGGACCGGGAACAGTGCGACGCGTTCCTGGAACGGCTGGACAACGGCAACACCCGGCGGATCGGCGCGGTCCGCACGGTCTGCCACAACGGGCAGCGGATCTACACGACCACCGGCGAAAACCGCGGGTTCATCAGCGATGCCGAGCCTATCCCCGACACGACCAGCGTCGACCCGACCATCAGCGTCGCACGGAGCGGCAACGTCACAGACCTGACGCCGACCGTCGCCTACGACCGCAAGTCCATTGAGGTGGCGGTCCGCTCCGAGATCGTCCACGCCATGTCGATGGAGACCACGCCGGTCCCGGTGGCAGTGCGTTTGGAGGCGGGGGGAGAGGCCGGGCACGCCGGTGTCGGCGAGGTACAAATCGGGCTGGTCAGCCAGCAGCTCACGCGCTTTCGCACCAACGCGCGCATCCCCGACGGCGGGGCGGTGGTCCTGACTGCGTCGACGAACGTGTTCGAGGGCATCGATGCCGACCAGTTCGAGGTCATCCTCGTGGTGCGGGCCCGCGTCCTTGAAGAAACAGAGGAAGAGGAGTAAACCCGCGCCGCATCAACGCGTGGCCGACCCGCGGTCGAACAGCAGCTTCGCCTCGGGGCGGCAGAGCACGATGATCGTGAAGATGCCCAGCACGATGCCCGGGAAGCCCAGGCAGTGCAGCGCGGCGATCACGATGCAGAACACCCGTCGGCGGTGACGCGACAGGTCGCGGGCGGTCATCATCGTCAGCACCAACATGGTGGTCGATAGCAGAACGACCACCAGCCCTACTCCAAAGATCATCCACCCGAAGAACTCCGGCGGCGGCCCGCCCTGCGCGGAGGCGGGCGGGCCGGGCGGGTTGTTGACGAACACCAGCCCGAGCCCGACGTAGAGCAGCCCGAAGAGCACCCCGAAGCCCTGCAGCCCGGCCGTGATCCAGGTGCAGATGCTCAGTACCCGGAGGTGGTCGGTCGTCCGCTGCAGCGAGGCGGGCGTCACGGCACCTGGATAGGCGACAGGCGGGGCGGACGCGGTGGGGCGCGGGGGCGGTATCTGGGCCATGCCTCCAGCTTACCGACGGGCGGTTCCCGCGTGTGGGAGCCCGGCGGCAGGCATTGTCGGGGCAGGCGATCCCGGCTACACTACTCGGCTCGCAACCGCCGCCCGGCCGGGGCTCCAGCGTGGAGCCGACCGGACCCAGGCCCCCGCCGATCCGCGAGTCGGCCGGGGATACCGGGCGGACGCACCCCCACGCCGCGCCGCCAGGCGGGCAGGAGACCCTCGCGATGGCCGACACCGACACCACCCACCTCTACGAAGGCCTGTTCCTCATCAGCCAGGGCGCGATCGCCGGCGACCCCGCCGCCGCGACCCAGCACGTGCAGGACATGCTCGACCGCGCCGAGGCGACCACCCGCGTCATCCACAAGTGGGACGAGCGCAAGCTCGCCTACCCGATCGAGGGCCAGAAGCGCGGCACGTTCTTCCTGGCGTACTTCGACGCCCGCCCGACACAGATCGCGAACATCGAGCGCGACTGCAACCTCTCCGAGACCGTCCTGCGCGTCATGATGACCCGCTGCGACCACATGGGCGAGGTCGAGATCGAGCGTGCCCTTGCCGGCGAGCCGCTGTACCAGGAGGAGCCCGCCGCCGAAGCTAATGCCGAGGCCGCGTCCGCCTGACCCCCCGGGCGAGCACCCACCGTCTGCTGTGCGACACACCTGTCGCGAGACCCCCACCCCTACCCCGAAAGGCACAGCACACCATGGCCGCGAACTTCAACAAAGTCATCCTGATGGGCAACCTCACGCGCGACCCGGAGATGCGCGTCCTGCCCAGCAACATGCCCGTCGCGTCGTTCGGCCTGGCCGTCAACGACCGCTTCAAGAACAAGCAGACCGACCAGTGGGAGGAGCGGCCGAACTTCATCGACTGCGAGGCCTTCGGCCGGACCGCCGAGAACATCGGCAAGTTCTTCAGCAAGGGCAAGCCGATCTTCATCGAAGGCAAGCTCCGCCTGGACCAGTGGGAAGACCGCCAGTCCGGGCAGAAACGGTCGAAGCTGAAGGTCGTGGTCGATACCTTCCAGTTTGTCGGCGGCCGTGACAGCGGCGGTGGCGGCGGGGGCTACCAGCAGAGTGGCGGCAGCCAGGGCGGCGGCTGGGACGCGAGCCCCGCGGCCACCAGTGGCGGCCACCACGAGCCGGTCGACGAAGACGATATCCCGTTCTAAATCATCAGGCCTGCGTCTTGAGGCCTTGTGAGTGTCCCAAACACATGCCTCGCCCCTCAAGACTCAAGCCGACCCTAAACGCTGGTGTACCGCCGGCCGCATGTGCAGCCGGGCCGACGCCTAACTTTCCCCAAAGGACAGCACCATGAAAACGATCGAACTGCTCCTGCTCGACACCATCGAGAACCTCGGCATCATCGGCGATGTCGTCAAGGTCAAGCCCGGCTACGCCCGCAACTACCTCCTGCCCCACGGCCTGGCCGAGGCGCCGACGCAGGAGAAGATCGATGAACTCGCCGCCCGCCGCAAGGAGGTCGAGGCCGAGCTCAAGCAGCTCCGCACCGAGCAGGAGAAGCTGATCGAGACGCTCACCGACCACGAGATCACGCTCGAGCGCGCCGCGAACGAGCAGGGCGCGTTGTTCGGCGGGGTGACGCAGCACGACATCGCCGAGGCCCTGCGGGCCGAGGGCCACGCCGTGGAAGACCGCCACATCCGTATCGGCGAGCGCATCAACCGGCTGGACACCTACATGATCCCCGTCCAGCTCGCGAAGGACCTGAAGACCGAGATCAAGCTCTGGGTCGTCAGCGACAAGCCGCTTGAGGTCGAGGAGGAGGCCGCCGAGGGTGAAGGTGTCGGCGAAGCCGAGGCCGAAGCAAAGCCCGCCAAGCGCGAGTTCTACAGCCCGGTCAACGCGATCGACGGCGTGGACGAGTAAGCACAGCCACGCTACATCTCAAGACCCCTCGCAGGGCGGCCTCAGCCGCCCTGTTCCTTGCGCGCACAGACGACCTCGTACAACGCCGGCGTGTGTGGCGCGACGGTAAACCCGGTGCGCGATTCCACCGCGAACCCCAACGCCTCCAGCGGCGGGGCGTAGTCGTAGATCGGGTGCAGCGCGCACATCCCCAGCCCCCACCCCGCGAGGTTGACCGGCCGGTAGTACGCCGCGCGCAACAGGCGGGACGTGGCCTTGCCACTGCCCGGCGCGAAATCCGCCGTGATCAGCCGGCCGCCGGGCCGGACGTGTGACGCCGCCATCGTGAGCACGCCCGGCATCGCGTCGTCGGCGAAGACGTTGAAGAAAAAATGCCCGCAGACCCAGTCAAACGTGCCTGCACCGTCCGCCGCTCGCAACGGCTGCTCGATGACCCGGCAGCGGTCGGGCCACGGCGAAAGCCGACGCCGCAGCCGGCGCGCCATCGCGTTGCATGGCTCGACACAGACCGCCTCGGCCCCGGCGTCACATGCCGGCGCGACCTCCCGCCCGGTGCCCGCACCGATGTAGAGCACCCGGTCGCCCGGCCGGACATGCGCAACGTGCCAACGCTTCGCCCGGCCGATCGCGCCCAGCGAATAGGCCTGCGCTACCGCGTCATAGCACCAGGCGACATGTGCGTACATCAGGCCCCCGTCCCGCCAACCAGGTAGCGCGTCCACCCGTTGGACTCGGCGGCCGCCTTGAGGACGCGGTTCCGCTCGATCAGGAACGACCGCATGTAGCGGGTCAGCAGCAGCCGTTCCGCTACCCTGCCCAGCGGGCCGAACGGGGCGCTAAAGCGGAAGGTGTCTGTCATGGTGGTGACGCCGCCTTCTTCTGCGAAGCGGTGTGTGTGACGCATGGCCTTGAACGCGCCTCCTACCATCACGTCCTCAAACATCCTGGGGCGGTCCATCGTGGTGATCTCGACGGTCAGCCGCTGGCGCACACCGAAGTGTTTTGCCTCCCAGGTGACCTGCTCGCCAAGTTCGATCAGCCCGGAGGTGCGTCCTGCGACGGCCTGTTCACCGGTCTTGCCCGTGCTGTCCATGTGTGCGTCGATCGACCGCGCCAAGTCGAACACCCGCTCGATCGGGGCGTGGATCCGGGTCTCGAGTTCGATCGTCGGCATACCCCTGGCTTACCCCGCGGTAGACCGGCCCTTGTGGACGGCGTCCATGTCGATGACCTGGGTCTTCTCGTTGTCGGGGTACTTGATCCGGCTGTGGTACATCGCGCACAGCGACTTGGTGACCGCCTGCTCGATGCGGGAGAGGTCCTGGAGTGTGAGGTCGCAGTCGTCGAACTGGCCGTCCATGAGCCGCTTGTTGGCCATGTTGCGGACGAGGGTCTCCAGCCGGTTGGCGTTGGGCTCGTCCATGGCGCGGGCGGCACCCTCGACGGCGTCGCAGATCATGAGGATCGCGGCCTCGCGGGTGCGCGGCTTCGGTCCGGGGTAGCGGTACTCGAACTCGCTGGGGCAGGGCTTGTCCTCGGCGAGGGTGTTCTTTTTGGCCTGCGCGAAGAAGTACTCGACGAGCGTCGTGCCGTGGTGGCTCTCGATGAAGTGCCGGATGACGGGCGGGAGCCCGAACTCGCGGGCCATCTCGACGCCGTCCTTCACGTGGCCGACGATGATGAGCAGGGACATCGCCGGCGGCAGCTTGGCGTGCTTGTTGGGCCCGCCGCCCTGGTTCTCGATGAAGTACATCGGCTTGTGGGTCTTGCCGACGTCGTGGTACATCGCGCCGACGCGGCAGAGCAGGCCGTCGGCGTCGATCGCCTCGGCGGCGGCCTCGGCCATGTCGGCGATGCGGAGCGAGTGCTGGTAGGTGCCCGGTGCCTCGTGCGCGAGCTTCTGCAGCAGCGGGTGGCTCGCGTCGTTGAGCTCCTTCAGCGTCATCGCGGTCGTCACGTTGAAGGCCCGCTCGACGACGGGCAGGATGCCCTGCACCAGGAGCCCGGCGAGGAAGCCGGAGAAGAACGCGAGCCCGGCATCCATGAAGATCAGCCAGGGGACGCCCTCGACATGCACCGGGCGGTCGGCCAGGCCGACGATCGTCGAGGCCGTCGCCATCGCGAGCCCGGCGTAGACACCGACGATGACCAGCTTGGACCGGCTGCGGATCTCGCGGAGCTGCATAACCGCGACGCCCATGCCCGCGAGGATCACCAGCGTCTGGGCCAGCGGCACCCGCAGCGCGATCCCGACCAGGACCGCGAGTACCACGCCCATCGCCAGGGCGAAACGCTGGTCGTAGGCGATCGCCAGCACCATCGAGGCAAACAGCGCGGGGAAGGTCAGGGCGAAGATGATGAACTCGGGCTTGATCGTCGCGGTCGTGACGGAGGCCGAGAGGCACAGCAGCAGCAGCCCGGTGATCGCCATGCCGCGCATCGGGTTGCGGACGATGCGCGGGGCGTAGACGAAGAAGTAGGCCCACATGCCCACGGCGATCATCAGGACCAGCCCGAACAGCCCGGCGCGCGGCAGCCAGCGCTGTGTCGGCGACCGGCTGCCGAGGTACTGTTCGTGCTCGGCCTGGAGCAGCGCGAGCTGCTCGGTCGTGAGCGTGTCACCAACGGCGACGATGACCTGGTTCGCGGCGAAATCGATACGGTGCGTCTCCACCTGGTCCGTCGCCGCGCGCTTCGCGGCGGCCGTCGCCGACTCGCTGAAGTGATACGTCGGGCCGATGCGGTGCATGATGAAATCGACCAGCACCGGCCGGAGCGAGACCTCGTAGCGGAGCACCAGCTCGGTGAACTCGGCGCGGAGGCGTTCGGGGTCTTCAATACTCAGCACCGCCCAGTCCTGCTTGAGGCGCTGGGCCTGCCCGCGGACCTCGGGGTCGGGGTGGGTGATCACGAGGCGCACGGGCCGGCCGCTGAGCTGCTCGGCGGTCTGCATGTCGTCGGGCGTGATGATCGCGGTGGAGAACAGGTCGCGCACGAGCTTGCGCATGTCGCTCTGCCACTGCGCGTTTGCCACGCCGGTGTCCGGGTCCACGTAACGGGCAAGGTCGGTGAACGCGTCGGGGGTCAGGCCCAGGTCCTCGCGGGTCTGCGGGTCCAGGTCGGCGACCGTCGCGGCGTCACGCGTTACCTCGGGCAATGCTTTGAGCGCGGACTCGATCTCGAAACGCAGCTGACGGTTCGCCTCGAACTGCGGGGGGATCTGGTTGGCCCGCTCCCGACGATCGAGTTCCGTCGCGTCTAGGTCCGTGATGCTGAACGCCACGCGGCTCACGATCGGCCGGGTCACGACCTGGCCGGCCTCGAGCGGCGTCTCGCTGTCCAGCGTCGGCCAGGCGATCAGTGTGCCGACGACCGCGAACACCAGGGCGAAGGTGCTTGCCCAGGCCATCTCGCGCGTACGTAGCAGCTCGCGCCACGCCGCCGTGGGCTTCTGCAGGGTCCGCCGGACCTCGCGTCGACGTGCTTTGGAAGACTTGGTGTTTGCCATGCGCCGTTCTGCGGGGCTGCGGCCCGGAGGCCCGCGTGGTTCACCCCCTGTTTATCGACTACATCCCGAGGCGATACCAGCCCAACATTGTACCACTCTGACCCGATCGATCCGGGCCATCCCCCCGATAACCAGCCGGTGATTCGAGGTGTAAATATATGAAAACAAAGAAATTGTGGCTATCTTGGCGTATCTTCATAGGCCTCGACGACCCGCTGGACCAGCGAATGGCGGACGATATCCGCCGCACCCAGGGCACACATCGCTACACCCTTGACCCGGCCCAGCCGGCGGATCGCATCGACCAGCCCCGAGTCGCGCGGCTCGTCCAGGTCGATCTGGCTGGTATCCCCGGTCACAACCATCTTCGAGCCGTGCCCCATGCGGGTCAGGAACATCAGCATCTGGCTCTTGGTCGTGTTCTGGGCCTCATCACAGATGATGCACGCGTCGTTGAGCGTTCGGCCGCGCATAAACGCCAACGGCACGATCTCGATCAGGTCGACCGCCATGAACCGTTCGATCTGCTCGAAGGGCATCATGTCGTGCAGCGCGTCCAGCAGCGGGCGGAGGTACGGGTTCACCTTGTCCTGCATCGTGCCGGGCAGGAAGCCCAGCTTCTCCCCGGCCTCGACCGCGGGGCGGACCAGCACGAGCTTGCGCACGTCGCCGCGTTTGAGCATCGAGACCGCCGCCGCCACCGCGAGGTAGGTCTTGCCCGTGCCCGCGGGCCCAACGCAGAACGTCAGGTCGTGGGTCCACAAGCTGTCGACGTAGTGCCGCTGCCCGGCCGTAATCGGCTTGACCCGTCGGCCGTTGAGGTAGACATCCAGCAGCGGGCCGGGCTGGCGTGTGTCGTGTGCGGTATCGCCGTTGGTGTGCGACGCGCCGGGCCGGAGTTCGGCCGCGCCCAGCGAGCCCGCGGTTGCAATCAGGTCGAGCAGCTGCTCGTGGGAGATCGGCCGGTCGTGCCGCGCCGCCTCGCCCAGCCGGTCGAGCACCTGCGCGGCCCGGCCGACGGCCTCGGATTTGCCCGTGAGGCGCAACGCATCGCCGCGCGCACTGATCGCCACGCCCAGCGACTCGCGGATGATCTTCAGGTTCCGCTCGCCGGGCCCGGTGACCGAGACACGGTCGGGGCCTTCCGGGAGTTTGATCGTCAGTTCCAACTACGGGCTCCGGGTGGGTGACACAGGCGGGCAAGGCCGGTCCGCTAGTCGTGCGGCAGGCGGACGCGCCAGATGCGCGCGAGCTCCTCGCGTGTCGTGCGGACCATCGATCGGCCGTCGGGGAAGAACCAGCTCACCAGCTCGCCCTGCGCGTTGTAGACCATGGCCTGCTCGGCCATGTCGATGGTGGGGCGGATGAACACGACCTTACCGCCATCCGGCTGCGGCTCGACACGCATCAGCCGGATCGCCAGGCTCGACGACTCGGCGTGGTACACGAAGAAGCCGTAGGTCTGTGTCTCGTCCGCGGGCAGCAACGCCGGGACCAGCATCGCATCGACCTGCGAGAGGTACGCCCGCTCGGGGGTCTGCCACTGCAGCGCGTCGAGGTTGCCGGCAGGCGCGGCGTCGGGGCGCGCGGAGGGAAAACGCAGCCGGCGCTCGGGGTCGCGTTCCCGAGCGAGCACGTAATCGGTGATCTGGCGGGGCGGCGTGCCCTCGCGGATGACCTCGATGCGGTTGATCGTTGTCGCCTCGCTCAGGTGGATGTCGTCGCGGATGCCGGTCTCGACCCAGAGCCCTTCGTCCCGACCGAACCGCTGGTCGCCGGGCTGGCGCAGTTCGGTCTTCAGGTTCCAGACCTCGCTGATGCCGCCGCCCTCGACCGACTCGACGGTTTCCTGCAGGCGGCTGATCTCCGAGCCCTGGGCGCGCAGAAAGGTCTGCATCACCAGCGCATTGCCGTGCACACGGAAGCTGTCGACACCTTCGAGCTTGGCCTCGGCGTTGTCTTCCCTGAGCTGCGCGAGCGTCCGGCGGTAGTAGTCGTTGTCCTGATACCGCTGCCAGATGCGTGTGTAGCCGATGTCGATCTCGTCGATCCGGCCGCCGTCGCCCGGGACCATCTCCCGGACCCGGAACAGCTGGTCGGGCAGCATCGCCGACAGCCGGTCGTCCTGGGTCGTGGCGTTGAGGAAGTTCTCGCCGTTGTGCATCCAGCCGCGCAGCCGGTCGAGTACCTCGTGAGCCGGCTCAAGCTCGATGCTGTGCAGCATGGTCTCGAAGGTGTTGATCCCCAACTCGGTGGCTTGGGGCTGGCACTCCAGCCGCATAACGATGACATTGAGGTCGTCGATCTTCAGCAAAGCGATGCCGTGCAGCCACGGCCGGGTGTCTTCACCACGCGGGTGGATCACGAAGTAATTGATGTATCCGATGTAGTCGCCGATCTCGACCCAGTCGTGGAGCCCGGTGTTGACCACCTCACGGGCCCCGGCCGTCTCGATCGCGGCGGTGAGGTCGCGGACTAACGCATCCAGGCGGAGCGGCTGCAGCGCCTCCTGTGCGCCGCCGCCCGCGGCGCCGGCGACGCCATCGCCGTGCTCGACCTTGTGGGTCATCGTGCGGTCGGCCATCAGCCCCTGGTGGACCTCGAGACTCACGCTGATCTCGCCCGGCACGATCCAACGCACCAGCGAGCCGTCGCGCGGCTGCAGCAGCCGCAGCGAATCGATCGGCTCGCGGACCGTCAGGCCGTAACGCACCTCGCCCCAGCGCTTGGGCAGCAGCCAGTCGTCCGCGTCCGCCACAGGGTCGAGCGGCCGGCCATCGACCTGTCCAATCGCCGGCGACGCCAGCAACGCGCCGGCTAAGACCAGCAGCCACAGGCTGATCCGACCGGCCCGCGATGGCATCCCAAAGACTTCACATATCGTCATGACGCATTTCCCGGCTGGGGTAGGGGAGACAAATTATACCCCGCCCGGCAGTCGGTCCGCCGGGTCGTTTGGCGATACGGGTTGTGGGGATTTTCCGTCGTGAGGACACGGCTCAGTACAGCGCCGCCCCGCTGATCACCCACGCCAGGAGCAGGCAGCCCGCCAACGCGACCGCCAGGATCACAGCGATCACCGTTTCGCGTCGGCGCGGGTCCTGGATCAGCGGCGGTTTGGGCATACCCACACGATAAGCCGGGGGTCAGGGCGGGGCAATACGGCTGGTCGCGTGCGTGTTCTCGGCCTTGGTGGGGTACAATCCCGGCGTAGGGTCCGTAGCTCAATTGGATAGAGCACCGGTCTTCGGAACCGACGGTTGGAGGTTCGAGTCCTCCCGGGCCCATGCATGTCTCAACGCCCCAAACGCGGGGCGTTGTTTTTTCAGGATGGGCTTGTGGTGGCGATCCCCGCGCTGAGAGCGGTGACGAGCGCTTCTGCTTTGGCCAGCGTTTCTTCGTATTCCGAGGCGGGGGTGGAGTCCGCGACGATGCCGCCGCCGACGGAGAAATCCACGCGGCCGGGAGCCGGGGTGCCGCCTGCGCCGGGGATCGGCTGCTCGACCAGCAGTGTGCGGATGGCAATGTTCAGGCGCATCGTGTTGCCGTGGATCATGCCGATCGCGCCGCAGTACGGGCCCCGGCGGACGGGCTCCAGCTCGTCGATGATCTGCATCGCACGCACCTTCGGGGCGCCTGTGATCGACCCGCCGGGCATCGTGGCGCGTAGGAGGTCGAATAGGTCTTTACCCGCGTGCAGCCGGCCCGCGACGGTCGCGACGCCGTGGTGCACGGTGGGGTGCGACTCGATCGTCCGGGGCTGCTCCACACGGACCGTGCCGTAGCTGCAGACGCGCCCCAGGTCGTTGCGCATCAGGTCGATGATCATGTTCAGCTCGGCCGCGTCTTTCGCGCTGTGCTCCAGCTCCGATGCAGCCGTCGACGCGGGCCGGGTCCCCTTGATCGGCCGGGTGATGACACGTTCGTCCTCGTCCACCTGAAGAAACAGTTCGGGGGAGGTCGATGCGATCGCGCGACGCGGTTCGGCCGTGTCGAAGCGCGTGAGCTCGCCGTAGCAGCCGTACCACGCGGGGGACGCGGCGCTGAGCGCGGCAAACAGGGCGCGTGGGTCGCCCTCGAACGTGCTGGTCATCCGCTGGGTCAGGTTGACCTGGAACACGTCGCCGGCCGCGATGTAGTCCAGGACGCGCTGCACGCTGCGCTCGTAGGCGTCGCGTGGGTGGTAGGGCTGTGGCGGGCCGGCCTCGAAGGCGCTCGGTGCGGGCGTATCGTTGAGCCGGGGCGGGCCATCGGTCGCGTACCGGCCGTGCGCGGTCCAGGTTCGAGTCAGCGCATCAAACACCAGCCAGCCCGGGCAGCGCTCGAACTGCATGACCGGCCAGCCGCGGTCGTCGTCGGGCGCATCGGGCAGGTCCTCGATCCAGCGCGCGGTGTCGTAGCCGAGATACCCCAGCCACAGCGATCGGTCGGCGTCAGCGCGGAGCGTCTGGCGCAGGCCGGCGATCGGGTGGTGGGTGATCGATGATGCGCGCGGATTGAGACCGTCTAACCCGTGGTGGTGGATGTGTGGGCCATCAAATCGGACCGCGCCCTGGGGCTCGGCCAGCACGCTGTACCTTGACCAGCGCGGGTCGAGCCGGCCCGAGTGCAGCATGAACACGGGCCGGTCCGCCGGCCAGTGGGCGAGGGCCTGGGCCGGGGTCTTATGCCAGTCGAGTTGGAGGCCGTCGCGGAACAACGCCGGCATCTTAGGAGAGGGGGGTGGGTGGTGTGGGCCCTTGGCGCCTGGGCGGGCATCACGGGGCACGTCCGGGAGTCGACGCGCTATAAAAGGAACGATTAGGCCTTTCTCCGTATCCGCCCCGCGTTGTGGTCCGGGTCGGCCGGCGTGATGCTGTGGCCCAGGTTGCCAAGGAACGCACACCCCCCGGGCGTGCCCAGAAGCCGGTCGCCTCTGGGGCCCGGGATGGACTGGCTGCCGGGTCGGCTCACGCACGATGCCGACGCGGCAGGGGGGCGGTTAGTCCATATGGTTTATATTAGGAAAATTGATGCTGTGCGCCAAGTTTTTTTCCCGGCACAGTCACATCAGGCCGTTGCGTCGTAGAGCGGCTTACCGGTCAGCGACAGGTAGGCGTCCTCCAGCGTTGGCTGGGCGACACGGATGCTCGCCGCCCGGTCGCCCGCCAGTTCCGCGACCTTGGGCACGGCCCCGGCCGCGTCGACCATCTCGACCCGCAGTGTCTGGTCGGTGGACGTGACGCCGGGCGACCCGGGCGACAAGCCCAACGCTGAAAGTATCCGGCCTGGCAGGCCGTCGGCCCCACCTTGAACCTCGTTGTCCCAACGCACCTCCAGCACCTGCCCGCCGACACGCGCGATCAGGCCTGTAGGCGTATCGACGGCGATCACCCGGCCCTGGGACAGCACGGCCAAACGATCGCACAACGCCGCCTCGTGCATGAGGTGTGTCGTCAGCAACACGGTCAGCCCGTCGTCACGGACGCGCTCGCGCAGCGTCGCCCACAGGTCGCGTTGCGCTGCGGGGTCCAGCCCGGTCGAGGCCTCGTCCATCAGCAGAAGCCGGGGCGACGGCAGCAGGGCCTTGGCGATCTCGACCCGGCGGCGCATCCCGCCGCTGAACGCCTCAACGCGCTCGCCGGCCCGGCCATCCAGCCCGACCGAAGCGAGCATCGCGCTGGAGCGTTCCGCCAGCGTGCTGCCGGTGATCCCGTGGAGCATGCCGTGGTAGCGGAGGTTCTCGGCGGCGGTGAGCTTGTCGTCCAGGGACGGGTGCTGGAAGACTACGCCGATCTTGGCGCGGACGCCGGCGGGGTTGGCGTGGATGTCGGTGCCGAACACCGCGACGCTGCCGGGCTTCGCACCGGCGGGCGGGTTTGCCTGCTGGACGGTGGCGAGGATGCGGAAGAGGGTGGACTTGCCGCTGCCGTTAGGCCCGAGCAGACCGAAGACCTCGCCGGGGCGGACCTCCAGGGAGACGCCCTCGAGTGCGGCGCGGTCGGCCGCGGCTGCTGCCGGGGTGTTGCGTCTGCCACGAGTTCGTCGGGGCTTGAGGGCGGGGTAGACGTGCGAGAGGTCGTGGACCACGACGGCCGGGGCGGGGTCTGCGCTGGCGATGCTGTGCGGTGTGGCTTGTGGGGCGGTGGTGGTCATACGCGGTCGATCAGCATCGCGGCCATCACCACCGGGAGGTAGACCAGGGAGGCGAAGAACAGTCGTCGGGCGTTCGCGCGGGTCGGCCGAGCCACCAGCGCGACCGCGAAGGCGAGGAAGCCCAGCCCGCACAGCAGCGCCACGACGTAGTAGCCGCGTCCGCTGACACCCAGCGCGGTGGGCAGCAGGCCGATGGGCAGCATGAGCAGGCAGCCGATCAGTGTCTGGCGGAACGTGCGGGTGCCGGTCGGGTCGATGACCGGGAGCATCGCGAGCTTCGCCCTGGCGTATTCGTCGCGGTAGAGCCACGCGATCGCGAGGAAGTGGGGCACCTGCCAGACGAACATGATGGCAAACAATAGCCAGGCCGCGGGGCCGAGCGTGCCCATGGCGTCGAGCCCGGCGGTGCCGAACAACGAGGGCGTCGCGGTCGCGGCGGCGTAGCCGATCATCGGCGGCATCGCGCCGGGCACCGCGCCGACCAGCAGGGCGACGCTGCTGGTCCGCTTCATGGGTGTGTAGACCCACGCGTAGCTGACGATCGTGAACGCGCTCAGCACCGCCGCCAGCACCAGCCCGGAGCCCGCGAGCAGCCCGACGCCGGCGACCGCGAGGACGAGCCCGACGGCGTTCGCCGATGCGGGGGTGACCCGGCCGGCGGCGACGGGGCGGTTGCGGGTCCGCTTCATCAGCGCGTCGGTGTCGCGTTCGTAGGCCTGGTTGAACGCGCTCGCGGCCATGCACGACAGCGCCGTGCCGACCATCGCGACCAGGAAGACCGCCCAGGGCGTGTCGCGCCACCCGCCGGGCAGGGCCATGTAAAACCCGATCGCCGCGGTGATGACGACCATGCGTGTGATGCGGGGCTTGATGAGCTGCTTGAAGTCCGCGAAACGCGTCGGCACCGCGGCCGAGCCCGGCGCGTCCTCGGCCAGCGGCGACCGCTCGGCGGGCGGGTCCACCGGGTCGTAGGGCGAGGGGACGTGCGCCGCCTGGTCGGCGGGGCTGGCCAGCACCCGGATTGTGTCGGTGGCTTGGCTCATGCGGGCGTGGGGGTGGTGCGCGGCGGCGGGGCGTCGGCCGGTGTGTAAGCCGGCTGGGGCCGGCTGGCCTCGGCCGACTCGGGTCCGTGGGTCGGCCGGTACCCCGCCAAGTGTACCCGGACGGCGAGCCAGGTGGCGGTCGCGATCAGCAGGGCGCCGGTCGCCTGGTGCATCGTCGCGGCGAAGACATCCGTCTCGGTCATCACCGTGATCGCGCCCAGCGAGACCTGCAGCACGAACAGCGACAGCAGCAGCAGGGCCGGTGTCAGCAGCAGCCGCTGGTCGAGCCTGCTCCGCAGCGTCATCACCACCAGCGTGATGCCCGCGATAAGCAGGGTGTACGCCCAAACGCGGTGGGCGAACTGCAGGTGTACCTTCCAGACCGGCACGACGACCGTGTTGTTGCGCGGCGAGCGGTTGCTCCACCCCGCGGCGGTGGCCTCCTCGATCGTCAGGCCGAACCGCTCGGCGTGGTAGGCGAGGTAGGCCTCGTCCAGCGCGTCCTGGCTCATCGGCGGGAGGACCTGGCTGTAGTGCAAGGGAAAATCGGGCAGGGACTTGTCGGCCTTGTAGTGACGCACCGCCGCGCCGAGCGTGAGCTGCACGAATAGCGCCGCGAGCATCGCCAGCGTGAACCAACGCAGCCGACGCGGGGCCTGGCCGGGCCGGTCCCGACGCAGCGCTGCGACACGCTCGACCCACGGCCGGCTCAACGCCGCGGCAACCAGCACCCAGAGGCAGAGGATGATCTGCCCATTGATCCCGTGGATGAACGCGATCGCGATCTCGTTGAAGTCAACTCGGAACGCGCCGAGCGCGCCCTGGATACAGACGAGGACCAGCATCAATACGCCCGACCATCGGAGGACAGGGCGGGCCTTCTGCGTCCGCCAGAGCCATACCGCCATGGCGATCGTGAGCATGCCGACGACATTGCCCTGCAGCCGGTGGGTGTGTTCCCAGAACGTGCCGAACTCGTGCCACCACTCCGACGGCGGGGCGAACAGTGACCACCAGCCGAAGGTGAACCACCCATCGGGTACGGCCATGCCGGATTCGGTGCTGGTGACGTGCCCGCCGATGGCGACCAGCGCGAACGTCGCGGTGAGGACGACGAAGCTGAACCGGTGCAGCCACCGACGGTAGACCGGGGCGTCGGCAAGGGGTTCGGGGTCGGTCGTGGGGGGGGCAGCTTTGCTGGGCATGGCGTCGGGCCGGGGTCGTTGGCCGAGCCGGGCATTATAACCCCGGGAATCCCCCCGTTGGCGTTTTCGGCCCGGGCGGGTATCCTTTGGGCATGCTTCAGGCCAACGCACAGATCGCCGCGATTCTGGCTATGACCCCTCCGCGATAGGGCCGGCGATCTTCTACCCCGATGGATCCCCCAGCCCTGCCCACCGGCGGGGCTTGTTTTTTGAGACCTCCCCATGAACGCAATCACCGATCCCTCCACCTCGGCCGACCGCGTCGAGCTCTACGACACCACCCTCCGTGACGGCACGCAGGGGCTGGGCGTCTCGCTCACTGTCGTGGACAAGATCAACATCGCCCGCCTGCTCGACGATCTGGGCTTCGACTACATCGAGGGCGGCTACCCCCTGAGCAACCCCAAGGACGTCGCGTTCTTCGAGGAGGCCCGGCGCGTGAAGTGGAAACATGCCCGCGTCTGCGCGTTCGGCATGACCCGGCGCAAGGGCGTCTCCGCGGCCGACGACCCCGGGATGCAGGCCCTGGTCGCGGCGGGGGCCCCGGTCGTGACCATCGTCGGCAAGACCTGGGACCTGCACGTGGACGAGGTGCTCGCGGTCAGCCGGGAGGAGAACCTCGCGATGATCCGCGAGTCGGTGGCGTTCTGCGACGGGGTGGACGCGGTGGAGGAGGTCTTCTACGACGCCGAGCACTTCTTCGACGGCTACAAGGCCAACCCGGAGTACGCGCTGCAGACGCTCGCCGCCGCCGTCGAGGGCGGAGCGACCCGGCTGGTGCTGTGTGATACGAACGGGGGCTCGCTGCCCGCGGAGATCGTCGAGGCCATCCAGGCCGTCAACACCCTGCTCAGGTCCGACATCCCAAGCTCGAAGGCCGAGATGCCCCTGCTCGCGATCCACCCGCACAACGACGCGGGGCTCGCCGTGGCCAATGCGCTCGCCGCGGTCGAGGCGGGCTGCGTGCAGGTGCAGGGCACGATCAACGGGATCGGCGAGCGCTGCGGCAACGTGGACCTCGTGACCGTTGCGGCCAACCTGTCGCTGAAGCTCGGCCGGGACGTGCTCCGGCCCGGCGCGGTCAAGCGCCTGCACGAGCTGTCGCGTTACGTCTACGACGCCGCGGGCCTCGAGCCGCAGGCGGGCCAGCCCTACGTCGGCGACGGGGCGTTTGCGCACAAGGGCGGTATGCACGTCCACGCGGTGCAGAAGCTCGCCCCCAGCTACGAGCACGTCGAGCCGGGCAGCGTCGGCAACCAGCGGCAGATCCTGGTCAGCGAGCTGTCGGGTGCGTCGAACATCGCCGCGGCGGTCGGCGCGAAGTTCGGCATCGCCGACGACAAGCAGGTCCAGCGCCGTGTGCTTGAACGTGTGCAGGACCTCGAGCACGAGGGCTACCAGTTCGAGCACGCCCAGGCGAGCTACGAGCTGCTGGTCTACGATGCGCTCGGACGCAGGCCGGCGTTCTGGGAACTGGACCACTACCGCTGCATCATCTCACGTACCAGCCCCGACCTGACCCAGCCGGTCAGCACCGAGGCGACGGTCAAGCTCATCGTTGATGGCCAGTTCGTCCACCACGTCGCCGAGGGCGACGGCCCGGTCAACGCGCTGGACGCCGCGCTCCGCGCGGGGCTGGTCGGCCACTACCCCGGCGTCGCCGAGGTCCACCTGGCCGACTACCAGGTGCGGGTCGTGAACCCCACCGCCGAGTCCGCCGCGCGCGTGCGCGTCACCGTACAGTTCGCGGTCGGCCTGGACGACCCGCACCGCGAGACGCGCTACTTCTCCACCGTCGGTGTTGATACGAACATCATCGACGCGAGCTGGCACGCCATCGCCGACGCGCTGAGCTACCACCTGATCGAGTCGGGTTGTGGGGTGGCCGCCGGCGCCTAGGCCGCGAGGTGGCACGCCGGGCCGATACATTCGGCCTGTGAAGACGCGATCAGCCGGCGGATGCCCGCGAGCGCTTCGAAGTCCTCCGCCCCGATCGCCAGCCCGACCTCGTGGCGGAACAGCCCGAGCCGGTCGATCCGCACGACCTCGGCGTTGAGCAGCACCCGCTCGTGGCCGTGCTCGACCGCCAGCCGAAGGGTCTGCCCGACCGTCAGGTCCATTTTCCCCTTGCGGAACAGGCACAGCCCCGTCTCGGAGATGTTGGTCACCTGGCCGAAGGGCGTGTTCATCCCGCGGGTCTGGAGGCGGGGCTGTTTGCGGCGTTCGGCCATGAGGCACCTCTTGGGGTCGGTCACAGGGCGTTGGCGAGGCGGCGCGGGACCACCGGTCGCTACAGGCGTTATCGACCCCACAGGCGGGGGGCTTGACCCCACAGAGCGCATGAAAAAACCCGCCGTGGGGATGTCCCAGGGCGGGTCGTCGATGCACTCGACAGGAGTCGAACCTGTAACCGCCGGTTCCGTAGACCGGTGCTCTATCCAATTGAGCTACGAGTGCCGGTGAGCCCCGGATGATAGTCACGGCCGGGGGGGCTTGCAAGCCGTTAGGGATCGGCCGATACAAGGGCTAAGATACGTGGTATGGCGAGTGAACCCGCGCAACCAAGCAACGCGACCGACCCGGCGGGGCTGCTGGCCCGGCTGGAGCGGGCGGTCGCGCCGCGCGAGCGGGTGATGACCGCGTACAGCGGCGGGGTGGACTCGACACTGGTCGCCGCCGTCGCCCGCCGGGTGCTGGGCAAGCAGGCCGCGCCCGCGGTGATCGGTGACTCGCCCTCGCTGCCGCGGTCAGAACTCGCGCAGGCCGTCGCGCTGGCGGAAGCGTTGGACCTGGACCTGTATGTCGTCTCACCCGCCGAGCAGGATGACGCGGGCTACGTCCGCAACGCCGGCGACCGCTGCTACTTCTGCAAGACACACTTGTACGACACGCTGCAGCGTGCCGCGGCCGACCTCGGCGTCCGGTGGATCGCGAACGGCACGAACGCCGATGATCTGGGCGACCACCGCCCGGGGCTTCGCGCGGCCGAGGAGGCGCGGGTTATCAGCCCGCTGCTCGAGGCCGGGCTCGGCAAGGCCGACGTGCGCTCCGTCGCGACACACCTCAGCCTGCCCAACGCCGGCAAGCCCGCCGCCGCCTGCCTCGCCAGCCGGATCCCCTACGGCACGGAAGTGACGCCTGAGCGGCTCGCGCAGGTCGAGCGGGCCGAGGACGCTCTGCGTGCGCTGGGCTTCACCGGGTTCCGTGTCCGGCACCACGGCCAGGTCGCCCGCATCGAGCTGCCCGAAGACCAGCTCCATCAGGCCCTCGAGCCCGGCGTCCGGCAGGCGGTCGTGTCCGCGGTGGAGGACGCCGGCTTCCTCTTCGCCGCGATCGACCTCGCCGGCTTCCGCAGCGGCAGCGGCAACATCGCGCTGACCGTTGGCCAATCGCAACCCTGACCGGAACAACGCTATGCCCCGAACGTCGTTACGCATCGCCCGCCTGCTGTTCGCTGCCTGCGCGGTCGTGGCGTTGCCGGTGCTCGCCGACCCGCCGCCCAACACCGAGCTCAACGGCGACGCCGTCGAGCCCGCGGTCTACCGCGCCTGGGCGAGCAACTACCGCGTCTACGCACGCTACTGCGGCGAGATCGACGGCGGCTTCCTGGTCGTGCCCGGCTACGACCGGCGCATCCCCAGCTCGCGCGGCCTCACCCTCGCCCGCGCCACCGATGAACTCACCGAGACCTGGCGCGAATCGACTGGCGGATTCAGTGAAAACCGTATGCGACGCCCCGAGCCCGAAGAGGTCAAGGCCTACGCCAACATCCTCCCCGATACCACGTCGGGCACCTACGGCTACCTCGACTCGGTCGAGGTCGTGAAGGTCCTCGGGCCCGAAGAGATGCTCGTGACCAACCTCTGGCTGCTCGACACCGAGGCCGTCGGTGCCGAGTACGACCGCGACCGACAGCGGGCCCGCGCGAGCGGCGCACGGGATGCCGACGACCAGCTCGACGCGATGTACCGCTATCGCTTGGAGCTGAAAGAGAGACAGGACGACGAAGACGCCTTCGAGCAGACCCACCGCCTGGTCGGCTACGACACACGCGGGCTGGCCGAGGGCCACCGCTGGGACGGGCCCGAGGGCGAAGGCATCCAGGTCGCGGTCGCGTGCTGGGAGTTGCCCGAGCCCGAGGCCGAGTCGGCGGAGGCCGAGGAAGACGATTCGCGCAGCCGCCGTCGCCGCGGCCGGAGCAGCCGACAGGACGACGACCCGCGGATGCTGCTGGTCAACCCCCAGCCGGTGTTGCGTGGCCCGCTGGAGGAACAAGCGATGGTCCGGTTGCTGGACGCGCGGGGCTACACAATCGCGTCGTTTGTCGAGCTGATGCGGGACGTCCGCGACCGCCTGCGTGACCGGGACGAGGCCGACCTCCGCATCATCCAGGCGTTGCTTCCACCGATGCCGGGCGAGGAAGATGACGATGATTAGAGCGTAAGCACGGGGTTTGCCCGGCTTTCTACGGCGTTGCATTGAACCGTTGGCCCGGGCCCCCTAGAATCGATCAGCCGGCGTGGGTGCCCGGCACACCGTTCACACCGTGGGAGGACGCATGAAATACAAGTGTGATAAATGCGACCGTCCCGCCACCCACCACGCGGTGGTCCGCGTCAAGGGGCAGAACATCCAGAAGCGGCTGTGCGAGCAGCACGCCGCCGAAGAAGGCCTGCCGATCAAGTCTGCGCACGCCCCGATCAACGAGCTGCTCACCAACTTCATCAAGATGGCCGACGGGCAGTCCCAGCCCTCGGACAAGATCAAGCCCGCCGCCGCGACGCGTCGCGACCGGGCCTGCCCCGACTGCGGGCTTAAGTTCAGCGACTTCCGCGACAAGTCCCTGCTCGGCTGCTCGGGCTGCTACAAGGCCTTCGAGAAGGCGCTCATCCCGCTGCTCGAGCGGGCCCACGAGGGCGGCGCGCAGCACGTCGGCAAGGTGCCCCGGCGCAGCGGCGGCGGTGAGCAGCGACAGCTCCAGATCGCTCGCATCCGCAAACGCCTGGACGAGGCCGTCACCGCCGAGAACTACGAGCTCGCCGCACAGCTCCGCGACGACCTGACCGGCATGGAGTCGGGCAACGCCCCGGCCGCGCCGCGCCAGCTCGACCCCGGCACCCCCGAGGACGACCGGCCGTGACACTACGCGACATCAGCCGCGGCGCCGGCGAGTGGCTGCGCGGGTCCGGCCCGCACAGCGACGTCGTCATCTCCTCGCGCGTCCGGTTCGCCCGCAACCTCGCCGGCTTCCCCTTTGTCAACCGCGCGAACCGTCGGCAGCGCTACGAGGTCCTCGAGTCCTGCCGCAGCCAGATCATGACCAACCGGCTGGCGGACAACACCCTCTGGGTCCAGCTCGCCGACAGCCCCGCGATCGACCGCCAGCTCCTGGTCGAGCGGCACCTGATCTCCCGCGACCTCGCGCGGCGTACCGCCGACATCCCCCGCGCCGTCGCCATCGCCGCCGACGAGACCTTCGCCATCATGGTCAACGAGGAGGACCACCTGCGCATCCAGGTCCTCCGCAGCGGCATGCAGCTCGGCGACGCCTACTCACAGATCAACCGCATCGACGACATCCTCGAAGAAAAGCTCGACTTCGCCTTCTCCAAACGCTTCGGCTACCTCACCGCTTGCCCGACCAACGTCGGCACGGGTGTCCGCGTCAGCGTGATGATGCACCTGCCCGCGCTGAAGCTCACCGGCGAGATCGACAAGGTCAAGCGCGCTGCCCGCGACATGCACCTGGCCGTCCGCGGGCTCTTCGGCGAGGGGTCCGAGGCGCTGGGCGACCTCTACCAGATCTCCAACCAGACCACGCTGGGCAAGACCGAGAAAGAAACGCTCGCCGATTTCGAGGCCGCCGTCATCCCGCAGATCATCGCCTACGAGCACCAGGCCCGGCAGGCGCTGCTCCGCCAGCGCGAGAAGCAACTCGACGACCGCGTCTGGCGTGCATGGGCCCTGCTCAACAACGCCCGCGTGCTCGGCACCGACGAGGCCCTGCAGCTACTCAGCCACGTCCGCCTGGGCATCCACACCTCCCGCCTGGACCGCGTGGATATCCGCACCCTCAACGAACTGCTCCTGCTCTGCCAGCCCGCGCACCTGCAGAAGGTCACCGGCCAGGAGATGACCCCCGCCGCCAGACGCATCGCCCGCGCCGACCTGATGCGCCAGCGTCTGGGCGGGCGGTAGTAGTGGATCACCAGCAAATCGGTCAAGCAGAGTTCGGCCCATTTGAGTCCGCGTTTGCGAAGCTCACCGGCAGTTCTGTCCCGGGTTACTTGGCTCTTTTGTGGTTGGAGAATGATGAAGAAGTAAGAGAAATACGCTGTCGTGTTGCCGAAGCATTAGAGCGGTCTGGCGATTGTGTTAAGGATATCTCGCTGCTATTCGCAGACATCAACTGGCGGCCACATCTTGTCGGCTGCATTGCTCTGCTAGAGGCGGAGTCAGTCGAGAGAAAAGCAACTGCTGCATGTTGGGCAGCGGCCGACGCTGGTAGCTGGGTGACACCACAGTTACTCGCAACACTCCGACTAACCGATCCTGATTTCATGCGTCAAGCACAACATCGGATAGATTGCGGGTTTATTGTAACGGCACCAGATCATTTAGATCCCATTGAGCGGCACAGCGCGACCGGTCCAGCCGGGAACCGTGACAGGATGTCAAAGTATGCTTCTGCTTGCATCGCGATGCTTGAGCCGGGCCAGAGCATCGAATCTACTGTTGCCGGAATGGCACTACCTCATCAAATGATTTCCATGATCGTAGAAGATGCAGATAACTCAGTATCAGTTGCATTGAACTGGTATGCACGTGCCAAACGTCAGTTTGAGCTGTAAGCAAGTAGGGTGAGTGGAGCGAGTCCCTGAGCGAAAACCAAAACGGTGAAACGAGCGGCCGGAGGACGTAGGTGGGTATCGGCCGCGGGCGGCCTCCACCCACCCTACGGGAGGTGGTTGACCGCGGTGCGCTGGGGGTTGGGCAGGGGGAACTCGTCGAGTTGATCGAGCTTGAGCCACCGGCCGGTGTTCGGGCGGAGCCGGCCATTGTTTGCGTTGGCGGTGAGGACGACGAAGCGTATCGTGCGGTGGGTGGTCTGGTGCGTGAAGTCGTGGGCAGGCGTGAGTTTGCCCGGCGTGATACCGAAGCGCTCAGCAAGCCACGCGCCAACCACCAAATCGTCAACAACAGCCGCCGCATCACACGCGGGATGGGTCGCGTCGTCGCCTTCCCACGTCGGCAACTGCCACATGTTCGACCACAGCCCTGTCGCGGGGCGTTGTTCGAAGAGGTACCTGCCGTTCCGACGGACCGCGACGACGAGGTGGGTGACCGCTTTGGGCTTCTTCTTCGGACGCTTGACCGGCAGCCGCTCCGGGTCGCCCTGCGCGAGGCCCGCACACCGGTAGCGAAGCGGGCACGTCAGGCATGTCGGCGACTTGGGTGTACACACCAGCGCCCCGAGTTCCATCAGCGCCTGGTTGAAGTCGCCCGGCGAACGCGCGGGCACCAAGGCTTCGGCGATGGCCCAGAGCTGTTTCTGCACGTCCGGCCGATCGACCGGGTCCTGGAGGTTGAACAGCCGGGCGAAGACGCGGGCGACGTTGCCATCAACGATCGGCGCGGGCCTGCCGTGCGCGATGGAGGCGATCGCCCCGGCCGTGTACCGCCCGACCCCCGGGAGCTTGAGCAGGGCGGGCACCTCGGCGGGGACCTCGCCGTCGAACTCGGAGACGACCCTCTGCGCCGCGGCGTGCAGGTTCCGGGCCCGCCGGTAGTAGCCCAGCCCCTGCCACATCCGGAGCACCCGCTGCTCGTCGGCGTCGGCGAGGGCGCGCACGGTCGGGAACGCCTCGATGAACCGCTGGAAGTAGGGGAGCACCGTCGCGACCTGGGTCTGTTGCAGCATCGCCTCGCTGACCAGGGAGTGGTAGGGGTCGACCTGTGCCGCGTTCCCCACACCTGGCGCGGGCCGCCAGGGCAGCTTGCGGTGGTGCCGGCGGTACCACGCGAGCAGCGCCCGCCGGAGTGCCGTGGCGTTCACGGCGGGGATCGACAGCGCGTGCGGGCCCTCAGCGGTCGTCTCCGGCATCGCGGGATCATAGCAACCCACACGGCCTGCCCGGGTGTGGCGTCGATGTATACGGCGCATCGCGGCGAGCAAAATCGCGGCCCGATCGACCCGACCCGGCCGGCGTTCTCACGCTAAACTAATGGTGGCGTCGTCCCCGACATCCTTCCCGACCCGTACCGACGCCCGGCCACCGCCGAGGCCACCGGAGACTCCCCTGATGTGTGGTATCGTCGGCATGGTCGCCCAGGAACGCGTGAACCAGCGCCTGTACGACGCGCTGATCGTCCTCCAGCACCGGGGGCAGGACGCGGCGGGCATCATGACCTGCGACCGCGGGCGGTTCCACCTGCGCAAGTCCAACGGCCTGGTCCGGGACGTCTTCGACCAGCAGCACATGGACCGGCTGACCGGGAACATGGGCATCGGCCACGTGCGCTACCCCACCGCGGGCTGCGCGTCGACCGCCGAGGCCCAGCCGTTCTTCGTCAACTCCCCGTACGGCATCGCGCTGGCGCACAACGGCAACCTGACCAACGCTGCCCAGCTCACCAAGGACCTGTTCCGCACGGACCTGCGACACATCAACACCACCTCCGACAGCGAGGTGCTGCTCAACGTCTTTGCGCACGAGCTGGCGGAGGTCGGCAAGCTGCGGCCCGAACCGGGGGACATCTTCGAGGCCGTCCGCCGGGTGTACGGCCGGTGCCGCGGCGCGTTCGCCGTGGTCTCGATGATCTCGGGCTACGGCGTGGTGGCGTTCCGCGACCCGTACGGCATCCGCCCGCTGATCCTGGGGCGGCGCAACTCCGACCTGTGGGGCACCGAGTACATGGTCGCCAGCGAGTCGGTCGCGCTGGTGACCCAGGGCTTCGAGGTGATGCGCGACGTCGCCCCGGGCGAGGCGGTCTACATCACCACACAGGGCAAGCTGCACACACAGGTCTGCGCCCCCGAGCCGCGCTGCACGCCGTGCATCTTTGAGCACGTCTACCTCGCGCGTCCCGACTCGGTGGTGGACGGGATCTACGTCTACAAGGCCCGGCTGCGGCAGGGCGAGCGGCTGGCGGAGAAGGTGAAGCGGCTGCGGCCCGACCACGACATCGACGTGGTGATGCCGATCCCCGACAGCGGGTTCACTGCCGCTCGGGCGATGGCGGAGACGCTGGGCCGGCCGTTCCGCGAGGGGTTCGTGAAGAACCGCTACATCGGCCGGACGTTCATCATGCCCGGCCAGGCGGTGCGCAAGAAGAGCGTCCGCCAGAAGCTCAACCCGATCGACCTCGAGTTCAAGGACAAAGTGGTCTGCCTCGTGGACGACTCGATCGTCCGGGGCACGACGTGTCAGCAGATCATCCAGATGGCCCGCGAGTCGGGCGCGAAGAAGGTCTACTTCTGCTCGGCCGCGCCGGCGGTGCGCTACCCGAACGTCTACGGCATCGACATGCCCGCGGCCAGCGAGCTGGTCGCGCACGGCCGGACCGACGAGGAGGTCGCCCGCATCATCGGCGCCGACTGGCTGGTCTACCAGGACCTCGACGACCTGATCGCGTGCTCCACGGCCGGGAACCCCGCGCTCACCGACTTCGACTGCTCGGTCTTCAACGGGCACTACGTCACGGGCGATGTGGACGACGCCTACTTCGAGCGGCTGTCGGTCGAGCGCAACGACGCCGCGAAGCAGCAGCGCGACCACGGCGGTGGCCGGCCTGGCGTGCCGATCGATATGCACAACGACGTGTGAGCCGGGGAGCACCCTACCCGGGCCGGCGCTGCGCTCTGGCCCGGCTTGGGAAGTGCTAGTCGATGCGCTCGAGCGGGATGTCCATGAGCTCCAGATCGCTGAGCCCCTGCAGGACCTCGATCGAAATGAGAAGGCCTACCGACTCGCCCTCGCGCACCGCGAGGTAGTCGCGTCGATCGGGGTCGGGTGCCTCGGTGGTGTAGGCGTGCGGGGGAAACAGGCGGACCCGCTGCGTCTCGCCGCCGCCGATCGGATCGAGCGTGATCGAGAAGATGCCGTTGGTGAACGCCTGCGGGTTGACGGTGCCGTACCCCTTGGCCGTTGCCTCGGCGAGCATCGTGACACGGTCCCGCAGCCCGGTCATCGTGCGGTCCAGCGGCCGGCCGGGGCCGATGATGCTGCCCCGCTCATCGGTGAGGTCCAGCGTCCAGTCGCCCTCGACCACGATGCGTGCGATCTGCTCGGGCGCGAGGGTGAACAGCCGCGGGTCGCGGAAGCGGTCGGTGGGCTGCGCCATCACGACGGAGAACTCCGCCGGCAGTACGAACACGACCGGGCTGTCGTCCCCCGCGTGGGCGTAGGTGGCGTAGTAGAGCGTGCCCTCGGTGTCGGCGGGCCCGCCGACGCGCAGCGTGCTGCGGAAGGGGGCACCGGTGGTGTCGGCGGCTTCGTAGTCGATGCGGACGCGCGGCCGGTCCAGGCCGTAGGCCGAGGGGGGCGCGTTGGGCAGGGGCTCGAAGCGTTCGATCGAGGTCGCGTTGGGGATGTTGAGGTAGCCGTCGATGTCGATGTAGCCGGGCACGGGTTCGCCGAGTGCGGGCTGGGCCGGGTCGCCATCGATGAGCCACCGTCCGTCGGCCAACTCGAGCCGGGTGCTGCCATCGAGCGTCGTGACGGTGAACGCGTCGGTCGTGTAGCCGGTCGGGGCTTCGAGTTTCTTGGAGAGCAGGTCGGTCGGGTCGAAGCGTTCGAGGAAGTCGTGGATGCGCCCTTCGACGAGCCGAGCGGGGCGGTCGCCGACCGCGAGCCGGGCCATCCCGCCGCCGACGCGTTCGCCGAAGCGGAGGACCAACGTTTGGTCGGCCATTGTGACCGTGACCTCGGCCTGGGGTGCGTTGCTATTGGCTTCGGTCGCGCCGAGGTCGGCGTAGCCGGCGATCGTCTGAAGGAACTGGCCGACCGTGCGGTCGTCGGCGGCGAACGCAACGGGGCTTGTCATCCTCCATCGGCCGCGCTGTTTCTCCAGCCGCACCGGCTCGCGTCCGGGCCAGTTGATGGTGATCGAAGTGACTAGCGGGTGCTCGAACTCTCCGGCCTCGAACAGCGCGACCGGGCCCTGGGGTGTGGTCTCGGGCGGCGGGGCGTCGGCCTGGCCCCGTGTGAGCCACCAGGCCGCGCCGATCGCGGCAAGCAGGACGACGAGGATGAGGGTCGTGCGCGGGTTCATCGGTCAGGCCTTGCGGCGGATCAGCCAGACCCCGCCGCCGATGAGGAAGATCACGGCCGGGAGCCCGGCGCTGAGCAGCATGCGGTAGGTGCGGAGCTGCCCGGGTTCGAGCGCGGGGATGCGACGGATGTCCTGGGTGCGGGGGCTGGCGGCGATGAGTTCTTCGTGGCCGGTCAGCCAGTAGACGCTGTTGATGAACAGCTCGCTGTTGCCGGGGTAGAGGATGTACGCGCCCGGCTGGTCGGCGAGACGGGGCAGGGTCCGGCCGTCGGGCATGATGCCCTGGGTGGTCACGCCGTCGGTTGCCCACAGCGGGTCGCCGACGGTGATGAGGCGTGCCGACCCGCGCTCCGCGGCGACGCCGAGCAGGACACGCGAACGCTTCCGGTCCTCTTCGATGTCCAGCGGCTGTCCCATGACCGCCTGCGGGCCCGGCGGCTCCTGCAGCCACATCGTCGGGTCGGTCAGTTCGACCAGCGGGGTGTGCGTTACGCCCGGTGTGTCGGTGAGTTCGAGGGGGTACGCCTGGCCGAAGAACGTCGCGATGCCGTCGAGCGACTGCCCCAGCGCGCCGCCCTCGGGCCAACCCGAGACGGTGAAGGAGAACGCGGCGGGCGCGATCGGTCGGCCCTCGGCGTCTTCCTGCGCGACGCGGTAGGCGTTTGTGTAGACCTGCGCGTCGATCCCCCAGCCCTTGAGCAGGTCCAGCAGCGGGTCGTCGGCGAGGCCGGCGTCGCTGATCCCCGGCAGCGCGAGCAGGTCGTCGCGTCGCTGTGGGTCGGCGAAGGTGTTGGGGCCGAGCATCAGCATCGCGCTGTCGCCGGCCTCCAGCCGCTCACGGATGTACGCGGCGACGCTGGCCTTGAGCGTCTGGTCCATCGTCTGCGGCTGGCCGGGGATCGGCTTGAGGAACGGCAGCACGATCCAGACGACGCGCTGCCCGGCGCGGCGCTCGGGGGCTTTGGACGGGTGCGGGTCGTAGGCCCACTCGGCGACCTCGATGCCGACGGCCCGCAGCCGCTGGGCGACGTGGCTGTAGTCGCCGAGCGTGCGCGTCTCGCCGGTGCCGATGCTCAGCGCGGGCCGGCCCGTGTTGCTGCGGACGAAGATGACCCGTGGCGGCGGCGCGAGCGACATGCTGACCAGCGCGCCGGTGAGCTGTTCCTCTCCGAGGAACTGTTCCTGTGCTTCGCTGTCGGCGCTCTCGATCCCCTGCACCCCGCGGTAGAACAGGGCCGAGGGGATGACGCGGGCCCGGTCGCCGCTCAGCACCAGGACGCACGGCCGGTCGCTGAGCACCGCGCGGGCGTCGTCGTAGTGCTGGGGCATCTGGTCGGTGCGGAGCAGTAGCCGACGCAGCGCGTTGGCGGACTGTTCGAGCAGGGGCGGCTGGCTGGCGTGGGGCTGGCGGATGGACTGCTGGATCTGCGCGAGCGTGTTGCGCGCTTCGAGCACCCGGTTGCGCTGGTCCGGCGAGGCGACCTGCGGCGAGCGGACTCGGCCGCCGACCTGCTGCACGGTTGTGTCGGTCAGGGGCAGGAGCTGCTGCCGCACAGCGATGTGCCACTGCTGCAGGTGCGCGAGGAGGAGCACGTAGTCCGGCAGCGGCTCGCCCGACGCGTCGCCGATCAGGCCGTCGTCGCCGAGCCGGCCGAGCGGGGACTCGCCGAGCTGCTCGTCGCGGTGTCGGGCGAAGGTGTTGTAGGTGTCCTGCAGGCGGAGGTACTGGCTGTTGAGGTCGTAGAGCGCCTGCTGGTCGCGCTGGTTGGTGACGACGCCGGCGTCGAGCACGGACTGGAGCTGGGCCTGGATCGTGCCCAGCGACTCGGCCAGCGCCGCGGACTCGGGCAGCGAGTCGGCGAGCACCGCGCGCACCGCGCGGGTGTCGTCGGCGTAGAGCGACGCCATCTCCGCGAGCAGCTCGCCGCGCCGCTCCACATCGCGGGCCAGGTCCAAGTGCTCGGACTCGATCAGCCCGCTGGCCCGGGCGTACTCATCAACCAGGTCGCGGACCGCCTGGACCCGTGTGTCGTCCGCGTCCGGCCCGCCGAGCATCGTGACCACGCGGTGCCGGTCATCCATCGACGCCAGCACGCCGCGCGTCTGTGGCGAGAGGCTGTACCGGCGGGTCGAGGTCAGGTCGTAGCGGACCCACTGCCGCGCATCCGGTGAGAGCCCGCGGTACTGACGGTACACCAGCCAGTTCAGCAGCACGCAGATGCCCACGGCCGCAACGACCGCGACGGTGACGTTCAGCCCGTAGCGCAGCCGGCGCTGCACCGCCGAGGGCGTCTTGCCGGGAGTCGTGCTCGTCGGTTTGCGCTGGCCCATCACCGCCACCGCCTGCTCTCGACGAGCTTGACCGCGAGGAAGAGGAACAGGGCGGTGCCCGATAGGAAGTAAACGAAGTTGCGGATGTCGATCAGCCCCTTGGCGAAGTCCTGGTACTGGTTGTTGACGCTGATGTACAGGACCAGGTGCCGAAGCGCGGGCTTGAGCGCGGCTTCCTCGGCCAGGAAGAACGCCGCGAACGTCGGGATCGCAATGATGAACACCGTGAGCAGGAACGCGATGATCTGGTTCTGCGTCCACGCCGACGCGAACACACCGATCGCCAAGTACAGCGCGCCGACCAGGATGAGCCCGAGCAGGCCGGTGACGATCGGCCCCAGCTCCGGCTCAGCGACGACCTCAAGCACGGCCACCTGCACCAGCAGCGGCGACAGCAGGATGCAGAAGAACACCAGCGCGCCCATCCACTTGCCGAGCACCACCTGCAGGTCGTTGACCGGGCTGGTCATCAGCCGCTCGTACGTTCCGCTGCGCAGCTCCTCGCTGACCAACCGCATGCTGATCGCCGGGGCGAGGAAGATCAGCAGCCAGACAACCATGTCCAGCGTCCCACGCATCGTCGCGGGCCGACCGGGCTGGAACCCCTGGATGAAGAATACCGACGAGCCGATCGCGAAACCCCCGAGGACGACGTAGGCGATCGGCGAGTAGAACAGGCTCTGCAACTCGCGCTTGGCGATGGTGAAGGTCACGCGCCCCTCCTGACCACGGCCTCGACGAAGTACCGCTCCAGCGTCGGCGCTTCTAGGTGCATCTCGCGGATCGTGAACCCCTTGGCCGACAACGCCTGGGCCACCGGCTCGCGCAAGTCGCTCTGGTCCTTGCTGTGGATGACGGCACGGCACCAGTCGCCGTGCTTCTCGGTCCGAACGGCCTTGACCTGCCGGATCGCCTGCAGCGTGTGCGTCATCTGCTCGGGGCTGGCCTTCGCCTCGACCAGGACGGCCCCGCCCTGCGAAGCACGCTCACGCAGCTCGGCGGGGGTGCCCTGCGCCGCGATCCGGCCGTTGGCGATGATGATCACGCGGTCGGCGCTGCGCTCGATCTCCGGCAGGATGTGGCTGGACAGCATGATTGTGTGCTTGCCCCGCAGCTCCTGCACCAGCTCGCGGAACGCCAGCGTCTGCTGCGGGTCCAGCCCGCTGGTCGGCTCGTCGAGGATCAGTACCGGCGGGTCGTGCAGCAACGCCTGCGCGATGCCGACACGCTGGCGGTTGCCCTTGGAGAGCTGGCCGATCACCCGGCGCTTGTTGTGCGACAGCCCGCACTTGTCCGTCACCTCGTCGATGCGTTTGACCCGGTCGGCCCGGTTCATGCCGAACAGCTTGCCGCAGAAGTGCAGGTACTCGCTGACGCGCATCTCGGTGTAGAGCGGGGTCGACTCGGGCAGGTAGCCGATCTTCCGCCGCGCGGCGCGCGAGTCGGTGAGCATGTTGTGCCCGGCGATCGTCGCGGTGCCCGACGTCGGCGGGAGGTAGCCGGTGAGCATGCGGATGGTGGTGGACTTGCCCGCGCCGTTGGGCCCGAGGAAGCCGACGACCTCGCCGGCGGGCACCTCGAAGCTCAGCCCGTCGATCGCCTGGACCGGGCCGTACCATTTCACCAGGTGTTGGGCTTCGATCATAAGCGGGGGCGGCGTGGGGGGATACGGAGCGGGGGGCCGGTTATTGTCGCCGATGGGGCGGCGGGGTCAAGGCGGCGCACCGCGGGGCTTGGGGCCGTGGGCCGGGTCCGGTAGACTCCGTGCATGCCGACCGTCGCGTTCACGCACACGCTGCAGCGCCATATCCAGGCCCCGCCCCAGCGGGTCGAGGCCGAGACGGTCGCCGCGGCGCTGCGATCGGTCTTCGACACCAACCCAGGCCTGCGCGGCTACATCCTTGAAGACGACGGCTCGGTCCGCAAGCACATCGCCGTGTGGGTCGCCGGTCTCCCGCTGCGCGACCGCGACACGCTCAGCGACCCGGTCGGGCCCGACGACGAGGTGTACGTCATGCAGGCGTTGTCGGGGGGGTAGCCAACGACGTTCCGGGATGTCTCAACCATTCTCTAGCCAAGGGGATCACATGTCTGACACGCTGCACATCGCCACCCGCAAGGGGCTGTTCACCTACACACGCAACGGATCGGGCTGGGCGCACACCCGCACCGCGTTCCTCGGCGACCCGGTGGTCAACGTGGTCACCGACCCTCGGGACGGCACGATGGTCGCCGCGCTCAAGCACGGGCACTTCGGCCCGAAGATGCACCGCAGCACCGACGCCGGCCGGACCTGGCACGAGATCGCCACGCCCGAGTACCCACCGATCCCCGAGGGGCAGGAGCCCTACCTCAACCCGATGTCCAACAAGCCCATCCCGTGGAAGCTCGTGATGGTCTGGGTACTGGCGATCGACCCGAAACACAAGGGCGGGCTCTGGGCCGGCACGCTACCCGGCGGGCTGTTCCACTCCAAAGACCACGGCGAGACGTGGGAGCTCAACCGCCCGTTGTGGGACCGGCCCGAGCGCGCGAAGTGGTTCGGCGGGGGCTACGACGAGGCCGGCATCCACTCGGTCCTCACCGACCCGGACCGGCCGGACTACGTCGCGGTCGGTATCTCCTGCGGCGGGATGTGGGTCAGCCACGACCACGGCGCGACCTGGGCCCGCAAGACCGCCGGCATGATCGCCAACTACATGCCCCCCGACCAGCAGGAGGACGGCGACATCCAGGACCCCCACATCCTCACCGCCTGCCGGTCCGACCCCGACACGATCTGGACCCAGCACCACGCGGGCATCTTCGTCACCCGCAACGCCGGCGAGCGGTGGGACCAGGTCCACGAGGCCGGCCCCTCGACCTTCGGCTTCGCGTGTGCGGTGCACCCGCAGGACGCGGACACCGCCTGGTTCGTCCCCGCGATGAGCGACGAGAAACGCGTCCCCGTTGACGGCAAGGTCGTCGTCACCCGCACCCGCGACGGCGGGAAGAGCTTCGACGTCCTGACCGACGGCCTGCCGCAGGACAACGCGCACGACCTGGTCTTCCGCCACGCCCTCGCGCTCGGCGGGGACGGCAACACGCTGGCGATGGGCAGCACGACCGGCAGCGTCTGGACCAGCGCCGACCAGGGCGACTCCTGGCAGCACCTCAGCGCCCACCTCCCGCCGGTCTACGCCGTACGGTTCGGCTAGCCGAGCCGCTACAATCCCCGTGTGATCACCACGAAAGACAACGATACGAAAGAGCCCTGGTACGGCGACGGGCTCAGCTTCTCCTGCACGCAGTGCGGCAACTGCTGCACCGGGCCGTCGGGCTACGTCTGGTTTGACGAGGACGAGGCCCGGGCGATGGCGGACTACCTGAAGATCGATATCGCCGAGTTCTACAGCCGGTACACGGCCAAGGCGCTCGGCCGGCGGACGCTCGGCGAGGTCCGGCGGGACAAGAAGCACTACGACTGTGTGTTCCTGGTCGAGACGGGCGCGGGCAAGCGGGTGTGCGGGGTGTACCCGGTGCGGCCGACGCAGTGCCGGACCTGGCCCTTCTGGCCGAGCAACCTCAAGTCGCGCCGGGCGTGGGAGGCCGCGGCCGTGTCGTGCCCGGGGATGCGCGACCCCGAGGCACGCGGGTCGGGCTTCGTGCCGATCGAAGAGGTCCGCGTCCGCCTCGAAGAGAACCCCGACCACCTGTAAGCGGTCGGATGTGTTGGGCCACCCCTTTGGACCCGCCGCCGCGTCGCACGCGGCGGAACACCTCATGGCCGACCCCAGCCCCGCCGATCTCTGGACCACCTGGCACGACGCGGCGCAGGCCGGCGCGATCGACCGGTCCATCCGCGCGCTTTACGCCGACCTCGACCGGGCCGTGCGCGACGCGCCCAACGGGCCCCACGGCCCGCCGGTCTGCAACGCCAGTGGCCGGTGCTGCCGGTTCGACACCTACGGCCACCGGCTTTACGTCACCGGCCTGGAGATCGCGTGGTTCTTGTCTCGGCTCTCGGGACCCGGGTCTCGGGTCTCGGTCGAGTCACACACGATGCCGGACGCGTCACCGAATCTTCCCTTGACGGTGATCGCATCCAGTCCCGGTATGCAGGATGCGTCCTCCAAGCCCCGAGGCCCGGTCCCCGCAACCCGCCTCCCCGACGCCTGCCGATACCAGGTCGATGGCCTATGTTCGACGCACACGGTCCGCCCGATGGGCTGCCGGGTCTTCTTCTGCACGCCGGGCACGGACGACTGGCAGCACGCGGTGTATGAGCGCTTTCTGGACCGTCTGCGCGCGTTGCACGCCGAGCACGACCTGCCGTACCGCTATATGGAGTGGCGGGCCGGGCTGGTCGAGGCCGATGGCTGTCTGCGTGGTTAGCGGTCCAGCAGTTCGAGGAGTTCGGCGGGCTCGTGAATAAGCGCTTCCGCGCCGCTTGCCCAAAGTTCTTCCACCGAGCGGAAGCCCCACGTGACGCCGACGGTAAACATGCCAGCGCCTTGGCCGGTCTGCATGTCGACGGACGTGTCGCCGACGTACAGCCACCGCTCGGGCGGGATGCCCAGCGCCTGGGTGGCTTCGATGGCGGCGTGCGGGTCGGGCTTGGGGGCCGTGCCCGCCCGGTGCCCGCGGACGTAGGCCCAGGGGGTGTCGGGGAAGTAGCGTGCGATGACGTCCTGGGTCGCGTCGTCGGGCTTATTGCTCAGTACCCCGAGCCGGACCCCGCGTTGGGCCAGGGCTTTGAGCAGGGCCTCGATGCCGGGGTAAGGCCGGGTCGTGTCGAAGCGGTGGGCCTCGTAATAGGCGAGGTGCGCGGCGATCGCATCGTCGACCAGGTGTGTGTGGTCGGGGCCGAGCCCATCGATGAAGAGCTGGCGGACCCCCTGGCCGACGAGCGTGCGGTACGCGTCGCGCGGGTGGGTGGGCCGGCCGACCGAGGCGAGTGCATGGTTTGCGGCGTCGGCCAGGTCCGTCAGCGTGTCCAGCAGCGTGCCGTCCAGATCGAAGAGGGCGGCGGTGAAGAGCGGGGGCATGTGTCGGCTCGTTGCGGGGGCGGGATCCACGCACGGACTCTACCCCGCCCGGCCGCGGGCTGCCGCGGCGGCGCGAGGCCGGCCGCGCCGATTGCAAAGCCGCTGCCGCCGGTTTATCGTGTCCCCGGCTCAAGGAACGCTTGCCCATGAGTGCGAATCACGGCCCGCCGATGGATGAATCGCTGCGACACGCGGTGGGCTCGGCCTTGGGCGCGATCCCCTCGGGCCTGTTCATCCTCACCGCCGCGCACGAAGACCGCCGACTGGGCCTGCTCGTCGCGTGGGTGCAGCAGGCCTGCTTCGAGCCGCCTATGGTCAGCGTCGCGATCCAGAAGGGCATGCCCATCATGCCCCTGGTCAGCGAGTCCCGCCACTTCGCGCTCTGCCAGCTCGGGGCCGAGGACCGCACCCTCACCCGCAAGTTCGCCAACGCCACCGACCCGGGCGACGACCCGTTCCTCGGCGTCAACCTGGTCAAGCCCGTGCTCCCCAAGCTGCCGATCCTCGCCGGGGCCCGCGCGTACCTGGAGTGCGAACTGAACTGCCACATGGATGTCGAGGGCGACCACGACTTGTTCGTCGGCACGGTCCGGCACGCGGCCTTCAAGCCGCCGTTCACCCCCGCGGTCCACACCCGCGAGGACGGCTTCCGCTACTAAACCGGCCCAGGGTCGGCAGGCCCCGCCGCGCCGCGAGCGCGTACAATCGGGGGATGCCTACCTCGACCGCCCCCGACGTCCCCTACAGCATCGACGACCCGGTCAACCGCAGGATCCTCGCGGTCTCCGAGGACCGGATCGCCGGCTTCACACGCACCCCGCTGGAAGACATCGCCAAGCAGTCCGGCGTCGACCTCGACACCGTCATCGCCCGCATCGGCTCGATGCTCCAACACGGCACGATCCGTCGGGTCCGCCAGACCCTGCTCACCACCTCGCTCGCGCCAGGCGCGCTCATCGCCTGGCAGGTCCCCCCCAAGCACCTGCTCGACGCGTTCGAGTACATGTCCAAGGAAGACCCGTTCTCCGGCCACGTCGTCCTGCGCACCACCGACAAGGAGACCCCGGGCAGCGCCTACAAGCTCTGGACCACCCTCAAGGTCCCCGTTGGTTTTTCGATGGACCAGCATTGCCGGCTGCTCATGGATAAGACCGGCGCGACGACGTACAAGCTCCTGCCCGCAAAGAAGCTCTTCGCGCTCGGGGTCGGGCACGTCCGACGCAAGACCATCGAGCCGGGCGCACGGACCGACGAGCCCGGGCGGGTGCTGGACACGACGGTCGTCGAGCTGGACGACGCCGAGTGGAACGTCTTGATGTCGCTCAAGCGCGAGTTCGCGCCCGAGGAGCTTGGGCCCAACCTTTGGGCCGGACGCGCCCGAGAGGCCGGCGTCCCGCTGGAGACGTTCTGCACGATCGCTGAATCGCTCGCCGAGCGCAAGCTCATCGGTCGGTTCTCGACGTTCCTCGAGCATGTGAAGAAGCACAAGGACGGCAGCCGGGTCACGCGGTTCAACGCGTTGTTCCACTGGCGTGTGCCCAAGAGCAGGGAACTCGAAGCCGGCATCGAGGTCGGCCGGCACCACTGCATGACCCACGCCTACTGGCGCGAGGGCGGCGAAGAGTTCAGCAACGTCAACATCATGGGCGTCTCGCACGGCACGGACAAGGACCGCGTCCTCGAACACAAGCAGGCCATCGACGACCACCTCGAAGAAGCCGGGATCAAGGTCGAATATACCAACGTGTTCTGGGGCGGCAAGAGCGAGATCAAGCCGAGCGAAATCGCCCCGCAGGCGTACATGGACTGGTGTAAGTCGGTGGGCGTCGACCCGGAGGCGATGCGGGGGTGAGGCGTCCAAGATGTTGCCTCTGTTCGTTAGCCATCGACGGTACTGCGGGGCGTCGTCATGGCTGATCCTGAAACAAGGCACGTCCCCTGGCGTTGCCTGAACTGCAGCGAGCGCGTCGACCCGACGATGGGCCTGTGTTGGAACTGCGGTCACGACCGTGAGGGGGTTGCGCAGCCGGCGATGTTTATCGACGCCGTGGATACGGATACATCGCGTTGCTCAAGGTGCGCGTACGAGTTGAAAGGCAACCCCGATGCGTTGGCCTGCCCGGAGTGCGGCGAGCCCGTGCCTTGGGTGGATTGCGATGCCTGCGGGGTCAGGACATGCCGGGCTGCGATGGCGGACGGATGCCCGGTGTGCCGGGCGAAGGCTGACGGGTTGGCGTTTGTCCCGGAGGTAGTGAGGAAGGCCCTCTCGCACTGTCCGCAATGCCGGTATGACCTTCGCGGTCTTGACGAAGTAAGAGACTGCCCGGAATGCGGTCGAAAGATCGGCCAAGGGGTCTACGACACGGTGGTAACGGCGGTTCAATCATCAGACCGTCGCATCTCCAGTTTCGTGATGAGTTTTGTCCTGATGCTTGTGTTCTGTGTTTTGTTCCCACTCGGGTTACTCATCGTGTTTGGGTTGAGCTTGTTGGCGGTGAACGGCGGCGCAGTTTTGTTCCTGTTGGTACTGCTTGTAGCCGGCCTCATCGGCGTGGGCGTTATGATGATGCTCCGTTTGATTAGATCCAATTCATCAGTACGAAAGGGACCCGATCAAAGACGCAACTGACAGCCCGGTGACTCAAGAAACGCATCGGCCATCCCCCGATCCGCCCACGCGCTACAAGCTCACTCTCGCCTACGACGGCAGCGCGTTTCACGGCTGGCAGAAACAGCATCCCCCCGGCCAGGAGCCGCTCCGCACCGTGCAGGGAGAGCTCGAAGCCGTCCTCGTCCGGCTGCTCAACACGCCGACGTACATGCTCGGGCTGCTGGGCGCGTCACGCACCGACAGCGGCGTCCATGCGCTCGGGCAGGTCGCGCAGTTCGACGCCCACTGCCCGATCCCGATCGAGCGCCTCGCCCGCGCGATCAATGCCCGCCTGCCCAATGATATGGAGGTGCGCTCGGCAGAGGTCGCGCCGCCCGGCTTCGACTGCATCGGCCACGTCACCAACAAGCAGTACCGCTACCGCGTCTACAACGCCGAGCACAAGCCGCTCTGGCGGCGCAACGCCGTGTTCCACTGCTTCGGGCACACGCTCGACGTCGGCCGGATGAACGACGCGGCCCGTCGGCTCGTCGGCACGCACAACGTCGAGGGCTTCGCCGCCGCCGGCCACGGTCGGGCCGACACGGTGCGCACGATCTACGGCTGCGAGGTGCTGACCGACCCGGCCTACCCGCACGAGGTCCACGTCACGATCCGGGGCAGCGGCTTCCTCTACCACATGGTCCGTATCATCGCGGGCACGCTGATCGAGGTCGGCCGGGGACGCTTCGAGCCGACACAGATCGACCGCATCCTGGAATCCGCCGACCGCACACTCGCCGGCCCGACCCTTCCGCCGCAGGGGCTCTGCCTGGAGTGGATTGCATACGGGGCGTAGGGTGCATGCCGGGGTATGATTCGCGTCGAAGCGGATGGCGCTCCCGCACCATGCAACCTACGCCTGATTTTCGGCTCCCGTCCCCATGACCATCCTCCACCTCATCACGCGCCTGATCTTCGGCGGGGCGCAGCACAACACGGTGATGACGTGTGCGGCGCAGGCGGCTGCGGGGCACGAGGTTCACCTGGCGATCGGACCCACCTACGGGCCGGAGGGCTCTCTGGTCGCCGAAGCGGAGCAGGCCGGGGCGGTCATGCACCACATCCCGTCGCTGGTGCGTGAGGCGAGCCCGTTGATGGACTGGCGCTGCTACCGCGCGCTGCGTCGGCTGATCCGCGAGGTGGAGCCGGATGTGGTGCACACGCATTCGAGCAAGGCGGGGATCGTCGGCCGTGCCGCGGCGTGGAAAGAGGGGGGCAAACGTGGCAGGCGGGCGGTGGTGCACACGGTCCACGGGCTGGGCTTCAACGACCGGCAGCGTCCGATCGTTCGCCGTCTGTACATCGGCCTGGAGCGCTACGCGGCGAAGCGGTGCCACCGGCTGATCGCGATCACACCGCAGATGATCGATGCGTTCGAGCAGCACCGTATCGCACCCCGCGACCGGTTCACCGTCGTGCCCAGCGGCGTGCAGCTCGACCGCTTCGGCCCCAGCCCGGCAGGGACACGGGAGCAGGTGCGCGAACGTTACGCGATCCCACAGGATGCTTTCGTCGTCGGCCTGCTCGGCCGGCTGGATGCGCTCAAAGGCCAGCGCGACCTGATCGACATCTACCCACGCCTTGCCGAGCGGCTGCAGAAGAAGCACCCCTCTCGGCCGGTCCACCTGCTCTTCATCGGCGACGGGTTCGACCGGGCGAACGTCGAGCACGCCATCGCGGAGGCCGGGCTCGCCGGGCGTGCCACCATCACGGGGCTGGTGCCGTACGACCAGATCGCCCGGGTCCTGTCGACGGTGGATGTGAGCGTGCTGCCGTCGTACCAGGAGGGCCAGAGCCGCACGCTGGTGGAGTCACTGTTGTGTGGGGTGCCGGTGGTCGGGTACGCGGCGGGCGGGATCCCGTCGATCATCCGCGAGGGGGTGACGGGCCGGCTGGTGCCGGTCGGCGACAAGCCGGCGTTGGTGGACGCGGTAGTCGGTGTCCTGACTGAGCCCGACCAGGCGCGCTGGATGACCGAAGCGGGTGCGGCGCATGTGCGCAAGCGGTTCGATGTGGCGACGATGGCCGAGTCGATCCGGGGCGTCTACGATCTCGCGTGTGCCGACGCGGCGAAACGACTCCACGGCAGGTAGAGCAGACACCATGGCGAATATCCTCGTAGCAGGCCCGCACCCCGACGATCAGGAACTGGGTATGGGCGGGACCATCATCCGCCTCGCGCAGCAGGGGCACAACGTGTTGCTGCTGGACATGACCAATGGCGAGCCGACGCCGCTGGGGTCACCCGAGCAGCGCGAGCGCGAGTGGACCGCCGCGGCGGAGATCATGGGTGTGAAGCGGAAGCTGCTCGGCCTGAAAAACCGCGAGGTGCAGCACACGCTCGAGGCGCGCCATGCCACGGCCGGGGTGATCCGCGAGCACCAGGCGGACATCCTCTTTGTTCCCTACGAACAGGACGCCCACCCCGACCACCGCGCCGTTACGCGCATCGTCGAAGACGCGCGTTTCGACGCGAAGCTCACCAAGACCGACCTGCCCGGCGAGCCGTGCTACCCCAAGTGGCTGTTCTACTACTACGCGACGCATCTGCGCTGGGTCGCCGACCCGTCGTTCCTGATCGACATCACCGGGCAGATGGACGACAAGGAGCGTGCGATCAAGGCCTACGAGACGCAGTTCGTGCTGCCCGAGAAGAACCGCCGGGTCGTGGAATGGGTCCGCGAGTTCAACGGCTACATGGGCAGCCGGATCGGCGTGCGCTACGCCGAGCCGTTCTACACGAAGGAGCCGGTCGGTCTGGGCTCATTCGATGGGCTGGTGTTGTAGCGAGTGGCCGCGATTCAGCGGTACTGGATGTCCTGGACGAGGTTGCCGTCCTCGTCCCGGTGCCAGATCAGCGTGGGCTCGGGCGAGAGCCCGGGGGCAACGATGCGCGGCGGCAGGTCACCACGGGTCGGCGAGAGCATACGGAACTCGGCCTCGTAGGGCCGGCCGTTGTCGGTGCCGCGGACAAAGGTGAACAGGTGGTCGTCGCGGGCGTCCAGGTCGTGGGCAACGCCGTGGTCGTGGCGGCGCATCCGGAAGCTGTAGGCCTGCAGCCGGTCGCGGAGCTGCTCGATCGACTCGGGGATGGTGTCGCCGTGCTCATCGAGGAGGCGCATGCCGGTGCCGAGGAACTCGAGCCGCTCGGTCGCGGCGGTGAGGTCGTCGGGCTCCTGCACCAGGGCGAAGTCGATCCAGTCCTGCTGCACCGCACCCACGCCGTGTCGGCCGAACGCCAGCAGCATCGCCTCGTCGCTGCCGTTGCCCTGGCTGAGCAGCTTGAGGTACTCGACGAGTTGGGGCTGGTGCGCGCCGCCGTCGCCGTGGATCAGGTAGTAGACCACCGACCAGGACTGGGCGTAGAGCAGCGCGGCGTCGTTGGGACGCTCCCGCAGCGCGCGGTTCCAGGCGTCGCCGCTGACCGCGTGCAGGGCGCGGAGCTGTCGGGCCTCGCCCGCGCGGATCGCGTCGCGCATCCGGGTGATCCGCCCCCGGCTGGCGAGCCCGGTGGACATCCGTCCGTCGACCATCACCGCGTCCTCGAAGTACTGCGCGAGCCCCTCGTTCAGCCAGACCGGCAGGTTCGGGCCGATGAACTTCCAGGCGAACTGGTGGAACCCTTCGTGCTGGAGCACGCGGAACGTCTGCGCCCGGTTGTCCGACTCCGCCCAGGTGGCCAGCCCACGCAGGTCGTGCGTCACGAAGTACAGCCCGCCGGAGTTCGTCGCGTCGATGTCGTGCTCGGCCATGAACCGGATGTAGTCCTCGCGGGTCCTCAGGAGGTACAGCGGCATGGCCTCGAGGTCGTGCGGCAGGAAACCCGTGAAACGCCGCTGATACTGCTCGAACACCGCGTCCATGTGCCGACCGAACGGCACGGTCTCTTCGCGCGACAGGTTGGTGTGGATCAGGTAGTGGTGGCTGCGGTAGACCGTGAGCTGGAACGCGGAGGGCTCGCGCGATTCGCTATGCGTAGGCGGCTGTGCCGCGGCCGGGTCCGGTTGTAGGAATCCGACGAAGAGCATGCACAGCACCGGGAGGATGCTGTATCTGCACCCGCGGCACCGCAGCCTGCGGGCAGTGCTCGGAGTGTCGAGGGGGGTCGGCGTCATGCGTGAGTCACCGCGGCGGAGGTTCGGGGAGGCGTTCCGTTTGTTGTGCTTACGCCGCGTTCGGCTTGGGCAGGCGTTCGGTGCGCTGGGCCGGCTCATCCTGTGTCAGGTCCGCGGCGTTGTGTCCGATCGAGAGGCAGACGATGGTGAGGTCGTCCTTCTGGTTCAGGGAGCCAGCCTGGGTATCGAGCCGGTCCTCCAGCCGCTGGATCGCGACGGATGGGTCGCCGCTGCCCAGCGCGAGGAACTCCTCGGCGTAGTTCTCGTTGGCGACTCGGCGTTTGCCGTTGCGTCCCACCTCCTCATCCGGGAACGCGCACTCGAACCCGTCGCTGTAGATCAGCAGGCGGTCGCCGGCCTTGAGCTGCACGGTGGTTTCCTCGAACACTTCGTCGGGGAACACACCCAGGAGCCCGCCCTCGGGTTCGAGGGTCTGGACTTCCTCGTTGTCGCGGAGCAGCATCGGGAAGGGGTGCCCGGCCCGCGCGATGGTCATGGTGTTGTCGCGTGTGTCGAGCACGCCGTAGCACGCGGTAGCGAAGCGGACCTTGCCGGACTGGTGCGAGATCATGTCGGCGTTGAGCCGGGCGAGCGCCTCGCCGGGCGGGATGATGGTGTAGCCCGAGGCGGTCTCGGGCGTGATGCGTTTGCTTCGTAGGGAGCGCTTGATGTAGATGGTCATCAGCGCCGCGGGTACGCCGTGGCCGACGGCGTCGGCGACGAAGAAGCCCAGGTGGTGCTCGTCCAGGCGCATCGCATCGTAGATGTCGCCGCTGACATAGCCGGCCGGGCGGTAGAGCACATGGAACGAGGCGTCGCCGAGGTCGGGCAGCTTTTGTGGCAGGAACTCGCGCTGGAGCTGCGCGGCCATGCGCAGCTCCTCGTCCAGCTTACCGATCTGCTCGCACAGCCCGGTGTTCTGGGCGCGGAGCATCCGGCGTTCCCGGCGGAGCATCGCGATGGCGGGGGCCTGACTCATCAGGGTCTGCAGCACGGCGCATGCGCGTTCCGGGTCGGTCCCCGGGGGGCAGGCGACGATGCCTTCCTGGTAGCTCTGGCCCAGCAGTTCGTTGCCGTTGGGGCGCGAGATCAGCGCCGGGATCTGCCGGTCCTGCAACTCGCCGACGATCTCAAACAGGTCGCCCGCCGCGGGCCGGTCCAGCAGCAGCCACGCCGCCTCCACCGCGGACAGGTGCGACGCCGGGTCCTGGAGCACGTTCTGGAGGCACGCCGTCTCCACGCGCGGCCGATCGCTGCCGCGCCAATGCGACAGCACCTTGTCGATGCCCGCGGGCGTTGGCGGCGCTCCATTCGCCGGGTCGGTGTCTCGAATCAGCAGCAACTGGCCCATCTCCGCCTCCTCCGCCGACCGGGGCGGTCAGCTAGGAGACGCATCGGACTATCGGGCCCTCGCCTTGAGGTCTTCCAGCGGCAGGTCGATCACATCGCCGACCGACAGACCGAGCGATGGGAGCGTCCCACCCCTGAGTTCGATCGCGAACATGGCGTACTTGTTGCTGGAGTACGACCGTGTCGGGCGGTACCACTCGTCGCTGCCGATCGGCTCGATGACCTCCATCGCGTGCATCGCGACGATCTCGCCCCGTTCGTCGAGGTAGATGATGTCGATCGGCACATAGCAGCGGCGCATCACAAACCGCAGGACCCGCGCAGACGGATGCACGAACAGCATCCCGCCGTCTTCGGGGATCGATCGGCGGTCCGACAGGCCCTGGAACCTCGCCGCGTCGGTCAGCGCGAGCTCGAGGTTGAAGGTCTGCCCGCTGATGGTGACCCGCTGGTGCGTGTCGGATGCGGTGTCCTCGCGGGGCGTGTCCTGCTGGACGGGGACCACGGGCGCGACGGGGGCGCAGCTCGGCGCGATCGCGACGTAGAGCCCGGCCGCAACGATCGCCGCCGCAACGGCACTCAGGGCTAGCTTTGTCGGAGCCATCGGTCGTCCTCATCGGTCAGCCGGACCGGCTCACGGTAGAGCCGGCCGGGGTCCAGCCGCTCCGCAAACGCGTCCGCAGGCATCGGCCGGGGGGTGTCGGTCAGCCCCGCATAATACGCGAGCAGGCCCACGACCCGCTCGGCGGGCATCCCCGCGTCGCGGTAGGTCGCCAGCCGCGTGTCGCCGTGCCGCTTGGCCAGCCGCAGCCCGTCGGGCCCGTAGACCAGCGGCAGGTGCGTGTAGCTCGGCAGTTCGCCCAGGCCTAGGAGCCGGTACAGCAACACCTGCCGCGCGGCGGAGTCGAGCAGGTCGTCGCCGCGGACGACCTGCGTCACGCCCTGACGCGCATCATCGACAACGACCGCCAGCTGATACGCGGGCAGGCCGGCCTTGGTCGCCACGACGAAGTCGCCGACCTGCTGTTGGATGTTGACCGAGTACTGCCCGTGCAGCGCATCCTCGAACGCGACCGGCTCGTCGGGGACGATCAGACGCCAACACGTGCCGTCGTCCCCCAGCAGCGGCGGGGCGTCGGCGTCGAAGCGGTACCGGCCACCGGCCGGTCGATGGAGGCCCGGGTAGCGCAGCTCGTGCTCGCCCGCGTTGGGCGCGGACAGGGCCGCGGCGATCTCCCGCCGGGTCGCCGTGCACGGGTAGATCACGCCGCGCTCGGCCAACGACTGCAACGCGGCGCGGTAGGGCGCCAGGTCGGCGGACTGGTAGACCGGCCCCTCGTCCCAGTCGATGCCCAGCCACCGCAGCAGCGCGATCGCCTGCCCGTCCGATCCCTGCTTGATGCGCGGGCCGTCCAGGTCCTCGATCCGCAGCAGGATGCGCCAGCCCAGCCGACGCGCGAGCGCCCAGTTGGTCATGAACGTCAGCGCGTTGCCCAGGTGCAGCGCCCCGGTCGGCGACGGCGCGAGGCGGGTGACGGGTTGGCGCTCGGGCTCGGGCATCGGGCAAGATGCTATCGTACCGCCATGCCCACGCGAACCGAGCCCGACCCACGCCCCGCACGCCTGGGGGTCCTGCTGTCCGGCGGCGGGACAACGATGGTGAACCTTGCCGAGCGCATTACCGACGGCACGTTGGACGCGACCATCGCACAGGTCATTGCTTCCAACGACCACTGCAAGGGGATCGACCGTGCCCGCCAGCTCGGGCTGCCCTGCACGGTGGTGCGTCGGAAGGGCTACAGCGCCCAGGGCGACCGCGCGACCGCCGCGTTTTCTGAAGACATCTTCAAGCTGCTGCGTGAGGCAGAGGTGGACGTCGTTTGCCTCGCCGGGTTCCTGTCGCTGCTGGTCATCCCCGACGACTTTGTCGGCCGGGTGCTGAACATCCACCCGTCGCTCCTGCCGAAGTTCGGCGGCAAGGGGATGCACGGCCGGCACGTACACGAGGCCGTACTCGCCGCGGGGGAGACGACGACCGGCTGCACCGTCCACCTCGCGGACAACACCTACGACACCGGCCCGGTGGTGCTGCAGCGGAGCTGTGATGTCCTGCTTGGCGATACGCCCGAGGCGCTGGCCGCGCGGGTGTTTGAGCTGGAGAAGCAGGCCTACCCCGAGGCGATCACGCGGGTGGCCCGAGGCCTGCGGCGGTCGTCGCGATAACCGGGAGCGTCAGGTCGTCGACCCGCCCGGCCTGCAGCTTCGCGTGGGCGAGCCCGGCGATCATCGCCGCGTTGTCCACGCACAGCGCTAACGGCGGGATATGCACAGGCAGCGACAGCTTGTCGCCCAGCGCGGCGGCCCGCTGCCGCAGCAGGGAGTTCGCGCTGACCCCGCCGCCGATGATCAGCCCGCGCGGCGGACGCCCGGCATCGGACAGGTGCCGGACGGCACGCTTGAGCTTGGTCATGACCGTGTCGACCACCGCCTGCTGGAACGACGCGGCGAGGTCCGCCCGCTCGGCGTCGGTGAGGTCGGCGGCGCTGCGCTCGAACCGGGCCTGCCTGCCCCGGCCGACGGGCGTGCCCCGTGTCGCATACAGCAGCGCCGTCTTGAGCCCGGAGAACGAGAAGTCCAGCGACCCGGGCCCGAGCAGCGGGCGCGGCAGCTTGTGCGCGGCGGGGTTGCCTTGCTGCGCGAGCTTGTCGAGGTTAGGCCCGCCGGGGTAGCCAGCGTCGAGGATGACCGCCGCCTTGTCGTAGGCCTCGCCGACCGCGTCGTCGATCGTCTTGCCCAGCAGCGTCATCGACAGCGGCGAGGCCACGTCGTAGAGCGAGGTGTGCCCGCCCGAGACGACCAGCCCGAGCGCGGGGTAGGTGATGTCGGGTGGTGGGTTTCCAAGACTCGGTGTGCTGGCGGCAGTGTGCGGCGGGTGGAGCGTGGCGGCATAGAGGTGCGCTTCGACGTGGTCGATCCCGATCAGCGGCACGCCCAGCGACCAGGCCAGCGTCTTCGCCGCGCTCGCCCCGACGATCAGCGAGCCCACCAGCCCCGGCCGGTTGCCCACCGCGACGGCGTCGATCTCGCGCAGCGTGACACCGGCACCGTCCAGCGCCGCGCGTACCACCGGCCAGAGGCGTTCGAGGTGCGCCCGGCTGGCGATCTCCGGCACGACCCCGCCGTACCGCTCGTGCAGGTCGTGCTGCGTGCTCACCACGCTGCTGCGGACCTCCATGCCGTCGGCTACCACCGACGCGGCCGTCTCGTCGCAGCTTGTTTCCAGGCCGAGGATCACCGGCATGGCTACGGCTGCTCCTGCGTGTCGCCGCCGGTGGGCGTGTCGCCCTCGGGGATCGGGTCGCCCGTCACGTCGTCGATCACCGGTCCGGGCACCATGTCCGCCAGCCGACGCTCGACCTCGGCCAACGCTTCGGCCAGCTCGGACTGCTGCCGCCGGAGCGACTCCACCTCGGCCTGCCGGCGGATCGTGTCCGTGTTGTTCTCGTCCGTCGTGGGCCAGTTCCCATCCACCAGACGCGTCTGCGCCGCGCCCAGCGCCGCCGCGAGCTGCGGGTCCAGCAGGTGCTCGGTGATCCACGCCGGCGTCACCGGCCCCGACAGGCCCGCGTACGGGTCGTCGGACACCGCCTCGCGCCGCCTGCGGATCATCGCGATCTGGTCGTCGATCGACATCGCGATATACGCGCCCGGCGACGGGTCCACGCCCCAGCGCTCCGCGCCCGGTACACGGTGGATCAGCCGGCCCGAAGGCACGTACCACCGCGCGGTCGTCAGCTTCAACGCGCCGCTGCCGTCCTGCAGGTCCATCACCTGCTGCACGCTCCCCTTGCCGTACGACCGCGTCCCGACGATGTACGCCCGGTCGTGGTCCTGCAACGCCCCGGCCACGATCTCCGACGCAGAGGCGCTCTGCTCGTTGATGAGCACGACCAGCGGCGTGTCCGGCAGCAGGGTCTTATCGCTGGTTTCAAGGACCTCCTCGGCGCTGATCCGCCCGCGGATCGTGACCACGGTCTTGCCGCCGGGGAGGAACAGGTCGCTCACCCCCTGCGCGCCGGTGAGCAGGCCGCCCCCATTGTCGCGCAGGTCGAGGATCAGCCCGCGCAGCCCCTGGGCCTTGAGGTCGGTCAGGACCTGCGTGAGCTCGTCGAGGGACTTGTCGCCGAACTGGGTGAGCTGGACGTAGGCGATCTGGTGGTCCGGGTCGATCATGTACGTCTGCCCGCCGTCTTCGAGCCGGCGGTAGCCGCGGACGGTGGCGACGGTGATGGTGTCGCGGGTGATGGTGAGGGTGGCGGTCTGCCCGTCGCGGTGGCGGACAAGGAGGGTGACCTGCGTGCCGGGCTTGCCCTTGAGGCGGCGCTGCGACTCTTCGATCGAGATGCCCTCGGTATCGAAGCCGTCGATCTCGAGCACGATATCGCCGGGGAGCACGCCCGCCTGCCACGCGGGGGAATCCTCGAACGGCTGGACGATGCGCAGGCGGTTGTCCTGCAGGTCGATCTCCGCGCCGATGCCGGTGTACTCGCCCTGCACGTGCTCGTTGAAGGACGCGAGCTGCTCGGCGTTGAAGTAGGTCGTGTGCGGGTCGCCCAGCGAGTCGACCATCCCGCGGATCGCCGCCTCGGTCAGCGCGTCCTGCTCGGGGGCGTCGACGTAGCCCTGCATCAGCGCTTCGCGGACGCTGACGACCGATCCGAGGTCGCGGAGGATCCCCGCGGGCCTCGCCCACGCGTAGAAGGCGATATTCAGGATCAGCGCGACCACGACCGCGAGCAGCGCAACCTCGCCGATGATCCGGTGCCACCGGTTGACTTCGTGGCGGTGTTCTTTCATCCGGGCATGATACGGCCCGAAACGCGCGCGGGTTTGCGGATCGCATCATGGCGGGGCCGATCCGCTATCCTTCACGCATGGCCAAGACCCGGGTCCAGTTCGTGTGCAACCAGTGCGGCGCGGTGCAGCCCAAGTGGATGGGCAAGTGCCCGGACTGCGGGGCGTGGGACGCCCTGGAGGAGTTCCGCGACGCGGGGAAGCAGGCGAAGCAGGGCCCGTTTTCAGGGTCGGTCGTGCCGATCGATGGCGACGGGGCGCAGGCGCTGCCGATCGGCGAGATCGACGCCGGCAGCGGACCGGTGACCCGTGTGCCCAGCGGCGTGTTCGAGTTCGACCGGGTGCTGGGTGGGGCCATCGATACAGAGACGGCATCGGTTGACGGGGCGGCTAAAGGGTCGGGCGCGGGGCTCGTGCCCGGGTCCGCGGTGCTCATCGGCGGCGACCCGGGGATCGGCAAGTCCACACTCATGCTGCAGGCCGCGGCCGGCCTCGCACGGCGCGGGCAGCGGGTGCTCTACGTCACCAGCGAGGAGTCCGCCCAGCAGCTCAAGCTCCGCGCCGCCCGATTGCTCGGCGGCGACCTGCCCGACAACCTCTTCGTCCTGGCCGACACCAACCTCGCACGTACCCTCGAGCAGGCCCGCCGGGTCGAGCCGGCCGTGCTCGTTGTCGACTCGATCCAGATGCTCTACAAGGGCGATCTTCCTGCTGCGCCGGGGAGCGTGACCCAGCTCCGGGCCTGCTGCCTCGAACTCGTCTACCACGCCAAGCTGACCGGCACCGCGCTGCTGCTGGTCGGCCACGTCACCAAGCAGGGCGGCCTCGCCGGGCCCCGCCTGCTCGAACACATGGTCGACACGGTCCTCTACTTCGAGGGCGACCGCTACCACAGCTACCGCGTCGTCCGCGCGATCAAGAACCGCTTCGGTACGACCCTGGAGGTTGGGCTCTTCGAGATGACCGACCGCGGGCTGACACAGGTCGAGGACGGCCGGGGCCTCCTCGCCGCCGAGTACCAGAGCCGGCCGGGCAGCGTCGTCTGCCCGGTGTTGCACGGCACGCGCTGCCTGCTGGTCGAGATGCAGGCGCTGACCGCGACCGGTTTCCTGGGCAGCGCGAAACGCAAGGTCAGCGGGCTGGACGGCTCACGGCTGGCGATGCTCATCGCGGTACTGGAGAAGCACGCCGAACTCCGGCTCGCGGACCAGGACATCTTCGCCAGCGCGGTGGGGGGGATGAAGGTTGCCGAGCCGGCGGCGGACCTGGGGCTCGCGCTGGCGATCGCGGGCTCGCTGCTGAACCGCTCGCTCGAGCCGGGGGTGTGCGCGATCGGCGAGATCGGCCTGGGCGGGGAGGTCCGCCACGTCCAGCAGATGGAGCAGCGACTCCGCGAAGCAGCGCGGATGGGGTTCACGCGCATCCTCACCCCCAAAACCCCCGCGAAACCGCCCAAGGGCGCCAAGGTCGTCCCCCTCCGGACGCTTGGCCAGGCGCTCGAGCACCTGGGCTGAACCGGTTCCGTCCAGCCCCAACCGAGGGCCAGCCGATAGCACCCTGTATGCAACGACGTTGTTCCCCCTGTTGCCGGTGGCTGTCTACGGTGCTGCTTGTGATCGCCGGTGTGCTTCATCCTTCCGCGGTTGCGCAGGTCCTGCACGGCGAGTGGGTGGACCGTTCGCAGGAGGCGATCGAGGACCACCGCAGGACGCCGGTGAAGGTCGTGGTGCTGGATGAGAACGACCGTGCCGTGCGCGGCGCACAGGTGCGGATCGAGCAGACCCGGCACGACTTTGTGCTCGGCTTCGCCGTGGTCCAGCCCCAGCCGCCCGAGGGCGACGCGGCCGAGCGCCCGGTGTGGTGCTGCTTCAACGCGGTGGCGCTGGACCGGCTGACGGCGTTACGGTTTGCCGCGGCGTTCGACCCGGCAGAGGCCGACACCGCGGCGCGGCAGTGGGGCGGCTGGCTTTCGCCGATCCAAATCAGTTACGGCCCCGTACTCTCCGCCGACGCGGCACGCCTCCCCGACGCGGTGGTGCAGATGGACGCCGCATCGTTCGCGGGGTTTGTCGATGAGCGATTGGGTATTGCGCTGCGTAGCGACCGCGCGGTCGACCGCTTCGACCTCTATGCCGATGCGCTCAGCCACCGCCTGCCCGAGGACCGGCTGGGCGACGGGCTGCTCAACCGGCTGTACGACACCGCTGGCGCACGCCGGCCCGGCGCGACACTGGGGCTCCGTGTCAGCGATGTGCTTAGCCAGAACCGCGCCCGCGACCTGCGCCAGCGGCTGCAGGCCCTGGACATCCGGCAGGTCCCGATCGACGAGGTCACGATCGAGCAGGCCTTCGTCGGCACGGTCAACCCTGTCGGGCTCGAACGCATCCTCCGCGACCAGATCGCGACGCTCGGCCTCCCCGTGACGATCGCTAACCTCGACGTTGGCGGCGGCTCCAGCGCCGCGGCGGCGATCAACCTCGAGGCCGTGCTCCGGTTGGCCTACGCGACGCCGAACATCCGCGGCGTGTACCTCGCCGGGCTGTACGGCCACGAGTTCGAGGAGCCGACCAGCGCCCTGATCGACGACGCAGGCGAGCCCACCGCCTGCGGCGACTTGGTTGAGGCGATGTTCCGCGGGCTCTGGTGGACAGACGTGACCCGCACGGCCGACGACTTGGGCAACGTGGTCGAGCGGGTCTACACCGGCTGGTACCGCATCACCGCCACCCTTCCCGATGGCCGAACGCTGACGACCGAGGTGTACCTGCCCAAGTCCGACGAGACGCCGTACGTCGTGCTACAGGCGGGGCCGAGGGAGTAGACCCCGGTTTGTCGGATGTTGGCATGTTGCGAGTTGTTTCTCGGCGCGGACACCGCGCACCACTTCGACAAAGTGCTTCGCCTTGACGCCCAGAAAGTCGTGAACCTGGTGCCGGCAGCTGATGCCGCAGGCGACGAGGGTCTGTCCTTTCTTTTGCGCCTCACGCACGGCGGGGAACAGCCGGTCTTCGCCGATCTTCTCCGACAGGTCGTAGTGCTCGTAGCCGAACGAACCGGCCATCCCACAGCAGCCCGAGTCGACCTCGTTGCACGTGACGCCGTCGATGCTGCTGAGAATGGCGTGGAGGGACTTCGTGCCGAAGAGCGCCTTTTGATGGCAGTGGCCGTGCAGGAGGATGTCGTTGCTGACGCCTTCGACCAGCTCGAAGCCGGCAATGTCCCCGGCCGCGAATTGCTCGGCCAGAAACACGTCGATCATCTTCACGCGTGACGTTACGCGATCGCCGAGCTCCTTGTCGTCGATCAGGTCCGGCAGGTCGCCGACGAGCGCAGACGCGTCGCTGGGTTCGAGGCAGAGTAGCGGGGTGCTGTTGCCATCGCCGGCCGCATCGAGGTGCTTCAGCACCGTTTCGCCGTTGCGCTTCGCTTCGTGCACCAGGCCCTTGGAAAGACGTGGCCGCTGGGCGTCCCCGGTGTGGACGAGCCGGACCTTATATCCACAGCTTTCCAGCAGTTCCACCGCGGCGAGCCCGACGCCCGGTTCGAAGCAGTTCGACCAGGTATCGACGACCAGCCCGACCTCGCCGAGCGTCCCGTGTGTATCGGGTGCGATGCGTTTCTTCATCGCGCGCATGAAGGTCTGCCGGGCGAACGCGGGCATCGGCCGTCGGCGGTCGATCCCAGCGACTTTTTCAAAGACCCACTTGTATGGCCCGAGCGTCTGCACGAAGTTCACCACTGGCGCTATCGGCCCCGCCAGCCAGTGCGCCTTGTCCGGCATCCGCCCGATCAGCTTCGCGCCCAGCGGTGTCCCCTGCTTGTCGTAGCGCATCTGCGTGACGTCCGCCTTGAGCCGGCTCATATCGACCGCGTTGGGGCACTCGGTCTTGCACGCCTTGCACGACAGGCACAGCGACAGGACTTCCCTGATCCGGTCGCTGGTCAGGTCGGCGTCGCCGAGTTGGCCCGACATCGCCATGCGCAGGGCGTTGGCCCGGCCGCGGGTCGTGTGTTCCTCGTCGCGGGTGGCCATGTACGACGGGCACATCGTCCCGCTGCCGACCTTCCGGCAGGCACCGACACCGTTGCATTGCTCGACGGCCAGGCGGAAACCGTCCGTCTTGCTGGACCCGGGCAGCGCCTGGTCGCGGTAGTGGAAGCTGGAGGGGACCTCCGCGACGCGGTACGCGTCGCCGTAGCGGAGGTAGGCGGGGTCGACCATCGACGGCGGGTCGATGACCTTGCCCGGGTTCATGATGCCGGTGGGGTCGAAGAGCCGCTTGAGCTGTTTGAAGGCGTCGTAGAGCTTGGGCCCGAAGCATTCGGGGATAAACTCGCCCCGGACCATGCCGTCGCCATGTTCCCCGGCCACGACGCCGCCGTAGTGCGTGACCAACTCGAACGAACGCCTGGCGATGCGGTGCATCTTGGCGCGGTGCTCGGGCTCGTGCAGGTCCACCGCCGGGCGGAAGTGGATCACGCCGACCGAGGCGTGGGCGTACATCGAGGTATCGATCCCCTCGGCCGAGCACGCGTCGCGGAGCTGCTGGATGTACTCGGCCAGGACCTCGACGGGCACGCAGGCGTCTTCGACAAAGGCCTGGCCCTTTACGGGGCCGGGCACGTTGGAGATGAGCCCGAGCCCGAGCTTGCGGGTCTCCCAGACGTCGCGCTGGCCGTCCGCGTCGGCGCGGATCACGTGGGCCGAGCCGATGCCGGCCGACCGCATGTCCTCGGCAAACCGTTCGCACTTGGCCAGCGCCGCGTCGCCGTCCTCCGCGAAGAACTCGCAGATCAGCACGGCGGCGGGGTCGCCCTCGATAAACGTCGCCATGTGCCGGGTCGCGGGGTTCACTTTTGCGGCGCGCAGCACCGAGCGGTCGAGCAACTCCACGGCCGAAGGCCCGTGCGCGTTGATCGCGGGCACGTGCCGCAGCGCATCGATGTCGTCCTCGAAATGCAAGACGCACAGCGCGGTCGCGGCGGGCAGGGGGGTGAGGCGGATCGTCGCCTCCAGCAGGAACGCGAGGGTCCCCTCGCTGCCCACGATGAGGTTGCTCAGGTTCCACGGCCGGTGCCCGGCGTTAATGGCCGCCCGCGGACCGATCGGGCCGGTGTATCCCGCGCCGTCGACAAACTCGTCGAGGTTGTAGCCCGAGACGCGACGCATCACCTTGGGGTAGCGTTCCGCGATCTCGCCGCGGTTTGCATCAATCAGGTCGCGTACCCCGCGGTAGAGCTCGGCCTCGCGGCCGTCGCCGGCACACTTGGCGTCCCATGCTTCGGCGTCGTGGGCCTTGAGTTCGAGGACCGTGCCGTCGGTCAGCGCGACCCGGCAGGCGAGGGTGTGGTCGATGGTCTTGCCGTAGACGATGGACCGGGTGCCGGACGTGTTGTTGCCGATCATCCCGCCGACGGTCGCGCGGTTGCCGGTGGCGGGGTCGGGCGCGAAGTGCAGGCCATGCGGCTTGAGCTGCGCGTTGAGCCGGTCGCGGACGACGCCGGGCTGGACGCGGGCACACTGCTCGTGCGCGTTGACCTCGATCACCTGGTCCATGTACTTGGACACGTCGATGACCATCCCGGGGCCGAACGTCTGGCCGGAGAGGGACGTGCCCCCGCCCCGCGCGGTGATCGCCAGGCCGTGCCTGTACGCCAGCCCGATCGCGGCGACGCAGTCCCGCTCGTCCCGCGGGACGACGACGCAAGCGGGCATCGTCTGGTAGTGGCTGGCGTCGGCGGCGTGGATACCGCGCGTCGTGCGGTCGAACGACACCTCGCCCTGCAGCGTCTGACGCAGTTCTCGTTCCAGAGTGGCGGTATCGATGGGGTTGTCTTGTGGCGGCGCGGCGATCGACATCGGCGGCATTCTATCGCCCGTCGCGCAGCCAGCTTCGCAGGCGCGGGGTTACCGCCGGGTCTCAATGACGCGTTCGCGGTAGGTCGACTGGTTGTAGCGGTCGATGATCTCGCCGCGGTAGCTGTCCTGGCCGTCGCGTGTGCGCGAGAAGGAGATCTCGGAGACCTGGACCCGCTCGCCGTAGATCACGCTCGGCGTCAAGTCGTTGCGGCCGACGTACCACGGGTCGAACCCCTCGGCTCCGCCGGCCATCGCCAACGCGGCCTGGCGGTCCGCGTCCATCACCAACGACCGCGCCTGGCCGGCCGGCCGGTGTAGCAGCCCGTGGTACGGCTCGTCCCAGGCGTAGCCGGGCGTCGACTGGCAGCCGACCGACAGCAGGGACAGGACGAGCAGCACGGTCAGCGGGATGTAGCGTGAGATCAGCATGGCAGACCCGGTGCGAGCCGCGTGCCGCCCGGTTGGCGGACCGGTGCGGAAACGGCTTCAACCCAAGTCTACGCCGGTTTTCGCCGATCACGAACCTTTTTTGCCGGATATCTGCAAGGCCGGGCACGGCAAGACCGCCACCGGATCGCCCGGGATGTTGCACGCACGCAACACCCCTGAATGATGCCGGCATCACCTAAACCGCCGGGCACCGATGCTACGCGTCGACGCCCATCGCCACGAACAGCCCGTTGACCACGGCCCCGATGCGGATGCTGTCGTGGATGGCCTCGGGCGTGACCCCTTCCTTGAGCAGGGCCTTGAGGTGGGCATCGACACACATCTCGCAGGCCGCGAGCCCGGCACAAGACATCGACATCAGTTCGAAGGTCGCCTTGTCGCTGGTGGGCTTGCTCGCCCGCATCATCCGCAGCCGGGCGGGCATCTTCGCGAAGGGCGAGTCGGCGGGGATGACATGACGGAACCGGTAGTAGCGGGTGTTCATGCCCATGATGACGGCCGCGGCCCGGGCGTCGTCGATGAGGCCCGCCCCGACGCCGGCCTCCTCGCAGTCCTTCAGCAGGGCCTGCGCCAGGGCGGCCGCCCGCAGGAACCAGGCCGACGCGAGGGCCGTCCCCATCGCCTGGGCCGGGGTCATGTGCTCGGAGGCGAGGACGGTCTTGATGTTGGTGGCGATGTCGGCGGCGGCTTCAGGCAGGGCCTGGCACAGGGTGTCGAGGTGCTGCATCGTGGGGCTCCGGGAGGGGTGGCGGGCATCCGTGGGGGGATCAGCGTACCCGAATCGGACGGGTGGTTGGGCGTGGGGCGTCGACCTTGCCGCAGGTGTCTGCGGGGCGGTTGGGCCGGCCCGCCTTGACGCGGGGGGCCGGGGCGGCGACAATGCTTGGCTCGACGCAGGGCCGGCGTGGCCCTGAACTTCTGGAACCCGCAGAGCCGCAGCCGCGGCCGAGCACACCACGAGGGCCCCGCCCAACCGCGGGGTACACACGATATGGCCAACTACACCGGCCCGAAGGTCAAGCTCTCCCGCCGCGTCGGCGTCCCCATCGCCGACATCCCCAAGCACACCGGCAAACGCCAGCTCAACCCCCCGGGCATGCACGGCTTCCGCGGCCGACGCCTCCGCGACTACGGCGTCCGCCTCAACGAGAAGCAGAAGCTCCGCTTCCACTACAACGTTATGGAACGCCAGTTCCGCCGTTACGTCGCCGAGGCCGGCCGCAAGCCCGGCAACACCGGCACCGTTATCCTCCGCCTCCTCGAGCAGCGCCTGGACAACGTCATCCGCCGGCTCGGCTGGGCACGCACGATCTGGCAGGCACGCCAGATGGTCGCCCACGGCCACATCAAGATCAACGGCAAGAAGGTCGACCGGCCGTCCTATCAGGTCAACATCGGCGACGAGGTCACCCTCAAGAAGACCAACGGCGAGAAGCTCGTCCGTGAGAACATGGAGTCGCTCCCCGGCCACGAGGTCCCCGGCTGGCTCGAGTACAACCCCTCGACCCTCGCCGCCAAGGTCGTCGCCACCCCCACCCCTGACCAGGTCCCCTTCGACGTCAACATGAACCTCATCGTTGAGTTCTACCGCTAGTTCGGGCCTCCGGTTCCGGGGCTCGCGTTTCGGAAAAGACAGTACCCTATGAAGCCCACGGACAGTGTCCGTGGGTTTTTCCTTGCCATCGCAGCCGAGCCCCGACATGCCCGACCTGTTCCCCCCGCGCCCGACCGACAAGAAGCGCCTCGAAGAGGGCGACACCTTCGCGCCCAAGTTCGACGAGCACGGCCTGATCCCCTGCATCACCACCCACGCCGAGACGGGCGAGGTCCTCATGTTCGCCTACATGAACGCGCTGTCGCTGCAGAAGACCATCGAGACCGGCCTGGTCCACTACTGGTCCCGCAGCCGCGGCAAGCTCTGGCTCAAGGGCGAGTCCTCCGGCATGTCCCAGCACGTCGTCCAGCTCCTTACCGACTGCGACCAGGACGCCCTCGTCGCCCGCGTCACCATCGGCAAGGCGACCAAGGGCGGTGTCCAGGCGAGCTGCCATGTGGGCTACCCCAACTGCTTCTACCGCGCGATCCCCACCGGCACCGGCGAAGAGGCGGACCTGCCCAAGCTCGAAACCGTCGCACAGAAGGTGTACGACCCGGATGAGGTGTATGGTGATAGCTAATCGCTAGGTGTCTTTAGAGAGCAAACATGGCGAATAAGTTGTCAATCAGTCGAACCTGTCCGTATTGTGGCGGTTCCGGGGGAAGGAAGTGCGTTCTCAACGATTGCTCACCTTGTCCTCGGACCGCCGTTGTGGGAGTTGCGGCCGTGTATACACGCTAGCCACCTCGGGCGGTAAAGCGATCACATTGATTGTGATTGGTAGCTTGTTGGTGGTCCCGTGCCTGATCCTGTTTGTCTCTGCGGCGTGGCGGCTTTCCGATGGCCCGGATTCAGCGATGACAGCTAGTCAAATGTTCGTGCTGGCTTGTATCTTCGTGACCGGCTGCTTCGGGGGATGGCGCTGTTTCATGGCATCAAGTCCTTGGCATCTGGATCAACAGATTCGCTTGAAGAGAATAGTCCGCCGAAACAGTAAGTCCGGTGGGGGTGCCACATAGCGAAGCTATGTGTGAGGCTAAGATAATGGTGATCTCCCAGAAGCACATTGCTACGCTATGTGGCACCCGTGACTCTGTATCTCTCTGCGTCTTTGCGCCTCTGCGTGAGACTACTACTCGATCGAAAACCGCCCCGACTGCGACAGGAACGTCAGCGGGTTGTCGTAGCTGATGCGCTCGATTGTCTCGGGGGTGTGGCCGCGCAGCTTCATCTCCTGCTGGCACTTGGGCACGGCCAGCGGGTCGGAGCAGCCCCAGTCGCCGGCGGAGTTGATCCACAAACGTTCCTGGCCGTAGCACTCGATCACGTCCGCGGCGCGTTGCGGGGTCATCTTCGTCTCGGGGTAGAGCGTCATGCCCGCCCAGTAGCCCCGGCTCAGCACGTGGCCGACGGTGTGTTCCTCGACGTGGTCGATCAGCACGCGGTCGGGGGCGATCCGGCCGTCGTTGGCGATGGCGTCCATGATGAGCATCGTGCCCTTGAGTTTGTCCTCGAGGTGGGGTGTGTGGACGAGGACGAGCTGGTTGTGCTTGGCCGCGAGGTCGATCTGGGCCTCGAGGATTTCCAGCTCGTTCTTCGAGTTCTTGTTGAGCCCGATCTCGCCGACGCCCAGGACGCCGGGCTTTTCTAAAAACTGCGGGATGAGGGCGATGACTTCGCGCGCGAAGCCGACGTCCTCGGCCTCTTTGGGGTTGATGCAGATCCAGCAGTGGTGCTTGATGCCGAACTGCGCGGCGCGTTTGGGCTCGACCTCGGTGAGCTGGACGTAGTAGTCGTAGAAGCCCTGGGGGGAGGAGCGGTCGAACCCGGCCCAGAAGGCCGGCTCGGTGACCGCGACGCAGCCGGCCTGGGCCATGCGCTGGTAGTCGTCGGTCACGCGGCTGACCATGTGGATGTGCGGGTCGATGTAGCGCATAGGGCTCGCAGGAAGGTCTGTCCTACGGGGTAGGTTCTTTATACGCCCCGGTCGCGCCCTTCATCGGGGCGGCGGGGATGGGGTCGGTGGTGGGGTCGCTGAAGAGCTCGAGGATGCGTTTCGCACGCTCGCCTTTCTCATCGACCAGCAACTGGATCGCGCGCCGCATCGCCTCGACGCGGAAGTCGGCTTCCGTGCTCTCGGGTGCTTCGCTGCGGTCGAGGCGGTCGAGGAACGCGGCGATGTCCAGGAGCTTGGCGCGGTGCTCCATGAAGTAGCGGTTGATCACGCCGTCGCTCGGGAGGGGGCAGGAGTGGTCGGGGGGGTCGGCCATAGGATCAGGATACACCAACTCACCGAGGGGCTATTGCACCACGCCCGCGTATGCCCCGCGCAGCCGGCCCAGCGCGGCGGCCATGGTGCCGCGGTCGATCGTGTGCACGTCGACAGGCCGGCCGACGCCCTCGATGAGCGTGATGGTGAGCCGGCCTCCGAGGTGCTCGCGGAACTCTTCGAGGCCGGCGAGCAGGGTGTCGGCGTCGCCCATCGCCGGGTGCCAGAGCTCGAAGCCGATGGCGGTGAGCGTGTCGCGGATGCCCCGGGCGGTCTCCGGGGCGAGCATCCCCTTGAGCTCGCAGTAGGTGATGTCCAGGCCAAGGCCCATGGCGACGGCCTCGCCGTGCTTGACCGCGAAGCCGGTGATCTGTTCGAGCTTGTGTGCGGACCAGTGGCCGAAGTCCAGCGGCCGCGCGGTGGTCTGCTCGAACGGGTCGCCGCCGTGGGCGATGTGGTTGAGGTGCAGCCAGGCCGAGCGGCGGAGGATGCCGTCGGCAAACGGCACGTCGCGCCTGGCGAGCTGGTCGGCGTGGCTGGCGATGAGCCGGTAGAGCCCGGCGTCCTTGAGCAGCGCGACCTTGACGGCCTCGCTGAACCCGCTGCGCCACTCGCGGTCGTCGAGGGATTCGAGCAGCGACAGGTCGTTGATGACGGCCCAGGGCACGGCGAACGTGCCGAGGAAGTTCTTCTTGCCGAACATGTTGACGCTGTTCTTCACGCCGACGCCCGAGTCCCCCTGCGCGAGGGTGGTGGTGGGCATGCGGACGAGCCGGACGCCGCGGTGGGCGATCGCGGCGGCGAATCCGACCATGTCGAGCACGGCCCCGCCGCCGATGACGAGGATGACCGAGTGCCGGCAGAGCCGGGCTTGATCGATCGCGCCGAGGAAGGCCTCGAGGTTCGACAGGTCGTTCTTGCACGGCTCGCCGGGCGGCACGGCACGGAAGCCCGCGGTTTGGGGGAGGGCCCGGCCGGCGGTCCGGTGGTGATCGAGGTAGCGCTCGATGTCGCGTTGCAGGTCTGGCCGGGCTTCGACCACGCCCTGGTCGACCGCGACGAGCAGCCGGCCCGGCGCGGCGGGGTCGGCGGTCAGCACCTCCGCGAGGGCGGGGTTCGCGGGCGCGAAGGCGTCGCGCGTAAAACGCACGCGGTGGGGCCAGTCGAGCGAGATGGTGGGCTGCTGATGCATCGCGTCTTGCGTGGTCGGGTCACTCATGCGTCGCATCATCGTAGGGGGCAAAGAGGGGCCGGGCGGGCGGGTTGCTGACGTGCCCTGGCCGTACAAGGTGCGCTACTTGGCGGGTGTCAGGGCCGCGGCGTGCAGCTTTTGCAGGTCGTCCCAGAACGCCGGGTAGGTCTTATTCACACAGCCGGGGTCGTTGATCGTCACCGTGCCTTCCGGCGCGGCGAGGCCGGCGATCGCGAACGACATCGCCATGCGGTGGTCGTCGTAGGTATCGACGGCCGCGGGGGTCAGGTTGTTACCCTCGGGCGGGTGGATGCGGATGCGGTCGCCCTTGACGTCGACCGCGGCCCCGAGTTTGGTCAGCTCGGTCTCCAGCGCGGCGAGCCGGTCGGTCTCCTTGACGCGGAGGTTGCCGACCTTGCGGATGGTCGTCGGTCCGTCGGCGAAGAGGGCGACGACGGCGAGCGTCTGGGCCATGTCGGGCATGCGGTGGAGGCGGACGTCGATGCCGGTAAGCCGGCCGGGCTTCGGTGCCCCGACGGTCGTCGAGGTCAGCCGCTGGGTGACCTCGCAGCCCATGAGCCCGAGGATGTCGCAGAACTCGGCGTCGCCCTGGACGGACTCGCTGCCGAGGTTGCTGATGGTGCACGAGCTGCCGGGCACGAGCGCCGCGGCGGCGAGGAAATACGAGGCGTTACTCGCGTCGGGCTCGATGGTGTACGGCCGGGCGCGGTAGACACCTTTGGTCACACGGACGGCGTTGTTCTTGGGCCCGCCCCAGGCGCTCTCGGCCCCGAAGTGCTCCATGAGCTTGAGCGACATCTTGATGTACGGCAGGGAAGTGATCTCGCCGTCGAACGAGATCGTGACGCCGCGCTCGCTGAGCGGGCCGGTCATGAGCAGGGCAGAGATGAACTGCGAGCTGAGGGTGGGGGTGAGGGTGACGAACCCGCCGTCGAATGCGCCGGTGCCGGTGATCTTCAGCGGCGGGTAGCCGGGCTCGCCCAGGTAGTCGATCTCCGCGCCGAGTTCGCGGAGCGGCTGGACCAGCTCGCCGATCGGGCGTTGCCGCATCCGCTCGATGCCGTCGAGGGTGTAGGTCCCCTCGCCCAGGCACAACGCGGCGGTGAGGAAGCGCATCGCCGTACCGGCGTTGCCGAGGTTAAGTTCGGCCTGCTTCGCGGGGATGACGCCGCCCTGGCCGTGGACATCGACCGTGTGGTTGTTCTCGTCGATGTCGAGGGAGAAGCCGAGTTGCTGAAGCGCCTCGAGCATCCGCCGGGTGTCGTCGGCCAGCAGCACGCCCGTCAGCCGGGTGGTGCCTTCGGCCAGGGCAGCGAGCAGCAGGGCCCGGTTGGTCAGGCTCTTGGAGCCGGGCGGCGCGAGCGTCAGATCGAAGGGCTTGGCGGGTGTGATGGGCTGGGGGTCGGTCACGGGGGTCCTGGGTGAGTCGCGGGGTTGTGGTCGGCGGGTCGGGCGCGGGCTACTTGGCCTTGCGGAAGACCGCGACGATGTTCTCGATGGGCACGACAAACAGCCGGTTGTCGCCCTCGAAGTCCACGGGGATCGCTTCCTTGGGCGAAAACAGTACCCGGTCGTACTGCTGGATCGGGTAGTCCTCGTCGTGCTCGATCTCGGCGGAGACGGCGACGACTCGCCCGGTCAGCGTCGGGATCTCGATCTTGTCAGGCAGGTGGATGCCGGACTTGGTCGTCTTCTTGTCCTCGTCCTTGCGGATGAGCACGCGTCCGCCGATGGGCTCGACGGTTTCAAGCTCGGGCTTGCGGGTTTTCGGGACCGGATCGCTCATAGACCTCGATTCTAGCGGATCGGGTACCCGCGGGCGTGCAGGTGCCAATGCAATGTCCTGCCGGCTGGTGCGTTGAATCCACAGGGCACGTCCCCACGAACGGATGCGCGGCGGGTGTCGTAACATGGGTAATCACAGCGGGTTTCCGCAGTCACTGTTTCAGACCCATGAGAAGATGCCCCGGCCGGCCTGATTCGGGCGGCTCTTCCTACCGAGCCGATACCTCCCCCATGCGACGCAAGACCCTACGATGCCTGCTTACGGCCGCCCTGTGCCTGACCTCGGCGGCCGCGCTGCCGGGCTGCTACGGCTCGATGGCCGATCTGGACCGTGAGGCCGCGACCCTCATCGCCCGTCGGCAGGCGCTGGTCCTCGGGGAGCACGGTGTGCGTGACGCCTCGGTCACGCCGGCCGATCCGGACTGGACCGACCGGGAAGGGCAGTATGACTACAACCCCGCCACCGCCAACCCCGATGCGCCCGGGCTGCCTGCCCGGCAGATGGAGGTCGGCCGGGACATCGCCATCGACCACAGCCAGCAGACCGCCAACCCCGACGCGGTGCCGCTGGAGCTGGACCTGCCCGGCCTGCTGGCATATGCCATCGAGCACGCCCCCGACTACCGAGCCCAGAAGGAAGACCTCTTCCTCTCGACACTCGCGCTGATCATCGAACGCCACGAGTGGGGGCCCCGGTTCTTCAACACCGTTTCCGCGAACCTCTCTGGCACGCCCGAGTCCGGGGACTACGACACCGCACTGGACCTGGTCAACTCCTTCCGCGTGACCCAGCGCCTGCCCTACGGCGGGTCGGCCTCGGTGCAGGCGCTGGTCAACTACACCACGCTGCTCCAGCAAGCCAGCACGAACACCGGCCCGGACGAGACACAGGACGCTTCGATCAACGCCTCCATCGATCTGCCGCTGCTGCGTGGGGCCGGCCGGGTCGCACGGGAAGACCTGATCCAGACCGAGCGTGAACTGGTCTATGCAGCCCGGGACTTCGAGCGGTTCCGCCGGTCGTTCTTTGTAGACATCGCCAACGCCTACTTCGACCTGCTGCGTCAGCAGAACGGGATCGGCAACCAGGAGATGCAGCTCGAAGGGCTCAAGGCCCTGGCCGACCGGCTGTCCGCCGAGGTCGATCGCGGCCGGACCCCGCAGTTCGAGGCCGATGATGCCGAGGCGCAGGTGCTGTTTGGCGAGTCGAACCTGATCCGGGCACAGGACAACTACCAGACGGCGTTGGACCGGCTGAAGATCCAGATCGGGATGCCGACGACCCGTCCGCTGACGATCGTCCGCTCGGAGATCGAGATCCCCGTGCCCGCGTTAGACGAGGCCGAGGCCGTGCCCACCGCGTTGGCCAACCGTCTGGACCTGCAGACCACGCGGGACCGGGTCGACGACTCGCGTCGGTCGGCACGTGTCGCCCAGAACCAACTCATGGGCGACCTGGACCTTACCGCCGACCTGAACCTGCGGACCGACAGCGACGCCGACCGGGCCGGGCTGGACTTCGAGCTGGAAGACAGCAGCTATTCGCTGGGGCTGTCGTACGACGCGCCGCTGGACCGGAAGGTCGAATTGGCCCAGTACCGCCGTTCGCTGGTGCTGCTGGAGCGGGCCGAGCGGAACTACCGCGTCGACCGTGACCGTGTCGCGCTGGATGTCCGCGGCGCGATCCGCGAGATCGACCGCTCGCGCCTGACCGTGATCCTGCAGGAGCGCAACATCGAGTTCGCCCAGCGCCGCCTCGAGGGCATCCGCATCCGGGTGCAACGCGAGCCGATCGAGCCGCGCCGGCTCATCGAGGCGGAGGAAGACCTGCTGGACGCACGGAACCGCCGGGACGAGGCGGTGGCCGACCTGCAGGCGGCCGTCCTACAATATCTATTGGTGACGGGGCAGATGCGCGTTGCCCCTGACGGCTCCTGGGAAGCCCCGGGTACGCTGCTGACGGCCGGTCCCGGGGTAGACGATCCCCCGGTCCAACCTCAGCCGGGGGAAGATACCGAGCCCGGCGACGGCTGAACCACCCACTCACACGCCGGTCGAACATCACCACACGACTTGCAAACGCGATCGAAACGAGCCACACCATGACACGCTCAACGCTCATTCAACGGAACCGAACCGGCGCCGCCGGCACGCCGATCCTCGTCGGCCTGGTCCTCCTCCTCTTGGTCGGTGGCCTGGCGGTCTGGGGTTTCCTGCGCTTCGGCAGCGGCGAAGCGATGGGCGCGAGCGCCGTGTCCAGCCCAGAGTGGGAAGAAGTCAAACGCCAGGACATCCACGTCAATGTCGTCTCCGAGGGCGAACTGGTCGCTAAGCACCAGGTCGACGTGGTCAGCATCATCGAGAACCGCGACGACCCCACGATCGAGTCGGTGATCGAAGAGGGCGTGATGGTCAAAGCCGGCGATTGGCTTTACACCCTTAGCGCCCCCGCGATCGAGGCCGACTACGAAGAGCTTCAGTCCCAGGTCCAGCAGCAAGAGTCGGACGTCGTTGAGGCGCAGCGGAACCTGGAGATCGAAAAAGACAGCGCCGCGAGTGCCGAGGCCCAGGCCCGCCTGACCCTGGAACTCGCCGAGCTCGAGCACCGGCGGTGGGAAGAGGGCACGGTCCCGCAGCGTGAGCGTGAGCTGCAGCTCGCGCTCGAGAAGGCCGAGCGCGAACTGGAGCAGGCCCAGCGTGAGGTCGTCTTCAGCCAGGAACTCTACGACCAGGGCCACCTCAGCCAGTCCGAGCTGGAGACCGACCAGATCCGCCTGATCGAGGCAGAGAACGGTCTGCAGACCGCGCAGCTCGACCTGCAGGTCTACAACGAGTTCGAGAAGGTCAAGGAAGAGAAGGAGCGGCTCAGCGATATCGAGCAGGCCGAGGCCGAACTGAACCGGACGATCCGCAAGAACGAGAACCAGATGGAGCTGCTGCTGGCCCGGGTCTCCAACGAGGAGAACCAACTCACCCAGCTCCGCGCCCGGCTGCAGCGCGCCCAACGCTACATCGACGCCATCGAGATGGAGGCCCCGGCCGACGGGCTGGTGATCTACGGCTCGACCGTCGCGTCCAACGGCTGGGAGCGCCGCAACCCGATCCGCCAGGGCGCACGCATCTGGGGTGGTCGGCGTGTCATCCTCCTGACCGACACCAGCCAGATGATCGCCAACCTCCGTGTCCACGAGGCCTATATCAGCCAAGTCAAGGTCGGCCAACAAGTCAATATCGAGATCACGGCCCGTCCCGGCGTCGTGATGCCCGCCGTCGTCGTCGAGAAGAAGAACAGCGCCAATCAGGACGGCGGGGGCAACCCTAATGTCAGTGAGTACCTGGTCCTCGCCGAACTGCCCGAAGGCATCGACAACGACCTGCGGCCGGGGATGAAGTGCAAGGGCAGCATCCAGATCCGCGTGATCCCCGACGTCGTCGCCGTGTCCATCCAGGCGGTGCACACCCTTGGCGATACGCACTTCGTCTACGTCCCCGCCGGCCCAGGCAAGGTCCGCCGGCAGGTCGTGCAGCTCGGCGGGGCGAGCGACACCCACGTGGAGATCATCTCCGGGCTGAATCCCGGCGACCGGGTGCTCCTCCGCAACCCCCGCCCCGGCGAGGTGCAGGACGCGCCCAGCGGCACAGGCCCCGAGGACGCCGAGGAGCCGGCCGAGCCCGCCGCTGCGTAGGGAAACCTCCAAAGCCGTCCGGGTATCCCGCCGCGGACTCGTCACCGCCCCTTGATTCCGGTAAACTGCGAGATTCCCCGTTTTCCACCGGGAGCGGACCCTTGCAGGACGCCATCAACAAAGCCGCCGCGCTCGTCGAAGCGCATGCCTACATCCGTTCGTTCGCCGGGCGGGTCGTTGTCGTCAAGGTCGGCGGGTCGATCATGGACGACCCCGCGGCGCTCGAGGCGCTGCTGCAGGACGCGTGCTTCATGCACTCGGTCGGGATGCGGCCGGTCCTCGTGCACGGCGGGGGCAAGAGCATCACCGCCGCGATGGAGCAGGCCGGCCTCGAAGCGCAGTTCGTGCAGGGGCGGCGCTACACCGACGACCGCACCCTGGCGATCGCCGAGCACGTGCTGGTCAACGAGATCAATGCGGGCATGGTCCGTGCGATCCGTGAGGCCGGGCACCAGGCGATGGGCCTGCACTCGCTGTCGAGCTGTGCGGTCTTTGGCAGGCGGCTGTTCCTCGCGGGGGAAGGCGGGCGGAAGATCGATGTCGGCTTTGTCGGCGAGGTGACATCGGTCAACGGCGACCTGCTCAGGGCCGTGACCCAGGCGGGCATCATCCCCGTGATCGCGCCGATCGCGCGCGACCCGGCGGGTGGCAAGCTCAATATCAACGCCGACTCCGTAGCGGGCTACGTCGCCGCCGCCGTCCAGGCCGAGAAAATCGTGCTCGTCTCCGATACCCACGGCATCCGCAAGTCCGCCGACCCCGACGACCTCGCCCGCCACCTGGACCGCGACGAGATCGCGGCGCTGGTCGACTCCGGCGTGATCTCCGAGGGCATGCTCCCCAAGGTGGAGGCGTCCCTCACCGCGCTCGAGGGCGGCGTGAACAAGGCCCACATCATCGACGGGCGCATCCCGCATGCGCTGCTGCTTGAGGTGTATACCGACGCCGGCGTCGGCACCGAAATCGTCCTGTAACCCATGCTTAGGCCGCGTCCGGACGGGCGTGGCGTTATCCCATTCCCGAACCACCCGCCGCGGGCACCCGCCATGACCCACACCACGACCACCAGCAAGGCCACCATCGGCACCCGGCACTTCCTCTCGGTCCGTGAGGCGAGCGACACCGACCTCGGCCGGGTCTTCGACACCGCGTTTTCGCTGCGCGACGAGCGGAACGCGGGCAAGCCCAACGCGCCGATCCTCGCGGGCAAGACGCTCGGGATGTTCTTCGAGAAGCCGTCGCTGCGCACACGCGTCAGCTTCGAGCAGGGCATGATCGAGTTGGGGGGCCACGCCATCGTCCTCGGCCAGGACGAGGTCGGCCTGGGCAAGCGCGAGTCCGTCGCGGACTTCACCCGCGTCATGAACGGCATGGTGCACGGCATCGCCGCGCGGGTCTACAAGCACGCCCACCTGGTCGAGATGGCCGAGCACGCCACCGTCCCGGTGATCAATATGCTCAGCGACCTCGCCCACCCGGCGCAGGCGCTCGCCGACGCGATGACACTGATGGACGAGTTCGGCCGGGACCTGTCGGGCAAGCACGTCGTGTTCGTGGGCGACGGGAACAACGTCGCGCGCTCGCTGGCGATGGTCTGTGGCCGGCTCGGCGCGGCGTTTACGCTCGCCAGCCCGCCGGACTACGCGCTGGAGCAGGCGTTCGCCGACCGTGTGATGGCCCAGTGCCCGGGGATGGACCTGACGATGACACACGACCCCAAGCAGGCCGTGCGCTACGCCGACGCGGTCTACGCCGACACGTTCGTGTCGATGGGCGACGAGCACGAGCACGACGACCGCCACGCCGCGTTCCAGGGCTTCCAGGTCAACGACGAGCTGATGTCCTGTGCCCCGGACCACGCGATCGTAATGCACTGTCTCCCCGCGCACCGCCGCGAAGAGATCACCGATGAGATCATGGACGGCCCCCGCAGCCGCGTCTTCCCCCAATCGCACAACCGCCTGCACGCGCAGAAGGGTCTGCTGGCGGTGTTGATGGGGTAACGCGGTCTGCTCGGACTTTTCCCGTTGTCCGCGCGGGGCTGCGTCCGAGATTGGTCGAAGTATGTTGGTACCCGTTGTGTTTTCCGGCTACGTCCACTGTTGCAATTCGGGCCGTGGACGTTCCCGGCGGATCAACCCGATACCATAGACCTATGGGCCCGGATGTTGCCGAATCCAACGCGGTGTTGATCGTCGTCGGCTCGCACCTGCGGGCGGAGGAGGGGGACCGGCCGCTGGCGTATGCCCTCAAGCGGCGGATCCTGCACTGGCGCCGCCGGCACGCGGACCAGCTCAGCGTCCCGCTCACGCCGATCGTGTGCACGGACCTGTGGTACCTCAACCACGAGCACCTGCAGCGTCGGCCGACCGTCTGCATCGGGGGGCCTGGCGTCAACGCCTACGCCGCGCTGTCGATCCAGCAGGTCGAGGGGGCCGGTGAGCCGGACCCACCCGGCGACCCCGACCTGCCCGGCGCCGCGCCGACGCCGGCGGTCCCGGCCGGTGAGCCGAAGGTCACGATCATGATCGACCCGGACTTCACGCACCTGCGCGTCGGCATCTGGGGCACGAACCACGAGCTCACCGCCAAGGGCGTCGAGCTGTTCTGCGAGCGTTACCTCGACAGCTACCTGCGTGCGTGCGTCACCCAGGTCGAGCCCGAGACGGGGTGAGCGGGCGTCACACGTTGAAGTACTTCGCCTGCGGGTGGTGGCAGATGATCGCGCTGGTGGACTGCTCGGGGTCGATCTGCCAGTTCTCCGTGAGCACGCAGCCGATGCGCTCGGGCTTCATCAGCCGCCAGAGGATGTCCTGGTCGGACATGTCCGGGCAGGCGGGGTAGCCGAAGCTGTACCGGCTGCCGCGGTACTTCTGCGTGAAGAGCTGGGTGATCTTGCCCGCGTCCTCGGTGGCGATGCCCAATTCCTGGCGGATCCGCTTGTGCCACAGCTCGGCGAGCGCCTCGGCGCACTCCACCCCCATGCCGTGCACGTACAGGTACTCGCGGTAGTTGTTCTGCCTGAACAGCTCGCCCGCGACCTCGCTGACCTTCCGGCCCATCGTTACGCACTGCACGGGCAGCACGTCCTTCCGCCCCGAATCGGCGGGGGCGAAGAAGTCGCTGATGCACAGCCGCTTGCGCTCACCCTGGCGCGGGAAGGAGAACCGCTCGATCTCGCGGTCGTGATCGACCGGGTCGTAGACGATCAGGTCGTTGGGGCTGGCCGGGTCGCTGTTGCAGGGGAAGTAGCCGTAGGTCACCTTCGCCTGCAGGGCGCCCTCGTCGCGGAGCTGCTGCTTGAGCCGGTCAAAGATCGGTTCGACCTCGAACCGGAGCTGGTCGTTGTAGGTCTTGGTGTCGCGGTCGCCGCGGACGAATTGCCACTGCGTCTTGAACAGCGCGTTGGTGTTGATGTAGGCGTAGACCGCGTCGAGGTCGATGTCTTCGACGACCCGGTCGCCCCAGAACGGCGGGGCGGGGATGTCGACGTCGAGCGTGACCACGCTGGTGCGCTCGACGCGCGTCGGCGTGATCACCGCGGTGGCCGTGCCCGGGGCCGAAGCCCCCTCCGCCTGTTTGCCGGACTTGGCCTTCAGGGCGTCGATCTTGGCCTGCTTGCCCTCGCGTTCGATGTTGCGGGCATCGACCTCGGCGTTGAGCTCGTCGGCCCGGCCGGTGGCGATGTAGTCCATCAGCCGCAGGCCCTCGAAGGCGTCTTTGCCGTGGAACACGCTTCCGTCGTACACGCCGCGGAGGTGGCCCTCGCAGTAGTTCTTCGCGAGCGCCGCGCCGCCGAGCAGGACCGGCGGCAGCGTGCCCTGCGTGTTCATCTCGTTGAGGTTCTCCTCCATCACGTTGACGGACTTCACCAGCAGCCCCGACATGCCGATCGCGTCGGCCTTCGTCTCCTTCCACTTGTCGAGGATCGCGTTGATCGGCTGCTTGATGCCGAGGTTGTAGACCGTGTAGCCGTTGTTGGTCAGGATGATGTCGACCAGGTTCTTGCCGATGTCGTGGACATCCCCGCGCACCGTCGCGAGGACGATCGAGCCTTTGGTCTGGCCCTCGACCTTCTCCATGTGCGGCTCGAGGTGGGCGACCGCCATCTTCATCACCTCGGCCGATTGCAGCACGAACGGCAGCTGCATCTGCCCGCTTCCGAACAGCTCGCCGACGACCTTCATGCCCGCGAGCAGGTGATCGTTGACGATCTCCAGCGGCTTGTACTTCCGCAGGGCCTCGTCAAGCGTGGTGTCCAGGTGCTTCTTCTCGCCGTCGATGATGTGCTTCTGCAGGCGCTCTTCCAGCGGCAGCTCGGCGAGGTCGACCTTGGTCGACTGCACCGCCGCGTCGTCGGGGAACAGGTCGATAAAGACCTGTAGCGGGTCGGTCGTCTGCGTGCCGTCGGTCAGCGTGACCAGCTCGGCGGCGGGGCGGTCGTAGATCAGGTCCAGCGCGGCGTCCCACTGCTCCTCGGGGATGCGCGCCTTGGGCAGGATCTTGCTGACATGCACGATGGCGCTGGTCAGCCCGGCCTGTTGTAGCTCGAACAGGAACACCGAGTTGAGCACCTGACGCGCCGCGGGCTTGAGCCCGAAGCTGATGTTGCTCAGCCCGACCGTGGTCTGGCAGTCGGGCAACTCGGCCGCGATCCGCCGCACGCCCTCGATCGTCTCCAGACCCGACCGTCGGTCTTTGTCCATCCCCGTCGAGATCGGCAGCACCAGCGGATCGAACATTAGGTCCTGTGGGTTCAGCCCGTAGGTCTCGACCGCCAGCGTGTACATCCGCTTGGCGATGGCGATCTTGCGGTCGGCGGTCCGCGCCATCGCTTCCTCGGGGTCTTCGTCGATCGTGCCCAGCACGAGCCCCGACTGGTACCGGCGGGCCAGGGCGCACATCTGTGCGAACTTCTCCTCGCCGTCCTCCAGGTTCGCCGAGTTGATCAGGCACTTGCCGCCCGCGGCGCGCAGGCCCGCCTCGATCGTCGCGGGCTGGGTCGAGTCGAGCATCAGCGGCGCGTTGACCTGTCGCACCAGCCGCGACACAACCTCGACCATGTCGCGCGGGTTGTCACGCCCGGCGTAGTCGACGTTCACGTCCAGGACGTGTGAGCCCTCGCGCATCTGTTCCCGGCCGAGCGAGACGATCTCGTCCCAGTCCTCGGCCTCGAGCAGCCGCTTGAACTTCCGCGAGCCGGACGAGTTGCACCGCTCGCCGATGTTCAGGAGCGACAGGTCCTGCCGGTACTCGACCAGGCCGTACAGGGAGGTCACCGACGGGACCAGCGGTTTCTTCGGTTGTTTCTCGGCCAGGCGTTCGCCGGTTTGATTCCGTACCGCGGCGATGTGCTGGGGTGTAGTTCCGCAGCAGCCACCGACGATCGACAGGCCGAAGCGGTCGACAAACTTGACCATGGTCTGCGCGAACGGCTCGGGCTGGAGCGGGTAGACCGTCTCCCCGGCGACGAGCGTCGGCAGCCCGGCGTTGGGCAGCACTGAGATGTGCTTAGGCCAGTGGCGAGCGAGGAACTTGATGTGCTCGGCCATGTCCTCGGGCCCGGTCGCGCAGTTCATCCCGATCGACATGATGGGGTATCCCGCCAGCGCGTGTGCCGCCGCCGCGATCTCCGTGCCCGTCAGCATCGTGCCGGTGTTCTCAATCGTCACCTGCACCATGATGGGCAGCCCGCCCGCCGCGTTCTCCTCCGCGGTCACGGCTGGCTTGACGCCCATGGCCTCCATCGCGTCGAGCACCGCGCTCAGCGCGCACTTGATCATCAGCAGGTCCTGGCACGTCTCCATCAGGATCACGTCCGCGCCGCCCTCGATCAGCCCCTTGGCTTGCTCGTGGTAGGAGGCATACAGCGTGTCCCAATCGACCTGCCCCAGTGAGATCAGTTTCGTGCCCGGGCCCATCGACCCGACGACGTAGCGCGGGTTCTCCGGCGTGGCGTACTGGTCGCACGCCTCCCGCGCGAGCCGGCAGGCCTTCACGTTGATCTCACGGCAGCGGTCCTGCAGATCAAACTCGCAGAGCACGTGCGGCATTGCGCCGAACGTGTCGGTCTCGACCGCGTCGGCCCCGGCGGCGAGGTAGTCGGCGTGGATCTGCCGGATCGCCTCGGGCCGGGTCAGCACGAGCACCTCGGTGCAGTTCTCCTTGCCGAGGTAATCCTTTTCCAGGTCGAGGTCGAGTTTGTGGATGGACGTGCCCATCGCGCCGTCGAGGAAGACGACACGCTGTTCAAGCAGTTCGAGGAAGGTCGGGCCGGGGCGTGGGTCGGGCATGGCGGGGTCCGTCGGGCGGCTCAGATATATCCGTTTATCCGGATGATAGGATGTTATCGGGTCGGCCGCTTTCCGGCAAGTGGTGGTGTTTTCATCCGGCGTTGTTGTTCTTGCCGGCCGCGGGTGTGTTTCTGCGAATAGTTGTTGGCCCGGGCCCCGGTTTGCTCTAGCATGGCGGCCCGCCGCTCGTGTTGGGTGGAGGGGTGTTGCGTCACATCTTGTTCGAGGAGAAACGTATGGCTCGATTCCGTGTCTTGTCGGCCGTGGTCTGCCTGGGCGTGTTCTGGGGCTCGGGCCCCGCCGGGGCGGGTACGCCGGCCCCGCAGTACAACATCTTTGACCTCGGCGTGATCGATCCGGGTGATGCTGGCTCGCAGGGGTTTGGCATCTCTTCGGGCGGTGTCGCGGTCGGGCGGACGCTGGGGGTCTCGAACCAGGGCTTCTCCTGGACCCTCGGCGGCGGGCTGAACCCGCTACCCAACCTCGGGTCCCACCCCTTCGGTGCCGCCAATGACGCGAACGACACGGGCATGGTCGTCGGGACGGGCGCGACGACATTCTTCGGCTCGGGCGCTGTCCCGTTAGTCTGGAACAACGGTGTGGTGTCACAACTGCCCCTGGTCGCCGGCCAGACGGTCGGCCGGGCCAACGCGGTGAACGCCAGCGGTGTCGCGGTCGGGTCCAACGGCGGCGGGGTCGGCGAGTTCGCGGTGATCTACGACGGCGGGACCGCCACAGCCATCACCACCACGACCGCCAACGGCGAGTTCATGACTACCGCCTACGGGATCAACGACAGCGGACTGGTGGTCGGGTCCGGCGTCGATCCGAACAATGCCGCGGTCACGGTCGGCCTGGTCTACGACAGCGTGAACGACACGATGGTGTCGGTCGGGGCCCTCACGGGGTTGGGTCACAACAGCGCGATAGCCTTTGATGTGAGCAACGCGGGGCATGTGGTCGGCCCGAGTTCACTCAACGGCGGCGTGGGCTCGACCCCCTTCATCTGGACGGAAGCCGGAGGGATCCAGGCGATCCCGCTCGTGGCGGGCGCGAGCAGCGCGTCGGCCCGCGGGGTCAACTCGGACGGCTGGGTCGTCGGCATCGGCTCGAGCGCCTTCGCGTTGCCGTTCCTTTATGACGGCGCGAACACCTACCTGCTCCAGGACCTGATCGATCCGGGTTCGGGCTGGGACCTGTCGATGAACACCTCGTCCGGGGCGTTGGGCATCAGCGAAGACGGGTCGATCGTCGGGACGGGGGTCATCAACGGCGAGACGCACGCTTTTGTGATGATCCTGGTCCCCGAGCCGGGGTCGGCGGTGTTTGCAGGTCTTGGGCTCGCGGCCCTGGTGCGTCGGCGTCGCGGCTGAGTCCTGCCGTCAGTCGGGCTGCAGGGTGTTGATCCGCTCACGCGCGGTCCAGAGTTCGTCCAGCCCCGCGCGGTGCGCGGAGATGGATGACATGGCTTGCCGCCCGCTTGTGGCCGGTCGGACGAGCACGCACGTCGCGATGTGGTCCCGCATGAAGTCGGCGGACTCGTGGTACGGCGAATCGAACAGCGGGTCGTAGACCTCGATCACGCCATCGGGCTGGGCCGGGTCGTTGATGCGGCGGGTCGCGGTCACCCAATGCAGGTGTCCGTTTTCCCGGCGGACGATCAGCAGGATCGCGGGGTGGCCCGTGTCGAGGTGCGCGAGCAGTTGCTGCCAGGCGTCGTCCACTGCGCAGTCGATCGCGTCGGCCTCGAAGAAGTCCTGGGCCAATACCATCCACAGGTCCGGGTGCAGCGCGCCGGTCGAGTCGCCCATCCAGAAGACGGCCTTGGTGTCGACGCCGAGCCGCCAGCGGACGCGCTCGGCCTCCGCGTCCAGACCGTAGGCGCGGTAGACCGTGCTGACCGCGTGGACCCCGCAGGTGAAGCCCTCGGTCTGCTCTTCGAGGACATAGCCGGCGGGTGCCGCGGTGGGGCGCTGATCGGTGTGGACGATGAACCAGGTCCGGGTGATGATCACGATCGGGGTGATGGAGAAACCGATCAGTAACGCGAGGATAAGCGTCCAGGCCTTGTGACGCCACATCCAGTGGAGCACGGCCAAAGGGCAGCGTATCCCCCAGTGTCGGCGGGGCCGATCCGTGCCCTCGGGTTTTGCCGACGTTGCGGAGGTTGCGTGGGCGGGCATCTCGGTCAGAGGATAACGGCCCGGCCGGCGGACCTACACTCACCCCGCTTGCCCGGCCGATAGGGTAGGGGCCGGGTGTTGCCCGGCGGGTTGTTATTCGGACAGGACCGGCTCGCAATGGAATGGTGGCAGGCACTCATCCTGGGGATCGTCGAGGGGCTGACCGAGTACCTGCCGGTGAGCTCGACCGGGCACCTGGTGCTGGCGTCCTGGCTGTTGGGGCTGGGCGAGACGGCGAGCAAGAAAGAGGCGGTCGACAGCTTCAACATCGTGATCCAGGCCGGGGCGATCGCCGCGGTGCTCGGGCTGTATCGGGCGCGTGTGATGCAGATGTGCCGGGGGCTGATGGGCAAAGACACGGAAGGGCGTCGGTTAGCGATGAACCTGGTCGTGGCGTTCCTGCCCGCCGCGCTGCTGGGGCCGCTGCTGGCCGACCGGATCGAGGCGGAACTGTTCGCGCCCTGGCCGGTGATCGGTGCGCTGTTTGTCGGGGCCTGGCTGATGCTGGCGGTGGCGTGGAACCAGACGTTGCTGGAGGGTCGGTCGACCAAAGAGATTGAGGATGTGGATTGGCGGATCGCGCTGCTGATCGGGTTCGGGCAGTGCGTGGCGATGTGGCCGGGCACGAGCCGGAGCATGATGACGATCGTCGCGGCGCTGCTGCTGGGCTTGCGGGCGAAGGCGGCGGCGGAGTTCAGCTTCCTGCTCGGGCTCATCACGCTCGGCGCCGCGACCTGCTACTCGGCCACGAAGAGCGGCGGGACGATCATCACCGAGTTCGGCTGGATGCCGCTGATCGTCGGCTTTGTCGCCGCGACGGTCTCGGCGGCGTTGGCGGTGAAGTGGTTTGTCGGGTTCCTCACCCGGCACGGGCTCGCGCCGTTCGGCTGGTACCGGCTGGCCCTCGCGGTCGGGCTGGCGGTGCTCATCCTGATGGGCTGGATGGAGATGTAACCCGACCGGCATGGCCCGACGGGGGACTGCCCCGCTGCGTGTTTACCCTAGGGTTTGCTGGCTGCTTTGACGCTTTCACGGCGTCGGGCTACCCTGTCGGGCTTTGCTCCACAGCCCACAGACGAAAGCGAACTCTACGATGGCGATCGAAACGCTCTACGACAAGGACGGTTCCCTCCAGCCCCTGGCCGGGAAGACCGTCGCGGTCCTCGGCTACGGCAGCCAGGGCCACGCCCACGCCCAGAACCTCCGCGACTCGGGCGTCACCGTGATCGTCGCCAACCGCGCTGATTCGGCCAACGGCAAGCTCGCGGCCGAGCACGGCTTCACGCCGATGCCCGTCGCCGACGCCGTGAAACAGGCCGACGCCGTGGTCATCACGCTCCCCGACGAGGTGCAGCCCTCCGTCTACGCGGAGTCGATCGCGCCCAACCTCAGCGACGGCATGTCGCTGATCTTTACCCACGGCTTCAACATCCATTTCAAGACGATCGAGCCCCCGGCCGGCGTCAACGTCATCATGGTCGCGCCCAAGGGCCCGGGCCACACCGTCCGCAGCGAGTTTGAGCGCGGCGGCGGCGTGCCTTGCCTCATGGCCATCGAGCAGGACGCGACCGGCGACGCAGCGGACCTCGCGCTGGCCTACGCCATCGGCGTCGGCGGCGGCAAGGGCGGCACGCTTAAGACCACCTTCGCCGAGGAGTGCGTCACCGACCTCTTCGGTGAGCAGGTCGTGCTCTGCGGCGGGCTCAGCGAGCTCATCAAGCACGGCTTCGACACCCTCGTCGAGGCGGGCTACCCGGCTGAGCTGGCCTACTTCGAGACCTGCCACGAGGTGAAGCTCATCGTCGACCTCATCGTCAAGGGCGGGCTCAAGTATATGCGCTACTCGATCTCCAACACCGCGGAGTTCGGTGACTACTACACCGGCCCGAAGATCATCGACGGCGACACGAAGAAGCGGATGCAGGCCGCCCTCAAGCACATCCAGGACGGCGGCTTCGCCAAGGCCTTCCGCGACGACTACGAGGACGGCTTCAAGTGGTTCAAGCAGCAGCGGGCCGCCAACGCCGAGCACGGCGTCGAGTCGGTCGGCAAGGAACTGCGGGCGATGATGCCCTGGCTGAGCCCGGTCGAGATGTAATCCCGTCGGGCCCGAGGCGTCTTTGCCGCGGGCATGTCGGGTATGATGCCCGTTAGAAGGACCCAAAGGAAGGCCGGCCCGGCAAGATGCCGGGCTGTGCGCGGACGGCAACTCGGCCGCCGCGCGATCCCCTTTTCCCGAATGGAGAAGTTTATGCGTTGGATGCTCCCCTCCCTGGCCGCGGCGGCGATGCTTGTCGGCGGCGCGACCCTGTCCCTGCAGGCCGAAACGCCGGTCAGCGAAGACCCCGCCCCCAACACCCTCACCGACGCCGAGCGTGAGGCCGGCTGGGTGCTCATGTTCAACGGCGAAGACCTCGATGGCTGGAAGATGAGCGAGGAAAACGCCGACTCGGTCTCCGTCGCCGACGGCAACATCGTCACCAACGGCCCCTGCGGCCACCTGTTCTATGGCGAAGACGGCAACGCCCAGATCGGTGACTTCGAGTTCCAGGCCGATGTCTATTGCGACGGCCCCAGCAACTCGGGCATCTACATCCGCACCCGATACCAGCGCGCAAGCTGGCCGGACTACGGCTTCGAGTGCCAGGTCGCTAACGGCTACGGCGACCCGCGCAAGACCGCGTCGCTCTACGCCATCGCCGACATCGCCGAGTCGCCCGCCGAGGACGATGCCTGGTTCCACTACCACATCAAGGTCGAGGGCGACCGCGTCCGCATCTGGATCGACGGTGAACTCGCCCAGGACTGGACCCAGCCCGACGACTGGAACAACGCCAACCGCAACCTTGACAACCCCGGTACGTTCGCCCTCCAGGCCCACGACCCCGGCAGCACCGTGCTCTACCGCAACCTCAAGTACCGCCCGCTCGACGACGAGTAATCACGGCACAATCCATCGCTGAACCAAGCCCCGCTGCGACCGAGCCGCGGGGCTTTTACATCGGACGCGCTACAATACGCGGATGACCGAGAATCACGCCCACCACCCGCATTATGCCGAACTCGTCGATGCTGACGGTGCATGGCGGTACACCAACCGCCTGATCGACGAGACCAGCCCGTACCTCCGTCAGCACGCACATAACCCGGTGGACTGGTACCCGTGGGGTGATGAAGCGTTCGAGCAGGCCCGGCAGCGCGGGGTGCCGATCTTCCTGAGCATCGGCTACTCGACGTGCTACTGGTGCCATGTGATGGAGCGGCAGGTCTTCGAGAGCCCCACGATCGCACAGCAGATGAACGAGCAGTTCGTGTGCGTCAAGGTCGACCGCGAGGAACGGCCGGACATCGACGACCTCTATATGACGGCGACGCAGCTCATGACGCGCCGCGGCGGCTGGCCGATGAGCGTGTTCCTGACGCCGCCCGGCGGCGCGGGTGCGGACGACCCCGGGCTCCGGCCGTTCTGGTGCGCGACGTACCTGCCGCCGGCGCCGATGCAGGGGATGCCGGGGTTCCCGCAGGTGCTTGAAGCGCTCAGCGGGGCGTGGCATGCGCAGCGGACCGAGGTGCTGGAGCAGGCGGAGCGTCTGGCGGACGGTGTGGGGGAGTCGCTGTCCGAGTCGGCCGCGCCAGGCCCGATCGACCCGGTGCTGATCCCGCGGATCGCGAACGCGGTCGTGCAGACCTACGACCCCGAGCACGGCGGATTCGGCGGTGGCCCAGGCGCGGCACCCAAGTTCCCCCAGCCCGCGACCCCCGCGTTCCTGCTGGCGTTGCAGCGCGACAGCGACAGCGACAGCGGCAGCGGCGGCGAGGCACTCTGGCGGAAGATCGAGCACACTCTTGACCGCATGGCCCGCGGCGGGATGTACGACCAGGTCGGCGGCGGGTTCCACCGCTACAGCGTCGATGCACAGTGGCTTGTCCCGCACTTCGAGAAGATGCTCTACGACAACGGCCAGCTCGCCGAGCTCTACGCCACTGCATACGCGAGCCACCCCGACAGCGAACACCACGATTGGTTCGGCTGGATCGCGCTGGGCATCGGCGATTACGTGCTGCGAGAGATGACCGACCCGACAGGCATGTTCTGGTCGGCGCAGGATGCGGAGGTTGATGCGCAGGAGGGGCTGAACTACCTCTGGACGCCTGAGCAGGTGCGTGCTGCGCTTCCCGACGAACCGGATGCCGCGTTTGCGGTCGCGCTTTATGGCATCCAGGCGGGGCCGAACTTTCAGGACCCGCATGCGCCCGATGCGCCTCCCATGAATGTGCTCTACCTCCCGCAGACGCTGGACCGTTTCATAGCGGAGCAGGGGGCCACGCTCGAGCAGGTGCGGGAGACCCGCGACCGGATCAATGCCGGCCTGTACCAGGCCCGCTCGCGACGCAAGCAGCCGGGCACGGACGACAAGGTGCTGACCGGATGGAACGGGATGATGATCGCCGGGCTCGCGGCGGCGGGGGGGACGCTCGGTGAGCCCCGATTTCTTGACGCCGCGTCGCGCGCGGCCGACGCGATCGCTGAGCACATGGCCGTGCCGGACAGGCAGGGCGGCGGGCTGTATCGGACGTATCGCGCCGGTAACGCCAAGATCCCCGGCTTCCTCGAAGACTACGCTCATTACGTCCACGGCCTGATCCAGCTCCACCGCTATCGCAGCAGCAGCACGGTTTATCTCGACCTGGCCGAGCGCTACACGGAGATGGCCATCGAGCGGTTCGCCCATGAGCAGGGCGGCTACTACGACTCGCTCGCCGACCAGCAGGACCTGTTTGTGCGGACACGCGGGACCTACGACGGCGCGGTGCCCTCGGGCAACAGCCAGATGGTGCACAACCTGGTGGACCTTTACGAGCTGACCGGCAAACGCGAGCACGCTCAACGCGCGGCCCGCGACTTGATGAGCTTTGCCACACCGATGCGTGAGCGCGGCGGGGCGATGATCCACATGGTCCACGCGCTGCATCGGTTGATGCAGGCCGCGCCGGGTGTCATGCCGATCACGGCAGCGCCTGGCCAGGGTAGCGGTCTGGTACGGCTTGCGGCCGAGCCGGCAACGCTCGAACTGCGGGATGGCACGGGCAGACTGACCCTGAGGCTCACCATCGCCGAGGGCTACCACATCGGTACCGCGACACCGGCCGGCGGCGCGGTACGCGCGACGACGGTCTCGGTTTTTGGTGCAGACAACATCACGCTGCGCGTCCGCTGGCCCGACGGCGAACATCGGGAGTACTCTTCTGCCGAGGGCAAGCTGGAGGTCTACGAGGGCGAGGTATCGGTCGCTGTCGATCTAGTGGTGGCCGGTGAGGTGCCCGACAGCGTCACGCTCCAACTCGGCTACCAGCCCTGCACCGACCGGCAATGCGAACCGCCTACAACAGTCTCGGTAGAGGTCGGTTTGCTAAAGCGTGAGGGTTGATCCCATGTGTTGGGGTGTATCCCGCCGCGTGTGACGAGGCGGCTAACCAAAACGTCAAGACAAGCGTATTGATTTAGCCGCCGCATCACACGCGGCGGAAGGCCCGCGATAAACCTACGATGCCTCCCATGATCGACACCCACTGCCACCTGACCTTTGACAAGCTGCATGCGTGCGTCGACCAGGTCCTCGCGGATGCGGACGCCGTGGGTGTCGACCGGATGATCTCGGTCGGCACGACCCCGGCCGACGCGGCACGCGCGCTAGCGCTGGCACGTCGTTACCCGCGCGTGTTCGCCACCGCCGGGGTCCACCCGCACTATGCCGAGCCATTCGTGGACCGGGCCGGCCTGCAAGACGCGCTCAACGAGAAGCTCGCCGACCCCCGCTGTGTGGCGCTGGGCGAGATGGGGCTGGACCGCCACTACCCCGAACCGCCGATGGAGGCGCAGCGCCGTGTGTTCGCCTGGCAGCTGGAACTGATGATGGACCCGCAGTCGCCGGCGGCACACCTCCCGGGCATCATCCACAACCGCGAAGCCACGGACGAGACCCTCGCGATGATCCGCGAGGTGGGTGTCCCGGGCGAGCGCTTTGTCTTCCACTGCTTCACCGGCAGCGCGGACGAACTCGACGCGATCCTCGACCTCGGAGCCAGGGTCAGCTTCACCGGCATCGTGACCTTCGGCAGCGCCCGCGCCCTGGCCGAGGCGTCCGACCGCGTGCCGATCGATCGGTTGATGATCGAGACCGATTCGCCATACCTCACGCCCGAGCCGCACCGGAAGGTCCGCCCCAACGAGCCAAAGTACGTGGCGGATGTCGCCCGGTTCCTCGCCGAACGCCGGGGCCTGGACCTCGACCTGTTCGTCAAGCAGGTCGACGCGAACGCTAATGCGTTCTTCAACCTGCCGACTTCGGGTAACCCGTAACCCGCTCTGGGCTGGCGGCTTCAGCAACCAGCCGTCAGCGTCAATGCATCGCGCATCTGTATGCCTTACGGGATGTCGATCAGCCGGGGCCCGCGGTGCTGCTCTTCCTGATAGACATGCGAAAACACCTTGCGGTTGGGGACGATGACGGTCCCGTCGCGGTGGATAACGTTGATCTTGCCCTCCTCATCGATGAGTACGGCGAAGCCGTTTGGGTTTTCGACGCCGACCATCTGCTGGGCGTCACCGACCTTGTTGATGTCGATGACGACGTGGTTGTCGTTCGGGTCGTTGGGCTGCGGCTCGTCGCCCGCGCCCTGCGCGATCGCAAAGCCGGTGAGGGCGAGTACGGCGAGCCCGGCGTAGCCGAGCTTGAGCATGCGGTTCTGCTGACGTAGGTTGGTTTCGAGGTTCGACATGGTGTGCCTTTCGTTATGCGGAATATGTGGCGGGCATAGAACTAGAAGCCGATCAGCATCGGCTGGTTGTTGGTGCGGATAATGGTGCCGTCCTCCTTGACGATGACGACATTCCCATCGCGGCGGACGAAGACGGCAAACCCGTCGGGATCGGAAACGGCCTGTGAATCCTCGATCAAGTCGATGTTTCGGGTGTCGCCGTCACGATCGAGCCCGGCTTGCATCGCCATGCCGGCCCCGAGGATGACGGCACCCGCAAGGACCACACAGCATCGGCGGAGCCAGCGGTTAGCGCGTTGGAGTTGACCGATTGAGTCGTTCGTTGGGTTCATACAGGTAGCTCCGGGGTTAAATTCGAATGCGACAATCCATCATACGCCTACGGAGAATGACGCCAAGGCAAAACCGTCTATACAGGACTAAAGGAAAACCCGCCCCGATATGACGGGGCGGGCCACTGGATCAAGTTTGTTGAGGTACGACTTACGCGGCGCGGCGCTCATCCGTCTGGGCCTGATCGTACACCCCGCGGGCCTGGATATAGGCGAGCAGCCGCTGGTGGTCCATCGGCGAGCGGAACGTGTCGAAGACCATGCCCATGACGGCGGGGCCGAGGTCTTCCTCATCCGAGTGCAGGCGGACGACCCTTCCGGTGGCGCGGAACGAGGTGTGGTCCTTGCCGGGGAGCATGCCGCGGACCTCGATCTGCGTGCCGGTCTCGATGGGCATGTCCAGCTCGAAGCGCATGCCGGTGACGCTGATGTCGTAGAGGTGGCCGGTCCAGGTGTACTTGGTCGACCCGACGACCTTAGCCCGCACGAGGGTGTACATCGCCGGCAGCTTGAGCCGGGGCTCGGTGCGTTGGTTGGACTCGGGCATCGGGTAGCTGGGCATGGCGTCCTCCTGTGTGTGATGCGTCTCTGCTATGGGTATCGGCCCGTGAGGGAGGGCTGCTTAATCGGACCGACCGTTAGAATCGCGCGGATCGCTGCCTGCAGCACGGGCCCGCCGGATGCCGATAACGGCGGTATGGCCAACCGCTTCCAGATCGCCCCGGATGCCCCCGCCGCGACGCCGAACGCCGGTCACCGGCCGCGGACGCTGCTGGTGGGCACCGCCCGGTCGCTGGCCCAGCTTGCCCACCTGCTGGCGGTCGCCGACCCGTTACCGGACCTGGTGGGGTGCGTGCTGCCCGACTCGGCCCTCGCGGAGGCGGAGCAGGCCCCGGGTCTGCCCGGCGGGGTGGTGGGCCGGCTGAGCGAGCTTGAGGCCCTCGTCGACGAGTGTCGCCCTGATCAGGTGCTGGTGAGTCTGCCGCTGGCCATGGCCGACGCGATCGGCTGCGCCGCGGCGACCCTGGAGCGGGCCGGGCTGACGTGGCGCTTCCTCCCAACGCTCGGCGACCAGCTCGCGGGGCGGACCACCAGCCGGATCACCGGCGGCCTGCCGACCAAGGTCGGGCTCAGCACCGGCGGGTTCGTCTGTTCACCCATCGACCCGACCCGCCTGATCGACCGGCAGCCGCGGCCGCTGGACGAGCGTGCCCTGCGCGGCTGCCTCACCGGCAAGACCGTCATGATCACCGGGGCCGGCGGGTCGATCGGCTCGGAGCTCGCCCGCATCGTCGCGCGGTTCGAGCCGGGCAAGCTCGTCCTCGTCGAGCGTGGGGAGAACGCGCTGTTTGAGATCGACCGCGAGCTCGCGCGGGTCTACCCCCGGCTCGACTGCGCCGCGGTGCTGCACGACGTGACGCAGCGCGACCGCACGTTCGACATCGTCGCCCGGCATGCGCCCCACGCGATCTTCCACGCCGCGGCGCACAAGCACGTGCCCATGATGGAGACGCACCCCGCCCAGGCGGTGGAGAACAACTTCTACGGGACGCGCGCGATCGCGGATGCCGCCCACGCCGCCGGGGCCGAGCGGTTCGTGATGATCTCCACCGACAAGGCCGTGAACCCCTCGTCGGTGATGGGCGCGACCAAGCGGCTGGCCGAGCGCTACATCCAGCACCTGAGCACCAAGAGCGACACCGTATACGCGATGGTCCGCTTCGGGAACGTGCTCGGCTCGGCGTGCAGCGTCGTGCCGATCTGGACCCGGCAGCTCGAGCACGGCGGGCCGATCACCGTCACCCACCCGGACATGACCCGCTACTTCATGACGATCCCCGAGGCCGCGGGGCTGGTGCTCCAGGCCGGGGCGCAGTCGTCCGGCGGCGAGGTGTTCCTGCTCGACATGGGCGAGCCGATCCGCATCCTCGACCTGGCCAAGCGGTTCGTGCGCCTGCAGGGCTTCGAGCCCAACGTCGACGTAGAGATCAAGCTGACGGGCAAGCGGCCCGGCGAGAAGCTGTTCGAGGAACTCGCCTACCACAGCGAGGACATGTCGCCCACCCCGCACGCGTCGATCCGGGTCTGGAAGACCGACCCGCCGACCGCGTCCGAGGTCGAGCAGACACTCGCCACGTTCGACCGGCTGCGCAACAAGTCCGGCGACCCGCGTCGGACCTGGCGCGACGCGACACCGGACGCGATCGTCCACGCCCTCCGCGCCGCGGTGCCCGAGATGGTGCACGCGGCCGCGTGCTGAGCGCTCGCGACGTCGCCTCACACAGAGTCGGATCTACGCCGCCCGGGTCCAGGCAGGTTTGCTTCCCAGAAGCTTCGTTGCGTCGTTGGGGCGCAGCGGCGGGGCGAAGTAGTACCCCTGCGCGTGTTCGCACTCGAGGGCCTGGAGCTGCGCGAGCTGCTCGGGCGACTCGATCCCTTCGCCGACGATCCGCATATTGAGGTTGTGGCCCAGCGAGATGATGGAGCTGAGCACGGCGCTGAACGCCACGCTCTCGCCGAGGTTGCGGACGAAGCTGCGGTCGATCTTCAGCACGTCGATCGGGAAGCGGTGCAGGCAGCTCAGCGAGGACTGGCCCGTGCCGAAGTCGTCCAGCGCGAGCTTGACCCCGAGCTGTTTGAGCTTCCGGATGACCTGTTCCGCATCGTCGCGTTCGTCCATGATGGCCGACTCGGTGATCTCCAGGCAGACACGCTCGGGCGGGACGCCGGTCTCGTGGAGGACGCGGCGGAAGTTCTCGATCATTTGGGGGTGGATCAGCTGCCGCCGGGAGACATTGATAGCGACCGACATCTCCCGGCTGGAAGGGAGTGCCGCGAGCCAGCCCCGAAGCTGGTTGCAGGCCTGCTTGAAGACCCACTCCCCGAGCTCCACGATCAGGCCGGTCTCTTCGGCCAGGGGGATGAACTGGTCGGGGTTGATGACGCCGCGTTCGGGGTGGACCCAGCGCGCGAGGGCCTCGAACCCGACGATCTCTCCCTCGGCGGTGGTCACGATCGGCTGGTAGTGCACCTCGATCTGTTGGAGCTCGATCGCGCGTCGGAACTCGTGTTCCATGTTCAGTCGGGCCATGGCCTCATCGTGCATCACCGTGTCGAACATCTTGTAGCTGTCCCGGCCGTTGGACTTGGCGCGGTACATCGCCGCGTCGGCGTCGCGGATCATCTCGTCGGGGTCCTGGTAGCGGCTGTCATTCACGACGACGCCGATGCTCGCGGTGGAGACGATCTCGTGCCCGTCGATCTGGTGCGGCTCGGCAAAGAGCTGGATGAGACGGGCGCAGATCTCGCGCACCTGCGCCTCGCCGGTGACGTCGCGCAGCAGCACAACGAACTCGTCGCCCCCGAACCGCGCGACCGTGTCGCGGGGACGCAGGTGCGTCCGGAAGCGTTCGGCGATGCTCTTGAGCAGCGCGTCGCCCGCGTTGTGCCCGAGGCTGTCGTTGATGACCTTGAAGCGGTCGAAGTCAAAGAACGCCACCGCCGAGGTCATGCCCTCGGTCGGCTCGGCCAGCGCCGACCTCAGCCGCTGGTGCAGGTAGTCGCGGTTGGGCAGGTCGGTCAGCTGGTCGAACTCGGCCATGCGGCGGAGCTTGTTCTGTGCGTTCTTCAGCTCACTGATGTCCGTCAGCGAGCCGGTCAGGCGGACCGCCCGGCCCTGCCCGTCCCGGCTGGCGGCGGCGCGGCAGAGCATCCACCGTGTCTCCCCGTCTTCGTGCAGCATCTCCACCTCGATATCGAACTCGGTCGTTTCCCCCTTGAGATACCGGTCGAGCTTGCCCTGGAAGGACTGCAGGTTGCTGCTGGTGATGCGGCCGAACCACGCCGCGGGCGTGTTGCCCATCTCCGTGTCGGGTGCGAGCCCGAGCAGCGGCCGCCAGTTCGGCGCGTAGTAGACCTTGTTGGTCGTCAGGTCCCAGTCCCAGACCGCTTCGCGCGTGCCCTCCACCACCAGCCGGTAGCGTTCGTCGCTTGCGCGCAGCGCATCGTTGGAGGCGTGGAGCTCTTCGGTGCGTTGCTGGACCTTGACTTCGATCGCCTGGTTGGTTTCTTCGAGGTTGACCTGGGTCTGGGCGATCAGACGCATCTCTTTGCAGGACTGGACGCAGCTCCAGACCAGGAAGAAGTCCTCGAACAGGACCCACCCCGCGTGTTCCGCCGCGCGCCAGGGGCTGGCCGCGAGGACGCCGAAGACCGACTCGGGCCAGAAGATGCCACGCACCAGGTGGTCGACCGCGATGACCGCCGTCGCCGGGATAAACACGCGCCAGTCCCGGTAGAACGCCAGGAACGCCAACGACCCGAAGATGTGGAAGTGTGCCTCGATGCGCCCGCCGGAGATATGGATCAGGAGGATCGAGAACAGCATCTGCGCGACGGCGATGGTGTAGCGGGTCGCGGGCTGGCCGGGCCGGGCCCAGATCATGAACAGCGGGCCCGCCGCGATCGCCATCCCGATCCCGACACTCGCCCAGACGTGCAGGTGGACCCAGCTCTCGCCCCCGGCCCAGGTCCGGGGGGTCAGCGCTATCGCGCCGATGACCCCGGCGATCAACTGCAGCACCATCAGCACCGCGAACAGCTTGTCTGCGCGGCAGGCGTTTTCGTAGAAGTCTTGCTTGAAGCGGGCTTCAACCGCGGCGTTCGTGTCTGGCATGGAGGGGCTACCGGTGGTGGGGGTCGGGTGCATGGCACGTCTCGTCGGCACAGCCCATTAGTGGGCAGCCGTACACATCGGAACGTTCGTCGTAGGGTTGTTGGCTCAGATAGCGCGCGATCGCGTCAGCGCCCGGGCTGTCGCCGGCATGTCCCCGGCTGGGCGTGATGCCGCCCCAGAAACGCAGCCGGCCGTTGGGGTCGTACACCCCGACCGTGCCGGAAGTCGCGGCGCCCGCCGACCGGCATAGCCCGCCACCCGTGTCCACGATCCGTTGACAACTCGGCAGCCGGCCCGCGTGGTGCCAGAGCTTGGCCTCGTGCCAGTCGGCCTCCATCCCCGTGGGGACACAGAACACGACCCGGAGCGCGAGCCGGTCTGGAAACCGGCGTTGCAGCCGAGCGAGCGACTCCAGCGAGGCGGCGGTGCAGGGGCAGTGGGGGTGGACGAACATCACGACCGTCGGCCGGGTCTCGTCCAGCGCGAGTTGCTCAAGCGTAGACAGATCGGGCTGCGCCGCACCGGCCTCGCCGGGTGTGTTCCCGTAATGCGCCAGCACGCCGAAGCCCGTGAGGCAGCACACCGCCCACGCGGCGATCAGCCACATCGCGCGGACCCCCGACAACTTCTGCGGTTGGGCCTCCGTCATACCCCGAACATCGGGCCGTCACGCCGTATGGATCAGTCGCAGGTCGCGATGAATGGCGGCTTTCGACAGGCGTGAACCGAGACGATGGTCTGAGCCCGATAGATGCCCGCCGGCCGCTGCTGCCGGCTTGGCACGCCCGGTAAACCGCTCCGGGACCACGAACCGCACCCGCCGCCCCGGCGTTGTACTCTGATAGGGTGCAATACCCCTGACCACGCCCCCACCTGGAGCACCGCGATGAAGACACTGATGCCCCGTTTGCTGGCCCTGACCATCCTCGCGGCCACGACCCCTGCGCTCGCCCAGGACGATGCGCCGGCCGAGGAAGCATTCGAACTGGTCCAGGCCGAGCAGACCGGCTTCACCGCCGAGGTCCGCGGGACCGCCCGCTACACCGCCGATCCACTGGGCGAGGTGCGGTTCGAGCCCGACGCCTACTCGGGCCGCCTGGTCGTCGCGGAGGTCTTCAAGGACCACGGGCGGGTTTCGCCGGGCGAAGCCATCCTCCGCCTCGAGGCCGAGGACATGGCCGAACAACTCGAAGAGGCGCAGCGTGCCGCCGACCGTGCTCAGCAGCGCCTCGCGTGGGCGCAGGACGAGCTGCGCATGGCCCGCGTCGAGCACGAGATCAACGAAGAGAAGCGCGCGCTCTCCATGGCCGACGCGCTGGAAGACTTCGAGCGCTGGAACGCGTTCGAAAAAGATGATTCGTACCTGTCCACCGAGATGGGCATGGCCCGGTTCGAGGCGCGCGTCGCGGACGAGCAGGAAGAGCTGCGCCAGCTCGAGCAGCTCTACGAAGGGGCCCGCCTCGCGTCGCGGACACAGGACGTCGTGCTCGAACGCGCTCGGCGCAGCCTCGAGCAGTCGCTGCTGCAACTGGAGATCAACCGCCGGGCCCACCGCACGGCGATGGAGACGACCCTGCCCCGGCGGGAGCGTGACATCGAGAACCGTATGCGCTGGCTGGACGTGCAGAACGCCCACGCCGTCGCCCGCGCCGCCGTCGCGATGATCCGGCAGGAGCAGGAGGTCGAGTCGGCCGAACGCGCCGCGGAGCAGGCCGCCGAGCACCTCGCCGAGCTGCAGGCCGACGCCGAATCGCTGGAGATCAAGGCCGGGCACGCCGGCGTCATGACGGCCCTGAGCGTCCGCGCAGGCGACAGCGTCTCCGCCCGCCAGGTCCTTGCGCAGCTCCAGTCGCAGGACGCCGGCACGATGCAGATGTCCATCAATGCCGACGACCTCCGCGTCGTCCGCGAGGGCGGCACCGTCGCCATCCGCTGGCGACCGTTCGGCGAGATCGAGACGACCGGCACCGTCCGCACGATCGCCTGGGTCGGCCAGGGCTCGGGCGACAACACGTCCTACAGCGTCCTGCTCGACGTCGACGAGGTTGCCAGCGTCATCCGCCCCGGCATGCTCGCCGACATCACCGTCACCCGCGAGGTCCCCAACGCCGTGACCGTGCCCGCCGACGCCGTCGCGCGCGACGCCGATGGCAGCTTCGTCATGGTCCGTGACGGCGAGGCCTTTACCCGCCGCGCGGTCGTCACCGGCGCGACCAACGCCGACCGCGTCCAGATCATCCAGGGGCTCGACGCCGGCGACACCGTCCGCGTCCCGGCCGAGTGATCGCGACCCCAACGGCCAGCATACCCCGTCCATTTGACAGGATGACGGGATCCGCAGGATCAACGAGATTCAATGCAACGGCTTGATCCTGGCCATCCTGCAAATCCTGTCATCCTGCCAAAACACCATAATGAACCATCGCCCGCGCAACATCCTTCCGCTCCTCCTCGCCGCCCTCGCGCTCTGCCTCACCGCCTGCGGCACCTCGCCCAAGCAGGCCCACCGCGCCGGCGTCGACTGGCTCATCGAGAACCAGAACCCCGACGGATCGTGGGGCACGTTCGAGTCGTCCCGGCCCATGGAGGTCATGCTCGGCAGCCAGGCGTCGCACGACGGCTTTGGCCTCGCCTGCGCGGCGCTGGGCACCATGGCGCTCATCGAGCCCTCCCGCACCGACCCCGCCGCGTGGGACGCGCTCAACAAAGGCCTCGACCTGCTCCTCACCGCCCAGCCCGTCGGTCGGGCCACCGGCTCGGTCTTCTACGACACCTGGGCCCACACCTACATGGTCCAGGCCCTCGCGCTGCTCTACCCCGACGAACGCCTCGCCGACCGGCGCGACGACATCGCCCCCGTCCTCGAACGCGAGATCCAGATGCTCCTGGACCGGCAGGCCGCCGAGGGCGGCTGGTCCTACTACGACTTCGGCCACTCCCAGCTCCGACCCACCGGCGCGCAGTCCACCAGCTTCAACACCGCCGCCTGCCTCGTCGCCTTCTACGACGCGGAGCAGGCCGGCTTCGACGTTGACGACGACGCCATCCACGATGCGCTCAACGCCCTTGCCGACCTCCGCTTCCCCCAGGGCGCCTACGCCTACGGACTGGCCCACCGGCTCTACCCCCACGGCAGCCCCAACAAGATCCAGGGCTCCATCGGCCGGTCCCAGGTCTGCAACCTCGCCCTCTACCTCTGGGGCCGCGACCTCACCCTCGACGACCTCAACCAGGGCGTCGCCGACCTCCGCACCTGGCACCACTACATCCTCATCGGCAAGGGCCGGCCCATGCCCCACGAGGGCTGGTACGCCACCGCCGGCTACTACTTTATGTTCGGCCACTACTACGCCGCCCGCGTCATCAACGAGCTGCCCGAGCCCCTACGCACCGACCACGCCGACTGGCTCGCCACGACCATCGCCGAACTCGCCGAGGATGACGGCTCCTGGTTCGACTTCCCCCTCTACGGCTACTACAAGGCCTACGGCACCGCGTTCGGCGTGATGACGCTGGAACACGCGAAGCCCGCCATCCCGTAGGGTGGGTGGAGCGAGTCCGCGAGCGATACCCACCGCGATTGTTCAACACACTCGGCACCGCCGACGACGCTAGGATGCGGCGGTTGCTTTTGTACCCCCGCAACCGACGCTTCCCCATGCCCGACCCCAAGCCCAAACGCGTCCCGCGCACCGTCACCGTCCGCCGCGTTGCCGACCTCGGGCCGCACTTCCGCCGGATCACCCTCGGCGGGCCGGAACTCGCCGGGTTCCCAGCCGACAGCCACGGCAGCTACATCAAACTCCTCATCCCCAAACCCCCGCACCCGCCCCCGGAAGCGGATGGGGCGGCGAACGGATCAGCCCCCGACGCCGGCACGGCCTCCGGCGGCGAACACTTCGTCCGCACCTACACCGTCCGCTACCACCGGCCGGATGACAACGAACTCGACCTCGACATCGTCCTCCACACCGCAGGTGAAAACGCCCACGCCGACGGCCCCGGCGCGGCCTGGGCCCGCGCCGCCGCGCCCGGCGACACCATCGCCCTCACCGGCCCGGGCAACGCCACCTTCGCCGACCCCGCCGCCGAATGGTTCCTCTTCCTGGGCGACCTCGCCGCCTACCCCGCCATCTGCGCCAACCTCGAACGCCTCCCCCCGCCCGCCCGCGGCACCGTCCTCATCGAGTCCCCCGACCCCCTCCCGGGCCTGCCCGACCGCGAACACTTAGACGCCCGGTGGATCACCCCCTCGCCCGACGCTAGCGGGGAACCCGCGCTATTGAAGGCCGCCCGCGACGTGCCCTGGCCCGACGGCCGAACGTACGTCTGGGCCGCCGCCGAGTTCGACCTGATGAAACAACTCCGCCACCACTTCAAGCGCGAGTGCCGGCTGACGAGCCAAGACCTCTACATCTCCAGCTACTGGAAACAAGGCCTCCCCGAAGAAGCCCACAAACAGGTCAAACGCGCGGACGCGGAGAGGGAGGTCTAGTGACGTCCTCCGCATGAACAGCCGTTCAACCGGCCATAACATCCTACTGACGGGTTGTACCGGCCAACTGCCGCTAGGGGTCAGGCGACTTCATGCAGGACTTGATATCTCAGGCGGATCGCGTCGCCATTCAGCGGGCGGGTGTCCAAGAGCTTGAGCTGAGTGGGGTCCAGTACCTCTCCGAAGACAGGGACGCCGCCGCCGAACACGACGGGCTGAAGGTCAATCGTGATCGTGTCAACCAGCCGAGCGCGCATGAAGGAGTGGTAGACCGCGCGGCCTCCTCCGATGATGGCTTCGGGAACACCCGCCCGCCTGAGCATCTCCAAAGCGTCGGCGGGCGATCCGGCGATCTGCCACCCCGATTCGGACAAACCGTTGTCCTGCGAAGAAAGCACGATCTTATGCTCGGGGGCTAGGAGCGATGACATCTCATCGTCCTTCAACTGCTCGACGGTGCTACGGCCCGCGATGACATTGCCGACCTTATTCACCAGGGCGCACCAGTCTTCCCACGCGTGTTGCGGGAAAAGGGGGATCCCGTCGGTGTTCGCGATGAACCCATCGGCTGACATGGAGAGAAACAGTGTCTTCTTCACAAGGCGCTCCTGGCAATGCAACGAGTGCGATGATCGGGCCGCCGCGAACGATCATCCTTCTAGGTCACGCGGTGGCGGCGGTCCCGCGTCCATCACTTGGTCGTGCGTCCTCACCTTACCTGTGTGTTCAGGGGTGTACGCTCGCCAAGCCGGCAGCCAGCAGAACGATGGACGCGACCCCGACGCAGGTTCGCACGTGGTTCCACCGCTGCCACCGGACCTGGTAGTCCGGCCAGACCCGATCGGCCTCACCGATATCCGCGGCCGCCAGCCGGTTGTTCAGGGGCACGTTACACAGCATAGTGACCCCAAACGGCCCGGCTAGATACGAGAGCGACCCCACGAGCAGAAGAACACTGCCGGGTGATCCCAGCACGAGGGAAGCGTTGACCGCGACAAGGACGCAGAGGATCGGTGTGCCGAGAAACAACAAGAGGAAAACCGGATTGATGATCTTCTCATTGATCTGCCGCATCGCCAGCATGCCTTGTTCTCTGGGAAGGGTCGCCAGAGCCTGCATCACAAAGTTCGCGAACGCGAACAAGAGCCCTGTCACCACGCCTGCCCCGGTGATCGCTGCAATCGTGATGACAGTCATGATGTTCCAGATACGACTATCGCCTAACGTAAAAGGCTCAGTTGCCGGCCGCCCGCGGAGAGCGGGCTCCAAACCGACAACCACATCATATCGCGGGCGCAGCCGGTCAACTGCAGCCGATGGTTAGTCCTTCTTTAAGTCCCACCTGAGCAGCAATTCGCCGGGCGCATTTATTAGATCAGAGTGAGCAACGAGATCGCTTCCGCACTCTCGGCATCGCGTCTCATGAATGCCCCCGCCAGTCCTTTTCCCATCCTTGGTCACGCCATCCCACATACCCACACAGAAGCCGTCGTCTGAAACAATGTGTTGGCACACAGGGCAGAAGCCTGATCCATGATCTGAGTCTGGCTGATGCATTGGGCTAACGTAATAAGGCTCAGTTGCCGGCCGCCCGTGGAAGAGGGCTACCAACCGACAACATCATTCTACTCGCGGGCGTCGCCGGTCAATTGCAGCCGCTGGTTATCCGCCTAAACGATGATGTTTCCAGGCTCGATTTGGAAGGATTCGTATTCGGGGCTATCGTCGTAGACACGCAATGAATAGCCATTGGAAAAGTGTAGACTGATCGAGTCGGGAGGATGCGGCTTGGCAGCGATCACGTCTGTTCCAAGAAGTAGGTGAAGCCGATAGCAATCACGATCCGCATGCTCGCATTGCCGATCAACCACGTGGCCGTGTGTATCTACAAGTGACCAATGGCTCTCGACGGAAAGCGTCGCTGAAGGGTCAAAGTGGAATTGCAATTGATGTTGGCCGACGCCGATCTGGATAAGAGTAGCTCCAGGAAAGGCAGAGAGGTCAATATCTTTGGTGACACCGTACATGCTTGGCGGATAACGTAAAAGGCTCAGTTGCCGGCCGCCCGTGGAAGAGGGCTACCAACCGACAACATCATTCTACTCGCGGGCGTCGCCGGTCAATTGCAGCCGGTGGTTATGCCTCGCTACTTCGTAAGACAAGTGTTGTCCCGTCTGCCGCCAGCTTTGCTACTTGCTCCCAAATGATAGACCCTTCCCCTTCGAGAATAGGCACTCCATTCTCTTCACCATCTCTGTACACACACAGCGTGTGGTTCCATTCAGGGCCTATCGCGCACCAGGACGTTGCGACGATACATGATTTGCAACTCGTGCATCTGAGTATGTAACTGCCGTACTGGACAGCAGCTTCATAATCAGCCGAATCGCACTCAGGGCACCGAAGCTCATGGGGCTGATCTGGAGGCATAACGTAAAAGGCTCATTGCCGGCCGCCCGCGGGAGGGGGCGGCCAACCGACATCCACATCATATCGCGAGTGCAGCCGGTCAACTGCAGCCGCTGGTTAGGCCGCTCTGGATACGAGGCGCCGAAACTCCTCGGCACTGTCCGGCGGCGCTTCTTCAAACAGGACGCATCCAACATTGGACCCCGCGAACGCTTGTAAATCCTTTAGCCATTGATCCTCATCGGTGACAACAGCCAAACCAAGAAGCAATGCGCCATCAGTGGTAAAAAACACCATCGCGTGCGCGGGATCGGAGTCGCGCAGACATCGCCAATAGATCGACTGCGGCTCGGTAACATGGGAAACGCAATATGCTATTACTTCGTTCGCGCGATCGAAAACGTGTGAGGGTGAATCACCAAACTGCGGGATAGTGTAATCGTCGGCCGATTCTTCGCGTTCTGGCGCGAAGTGAGCAAGAAACCGTTCGGCTACGTCCGTGGTTCGGGTGGTTGCGAGAGCGTACACATCGTAATATCCAGGCATGAGGCAATCCTCGCGGCCTAACGTAAAAGGCTCAGTTGCCGGCCGCCCGCGGAGAGCAGGCTCCAAACCAACAACAACATTATCGATCGCGGGCGCAGCCGGTCAACTGCAGCAATTGGTTAGGTCGCCTGCTGGTATTCAAATGCTCCGTGGTATTTCATCGAAGCAGAGTCGGGTACACGGATTACATTCGGGGAGAAGACACATATGGCTGAGTCCGCATCGTGATTTGTGACCAACTGGGAAAGCCATTGCTCACCATAAGATGTCCCTTGCAAAAGCTCGACCAACGGTGCGGCATTGCCGTAAATCGCTTCAATTGCCATCGGCTCGTATTCTTCGAAGTCCACTTCACGCATGAAGTCTGACGCCACCTCATCGCCGTCCTCCGTGTAGGTCGGCTCGATGTACTGACGAAGCTCATGGTCGCTTCCAAAGCGTCCGCGACTTGAGAACACATGGACAGTTGCCATTGCGACCTAACGTAATTCGGCTCAGTTGCCGGCCGCCCGCGGAGAGCAGGCTCCAAACCGACAATCACATCATATCGCGGGCGCAGCCGGTCAACTGCAGCCGGTGGTTAGGCGACTTCCGTGGGCGAACTAGGAAGCCTCCGAAACACAACGAAAAGCCCGACGGTTGTGAGAGCGTTGAGGGTAGCGAAGCCGCCTAGAGTAGCAACGGATACCGTGAGATTCGGAGCGATCAATCGCTGCGAAAGACCACCGGCAGATTCAAGCATCGTTGCCCAGATGAGGCCAAAAGTGCTGGCGAGACTGCAGATGATCAAAATTGCGACAGTCCATCTGATCATGTTGTCGCCTAACAGTTGATTGGGCGGATCAGTCTATCCTCGGATTTGAGGGGTTAGACAGACCACGAGTCTGTCTATCCAACGCGTTGCGGCCGGAAGCCGGGGAATCGCTGGGATGCAGCATAACCGCATCGTCGCGCCTAACCAAGAGGTGATAAGCGTGTTAGCACGGTTATTGAGTATCCGGCGGTTTGTTGCTTGGCTCGTGATAGAGCGGTGATCCGACTGTCTATCATGAAACCAATCGCTGCCAAGGATTGCTGGGATGGCCTGCTATTGATGCAATCTTTTGCCATCGCTTGGGTTAGAGCCCTGCCGCGTTGCTCCACAGCTTGCGTGTTAGGGGGTCTGCGTGAGTGGGCGGGCTTGGGAGGCGCGTTAGAGGTTTCGCGGCGTCGGTTTCGCTCGGCGAACTCGGCGTGTTCGGCGGTGGATCGTTTGAGCGGCTCTCGCAGCGGGTTGGTACGGGGGCGGGGGCGTGTGTTTTGCGCCGGACACATCCGGGACGCGGGTTGTGTTCCCGAAGGTGCGCTCCGGGAGATTGGGGGCGGGCGCTCTGTTCCCGAAGAGGCAGCGCGGCGCATCGGGGACCGGGGATGGGTTCCCGATGTTTGGGGTCATCGCATCGGGGACGGGCGGGCGGTTCCCGATGTTTGCCCCCGGCGCATGGGGGACGAGGGGTTGGTTCCCGATGTTTCGAGTTTCCGCTTTGGGGACCGGGGGCGGGTTCCTGGTGCGGCGCGGCGGGAACAGGTGTTTTTTCGGCGCGGTGGGATGTTTCCGCGGCGTTGCCGGGCGGTTGCGGGGTTGATACGCGGGGGTCGGGCGTTATCGGCTTGGGTTTTGGGGCGGGTTCGGGCGGCGGCGCGCTAAAAGTACGCGGTTCTTTGGCCGATGGGAGGAGGGGAGGGGTGGTGCGGGTCGATCCGGTTGTGCGGGGGCCCGTCGGCCGACTACGGCCGCATCAAGGGAAGGCAGACCGGCGTGTCTGCCCCGGGCTTCTTTTTCTGGGAAGGACAACACAGATGCCAGACTTCTTGCCCCGACGCGCTGCGGACATGGTGGACTGGACCCGGTCGTTCTCGCAGGCGATCGGTGACGACCCCACGGCCTACGGGCTCTCGGCCGAGGACGCCGACAATTACGCGGTGCTGCAGGAGGCCTACGCGCTGGCGTACCGCCGGTCGCAGGACCCGTCGACGCGATCGCCCGCGCAGGTGCAGGCGAAGGACTCGGCGCTCAAGGCGTTGAAGGAGCGGACGCGCCAGTTGGCGTGGCGGGTGCGCGGGACGCCGGGGATGGATGCCGGGCGTCTGGCGCGGCTGGGGCTGAAGCCGCCGTCGCGCAACCGCCGTGCGCTGCCGGCCCCGGTGTCGTCGCCGCGGCTGCGGCTGACGCCGACGATCGGGAGCGATGTCGTGCTGCGGCTGGAGGACCGCGACCGGCTGGGCAGGGCGAAGCCGCGCGGCGTGGCGGGGGCGATCGTGATGGTTCACGTGGGCGATGCGCCGCCGCGCGAGGTGAAGGACTGGACGTTCGGGTTCGGCACGACGAAGACCCGGCTGTCGGTCCCGCTGCCCGAGGGGTTGTCGCCGGGCACACAGGTATGGTACGTGGCGTGGTGGCAGAGCCCGACGGGCCAGCCCGGCCCGGCGAGCGCGCCGGTGAGCACGCGGGTGGGTTTTGACCTCGCGCCGCGCGTCGCGAAGCGGGCGGCGTAGGGCCGGCGGGATGGCGGGGTGTCGGACGGTTTGCCCAGCTTGCCAGGCCCGGGTGCCGGTTGCGTGGCGGGCGGTGCCCGACGCGCAAAATGGATTGACCGGGCCGGGAGGATCGGGCATGATTCCCCGGTGTGCAGGGCGCTGGCGCGGCCGGTGTGTCTGGCCGGTTCATCTCAGTGAGGGGATCCATGATGCGGATGATGTGTGGTCTGGCGGCGGGGGTGGTGTGTGGTGTGGCGGGGCCGTGGGCGGTTGGGCAGACGCTGCCCGAGCCGGGGCTGTACACGCAGGTGAACTCGCGGGTCACGGATTTTGATGACCTGACGGTCACGACGACGGGGCCGACGGACATGCGGCTGGCGACGCCGGGCAACCCGCTGGGGCTGGGGGAGATGCTGGACTCGTCGGACATGGTGAGCATCAGCGGCCTGGAGATGACCTACGGCAACGCGCACGCGGGCATCTCGACGGGCCTGGGCGTGGAGGCGCGGTCGTCATTGAACATCGGGCTGCTGGACGAGTCGGACTGGGTCCGGCGGACGCGGGTGGACGCGGTGGCGTCGAACGTGCGGCAGTTCATGCTCACCGGGAGCCCGGGCAGCGGCACCCTGGCGGCGGCGGAGATCCTGGTGTTTGCGGAAGGGTCGCTGGAGCTCGAGCGGATGGTGAGCGAGGCGCTGGTGCAGCCGGGCACGGGCGTGCTGTACGCGGCGGTGACGCTGGAGATGGCGGTGTACCAGGAGATCGACGGGCAGGTGTTTTTCCCGGGGACGCTGTTTGAGTCGGCGGTGCTGGGGAGCCAGGCGCTGCCGGGCACGACCGAGCCTGTGGACGCGTCCGATGGCTGGGCGTCGTTTTGGACTACAGGGCTGACGCAGGACTTTGTGTACGGCGACCTGTCGTTCTTCACGAGCATCGAGGGCGACGCCCCCGGCGGCTGGGTCGCGATCGTCCCCGATGTCCCGTTTACGATCGAGTACACGCTGAGCGTCACGACCTTCACCAGCTACGACTTCGAGGAGTCCAACGCGATCGGCTGGGAGGCGCGGGCGGCGTTCGGGAATACGGCGACGATGGAGGTCAACTCGGCGATCGACGGGTTTACGCTGGTCGAGTTGACACCGATGCAGGTGCCCGAGCCGGGGACGCTGGCGGTGCTGGGCATGGGCGGGCTGGTGCTGGTGCGCCGCCGGCGGTAGGGCGTTTGGTAGATGTGGCGGTTGTCTTGGGCTTCGTGAACGCGGGGCCGTACTGTAGCATGACCGGGCCCGATCACGGCTGACGCCGAGGAGACCGCCATGCCCGCCAAGCCCAAGGACCCGACCCTGCCGATCCGCGAGAAGGCGAGCCGGTACCCCGGCGTGGACGCGGGCACGGCCTGCACGCAGGCATCCTTCAAGGCGAACAAGAAGGCGTTCCTGTTCATCGGGGAGCAGGGCGGGCGGTACAAGGCGATGTTCAAACTCGCCGCGTCCATGCCCGCCGCGCAGAAGCTGGCGGAGAAGCACCCCGACGACTACCAGGCCGGCAAGACCGGCTGGGTGACCGCGCGGTTCTCGGCCGAGAAGCCGATGCCCAAGGCGCGGTGGAGCAAGTGGCTGGACGAGAGCTACGCGCTGGCGGTGGGGGGCAAGAAGGGCAAGCCATAAAATTTGCAGCACCGGGTTAGGTTTCTGCGAATGGGCGGTATAGAGGGGTAGAGCCCCGGGTCCCGGTGCCCTGTCCGCCGTGCGAGGCCTGTCCGATGCCTGTTGCCGAATCCGACCTGATGCGTGTGTTGCTGCGGGAGCAGTCGTTCCTGCTGGCGTACATCCGCTCGATCGTGACCAACCAGCACCTGGCGGAGGATGTGTTCCAGGACATCTCGGTCCTGGCGCTGGAGAACCGTCAGAACCTGGAGTCGGAGCTGCACCTGTCGCACTGGCTGCGGCGGACGGCCCGGCACAAGGCGCTCAACGCGGTCCAGAAGAAGGCGAACCAGACCGCCTCGCTCAGCAAGCGGTCGATGGACCTGCTCGAAGACGAGTGGGACCAGGTCGACCTGTTAGACCATCAGGAGCAGGTGCGCCGGCTGGAGCGGTGTATCGACCTGCTGCCCGATTCGGGGCGGAAGCTGATTCGGCTGCGCTACCGGGACGGCTTGGCCGGCCAACAGATCGCCGACCGCGTGGGGCGCAGCATGGGCTCGGTGTACATGGCGTTGTCACGCCTGCGCGTGCTGTTGGCGGACTGCATGAAATCCGGCGACACGGGGAGGCGCAGCCATGGCTGACCGCACGCCAACGGGTCAAAGCGATGCCGAACGCGCGTTCCGGCTGCTGGTCGAGCAGTACTTGGATGGTGCGCTGTCGGCGGAGGGGATGGCGGAGCTGGACGCGTTGCTGATCGCCAAGCCGGCGTTGCGGCGGGTGTTTGTCGACATCTGTCGGCAGGACCAGGCGATCTACTGGATGACATCGCCCAACGCGGGCAAGCTGATGCCGGCGGCGCGTGCGGCCGAGCCGCTGCCGGGCCTGGGGGAGGAAGACCCGTCCGATGATTCCGATGCCGATGTGATGGCGTCGCTGGTCGAGGAGGCCCTGCGTGCGCGGCGGCTGCGCGAGGTGGAGTCGGCGGCGTCGGCGGCGCTGGCGCAGTCGAACGCCGACGGGGACCGGCTCAGCCAACGCCGCGCGGCGGCGCTGCGGTCCAACCACAAGTCGGAGGGGCGGTCGCTGCCGATCTGGGCGGTGTGGGGATCGCTGGCGGCGGCGCTGCTGCTGGCCGCGTGGCTGGGGTCGATGTGGACCGGCGGCGATGGGGCCGAGCAGCCGGGCGATCCAGTGGTGGTGGAACAAGACGAAACGCCGCGTTTCGCGGGCAACCCGGCGTACATCCGGCGGGGGCTCGGGGCGCGCTGGAGCGGCCCGGACGCGTCGCGTCGGCTGCTCAAGGCCGGCACACGCATGACGCTCGAGGCCGGGGTGGCCGAGGTGTTGTTTGCGGACGGGGCACGCGTGATCGTGCAGGGGCCGGCGACGTTCGAGCCGACCGGCTCAGCGGGGATGCGGCTGATCTCCGGCCGGATTGTCGCGTCTTCGGGGGCGGGTGGGTCGGGCTTCCGTGTGATGACCGAGGCGTCCGAGGTGACGGACCTGGGCGGAGCGTTCGGCGTGTCGGTCAACCGGGCGGGCGTGACGCGGACGGATGTGATCCGCGGCGAGGTCGCGGTCGTGGGGCTCGGGCAGGACCCGCGGGAGCGTGGCCGGGCGCACACAGTAGCGGCCGGCTCGGGCGCGGTCGCGTCGTCGTCGGGTGTATCGGTGGTGGCATCGGACCTCAGCGAACTCGTTGGTGAGGCCGAGTTTGATGCGCGGGTGGCGTCGGCGTCCGGCGGCGCGTACGAGCGGTGGCTCGCGGAGAGCTACCGGCTGCGGCGGGACCGGGATGTGGTCGCGTACTACGTCTTTGATGCGTCCGATGAGTCCGCCGGGTACCTCCAGAATCAATCCCTGGCCGCGGAGGGCGCGTCGCCCGGGCGGCTGGGCAACGGCGCGGAAATCGCCACGCCTCGGTGGACCGCGGGCCGGTTTGCGCAGGGCCGGGCGCTGCGATTCGGGACGGCGCCTGGTGGGCGGACCTACGGCGTTGTCGTTCCGGACAGCAACATCCTTGACCTCGACAGTGAGATGACGATCGCGGTCTGGGTCCGCGGCGATCAGGCGGCCGCGCTTCAGGGCACGCTGCTGAGCAAACGCGAGGTCCCGCCGAACCGGATGAACTACCAGGTCGCGATCATGCCGAGTTGGTTGTCGGGTGGGGCCGAGCTTCAGTTCGGAGCCGGGCGAGACGATGCCTCTGTCCGCGGGTTTGTCTATAGCCCGAGGTCCGGAAGGCTCTCCGCTGGCAGTTGGCACCACGTTGTCTTTGCTAGCGACGGCAACACCGTGAGCTACTACATCGACGGCGAGCGGGTCCACACCGAGCGCCAGAACCGCGCACCCCTGACGAACCAGGCACCCTTGCTGATCGGGACATCCGCCACCGGCGGCGGTCAGAGCTTCTTCGACATTGCGATCCCCTTCTTGGGCGAGATCGGCGAGGTGCTGATCGCCAAACGCGCGATCAGCGCTTCGGAGGTCCGCAGGCTGTATCAGAACAGCAGGGGCGACTAACCGGCTTTTTCATGCCCGCGTGTGTGGGCGGTTTCTATCCACTCTTTTGGAGGACAAATCATGCAGGTTCACAAACTACTTCTTGCCCTGGGTGCCGGTGCCATCGTCTCTACCGGCGCGTCGGCCGCGATCGTCAGCGCGACCGTGGCGGATGTCTCGTCGGAATTCGGTCCGCTCGATGACCTGCAGGACGCCATCCGGACGGTCGACGGGTCGGGCCTGGATGACTCGGACCCGAACCCGCTCAACTGGACCCACGGCAACGGGTTCCCGGACGGCGGCGGTGCCGGGCTGGCCTGGCACAGCGACGGGGTCGAGTCGCCCGCGGATGTTTTCATCACCTACGACCTGGGCGGCGTGTTCGACCTGAACGCGGTCCTCGTGTGGAACTTCAACAACGCGTTTTCCGGGGGCCCCGAGACCGGCCGTGGGTTCAACCAGTACGACCTGCTGGTGTCGTCGGACAACGTCAACTTCACACAGATCGTGACCGACGGCAACCTGCTTGAAGCCTCAGGCACGGACGCTGAGACGGCCCAGGTGATCAATGTGGCCGGCAACGCCAACGGCGTCCGCTATGTCCGCATCGAGGCCGACTCGAACTTCGGTACTGCCGGGCCGTGGACCGGCCTGTCCGAGGTCCGTTTCGATGTCGTCCCCGAGCCCGGCTCCCTCGCGCTGCTGGCCCTCGGCGGCCTGACGCTCCTTCGGCGGCGCCGCTAATGCAACTGGACTTGCTGCTCACAGATTCAGACTGAGCCTAATCACACATTAGTTACGGAGGATCGACGATGTATCGACAATTGCTAACGACCTCATGTATGGGGTGCATGTTGCTGTTCGCGGCCCCATCACAGTCCGCAACCCTCGTGGATGCGGACGGGCCGGACTCGGTCACCGGGCCTACTTTTGGGGCCCCCTTTACGGTTGATCAGCTCTTCAATGCGACGGTAACGGGCGCGGACATCGATAGCGCGGTGTTCGGCGGCGAAGGGCAGTGGGCCGGGCCGGGTGCCGGACCCCACGAGATCTTTATGGACTATGGCACCAGTGTGACGGCCAGCGGGGTTGCCTACTCGCAACGCCTGGGCGATGACCCTGCTGCAGACAAGGTCGGCACGATCGAGTTCTGGTTCAGCGATACGGATTTCAGCGGTGTTTTCCCGGTCTCCCCCGCCGATGTCGTCGTGACGATCACAAATACGAGCGACTCGGTGTTTACCAACTACGAGTTTGGCGGCACTTTCTCAGGCCGGTATGTGGCGGCCCGGTTCTTCTCCGCGCCGAGTGCGCCGCCAACGCATAACCCCGGCGGCTCTGAGATGCGTTTGACCATCCCCGAGCCCGGCTCCATGGCGCTGCTGGCGATCGGTGGGCTGACCCTCCTGCGTCGTCGGCGATAACCCGTCCTTCCTCCTTCGGGGTACCCGGCTAAGTTGCCGGGGACCCTTTTCATCGTGCTTGGCCCCGTCGCCCTGTCGCTTGCCCGGTCCTATCCGCAAGGAGCTATCTCATGCCTGTCCCCAGAAGACGCCTGCCTACCGGCTTTACACTCATCGAACTGCTCGTGGTGATCTCCATCATCGCGCTGCTGATCGCGATCCTCCTGCCCGCGTTGGGCAAGGCGCGTTACTCCGCCACGCTGAACCAGTGCCGAAGCAACCTGCACCAGGCCGGCGTCGGGGGGATCGCCTTCGCGGTGGACAACAAGAACGTGCTGCCCCCCAGCTCACCGGGAGGCAAGCCGACGGACATCCGTGCCTGGGACGGTGTGGCCGGCGAATGGTGGGACATGCGCGATACCCTCCGCGACTATGTCAATATGAACCTGCTGCAGTGCCCGCTTGCCCCGCAGGAACTGGACTACACCCAGTACAACACCAGCTACATCGAAACGACCTACGGCTTCTACTGGAACTGGAAGTGGAACGACCTGCCCGGTTACACCCACCAGCAGCTGGAACACCAGGAGGACTACCTGTCTTACGGTGAGGACGAGTTCGACATCCTCGCGATGGACTACGACACCCTGAACCCCGGGTCGCAGTACTCCGAGGGGCCGCACCCCTTTGAGGGCGGTAGTTCGTTGACCCTGCCCAACGGCTCGTGGCCGGACCACACCCTGACCCGCTGGAACAACTGGGACGGGAACGGCCGCGGCAACATCGACAAGAACTACCTGCGGACGGACGGCTCGGTGGAGACCTGGGGCAATATCACGTACAGCCACGACGCGTACGACGAGATGGTCATGCTGCCGTCGTTCCGCAGCGGGCTGACGTGGGTGGTGTACATGCCCCGGCGGTGATACTGCAAGACCGATCACCTACAAACAAAGCCGTCCACGGATGACCGTGGACGGCTTTTCTATTGGAGCAAGTGTGTACGCCCCGCGGCTACTCGATCTCGCGGATCCGGATGTTGCGGAACTCGACGGGGTCGTTGTGGCCGCAGAACCCGAAGTGGCCCTCCGTGATCTGATTGAAGGGGTGGTCGGGGTTGGCCTGTTTGGTGTGCGTGTCGAGGATGACAAAGCCGTTGAGGGTGACGGTGACGTGGTCGCCTTCGACGGTGACTTCCTGATAGTTCCATTCCCCGACGGGGCGGAGGAAGCCGCGGTGGGCGGGGGCGATGGTGTAGGCGCTGCCGTGGTACTGGTAGGGGGCGAGTTGTGCGTACTGCGGCGCGGTGTTGTCGAGGACCTGGAGCTCCATGGCCTGGTGCGCGGGGTCGACGTTGGCGTTGGGCGTGCGGATCGCCAGCCCGTTGTTGCCGCCGGGGGGCAGCTTGAACTCCAGCCGGACGGTGAAGTCGGTGTAGCGGTCCTCGGTGATGAGGTTGCCGCCGTGGCCGGCCTTGCAGCGGATCGCCCCGTCGACGACCTCGTAGTTCGCGGTCGCGCCGGTCCAGCCGGCGAGGTCCTCGCCGTTGAACAGCGGGGTGAAGGTGTCTTCGTCCCGGGTCATGCCGGCGAGGTAGGCGTTGGCCTCCTCGGCCCCGATTTCACGGACAAAGACGTTGCGGAAGCGGGTCTCGCTGCCGTGGGTCTGCAGGTGGATGGGCCCGGTCATAAACACGGGGATGCCGCGGTTGTAGTAGTTCTCGAGCGGGACGTTGTCGACAATCTTTGTGCCGTTGAGGACGACGGTGACGTACTGCCCGACCATGCGGATGAACATGCGGTTCCATTCGCCGGCGGGGTTGTCGGCGACCTCGCTGGGCCACTTGTTGGCGTCGATGGCGTTGTTCCACAGCCCGCCGGAGCCGCGGTCGCTGCCGTGGCGGTGGGCGGGGACGTGGGCGGGGTCCCAGATCTGGACCTGCGGGACGCCGCGGAGGTAGATGCCGCTGTCGCCGCCGGGCTGGATCTTGTAGTCAACCCACATCTCGAAGTCGCCGTAGTCCTTGGTGGTGACCAGGTGGGGTTCGTGCCCGTCGGAGACGAGCTCGCCGTTATCGACGGACCAGTGGGCCGCGACGCCTCGGTTCTGCTGCTCGTACCACTGGGCGCGCTCGGCATCGGGCAGCGCATCGATCTCTTTGGGGCTGCGTGTGGTGCCGCCGGTCCAGCCGTCGTCGATGGTCTCGCCATCAAACAGCGCGGTGAACCCTTCGGGCGGGTTGTTGTTGTTCTGCGCGGCGGCGGTCCCGACAAAGACGACCGCGGCGACCAGCAAGGCGGAAAAGGGTTGGATCAGGTTTCGCATGGTGTGTGGGCTAATCCGTAGAAGTAAGAAACATCTGTGAATCACGGTACAAAGACCCGGTTGCCGGGTCGGTGTCGATCAGTTCTGCGCGTTGCGTCCGGCAAGCCCGTGGGGCTCACGGCCGGGCGCGTACTCGCGGTGGACGGCCGCGGTGGCGGGGGCGTGGTCGAAGGCCATGTTCTCCGAGTCCCAGGCGAGTTGGCGGTCCTTGAACCGGCCGGCGACCGTGCCGACGAGCACGGCCTCGGTGACCCGCCCGGAGTAGGAGAACGGGGTCGAGGTCTCGCCCACGCCGCGGCAGGCGTCGGTGAACTCGGTGTAGTGGTTGTTGCTGCCACGCGATTCGACGGGGATGTCCAGCTGCTCGCCGTCCTTGTAGAACGTCGGCATCGCCCAGTGGGGCAGGACCATGACGCCTTCTTCGCCGACGAGGAACATGCCCGCGCCCGGCAGGTTAACCCCTTCGGGCAACTGGGCCTTGGTGTGGTCCGGCCGGCTGCCACGGTTGCCGTCGGTCCAGCGGAAGAAGAGGTTTTCGGTGGTATAGCGTGTGCCGGCGAACTGGTAGCTGATGTCGCTGTCCAGCGCGAAGGTCTCTTCGTGGTGCTGGGGCCCGCGCGAGATGACGCTCGTGGGCGTGCCCAGGTCGATCGACGAGAAGACCGGGTCAAAGATGTGGCAGCCCATGTCGCCGAGCGTGCCCGAGCCGAAGTCCTTCCAGCCGCGCCAGTTGCCGGGGTGGTAGAGCCCGTTGACAAAGGGGCGTGCCGGCGCGACGCCGAGCCAGTTCGCCCAGTCCAGGTGGTCGGGGACCGGGTCGGTGCGGTCGGGCCGGCCCTCGGGCGGACCGCCCCAGGACTTGCTGACCCACAGGTGGGCCTCGCTGATCTTGCCGATGACCCCCTCGCGGATCATCGCCGACCCGGTGCGGTAGGCGGCGTCGCTGTGGATCTGCGTGCCCATCTGGGTGACGAGGTTGTTAGATTCGGCCAGCTGCATCATGGTGCGCAGCTCGGCGATGTTGTGGGCCAGGGGCTTCTGCACATGGACGTGGATGCCCAACTGCATCGCGGCGATGGCGATCGGTCCGTGCATGTGGTCGGGGGTGGAGACGAGCAGGGCGTCGATGTCGCTGCCGATCTCGTCGAGCATGACGCGGTAGTCGGCGTAGGTCGCGGCGTTGGCGAACTGCTGCGCCGCCCGCCCGAGGTTGTTGCTGTCCACATCGCAGAGCCCGATGACGCGGACGTTGTCGCCCTCGGAGGAGGGCATCAGGTCTGACCAGCCCTTCCCACCGACGCCGACGGCCGCGAGGTTGAGCGTTTCGTTGGCCTGCATGCCGAAGCTCAGGCGTGGGCCGAGCATGGGCACGGTGACCGCGGTGGCGAGGCCGGCCTTGAGGATCTGGCGGCGCGAAAGACCGGCCGGCATCCGTGGGGTGCGAGAGTCGGGCATGACGATTCCTATACGATAAGGGTTGGCTAGCTCCACCCAGCCAAGGGCAGGACGCGTCGGAGAGGATTCCGTTACGAGGCCTGACCTGTGACCATACTATAACCGGTCGGGGCGAGCCCCCGCCAGCCCCGCGGGCTTTCCCGCATGCGCAGGACCGGCACACCCGACCCGATCTCCTGGTCTCAGCCGCGGTGGCGTGCATCCCGCTGGCGGACCCCCTACACTTGCCGCTTCGCAAGGCAGGAAGGCGAGGCACCCCTTGATCAAAGGTATCAGCTACTGGTCGGTCCGCGGCGGTCAAGACGGCTCGGCAGACATCGTCCGCGCCCTGGCCGACGCGAAGCACGCGGGGTTCGACGCGCTCGAGCTGGCGATCGGCAACGAGGGCCACCTGACGATCGATGCGACCGAGGAGCGGTGCAGCGACATCCGCGCGGCCTGTGACGAGTCGGGGCTGGTCGTCGAGACGCTGGCCAGCGCGATGAGCTGGCGGGTCAACCCGGTCAGCGATGACCCCGCCGAGCGTGCCCTGGCGATCGCGCAGAACCACCAGGCGATCGAGCGGGCGTCGTGGCTGGGCTGTTCGTCCTACCTGCTCGTGCCGGGCGTGGTCTGCACCCCGTTCCGCAAGGGCGAGGCGGTGCGCTACGACCTGGCGCTGGAGCGTGCCACCCGCCTGGTCGCGGAGCTGCTCGAGTCCGCGGAGCGCTGGCAGGTCGAGGTCTGTATCGAGAACGTCTGGAACGGACTGTTCTACTCCCCGATCGAATTCGCCGAGTTCATCGACCAGTTCGACAGCCCGTACTGCGGCGCGTACCTGGATGTCGGCAACCTTGTGGGCATCCACCAGCACCCGCCGCACTGGGTCTCGCTCTTGGGCGACCGCATCCTGCGTGTCCACGTCAAGGGCTTCAGCACCGACACCAAGGCCGGCTCGTGGTCGTTCTGCCGGCTGGGCGAGGGCGATGTACCCTGGCGGCGTGTGATGGAAGCGCTCCGCGCGATCGGCTACGACCGCACGGTGATCGCCGAGGTCATGCCTTATGCAGACGACCTGTTGGCTCAGACCTCGGCCGCGATGGATGAGATCCTGCAGAGCTAAACATACGGCCGGTGTACTTGACAGCACCGGCCGAGACCGAATCAAAGTTGTACCCCGGATAAGGAACGGAAGGCATGGCGGTTAGAGTTGGTGTCGTGGGGCTGGGCATGATGGGCTGGACCCACCTGGATGTGTACGCGAAGCTGGACGGCGTCGAGGTGGTCGCGGTGGCCGACCGAGACCCGGACCGCTTGTCGGGCAAGGTGCGGGCCGGTGGGAACATCGAAGGGCAGGCCCAGGGCGGGTTTGATGTGAGCAAGGCCAAGGGCTACACCGACGCGGCCGAGCTGATCGCCGCCGCCGATGTCGACGTGGTGGATGTGTGCCTGCCGACACCGGCCCACGTGCCGTTCGGGCTGATGGCGCTGGAGCACGGCAAGCACCTCCTGATGGAAAAACCCCTCGCGCGGACCAGCGACGACGCGAGGAAACTCGTCGACGCCGCGGCGAAGAGCGACAGGATCGCCATGCCCGCGATGTGCATGCGGTTCTGGCCCGGCTGGACCTGGCTCAAGCAGGCGGTTGATCAGCAGACCTATGGTCGTGTGCTGTCCGCGAACTTCCGCCGCGTGACCTCGCACCCCCAGGGCCGGTTCTACGCGGACGGCGCGGCCTGTGGCGGCGCGGCGCTGGACCTGCACATCCACGACTCGGACTTTATCCAGCACCTGTTCGGCATGCCCGACGCGGTGACCTCGACCGGCTACAGCAAGCCGACCGACGAGATCGACCACATCCTAACCCGCTACCACTACCCGGACGTGCCGATGGTCGTGGCCGAGGGGTCCTGGGCACTGGCCGAGGGCTTCGGCTTCTCGATGCGTTACACCGTCAACTTCGAGAACGCCACCGCGGTGTTTGGCGAAGAGGGCGACACCCCGCTGCGCCTGATCGAGACCGGCAAGGAACCTCGGTATGTCCAGCTCGAAGACGGGATGGGGTACGAGCACGAGATCCGCTACTTCATCGATTGTGTGAAGCAGGGCCGTGCGCCGCAGCGCGTGACACTCGCCGACGCGGCGAACGCGGTCCGCCTGATCGAGGCCGAGGTCCAAAGTGTCCGTGACGGCGCAACGGTTTCGCTTGGCTGACACACTGAAGTCTCCTGTGTTTTCATCCCGCTGTGGAGCACGCCTTGACCGCCGGTACCACGACACACCACGACGGGCCCGCAGGCATATCGGCTACGTCCGGCCGGCTGTGCGTCGGGATCGACCTCGGCGGGACTCACATGAAGGCGGGGCTGGTCGATCCCGCGGGGCGGATGCTCGAGTCGGCGGTATACGACACGCCGGCCGACAGCACGCCGGGCACTGTGGTTACCCACATGACCGAGGTGATCGGCGAGGTCGCGCGTGCCGCGGGCATCGGTGTCGAGATGATCGATGCGGTCGGTGTCGGCGTGCCGGGCCTGATCGACAGCCCGACCGGCGTGGTGCGGGCCTGCGTCAACCTCAAGGACTGGCACCACGTGCCGCTGCGCGACATGCTCCGCGACGCGACGGGCAAACCGGTCATCGTGGACAACGACGCGAACGCCGCGGCCTTCGGCGAGTTCACCGTCGCGCTCCAGCAGTCCCCCGAGCTGGAGCACCTCGCGCTCATCACCCTGGGCACCGGCGTCGGGGCGGGGGTCGTCCTCAACCGGCTGGTGTTCCATGGCGGCGGCGGGCTCGCGGGCGAGGTCGGCCACATGGTCGTCGTGCCCGACGGCCACCTGTGCGCCTGTGGGCAGCGCGGGTGCCTCGAGCAGTACTGCTCCGCCACCGCGATTATCCGTGACGCCACCGAGCTGATCGCGACGGGCAAGCGCTCGCTGCTCGCGCAGACACTCGGTACCGGCGAGGCGATCACCACCCGCCATGTCTTCGCCGCCGCCGCGAACGGCGACCGCATGGCCGACAAACTGATCCACGACGCCGCCCGCTACCTGTCGATCGCCTGCATCAACCTCTGCCGGGTGATCGATCTGCAGATGATCGTGCTGGGCGGTGGCGTCGCCAACGCCGGGGAAGCGCTGCTCGCGCCCGTCCGCCGCGCGTTCGAAGACCAGACCTGGGGCATCGAGGGCGCCTGTGAACCGACGATCGGCCTGAGCCAGCTCGGCAACGACGCGGGCTACATCGGTGCCGCCGCGCTGGCACACGCCATGCTCAGCCACGGTGCCTGATCTCGCCTGTCGATCCCGCTAAACTACCCCGCTCCCGTCCCCACCCGCCGGAACCCACCGATGACCCTGTCTGCCGACAAGCTCGCCTTCTGCTCCTGGTCTACGCAGCCCAACTGCCCCAAGTGCGTGGTCAACAACGCCTCGGCGATCGGCCTCAGCCGCGTCCAGCTCCACCTCGACCCGGTCGCGCTCGACCCCAAGTGGGCCGATTGCAAGGCGGCCTTCGACGACGCCGGGCTCGAAGTCGTCTCCGGCATGTACACCCCGCTCGGCGAAGACTACACCACGCCGGCCACGATCAAGGCGACCGGCGGCATCGTCCCCGACGAACACTGGGAGCAGAACCTTGAGAACTTCCGAAAGGTCGCGGAGGCCGCGAAGTCTTTCGGCCTCGAGCATGTCTCGTTCCACGCGGGATTCATCCCCGAGGACGACCCCGCGGTGTTCGGCAAGATCGTAGACCGCCTCAAGCAACTCGCCGCGATACTCCGCGAGACCGCCGGGGCACGCCTGCTGCTCGAGACCGGCCAGGAGACCGGCGAATCGCTCGCCGCTTTCATCCCGCACGTCGCCGACGACGGCATCGGCATCAATTTCGACCCCGCCAACATGATCCTCTACGGCATGGGCGACCCGATCGAAGCCCTCGACCGGCTGATGCCCTTTGTCCGGCAGGTCCACCTCAAGGACGCGACCCCGCCCGCCGAACCCGGGGCGTGGGGCTCCGAGGTCGCCGTCGGCACCGGGGCGGTCAACTGGGACGCGTTCTTCAATGTGCTCAAGGGTGCGGGCTACGACGGCGACATGGTCATCGAACGCGAAGCCGGCGACGACCGCATCGGCGATATCAAACAGGCCGCCGCCTACGCGCCGCAGTTCTTCGCGTAACGTGTTAGCCAACAGGCAGCCCTAGACCGCGACCGCGTCCTGCGCGAGCGTGAGGTTCCGGCCGTACGTGCCCGTCTCGAAGATGTGGAGCTGGTCGGCATCGACATACAGCGTCGCCTGCTGGCCCGGCTCGGTGGGCTCGGCCTTGACCCGAGCGATCAGCGCGGTCCCCGCGTCGGTCGCCGCGAACAGGTCCATCGTGCTGCCCAGGGGCTCGGTCACCCCGACCTCGACGCGGACCGTCGCCCGTGCATCGTCCGCACCCGGGCGGGCGCTCAGGTGCAGCCCCTCGGGACGGATACCCAGCACGACCGTCTGGCCGACGTGGCCCGCGACGTGCTCGGCCTTGTCGTCCCGCAGACGGAGCTCGATCCCGCCGCCGACGAAGTAGAGCCCGTCGTCACGCTGTTTTAGTTCGCCCTCCACCTGGTTCATCGGCGGCATGCCGACGAACGACGCGACGAACCGGTTCACGGGCTTGTGGAACACGTTGAGCGGGGTGTCTGCCTGCTGGATCTCGCCCTCGCTCATCACCACGACGCGGTCGCCGAGCGTCATCGCTTCTTCCTGGTCGTGGGTGACGTAGATCGTCGTGGTCTGCAGGCGGTGGTGCAGGCGCTTCAGTTCGGCACGGGTCTCGACGCGCAGCTTCGCGTCGAGGTTCGACAGCGGCTCGTCGAAGAGGAAGCATTTCGGATCGCGGACGATGGCCCGTCCGACGGCGACGCGCTGGCGCTGCCCGCCGGAGAGTGCCTTGGGCTTGCGGTCCAGGAGGGGCTCGATGCCGAGGATCGCCGCCGCCTCGCGCACGCGCCGATCGATCTCCGCCTTGGGTGTCTTGCGGAGCTTGAGCCCGAAGGCCATGTTCTTGTAGACCGACATGTGCGGGTACAGCGCGTAGTTCTGGAAGACCATCGCGATGTCGCGGTCCTTGGGCGCGACGTCGTTGACCACCCGGTCGCCGATCGCGATCGTCCCGCCGCTGATCTCTTCGAGGCCGGCGACCATGCGGAGCGTCGTGGACTTGCCGCAGCCCGACGGGCCGACGAGGACGACGAACTCGCCGTCACCGATCTCCAGGTCGATGCCCTTGACCGCGGTGACACCGCCGGGGTAGACCTTCTTGACCGAGCTGAGCGTGACGGTAGACATCGGGCGGGGTCTCCTAAGCCGTGGTGAACACACTACTTTAGCACGCGTGCGCGTCGAGGGAAACGAAAACGGCCCGCCTGGGGAGGCGGGCCGTCGGTGTCGCGCGTTACATGCGGTGTGGGCCGCTGTCATGCGGTTTACTTGAAGACGCTGTCGTCTTCGACGGCGGGCCGGCCTTCGATAACGCCGGGCCGGGCGACGGTTTCGTCACCGCCCTGCGCGGGGGCCTGGCCCGCGCGGGGGGCGCTGCCGCGTTCGCCGGCGCGGGTGATGAAGATCTCGACACGGCGGTTGGCCTGGTTGCCGCGTTCGCCGTTCTGGGCGATGGGCTGGGTCGAGCCCCGGCCGCCGGAGGTGATGCGGGCCGCGGCGACGCCGCTGGTCTCAAGCACACGGGCGACGGCGTCGCCACGGTTGCTCGACAGCCCGCGGTTGTCGATGTGCAACTGCCGGCCGGTCGTCGAGGTGACCGGCACGTTGTCGGTGTGGCCGATGACCAGCACGTCGAAGCCCTGGGCCCGGCCGTCGTTGAGCACGCGGGCGAGGCGGGAGATCGCGGCGGTCGCGCTGTCGTTCACGTCGGCCGAGCCGAGCGCGAAGGTCAGGTCGCTGCGCAGGCGGATCATGCCACGCTGCTCGTCAAAAGTCATCAGGTCCGGGTTCGCGGCGGCGAGTTCGGCCAGCGCGTCGCTCACCTCGGGCGGCAGGACCTGCGTGATGACAACGGGTGTGTTCGCTTCGTTGGCGAGCTGCTCGTACTCACGCTGGAGCTGGGCGAGTTGGGCCTGTAGGTCGCGGCGGATCGCTTCTTCTTCGCGGAGACGCTGCGCCATTGCGTCGTTGGCCGAGCTCTGCCCACGGAGCAGGCCGATGGTCTCGTCCTTCTGCGCGATGGTGGTGCGGAGGCGGTCGATCTGTGCCTCAAGGTCGACGACGCGCTCTTCAAGCCGGCGGTTGATCTCGGTCATGTCGTCAAGCGACGAGTTCGCGACGCAGCCGGTCGAGAGCAGGGCGGCGGCGGAGAGCAGGGCGGCGGTCGTGAGCGAGCGAGCGATCTTCATTCGGTTGTTCCTTCCGGTGGTGGCCGGGGGCGTCCCGGCCGTGCTGGGTGTCCGTTCCGTGAACCGGCGTCCGCCGACCGGGGTCGGCGGCGGGCCGTGCGTGGGGGTGGCTGGCCGTTACCGCGTCCGCCCGGGACGTGGTACGGTTTGCGGGTATGCCTCCGGTGAGGAGTTTACCGCCAGATGGCCCCGGTGGGAAACGGCCGACCCGGCCCCGTCGGCCGCCACCGGGCAGATTATCGGCCCCCGCGGATGGATGCCATGAGCCCCGATTCCCCGACTGTTCTATTCGCCGCGGCGGTGCGCGACGCGGCCGGGGTCGACGCTGCGCCGGGCGTGGTGTGGGTCGAGCGTGGACAAGTTGTCGCCGCCGGGGACCCCGATTCGCTTCCGGCCGAAGTACTGATTCATGCCCGGCGGATCGACTTGCCCGACCGCCTGCTGCTGCCGGCGATGGTGAACGCGCACGCCCACCTGGACCTCACGGCGATCGGTCCCCGGCCCTACGACGCCGACGGCGGGTTCGTCGGCTGGGTGAACATGCTGCGGTCCTGCTGGCCGACGGACCCGGCCCATGCGGCCGAGTGGTTTGCTCAGGCCGCGGCGCAGGGGGCGTGCGATGCGCTCGCGTCGGGCGTGCAGGCGGTGGGCGACATCAGCCGGTATCACGCCGTGGGCCAGGCGCGCAAGGCCGCGGGCCTGGCCGGGGTGACCTACATCGAGGGGCTCGGGCTCGGCCCGCCGTTTGACGCCGAAGGGCTCCGCGAGGCGCGCGAGGGATGTGACGGCCTGCAGCCGCACGCGCCCTACTCCGCTGGCCCGGCGATGTTCGCCGCCGCCTCCGAGTCGGGCCGACCCGTGAGCACGCATCTGGCCGAGACGCTCGACGAGCACGCGTTTGTGGCGCGATTGGCCGGGCCCAAACTCGCGTTTGTGAAGTCTATCGGCCGTTGGTCGGACGGTTTCGCCGCGCACTACGGCCAAGGCCTGTCGCCGGTGCAGTGGATGCGGCCGCACCTCGAACGCGCCGCCGAGCAGGGCGGCTGGCTGGCCGCGCACTGCAACTACGTTGATGATGCGGATATCGAGTTGTTGGCCGATACGCGCACCTCGGTCGCGTACTGCCCGGTTGCCAGCGACTACTTCGGCCACCCGCACGACGGCTACCCGCCGCACCGTTACCTGGACATGCTGCAGGCCGGCGTCATTGTCGCGCTCGGCACTGACTCGGTGGTGTGCCAGCCCGAACGCGAGCCCCAGCCGCTTGGGATCGTCCCGCAGATGCGGCACCTGTTTTGGCGTGACGGCACCGACCCCGCGCTCCTGCTACGCATGGCAACGGTCAACGGCGCGCAGGCGCTGCGCCTGCCGGCCGCGTTTGCTACGCTGCAACCAGCCGCACCGGCACGCTTTGTGACGCTGCCGATCAACCCCGACGGGAACACCGATGCGCTCCGGAAGGCGCTCGACACCGATGCGCCGGCGGAGACGCTGGACCTGACAGAAAGGAACGGAGCTTGAGCAGTAACCTGCCGACGATCGGCTACATCGGGCTGGGCATCATGGGCCTGCCGATGGCGCGCAACCTGATGAAGGCCGGCTACCCGATGGTGGTCTACAACCGCACGGCCGAGAAGGCCCGGCCGCTTACGGACGACGGCGCCACCTCGGCTGACTCACCGGCGGACGCCGCGCGGCGCGTTGGTAGTGAGGGCGTGTTGTTCCTGAACGTGACGGACACGCCCGACGTCGAGCAGGTGCTGTTCGCCGAAGGCACCGGCGTAGTGCACGGCGCGGCCCGGGGGCTGGTGGTGGTGGACCACTCGACGATCGCGCCGATTGCGACCCAGGGGTTTGCCCAGCGGTTGGCGGAGCAGGGTGTGACGCTGGTCGACGCACCCGTTTCGGGCGGCGACGTCGGGGCGCAGCAGGGCACGCTGAGCATCATGTGCGGCGGGGAGGCGGCGGCCTTCGAGCGGGTGCGGCCGATGTTGGAGGTGGTGGGCAAAAGCGTGGTGCGTCTGGGCGGCCCGGGCATGGGCCAGGCGTGCAAGGCATGCAACCAGGTGGCCGTCGTCAACGCGCTGCTGGGGGTGTGCGAGGCCGCCGCGCTGGCAAAAAAGGTCGGGCTGGACGTCGGGAAGATGCTCGAGGTCGTGGCGGGCGGCGCGGGAGGGTCGTGGCAGATCAGCAACCTCGGCCCGAAGATCGCGACGGGTGACCACGCCCCCGGGTTCATGGTCGACTTGGTGCTGAAGGACCTCGCGATCGTGCAGGATACGGCCGAACGGGTCGGGCTGCCGATCGCCGGGACCGGGACGGCGCAGGGGTATTTCCGCAGTGTTGCGGCGCACGGCGGGGGTAAACTGGGAACACAGGCGATGGCCCAGGCGTTAGAACAACTGGGCGGCTTCCGGTTCACGGCCGCCGACCCGCCGACCAGTCCCGAGGATCACGCATGACCCGCCCCCCACAACCGCCGCAGGACGAGCCCGGCGAGCCCACCGCGGCGCGCTACGGCTCCGAGCCGGCGACCGCGGGCGAGGCGACTCGCGGGCTGTTCACCACGCGGCCGATGCTCTTCCCCAACGCCTACACCTGGCTGCTGCTGCTCTCGGCCATGGACATCATGCTCACCTGGGTGATCCTCAGCCACCCCCACGGGCAGGAGGTCAACGCGCTGGCAAACATGGTGATCCAGCGCTTCGGCCTCGAAGGCGCGATCATCTACAAGTTCGGGCTGGTCCTGTTCTTCATCGTGCTCTGCGAATTCATCGGCCGGCTTCGGCTCAGTTCCGGCCGAGGGCTGTCGCGCGTCGGCATCGCCATCGCGGCTTTCCCGGTCGTGTGGTCGCTGTGGCTACTGCTCATGAACCGGTAGTCGGCGCACGTCGAGCATGCTCTATCGTCTGTGGGTTAAATGGCCCGGTCTAGCGTGAGCGCCGCGCCGCGGCCTGCAGGTCGGCCATGGGGACCAGCGAGACCATCAGCGCCGCCGTCCGCGGGTTGCCGGACGGCTCGGCCAGGATGCACCAGGCGTGCCCCTCCACCCGGATCGCGGTGTCCACCACGAAGATCGTCCGCCCATCCGACAGCCGGCCCAGGCCGTCGGATTGATACGCGTAGCTGCCCAGCCCGTCGTAGCCCTCCGCAGGCAGGAAGCCCTCGTCGCGCAGCATCGCCAGCGTGTCCGGCAGCGATTGGTGCAGCACGCGGTAACGCAGCAGTGCACCCGAGATGTCGTGCAGGTCGGCTGGGGCCTCGACCGCGACCCGTGGGGTGATGCTCGTGCCCGGCTCCGGGGCGCCGGCCACGGTGCGCGTCGTTGTCGACTCGCACCCGAACAACGCAAGCGCGAGCAGGGCGGACGCGACGAGCCGGGCGGTCGGTAGGGCGGTTCGCTTCATGGGCTCAGGATACCCCGGGGGCGGGTCAGTCGGCTTCGGGGCCGCGGTCCGGTGTGGTGTCGGCCCCGTTGTCACCCGACTCGGCGTTGCCCGACTCCACGCGGATCCGGTCCAGGTGCTGCTGCAGCAGGCCCGGCTCTTCGCCGCGCATGCCGGTGTCCTCGTTGAGGATCCGCTCGCGGGTGCGTGACAGCTCCGAGGGGTCTTCGATCACCTCGGGCGACAGGAACAGCAGCAACTCGGTCTTCACCTTGCTCCGCTCGATCCGGCGGAAAAGCTGGCCCGCCCACGGGATATCGCCCAGCAGCGGGATCTGGCGGACCGTCTCGCGCGACTCGTCGGTCATCAGCCCGCCGATCACCACGGTCTGTCCGTCGGCGACGGCGACCTGCGTGGTCAGCGTCCGCTGGTCGAAGACCACCGCGTCCTGGTCCGGGGCGACGGGGATCGCCAGCTCGGAGATCGTCGACAGCTCCTGCACGACGTCGAGCACGACCAGGCCTTCGCTGTTGATCTGCGGGGTGACGGTGAGGATGATGCCGATGTCGCGGTACTCGATCGTGCTAATCACGTCGCCGTCTTCGTCCACGCGGGAGTTGGTGATGATGGGGACGGACGAGCCGACATTGATGTTGGCTTCCTGGTTGTCGGCGGTGAGCAGGTACGGGCGGGAGAGGATGTCGAACTTGCCGGTGGCCTGCAGCGCGCGGACCGCCATGCGGAAGTTGTCGCTGTCAAAGAGCAGGTAGTTCAGCCCGAGCGTGGACTCGAAGAGGTTGAAGTCGGTGAATACCGTGTCGTCGGTCGTGGTATTGATGTTGATCGCCTGGAACTCGGTGCCCAGGTCCAGCGAGTCGTCGTGGGTAACCTCAGAAACGAGCACACGGATCAGCACCTGCGGGACGGGCTTGTCCAACTCGTCGAGGATCTCCTGGAGCCGGGCGAAGTTCTTCTCGGGCGTGAGGACCAGCAGAGTATTGGTGGCCTCGTTGGCGACGGCGGTGACCTGGCCGACGAGGTCGGCCGCGCCCGAGTCGCCGGTCGCGGCGATCGCCGCGGTGGCCTGGACCTGTGCCCCGCGGCCGCCACCACCTCCCCCGCCTCCGCCGAAGTTCTGCAAGGCCTGTGCGGTCGCGTCCTCAAACAAGCTGTTGAAGATCTCTTCGAGGTCGGTCGCCTGCATGTTGCGGACGTGGTAGATCAGGACCGATTCTTTCGCGGTGGTGTCCGCGTCGAGGTCCTCGATGACGCCGGCGATCGTCTCCATCATCTCCGGCGACGCGCTGACGACGACGCTGTTGGTCCGGTCGTCCGCCGAGGCCGTCACCGACCGCCCCTGCAGCCCGCCACCACCCTCCTCTTCGTCGCCCCCCCCGAACCCACCGCCCCGACCCCGCCCGCCGAAACGCTGGGAGATAGCCCGGCCTAACAATTCCTCTTCGGTCGCCTGGTTCTCGAACGTCTCTTCGATCAAGCGTGCCGTATCTTCTGCGTCGGCGAACTCGAGCTGGAACACACGCACCTCGGTCACCTGCGCGATCGATTTGTCCAATGCGCTGACGATCTCGACGATCCGGCGGACGTTGGCCTCCGTGTCTGTGAGGATCAGCGCGTTGCTGCTCTCGTTCGCGCTCAGGTTGGCGAAGTCGTCGTTGATCAGGTCGCCGATGTCCTCAGCGATGCCGCCGGCGTCGGCGTACTTGATCGGGATGATCTGTGTGATCATCGTGTCCGACTCGCCGATCTGCTCGGGGTCGTTACCAAATCGTACCGGGATGCTCTGGCTCCGCGCGTCGCTCAGCTCCACGATCTTCAGCAGCCGGCCGCGCCGGATCGCCGTGTACTCCTTCTCGAAGAGCACCGTGTTGAGCATGTTGATCGCCTCGTCCAGTGTGATCGGCTGACGGTTGAACACCGTGATCCGGTCGTCCAGGTCTGCCTCGTTGACGACGATCAGCCCGGCCTCCTCGGCGAGGTAGTTGAGGATCGTGTCCAGCGTCGCGTCTTGGAACTCCATGACGAGCTCGTTCTCGCCGATCGGCGCGAAGGCGGGCAGGGTCTCGGGCGCTTCTTCATCCTGGGCGTGGACGGGCAGGGCCGAGAGCCCCGCGACCACGCCGAGCAGGGCGATCGTGGCCGGGCGGGTGATCGGACGCCGCTGGGGCTTGCCGGAAAGGGAAGGGTGGGTTTGCATGGGGGTGGGGGTCCTATTCACGGTTGCGTCGTTCGCGCATCCGGCGTTCGAGGTCGGTCATGCCGTCATCGCCCGGCGGGGTAGCCGAGCCGTCTCCGCGCGGGGTGTCCGCCGTCGAGCCCGATCCTGCACTTGAGGACGAGCTTCTGCTGGAGCTGTCTGCCTGGGGCGGGGCCTCGCCGGTCAGGGTCTGGCCGATGTTGATCCGGCGGGTATCGCCATCGATCACGTAGGTAATGCTCGTGGGTGAGATCGCTTGGACCTCGCCGTCGGAGAACGGGCCGGGCGACGCCACGACGAGTACGACACCGTTGTCCGCGTCCTCGATGAACGCGGTCGGCGTGTCGCCCCGGAGCGAGATGCCGACCAGGACCAGCGAGGCGTCCGGGTCCGGCGGGGGCAGCTCGATGACCGGCTCGGGCGGGCCGGTGTCTTCCGGCTCATCGGGTTCGGGCACACGCTGGGCCTCGGCCGCGAGCGCGGCACGCTCGGGGGAGAAGATGTTGTACGCCGTGATGTCGTCGTATGCCCCCGGCTCGATCGTCGGCGGGGCCCAGAAGACGCGGCCCCCGTCGGCGTCTTCGTTGCCGGCCTGCTGCGCGAGGCATAGCGCGCCGCCGAACGCGAGCGCGGGGACCACGGCCAGCCGCATCATCTGCTTGAACTTCATTACGCACCTCCCGATGCATCGGTGGCGTTGGCCGCGTCGATAATCGTGGACAGGTTCAGCACCAGCGTCAGCCCCTCTTCCCCCGCGCGGGGGTTGGAGATCGTGCAGTCCAGGACCCGCAGCGGGAACGGCGCGGTGCTCACCAGCTCGAAGAACCGCTGCAGCGAACGGATGCCGCCGGACGCGGTCAGGCGGAAGGTGATCTCGGCGAATCGGTTGTCCTCGTCCGCGCGGGCGTCGCGGCCGGTCTCCAGCCGGTCGATCTTCAGCCGGCTGGCCTGACACCACTCGGTGATGCTTGCCTGCACCCGGGCGCGGGCGCTGAACTCGTCGTTCTCGAGGCCGGCCTTCTCGTACCCGGCCCAGGTCGTCTCGATGCGCTCGCGGTTGTCGACGAGCGCGCGGGCCTCCTTGACCTCGTTACGGAGCTGCGTGGTCTCGTCGGCGACGCGGTCGAATGCGCCGAGCACGGGCAGCACGACGAACTGGTAGCCGACGATCACGACGACCAGTATCGCGATGCCTAAGGCGAGGATGCGTTCACGTGATGACATCAGAGCGCCTCTCCGTCGGGCTGGTAGGTGAAAGTGACATCGAAGGAGACCTCCGAGCCCTGCCGGCCGGTCTCGCTGTGCTGACGTAGGGCGACGTCGGTGAGCGCTTTGGAATCGATCATCGCGTTGACGTAGCGCCACATGGTCTGTTCGTCAGCGGCGCGGCAGATCACCGTGCCCGACGCGTCGGCGCTGAGCGTGAGACCGGCGACCCAGATGCGCCCGCGCTGCGGGAAGGTGTGCGTCAGCTCGAGCAGGCAGTCGAGCACTGCGGGCCGGTCGTCGTACCAGCCCGACGCGGCGCGGGTGTCTTGGCGGATCGCCTGCAGCCGTTCGGCGTCGTCGCGGAGCCCGTCATACTCGTCTTGGAGTTGGGCGAGCTCGTGGTTGGCGTCGTACCAGAAGTAGCCCGCGACGGCGGCGACCAGCAGGAGGACCGCCGCGGCGCGGATGAGCCAGCCCGCGTAGCCGGGCATCCTGCGGGGGGGCTTGGGCGTGAGCTTCGAGTCGAGCAGGTTCACACTGCCGCTGCGGTGCGTCGCGCGGGCCGCGGCGAGCGCGGTGTCGGCGCGGCGCGCGTCGCACGGGCCGAGGGTTTCCTGCATCGCGGAGCAGAGCGCGGTGTAGGCCGGATCGTCGAGCCCGACGGCATCGACCAGCGCGACGCCGCGGGTGCTGTCTGCGCCGGCGGCGAAGCCGGTCATCGCGAGCCGGGCCGTCGCGGCCGCGAGGCGTTGCGCCGGCTCGGCGGTGCCGTCGAGCTGGGCGGTATCGACGCCGACGGACCCGAAGCCGACACACCCCCCCGCGTCGTTGCGGGCCAGCGTCGAGCCGGCGGGGTCGAGGACCAGCGCCAGCCCATCGGGCTGGCCCTGCATGATGTCCAGCGCGGTAGCGCCGAGGCGCTGGACCTGCAGGCCCGCGGCGGTAAACGCGCGGGTAACCTGGTCCAGCCGCTTCGCCGGGAGCCCGACCATCAGCAGGCCCGTCTGCTCATTGAGTTGGCCGGCGAGTTGGTAATCGAAGACCAGGTCGCCGTGCCCGCCCGCGAACTCGCGCTCGATCTTCAGCCGGGCCATGCCCGCGAGCGCTTCGCCCTCGGCGGGGGGGAGTTGCATCGGCCGCGCCATCACCCAGCGTGAGCAGAGCCCGACCGACGCGTGCTTCGCGGTGTAGCCCTCCTGCTCCAGGTGCTCGGCGAGCCGCTTGCCGAAACGCTCGGGGTCAGACAGCATCAGCGTGCCGTCGATCTCCAGCACGGACGCCTTCGCCGAGGCCTTCGCGTCGGCGCTGCGCACCTCCGCGAGGTGGACCGACCGCTCGGTGATCGCGATGCCTAGTTGGTGGGGGTGTTTCCTGGCCATGTTGTTCCGTAACTACTGCAACGTGTCGCTGTACGCCTGCGCGACTTCTTCGGGGGTGACGCCGGCACGCAGCTGATCGAGGATCTCCGTGTCCATCGGCCAGCCCAGGCCGGTCAGGTCCTGGATGTAGACGATCTCCGGCAGCGTCGCGTTGTCGCCGATCGTCGGTGAGACGTCGAGCACGACCCGCAGGCGGCAGAAGCCCCGGCCGTCCTCGGTCACCGCGACGACATCGACCGTGAACTGCGTCGATCGGTTAGTCAGCCGGCCGGCGACGGCGGTGGCTTTCTCTTCACCCAGCGTGTCGACGATCCAGGCGATGCTGCCCGGCGGCTCGTCCGCGGCCAAGACCGGGCGGTCGGCAACGAGCAGCTCGCCGTCGCCGGGCTTCATGCCCGGCAGCGCATTCAGCACGTCGGCCGACGCGGTGTAGACATCCACCAGCCCGGTCCGTTCGTCCTGACCGCTGGTCGTGAGCTTGTCGTGCATCGCGTCGAACTCGGCTTCGGTTAGCTCGTTGCGGATGTAGAAATCCAGCACATTCTCGTAGGGCCGGTTGTCGTCGATCGTGCCCGCCAGCTCCGCGAAGCGGTCTTCATCGACCAGGTCATTGAGCAGCGCGCCCAGCTCCTGGCTGCGCTGCTGGATGTTGATGCGCTCTTCGCCCGTCAGGTCGGTGTTGGGCTCGGAGCTGTAGACGGTGGTGAATGCGGCGAGGCCGCGGTTGAGGGAGCCGTCGGCGTTATCGTCGACGCCGGACGCGTCGCCGTCGTCCTCGGTGGGGTCGAGCCGGCCGTTCTGGTTCGTGTCTTCGCCGAACAGCACATCGGCGTTGAACCCGCGGACCATCGCGAGTTCACCGATCGTCTCGAACGGCCCGTCCTTCGCGTTGTAGGGCGTCGGGCGTGTGAGGTAGTAGTCGGACTCCGCGCCGCCGGGGGCGGTCTCGGTGTCGTCGTCGCGCCAGTCGATAATCGCGGCGGCGTTGTTTTCGGTCATGCCCGGCAGCTCGATGAGCATCTCGTAGGTGGCGTTGTTGAGGTTGAGCTTGCTGGACTCGCCGGCGATGCCGTAGACGTGCTGCGTGTCGTCGTTGTAGTCGGGCCCGATGAGCCAGTAGACCGTGCCACCGACCCGGCCACCCGCGGCGGGTACGTCCGAGAGGCGGGGCGATTCGCCGTTGGCGATATCCTGGGCGAGGTCGCCGCGGACCGCCTCGATGACGCCGTAGGCCGCCCATCGCGCCTCAGCGACGGCGGCGTGGTTGGTCGCGGCCATCGCCTCGGCCCGCATGCTGTACGCGAAGACGAGCACCAGCGAGGCGAGCACGGTGACGACCAGCAGCGTGATGATGAACGCCGCGCCGGCGCAGCGCCGACCATGCACCGCGTTGCCGCGGGTGGACGGAGCCGGGTTGTGCTGGGTTGGACGGTGCATCGTTACGGTTTAGAAGCTGAACAATCCCCCGCCGCCGAGCCCGCCGCCGCCGGTGGACGACGCGGGAAGCGGGGCCGTAGGCAATCGGATCAGGCGGACGATGGTGATGTCGTCGCCGTCGATATCGTTGTCGGGGTGTTCGCGTTGCTGTTCGGGGCGGAGCGTGAGCGTGACCTCGATCGCGAGGGGCAGCGTGTCGTCCTGCTCGGTCGAGTCCCAGTCGTCCAGCCAGTCGCCGCCGTCGAAGTAGCGCGCGTTGAACGCGACGACGCCGCGGGCGAGCACCTGCGTGGTGGGCTGCGGGGTCGTGGACGCGAGGAGGTTGGCCGTCACGTAGCGCACCAGCAACTGGGTGTCGTCGCGCTCGGGGTCGTCGGCCAGGGCGATCTCGACCCCTCGCAGGTCGCCGAGGTCGTCCGCGGTCGGCAGCGTCGGCGAGGCGGTGACGAAGGAGAGCTGGTCGGCTTCCCTTGCCGCGCCCATCCGGCCGTCGCTGCCCAGGAACGGACCGGCGATCCGGCCCGTCGGCGACAGCACCGCCGAGACGTCCGTCGCCAGCAGGTCCAGCGACACCCGCGCCGCCTGACGCCCGGCCAGCCGGTCCTCCGCGCGCTCCCGGGTCTGGAACGCGATCCGCATGCTCGTGAACAGCGTCACCGAGATCAACGCGGTGATGACTACCGCGAGGATGACCTCCATCAGCGTGAAGCCGTTGCGGGACGGGCGTAGGGTGTCGCGACGCATCACAACGCCTCCGCATAGACCACGGTGGAGAGCGCGACGTTCTGTTCCTGCCCCGCCTGCAGCCAGGTGACGATGACCGTGACCTCGCGGTAGGCGGTCTGGCTCTGCCAGTCGTCGACGAGCAGGTACCAGGTGTAGCCCTCGGTTTCGCTGCCGTAGACCCGCGGGTCGAACTCGCCGGCGCTGTCGCCTTCTTCCCACTCCCCGGTCAGTATCGCTTCGGCCAGGCGCGTATCGGCCAGCGCCGCGGCCTCGGCCCGCCGGTCCGCCAGCACGCCGAGCTGCGCCGACGCCGACACGCCCTTCATCACGAACGGCAGGACCACCGCGACCAGCAGCAGCGTGATCAACGCCTCCACCAGGGTGAAGCCGAGGCGGGCGCGATGCGTTTGGTTGTGGGGTCGCACCAGGGTCACAGGCCACCCCCCTGCGCGTAGACGGCCGCGTCCTCGGCATCTCCGACGCGGTAGGGCTCGGTCATCGAGCGGGTGAAGACCACCAGCGTCCGCCCGTCCCTGCCGACGAGGGTGAACTGGATGACCTCGGCCCGACCGTCGGGCTCGACCCGAAGGGTCAGCAGGTCCAGCGCCTGGCCCGTCGCGTCGGTGGTGATCGACACGGTGGGGTCCAGTTCGACCTTCTTGCCCAGCGAGGAGGCGGGGCGGACAAAGCCGCCGGCGTCGAGCTGTTCGATCCAACAGAGGTGGTCGGTGGTATCGATCACCAGGCGGCAGGGCCTGCCGTCGGCGACGGCACGGCCGCGTGCGAACTCGGCCATCGCGCGGACCTGCCCGGCGGTGTCCGCGACCTGCGTCTTGCCCCATAGCCGACCCAGCGAGGGCGCAACGACCGCCAGCATCGCGCCGATGATCGCCAGCACGAGGATCAGCTCGATCAGCGTGAAGCCGGATTGGTGGCGGTATCGCAGCGGCATGGCGGGTTAGTCGTCTTCGCTCCAGTTGGTGATGTCGTCGCCCCCGCCCTCGCGGCCATCGGGCCCGTAGGAGTAGAGGTCGTAGTCGTCGTTGTGCGATCCGGGCGAGCGGTACTGCCACTCGTTGCCCCAGGGGTCTTCCTCGACGCGTTGTTCCATGTACGGGCCGTCCCAGTCGTCGACGCCGCTGGGCTGCTCGTAGAGCGCTTCGAGTCCCTGCTGCGTATTGGGGAAGTTGCCGATCTCGATCTCGTAGCTCCGGAGCGCGGTGCCGAGGTTGTCGAGCTGGACGGTGGCGGCCTTGACCTTGGCTTTGCCGGACTGGCCGGCGAAGCGGACACCGACGATGCCGGCGAGGATCGAGAGGATGACCAGAACCAGCAGCAGTTCAAGGATGCTGAAGCCGGCGTGTCGGCGGGAGCGTGTGTGGCGGGGGCGTTGCATCAAATAGGTCTCGGGAGCAGGGGGTAGAACGTAGCGTGAAGGGGGTTTATTGGATCGCGTCCCACAGGTCGAAGACCGGCAGGAGCATCCCGACCACGATGGTGCCGACGACCGACGCCATCACAAACAGCAGCGCGGGCTCGGCGAGGGAGACGAGGACACGCAGCCGGCGGTCGAGGTCTTCCTCGAACTCGCCCGCCATGCGCACCAGCTCTTCGGACAGCCGGCCGGACTCCTCGGCGACGGCCACCATCTCGACGACCGATGGCGGGAAGAGCTGCGGGCACATGCCCAGGCTCTTGGCCAGCGAGGTGCCTTCCTGCACGTTGTCGATCGCCAGGCCCAGCGCGTCGGAGAGGGTCTGGTTGCCGACCGCCTCGCGCGCGACCTTGAGGGACGCGATGAGGGGGACGCCCGCGCCGACCAGCGTGCCGAGCATCCGGCAGAAGCGGACCAGCGCGAAGCGGGCGGAGGCCGTGCCGATCCCGGGGATGCGGAGCATCAGCTCGTCGCGTCGGCGTCGGCCGGCCGGCGTCTTAAGCATCTGTACGCACGCGACGACGAGGACGAAGACGCCGATGCCGACAAACGGCCCGTAGTGCAGCACCGCGAAGCTTGCGCCCTGGATGATGCGTGTCAGCAGCGGCAGCGACTGGCCGAAGTCCTCGAAGATCGACGAGAAGCGGGGGATGAACCAGGACAGCAGGAAGATGACCACGCCCGTCGCGATGAACGCCAGGGCCAGCGGGTAGATGAGCGCGGTGCCGACCTTGCTCTTCAGCTCGCGCTCGCGGGACATGAAGTCGGCGATCTGCTTGAGCACGACGTCGAGGAACCCGCCGGTCTCGCCCGCGCGGACCATCGCGACGTAGACGGGCGGGAAGGACTTGGGAAACTGTGCGAGCGCGTCTGCGAGAGGCGTGCCATCGACCACCGCGTCGCGCACCGCCGACCACTGGGCCGACGCCGCGGGGCTGCTGGTCTCCCGGCAGAGGATCTGCATCGCCCGCGCAAGCGGCACCCCCGCGGCGAGGAGGTTGCCCAGCTGCCGCACAAAAGCGAGCACCTGTGGCGGTGTGACACGGTTGCGGAACATCAGCCCGGCCCCGCGCTGCCGCTTGGGCTTGGCCGTTGATGAGGTCAGCTCCACGGGCACCAGCCCACGTGCCTCAATGAGCTGCATCGCGGCGCCGCGGTCGTCCGCGTCGATCTGCCCGGTCGTGGAACTGCCCGCGGAGGTGACGGCGGTGTAGGCGAAGGTCGGCATGGCTTACCCGCCCTCCCCGGTCGCGACGGCGCGTTCGTCCTTCGTGACCCGCAGCACCTCCTCGACCGTCGTCAGCCCCTGCTGGATCAGACGCCAGCCGTCTTCTCGCAAGCTCTTCATGCCCGAGCGCACCGCGGTCTGGCGGATCGTCAGGTTCGAGGCGCGGTCGGTGACGTGGGTGCGCAGCTCGTCAGTGATCGGCATGATCTCGAAGATGCCCTTCCGGCCCCGGTACCCCGAGCCGCCGCAGGACCGGCAGCCCTTGCCGTGGTACAGCGCGTCGGGCAGGTCCGAGCCGAACTCGGTGCGGATCCGGTGGGCGTCGGTGATCGCGATCGGTTCCTTGCAGTCCTCGCAGATCAGCCGGACCAGCCGCTGGGCGACGACCATCTCCAGCGACGACGCGACGAGGAAGGGCTCGACACCCATGTCGACCAGCCGGGTGATCGCGCCGGGCGCGTCGTTGGTGTGCAGCGTCGAGAACACCAGGTGACCCGTGAGCGAGGCCTGCACCGCGATGTCGGCGGTCTCGCGGTCGCGGATCTCGCCGATGAGCACGACGTCCGGGTCGTGTCGGAGGATCGCGCGGAGCCCGGTGGAGAAGGTGAGGCCGGCCTTGGTCGCGACCTGGATCTGGTTGATACCTTCGAGGTGGTACTCGATAGGGTCTTCGATCGTGATGATCTTGCGTTCGACGTCGTTGATCTGCGCGAGCGAGGCGTAGAGGGTGGTCGTCTTGCCCGAGCCGGTGGGCCCGGTGACCAGCACGATGCCGTGCGGCTGGGTGAGGACGCGCGAGTAGATGCGGAGGTCTTCGCCGGCCATGCCCAGGCCTTCGAGGCCGACGAGCGTACTGCTCCGGTCGAGGATACGCAGCACGACCGCCTCGCCGTAGAGCATCGGGATGACCGACACACGGACGTCGACCTCGCGGCCGGCGACGATGAGCTTGATCCGGCCGTCCTGGGGCAGTCGCTTCTCGGCGATGTCCAGGTGGCTGAGGATCTTGATGCGGGAGATGATCGCGGCCTGGAACCGGCGGACGTCGGCGGGCAGGGTCGCGTCCTGCAGCACCCCGTCGACTCGGTAACGGACGCTCAACCGGCCCTCGAAGGGCTCGAAGTGGACGTCCGTCGCGCGGCGCTCGATCGCCTCGACCAGCACCTGGTTGACGAACTGGATGATCGATGCGTCCTCGGCCGCCTCGGACAGGTCGACGTTTTCGCCCTTGCCCTCGTCGATGATCTGGATGCCGCCGCCGCCGTCAACCAGCGACTGCATCGTCGCGGCCCCGACGCCCAGGTGCTTGCCCAGCGCGCGGGCGATCTGCTCGGACTCGGCCAGGACGGGATCGATCTCCAGGCCCGTGGTGACGCGCAGCTCGTCGAGCCCGGCGGTGTCGAACAGCGAGGCCGTCGCGACCCGCAGCCGGCCGTTGTCCTCGGCGAACGGCATGAGCTGGTGCTTCATCAGCACCTTCGCGGGCATCCGGCCCAGCAGACCCGCCGGCGGGACGAGCCCATCCAGCTCGACCACCTCGACGCCGAACGTCTCCGCGATGACGGGCAGCAGGCGCTGCTCGGTCAGTCCATCGACGGACAGGGCGGCGCGGTCGGGCGGCATGCCGGCCGCGGTCTGTTCACGGGCCGCCTGGGTTGCCCGTTCGTCGAGCAGGCCCAGTTGGTTGAGCTTTCCTAACAGGTCGAGCATGTGCGTCGGGCCCGGTCGTGGTGATCCCCGTGAGCAAGGGCCACGCCCGGCGTCGGCCGGGGGTGGCGTAAGGGTAGGGTTACGCCCGTGGGGCGCGGCGTGTTCGGGATCAGTCGAGCATGCCGTTGAGGACCATGTACGCCTCCTGGCGTGCGGTCAGCAGGCCGCGCAGTTCTTCGCGGGCGTCGGCGATCGCCTCGTCCATCGCGTCGCGGGCTTCGCGGTACGCGTCCAGCGCATCCTTGACGTCGGCGGCGACGGCCTTCTCTTCGATCACTTCACGAAGCTCGGCCTGCGCCTCGGTCAGCGCTTCGCCTTCCTCGCTGGTCTCGAACAGCCCGCCAAACCCGCCGCGGCCGCCGGCCTCGCCACCACGCCCGCCGCGTCCGCCGGCTTCGCCGCCCCGGCCACCGCGCCCGGCCCGGCCCTGGCCGAAGCCGCCGAAGGTCGCCGCAGCGGTCGCCATCTGGCGCTCACGGGTTAGCGTACGGACACGCTCGATCAGCGGCAGCAAGATCTCAAACTCTTCCTCGCTCGCGTCGAGGTCTTCGCGGAGCTGCTCGTCCATCTGGGCCTGGCGTTCGGCCATCCGCTCGCGCATCTGCTCCATCATGGCTTCACGCTCTTCTTCGCTCATCTCCTCGAAACGCTGCCGGCCGCCGTCTCGGCCGCCCTCGCCCCGGCCACCGCCCTGGGCAAACGCGGGTGCGGACAGGGCCATGGAAAGCAGGACGAGGAGCGTCATACCGCTGAAACGCCGGATCGTGGACTTGGACATCGGGTTCTCCAATAAAGGGGAGGGGTGTTGGCCCGTCGGGGACGGGTCGGGGTGCAGTGATTGCATAATCGAGATCCCCGGCCACGCAGCCGGGTATGGGTCGGGACGCCTGTAGCGATCCCGCAGGCGGGAAAACGCCCCAGCGGGGGGGCTATTGCAGCCGATCCGTCATTCCTTGGGTCCCTTTTCAGCCCCCGCCGACCGCCGAATCCTGCTCCTGGCGGGCCTGCTCGAGCATCTTGTCGGTGCTGTCGGGGTCGACCGACCGGCAGCTCTCGGTCAGTGCGGAAGCCCACCTCGCCAAACGGTCCTGCCAGGCCTCCCGCAGCAGCCCTGCGGGGGTGGCCTGCATGAACTCCTCGGTGAGCAGGATCAGCCGCAGCAGGTGGCGGAAGACGACGCCCTCCTGCCGGCCCAGGTCGCGGGCGCTGACAAACCGGACAAAGTCTCCGTCGAAATTGTTCAGCAGGTCGCCCGCCGCCCACACGGCGCGGACCGGGTTGTGCCCGCCGCAGTCGACGGAGTGGTCGAAGAGCATCTGGACCTTCTCGGCCAGGGGGATCGCGAAGCGCCGCGGCTGGCCGGGCAGGTTGTCCCGGTCGTCCGGCGGGTAGAGCTCGTCCTGGGTCGCCAGCCCGCGCTGGATCAGGTCGGGGTCGACGACCTCGGTCGCCAGCGGGCCCGGCGGCAGGACCTCCGGCCGGGGCACGCGGACCAGCCGGCCGACGGAGTTGGGCATCTCCAACACACTCTCGAGGATCTGTAGCTGCTCGTCAGGGTCGGCGAGGCCGAGATACTCGAGCAGGAACGCGCCGTAGACCGGGTTGACCGCGCGGAACAGCAGCAGCGTATCCAGCTTCGGGGTGCGGTGGGCCTGTCGGGGGGCGTAGTCGGCGAGGCGGGCGCTGTCGCCGGGTTCGTCCGCGTCCGGGTCATTCTCCGGAGGCGGCGGGGCGGGGGTGTCGGTGATTCCCGTGCCGAGCGTGAGCGACGCGAGGAGGTCGGCGGTTGAGGCGGGCGGGTCGTCTTTGTCGCCGGTGGAGTGGCCTTTGGGTTTGTCGGCGGCGGGCGGCGGCGGGTCGAGCGTGACGAACCCGCCGTCGTGCAGCGTGACGAGCATGCGGGTCAGCAGCTTCTGCTGCGACTCGACGAGGTTGGGCGGCAGCAGCCGCTTGCTCACCGCGTCGCGCACCGGCGCGAGGTCGGGTGTCGCGTCGAGCAGGTAGGCCAGCAGGCGCCACGGCAGCCGGCCCTTGCTCTCCAGCTTGCCGGCCGGGGCGTCGCGCAGCTTCTCGAACTGCGCCTCGCTCCAGTACGTCACACCCTCCCGCCGGCGCGGCGTCTTCTTCTCCATCTGCTTGCGCTTCTTCATCAGCTTCGGGTCTTTGGTGTCCGCCGGGATCTGCGCGACTTTGAGCTTGTGCTTGGCGATGCGGACGTCGTCCTCGTGCGCCAGGGCGAAGACGTGTCCCTCGGTGTCGAACTGCGGGCGACCCGCCCGACCGAACATCTGGTGCGCGCCGCTCGTGTCCAGCAGCTTCTTCTTCCGTGGCGGCCCCTTGACCAGCGAGGTGAGCACCACCGACCGGGCGGGCAGGTTCATCCCCGCCGCGAGGGTCTCGGTGCAGACGCAGACGCTCAGCAGTTTTTCCTGAAACAACTCTTCGACGATCCGGCGGTAGCGGGGGAGCAGCCCCGCGTGGTGCACGCCGATGCCGCGCAGCAGCAGTCGCTTGAGCTTCGGCCCGCCGCCGTGCGAGAGGTCCATGGCGTCAACGCGCTCGGCGAGCAGCTTCTGCTGACCCTCCGCCAGCACGTCCCGCCCGCGGAGCTGCTCGGCCACGTCCCAGCACTGCGCCCGGTCGAAGCAGAACACCAGGGCCGGCGTGTACCGGCTGTCGCCCGCGCCCTGTGCCATCCGCGCGAGCTGGTCGGGCAGCAGCTCATCCCCGACCCAGTGAAACGTGAGCGGGACCTTGCGGTCGGTGCTCTGGACCAGGTCGATATCCCGGCCGTGGGATCGGCGGAGCCAGGCGGTGAAGTCGTAGGCGTTGCCGACCGTCGCGGACAGCAGCATCAGCCGGACATGCTGGGGAAGCAGCGACAGCGACAGCTCCCACACGATGCCGCGCTGCGGGTCGTTGAAGCTGTGGAACTCGTCCATGACAACCGCGCCGACATCGTCGAAGCCGAACGCCTCGGGGTGCAGCAGGCGGTTGAGCAGCACCTCGGCCACCACGACACGCACCACCGCGTCCGGGTTCACGCTGCGGTTGCCGGTGACCAGCCCGACGCTGCTGCGTGGGAATCCCCAGCGCTCGGCCGAGTCGGACAGCTCCTCGAACTTCTGCTCGGTGAGCGCGATCAGCGGCGTGGTGTAGTACGCGACCGTATCCGTGTGCAGCGCTTCGTACATCGCCGCCTCGGCAACGAGGGTCTTGCCCGTGCCCGTCGGGGCGCACACGAGCACACCCTGGTCGGTCTCGGCCCAGCGCATCAGGGCCTGCTCCTGCACGGGGTAGGGCGTGTAGGGAAGCTGGCCGAGGTATCGGAGGATCAACTCGTCGCGGTCGGGCATAGCAGCAGCATACCGGCCGGGGTTGAGCGGCGGGTAGCCATGTGCGTTGTGTTTATGTCGGGGGCCGCGCTATGCGTTCGATGAGGCCGCCTGCACCAGAATGTTGGCGAAGAGGTCGACCGCGGTCTGCGGCGCGTAGCCGTTAGTGCAAAAGTAGGTTGTGTGCATGAGCCCGAGCGTGAGGTCCTCATGGGAGAGGATCACCGCGGGCCGGCCATCCACTTCGATAGCTTGCAGCCGTGGCCGGGTGTCGCCGCCCGCGAGTTCGGTGGTGTATTGGCGGTAGACCGCACGCCGGACACGAGCCCCTAGTTCGCCGTTCCCACGCAGGAGTGGCCCACCCTCGACGCGCTGGCTGTGCGCGCCGAGCCCGGTCTCAAGCTGTCGGCCGACCGAGCCCGCGAAGCTGCCCCGGCCGCCGATCGTCTCGACGAGCACGGTGCCGCCGGCCTTCACATACCGCTCCACCTGTTCGAGCTGCGTTTCACTCAACTGCGTGTCTTCGATCCCCATCAGGTGCAGCAGGGCAACCGGGGGGTCGGTGTCAAGCTGGTCCAGCGTGACCTCCGTCGCCGCGATGCCCAGGCCGTAACGCTCGGCGAGCAGGGCGTTGCCCAGCGCGTAGCACGCCGGCTCGATCGGGCCGGCTTCGCCCAGTCGCCCGATGCCGATACGCACCGTAGTGCCCGGCTGCGCCGGCGTGAGCTGCGCGAAGGGCGACGCCAGCCGGTTGCGTGGCGACCCACGGTCGTTCGTGAGGCAGAAGACGTTGAACAGCAGCCGCCAGTGCGGGTCCTCGCGGTCGGGGTCTTCTTCAGACTGGTAGCGGAAGCCCAGGTCGTCGTCGAGGATCAGCACCAGCTCGCGCGTGCCGTTGGATACGGCCCGGAGCATGCCACGCCGGGCGATGCGTTGGCCCAGCCCTTCGTACAGGAAGTGGTCTTCGGGCAGCGCGTCCAGCGGGTAGGCCGGGTAGAGGCGTTCGCAGAGCGTGCGGGCCCAGTCGCGGGCTCGGCGGTTCTCGGGGTTGATCAAGACCATGCCGCCGAGCGCGACATAACGGCAGAGGTTGTTGAGTTGGCCCTCGGTCAGCTCGATCGGCTGGTCGGTCGAGAGGTAGGCCAGCGGCGCGGTCATCCATCGCTCCGGGTCGCTGTCGATGTCCGCCAGGGCCCAACCCATCTCGAACTCGCGCGTGTCGGAGAGGAACGCGTTGGCGTAGTAGATGTCGTTGGGCCGGTTGTTCCAGGCGCTTGTGCCGGGGACACTCAGTTTGTTGCACCAGACCGGGACCCGCCCGCGAGCGAGGAACATGAGGTCGAAGGTGTCGTTGACGATGTTGCCCGTTGGGCCCTGGTCGACAAGGTGCCGGCCGATGGTGCGGTACCAATCGGGGCAGTCCCGCCCAAACGCGGTGCGCCCGGAGGCCAGCGCGACGCGTTCGTAGCCGTAGTACTGGTATCCGTGTAGCTCCGCGAGCCAGCCGTCGACGCTGAGCGAGAAGTGCTGGTCGAGCCAGCCCAGGGCCTTGTCGATCGCGCGCTGGAACAGCGGGTTGGGCTGCTCCTGGTCGCGGAACAGTTCCTGCTGGCAGATGTAGAGGATGGTAACGCCGGCGCAGGTCATCTTCTGCGTGGACTTCTGGGCGTTGGCGCTCTGCTGGTCGGAGTAGTGCCAGCTGCCGTCTTCGCGCTGGCGTTCGAGCCAGGCCTGCGCGGTCTGCTCCCAGAAGCTGTAGGGCACGCGGTAGCCGCGCTTGCGCGCCTGCCACAGCCCGAGCACGCCGTACTGCGTGACCGACAGGCAGCTGCGGCCCAGGTAGCCGGCCGGGTCCTGGAGGGGGTCGCCGGCCTGCTGCACCGGTTCGTAGGTGTCCCACACCCCGGTGCGCGCCTGCGACGCGAGCAGACGGTCGGCGACGCGGCCCAGCAGTGAGCGGTACTGCGTCGGCAGATACGACCACAGGTGGCCGGTCAGCGACAGCTCGTACATGTTGGTCGGCTGGTAGTTTTCCAGCAGCCGGATGGTCGGCGCGAGCCGCGGGTTCTGGATAGACTCGCCGGTGACGACAAGGGCCAGCGCAGCAAGGGCGGTGCCGCCCTGCGGGGCCATACCGTGCGTGCCGTGCGTGCTGACGTACCGGGTGTTGAGGTCGAAGCTGCCGTCGGGCTGCCGCTTGTCCCAGATCGCGCGTTTGTAGGCCTCGATCGCCTCGCCGACCTCCTCATCGGTCAGGCGGGTGACGGGCTGGCCGGCGTCGGCCTGGGCGTGGACGACACCGCCGGCGACGGCGAACCCGCCCCGCATCGCCAGGCCCATCGCGGCACCGCTGGAGACCGCTAGGAAGCCGCGCCGGCTGATCGGGATGTTGCCTTGCATGGTGAACCTGGATGTCGGGGGATAGAAACAGGCGGGAGGGACCGGTGTGGTGTACCACGCGCCCGGCCGGGGTTTGCAGATGTTGCACGCGTGTCAAGCCACACCGTCCATGCAAAGCAGCCGCGTTGGGGTGGATACGGGGGGGCCGAATCGTCGATAACAGCTAAACTTATAGATGCCGCACCGACGCGGCCGGCCCGCGATTGTTATGACGACCACGACCCACACCACCGCCGCGCCTCACGACCCCGCCGCGCTGATCGAGCAGCTCGCGGCGTTTGACGGCCCGGCCGAGCAGTTCCTGCAGCAGCTCATCGCGGCGCAGTGCCGGGTCGGGCGGGCACGCGGCGGGGCGATCCTGAAGCGCACCCCCGAAGGCGGCGTGCAGGTGCTCGCGACCCACCCGGCATCGATCGGGCCGCAAACCGCGCCGGTCTGGCTCGCCCGCGCGGCCGAGGTCCTCGGCCAGACCCCGCCCCCCGTGTCGAGCGCTGTACAGCCCCTGGCCGACAGCGACGGCGGCGACGGGTCACACCTCATCCTCCTGCCGATCAAGGGCGACGAGGGCGTCCGCGGGATGACCGCATTCCACCTGGTCGTCGCCGATCCCCGCCTCGCGGACATCGCGCGCAGCCAGCTCGAGCTGACCACGCCGCTGCTCGCGCTCTACGAGCTGCGCCTGTCGCTGCAGCAGCGCGACAACGACCTGCACGTCTTCGCCTCGGCGATGCAGACCCTCGACGCGGTCAACCGCACCGACCGGTTCCGCACCGCCGCCATGGCGCTGTGCAACGAGATCGCCGCGACCTGGCACGCGGCACGCGTCAGCGTCGGGTTCGTCTCCGGCCGATACGTCAAGCTCCGCGCGATGAGCCAGACCGAAGACCTCTCCCGCAAGATGCAGCTCGTCCAGGACATCGAGTCGGCGATGGAGGAGGCCTTCGACCAGGACGCGGAGGTGCTCCACCCCGGCCCGGCCGAGTCGACCACCATCAACCGCCTCGCCCGCAAGCTCTCAGAGAGCCACGGCCCGAGCGTGGTCTGCTCCCTGCCGCTGCGCCACGAGGACGAGCCGGTCGGCGTCATCACCGCCGAGTTCCCGCCCGACCACGTGCTCCACACCGACGACGTCGAGGCCCTGCGCATCACCGCGAACCTCTGTACCGCGCGCCTGTACCAGCTCTCGAAGACCGACCGCTGGTTTGGCGCGCGTCTCGCCGCGTCGGCCCGGCGGACGGCGGCGACGGCGGTGGGCCCGAAACACACCTGGGCCAAGCTCACCGCGCTGGCGGGCGTCTTGATCCTCGCGTTCCTGGTCTTCGCCAAGGGGCCTTACCGTGTCGAAGCGCCCTTTACAGCGCAGACCACCCGCCGACACGTGGTGGTCGCACCGTTCGAGGGGACGCTCGCCACCGTCCATGTCGAGGTCAACGACCCGGTCGAGGCGGGGCAGACCGTGCTCGCGGTGATGGATGTGGTCGACCTGAGGTTGGAGCGTGCGCCGCTGCTGGCCGAGCGACGGGACTACGAGACGCAGGCCGATGCCGCGCGGGAGGAGGGCGACTTTGCCGCGGTGGAGATGGCGCTGGCCAATGTGGACCGCGTCGCGGCGGAGATCGCGCTGCTGGACCACCGTATCGCGCAGGCGGAGCTGGTGAGCCCGATCTCCGGCGTCGTGGTCGAGGGCGACCAGCGCCAGCGCGAGGGCGGGGTCGTCGAGCAGGGCGAGGCGCTGTTTGAGGTCGCGCCGCGGGACGGGCTCCGCGCCGAGTTGCTGGTCCCGGCCGGCCGGATCGGTGAAGTGCGCAGCCGGGTTACACACCCCGACCACCCGTCGACCGGGCAGCTCGCTTCGACCGCCGACCCAGGCGTGTATGTCGGGTTCACGGTGGAGATGATCGAGCCCGAGGCCGAGGTGGTGGACGGCGAGAACGTATTCCGTGTTCGGGTCGTGCTGGACGAGCAGCCGGCCTGGCTGCGGGCCGGGGTCGAGGGCGTCGCGAAGATCGACGTCGGCCGGCGGCGTTACGCGTGGATCTGGACGCGCGACGCGGTCAATTGGGTGCGGATGAAGCTGTGGCTGTAGACCGACCGACCCTCCACGAGTCCTGGTACCGCGTGGCGCAGCTCCGCCCCCGGCTACGGTCGCTGGTCCAGTCCTACCGGCAGCACTACCGCGACGCCGTCTGGCAGGTCCTCCGCGACCCGGGGTCCAACAAGTTCTACCGCCTCGACGAGCACAACTACACCCTCGTCGGCCTGCTCGACGGCCGACGCAGCGTCGACGAGGTCTGGCAGATCGTCAACGACCAGCTCGGTCACGACGCGCCGACGCAGGGCGAGGTCATCCAGCTCCTCGGCCAGCTCTACACCAACAACCTCCTCGAGGCCGACCTGCCCCCCGATGTCGAGGGCATGTTCGACCGCTACCGCAAACGCAAGCAGCGCGAGGTCACCGGCTACCTCACCAACATCCTGTTCGCGCGCATCCCGCTCTACGACCCGGACCGGATGCTCGGCCGATGGGTCGGGGTGTTCGGGTGGGTGTTCAGCCCGATCGGGGTCGCGCTCTGGTGCGTGTTCATGGGCTACGGCCTGTTCACGCTGCTGGGCAGCGGCAAGCTGGACCTGCTGATCGCGCAGACGCTCGGCGACCCGGCCGCCGCGGTCGAGGGCGTCCTCGCGCCCGGCAACCTCTGGCTGCTCTACGCCGCGATGGTGCTGACCAAGCTGCTCCATGAGATGGGCCACGGCATCTGCTGCAAGTACTTCGGCAAACGCCGACACAGCGGCGGCGAGGTCCACGCGTTCGGCGTGATGATGCTGGCCTTCATGCCGATCCCCTACGTCGATGCGTCCAGCTCCTGGGCGCTCCGCAGCAAGTGGCAGCGGGCCTTCGTCGCCGCGGCGGGGATGTACGTCGAGCTGGCCGTCGCCGCGGTGGCCGCGGTCGTCTGGGTCAATACCTCGCCGGGCAGCACCACCCACCAGCTCGCGTTCAACGTCATCTTTATCGCGTCGGTTACGACCCTGCTCTTTAACGCCAACCCCCTGATCCGCTTCGACGGCTACTACATCCTCTCCGACCTGATCGAGATGCCCAACCTCGCCCAGCGGAGCAAGGACTACCTCTACTACCTGACCAAGAAGTACGCCTACAAGGTCCGCCGGCCGCGCGATCCCGCCCGTGCGCCCGGCGAGCGGCCGGTGCTGCTGCTCTACGGCATCGCGTCGTTCTTCTACCGCATCTTCATCACCGTCACGATCATCTGGTTCGTCGCGGACAAGCTGTTCTTCATCGGCGCGCTGATGGCGGTCGCCGCGGTCGTCGGGTTCGTCTTCGTGCCGGCGGGCAAGTTCATCCGTTACCTCTTCACCCACGGCGAGCTCGTCCGCACCCGCGGCCGATCGATCGGCCTGTCGGCGCTGGCGCTGCTGGCCCTGGTTGCGCTGGTCGGCGGCGTGCCGCTGCCGGAGTGGAAGACGGCGCAGGCCGTGGTCGAGCCCGCCCGCCAGGCCGACATCTACGCCCGGACCGAGGGCCGGGTGGTGCGCGTGGTCCCCACCGGCTCGCGCATCGACGCGGCCGGCACGGTGCTGGTGCAGGGCGAGAACGCCGAGCTGGCGATGCAGCGGGACCGGGTCCTGTCGCAGCTCCGCCTGGCGCGGGCGCTATACACCCAGCGCCTGGCCGAGGGCGAGTCCGCGGCGGCCCGCGCGGTCAACGAGCAGATCGACGCGCTGCAGGCGCAGCTCGAGCGGATCGAGGAACGCCAACGCGGGCTCGCCGTCGAGGCGCCGTTTGCGGGGGCGTGGAGCGGCGGCCAGGCCGACTCGATCACCGGCCGCTACGTCAACCGCGGCGAGGCGCTGGGGCGTATCGTCTCGGACCGGGACCTGTTTGTCCGCGTGCTCGCCGACCAGGCCGTCGGGCCCCGGCTGCGGCGTGAACTCGAGGTCGGCGACCCTGTCCGGCTGCGCGTGCGCGGCGAGCCGGGTGTCGAGGTGGTCGGCACGATCGAGTCGTTCGGCGAGAGCGGCCGTCGGCAACTGCCCAACGCGACCGCGACGGTCGCGGGCGGCGGCACGCTCGAGGTCGACCCGGACAACCCCGAGTCGGGCCGCGCGGCACAGGCGTACTTCGAGGTGCGCGTCGCGCTGCCGGACGACGCCGCGCAGGTGCTGCGGCCCGGGCAGGCCCTGAGCGCGAGGTTTACGCTGCCCGACGCGCCGGTCGCCGAGCAGGCCTACCGCGTGATCCGCCAGCTTATCCAGCGCCGGTTCAACTGACCGCCATGCCGATCACGACGACCAGCCCCGCCCAGCCGCAGCCGGACGTGTCGACGACACGTGCCGCGGACAGCGTGTGGTCCGGCGCCTCGGTGGATACCTGGCGCGACCTGGCGTACAAGCACCGCCCGCGCGACCTGCCCAAGGGGCTGGACGCGTGGTGGCACGCGGGGACGGGCCGGCTGCGGCAGGCGTTGCCACGCGCCTCGGCGCTGCTCGCCGAGGCCGGCCGCGTCTGCGCCATGACGGCCGAGATCGCCGGGCTGTGCGACGCGGGGCTGAAAGACCGGATTGGCGAGGTGCGCGAGCGTGTCCGCCGGGGCCGGGCCGACGACAACGATCACCGCCTGGCGTTCGCGCTGATCCGGGAGGCCGCGAAGCGCACGCTCGGCATGGAGCCGTACCCCGTGCAGGTCGCCGCGGGGCTTGGGCTGACGCGCGGCTGCTTCGTCGAGCTCGCGACCGGCGAGGGCAAGACGCTGGTCGCTACCGCACCTGCGGTACTCGCGGGCTGGCGGGGGCGCGGCTGCCACCTCATCACCGTCAACGACTACCTCGCCAAACGCGACGCCGACACGATGCGCCCGCTCTACGCGTTTTGCGGGCTGCGGGTCGCGTCGATCGAGGAGGAGATGCTCCCCCCCGATCGGCGGGACGCCTACGCCGCCGATATCACCTACTGCACGAACAAGTCCGCGACGGCTGACTACCTGCGCGACCGCTTGGCGCTCGGCCGGCTGACCGGGCTGACCGACGCGCTGCTCGCCCGCCGCCTGCGCCCCGGGGCCGGCCACAGCCCGCGCGGCCGCGCTGACTACCTGGTCATGCGCGGCCTGGACACCGCAATCGTTGACGAGGCCGACTCGGTCCTCATCGACGAGGCCGTCACCCCGCTGATCATCTCGCAGGAGTCCGGCGACGCGCAGCGCATCGCCGCATTCCGGACCGCTGCCGACCTCGCCCTCGGCATGAAGCCCGGTGAAGACTTCACGCTCAACCCCCGCTACCGCGAGGTCGACCTCACCCGCCTGGGCAAGCGCCGCCTCGCCGAGCGCGCTCATGACCTGGGCGACCGCTGGCACGGGGCCCGCCTCCGCGAGGAACTGGTCAACCAGGCGCTAAGCGCCCGCCACCTGTTCCTCCGCGACCAGCACTACGTAGTCCAGGACGGCAAGGTCGTTATCGTCGACGAGTTCACCGGCCGGCTCATGCCCGACCGCTCCTGGCGCGCCGGGCTGCACCAGGCCGTCGAAGCCAAGGAGGACGTCGAGGTCACCGCGCCCAAGGAAACCCTCGCGCGCATCAGTTTCCAACGGTTCTTCCGCGGCTACCCACGCCTGAGCGCGATGTCCGGCACGGGCTGGGAATCACGGCACGAGCTGTGGCAGAACTACAAGCTGCTGACGGTCCGCATTCCGACGCACCGGCCGTGCATCCGCCGCTGGCAGGGCGAGTGCGTGTTTTCGACGACCGAGCAGAAGCTTCGCGCTGTCGCCGAGGAAGTGCAGCGCACCCATGAGACCGGCCGGCCCGTCTTGATCGGCACCCGCAGCGTGGAGTCGAGTGAGGCGTTGAGCGCGCTGCTGACCCAGCGCGGCGTCGCGCACCGGGTGCTGAATGCCGTGCGTCACGAGGAGGAGGCCGGCGTCGTCGCGCTCGCCGGCCAACGCGGGGCCGTGACGGTCGCGACGAACATGGCCGGGCGCGGCACGGATATCAAGCTCGGCCCGGGCGTCGCGGACCTCGGCGGACTGCACGTGGTGAGTGTTGAGCGCAACGACAGCAAGCGCATCGACCGCCAGCTCATCGGCCGGGCCGGCCGGCAGGGCGACCCGGGCAGCGCGATCGGCTTCGCGGCGCTGGACGATGTCCTGCTCAAGCGGTATGGCGGGCGGCTGGCCAAGCGTCTGGCCACCGCTGGCCCGGCGCTGCGCAGCAAGCTGCTCGACCGCGCCCAACGCCGCGCCCAACGCATGGGCAAGCAGCAGCGTCAGCAGGTCATGAAGATGGACGACCAACTCGCCGAACAGCTCGGCTTCGCGGGCCGCGAACACTAACGCGGTCTAGTCCACCGCCTCCAGCGACGCGACGCGGAAGAGGAAGCCGGCCGGCATGCGCTGCCCGTCCGCGCCGGGGTTCTCGATCGTAAAGGTGAACCGCAGGGTCTGGCTGCCGCGGTCGATGACGTCGTCGATGTTCTCCAGCACGCCGTGCAGTTCCTCGATCACGCGGTGGTCCTTGTCCAGCCGCTCGAGCCGGTAGGTCCGCCCGACGACGACCCGATCATCCCGCAGCAGCGATTCGGGCAGGTTGATGATCGCGCGCAGCGCGTCGGTGTTTACGAGCATCAGTATCGGGTCGTTCAGCCGCAGCGCCGAGCCCTCGGCCGTGTCGATCACCTGTACCACGCCGGGGAACTGCGCGCGGAGCGTGTAGCGATCGAGCTGCGCCTGCTCGAGCTTGTATTGTTCGACGGCGATGGTGGCGTTTTCGCGGGCGCGGAGCAATTCGGCCTCGGCCTGCTTCTGCGCCGCGAGCGCCCGGCGGACGTCCCGGTCGGTCGCGCTGCCGCGCTGCTCGAGCGCGACCTGGTTCTCCCACTCCACGGTCGCCTCGTCGAGCACCGCCTGCGCCGCGTCGATGGCCGCGCCACTCTCCGATTCCAGCCGGGCGATCTCGACCGCCACCCGCTGCACCCGGTCGTCCATGACCGCCAGGGCGTCGCCCTGCGCGACCCGCTGGCCCTCGACTACCGGCAGGTCCATCAGCACCCCGTCCAGCGGGGCCCCCATGACGGCCTGCTTCGCCGGCTCGGTGAAGCCCTCGTACCGCGCGAGCTGCAACGACGCATCCGCCGCCGTGTCGGCCGACCGGTTCCCCTGGCCGTGCAGGATGCCCGGCACCGATAACCCGCCGACCAGCGCGAACGCCAGCACACCGCCCACGATTCCTGCCTGTTGCTTCCGCAAGTCCATACTCCTGAGGGGTTCCAGGCGGCGAATCACACCGTCCGTCCGAATGTATCTCGGCCCGATCCGGCCCCGGAACGTAGCCCAAATCCGGATTCAAGCCAACGCCGATCAAAAGCCGAACTATACTGGACGCATCCTGTTAGGGAGTTGTTTCCATGCTGCGCGAACTGCACATCGCCAACCTCGCCGTGATCGAAGACGCCGCGATCGAGCTGGGGCCCGGGCTCAACGTGTTCACCGGGCAGACCGGCGCGGGCAAGTCGCTGGTGCTCGGGGCCTTCGAGGCGCTGCTCGGGCTGAAGCGCAGCCCGGCCCGGATGATCCGGCCCGGTGCGGCCGACGCGCGGATCACCGGTGTGTTCGAGCTGGCCGACCCGGCCACCGCCGAGCAGGTCGGTCTGGCTCTGGACCAGGAGTTGCTGCCCGGCGACGAGCTGCTCATCTCCCGCAAGCTCAGCGCGTCGGGCCGGTCGAGCGTGCACGTCAACGGCCAGCCCGCGACGGCGGCGATGGTCTGCGCCGCGGCCGAGTACCTGGTGGATATCCACGGCCAGCACGACCACCAGCTCCTGCTCCGCCCCGCGCACCAGCTCGCGATGCTCGACGCCTACGCCGGCTGCGAGGACGACCGCCACGCCTTCGCGCGGGGCTTCGCCGAGCTGCGTCGGCTGCGCGACACCAAGCTCGAACTCACCGCGTCCCGGTCGCTTCGCGAGCAGCAGCTAGACCTGTACCGCTTCCAGCGCGACGAGATCGATGCGGCCGAGCCCGTGGCCGGCGAAGTGATCGAGCTGCAGGCCCGTGAGCGCGTGCTGGGTAACCTCAAGCGGATCACTCAGGATGCCGGCGGCGTATACGCCGCGCTGTACGACGCGGAGGGCTCGATCGCCGAGCGGCTGCAGGCGGTGACGCACGTGCTGCTGGAGCTCGCGGAGCTGGACCCGGCGCTGACGGACACGGCTGAGCAGGTCCGCGCCGCGACGCTGTCTCTGCAGGAATCGTCCTTCGAGCTGTCCCGTTACCTCACCCGGCTGGACCTGGACCCCGCGGAGCTGGACGAGGTCGAGCAGCGGCTGAACGTGCTCAACCGGTTGATCCAGAAGTACGCGGGGGACCGGCTGCGCAGACCCGATGACCGCCGGGCCCGGCCGGATGATGACGATTCGACAGATGCCCTCGCGCCCGTGCTGGCCCACCGCGATCACCTGGAACGCGAGATTGCCACGCTCGAACGGCAGGGCGAAGACCTGGACGAGCTGGATGCGCGGATCGCAATGTGCTGTGCATCGCTGTCCACCTTGGCGGACCGCCTGACCGACGCGCGGGCGGCGGCGGGGGAGGCGCTGCTCCCGCTTGTGCAACAGCACCTCAAGGAGCTGGGTATGCCCGACGCCCGGCTGCGGGTCGAGCTAAAGCGGTTCGAGTTGGAGGACGAGGAGGCCGGGCCGACCGGGCTGGACCAGGTGATGTTCATGGCTCGGACCAACCCGGGGCAGGACGAACGGCCGCTGCGGGAAATCGCCTCGGGCGGTGAATTGTCGCGCATCATGCTCGCGATCAAGTCCGTGCTTGCCCGGCCGAGCGCGATGCTCAAACCAACCGGCAAGAAGGCAGGCGGCGCTGCGCGTCCCGGCAGCGGCGGGGTGAGCGTGCTGGTGTTCGACGAGATCGACGCGAACATCGGCGGCCGGCTGGGCCATGTCATCGGCACCAAGCTGCGCGGCCTGGCCTCGGGCAGCGACGCACCGACCCGCTCACGGAATAGCAAAGCCGCCGGGCCGACCGGCCAGGTGATCTGCATCACGCACCTGCCCCAGATCGCCGCGTTCGCCGACCGGCACCTGCACATCGTCAAGGAGGTGGTCGGCAAGGGCAAGGCCCGGCAGACCCGCACGACCGTCAGCACCCTCGAAGGCGACCGCCGGGTCGATGAACTGGCGGAGATGCTCGCCGGCGAAAAACTCACCGCGACCAACCGCAGGCAGGCCCGCGAGTTGATCGCCGCGGCGGGGTAGGGCATATCATGTTGACATGATTTGGCGTTTAGCGGACTTGCCTGAAATGAGTCACCTGTCACCGCAGGAGCGGCGTGCACTCTTGCGGCGTTCGGTGGGGAGATCCGCTCAGACCCAACTCGTGGTCCAGTCGATCGTGTGGGGACTTCTACTCTCGTGCATCACGCTCTTGCTGGTTGCTTGGTTCTTTACCCTGCTTGGTATCTCGGAAATGTGGCTAGTCATCGTTCAGACCGTGTGCTGGAGCACGCTGAGTGTCGGGGTGTACCAATTCAATATGATCCGATTCCGTGGCCAACTTCGCGTCGCACTACTCGAGCACCTGAAAACAGGCGGTGAGTTGCCGGTCTGTATCCGATGCGGATACAGCTTTGAGCCGCCAGTGTCGCCGCGATGTCCAGAGTGCGGCGCACCTGCAGGGTAATCCTACTGCTCACTCTGGGTTGTCTTCGGCATCGTCCTCCTCGATCCGCGGCGAGGGCATCTCTGCGCCGTTCTGGAAGAGCGTGACCTGTGTGGCCGGGCCGCCGTCTTCGGGGAGGTCGAAGACCAGCCGGGCCTCGACGACGCGGTACTCGAACTCGGTCGGGCTGGTCGGGTAGACGCGCAGTGTCGGCTGGCCGGTGAGGTGGGCGTACACCTTGCCGGCGTCGGTGGTGACCGTGAAGACCATCTCCGGCGCGAGCTGGTACCGGCCGACCAGGCGTTGCAGCGTCTCTTCGGGGACCTCAACGGGCTCGGGGCGGGCGGGCAGGTCGGCGGGCTCGGGGTTGTTGCCGTCGAGCAGGTCGCGCAGGTCCTTGGAGAACCGGCCGTTGTAGTCGTTGCTGGTGTTGGTCAGGACGACGATGGCGTAGTCCTTCGCCCGGTTGAAGCCGACGAAGCAGGCGTAGCCCCCGGTCTGCCCGCCGTGGCCCAGCACCGTGGCGATGTCGCCCTGGGTGTCGAGGATGAACCAGCCGAGCGTGAGCCCGTTGCCCAGCGACGGGCCCTCGGGCGCGGTGTGCCGGCGCTGGGCGAGCGCGACGGCCTCAGCGAGCGGGGTGTCCTCGGGTTCGAGCTGGGCCTGGGCGTAGCGCAGCATGTCGCGGACGTCCGAACGGATCGCCCCGGCCCCCGCGAGCGCATCAAAGTCCCAGCGGTGGGCGGGCTCGCCGTCGGCGCTGTGCGGCGCGGCGAAGTGCTGCTCCTGCTCGGCGTTCAGCGTGAGCGTGGTGTGGCGCATCCCAAGGGGGGTGAGGACCTCGTCGCGCAGCAGCTGCTCGTAGGTCGTGCCTTTCTTCTCCGCCATGACCGTGCCCAGCAGCCCGACAGCGAGATTGGAGTACTCGGCCCCCTCGCCGGGCGGGTAGGACATCTCGGTCGTGCGCAGGGTGTTGTGCAGGTCCTCGGTGCCGTAGTCGAGGTACGGGTTGTCCATCGACTCGGGCGCGAAGTCGTGGGGCATGCGCGGCAGGCCGGACGTGTGCGTCGATAGCCGGCGGAGCGTGACGCCCTCGGGCAGTTCGATATCGTCGGGCAGGTAGTTCGTGACCGGGTCGTCGAGCCGCCAGTCGCCGTTGAGCGAGCCGCTGGCGAGCAGCAGGCCGGTGAAGGTCTTGCTGATCGAGCCGATCTCGTAGAGCGTGCGGTCGTCGGGCGGGCTGTCTTCGCCGGCCCAGGTCGTGCCGTAGTGGTAGGTGTACATCTCGCCGTCCACGAGCAGGCCGACGCTCATGCCGACGATGTGCCGGCCCTCGATGTATGGCGCGGCGAGTGCGTCGACCTGTTCACGGTAAGGGTCGGGCTGGGCCGTGCAGCCGAGCAGGACGGCGGACAGGGTGGCAAAGGTTGCTAGACGGGCCGGCAGAGTGGATCGGTATCGCATACCCACTAAGGTAGCGGCAGCGGGTTCGCGGTGTTGGGGAAACGGCGGGGGCAATCCGCACCTTCGTGGCGCCTAGGTGCGTGTGGATGACCCGTGGTGAGCGGCCTAGCTCTGGCCGATGCTGACGGGTACGGGCTGGGGGCGGGGGGACTGGTTGGGCTCGACGACGATGTTGAGCGGCAGCCGCTTGCCGCCGGGGCCCTTGGGGATGTTGTCCTGGTCGATGATGCGCTGGATCGCCATGACGCCTTCGATGAGCGTCTCCGGCCGTGGCGGGCAGCCTGGCACGTAGACATCCACAGGGATGTACTGGTCGATGCCCTGGACGACGGCGTAGGTGTCGAACACGCCGCCGGTCGACGCGCAGGCCCCCATGGAGATGACCCACTTGGGCTCGGTCATCTGGAGGTAGATGCGTTGGAGGACCGGGAGCATCTTGGTGGAGACCCGGCCGGCGACGAGCATGAGGTCGGCCTGCCGCGGGCTGAAGCGCATGACTTCCGCGCCGAAGCGCGCGAGGTCGTAGCGTGACGACGCGGTCGCCATCAGCTCGATCCCGCAGCACGCGGTCGCGAAGGGCATCGGCCAGACAGATGACCGCCGGGCCCAGTTGATGACCTTCTGCAGCTGCGTCGTCATGATGCCCTCGGCGGGGAGGGCGGCTTCGATGCCCATGGCTAACTCCGGGTGGGGCTCCGTCTCCCGCATGGTAGGGCGTGGCGGGGCGAAAGCAAACGATCGGCTCGGCCGGGCAGGTTTAGAACGACATCCCCGCGGGCATCAGCGGGGCGGACGGCGGCTGGTAGATCAAGGGGATCACCAGGGCGAACGTCGCGCCGCGCCCGGTGTCGCTGTCCAGCACGATCTGCCCGCCGAGCATCTCCGCCAGCTCCTTGCTGATGGTCAGGCCCAGCCCCGTGCCGCCGTGCTCGCGGGTGACGGTCGGGTCGAGCTGGGAGAACTTCTCGAAGACCTTGTCGTGGTCCTCGGGCGCGATGCCCGGCCCCTGGTCGGTGACGCTCAGCCGCAGGCGGGCCTGGCCGCCGGATTGGCCCGCGTTCTCCAGGGCCGCGGCGAGGACGACACTGCTGTCGGGCGGGCTGAACTTCACCGCGTTGGCCAGGAAGTTGAACAGCACCTGCTGCAGCTTGCCCGGGTCGGTCTCGGCGGGGGGGAGGTTCGGCTGGACCCGCACGCGGACCTGCACGTTCCGCGGCTTGGCCTGCGGGCGGATCAGGTTCGCCAGCCCCTCGGCCGTGTCCTGGATCGACACCGTCGCGAGGCGGACCTCCATCCGCCCGGCCTCGATCTTCGCCAGGTCCAGCAGGTCGTTGATCAGCTCCAGCAGGCGTCGGCTGGAGTTGATGATGTTCGCCGCGTAACGCTTGCGCTTCTCGTCCACCGGGCCGGTGCGGTCGGCCAGGGTCTCCTGCAACACCTCCGCGAAGCCGATGATCGAGTTCAGCGGGGTCCGCAGCTCGTGCGAGACGTTCGCGAGGAACTCGCCCTTGACCTTGTTCGCCTCGTGCAGCGAGAGGTTGGACTCGGCCAGCTCCCCGAGCTTGAGGTCCAGCGACTTGTTGGCGCTCTTGAGCTGGTCCTGCGTTGAGCGGACGTTGTCGAGCATGGCGTTGAACATGTCCGAGAGCTGCTCAAACTCGTCGCCGGTGTTGATGTCGCTGCGGATGTTCAGGTCGCCTTGCGAGACCTTCTCGGCAAAGCCGCGGAGCACACGGACAGGCGAGAGGACCAGGCGGGAGGTGATGAACCAGAACGACGCGATCGCCAGCAGCCCCGCGAACAGCCCCGCCGCCAGCAGGTAGAGCTGGTTGACGACACGCTGACGGGCGGCCTGCTCGTCCACCACGTTGACCAGGATCACCTGCTCGAGCGGGTCGGCGGCGAGGGGCGTCTCGGTCGCCAGCGGGGCGTCGGGCTCAACCTCCGCCTCGGGGGAGATCAGGTCGCTGGTCCGCACCGCGCGGGCGTAGCGGTAGTAGGCCCTGCCCGCGTCGTCTTCGGCCTTGGCGAAGTACTCGGTCTGGTCCGGCACGTTCTCAAAGAGCGACACCGCCGCCGCGAGGAACGCGTCGGCCGAGGCGGCTTGGCCTTCGGCTTCCCCCTCGTTAGGGGCCACGTCCAGCTCGACCACACCGATGGCCAGCCCGGACGCGTCGGGCCGCAGGGGCATGCCGGCCTGCAGGGACAGCGCAGGGCCGTCGAACCGGGTCTGCTTGGTCAGCCAGAGCGAAGCGATGTCTCGCGCCCGCTGCATGGGCCCGTGCTCGACCAGCGCGTCCATCCGCTTGGACACGACCACCAGCGCCGCGACCAGGATCAGCACTACACCGACCCCGAACAGCAGCTGGCACTTGTTCGCAAGACTCAGCCGGATCCGCTTGGCCATGCGGGTAGTCTACGGACAAACGGTCGCCGGTGGTTGGCGCGTCGCCACTGAAACTACGCCAAACATCGTTGTGATCAGCCCGGCGGGAGATCGGCCGGGTCGATGGTGTCGTCGCCGCCCTCGTCCGGTGCGTATGCACGGATGCCGCCGCGCAGCGGGCGCCGGCCCGCGTCGCTGGACGAGCCGCGGGGCATCGCGATCACGCCCGTCCGCGCCAGCTCGATGATCCCGAACGGCTTGACCATCTCGACGAAGGCCTCGAGCTTCTCCTCCGTCCCGCCGAGCTCGATCATCACGCGGTCGGGCGCAACGTCCACGATATTTGCGCGGAAGATCTCCGCGAGCTGCACGATCTCGCTGCGGTGGGCCGTCTCGTGGTCGCCGTCCTTGGTGTTAACCTGCACCATGACCAGGTCACGCTCGACGAACGCGACGTCCTGGTAGTCCACGACCTTGACGACGGGGACGAGCTTCTGGAGCTGTTTGCGGACCTGTTCGAGCACGGCCTCGTCGCCGATGACGACGATCGTCATCCGCGAAAGCTCGGGGTTCTCGGTCCGGCCGACGACCAGCGAGTCGATGTTGAACCCGCGCGCGGCGAACATGCCCGCGACCTGCGCGAGGACGCCGGGCTCGTTGGTGACCAGTGCGGCGATGACGTGCCGCATGATGAGGGAGGGCTGTGACATAAGCGGGGCATGATAAGGCGTCGGCCGCCCGGACGCGAAACCCTAATGGATAAACCGCATCCGGCCGAAGTCCGGCACGACACCGCCCCCGCCGTGCGTCGCCGGCTGGGGCGCGGGGTAGTAGACGAAGAACGCCCGGCCGACCAGCAGACTCCGCGGCACGACCCGCGTCCGCGTCTCCCCGCCGAAGTACCGCCGCTGTACCCAGCCGTTCACGTCCCGCCACTTCCGCCCGTCCTCGCTGTCCGCGGTGTTGTCGCCCAGCACGTACAGCTCCGCATCGTGGTCCGCCGAATCCTCCCGCAGCGCGATCGGCTCGGGCAGCTCGTCGGGCACCCGCCCGTCCCGCTGGCGGTTGATCCCCCCGCGGGCCGGGTCGCTCCAGCTCGTGCTGTAGTACACGTCCCGGTCCAGCTCGACGCGGTACAGCTCTACCGGCTCATTGGCGGTGAGGGCGATCGAGACATCCGGAAGGGTCCACGCCTCGGGCCGGGCCAGCACCTGCTCCCACGACAGGCCGTAGTCGTAGCGGTACACCCGCTCCCCGCGGACCCAGACGCTGACTTGCTGATCGACGACCCACAGCTCGATATCGGTCGCGACCCCGTCGGGCAGCGATGCCGTCTGCGCGGTGCTCCCGAGCTGGCGCGTCTCGCCGTCATCGTCGGTTGCGGTCACGGTGATCTCCCCGGTGTCGGTCACCGTGGCCGAGAGCGTCTCCGTCCCATTCGCCGGTTGGTCGAGCCGCGCGGTGGTCGAGAGCGTCAGCGCGAACGCGCCGCCCGTGGGCATGACCGACACCGCCAGGCGGATGTCCTCGATGGGCTCGCCGCTGCCGGCGATGCCGTTGGAGTACCCGCCGGTCAGGTTGCGGTTGTACGGGTACATCGGGAAGCCCAGTGTGGGGCGCGCCTGCCGCGCGTTGGTGGAGCGGAAGCCGAAGACGATCCGCCCGGTGCCGCCCTCGAAGCGGTAGCTGCGTCGCGGGCTGAGCGCCGTGCCCAGTCGCCAGGCGCTATCGCTGCCGTCGACCGCGAACCACGGCACGTCCCAGGCGTGGTCGTCGTCGCGGGCCTGGTCGACCGTGCCGTCGCCCCGGCCGGGCACGCCGGTGACGAGCGGGACGTACTGGCTGTGGTAGATCGGCTGCCACATCGCACGTTGGATGCGCTCCCAGTGTGGGTTGGTCTCCGGGTCGGGCTTGCGCGCGATGGTGAACGCATCGCTGCCCGGCGGCGCGATAAAGACGTCGCCGTCCAGCAGGTACACCTGCTCGCCCGGGAGGCCGACCAGCCGCTTGATGAAGTTGCTACGCGGGCCGGGCGTCGGCGGCGGGCCGTCGTCGTTGAAGGCCTGCGGGTTCTTGAAGACGATCACGTCCCACCGCTTCGGGTCGCTGAAGGTGTAGATGAATTTGTCGACGAGGATGCGGTCGCCCGCCTGGATGCGTGTGCCGGCCAGGAGCTGCACCGGGTAGCGGCACATCGGGCAGGCGACCTCGGTGTTGTTGCCCAGCGGCTGGCCGCTGCCCGGGCCGCCGCGGAGCCCGGCGTCGAACCGGTAGCCGCACGACGGGCACTGCGTGTCGATGTGCTTGCCCAGCAGCGTCGGCGCCATCGAACCGGTGGGGATGATGAACGCCTCGACCACGAACGCCCGGAACACGAACGCGAGGATAAACGCGATCACCAGGGCCTCGACCGTCTCCTTGATCGTCTCGTCGGTCCCCGGGTCGGCGGGCCTGGCCCGGGGCTTGGGTGTCGTCGTCGGCTGACCGGCCGGGACCGCAGCCGCTTTATCCCCGGTGGGTGTCGCCGGCGGCGGATCGGTCGGCGGGTTGGCGTCGGTCGGCGTGTTCAAGCGGGGGCTTCCGTGGTGGGGTGTACCGGCGGGCCGGTGATTGTACGATCGGTCACCGGCGGACGCGGCATGCACGGATTTGCCCCACCCGCGCCGCGCGCTGATAATGCCGTTGGCGCAGCGGGCACCCTCGTTCCGCCCGGTCCACGCCGGATCACCCACGGACTTGCTCATGATCCCCGCCCAGTTCTTTGTCAGCGTCTGCGTCATCCTGGTGGTGATCCACGCGATGCTCGGCGCGACCGCCTACCTCATCTTCCTCGAACGCAAGGTCGCCGCCTGGGCCCAGGACCGCATCGGCCCCAACCGTGTCGGCTTCGGCATGCTCCAGGCCATCGACGCCCCGCTCGACAAGCTCGGGCTCTCCTGGCTCTACAAAAAACGCTTCGGCGGGTTCGGCCACGCGCTGGCCGACGGCATCAAGCTCCTCCTGAAGGAGGACTATACGCCGCCTCACGTCGACCGCATGCTCTTCTTCCTCGGGCCGATCCTCGTCGTGATCCCCGCGCTGATCGGCTGGGCCGTTGTCCCCTGGGGGGGGACCTACGTCGTCCCCGACCTGCACCTGTTCGGCCACCACCTGGTCGACGGCGGGCGGGCCGTCGTCGCCGTCGCGCCGGTGAACATCGGCGTGGTCTACATCCTCGCCGTCGGGTCGGTCGCGGTGTACGGCATCGTGCTCGGTGCCTACGCCAGCAACAACAAGTACGCGTTCCTCGGCGGGCTCCGCGCCACCGCACAGATGCTCAGCTACGAGATCCCGATGGGCATCTGCGTGCTCATCATGCTCCTGCTCTACAAGTCCACCGACGCCGGGTTCATGGCCAACACCCAGGCCTCGGACGCCGGGTTCGGGGCGTGGGGCATCTTCGCCCACCCGCTGGTCGCGGTGATCTTCTTCGTCTGCCTGCTGGCCGAGGCGAACCGCGCGCCCTTCGACCTCGCGGAGGCCGAGCAGGAACTCGTCGGCGGGTTCCACACCGAGTACGGCTCGATGAAGTGGGCGCTGTTCTTCCTGGGCGAGTACATGCACATGATCACGGGCTGCGCGTTCTTCGCCATCCTGTTCCTGGGCGGGTGGGACATGCTGCCGTTCATCGCCGACCTGCCGATCGTCGCCAACGCCGAGGGCGGCGGGGCGCTCGCGGGTCTCCTCGTCGTGCTGCTGAAGTTCGGTGTGTTTACCGGCAAGATCTTCTTCCTGCTGTTCGTCATGATGTGGGTCCGGTGGACACTGCCCCGGTTCCGCTTCGACCAGCTCATGAAGCTGGCCTGGCGCGGCATGATCCCGCTGATGATCGTGATGCTCCTGGTGACCGGGCTCATGACCGCGATCGACGTGCGGTACATGGACCTGGATTGGTACTGGTACACCGCCGCGAACCTCGTCATCGCCGCCGCAGCCGCGGTCATCGGCCCGCGTCTGCCCGCCGGGCCGCCGCTGAACCGCCGGGTCCCGCTCGCGGGCTCGCGCTACAGCCCGCTTCCTGAATCCGCCGGGGGCGCCGCGTAACCCACGCGACGGTCGGCCGGCTCACTTCCCTCGGGGGAACCTGTGATCAAGTTTCACTGTAAGCACTGCTCGGGCAAGATCGGCGTCAAGGACGAATACGCCGGCAAACGGGTCCGCTGCCCGAAATGCAAGCAACCCGTCCGCGTCCCCGCACCCGAGCCGGACGACGACTTCGAGCTGGAGATGGTCAGCGCGGGGGACGGCGGGGACGATTTCGATCTCGAGATGGTCAGCGAAGGCGACGCCGGCGGCGCGCTCTACGCGCTGGCCGAGATGGAGGCCGGCGCGGCCGCGGAGATCCCTTCGCACCAGCAGCAGCCGGCCGGCAACGCATGCCCACAATGCGGCAAAGCGTGTGCGCCCCGCACGAAGGTCTGCGTGAACTGCGGGTACAACTTCAAGACCCGCGGCAAGCTGAAGACCAATGTCCAGGCCGACACGCCGTCCTACGGCGCGTATCGGCCAAGCCCGTCCTCGTCGTACCAGCCCAACTGGCTCGACCGGCAGCTCGGGGGCACCAGCACCCTCGTGATCCTGCTGTTCGGCTGCTGCTGCGGGTTGAGTCTGCCCGTGGGCATCATTGGGCTGATCATCTGCAAAGATCCCCAGGCCCGGCAGAACGCGCTGATCCTGGTCATCATCCAGGTGGTCATCAACGCGCTGGCGATCATCCAGGCTGTCGCGACCAGCGGCGTTGCGCCCGGCCCCTGACTCAATCTCCGCTGGGCACGGTTAGGTCCATGTCGATGATCGCGCCGTGGTGGACCCCCCGCAGCCCGCCGGGGTGCGGGTGCCTGCGCAGTTCGCGGACCAGCGAGAGCATGGGCTCGTGCAGCGGGGCGGTAAACGTCATCGGGTGACGGTGCAGCGGGTGCCTGACCTGCAGGTAGCCGGCGTGGAGCGCGGGGTAGTGCATGATGACCGGGCCGTCGGGGTGGGCGTCGCCCTGCGCGAGGCGGTCGAGGGCCTGTCGTTCGAGCTTCTTGCCTTCTTCTTTCGGGCGGGCGTAGTTGAGGTGGGGTCGGCCGCCGGCGGGGTGGGGCGGGTCGGCGATCTCGCGTGGGCCGATGAGTTCCCCGCCATACAGCAGGTCGCCGACGATGGGGTGGCCCAGGTACTGCAGGTGCACGCGGATCTGGTGGGTCCGGCCGGTCTTGATCTGGACCTCGACCAGGGCGTAGCCGTCGTACTGCTCGCGGACCCGGTAGAGGGTGAGGGCGTGCTTGCCGGTGGAGTCGTGGCGGACGGCGTGCCCCTCGCGAATGGTCGGGTGCTTGCCCAGGGGCTCGTCGATCGTGCCGGCCTGTGGCGACGGGTTGCCGTGGACGACAGCGAGGTAGGCCTTGGTGTTCGTGCGGTCTTCGAACTGCTTGGCCAGCAGCCAGTGCGACTCGTCCTGTTTGCCGAAGAGGATGACGCCGGTCGTGTTCATGTCCAGCCGGTGGATGACGCCGGGCCGGGCCTCGGCCTGCCCGACGCTGGAGAGTGAGGGCTTGGCGGCGCGGCGCGGCTTCGACGTGTCCACGTGTTTGGCGGGGATCGTCCCTTCGGTCGTGACCAGGTCGACGGCGTTGCCCGGGTGGTGCTGGAAGTGCCAGGCGAGTGCGTTGAGCATCGTGCCGGTGAGGTGTGACCGGGCGGGGTGGACGATGATGCCGGCCTGTTTGTTGATGGCGATGAAGCCGCCATCCTCGTAGAGGATGTGCAGGGGGATCTCTTCGGGCTCGAGGTCGTCGGCGGGCTTGGGGGGGACGACGACCTCGACGACGTCGTCGCCGCGCAGCTTCTGCGAGGGCTTCGCGTCGCTGCCGTTGACGGTGACGGCCCCGAGGTCGATGAGCTTCTGCACCTGGCTGCGGGAGATGCCCTTGAGCCGGCCCTGCACATACTTGTCCAGGCGGAGGGACGAGTCCTTGGACATGGTCCAGCGCATGCGTTCGGCGCCGGACTCTTCGAGGTCTTCCAGTGACTGCGCGTGGTACCGCTTGGCCCGGGCGAGCGCCTCGGCCGATTCGGGATGGAAGGGCTGGTTCATCGCTCGGGCGGGGTTGCTACTCGCCGCCGCCGGGGACGAGCAGCGGGTCGAATCCGGACGCCGGGTCCTCGGCGTCGTCACCGCCGAGCGGGTCGGGGAGGACCGGCCCGTTGGGGAACAGCGGGTCGCCGCCGGGTGTCTCGCCGGGCAGGTCGGGGATACCGTCGCCGGTGAGGTCGTTCGGGTCGGCGGGGGTGCCGAAGTCGGCCGGGTTGTCGGGGATCTCCGGGCCAAAGGGGATCGGGTGGCGGAGGTCGTCGAGCCCGTCCCGCCCGGTCTCGGCAAGCACCGCGAGGCGGACGAACTGGTCCCCGGCCAGGTCGTAGGCGCGGTCGTAGAAGCCCTTGGCCTTGTCCCATTCGCCGCGCATCTCGGAGGTGGTGGCGAGCCCGAGCATCGCGTTGATGCGGAACTCGGCGGCGAAGCCCTCGTCGTCCACGACGCGCTGGTACGCGGCCGCGGCGCTGTCGAGCAGCTTGGGCACGTCGGCGTCTTCGCCCTTCACCGCCGCGGCACGGGCCTCCTCAAGGTACGCGTCGCCGGCACGCTGCCAGGCGATGTGACGGACCGAAGGGTGCTCCTCGGCCACGCTCATCAGGTACGCGCCGTTGGTCGCCTCGGACAGCGCCATCACGGCGCTCTCGTTCTTCTCGATCTTGTTCTTCTTGTAGAAGTTCCAGGCGGTGTACCCCCCGACCACGACGATGAGCGTGATCAGGATGGTGTTGCCATTCTTGTCCCAGAAGTCCTTGAAGTTATCGAGGAACTCGCGGAGGTCGTTGGACTCGAGCTCGTGGCGTTTCTTGGAATCCATGTCGTTGGGTCTCTCCCGGTCTCGCCGGGGGGCGTGCGGTCGGGTTAGCGTGCGGTGATCTGGAGTGTCACGGTGGAGACGCCCATGCCGTGGCGGGTCTGCACCGTGAGGCGTTCAGCGCCCTTGGTATAGGTGAGCGTGGTCTGGTCGCTGATGTTGCGGGTTTCGACAAACTCCCAGGCGTAGTCGGGCAGCACGTCCTGGTAGAACGCGGCGGCGGCGCCGGGCCGGGTGTGGCCCTGGTAGACGTGGTGCACGGTGCGGACCCGGCCGTCGAAGCTGCTGGTGCACTGGCTGGCGACGGCGCGGAAGCCCACGGGCATCGGCACGTCGGGGATGTATGAGTCCGGGTCGATGACCAGCCCCTCGCCGACGGTCGGCTGGAGGTACTCGCCGTCGTCGGAGAACGCGACCACCGGGGTCTTGATGTGCTGGCACCCGGCCGACACCACGAGCATCCACACGGGCAGGAGGAGCATCCATCGGTGGGGGGTTCGGCGCATCGTGCGGTCCTTGCGGTTCGGGGCGTGTCGCCCGGGCGAATCGTTGATTCTAGGCCGACACGGGTGCAGCGGCAAACCTCGCCCGGCCCCGCGTCGGGCGCGTTGTGATGCGGCCGGGCGGTTGTGTGAATCTCAAGCGTGACGGCCGGATGGCTTGACAGTGGCGGGCGGTCTGCTTACTTTTCCATGTCTCGGCGTACCCCGCCGAGCCGATGGTGGCTGTAGCTCAGTTGGTTAGAGCACCAGGTTGTGATCCTGGGGGTCGGGGGTTCAAATCCCCTCAGCCACCCTTGCACGCCCGCGCGTGCCAGACGCCCCGGCCCGGTGCTGGGGCGTTGTCGTATCCTGTGCCGATCCGCCCAGCCGAGGGCTGAGCCCGCACCGCAACCTGCCGCAGCGCCCGTAAGGAACCCGCATGGTCCTGGTCGAAAGCTTCGCGTCACTCGGCCGGGGGCTGCTGGGCTGGCTTGAGAGCATCGGCCGGTTCACCCGGTTCTCCGGCGCGGCGGCACGGTGGTCGGTGGTTGGCCGGCCCGGCAGCGGGCGGCTCCGGCTCCTCATGCCCCAGCTCTACGAGATCGGCACGCGGAGCATCCCCGTCGTTATGCTCGTCGGCGCGTTTGTCGGCGCGGTGCTCGGTGTCGAGATGTTCGACCAGTTCCGTGAACTCGGGCAGGAATCACGCATCGGCGGCATCATCAACCTGTCCGTGGTCAAGCAGATCGGCCCGGTCCTCGCGGCGGTCATGATCGCCGGCCGGGTCGGCGGGGCGGTCAGCGCACAGATCGGGACGATGCGCGTCACCGAGCAGATCGACGCACTCAAGGTCATGGGCACCGACCCGATCAACTACCTGGTCGTGCCGCGCGTCATCGCTTGTGTCATCATGGTTCCGGTCCTCACGATCATCAGCGACCTGCTCGGGCTCGTCGGCGGTTGGTTGGTTGTGGTCGTCGGGCTCGGCGTCGACTCGAACGAGTACTGGCGCTTCTCCGCCGCGCTGGTCACCAGCTTCGACCTGGCGATCGGGCTCACCAAGGCCGTCGTCTTCGGCCTGCTCATCGGGCTCATCAGCTGCTACAAGGGCTTCCACTGCCGGCCCGGCGCGGCGGGCGTGGGCAAGGCCGCGACCGACGCGTTCGTCACGAGCTTCATCGCCATCATCATCGCGAACTTCTTCCTCGCGAAGTTCCTCAACGACCTCTACAGCATGGTCTACGGCGTCGTGCCCAATGCGCTGTCGCTGTAGCGGACGCCCAGACGGCTACTCGCCCGCGGCCTCGTCCTGCCAGTCCAGGACCTCCGATACGCTCAGCGAGATGAAACGCCCGCCGTCGCGCTCTCGGACCCAGCTCCGGTAGTCGGTCGAGAAGCCGTTGAGCATCACCGCGTGGAGCACGACCCCGGGGTGGGAGGCGAACTCGTCCCGCCAGTCGGCGAGCGCGTCGGCCGAGGGCTGGCCGGTGATCAGCACGACGGCGTCGGCGTTGTCCTCGATCGCGTAACGCAGCGCGCGGGCGATGTCGCCCGCGCGGGTGTTGCGGTCGCTGAGGACGCGCGCCAGGTCCGCCCCGGTCACGCTATTGAGCGGCTGCGGCGTCCGCCCCAGCGACGCGATGCCGTCGGGCCCGGCGGCGTAGACCAGGACCTCTGCTTCGCCGCCGGGCCGGCTCAGCCCGGCCGCGACCATCGCCGTGACCGGCTCGAGCCAGGCCGCGTTGCTCGGCGTGTTCTCAAACACCACCGCGACCGTGCCTTTCAAGGGCAGGCCGACCACGTTGGGCTGCTCCAGCTCGAACGGGTTGGCCGCGGCGTTGTAGACGAACTGGGTCGGGTCCGTCTCGACGTATGGCTCGTGCGGGTCGGTGCGGGGGCCGCCCTTGGGGTTGGCCAGCATGTACCAGATCGCCGTGCCGCCGACCGCGACGACGACCAGCACGATCGAGAAGAACACGAGGGTCGTGGCGATGCGGATGCCCTTGCGTTTGGACTGCGCCATCGGCACACGCATCGGCCGATCGATCCGCACCTGCCGGCCGCTCGCCGTCGTGTAGACGCCTTGCTCGATTGTTTCGGCCGAGCGGTTGCCGCCGGCCCGCGATCGCTTGCCCTTACCGCCGCGCTGCCCCTTGCCGTGCCGCCCGGCCTTGCCGCGCTGGCCACGCTTCGTGGGCCGGCCCGGGCGTTGGCGTCCGCCGCCGCGGCGGGTGGGGTGATCCCCTGCCGACGGCTCCTCCGCGCCTGCGACCTCGCCCATCCCCGACATCCCGCTCGGGTCGTCCGGCCGATCCGGACGTGTCAACTGCTCGGCGTGCCCGCCGGACTGCGCATCGCTGGGCACCGTCATCAGCGTGCCGCACGACGAGCACCGGCAGACCCCGCCCGCGAAGCCCGCGTCCAGCTCCAGCAGCTCGTCGCACGCCGGGCATTCCAGTTCAATCGTGTGCATCGGCGTCCTTCATCCGCGAAGCGGGTCGTAGCAGTCTATGTCTCGATCAGGGCACGTCCGGCCGCCAAAGATAGTAAAACCCCGAGGGCGAGCCCAGCCCGCCCGGCGACCCGTCCAGGTTCAGCTGCAGCAGATTGATCTGTGACCCGCCCGCGCTGGGCAGTCCACCCGGCGCACTCGTGTATGGCGAGCCGACGTACTCCATCTCGCGGTGGTACACGACCAGCTTCGCGTCCGAGATCCCCGCGAGTGCCTTCGCCCGCGCGAACGCGTCGTCCAGGTCGCCCAGGTGGTCCACCAGCCCCAGCTCGTGGGCACGGACCCCGCTCACCACCCGCCCGTCGGTCACCTCCTCGAACCGCTCCGCCGGGATGCTCGGCCGGGCCTCGCGCACCACCGCGGTGAACCGGCCGTAGAACTCGTCCACCAGGCCCTGCAGGACCGCGCGGTGGCTCTCGGTCATCTCGCCGAAGGGCGAGCCGGCGTCCTTGTTCGGCCCGCTCGTCAGCGCTTCGGTCGAGATGCCGATCCGCGACAACGCCGGCTGCAGGCTCATCGTCTGGATAATCACGCCGATGCTGCCGGTCACCGTCGTCGGGTACGCGACGATCTCATCCCCCGCGCAGGCGACGTAGTACCCGCCGCTCGCCGCGACATCCATCATGAGCACGACCACCGGCTTGCCGGTCTGCTGCTTGAACCGCAAAACGTCCCGGTACATCGCGTCGCTGGCGGTCACCCCGCCACCGGGCGTGTTCAGCCGGAGCACCACCGCCCGCACCCGACGGTCGTCCGCCGCGGCATCGAGCTTCTCCCGGAACGTGCTGACCGGGTTCTCCCCGGCCGATAGCAGCCCCGGCGTCCGGGCGTTGACAATCATCCCCGACACATCGATCACCGCCACCCGGTTCGCCGTCCAGCCCTCGGCGTCCTGCACCACCGTCGCATCAAGCTGCTGGTCCCCCGGCGTCACCCCCACCACAAACGTCATCGGCCCACAGCCCACCAGACCCAGCGCAACGGCAACCAGCACACACCCCAGCAGCGAACGCATCATCGCGGTCTCCTTCATGTTCGGACAGCACCGGTACGCAAGCTACCAGACCTGATCCCGCATGGCACGCGGTCACGCATACCCGGCCCGGTTCCGGCGTTGCGCGGCGATGGCCAGGGCGGCGGCCAAGGCGTGGTCGGCCCCGCGGCCCATACCGGGGGTTACGCCTGGGGCCGTCGGCGCGGCCAACGGGAATCAAGCACCGCACGCTGCGCGGGGGTGAGGAGGCGGGGAGAGAAGGATGATGGTCAACGGGTTTACATGCCTCAATCCGGCCCATTGGTCGGCTCCTCGGAAACGGAGTCTGTCCCCGTTGCGACACCCATAGCTTCCCACTGTGATGCACGACTTCCAAAATTATGGATGTTATCCCAGCGGCGATGATAAATGTTATGCGAAGTATGGAAGTATATATATTCAGTGCCGTTTCCATCTTCGTCCTCTGACAAGACTACATCTGCAAGTCCTGACTCGGCAAGGCCAACATGCATCCACTCTTCCTCTGTCTCATTTAGATTTGCAATAGGATAGGTTGACCAAAAAAAACCTTTCCTTCTATCGGAAAAAAGACATGGAATCGCGGGGCTCCATCATGTAGCTCGTGTAACTTTAAATCGAACACCCACTCTCCTCGTCTAAGCTCTTCTGGCACTGTAGCGATGCCTCCCTCGCTACCATTAGACTCTTGTATATCAAGGCCGTTGTTCCGGCCATTACAAGCCACCAAAACTATGAGTACCATCACAAAGTGAACTCTTTTTAGCATGACAAACCCTTTCCTGCTCATATGCGTCTGGATTTAATGTGCCCGACACCTACTCTCCCCTCTTTTCTTGCCCCTAGTTTTCATTAGAAAGATCTCTAGCCCTACCAACAGACTTCAAATCGTCGTCCCATACGCCAGTAAGAACCCAATCTGCATTCCCAACATTGTCCAGATGGCCGATTCTTCGATTGAACTCATACGCAGAAATCACGATCATCTTTCTTTCTTCCGCCTCCAGCATGAGGCCGCCCCATGTATTCGCATACTCTTTCAGTTGGACTTCTCGTGTGCTGATGTCGGATAGATAATTGGAGTATTCGTATATGTCAAATGTACCAGGGCATAAACCCAGAACGACACAATCTACATCATCGGTAAGAACATCTGCTACCCTTCCACCCCTCATTTCAATAGTGCCAGGCGATACATGCGCTTCATATTTTGATGGGGATCGAGTTTCCGGAAAGTAACCAAAAAGGTAGAAGTCGATGCCAGATAGATCGCTATCCAGTCTTGCCTGCGGTGGCTCTTCATCCCTGCTAACCGTGCCGCAGCCTAACATAAATGAAACTGTTAAGACGATGGCGAGGCAAACAAATAACGGAAAAACTTGGTGACTTAATAAACGGGAAGGTAGTCCCATAGGTGTTATCTCCATTAAGTTCTAATGCAAGCGTAGTGGCGGAAGAGCAATTTTGGGTGCATAATCTACATCTTCTCTAGCCAGTAAGGTGTGTAGCCATGCGTTCGACGACTTCCGTTGGTGTCGGCGGACGGGTCCCAGATGGCGATGACGTTGAACTGCCGGTCGTTCAGGGCGTACAGCGTCTCGTCGAGCGTGCCGTTGCCGGTGGTGTCGCGGTTCCGCCGGACCAGGTCATCGACGTACCGCAGGCCCCAGATGTATTGCCGGTCGAGCGTGGTCGATGTGGCTGTGGCGACCATGCGGCCATGGTACCCGGCGGGGGAGCGAAAAGAGGCAGGTGCGGTTCATATGTTGCTAGAGCCGCGCTAGAGTTTGCTGAAACGCGGAGCCTGTGGCTGCGTCGTGTGTCTTGACGGGGGTGTTAGGATATTGGAGCGGTCGATAGATCAGGAGTATTGCGATGGGCTCAGGCAGGCGGATCGAGCGGTGGTGCTTCTGGGTTGTCGTGTGGGCGGTGCTTGCGGGGCTTGTTATGCCTGCGGCCCAGGCATCTGCATCCCTGAACGGGCTGACCGAGGCGCGGGCGGGGGAGTTGCACGAACTGCTCACGCCGGACCCGGAGGCGGTCTGGCGGACGATCCCGTGGATGACGTCGGTGTTGGAGGCGCAGCGGGAGGCGTTGGAGAAGGGCCGGCCGATCTTTATCTGGGCGATGGATGGGCACCCGCTGGGGTGTGTGTGAAACAACGGCGTGTTCGACCGTGCGTCGACCTTTGCCGAACCGGATATCGTTGCGATGCTGCAGCAGGACTTTGTGCCGGTAGCGATCAACCAGGCCTTCCAACGCCGACAGCAGGACGGCGAGGGGGCGTTCTACCGCCGGATCGCGTCGCAGGGCCCGCGCGGCGGGGGCGACTGGTCGCAGACGACCCAGGGCTTCTACATCGCCACGCCGGACGGCGAGCTGCTGCTCTACAACAACAACCGCAACCCCGAACGGCTGCGTCGGCTGATGCGCGAGGCGCTCGAGGCCTTTGCCCAGCGCGAGCCGGTTGAGGCCGACCCGGCCGAGATGGGCGAGCGTGACCAGCGGTTCCACCCCGAGCCGCCAGAGGGCGGGCTGATCGTCCGTGTGCACGCGAAGGTGCTCGGCGGGTACAAGCCTACCGAGGACCCGGTGCGGCAGATGTTCCAGGAGGCGCTGTCGCGGGACAACCTCTGGGTCACCGCCGAGGAACAGGACGTGCTGACGCGCGACGAGCTGCCCGAGACGTTGGCGCGGCGGATCGCGCTGTACCACCTGATCGACAACACCCGCGGCGAGCCGACGATGTGGCGGCCGCACCACATCCGCAAGCTGGAGATGACGCTGGTGGGGGGTGTGCTCCGCGGGTCGGTGCACCTGGAGAGCGAGGGGGGCGACACCGGCTACGAAGCGGAACTGTTCGGCCGGGTATCGGTTGAAGATGGCCGGGTCGCCGGTTTTGAGCTTGCAGCGGAGGGGGACTACTGGGGCCATACGCGGTACACGCCTGGCTGCCCGGAGGGTCGGTTCCCGCTGGCGGTGGTGTTCCGTCTGGCGGACGGGGAGGACGCGGCAGACACGATCCCGCCCCAGGCCCATGGGTGGTGGGGCAGCGACTATCTGCCGCGCTAATCCGGTGTGATGTCCGAGCCGTCAGCCGGATTCGGTGCCTGTGTTACGCTAGCGGCATGCGAACTTATCTGTCTGCCGTGACTCGGCACCTGACCGGGGTGATGGGGTGTCTGCTGTTTGCTTTGGCCGTGTTCTGTGTGGCGGGCACGGCGGTCGCCCAGCACAACCCGGCGGGTCAAGATGGGGAGGCACGGCCCAACGTCGTGGTGGTCTATATCGATGACATGGGCTGGTCGGACCTGTCCTGCTTCGGCGGCGAGCCCGGGCTGACGCCGCAGATCGATCGCCTGGCGGCGGAGGGCTTGCGGTTCAGCCAGTTCTACGTGAATGCGCCGATCTGTTCGCCGTCGCGCTGCGCGCTGACGACGGGGCAGTACCCCGCGCGGCACCGGATCACCTCGTACCTCGCGGAGCGGTCGGCCAACGATCGCCGCGGGATGGTGCAGTGGCTGCCGCTGGATGCGCCCACGTTGCCGCGGATGTTCTCGGAGGCCGGCTACCGCACCGGGCACTTCGGCAAATGGCATCTTGGCGGGCAACGGGACGTCGGGGAGGCGCCGCTCGTCTCGGAGTATGGCTTTGACGCCACGCTCACCAACTTCGAGGGGCTTGGGCCACGGCTGCTGCCGCTGTGCGATGCGTATGACGGCAGCGAGCCGAGGCCGCACGCTCTGGGCAGCGACCGGCTCGGGCGGGGGCCGATCGTGTGGATGGACCGGTCGCGGATCACCGAGGGCTTTGTCACGCGGGCGGTCGAGTTTATCGACGCGTCGGTCGCGCAGGGCCGGCCGTTCTATATCAATGTTTGGCCCGACGATGTGCATTCGCCGTTCTTCCCGCCGGCCGACCTGCGGGGGGATGGCGGGAAGCGGGCCCGCTACCTCGGGGTGCTGCGTGCCATGGACCAGCAGCTCGGCGTACTGTTTGAACGCCTCCGGGACGACCCGGTGCTCCGGGAGAACACGCTGGTGCTGCTCGCCAGCGACAACGGCCCGGAGCCGGGCGCGGGCCAGGCCTGGCCGCTGCGCGGGCACAAGGGCCAGCTATATGAGGGCGGGGTCCGCAGCCCACTGATCGTCTGGGGGCCGTCGCTGGTCGAGCCCGTGGCGGTCGGTTCGGTGAATGATGCGACGGTGCTATCGAGTATCGACCTGGTGGCGTCCCTGATCGTCTGGGCCGACCTGCCGCTGCCTCCGGGGTTTGAAGCGGATGGCGAAGTGCTGATCGACCAACTCATGGGACGCTCCACCGCGCCGCGGACCGGACCGCTGTTCTGGCGTCGCCCCCCGGACCGGCCCGGGCCGGCGGACGACCCGCTCCCCGACTTGGCGGTCCGAGACGGCCGGTGGAAGCTGGTGTGTCGCTACGACGGGGCAGGCGCCCGGCTGTTTGATCTGATCGAAGATGTCGGCGAGAGCCGGGATGTCTCCCCCGACCACCCCGAAGTTGCCCGGCGCCTGTTGCAGGCGGTCCTGGCTTGGAACCAGACCCTCCCTCGCGACGGCGGGCAGCGGCCCTAGGTGGCTTGGCAAACGGCCTGTATGGCGGGGGGCCGTCAGGGCGTCGGTCGTACACATTTTTTTGAGGTGCCGCCCCGACCCGCGTTGACAGGGGCGTGGGGATGGGTACACTACGCGGCTCGCCTCGGGCCGGGTATGTCCCGGTTTGGAGGCGGCTGACGCACGTAAACGTCGTAACCAGGGCTCTTTGGCATGCAGGTTGGCAAGATCAGAATCCGGATGGAAGCATACGACCACCAGGCGCTGGACGCCTCGGCGAAGGAAATCGTCGACCACGCGAAGCGGACCAACGCCCGCGTGGCCGGCCCCGTCCCGCTCCCGACCCGGATCGAACGGTACACCGTCTTGCGCAGTCCGCACGTCGACAAGAAGAGCCGCGAGCAGTTCGAGATCCGCACGCACAAGCGGATCATCGACATCGCCGAGCCCACCCCGCGGACCATCGAGGCGCTCAACCGCCTGGTCGTGCCCGCCGGCGTGTTCGTCAAGATCAAGGCCTAGGCCTGCATAGACCCCGCGTCCCGTATTGGGCCGCTGAACCGAAACAACCGCCGACCGCAAGGCCGGCATAGACGCATCAAGCAGGGGCACGATCCTCTGGCACCCGCCACGATCCGCTCAGACGAGCACCCCAGGAGATCACACGATGGCCACGGCAATCCTCGGTAAAAAAGTCGGCATGACGCGGTACTACGACGCGGAGGGCAAGAACGTCCCCGTCACCGTGATCCAGGCCGGCCCGTGCTTCGTCTCCCAGGTGAAGACCGTGGAGACGGACGGCTACGAGGCGATCCAGATCGCCTTCGAAGACATCAAGGCCCGCAACTCGACGTTCCAGTTGATCGGCCACGACGCCAAGGCCGGTCTGGGCTCCAAGCGGTTCCACCGCGAGGTGCGTCTGGGTGAGGGTGAGGCGGCCGGCTACGAGCCGGGCCAGGAGATCGGCGTTGAGGCGTTTGACGCGGTCAAGTACGTCGATGTGATCGGCACCAGCAAGGGCAAGGGCACGCAGGGCCCGATGAAGCGTCATGGCTTCGCGGGTCAGGAGGCCAGCCACGGTGTCGAGCGGAAGCACAGAAGCCCGGGCTCGGTCGGCGGCCGATCGAGCAACCTGGGTACCGGCAAGCCCAAGAAGGGCATCCGCATGGCGGGCCGGATGGGCAATGAACGCGTAACCGTGCGCTCGATCGAGGTGATCGGCGTGGATAAGGAAAAAGGGCTACTGCTCGTCAAGGGGCCGGTCCCCGGCGCGAACAAGGGCCTGGTGATGGTTCGGGAGGCCACCCGCTTGTACAAGCGGAAGGCGAAGAACGCCTGAGCGAGGTAAGTCGGCCGGTCCCCGTGCGGGGGTCGGCCTGAAACTGCTTCGCCGCGACATGATGGCTCGCGTACCGAGTCGAAGGGAGCTACGGGCTGATCGGCCCATCCCTCGCGGCGAACCCAACGCATGCCGGCCCTGCCGGCCGGCACCGTAGGTAAACACGATGATCGAAATCTCCATCTACAACCCGTCCGGCAAACAGACCGGCACGTACCAGCTCGACGAGTCGAAGCTGGGCGGTGAGGTCCGCCACACCCTGCTCAAGCAGGCGTATGTCCGCCTCCACGCCAACAAACGCCCCACCAACCAGGTCACCAAGAGCCGTGGCATGGTCGAGGGCTCGACCCGCAAGCTCTACAAACAGAAGGGCACGGGCAACGCCCGCCGCGGTGACAAGAAGGCAAACATCCTCCGCGGCGGCGGCCACGCCAAGGCCAAGGTCGCCCACTCCTGGCGGCAGGACATGCCGGCCAAGATGCGGAAGCTCGCCAACCGCAACGCCATCCTCGCCAAGGCTGTCGACGGCGAGATCAAGCTCATCGACGGGCTCAACCTCGACAACCCCTCGACCAAACAGTTTGCCGCGGTCCTCGATGCCCTCAAGATCGACCGCACCTGCCTCGTCGCGTTCGGCGACACCCGCGGGGCCGCCGCCAAGTCGGCCCGCAACCTCGAACATGTAGATGTGACCCACGTCGACCGGTTGAACGTCTTTGACGTCCTCAACCACCGCTATCTCGTCGCCGACAAGCAGGCGTTCGAGGCCTACATCGAGAAGACCACCGCTTCCGTCAAGGAAGTCAGCGCTCAGGAGGTGGCGGCATGACCATGCAGCCCACGACCATCATCAAGCGTCCGCTGATCACCGAGAAGTCGACCTGGGAGGCCTCCCGCGAGGTGCCCAAGGGCAAGAACGCCGGTCAGCCGGTCAACCGCTACTCCTTCGAGGTGGACAAGAGCGCCCGCAAGCCGCAGATCCGTGCGGCGATCGAGAAGCTCTACGGCGTCCGCGTCGTCAAGGTGGCGACCCAGATCCGCAAGGGCCAGTACTTCCGCACCCGGTTCGGCCCCGCGAAGACCTCCGACTGGAAGAAGGCCGTCGTCCAGCTCCATCCCGACGACCGGATCGACCTGTTCTAAGTGACCGTTAGCCGAGCGACACGCTCGTCGCCATAGAGAGAGCCCCCATGGCCATCCGCATCTACAACCCGACGACCGCCGGCCGGCGCAACGCCTCGGTCAACCTCTACTCCGAGGTGACCAAGACCAAGCCCGAGAAGACCCTGCTCGAGAAGAAGAGCAAGTCTGGCGGCCGCAACCACCACGGCAAGCTCACCGCCCGCAACATCGGCGGCGGGAACAAGCAGCGCTACCGCCGCATCGACTGGTCGCGGAAGAAGGACGACATCGCCGCGACCGTCGTCGGTGTCGAGTACGACCCGAACCGCTCGGCCAACATCGCGCTGCTTGAGTACGAGGACGGCGAGAAGCGCTACATCATCGCGCCCAAGGCCCTGACCAACGGCGACATGGTGATCTCCTCCTCGGAGAAGTGCGAGCCCAAGGTCGGCAACTGCATGCCGATCAAGCACATCCCGACGGGCCTGAACCTGTTCTGCATCGAACTGCAGCCGGGCAAGGGTGCCCAGCTCTGCCGCTCGGCCGGGACCTACGCCCGCCTGACCAACCGCGAAGAGAAGTGGGCGACCCTCGTGCTGCCCTCCGGCGAGACGCGGCAGGTGTCCGTCGAGTGCCGGGCCACCATCGGCGGCGTGGGCAACTCCGACCACAACCGCGTGAAGCTCGGCAAGGCCGGCATCAGCCGGAAGCTCGGCCGCCGGCCCCACACCCGCGGCATGGCGAAGAACCACCACGACCACCCGATGGGTGGCGGCGACAACAGCTCGTCGGGCAACCGCCCGCCTTGCTCCAAGACCGGCGTCCTCGCGAAGGGCGGCGGCACGCGGAAGCGTGGCAAGCAGAGCAACAAGCGCATCATCCGCCGCCGGACCAGCAAGCGGTACGGGCAGCTCAAGCTGCGTGGCTGATCGAGACCGAGGACCGACACGAGACCCCGCGCGGCAGACGCCGCGGTGAACGACACGAGACCCCCCTATGGCACGTTCCCTGAAAAAAGGCCCCTTTGTTGACTTCAAGCTCTACCGCAAGGTGGAGAAGCTGAATCAGCAGGACCGCCACGAGCCGGTCAAGACCTGGGCCCGCGCCTGCACCATCGTCCCCGAGTTTGTCGGGCACACGTTCCTGGTGCACAACGGCAAGGTCTTCAACAGCGTGTTCGTGACCGAGGACATGGTCGGGCACAAGCTCGGCGAGTTCTCCCTGACACGGACCTTCAAGCAGCACACCACCGGCACCAAGGCGCAGCGCGCCGGCCGCTAACAGGCCAGACGATACGGAGCACCCCGATGGCTTTCACCAGCAAACACCGCATGGCCCGCATCAGCCCGACCAAGGCCCGGCCCGTGATCGACATGATCCGTGGCAAGTCGGTCGAGGAGGCGAGCGTGATCCTGCAGATGTCCAAGCGCCGCGCCGCGGTCCTTATCAAGGCCGTCCTCGACGCCGCGGTCGCCAACGCCGACCAGGCCGAGGCCAACGTCCGCCGGCTGGTCGTCACGCAGGCGACTGTCGACTCGGGGCCGACCATGAAGCGGTTCCAGCCGAAAGACCGCGGCCGTGCCCACTCCATCCTCAAACGGACCAGCCACATCACCGTGGCGGTTGATACCAAGTAGACCGGCCGGTGCCGGACCGAACCGACTGATTTTGCGGCCCAGGCCGTGTGTCCTCCACAAGGACTGATAGACCCATGGGACAGAAGATCCACCCCTTTGGCTTCCGCGTCGGGATCACCGAGGCCCACAAGAGCCGCTGGTACGCGCCTAAGGCGTTGTACGGCGAGCTGCTTATCGAGGACTTCAAGATCCGCGAGTTCCTCCTCAAGGAGCTGAACCAGCGTGGCCCGTTCGCCGCCGTTTCCGATCTGCACATCGAGCGGACGCGTGAAGAGCTGAAGATCATCGTCAAGACCGCCCGCCCGGGCCTGGTCATCGGGCCCAAGGGCTCGAACATCGACGCGCTGACCTCCCGCCTCCAGGCGATGACCGGCCGGAAGGTCTCGATCAACTGCCTGGAGGTCGGCAACCCCGACGCGGACGCGCAGCTCGTGGGCTACTCGATCGCCGAGCAGCTCGCCAAGCGGGCCAGCTTCCGCCGGGTGATGAAGATGAAGGCCGAGGCCGCGATGAACGCCGGGGCCAAGGGCGTGAAGATCCAGCTCTCCGGCCGCCTGGGCGGCCACGAGATGAGCCGCAGCGAGGACATCCGCATGGGCGCGATTCCGCTGCAGACCCTCCAGGCCGAGGTGGACTACGGCTTCGCCGAGTCGTCGACGACCTACGGGATCATCGGCGTGAAGGTGTGGATCTACAAGGGCCTGTACAGCGAGGTGAAGGAAGGCGAGATCACCTCGAAGGCCGCCGGTGCCCGCCCCCGTGCCCGGGGCCGCCGCTAATCGAAACCCTAAGCCGCCGGCGGCCTTGGCCCCGGCGAGATGAGAGACTGAACTATGCCTTTGATGCCCAAACGAGTGAAGTTCCGCAAGCAGATGCGCGGGAAGCTGCGCGGCAACGCGAACCGCGGCAACTACGTGGCCTACGGCGACTTCGGGCTGCAGCTCCTGGAAGGGGGTTGGCTCTCGGCCCGCCAGATCGAGGCCGGCCGTATCGCCGCACGTCAGTATGTGTCGCGTGAGGGCAAGCTGTTCGTGCGTGTCTTCCCCGACAAGCCGATCAGCAAGAAGCCGCTCGAGCAGCGCATGGGCAAGGGCAAGGCCGAGGCCGAGTACTGGGCCGCCCGCGTGAAGCCCGGGACCGTCGTGTACGAGATCGCCGGTGTTCAGAAAGACCTGGCCCGGGCGGCGTTCGCCCGCGTCGCGCACAAGATGCCGTTCCGCTGCCGCTTCGTCGAGCGTCGCCACGCCTAAGTAATCCCGGCCGCCCCCGGCCCAGCAGGTAAGACCCATGCCGATCAAGAAGACCGAACTCCACAAGATGAGCGACGCGGAAATCGCGGAAGAGTCCGAGCGCCTGCGCTCCAAGCTCTTCGAGCTCCGCCAGCAGGCGGTGACCGAGAAACTCGAGAACAACCGCGAGCCGGGCAATATCCGCCGCGACATCGCCCGCCTGCTGACCGAGCGTCGGTCGCGCGAGCTGAAGAAAGAAGGCGCCTAAATGAGCGAGCAGACCCAGAACGGACGTCACCTGACCGCCACCCGGACCGGCGTGGTCACCAGCGATAAGCGGGACAAGACCATCACCGTCGCGGTTGAGTTCCAGAAGATCCACCCGAAGTACGGCAAGCGCCTGAAGCGCGACGCCAAGTTCCAGGTCCACGACCAGGACAACCAGGCCGGCAAAGGCGACCGGGTCGAGATCGCCCAGTGCCGACCGCTGAGCAAGACCAAATCCTGGCGGCTGGTCCGCGTGATTACCAAGGCCCCGGCCGAGGTCTCGCACGTGACGACCCCCGACCTGGAATCCGCCGAGTAAGACCCCCACACGCCACGCCGCACCGGTTGCGGAAGGAACGACTGAGATGATCCAGCAAGAATCCCGCGTCGACGTCGCGGACAACAGCGGCGCCAAGACCGCCTATGTGATCCGCGTGCTCCGCCGGTCCACCGCCCGGGGCAAGTTCACCCGCCCGGCCGCGGGTGTCGGCGACCGTGTCGTCTGCTCGGTCAAGAAGGCGCTGCCCGGCAGCGACGTCAAGGCCGGCACCATCGTGAAGGGCGTCGTCGTCCGCACGAACTACCCGGTCCGCCGCAAGGACGGCAGCTACGTCCGCTTCGACAAGAACGCCATCGTCCTCATCGACGACGACGGCAACCCCAAGGGCACGCGCATCTTCGGTGCCGTCGCCCGCGAGCTCCGCGAGCAGAACTACATGAAGATCGTCTCGCTCGCCAGCGAGGTGGTCTGACCCGAAACCAAACGCCGCGGCCGAGCACCGGCCGCTGAAGCAGAGAGCACACACCATGGCACGACACATCCGAAAAGGCGACGAAGTGATCGTCACCGCCGGCAGCGACAAGGGCAAGCGGGGCAAGGTCCTGCGTGTCGATACCGACCGTGAGCGCGTCGTGGTTGCCGGCGTCAACGTCCGCCGCAAGCACGTCAAGCCGACGCAGGCCAACCCGCAGGGCGGCATCGTCTCCCTGGAGATGCCGGTGCATATGTCCAACGTGTCGCCCGCCGACAAGCAGGGCAAGCCCACCCGCGTCCGCTTCGTCACCAAGGACGACGGCAGCAAGGTCCGCGTCGCCGCGACAACCGGCGAAGAACTCTCGGTCCTCAAGAAGGCCCGCTAAGCAGCCCCTAACCCCACGCGTCAGACGATCACGCACAACCCGTGTCGCAGCGAACGAGAACCACGATGAGCACCGCAACCACCACCGCCCCCCGCATGAAGGAGCTGTTCGAGACCGAGGTCTGGGACATGGTCCGCAGCGAGCACGGCGTCACCAACCCGATGGCGCTGCCCCGCCTGCAGAAGATCGTCCTGACCGTGGGCATGGGCAACCAGCTCGACGGCACCAAGCTAAACCCCAAGGCTCGCGAGCAGGTCATCGAAGACCTGTCGCTCATCACCGGCCAGCGGCCGATCATGAAGAAGGCCAAGAAGGCCGTCTCGAACTTCAAGCTCCGCATCGGCTACGAGGTCGGCGCGATGGTCACCGTCCGCGGCGACCGGATGTGGGAGTTCTTCGACCGCCTGGTCACGCTCGCCATCCCCCGGATCAAGGACTTCCGCGGGCTCAAGGACACCAGCTTCGACGGCCGGGGCAACTACTCGTTCGGCATCACCGAGCAGGGGATCTTCCCCGAAATCGACATGGCCAACGCGCAGTACACCCACGGCATGAACATCACCATGGTGTTCAGCAACTCCACCGACGAGATCACCAAGGCCGCGCTGAAGAAGATGGGCTTCCCCTTCGTCAAGCCCGCCGACAAGAAGAAGAAACGGGCCTAAGCCGGCCGTGAACGACCCGCCGGCAACGGCACCCCAACGAGAACCACGATGTCATCAAAATCCACCATCGGACGCAACGAACGGGTCAAAAAGACCGTCGCCAAGTACGCCGAGCGGCGTGCCAAGATGAAGAAAGAAGGCGACTACATCGGCCTGCAGATGCTCCCCCGCGACGCGAGCCCGACCCGGGTCCGCAGCCTGTGCGCCCTGACCGGACGCAGCCGGGGCGTGTACCGCAAGTTCAAGCTCTCCCGCATCAAGCTGCGTGAGCTCGCCCACCAGGGCAAGATCCCCGGGATGCGGAAGGCGTCCTGGTAAACCGACCCGAACGACCCCAGTAAACCCCCGGGCCCGCCCGACAGGTACTTTCGGCGGACCACCCGCCACCCGGAGACTTCCATGGCACTGAGCGACCCGATCGCCGACATGCTCACCCGCATCCGCAACGCGACCCGCAACCAGAGCGCGTCCGTCGACTGCCGCAACTCGAAGGTCTGCGCCGGCATCGCCAAGGCGCTGCAGCACGAGGGCTACATCGCCGGCTACGACGTCATCGATGACGGACGGCAGGGCATCCTCCGCCTGCACCTCAAGTACGGGCCCAACGGCGAGCACATCATCAACGTGATCAAGCGCGAGTCCAAGCCCGGCCGCCGGGTCTACACCAAGGTCGCCGACCTCCCCCGCCCGCTGGGCGGGCTGGGCGTCGCCATCCTCACCACCCCCCGCGGCGTGCTCTCCGACCGGCAGTGCCGGGAAGAACGCGTCGGCGGCGAGATGCTCTGCACCGTCGAGTAGCACCCCCGAACCACCCTGTTTTTCAACCCGTTTTGTATTAAGGCGAGACCCACCGGCCGCCTGAAAGGAACGCAGCTATGTCCCGAGTCGGCAAACAACCCGTGCCCATCGCCAAGGGCGCGACCGTCAAGATCAACGGCGACGAGGTCGCGGTCAGCGGTCCGCTGGGCAACCTGTCCATCACCCTCCGGCCCGAGGTCACCGTCACGCTCGACGAGGACAACAAGCAGGTCGTCGTCGAACGCAAGGACGACACCCGCACGTCCCGCGCGATGCACGGTCTCACCCGCTCGCTGATCAACAACATGATCATCGGCGTGACCGAGGGCTACAAGCGTGACCTGCAGATCGTCGGTGTCGGCTGGGGCGCGAACCTCAAGGGCAACAAGGTCGAGCTCAGCCTGGGCTTCGCCGATACCCGCGTCGTCGAGGTGCCCGCCGGCATCAACTGCGAGGTCAAGGGCCAGAGCATCAAGATCTCCGGCTGCGACAAGCAGGCGGTAGGGCAGCTGGCCGCGAAGATCCGCCAGCACCGCAAGCCCGAGCCGTACAACGGCAAGGGTGTCATGTATGTCGGCGAGCGCGTGCTGCGTAAGCAGGGCAAGGCGTTCGGTAACTAAACCACTACCCGGAGCCGACGCCTGTGTGTCCCCGAACGGGGGGCACGGAGACGGGCCCGGCTCCCCGACCCGCCCGGACGGGCAAGGGACGAAACATGAACAAGCAGAAGGCAAGCAACCTGGCACGCGGCCGCCGCAAGGCCGGCATCCGCAAGAAGGTGTTCGGCAGCGCCCAGAAGCCGCGGATGACGATCTTCCGCAGCAGCAAGCACATGTACGTGCAGCTCGTGGACGATTTCGCGGGAAAGACGCTGGCGTCCGCCAGCACGGTGCAGGCGAAGTCGGAGAAGGGCGGCAACGTCGAGGCCGCGACCCAGGTCGGCAAGCTGATCGCCGACAAGGCCAAGCAGGCCGGCATCGAGCAGGTCTGCTTCGACCGCAACGGGTTCAAGTACCACGGCCGGGTGAAGGCCCTGGCCGACGCCGCGCGTGAGGGCGGCCTCAAGTTCTAGTTCAGACACGCCCCGGCAGGGGGCAGTTCTCGGCCGGCGTGACCGGCGATTGGAAGACCAACCATGGCTGAAGTCCTCGAAGGATCCTCAACGCTCGAATCGACGACCGTCGCGATCAACCGCACGGCGACCACCGTGAAGGGCGGCCGACGCATGAGCTTCTCGGCGCTCGTCGTCGTGGGCGACCGCAACGGCAAGGTCGGGGTCGGCTACGGCAAGGGCCGTGGTGTCCCCGCCGCGATCGAGAAGGCCCAGAAGGCCGCCAAGCGCAACCTGTTCACCGTCGGGGCCAAGGCCGGCACGCTGCCCCACGCCGTGCTGGGACGCTTCGGCGCTTCCAGTGTCAAGCTCATCCCCGCCGCGCCGGGTACCGGCGTGATCGCGGGCGGCACCGCCCGTGCCGTCCTCGAGATGGCCGGCATCAAGGACGTGCTGACCAAGGCGTACGGCTCGACCAACGCGATCAACCTGACCAAGGCCGTCGTCGACGGGCTGAAGCAGCTCCGCAGCCGTGAGAGCATCGCCGCCCTCCGCGGCGTGGAGATCGAGTCGTCGCAGGTCGACGAGATGCTCGACAAGGCCCGCAAGACCATGCAGGAAACCGTCGCCGCCGCACCGGCCAAGCCGCTGAAGGCCGCGAACGACTCGGTGAAGCCGGCCGAGCCCGAAGTGAAGGAAGAAGAGCCTGCCCCCGTGGCAGAAGCCGCCGAGGCCCCGGCCGAGGAAACGCCCGCCGCCCCCGAGGCGACCGCCGAGCAGTCCGAGGCCGGCGAAGAAGAAAAGTCCGAGTAAGTACGATCGACCCCGTGGGTCGGCCCCGGCCGAACCCTCCAGAACCTCGCAAGCTTGCCGGCCGCGCCTCGACGCCGCCGGCGTGAAGGGATACAAGAACGCCATGATGATCCACGAAATCACCGAGCAGGTCGGCCGCCACAAGCGACGCAAGCGCGTCGGCCGCGGCATCGGTTCGGGCCACGGCAAGACCTGTGGCCGCGGGCACAAGGGCTACGGCTCGCGCTCGGGCAACAGCAACCCGCACAACGGCGGCGGCACCCGGCTGTACAAGATGCTGCCCAAGCGTGGCTTCTCGAACGCCATGTTCAAGACCCACTACGCGCTGGTCAACCTCTCCGCGATCGACGCCCGCTTCGATGACGGTGCCGAGGTCAACGCCGAGATGCTCGTCAAGCACGGCCTGATCCGCGACACGTCCCTGCCCGTCAAGGTGCTGGGCAACGGCGAGACCAAGAAGAAGTTCACCGTCTCGGCGGCGAAGTTCTCCAAGTCCGCGCAGGAAAAGATCACCCAGGCCGGCGGCACCGCCAACGTGCTCTGAGCCGGGGCAGAACGACCCCATCCGGGGGTCAGCCACGCGGCCCCGGCCTGAAACGGCGGGGCCCACGGGATTCGTACCGCAAGGGACCGCATGCTCCAAGCCTTCATCAATATGTGGAAGATCAAGGAGCTGCGCAACAAGCTCCTGTTCACGATCTCGATGCTGGCCATCTACCGCATCGGGTTCTTTATCCCGCTGCCCGGGGTCAACCAGGAAGTCCTCAAGAAGTCCATGGAAGATGCCGGCGGGGGGCTGGGCAACCTTGTCAGCTACATGCAGATCTTCACCGGCGGCTCGCTGAGCCAGTCGACGATCTTCGGCCTGGGCATCATGCCCTACATCTCCGCGGCGATTATCTTCCAGCTCCTGGGCAGCGTCTCCGAACGCCTCAAAGCCCTGAAAAAAGAGGGCCCGGTCGGCCAGCAGAAGATCCAGGAGTACACCCGCTACGCCACCGTCGGCCTGTGTCTGGTGCAGTCCGTCTTCTGGCTGCGGTACATGCCGTCCATCGGCGCGGTGTATCCTGAGTACCTGTCGTCCCCGGTCTACTGGGTCTGCGGCGTGCTCGGGCTGACGGCCGGCTCCGTCTTCCTGATGTGGCTGGGCGAGCAGATCGACAAGTACGGCATCGGCAACGGTGTGTCTCTGATCATCACGGCCGGCATCATCGCCGGGATGCCCGGGGCGATCGGCATGATCGCGGGCAACTTCTCCCTGACCGGGGACGGCGGCTCCTACGACATCATGACGGTGATCTTCCTGGTCATCTCGTTCATCGTGGTGGTCGCCGGTGCGGTCATCATCACCCAGGGCCAGCGCCGCATCCCGATCCAGCAGGCCAAGCACACCCGCGGCCGACGCGTCTACGGCGGGCAGAAGAGCTACCTCCCGCTCCGCGTGAACCACGGCGGGGTGATGCCGATCATCTTCGCGTCCTCGCTGATGATCTTCCCCTCGATCCTCCTCGCCTGGCTGGCGGGCTACTTCCCCGCGGGGGAGACCGGCTTCCGCGGCGTCATGGCCGGGATCGTCGGGTTCCTCAACACCGAGTTGGGCAACATGGAGGGCTTCATCTACGCCTTCTTCTACCTGGTGCTGATCTACTTCTTCAGCTACTTCTGGACCACCGTCCAGTTCAACCCCGAAGAGACGGCGACGAACCTGCGGGACCACGGCAGCTTCATCCCCGGGCTCCGGCCCGGACCGCGTACGGCCGAGTATCTCGAGACCGTCATGGAGCGGATCACCTACGTCGGGGCAGGTTTCCTGTGTGCGATCGCGATCGTGCCGACGATCGTGTCCAGCCTGTTCAATATCCCCTTCATGGTGACCCAGTTCCTCGGCGGGACCGGGCTCCTGATCTGTGTGAGCGTGATGCTGGACTTTGTCCAGCGGATCGAGGCGCAGCTGATGATGCGGAACTACCAGGGCTTCCTGCAGAACGAGGGGGGCGGCGGGAAGATCCGCCGGTCGCGGTAGCCGGGCCCCCGGCGGGGCGGGATTTGAGATTGCAGGCGGGGCCGGGTACAATCCTCGGTTCGCTTGTGGGCCCGGAAGGGCGGGATCAAGCGTATGGCGGGTGTTGCCCTCAAGACAAGAGAAGACCTCGCCAAGATGCGGAAGGCCGGCCGGGTGGTTCATCAGGTCCACCAGCGGGTCCGCGAGATATGCAAGCCCGGGATCACGACCCGGGAGATCGATGAAGAAGCGCAGCGCGTGATCGATCAGAGCGGGGCGACGGGGCTCTTCAAGGGCTACCCCGGGCCGACCCCGTTCCCCGGCACGCTCTGTATCAGCGTGAACGAAGAGGTCGTTCACGGCATCGGGTCGGACCGGCAGGTCGCGGATGGCGACATCGTCGGGATCGACTGCGGCGTGAAACTGGATGGCTGGTGTGGCGACGCCGCGACCACCATCCTCGTCGGCGATGTGCCGGCGGATGTACGAGACATGTGCGAGGCCACCGAGCAGTGCCTCCGGATCGCGATCGAGAACACCAGGCCCGGCCGGAAGTGGAGCCAGGTCGCCCAACTGATGCAGCGTTACGCCGAGTCCCGTGGGTACGGCGTCGTCCGGGAGTTTGTCGGGCACGGCATCGGGCGGAACATGCACGAGGAACCCAAGGTCCCCAACTACGCGGACCGCAACACCAGACGACACGACATCATGCTGCGGGAAGGCATCGTCCTCGCCATCGAGCCGATGCTCACGCTGGGTGCCCGCGACGTCGAGACCCTCGCCGACGGCTGGACCGTGGTGACCAAGGACCGCAAGGCCTCGGCCCACTACGAGCACACCGTCGCGGTGACCAGCACCGGGGCGGAGGTCCTGACCGACGGCAACTGACCGACACCGCGGACACCGCAACAAACGCATGATGGCCGGGAGGCCGACCGACCAGGAAGCACGCATTGCCCAAAGAAGACACGATCCAACTTGAAGGCGAAGTGATCGACGCCATGCCCAACGCCATGTTCAAGGTGAAGCTGGAGAACGATCACGAGATCATCGCCCACATCTCCGGCAAGATGCGCAAGTTCTACATCCGCATCCTGCCGGGCGACCGGGTGACCGTCGAGATCAGCCCGTACGACCTGACCAAGGGCCGTATCACCTACCGCCACTGACGCCCCGGCCCAACCCGCCCGAGCTACCGAAACCCACCAACGACCCACCGCCGGCGACGCCCGGCGACGAGCTAGACAGAAAGGCCCGACCCATGAAGATCCTCAGCTCCCTGCGTAGCGCCAAGGTCCGCCACGCCGACTGCAAGGTCGTGCGCCGCCGCGGCAAGGTGTTTGTCATCTGCAAGTCCAACCCGCGTTTCAAGGCCCGCCAGCGCTAACCCCACCGCACCCTCCCCCCGAAGCCAGGTTCCCGCCCTAAGGAAAGTGGAACCGCCCAACTTCAAGGAACGATTTATGCCCCGTATCGCAGGTACCGACGTCCCCGACAACAAGCCGCTGCGCATCGCGTTGCGCTACATCTATGGCATCGGCCCCGTCCTGGCCGAGAAGATCGTCGCCGCCGCCGAGCTGGACGGCCAGCAGCGCGCCCGTGAGCTGAGCGAAGACGACATCGCGAAGATCAACGGGATCGTGGAGAACGGCTACATCGTCGAGGGCGCCCTCCGCCGTCAGACGAGCCAGCACATCCAGCGTCTGCGCGACATCCGCTGCTACCGCGGCGACCGCCACCGCCACGGCCTGCCTTGTCGTGGCCAGCGGACCCAGACCAACGCCCGCACCCGCAAGGGGCGCAAGAAGACGGTCGCCGGCAAGAAGTCGGTCAAGAGCATGAAGTAACACGTGCCGACGCACGCCGAGACGCCGCGTTCGTCGAACTCGGCCCGACCGGGCGGTGCCCCGACCGCATACCCGAACGATTGACCCCCGCACCCCGTGCGATACACCGAAGCCAGGGCCCCGCCGACGAATCGGAGAGCGGGCCCGTAACTTCCAGGAGCGCCAGCCATGGCCAAGAAGACCAAGAAAGTCCGCAAGAACGTGACGCGCGGTGTCGCCCACGTCAAAGCCAGCTTCAACAACACCATTGTCACCATCACCGACGTGAACGGCGAGACCCTGTGCTGGGACTCGGCGGGCACGGTGAACTTCAAGGGCTCGCGCAAGAGCACGCCCTTCGCCGCCACACGCGCGGCCGAAGAGTGCGCCGCGAAGGCCAAGAAGTTCGGCATGCAGGAGGTCGAGGTCAAGGTCAAGGGCGCCGGCCCGGGCCGAGAGTCGGCGGTCACCGCGCTGCAGCGCGGCGGACTGAAGATCACCGCCGTCGAAGACCACACCCCGATCCCGCACAACGGCTGCCGCCCGAAGAAGAAGCGCCGCGTGTAAACCGCATCGCCGACCTGGCGGTGGTGGCGTGGTCCAGCGAGGACCGCGACCCACGTAACGCCGCCGAGCCAACCCAACCCAACCCCGCCCGGGAACAGAAGCAACGCGTCGCCTCCGCAGCAGCGACGCCGAGCGTGAATCCCGGGTGTTCTTCCCTCAGGAACCGCTGCGACACCAGGAGATCCCGCCATGCGAATCCGTTGGCGCGGCCTTGAACTTCCCCACCGTGTGGTCCCCGTCGAGGAGACCCTGTCCGAGACCTACGGCAAGTTTGTTGTCGAGCCGTTCGAACGCGGCTTCGGCACGACCGTCGGCAACGCGCTCCGCCGCATCCTCCTGTCCTCGCTCGAGGGCGCGGCGGTGACCGGCGTTAAGATCAAGGGCGCATCCCATGAGTTCACGTCGCTCGAGGGCGTGATGGAGGATGTCACCGACATCATCCTGAACATCAAGAACATGGTCGTCTCGATCGACGGCGACGGTGACCGGTCGATGCGGCTGCAGGCCGAGGGCCCGGGCGAAGTCACCTGCGACCTCATCGAGGCCGACACGTCGGTCACGATCCACAACCCGTCGAGCGTGCTGGCGACGCTGACCAAGCAGGTCGACTTCGACATGGAGTTCATCGTCGAGAAGGGCCGGGGCTACGTCCCCGCGTCCGAGCAGTACAACAACCCCGGCGAGGAGCAGGAAGTCGGGCTCATCCCCGTCGACGCGATCTTCTCGCCCGTCACTCGCGTGCGCTACAAGGTCGAAGACACGCGCGTCGGCCAGAAGACCAACTACGACAAGCTGACGCTGGAGGTCTGGACCAACGGCACGGTGTCGCCCGAGATGGCGATGGTCGAGGCCGCGAAGATCCTCCGCAAGCACCTCAACCCGTTCGTGCAGTACTTCGAGCTGGGCCAGGAGATCGCCAGCGAGTCGGCCGCCGCCGCCGCGAAGGTCGACGAGGAACTGATCCGCAAGCTCGAGATGCCCGTGACCGAGCTGGACCTGTCGGTCCGTGCGGCGAACTGTCTCGAATCGGCCCGCATCGTGACGGTCGCGGACCTGGTCTCGATGGACGAGTCCGAGCTGCTGAAGGTCCGCAGCTTCGGCCGCACCTCGCTGCGGGAAGTGAAGCGAAAGCTGATCGACCTGGGCTTGGAGCTCGGGATGGAACTGCCCGCCGAGGTCGAGACGACCGAAGGTGCCGGCGTCCATGTGGATGAGTAAGACCCCAACCCCCCGCGGCGCTGGGCTTCGGCCCGGCGCCGCGGTTTTGAGTTTCGCTGCCTGAGATCGATGGGGCCCCCGATGCCCCGCCCCGGATGCAAGGCCCGCAGGCAGGGCCACGCCAGGCACGTCGCCCGGCACCGGCGGCAAGGACCCCGACCCACCGCGCCACGCCGTGGGCTCAGGGAGTGGCAGCCCGTCGGCCGTCTCGCCGGCCGGGCGTCAAGACAAAGGAGTAGCACCATGAGACACCGCGTCGCAGGCCGCACCCTCGGCCGCAAAACCAACCACCGCCGTGCGATGTTCCGCAATATGGCGGTCTCGCTGTTCACCCACGGCCAGATCACCACGACCCTGCCCAAGGCCAAAGCCGTTAAGCCCTTCGTCGAGCGGCTCATCTCCGCCGCGAAGAAGGGCGACCTCCACGCCCGCCGCCGCGTCATCGCCGCCCTCGGCGGCGACCAGGTGATGGTCAAGCACGACAACGACGACGACGTGGTCCGCAACAAGTACGGCGAAGTCGTCGGCGGGCCGAAGGTCGTCAAGCACCTGTTCGAAGAGATCGCCCCGACCTTCGCCGACCGCAGCGGCGGCTATACCCGCATCATCCGCATCGGCAAACACCGCATCGGTGACGCGTCGGACCTCTGTGTCCTGCAGCTCGTCCGCGACGAGGACACCGGCCCGCAGCTCGCCGGCACCCGCGCCCGCCGGGCCAAGTCCAACAAGCGCATGGAGTTCGCCGCGAAGCTCGCGAAGAGCAAGCCCGCCGCCAAGGAAGCGCCGGCCGAGGCCGCCCCGGCTGAGGACGCGGGCGAAGAAGCCAAGGCCGACGAATAGCCAAGCCGATCATTCGATCAACCCACCCAGGCCGGGGGACTCCAAGTCCCCCGGCCTGTTTTTTATCTATCCTGAGCGTATGCGTATCCTCTTGACCAACGACGACGGCATCGACGCGGCGGGCCTGCACGCGCTCTACAGCGCAGTCGCTGATTTGGGCGAGGTCCACGTCGTCGCGCCGTCACGGGTGCAGTCGGCGACGAGCCACGCGATCACCCTGCACCGTTACATTGAGGTCACGCCGTACCGCAGCGACTTGTTCGAGGGCTACGCGGTGGACGGCCGGCCGGCGGACTGCGTGAAGCTCGCGGCGGCGGAGCTGGTGCCCGGCCCGATCGACCTGGTGCTGAGCGGGATCAACCACGGCGCGAACGTCGGGGTCAACGTGCACTACTCGGGCACGGTCGGTGCGGCACGCGAGGGGGCATTCCTCGGTCTGCCGGCGATCGCGGTGAGCCTGCACATCGGCGACTGGCAGCACGACCACTGGCCCCGTGCGGCGCGACACGCCCGCCGCGCGATCGACGCGGCCCTGACCGGCGGCATCGCCGAGGGCGTGCTGGTCAACATCAATGTACCGATCCTGGACGACGGTGCCGAGCCGAAAGGGATGCGCGCGGTGCCTTTGAACACGGCGGCGATGCACGACCGCTTCGACCGCGATCCGGAGCCAACGGATACGCCAGACGTGGTGCGATACAAGGCGCGTGACTCAATGTCGTTCTCCGACCCGGGCTCGGGCACGGACGTCGACACCCTCTACGACAGGTACATCACGCTGACGCCGCTGCACTTCGAGCAGACCGACCATGCGGCGCTCAGCCGCCTGTCGTCGCGGCTGGACGCCTAGGCCAGAGCCCGAGCAGCAGCATCAGCGCGCCGAACCCTGCGAGCCAGGGGCGGTTTTCGCCGGTCGCATAGGTGAGCAGGCGGGTCTGCCTTGGCCTTGCCGATGGCGCGGGGTCGGCGGGCCGGAGGTCGGGCCGGCTGAGCCAGTGCTCGACGCTGCCCTGGTCGGTCCACAGGTCGGCCTGCTGGCGGATCGCGTCGGGGCTGGGGCTGTCGATGACGGCCGCGAGGTCGCGTGGCCCGGCCCCGGCAACGCCGGTGCCCACGGGACGCAGCCGCAACTCGGTCAGCGCGAGCCGCTCGATCAGCACGGGGTCGTCGTCGGCCAGCGCGTCGTGGAACCGGGCGTAGCGCTCGTGCTCCTCGCTGAGCGATTGGGCGCGGGCTTCGAGGACGCGGCGCTGGTCCTGGAGGTCGAGGGTCTCGAGGTACGCTGGGAACAATGCGGCCGCCGCGATGGAGGCGAGACCGACAAGCACGAACCCCCAACTCAGCATCCAGCCGATCGCCGCGTCGGCCGCACCCGGGGGCTTGGGGTCGCGCCGGCGGCGGTATTGCTCGTAGCTGCTTTTCAGGCCTTCCATGGCTTATTCGATATCGGCAGGGCACCGGCCCCTGCGAGATTTTACAGGCGACCCCGTCCGTCGCCCGCCCCGGGCCGAGTACGATATACGGCTCGCCCGCTGCGCACACCGCATCCAACCGCAGGACCCGATTTGCCCGAGATCACGCTCCCCCAGTTCCGTCCACCAACGCCCGCCGACGCCGCGGCCGGTTGCGGCACCGGCGGGTCGTCGTCCGTGTTGATGCCCGAGGGCGCGACGGCCGGGGATGCAAACGGCACCGGCGGCCCGAGCGTCTACCTCGAGACCTTCGGCTGCCAGATGAACGTGCTCGATAGCCAATTGGTCGTCAGCCAGCTCCGGGGGCTGGGCTACCGGTTTATCGACGACTGGAAGCGGGCCGACGTCGTGCTCTACAACACCTGCTCGGTCCGCGAGCAGGCGGAGAACAAGGTCTGGTCCCGTGTCGGTCTGGTCGGCAAGCACAAGCAGGAGCATCCCGGCGTCGTGCTCGGGGTCATCGGCTGCATGGCCGAACGCGACGGCGAGGACATGGTCCGGCGGCACCCGCAGATCGACCTGCTCTGCGGGCCCGGCGAGCTCGATAAGGTCCCGATGCTCATCGACAACGTGTTCAAGACGAAGACCGAAGGGTCAGGAGACCAAGGGGCCGAGGGGACAAGTGGGGCACAGGTCGCGCTCCAGGGCAACACCCACCGACGCAGCTCCACGCTCAGCGCCGCGAGCGACAAGCTCGAGCTCATCGACCTGTCGCGCAGCTTCAGCACGGCCGACACGGAGCTGCCCGGCGAGCATATCCCCGGGGCCGGGCGGAGCGCCTACGTGCGCATCACGCGCGGCTGCAACAAGCTGTGCACCTATTGCGTCGTGCCCAACACCCGCGGGGCCGAGGTCCACCGCCACCCCGACCACATTGTCGAGGAGTGCCGCAAGCTCGCCGACCAGGGCGTCATCGAGGTCACGCTGCTCGGCCAGACCGTCAACCACTACCACTACGACCAGAGCGCCGCGGTACGGGTCGACGGCGTCTGGCAGCCGCAGGTCGGCACGGTCATCAGCCCGAACAAAGGCACCGGCGGGCCGTCGCCACAGTTCAACGAGACAACGACCAGCTTCGCCGACCTGCTCTGGCGGGTGCACGAAGAGGTGCCCGCCATCCAGCGGCTGCGCTTCGTGACGTCCCTGCCCCGCGACTTCGGCGACGACATCCTGCAGGTCATGGCCGACGCGCCGCGCATCTGCCGGTACCTGCACCTGCCCGTGCAGTCGGGCAGCAACCGCGTCCTGGCGAAGATGAACCGCGGCTACCGCGTCGAGCAGTACCGCGACCTCATCGGCCGGGTCCGCCACTACCTGCCCACGGCGACCCTGGCCACCGACATCATCGTCGGCTTCCCGGGCGAGACCGAGGACGACTTCGAGCAGACCGCCGAGCTGATGCGCTACGCGCGGTACAAGAACAGCTTCATCTTCAAGTACTCGCCCCGGCCGGGCACGACGGCCTACGACCGGCTGCCCGACGATATCCCCGACGCCGTGAAGCGCCGCCGCAACAACACGCTGCTGACGCTGCAGACCGAACTCAGCCGCGAGGTCCACGCCGGGTTCGTCGGCCGGACCGTCCGTGTCTTCGTCGAGGGCGTCTCTCAGAAGGTCCGCAAGGCAGAAGACCGCGGCCAGTCCCAAGACGCGGCGGGTGGCACCACCCAGCTCTCCGGCCGGACCGACGGCGACCTGATCACCCTGTTCGAGGGCGACCCGTCACTGGTCGGGCAGATCGTAGACGTCCGCGTGACCGGGTCCGCACCGCTGAGCCTCAGCGGTGCGCTCGTCGCGACTAATGTGTGAGTGTGGCCAGTTGCCCGCGGGCCATGCCGCGGAGCAGGTGGAAGGGGCTGGTGAGGATCTTGGGCCACTGGCGTTTCACGCCGGTCGCGCACAGGAGCAGGGCGGTTGTGTCATCGCCGCCGAGCGACGCGGTGCCGTCGTGGTCGGGCGCGAGGTAGGCGAGCAGGTCGGGCAGCACCCGCTCGGGGTTTGGTGTTTCGCCGGCCCGGGCGCAGACCTCCCGCACGGTTTCGAGCAGTCCCTGCACGCCGATCTGCCGACCGTCGGGCCCCATCGCCTCGATGAACGCGTCGGTGTAGAGCAGCAGTAGGTCGCCGGGCCGCATCGCTTTGCGCGTCTGTTCGTAGCCGATGGAGTCGTCGATGCCCAGAGGCAGCTCCGCGCCACGCGGCGTGTCCTGCTCGTCGGTGTTTTCGAGGGCGGACCAGCGGTGGTGTTCCGCGTCGTAATGCAGCGGCGGCGGGTGGCCGGCGTTGATCAGGTTCAGCTCGCGCTTGGGGGCGAAGTAGCTAAGCGCGACGGCGGTCGCGAACCGGCCGGCGTCGGTCGCTTCCCCGAACGCGCGGTTGAGCCGCGCGACGAAGCGCTGGTGGCTGGTGTAGTTGACGTAGCGCTGCATCAGCTTGCGCAGGCCGTCGGCGAAGGACGCGACCGTGTCGCCGTGGCCCGCGACGTCGGCGAGGATGACCCGGCTGATCCGCCCCGAGGCGCAGGACGAGGCGTAGTACACGTCGCCGCCCGCGTCCTGGTCCTCGAACGGCCGGGCCACGAGATACAGGTCCAGCCCGGTCATGTGCAGCGTCTGGGTCGCGGCGCGGTTGCCGCCCCAGACCTGGAGGCACTGCATCTTGATCGGGTCGGTCGGCATCGGAGCTCGGGCGTTGAAGGTCGGGTCTCGGGACGGGGCATCATATCCACTGGCCGGGGCCGGCAACGCTGTAACCCCGCGATCCGCCGTACAATTCCCACGCACTTTGGAAGACCCGGCACCCGCACCCCGAGGCCCGCACGATGATGATTTTTGACGGCCACCTGGACATGGCCATGAACGCCCTGGACCACGAGCGCGGCCAGACCTGGGAGGTCACCCACATCCGCGAGCGTGAGCGGGCCGGGGTCCACGACGGTCGGGGGCTGAGCACCGTGAGCATCCCCGAGCTGCGGGCGAGCAACACGCCGGTCGTGCTGACCACGGTGATCGCGCGGTGCAAGCCGTACATCGATGCCTGCCGCAAAAACGTGAACGACGGCGACTGGCCGGCTCAATCGATGACCCACGCGGTCGGCATGGGGCAGCTCGCGTACTACAAGCTGCTGGCCGGGCGTGGCGACCTGAAGATCATCACCACCGCATCGGGCCTGCGCGAGCACATCGACGAGTGGACGGCCGACCCGGTCTCGACGCCGCTGGGCATCATCCTCACGATGGAGGGGGCGGACCCGATCACGACGCCGGCCGAACTGGAGCAATGGCACGCGCAAGGGCTGCGGACGCTGATGCTCGCGCACTTCGGGCAGAGCCGGTACGCGCACGGCACGCCGAGCTCGATGGACAGCTCCGGGCCGACCAACCCGTACGACGTGGACGGCCCGCTCAGCGATATGGGCCGGCAACTCCTGCCGATCCTGCACCGCTTGGGCATGCCCCTGGACCTGACGCATACCGCCGACCAGACCTTTGCCGAGGCGGCGGGGCTGTTCGAGGGGCGCATCTACTCCAGCCACACCGGCTGCCGGGCGGTGTGTGATATTCCGCGGAACCACTCGGACGCGCAGATCCGGGAGGTCGTCGGCCGGGGCGGGGTCGTCGGGCTGCCGATGTTCAACCTGTTCCTCAAGCCGGGCTACGAACGCGACGGTGGCAAGGGGCAGGTGCCGCTGACGATCGCGGCGGACCACGCGGACCACATCTGCCAGCTCGCCGGCAACGCGCAGCACGTCGCCCTGGGCACCGACAGCGACGGCGGGTTCGGTGCCGAGCACATGCCCGCGGAGGTCGACACGCACCGTGACCTGCATGCGTTCGCCGACACCCTGCGCGGCCGCGGCTACAGCGACAGCGATATTCAGGGCGTCATGTTCGGCAACTGGATGCGCTTCTTCACAGAGACCCTGCCCGCATGATCCCGCGGCTGTTCACCCACAAGCTGCTGTCGCCCGGCGACCTGGAACCCAGCGACCCACGCATGCGCGTGGTGGGGGTGTTCAACCCCGGCGTTGTCGAGGTCGGGGGGCGCACCGCGATCCTGGCCCGCGTCGTCGAACAGCCGGTGGAGGTGCGCGACGGGTACATCGCGTCGCCGCGGTTCGACGACGGTGAGCTACGGGTCGACTGGCTGGCGTGTGTGGATTGTGACACCGCCGACCCACGCACGCTCGTCTCCAGGACGACCGGCCGTGTGCGGCTGCGGTTCGTCTCACACCTGCGGCTGTTCTGGCTGGACACACCACCCGACGCGGACGCCGAACCCGTGGTCGGCGATGAGTCACAGCGGATCATACCGCAGGGGCCGTACGAACAATACGGCATCGAGGACCCGCGCATCACGCGCTTGGGCGACTCGTACTTCATAACTTACGTGGGCGTGTCGGAGCACGGCATCTGCACGAGCCTGATGCGGACGGATGATTTCGCGACGTTCGAGCGTTTGGGTGTGATACTCCCGCCGGACAACAAGGATGTACTGCTGTTCCCCGAGAAAGTCGCCTGGCAGTACGCGGCGCTGCACCGACCGATGCCGAGCATGAAGTTCTCGCCGCCGCGCGTGTGGTTCGCGCAGAGCGACGACCTCATCAGCTGGGGCGATCATCGGCCTGTTGCGGGGTTGTCGATCGGGGGTGCGTTCCGCGACCGCGCCGGGGGCAGCACCGTCCCGATCCGCACCGAGCGTGGCTGGCTGGTGCTGGTACACGGGTCGGACAAACAACCCGGCGATGGCGGGGCGGGTGTTTACTCTGCCGGGGCGGTGGTCCTCAATCGTTTCAAACCCTGGCGCGTGGCCGCGCGCACGCCCGAGCCGTTCATGCTCCCCGAGCACGACTTCGAGAAGCGCGGCTTCGTCGATAACGTCGTGTTCCCGACCGGGGCGGTGGTGCGGGGCGGGCAGTTGCATGTCTATTACGGTGCCGCGGACGAGCACGCCGCGGTGTGTGGGTACGACTTGGCCGGGCTGCTCGGCATCTGCGAGCCGGTCTGAATCGAGCGATGTGGTCTGCCGCCACATGAAACGCAACCGGCGGTACTTCCGCCGGCTGCGTCCATGCGTTTTCGTTTCGGCTCAGTGCCGGTGGTTGAGCTTGATGTCGAAGAACCCGGGGGCGGAGTAGGACCGGTCGCTCATGTCGCGGTCCTTCCAGACCTCGCCGGTCTGCGTGTCGATGACATACGCGACGCGGTCGGAGGTGGCGACCTGGTACCGGCCGTTCTCGACCACGACGGTCACGGGTTCCCCGGAAAAACGTTCATCAACATGCGCGGGGTCGAACCGGTCGAATCCCCGGCCATCGCGGTCGCGGTTCTGCCCGAAGCTGGGCAGGATGAACATCATCAGGGCGGCCGAGAACACCGCGCCGATCAGGAGACTCTGGGGGTGGAAGCTGGTTTTCATCGCGGGCTCCTTGTGGAAGGTGGGGCGGCCAACAGGACAACGGCCGACGTCATCATAAAGGACGCCCGCCGGTCCGGTCGGTTTCAGGATGGCGCTGCCGGGGTGCAGGCCTTGCACCCGGGCTCGGCGGTTAGACCACGAGCGCGAGCTTGTTCAGCCCGTTGTAAGCGGCGATCTTGTAGGCCTCGGCCAGGGTTGGGAAGTTGAAGACGTTGTTGATGAAGAACTCCGCCTTGCCGCCCAGCGCCATACAGGTCTGCCCGATGTGGATCAATTCGGTCGCGCCGGTGCCGATCGCGTGGACGCCGAGGATCTCGTGGGTGTCCTGGTGGATGAGGATCTTGAGCATGCCCTGGTCGTCGCCGAGCAGCTTGCCGCGTGCGATCTCGCGGTAGTTGGCGACGCCGGCCTCGTAAGGGATGCCCTCGTCGGTGAGCTGCTTCTCGGTCTTGCCGACCATGGAGATCTCGGGCACCGCGTAGATGCCGAAGGGGAACAGCTTCTGGTTCCAGTCCTCGACCGCCACGCCGAAGGCGTGGCACACCGCGCGTCGGCCCTGCTCCATCGACGTCGACGCGAGCGAGGGGAAGCCGATCACATCCCCGGCCGCGTAGACGTGCTCTACGGGCTTGGGGTTGTCCTTGTCGTCCATGTTCAGCGTCTGGTAGTTCTCATTGACGCGTAGGCGTTCGCGGTCGTCGTAGGTGATGCCGACGTTTTCGAGTCCGAGCCGCTTGCAGACGCCCTGACGCCCGACGCAGTAGAGCAGCGCTTCGGCGCGGAGGGTCTTGCCGGACTCCAGGCGTGCCTCGACCAGCGAGCCGTGGATGCTCCGGCCGTTGCCTTCTTCCGGCGCGAGCGGGCGGATGCCCTCGACCTTCTCGCCGCAGCGGAGGGTGATGCCCGACTGCCGCATGAAGTACGCGAAGGCGTCGGCGATCTCCTGGTCCAGGAAGCCGAGGACCTCGTTGCGTCCCTCGACCAGCGTCACCCGGACGCCGAGCGTCGCCATGATGCAGGCATACTCCGTGCCGATCACGCCGCCGCCGACCACGATGAGTGTCTTCGGCAGGGCCTCGAGCTTGAGGAACGAGTCGGACGAGAGGATGTCTTTGTTGTTGAACGGGACGTGCGCCGGCTTGGCCGGCCGGGTGCCGACCGCGATGAGGAACTTGTCGCCGGTGATCATCTCGCTGGTGTCGTCGTGGATCACCTGGATCAGGTTGGGGCCCTCGAAGTGGGCCTCGCCCCAGATCAGCTCGATGTTGTTGCGGTCGAACTGGTCGCGGATGACCTCCCACTCGTGGCGGATGACCTCGTCGGAGACGGCGACCAGGTCGGCGATCGTGATGTCTTTCTTGACGCGGTAGGAGCTGCCGAACAGCCCGCGCTTGTTCCGGCCGGTCAGGTGCAGCGCGGCCTCGCGGAGGGCCTTGGACGGGATGGTGCCGGTATTGATCTGGGCCCCGCCGACGACGGGTGCCTTCTCGATGATGGCGACCTTCTTGCCGAGTTTCGCGGCCTGGATCGCCGCCTTCTGCCCCGCGGGGCCGGTGCCGATCACAACGCAGTCAAAGTGTCTCATGGCGGTCTGTTCCGGGGCTGGCCGAGGATTCGGTATGGTCGGTATCGTCCCGACAGCTTAGCCAGGTTAACGTCTGTATGGGGTTATCGTGGCGGCAGAGCGGTTTTGGGATCGACGCTGGCAAGGCCGACCCAAGCGTGTTACCGATTGCGGCAGGGCAGTCCCCGGCCTTGCGCGTTTCTAACCCGCCGGGGTGGTGACACGCAGCCACGTGGCGGGGCCGTCGGTCTGTGCGTTGACTCCGCCGAGCCCGGCGGGAAGCAGCGCGGTCTGCCCGGGCCCGATTTCGACCGTCTTGCCCGTGTCGCCACCCACGCGCACAGCGCCCGTGAGGACCATCCAGACCTCCGGCCCGCTCATCGCAAACGGTGCCGCCGTCGCCGCCGCGCGATCGACCCGCTCGATCGAAAAGTACGGGCAACGTACGAGCGTGGTCGCGGTCCCCTCGTCGACAGGCCGGGCTGAATGTGATTCCCAGGCGTTAGGGCCGTCGGTCGCCGGGTCGTCGAAGTCGATGCACGCCAGCGCCTCCTCGATATGCAACGCCCGGCCGGTGCGTCCCCAATCGTACACCCGGAACGTCGTGTCGCTGGGCGTCTGCACCTCCGCCACCAGCACCCCCGCGCCTAACGCGTGGCACGTCCCGCTCGGCAGGTAGTGGCAGTCCCCGGGCTCGACGGGCACGGCATTCAGCAGCGGGACGACCGCGTCGTCGGTGTTCGCCTGCAACGCATCGTGGAGCTGGTCGGCGGTGACCCCGGGGCGCAGTCCTTTGTAGATCACCGCGCCCGGAACACGGTCAACGATGTACCACGCCTCGCTCTTCAAGTGCGCGTCGGGGTGCGCCGCGGCATAGGCGGGCGAGGGATGCACCTGGACCGACAGGTTCTCGTTCGCGTCGAGGTACTTGATGAGCAGCGGGAACCCGAGGTTGTCCGCCGTGCCGCCGCCCAGGATGCCGGTGGTGTGCTCGGCCAGCAGGGCGTCGATCCGCGTCCCCGCCAGCGGCCCGTTGCGGACGACCGAGTGCTCCGCGCCGCCGCCCCCGCCGGACACGCTGGTGGTTGCGAGGTCGACCAGTTCCCAAGACTCGCCGATGGGGGTGGACGCGTCGCCCGGCAGGTCGCGGCCGAGCCGTTCGAGCGATCGACCGCCCCAGACCTTCTCCTTGTAGATCGGGTCGAAGAGCAGGGGGTACAACGGCGGGGGGGTGGGCATGTCGCGGGCCTGGGGGTGGTTCGGTTGGGTCTCCAGCTTAACATTCGGCCGTTTGACCCTTGATTTTGCAGCAAACCCGGATAAGAATGAAGCAAACCTACCTGCCTTGATCCGGGGGCTGGAGCCACAACATGCGACCGATCCTTTTTGTTTTACTGCTTTCGGTCACGCTTTCCCTGCCCGCGTATGCCGGCGAGGCACAACCCTGCCACGAAGTGGTGATCCGCGATACGAGCAGCGTCCACGCGACGCAAGACCGCCAGCGCCCGCTGACGTCGGCCTACCTCGATACCGCGAGCACCCGCCTCGTCGATGCGAGGCGGGGCTTCCGACCCTACCACACGGTCTACCGCGACGGCCGGTATGTCATCCGGCGGGCGTACCGCTCGCAGCGCGGGCTGCTGCACCCCGACCGACCGGGACGACGCTACGAGCCCGGCGCGCCGCGCACGAGCGTCACCGCGTTCTACGGCAACGCCCGGCTGGCCGATGATGCGGATGCAACACAAGCCCGGGCCGAACCCGCCGAGCCGATGATCGTCATCATCCACGACGAGCGCGACGCCGAGCCACGCCCCGAACGCGACGCGCCCGACCGCATGGAGGTCACGATCTACGAAGGCGAGCCGACCCTGCCCGAACACAGCGGCGCGGTGATCGTCTGTAGCGACGGCACGGTGATCTCCGTCGGCGAGTGAACGACTTCACCCATCAAATGGCCTGATAACCCAGCTTTCTTCCTCCCCGGAGCCCGCTTCAAGCTGTTTGATCGCGGGCTTCTTTTTCTCGGGTGCCGGGTGCCGGGTGCCGGGTGCCGGGTCTGGGGTCTCGGGCCGCAAAGAACCGATAGGCAAGATGGTCTTACGAAACCCCAGACCCGAAGCCCGAATCCCGCCCATATAATCCACCCATGACCCCACGCAGACCTACTCGGCAGGTGACCGTCGGCGACGACCGCGTCGGCAAGGTCCGCATCGGCGGCGGTGTCGGCGGGACCACGCCCGCGCCGGTGTCGGTCCAGTCGATGACCGCCGGCTATACGCACGAGGTCGATACCTGCGTCGCCGAGATCAACAAGCTCGCCGCGGCGGGTGCGGACATCGTCCGTGTTGCGGTGCCCGGCAAGAACGACACACAGGCGCTGAAAGACATCCTGCCGCAGGTCCGCGTACCGATCGTGGCCGACGTGCACTTCCACTTCGGACGGGCGCTGGAATCCGTCGAGGCCGGCGTGCACAAGATCCGCCTGAACCCGGGGAACATCAACGACCGCAAACAGGTCGAAGACGTCATCGCCGCGTGCAAGGACAAGAACATCCCAATCCGCATCGGCGTCAACGAGGGGTCCATCGTTGAACGCAGGGACAAGCAGAAACGCCTCAAAGAACTCGGGGGGGTCTTCTCCGACAACAAGCACGGCCACTTCCTGGCCATCATGATCACGAAGCTCGAAGAATACCTCGACATCTTCTACGACAACGACTTCTACGACATCACCATCAGCGCCAAATCGCCCGACCCGTCGCTGGTCATCGCGGCGTACACCGAGGTCAGTAAGCGCTTCGATCACCCGCTGCACCTGGGCGTGACCCACGCCGGTCCGAAGGAGACCGGCACGATCCGCAGCGTGGTCCCGCTGGGGCACCTGCTCGCCTCGGGTATCGGCGACACCATCCGCATCAGCTACGCGAACGACCCGGTTTACGAGGTCGAGGACGGTCTGGAGCTGCTCTACGTCCTCGGGCTCCGCGAGCGGGTCGGGGTAGACCTCATCGGCTGCCCGACGTGCGGGCGGATCCAAGTGGACCTGTTTACGCTGATCCAGGACGTGCGTGCCAAGCTCAGCGAGCTGGTGCTGCCGATCAAGGTCGCGGTCATGGGCTGCATCGTGAACGGGCCGGGCGAGGCGGAGGGCGCGGACGTCGCCATCTTCGCCGGCAACAAACGCGGCATCATCTACGTGCAGGGCCAGAAGGTCGCCAACGTCCCCGAGGAAGAGATCCTTGAACGCCTGCTGCACGAGTGCCGGCAGTTCGAGGAGAAGGTCCAGCGCGGCGAGGCGAAGCTCGGGGAGAAGGTCGTCGAGATCGCGCCTCCCGACCCGATCGGCGAACTGGGCAGCGGCTTCAGCAAGATCGCGGCGGGGGAAGTCGACCAACCCACGGGACCGACACAACTGACCGTTGGCAAGTCCGAGTAGCCGCGGCGCGCTCGCAGGTATCGCGCGTGCCAGTGTGGATGTGTGGACACGACTTAGTACCAGAGCGTCATGCTTACGCCGAAGACCAGGCCGTGGCTGTCGTCGAAGTCGATCCCCGGGCCGCCATCGATCGGGGAGTCCTTGGAGTCTGCGGTCGCTACGTCCGTCTGCATCTCGTACGCGGCAAAGACGCGGAACGCGGCCTGGCTGATGCGGTACTCCAGGCCCAGCTCGACCCGCCCCTGCAGTCCCCACGTGTCGTCATCGTCATCGGCCGACTGGCTGAAGAACTGGTCGGCGACGACGCCGTTGGCCGGGAGGTTGGCGTCCATCCCCGCGTCGAGGTCGGCGTCGGTGTAGTAGAAGCCGGCCTCGGCACCCGCAAAGAGGTGCCAGTTCGAGTCCCCGAGCCGGTGGTTCAGTTCAGCACCCACAAACACACCGACCTGGAACGCGTCGATGTCGTAGTCGTAAGCGACGAAGTTACCGGGGAACGCGACGCTCCCGGCCCAGCCGTCGTAGTCGGACTGCGCGTACCGCCCGCTGAGCCCGAACCGGTAGTCCACCGTTGTGTCCTCCCGGTACTGCACTTGGTAGCCCGCACCCAGGCGGAGGTCGAACCAGTCCACATCGACGTCGATCTCCGCCTCGGCGGCGGTGTCGCCGAAGTTGGCCCCCGTGAACCCGCCGGGGCTGTTCTCGAAGTAGGTCACTGCGAAGTCGTAGCCTATGCCGGCGGGCTTGACGATGTCCGTCTCGCCCGACAGCCAGGCCCCCCCGAAGCCGACGAAGCCGTAGCCCACATCGGTATCGAAGGAGTCTTCCATACAGGGGCAGCGCCACCGAAACTCGGCATCCAAGCCGAACCCTGTCAGTGTGTCATCGGACTCGAGTAGGGGCATCTCGCCCAGCATGCCTGCCAGCGTGCCGACACCCGTCTCGCCCCAGCGCCACTGCGCGTAACTGGGAGACAGTGTGAAGATGGCGCGGTCATCCAGCCCTATGGGCCCGTCGAACCTACCGGCTTCTGCACCGTCCCGGTTGATCGGCCGGAGGGTGTTCGCCTCGGCGCCTGCGGCGGCGCGTGGCGGGTTGGCCGGGGTGTCCCCGTTGGTCCTCGGTGGGCCTGCTGGCGATGCGTCGCGATGCGCCCGGCCGTACTCCTCCGCCAGGGCCGCGTCCTTCTCGCTCTGTGACAGCATCGTCGGGCAGCCCGCCATCGCGAGCGACAACACCGCCAACACACCACCCGAACCCGACCACGGCTTGGACATGAGATGTACCCCTGTTTCAGAAAGGAGTACTTACCATACCAACCCGACTCCGCCGGTCCAACAGCAAACCGCCGGGTTTCGGCACTTTTGTGCCGGGTTCAGCGGGGCAACCGGTGGCTAGACGCCCCGGCATCTGACGGTTGCCACCACCGCGCCTTGTAGATGCGTGCACCCGGCAGGGCCCACCGCCCAGTGCTGTCGAGTGTGATCGGTCCCTCGGCCCACCAGTTCTGCGTCGCCTGCAGCACGATGATTAAACCGCCTCCGCCGAGTTGGCTGATGCTCTTGACGCTGGCCATCGCGTGGCGCTGGGGCAGGGGGGTGAAGGACAGGTCGCGCGGGTCGAAGCGCCAGAGGTGGTCCATGTCGGAGACGAAGTAGGCGTCCTCGCCGGGGATGGGCGTGAGGTCGTGCCCGCCGTAGCGCGGGTGCTTTTGCGACTCGGGGGTGACGGGCAATCCGATGGCTCGGAGCGGCAGCAGTTCCGGGTGGTCACGCCCCGGGGTGTAGCCGTACTGGGCCAGGGTCTTGCCGCTGACCGCCCAGACGCACCGCCGGCCCGCGTCCCACTCGACGCCGTGCGCATCAACCAGCGGCAGTGTCTGCACCGGCTCGCGGCCCGCGCTCGGGTCGAAGAGCGTGACGCGCTCGCCTGTGCTGGAGACGGTGACCAGCCGGCCGTCGGGCAGCAGCGCCGCCGAGTGCGGGTTGCCGCCGGCGTACGCGACGAATGCCGCTTCGCCGGTGAACACATCGACGACCGCGACCCCGCCGCCGCTCGCGGTCACGAGCACGCGCGTCCCCGCCCGCGCGGGCTTGGCCTCGGACGGGTGGCTGAACCAGCCGCGCTGCTCATCGCTCAGGCCCGGGTCTTGCGCCGGGTCCCACGCCCACAACTCGGCCGACGGGTCCGACCAGTCCGTCGCGCTGTCCATCAGCACCACCCGGCCCGACGCCTGCTCGCAGATCAGGATCGCGGGTGCCTCGAGCGCGATCGCCCCGAAGCTCGGCAGGCCGGTGTGCCTCGCGCTCTGGCAGCCGGCCAGCGCCACGAGCAGGATCAACAACCCGAGCCGGCACGCCGTATCCCGCATGGCTTGTGATCCCCGCTGGTGTGAAGAAAATGGGAACCGTCCGCCCGGCCCCGCCGTCTGACTCTTGTCCGACCAGTCTACCCGGAGCATCGCGATGCGCAACCCGACCCTGTTCACCGCCCTGGCCATTGCGTGCATCTGCTCAATGGGGCGGCATCCGGCGCAGGCACAAGCGGACTCCCCGGCCGATGCGCCAGCCCGGCCGACGGTCCTCGCCGCGGCGATCCAGATCGACTCGGCGATGGGTGAGCCCGACGCGAACCGCGAGCGGCTGCTCGCCCTGGCCGAGGAAGCCGCCGAGCACGGCGCGAAACTCATCGTCCTGCCCGAGACCGCTGTCACCGGCTACATGTCCCGGGATATCAAAACCACCTGGCAGGTCGGCGGCCACACCATCACCGACGGGCTTACCGGGCGGGACCCGAGCGTTGCCGCCGAGTCCGTGCCAGGCCCTTCGACCGAGGCGTTCGCTGCGCTGTCGGATGCCTACGACTGCTACATCACCGTGCCGATCCTCGAGGTCGACCGCAAGACCGAGCGCTACTACAACACGATCGTCGTGGTCGGTCCCGAGGGCGAACGCGCGATCCACTACCGTAAGCGCAACCTATGGCCCCACGCCGAACGCGGGTGGGCCTGGGTCGGCAACCTTGGTAACCCCGTGGTCGACACACCCTACGGCCGGATCGGCACGATCATCTGCTTCGACATCCACGAGCAGGGCCCGGTCATGGCCGGGCTCAAGGTCGACCACCTGCTCTACTGCATCGCGTGGGTGGACAGCGAGGACAGCGACTGGTTCGATACACGCCTGCCCGCGAAGGCGGCGGAGCACGACCTCAACATCATCGGCGCGAACTGGTGCCTGCCCGCGGGGTACGCAGGCCCGGCGTGGCACGGCCACGGCATGAGCCGGATCATCGCGCGCGACGGCACGGTCCTCGCACAGGCGGCCGACGACCCCGAGCACCCCGCCGAGATCCTCTATGCCGAGCTGCCGATCCCGGCGGATGCACAGCCGCCCGCCGATACTGCCCCGGCCGACCGCGCGTCCCCGGGCGAGTAGCTAGACTGTAGGTTCCACCCGCATCCAAGGAGCCGACTATGCCGATGACCCGCCGTGCCATGCTTGCCGCGACCATGTCCACCGCCGGTGCGGGTGCCGCATTCGCCGCCACGGGCTGCTCCGCGCTGTCCAAGGCAGACGCCGGTCAGCCCACGCCCGAGCCGACCATGATCGACCAGATCCCCGACAACGCGACCATCCTCCTGCAGGGCGACTCCATCACCGACGCCGGCCGATCCCGCGACACGCAGGACACCGCCAACGACTTCGCCATGCTCGGTAACGGCTACGCGAAACTCATCGCCTACCACCTGCTCTCGCGCTACCCGGGCAAGGGCCTGTCGATCTACAACCGCGGCATCTCCGGCCACAAGGTCCCCGACCTCGACGCCCGCTGGGACCGCGACTGCATCGACCTGCAGCCCGCACTCGTCTCCATCCTCATCGGTGTCAACGACATCTGGCACAAGCTCAACGGCAACTACGACGGCACCGCCGTGCAGTACGGCGAGCAGCTCTCGGCGTTGCTGGACCGCACCGAGGAGAACCTCCCGGGGGTGAAGCTGGTCGTCTGCGAGCCGTTTGTCCTGCGCTGCGGCGCGGTGAACGACGGCTGGTTCCCCGAGTTTAACGAGCGTCGGGCGCTGTGCCGGCAGGCCGCGGACGCGGCGGGGGCGGTCTTCGTGCCGTTCCAGACGATGTTCGATGAGGCCGTCGCGGCCGGCAGCCAGCCCAACGTCTGGGCCGGCGACGGGGTCCACCCCTCGGCCCAGGGCGCGGCGCTGATGGCGATGCGCTGGATCCACGAGACCGGGCTGTAATCACGGTGCTTTAGCGGGTAGCCGCGTGGCGACGCGGCGCCGGGCCAGGGTGCGACGCGCCTCGGCGGTCACACACCGCAAACACAACACTCACCCCGGCCTCCCAGTAAACTCTCCCCCATGCGGCCCAAGCCACGACACCTGGTCCTCTACGGCGTCATCCTCGCCATCCTCCTCGCCTTCCTTATCTGGCCGATCGCCCTCACCGTCTGGGGCGGCTTCGTCCAGCCCGAGGGCGCGACCGCCATCGACCCCGACACCGGCGAGACCATCAGCGTCGCCGGCGACTTCACCCTCAAGTACTTCCTCAGCCCCGAGGTCGGCGTCCTCCGCGACCCGCTCTACCGGCAGGGGCTCTTCAACGCGCTGATGATCGCCGTGTGCACCACGGTCCTGTGCCTGATCATCACCCTCCCGATGGCGTCCATCGCCGCGCGCTACCGCTTCCCCGGCAAGTCGCTGGTCAGCGCGCTGGTCCTGGTCCCCCTCATCCTCCCGCCCTTCGTCGGCGCGATCGGGCTCCGCGCGATCCTCGGCCGGTCCGGCGCGATCAACTCCCTGCTCAAGTGGGTCGGCCTCCGCCCCGACAGCGCCCCCGGCATCGACTTCCTCGGCGGTGAGTTCCATCTCCCGTTCTTCGGCGCGGTCGATGGCACCTTCGCCGCCGTCGTCATCATGGAGGCCCTGCACCTCTACCCCATCCTCTACCTCAACATCACCGCCGCCATGGCCAACCTCGACCCGTCCCTCGACGAGGCCGCGCTCAACCTCGGTGCCGGGCGGTGGAAACGCTTCTTCCGCTGCACCCTCCCCCTCATCCTCCCGGGCATCTTCGCCGGCGGCACCATCGTCTTCATCTGGTCGTTCACCGAGCTGGGCACCCCGCTCATGTTCGAGTACACCACCGTCACCCCGGTCCAGGTGTTCTACGGCCTCAGCGAGATCAGCAACAACCAGAGGCCCTACGCCCTGGTCGTCGTCATGCTCGTCGTCGCCGTCATCCTCTACATGCTCGGCAAGTGGGCCTTCGGCGGCCGCGCCTACGCCATGCAGTCCAAGGCCCAGCACGCCCAGGCCGAGAAGAAGCTCACCGGCTTCAAGGCCCTGGGCGCGATGGCCCTGTTCCTGGGCATCACCGCCCTCGCCGTCATGCCCCACCTCGGCGTCGTCTTCACCTCCGTCTCCGGCATGTCCGACGGCCAGGACTGGTACCGCACCGTCCTCCCCCAGGGCTTCACCACCGAGCACTACGAGGGCATGCTCACCCACGACCTGTCGGTCAACGCGATCAAGAACTCCCTGGTCTACGCCCTGTCCGCCATGGTCCTCGCAGTGTTCCTCGGCCTCGCCATCGCCTTCCTCACCGTCCGCATCAAGATCAAAGGCGGATGGGTCCTCGACACGCTGGGCATGCTCCCCCTCGCCGTGCCCGGCCTGGTCATGGCCTTCGGCTACGTCGCCATGTCCCTCGAGTCCCCCTTCACCGACCTGCACAAGCTCTTCAAGGGCTGGGGCTGGGAGGGCTTCGCCTCCTTCTTCCAGCTCCGCGGCGAGATGCCCAACCCCCTGGTCTTCCTCGTCATCGCCTACACCATCCGCCGCCTCCCCTACATCCTCCGCTCCGCCGCCGCCGGCCTCGAACAGACGTCCGGCCAGCTCGAAGAAGCCGCCCTGAACCTCGGCGCCTCCGGGCTCACCGCTATCCGACGCATCGTCGTCCCGCTCATCATGGCCAACCTCATCGCCGGCGGCATCCTCGTCTTCTCCTTCGCCATGCTCGAGGTCAGCGACTCCCTCATCCTCGCCGAACGCCAGCCCGACTACCCCGTCACCAAGGCCATCTGGGAGCTCTACAACCGCCTGGGCGACGGCCCCTACATCGCCAGCGCCATGGGCGTCTGGGGCATGGCCCTCCTCACCGTCACCCTCGTCGGCGCAAGCGTCCTGATGGGCAAGAAACTGGGGGCGATTTTTAGGGTGTGAGTGGGCCATGATGTTGCCTTAGTAATTCTTCCTTCGCATTAAGAAACAGTCGTGTGACTGAACCATCATGATGTATAATCAGAATGAAACTATGCGTAGCAGGAAGATGAACAATGATTCATTACACTCATCCCGTGCTTCGATCTTTTCTCGCCTGCATTCTAATGTGCCTTACAGCATGCAATGACGACGGAGGGCGTCAGAAGGTAGAAGACCTGCTATTAGCCGACAAAAGGATTGAAAATGTTGATCTCGGCGGCTTCTGGGAAAATGATACGGCGGTGTTTGACTCATTCTCACTGGTCGAGGCTTCGTTCCAGCTTGCGAATCGCCCCGATACAAGGATTTATATAAAGCCCTATTCCAAGATGTATGATTATACGCCCCATCTAACTGTCTACAGGATTGGTGACCACAAACTTTGGGTCAGTTACGAGACTCAAGAATCTGGTCGTGTATCGACTAGTCCGGACTTTGGATGCGACGGGGCATTTGCAGCACTGCTACCTGTCAGAATCCAGTCCATTGATGATTTGATCGAAAACTATGACTTGTTAGAAGCATATCTTGCTACTTGGCCAGAGTACCCCCAAACGGCAACACTATCTACACCTGAAGGCAGAACGATTACTTATCACCGCGAGTGATTCCTGCTATTACTAAAGAAGGCAAATCATCTCTTCCAATCTAAATCGCAAAATTGCAGACTATGCACCCCGATACCGCCGCCTACAACCAGTCCCAAGCCCCCGGCGACCAAGCCATCTGTGACCGGCTTGCCGAGGTGATCGACGCCGCGCTGCCCGAGGCCGAGAACAAAATCTGGCACGCCCACCCCGCGGGGTTCCTCGACGGCAACCCCGTCGTCGGCTACAGCAAACTCAAACACGCCGTCCGCCTCCTGTTCTGGAGCGGCCAATCGTTCACCCCCGGAACCGCCCCGGGCCTGAAACCCGAGGGCAAGTTCAAGGCCGCCGAGCAGCGCTACACCGCCGCCGAGCAAGTCGACACCGCCCAGCTCCAACGCTGGCTCGCCGACGCCCGCGACATCCAGTGGGATTACAAAAACCTCATCAAACGCAGAGGCCGGCTGGAACGGCTGAGATAGCTGCTCCTTAGATCATGGGTGTCCGTCACACGCCCGCCCGGCCGCATGCGCGCCCTACTGCGAAAAACTTTTCTTATGACCGAACGCTACGACACCGCCGCTGCGGCGCACTACGCCGCGTACCGCCCGCCGCTGCACCGGCTGATCCTCCGACGCGCGCTCGGTGACGACGCCCGCTTCGGCGACGGCCTGGACATCGGCTGCGGGACGGGCTATTCCGCGCTCGCCCTGGCCGAGCTCTGCGAGCGGGTGGTGGGGGTGGACCCGAGCCCGGCGATGCTGGAACGCGCCACGCCGCACGAGCGTGTCCGCTACCTGCCCGGGTCGGGCGACGCGCTGCCCCTGCCCGACCACTCGGCCGACCTCATCACCTTCGCCGGCTCGCTCTTCTACACCGACACGCCCGCCACCCACGCCCAGGCCCGCCGCGTCGCCCGGCCCAACGCGCTCGCCGTCGTCTACGACTTCGACCTGGACCTCGCCCCCGCCTTCGCCGCCGTCCTCCCCAAGCCCCCGCCCCCGGATATGACTCAGCCCCCGCCCCCGGAAACATCATCGGAAGCGCACTCCGAAACGCCAGCGTCCGATGCCCCCTCGGCACTCCCGGCCCCCTCGGCCTACAACCACCGCATCAACCTCACCGGCAGTGCGGGCTTCGCCGAGCGTTTGGTCCGCCACGAGACCGTACCGGTCCCGATGTCCCCGTCCCAGCTCGCCCACGTCCTGCTCTCCGACTCCCACCGCCTGGACCGCCTCGCCGCCGCCCCCGGAATCGCCCCCGCCCTTAGCCCGGCCGACCTCCACCCCGGGCTCACCCGATCCCTCGCCGCCCAATCCCACACCTACGACGTCCCGGCCAACCTGTACTACGCGGTGTATGGGGTTGCATAGAAAAGGTGTGTCCAACCCATACCACCCTTGACCCGGAACGCCCGGCCCCGGAAGATGGGGTCAAGGTTGTCGGTTGGGAGCCCGTTTCCGTAGGCGGCTGACAACATTGTCGATTTATGTTTTGCTTATTCTTAAACGGGGATCGTCATGCACTGGCCTTCCGTGCTCGTCGGTTTTGTATCTGGCGTTGCCTGTCTGATCGTGCTGTGGTCCCTCGGCTTCCTTGTGGCCCCATGGGTCCGAGCGTGCTGTAGCGGCGTGCCGGTTTCACTGTCTCATGTGCTGGGGATGCGTCTCCGCGGTAACGCGCCATCGATCGTCGTCGACGCCTACATCCGGATGCAGAAACATGGCCCTGACGCATCACTCGCTGAGATCGAAACGGTTTTCATCGCCAGCCGCCCCGGCATTCATTCAGCGGATGATCTGGTCCAAGCCGTCACCGCCCGTACTACAGCCCGCCCGGTAGTGCCCCCAAGGTGATAGCGCATCCCCCTGATCCCCGCTCGGGCGGGTGGCAGGGGCAGAGGCTCGGCGATGCCCCGGGATGCGTATGCGGACCCTTGATGCTAATCTGAATGTCTGGGGTATAGCTAGGCATTGAACCCAGCCGCCCCGGGGCTTCGCAGACTCAGCCCCGGCCACCCGCAGGGAAGAAAGGGTATGACGCGACACACACGGAACAAACTGACGGCCTGGGCCGGGCTGCTCTTCGCGGCGGCGTTGGTCTTTGGCGGTGTGGTTCAATTGTTCGTGCGATTCTGCTGGCTCACGGATGACCAGCCGGCCTACCAAGCCGCCAACCACCTGCTGCGTGGGTCTATCCTCGCGGTTGGGTTGACCTGCCTCGGTGCCGCGATCGCGGTCGGGGTCTTACGCCGATCTCAATAGCCTAACGTAAAAGGCTCAGTTGCCGGCCGCCCGCGGGAGTGGGCTACAAACCGACAACCACATCATATCGCGGGCGTCGCCGGTCAACTGCAGCCGGTGGTTATGGAGCCGCCGCTACCCCGCACTCCCACGGAATGTCGAGCGGCAATCGCCACTCATAGCGAAGGGGGTATTCCTCTGAGACGGCTATCACAATGCCATCGACTAACTTGGCGGAACGAAATGGTTCAGATCCTTCGCAGTGGAGTAACCACTGCAAAGCGCCTTCGCTATCACAAACAGCGAGAAAACCGTCGCCTTCCCACGAGGTTGCACCACCAAAAATCTGTGGTCCTTCCTCGAATAGCTTGATAGGGTCCAGGCACGCTGGGCTCTCGGACGCAGCCTGGTCAATCCGAACCCGCTTGCCAGAGGGCTGTAAGCCAGTGAAGGCTATGAAAGTATCGTCAGCGAAGTAGATGCCGTATTCGATGGGGCATTGCTCGCCTTGCCAAAGGTTTGAGACTGTGCTTTTCACCGGCTCCATAACAGTAAGTATACGGATCAAAGTTGTCTAGCAATCTACCTAATCGGGGCCAAACAACAAGGGTTTTGTGCTCTAAAGTCAGGCACGGGCACGACTTGAACAGAATCCGAACAAAAATATTGACGGCATGGATTGCCGAAACCAGAATCCTAACAGATGAACCGCCTCGACCCGCTCAGCGGACGGCTGCGGGTTGGGCCATGCGCCTGCCGCGTTCAAAGCGCCCGGGGTTGGTAAGGGTGTTGGGATCGATGGATGCAGGTCCACATGGCGTGGAGGCGGTGCCCCCGAGCCCGCGAGGGGGGCAGCGGGGGTGGCGGGCGGTGCATCGGAAGGAGGGGGGATGGATACGGCGTTCTCGGTGAGTGCCGCGGCGGGGGTGGGGCGAGCTGCGTGGGTTTCGTGGTCTGCTGCCCGGGTTGTGTGGTATCCCCTGCGGGTCGCGGGGGGCTCTACGCAACTCGCGGGGGATCCCCCGGACGCTGCGGGGGGGGCTGCGGGTGTTGCGGGCAGTGTCGCGGGGGCCGTTTTTATGGGTTTTGCGGGTCGTGCTCAACCGGCGGGGTGGGGGCGTCGATAGGGGGTTCGTGACAGGCAGGAACACAAGTCCTGCCCTAGAACCTCTGACGACGGGAGCTTGAGCCATGCGGGATGTGTTGCCTCGGCGGGAAGCGGACATGATGCAGTGGGCTAAGGTGTTCAGCCAGAAGCTGAACGCGGCGCCGGGGCCCGAGCACTACGGCGTGACGGCGGCGGAGGCGGCGGGGTATGCGGCGAGGCTGGCCGAGGCGCAGTCGGCTTACGCGCTGGCGAACGATCCGAACACGCGGACGACGCCGGAGGTGGCGCGGAAGGACGCGGCGTTGGCGGAGCTGGCGGCGCAGAGCCGGGTGCTGGTAAAGGTCATCAAGGCACGGCCGAGCGTGACGGATGCGCAGCGCGAGTCGCTGGGGATCGCGCCCCGGACGGTAGCGCGCAAATCGGCGGTGGGGCCGCCGACGGAAGCGCCGCGGGTGTCGTTGCGTGGCGTGCGCGGGTGGACGGCGTTGCTGCGGGTGACGGACCCGGACGCGCCGTCTCGTAAGAGCAAGCCGGACGGAGTATCGGGGGCGGTGGTGCGGTATTTTGTGGGCGACAAGCCGCCGGTGTCGCTGGCGGGTTGGGAGTATGCGGGGACGACGAGCGTGACGGCGATGGGGTTTGAGGTGCCCGGCGGTCTGGAGCCGGGGACGCGGGTGTGGTTCGCGGCGTGCTGGCAGAGCCCGACGTTCGAGCCGGGGCCGTTGAGCGCGCCGGTGTGTGTGCGGGTGGGGTTCAGCGGCCTGGAGGCGGGTGTCGGGCCACGGCTCGGCGCGGGCGGGGTCGCGGGGGTGTTGATGCCCCACGGCCGATCGCGGTGGAGCGGGCGGCGGGTGGCGTGAGGCCTGTGCTAGCATGAGGGCGGCTGCGTTTTAAACACCCTGATGCTTGGGGGCCACATGCAATTTGTTGTACGGCTGGTATTGTTTGCCGTCTTGTTGGTGTTCGTCGGCGGGTGCGGGGGTTCGAAGCATGCTGCGCCGCCGCGGGAGAGCAACCTGACGCTGTATGACAAAGCGGGCGAGCCGATCGCGCGGGCCTACCTTGATCTGCCGGGCGCGCTGCCAGATGTAGGCGGCGTGTTTGAAGGGGAGTGCGAGTTGTTGTGGTCTGCCGAGGGCTTCCCAACGGAGGCGATGGAGAGTGGGCGGTACCAGGCGAACGTGTACGAGGAATGGGTCGCGTTTGATCTGAACCCGGGGTGGGCGGACAACAACGTTGTTTTTCACGGCAACTTGGAGGGGGTGGAGCTGCGCGGGAAGTGGACGCATGCCACCATCAGGGGCGGGGCTGACCGTGGGGAAGCGGTGTTGCAGTGGGAGGTTGAGCCGTAGATTGCGGCGGCGGGCATTGCGGGGCGGTATGCTTGCGGGATGGCTGAGGTGGTTTCGGAAAAGCGACGACGCCGGCGGCTGCCGTGGTACGCTCGGGGGGTGCTGTATGTCCTTGCCCTCTATTTGCTCTACTGCGGGCTGCTGTTCTTCTACCAGACGAAGCTGATCTTCCCGGCGGACCTGGCGGGGGTGTCTGCGGGGTCGCCGTTTCTGCCGACGGGCGAGGTGCTGACGCTGGAGACCGAGCAGGGGACCAGCGTCGCCTGGTTCTTCCCCGCCCCCGGAAGCGGTGATGGGCGAGATGCCGTTTCAGCGGCGCGGCCGTTGGTGGTGTTTTTGCATGGCAACGCGGAGCTGATCGATCATCAGCGGGATATCGTTGCGATGTACCACGCGCTGGGGGTGAGCGTGCTGCTGCCCGAGTACCGGGGGTACGGCGGGGCGGGCGCTTCCGGGGACGCTTCCGGGGGTGGGAGCGCGGGGTCGCCTTCGCAGGCGCATCTGGTGGCGGACGCCGTGGCGTTTTATGACAGGGTAGTGGCCCGGCCGGACGTCGATGCGGGCCGGGTGGTGATCCACGGCCGATCGATCGGGGGCGGTGTGGCGGCGCAGCTGGCGGACCGCCGGGCGTGCGTGGCGTTGATCGTGGAGTCGACGGGGACGAGCGTGGCGCGGAAGGCGTGGGGGTATGGCGTGCCGCCGTTCGTGGTGCGGAGCCCGTTCGACACCGAGCGGGTGTTCCGGACGCTGGGCGTGCCGGTGCTGATCATGCACGGCGAGCACGATGTGATCTTCAAGTACCGGGAGGCGCGGGACCTGCTCGCGGCGGCGCCCAACGCGGTGCTCGTGCCGTTTGATGCGGGGCACGACGACCTGGGCACGGGGGCGGAGCGGGCGCGGTACGTCGAGGCGGTGTCGATGCACCTGGCGACGGCGGGGGTGATAGCGAACGAAACTGAATCCGACAGGCCCGGTGCGGAGACGCCTGCGGATTAGGCGCGGATCGTGGCGGGGTGGTGGGGGGTGCGTGCCCATCGCCGGAGCCAGGGGGCGTTGCGGTCGAGCTGTGCGGTGGGTTGGCCGAAGAACCGGCGATGGTTGTTGAGGATGCGGAGGCAGTCTTCGGGCTGGGGCTGGGCGCGGTCGACGCCGCGTTCGACGGTGCCGCCGAGGACAACGGCGTCGGAGCGTGGGAAGCAGTAGCCGGCGTGGCTGAGAAGGTAGCCGAGGGGCTCGGGCTGCATGAGGACGAGCTGCCCGCGGACGGGGGTGAGCGCGCGGTCGGGGAAGACCTCGCCCGAGCCGAGGCCCATGCAGTTGACGACCACGCGTTCGCGGAGGGCGGCGACGTCGGCGGCGTTGTGGAAGGTGCGCGGGGTGACGCCGCCGCCGGCTTCGTAAACACGTTTGAGCAGGCGGGGGAGGTAGGTGGGGGGCTCGATGAGCAGGGTCTGGTGGACGCGTCCGCGGCGCGATCCGCCGGGGAAGGGCAGCTCGTCGAGGTCGCGCATGGGGAAGAGGTCGGTGGGCAGCTTGTTGAGCCCGGAGCCGCCGGGGCCGGTGGCGTAGTTGGGTCGTTCGTAGACGCCGTACTCGTCGCCGCGGAGCGCGAGGTAGCGTCGTGCCGAGGCGCGGACCCAGCGTTCGAGGCGTTCGTGGCTGTCGGCGTCGACCAGGGAGGGGGCGAACTGTGCGCCGGCGAGGTCGGAGGTGGTGTTGGGCGAGAGGGCCTTGGCGTAGACGGTGACGGCGTAGCCGCGCTCGAGGAGGACGACGGCGGTGGTGAGCCCGACGACCCCGCCGCCGAGGACGGCGACGTCTTTGGGCGCGGGGTGGTGTCGTTCGAGCAGGTCGGCGGCTTCCTCGGCGGTGCCCCAGGCGAGGGTAAAGCCCGAGCCGCCGTGGCCGTAGTGGTGGACGACGGACTGGCTGCCGACGGTTTCGTGCTCGATGCGGACGGTGCCGCGGCGGAAGGGGCGGAGGCCGGCGACGTAGCGCAGCACGCGGTCTTGCGCGAGGTCGGGGGCGGGGAGGAAGTTTGGCGTTGGACCGAGGCGGAGCGTGGGCGGCAGGGTTTCGAGCGGGATCTCGGGAACGGCCTGCGCCGGCGGGGGCACGGGCTCGGGCCGGGCGACGCGGGCCGCGCAGCCGGTGAGCCCGGGCACGGCGATCGCTGCGGCGGCGGACCGGAGGAAACGCCGGCGGGTGAGCCCCGCGTGGTCGGGGGCGGGTGAGTGTGGGCGCGGCGGTCCTTCGGGCATCCGTTGCATCCTTGCATCCATGCGTTTGGGGCGTGAAGCCTCGGGGGCTTAGCTGTCGAACTGCGCGTCGAACGCGAGGGTGCTGCTGGGGAAATCGACGGCGCGGACAAAGTCGCACGCCTCGGTCGCGCCGTGCTCGCGGTCCATGCGGGAGTCTTCCCACTCGACGCTGAGCGGCCCGGCGTAGCCGATGTCGTTGAGGGCGACGATGATCTCCTCGAAGTTGATGTCGCCGTGGCCCAGGGAGCGGAAGTCCCAGTAGCGGCGGGGGTCGGCGAAGGTGGTGTGCCCGCCGAAGACGCCCACCTCGCCCGTGCCGTGGCCCCACCAGACGTCCTTCATGTGGCAGTGGTAGATGCGGTCTTTCAATTGGTAGAGGAACCGGACGTAGTCGACACCCTGGTAGCCCAGGTGCGAGGGGTCGTAGTTGAAGCCGAAGCGCTTGTGGCCTTTGACGGCGTCGATCGCGCGCTGCGCCGTGACGAGGTCGAAGGCGATCTCGGTGGGGTGGACCTCGAGGGCGAAGTTGATGTCTTCCTTGTCGAACGCGTCGAGGATGGGGCCGAAGCGCTTGGCGAAGTCGGCGTAGCCCTTGTCCCAGTAGGCCTGGTCGGTGGGGGGCCAGGCGTAGAGCGAGTGCCAGATCGACGAGCCGGTGAAGCCGTTGACGACGCCGGGGAAGTCGTCGCCCTTGGCGCCGGCTCTTTTGCCCCGGCCGGGCTTGTTGTTGAGGAAGCGTCGGCAGGCCTTGGCGGACTTGGCGAGCTTCTTCGCGGCGCGCTTGCGGACGCCCTCGGGCTTGCCGTCGCCCCACACGTCCTCGGGCAGCACGGACTTGTGACGCTCGTCGATGGGATCGCACACGGCCTGGCCGACCAGGTGCATGGAGATCGCGTAGCAGCTCAGGCCGAAGTCGGCGAGCATCTGCCATCGGTCCTTGCAGTACTTGTCGCTGCGCGCGGCCTGGTCGATATCGAAGTGGTCGCCCCAGCAGGCGAGCTCCAGCCCGTCGTAGCCGAAGGACGCGGCCTTCTCGCACATGGTCTCGAACGGCAGGTCGGCCCACTGGCCGGTGAAGAGCGTGACAGGGCGGGGCATGGGCAAACTCCGTTTGCGGTGAACAGTGAGGAGTGAACAGTGAACAGGTGTGGTTAGTCTAGCGACTTGATCAGCCCACCGAGAATCCGTGTAATTTCGGATGCTTGGCCGGAGAGCGTGTCGAAGTGTTCTTGATTGATGTACTGGTTGTCGAGTGCGATGTAGAGCTGGCAGCGAACTTCCGCACAGGAAGCCCGTGCGATAAACAGGAACTGACAGAACTCACTACGGGATCGTCGGTCGAACCCTTCTGCGATGTTGGACATGACCGAGATCACCGCCCGCCGGATCTGATCACGGAGCGGGAAGTCACGCGAGAACGCGTGGTCTTGCGTGGCTGCATAGACCTCTCGTGTTAGGACACGCGCCTTCTGCCAAGCAACCAGATCTTCAAACCGCTCAACCAATGCCATTGGGTGTTTCCGCCTGTCCACTGTTCACTGTGAACTGTTCACTCCCGCTCAGCGCGATCATGCGTTTGCGGACCTCCGCCGTCAGCTCTTCGACGGACATCCCCGGGTCGGGGGTGAACGGCGGGCCGAAGGTGACGGTGGACCGCGTGGGCCAGAGGACGTGCATGAGCATGGACCGGCTGAGGACCGTGCCGTCGATCCAGCAGGGGACGATCGGGCACTTGGCCAGCCGGGCCATGACGGCCGCGCCGTCCTGAAACGGCTTGAGCTCGCGGTTGTCGTACTGGAGGTGGCCCTCGGGGAAGACACCGACGGCGTCGCCGTGCTTGAGCTCGCGGACGATCTGGCGGACCTGCTTGATGCCCGGCTCGGCGATGCCGGTCTGTTTGTCGTGTTCCAGGCAGATCGGGTCGATCGCGCGCCACAGCGGCTCGGCGATACGGATGCGGTAGCTGGTGAGCATGAGCCAGCGGACCAGGCGCGGCGACGACGACTGGATCAGGAACGGGTCCATGGCGGTGGTGTGGTTTGAGACGATCAGCACCGGGCCGTCGGCGGGGAGGTGGTGTTTGCCGTGGACGCGGAGCGTGTGCCAGGCGAAGCAGAACAGGCGGGTGAGGCGCCACAGCGCGTTGGCCATGCGGTTGGGCATCGGCCCGGAGCGGAGGTTGAGCACGAGCCCAGCGACACCCAGCAGCAGCAGGAGCCCAGCGTTGCCCAGGACAGCGGCGGGCATCCAGTGGTCGGCATTCGGCAGCTGCCAGATCACGCCGTTGATCGCGACCGTGCCGACGGTAGAGACGATGTTGGTCAGCCCCATGACGCGGCCGCGGATGTAGTTGGGGCTGAGGACCTGCAGCAGGGAGAGGACGTTGATGATCGCCATGTTGCCGAACACGCCGATCAGCAGGCCGGACGCGAAGTGCACCGGGCGGTAGGGGACGAGCGTGAACAGCGCCATGCAGACGGCCGAACCGATGAGTGCGACCTTCAGGACAATCGTGGACTCGCGCTGCGTCCCGATCAGCGAGATGACGCCGGCCCCGAGGAGCATGCCCCCGCCGATCGTCGCGGCGATGAACTGGTAGTGCTTAAACAGCCCATCGCCGACCAGCCCGAAGTGCAGGTGGCCGAAGGTCAGCGCGGCGTTGTAGACCACCATCGCGCTGCCCCATACGGCGGTGAACACGACGATCAGGCGGAGGTGCCGGCCGTGCCCGCGCAGGTAGCGGACTGCCTGCCGCAGCGAGCGGTCGGTGCGGGCCTCGCGCGGCGCGTCGTGCGGCTTGAGGAAGGCAAAGAACGACCCGGACACCGCGTAGAAGCAGATCGCGATGATGAGCCCGGTCTCGATCGTCTCGCCCCGGCTGGCGTCCATAAAGAACGTGGCGGCGACCGCGCCGACCATCGACGCGACGACACCCAGGCCGATGATCAGCGCGTTGGCGGCCTGGAGCTGGCGTTGGGCCACGATCTGCGGGACCGTCGCGTTGCGCGTCGGGTTGAACGTCGCCGCCAGTGAGCCGACCAGCAGCAGCACCCCGTAGACCAGCCAGCGTTGATCGGCGGGGAGCACCGGGTCGCCGACCAGACCAAAGATGCCAAACAGCGCGACGCAGAGCACCACCGCGCGCAGCTCGTCGCAGGTCAGCAGGATCCACTTGCGCGGCAGCTTGTCCGCCAGCCAGCCCGCGGTGAACGACAGCACGAGGTAGGGCAGGAAGAACCAGAACTGCGTGGCGGCGTTGAAGCTCACCCGGCCGGCGTCGGTCTCGGCCGCCATCGCGCCCAGCAGGATCAACGCCGCGGACATGATGATCCGGTCGCCGAACCCGCTCGCGGCGACCGACGCCCACATCAGCGTGAACCCGGGGTTCCGCCACAGCGGCGTCGTCGTCGGGGGCTTCCACTCGTGATCCATGATGCGGGAGGATACCAGCAACCGCGCGGCCGCTGCGGGCCCGCCGCACTTACAAAACAAACACCTGCTGAGCTTTGCGTTTATGCATCCGGCCAGAGCAGCTCGCGCACCCGCTCGCGGATCATTGTCTCGACGGTGTCGGCCCCGTACTCCTGCGACGCGATGGCGATCCCGCCCAGCCGGCTCTCCAGCGAGTCGGGCCGGTGCATGTCCAACGCGAGCAGCGTGTACCGCCCCTGGTCCATGTACCGGCGGACCAGCTCATCGGGGCGGCGGCCGGCCGCGCCCGTGAAGCACTGCAGGTTGCCCTGCAACAGCACGCCCCGTGCCGCCCAGTGGTCCAGCCGCTGCTCGTACCCCGTGGCCGTCGCTGTCCGCTCGGGGTGCGCGAGGATCGGCGTGTAGCCCCCCGCCAGCAGCCAGTCGAACGCGGGGTCGGCGAAGTCCGGCCACTCGCGGTCCCAGAAGTCGCAGAGCACGTAGCGTGAGCCGGCCAGCGTCGGCACGCCGTGCGTCTGCATCCACGGGATCACGTCGGGGAAGAAGCGCAGCTCCGCGCCGGCCCAGAGCCGGTAGTCAAGCCCGGCCTTATCGATCTCCTGCTGCAGTGCCTGGGTCCACAGCGCGATGTGTCGGGGCGTGTTCGCCGGGTAGCAGGTCGGCCAGCAGTGGGGCGTGCAGACCGTGCCGACGTATCCGTGGTCGATCAGCGCGCGGACCGAGTCGAGGGACTCGGCGACGGTCGCGCAGCCGTCGTCGATGCCCGGCAGCACGTGGCTGTGGATGTCGATCCGGCCGGTCGCGGGCGGGGCGGGTGCTTCGTGATGGGGCGTGGGGTCTTGAGTCATGTCGTCGGGGGCTTGGCCCAGCGGACCTGCCCGAGGTCTTCCCCAAGCAGGTGCAGGCGGAGTAACTGTAGGGCGCACTTGGCGCTGCGGTCGCGCACCGCGTCGCGGTCGCCGGGAAAGTGCGCGACGCGGGCATCGGTGTGGATCGCCCCGTCTTCGCGCCAGGCCAGGCCCATCCATACCGTGCCGACAGGTTTCGTCGCCGTCCCGCCGCCGGGCCCGGCGACACCCGAGGTCGAGACCGCCAGGTCCGCGCCGGACCGTTCCACTGCGCCTTGCGCCATCGCCCGGACGACCGGCGCGCTCACCGCGCCGTGGGCTTGCAAAAGTGCGTCATCGACACCGAGCTGGCCGGACTTCATCGCGTTGGCATAGGTCACCCAGCCGCCGAGCATCGCGGCACTCGACCCGGGAACGTCTGTGAGCATGCCCGCGATCAGTCCGCCGGTACACGACTCGGCCGTGGCGATGGTGAGCCCGCGCTCGGTCAGCATCCGGATGAGCGTCTGCTGCAGCGAGGTGTCGTCCCGGCCGAACGCGAGTGGCGCGACGATCGCCTCGACCTCCGCCGCGGTGGCGTCGAGCTCACGTTGGGCGTGTGCGAGGTCTTCAAACTCCGCACGGACGCGGACGCTCACGATGCCGTCCGAGACGGTCGTGCCGACCACAGGGTTGCGGTCCCGGGCCATGAGCGGCCCGAGACGCTCGGCGATGTCCGACTCGCCGCTGCCAAACGTGTTGACCTTCGTCGTCAGGATCGTCCGGCCCGAGCCGCCGGCCTCGCGGATCGCCGGCTCGATGGACTTCTCGTACATCGCGACCATCTCGCGCGGGACACCGGGCGTGACAAACACCCGGCACCGGCCCAGCGTCGCGTCGATCCCCGGCGCGGTGCCGCAGGTGTTGGGGATCATCGCGCTGGTCTGCGGGTGCTCGGCCTGGACGCGGTTGCGCTCGGGCATCGGCCGACCACGTTCCTTGAAGAAGCGCTCGAGCGCGTGCAGGCTGGCCGGGTCGATGACCAGCCCGACGCCCATCGCCTTGGCCAGGGCGGGTCGGGTGAGGTCGTCGTCGGTCGGCCCGAGCCCGCCGGTGATGATGAGCAGCGCGCAGCGCTCGGCGGAAGCGCGGATCGCGGCGGCGATCGCGTCCAGATCGTCGTCGATGGTGCGGTGCTCCAGCGTCCTGATCCCCAGCCGGGCCAGCCGCGCAGCCAGCCAGGCGGTGTTCGTGTCGACCGTCTGGCCCAGGACCAGCTCGTCGCCGATGGAAAGAAGCATGGCATGCATGGGTGAAAGTGTAGCCCCGCTTGGAAGCCCACGTTCAGCGAACGTGGGCTTCGACCCGCCCTATAATGCCCCGATGACCACCACCGCGACCCTCATGGACGGCACGCGCGTCTCCCGCGAGCTTATGGCCGCCGCCAAGGCCCGTGTCGAACACATCATCGCCAAGACCGGCGTCACCCCCACGCTCGCGACCGTACTCGTCGGGGCCGACCCCGCCTCGGTCACCTACACGCAGATGAAACGCCGACGCTGTGAGTCGATCGGGATGAAGTCTGTCAAGGTCGAGCTCGGCGAAGACACCACCACCGTGCAGCTCGTCGAGACGATCACGCGGCTCGGCGAAGACCCCGCGGTCCATGGCATCCTGCTCCAGCACCCCTCACCGCCCCAGGTCGATGAGCGCGCCGCGTTCGAGGCCATCCCCGTCGGCAAGGATGTGGACGGTGTGACCTTCGGCAGCTTCGCGCACATGTGGTTTGGCCACCCCGGCTTTGCCTCTTGCACGCCCGAGGGGATCATGCGGCTGATGGATGCGTACAACGTCGAGGTCGAGGGCAAGCACGCCGTCGTCATCGGACGGTCCGCGATCCTCGGCAAGCCGATGGCGGGGCTGCTGCTCAACCGCAACGCGACGGTGACGATCTGCCACAGCCGGACCCGGGACCTGGGCGACGTGGTGAAGCAGGCGGACATCGTCGTTGCGGCCGTGGGCCGGCCCAACTTCGTGCAGGGCGGCTGGGTCAAGCCCGGCGCGGTCGTGATGGACGCGGGCTACAACGAAGGCAACATCGGCGACGTCGATTTTGAGGCCGTCGCCCCCCATGCGGGCCTGATCACCCCCGTGCCTGGCGGCGTCGGCCCGATGACCATCGCGACCCTGATCGAACAGACCGTCACCGCCGCGGAACGCCAGCTTGGTGTCGCCTGACCCCCGAACAAGATGAACCTTCTGTGCCCGTTGTCTGCTGCATCTCAGAGTAGACCACACGACCCAGCCACGAGGCCCCAGCCCCTAGCCACTCCAGCATGACCCAACTCAACACCTACGACATCCAGCGGCCCACCGGCATCTGTGCCGCGTCCGGCCGAGCGCTCGAGCCGGGCGAAGACTACGTGGCCGTGCTCGTCGACCCGCCCGAGGAAGAGCGCCGCGCCGCGCTCATCGAGGGCGACCCACCCATCGAGAAGACCAAGGACGCCAACGGCGAGCTGCCGCTGCTCCGTGTCGATATCGCCTCGGAGGCGTGGGACGCGGGGTTCCGCCCGCCGCACTTGTTTGGTTACTGGCGGACGGTCGTGCCCGAGCCCCACGAGAAGAAGAAGCTGCTCGTCGGCAACGCCGCGATCCAGGAGCTCATGCTGAACCTCGCGGACGCCGAGGAGGACCGCCAGCTCGCGTTCCGCTATGTCCTCGCGCTGATCCTGCTCCGCAAGAAGCTGCTCCGACACGACAAGATCGACCGCCGCGAAGACCCCGACGGCGATGGCCCGGTGCAGGACTGGTGGCTGTTCACGCCCAAGGTCGATATCGAGAAGGGCCACTTCGGCAAGTGGAACGAGGAGATGCAGTTCGAGGTCCTCGACCCGCACATCGACGCGACGCAGGTCCAGTCGGTGACCGAGCAGCTCGGGCAGGTGCTGGAGCTCGACCTGTGATCCGCGCGGCGCCCCCGCTGCTTGTGTGCGCCGCGCTGCTGCTCTCCGCCTGCCGATCGCCGCAGGGGCTGTCGCCCGACACGCCCCCGGCCGTGGGCCAGCTCGAAGAGGCAGATATCACCTACCGCGAAGTGGCTGAGGGCTACAACCGCACCGTCGAGCGCTTCGACAAGCTGTTCCTCCGCACCTACATCCGCCTCGCCTGGCAGGAGACGGGCGAGGACGGCGAGACGCGCTACCGCTCCGAGGCGGGGGACGGCAAGTTCATCTTCAACGCGCCGCGGAGCACGGTGCTCACCGTCGAGAAGCTCAGCCGGGTCTACCTCTGGGCCGGGTCGAATACGGAACGCTACTGGCTGTTTGATCAGATCGACGAATCCAACAAGGTCGCGTACCTCGGCCGACACGACGCCGTGCGTCCGCCCGATGCGCGCTACCTGCCGCTGCCGTTTCGGCCGGACGACGTGCCGTACCTGCTCGGGCTCCTGCCGCTGGACCCGGGTCTGACCTCGAAGGTGTACCTGTACCGCGGGCAGTACCTGATCGAGCCCGAGGGGATGCATCTGCGGATGCTGGTGGACCCGGCGAGTTTCCGGCCGACGCGGGTGGACCTGCTCGACGCCGCGGGGTGGAGCCTGGTGACGTGCCGGCTCACAGGTCGGTTCGCGGTCGAAGTGGATGGGATGAACGAGAACGCGTTGCCGGTCGTGTGCGATGACGCGGACGTGTTTGTGTCCGGCCAGGCGTCGCGGATGTCGATCGAGCTGGTGCACGCGACGACGAACCCCCGCCGGGTGCAGGACCGCATGTTCGACCTCGAGGTGCTGCTGGGATCGCTGAAGCCGGACACGGTGATCGACCTCGACGCGCCGCGGTAGCCGGGCCTAGCTCCCCGCGATCCGCCGGTGCCCGAGCTTGGTGAGGATCGCGCAGGCGACACACACCAGCGAGGCGGGCCAGAGCCCCATCCCCACCAGCCACGCCGCATCGAGCAGCGGCATCGCCGCGATCATGTTCATGATGGTTTTCGGCCCACCGAACCCGCCGCGTTTGGGGTCGACTTCCCTCCGCGCGACGATGGAGATGGCGAGGGTGTAGAGCATCAGCACACCGGCCGGGAGTGTGACCCAGCCCCAGGTCGCTGCGCTGAACGGGAACATCGATTCAGCGATGGCAACGGACGCACAGGCAAGGACGACCCACCCCCGACATGCGCCCATAAGGATGACCGTCAGCCAGTGGCGCTGGTGTAGCAGGTTGTACAGCACGACCGTGAGCGATAACACCCCAGCCATCACGGTGGTCGGACAGATCACCTGTAGCGATGGCACACAAGACATACGCCCAAGCATGACGGTTAAAACAAACCCCCCGGCAAGCAAAAGCACGGCCAGGCTACGTGCTGTCTTTGGCCGAACGCGTCCCGACGGGATCGGTCGCGTCGGCCGCTCAAGCGAATCGACGGCGCGATCGAGGTAGTCGTTCATCACCATCCCGCCGGTGTAGGTCATGCTCATCGCGAGTGCGAGGAGCATCCCGATGCCAACGGCTGTCCCAGTGCCCGATCCCCATGGCCCACTCGTTTCGGTTGCTTGCGTTGAACAGACATACAACCCCGCCATCCACCCCATCAACGCGTTGCTCCATACCGTGGGCAGGTTCGAGATGCGCATCAGTTCGAGCAGGGCGCGCAGATTCATCGCGGGCCCGCCCCGTGCGTCGCGCCGCTCTCACGGACCCAGGCGAGTTCCTCGGCGATGCCATCGGCCAGCGTCGCGCGTTGCAGGTCCTGCGGCAGCACGTCCCACGCGTAGGTCTCGACCTCGTAGTGATGCACCGCACGGTCGCTGCACTCGGACCGCAGCAACGACAGACACTCGGCCACCTCCGCGCGTGTCGTCTGGATCACACCGAACGCATCGAGGTACACCGGCACATGAAAGTGCACCCGCCACTCACCGCGGGGGTTGTCCCCGGAAGCACCCTGTGCCGCAAGGGCGTCGGGCAGGTCTGCATAGAACGCGGTCGACCCGTCGTCGTAGCGGAGCGCGGTCTGGTGCTGGTAGCGGTCTTCGCAGAAGCGGTGCAGCTGCGCCAGCGCTTCGGCACCTTCGGCGGCTGATAGGGCGTCGAATGCGACGCGTACGGCGCTGCTGAGCTGCACCTTGCCGACGCCGAGCCCTGCTTCCCGGTAGGTCGTCAGCGCTGCGCGCTGCGGCTCGAACATCACGGCCGAGTGACACACGTCGTGGCAGACGCGCAGGTAGCCGCGGACCGTCGCATCGTCGGGCGTGCCGAGCAGGTACCGCTCGAAGAACGCCACGACGCCGGCGGCGGTATCCAGCACGCAGCCGGGCTCGGGCTCAATGTCGACGTGGATGCACTTGCCGGTATCCAGCTCAATGCGGGCGAGGTAGTGCGTCAGGTCGGTCAATCGGGCGGCGCAGGCCTTGGCGAACTCGGGGTCGAGCGTCGCGGGCTGGTCCAGGTCGGTGCGCTGGTGCGCGGCGGTCGGGGGCCAGCCCAGCGGCAGGGTCGAGATGCTCCCCTCGTCCGCGTCGTCGGGCAGCAGCTCGCTGAGGATCGTGGCGAGCGCGAGCGTGTAGTCGTAGCGTTCGCGCATGGCCCAGGTCGGCTCGTAGACCCGGGTCTTCACGCGGGCGTCGTGGAAGTCGCCGAACGGGAATCCGTTGAGCGTGTACGCCAAAAGCCCGTGGTCGGCCATCCAGTCGCGGAGGTCCTTGATCTTGTGCTGGGCCTCGAGCAGCTCGGCCGCGGCGGCGTAGGCGAACCAGAGCCCGACACCCATCGGCGCGTCGGGGCTGGCCTGCTGCTTGACCGGCAGGGCGTGGGTACGGAGGTTGTCGCGGACCGCGTCGAGGGTGACGCCGGCGTGGACGTTGGTGCAGTAGCCGAGGGTGGTGGCGGGGCCGAGCACATCGCGCATGCGGTGAGTGTACCCGCCGGGTCGGCCGTGGTGCGACCCGCGTCGGGCGGCACTGCTAAACTGGATGGATGCCTGATACGCACGGCCACAACCCGCTCGACCTGCCCAGCCGGCCGCGGCGCAACCGCCGGACGCCCGCGATCCGCGGGCTGGTGCGCGAGACGCATCTTTCAGCGGCGCACCTGGTGTACCCGCTGTTTGTACACGAGGGCGGCGACGAGCCGATCGACGCGATGCCCGGTCAGACGCGCTGGTCGCTGGCTGGCCTGGTCGCCGAGGCGGAGCGGGCGCACGCGCTGGGTGTCCCCGCGGTGGTGCTGTTCCCCAAGGTCGCGGCGTCGTTGAAGACGCCCGGCGGCGAAGAGGCGCACAACCCCGAGGGCCTGATCCCGCGTGCGGTCGCGGCGCTCAAGCAGGCGCTGCCCGGCCTGTGTGTGATCACCGACGTCGCGCTCGACCCGTACAGCAGCGACGGCCACGACGGCATCGTCAACGACGCCGGCGTGGTCGACAACGACGCGTCGGTCGCGGCGCTGGTCCGGCAGGCCCTGTCGCACGCGGCGGCGGGGGCGGACGTGGTCTCGCCCAGCGACATGATGGACGGCCGGGTCGGCGCGATCCGCAGCGCCCTCGACGACGCGGGCTACACGGATACCGGCATCATGAGCTACACGGCGAAGTACGCCTCGGCGTGCTACGGCCCGTTCCGGGGTGCGCTCGACTCGGCACCCCGTCCCGCGTCGGGTGGGCGGCACATCCCCGCCGACAAAGCGACGTACCAGATGGACCCGGCGAACGCGCGCGAGGCGCTGCGCGAGCTGGACCTGGACGTGCAGGAGGGCGCAGACATCGTGCTGGTCAAGCCCGCCGGTCCCTACCTGGACGTGGTCCACCGGGTGCGGTGCGCGACCGACCTGCCCGTCGCGGCGTACCAGGTCAGCGGTGAGTATGTCATGATCAAGTCCGCGGCCGCGGCGGGGCACCTCGACGAGCGTGCGATGGTGCTCGAGACCCTTATGGGCATCCGCCGGGCCGGCGCAGACCTGGTGCTGACCTACTTCGCCCCGCAGGCCGCGGCCTGGTTGGCGGAGTGACACGCGTCGCCTTCGGGCACAGGATACGATCACCATGCCGGTTTATGTCTACGAAGTGATCCGCGACGCGGCGCCCGATGGGCTGCCGGGGCACCGGTTCGAGGTGATCCAGGCCATGACCGACACGGCGATGACCCGCCACCCGGTGACGGGCCAGCCGGTGCGCCGGGTGGTGCAGCCGTTCGCGCTGGCGGGCTCAGACAGCGACCTGGCCAACCGCGCGAAGCTGGACGAGCGCAACCTCGCCCGCCACGGGCTGGCGAAATACGTTCGTGTGGATGAACACACCTACGAGAAGATGGTGGGCGACGGCCCGAGCCGGCTCAGTTCGGCCGACCCTTCCGATGGCGATCCCGACAGCTAAGCCAACACGCCGATGCTAAGGCGTAGGCCCGCGGGTTAGCCGCCGCGGGCCGCGTTGTTGCGTTCCTCGACCTCGCGTCGGCGTTGGTCGAGCATGTCCTCGACGATCTCCTGCTCGACCTCGGGGTCGCCGCCGGTGATGATGCGCAGGTCGCCGGTCTCGGTGTAGAACGTCTGGATCAGCCCGTCGGCGAGGATGCGTTCGCGGCTCTCCTGCCAGTGCTCGTGGGCAACGAGCAGGGGGGTCAGGGCGTACTGCTCGAGCTTGGCCTGGAAGAGGGTGTACTCGTTCTCGAGCTGCGCGAGGACCTGGCTCTGGTAAGCACGGGCCATGTTGATCTCGCCGGCGATCCGCCCGCCGATGGGCCGGCCGATACGCTCTTCGCGTGGCGCGTCGGCCATGGCCTGCAGCGCGGCGAGCAGTTCGGTCTCTGCCTCGTCGCGCTGGGCCTGCAGCACGGCGTCGGGGTCGGCCACGTCGCCCAACGCGTCGGGCGTCCGTGTCATCGCCGAGAGGTAGGCCTGCACCAGCGGATCGACCGCGGGCCCGGCCATCTGCAGCTCACGCAGCGAGCGGTCCAGCTCGGCCCGCAGCGCCTCGGCGAGCGGCTGGTCGTCCGCGCCGTTGGCGGCCTCGTAGGCGCGGATGAGCGCGGTCAGGTCGCGGTGCGCGGCGCCGGCCACGCCGTTGAGCGTCTCGGCGGCCTGCTGGCGTGCGTTCTGGATCTGGGTGCCGCGGTCCTGCTCGGCCGCGGAGACGAGCTGGTACGCCGACGCCTGGATCTGCACCGGCGGGGAGGGCGCATCGATCAGGATCTGCTGCAGCTCGATACCGGTCTGCAGGTCCAGCAGGACCTCGCGGGCCAGGCGGAGCGCGGCATCCACCTCGACCCGGAACTGGCGGTTGATGATCTGCTTCGCGTCGGCGGAGGCCATGGCGATCACCACGGCGCGCTCGGCGGCCATGCGGACGATCTCCTCGGCCCGCTCGGTGTCGCCGACGTTCTGGATGTAGGCGTTCACGTCGCTGACCTTGTAGCCCACGACGAACTTGAGGTGCACCACGTTGGCGTCGCCAGTGATCAGGAACCCGTCGGTCAGCGGATTCAGCGGCTGCCGGGCGAGGGCGGCGGGGTTGTCGGTCTGGCCCTCGGGCACGTTGTACCAGAAGGCCTGGTCGATATTGATCCGCTGCTCGTTGACGGGGACCTGGATGACCTCTTCCAGCGGGAAGGGCAGCCCCAGGTGCCAGCCGGGCTTGTACTGGATCGGGTTGCCGTTCGCGTCCATCACCGTGTTGCCGAAGCGGAGGCGGACGGCCTCGTTCTGCTCATCGACCTGGAACACGCCGCTGAAGACGTAGACGACGACGAGCACAACCAGCAGCACCTTGAGGACGGCGAAGCTGACGCCCAGCGCGTCGGACAGCGACTGCTGCGCGGCGTCGAGCCCGTGCTCCTCGGTGGCCGGCCCGGCCGGGGCGGGGTGGTCGTGCGTGTGGGGGTGCGGGTCGCTCACTGGCCGGCCCCCCGTGGCTGGTCGAGGGTGACGGCGGATTCAGGCAGCATCGGCGTGAGGCGGCTCTCGGCCGGGACGGACTGCCCGCCGGTGCGGGAGATATCCCCCGCCTCGCCGGGACCCCAGAAGTACACGTTGAACGGGTTGATCTGGCTGGTGTCGATGATGATGGTCGAGCGGTTGCGGATGATCTGCTCGGCGGCCTCGATCTGGCGGAGGAAGATCGCCAGGTCCTCGTTCCCGGCGTACCGGGCCATCTGCTCGGCGACGGCGAGGTCGCCGACCGTGCGGATCTGCACCGCGACCTGCTGGGCGAAGCCGAGGATGATCTCGCTGGCGGTGCTGGCCTCGCTGGTGATCGTGCCGGCCTGGGCGGAGCCCTCGGAGCGGATCGTCGCGGCGAGCGCCGACTGCGTGGCCGTCATCCGCTCGTTCACCTTCGCCGCGGTCGACTCGGTGTAGAGCAGCCGGCCCATCGAGACTTTTTCGATCGTGATGCCGTAGCTGGGCTGGATCGAGTCGAGCTGCGCCTGGAACTGGTCACGCACCTGGGCTTCGAGCTCTTCCATCTTGACCTTGCTGGGGTCGGGGTTGACCAGCTCGTCGAAGCGGTACTGCGTGACGACCGAGCGGAGGTTACTCATCTGTGTGCGGAGGGCATCGTTCGCGCCGTCGGGCCCGTCGATGGTGCGGAGGCTGCGGTAGAAGTCCAGCGGGTTGTCGATCCGCCAGGAGACGGCCATGTTGACGATGACCGTGTTGCCGTCGGGGAGCTGGATCTCCTCGGGGTAGTCCTGGAGGACCTGGATCTGCTTGGGGTAGGTCTGGACCCGGTCGATGGGCCAGGGCAGGCGGAAGTGTAGGCCCGCGTCGGTGACGACCGCGTTCTCGCCGGCCTGCCCGAAGCGGGTGACGACCGCGGTCTCGTTGTACGACACGGTGTAGAGCACCATGTAGAGCAGGAACACCAGGGCGATGAAGATGGCGAGGGCTGCGGTCGACAAGCGTCTCATGTCTTAGGTCTCGTCTGTGACGGGCGGTGGTGCAACAAAGGGATAGATGGATGCGGTGGAATACGGATGTCGGCTAGCGTCCCGCCCCGCCGATGGCGGGCTGGGGCAGCTCGAGCACGACATTGGGCGGCGGCGACCCGGGGGCCGGCACGATGAAGGTCTTGGGGCGGTCCTCAAGCGTGCTGGCGAGCATGTTGAGGTAGCGGCGCATCGGGTAGTAGCGCGGCGCGTTCTCGTAGGCGAGGATCTCCGACTGCCGGCGGAGCGCCCGGGCCTGGGCCTCGAGCGCGACGGTCCAGCGGTACGCCCGGGCCTGCATGATGAGTTGGCCCGACTGGCCACCCGAGTCCAGCAGCAGCAGCTCGATGGACGCCTGCTTTTCGGCGATGAGCGTGTCGAGCTCGGCGACCCGCGCGGCGTCCGCGTCGGCCTGGTCCCGGAGCGTGAGGGCCTCGGCCTCCAGCTCGCGCAGCTGGCGGATCTGGTCGGCGATCTCCAACGCGGCCTCACGCGAGCCGGCCACGCCGGACAGCAGGACGGCCGCGTCCTGGCGGGCGCCCTGGATCTCGGTCTGCATCTCCTGCAGCGCGTTGACTCGCTGGTGGTACTGGTCCGCGACGTCGCCGGGCGGGTGCACGCCCGAGACGGAGACGAACACGACCTCAAGCCCGACGTTGTAGTTGTCCAGCTCGTCCTGGATCCGGCCGCGCAGCGTCTCGCCGGCGTGCTGCCGGGCGGTGGTCAGCAGGGCGTTGGTGTCGTGTGTCGCGAAGAAGCGGGTGATCTGCTGGTCGGCGATCGCGCGGAGCAGCTGCTCGGGGTCCTGGGCGCTCTGCTCGGGCTGGCCGATGCCCAGGTACTGCTGCAGGTCGGTGATGCGGAACTTGACGGCGATATCCGCGCCAAGCATCTCGCCCAGCACGCTGTCGGTCAGGCCGGTGTTCTCGGCCGAGGGCGTCGGCGCGGTGACGATCAGCTGCTCGTTGGAGCCCTCGCGGACGTGGGCATTGGTCCAGAGGATCGGCCCGTCGATGGTTTCTTCCAGGTGGGCCCGCGAGCCGAGCTCGAGCGTGTGCACGCGGTTGACGTCGTACTTGGTTGCCCGGCCGATCGGCCACGGGGCCTTGAAGCTCAGCCCGGGCTCGGCGATCTTAGTGAACGCGCCGTTGGTCGTGATGACCGCCTGCTGGTGCGGCTCGACGATGACAATGCTGGACATGCCGACGACGATGAGCACGCAGACGATGATCAGCGGGACCAGCGCCTTGCTCAGCAGTCGCATGAACCAGCTGCGTGAGATCTCAAAGCCGAACTGGTAGTTGAGGGTCTCCGAGAAGATCTTGCCGATCGACTCGGGGCGGGTGAGCCAGCCCATGACCCGGCTGTCGAACGCGGGGCGGACGAACTCGTCGGGCTTGCGCGGGCGGTAGATGCCGAAGATGAGCCCGAGCACGATCTCCAGGCCCAGCAGGACCATGATGCCCGGCACGAAGACGGCGAAGTAGGCGAGGACCGCGGTGTTGTCGATCGCCAGCGCGACCGTGCCGATCAGCAGCGGCAGGATGCCCAGGAAGACATTGCCGATGAGGTAGCTGGCCCCGCCGCGTAGGCCCTGCCAGGCGTCCATGCGGGTCATGCCGGCGACGTAGCGCGCGACGAGGAAGCCCATGAGCCAGCAGATAACCAGCAGCAGGGCGACGAGGCTGATGTTGAGTTCGGGGTTGGCCGGCTGTTCGAGCAGTCCGCCGTCGCTGAGCGCGCCCTGGAGGCGGTAGATGAGCAGGGCCCCGAGGCCGATGAGGTAGACCGCGGTGAGGATGCTGACGCCGGGCAGCCCCCACTTGTAGAGGTTTTCCAATCGGGTGCGGGCCTGCGCGAGCTGCGCACCGGCCTCGTCGAAGATCGCGGCCGAGGCGGCGTCGGAGTCCGCGAGGCGCGCGGCTTCGAGGGCTTCGGCCCGCTCGTGGCCGTGCTGGTTAAAGACCAGCCAGAGGATGGCCCAGATCGCCAGCCCCGGCAGCAGGTACCAGGTGACCGCGTGGAAGGCCGGGGACGCGGCGTAGATGCCAAGCACCGCCACGAAGAGGGTCAGCACCAGATGCGTGACAAAGCCGACGAGGGCGGCAGTGGTCGCGCGTTGATACGTCTGCTTGTCCTGGGTCATGATGATGCAGGGGGTTGGCCCGCGATCGTCGGCGGGTCGGGATGAAGCCGGGCCGGCCGGCGGTCGGTGGGGCGAACCCGCGACAGGGTCGGGTCGGCATGGCCAAACAGGGGGAGCTACAAGGCCCGTCCAACGACACGGGTTCGGCCACGACAGGCCCTGTCACGCACCCATTATGATAGCCCGCCCCTCCGTACGCCGCCAATGGGCGCAGCGTTCGGTCCGGCAGCGTCCGATAGCCCCAAGACCCTCTCCCACACGCCCGGGCCACCCATGCAGACGCCTGAGATCCGGCCGATCCCCGCCGAAACAACCCACGACCTGCGGCACCGCGTCCTCCGCCCGCACCAGCCCCTCGCCGAGATGGCCTACCCCGGCGACGACGACCCCGGCACGTTCCACCTCGGCGCGTTCCCGACGGCGGGTGTCGGCAGCGCGGCGCCGGTCGGCATCGTCTCGATGTACGCAGAGCCGATGCCCAAGGCCCCACGTGCCGGCGACCTACGGCTGCGCGGCATGGCCGTCGAACCGGGCCGGCAGGGCCAGGGGCTCGGGGCCGCGCTGGTCGCCGCGGCGCTCAAGGCGGCCCGGGAGGCGGGGGGGCGGCGGGTCTGGTGCAACGCCCGGACCTCCGCCGCGGGGTTCTATTCTCGATTGGGATTCACCGTCACCGGCGAACCATTCGACCTCCCCGGCATCGGCGAGCACTACGTCATGTGGATCGGCATGAATCAGTCACACCCCGACTTCCTGATCCTCGGATACTCCGAAACAGCGATGCTGCTGGCGAAAGAAGGTCTTTCGTCGTTTGGCGGGTTCGTCTCAATCCGTGGACAGCGGGACCCATATCTCCAAGCCGACATCGGTCCTCGCCTCGATTTGTCGTTTGATGACACCCCGCCGATCGACGAGAGCGATGAGATTGGGCGGTACCGTGCAAGAGAGCTACGTCGTAAGGCGGCAGATGTTGGATTACTGCTACGGCCTCCATCAGTAGGCGATGTTGAAGCAATCATCGATTTTTCCGAGCGATTGCAGTCTGTACAACAGCCTATATTGTTTCAGTGTTTCGCGGGCATCAGCCGTTCCGCAGGGGCAGCGTTGGTTGCATTGTCGCGATGGCATGGGCCCGGAAACGAGTCGCTCTCGGTACAGACCGTTCTCGATGCCCGTCCGGCGGCACAGCCACACATGGGGCTGGTGCGGCTGGCCGACGCGGCGTTATCACGCAACGGCCGATTGGTAGCTGAGGTCGAACGGGTACAAAAGGAACGCCTGTAAGCGGGCTGGACTTCGATAGACTATCGTGCTTCGATCCAACTATCTCCCGCTACAAAGGAACCCCACCCATGGGCCTGTTGACCGGCAAGAAAGGCATCGTCTTCGGCATCGCCAACGAACGCAGCTACGCCTACTTCATCGCCAAGTCCCTCGTCGAGCAGGGGGCCGAGGTCGGCTTTACCTACCTGCCCATGGGCAAGATGGAGCACCGCGTCGCCAAGGCCGTGCAGACCCTCGGCGTGAACGACCCGTGGCTGGTCGCCTGCGATGCGAACGACGACGCCTCGCTCGACAGCGTCTTCAGCCAGTGGGACAAGGACCACGGCACGCTGGATTTCGTCGTCCACTCGATCGCCTTTGCCGACAAGGACTACCTCAAGCCCGACACGTTCCATACGACCCCGCGTGAGGTCTACCGCAACGCCGTCGACACCAGCGCGTACACCCTGCTCGCCATGGCCCAGCGGGCGCTGCCGATCATGCAGAAGACCGACGCCAACAAGACCGAGCCCGGCGGGTCGATGGTCAACCTCTCCTACTACGGCGGCGAGAAAGTCACGCCCGGCTACAACGTCATGGGCATCGCCAAGGCCTGCCTCGAACACACCACCCGCTACCTCGCCTACGAGCTGGGCCGGCCCGACCGCAACGTCCGGGTCAACTGCATCTCCGCGGGCCCGTTCAAGACCCTCGCCGGCGCAGGCGTCGGCGGGATGGACAAGATGATCGCCTACCAGGAATACGCCGCGTCCATGAAACGCTGCAACACCGGCGAAGAGGTCGGCGACACCGCCGCCTACCTGCTCAGCGACCTGTCGTCCGGCGTCACCGGCGAGACCATCCACGTCGACTGCGGCTTCAGCGTTGTCGGCGTCCCGCCCCACAAAGACGACTGAGCCCATCGTCACAAGAACCAGGATGAACAGCAGCCGCGTCACACGCGGCGGTTTTCTTTGGCTGGTACATCTCCCGCTTAAGCTCCCGCCGCCTCGCGCTTGAGGACGCGCAACGTTACCGGCAGGGCGAACTTCACGTCCTCCTCCACCAGCGTGGATTCATCGACCGTGCCGTCGTACCGCTCGACCAGCGCCTGGATAATCGCCTGCACCAGATCGTCCGGGGCGGATGCGCCGGCGGTGATGAGCACCGTGCCGACGCCCTCGAACCATTCGTCGCTTAGCTCGCTCACATCGTCCAGCAGCTTCGCCGGCGTCCCGTCGGTCGCGCTGATCTCGGTCAGGCGGACGGAGTTGCTGCTGTTGGTGCTGCCAACGACGAGCGTTAGATCCGCTTCCGTCGCCAGAGCACGCACCGCGTGCTGCCGGTTGGTCGTCGCGTAGCAGATGTCTTCCTTGGGCGGCCGTTTGCAGTGCGGGTACTTCTTCTTGATCGCATCAATGATGAGGTTCGCGTCGTCGATGCTCAGGGTCGTCTGGGTCAGGTACACCAGCTCGTCGTCCTCGGTAAAGGCCGTGGCCTCGACGTCGGCGGGCGACTCGACGATGGTGATCGCTTCGGGCGCCTCGCCGAAAGTGCCCTCGACCTCGTCGTGCCCGGCGTGGCCGATGAGCAGGATCTTGCAGCCCTGCTTCGCGTATCGGCGGGCCTCGACGTGGACCTTCGTGACCAGCGGGCAGGTCGCGTCGATCATGCGGAGGTTGCGCTGCCGCGCACGCTCGCGCACGGCCGGGCTGATGCCGTGCGCGCTGAAGACGACGGTCTGCCCCTCGGGCACCTCGTCGATCGAGTCGACAAAGTGGACACCCTGGTTGACGAAGCGGTCGACGACGTGCTTGTTGTGCACGATCTCGTGGTAGACCCACAACGGCGGGCCGATCAGCTCGATCAGCTCCTGCACGGTATCGATAGCCATGTTGACGCCGGCACAGAAGCCGCGGGGGTTGGCGAGGATGATCTTCATGTCACCGGCATTGTATCGCCCAGCAGCCCGCCGACCGCGTCACAAACGGGCTCAACCCCCAGCCAGTCCATCGTCCCCGGCCCGTCCGGCGGGGCGAGCACCCGTACCCGCGGGCCGACCGGCGACCACCTGGCCGGGTCCGTCGGTCCGAACAACGCCAGCGTCGGCAGCCCGAGCTGCGCCGCCAGGTGTGTCGGCCCGGCGTCGTTGCCGATGTAGCACGACCCACCCGTGATCACCGGCAGCAGCTCCAGCGCTGAACGGCAGCACACCGCGCCCCAGTCGTCCCGCCAACGTGCCAGCCGCTCCTCCGGCCAACGCGCCTGCTCCACCTCGCCGAGCACGGGCCGCACCATGTGCCCCTGTTCACGCAGCGCGGCGATCAGCGCCTCATACCGCTCGGCCGGCCAACACTTCGCCAGCCCACCGCTGCCGGGGTGGACCAGCACCGGGCCCTCGGCATCACCCCCCGCAGTCACACGCGAATCGGCCAGATCGACGCCCTGCCGCGCGAGTTGTTCGTGGTGCCAGGCCGTGACATGCCCCTTCCAGCCGCTCGACGGCCGGGGATCGACGAAGCAGCACAACGCGTCCGCAGCGAAGCGTTTGACATTCGCGGCCCAGGCGTCGCGACCCGTGCTGATGAAGCTGATGACCCGGTCGGCCTGCGCAAACAGGTCGCCGACCGCGGGGCTGACGTGAGAGGGCCCGCCCTCCGCGTGCAGCCGGACAAACTCGAACATCTCGATGTCCATCGCAGATACCGCCGGCAGCACCCGCGCCGCGAGGTTGGCCCGTGACCACGGCGCGACCACCGTCACCGACCCGCCCAGCCCGCGCAGCAGCGGGAACGTCAGCACAAAGTCGCCCAGCGCCGCCTCGTGGAACAAAAGGTCCATGGCAAGAGGATACCGCGCACCGGGCTCGGATCGGCCGTCTGCTGCGCCGGGTATGCCGGTCGTGACGACCGATAAATCCGCCGCTGACTGTTATGGGGAGGGGGCCTCAAGCGCCGTGCTTGTAGGTCCGATTTGATTGAGGCAGGGTGGCCCGGCATGGGCCGCCACGGTTCAGGGAGCGGAGAGAGAGGAACGATCCACATGGGCAAGGGTAGAGTGAAGTCCGACCTGGAGGTCTATCTCAAGCAGATCGACGAGAGCCCGCTGCTCACCCGCGAGGAGGAGGGCACGCTCTGCCGCAAGATCCGCGACGAGGGGTGCATGGCCTCCCGCGAGCACATGATCCGGTCCAACCTCCGGCTGGTCGTGTCGATCGCCAAACGCTACATGAACCGCGGGCTGCCGCTGCAGGACCTCATCGAGGAAGGCAACATCGGCCTGCTCAAGGCGGTCGAGAACTTCGACCCCGAGTACGGCGCTCGCTTCTCGACCTACGGGACGTGGTGGATCAAGCAGGGCATCAAGCGGGCGCTCATCAACGCCGTCCAGCCGATCCACATCCCCGCGTACATGGTCGAGCTGATCGCCAAGTGGAAGCGCGCCTCACGCGACCTCGAGGAAGAGCTGGGGCGGATGCCCAACATCAAGGAACTGGCCGAGCGCATGGACCTGCCCGAGAAGAAGGTCCGCATCATCAAGAAGGCCGTCCGCGCCTGTCAGCGCCCCCGCCAGGAGGCGACCGGCGATAACGACGGCCCGACGCTGAACGACATTATCAAGGACGACCGCACCGCCATGCCCGAGGACAACATCCTGCTGCAGGACGACCTGCAGACCATCGGCATGCTGCTGGACGTCATCGACGACCGCGAGGCCACGATCCTCCGCCTCCGCTACGGGCTCGAGGGCAACGAGCCGCTTACGCTCAAGGAAATCGGCAAGCACGTCGGGCTCACCCGGGAGCGGGTCCGGCAGATCGAGATCGAGGCGTTGCGCAAGCTCAACACCCGCATGAACTCCGACCGGCCGCTGGCCTCGGTGCGTGCGAAGCTGGATGCCGAACGCCGACGCGCCAGCTAGCCGGCCCAACACAACCGATTCGACTCCACGGCAGCGTGCCCCTCCCCGGGCACGCTGTTGTGCTGGATCGATGCACGCGATGGACTCCGTGTGCGAGCCCCGGCTAGACCGCTGCGGGGTCGGCGGGCACCCGTGTGGTTTCCCGCTCTGCTTGTACGACAGCGTCCGGGACGGTCGACGCGGCATCCGGCTTCATGTCGAGCTGGACGAGCAGGATGTCGTCCTGGCGCTCGCCGGTCGTCATCTCGGCAAGCGACCGCATCAGACGCTCGGTCTTCAGCCCGCCCGACGCCGACAACGCACCGACACGCTCGGCCAGGCCGTTGATCCCGAGCATCCCGCCGCCGGCCAGGGGGAGTTCTGAAGCGCCGTCGGTGTAGGCGATGATGCTGATGTTCTCGGAGAGCGGCAGCTCCCGCACACCGGGGTGGAAGCTCTCGGGTTCTAGCGCGCCGAGGATGCACGCGGTGGACTCCAGCGCGGGCTCGCAGTGCCCTTCGCCCACGAGGAACGCCGGAGGATGGCCGGCCGACGACCAGACGACGCGTTGCTCGGCGAGGTCCAGCCGCATGACCACCGCGGTGGCGAAGACGCTCAGGCCCGAAAAACTCTCGTGCATGTAGCGGTTGAGTTCGGCGATAAGCTCGCCGGGGTCCGGGAGCCTGCCGCTCTGGGTCTGCCGTTTGAGCAGTGCGTGCAGGTGGTTCGCGGTGAGGGTCGCGGACAGCCCGTGTCCGGTGACATCAATGACCGCGCAGAGCAGGGAGGCCGGGCGTCCATCACCATCCATCGTCAGGCAGGCGTGCAGGTAGTCCCCGCCGAGCTGCGACATCGGCTGGTAGTAGTAATCCAGCCGCAGTTGGCCGTCGGCGATGGGGGCGGGGAAGAAGCTCTCGTGCAGGGCGCGGGCCTGCTCGACCTCGCGGGTGGCGTACCGGTAGGCGTCGCGGAACGACCGGAACTGGAATTTGCGATGGAACCGGGCCTGCTTGACCCAGCAGACCGTCACGCCCGGCAGGCCGATCAGCCAGAGCACGATCAGGTCGCCGATCCGGTTCCCGATCGACTCGGATGAGAACAACGCGATGATGATGGTGTGCACGAACAAGAGCGGCAACAGCGGGCGGACCGCTTCGCGTACGGACCACGGGATGATGATCGCCGCGAACAGGTGGCTGATAAACAGCGAGGTCTGGGCCTGCAGGTGGCCGGCCCCGATCGCGTGCCCCGGGTCGTTGGACAGCCCGATGAGGAACAGGTGGACCATCTCCAGCAGGTGTGTGCCGACAAAGAGCCCGTAGATCAGGCGGATGGTCTGTGCGCGGTCGGGCTTGTTCCGACGGACCCAGTAGATCGCCCAGACAAACACACCGATGACCACGCCCAGGGTGAGGATCTGCGAGGCCCAGAACAGGGGGGTATTCAGGGCCGGCTGGTCCGTCACGTCAAACACCGCGCCGAACGCCAGCATCACGAGGGTCAGCACACTCGTCAGCAGGCCCAGGCCGTTGATCGCGATGCTGATCCAGGCGTAGACCACAAACCGCCTGCGAAGCCAGCGCAGCCGCTCCGCGTCGTAGGCCCGGTCCATTTCTTTCGGGGTCGTGAAGACCATGGCGGCAGTATATCCCACCGCGGTGCCGGGTCGTTACCGGTCGACACCCCACAACTCCGCGAGCAGAGCGTGGCACCGCGGGTCGTACTCCTTGAGTTCGCCTTCCACAAACGGATAGAAGTCGTTCCGCCCGAAGAAGGCCTCCGTCGCCTCGGCGAAGTACTCCTTGTGATCCGTCAACGCGTAGTGCCGCACGGTCCGCCCGTCGATGAAGAGCACCTGCTCGTAGAGCCCCTCGTCCTTCGCCCGTTCAAAACAATCGATCACGCCGGGGTGCTCAAAGCCCAGGTGCTGGTGGTGGTAGGCGTGGGCCAGCTCGTGGAGCAGGACGTACGGCTGGTTCCGCTCGGTGTATCGCAGGAAGTCGCGGGCGTTGCCGATCTCGATGCACCGGGCTTTCTCGGGAAGGTAGCCGTTGTTCTCCAGCCAGCCGCGGCTGGGGTGGTAGCACGCCGAGCCGCCGTGGGGGTTGCGCAGCTCGACCCAGATCACAACCTCGCGCAGCGCCTCCAGCGCATCGCCCGGAAGGATACGCGTCAGGCGGAAAAGCTGGTGGTGGATCTCGCCAAAGACGTCCTTGTAGAGCGCTTCGTCCGCGAGCAGGTCGTCGTGGACCCGCAGCGTCCAGCCGAGCACCTCAACCGGCTGGTACGCCGAAGCGGGGGCGTGCGGCTCGGGAGGGGAGGCGGCCGGCTGCGCATGGGCGTGCGCGGCAGGCACGCTGTACGACACCCCACCAACGCCGATGGCGGCCAACGCGAAGAGTAGGGCCAGGAAGGTGCGCATCGCGTGGTCTCCGGGGATGGGTTGTGGTTGATCAGGCTGCTGGCGGCATCGTGAAACGTGACGGCCAAACAGTGTGCTGCCTTACTTCGCGCGCTTGTAAAACGGTGTCTTGCAGACAGCCGCATCGATCGACTTGCTGCCCATCGGGATGGTGACGGTGTCGCCCTCATTGACGCTGCCGGGCGTGACGTAGGCCATCGCGATCGGGGTCCCCAGTGTCGGGCTCGTGCAGCCGGAGGTGACTTCGCCGACCTTCGAGCCGTTCACGTGGACCTCGGCGTGCTGGCGGGGGGTGCGTTTGCCGTCGATCTTGAGCCCGATCAACTGCCTCGGGACGCCTTCCTCCTTGATCTTCTGCAGCGCGTCTTGGCCGATGAACCGCGGGATCGCGGGGCCGTCGTCGGTCTGGTCCTTGTCGAGCTTGACCGCGAAGCCGAGCCCGGCCGAGAGCGGGTCCGTGTCTTCGTCCAGCTCGTGGCCGTACAGCGGCATGCCTGCTTCGATGCGGAGCGTGTCTCGTGCGCCGAGTCCCGCGGGCTTGACGATGCCTTCACCCTTATCCTTGAGCAGCAGCTTGATCGCCATCGCTGCCATCTTCGCGCCCAGGATCACCTCGACCCCGTCTTCGCCGGTGTATCCGGTCCGCGAGATGATCATCTTCAGGATCATCAGGTTCTTCTCGCAGAACCGGTAGTTCTTCAGCGTCGGGACTTCCTTCGAGAATCCGGCGATCTTTTCCATGACCTTCGGGCCCTGGATCGCGATCATCGCGGTCTGCTCGGTCTTGTCCTCGATCTTTACGGTGTAGTCGAACTGTTCCGTCACGGAGTCCATGTGCGCGAGGATCTTCGCGCGGTTGGACGCGTTCACAACGAGCATCCAGTGTTCGGGGAACTTGTATACCAGCACATCGTCCATCACCCCGCCGCGCTCGTTGCAGACGAGCGAGTACCGTGCCTGGCCGTCGACCATGTCGCTTACCTTGCGGGTGAGCAGGGTCTCCAGGAACTTCCGAGCGTGTCGGCCGGTGATGTTGACCCGGCCCATGTGCGAGACGTCGAAGACCGCGCCGCTGTTGCGGCACTGGTGGTGCTCGTCGATGATCGACCCGTAGTGGATCGGCATCTCCCAGCCGGCAAACTCGACGAAGCGTGCGCCCTCGTCCTGGTGGTACTTGTAGAAGGGGGTGCGTTTCAAAAGCGGGCTCCTCCCGGTGCGGGGGTGCGTGGTGGGGAGGGACAAGCTACACGGGTGGGCCGGTGCCGACAACCGCGCCGCGTCGGGGTCCGTCGCGGCTCAGCGGCCCGCCGATTCGAGCTCGGCTTCTTCGACGAGCATGATCTCGGCCGGGTCCGTTCCGGGATTGGTGGGGACGCCGAGGTAGAGCAGGGTCTGCTCGATGACGTTACGGACGGTCGGGGCGGAGACCAGCCCGCCGTAGTGCTCTGGATTGCGTTTCGTGCCCAGAACGAAGCAGCCTACGACGATGCGGGGCGAATCGGAAGGCGCGCCCCCGAGGAACGAGGACGCGAAACCGTCGGCCATGTACCCGCCGTTTTCCAGGTCCGGGAGCTGGGCGGTGCCGGTCTTTCCGAAGATGTCGTAGTAGGGCGAGTTGGCGCGGCGGCCGGTGCCGTGTGGGTTGATCACCGCGTCACGCATGGCGTTGAGGGTCGCCCGAGCGGTGCGTTCAGAGACAACCCGCTGTGGCAGGACGCCCTCGCCCGCTTCCCCCTCGCGGTAGGGGTTGAGCGCTTCGATGCGGGGCGTGACCATTGTCCCGCCGTTGGCGAGGATCGACATCGCGCGAACAAGCTGGATACCGGTGGTGCCGACCTCCTGGCCCATCGGCCAGGAGCCGTGCGAATAACTCTGGGCCCCAGCGTTATCGTGCATGCGGAGGATACCCCGCACCTCGCCGGGGAGGTCCACCCCGGTGCGTTCACCGAAACCAAAGGAGGTCATGATGTCGTGGATCGTCTGGATATCCCGCCGCATGGCGATGCGCGCCATGCCGATGTTCGACGAGAAGACCAGCACATCGTGCCAGGAGCAGATGCCGTGTGGGTTCGCATCGTGCAGTGTGCGTCCGTTGGGCATGACCCAATAGCCGGTGTTCGAGGTATCAACCAGCTCTTCCGGGCGTGCCGCCCCCATCTCGGTGAGCCCGGCCCAGATAAAGGGCTTGAAGATCGAGCCGGGCTCGAACACGTCCGTAATCGGCCGGTTGCGCCGCTGGGCATCCTCAACGGACTGGAACTCGGCGGGGTTGTACGACGGATAGGTCGCGATGGCGAGGATCTCGCCGGTGTGCGGCTGCATGACGATGATCTGTCCGGTCAGCTCCCCGCCCTCGGGCGTGTGCGCCGCGATCGTCCGCGCCAACTCACGTTCGGCGATGCCCTGGATCACGGCGTCGATCGACAGCCGGACGTTCTCGCCGTCCTGATACGGCTCGTAGGTGCCGCCCTCCAGCCACATCGCCCGGCGTCGGCTGTCGCGCAGGTACTCGTACCGCCCCGGCGTCGCGTGCAGGCGTTCCTCCCAGTGTCGTTCGAGCCCCTCGAGCCCGTCACCCTCCCGCCCGACAAAGCCGATCAGAGTGCCCGCCAATGCGCCCTGTGGGTAGTCGCGCACGACCACCGGTTCGAGATAGATGCCGGGGATGTCCGCCTCGTGGTACCGGGCGACCTGCTCGTCGGTCATCCGGTCGTCCAGCAGCACATAGCGCGTGCCGCTGCGCCCGGACATACGGATCTCCATGTCGACCATCTCCTCGGGCGAGTAGCCGAGGGTGTAAGCGATCGTCTCGATAAAGGTCGAGCGGTCCTGGATGAACAGGGGGTCACAGAACAACCGGTGTGCGACGCGTGTCGCCGCGAGGATGCGCCCCGAACGATCGGTCATCGCGCCGCGCATCGCCGCCAGCTCGGCCGTGCTCATCTGCGTGTCGCGCAGCTCCGCGATCATCGGGCTGGGCCTGGCCTGGAGCTGTACGACCCGGCCCAGGAGCCCGAGCATCGCAACCGTCAGCACCGCCATGATCGACCGCCCGACCGCGAGGGTCCGCCGGGCCCGCCGCTGCTCGAACGTGCCCGGGTCGCGTGTCGACCAGTGCGCGAGCCGCAGCGAACCGTTGGCGTCGCCGGGGGTATGGCCGTCGGAGGTGGACTTGTCCTGCTTCATCTAGTTCGCCCCCGCGACCGTGTCTGTCTTGGCGTCGGGGCCGCTCACCGGCTCCAGCCGCAGGTCCAGGCGCCGCACCGCGTCACGCAGGTGGGCCGGCTGCTTCATTTCTTCAATACGGATCTGGTAGTCCTTGATATCTTCCCGCTGGTCGCGCATCTGCCCGTGGGTGACCGCGATCGCGTGCTGGTGCGCGAGCTGCTGCTGACGCAGCCCGAGCATCCCCGCGCCTACGGAGGCCAGCCCGATCACGGTCAACAGGTATCGCAACAACATCGCGCGGGTTCTCTCCGGCAATCGCGGTCGGTCCGAGGCAGGGCAAGCGGTCGGGCTTAGTCGCCGTCAGGGATCCGGAGCACCATGCCCTCACGGATGTCGTCGGGGCTGGCGAGCTTGTCCTTGTTCGCCTCAAACAACTCGTGGTAGCGGTTGCCGCTGCCCATCGTGCGCTCGGCAATCCGATACAAGCTGTCGCCCGAGCGGACGGTGTAGGTCCGGCCGGCCGGTGGGGCGGCGGGGGGCTGGCGTTCGCTCGGCGATGGAGCAGCGCTGCCCGTGCTGCCGCGCAGCGCCTCGTTGGCCAGCTCGGCGACATCTGACTCATCGCTGCCGGGGATCCGCAGACGCATGCCCGGCCGCAGGTAACGCGGGTCTGTCAGCACGTCCGTGTTTGCATCCAACAGTTCCTGCCACCGCCCGGCCGAGCCCATGTGCTCTGATGCGATGTCGCTGAGCGTGTCGCCTTCCTTGACCGTGACCAGCCGGCCGCGCTGAGCGACCTGCCGCTCGCCGTTGGCCAGCGTCTCGGGCACGCGGGTGCTCTGCGCCGAGTTCGCGGCACCCGCCGAGCTGGCGCTCCGCTTGGGGATCCGCAGCACGGTGCCGGCCCGGACCTGCCCCTCGGGTCCGACCGTCTCGGGGTTCGCGTCGCGGATCGACCGCCACATGTTCCCGTCGCCGTTGTAGTACTGACGGGCGATATGCGTGAGCGTCTCGTTCTCCGCAACGGTGTGCTCGATCACGGCCGGCGGGGGCGCGGCGTTCTCCAGCGGCTGCGGGGGCTGGGTCAGGTCGAAGCTCGGGACCTCCGGCCCTTCGTTCAATCCGGAGTAGATCGGGTTCCGCGGGGTGCGTGGGTCTACGGGCTGCGGTGTGTTCGCACCCTGCTCGGGGATCGCGATCCGGTCAGGCATGTTGCGGCCGACCGCCGGTGGGGTCTCGGTTTCCTGCCCGATCCGCTCCCCGATGCCGGGGTTCTCGATCGCGACATTCGCGCCCAGCCGGTTGGGCCCGGGCCGCATGCCCGGGGCCTGCCCAGGGGCTTGCGCCCGGCCGGGGCTCGGTTCGTTCAGTTGTTCCACCGCCGAGGCCGTCATGCTACGGTCGGCATAGGGATCAAACCGGCCGCCGTCCGGCTCGGCGGGGCCGTGCAGGATGGGTTGGTTGGAGTTGTTGTTGAAGTCGGAGAGCCCGTCGGCCAGCGGCTGATCCGCCAGGCCTTCGTCACGCACGAAGTACTCGGACACGATGATCCCGACCAGGAGGATGACACCCAGCCCGATGACCAGGCCGACCTTTGTTTCGCGCGTCATAACGTTTCGTCCCTGAGGTGTTGTGCCATCATCCTTGACAGCCCGGGGCATGATACCGGCTCATGCCGGCGGTGTCTGCTCGGGTCCGCTATCCGCCGGCTCCGCCGGGCGGGTCTGGGTTGTCGCGCCCGAGCCGACGGATGGCCCGGAGCTTGGCGCTGCGGCTGCGCGGGTTCGCCGCGACTTCCGCATCGTCTGCGACGACGGGCTTGCGCGTCAGACGCTCCGCCCAGCCGTCTTGTTGGGCCTGCAGGAATGCCCGTTTCACCGGCCGGTCTTCCAGCGAGTGAAAACTGATGATCCCCGCCCGCCCCCCATCGGCCAGCAGCACAGGCAACTGGCCGAGCAATCGGTCCAATGCATCCAGTTCGCCGTTCACCGCGATCCGCAGCGCCTGGAACGTACGGGTCGCCGGGTCGATCCGGCTGCCCCTGGCCTTGGGGCCATACGCCCGGCGGCAGAGTTCGGCGAGCCCGAACGTTGTAGAAATCGGCTTCCGCGACCGCTCTTCCATAATTTTCCGCGCGATCCGCCGGCTCAAGCGCTCCTCGCCAAACCGGTAGATCACATCCGCCAGTTCCCGCTCCGGCAGCGTATTGACCAGGTCCTCGGCCGTAACCGCCCCAGCCGGGTCTAATCGCATATCCAGCGGCCCGTCCTGGCGGAACGACAGCCCACGTCCCGGGTCGTCGACCTGATTCGACGCGAAACCAAGGTCCGCCAGCAGCACATCCGCGCGGTTCAATTCGAGTTCATCCAGCACCGATCTTGCCCCGGCGAATGATCCATGGACCGTGTGCAGCGTGACCCCGGCCTCGGCCGCGATCGGCTCGCAACGCTGGCGGGCAAACGCGAGGTTGTCTCGGTCCAGGTCGATGGCGATGTACGTGCCGCCCGGGGATAGCCGGGGGATCAGCAGCGCCGCGTGCCCGCCCCGGCCGGCGGTGCAGTCCAGCACGACCTCGCCCGGCGCAGGCGCGAGCAGGCGGGCGGCCGGCTCGGCAAGGACGGGGATATGGCCAACGGGTTCGGCATCCATGAGGCATCGTTATACCTACAATGCCCCCCATGAGCCGACGCGAACGCTACCCCGAGACCCGCCCGATCATCCGCAGCACGACCGTGCTCTCGGTCCGCCGGGGCAATGCCGTCGCGATCGCCGGGGACGGGCAGGTCACGATGAACAACGCGGTCGCGAAAGCCGACGCCGTGAAGGTCCGGACACTCGCGGGGCTCGGGGCCGACAAGGCGGGCGTGCTCGTCGGGTTCGCCGGGGCCGCGGCCGATGCGTTTGCCCTGCTCGAACGGTTTCAGCAGTGCCTGGAGGCCTCGCCCGCGAACGTCAAGAAGGCGGCGGTCGAACTCGCCAAGCAGTGGCGGACCGACCGGGCCCTGCGTCGGCTTGAATCGCTGCTCTGCGTCGCCGACCGCGAGGTCTCGCTGCTGGTCTCGGGCACCGGCGACGTGATCGAGCCCAACGACGGCGTCCTGGGCATCGGCTCGGGGGGCACCTTCGCCACCGCAGCCGCCCGCGCCCTACTGGCCCACACCGACCAGCCCCCGGCCGACATCGCCCGCAACGCCCTCACCATCGCCGGCGAACTGTGCATCTACTCCAATACCCACATCACCCTCCAATCCCTCGAGTAGCCCGGCCACGGCTTGACGCCCCCGGCCGGTGGGCTACACTACTTCGCTCATCCGACCCCACCAGCCCGTGTGGCGGAACTGGCAGACGCGCTGTCTTCAGGTGGCAGTTCCCGCAAGGGAGTACAGGTTCGAATCCTGTCACGGGCACTTGACCCAGCCGCACGGCTGGGTTTTTTGTTTCCAAAACACCTTGTTTCACAGTGTTTTACGCCGTTTCCCGCTTGCCACGAATTGCCCTTCTCGCGCAGCTTGCCACGATTTTAGAACGGTTTTGCCACGAATCGGTGCGCGCCTATACTCGCCCATGACAGCGAGTATCGACGGGAGACGCGGCATGGCGCGGAGCAACAGCAGCGGCAAAGAACTCACCTGGAAGCCGTACGGCAAACGCAAGGGCAAGGTGATCAAGGGTGGCCAGTGGGTGAAGGTGGTCGACGGCAAGCAGAAGTCCTTCGGCTCCGCTTCGAGGAAGTCGGACCGCAAGGCCTACGGCGCTGCGCTGGCCAAGATGCGTGACTACACGGAAGAGCAGGGCGAGGAGCGTCAGCTCCAGAAGGTCGCCCGGGCCTTTATGGATGCCAAGGTCAAGGCACTCGGCATGCCGTCGGGGCTGGGTACGATTTCGATCGAAACCCTGGACCCGCTGGCCGCAGAAGAGCAGGCCGCTCGCGATGAGCTGGCCCGCGTCATCGAGCGTAGCCGGCGGCTCCGTCAGGCTCAGGAAGTGCGGCAGGCCACTGATAGCGAGCAGGGCGAGTCACGCCTCTTCGCCATCATGGACGCCTACTACGCCGATCGTCGCCAGGACCGCGACATCACGGTGAGCGGCTCGGGATCGATCAGCAACAAACGCAGCCTGACCGAGGCGGGCTAGAAGAGCATCGAGACGCACCTGAACACCTTCCGGGCGTTCGCATCAGACTGCCCGTTCAATGCGGTGCTCGATGTGGAGCGTGTGCTCAGCCGCTACGCAGACTTCCTGCGGGCGAAGCTGGAGAGCAGGGCTTACACGGCCTGGACGGTCAACACCAAGACCGCCAAGCTCCGGACGTTCGTGAAGTGGGCGGTTGAGAAGCACTTTGTCGACGCGATGCCGGCGAACCTGACGAGCGTGACCGCGAGCTACGCGACCAAGAAGGGCGGCAAGCCGATCCCGCTGGAAGACATCCGCAAGCTCTGGCGTGCGGCACCCGCATCCATGACAGGTTCTGGATAGGCGCCAGGCATATCCAGAACCTGAGACATGGCATACCCAACGACCTTATAGCGCTCAACGTCGATGGGGTTTGGTGATGTCAGGGCGCCAAACGGTGAAGGTCAACCTATCACGGCAAAGGCCGCGGCTCCCGCTCGCATGTCCAGCATGCGGAAGCTGATTGGACTGCAGATCGCATGACCATCCGAAAGGCATGCGGGTTGCGCCTCAACGATGGCGATGCAGAGTCAGTGGCGCGATCGGCGGAATCCGAGCAGCAGGGCACCCGCCTGGATCCCCGCAAGGGTACCGGGCTCGGGCACGACCGATCCGGGGTCTGTGCCCAAGCCCCAGTTGGTGCGGACGATGTGGAGGTCTTCGTCGGCAACCAGGCCGTCGCCGTTGACATCGCCCGTGGCGGAGGCCTGGCCCCAATGCGCGAGGAGGATGTCCAGGTCGGCGATGCCGATGAAGCCGTCGCCGTTCAGGTCGCCACGCAGCTCGCTGGTCACGCGGAGCCGGCCGTCCCGATCCAAGTCGGACAGGTCCCAGTAGGTGCCGTTGCCGAGATCGGGCAACACGACGGTCGCGAACGCGCCGCTGATAGCTCCGGCCTGGATGATCTGGAACGACGTCCCTGCATCAGGCGTGTAGCCCTCGGCGAGTAGGACTTCGAGCGTGCCATCCAGGTACACATCCTGCGTCACGACGAGTTGGTCGTATTCAGGCGCGTTTGGACTACTGTTGTCGTCGCCGGCCAGATCGATGGCGAGCGTGGCCGAGCCGAGCTGGAAGTAGTCGCCCGCAATGGTGAGGATGCCTTGAGCGCTGATCGTCGCGCCGGGCGCAGAGCGGAAGCTCGCGGTGAGTGAGACGGCGTTGAGGTGGGTGTTGCCGTCGCCGTTGGCGTTCCATCCGTAAAGCCGGACCTCGACGGGGTCGCTGCTCCACGCGCCCGAGGACTGCCCCTGCACGAGGTGGCTGTTGTTGCTGCCCGCGTCAGTGGCCTGGAGGGTTGTGAGCGCTTCGCCCGCGTTGAATCCGTCGGCCGAAGTCAGGATCGCGTAATCGGTCGCCGCGTTGGTTCCATTACGCCAGATATTGAACGTGGCCGTGTCCAGCGCGGCCTCGATCCCGCTGACGGGCGCGAGGGTGTAGCCGACGTAGTCGTCGGCCGTGATGGCTTGGGCGAGCGAGTCGGCAGTGAAGCCGCGCATGTTGAACTCGTTGCCGGCGTCTGCGCTGTTACGGGGTGAGATGCCCGCACCGTACGAGAGGCCCGGCGCGAGCAGCAGGTACTCGCTCTGCTCGCTGGTTGCCTGCAGCGGCGTGTCGTCCTGGATGCCGGTGAAGTCGAAGGTCACGGCCGTCACCACGCCGGTATCGACGCCCTGCGGCCTGGTCTGCGCGACCGCATCACCCCGTCCCGGTGCGACACGGCCCATGGCATACACGTCGCCCGTGACGTCGCCGTCGCCGGTCAGCTCGCCGCCCTGGTAGACATCGACCCAGCGCACCGTCTCGAGCGTGCCGCCATCGAGGTGGATGTGCCCGCCCTGTCCGATGCGGACCTCGTTGCGGCCGGTCAGGGTCGCGCCTTGGGTAACGGTTACCGTCCGGGTCGCGCCCGATCCACGGACCTCAAGCCCGAGCGTCGTCACATTGCCGATGACGTTGGCCGACCGAACCTGCGCGGTCGTGTTGTCGATGACGGCTGACCAGGTTCCTGCCGGTGCGCCGCTGCCCGACCAGTTGCCTGCATCCGAGAGCAGACCCGTGCCGGCGTTGCCGGTCCAGTTTCGGTAGGACACGACATAGGCGTTAGTGTTATCAAGGTCGGACTCGACCCCCTCGGCCAGTGCGATCGCGAGGAGCTGGTCGTAGACGGCCTGGTTGCCGCCAACCGCGAGATTGAGCGGGCTGGCCTCGCCGGGGTCATCGTTGAGGTTGAACAGCTCGTCGCTGCCGTTGTGGTGCCGGATCAGCTTGTAGCCGTTGCTGTGGACGATAGCCCAGATCGACCGTTGGGAGTTGGATTGCTCGCCCCCGCCCTCGTGGTGCTCGAAGATGAGGTAATCGCGTTGGCGCTGGATGCCCTCGCCGGTGAGCATCGGCGCGAGGGAGACGCCGTCCACGCCGACAGGCGCGTCGATGCCCGCGAGCGCGGCCGCGGTGGGCAGGAAGTCGGCCAGGTCGGTGTAGCGGTCGCTGGTCGAGCCGGCCGCGATCGTGCCCTCCCAGTAGGCCACGGCGGGGACGTGGATCCCGCCCTCGTAGAGGTCGCGTTTCGTGCCGCGGTAACCGCCTGCCGCGTCGAAGAAGTTGATCGTCGCGAGGTTGGTGCTCTGCTGTGTCGGCCCGTTGTCGGAGGTGAAGAGGATCAGCGTGTTGCCGAGCACCGAGTCGCTGGTGTCCCCGTCGCCGTTGGGGTCGCGGAGGGTGTCCATGATCGCGCCGATGCTGTCGTCCATGCGCGAGACCAGCTCGGCGTAGTTCATCTGGTGCTGGGTCCAGCCCAGCCCCTCGTACCGGTTGCTCCCGATGAAGGAGACGTCGTTGACGTTGGCGTGGGGGATGGTGAAGTTGATCTGGCTGTAGAACGGCGAACCCGAACCGGCCTGCTGCGCCAGCGCGTGCTGGGCGAGGTAGTCTGTCGCGTGGTCGGTGATGAGCTGGTGCGCGAAGGCCACGTGCGGGTCGTTCACCGTGTTACCGGTATACGCCTCGGTCGGGTCGACATCGAGCTGGTTGCTCTCCCACAGGCTGGAGGGGAAGTAGTTGTGGGCGCGGCTGTGGTCGAGGTAGCCGTAGAACGTCTCGAACCCGAGCCGGCTGGGGACGGAGTGGTGGCCATCGACCTGCGGGTTGGTGCCCTCGCCGTCGGACTGGGGGTTGTTGCCGCCGGTCCCGCCGAAGCCGTGCTTGCCGAACAGGGAGGTGTGGTAGCCCGCCTGGAGCAGGAGGTCGGCGGTGGTGACGTCGTCGTCGGCGAAGACATCGCCGTTGATGTCCTGGTTTCGGTCGATACGGGTGTGCCCGTTGTGAAACCCCGAGAGCAGCATGGCCCGGCTCGGCGCGCAGACGGGCGCGGCGTAGGCGTTGGTGAAGTTCATCCCGCCCGCCGCCAGTGCGTCGAGGTGCGGCGTCTGGATGAGCTGCTGGCCGTTGAACCCGACGCTGCCGAAGCCCAGGTCATCGACAAAGATGTGGACGATATTGGGCGGGGTGCTTGGCCCGGCGTCCGCCTGCACGGTTGCGGGGACGAGGGCGGCGAGGAGCGCGGCGGTGGTGTGCAGGCACGTGGAGGCAAGACGTTTCACACGTCGTCCTTTCTTTCGGGCGGGCGTGGCACAGCCGTGGGCAAGAAGTATGCCACCGCCGGCTGTGCCTGGGGTATCGCTACGGGCTTCTTGGGCTTAGTACTCGAAGCCGACGGTCTCGTTCGCGTTGCGCTTGATCATGCGGACATGTTCGCCGCGCGCCTCGCCGCCGTTGATACCAGCGTTCGCGAAGTCGAAGAGCTCGTCGTCCTGGATCGAGGTGTTGCCGAGCCGGGTGGTCTCGACGACGGTGTCCTTGCGGAACTCGGCGTGGCCGTCGTTGTAGACGACGCCGCCTTCCCATTGATCGGCGTTCCAGATGCTGAACGATTCGCCGGAGCTGACCGCGGCGTTGCGGTCGCTGAAGACCGGCGTCTGGCTGCTGACGTCGTCGCGCCAGGCCTGTGCGGCGCTGTTGCCCAGGACCTGGTCTGACACGCTGATGCTCCCACCCAGGTCGAGCACGGCGTACGAGATGTTGATGTGCCGCAGGTTGGGGTCGCCGCCGGCCGGGCTCCAGACCGCCTTGCCTTCGCCGTTCTCGCCGGGGCTGAAGATGTGGTCTTCGGTGAGGATGCCGCTGGCCATCATCTCGATGTAGCGGGGGACGACATAGCTGCCGTTGTGGCCGGGCGCGGCGGTGAAGACGATGCCGCTGCCGTAGCTGCCGTTGATCTCATCGCGGTGCTTGACCGCGCCCTTGCTGTCGTAGCCGGGGTACCAGGTCTTGTTGTCCTGGCCGTGGATCAGCGCGGCCTGGTGGAGCGTGCGGAGGTTGACGGTGTTCTGCTGCTGGCGTGCGGCCTTGCGTGCGGCGCCGAGGGCGGGCAGCAGGATTGCGATCAGCAGCGCGATGATCGAGATGACCACGAGCAGTTCGATGAGGGTAAAGGCGTTACGGCGTTGCATTACAGACTCCGTGGGGTGCGGCGGTGGGGGAGTGGAGGGGTCGGCCAACCACGCATGGCCGAGAAAGCCCCGCGGCGTATCGCTACGCCCCGAGGTGAAGGAGGGTTGTTTAGCCACGCCGGCGGCGGAGCATCGCCAGGCCACCCAGCCCAAGCAGGGCCAGCGAGCCGGGCTCGGGCACGGTGCCGTTGAGCGAGAAGTTGTCGACGGCGACGTTGTTGCCGGAGCTTGCGTTGCTGCTCGCCGTGAAGCGGAGGGTGTAGGTGCTGCCGTTGGTCAGCGCGACGTCGGCGAAGTCCGCGACGATCCCGGTACCGATGTTGCTGGCTACGTCTGCGGTGCCCAGCGGACCGATCTGAACGGTCGAGAGGGTCGCGAGGGAACCGTCGAGGATCGAGACATCAAAGATGCCGCTGTCGGGGTGCGCTGCGACCTGATTGACCCCGCCGCCGCTGGTGAACTGGTAGTCGAACGTCAGGTCTTCGAGGGTCACCCCGTCGGCGGTTGCCATGAAGGTGATGTCGATGGTCCAGGGGCCGGCGGTGTCGATGTTGCGGGCGACTGAGAGGCGGTCCGCGTTCTGGGTCGCGCCGTCCTGCTGGACGGTTGCACCTGTCGACAGGGCGATTGTGCTGCCGGGGTCCGACACACCGTTGGTGCTCCAGGAGATGCCGGTAAAGGACGTTGCGCCGTCGGTTGAGCCGTGGGCGTCGAAATCCGAAGACAGGATCGAGGCGGCGTGGGTGCTCCCCGCGGCCAGGCAGGCCGCCGCGAGCATCAGAGAAGTCGTTGAGAGATTCATGGGGCATTCCTCCGTAGAGTTGAAAAAAGGGCAGGGCAACATCACCCGCCATATCAGTTGAGTAGGTTCATCCGCCCGGGTCGGCGGCGACAAGGATGCGCAGCTGGTCGAGACCGGTCGAGGTCTCCAGGCGGATCGTGAGGGTCTTGCGGTCGGGGCTCAACTCGATCGCGTCTTGCAACTCGTTCAGCCCACCGTGTTCACGCCCCTCCAATCCACGAGTCAGGTCCGAGGGGTCGGGATACAGCACACGGCTGTGCCGGAAGAGGCGGTCGCTCGCCGTGAGTCGGCGGTCGTCCGTGATAATGCCCACGACCGGGCGGTCGAAGTGGATCACGCCACGCACACCCGCAAGCTCCATGGGCACGCCGACCCGGTCGTAGTGCAGCAGGTACGAATCGACCACCTGACCGGCCGAGAGGGTCGGCAGGTTGCCGCCTTGTGGGAAGAACCGGTCGTGCAGGCCGGGCTCGGCCACGTCACAGACCAGGGCTTGCTCCAGTTCGATCCCGCGTGATTCGGGGAGCAGGTAGAACCTGCCGTCCGACTCGATCGCGCCTTGCCGCAGCGAGCGGGGCGTCTCGTAGAGGTAGGTCAGGTCGCCCTCCACCTCGACCGCACGGACGGCCTGCTCCCAGCTTTGAGCAAATCGCTCACGAGGGATCGGTATCGGTTCAAGCCGGCTCTGACCGGACAGGATCCGTCCCGCTTCGCCGGCGGAGAGGGTGTTGACCGATCGGCCGTTCATCAGGCTGGCCTGGAGCTGCCCCGCCATCACCAGCAGGTCCACCGATCGGCCGTCGCCGGCATCGATCCCGAAGGCCGCCCCCCGGCCCGAGAGCAGGCCGGCCGGGGTCTCCAGCGAGAAGCCTTCACCGGATACCTCGGGCACCTCGGCCGAGAGCGCGCCGCGGACCAGCGTCACACGCGACGCCGAGTCGATCCGGAACTCGGCGGGCCCGCGCACGATCAGCCGCGTGCCGTCGGCCATCGCGATCTGCGCGTGCCCGTTGCTCAGCTTGTAGACCCCTGGCGACATCGACCCGGTCAGTTCGGGGTGGTGGTCGCCCAGCCACTGGGCCTGCCGCGATGCCAGCAGCCGAGCCGGGGCCGACGTGACGCTGGGCCGGGGCGTCGGATCGTCCTGCTGAACGACCGGCCCGGGTGTTTGGGTGGGGGGCGTCCCGCCATGGCCCCACCCGATCCAAGCGATCAGCAGGACCGCCGCCGCGAGCCCAAGCCAGGCGGCCGTCTTCGGCCAGCCGGGGTGGTCGTTTTGTTGCCCGGCGAGAGCGGCCATCCGCCTTGCCTCGGCCTGTCGATCCCGGAGTTGCATGCGCTGGCGACGCTTGAACTCATCGCTGAGATCGATCAGGTCGACCTCGCCCGCCTGCTCCTCGATCTGCGCGAGCTCGTCGAGGATCGACTCGGCATCCACCTCTTCGTGGCTGGATTGGAGCAGGTCCCGCAGCACGAATCGTTCCTGGCTGTAGGCGGCGAAGAGGGTTCGCGCCTCCGCGTGCTCGCGGAGCAGCGCGTTGAACTCCACGACCTCCGCGTCGTCCAGCAGGTTGTCCAGGTAGCGGAAGATCAGCAAGAGCAGCCGGCTCCGCTGTTCGGGTGTCATTGTGTCTTGCGGCTCAGGCATCGGACGGCCCTCCCCCCGGCAGCCGGTGTGAAGCCGCCTGGCGGCGTTGCTGGATGCACCGGTGCAGCGCCTTGTGGACGCGCGACACAGCGATGTAGGTCGTGTTCAGCTTTCGGCCGAGCTTTTCGGCAAGCCGTTGGCCGGTCAGCCCGTCGACATAACGGTGCTTGACCAGTTGCTGCGCCCCGGGGCTGAGCATCTTGACGCAGGCACGGAGCGCGGCAAGCACCTCATCCGCCGGCCCGGTGGACTCCTGCTGCACCCAGTGCGGCTCGAGCGCGTCAAGCACGTCCGCGTCCAGCAGACAGGCGTGGTTGCGGCGGTTTCGGCTGAGCTCCAGCGCACGGAACCGGCAGGCGCGGCGGAGCCAGCCCATGAGGTGGGCTTCGCTCTGGATCTCGTCGGCCTTCGCGATCGCCGCGACCGTGATGTCCTGGAAAATGTCTTCCGCGGCGTGCTCGTCCCGCAGGATGACCATGGCATACGCGAGCAGCCGGGCCCGCTCCCGCATGGTCAGTCGGATGATGGATTCGGTCGTGACGGCCAAGAGCGGCTCCTTCTATATGCACCTGCGCAGGGGTGAGGTTTCTATACAGGGATAGACAGAAAAAGTGAGGTTATGGGCGATGGTTCCATAAGCATATGCCTCGATGGCACTTAGAAACACATCTCACGCCAATGCGGATTCGGTCATAGCCTGTGCGTGTGCTGCGAAACCGGCGCAGGGGCTAACCAGCAAACAAGACGCCACGGTCCAGGCAATCGGCGAGCTCGCGATAGACGTCGAGCAGCGCCGCGGGCGAAGGGGGGGCGGAGAAGCGCCGACCGATCGCGCTGGCGAGGGTGCCGCGGTCGAGCATCCGTTCCAGCGTCGGTGACCAGACCGGGTGGCCGGGCATCAGTTCGCTATACAGCTTGGACCAGAGGTCCGCGGCCCAGACCGGGCCCGAAGAGATGCCGAAAGCACTCAGCAACTCGCGGTTGTGGATGCGCGTGTGCTCCGCGTCGCGGATGGTATCGAGCAGGACGGCGTGCAGGGCCTCGGTCTCGACCTGCTGCTGCTCAGCGTAGCTGCACCAGTGTTCCGCGGTGACCGCGCGCACGACCTCGGTGATCAATGCTGCGATAGCGAGGTCGGCCATCGGGCACTCCTGGATGTCCAACACACGGATCTCGATCGCGCCGCGGTCGAACCGGGCCATCGCGCCGCGGGCGTTCGCGAACTCGTGCTGGAGGATGCCCTCGGGGTCGAGGGGGCGGAGCTGGTCATAGAGCTTGCCCAGGACCTCCTGCTCGAACCCTCGCCTGGTAAAGACCGGCTCGGGGACGACCAGGCCGGCCATCAGCGGCACCCGCCGTGCGTTGTTCCGGTAGACCTCCATGCGGTTGCACCGCATCGGCGACCAACCACCCGCGATGATCGGTGAGCTGGCGGCGAGGCACGGCAGCAGCGGGAGGATCAGCCGCAACGCCGCATAGAGCCGGCCGAACTCTCCCTCATCGCCGAACGGCAGGTTGATGTGCGTGCTCTGCAGGTTGCCCCAGCCGTGCCCACGACAGCCGAAGATGCGGTCGTAGGCCCGGTAGACCTCGTTGTACTCGTGGGTCCAGAGCCGGGTCTCGCGGTCCGGGTCCATCCACGGGTGCATCGCGGTGGGCAGCAGCCGCGCCCCCATCGGTTCAAGCAGTTGGTTCACACGGCGGACGTTGCGTTGGAATTCCGTCTCGAGCCCATCAAGCCCGTGTGCGGGCCGGCTGGTCTTCAGCTCGACCACATGCAGCGCCAGCTCGTTCGACCACGCGATCGGCCCGTCGGGCCCGTCGGGCCCGTCGGCCTCGAACTCGGACACGGCCGACCCGGCCGCCGCGCGGAACAGGTCGTCGCAGATCGGCATGACGTCGAGCGTCTGCCGGTCCACGATCATGTACTCCATCTCGATGCCGAAGGCATCGAACAGACGCAATGGGAACGACCACGGCTCGGGCAGGGGATCGGTCATGGCTGGAGCTTGGACAGGAAGTAGTTCATCAGTCGAACGTACAGCGCATCGCCGATGGCGGCGTCTTCGACACCCATGTCGAGATTGGGGTTGTCGTTGACCTCGATGACGACGGGTTTGCCGTGGACCACCTTGAGGTCGACGCCGTAGAGCCCGTCGCCCATCAGGTTGGCGGCGCGGACGCCGAGCCGGACCACGTCTTCGGGCGCGTCCTCGACACGCAGGGTTTCGCTGTCGCCTTCGTGGATGCCGTCGCCATCGCGTTTGACGATCTGCCAGTGGTCGGGCGCCATCCCGTATCGGCAGGCGAAGATCGGTTCGCCGCCCAGCACCCCGATCCGCCAGTCGAAATCGGTCGGGACATAGGCCTGGGCGACGAGCAGGTCGCTCTGCTCAAAGAACAGGCTCAGCATCGCCTCGGCCTCGGCCTCGTTATCACAGCGTGCAACGCCGCTGGAGAACGCACTGTCGGGCCGCTTGAGCACGCACGGGAAGCCCAGCGACCGCAGACCCTCCAGGGCGTTGTCTTTCGACAGGATCAGCGTCTTGGGCGTGGGCAGCCGGTGACGGGCCATCGTCTCGGCCAGGAGGACCTTGTTGGTGCAGCGCACGATCGAGAGCGGGTCATCGACGACCACGATGCCCTCGGCCTGGGCGCGTCGCGCAAACCGGTAGGTGTGGTGGTTGACCGCGGTGGTCTCGCGGATGAGCAGCGCGTCGTACTCGGCGATCCGGCCGTAGGCGTCTTTCTGGATCAGCTCGCAGGCGATGCCGAGCGATTCGCCGACCTCGATGATGCGCTTGAGGGTCTTCGGGCTGGACGGCGGCAGGGGGTCGTCCGGGTCGTGGAGGATGGCCAGGTGGTGCCGCGTCGGCGGCGCGGCCTTGCTCTTGCGCGGCGCACGGCGGAGGTAGCGCTCCGCCTGCTCGACAACAAAGGCGCGGTGGCGGTCCGGCACCTCGCCCAGGCCGATCACACGCAGCGCCTGGAGCTGCCAGGCCTTGCCCCGGCGGAACCGCGCCCGCAGCAGCGGCGCCGGGAAGGCGTTGAACAGCGCGAGCGCCAGACGGTTGTGGCTCTCCGCGAGGTTGCGGCCGAAGTAGATGCTCAGGGTGAACTCGTCGGCCTTGATCCGCTTGAGGTTGGACTGGATCAGTTCATCAAGGTCTTGGGACACGATCTCGATCACCGGTGTCAGCCGGAGGTCCTGGATCGCCATGATCGACGGCAGCGGCCGATGGCCGCGCGCCTCGGCGAGCAGCGAGACGTAGTAGCCCGCCGCCTGGTACTTGTAGGACCGGCAGAGGTTAAACACCTTCCGCCCGGGTTCGCCGGCGTACGCCGGGTCTGACAGGTACGCGTAGGACGACACCAGTTCGGTGCCCGGGATGTCGAGCGGCCAACGCTTGGGGGCATCGACGACAAGGAGTGGCTTCAAGGGGTCACCTGCCCGGGGGTCCGGTGCTTCGCGGGTTGGATCACGAGGAGGTTCGCGTCATAGGTCAGGACACCGAGCATGATGGCGGGCACGAGCCGGCTCATCGGGATCGTGTAGTTTTGTCGGACAAACCCCGGGTTGTTGTGCAGCGGATCGGCCACGGTCACCCGTCGGCTACCAGGGCTGTAGCCATGCAGGACGACAAAATGGCCGGCCGGCTCGCCCCGGACATCGTCGTAGTCATCGTCTGGACCAAATTCGCGGGCGCACCGGTACAGGTAGGTCGCGCTCAGGCCCGTCAGCACCGGCAGGCCGTCACGGATGAACCCGGAGATGAGTCGGCTGGTGAGCCCGCGGTACCGCACCGTCCCGCCCAGTCGCAGGAACTCCAGGTACGAGTCGGAAGCGACGCGGAACTTCGGGTCGCTCTTGCCCTTGAACGCGGCCTGGGCACGCAGTTTCTCGGAGAGGGCTTCAGGCCTCGCCGTGCCTTGCGCATCAAACCAGCTCGGGTCGAACACCCGGAGGTTGAATGTATAGAGCGCGGCGTAGTATCCCCGGCGGAGCGCGTCGATCCCCAGCATCACCGCGAGGGTGCCCCGACCCGCGTCCGCGACCCGAAGCGAATAGGTCGACGAAACGACCTCTTGTAGCGCCAGCCCCTCGCCCCAGTAGCGGTAGACCGCGTGCAGGCAGGTTGGGCCACAGGTCTCGTCATCCGGCTGCGGGAGGATGTCCAGCGGCAGGACCTCGGGTTGCGTTTGTTTGGCGTCCACGTGATCGGCGGGCCTTAAGACACAGACTGGATTGGGCCCTGCAACACGCGAGGCCTGCGCCAGATCTGACCCCACAGGATACCCAGCCGGCGGCACAGGCGGTGGGCCACAGGACGGCGGCGGTGGTTCTATGACGGGGTTACCGCCCACGTGTGATGGACCGGTAGCGCAGGGGGGTGGTGCCCAGTTCCTTGCGGAAGCGTGTGGCGAGGTACTCGGGCGTGCCGAAGCCGCTGGCCTCCGCGACGCCCGCGATCGGGCGGTCCGTCTGGACGAGCAGTTGCTTGGCACGCGCTAAACGCAACCGGTGCAGTTCCGCCAGCGGGGACCGGCCGTAGCTCTGTTGGAACTTGCGTTCCAGCGACCGGCGGGTCATGGGGACGGCGTCCGCGACCTCCTGGATCGTCAAGGGACCATAGGCGTTCTGCCGCATGAAGATGACGGCCTTGAGCAGCTCCCGGTCCTCGATCGCGAAGGTCTCGGTCGAGCCGCGCGTGATGATTTCGATCGGCGCGAAGTGTTCGATCTCTCCATCGTCTTCTCCGCCACGCATCAGGGCATCGAGCCGCTCGGCCGCGCGGTAACCGATCTGTCGCGACGCGACGATGAGGCCGGACAGCGGGGGGCTTGTTGCTTCGCACAGCAGCTCGTCGTCGTCGCTGGCCAGCACCGCGACGTCATCAGGGACGGCGAGCCCGGCGTGCCGGCAGAGGTCCAGCACGTGGATCGCCGGCGCGGTCGCCCAGCTGATGACCGCCAGCGGGCGCGGCAGGCGGTCCAGCCACGCGGCGAGCCGCTGGTTCTGCCCGGCCCATCCGCGGTTCGAGACGCTGGGGTAGCGGTAATCAAAGGCGCTAAAGGTGGAGTCGGGGTTGGCGCGGGTGATCGCCTCACGGACAACGGTCATGTGCTCATGGATGTAGGGGTAGCGCTGCGGCCCCCCGACGTAGGCGAAGTGTCGGAAGCCACGGTCGATGAAGTGTGCCGCGGCCAGCGCGCCGGTCGCGGGGTAGTCGCTGGTCACGGTCGGGTAGCTGTATCCATCCAGCGGGATCGCCGAAACGTTCACGACCGGCACACCCAGCCGGTCGAGCGCCGCGGCCATGCGTGCGGAACTGATGCGTGCGATCACCCCGTCGCCCGACCAGTCCGGCGGCAGCGTGAGGTGCTCGCTGCGGCCCCGCGCTTCCGCCCACAGGTGCCACGGCCCGTGCTTGCGGGTGTAGCCGGTGATCCCGCGGATCATCCGTCGGCCCCACCCGGAAGACGTCTCGACCAACACCGCCACGCTCGGCGCGTCCGCCTCGGCGGGGGTGGTCTGGCGGGTGCCCTGTCTGCGGTGGGGTTTCATCGCACACACTCTATCACGGGAGATCGGTATTGTCGCATATCAATAGAAATTAGACGCAAACGCATCTTGTGATGGCCGGCCCCGCCTCGCATACTTCGTACCCATGAGCCGACACGCAAGGCAGCTTCCGGATCACCCACACAACGTTTACCGCCCATGCAGATTCAGCGGGCATTCACTCACATCCTTTGGAGGATTCACGATGACGATGAGCAAGACGATGGTCCTGGCCGGTGGTTTCGCCCTGGTTGCCGGTATGTCGGGCGTGGCACCCGCGTCCGCGGACGTGGTGCTGGGCAGCGGCGGCGACCCGGACGAGGCGAACCAGGTCGGCGTGGTCGGTGCGGGCTGGGTACGTAACGATCAGCCAACTCGCCTGGCGGGGCCAGAAACCTTCTTCATGGGCGGCGCGTCGACCGCGGCCAACGACTTCCGTGGCTACCTGTCCTACGACATGAGCGGGCTGAGCGGCACCGTGACCGGCGCAACGCTTTCGCTGTGGAGCCAGGGCGCAACCACCTTCGACGCCAACGGCGGGGTGAACGACCTGGGTCCGATCGCGCTGAATATCGTTGCGATGTCAGACACGATTACCGGCTTCGGCGAGTCCGCGGGGAACAACGCGGTGCTGAGTGACGGCACGACACCCGCCGACTACACCAATGTCAGCGGACTGTACGGCGCGGTAATCGGCACTGCAGTTTTCGATATCGACACGATCACCGCCGGCACGCAGATGGACATCACGTTCAACGCCGCCGGGCTGACCTATATCCAGAACAGTCTGGGCGGCACGCTGACGCTGGGGCTCGAGGCCCCCGACGCGGTCGCGGCGGCACAGAACTCCGGGGCACGCAACTTCTTCGCGGTGGGTGGTGTGATCGAGAACGGCACACCCGAAGACGATATTGCGCCCTCGCTCACGATCAATGGTGTGGTGCCCGAGCCCGGCTCGCTGGCGCTGCTCGGTCTGGGTGGCTTGGCGCTGATCCGCCGACGCCGGTGATCTGGGGCCCTCCTTCGCGCCCCGGCGGCTAACGCGCCCGGGCGTCTTCTTGTCGGCACCGTGTGGCCGACACCTGTCGCAGCCAGACCGGAGCCCTTCTGATGGAGTCTTCACCACGCCGCCAATCGTCTCGACGTGCCTTCACGCTGATCGAACTGCTAGTTGTGGTCTCGGTCATCGCGCTGTTGATCGCGATCCTGCTCCCCGCGCTCGCCTCCGCCAAGCGGGTCGCCGCCGAGGCGGAGTGTGCCGCGGCCAACCGGTCCCTCGGGCAGATCTCGCTCGCCTACGCGATCGACGACAAAGACCGCCTGCCGCGGATGCACACCCGCCTGGACCTGACAACGCCGATCACCGACTTGGGGTTCACCAACCCGTACTGGATCTTTGTCGAGTGGCGTGAGGTCTTTGAAGAGTACGGCGCGGTCCGGGAGAACTTCTACTACAGCCGCAACGACTACTGGAACCGCGACGACTTCTACTACCGCAGCACCGGCGACCCGCAGACCGCGGGCGCGGCCGTGATCGGGCGGATGTACCTGGCCGGCGATTGGGTGAACGACGACACAGAGTTCCGGGCCGGCTTCGATACCGGGCTGTCCCCCCTCGCCGACGCGCTCGCGCAGGATCCGGGCGCGCAGTACTTCGCCCGCAAGCAGGGCGACGCCGCGGTCTTCGATGTCATGTGGGCCGACCTGACGCGGGACTTCGGGGGCACCGGGACGTTTATCAACTACAACCTGGAAGGCGTCATCGTCCCCGGGGCCAATCACCTGAGCAAGGACGACTTCAGTGTTCACGGCACGCACGTCACCCGGCAGGACGGCAGCACCGAGTACCGGCCGGAGAGTGAGATGGAAGCCCGTGTTTTCTACGCCAGTTCACGGATGTATTGGTAACAATTCCGGCTCAGCCGGATTAGACTCAAGGGTGCTGGTATGACGCACCTCGGATTCACCTCAGGACCCGATGGATGAAGGATCAACTCGATAGCTCAACGCGCACAGGCGGAATCACGGCGGTTTCTTGGTTCTTCCGGTTCCTGCTGTGTACCTTGCTGGGCGGCCTGCCGACGCTCTCGGCACGGGGCGACTGGGATGCCCAGTCGGGCCGCTACGAATTGCAGACCCCGAACTACACGCTGACGATCCAGAGCGAGGGCTTCCGTTTCGGGTTCGTGATGCACCACGTCGACGGTGTGGCGGAACGCGTCATCGCACCACACGCCAGTGTCGGGATGCAACTGGGTGCCGACAACAGCCCGGTGACCGCCATCCTGCAGGTCGGCCAGGATGCGGACGGTAACGATGTGATCCGTGTGGTCTCGGCGGATGGGGAGCACGCGGACGTGACGCTGATCGCGGAAGACCACGCCCTTTGCTTCCGGGTGGTGCCCGAAACGCCGGGCTCCCAGGTCACGCTCCTGCTCGATGAGATGGGTCCGTCCTACGGGCTGGCCGACGGTGCGGGGACCCTCGGTTCCACCAACCTGCACGGCCACGATGTCCGGGACATGGCCAACAACGGCCACGTGTACCGGTTCCTCTCGACCTTCATGGTGTTTCCGAGCCACCGGTTCGCGGGCGCGTTGTTCTACCCCGGCGTGACGAGCGTGGGCAACCGCGCGGGCCGGTACTTCATGCGTTCCGGCGGCGGCTTGGGCAACCAGGTCGCGGGCGTCGATGTCTACTACTTCATGGGGGGGATGCGCGAGGTCTACGCGGCCTACCGGGACGCCCGCGACGCGCAGGGGTACCCCGGCGTGCCGCCCAAGGCCCGGTTTTTTGAGCTGGGCTGGGAGACGTGGGACTGGCTGCGCTTCAACACCAGTACCGCCCAGGTCCAGCAGGCGCTCACGCAGTTCATCGAGGCACGCGGGTACCCGATCCGATGGGCGGTCACGGGATCGGGCTTCTGGGACGAGGACCCGGGCTTCCTCAACCGCCACACAACGACGAGCTTCGGGTTCTTCCACGAAACGAAGTACCCCGACCCCGAAGCCTTCGTGGACTGGATGCACGAGCACGACATCCACTGGCTCATCGGGCTGCGGACCAACTTCGTCCTGCAGGCCGACGGCAACCGCTACGTGCCCGGCCCGTTCAGCCCGGAGGCGATCGAGCGCGGCTACCTCCTGCGCAACAACGACGGTAGCCGGTTCGAGGGCTTCTCGACGGTCTTCCCCAATACCGCGCCGCTGGGCATGCTCGACGGCAACAACCCCGAGGCGGTCGCCTGGTACGGTGAGAAGTACAACCTCTGGCTCTGCGACGGGGTCAAGGAAGATTCCATGATCGCGGAGACCAACGGTTCGGGAAACGATCCCGTGCTGCCGAGGTTCGATCTCTACAACGGCCCGATGGTGTACCTCTCCGAGGATGCCGACCCCGACAACCCCGACGACGGCAACGGCGAGATGGTCATGGCCCGCAACGGCATGTTTACCTCGCCCGGCACGCTGATGCGGATCAACGACAGCAACATCAACCAGATGTGGAACCGGATCCCCATCAACTGGCTGCAGAACGCCGCCGCCGCCGCGCCCAACGCCTACGCCGACACCGTCAACTTCGGCCAGTTCAACAGCAACCGGCTCGGCTCGATCCGGTACGGCTGGATGTGTGCACTGACCGCCGGGCTGGCCTTCAGCCCGCCACCCGACGCCTCGTGGTCTGAGGGAGAACTCACTGCCCTGGACAACCTGGTCTGGTTCCACCACGCCCTGGGGCCATACCTCTACAGCGCCGCGGTCGAGAGCCACGCGACCGGCTACCCCCACACCATGACCCCGCTGCCGATCGCGTTCCCCGACGACGCGGGGGGCTATGACCTGGCCAACACCGGCGAACAGATGTATCAGTGGATGGTCGGGCCGTCCCTGCTCGCGACACCGCTGATCCATCAGCACTACCAAAGCACCCACCGCATGGACATCTACCTCCCGCCGGGCAAGTGGATGGACTTCAACACCGGCGAGGTCCACGAAGGGCCAGCCACGCTCGAGGACTACGAGATGCGGCCCGAAGCGGTCCCCGCGTTTGTGGGTGGGGCGGGCATACTGGTGCTGCGCAGCCGCGACGAGCAGACGGTGGAATGCAAGGTCTACCCCGTTGCGCCGAGCGGGTCCTCCTATACGCACTACGAGATGGAGGGATCGGCTGAGAGCACGATCCATGCGCGGCACCGCGGGTGGAACCCGGCCCGGATGCAGGTGACGGACCTGACCACGGGCCGGCCCGTCCGGTTCCGCGTAGAAGAGACAACGCAGGCCGTCGTGTTCGCCGTCAGGCCCGGGCACGACTACCAGTTGAGCAACAGATTCCATAAGCGGCCATGGGGTTGGCTCCGACGCCCTAACGAAGTGCGACAAGCCCCGGCCGGGGGGTTCGTTTCCCGTCTTGGTACCAAACACCCCGCCCACAGGCAGGGCAACTGACCCCCGGCCATGCAGACGACTGATTACATCGTGCTGTTGTTCTATGTCCTCGGTGTATTCGCCGTCGGGGTCGGGCTGTCGGTGCGGGTACGGGATACCGGCGACCTGTTTGCTGCCGGTGGCCGGTCGCCCTGGTGGGCGTCGGGCTTGAGCGGGTTCATGACGATGTTCTCGGCCGGGACCTTCGTGGTCTGGGGCGGCATCGCGTACCGCTACGGCATGGTGGCGGTGATGATCAACCTGATGTACGGGGTCGCCGCGATCCTGGTCGGCCTGTTTGTGGCGGGACGCTGGAAAAGACTCGGTATCCGCACGCCGGCCGAGTTCGTCGAGCGCCGGTTCGGCAAGGCGGCGCTTCATTTCTACACCTGGACCATGATGGTCTACCGGCTGGCTGGTGTCGGGGTTGCGCTCTACGCGCTGTCGGTCCTGCTCATCGCGATGATGCCCCTGGCCGAATGCAACCCACTGCGGGACCCCGCGACCGGCAACCTGTCGTTGACGTGGGCGGTCCTGCTCTTTGGCGGGTGCGTCGTGGTCTACACGATGGTCGGCGGACTTTGGGCGGTGCTCATGACCGACGTGCTGCAGTTTGTCGTGCTCAACCTCTCGGTCTTGTTCATCCTGCCGCTGATCCTGATGGAAGCCGGTGGGCTCGGCGGGTTCGTGTCGAAGGCACCGGCAGGGTTCTTCATGCCGGTGGCGGGGGAGTTCACCTGGTTCTTCCTCGCGGGCTGGTGCGCGATCCACTTCTTCATGGTGGGGGCCGAGTGGGCCTTTGCGCAGCGGTACCTCTGTGTACCGACGGAGGCGGACGCGAAGAAGGGGGTCTACCTGTTCGGCGTGCTGTACCTCGTAAGCCCATTGCTCTGGCTCGCGCCGCCGCTGGTCTGGCGGGTGATCCAGCCGATCCCGGCCGACGCGACGCCGGCCGAGGTCACCGCCCTGGCGGAGCGGGCCTACGTCGATGCCTGCGCCTATGTCCTGCCGGTCGGCATGCTGGGGCTGATGCTGGCGGCGATGTTCTCGGCCACCGCGAGCATGGTTAGTTCGCAGCTCAATGTTTTCGCCGGAGTGCTGACCGAGGATGTCTACGCACGGGTCAGACGAGCGGGCAGCGGGCGGGAACTGCTCTGGGCGGGTCGGGCGCTGAGTCTTGTGCTGGGGGCCGGGTTGATTTGTTTCGCGCTTGCGGTGCCGGTGCTCGGCGGGGCGGAGCGGGTGATCATCGCGATCACCAGCCTGCTGGTGGCCCCGCTGCTGGCCCCGAGCGTGTGGGGATTGCTGAGCCGATCGCTGCACCAATCCGCGTGGTGGCTGACCGCGACGGCCTGTATCGCGGCGGGTTTGGCTGCGAAGTTTGTCATGCCGAATGCTCTCGCGGCATACGGCCGGACGCCGGACATCGTCATCGGCGTTGTTCTACCGGTCACGGTGCTCCTGGCGGTGGCGTTGCTTTCTCGTGGCGAATCTCCGGGATGGTCGCGGATGCAGGCCAAGACCCGACCGGCGCGGGCCGCAGTCTCGGACTTATCTGGATATGACGCTTCGCCTGCATACATCGTGGCTGCGTCTCTGTTCGCGGGCGCGCTCCTGATGTTTGCGCTGGTCTTGGTGAACGCCAAGGACCGCGTCCTGCTCACGCTGTTTGCATTTGCGCTAGGCATCACAGGCACACTCATCGCCGCGGGGGCGTATCGGCGGACGCGCGTCGCTGTGGCTGCGGCCGTGGAGGGCGCGTGATCGTTTCCCCACCCCAGCACGCGCGCGACCTCAGGACCCAGTCGCTCGAGGCCGACCTCGTTGTCATCGGCGGTGGGCTGGCCGGGACCTGCTGTGCGATCACTGCGGCGCGCGAGGGGATACGGGTCGTGCTGATCCAGGACCGCCCGGTCCTGGGGGGTAACGCGTCCAGCGAGGTCCGCCTGTGGGTCCTGGGCGCGACCAGCCACATGGGCAACAACAACCGCTGGGCCCGGGAGGGCGGTGTCGTCGATGAACTGCTTGTTGAGAACCTGTACCGCAACCCCGAGGGCAACGCGCTCATTCTCGATACGATCCTCCTGGAGAAGGTCCGGGAGGAACCGAACATCCATCTGCTGCTGAACACCTCGGTCTTCGAGGTCAGCAAGCAAGACGCAGACACGATCGAATCCGTCCGCGCGTTCTGTGGCCAGAGTTCGACGATGTATCGCGTCAAGGCATCGCTATTCTGCGATGCGTCCGGCGACGGTGTGGTTGGGTTTATGGCCGGGGCCGCCTTCCGGATGGGTGCGGAAGGCCGGGCCGAGTTCGGCGAAGCACTGGCCCCCGAACAGCCGCGGCAGGAACTGCTGGGGCATTCCCTGTACTTCTACTCAAAGGACACGGGTAAGCCGGTGGCCTTCGTCCCGCCCAGCTTCGCGCTCAAGGACATCAGCCGGGTCCCGCGCTGGCGCAGCTTCGACACAAAAAACGACGGCTGCCGACTGTGGTGGATCGAGTACGGCGGGCTCCGCGATACCGTGCACGAAACCGAAGAGATCAAGTGGGAACTGTGGAAGATCGTCTACGGGGTGTGGGACCACATCAAGAACTCCGGGCGGTTCCCCGAGGCCAGGAACCTTGCGCTTGAGTGGGTCGGCACGATCCCAGGCAAACGCGAGAGCCGCCGCTTCGAGGGCGACTACATGCTGACCCAGCAGGACATCGTGCAACGCAGACCGCACGAAGACACGGTCAGCTACGGCGGGTGGGCGATCGATCTCCATCCCTCCGAAGGCGTATACTCCGCTGAATCCCCGTGCACCCAGTGGCACAGCAAGGGCGTCTACCCGATCCCGTACCGCTGCCTCTACAGCCGCAACATCCGCAACTTGTTCCTGGCGGGGCGGATCATCAGCGCGAGCCACATCGCTTTCGGGTCTACCCGGGTCATGGGCACCTGCGCGCATAACGCACAGGCCGTCGCCATCGCGGCAGCGATCTGCACGCGCGAGGGTCTGTTGCCGCGTGATCTGTTGGAGCCCGGCCGTACCCGCCACCTCCAGGACGCGTTGCTACGCACCGGCCAACACCTGCCGGGCGTGCCTGACCGGGGCACCGACGACCTGGCTCGGTCGGCAACGGTCACGGCGAGCAGTACCCATGCCCTCTCAACCCTTCCTGGCAACGGGCAGTTCGCCGCACTGGACCGCAGCCGGGCGCAGATGTTCCCGGTCCGGGCCGGCCGAGTCCCCGCGATCACCCTCTATGCCGATGCGGACTCGGCCACGGACTTGCACGTCAAGCTGATGGCACCGATGACTCCCGAGCTGCACACACCCGAGGTGGTCCTAGGCGAAAAGAGGGTCTCGCTTGTAGCGGCCGCGGACCGTGTGATCGAGGTCACCACCTCCAGGACCCAGAAACAGTCTGCCGCCGGGAAAGCGACCGCTACGCTTGTGCACCACCGCTCGTCAGCGGTTGGCAACATTGCTCCGCAGCCCATCACGCTCGACTTCGGTGTCTCCGTTCAGCAGGATCAGTTCCTGATGCTGGTTCTACCCGAGACGCCGGGCGTATCTGTTGCCCTGTCCGAAACCAGGCCGACCGGACTTCTCGCACTGGCGCAGCAAGGCAATCGTGCCGTGTCGAAGAGTTCCGTGCAGGCCCCGCCCGAGGGGTCGGGGATCGAGCGGTTTGAGTTCTGGCTCCCAGAGCGTCGCCCCACGGGCATGAACCTCGCGATGCGGTTCAATCCGCCGCTGCGGTGTTACGGGCCGGATGAGGTGATGGGCGGACCCGAGCGGCCCACCGCTTCGCCAAACGCATGGGTCGCCGAGCCGGGCGACGCACGCCCCTGGGTCGAACTCGCATGGCATCAGCGGCAGGACATCCAGCGTATCGTGGTCGCGTTCGACACCGACGCGGACCACCCGCTCGAGTCGGTGCTCGTCGGGCATCCGGAGCGGGTCATGCCGAACTGTGTGCGGGACATCGCCGTGTACGATGACGCCGCCCGCCTCCTGGGTCGGCTGCGAGACAACCATCAGACACGCTGGGTCCTCCAGTTGTCGAAACCCGTCCGAACGCGCTTGATCCGGATCGCGGTGACTCCGCCTCCCTCAAAGCGCCCACCGGTTGTCTTCCGGGTGCGCTGCTTCGGGCCTAAAAGTTGACCCGCTCATTCATGACGACGCGAACCAGTGCTGCTACTGCTGCATATTGTCGTCCCGCCGCGCCCGCTACCGAGCGAGTGCGTTGAATCGTCTGGGGTTGGGTTGGGGTGGTTCGTTGGGTTGGGGCTGGTCCTGGGGGGCGGTGGG
>JAUHZU010000015.1 GCA_030425705.1 Phycisphaerae bacterium
CCGCGTACGCGTTGGGGTTGATGATCTGGATGTACTCCCGACCCTGGTCCCCCGCCGGCGCAAAATCAATCGCCCCGATCGACAGCAACGGCAAAAACGCCTGGGCGGAGGGGATCAGGCCGGTGCCGGACGGGCCGTAGATGTTGAACAGCTGGTTCCGACGGGTAGGCAGGGAGATGTTGAGGATCTCGTTGAGGCCGTCGTTGATGTTCCCCCCGCCCCAGAGCGCGTTGTCGGCGATGGCGTCGGCCATGATCTGCGACGCGAGCCCGTTGATCAGGTTCTCGAAGTACCCGGTGGAGACATCGAGGTAGGTGTCCATCAGCGTGCGCAGCCGACGGAGGTACATGTCGCGGGTGACGGGGTTGTCCAGCACCGCGTCGTAGAGGTGATTGAAGGTGTCGCCGCCGACATCCTGCGGGTGGTCGCTGTCGCCGTACAGCGGGTGGTTGTAGTTGGTGAGGTTCATCAGGTCCCCCACGGCGAAAGGCATGTCGAAGTCCCAGGGGATGCGTGTCCACTCCTGGGTCTCGGGGTCGAGATACATGTAGTAGTTTTTGGGCAGGCGGTCGTGGTGGAGCATCACGGCGTGGGCCGCCATCTCATTGATCAGAGCCGGCAGGTTGATATGGTCAAAGAGGTAGATGTCCCGGTTGGGGTTGCTGGCGTTGATGCCGTTGGTCAGGTCGATCAGCTCGGCGAATGTTCCGTCGTCCGGCTGGGCGATGTTGTAGCCCGTCTCGTTGGGGTTGGGCCGTAGGTTGCCCTGCGAGTTGGAGCCGGCCGCCTTGTAGAGGCTGGCGTCGGGGTCGAGGCCGTTGCGTTCCAGGAAGTCGTCGTCGACCTGCTCGACGATCGAGTAGAGGCCGAAGAACGTGCCGTTCTGCTCGATGTGGACGTGGAACGCGTTGGACGCGATGACGCCGACCTCACGCATAAACTCGAAGGCCGCGACCTCCCGGAGGTACGAGGTGTTGGGCGATCCGCCGACCTCGAAGAAGTGCGACTGCAGGTTGATCTCGGTGACGCGGGGCATGTCGTCGGCGTACCGGAAGTCCTCGCCCTTGTTGAAGTCGATCTTGAACTTGCGCTTGGTCCAGTTGGCCGTGGTAAATCCGCGGCGACGGATGTAGACGTTGTCGTAGAATTCGCCGTCGTAGAAGACCGAGGCGCGTGTGCCCGCGTCGGTACGTGCGGCGTTGGGGTCTTCGACGAAGATCGTAAACACCGGCAGCTGCGTGGTAACCGATGCGTCGGTCACGACGGTGCCGAAGTACTCGGACGACTGGTCGTTGCCGGTCTGGTCGTCGAAGAACGGCGCGCGGGAGATCTCGCCGCCCAGGTCCTCGGCCGTGACGTACCAGCGGACCATGTCGCCCGCGCCATAGAGCGCACTGCTGATGACGCCGGTGTAGATGCCGTCCCCGGCGACCGCGTCCGCGCCCAGGCCGTTGTCGAAGACCTGGGTCGAGAATTCGGTGTCAAAGTTGATCCGGTAGTGCAGGTCTACCCGCGCGATCCCGTTGCCGGCGTTTTCGACGACCGACGCCTCGATGATCAGGTTCTGGTTCTGGTTTGGCTGGGGCGGGTTCTTGGTCAACGACTCGATGATCGGCCCGGTAAACGTGTTGGTCGCGCCGGGCGTCGGGATGACCATGAACGCCTGGACACCCACGTCGACGGTGATCGTCCGCGCGGTCAGCAGGGGCTCGATGAGCAGGTCCGAGCTCTGTCCGTCGTCGTTCATGACCTGGATCGCCAGCACGTTGTCGCCCGCGACGAGCAGGTCCAGGAACGGCGTCAGGTCGAAGGGCTCGAACTCCGCGGCTTCGGCATCGGAATGGACCTCCGCGCCGACCGCGAAAGAGTTCCACTGCGGGTTGGCCGGGGCAAAAGCCTCGGCCACCAGCACGCCATTGAGGTAGGCGACAAAACCGTCGTCGTAGCGCAGCCCCAGCGACAGCGTGTCGAACACGGAAGGGTCGGTGACGTTGAACGTCTGCCGCAGGTAGACCGATCCCGTGCCGGTGGGTACCGGGGTCTCGATCAGCGAGGCGTAGTCGGCGGGTGAGTTCTCATAGCCGATGCCCGTTGGGCCCTGCAACCAGCCACTGTCGTTGAAGCCCGGCGTCTGCCAGCCGGCAACGTTGCCGGTCGGGCGGATGTATCGTGCGTTCGCGCCCTCGCTGATCAGCGTGGTCACGGCATCACTCATTGAGAGCCCGTACGACACGTCTTCCGATTGTGGCGGGAACTCGGGCGCATAGGCGTGCGCAACCGTGACGCCGTCGGGCTCGACCAAAGCGAGGTACTCGCCGCTGGCACCGATCGCGAAGTTGGTGTGCAGCTCGGTCCCGTCGGCGTCCGCGCGGTCCTTGTTCGACGCGAAGACCACGAGGAACTGCCCCGGGTCGATCGACACGGCCGGGAACGCCCACTGATCCAGTTCGTTCGCATCGTCGGTGAGGTACCAGCCCTCGAGGTCGAGGACGGTGTCTCCGGCGTTGAAGATCTCGAGCCAGTCCGACGAATCACCGTCCTCGTCGTCAAGGACGTTGTCGTTGGAGGCCAGGAACTCGGTGATGAGTGGTACGGCCGTGAAAAGCAGCCGCGGCTCAAGCGGTTCGAAGGGTTGGAGGCGGGAATCGTGACGGGCCGCGGGCGCAGCACCACCGAACAGCGTGGAAAAACTCGGCAACAAAAGAGGTTCTCCCTCGTGCCCTTCACTCCTTCAAAGTATCAGAGCCGCGTGGGTGTGATTGAGAAGTCTAGCCCACGCTCGGGGCCATGGCAAGGGATTTCGCCAGCGAAGCCGCCTACGGACCCCGGAGGGATAGCCGAATCACTGTGTCACGGTTGCCTCGGGCATCCAGGTTGCCCGGTTTAGCTACTCGCCCAGGTCGTTGTTGCGCACTTCAGACAGCTTGTCGGCCAGGCGCTGACGGAAGGTGGCGACGACCTCGGCATAGGCCGGGTCTTCGGCGAGGTTGGTGAGCTGGCGCGGATCGTTGACCATGTCGTAAAGCTCGATGCCCTTGCTGGCGTCCTCGGCGTACTGGATGTAGGCCCACTCGGCGTCGCGGAGCAGGAAGCCGTGGGTGCCTCGCCAGACATGTACGCAGAACGCGGCATCGCGGACACTCGCCGACGGATCGTCGAGCATGGGCAGCAGGCTGTGCCCCTGTAGACGCTCGGGCACATTCAGGCCGCACGCCTCGGCGAGGGTCGGGTACAGGTCCAGCAGTTCCGTGAAGCTCTCGCACACGGCCGGGGCCTTGCCGGGGTGGCGGATAATCAGCGGGACGCGTGCGGACTCCTCGTGCAGGCTGACCTTAGCCCAGAAGTCGTGCTCACCGAGATGGAAGCCGTGGTCGCTGGTAAAAATGACGATGGTATTGTCGGCCAGGCCATTGTCTTCCAAGGCGTCAAGCACCTGCCCCACCAACGCGTCGACGAAGGCGACCGAGGCGTAGTAGGCGCCGATCGACTTGCGCCGCTGATCCAGGTCCATCTGCATGTTCAGCGACGTGCAGTAGTTGATTCCGGCCGCGGGGATGTCGTCCCAGTCATCGGGCACGACGGCCCAGTCCTGTGTCCCGCCGGGCAGGACCATCTCGTCAAACGGGTAGGCCTCGTAATACTTGGCGGGCGCGACGAACGGGACGTGCGGGCGGACAAACCCGACGCCGAGGAAGAACGGACGGCCGTCTCCGGCGTATGTTTCGAGCAGTTCGCAGGCCTTGGCGGCGGTTCGGCCGTCCGAGTGCACCAGGTCGTCGCCCTCAGCGATGACGTAGGCAAAGTTGTTGCCGCCCGGCTGCGGCCGGTCGCGGTTGGGGTTGTTCTGCAGGAGTTCGCCCTCGCCGGGCGCACGCCACTCGGGGCCCTGGCTGTTGAACCGCTCGGTCCAGGAGCGCGGGTCATCCGCGCCGTCGCCTCCCTGCTCGATCCCGCCGGGCACGCCCATGTGGAAGATCTTGCTGACGCGCGCGGTGTGATAACCGTGGTTGCGGAAGTGCTCGGCCCAGGTCGCGCGGTCGCCGATCGCTTCGCGCCCTGAGGTATAGCCGAAGACACGGGTCGCGTGCGGGTAGTAGCCGTTCATCAGCGACGCCCGGGAGGGGCCGCACACCGGGTACTGGCAGTAGGTGCGGGTGAACAGCGTGCCCTGCTCGGCGAGCGCGTCGATGCGGGGCGTGTGCGAGACCGTGTTGCCGTAGCACGACAACGCCTCGGCCGTGAGGTCGTCGGAGATGATAAACAGGACGTTGAGCGGCCGGCCATCCGTATCGGCTTGGCCCAGCGCCGGGCCAGGCATCGCGGCGGCAAGAACGAACAGGCAGGCGATCAGGCGGTTTCGCATAGGAAGTCTGCGTTGGGGTGAGGCCGGATGATAAGCGATGGCGTTGACTGCACGGCGCTACTGCCCCGCATCGGTGCCGATCGGGCGGACCTGGTTGCTGGGTGGTGTGTTGGTTGCGTTGTCACCCAGGTCCTCGCGGAACACGTCTGCCGCGGCCGTGAGCTGCTGGACCACGGCCGGGAACTGTCCGGCCAGGTTGGTCGTCTCGCCCGGGTCGTTCTCCATGTCGAACAGCGCCAGCGGCGTGCTGACCCATCGGTACGACCCGGCTGCGCCGTTGTTGCCCACGTTGTCCACGGTCTGGTACTGGTGTGGGAACACCAGCTTCCATTTCCCCATCCGCACGGCGTGCAGCGACCGCTCGTAGTAGGCGTACAGCGCGATCGGCCGCTCGTCGTCGTAGTCGCTGGCCAGGGTGTCCCGCAGCAGCAGAGGCGACAGGTCCACCGCGTCGACCGTGCGGTCGGTCGGGACCGTCGCCCCGGCCCAGGCCGCGAACGTTGCGTAGAAGTCCATCACGGTGCAAGGCACATCGCAGGGCATGCCCGGGACCTGCCCGGGCCAATACACGATGCACGGGGTCCGCACCCCGCCGTCGAAGACGGTCCGCTTGCCCTCGCGCAGCGGGCCGGGCGAGCCCGCGTGGTTGCCGTAGTTAAGCCAGGGCCCGTTGTCGGACGCGAAGACCACGACGGTGTCGCCTTCGATCCCGCGGTCCTCCAGGGACTGGAGGATCTCGCCGATCCCCGCGTCGATCTCCGCCATCACGTCGCCGTACAGCCCGCGGTCGGAGACGCCGTCGAAGGGGGACGTCACCGCGAGCGCGACGTGCGGCATGCAGTACGCGACAAAGAGGAAGAACGGGTCCTTGCGGTCGGTGTCGATAAAGTCGACGGCCTCATCGGTGAACCGGGAGGTGTACAGCCGGACCTCGCCGTTTGGGCCAGTGTCGTTCCAAAGGATGGTATCTACGACCTGCACGGGTTGGCCGGGCAGCTTCTCGTAAAGCGGGACCTGGTTGTTGAAGCCCGGCACGGTCTTGTAGTCGTGGGACACCGGGATGCCGTAGAACCGGTCGAATCCCTGGTTGTAAGGCATCAGGGAGTCGGGGTGGCCCAGGTGCCACTTGCCGACCATCGCCGTGTCGTAGCCGACGTCCTGGAGAAGCTCGGCGATCGTGACCTCGTCGGGGTTCAGCCCGTTGTTCGAGCTGGGCGAGAAGACCGTGTGGATGCTGACGCGGGAGTGGTAGCTGCCGGTGAGCAGGGCCGCGCGGGAGGTCGAGCAGGCCGACGACGAGTTGTAGCAGTGGGCCAACGCGACGCCTTCGTCGGCCATGCGGTCGAGGTTGGGGGTCGGGATGTCGTCGGCCCCGAACGCGCCGACGTCGCCGTAGCCCATGTCGTCGACATAGATCATGACGATGTTGGGTTGCGCGACCCGCTCGGGCGCGGGGCCGGTCCAGTATTGGAGGACCAGGTCGATGTCGACAATGTCGATATCGCCGTCGCCGTCGATATCACCGGGCAGTGCCTGGCGTCGGCGGTCCACGTTGCCCCGACGGCCCACCGGCGGCTGCTGGCCGGTCCCAAAGCCGTCGATGACGGTCCAGAGGTCGTCCGCATCGACGTCGCCGTCGCGATCGGTGTCGCCGGTGAGGGGCGCGGGTGCCGCGTCAGCGATGGGCGCCCAGCCCAGGCAGGCGGTCATCAGCGTGGCGCAGAGCGCGGGGAACAGCAACCGCGGGTGCATATCGAATCCTCCGGTCTATCATCGGGAGTGCTCGGCCGGTCCAGACGCCGACACTTACGGGCTGACCAGCGAGACGTCCCACTGCTTGTGCCAGACGTTGTCGGTCAGCAGGTCGCCGATCTCGGTGACCGAGCCGGACCCATCCATGTACGCCTGGTTGATCTTCTTGTTGTGCCGGTCCAGCGCGACATGCGAGATCGCGTTGTTGTAGGCGTTGCGTACGGGGTTCTCGATCTGCCAGTCCGACGGGATGACGTTGTTCTCCTGCACCCAGCCGTTGGCGGACCAGATGCCGTCGGAGAAGACCGGCACGTCGGAGGTCGGTACAGCGTCGTCGATGCTCGAGATCGCCTTGGGGACCTGTGACGGGTTGCCATTGATATAAGAGCTGTTCGGGCCTTCGAGCCAGTTGTTGTAGCTGTAGGTGCCGCGATACCAGAGCTGGTCGTTAAAGCCGCCGAGGTTTGCGTATGCCTCGTTCATGGCTACCTGGCCGAGGACCCAAGGGCGGTTGTAGCTGCCGGTCTCCGCCGACCCGGTGTTGTCGGTCTTAACCGGCGTCCCCGTGACGCGGGGGCAGAGCATCATGTCGATCTCGTCGTTGAGGAACTCGTTGACGAGGGTCATGGACCAGTTGACACCGACGGTGCCCTGGCTGGCGGAGAAGGCCTGGCCCTTGTTCTCGGCGGCCTGAATATGCCAGCCGGTGGCCATGTTCTTCTGCTGGCTCATGCACTGCATATCGCGTGCCGACCGCCGGGCCGCGCCCAGCGCGGGCAGCAGGATGGCGATGAGCAGGGCGATGATAGAGATCACGACGAGCAGCTCGATCAGTGTGAAGGCGTGGCGGTTCTTCATCGGACGTACCTCGGTAGGTGGTGACGTGGGGAGGGGAAACGCCACGCACGGCGGCAGCCGTACGAAGCGTGAAGGAGGAGAAACTTACGCGCGTCGGCGGCGGAGCATCGCCAGGCCACCCAGGCCCAGCAGCGCCAGCGAGCCGGGCTCGGGGATGTCGGTCGGGGCGAGTTGGCCGGAGAACAGGCCGTCGATCTCGGCAGCGGTGAGGTTGCCGGTGTAGATCGCGACGTCGTCGAGCGAGCCGTTGAGGCCGCGAGCTGTCGCGGTTCCGCCTACGTTGAACGCGCCCAGGTACTGGTCGGTATCCCAGCCGCCGACGGCGTCACCGAATCCGCCGGTGGAGGCATCGATGGCCGAGCCATCGACGTGGAGGGTGATACCGGTCACAGGGTCGTAGTTAGCGACGACGAAGTGCCATTGGCCGTCTTCGGCGACTGCGGTAGTCGCAGCGCCGCCCCCTCCAGACCCATCCATGCGGAACGCGAGCATGCCGTTGTTACCGATGTAGAGCGCCTGCGGGCCGTCGTTCGTTGTCACGCTGGCTGAGTTCGGGTCGCTGCTGAAGTCAAACATGCCGCGGGGATCGGTGGCGCTGTCGTCGCTGATGTTGAACCACCAGCTGAACGCGAACGCTCCGGTGATGTTGACGCCGGTCGTATCGACATAACCATCGGAGTTGAACGTCCCACCGCCTGTAATCGTGGCGGGGAACACTGCTGCGGTATTGCCGTCATGGCCGGTCCCGGTCGAAACATCAACGCCGGCAGTGCCGCCGCCGCTACCGACTGAATCCGAGAACCCACCCTCGAAGTTCCAGTAGTGGACGAGGTTGGCGGCGTGGGCCCCGCCGGCGAAGGCGGCGGCTGCGGCGGCGAGGGCGAGGTGGCGAGTCAGGGGAGCAGTCATCTGTTTTCTCCTTTCAAGAAGACAATGCGGCGATGGGGCCGCGGGCACGGTTCGCCCTCTCGGGCATAAGAAGTGAAGCACGGGACGCCGCGGCGACGCTGCCGGGGCGGTAACCATCGGGGAGCAGGTGGGCCATCCCGCCTTGGAGCGGGCCGGCCATGCCGACACGGGCCGGCCGAGCGACCAGCACGCGGAACACGTCCGCGCCGTTGTGCACGCCCAGGAAGACACGCATCGTCCGGCGGTCGCTGGACAGGTCGACCGTGTCGGGGACGAAGCTGTCGGCGTTGATGGTGCCGGGCGTGCCTTCGAGGCCGTCGACCTGCAGCGGGCCGTAGCTGTAGCGCACCCGGTCGTGGCCGTACCACGCGTGGCATGCCGCGAGGTCGGCGTCCTCGGTGATGACGGTCAGCACCTCGCCCGGGAAGGTCAGGGTGAACTCGACCGACTTGAAGCGGTTGGTCTCGTCGTCGGGGTCAAAGACCACCAGATAGCTGTCGACGACCTGCCCGCGGGGGTCATTGAACACACGGGGCCGCTCGGGGTAGCCCAGCGCGGAGACCGTGCCGCGGCGGAGCGGTCGGCCCGTCGACTCGAGCGCGATCCACGCCTGGGGCGACTGCGGCCCACGGTTCATCACGACCGAGTCGGGCAGCGTACGGAGGTAGTCGATCTCGCCGCTGGTGACCGGCTTGCCGCTGAGCGAAGCCATCTCGGTCGCGAAGGCGGTTGAGCTGAATGCCTGGGTCACGGCCGGGGCGTTGGCGTTGGCGATGACGGCGCCCTGGTCTTCTCGGAGGTGCTGGGCCGCCGTGTCGGGCCGGTTGGCCGCGGCGAAGTCCACGCTGCCGCGGAAGACGTGCGCCTGGGTGGCGCCGTTGTCCTGGGCCCACACCGCAAACACCCCGCTGCCGTTGTCCAGCCGCGCCGATGGCGTCGTCAGCCGGAAGCCCTGCCCGGAACGGTTCGTGGTCGCGGTCAGCCGGCCGGAGACCAAGAGCCCGCTGTTGCCATCGACGAGTTCGAAGACCGCGGGGCCTTCGATGAGCAGCGTTGTCCCACCCGCCATCTGCAGCCGGACCGCGCCCGACGCGAGGTGGTACCGGCCGGCCTGCAGGTCGCCCAGGTCGTTGGGCCGCTCGCTGCCACGGCCGCCCCACCGCGGCTGGTACGCGTCCTGCACCGCCGCGACATAGCCCGCGGCGGGCTGGCGGTCGGTCAGCGGGGGCGAGGGCACGGCATCGGCCAAGCCGTCCGAGCCCGATGGCGTGTCGTTCGTGCCGGTCAGCCAGGTCATCAGCAGCAGCCCGAAAAAGAGGACCGCGGCGAGCCCGGTGATCCCCGCCCAGCGCTGCAGCGTCGGCGAGCCGAACCGCCCGGGCCGGGCCGGCTGCTGGATCCGCATCGGGCGGGCGGCGGCCTGCTCCTTGTCGAGCATCGCCTGGGCCCGGTCCGCAACCTCCTGGCGACGGCGGTCGGCCAGCGCCTGGTCGATCACCTCCGAAAGCACGTCGACCTGGTCGCCGGCGCTCTCGTCTGCATCGTTCCACGGCCCGCTCAGCACCTCGCCCTCATCCGCGCTCAGCAGCGCCCGTCGGATCCCACGGCACAGCTCCACCTCGCGGAGGAACGCGACTCGGTTCGCTGGGTCCGCGACGAGCCATTGCTCCAGTTCACGGACCGAGGCATCGTCCAGTTCGCCCAACAGGAGGGGTTCGACCAGGTGCAGCGGGTTATCCACGGTCGGGCCTCCGTTCCGCGGCAGCAAGCCGGTCCTCGATGCAGCGTGCCAGCGCCGCTCGCAGGCGACGCAGCCGCAGCAGGACCGCATTCGGGGTCAGCCCCAGCCGGTCTGCCAACTCCGGGCCCTTCAGGTTTTCGGTGTAGCGCATCCGCAGCAGGGCCTTACCCGGGTCGGGCATCGCCTTCATGCACTCCCGCAGCGCCGACGACCGCGGCGACGCCTCGGGGGCACGCTCCAGGGTCGTGTCGGCCAAGAGGTCCAGCACCTGCTCGCCGAAGACGTGGCGGTCCCGCGAATGCCCCCGCAGGTGCATGCGCACCTGGTTCTTGGCGATCCCCATCACCCACGCGGCGAACGGCAGGGACGGGTCGTACTGTAGGTAGCTCTTGCCCGCCTGGTACGCCACCTGCTGGACCACGTCCTCCGCATCGTGCAGGTTCCACACGACCGACTCGACATAGTGCCGGACCATGTCTTGGGACGACGACCACCGGCGGGTGAAGTCGCCCATGTCCATCGGCGTCGGGGCTGGATTCGGGGTCTCAGGCATCTGTGGCTCGGTATCGGCGGGGCGGGATCGCTCCTGCTACCGGTGATTTTGCCGGTCGGACCCAGAATCGGTCGCGCGGTTCTTTGATTTCATCACTTTTTTCTAATCCGGCAGTTCGTGGGTTGGACGGCCCGGCCTTGGTCGTCGTGGGGGATGGATTTGGGCCGTTCTTGGCGGCGGGGCATGTGTTACAATCGGGGTTCACCGCCCCCGGAGACGCCCCTTGCCCCTTCAAGACCAGTTGCTTGCCTATTTCCGGTTGGACCAGCGTGTCCGCGCCATGCGGAGCCGGCTGGACGCCGCGATCAACCGGCAGGCCGCCCAGGAACGCCGGCTGGCCCAACTCAACCAGCAGGCCCAGGAGCTGACCGCCCAGCACAAGCAGGCCCAGGCCCACGCGGCGACGCTCGAATCCGAGGCCAACGAACGCGAGGCCAAGACGGCCACGCTCCGCGACCGCATGAACTCGGTCACCAGCAACAAGGAGTATTCCGCGCTGCTGGTCGAGGTGAACACCGGCAAGATCGAGCAGGGCAAGCTGGAGGAGGCGGCGTTGGCGGCGTTGGCGAAGGCCGACGAGTTGAAGGCGCAGCTCGACGAACTCCAGGGCCGGGTGGACGAGCAGGCGAAGCTGGTCGAGGCCACCAAGCAGGAGGTCAAGGACGCGGGCGACGAGGTGGGCGAGCAGCTGGAGACCCTCACCGCGGAGCGCGACGCGGCGGGCGAGCCGATCAGCCCCGCGGCACGCAAGCAGTTTGACCGGCTGGTGGTGGTGCACGACGGCGAGGCGATGGCGGGCATCGAGGAGCAGAACCGCCGACGCATGGAGTACACCTGCGAGGGCTGCTACACGATGATCCCGGTCGAGACAGTCAACGCGCTGATCACCAAGCCCGACGAGGTCGTGGTGTGCAGCAACTGCGAGCGCATCCTCTTCATCCCCGAAGAGATCCGCGACGCGCTGGGGGCGGCGAAGTCCTGACTCACCCGCGCCGTCCCGGGACTCCCTTGTGGCGCGACACCGATTCACCGCCGGCCCGCCGGCAACACGGAGGCCCGCCGGCATGGAGTGCCTGATCCACATCGATGGCGGTGCACGCGGCAACCCCGGCCCCGCCGCCGCGGGGGTCACGATCACCACGCCCGACGGGTCCGAGCCGCTGCACGAAGCCGGCTACTGGCTGGGCGAGACGACCAACAACGTGGCCGAGTACCAGGGGCTGCTGCACGCGCTGAAGATCGCCGACCGGCTGGGCTGCACCCGGCTGGAAATCCGCAGCGACTCGGAGCTGATGGTCAAGCAGATCAAGGGCGTCTACCGCGTGAAGGCCGCCCACCTCCAGCCGCTCTACCGCGAGGCGGTCGCGGCGCTGGCGGGGTTCGGCCAGTGGTCGATCGGCCACGTCCGCCGCGAGGGCAACAAGCGGGCGGACCAGCTCGCGAACCTGGCGATGGACGCGCGGTCCGACGTGGTCGTGTTCGACGCGTTGGCGTCCTGAGCGGCGGAACCGGTACAAACCGCCGATTCTGCTGCGCCCGCAGTGGTTGGGCCGATAGAATCCAAGAGCAAGAGGGCTGTTTATGCTGATCCGAAACCCCGATGAAGTGGAAGCGAAGACGATGCAGATGCCCGGTGCCGAAGGCGTCGTCATGCGTCTGATGGTCGGCCGAGAAGACGGTGCGCCCAACTTCGCGATGCGTATCTTCGATGTCGAGCCTGGCGGGCAGACGCCCCACCACCAGCACAACTACGAGCACGAGATCATGGTGCTGGCTGGCACGGGCGAGGCGTACAGCGGCGACACGCCGCACCCGGTCTCGGCCGGGGACGTGCTGTTCGTGCCTGCCAACGAGGTGCACCAGTTCCGCAACACGGGGGACGGCACGTTCCGCTTCATGTGCATGGTGCCGACGAGCTTCGACTGCGGCAACGATACCTGCCAGCCGACACCCGGGTCGTAGCCGGCGGGTGGTTCGGCCGACGAGTCACAACAGAGGAGAAGGAACCCGGGTCTTTACGAATCACTCCCGTTCCTCATGCGTCGCTGGGATACACCATGGCTGAACAGACCCCCACCGCTCCGAAGCCGCCGGCCAAGCCGCGCAAGCCGTTCTTCTCGACGCCGCCGGGCCTGATCGCGGGCGGGCTGGGGCTCTGGGTGCTCTCGTTCGCGATGAGCTGCGCGCTGACGATCGCGATCTACAAGTCCGCGCCGCAAGCCGACGCCGGTGAAGGCACGCCCGACCGCACCGCGATGATCCTCACGGCCTACCTCGGCTACACCGTGCCGATCCTCGTGGCGATCGGCGGCGCCGTCATGCTCATCGTCGGCAGCGTCCGTTGGGCGGTCTTCGGCAAGCAGTCGGTCGGCACGCCCAGCAAGAAGCAGGAACTCGACCTGCTCGCCTCGATCAACGAGCGGCTGCTCCTCAGCGAGACCGCCAAGCGTATCGCCTACCGCCACGAAGACATCGACCTGCTCCGCAGTACGATCAACACCGACATCAGCAACAACGACTTCGACGCGGCCCTGGTGCTGGTCAACGAGATCGGCGTGACCTACGGCCACAAGGAAGAGGCCGAGGAATACCGCGAGCAGATCATCTACGCCCGGACCACCGAGATGGAGACGAAGGTCGACCGCGCTCTGGCCAAGCTGGACGAGGTCCTGGCACGCCACGACTTCGAGACCGCGGGCAAAGAAGCCCTGAAGATCCAGCGGCTCTACTCCGATTCGCCCCGCGTCAAGGACGTGCACCGCAAGGTCGCCCACGCCCGGGACCAATACAAACACGACCTGGAGCGTGAGTTCCTCGAAGCCGCCCGGGTCGATGACGTGGACCGCGCGATGGACCTGCTCAAGGTGCTCGACCGCTACCTCTCGGAACATGAGGCTGCGCCGTTCCGCGAGACCGCCCGCGGGATCATCGGCAAGAAGCGCGAGAACCAGGGTGTGCAGTTCAAGATGGCGGTCCACGACAAGCAGTGGCTGCAGGCCGTGGCCGTGGGCGAGCAGATCATCCGCGAGTTCCCGAACACGCGCATGGCCGACGAGGTGCGGAGCATGATCGACCTGCTGCGTGAGCGTGCCGCGGGCGAGCGTGCCGCTTCATCCCGGTCACCGGAAACGCGGTCCCGCTCCAGCGACCAGGCCGCCGAGCCCGCCGCGAACCAGGGCTGACGCGGTACGGTCATCCCCGGTACTTCTGCCCCGCCCCGTTGCTTCTGCGGGGGCTTTGTTGACACCCTGCACTGCACCGGCCGGCCGCTATACTCGCGGCATGCCGACGACCTACCCGATTGTTGTGATCCCCGGCGACGGGATCGGGCCCGAAGTCACCGCCGCGACGCTCACGGTACTCGAAGCCGCCGGTGCCCCGCTGGAGTTCCACAAGCATCAGGCCGGGCTCCCCGCCATCGACGCGACCGGCGAGGTCCTGCCCGAAACAACGCTGGACGCGATCCGCACCCACAAGACCGCGCTCAAGGGCCCGTGCACCACGCCCGTGGGCAAGGGGTTCCGCTCGGTCAACGTGCAGCTCCGCCAGAAGCTCGAGCTCTACGCCGCGATCCGGCCGGTCCGTTCGCTCGAGGGTGTGAAGACGCGGTTCGACGGCGTGGACCTGGTCGTGTTCCGCGAGAACACCGAGGGGCTCTACGCCGGCGTGGAGAACGCGATCGTGCCCGGCGTCGTGACCTCGCTGAAGATTGTGACCGAGAAGGCCTCCATGCGGATCGCCCGTGCGGCTTTCGCTTACGCCAAGCAACGCAACCGCAAGAAGGTCACGGTCTTCCACAAGGCCAACATCATGAAGCTATCCGACGGCCTGTTCCTCGAACGCGTGGACAAGGTCCACCGCGAGGAGTTCCCGGAGGTCGCCTACGACACGCGCATCATCGACGCGGGCTGCATGAAGCTCGTGCAGGACCCGACGCAGTTCGACATCCTGCTGATGGAGAACTTCTATGGCGATGTGGTGAGCGACCTGTGTGCCGGCCTTGTCGGTGGGCTGGGCGTGACGCCGGGCGCGAACATCGGCGAGGACTGCGCGGTGTTCGAGGCGGTCCACGGCAGCGCCCCGGATATCGCCGGGCAGAACAAGGCCAACCCCCTGGCGCTGATCATGTCCGCGGTGATGATGCTCAACCACCTGCACGAGCTGCACGGCGACGAGAACGTCAAGCAGTGCGCTAACCGGATCAAGCAGGCGTACAACGCCGCGCTGGCGGAGGGCGACAAGACCTACGACCTGGGCGGGACGCTGAGCACCACCGAGTTCGCCGACGCGGTGGCGAAGCGGGTATAGGTGTTTAGCGGGCGACGCGCAGCGTCCTGCCGAGTTTGCGTCATTGGGCGGTCAACACGGGACGCTGCGCGTCGCCTGCTAAACGTGGAGAGTTCAAGTTATGGAGACCTCCGAAGTCACTTCATGGGAAATCCTATGCAGCGATGGGCATCCGATCTTCGGGAACACGCACAGGTCTCAGACCGAGATTGTTGGTGGACTGATTTGTAGTCACGGCTTCAAGGGGTACAAAGACTACGGATTTCTTCCGATGCTCTGCAAAGTCGCGGCGGAGCGTGGCCTGGTGGCATTGCGGTTTAACTTCTCACACAGTGGGATGACGAACCGGATAGATTCGTTTGAGCACTCCGACCTGTTCGAGAAGGACCGCTGGAGCAGGCAGGTCAATGACCTGCGTGATGTTGTTTCTTGCGAGTTCGATAACGATGGACTGGAGGGACAGCCGTACGTCATGTTTGGCCATAGCCGGGGTGGTGTCACGAGCACCCTGGCAGCAGGCCGTATCTGGGGCGAACACTTTTATAATCGTTTTTGGCCAGGCACTTATGGGTACCGCGGTTGCGCAGCCCTCATCACCGCCGCCGCCCCGGACTACGCCTGCAATCTCGACGACATGGCGAAACACCAACTCCGCACCGAGGGCCGGCTGCTCTCGCCGTCCGGGCGGACGGGGCAGGACCTCTATGTCGGCAGGGACTGGCTCGACGAGATCGAGCGCGACCCGGAGCTGTATGACCCGGTCCTCGCGGCGGCGCATGTGAAGTGTCCGACGCTCATCATCCACGGCAGCGGGGATACGACCGTGCCCGTCGAGTGCGCTCACAACCTCCACCGCGCCGCGACGCCGAACAGCCGGCTGGAGATCATCGAGGGCGCGTCGCACACGTTCGACTGCCCCAACCCGTTGCCGCTCGACACGCCCTGGGACGCCGTGCCCGCCGCGACGCGGAAGCTGATCGACCTGACGGTATCGTTCGCGGTGGAGCAGTGCGAGAAGGCGCGTGAGGTCTCGGGTGGAGAGTAGAGGTCCGTGGCAGCGCCCCGCCGCGTGTGACGCTGCGGCTATTGTTTGATGCGAATAACAAGCGTGCTGGATAGCCGCCGCGTCACACGCGGCGGGGCGCTGCCTGCTGGACCAACTTGCCCGGGGGGTCGCTTGCAGACCCGCCACGACCGTCCTACCGCCGGATACAGCCCAGGTCGACGACGATCCCGCCGGGGAAGTAGGCGTCGGCGTTGAGCGTATCCCGGTCAATGAAGGTGAACACGACACAGTGGGCGTGGAGGTTGTCGGCGAAGCGGAGGTCCCCGCCGCCCGGGCCCGCCCACAGCGCATTGTCGTAGTGTTGCGCATGGAAGTGGTAGTGAGCTAGCCCCGCGTACATCGCCTCGATGCACGCGTCGGACGCGAGGTACTCCTGGTCGTGTCGGCGAAGCATCGGCGCGTAGGCCCGGGCGACCACCGCGCCCGTCTCGGACCAGACCAGCACCCCGCCGTGCTCGGTGGTCGTGTCCTGCCGGTCGCGCTCGGCCTGATCAAAGAGCGAGGCGACGAGCGCGGGGTCGGCCAACGCATCGAGCAGGGCATCGAGCACCAGCAGGTCGGCCCAGCTCAGCCGGTTGGCGTGGTCGGCCAGGCGGTCGGGCGTCGCACGGATATTCGCGCTGCCGATGTCGCCCGCCCCACGCGAGGCGTGTTGTGCGCCGCGTAGTCGTTGTTGCAGCGCGGCGAGTTGGTCGCTGCGCATTGGCGCAATGCCGCGATGGTCCAAACGATCGATCAGGGGCAGGTGTCGCAGGGCGAGGGTCGCCGGGCCTGCCCCGTGTTTCTGGATGGTGTCAGCACGCCGCTGCCAGTCTTCGGGGGTCGATCCGGCCGAGACCGCGCGCAGCCAAGCCAGCCCCTCGCGGTCGCCGGGCAAGACATCCACAGCCGACCCTGCGGTTAGCAACAACTCTGCCAGCCCGAACGGGTCCGGGTGCTCCCCCAGCCCCGTGAGCAGGTCTTCCCGGGTCAGCCGCCGGCAGAGTACGGCCCAGGCGGCCTCGCTGAGGCGCGGGGCCGGCTCCCACGCGCCATCGCCTGCAAACACGGCCCACAGCACCCCGGTGGGTTCCGGGTCGCCGGTGATCGTCGCGATCGCCGCGCGTTCGGGCCGGTCGGTGTCGCGGTAGCGGGTCGAGGGGCGGGCCCAACTGATGACCAGGGCCGGCACCGCGTCGGCCCGGCGTTCCAGCGAGGCACGCTCGGCCAGCAGGGTCAGCATCGGCCAGTCACTGACCGAGCGGATACGGACCGTCAGCCCCGACCAGAAGCGGTCGGCATCGTTGGCGAGCATGTGGTCCAGCGCGGCTTCCCGGACCCGCATCGGGTGGCGCGACGACGACAGCAATGCCATCAGCTCGAACACCGCGCCGTCCGGGACGAGGTAGACGGCACGAACACGTCGGCTTGCGGAAGCGTCAGGGGAGAGCGCGGTTTCGAGGGGCGCGTCGATCGGCCGGGGTTGGCAGCCGGTCAGCCCGATCAGCAGCAACAACGAGCATACGGCAGCCCGGGCAAACGGGCGTCCCGCATGCCGGCGGCTGGGTCTCATGGCTGGCAGATGACGGCCCGCGAGCCGTCGGGGCAGTTGAAGGCGTTGACCATGATGGCCTGGCCTTCCTGGCTCTGCTCGGAGTACCACTCGCGGGTATCGAGGGTGAGGTACTGGATGCCGACCATGCCGCCGGGGCCCATCTGCATGTCCTCGCGGGAGGGGATCTCCATGAGGTAGGCGACGAACATGCCGGCGTCTTCAAGTTCCTGCTGGGTCATGCCTTCCTTGATCTTGCCACACTCACCACAGGCGTGGATCATGGCGCGGAAGGCGTTGGCGTTGTCTTCGAGCGGGCTCGCGGGCCGGTCGGTGGCCTTGAGCAGCATGATCTTGTCGGTGCTCAGGTCGTAGTAGACGACTTTCTGATCGCTCGCGCCGCCGCCGCCGAAGCCGAAGAGCTGGCACGAGATCAGGGTCAGGCAGATCACCAACACCAGGACCGCCCCGCCGGTGACGACGGCCGGGTTGTTGTTAAAGAACTCGCGAGCGCTCATGAGAGTTTCCTTGAATGATCGGCGGGCCGGCGAACCGGCTGCCCCATGGCTTGAGATGATGCGAATCGGACCACGCGGTAAGTCAGAAGGATTAGCATACCGTGGATCGGCCGGCCGCTCAATCCGCAGTCCGTGACTCAAGAGGCGGGGGCATTTACGGGCCGGCCCAGCGGTACTCCAACTGGACCGCCGCAGTTTCACCAAGCAGCTGACGCAGGTCTTCGGCGGTGATCTGGCTCAGATCGACGCCATCCTCGCCATGCTCGAGGCCGAGGAACTGTTGGAGCTTGCTCGGCACGGGCTCGTGCATCACCGTGACTTCCGGCTCGCCGGTGATGCCCGCCTGCTGCGCGGCGTAGGCGATCGCCTCGTCCAGGTAGCCGATCGCGTCGACCAGCTTCGCGTCCAGCGCTTCCTCGCCGATGAAGATCTTGCCCGTAGCAGCGGCGCGCAGGTCCTCCTCGGTGATCGAGGCGTCCATGCTCGTCCGCCCGTCCTTGACGACGGTGAAGAATGTTTCGTAGGCATCGTTGACCAGGTTGCCCAGCACGGCGACGGCCTCGCTGCCCTCCTCGGTGAGGTTGCCTTCCTCGTCGTACCACTCGACGAAGAGGTTGTTGGCGTCGTCCTTCTCCGGCGAGTTGTTGGCGATGACCATGTTCATCTCGACGCCATACATCTCGATCAGCCCGCCGAACGCGGGGACCTGGGCGAGCACGCCGATGCTGCCGGTGATGCCGGTGCGTTCGTGGAAGATGTAGTCGCAGGGCATGGCGATGTAGTAGCCGCCGGAGGCCGCGACGCCGCCGAAGCTCGCGACAACCGGGACGTCCGGGTTGGCCGCGCGGAAGTTCTTGATGTAGTGCCAGATCTGGTCGGAAGCGGTGACGCCCCCGCCGCCGGACTCGACACGGAGGACGACCGCCTTGGGCGGGTTGGCTTCGAGCCGGGCAAACGCGAGCCGGCAGTACTCGGCGGTCGGCCCGTCGATGGTGCCCGACACGACCACAACGGCGACGCGGTCTTCGGATTGCGGGTCGCGCAGCTCGGGCCTGTACGCTGTCTCCTGCGGGCCGGTCGCCGTGAGCACGTTGGCGATGGTCTTCAGCGGTCCCCGGAAGTAGACGTTGAGCGTCACCGACACCAGCAGCAGCACGAACAGGATGTAGATCAGGACCTTGGAGGCGCCGCCCGAGGCGCTGGGCTGCTGTACATAGACGGCGGGGATGTAGCCGGGTGGCGGGGGCGGCGCGCTGGACGTGCCGGCCGGGTTGATCGGTGGGCGTGGGCTGCCGGGCGTGTTGGGGGCGTCTTCGCTCATCGCGGTCTCCTGTGTCGGATGGTCCGATATCGCGCGGCGGTCGAGGTCCGTTGCCGCGCGACAGGCGGCGGGGTTGTGGCGGTGGATGGTCGGGTCCACGGCGTGTGGGTATGATCGGCCGTCATGGCGATCCATCTGCACATCGACCCGTTCAGCGGCGTGGCCGGCGATATGTTCCTCGGTGCCCTGATCGATCTCGGGGCCGACCCGGACGCGGTCCGCGCGGCGCTCGCGAAGCTGCCGGTCGAGCGGCCGTACACCCTCGAAACCCGGCGGGTCCAGAAGCTCGGCATCGGCGGCGTGGACCTGAAGGTCGTGCTCGGCGATCACCCGCCGGAGTCTAAAGACGTCAAAGGGCACCACCGCCACGACCACGGCGAACACACGCACGACCACCCGCACCCCCACGATCACAGCCATGCGCATGGCCACTCGCACGGCCACGACCATCACCACGAACACGGCACACATACCCACACCCACGAACACCATCACCACACCGGCTACCGGGAGATCATGGCGATGGTCGAGGTGTTGGATACCACCGCGCGCGGCCGGGAGCGCGCGGGCCGGGTCGTGACACGCCTCGCGGAGGCGGAGTCCCGGGTGCACGGCGTGCCGATGGCGTCGATCCACTTCCATGAGGTCGGCGCTGTGGATTCGATCGTCGACATGCTCGGCTCGGTCGTGGCGTTGGAGCTGTTGGATGTCGAGACGGTCTCGTGCGGACCGCTTCCGCTCAGCCGGGGGATGGTGCGTTGTGAGCACGGGCTGATGCCGGTACCCGCGCCGGCGACGGCGTACCTGCTGGAGGGCCTGCCCACGTTTGGCGTGGACCGCGTAGGAGAACTGGTCACACCGACGGGGGCGGCATTGATCGCGGCATTGAGTGATCGGTTCGGCCCGGCCCCGCCGATGACCCTCCGGGGCGTGGGCTACGGCGCGGGCGACCGCGACGACCCCGACGTGCCTAACCTGCTCCGCCTGATGCTGGGCGAGACCACCGCCGCTGGGGATCTGGGGCCGGTGGTCATGCCGGCCCAGCCCGTCGGTGCCTGATCTGTACCCGCCTTCTGCATGAGGACCGGATTGAAAGCCGCGATCGCGATTTCGAGTCTCATTGTGGTCGTGGTCGTCGGCCTGCTGGTGCTCCAGCGCCGCGACCAAGCCGATCAGCCCACGGACGCGAGCACCGACGCGGTGCTCGAGCGTGTGGCGTTGGCGGACGATCTGCCGGTGCTGTTCGAGCCGGACGGGGAACATGGAGCGCGACCGTCGCAGTCGTTCGCGGCATTGCTGGAGACCTGCGACCGGGTCGGCCCGGTGCTCACCGGCGGTGCCGAGGAAGAACGGGCCGAGGCCTCCGCGGAACTGGCGGAAACATTGGCCGATTCGTTATCGATGGGGGCATACAAGGACGGCTTTATCGACGAGCGGATCGACGCCTCGGGTGTCTTCGCGGACCCGCTGCGTCGGCAGTTCCGGCAGCTGTCGATCGCGCTGGAGACGCACACGACCCGGCTGATCGGCGAGGGCCGGGCAGAGGAGGCACGCGTGTTTGCCGGCTCCGGGTTCGAGCTGGGCCGGCGTGTGTTTGTGCAGAACGTCCGCCTGCGTGGCAGGCAACGCGGGCTGGGCCTGATGCGGGCGGGGCTCGGCCAATGGCTCCAGGTGACCCATGCGATGCGCGACGCGGGCACGCTGACCGAGGCGGAGGCACAGGCCGTCGCGGACGATGTCCGGCGATGGGAGGAGGCGATTGCCGCGATCGAGTCGGCGTGGAACACCAAGCTACAGACGATCTCTTCCGCGAAGCCCAACGTCGCGGACCTGGTGCGTGTGGCAGAGCTGGACGGCGACCGCTCGTTCCGGGTGTTCGCGACGCACCAACTCGGGTTTGCACGTTACGAGCGGGGCGAGCCGGCGAACCAGGCCTTGCTCGCCGACGCGATCAGCCGTGCCCGTGAAAGCGACGACCCACTGATCCGTGCGGCGGGTGAAGCGGCGGCCGCGATGACCCGCGAGCAGTTCCACACACGCGAACGCTAGCTAGAATCGTGGTGGATCGCCCGCCCCGTTCCCGATTCCCTGGACCGCCCCACCGCCCGGACGCCGCGACATGCACCTGCTGCTGATTGGGCTCTTCCTCGGGGTCTTCCTCCACGACCTCACCGCGACCGCGATGGTGCAGGACGGCACGGGTGTCTGGCGGCAGGCCGAGGCGCTGCCCGCGGATGCCTGGCCCGGGCTCGGCCTGCTGCCGGTCGTCGGCATCGTGCTGCTGCCCAAGATCGTGCTGCTGCTGGGCTATGCGCTGCTCTGCCGGATCGCGCTGCGTCGGCTCGGCACCCCCAGCGGTGCGGCGTGGATGCGAAGGGTCGAGCAGCTCACCACGCTGCTGCCGATGACGCTGCTCGTGCTCTACATGGCCGACCTCGGGGCGGGGGCGCTCCGCTGGGCGCGCGTGCCGTTCCGGCACACGGTGCTGGTCGACGAACTGATCGTGATGCTCCCGACGCTGCTGGCCCTGGTCGCGGGCTGGCTGGTCTTTTTCCCGCTGGACCGCCGGATGAGGGAGTCGGCGATGATCGGCCGGATCGACCGCGGGCTGCCGATCTACACCCCGCCGACACGCGGCCAGTACCTGCTCGCCCAGCTCCGGCATCAGGTGGCGCTGTTGTTTGTTCCGCTAGTCATGATCGCGGCGTGGTCCGAGTCGGTCACGCTTCTGGGCCCGGACGGGCGCGGTGTGTTCACGGCGACGCAGGCGATGCTGCTTGTCCCGGCCGGGGCGCTCGCGGTGTTCTCGTTCGCGCCGCTGATCATTCGGCACGTGTGGGACACCGCGCCGCTGCCAGAGGGTGAGATCCGCCGGGTGATGGCGGACCTGTGCAGGCAGCACCGAGTCGGCGTGCGCGAGCTGTTGGTCTGGCGGACGTACGGGGTGCTGGTTAACGCCGCGGTGATGGGCCTGGTCGCGCCGCTCCGGTACATCCTGCTCTCCGACGCGCTGCTGGACCAGATGCGCCGGCGCGAGGTCGAGGCGGTGATGGCCCATGAGATCGCGCACGTCCGCAAGCACCACATGTTCTGGCTCCTGCTGGTGATGGTCGCGACACTGGGCCTGGGCGAGCAGGCCGGGCAGGCCGCGCTGCTGGCCGTCGATACGGCGCTGATCCGCAACGGGCCAGTGGAGCTTATGGGGATGGATGCACAGTCGCTGGTGCGCGATGAGCGGGTCGCGGTGACCGTGGTCTCGGCGGTGAGTCTGCTGCTCGCGCTGCTCGTGTTTGGCTGGGTCTCACGTCGGGCCGAACGTCAGGCGGATGTCTTCGCCGCCCGGCACCTCGCCCAGACCGCGGATGAGCCCGCGCGGGACGCCGCCGGCCGGGTGGTCTTTACCCACCAGGCCAGCGGGGCGATGATCGGTGCGCTGCAGCGTGTCGCCGCACTCAACCACATCCCCACCAAGCGCAAGATGTGGCGGCACGGCTCGATCCGCTGGCGGCAGGACCACCTGCGCTCCCTCAACGGCAGGCCCGTGGACGACGCGGATGTCGACCGCGTGTTTGCGCGGGTCAAGTTCGCGGCGGTCGCGGCGGTCGTCGCGCTCGGCGTGCTCTACACCCGCCAGTGGGTGGACCAGCCCGAAGCGATCCTGGTGCATGTCTACCACACGGTCACCGCCCGGCTCTGACGCCGGGCTTTGGAGTGCTTATGCGATTCGTCAAGATGACCGGCCTGGGTAACGACTACGTCTACGTCGACGGTTTCAGCCAGCAGGTCCGCAACCCCTCGGCGCTGGCGGTCCGGGTCGCTAACCGCAACTTCGGTATCGGCAGCGACGGGCTCATCCTCGTCCTCCCCGCCGAGGAAGGCGTAGAGGCGCACGCCCGGATGCGCATGTTCAACGCTGATGGCAGCGAAGGCGCGATGTGCGGCAACGGTATCCGCTGCCTCTGCAAGATGGTCCACGACCACCGGCTCGGCCCTGACCCGGACGCGAACCCGCTCAGGGTCCAGACCCCCGCCGGCGTGATGACCCTGGACTACAAACTCGACGAACACGGAAAGGTCCAGACGGTCCGGGTCGACATGGGCCCGCCGATCGTGGAGCCCGAGGAAGTGCCGGTCGATCCCGAGCTGCTGGTCGCGACGGACCAGCCCCAGACCTTCAAGCTCAACGCGCCCGGCACGACCGAGCGGTTCAACGCGACGTTTGTCGGCATCGGCAACCCCAACGCGGTGATTTATCGCGACCACGTTGGCGAGGACAACCGCGACCAGTTGCTGGCCTGGGGCAAAGCACTCGAGCACCACGAGGCGTTCCCCAAGCGAATGAACATCCACTTTGTCGAGGTGGTGTCCGAGGACACGGTCCGGGTTGTGCATTGGGAACGCGGCAGCGGGCCGACACTGGCCTGCGGCACCGGCGCGAGCGCGGTCTGCGTGGCCGGTGTACTCACGAGCAAGACCGGGCGAACGATCACCGCCAAGCTGCCCGGCGGGGACCTGCAGCTACACTGGGCCGAGTCGATGAAAACCCACGGCGGGCACGTCTTCATGACCGGCCCGGCAACCGAGGTGTTCACGGGAGAGTGGCCGGACTAACCGATGTTGCGGGCTTTACGCGCGGCACGTACCCAGCCCAAGACCATCAGCACGATCCCGCTAATCAGGGTCGAGGCGACCATGCCCGCGACCGCGCCGATCGCTGTTCCGATCGGAAAATCGAACAACGTCCCGATCCCCGCCCCAAGCAGCAGCCCGCCGATGACACAGACCGCCTGTATCAGGTTGTCTTTCCACCGTAGCGACGGCCCAGCAACGGTCTCGGCAACGGTGTTGTACGCCTCTAAGGCATCGTGTTTCGAGTGTGGTTTGTGCGTCATGGACGGCCCCCGTGTGGCATTACTCGCCGATTCGGCGGGCCGTAAAGTTACGGTACGCCGCGTGGGTCTGGAAGCAGCACAGACCCAGCGGGGCCGTGTCCAGCACCTCGCCCCGCAGCGAGAACTTCGAGAAGTCCGCACGCAGCAGGTCGATGACCTGATCGTCGTCGATCCAGACCCCGATCGTCTCGGCGGTGACCACGACGCGCACCGCGTACCACCGGTCCTGGTCGAACTTCATGAGCTGTGTCGTGGGGTTCATCGACGCGTCGGCGTGGTCCAACGAAGATAGCCCGACCAGCGAGCCGCCCCACCCACCCATGATGAGCGTGACCTCGCCGTCGGTGCCGACAGGGAAGGTGAAGCCGACGAAGAAGTCCATCCCCTGGATGCGCTGGGCCTCGAACGCGACCTCATAGTCTTCCAGGCTTGGCCCGAGCAGCTCCGCGACGTCGCCGCTGTAGCGGACGCCGGTGAGCGGGCCGCCCATATCCAGGTGCAGCTCGTCACCCTCAACGAAGACCTCGCCGTCCGCGCCGAAGACCAGCGGGTCCCAGTGTGTCATCGCCTCGTCGATGAGCTGCTGCGGCGCGTCGGGCGTCTCGACCGGCTCGGTGTGTGCACAGCCGAGCAGTGCGCAGGTCATCAGGGCCGGCAGAAGGATGAGGGGGTGGCGGTAGGTCATGCGGGGATTTTAGCATCCCCACAGGTCGGCCGAACTCAGCCGCGCATCGCCAGGTAGGCGTCGCGTCGCTTGCGGTCGGACAGCACCTGGTAGGCCTCGTGCAGCTTCTCGAATCGCTCCATCGCGTCCGGCTCGTCGCAGCGGTCGGGGTGGCACGTGACCGCGAGCTTGCGGTAGCTGGACTTGATCTGCGCGTCGTCCGCGCCGGGCTTCAGCCCGAGCGCCGCGAAGTAGTCGGGCAGGTCGGCCTGCAGGCGAGCGGCCTTACGGGGCTTGCCGGCCCCGTTCGCCCCACCGCCCTTCTTTTTCTTGGCCGCGGACGCCATCCCGAACTTCGCCACCGCGTCCAGCACGAGGTCCGCGCCCGGCTTGAGCCCCACGAACTGCATCCCCAGCTCGTACCGCTTCAGCCCTTTGCGCCTGATCCAGCGCACCTGCACCGTCACGGGCATGGTGCCGTCGTCGAAGCTGATGCGGGTCATGCAGGTCTGCCCCACGGCGACCGGGGGTTTCGTGTTACAGGTCAGCCGCAGCCCGGAGGCGGACATGTCCACGACCGTGCCGAGCTTGCAGCGCACCGTCGGTGTCGCGTAGCGCTCGGCACGCCGGTTGCGCCAGCCGGCGGATGCCCCGCGTTGCCTGGATCGTGATGGCCAGAAGCCCATAACACATACATCGACGCGCTGGGGAAGCGGTTTGATGCCGGGCAGGCCTCGCGGGGCGGGATCGGCCTGCCCGACTGTCACAGCCGATACAAAACAACCCCCGCCGGTCGGCGGGGGCTGATCATGGGTTGCGTTGTGACGGTTGCCGGCCTTAGCTCAGCGCGGCCTGCGCGGCGGCGAGACGGGCGATCGGCACACGGAACGGCGAGCAGGAGACGTAGTCCAGCCCGACGCTGTGGCAGAACTGAATCGACATCGGGTCGCCGCCGTGCTCACCACAGATGCCGCACTTCAGGCCCTTCTTGGTCGCCCGGCCCTTGGTGACCCCGGCATCGACGAGCTGACCCACACCGGTCGCGTCCAGCGTCTGGAACGGGTCGCGCTCGAGGATCTCCTGGTTCAGGTAGTCGGGCAGGAAGCCGTTGATGTCGTCGCGGCTGTAGCCGAAGGTCATCTGCGTCAGGTCGTTGGTGCCGAAGCTGAAGAAGTCGGCGTGCTTGGCGACCTGGTCGGCGGTGAGCGCCGCGCGGGGGATCTCGATCATCGTGCCGATGAGGATGTCCAGCTTGCCGGTGAACTTCTTGGCCTTGCGGACGTCGGCGATGGTCTGCTCGGTCAGCTCGCGGAGGACCGCGAGTTCCTTGTCCGTGCCCACCAGCGGGATCATGATCTCGGGGATGGCCTTGATCTTCTTCTTGGTGCAGTTGATGGCGGCCTCGACGATGGCGGTCACCTGCATCACGAGGATCTCGGGGTAGGTGATCGACAGGCGGCAGCCGCGGTGGCCCAGCATCGGGTTGGCCTCGTGCAGCGCGGCGACGCGCGACTTCACGGCCGAGGCCTTGACGCCGAGCACCTTCGCCAGATCCGACTGCGACTTCGCGTCGTGCGGCAGGAACTCGTGCAGCGGCGGGTCCAGCAGGCGGACGGTGACGGGCAGGCCGTTCATTGCCTTGAAGATCCCCTCGAAGTCCTTGCGTTGGTAAGGCAGGAGCTTGGCCAGGGCCTTCTCCCGCGCGGGCTGGTCCTCGGCGAGGATCATCTCGCGCATCGCGAGGATGCGGTCGCCCTCGAAGAACATGTGCTCGGTCCGGCAGAGGCCGATGCCCTGGGCACCGAAGTCGCGGGCCCGCTTCGCGTCGGCGGGGCTGTCGGCGTTGGTGCGGACCTTTAGCGTGCGGTGCTTGTCGGCCCACTTCATGACGGTGGCGAAGTCGCCGGACAGCTTCGGCTCGACGCGTGCGATCTCGCCGGCGAAGACCTCGCCGGTCGAGCCGTCGATCGAGAGCACGTCCTTGTGGGTGAACTTCTTGCCGTTGACCGTGATGGTCCGCTTCTTCTCGTCGATCTGGATCGTGCCGGCACCGGCGACACAGCATTTGCCCCAGCCGCGGGCGACAACCGCCGCGTGGCTGGTCATCCCGCCGGTCGAGGTCAGGATGCCCGCGGCCGAGTGCATACCGTCCACGTCCTCGGGCGAGGTTTCCTTGCGGACCAGCAGGACCTTCTCACCGGCGTGGGTGCGGTCGACCGCTTCGTCGGCGGTGAACGCGAGCTTGCCGAAGGCAGCGCCCGGCGACGCGGGCAGGCCCACGGTCAGCGCTTTGGACTTGGCCTTCGCCTTGGGGTCGAACGACGGCAGCAGGAGCTGCGTCAGGTCGCCCGCGGGGATGCGGAGGATCGCGGTCTTCTCGGAGATCAGCTTCTCCTTGACCATGTCACAGGCGATCTTCACTGCGGCCGCCCCGGTCCGCTTGCCGGTCCGGGTCTGGAGCATGAAGAGCTTGCCCTTCTCGATCGTGAACTCGATGTCCTGCACGTCCTTGTAGTGCTTCTCGAGCTTTGTCTTGATCTTCATCAGCTCGGCGTGGACCGACTTGCCGATGGTCTTGTTGTTCGGGGCCTTCCAGGTCTTGGGCATCTCCTCGACGGGCTGGGGCGTGCGGATGCCGGCGACGACGTCCTCCCCCTGCGCGTTGACGAGGAATTCGCCGTAGAACTTATTGCGGCCGGTCGAAGGGTCGCGGGTGAAGGCGACGCCGGTGCCGCAGTCCTCGCCCATGTTGCCGAAGACCATGGTCTGCACGTTCACGGCGGTGCCGGCGAGGCCGAAGATCTCGTTGATCTGGCGGTAGCGGATCGCGCGGGTGGTGTTCCACGAGGCGAAGACGGCGGTGACCGCGAGCTTGAGCTGCTCGAAGGGGTCCTGCGGGAAGTCGCGGCCGGTACGCCTCTTGACGACACGCTTGTAGGCGTCGCAGAGCTGGATCAGGCCAGCAACATCGACGTCGGTGTCCGCGGAGACGCCCTGCTGCTTCTTGATCTTGTCGAACTCCTGCTCGAACGCGTGGTGGTCAACGCCCATGACGACGTCGCCGTACATGTTGATGAGCCGGCGGTACGAGTCGTAGGCGAAGCGTTCGTTGCCCGAGGCGTTGGCGAGGCCGACCACGGCGTCGTCGTTGAGCCCGAGGTTGAGGACCGTGTCCATCATGCCGGGCATGGAGACGGCCGCGCCCGAGCGGACGGACATAAGCAGCGGGTTGGTGTTGGATCCGAACTTCTTGCCGGTCTCCTTCTCGAGCAGCTTCACGGCGGTGTGGACCTGGTCCATCATGCCCTTGGGCAGGTTCTTGCCCTGCTTGTAATACTCGGCGCAGCACTCGGTGGTGATGGTGAAGCCGGGGGGGACGGGCAGGCCGATGGAGGTCATCTCGGCGAGGTTCGCACCCTTGCCGCCGATGAGCAGCTTCATGGTGGCGTCGCCGTCGGTCTTGGTCTTGCCGAAGGAGTAGACCATCTTGGTCGCGCGGGGTTTGCGCGTCGTTTTCTTCTTGGTGGTGGTTTTCTTCTTGGTGGATTTGGTGGCCATCGGGTCGTTGTCCTTGGGTTGGCGTTGGGGCCTGGGTGTCGAACCAGACCGGCTTCGTTCGCGGCGGTCCATCGCCGTGTGAGCTTGGCGTTAGCGCTTGCTTCGTGCCCGCGCAGCATCCGCGGCATGGGCCGAAACGGCAGATTCTAGTGGTTTTCGGGGTACCGTCAAAGCGGCGGGGTGCATGCGCGGGTGGGATGCGATATCGTTGCCCGGTTTGGGGCCGACGGCCCGGCAGTGGTTTTAGGGATACGTGATCGCGATGCAGCCGATTGTTTCCAAGTTTGGGGGTTCGTCGTTGGCCGACGCGGACCAGATCCGCAAGGTCCGGGCGATCGTCGCGGCCGACCCGCGTCGGTGTTGGGTCGTGCCCTCGGCCCCGGGCCGGCGTCACCCCGGCGACGCCAAGGTGACCGACCTGCTGTACCTCTGCCACGAGCTGGCCAGTCAGGGCGTGACCTTCCAGGAGGCGTTCGGCCCGGTGTGCCAACGGTACCGCCAGATCGTCTCGGACCTGGGACTTGACCTGGACCTTGACCCGCTGCTCAACGAGGCCCGCGAACGGATCACCTACAACGGTCGGCACGGGCTGAGCGCCGACTACGCCGCCAGCCGGGGCGAGGCGATCAACGGCCGGATCGTCGCCGCCGTCCTCGGCTGCCCGTGCATCGAGCCGACCGAGCTGATCTATTTCAACGCCCGTGGCCGGCTGGACGAGGACCGCACCTACGCCGCCATCACCGAGCGGCTGGCGGGGCTGGACCGCGCGGTTATCCCCGGTTTCTACGGCCTGGGGGCCGACGGCAATGTCAAGACCTTCAGCCGCGGCGGGTCGGATGTCACCGGCTCGATCATCGCCCGCGGCGTCGGGGCCGAGACCTACGAGAACTGGACGGATGTGCACGGCCTGCTCATCACCGACCCGGCGGTCGTCCCCGATGCTTTCACGATCGAGGTCGTCACCTACCGCGAGTTGCGTGAGCTGTCCTACTCGGGGGCGCGCGTGTTGCATGAGGACGCGGTCTTCCCCGTCCGCGCCGCCGGGATCCCGGTCAACATCCGCAACACCAACGATCCGGATCACCCCGGCACGCTTATCGTTGACTCGGACCACCCCCAGGCCAAGATCAGCTACGAGATCACCGGCATCGCTGGCCGTAAGGACTTCACGGTCATCCAGATCGAGAAGTCGATGATGAACAGCGAGATCGGCTTTGGCAAGCGCGTGCTCGAGGTGCTGGCCGACCATGGCATCAGCTTCGAGCACATGCCCTCGGGGATCGACACGCTCAGCGTGGTCGTGGCCGACACCCGGCTGGAGGGCAAGCTGGACGACGTGCTCGCGGCGCTGCAGGCGTCGGTGAAGCCGGACAAGATCGAGGTCGACAGCAACCTCGCGGTGATCGCGACCGTCGGCCGTGGCATGAGCCACCTGCCGGGCATGTCGGCCAAGCTCTTCAAGGCGCTGGGGGACGCGGGCGTCAACATCCGCATGATCGATCAAGGGTCCAGCGAACTGAACATCATCGTCGGCGTCAACATCGAGCAGTACGAACTCGCGGTGCGTTCGATCTACCACGCCTTCGTCTCGGACACCACCACGCCCCGGGCGGTCAACGCCTGACGGCAGACGGGATCGGGATGGACCCCAAGGCCCTGGAGTTCCTGCTGCTGTGCGTGTTCAGCGTGCTGGCGATCGCCGCCGGCTACCTGTCACGCGAGCGTGGTTGGCTGCGCGAGGAGACGAGCCGACACGTGCACTGGGTGACCATCGTCATCCTCTGGAGTGCCGGCGCGGTCTTCAGTCTGTGGAACCTTGCGCCCGAGCCGGCGAACCTGTGGGTGCTGGTGGTGGTGCCGCTGTGCGTCGCTCTGCCGGCCTATGGGGTGCTGCCGATCGCCAGGGCCATGAAGCTGCCTCGCCAGCGCGTCGGCGTGCTCGCGCTTGCGGCGGGTACAAGCAACAGCGGGTTCACCCTCGGTGCGTTTCTCTGCTACACCCTGCTGCCCTCGCCCGGCCTGCTCGAACGGCTCACCCGCGACGGTACCGAGCCGCGGACCCTGACCTACAACGCGTTGGCCTACGGCGTGCTGACCGTGATGACCATGTCCGCCGCGGTCGTTTTCCTGCTCTTCCCCCTCGCCTACAAGCTCGGCGACCACGGCAAGGGCGACCGTACGCTCGGCCAGCTCATCCTCGGCAGCTTCCTGGACTGGAAGGCCATGATGTTCTACTGCTCCGCGGCGGGGATCACCCTGGCCTACCTGCGTGTGCCCTACCCGCAGGTCATCCATGACTGGCACCTGTTGAAGATCCTGTTCTACCTTGGTGCCGCGGGTGCGTACTTCGGCGTTGGCATGCGGCTGCACCTGAGCGAACTCCGGCCACACGTTCGGTCGCACGCGCTCATCGCGTTGATTAAGTTTGTTGCGTTGCCTGTGCTGACCGGGGGGCTGCTTTTCGCGGCAACACGCACCGGTATCGTCGCCCCGCCACCGCCGCTGATGGTGCAATCGCTGCTGCTGCTTGCGTTCATGCCCTCGGCGATCCAGACGGTCATGCTCTCCAACCTCTTCCACCTGGACGCACGGATGGCCAGCAGCGTCTGGGTCGTCAACTCCCTGGTGTTCTTCCTGATCCCCCTGCCGCTGATCATCCTCGCGCTGCGCTGGCTCTGACCGGGCGGGGTAGAATCCGGGTGTGACAGCCACCCTCGACGACATTATGGAGCAGGCCAGCCAGGCGTTGGCCGATCTGGACTACCCGCGGTGCGAATCGCTGTGCCTGCGGGCGCTGGCGCAGGCACGGGAAGCGGGCGACTGGCCGGGCTACAGCCGGGTCGTGCTGCCCCTGCAGGAGTCTCGCCGGCAACGCCGGCAGGCGGCGCTGGATGGCCAGGTCCGTCTTGGCACGGGCGGGTTTGTCGGCGACGCATCCAAGCTGATGGACGAGACCGGCGCGGGGTGCATCGTCCTGACGCCGCCCTGCTCGACCGATGACGCCGCACGCCTGGAGGCACGCGCCGCCGAGATGCAACGCTCCGCCGAGGTGCTCTATGCCCAGCCCGACCCTGACGGCAGTTTCTGGACGGTCCACAGCTACGAAGGCCCGCTCATTGAGACCGTCCGCTCCGCCCCGCCGGCGGAGTTGATCGGCCGATGGCTCCCGGCCCAGTCGGGCGGGCCCACGTCTCCGGCGCACTGGTTCATGCAGGCCAGCGAGGCCCTGGGCAATGCCGCGATCGCTGCGTGCAACGCGCCGCTCGGGGATGTGCTCCGGGTCGAGCAGCTTGAACAGGCGGTGTCGGCGGTCGGCGACCACGAGCTGTTGCACCAGGCGCTAGCGGACGCGGCACGGGCCATGCAGCACGGCGGCCGGGCATGATCAAGCATCGCGCGACAACGAGCAAGAAGACGCGGCATCTGCCGCCGATGCGGCGGGTCGTGCTGCTCGTGCTCGGCGGGCTGGTGCTGATCGCGGTCGTCTATGCCGGGGCGAAGTACCGGCAGTGGAAGGCCACGCCGGAGTACTGGGCGGACAACGGCCGGATGCTCGCCGCGATCCCCGATGACGAGAAACGCCAGCGCAGCGACGCCCTGATCGGCCGACTCGGCGAGGAGTGGAGCGCCTTCGGCACGCCCGACCCGCAAGAGCTCATCGACGCGCCGGACCCCGCCAGCCGGGTACTCGGCGACGAACGCACGATCGTCATCCCCTACGAAGATCTGAACATCATGCTCGAGGTCGAGGCGCCGGCCATGCTCGCCAGCCAGGGTGCACCCCTCCCCGACGCAGTCAAGGGCATGATGGTCACCAGCGATGGCAGGGGCCAGCTCATCGTCGCGTTTGAGTACGACGGCCCGGAGGTACAGCAGGTGTTCAGCCTGACCATGCGTCTGCACGCAACCCCCGAGGGCATCATCACCAGCTCGCTGGTCTCGGCCCGTGGCGGCCGGCTCACCTTGCCGCGCGACCGGGCGCTGCGTACGCTGGCGGACATCGTCGGCGGGGACCGGGCGATCGGCGACATCAAGCTGATGAAGCTCTTTACCGGCGAACCCTTCGGCCCCATGGATGTACCGATCGACCCGGGCGACAACGGTGTCCGCAACGGCCGGATCACCGGCATCGACGTCCGCGCCGACGCGCTGCACATTACGCGGACCGCTGTCCCCCGCCGGCCACGCCGGGCCGAGTGACCGCGCGCGGGCTATGATGCGTCGGCATGGGACGGAGGCCACGATGAACCCCAATCCCGATCCGAAACGCCTGGTCGTCGCTATCACCGGCGCGAGCGGCGCGGTCTACGCCCGCCGCCTGATCCAACTGGTCGTCGCGGCCGGTGTCGAGACACACCTGGTCATCTCACCGCTCGGCCAGCGGCTCCTGCACGACGAACTCGGGCTCGAGGGCATGGGCGGCAACAGCGCCAACCTCGCGCAGCTCGCCGAGCTCCCCGAGGGTTCGCCCAGCCCCGCAAACCTGGTGGTCCACCCGTTCCGCGACGTCGGGGCCTCGATCGCCTCGGGCTCGTTCCGGCACGACGGCATGGTCGTAATCCCCTGCTCGTCCAACACGCTCGGGTGCATCGCCTCGGGCATGGCGCAGAACCTGGTCCACCGCGCCGCGCACGTCACGCTCAAGGAACGGCGGAAACTCGTTCTGGTCCACCGCGAGATGCCGCTGTCGCTGATCGATATCCGCAACATGGAAGCGGTTACCGAGGCCGGGGCGGTCGTGTGCCCGGCGCAGCCGGGCTTCTACATGATGCCCCAGACGATCGGCGACCTGGTGGATTTCGTGGTCGCCCGGGTGCTGGACCTGGTGGGGATCGATCACACGCTGGCGGTGCGCTGGGGGGAGGCGAAAGCCGAGGATCGAGGGGCGAGGGTCGAGCAAGAGCGTTAGCCCTTCCGACTCCCCGTTCGGGGCTCGCCCCGCACCCCTCGCTCCTTCCCCTATGCTACGCGCGTGACGTCGCTGGATGCCAAGCCCAACCCGTTCGCCGTCGCCGGGCACATCGCCCGGGACATCAAGCTGTCGCACACGGTGTTCGCGATGCCGTTCGCGTTGCTGGGCGCGTTCCTCGCCGCGGGCTGGGCCGGCCGGCTGCCGCGCTGGGGCGAGTTCGGGCTGGTGGTCGTGTGCATGGTGCTGGCACGCACGGTGGCGATGACGGTGAACCGCTGGGCGGATGCGTCGCTGGACGCGAGCAACCCGCGCACCGCGGGCCGGGCCGTGCCGAGCGGCCGGGTCTCGCGCGGCGCGATGCTGGTCGCGGCGTTCGGGTGTGCGATGGGTTTCGTCATCGCGGCCGGCGGGTTCTGGCTGTTCTTCGAGAACCCCTGGCCGGTTCTGCTCTCGCCCGCGGTGGTCGTGGTGCTGGCGGGCTACAGCTTCACCAAGCGGTTCACCTGGCTCTGCCACCTGTTCCTGGGCCTGGCGCTCGGGGTGAGCCCGCTTGCCGCAGCGATCGCGATCGAGCCGGGCGCGCTGCTCGCCCCGCCGCCGACGCTCTGGCTGCTCGCGGGCATGGTGCTCTGCTGGGTCGCCGGGTTCGATGTCATCTACGCGCTGCAGGACATCGACCACGACCGTTCACAGGGGCTCTTCTCGATGCCCTCTCGCCTGGGCACCGGGCGGGCGCTCTGGATCAGCCGGGCGCTGCACCTGCTCGTGATCGCGGCGCTCACCGCCGCCTGGTTCTTCAGCCCGCAGCTCGGCGTATGGTTCGTGTCGGCGGTGCTGCTCACCACGGCCTTGCTGGCCACCGAGCACGCGCTCGTCTGGGGCAGCAGGACCCACCACCTGAACATGGCTTTCTTCACGGTCAACGGGGTGATCAGTCTGCTGCTTGGAGCCGCGGGGATCGCGGATGTGCTGCAATCGGTGCGCTGACCGCCGGCCCGGACCCGACCGCGCGGAGCAGCCGACGCCGACGCAAGCCCCAAAGCACCCCCAGCCCGAGCAGCGCAACGAGGTAGCCCGCGGTGCCCAGCTTGCTCATCGCCCCGGCCAGCGGCGCGACCTCCTCGGGCATCATCACGAACTCCTTCACCCCCGTCGCCGGGTCGTGCACCAGCAGCACCGTGTACAGGTAGACCTCCGACACCGGGCAGGGCAGCGCGATGAACACCCCCATCGCCTCCTGCTTGAGCCCGAAGAACACGATCAGGAATGCGAGGAACGGCACGACCCAGGCCACGAAGACCACCATGATGAACGGTTTGGCGCCCACGATCTCACGGACAAAGAACACCGCCGACAACGCCAGCGCGATGAAGACCGCCCCGCCGAGCGCGGCGTCCCAGTACGGCCCGCGGTTGAGCCGGTCGAGCTGATCGATCTGCTGGACCAGCAGCAGGTACGCGGCGGCGCTCATCACCACCACCCCCAGCGCGACGGGGCAGGGCGACGCGGCGTCGGCCAGCAGGGGAAGGCGCGGCCGACCCCGCTGCCGGCTCTTCCGCAGCGCGCTGACCTGCTGGTGCCAGGTCGGCGTCACGAGGTGCAGCAGGATCGTTCCCGCAACACCGGACACCGCCAGTGCCGCAAACGCGAACCGCCAGACGACCCACCGCTCGCCACGCGATACGGCGTTGGCGATGTTCCGCTGGTTCTCCACCATGTCCGCGAACGCGGCGGTATCCCGCAGCAGCCCGAGCAGCGACCCGAGGGCGAACACCTGCAGCAACGCGAAGAACACCAGCCCGGTGGGCTTGCTCAGCGGCAGCCGTGCCTCGCCCAGCCACTTTCGATGGATGACCGTGTAGAGCACCGTGAGCACGAAGCCCTGCACCATCAGTGAGAAGGTCAGCGGGTCGAGCTTGATGTTGAAGAACGCGACCTCTTGCCAGCGAAGCGACGCGAGCCGGAGCTGGGTCTGCTCCCACCCCTCGCTGAAGGACCCGATCTCGCTCATGTCGGTGAGCAGGTGTTCCTGGACGATGCCGTAGAATGCCGGCCGGGCGGTCAGGAACTCGAACGAGGTGAGCCCGAAAGCACCGAGTTGAGGCAGGAAGACGTAGAGGCCGATGACCAGGCCCTGCACCATGAAGCCCGCGCGCCACGGCCGATCGACGATCATGCCCGAGACCATGCCCGTGAGGTGGTAGAGCCAGACGGAGGTCAGGAACACGATGTAAAACTGCAGTAGCGCGGTCCCGGGGACCCCGCCTTTGTGCGCGGCATAGGCGACAAAGGGCAGCGTCAGGGCGAACATGAAGTATTCGCGGATCGGTAGGCCGAACAGCAGCCCAAGGATCTTCGCGTGCGGCGGCAGCGGCGTGACGCGGTGGTAATCGAGCAAGCGGTCGGACCGTTCGCGCGCGATGCCGCCGGCCGCGGCGCCGGTACCCAGGACCATGAGGATGATGCCCTGCATGATGATCAGCGGCACCATGGCGGTTTTTGCAGCCAGCCGGACGAGCTGGGCCTGGTCCGCGGCCGTGGCGTTGTCGGGCATCGTCGTGTTGTTGACGGTCGAGATGTAAGCCATCGTGTAGAGGAAGCCCGCGATGGTGACGGTAATGAGCCCGGCGCTGAGCGCGGCTTGCAGGCGCAGGCGGGTCCGGACCCCGCGGACTACCAACGGGTTGGTAAAGAGGTTGACCCCGCGCAGCTGCACGAGCAGTTTGGTGATGGCGGATTCGTTGTGCGGGTCAGGACGGTGTGCCTGCATCACGACACCTCCTTCGCGCCGAGTTGGAGCATGATGTCTTCGACGCTCATCTTGTGCTCGACAAACCGCGTCACCGCCACGCCGCTGCCGACGAGGTAGGTCAGCAGCCCGGCCAACTCGACGGGGTCGCCGTCGAACTCGACGGTGACGGTCTTCGCCTCGCGTGAGACCGACACGACCCCGGGGCGGGTAGCGAGCACCTGCTCGGCGGTGTCCGCAGCGTTGGGGCAATCAATCTCGACCAGCCGTTTGGGCTGCATCTTGGCGACGATGTCGTCGATCCGGCCGTGCTCGATCATCTCGCCCTTCTGCATCACGCCGATCGCGTCGCACATGTCTGACAACTCGGTGAGGATGTGCGAGGACACCAGCACGGTCCGGCCCTCGGCCGCGAGCCGACGGACGATCCGACGGAACTCGATCCGCGCGATCGGGTCCACCCCGCTCGCCGGCTCGTCCAGCAGCAGCACCTTGGGCTCGTGCAGCAGCGTTTTCGCCAGGACGCAGCGTTGGGTCATCCCGCGCGAGAGCGTGCCGCCCTTGACGTCGCGCTTCGACTGCAGGTCGACCATGTCGAGGACTTCATCGACCCGCCGCCTGCGGTCGCGCCGGTGGATGAAGTAGGCCGAGGCGAACAGGTCCAGGAACTCCCAGACCTTCAGGTCGTCGTAGACCGGGGCGAGGTCGGGCATGAAGCCCAGCAGGCGGTGGACCTGATCGGGCGCTTCGGCGACGTCGTAGCCGCCGACGTAGACCTCGCCGTAGGTCGGCTCCTGCAGCGTGGCGAGGACGCGGATGGTGCTGGTCTTGCCCGCGCCGTTGGGCCCGATGAGCCCGAAGACCTGCCCGGCGGGGATGTGGAGCGTGAGCCCTTCCACAGCGGTGAAGCCGTCGTAGTCCACACGCATGTCGTTGAGTTGAATCATGAGCCGCACGCCGTCCGGGTTCACCAGATCATACGCGTGGGGGCGGGCTTGGGTTGGCGGCGGGAATGTTTAGGGATTCACCAGGGGAGTGATGTCCATCTGCCACAGGTCAGAGCACGTCCACCAGCGGCAGGCATGTCCGGTCCACGGCCTCGGCGACGCGTGACAGCGAGCGCATCAGGTCGGCCAGGACCTCGGGCGTGATCGACTGTGCGCCGTCGGTCAGCGCGTGCTTGGGGTCCGGGTGGCACTCGATGGCTAGCCCGTCGCAGCCGGCGGCGATGGCCGCGCGGGCCATGTCCGGCACGAGGTAGGCGTGGCCCGTCCCGTGGCTGGGGTCGATGACGATCGGAAGGTGGCTGCGACGATTCAGTTCGGGCACGGCCGAGAGCGACAGCGTGTTCCGCGAGTGGTTCTCGAACGTGCGGATCCCGCGCTCGCAGAGCACAACATCGGCGTTGCCCGCGGCGAGGATGTAGTCTGCGGCCTGCAGGTATTCGTCGAGGTTCATCGACATCCCACGCTTGTAGAGGATGGGTTTCCCGGCCTTGCCGCAGGCCTCGAGCAGCTTGAAATTCTGCGCGTTGCGGGTGCCAATCTGCAGCATGTCGGCGTATCTGGCGACGAGGTCGACGTCGCCGGGCGTGATGACCTCGGTGACGATGGGAAGCCCGGTGGCATCGCGTGCGGCGGCGAGCATCTTCAGGCCGTCTTCGCCGTGTCCCTGGAAGGCGTAGGGGTTGGTGCGCGGCTTGAACGCCCCGCCGCGCAGGGCGTGGGCCCCGGCGTCCTTGACGAGCTGCGCGGCGTGGAGGATCTCCTGTTCGCCTTCGACGCTGCACGGCCCGCTGATGACCGGCACCTGCGTCCCGCCGAAGACGCAGCCGTCCCCCTGGCCGACGCGGACCCGCGTGCGTTCCCCGCCGGTGGCTTCTCGCGCGGCCATTTTGTACGGCGACATCACGCGCATCACGCGGTCGACGCCCGGGGCCTGTTCGAGCTTCGAGCCGTCCTTGAGCCGGTCGTCGCCGATCACAGCCACGACGACCAGGTCGCTGCCCTGGATCGGCTGTGGGGTGAGGCCCATCTCGGTGATGAGGTCGGAGACCCCCTGGACCTGGTCGGCGGTAGCGCCGGCTTGCATCACGATAATCATGGCGGTGTCCTGGCTGCGCGATGCGCGTGGTGTGTCGTGGTGTCGGGTGGCAGAAACAAAAAAGCCCCGGCGCGGGTGCGTCAGGGCTTGCGGTGGGCTGGCGTGTCGCCGCGGCTAGGCGTTCCCTGACTCGGCTCGGGGCCGGGTAAACCAGAACTCAAAGAAATAGCCGAAGGCGGGTGTCATGCGGGTAAGTATGGCCGCGCCCGTTGGGTTGTCAACCCCGGGAGGGCAATGGCGGCTAGAACCCGTTGGGCTGGGGAAGGCGGGACATCCAGTAGGTGCTCGGCCGCTGCGGGTCCAAGCGGCGGGTGTCCTGGCTGGTTCGCTCAAAGGAGATCACCTGCCCGCGGTAGGCGGCCTCAAAGTCCGAGCGTTTGACGAACTCGATGCCCACGGCGGGGTCCGCCACCAGCACACCGTCGGGCCGGACCCGGAGGATCGTGATCATGTGCAGGCGGGTGGGCTCGTACTGCACGGGGGTGAGCGCCGGGACGGGGAGGCTGCGTAGGTCCTCGTAGGTCGGCTCGATGAGCTGCGGGCGGAGGCCCTCGCCTTCCAGCCGGCGGGTGAGCCCGTGCATCGCGCGGAGCAGGGTCGCCCCGCTGCCGGGCCGCGTCTCGGTCAGCCGGGCCATCTCGGCCTCATCGGTCTCGACGCCGAGGACCCGCAGGGCCGTCGCACACGCCGCAGGGACGCACGAGTAGTCCTGGCTCTGGAGGACCTCCATGGGGTAATCAGATCGGCCGGTCGCAAACGCGGTGGCCGGGGTCTGCTTGAGCATCCAAGACCCGCCCTGCACGAAGTAGCCGCCGCCCAGGAGCACGGCCACCACAACAAACGCACGCTGTCGGCGGAGTTCCCCCAGCGACCATGCGATGCCGACGACAAAGGCAAACACGGGTGCCGCGCCGATCCCTTCGAGCCGCGCCAGGGCCGACAGCGGCACAAGCTGCACCGCGACGGACGGGTGCCGTATGAGCCAGCACCAGCCGACGAGCAGGAACATCGCGGCGCCGATAAAGACGCCCCGCCGGGTGTGGTCGCTGACCCGCCCGATCCGGCAGCCGGCCCACCACATCAGCGGCAGCAGCAGCACGATCCCGATAAACCACAGCAGCGGTCCCGACATGCCTCTCCTCCAGGCCGCGGGAAACGCGGCCGACCCGGGCGGCGCGAATGCGACGCGGGCCGGTCAGCTTCGGCGGTTTCTCTCAATGGCTGAGGGGCAGGCATTACCGGCCGGACCAGTAATCCCGCGCAGAGGTGGGGTGTAACGGCTGTCGCGGTCGGGCTGCGGGTTGACCGGCCGGACACACGGCACAACCCACCCAGGGCAGACAAGCTACGGCAAGAGCCCCGGGGGGACGGGCACGGCCTTGCCCCGGGTATCGGTGCAGACCAGCGTGGTCTCCGCCGTCGCGAGCAGGTCGCTGCCCCGGCGGATCTCGTAGCGGTGCTCCACCTTGACCCCCGCGCACGGCAGGCCGGTGACGTGGACCTCGATCTCGTCGTCGTACATGGCCGGCTTCTTGTATTTCAGCGACATCCGCGCGACCACGAAGAAGACACCCTGCTCCTCGCAGGCCCGGTACGGCGCCCCCTGTTCGCGCAGCAGCTCGGTCCGGGCGATCTCCATCCACACCGGGTAGGACGCGTGGTGCGCGATCCGCATCGGGTCGCACTCGCAGTAACGCACGCGGATCGGGACGACGGTCTGGCGCTCGCGGGGGTCGGGGTCGGGCATCGGGGGGTACTCGGCGGGACCAGGATCCCCCGCAGTTTACACCGCCGGTCGCCTTGGATAACCGCATGCGGACCTGAACCGACCCGCTCGGAACACCGACGAACCCCGTGAGACCCCGTCTTCTCGACCGAGGCGACGCATCGATGCCCGCGACCATGAAAAACCTCTGGCTGAGCGCGGCCCTGCTCCTGGGGCTGGTGGTGGTCGGCGCAATCGGGTTGATGATCCTGGGCGACCGCAGCGCATTCGACGCGTTCTACCTGACGGTGGTGATCCTCACGACGGTCGGGATGGAGGGCCCGGCGAACGACGCCGAGCGGGCCTGGGGGCTGTTCCTCATGATCGCCGGCGTGGGCACGGTGATCTACGCGACCGGGCAGGTCGTCTCGTTTGTGATCGAAGGCCAGCTCCGGCAGATGATTGGGAGGCACAAGGTGAACGAACAGATCCGCAAGCTCGAGGGCCACGACATCATTGTCGGGTTCGGCCGGATGGGCCAGGCGTTGTGCAGCATGCTGGCGTACCACGATCGGCCGTTCGTACTGATTGAGAACAGCCCCGAGCGTGTGGCCATGGCCGAGGAACTCGGCTACCTCGCGGTGCCCGGGAACGCGACGGACGACCAGACCCTGACTCACGCCGGGATCCATCACGCCTCCGGCCTCGCGTGCTGCCTGCCGGACGACGCGGACAACGTCTTCGTTGTGCTGTCGGCGCGCGGCCTGATGCCATCGCTGCACATCACCGCGCGCTGCGAGGACGTGGCGACCGAGGCCAAGCTCCGCCGGGCCGGGGCGGACCGGGTGATCTGCCCGGCCGTGATCGGTGCGCACCGCGCGTCCGACCACCTGCTCAACCCCGACATCGAAGAAAAGATCGACCTGGACGGCGCCTGGCCGGACCTGGAGGTCGCGATGGTGCGGGTCGGCCAGTTTGCCCCGGCAGACTGCCGGGAACTCGGCGCGCTGTACGACCTGCTGGGTGCGAGTACGACCGTGATCGCGCTGGTCGCGTCGGATGGCTCGCGGAAGCTGCGCCCGTGCCCGAAGACCCCGGTCACGCCGGAAGACCAACTGGTGATCGCCGGGCACTCCGGTCTGGCCGAACGGCTGGTCGCGGCGCTGGCGAAACCCAGGGCCGCGTGATGAGGGGCCCCGGTGCTGGCCATCCCGGCCCGGCCGGGCGATAATCCCATGATGCTTCTCTCGCTTGCCACCCTCTGCGACACCCTGGCCCAGGCCACCCCCAACGCCGGGCAGGACCGCACGATGCTCATCTGGGCGGTCGTCGCGTTCGGGCTGGCGCTGCTGCTGCTGGTGGTCGAAGCCTTCATGCCCTCGGGCGGGGTCATCGGTGCGCTCGCCGGGGTCTGCGCGATCGTGGGCATCGTGCTGTTCTTCCGGTTCGACACCACATGGGGGCTGGCGTCGATGGCGATCACGCTCCTGGCGCTGCCGTTCCTCATCGCGGGGCTGATCTGGGTCTGGCCCAACACGATGGTCGGCCGAGCGCTCACGCTCCACGAGGAGCAGAAGCCGGTGCGCGCTGCAGACGGCGGTCCGGAGGACGGCACGATTGTGGTGGGCCTCGAAGGCACGGCGGAGACCGACCTGCGCCCCGTGGGGGCGTGCCGCCTTAACGGCCGGCGGGTCGACTGCTTCGCCGTGGCCGGGGTGATCAAGGCCGGGACCGCCGTGCGTGTCTGGGCGGTGCAGGGCGGCACCATCAAGGTAAAGCCGGTCACGCCGACCAAGGGGTGAGCGGGTTGTAACGATCGGCACGCTACAGACCCCGCAGAAACGACCGATTGTTGGATTTTGGTTTGCGTTTTCGTGCCCCGACCGCGTGGCTGGCCGATAATGCCGGTGTCGGGGCGTACGTCTTTCCACGTGAAGGGACACGCTGATGGTCAGGCCACTCAAGATCGACTCGGTCCGCCCGCTGGTGCGCTATGTCGACCAGGACCAGGCGGTGGTCGACACGCACATCACGACCCTCCCCCGCCTCCCCGAGCACGGCCCGCACCGCACCGCCGACCACCCGGTCGTCTATGTCATGGCCGAGTTGGACGGCACCGACGGCTACCATGATGAGGGCTGCAGCCGGCTGCCGCTCAAGGACGAGGGCGGGCGTTACTCCGGCAGCTTCCGGTTCGGCATCGATGCACCCAAGCGCTGGTGGCCCGCGGGGATGGGTGATCAGCCCCTCTACGCCCTGTCGATCTCACTGATCGTGGGCGACGAGGTTGCGGACGAGCGGAAGGTCAAGCTCGGCCTCGCGTCGATCCGCCGGGGCAAGGTCCTGGGCGCAGACCTGCCGCCGTCGCTCCTGGTCAACGGCCGGATCTGCGAAGTCGTAGAGGTCGTGGAGGTCGACCAGATCGACGAGAACAACCTGCTGCCCGCAACGGGCGAGTCCCTGCTGCTGGTACGCGACCACTTCGGCAACGAGAAGCTCTACCAGGCCGCCGACATGGCCGGCGTCCTCGCGGTGCAGGCCGTGCCCATCGACCCCACGGGCAACCCGTTCCGGCAGGTCAGCGCCCAGGTCGACCGCCTCGCCGGCCACCCCAGCCTCGCGGGGTACTACGTCGGGCACCTGGGCGACCTCAGCCGGTCCGTGGCCGAGCAGCTCCGCCGGCTCGACCCGACCCGCGCGGTGTTTACCGGCTTCCCGCTCGATGGCGCGGCGTAAAGCGAAGCGGCTCCGAAACACGTCTCATCGTGCTATCCTTGCACGCTCGTAACCCCGGGCGGCGCTGGGCCGTCCTACCTACAAAGCCACAACAAAACTCACGGAGCTGTGATGCACGCACGCCACTGGATGATCGGGACCGCAGGACTCGCCCTCGCCGCCGGGACACTCTGGCTGTCGGCGGGCTGTTCGTCCGCCTCGCACGCCGGCCAGGACACCGGGGATGAATGGGTCGTCCTGTTCGACGGCACGAACACCGACCACTGGCGCGGCTACCGGCGGGACGCGTTCCCCGAGTCCGGCTGGGAGGTCGTCGACGGCACGCTTCACAAGATCGCCGGGGCCGGCGGCGGCGACATCGTCACGATCGAGACCTACGACAGCTTCGAGCTGGCCTGGGAGTGGAAGGTCGCCGAGGGCGCCAACTCGGGCGTCTTCTACCACGTGGCCGAGGCGGACGACCTGCCCGCGGTGTACTTCACCGGGCCCGAGTACCAGATCCTCGACGATGACCGCCACGCGGACGGGCAGAACCCCACGACCAGCGCCGCCGCGCTCTACGCCCTGATCGCCTGCAACGAGAGCAAGCAGCTCGAGCCCGTCGGCGACTGGAACGCGTCCCGCCTGCTGGTCGATGGCAACCACGTCGAGCACTGGCTCAACGGCGAACTGGTCGTGAGCTACGAGCTGGAGAGTGAGGAACTGCTCGGCCTCATCGCCAACAGCAAGTTCAAGGACTGGCCCCGCTTTGGGCGCGAGGGCGAGGGGCACATCGCCCTGCAGGACCACGGCGACGACGTCTGGTTCCGCAACATCCGCATCCGCGAGATCGACTGATCCCGTGCGGCCGATTGAACCTGGGAGAGCGCCCACGCGCTGCACCGGGAGAACGGAGCCCACCATGTTCCCCAACACGATCCTCACCGCCGCCCTGCTCGCCGCCCTGCCGGCTGGGATGTTTGACGCGCCTGCCGCGCAACCCGCGGCCATCAACGTGGTAGCGCAGGAGGAGATGACCGCCGAGTCGCTGCTCGAACAGGTGGAGCAGGCGGCGGAGGACATGCAGACGCTGCGATGCCGGGTACGGTACACGCGAGTGCAGGGGCTGCTGGCCGACGAGCAGCAGCGGTTCGGCTCGTTCTTTTATGCCGCGCCGACCGAGGAGGCGACGACCCGCTTCGCGGTCCACCTCGACCGGCTGAAGATGGACGACCGGCTGCGGCCGATCGACCAGTGGTTCGTCTACGACGGCCGGTGGCTTCTGGAACGTAACGCCGCAAGCATGACCGCGACCCGCCGCGAGGTGCGCTCGGAGTCCGATGCGGCGGAGGACGCCGACACGCTCGCCCTCGACGACCAGAGCGTGCCGATCCCGCTCCGGCTGAAAAAGGAGGAGGTCCTCCGAGACTACACGGTCGAGCTGCTGGACGACGAGACGCTGGGCGACTGGACGCTGCACCACCTCCGCCTGACGCCCCGGCCCGATGCCGAAGGCGAGACCGACCGCGTGCCGTTGGACCTGTGGTTCGACAGCGCAACGCTGCTGCTCACCAAGGTCGTGACGACCGAGGGCGAGGACGAGATCGAGCTGCTGTTCGCGCCCAACGCGATGGAGCCCAACGCCGAGTTGGCCCCCGGCACGTTTGACACGACCCTGCCTGACCCGGCCGACGGCTGGGAGGTGCAGGAAGTGCCGCTGGGTTAGGGCTACTCATGCTCCGTTTGACCGCCATCACGATGCTCTCTGTCGTCATCTCGTGTGTTGCGGGTTGTTCTGAACCCAGTTTTTCTAACTACATGGGTGATACGCTGCAAGCTGTCACGCAACAGGAAGGCCAGCCGGCTCATCTGGTGGATGGGCACTACGGCAATCCGCCGGTTGCATTTGTGCAACAGTTCGGTGTATGCAAGACAGGGATCTGGTACCGGGGCGGCTACACGATCTACTGCACTTTCGAGAAGCAAGGGCAGCAGTGGATCATGATTGATACGAGTTCGGTGCCAGATGGCACACAGTTTTAGCCTTGTTCTAACCCTTCGGTGTTACGTCGGCAGCGCCGCCAGCAGCCGGTCGATCTGATCGGTCCCGTTGTAGAAGTGCGGGCTCGCGCGCAACCGACCCTCGCGCAGCGCGATGCAGATATTCTTTGCTTCGAGTGACTGGGCGATGACGGCGGGATCGTAGCCGGCGGGCGGGGTGAAGCTCACGCTGCCCGCGCGTTCGTCAGAGCCGCCGGGGGTCGCGACGGCATAGCCACGCTCGGCCAGGCCGGCCCGCAGGTGCTGGTTCAGCCCATCGACCCGGGCCCATACCGTGTCGGTACCTACCTCCAGCAACAGCTCCAGCGAGGCGCAGAGCGCGTGGAGCCCGGGGACGTTCCAGCAGCCCGGCTCGAACCGCCGGCTATCGGGCAGGTAACGCTCGTCGTAGTCGAGGTAGTCCCGCGAGTTCACCCGCCCCATCCAGCCGGGGATCGGCGGGTGGACCTGCTCGACCAGCGACTGATCGCAGTAGAGGATGCCTGCGCCCTCGGGCCCCAGCATCCACTTGTGCCCGTCGGCCGCGAGGAAGTCGATGCCCATCGCCTGGACATCCACCGGGAGCAGCCCGACGCTCTGGATCGCGTCCACACACAGCACGCCCCCCACCGCGTGTACCGCGTCGGCGATCGGCTTCAGGTCGATGCGGAACCCGCTGGCGAACTGCACGTGCGAGAGCGAGACGACCCGCGTCTTCGCGTCGATCAGGGCGAGCACGTCCTCAACATGGATGCGCAGGTCGTCGCGCTGCCTCGCCTCGACGACCTCGACCCCGCGTTTGCGGAGGTCGGCCCACGGGTACCAGTTGGCCGGGTACTCGACGTTCGTAATCACAACGCGGTCGCCGGCACGCCAGTCAAGGCCCCCCGCGAGCATGGCCAGACCCGTCGTCGTGTTGGGGATAAACGCGATCTCGTTGGGGCTGTGGGCGTTGATGAGCTTCGCGGCGGCGTGTTTGGTCCGCTGGGCCTTGCGGTACCAGTCCTCGGCGAGGTAGGACCGGTGGGCACAGGCGTCCGCCGCCTCGCACAGCGCCCGCGCCGCCCGGCCCGACAGCGGGGCCACCGCCGCGTGGTTGAGGAAGTCCATCTCCCCGAGGACAGGAAACTCAGCGGGCAGGTCGAGCGTCAGGGCCGGCATGTCTGGAGCGGGACGTGTCATCCGGGCGATCCTAGACTATGGAGACACGATGATGCAATCCAATCCCCAGATGAACGCCCCTTGGACCTTAGCCGTCGCGTCACACGCGGCGCGCATCGGCTGGACCCGCCTGATCGCCTGCGCGCTCGCGTGCGTGCTATGCCTCCCGGCGTCGTCCCAGGCCGAGCCGCCGCAGCCCGGCGACCAGCTCGCGCCCAGCGTTCAGCGCCTGCTCGACGACGACCTGCTCACCGATGCGCAGCGGCGGGAGCTAATGATCTTCCACGGGCAGTGGGAGGGGCTGGGGGAGCTTTCGGCGGAGGAGGCGGTCTGGCTCGCGGTGCTGAGGCACGCGGTCGATGCCGAGAGCCGGCAACGCTTGTCAGATCGTCTGGCGGAGCTTGCGTTGTTTGGCGGCGCGACCATCGATCGCTGGTACAAGGCGCAGTATCTAGCGGGAGATACGGGGTTTGCCCAGGAGCTTGAGGGTCCTGCTGCGCCGCGCGTGCCGCCGCTGCTAAACGCGACGAGCCGGCTGGTGTTCGCGCAGGCCGCGATGGATGCCGGGCGCTTCGACCTCGCAGTTGGCCTGCTAGAGCCGCTGCGCGAACGTGCCCGGAACGAGCCGGAGAAGCTCTACTCGGCCGAGAACTACACCGCCGCGGCCGAGGCGATCGTTCTGCTCGCCCGGCTCGAAGGCCGGCCCGCCGCGGACTTCCACCTCGCGAACGAACTGCTCGGCCGGGCCCGCGAAGAAGCCGACCCGCTCTACTGGCCGGCCTACGTCGCCGAGGCCCAACTGCTGTTCGAACACGGCAACCCATCACAGGCGATCGAGGCGGTCAGCCAGGCCCTTGCGCTGAACCCCAACGCCAGCGAGGCGTGGTACCTGCTGGGCACGATGATGACGCGGTTCTTCAACTTCGAGGCCGCCAACCGCGCGGCCGAGAAGCTCTACGCGATCAACCCGCACCACCCGCTGGGCGACGCGCTGTCGGCGCAGATAGCGCTGCGGCAGAAAGACGTGCCCGCCGCACGCTTGGCCGTAGACCGCGGGCTGGAGCGTTACCCCGAGCACCGCCTGATGCTTGCGCTCGACGCGGCGGTCTGCGCGATGGCCTACGACGAGGGCGAAACAGCTGCGACGCTCTTACGTTTTGATGCGCTCGCCCCGGGCAACCCGTTGGCGGTCTTCCACGTTGGCCGGGCCCTCGCGGATGCCCGGCAGTACGCGCTCGCCGAGCCGTACTTGCAGGAGGCCATCGCCCGCCAGCCGGGGTGGTCGCAGCCGCAGCTCGAGCTTGGCCAGCTCTACATGCAGTGGGGCGACCTGGAACGCGCCGCTACGCAGCTCCAGGCCGCGGCCTCGCTCGACCCGTTCCACAAGGACATCACCAACACCTTGCAGCTCGCGCAGGAGATGCTGGGCTACGAGACGATCGAGACGGAGCGTTTCATCGTCCGCTACCGCGCGGGGATCGACGAGGTCCTCGCCCGCGACATGGCGCGACGGCTCGAAGCGATGGCGGATATCTTCGTCGAGCGCTTCGGGCATACGCCGGCCGTGAGGACGCAGGTAGACCTGATGCCTGACGACGAGCATTTCGCCGTGCGCGTCACCGGCATGCCCGACATCTGGACCATCGCGGCGTGCACCGGCGACGTCATCGCCATGACCCCGCCCCGCCCCGGCCCGAAGCGCGCGTTCGGCACGTTCGACTGGCTCAACGTCATGCGCCACGAGTACACCCACACGGTCAACCTTGGGCAGACCCACAACCGTGTGCCCCACTGGTTCACCGAGGGCTGTGCCGTCAACATGGAGACGACGGGCCGACGCTGGAGCCAGGTCCAGCTCCTCGCCGAGTGCTACAACAACGACAAGCTCTTCGCGTTTGATGAGCTGAACTGGGGCTTTATCCGCCCGACCGAGGACTACCACCGCTCGCTGGCCTACGCGCAGTCCGCGTGGATGATGGCGTACATCGAGGAGGCGTTTGGTTGGGACAAGGCGGTGACGCTGCTGAACCACTTCGCCCAGGGGGTGGGCGACCGCGAGGCGATGCGTAACACCTTCGGTATGCCGGTCGATGAGTTCATGTCCGGCTTCTTGGAATGGGCGGGATTACAGGTTGTGGCCTGGGGCATGTCCGAGTATGGAAAGCCCATGGTGGCCGACCCACAACTGACACAGCTGTTGGAATGGCTGTCGGTGCGTGATTTGGACGACCCCGAGTTGGCCGCGTTGATCGAGGCGTATAAAGCGAAGCCCGACGTGCTGCGTGCCGTGGCCGCGCGAGCGGTGAACGGCGACGACCCGGCCGCGGCCGTCGCCGCGCTCACGGCCTACCGCGACGCGCGGCCGGCCGACCCATGGACGCACCGCCAGCTCACCCGGCTGGCGATCCTCGACGGCCGGGCGGCGGACGCGGTGGAGTCGATGGCCTACCTCGACCGGATCGAGGGCGATGCGCCTGAGTACGCGGTGGAGTTGGCGCGGGTGTACCGCGCATCAGAGGATTTCGATAAGGCGCTGTTTTTTGCCGAGCGTGCGGTGCTGCGCGAGCCCTACAACCCGACGTTCCGCGAAGGCGCGGCGACCGCGGCGATCCAGGCGGGCGACTGGGAACTCGGGGCGTTCCACATCGAAGCGCTCGCGCTTCTGGAGCCGCAGCGGTCGATCCACCAGAAGCGTCTGGCGGCGGTGTACGGCCGGCTCGGGCGGGAGGAAGACGCGGTGGCGGCGCGGGAACGTGCCGCCGCGTTAGAGTTGTTAGAATAGTGTTTTTCCAGCGGTCTCCCGATGATTCCGTAAGCTAGAGCCAGCGATGCCCACGCCTAACCCCAATCCGCGCGAAGTCCCGGGCCCCAACACGCCCGAAGAGATGCTCTTCGACGACAACCTCCAGGTCTTCGCGACCAAGGTCGCCAACATCTGTGCGCTTGAGACCAGCGGCAAGGTGCCGCCCGGCGAGGCGTACAAACAGATCCGTGACCTCTGGCGCCAGCTCAAGTCCAGCAAGAAGTCTCTGGGGATCGGCAAGCCGCAGGAAGAGTAGCACCGCCCCCGCTCGACGCCCGCCCTACCGCAGGATCGCCATGCAGATCAGCGTTATCCTCCCCGCCGCCGGACTCGGTCAGCGGTTCGCTGCCGGCACCGCTCAGTCGTCCAGCAAGGTCGAGTTCGAGCTGGGAGGCAAGGCCGTGTTCCTCCACGCGGCGGACCTGTTCCTCGGCCGGGCCGATGTGACACAAGTGCTGCTCGCGGTCGATCCGGACAAACTGGAGGACTTTCGGTTCCGCTGGGAGGACAAGTTGTCGTTCATGGGCGTCGCGGCTGTGGCCGGCGGCAAGGCGGACCGGTGGGAATCGGTGAAGCTGGCCTTGCAGCACGTGTCGCCTCACGCGACGCATGTGGCGGTGCATGACGCAGCGCGGCCGGTCGCTTCCGCCGCGATGATCGACCGGGTCTTTGATGCCGCGGCGCACCACGACGCGGTGGTGCCCGGCCTGCCGATGGGTGACACGCTCAAGCTGGTTGGTGAAGATGCCGAGCCCGCTGGAGACGCGGACCCGCTGGATGCGCTGCTTTCGCTCACCGCCTCACCGCGCTCCGCGCTGCGTATCGAACGCACCGTCCCCCGGGCGGGCGTCTACCGGGTCCAGACACCGCAGGTCTTCCGCCGTGAGTTGCTCGTTGCGTGTTACGATCGAATCGACGCGGGCAATGCCGACGGGATCACCGACGACGCAAGCGTGGTCGAACGCGCGGGGCACACCGTGCACCTGGTCGAAGGCGATCCGTTGAACCTGAAGCTGACGCACCCGGCGGATGCCGAACTACTCGCGGCCGTGCTGCGGATGCGGGAGGAATCCTCCGCACGGCTGGCCGCGGAGCGAGCGCTCTTCGGCGACGACGAGGACTAGACCCGGCCAGCAGGTTACTTCGACTCGACGACGCCTTCGTCTCCGACGGTTTCTTCCATCTCGCCCCCGTCCAGCCACGCGATCGCGTCGGCGTCGCCCAGGAGCCAGCCGTCGAGGAACGCGGTGGTGGACTGGATGATCAGGCCGTGGATGACCGGGTCCCGGCTGGTGTCGACACCGTCGCGTTCACGCATGCGCTGCATCATCCGTCTCGACTGGGCCCCGTCCATCGGCGGACCCCCGAGCACCATGTGGTCGCCGCCCTCGAAGGTGATGAGGTACTGCGCCTTGCCGCCGGCGTCGCGTCCCGGGCTATGGTCGTAGGGCACGCGGCGCTGTTCTGCCGTCGTGTCGCTCACCGGGCTCGTGTCGAGCGTGCCGGTCACATGGAACACCGGGATGTCGATGCCACCAAACGCCCGGTCGTAAGAACGCGGGTTCCGTGGCACGGGGCTGCTCAGCGGGACGGCGACATCGATCCGCTCGTCACGGAGCGTGGGGTCGCCGTTGAGCCCGTTGCCCTGACCGGCGAGCGCCATGCAGGTCCATGCGCCGTAGGAGTGGCCGGCGATCGCGATGTGCTCGAGGTCGAGTTGCCCGTAGCGCGGGGTGTCTTCGGCGGCCTGCGCCGCCTCGAGTGTATCGAGCACAAACGGGACGTCGGCGGCACGGTCCAGCGAGGCCTGCAGGTTGCTGGTCGCGGCTCGCATCGTCCGCATGCGTTCGCGCGCGGGCACATCGCGCCAGACCGCGTCGTCGCTCCCGTGGTGCTGCATGTGGACGCATACGTAGCCATACGACGCCCAGTGTCGGCCGAGGTAGCTGAGCGCGTCGCGCGTCCCGCCCAGCCCGTGCGAGACGACCACGACCGGCCGTGGCCCCTCCGCATCGACCGGGTAGTAGATGCGTACCGGCACCTCGCGATCGCGCGCGACGTCCTGCCATTCCTCGGTGTAGGTCTCGACGGTGTACGGCCCCGGGTCGGGCTTGTAGGGCGCGGCCGCCGCGGTGCAGCACACCCATGCGGTGAACAGGCAGGTAAGAACCGTTCTGGACAGGAGGTGCGTCATAGCGGTCAGACGCGTGACGGTCCCCCGCTATTGCCGGCTAATCGCGTCGCGGGCGGGCGGCCCAGTGCATCTTGTTTGCGAGCATGGACCAGTAGCTCAGGTCGGGGTTGTGGATGAGCTTGAAGGTCTTGCTGTGTTTGGCGACGCGGACTTGCTGGCCGACTTCGAGCCGGGTGGAGACCTGCCCGTCGAGGACGAGGGTCGTGCCCGGGTTGGCCCGGTGCATCACCATCCAGGCGTCACAAAGCCCGGAGAAGACGATCGGCCGGAACGCCAGGGACTGGGGGTTGAGCGGCGCGACGCAGAGCCCGTCGATGCCCGGCGAGACGATCGGCCCACCGGCGGAAAGGTTGTAGGCGGTCGACCCCGAGGGTGTCGAGAAGACCAGCCCGTCGCCATTGAATGTCGCGGCGCTCTCGCGGGACCAGGCCGGCTCGATGATCAGCTCGATCTCGACCATGCGGAACGGCTCGCCGGCGTTGACCACGGCGTCATTCAGCGCGAGCCCGTGGAAGATCGGCTCGGGCATCGTGACCGGGCCGTCCCCCCCGCCGTTCGCCCCGCCCCACAGCGGCGCGCCCTGTCCATACACGCAGACCTCCAGCATGATCCGCTCGGAGACCCGGCAGCGGCCCGCGGCGATCGCGTCCCAGTGCTGTTTCACCGACTCGATCGTGAACTCGGCCAGGAACCCGAGCTTGCCGAAGTTGATCCCCAGCATCGGTACGGCACGGTCCACCAGGGCTCGTGCCTGTGAAAGCACCGTCCCGTCGCCGCCCAGCACCAGCGCAAAGTCTGCGTCCGGCAACTCCGCGGCGTGCTCCGCCGTCATCTCGCGCGAACCGGCCTCGGCGACGATTTCTGCACGCTCCGCCAGCCAGGGGCGGAACCGCTCCACCGCCTCAAGCACGTGCGGCTTGCCGCGGTTGCACAGCAACAGGATCCGGGGACGCTCTGCCATCGCCACACAGTGTATCGACCGATCCCGGAACGGACCGGCACCGCGTAACGCCAGCCGGCGCTACAGCACCAGCTTCCGGGCGTACAGCCCCTCGGCGTACCCCGACGGCGCGTGGCACTCCAGCCCACGGATGCGGAGCAGTGCCCGGAACGTCCGCTCGTCGTACCACGGCTTACCCGACTGGCTCGGGAACGCCTGCGCCAAATGCGCGATCTTTTGCTCGGCCTCCGCGTCGGTCAGCCGGGCATACAGGTTAGGCCGGGCCAGGTCGCCCTCGAACTTGGGGACCTCGTACTCGAGGATCGTGTGGTCACGGAACGCACACCAGGTCAGGTCCGACAGCGTACGGTGGTCCTGGTGGGCGTCGTCGTGCCGGTGCGTCAGTATCAGCCCCGGCGAGCACGACCCAGCCAATGTATGAAAGGTCTCCTTGATCGCCTCGCCCTGATAGGGGAAAAAGCTGTCTCGGAACGCGTGCTGCTCGAACCGCAGTTCTCCCGCGTCGGCCAACAGACACCGAGCACTCTGCTCCGCTTCAGCGATACGCGGCCCAAGGGCACTGAACACGACGAACCGAACGCGCAGCCCCGGGTGCATGCGGACCAGTTTCAGCAGGGTCCCGCCACAGCCGATCTCGATATCGTCGGCGTGGGCTCCGAGGCAGAGCACCTCGCGCAGATCGGGGAAAACCGATTCGATCATCGCGTGCCTGCCCCGCGGCCTCTCCCGATTTGTTCCGGCCGGCTGCCGTTGTGCTTCCAGAGTTCCCAAGGCGCATCCCCCCGCGCGACCCGATCATCAAGCGCCTGTTTTTCCTTGTACGTGTCCATACAGCCCCAGAACCCGTTGTGCCGGGTCGTGTAGAGCTTGCCGAGTTTCGTCAGACGCTCGAACGGCTCGAGGACCAACTCTTCCCCCTCTTCCATGAAGTCGAAGATGTCCTGCTGCAACACGAAGAATCCGCCATTCATCCACACATCGGACTGCGAGATGGTCTTGATGCGGTCGACCCGGCCGTCGTCGTGCAGGTCGACCAGGTGGAAGCTCTGTTGCGGACGGACGCTGACAAAGCTCGCGACAGCTTGGTTTGTCTGGTGGAAGTCGATCAGGTCGGGCAGGTGCAGGTCGCTCACGCCGTCGGTGTAGTTCGCGAGGAAGGTTTCTTCGCCCGCCAGGTGCTCGCGGACGGCACAGAGCCGCTGGCCGATGTTGGCGTTGATGCCGGTGTCGACGAAGGTGATGGTCCAGTCGTCGATATCACTGCCGAGCAGTTCGACCTTGTTGCCGTTGCCGTTCCCGTGGAGGACAAAGTCGTTGGAGACGCTCTCTTCGTAATGGAGGAAGTAGTCTTTGATCGCGTTGGCCTGCCAGCCGAGGCAGAGGATGAAGTCCTTGTGCCCGAAGTAGGCGTAGTACTTCATGACATGCCACATGATCGGCCGGGAACCGACCGACACCATCGGCTTGGGGATGGCCCCGCCGGCCTCCCGCATCCGCATCCCCATCCCGCCACAAAAAAGCACGACCTTCATAGTACCCGTCCTATCGATGCACGCCGCAACGTGCGCTCAACGCGCCGCCGCGGCCTGGAAAAAGTGTGCGTCCTGCTCCGCCCGTAACCGGTCGCACAACCGGCCCTCCGGCAGTTCAACGTCCGCGTAGGTCAGCGGCGTGTCTTTCGCGATTGCACGCGCAACCCTGCAGCCATCGGTCAGCCCCATCGGCAACAGGTGCTCGGCCTGGGACTGCTCGGCGTTTTCGAGTACGCCATAGCAGTCAAACCCCCCGATCCCGTCGAGGGGCTGCCCGGGCTGAAGGTCGTGCTTCGCGATCGCGACAACGTCACACATCGGCGGGCCGACCGGCGTAACCGCGGCGTCGTGGAACAACGCCGCCCGAGCGATCGTCAGCGCGGACTGGAGCTGTGGCAGGTGGTACGGCGTGTAGAACACATACAGCGGGCCCTCCCCCATCTTGAAGTACCGCATGTACTCCTGCTTGACCGGGTTCTCGTTGTAGCCGACCACAAACGCCCCGTTGCCTGGCTTTGCGCCGAGCACGTAGTCGACGATCCCGCGTTCCAGCAGCGCATCGGTCTCGTCCGCGAGGTAGCCGGGCAGGTCCATGACGTGCTCGCAGCGGTGGCCGTGCATCCCCCGCTTGGCGACGCCGAATCCCGCGGCGTTAGCGAGGATGCACGTCTCCATCGACAGCTTCGTGCCGTCGGCAAACGAGGTAATCATCTTCGGGCCCTGGTTCACACTGTCGGCAAAGCCCTTCTGCGTGTCCGGGTTTCGGTACGGGTCGATGAATCCCTTGATGTTCCCGGCCGCGACCGGGCGGTAGCCCAGCGTATCTACGAACCGCAGGAGGTTCATCGCCACGCCCGGCTCGTCGCCGTCGATGTTGGTCAAGACGACGCCGGCCTGCTCGGCCCGCTGCTTGAGGATCGGGCCGACCGTCGCGTCCAACTCCGCGTTGACCAGCACCGTGTGCTTGCCGTGCTCGATCGAGGCCAGGGTGATGCGGGCCCCGAACTCGGGGTCGCCGGTGCACTCCATCAGCACATCGATGTTGTCTGCTTCGCACAGGTGCATCGGGTCATCGGCGTGGGCAAGTTTCCCGGTTGCGACTGCGTCTTCGAGTGCTTGGGTGCTGGATGTGTCGGCGACCTGCTCGACGCCGGCCTCCGCGAGCAGGTCGCGTGCCCGCTGGCCGTCCCGGTTGTAGACCGCGACCAGGCGGATGCCGCGCACGGGCGTCAGCAACTGGTGCACGATCCCGCGTGCCATCCACCCCGTGCCGACAATACCTACACGGATCGGGTTGCCCTCGGCTTCGCGTTGCTTGAGTGCGGAGTCAACAATGATCATCGCGGTGTGTTCTCCACGGGGTGTGGCGGGTAGGCGGGCCAATTCCGGTCGGCGTCAGAGATCACCGTTGGTGGCATCGGCCAGTCGATGCTAAACGCAGGGTCGTCGAAGGCGACGCCCGTCGCGCAGCGCGGTGCGTAGGGTCGGCTGGTCTGGTAGCTGATCTCGCTGCTGTCCACGAGGGTCTGGTAGCCGTGCGCGAACCCCTCGGGGACGTAGAGCATCCTGCCGTTGTCCGGCGTGAGTTCGGCGGCGTACCACCGGCCGTGGGTCGGCGAGGCGGGCCGCAGATCGACCATCACGTCGTAGACCGCGCCGCGGGTGCAGCGGACGAGCTTGACCTCCTGCTCGGGGGCCGACTGGTAGTGCATGCCCCGGAGCGTGCCCTTGCGGGAGCTGAAGCCGACGTTGACTTGAAGCAGCTCCGTGCTTAGCCCGTGCTCGGCGAACTCCTGCGCACACCAGACCCGCGCGAAGTAGCCGCGTTCGTCGCCCCGCCGTTCGGGCTCGATCTGGTAGGCCCCCTCGAGTGGTGTCGGTGTGAAGATCATGACGGCTCCTGGGCGCGTTAGTGCCCGACCCCCTCGTAGGCCGGGACGCTCGCGGGGTCAATGATCCGTCGGCCGTCGATAATGACCGGCGGGACATCCAGCCCCTTCAGCACCTCCGGCACGCGCTGATAGTCTGCCCAGCGCGTCACGATCATGGCCGCATCACAAGAGGCCAACGCTTCTTCCAGCGATGCCGCGAACGCCGCGGGGGGCCCAAACCGCGCATCCGCACCGGGCGTGACCAGCGGGTCGTGCAGCACAACCGATACGCCTTCGGCATGAAGCAGGTCGATCAGGGGCAGCGCGGGCGAGAGGCGGATGTCGTCCGTCCCGGGTTTGAACGCGAGCCCGAGCACTGCGACCCGCAGGCCCGCCAGCTTGTCGAAACGTTTCCGCAGAAGGCGGAGCATCTCGGCGGGGCGGGCACGGTTGATGTCGAGTACGGATTGCAAGAGGGGCATGTCGCACCCGTGCTGCCGACCGTGTGCGACTAATGCGCTGACATCCTTGGGCAGGCAACTCCCGCCGAACCCGCAGCCGGCTTCGAGGAAAGACGTGATCCCCGCGACCGTCGGCTGAGCGTGGCCGTTGCGTGAGGCGTCGGGTGTTGAAGGATTCTGCGCGGCATGTGTCAGGCGGAAGCCGTCAGCGAGGTGGACGCCGCACATCACCTCGCGGGCGTCGATCCCGCCGAGCGTGGAGCAGAGGTTCGCGACCTCGTTGGCGTAGGAGATCAGCGTGGCGAGCAGCGCGTTGCTGGCGTACTTGATCATCTCTGCGGTGCCGGGGTGTGTCTCCAGCCGGGGCACCTGGTCGCTGAACGGCGCGTACAATTCGCGCAGCAGGGCCATGCCGCGCGGGTCGTCGCAGCCGAGGACGATGCGGTCGGGGTAGAGAAAGTCGTTGACCGCGACGCCCTCGCTGAGGAACTCGGGGTTCATCCCGACGCCGATGGCCTCGCCCAGGCGCTTGCCCGACGCCTCGGCCAGCAGCGGCCCGACCACACCGGTGGTGGTGCCGGGCACGACCGTGCTCTTCACGACGACCAGGCGGTAGCCGTCAAAGTCGCGCAGGGCCTCTCCGATCTGCCGCGCCGCGGCGCGGATGTAGGTGAGGTCGATCTGCTGGCCGTCGAACGGCGTGCCCACAGCGATCATCGTGACCGAGGCGCCGCGCACCGCGGCCCGGAGGTCGGTCGTGGCGTTCAGCCGATCCCCCGCGTGTTTCTGCAGCAGCGGCGCAAGCCCTTCCTCGAAGATCGGCGGATCGCCCCGGTTGATCCGCGCGACCTTGTCGGCATCGACATCGACACACGTGACGCGGTGGCCATTCTCGGCGAGGCACACTCCGGTCACCAGCCCAACATACCCGGTACCCACGATGCACAGGTCCATCACGCGTCCTCCGCGTGCGGGTTCTGGTGGTACCACACGAGCGATCGGCGCAGGCCTTCGTCCAGCCCAACGGCGGGCTCGTACCCCAACTCGGCGCGGGCCTTGGCGATCGACGGGCAGCGTCGCTGCGGGTTGTCGACGAGGTAGTCCTTCTCGTCGCTGGCCTGCCTGACGACCGCGCCGTCGTAGCCCAGCAGTTCACGGCCCACGGCAACGATACGCTCGGCCAGGTCGGCCATACTGATCTCCGGCGACTCGGTCCCGATGTTGTACGCCTCGCCGGCCCGGCCGCGCACCAGCACCTTCAGGTAGCCGACGACCGCGTCCGCCGAGTAGCAGAAGGTCCGGCTGGGGGTGCCGCTGGAGTGCATCACGATCGGCCGGCCCGCCAGCACATCGCGCGCGAAGTCGGGGATCACCCGGCGGTCGCTGATCTTCAGGCCCGGGCCGTAGTTGTTGAACGGCCGCGCGACTCTTACGGGCACGCCGTACTGCTGGGCGAACACGACGCAGAGCGTCTCGCCGTAGCGCTTCGACTCGTCGTAGCACGCACGCGGGCCGGTGCAGGAGACGTAGCCGCGGTAGTCCTCGGCGGTGGGGATGTGTGCGGGGTCCGGGTCGCCGTAGATCTCGCTGCTGGAGAAAAAGAGCATGCCCTTGAGGGGGCGGTCGGTGTCCTGGCGCTGGCGCGCGTGTTCGAGCAGCGAGCGGAGGCCGTTGATGTTGGCGTCCATCGTCTCGAGCGGGTGCAGGCGGTAGTAGCGTGGCGAGGCGATGCCCGCGGCGTGGATGATGTAGTCAAACGCCGGCATGTCTGCGGGCAGCGGTTGGATCACGTCGTAGCGCACGAGCGTCAGGGTCGGCTCGTCCTGCAGCGCGGTGAGCCAGGGCGGCACGCCGCGGATGTAGTTGTCGTAGACCGTGAGCTGGACCTGACGTGTGACGTCTTCCCGCCGGTTCCACGCCAGCACGGCCTGCACCAGGTAGTAGCCGAGGAAGCCGGCACCGCCGGTGATCAGCAGCGAACCGCCGGCCATCTCGGCGAACTCCGCCTCCAGCGCGCGCAGCATCAGGCCGAGGTCGCTTGCGACAACATCGTCTTCCAGTCCGGTGATCGCGGGTGCGGTTGGCATAGCGTCTCAGGCGTGCTGGGCTTGGGCGGCCGGGGTGTACGCGGGGCGTGGTGCCGGGACCGTGTCCACCATGCCCGGCTGGGTTGGTGGGAGTGCCTGTTGCCCACGTGTCGGGGCTTGGGCGACGACGACGGGCTCTCGGCCGAGCAGTGCGATCCGGCCGACCGCGTGCCACTTGCGGAACTGGAGGCAGAAGCGCGCCAGGTTGACCAGGCAGCCCAGGCGTTCACGGACCGGCATACGCTGCCGGAGCACGGCACCGGCATAGCCCAGCGTGCAGCGCGCCTGCGGTGGAAGCCAGGCCCGACGTCGTCTTGCGCTCGGCGCGAGGTAGAGCGCTCGCCGGCCGCTCGAAGTTGCCTGCGAGGAGAGCCGGGCGTCGTGCACCCGCATGAACATGCCGACGTCGGGCAGGACCTTGATCCTGCCGAGCAGCGCGAGCTCCGAGAGGAAGACTTTTTCTGAGCCGGGGTAGTAACCGCGCAGGGGCGTCGAGCGGATCGCGCTGGCGCGGATGACGCCGAACTCCTCGTAACAGCGTGTGGACTGCAGCAGCACCCCGCGGTGCCGGCGTGCGATGCCTGCATGCTCCAAACCCCGTTCGTGGCCGGGAGCATCGCGCAGGCGGGTGATCCCGAGCGGGTCGGCCCGGCCGGCCTCCGGCACGCCCTCCGATTCGAGCACATACCCCTCGGCATCGATCACCGCGGCGGAGGTACAACAGACCGCGAGCGACGGGTCGGCCTCAAGCTGCGCGATGCACAAAGCAAGGAAGTCGGGGCCGATCAGGTCGTCGTGCGATAGCCACTTGAAGTACCGTCCGCGTGCCAACTCGAAGGCGCGGTTGAAGTTGCGGACCAGGCCCACGTTGGTCTCGGATCGCTCGTACCGCACCCTTGGATCGGCCGCCGCATACGCCTCGCAGATCGCGCGGGTGCGGTCGGTCGAGGCGTTGTCGCAGAGGATCAGTTCGAAGTCGGTATAGCGCTGCCCGAGCACGGCGTCGACCGCCTGCTCCAAGTAGTTCTGCCCGTTGAAAACCGGCAGGCCAATGCTCAGGGTCGGCCCCTTACTCAACGTCGCGCTTCTCCGTGCTTCTTCTGGAACGTGATACGTCTGGGCATCGTGATACGTCTACATGGGTGGCAGGATGTCATCGACGCTGCCGTGTTCGGTGTCGCCGGGCCCGCCGTTCATGGCGGCGCCGTTTGTTTGGCGGTGGGCCTTGCTGCCATATCCGTTTTTCGTCGGCGGGTCGTCGCTGGTGCCGCGCAGCTGCCACTGGTCGTTCGCGAATCCCGACCCCTCGTCCGCGAAGACCGCGGCGGCGAGGATGCCAGAGCCCAGCGGCACCTCGTCCATCGCGTCATCGATATCGCGCCCGATGTCGTCGTCGTGGTGGTCGTCCCATTGACCGTTGGACGGCGTGTTGGATTGCGGCTCGCTGTCATCGGTCGGCCGCGTTGCCCGCGCCTGGTTGAAGACCGTGCCGATGACCTTGGCGCTGACGACCTTGAGGTAGGACATCGTGCGTTCCAAGGCCTTGCCGGTCTCGCCTTGCGCGACGACGACAACTACGCCGTCGGCCTGGCTGGTGACCAGCAGGGCCTCGACGCTGCCGGGGATCGGCCCGGTATCAAACAGCACCAGGTCGTACCGGTCGCGTGCCTGGTCGAGGAGGTCGCGGACAAAACGGTCCGACAGCATGCCGATGTGGCGGGTCTCGGCGCCGGACGCGGGCAGCAGCCAGAGCCCATCGACCGTGGCCTTGACGGCGCAGTCTTCGAGGGAGCGTCCTTCGAGCATCCCCACGACGCCGACATGGTCCGAGAGCGTGGTGGGTGCGACGCCGTTGTTGCCCTGGTCGAGGTAGCCCTGCCCAACGGCGATATCGTCGAGCGACTCGTTGTCGGGTGAAGAGCCGTTGCGGTCGATGGGACCGAAAGGCGAGAGGTGCCCGGGGTCGGCGGGACGGCCGGTCTGGCCCCGGCGGATACGGCCGGCGAGGTCGCAGTCGATCACGAGGGTGCGCGTGCCGGACTTCGCCAGCGACGACGCGACGCCGATCGCGACGCTCGTCTTGCCCGCCCCGCGGTGGGTGCTGGTAAAGGCGTAGGACTTGGTGCCTTGGCTGTGGGCCTGGATCTGCAGCACCGCGCGGATCTGGTGGATCGACGACGCGGTGGAGGTGAAGTCCGGTGTGGTCAGGCGTCGGCCCGTGGATAGCTCAGGCACCATGCCCAGCAGCGGCACATCGCGGGCCGAGGCGGTCCGCTCCAGGTCTTCGCGGCGGTTGAGCCGCTTCGGTTCGCCCGTTTCGGCGATGGACCAGTGCCGCGGCTCACGTGCTGCCGTCCCCGCCTCGTCGCTGCTGCGGATCTCGGCACGCACCGCGAAGCAGACCCCCAGCACCAGCCCGAGCACCGCGGCGATCCCCAGCGTCGGCTTGGGCAAGGGCGAAGACCGGCGGGTCGCCACACGCGGCGGGTCGATCACCCGGACCGGCATGGTGCGTGCCAACTCGGCTTGGGCCTGCAACGCGGACAACTCGCCCTCCAGCCGGTCGCGGTGGGCGGCGGCGTGGGTGGACGCCGATTCGAGCGTCGCCAGCGACTGCCGGATGATGCCCTGCTCGGTGAGGTAGTAGCGCTCGGCGAGTGCCTCGTACTGGTTGACGATCGGCACCCGCCGGCTGTGCTCGGGCCCCCAGGACGGCGGCAGCGACTGGATCACCTGGTCCAGCCGGTTCAACTCCACGTTCATCGACGCGAGGTTCTGCAGGCCGATGGTCTGTGTGTCGGCCCCCGCTTCCTTGAGCAACTGCTGCAACTGGTTGATGTCGCGGCTCGTTGCCATGCCGCGGTCGTATCGTGAGCGGGCGAGGTCGGCGGCGATCCGTGCACGCGTGGCCTCTTCGGACAGCAGCAGCAGACGCGAGGCGATGACCTGCTCATCGATGACCGAGGCCGTGGGCTGGTCTTCAGGGAGATCGGTCATCCCGCGGACCGGCAGACCCTGCTGCTCGAAGTAGGCGTTGACGATCGCGGCGATCAGCGCGGCGGCGGCTTCGGGGTCGCCCGCCTCGAAGCTGATCGTCACGGTCTCGACGTCGTCGGATGCGCCGACACGCAGCTTCTTGCGGAGGTAGAGGATCGGGTCTTTGGCGTCTTCGAGGTACGCGGCGTTCGCGACCGCCGGGTCCTGCAAGGCCCGGTTCAGCACAGGGGTGGAGAGCAGCATCGCCGCGTGTGTCGAGGGCGCGCTGCCCGACAGCCCGGCCGAGGCGAGCGGCGAGGGCGGCGCTTCGGGGTTGGCACGCAGGACCACGATCTCCGCGCTGCTCTCGTAGCGTGGCGGGGCGAACGCGAGGAACAGCCCGCCGAGCCCCAACGCGAAAAGCACCCACAGGAGCACGGTCCCTTTGCGGTAGAACACGATCTCTACGATGCTGCGTGGCGGTGTCGAGGAAGCCGCGTGATACGGGTAGGCCACCTCCGCCTGAACCGCGTTCGCGCCAGGGGCATGCACATCCATCCTGTAGCGCTTCAGGCGCTGCTCTTCGCTCACGGTCCTTACTGGCCCCACTGCCGGTCCGGGGAGTTCCTACGCCGATGCTGCGGCCACGGAAATGCAGCAGCTTTCAAGACTTGCGGCGGACGCTGGCCCCAAGCCTCCAAGAGTAACGGATGATGCCCCAAAGGCCAACAGCGCGTGTGAAAATCTTGCTGATGCCAGCAGAGCCGCGGAAGCTGGAGAATCCAGAGGAAATGGGTGGATGTGCGGCTCATGCCCGGACCTCGAATTCCGGTCCCGACAGCAGGTCCGGGTGGTGCTCATAGACCCACACACAGGCCAGCCCGAACCCGATTACCGACCAGTACCAGACCCCGCCCATCGGCCCCTCGAAGTAGACGTCGAAGGATGCGTTGAAGCTCAGCGCCAGCCAGTACGCCACGAGGAACACAAACAGCATCATCCAGGTCGTGTGCGAGCGCTGCCGGGCCCGGACGTAGGCGTTGAGCATGGCGTAGAGCCAGGCGACCTGGATGAGCACCCAGAGCACGAAGCCGGGGACGCCCATCCGCGCAAGCACGGAGAGGTGGCCGTTGTGCGGGCTGCGGAGCGGGGTCGCGTCGAACTCGACCTGGAAGCCGTCGCTGTCGGCCAGGTTGATGCCGAAGCCCTTGCCCAGCCAGAAGTACTCGCCGTGGAAGGTGTAGTCGACGATCTTGCCCCACCACCGCAGCCGCCACTGCTTCGTGCCGTCCAGGTCGCCTACGCGGTTCTCGCCCACGATGCTGGTGACGTTCAGCAGCAGCTGCCGCGCAGAAAACTCGCGCTCCCGGCCCGGCACGGGGATCCGCGGGTCGACCAGCACCACCGCCGGCAGCGCGATGAGGAGGACCAGCGATATGTTGCGTACCCACGCGCTGCCCGGACGCATGATGAACCCGGCCGACGCCGCGAGCCCGAACGACACCAGCCCGCCCCGGCTGACCGCCCCGGCGATCGCCACCAGCGCGAGCGCGAACAGCGGCAGCACCGCCTCCAGCAAACGCTTGGGCAGGCCGGGCAACTCGTACCGGAACAGGCCCACAATCGCGAACGCGATGATCGCGCCCAGGTGCACCGGCGCATCGCCCGGGCTCAGGTCGATGATCGGCACGTCCGGAGCCCAGGGCCAGAGCGGCACCTTGCCCGATAGCACCTGCCCGGCCACCCAGAAGAACGGCATGACGATCAGGAACACACACGCGAACCGGCGGTACCTGCCGAGCACCCAGGGCAGCAGCCGGGGCTGCGACACGATGATCCCCGCGATGACCAGCGCGAACGCCCCATAGCCGTACAGCACGCCGTCTCGGAGCGCATCGATCTTGTAGTCACCGAGGTACGGAAGGGTCCGCGCGACGCCCCACAACGCAAACGCCAGGATCAGCACGACCGTGGGCGACTTGAGCAGCTCCCGCCAGCCGGGCTGGAGCAGCAGCAGGCCGCAGCCCAAGAGCAGGACGACCTCCGTGATAAACACCGGCGGCAGGCCGATGTAGGCGGTCCCCTTGCCCCCCATCGCGAGCCCGGCCAGCAGCAACATCCAGCACACCGCCCAGCCGCGCGACAGCGACGCGACCAACGCTGCGGCCGCGGGTCGATGTGTCGGCGAGATGGGCAGGGCTTGCTCAGCCATGGTCGGGATTACGCTTGCGGGGTCGCCTGTGCTTCAAGTATGCCACCGTTTGCCCGGGTCGGCGACGGGTCCGGGGCAACATCGTCCGGCGGTCGGCTCGCGCCGCGGATCAGGTGTCGGCCGATTAGCCACAACGCGCAGGCCTGCACGACATAGCCCAGCAGCACGCCCGCCAGCATGCCCGGCAGTCCCCAGACCGCAAGCAGCGGCAAACCGACAAACAGCAATACCAGCGACGACGCGGCCGAGCCGTAGAACAGCCGGTCGGGCCGTTCGACCGCGCGGAGCTGGGCGTGCAGCACCGAGTCGACCGCCACCAAGACGGGGATCAGCCCGACCAGCCAGAGCAGCCAGGCGTGCTCGGTGAATCGGCCGGCGTAGACAAGCGCGATGATCGGGTTGTGGAACAGGCCGAGCACCGGCCAGGCCAGCAGCGTCCCGAGCAGGAACAGCCCGAGCATCCGCAGCGAGAGCTGGCCGAACGCCGGTGTGCCCCGCCGCCGAACCAGCATCGGCACCAGAAGCGACGACAGCGCCCAGCAGAACAGCACCATGGGGACCGACAGGTGCATCATCGCCTTCAGCGCACCGCCCGACTCAAAATCAGCCGGCCCCTGATGGACCCAGCCCAGCACGAGCGGCACGACAAGGATCGGCAGGTGGTCCGGCACCCAGCGCAGCAGCCCGGTCGGCGCCGCCCACTTGCCGTAGTGCCAGTGTGTCCGGAACACCTCGGCGTAACCGGCCCGCTGGAACACAGCACGCAGCGACACCCGCAGGCAGACGATCAGGTAGACACAGATCACCAGCGACGACAACGCCATCGCCGCGACCGCCGCGGGGATCCCCATCCAGCCCAGATAGTCGAACCCGACCAGCAGCGCGATCACCGTGAACAGGTAGATCAGCCCAGCGATGCCCGCGGGCCTCGGCTCGGATTCGAGGTAGCAGGCCGACCGCAAGAGCCAGGGGAGCAGCTGCACGGCCTGGCCCACCGCAAGACAGCACAGCGCGAGGCCGAGCATGCGTTCGCCCGCCAGGAGCTGCCAGACACCGATCCCACCCATCAGCGCCCCACCGATCGACACGACCACCATGTGCCCGCCGATCAGCTTGCCGAGATAGCCCGGCAAGTCGCCGCGGTAACGCTCCGCCCCGAAGGTCATCGCCGGCTCGGTTAGCAACGCTGTATGGAATACGCCGACGACCAGGAAGCTCACATACGCCGCGGCAAACGCTCCGAAGTCGTGCTCGCTCAGCCAGTGCCGCGCGAGACCGAGCTGGACCACGAAGTTCGCCCCCGCGAACAGCACGTGGTCGGCCAGCGCCCACGCCCCACGCCCCGCCCACCGCGTGATACCACGCCGGGGCACCTCGACCTGTGCTGTCTCGTTCTGGGGTGACGGGCCAGCCACGGGGCTAACGACCGATCAGCGCCCGCCGGACAAAGAGCCCGACAAACGCGCTGTTGGTGTGCAGGTACCGCTTCCATAGCCGCCTGGGCTCGCGCGTCAGCCGGTACAGCCACTCGAGCCCCTGCCGCTGCATCCAGGCCGGCGCCATCGAGACCTTGCCCGCATGAAAGTCGAACGCCGCGCCGACGCACATCTGCACCGCGTGGATCCGGTCCCGGTGCTTCGCCGCGAAGTCTTCCTGCTTCGGGCAGCCGATCCCCAGGAACACCACGCCCGCGCCGCTGGTGTTGATCCGCTCGATCACCGCGTCCTCTTCCGCAGCGGTCAGCGCCCGGTACGGCGGCGACTCCGCACCCGCGATCACCAGGCCGGGGAACCGTGCCGGCAAGACCTCGTCCAGCGTACGGATCACCTCCGGGCTGCTGCCGTACAGGTAAACGCCGATGCCCTCCACCGCGGCACGCTCACAGACCTGCTCCATACAAGAGGGACCGTACGCCCGCTCGCGCAGCCCCGCGCGGTGGAACCGGTTCATCGCCCAACGCACCGGCTGGCCGTCGCACGCGTTGAGGTCGAACCCGTTCATCGCCTCCCGGCGGACGGGCTTGCGCGCCTCCATCAGCCCGTGCACGGGCATGAAGTTCACCGTCGCCGAACGCCTCGCCGACGCCCAACGCATCACGCAGTCCACCACCTCGCCCGGCTCGGCCCGGCTGACCATGACGCCAAACACCTCGTGCTTGGGCGGCGCATCAGACACCACCTCGGCGGGCGCAGCAGCGCAACCAGCCACGGCCGGGTCGGGATGAAGGGTACTGCTCATGATGAAAGCCCGGCGTGTCCGCCGTCAGTGCGCCCCCCGCTGCGTCAAAACCGCGGGGATCGTCGCGAAGAGGATGCGCAGGTCGTGCCACAGCGAGAACCGCCGCTTGTACGCCAGGTCCATCCGCACCCACTCGTCGAAGTTCACCGTCGACCGGCCGCTGATCTGCCAGATGCACGTCAGCCCCGGCGTCACGTCCAGCCGACGACGCTGCCAGCCCACGCACCCATCCGACTCCCGGCAAGGCAGCGGCCGCGGGCCCACAAGCGTCATCTCGCCCCGCAGCACATTGATCAGCTGCGGCAGCTCGTCCAGGCTTGTCCGCCGGAGGAATGAGCCCACGCGCGTCACCCGCGGGTCGTGGCGGATCTTAAACGCCGGGCCGTCCTGTTCATTGATGTGCAGCAGCATGTCGCGCTGGGACTCGGCGTTGTCGCACATCGTGCGGAACTTGAGGATCTCAAACGTCTTGCCCCCCAGCCCCGCGCGGCGCTGCCGGAAGATCGCCGGGCCCGGCGACTCGAGCTTCACCGCCAGCCCGATTGTCACAAGCACCGGCCAAAGCAGGACCAGCATCGCCCCCGCGACCGCAAGATCCATCGCGCGCTTCCACGCCGGCAGACGCCGAACCAACGCCTGGTCCAACGGCAGCGCCGGACCGGCCTGCGCCGCGACCGAGATCGACTTCGCCGCGGGTGCCGGCAACCGCCGGGCCACGCCCGTCCCCGCCGGCAACGCTTTGGGCCGGCCCTGGCCCCGGTCGCTGGGCGGCTGCTCGTCATCGCGATTCGCCGGGCGGTAGCTATAGATCGCAAACGAAACCACCGCCCCCCGACGCAACATCGCCGCCCGGATCGTCTCCGCGAAATGTCGGGCCCCCTCCGGCCGGGTGTCTGGCAGCATCAAATAAAGCGACCGCCGATCGAACCGCCCCGCCTCGTCCGTGATCCGGCAGCGTCGGCCCACCGTCTCCAGCAGAACCGACAGGTCGATCCCCTTCGGCGGTCGGCCGTCCAGCCCGATCAGCAGCAGCGACATCTCCAGCCCGCTTCGGTCGGCCCGCGCGCGCTCACGCTCCAACAGCCGGTTAAGCTGCTGCGAACGCTGCGCCACGCGCGGCGTCAACCGACTAACCTGGCCCCCCCGGCGACGGGGGAGCAAACGCCGAATCATCGCAATTCTCTCCGATCCACGGCCTGCCGAACGGCAATTCGTCGCCACCCGGAGCGGCCGCCTCCCACTGGTCTGACACGGACCGAGGTCCGAGAACCCGGCGAGTATACCGCCCTGCAGCCCCCCTGACTAGACCCTTTACCCATCTCTGACCCGCCCCAGGTCGCCTCCCAGCCACCCCCGACCGCGCCCCAAATCCTCAAACACCCCAGCCCACCACGCTGGCGGCCCCTCCGCACGGTCCCTACAATCCCGGACTCACGCGGGCGTAGCTCAATTGGTAGAGCGTCAGCCTTCCAAGCTGAATGTTGTGAGTTCGAGTCTCATCGCCCGCTTTGCCGCCGCAGGTGTTTCCGCCAACCGTTTTGGGATGCGTCGGGACAGGCCGCCGTATTCGTGGATGGCCATCGTCCCCGATTGTCCTGGATCTTCACCAACCGAGTCCAAGCGATGCAGGCCAACCAGTGGTTGTCGTCGGGGTCGGCACGTATCGTCTAGTGTCCCGCAACATCGTAGATCGGGTCCCCCTAGTTCGTGCCGTTCGATGCGGTGATCGGGGAAAAAGAGGGACGGAGTGCTAAAGGGGACTCTCCCCTTTTCCTACTCCCAAGGTGGACTCCGTCTCGCGTGGTACCGGTTATGTGCGCGTTCGTGGATCAAGGCCGGGACCGGCCGACGCATACGTCCGCACTGGCCCGCGACCGACCCGCACCGCCGACGTATGCAAAGCGAACTCGCCGGGTCACAGAAAAGCAGACCCGCGCCCGGTCACGCTAGGCAAGAGAGATATCTCTGCTGCTCGAAGGCCTGGTCCACAACCTGATGATCGTCAGGAAAAAGCAGAAAGTTGCAACAGATCTTCATATATTTTTTCTCGCTCATTTTTCCTCAATTGACGCCGTACTGCCTATCCTTCAATTTTAAGTATTCGGTAAGTTTGCCTTAAAAAATACATACTGCATATCAAAAACAATAAAGCTGCACCGTACTTGAGGAATACAATTTTCCACAACGTAAACATTTCGATCGCCAAGAAAAAACACAAAAGACACAGTGACGAACAGATTATAATCCAGGCCAGTCGCAAAACCGAACTATGCATTTTCTTGTTTCCTCAAATTTCTTTGGTTCCAAGTCAACTCTCTGTAATACATTCTACCTCTTGCTCGGAACATCCGCCATCCCTAAGAATGCGATCATACTCTTCGATCAATGGCTCGTAAATTTCCTGAAACAAATCTGGCTGTGAATGACGCAATGCATCTAATTCATTTATTCGCTGCCACTTCGAATCAACGAGTAAATCATACCGAGCATTTATGGCAGCCAAGTCAATATTGAACTGATTCATCAAAGCATTCTGTTCTCTGAGATACCTCGCATCTTCAGCTTGCAAATCCGCATATGCAACTCGGACTTTCCAGAGAATTGCAACTGACAATGCGCCCACTGCAGCTTTCGATGCTGCCGCCGAAACATACTTTTTAAATCCTGCCGCACTTGATACTCCGCCAATTACAATTAACCCTCTAGCATCTCTGTTTAACTTGTTGGCAATGCTGCGCATGTTGGCGATATGGGCGTTTAGTGCGCTCATCCCATCAAGAGCTAACTGCACTTGTAGATTTGAGATTTCAAGACGCCTTGCAGCTTCTAAGGCATCAATGTCATTTTCTAAAGTTTCGCGGGCGATCTGAAATCGATCGTTGAGAACCCGATTGTATTCATCATCAAACTCTGACTGATTGTCGGTCCAATATTGCTCAGCTTCTAGATATGCTGCTCTGCAGTGATCTGACAAATCACAGCACTCTCCGAAAAAATCTACCCCACCCCACAGCACATGATATGCCGCATAAGCATTCATCCCATCCGGATACCCCAACGGGTCGCGCTGCATGAACCGCCCCGTCGAGGGATCGAGTATGCGTGCCCGGTTCTCGATCAGCCCGCTCTCTTCATCATGCAGCAGCCCTTGGAACCCACGCTGCTGGTCGTGGTCGGTGCCGGCTTTATCGACGAAGGCGGGGGTCATGGCGATGCGTTCGCCGTAGGGCGTGTAGCGGTAGCGTTCGAGGACGGTGCCGTCGTCGGCGGTGTAGGCGACGATGTTGTAGCTCGCGTCGCGGAAGAAGTAGTGCTCGCCCTCGTCGGCGTCGTCGTAGTCCCCGTCCTGGTTGTGGTCGACGTAGCGCATGAAGGGGGCGTCGATGTACGTGCCGTCGTAGACAAACTGCTCGTAGGGGTCCGTGTCGCCGTTGAGCCGGACCTCGAGGACCTGCCAGCTACTGCTATGGTAGTAGTCGTAGGTGTCTGCGCCTACGGTTTTCTGGATGCGTCGGCCCAGGCCGTCGTATTCGTAGGTGGCGATCGTTGTGGGCGTGTCGTTATCGGTGATCTTGACCAGCCGGTTCCAGGCGTCGTAGGTCATCAGGTGGGCCGAGGTGTCGGTCCCGGGGGCGGCCGGGTCTGGACGCTTGGTCATGTTGCCGGCCGGGTCGTAGGTCGGATCGACCCAGTTCGTGCCGGCGGTCGCGCCGATCGCGGCGATCTCGTTGGCGTCGTTGGCGGTCCGGGTCTGCTCCAGTTCATAGCCCGAGCCACCTGTGCCGTCATCGTTCTGCTTGAAGCCGGCCCAGTTGCCGAGCGGGTCCAGGTCCCACTCCTGCTCGAAGCTGCCGGAGGTCAGGGCCAGGGTGCTGGTGTTGACGTTGCCGACCTCGAAGTTGTTGAGGCGGGAGAGGTTGTCGTGGCCATAGAGTTCATCGACATCGACGGTGTGTTCGGACGAGGCGAGTTCGTCTTCCCGGTAGATGCGGTTGGAGCCGGCGTCGTAGCCGTAGTTGAGGTCAACGGCGTGGGGTGTGACCCCGTCGATGTTGTAGGTGATGTTCGCGGTCTGGCCGAAGCGGTCGTAGCCCGAAGCGCTGTTGGTGCGCCACTGGTCGAGGATGATGTAGTTCCCGTTGGGCCCGGGGTCATTGTCCATCTTGTCGAAGTAGAGGCGAGCGAGCCGGCCCTGGCCGGATGTCATGGTCTGGACGAGTCTCGAGCCGGTACTGCCGGTGGACGAATTGGTTTCACAAATGCCGTAGGTTCGGTTGAACCGCTGGTAGTGATTCCACTTATCGTCGCCTGTGAGGGGGACAAAGTGGATTCTACGGCGGCCACTGTATGTGCCATCGCCACCGCCGGAAGGCGCGCTCGGATAATCGATCAGGCTTGGCCGTAGTCCGTCGTTATAGACTGAAGAAGTGCTGCTGGAGTCGTAGAGGTAGTGGACGTTTGGTGAAGTGCCGGTATTGACCGCGCCGTCATGGTTCTGCCAGCTGTCAACGAGTGTGCCGGGGTCGCCGTAGCCGAATTGGACCTCGTTGACCACGGCGGGTGATCCGGTGGAGATGTCATCGTAGCTGGTGACTTTTTCGAGCCGGGCGAGATCGTCGTAGGACCGGCCGATGGATTGGATGGCTGTGTCCGTGGCGGAGCCGTTGAAGTCGGTCACGTCCTGGTAGGCGAGCTGCCGGCGTTCGTTGTAGACGAAGGTGATCTCGACACCACGCTGGTCAGTGCGGGTAGCGATGGAGCCGTCAACGTTGTAAGCGATCTCGATCAGGTCGCTGCCGGTGGATGGGGTCGAGGCCGAGTCGGGGTACACGATGTGGGTGACGCGCGATGCGGAAACAGCGTCTTCATAGTAGTAGTTCGTAACTTGGTCGTTTGCACTGGAGCCGTTGTAGGCGGTCTGGTTCGTGACGTTGCTCAGGCCGTCGTACGCGACAGCGGTAACGCGGTCTTTGGAGGTGTCCGACCCGTCACCGATCGTGCTGGGTGTAGATGGTGTGAAGTCGTCGTAGTTCTCGGCGACGTGGGTGGTTCTGCCCAGGTCGTCGAAGAAAGTCTTGGTATCGATGGTGGTCAGCGGATCGGACACACCGATCGCGCTGGTCACGAGGTTGCGTCGGCCGGTGTCGGCGTCGTAGCCGAAGGTGGTGAGAAGGGCTTCCAACCCTTCGACATCTGGCGAGCCGCTAGTGCCATCGTCGGTGAACTCGGGGACGTCGGTGCTGTCGTAGTCGGGTTCTGCCCCGTAGGTCCAGGAAGCGGCGCCGCTGCCGTGGTTGATGACCGCGATCGGGCGGTCGGCGTCGTCGTAGTAGGTGTAGGCGTAGGTGACGACATAGTCGTCGTCGTTGGTAAAGTCGACGCCGACTTTCCCGGAGGCCTGGTTGTCGCCGTTCTGGTCGACGTTGTAGCGGCGGGTGGGGAGGCCCATCTCTCCCGTAGCGGGGTCGGCGTCGCCACTGTCGTCGCTGTATTCGGTGTGACTGAGCGCGTAGACATACCCGTCTGCGCCGGTCATATCCGACAAGTCGGGGTTCGGGGTCGGGGTGCAGTACTCGAAGGCACCGCTGCCGTCGTAACAGTCGTAGTCGTTGGAGGCGAGGTCGGCGGTGTCGCCGCTGGCCTCGGGCTCGCCCTCGAGCCGGCCGACGGTGCGGGTCTGGTACTGGCGCCCCAGCCCGTCGTAGGCCATCTCGGTCGCGGCGCTGTAGGCGGGGGCTACCGCGACGACGCGGTTATTGCGGTCGTAAAAGCGGTCGGTGCGGAAGTAGCTGCCGGTCGAGCCGGTGGAGGAGTTGACGGTGTAGTTCCGCGTGCGGTAAATCCGGCCGAGGTTGTCGTACAGGGATTGACTACGGGCTCGGCGATCGGTCGTGATGGTTCCGGCGTAGTCCTCGTCGGCGAGGACCGTGGCCCAGGTGGGCTCGGTGTCGTAGATGGACGTGTTCGTGACCCGGCCGTCCCAGCGGACGTCTTGCACAGTGAAGGGGCCGATGGCGGTTTCAGTCGTCCCATCGTAGTAGAACGGGGTGACGCCACGCAGTCGGCCACGGTAGTCGCGATAGTAGTTGACACCGGTCGCATCGTATGGCCCGGTTCCGAAGAATCTTGCCGTACGAATCAAATGGCCGTCGCCACCGCTTCCATCTTCATAAGTATTTATGGTCAGAATGCGTAGCGTTGGGTATGTTTCGTAATCACTTGTCATTGCATGCGTGTCGTCCGATACGCCCGCAAGTGTGATAATCATGCGATCCAGAAATGGATGCTGATAGATGTACTGAGTGACCTGCTCCACGCTCGCGGCCGCACCGGCGGAAGTACCGCTGACCGTCTGGATCGTGTATTCACGGCGACCCATGTGGTCATACTTGTAGATCATCGCGTCGTAGTGGGTGCTTAGAGTTCCTGCGCCGGAGGAGGGGATGTCGTGGTAGCGGCGTATTTCGGTCCGCTGTCCCGTGAGGCCATCGTAGTGATAGGTCGTGAGCGTTGCGAAGTGCGACTGGTCCGTGCCCGCGGACAACCCGGTCGGGACGCCGCCTGAGCTGTCGGTACGGTCGGGATCAACGGAGTAGCTCGCCTGCATCTGGCCCGCATCATCCGTTTCGGACACCTGGATCGGCAGGATCGGCTTGTTGGTGCCCGAGTCCCACCGCGGGAACATCAGCGTTCTGTTTGATTCGTAGACGGTGTAGGTGACATCGTCGATGTCGGCGGTTGAGGGCGTGGCCGTAACGCGTTTGACTGTCCTGCCCTGGTTATCGAACTCGGAGTAGGTCACCAGCGCGATGGCTGAGCCCGTAACGGATCCGCGTGTCGGTTTGTAGGTGTCGCCACCATCATCGTCGGAGTCCAGCCACTTGCTTTCGTTGGCCGCGTCATTGGCCGAGGCGGGCAAGCTGGTCGGGTCCACATCACGCACGGTGTAGGCGAGGCCGCCGGTCTCGGGATGGTAGCTGTAGTAGTTGCAGTAGCCCTCGCCATCCTTGGTCCACCGCAGTCGGCCGAGGTCGTCGTAGTACTCTTCGGTCGTCGTCGCGATACCTGAGCCGTTCTGGTTTGTAGGGATGCTGATCAGCGACACGACACGCTTCTGGATGATGGTGTCCTCGGCGTCCCAGAAGTCATAGCTGATGGTTGTGGGGATACCGTTCGCCGCGGGATTGGCCGACACGGCCGTCGGGTAGGTGCGCATCTCAATCGGCAGGTGCTTGGGCTTGTCGTCGGTCCCGTCGCCGTACTCTGTGTAGCTGGTGTAGTAGGCAGTGCCTGACTCGCCTTCCTGGACGAGGATCGCCGTCCGTCGGCCTTCGGCGTTGTACTCGTAGGAGTAGATCACACCATCGTTAGCTTCCAGTGTGTTCGTGTCGTTGTTGCCGCTGTCGCCGGTCGGATCGAGGAACTTCTTAAGCTCGGCGTCCGTGTTGACCGTCGCGTGGGCGGACGGGTTGCGCTGCTCGGTGATCCGGTTCGTGGCGTTGCCCGCGGTCCCCAGAATCGTTGAGCGGCACCACGCCGCGCCGTTCGAAGCAGCGGTAGGGACAGCGATAGTCGCGCTGCGCAGCAGTCGGCCGTCCTTATTGACGCCTAGGATTCTTCGGTACTGCGGGTCGTCGATGTCGCCGTCCGAGTCGCTGTCCGCGACGGTATCCTCGACGACGAGACGTGCGACTTCATCTACTGATGTTGCGCCGTTCGGCCCGCCGTTGAGGTCCATGTAGTAGTACTCGGTACGGATTCCCTGCCCACCGCTGCCGCCACAGGATGCGCACCCCCCGTTCACCGTGACGCTCTTGACCATGCCCGCCTCGGCAACGTCGTACTCATCGACGTTAGACCCCCCATACTGGGTGGAGAGGTTCTCGGTTTCCCAGGAGGTCGTAACGTTGGCGCTGGTGTTGGTGTCGCTGGTGTAGTAGGTAAAAGTCTTGCTGTAGTATTCGCTGAGGTCATTCGTGGCGTTGACGCTGTAGCTATCTGCGACCGTCATGATATTCTGTAAAGTGGCTACATTCGCATCACCGGCATCCATGATTCTTTGCAGGGCTTCCGATTCGATCACACACTTGAGCTGGTGATCACTCCCGTCCCCGCTGCTGTTGGTGTAGTACCGGTACTGGGTGTACCGTGTGATCCAGTCCGATGCCTCGCTGTCGCGCCGGCGTGTCATGACTTGAACGAGGTCGCCGCTCGAGCCGATGTCTGCGCTCGGGGTTTTTGCCGTGTCAAAATAGGTGTATACCACCTGCCGGATAATGATAGCGCCGGTGTCGTCCGGGGTCCCGTCCGGGGCGCCGTCCCAAACACTGACGCTCTGCAGTCTGCCCGCAACGGGAGAGCCCCCGCCTACATAGGCATACACGACGCTCCAGCCCTGGCTTGTGGTAGCTGCGGTCAGCTTGCCGTCGGTGTCATACGCAAACGATACGCAGTCGGTCGGGCTGTTTGCAGCAACTTCACGGGACGTCTGCTCTTTCAATCGCCCGCGCGTGCCATCGGTGACGCCGGAGTATAGGCCGCTGAAGACATGCACCTGTCCCGTATCGAGGTTGGTCAGCGTGAAGACTTCGGACGCGGTGTCGATGTTGCTCTGGACCAGCGTGACGTTCATGTCGTCCGGCGCATCGTAGTGGAAGGTATGGTTGGGGCTGGTCCCCACCTGGGTCCGGTTGGTAAACAGGCGTTTGCTTGTTGTGTCCACATACAAAGCGATATCCGTCGTCCCGCTGGGCTGATCGAGGATCATGTCGCCCTGGCCGATCATCCACCGGTCGCCGAGGAGGCTGCGGGGCTGGTACCCGGTTTCATTCCGGAACCCGCTGCTGTAGCTGCGGGATTGCGCGTAGCCTGTCCCCGGGGCCAGGCCCGGCAGGCTTGCGTCCGTCTCGTTCTGGATCGCGAATCCGTTGCGCAGGTCAACGGATTGCTTGATCTGCCGCTTGTCTTCGGCACCGTCGGCCGAGCCGGCACTCGTGGAAGCGTTGTTCGGCGGGCAGGTCTGTGTGTCCGGAGGCGATTCGGGCTGGGCTTTCGCGTCCGCCATCGCCGCGGGTTCATTGGCCGAGTTCGTCGGCACCCCGGCCTTCACCTCGATGACGGCCGAGAGGGTCAGCGCGGATGCTAAGCACGCCCAGAGTAGTTGCCTGACCGGCTTTCGGACAGAGCTAGATGCGTCACTCCCCCGTCTTGCCACATCGCTGTTGTTTGTATGCTTGGAAGCCGATGTATCGCGCACCGCGAAGATCTTTGTCATGATAATGCCTGACTGGGTTAGACCGGTCTATTCCCGGAAATTCATAGGTCGAATCTGATTACAACCACGCAATACACTCAGTCGATGCGAGCGTCACCCGCCCATCTGGATGCATAGCCCTGCTCCAACTCCTCTAAGCCCTTTTGTGCTTGGCTGAGCAACTGCTGATAGCGTGCTTGGCGAGCCGCGTCATGATTTGTTATGGCCCGCTCCAGGCGTGCCTGAAGAGAGGCAATAACCTCCCTCTGCCTGTCCATCGCGTCCTGATCAAGGCCCCGGGCGTACCGGTCCGCAAGATCCTGGGACATGCTGCGCCAGGTTTGCAGACTCCTCACCTGCGATTCGGATGAGAAACGATCGGCAACCGCTGACAGGAGGGCTTCGAGCCCGTCGACGTCCCCCATGGATGCCATGCGAGAGGCCCATTCGCCCAGCGTCCAAAACGCCATCTGATCCGTCTCCGCCGCGGCGAAGGCGAGCTCCAGGTCCCGGCGAGCCGCGAGTGGGTTTGGCGTATCGGGCGTGCAGTTTTCGGTATACAACGCCCGCGCGGCCAGCCATGTGGCTCGAGCATCCCCGCCGAGGTCGTCACGCGACAGTTGATCGTTGATCTCCGCGAGGACGGTCTCTATCGCCTGTGCCCCGGACTCCTTGCAGGCGAAGCAGAGAATCGGGATCAGGTTCAGGTTCGCGGTCCCGTTGGCTCGAGCGATCCCGGTCTGCTCCAGCAGATACGCGACCGCGTCCGGTTTCATCGTGACACCCGCCCAACACCCCGCGAGTGCGAGGCCGGTGTGCGCGAGCTTATCCCAGTTCAGGCTGTAGTACCCGTCGAGCTCCCAGTCCGGGAAGCTACCGATCCGAGTACGGTAGCGCGGCTGTTGTTCCGCCCAGACCATCAGCAGGTCTGCGTGGAGAGTGTCCGAGATCGGCAGGACGTGCCACATCAGTTCCATCAGCGAGTAGCCATCGATTTGACCAAGCAGGTCCGGCCGGGCCAGCAACATCAAAGCCAACTCTTCGCGTTGTCCCGCGGACATATTCCGTGCGGCGTAGCCGAGGTATCCCCCCGCATGTTGGCCCCCCTCTTTCGTGTAGCGCTCCGACTCGGTCGCGAAGATCGATTCGAGGGACTCGATGGAGCAGGTCGCGGCCGCGAGTTCCCGGCGGAGTTCGACATGATCGTTCGCGACGGTGGCGTCCCATTCGTCGTCCCAGATCAGGTCGATCGCGGCGTCGATCCTTTCATTGAAAGGCGTTCCGAACGCGGGGTCAGCGTAGTAGACGGCGGTCAGGCCGTACCGGCCTCTGACCTGAGTCTGAAAACTCTCTGCCGGCACCCGATTCACCCCCCCTTCTCCGTCGGCCCAGCCCAGGACGGCGCTGCTGATCGGCCAGTCTCCTTCGCCGGCGTTGCGTGATAGCTCGACCCGGATCTGGGCCGGCTGATCTGAAAACACATAGGCGACCGGCTCGAATCCCGTGCCGGACGTGTCGAGCACCAACTCGCCATCGATCCAGACCTTCATCCAGTCGTTTTCAGCGTCCGGGACGCCGATCCTGGCGAAGGTGTAGGAACCTGGTGTCGGGGCGGAAATGACGCCTAGCCAGCGCACGGAAAACGCGTTGGCCGACGTGCCGCCGGTGTTGAGGTTGTCCAGTGCGAGGACGCGCTGTGGCGGGCTCATCTCCCGCCAGTCACGGGTCGTGAGCCAGTGGTCGATCAAGACACTGCGTTCCGCCTCGTTATCGATCGCGTCGATGACGTCGCGCCCCCATGAGGCCGACAGGGTGTCGGGTTCTGCGTGGACAGGGGCGGGGCTGAGGCCACCACAGACAAGCAGGCCGCACGGGATCAGTTTCCTAGTCACGGTTGATTTGAGCATACGATAACCCTTGCACCTTGTGGCGCTGATAGCGATACAGTGACAACCCGCAGCACGACGGGCTGCGAGCACTAACACCAAGTTGTTCGTGGTCCCGGAAAGTGAGGCAGAGACCCCGATCTAGACTGCACTCCGCGCACGTTATCGCGCGCGGCTGCAGACAAGTCAAGGGTCGTGTTTGAAAAACGAGAAAGTTTTTCTCGATCGTGCCCCAATGGCCGAGATGTCACGCAATCGTGTCGATGTGTTTTGGCATGTAACTGTTTGATCGTGCAATCACCGCGCAGACATGCCCTAGAAAGTCCATCAAAACCTGGGTATCAGAGATTTGATTAACTGAGCCATCATCGTGAGATACAAGAGAGTTACGGGTCAGATTTATGGTGCATTCATAACAACTCATGTGCTCACAGGTGCGGATTCCATCTGGATCACGCCCGGTGTCAGGATTTGTTTGAGACACATCTTGACAAACGCGGTAACGATGCGACACTGCGCATATCTTCCAGGGTAACTTTCCGTCGGGACCACATCATGACATCTAGGTCCGTTTCCGGGGCGCGTTCTAGCGGTCCCGCGGCAAACGCTCTTTGCTTTGCCGTGGCCGCTGTGATTTTCTCTCTGCCGCCTGCTGTGCCTGCGCACGGGCAAGAGGTAGCACCGGCGGCGCATGCCGACGACGACCTCATCGAGTTGGGGCTTCCGCCGGAGGTGGAGTTGTCGTTGTTGATCCAGATGGTGAGCGATGAGCTGGGGCTGCGCGTGATGTCGGACGAGCGGGTGGGGAACCAGCGGGTG
>JAUHZU010000004.1 GCA_030425705.1 Phycisphaerae bacterium
GGCGGGGCGCTGCCAACAACCCCTCGATCAGCCGGCCGGCCGTCGTGCCGCCCTGCCCCGCCGCGCGTTCGGCGAGGTGGTGGGCCAGGTGCAGGTGCAGGCACTTGAGGCGGGCGAAGTCGGCGATGCCGCCGATGCCTTTGTCGCGCAGGGTCGGGGCGTAGCCGGCATCGATCGCGTACCGCTGCTCGTCGGGCGATAGCAACGCCCAGCGCGTCGCGGCGTACCGCCGGTGGTCGCCGCGCAGCGCTTCGCGCAGCGCGTCGTCCGCGGCGATGGCCTGCTCGAGCATGCCCACCGCGCCGTCGCGTTCCAGGTCGGCCGCCTGCTTGCAGCGCAGCGGGTCGATCAGCCAGTAGAGCGTGGGGAACGGCAGGAGCCGGCCGGCCTGGCGGCGGAGCGGGTGGTTGGTGATGACACTCGGCCGGCCCTGCGCGTCGCGTGCGGCGACGGCGCGTGTCGTGACGCCGGTCGTATCCGGGCCGAGCTGCTGAAGGATGTAGTCGCGGTCGGCGTCGTTCACCTTTTCATCCTACCGCCACGCCGGGCGCACCGCCGTGACGAGGCCGACCGCGACCCATCGCTTCAACGCTCACGCGGTTCGTGGATGGCCCGGCACCGTCTTCGCGCCGAGGTGTGTCGCCCCCGGGGGGTAGGCTCGTCGAAGACGTGCGGTGCCGGCGGCGCAGAGTGTGGCGGCGGCGATCGTCCATGATCAGGGCATGCTGGATCCTCCAGGCGGTGGGTTGATGGCGACCAAGGGCCGGCCGGTTAGCTATCGTCCAGCCGACGGGATGTCTATACAATGCACCCGCGACGCGGCCGGCCGCGTTCAACTGCCTGTTTCTCCCCTGTTTTCCTGCAAGAAAGCGACACCCGTCATGAAACCCACGCTGCTCATCGTGCCCGCCCTGATCGGGATGCTCGCGCTCTCGCCCGGCTGCAAGAGCGCGTACTACGGGACGATGGAGGCCTTCGGCGTGCACAAGCGGGACATCCTCGTCGACCGCGTCGAGACCGCCCGCGACAAGCAGGAGGACGCCAAGGAGCAGTTCGCCACCGCGCTCGAGGAGTTCCGCAGCGTCGTTGAGTTCGAGGAAGGCAGCAACCTGGAGAACATGTACAACAAGCTGAACCGCTCGTACGAGCGCAGCCAGTCGGCGGCCAACGCGGTCGAGAGCAAGATCGACGCGGTCGAGTCGGTCGCGACGTCGCTGTTCAAGGAGTGGGAGCGTGAGCTGAAGGAGTACAGCGACGATGCGCTGCGGGACGCGAGCGCCCAGCAGCTCGACGACACACGGGACCGCTACGAGCGGATGGTCGCGGCGATGCGCCGGGCCGAGGCGTCGATGCAGCCCGTGCTGGACGCGCTCAAGGACCAAGTGCTGTTCCTGAAGCACAACCTGAACGCGCAGGCGATCGCGTCGATCCAGGGCACCGCCGCGGGCATCCAGGACGACGTGGCCGAGCTGATCGCCGAGATGGAGCGCTCGATCGCCGAGGCCAACAGCTTCATCGAGCAGATGGGCGGGGAATAAGCGTGTGGACGGTCGTCCATGCCCTGTTCATCTTCACCGCGGCCCTCGGGATGCTGGTCTTCTGCGTCGGCGGGCTGGCTGTAAGCAGTTGGCGGCTTCGCCAGCGGCTGCCCGTGCAGTCGCCGGTCTCACTGATGCACGCCGGCAGCTCGCTGTTCGGGCTCGGCTTCTTCGGGAACCTGGCGGCGCTGGTGGTCCGTAGCTTGCTCTAGCCCAGCGGGAACACCTCGAGCGCCCGCATCATCGGTGATCGGTCCGACGCCGCGTTCCACACCCGGCCCTGCTCGGCACGGAGCTCGTCCAGCGCGGTGTGGAACCGCTCGTAGGCCGCGTCCCACTCGGCCACGAGCTCGTCACTCGCCAGCATGCCCTGCAGGTCCACCTCGTCCCAGCCGTTCTGCTCCCCCACCCGCTTGCGCTGCAGCGCTTCAAGCCGTGGGATCGCGGCCTCGGCCGAGGCGTCGTCTGTGATCGAGCGGAAGACGCCGGTCGCTTCTTCCACCGTCTGGGTATAGGCGTCGTAGGTCGCGATCCACTCGCGGTTGGCCGCCTCCAGCGTCGCGTCGGTGCTGGACGAGCCGGACTGGTTCCCGCACCCGGGCAGGATGACCAACAGCGAGAGGACAACCGCAACCAGCGACAGGGATAGACAACGGTTCAGCATGGGGGTCTCCGGAAAAGACGGTGAGGGGTGTGGCGGATCGGTTCCACCGCGGGGCTAATGTAGCATCTTGTTGATCTGATCTACAATCCCCGCTTGCCCGACGCCCCAGCCCAAACCGACGCGGCCCCCGCCCCGGCGCCCCGCTTCCACGGGTTTGATGCGCTGCGCGGCGGGGCGATGCTCTTGGGCATCGTGCTCCACGCGGCGATCACGTACATGCACCGGCCGATGGACGGCCTGCTCTGGCCGCTGCGTCAGCAGCCGGCGAGCTACGGCTTCGACCTGCTGTTCTGGTGGATCCACGGCTGGCGGATCCCGTTGTTCTTTGTGATGGCCGGGTTCTTCGCCGCGATGCTCGCCCGGCGGCGCGGCGCGGGGGGGTTCCTCAAGCACCGGGTGCAGCGCATCCTGATCCCGGTCGCGGTCGCGACGGTCGTCATCCTGCCGACCATGTACTTCATCTGGGGATGGGGCTGGCAGATCGAAGGCCGGGCCACCTGGCACGAGGTCTGGCGGGTCAGCTTCGACGACCCGCACATCGACAGCAGCTACCAGGGCCCCGCCCACCTGTGGTTCCTCAACTACCTGGTCGTGTATGCGTTCGTCTACTGGGCGGTGCTCCGGCTGCGCGCGCGCGGCGACGGGGCGACACCGCGCGACATCGCGCCCGGCCCGGTCGTGAGCGGGGTGTTTTCTTCCGCGCTGCGGCCGCTGGTCTTTGCGGTGCCGACGTGCGCGGTGCTGCTGTACGACCCGGGCTTCTACCTCGCGTACCACCACGTGATCCCGGACTCGGCCGATCGGTGGGCGTTCGAGGTGCTGCAGCTCGCGTACCAGGGCTACTTCTTCGTGGTCGGGGTCTACCTGTTCCGCCTGCACCGCGCGATGACGCCGCTGACGAAGTGGACCGGGACGTACCTCGCGGGCTCGCTGCTGGCGTTCGGCGCGTCGATGGTGTTTGCCCGGCGGTACTTCGCTCACGCCGATCATGACGCGGCGTTCACCACGGTCGATCGGCTGGGGCTGGCGGTGTCGGTGTCACTGTTTTGCTGGCTGATGATCTGGGGGATGACCGGGCTGGGGCTGACCTGGCTGGCGAAGCCGCGGGGCTGGGTCCGGTGGCTGAGCGACTCGGCGTACTGGGTCTACCTCGTGCACCTGCCGCTGGTGGGGGTCGGCATGATCCTGCTGCGGGGCTGGGGCGTGTCGCCATGGGTCAAGTTCGTGGTCATCGTCGCGGCGGCCGGTGTGGCGACGCTGATGAGCTACCGCTATCTTGTGCGGATGACCTGGCTGGGCCGTGCCCTGAACGGCCCTCGGACGCGTGGGGGGAGTTAGCCACGCACCCAAGAATCCGCCGACCCGATCGCCGGCGTCCGCTGCAGGCGACGCTTCCGTGACTACGTTGAGACCACGAATCGATGCGCAACGACCGACCCCCGAAACGCCGGCCCCTCTTGTTTCTCGCCGCCCTGCTGCTGTGCGCCCCGTGGATGACCGGCTGCCAGTCGACCGCGCCGATCGACTACGAGGGCGTGACCCGCGGCGGCAGCTCGTTCTACCTGCTGGGGCTGTGGAACTTCTTCTCGCAGGGGCTCGGGGATGTCTCCGACGGGCTCCGTGCCGAGGGGTACCACGGGCAGTGGCTGCCCGGGCCCGAGTGGCCGGCCCTGTGCAGCCGGATCGAGGACCTTGAGGCCAAGGGCGAGCTGCGTCGGCCGCTGGTCCTCAGCGGGCACTCGCTGGGCGCGGACAAGGCCCTGCTCCTCGCGGCGGCGCTGGAAAAGAAAGGCATCGAGGTCGACTACGTCCTGCTGCTGGACCCGACCAACCCGCGCACCGTCCCAGCGAACGTCAAGCGTTGCCACAACATCTACCTGTCGCACTCGCTGACCGACTGGTTCCCCGCGTTCCGGGGGATTGCGGTCCGTGCAGTCAGCCCCGAGACGGAGCTGGTCAACTACGACGTGCGCTACAGCTCGGACGTTGCCTTGAGCACCGGCGACTTCGACCACTTCGATATCGAGGCCGACCCCGAGGTCCAACAGCTCATGATCGACCTGGTCCGCGCGGAGTTCGACGGCGTCGCCGACGTCGCCGCGGTCTTCCCGCCCCGGCTCCCCGAGGACGACGACGCACAAGGCCAGGGCGAGTAGCCCGCCGACCGCCGCACCTTCCACGCTGGGCCGCACCATGCCCACCCTACCGCTCGCGTTCCTGAACGACCCCTCGCTGGGCTGGCCCGACGGCCCGGTGCTGGCCGTGACGCTGTGCGTGTGGTGGTATTGGGCGGCGGTGGTCACGCTCAGCCGGCTCCGCCGACGCTGGACGGGCGAGCGCGGCGCGCTGCGGCCGCAGGCGCGGAGCGACCGCCGGCTGATGCGGCTGTGGGTCGTGGTCATCGTGGCGTGGAACGCGCTGCCCGCGATGGCGCTGCACAAGGGCACGCCGCCCTTTGGCCCGTTTGCCGAGGCGTACGCCGCCCCGCTGCTGTGGGTCCGCTGGGCCGCGGCCGGGGGCGTGGTCGCGGGCATGGTGCTGACCGTGCGCTGCTGGGTCGAGATGGGCCGGGACTGGTCGGTCGCTATCGTCGAGGACAGCGACAGCCAGGGGCTGGTGACGACCGGGCTGTTCCGCTGGGTCCGCCACCCGATCTACGCGATCAGCGTGGGGATGGTGCTGCTCACGGCGTTGGCCTGCATGACCTGGCCGATGGCGGTGACCGCGGCGGCGCACGTCACCCTGATGAACCTCAAAGCCCGCCGCGAGGAGCAGGCGCTGCTCGGCGTGTTCGGCGACGAGTACCGCGAGTACATGAAGCACACCGGCCGCTTTGTGCCGCGGTTGTACTCGTAGGTTCTGGCGGACGCTCCCGCCGCGTGTGACGCGGCGGCTGTTTTCACACGCTTGTCTTGACGCAGGAGAATAGCCGCCGCGTCACACGCGGCGGGGACCGCGCGGACACCTACACCGCCGCCGACGATTTGTGGGCCGTGTGGTCTGTCGGCTTGCGGAAGCTGTCCAGGTCGATGCCGCGGAAGTACTCGATCGTCTTCAGCAGCCCCTCGCGGAGCGGGACCTTCGGCTCCCAGCCGAGCTTGTCCTTGGCGAGCGTGATGTCGGGCTTGCGCTGCAGCGGGTCGTCGTTGGGCAGCGGCAGGAACGTGAGCCGGCTGGACGACGCGGTCAGCTCGATGACCAGCTCGGCCAGCTCCCTGATCGTGAACTCGCCGGGGTTGCCGATGTTCACCGGCCCGATGAACGCGGGGTCCGTCGCGTGGGTGCCCTCCACGTTGCCCGGCTCGTCGTTGTTCATCATGGCGATGATCGCGTCGACCAGGTCGTCGCAGTAGCAGAAGCTGCGGGTCTGGCTCCCGTCGCCGTAGATCGTGATGTCCTCGTCGCGCAGGGCCTGGACGATGAAGTTGGTGACGACGCGTCCGTCGAACGGGTGCATGCGCGGGCCGAAGGTGTTGAAGATGCGCACGACGCGGATATCGACGCCGTTGGAGCGGTGGTAGTCGAAGAAGAGTGTTTCGGCGGCGCGTTTGCCTTCGTCGTAGCAGGCGCGGACGCCGATGGGGTTGACGTTGCCGCGGTAGTGCTCGGGCTGGGGGTGGAACTCGGCGGTCGGGTCGCCGTAGACCTCGGACGTGGAGGCCTGGAGGATGCGTGCGCCGGTGCGCTTGGCCATGCCGAGCATGTTGATCGCGCCCATGACCGAGACCTTCATGGTCTTGATGGGGTTGTATTGGTAGTGCACCGGCGAGGCGGGGCAGGCCATGTTGTAGATCTGGTCGACCTCGAGGGTGATCGGCTCGGTGACGTCGTGGCGGATAAACTCGAAGTTCGGCTGTTCGAGCAGGTGCGCGACGTTGTGCTTCTGGCTGGTGAACAGGTTGTCCAGGCAGATCACGTCGTGGCCGCGGTTGACCATGCGTTCGCAGATGTGGCTGCCGAGGAACCCGGCGCCGCCGGTGACGAGGATGCGTTTCAACATAGGGTCTTGGGTCTCGGGTCTTGGGTCTTGGGTCTCGGGTCTTGGGTCTCGGGTCTTGGGTCTTGGGTCTCGGCACTAAGCCAATGACTGGATGAAGCGGGTCAGCTTGGCACCTGTTTTCTGCATCAGCTCCCAGGCGGGGCGGGCGGTTGCGCGTTCGATCATCTGCTCCCGGACACAGACGACGAGTTGTGTCTCCAGTTCCATCAGCGATCCCCGGCTGACGTACAGGTGCTGGATGTACTCGGGGCGGTGGTGCCGCCCGTAACCCTCGGCGATGTTGGATGGCACCGATACCGCTGCACGTCGCATCTGAGTGACCAATCCATATCGCTCATCATCGGGCAGCAGACGGGTAAGGGTGTAGACCACATCCACGAGTTCCATGCCTAGCTGCCAGACTTCCAGCTTGCGGTACGACTTGTCGTCCATCGCCGATCCCCCACCCGAGACCCAGGACCCGGCACCCTAGACCCGATTGAAGCTCGCGCCCGGCTCGACGTCGAAGCTGACCATCTGGCCCAGCGTGAAGTCGCCGGCCCGCTGCGGGGCGAGGGGCGTGACGCTGACACGCGGCCCGGCGATCACGTACACCGCGTTATCGGACACGTTGCCGCCGCTCACCCGGCCCTGCACCCGCCGCGGTCGGCCGAAGACCGGCTCGATGTACCGCCCCCCCGCCGGGATGACATCCATCCGCCGCGCCTGGGCCCGGACCACGCCGGTAACCTTCTCCCCCACCTCGCCCGCGAAATCCGTCCCGACCACCAGCTTCAGCCGGTAGTCCGTGCCGGGCACCTTGAGCTCGATAAAGCCCTCGCCCACGGCGGCGATCGTGCCCGAGATCGTGGGGACGGCGGTCGGGTCAACAGGGGTCGCGGCGGGTTCGCTCATGGGTAGGCCTCGTGGGGTGGCCCATAGGATAACGGCCCCACGGAGCGGTGGCGGCGTATGGGGCCACCGCCGTGTGGTCGTCGAGCCGCATACGCAAACCATTGTCGGGCAATCAGATAGCGGTCCGCAGGCCCGGCAACCACGGAAAACCGCAAGGGCGATGAGCGGTATGCGTAAACCCCGGACCGGCGGACGTGGTATGGATAGGGGCCGACGGCCCGAGTCCCCGCTAGACCCCCGAGACCGCCCGCGTGAACGGCTGGCTTGAAGACATCTACCGCACGGACCGCCGGGCCCTGTACGCCCTGGCGCTGTCGGTTACGCGCCGGCCGGCGTTGGCGGAGGACGCGGTGCACGAGGCGGTCGTCCGCCTGGCCGGCAAGGGGGCCCCGCCGGCGGGCGATGCGCGGGCGTATGTGTTCCGCTCGGTGCGCAACGCGGCGCTGGACCAGCTCCGTGCCGGCCGACGCGGGGTCGCCGGCAAGACCCTGCCGCCGACGGACGGGGTCAACGGCTCGGCGGCGCCGCTGTTTGCCGACCCCGGGCCCTGCCCCGCCGAGCAGACCGAACAGGCGGAGCAGACCCACCGCCTCCGCCGCGCGGTCCAGGCCCTGCCCGAGGCGCAGCGCGAGGCGGTCGTGATGAAGGTGTTCGGCGGGCTGACGTTCCAGCAGATCGCCGAGGCCAGCGACGCCCCCCTCTCGACCATCGCGTCCCGCTATCAGCGCGGGCTGTCGCGACTCAAGACCCAGTTGGAGAGCCAACATGAACCCACACCGACCTGACCCCACCGACCCCGAGGCCGACGTCTCCGCCGCGCCATTGACCGATGCCGAGTCGGCCGAGGTCGAGGCGGCGCTCCGCGCGCTCGCGTTAGCCGAGCCGCCCGCGTCGCTGGATGCGCGCGTCGCCGAGGCGCTGCGGGCCGCGCCCGCGCTGGCGCTGACCGACGCCCCGCCGGCCGATGACGAAGCGCCGACGCTGTCGTTCGCCGACCACCCCCGCCGGTCGGGCTGGATGACCTGGCTCACCGTCGCGGCGGTGCTCGCGCTGCTCGCGGCGCTGGGGCTCTCGGTCCTGCTGCCCCGCCACACCACACCGGACGGGCCAAGCCTCGTCGATCAGCGGCCGGGCCCCACCGAGACGCCCGATCGTTTGGCCGACACACCCGACGCCGGCCCGAGCGTGACCCACGTCGGCCACCGGTTCACCGAGCAGCCGGTCGAGCTGCGCTGGTCGCGCGACCTGGACCAGGGGCTGCTCACCTCCGCCGAGGGCCAGCCCGTCCGCGCGATCCGCCGGCAGGACGTCGAGCAGCGCGTCTGGGTCGATACCCAGCGTGGCATCACCGTGCAGATCACCCGCCCGACCGAACGCCTGGTCGTCGTCAAACAGCCCACTTTCTGAGACGCCCCGGCCACACGGCTCGCAGGTTTTTCCAAACCCCCTGCGAAAACCCGCCCGGCCGACGCGTGTATCAGGTATCCCGCTCAACACTCAACCACACTTACGGAGCCGATCCATGACACTCAAGCAACTCACGACCTCTTCCCTCTTGGCCGCGGCGCTGGCGCTGCCGGTGTTCGCCCAGGACGCCGACGCGCCCGCCACGGCTGAGCGCGTCGAGCGCAACGTCGTCGTGGTCGAGAACGACCAGGGCGAGCGCCACATCGTCGTGGTCCAGGCCGGCCAGGCCGCCGCCGATGAGGCGGGCAACGTGACGGTCGAGGTCGATGTCGAGCATGCCGGCGGCGTCGACGGGGCCGACGGCGGCGACGTGACCGCCCGCGTCGTGATGATGGACGAGGACGGCAACATCATCCAGCTCGAGGACGGCGTCCTGCTCGAGTGGGTCGATGGCGAAAACCTCCACATTGAGATGGCCGAGCTGGGCGTGCCCGGCGTCGAGTTCATCCCCGGCGAAGACAACAAGATCCAGGTCTTCCTCCGGCAGATCGGCCAGCCGGACGTCGTCGAGTGGGCCCCGGTGAACCCGCCGATGGTCGAGGCGACCTACCTCGGGCTGAACTGCGAGCCGCTGGATTTTGACACCGCCGCGCTGCTGCTGGTGGACGAGGGCACCGGGCTGAACGTGACCTACGTCGCCGAGGACAGCCCCGCCGCCGCGGCGGGGCTCGAGGTCGGCGACACGCTGCTCGAACTGGACGACCAGATCCTGGTCAACCCCGAGCAGCTGGCCGTGCTCATCCGCACCCACGACGCGGGCGAAACCGTCTCCCTGCTGGTCGTGCGCGGCGGCGAGGAGTTCGAGCTGAACGCGGAGCTGGGCACCAGCACCGTCCCGCAGCTCGGCCCCGGCGGGCGGAACCTCAGCCAGTACTGGAACGTCGAGCGCCAGGGCAACGCCGGCGAGATGCGTTTCTTCCCCGAGGTCCAGGGCCAGTGGATCGAGCAGCTCGCGCAGGTCAACCCGGAGATGGAAGACATGCACGAGCAGATGGAGATGATCCAGCTCCTGCTCGCCGAGCGGATGCGTGAGATGCCCGACATGGAACAGCTCCACGAGCACTCCCTCCAGATGCGCGAGCAGATGCGGGTCCACGAAGAGGCCATCCGCCTCATGCTCGAGCAGCTCTACGGCGAGATGGGCGACCTCGACCAGCTCCACGACCTGGACCTGCACTTCGACCGCAACGCCGCGATGAATATGGTCTGGAACGACGGCGAACACACCATCACGATCGAGAGCGACGGCGAGGGCGTGCAGACCCTCAACATCGTCGACGCCGAGGGCAACGAGGTGTACGACGGCGTGATGCCCGAGGGCGACGCGCTCGATGAGTTGCCCGAAGACGTCCGGGAGAAGGTGCTCGAGATGCAGGACATGGGCCACGCCGAGTTCGAGTGGGACATCGAGGCCCCCGAAGCACCCGAAGCCCCGGAAGCCCCCGACGCCGACTTCTAAACCGCAAACCGCCACACGGTGTACCCAAGCCCCCGGTGCTGGCTGCGAGCCGCCGGGGGTTTTTCATGGGTGCGTGCCCGCCGACCCGTGCGTATTCACCGAAAACCCATCGGCCCGGGCCGCCTATCATGCGGCCATGCGTTACCGGCTGATCGCGATCGACCTGGACGGCACCCTGCTCTGCCCCGAGGGCCGGGCCAGCCAAGAGAACCTCGCCGCGCTGCACGAAGCGCGCGAGCGGGGCGTGCACATCCTGCCCTGCACCGGCCGGGGCTGGCGGGAGGCACGACGGGTGATCGGCGGGCTGCCGGATGCGGAGCTGGGCATCTTCAACACCGGCGCGATCGTCGCCCGGGCCAACGACGGATCGACCGTAGACGCCGCGCCCTTCGACCGCGCGACCGTCCTCGAACTGATCGAGCTGCTCCGCCACCGGCCCGAGGCGGTCCTGCTCTACACCGACCCCGACGCCACCGGCTACGAGTACCTCGCGACCGGCGACGGCACGCTCACCGAGAACACCCGCTGGTGGTTCGAGCACAACGCGCTGCGCTTCCTCGAAGCGAAAGCGCTGGACGAGACGCTGCTGGACCACGTGGTCCGCGTCGGCATGGTGCTGCCCAGCGCCGACGCCGCGGGCCTGGAGGCACGGCTGTGGGACGCGTTCGCCGGCCGGGTCGAGGCCCACGCCTTCGAGGCCGTGCAGCAGCCCTTTGGCGAGTCGATGCACATCCTGGAGGTCTTCGCGACCGGGGTGACCAAGTGGCGCGGGATCGAGGTCGTCGCCGAGCGTTTCGGGATCGATCACGCCGACGTCGCGGTGATCGGCGACCAGGTGAACGACCTGCCCATGCTCCGCCGGGCGGGCTGCGCGGTCGCGATGGGCAACGCGATCCCCGCGGTCAAGGACATCGCCCACCGCCACACGCGGTGCAACCAGACGCACGGCGTCGCCCACGCCATCGGGCAGATGCTCGCCGGGGCGTGGTAACGACACGCGCCACTGGAAGCCCGCGTTCACCGAACGCGGGCTTCGCTCCCTCGCTTGAGTATCATGCCGGGATGACCACCACCACCGACCCCGCGATCACCACCGTGCCCTGCCAGATCAAGCGCCTGCCGGGCAACGCGCAGACCCCCCTGCCCGCCTACCAGTCCGAGCACGCCGCGGGCATGGACATCCACGCGCACCTGGATGGGCCCCTCGTGCTTGAACCGGGTCAGATCGCGATCGTCCCGACGGGCTTCGCGATCGCCGTGCCCGTGGGCTACGAGGCGCAGGTCCGCCCCCGCTCCGGGCTGGCGTGCAAGCACGGCATCACGGTCCCCAATGCCCCGGGCACCATCGACGCCGACTACCGCGGCGAGGTCAAGGTCGCGCTCATCAACCTCTCGGGCCAGGCGTTCACCCTCGAGCCGGGCATGCGCATCGCGCAGATGGTCCTCAAGCCCGTGCCGCGGTGCGTCTGGCAGGAGGTCGACGCACTGGACGACACGGCCCGCGGGGCCGGCGGCTTCGGCCACTCGGGCGTCTGAGGCGTCGCGGGCCGCCGCCTGTAGCGCCGCGGCGCGGCCGGCGTCTATCATGCCACGATGAACCCCACTCACCCCCGGCCCCTGCGCCTGCTGCCCCTGCTCGCCGCCGTCCTCCTGGTCGGCTGCGCCAACCCCTACCTCGCGGGGTACACCGGCGACACCCGCGCCCCCCTCCACGAGGACGCGGCCGTCCGCGTCATCGGCGCCAACCGCGAGGACGTCCTCGCCATGCGCGTCTTCGACTTCGCCTACCGCGACGCCATCGACCAGCAGACCCTGCTGGGCAGCTCGACCATCATCTCGACGCAGGGGCTCCGCGACGATGTCGCCGCCAAGGCCGCCCGCGAGCTTGGGGCCGACACCGTCCTCTACACCTTTGCCTACGTCACGTCGACGGTGGAGACCGACACCACGACCCGCTACTCGCACTACCACGACGACGACAACAACCGCCACTACCGCGATATCGAACGCACCCGCAACGACACGACCCGCCACTGGTTCGAGTACCGCGCGTACTTTTTTGTTACCGACGCCGGCCTCCCCGCCGACGGCCCGTTCGACCCGGCCCGCTGACGCCCGCCTGTCTGGGGCCTGAGCCCGGTTCAACACGGGCCCGCGCCGCCGCGCAACTTTGTCGCGCACCGCCACGCTCTGCCGATAGTCCCTGTATCCGCTGCGCGGCGGTTGTGTGCTGCGCGACCGATAACGGGCCCCGGCCCAGACAGGGAAGACAGATGGCCAAGCAACGTAAACGCAAGTCCGAGCCCCTCCCCACCATCGCGGACGCCCTCTCGGCCTACCGCGGGGTCGGGTGGGCGGTCGTCGCCGGCGTCTGGGTGCTCCTCGCCGCCGCGCTGGTCAGCTACCACCCCGCCGACGCCCCCAACCCCGCCGTCGGGCTCCACAACAGCCCCAGCGCCAACTGGGCCGGCGCCGTCGGCGCGCAGCTCGCCTACCACCTCTACGCCATGCTCGGCCCGGGCGTCTGGGCCATCATGATCGCCGCCGCCGTCTACCTCTACTTCACGGCCACCCGACGCGAGACCAACCAGTTGTTCCTCCGTGCCTTCGGCGTCGTGCTCATGACCGTCTGCATCTCCGGGCTCATCGCGCTGTTCGGCACGAGCTACGGCTGGTTCATCGGGCACGCGCCCCAGGGCCCCGGCGGGCTGCTGGCGCTCTACCTCAGCGACCTGCTCATCGGCCGGTTCAACGTGCTCGGGTCGGCGGTCGTGCTCGGCGTGGCGTTCTGGGTCGGGGCGATCCTCACCGCCGACCGCATCGTCCTCGCGCTGCCCAAGGCCGCGGCGGAGCTGATCCTCCGCGCCTGTGATATCGACACCTCCAAGCTGCCCCTGCCCAAACTCGGGCTGGCCGAGAAGCTCGCCGCCGGGTGGGCCGCCCTCGCCGACCGCCTGCCGCTGATCGGGCGGCGCGACCCGGCCGAGTGGGACGGCGCGGAGACCGACCTCGAAGACGAGGAGGTCGACGAGCAGCCCGCCGCCCACGCGAAGAAGAAGCGCAAGCCCAAGGTGCGTCGCGGCGGCAGGAAGCGGTCGGCCGTCAGCGCCGACTCCGCCGAGGCGATCGAGGCCGTCGCCAACACCGAGGAGGAGGCCGACGCCCCGGACGCCTACACGCAGGGCAAGCAGAAGTTCGACCCCGACGAGCTGCGGCGGAAGATGGCGCAGATGCCGATCAACTTCGCGCAGAAGCCCGAGCCCCAGCAGGTGCCCGTGCAGGAGGTCGACCTGTCCGGCTACAAGTTCCCGGGCATCGACCTGCTCGACGAGCCGCAGAGCGACTTCACCGAGGAGCAGGAGAAGATCGTCCGCGACCAGGCGGTGTCGCTCGAGTCGGCGATGCAGCAGTACAAGATCGAGGGCGAGGTCGTCGGCATCGACTCGGGCCCAGTGATCACGCTGTTCGAGGTCCGCCTCGCGCCGGGCACGAAGGTGTCGCGCCTCAGCGCGGTCTCGACCGACCTGGCGCGTTCGCTCAAGGCCCAGAACATCCGCATCGTGCCGAACATGGCGGGCAAGGACACCGTTGGCATCGAGGTGCCCAACATCCAGCGCGAGCTGGTCCGGGTCCGCGAGCTGATGCAGGCCTGCCCCGAGTCGCAGGAGATGAACCTGCCGATGTTCCTGGGCAAGGACGCGTCGGGCAACCCGCTGGTGCAGGACCTCAACAAGATGCCCCACATGCTCATCGCCGGCACCACCGGCTCGGGCAAGTCGGTGTGCATGAACTCGATCATCATGTCCTTCCTCTACACCAAGCGGCCCGACGAGCTCAAGCTGGTGCTGGTCGACCCGAAGATGGTCGAGATGTCGATGTTCAAGAACATCCCGCACCTGATGTGCCCGGTCGTCACGGAGATGAGCAAGGCCGCGGCGATCCTCGAATGGGCCGTCACCAAGATGGACGAGCGGTACGAGCTGCTCGCCGAGGCCGGCGTGCGCGACATCGGCACGTACAACAAGCTGGGGTGGGACGAGATCAAGGACCGCATGGAGCCGGCGACCGAGGAGGAGGCCGCGCGCATCCCCAAGAAGCTGCCGTACATGGTCTTCGTCATCGACGAGCTGGCAGACCTGATGATGACCAACAAGGAGGTCGAGGGGTTCATCGTCCGCATCGCGCAGAAGGCGCGGGCGGTCGGCATCCACCTCATCCTCGCGACGCAGCGGCCGTCGGCGAACGTCGTGACCGGCCTGATCAAGTCCAACATGCCCTGCCGCATCTGCATGAAGGTGTCTTCGGGCATGGACTCGCGCATCGTCATCGACCAGAAGGGCGGCGAGCTGCTGCTGGGCCACGGCGACATGCTGTTCCTCTCGCCGCGGTCGAGCGAGCTGATCCGGGCGCAGGGCTGCCTGATCGACGACCACGAGGTGCGCAAGACCGTCAAGTTCCTCAAGACCATCAGCAAGCAGAGCTTCGAGCCGCAGCTGGTACAGATCAAGTCCGCGGGCAGCGGCGGGGACGACGAGCAGGAGCGCGACGAGCTGTTCGACAAGGCGGTGGACATCGTGATCGAGACACGGCGCGGCAGCGTGTCGCTGCTGCAGCGTCGGCTGACGATCGGCTACTCGCGGTCCAGCCGGATCATCGAGCAGATCGCCGCGGCCGGGTTCCTCGGCCCGTACAAGGGCAGCCAGGCCCGCGAGGTCGTCATCAGCAAGGAGGAGTGGGAGGCCATGAAGCTCCAGGCCGCGGCCGACGCGCTGGCCGGGACGCAGGCCACGACGTCCCCCGCCGGGTCCGGTGACGACGCGGACGCCCCGCCCCCGATGCGGTTCGAGTCCCGCGTGGGCGGCGCGGTGGTGGAAGAGGAGGAAGAGGAAGACGACGGCGTCGAGATCGTCGACGAAGACCTCGATGACGAGGACTACGAAGACGAGGAAGAAGACGCGGAAGAAGACGAAGAGGAGTACGAGCTGGTCGACGAGGCCGACGACGACGAAGAGTACGAGGACGAAGAGGAAGACGAGTACGAAGACCCCGACGCCGAGTACGAGGAAGAAGACGAAGGCGACGAGGAAGAAGAGGACGAGGACGGCGAGTGGGAGTACGAGTACGAGGAGGTGGATGAGGAAGAGGACGAGGAGATCGCGGCGTAGCGTCCGCGGCTCAAGCACACCCCACCCAACAAGAAGCCCACGCTCAACGAGCGTGGGCTTTTCGTTTTTCGTCGCTGGGTTCGGGTGAGGTCAGGCGTTGAAGCTTGAGCCGCAGCCGCAGGTGTTGGTTGCGTTGGGGTTGCTGAACTGGAAGCCCCGGCCCATGACCTCGTCCTTGAAGTCGATGGACGTGCCGTTGAGGTAGAGGTAGCTCTTGGGGTCGCAGACGATTTTGACGCCGTGCTGCTCGAAGACCTCGTCGGTGTCGCGCTGGTTCTCGGTGAGGTCGAGCAGGTAGCTGAAGCCCGAGCAGCCGCCGCCCTTGACGCCGACGCGGAGGCGGACCTTTTCCTTGTCCAGCTCCTGGGTCTCGACGATGGTGTGGATCTCGCGGGCCGCGGTCTCGGTGAGGGTGATGGCCATGGTATGTTCCTTATCGGGTTGCCTTGGGAAGCCCACGCTCGCCGAGCGTGGGCTTCGGGGTGTATCAGTATACGACCGACGCGGGGTCGGCCGGGGGATTACGCCTTGGCGTCCTCGTGCTCGTGGTCGTGGAGGTCGGCCATGGTCTTGCCGTGCTTCTCGAGGTAGTCCTCCATCGCGTGCTTGATCGCGTCCTCGGCGAGGACCGAGCAGTGGATCTTGACCGGCGGGAGGGCGAGCTCCTGCACGATGTCGGTGTTCTTGATGTGGTCGGCCTCGTGGAGGGTCTTGCCCTTGAGCCACTCGGTCGCCAGCGACGACGACGCGATCGCGCTGCCGCAGCCGAAGGTCTTGAACTTCGCGTCCTCGATGACGCCGGTCTCGGGATTGACCTTGATCTGCAGGCGCATGACGTCGCCGCACTCGGGGGCCCCGACGACGCCGGTGCCGACGTTCGGGTCTTCCTTGTCCATCGTGCCGACGTTGCGCGGGCGTTCGTAGTGGTCGATGACTTTTTCGCTGTAGGCCATGGGGGTCCTTCTTTCTATCGTTGTTGTCGTCTCGTTAGGCCGAAGGGCTTAGGCCCTCGGCCGGCACTGCTCTGGTTCGGGGCTCAGTGCGCGCCCCATTCGATCGTGTTGATATCGATGCCTTCCTGGACCATCTCCCACAGCGGGCTCATGTCCAGGAGGTGCTGCACGTTCTTCACGACCTTCTCGACCGTGTAGTCGATCTCTTCTTCGGTGGTGAACCGGCCGAGCCCGAAGCGGATGGAGCTGTGCGCGATCTCGTCGCCCAGGCCGAGCGCCTTGAGGACGTAGCTGGGTTCGAGCGACGCGCTGGTGCACGCCGAGCCGGAGGACACCGCGATCTCCTTGATCGCCATCATGAGCGACTCGCCCTCGACGTAGGGGAAGGAGATGTTGGTCGTGCCGGGGAGGCGTTTGGTCTTGTGGCCGTTGACGACGGCGATCTCGATCTTGGAGAGGATGCCGTCTTCGAGCCGGGTGCGGAGCTTGAGCAGGCGCTGCTGCTCGGTGTCCATCTCCTTGCCGGCGAACTCGCAGGCGGCGCCCATGCCGACGATGCCCGAGACGTTGAGCGTGCCGCTGCGCATGCCGCGTTCGTGGCCGCCGCCGTCGATGATCGGGGTCAGCCGGACGCGCGGCCGACGACGCCGGACGTACAGGCACCCGACGCCCTTGGGCCCGTACATCTTGTGGGCCGAGGCGCTGAGCAGGTCGATCGCATCTTTCTCGACATCGGTGGGCATCTTGCCGACCCACTGCGTCGCGTCGGTGTGGAACACGGGCTTGTCGCGCTCGCTGTACTTCTCACGCAGCATCCGGCCGATCTCGGGGACCTCGTTGATCGTGCCCAGCTCGTTGTTGGCCCACATGATGGTGACGAGGATCGTGTCGTCGCGCAGCGCGGCCTCGACGGCCTGGGCCGTGATGATGCCGTCGCTGTTCGGCTCCAGCCAGGTCACGTCGTAGCCCTGCTTCTGCAGCCGCTTGCACGGGTCGAGCACCGCCTTGTGCTCGTGCACCGCGGTGATGATGTGCCGGCCCTTCTTCTGGTACATGTCGGCGACGCCCTTGATCGCCAGGTTGTTCGACTCGGTCGAGCCGGAGGTCCAGACGATCTCCTTGGGCGTTGCGCCGATGAGGTTGGCCACCTGCTCGCGCGCATAGTCCACGCCTTCTTCCGCGTCCCAGCCGAACTGGTGGTTTCGGCTGGCGCTGTTGCCGAACTTCTCGGTGAAGTACGGGAGCATCCGCTCCAGCACGCGGGGGTCCATCGGCGTGGTCGCGTTGTGGTCCAGGTAGATGGGCAGCTTCAGAGACATCGGTCGTATTCCTTCTCGGTCGGTCGGGCGATCGGTGGGTCGGGTTTCGGGTTCGGGTTCAGGACGCGGCGGTGTCCGCGGTCAGGTTCGTGGTTTTGCAGCAGGCCTTGGCCGGGGGCATATCGTCCTCGTCGGGCAGCAGGTCGGCGAGGGTGGTCTGTTCGAGCACGGCGACCAGCCGGCGGTGCATCTGCCGGATGGCGGGGCTGATGGTGCAGTCGCCCTCGAGCCGGCACTCCTGCCCGAGGATCGGCAGGTTGCCGTCGCAGCAGGCGGCGGTCTGCACCGGGCCCTCGATGGCGACGACGACCTCGAGCACCGTCACCTGCGCGGCGTCCTGCACGAGCTCGTACCCCCCCGCCGAGCCGCGTGTCGAGGACACGATCCGGGCGGTGGCGAGCTGCTTGAGCACCGACTGCGTCACGGGCTCGGGGAGGCCGGTCTGCTCGGCGATGTGCCGGGCCGAGACCGCGCCCACGCCCGCCCCGGGGCCACCGAGGTAGGCCAGCGCCACCAGGGCGTAGTCGGTCTTTCGGCTCAGGGAGAGCATGGCGGAGCATAATAGGACCGGAGCGGTCCACTTTCAACCGCACACTGGGATCATTCCAGAAAAACCGCCCCGCCAGACCGCCCAAACGGCGATCCGTACGCAAGCCCGCCCACCGCCTCGGCCGATTGTTTGGATTAGACTAGTCCTCCCCGATCCCACGGCCACGAGAAGAAGGAAGCCCATGCCCGACCGCTACAAGACCATCCTCCTGTTCGGGGCCCCCGGGGCCGGCAAAGGCACCCAGGGCAACATCCTCGGCACGATCCCCGGGTTCTTCCACATGTCCTGCGGGGACGTCTTCCGCACCATCGACATCAGCTCCGACCTGGGCAAGGCCTTCTACGACTACTCCTCCCGCGGCGAGCTCGTGCCCGACGAGCTCACCGTGAAGATGTGGGCCAAGAACATCGCCGCGCGCGTCACCCTCGGCGAGTACAAGCCCAAGGACGACCTGCTCATCCTCGACGGCATCCCCCGCACGGTCGAGCAGTCCAAGCTGATGGACGAGCACATCGACGTGTTCAAGGTCATCCACCTGACCTGCGACGACGAGAAGGAGATGTTCAAGCGCCTCCGCCGACGCGCGCTCAAGAGCAACCGCATCGACGACGCCGACGAAGAGGTCATCCGCCGGCGGTGGAAGGTCTATGAGAAAGAGACCTACCCGGTGCTCGAGCACTACAACCGGGGCGACATCGTCTCGATCAACTCGATCGGCTCGCCCGCGCAGATCCTGCACGACATCCTCGAGACCGTCGTCCCGATCCAGAACGCGCACTTCAAGGCCTTCGAGGGCTGAGCACGCTCAAGGGCCGGCTCAGTCTTCGCCGCGCCGCTCAGCGATCAGGCGGGCCCGCAGATCGCGGTACTCTTCGTCCGTGACGACGCCGCTCTCGTGCGCCGCCTTGAGGTCCGTCAGCTCCTGCCCCAGCGTCGGTGAATCGGAGTAGACCTTCTCCGCGCGGATGCCGATGCACCCGCCCAGCAACAGGGCGGCGGCGAGGAGGGGTGCGGCGGTCGCGAGCGTTCGGCGGTTCATGACTAAGCTCCTTGAGATCAGGCGGACGCCGGCGAGCGCCCGCGTTAGCACTAAGACGACCGTTGCGGCCTGTTTGTTTCATCGCGATCCCCACGCGGCGGATACCCCGCGCTACTCGGCCGGGTCGTCACCGCCCCCATCCCCCACCCCTATCGGCCCGATGTACTCGGTCGCGACGACGATCTGGTCGAACCACACCCGGCTGACGTGCCCCTCCGCCGCGCGGGTGATGTAGAGGTACACCCAGAGGTAGTTGACCGACAGCCCCGCGTCCGTCCGCCAACGGAACCCCTCGAAGGCGGTGTCGGCGTCGGCGTCCGGGGCCCACCACCCGCCGGTCCACCCGCCGCGCGGGAAGCCCGGGCCGTGGTGGCTGACGACCTGCCCGTCCGCGCGCCACAGCTCGCCGTCGATCCAGAACGCCTGCTCCCCGTCCCGCTCGCCCAACGTGTTGAGCTTTACCATCACCTCGACGCAGACCCACTCCCCCCGCCGGACCTCCGGCCGATCGACGCCGACCAGGAACGGCGTGCCCCAGTAGTTGCCGTCCCCGTGCCGACGCATCTCGTGCCAGTAGGTGTAGAAGCCCCACCGCCAGTCGTTGCCGTACGGCTCGAGCCCGGTCGTAAACCGCCGCGCGCCATCCGGCCGCTCGCCCGCGCCGCCCTGCGGCCAGGGGGTCGACGGGTTGAACCCGCCCAGGTGCGTGCCCATGTGGTGGATCGGCGCGCAATCCGTATCGAACTTCACATAGAACCGCGCGTACACGGTGTCGTGCCCCGTCGGCAGCCGGCGGTACAGCCCGACCGTGTTCGGCCCGCCGCCGGTGTGGGTCATCAAGAGCGACTGCCCGCCCGCATACGCGTCTTCCTCTTCATCCCCGGGGCCCGGCGGGCTCAGCGCCATCCGCTCCCCGTGCGCGACATCCTCCCACCGCGCCAACACCCCGTCGAGGTCGTCCGCCCCGAACGCCTCGACAAACAACACCCGCTCGTCGTCCTCGATCCCCACATCCGCGACGTAGTCACTCGCAATGCCCACCGCCCCCTCCGGCAGGCGCGCGTCGCCGGCCACGTCCTGCGCCCCGGCCCGCATCGGCCCGCACACACCCAGCACCACCACCATCACACGCCACAGCCGGTCCGCACCACGCTTCATCGCACCGCTCCCACAGGATCATTGTTGGCTTGGAGGGCAACGCCACCCGCCCGCCGACCCGGCCGCGCATGGTACGCCCGCCGACGCTCCGGCTTCAACCACGCCGGCCGCGCGACCTCCCGCCCGTACAACAACCCCTCGCTCAGATAAGCCACCAGCTCGTTCCAGCATTGCTACTCCGCCACCACGCCTCCCCCGGGTCCGCCGCGCACCGGGCAAACACACGGTGCCACGCATCCAAACGGTTGTGGTCGATCTCGTCCATACGCGGGGGCGGAAGAACACCGCCGTGCGCACCCGGCCGGCAAACCCATCACCCGCAGCGATTTAGCCCAACACACCGGCCGACGACCCGTGCGCACTTGCCGGCCTGTCGTAGACAATCCAGCCATACAGTGCCATACTCCTGGGATGCCCACCCGTGTCCAACGCGCCAAGGCGTTCCGCCCGGTAGGGTCGTCGATGGACGGCGGGGGAATAAGGTTCTTAACACCCTTCCCTCCCAAAAGAAGATGCCGCTCGCTGGCCCTATGCGCACTACTAGCCTGCTGGTTGGCGTGTTCCGCCTCATGCCAACTGAGCACTCAATCATCAAGTCATCGGTTGCCAGAAGACGCAAGCGTAGCTGACGACGTGCTCCCCCACACCGAGCTTGACGACACTGACACTGTCAATGTTTGGTATTTCCTACACTATGCCCAAGCGGGGTTGTGGGCCACTTTAGAAGTATGGATTGTAGATGAAGAAGGCCATGTGTTAGATCGGCAATTCACACCCATCACAAGACGGCATCCTGTAAACATCGTCGACTTGATAGGAAGCCAGAAGTCTTTGGGGAGCAGAAGTCCCGAGCACATAGAAATTGTATCGTTGGAGTACGATGAGTCGAGGCGCGTAGCCGGAGCGAGGTTTCGGATACAGCCAGGCAACTCTATCGAGATACGATACCTTGAGGACGACAGTGTCGAACATAATGATCAACGCCACAAGCTATACATGGATTTTGGAGTTAACCTAAGAGCCAGTGATAATCAAAGCCCTGGCTCGTGAAGCACCAGAGAAGAAAAGGTGTCAGGAAGGCTCTGTTGCGAGGAGAAACAGGTTCTTGGCACGTTTTCCTCTTCTCCGCCAGGAGAATGACAGGAGTTCGCTATGCATTTTGTTGCTTCGTGGCTGAAGGGCAATGAGGAGTTCATATGGGTAATATTGATAGCACTCGTCGTCATTGCAGTGGTAGTCACGATCTTAAGGGGGTACAAGAAGGGAGATTCCGATTTTCTTGGAACAGACAATGATGATGATTGGGATTTTCTGTAACAGAGGGGAGAAAAGTCCCTGACACCTTTCCTCCTTGGGACAAGGTCTCGCGATATGAAAGGCCCCCCCGGCAGCGAGGGGGGGGAGTGCCACCGGGGGGGGAGGTTAGCGCGATGCTAAAAAGCTGCGCCGTATTGCCCCCCCACGGACATACTCACTATAGGTCGCCTCTCTCGGATTCTGTTACACAATCTGAGTAATCCCGGAAGATCGTCATAGTGCTTTCTCAATCACCAGTGCCAATCGGGCACGCGCAGTAGCCAGCCGAGCAGCAATTGATTCTTCATTGCAGCGCAATCCCGTAGCGCAGCACTGGCCACCGACCGCCCTGGCTCATCCGGATCGCGTGCTTGCTAGATTCCAGTAATCTTTGTTTCATCATCACGAACAACAAACTGGCTTGACCGGTACGTTGTTTCGATCGCCATCCGCATGCCGTGCAGCTCGATACTGCACCCCGGAAAAATCTCCCGGAGCACCTCAATCCTACCGTTTGGGGCAGATTCAGCGGCATCCAGCTCCGGGTAAGACTGCGATTCCAGATCACGAAGCTGCATGCGCGCCAGCATGACGACTTGCAACAGACGGCCGTAGGTTGCCTTCTGCTCGTCGTCCAGCGTCGCGACGTCTCCGACCATCCGCTTGATGCCGTCGGCCGCTTCCTGTGCGGTTGCAATCCGGTCTTCGAGCCGGGAACGTTTCGTCTCGATCTTGGCCAAGTGATCGATCTGCCCGGCGTTCATCCCGCAGAACACGCCGACCTTGCTATGGGTCTCGTTGCCGATCTGATTCGCGCGGATGAGTTCGGCGGCTACGAGCGTGCCTCCAACAATCCGGCCGCGTCCCTTCGCGGCATCGATGTTACGCCGGGCAAATAGGCGCGACGAGATCGTGCCGACTTCAACCCTGATATCCTGGTTGGCGTAGAGAGTGGCCCTCTCAGCAAACCGGGCGTGGATATCAAACGCGGCCCGTATGATCCCACGGCCTGCACCCGACACGCCCTGCTTGAGGAAGACCGACCCAGAGGTCGAGATGACTTCCCCGTCGCCCACCGTGGTGCTTGCGGTTATGTCTCCTGTTGCCCGGAGTGTCGCGCCGCCTCCAACCGCGCCTTTGATATGAACCTCGCCATCAAAATCAATGCTGTCGTCGGGTCCATTCAGGTCGTGCTCAATGACCAACAGAGGCCGGACCGAGACGGCGTCTCCTATCACCACCGCGCCGTCAATCTCGGCGATCAGATCGTTGCCTTCCAGCCTTACATTCTCACCGGCGACCAGCGTTCTGTCGCTGCAATCGGGCGGGGGCACGTCGCGCCCCATCGCGGTGAATCCCGGTCTGCCGGCTACAGACTCTTTTCGACGGGCGATCACGTCACCCGACGTGCAGATGCGTTTGGCAATGTTCTCGGGTAGCTGTGAAGCGTCAAGGTATGTTTCGGGATCGAGGCCATAGCCCGGCCGCAGGTAGTACTCGACGCTGCCATCTACGCCCGGAACCGGACGCTCGCCCACCACAAGACACATCCCATCGACCTTCTCGCCCGCAGCGGCCTGGCGAACAGCACGCTCAATCGCCTGGGTGTCGATCCCGCGGGTGATCCCCTTCCGCTCGAGCGCGGAGAAGATCGCCTTATAGGTGGGATTGATACCTTGGCCGACAGCCGGCTCGATATCGATCAGCAGTCTCCACCCATTGTCTGCGAGCCGGAAACTGCACTTAGCGTCCCGGGAAAGACGCGCCACCAGCGCCTTCTCCTCTTCGGTGCTGCCGAGCACTTTGAGGAGGTCTGCGATTAGTGGTTGATCCTCGTCTGCTGCTGCAGACGGCTTGTTCAGCAACTCGGAAATCGCCGAATCGGCATCGAGGTCGGCGGTAAATCGCGCAAGAACATCGTTGGCCTTGGAGCAGGCCCGACGGACTGCGGCACTCGGTTGGTTTGCGACAGATCTCATAGGTGTTCCTAGAAATCCCCCCCCAATATCACCATAAACAGCACGTTCTCCTACGGGTCTAACCTCATGATGAGATATCGAACCTCTGGAGTCCTGATTCACCCTCGGGCGTGGGTTCGCGGGTAAATGTGTGCTTGATTATGAGGTGTGTGCGGATCGCATGGTTGGTGTGCCGCTGTGTAAAAAAAACACCCGGCGAATCCTGAAGACTCAGCCGGGTGCTTCCGGGGGCGAGGGAGGTAAGGCACGGGTTACATCGGCGTACCACTGCCTTGTTCGGTAGTGGATAGCTGGTTATCGGCGGACGGGTGGAGATAAGGTGTCAGGAACCTTCTCCTCCCAGGCTGCCCAAGGATGTTTGGGCGGTCTGGAACACGCCTTCAGTGGATCACCCGCCCGACGCGGTCGTGGTGGACGGTGCCGCCGATGATCATGGCGGCGGTGAACAGGACCAGGTCCTTGACCAGGTACTGGCCCTCGGGGGTGGGGACCAGGACGCTGCCCTCGAAGCAGGTGCCCGGCAGCAGGATGAAGGCGAGCACGGTCCCGCACAGCCGGAGCGTCAGGAGCAGCAGGCCCAGGCGGTTGAGCGGCCGCCAGAGCAGGCACACGCCGATCGCCACCTCCCACCAGCCCAGCACGGGGACCATGACCTCGGGCGGGCCCCAGTAGATCGTGTGGGCCAGCAGGGACGTGGTGGTCTTGTAGCCGAAGGGCTTGAGCAGGCCGAACCAGACGAACAGGAGGCCGAGGGCGACGCGGTGCGCGACGTGGCCGTAGGTCTCCATCCACTGGCCGATGCGTCGGTCGATCTGTCGGAGTCGGGGGTGCATGTCCGGGGGGCATATCCGGGGGGCGGGGTCAGGGGGCGGCGTGGAAGTCGCGGGCGAAGATGCGCTGCATGATGAGGAAGGTAAAGGACGCGGACCAGGTGATGAGGACGAGCCCGGCCAGCGCCTCGACGCCGACGAGCAGGCGGATGGGCCCGAGCGGCGCGATATCGCCGAAGCCGACGGTGGTGTAGACCGAGAGGGAGAAGTACAGCGTATCGCCGAAGGACGCGTCGTAGGGCCCGGTGAACCGGCCGATGGTGTCGTCGTGCAGGGCGAAGAGGAGGCGGTAGGCGGCGGCGAAGAGCGTGGCCTCGACGAGGTGGGCCGTGAAGAGGATCAGCACGACGAGGATCAGGATGGGGCGGACCCGGCGGATCTCGCGGCGGTGGGTCAGGCGGACCAGGAGGCGGATGGTCTCGTAGTGGATGCCGACGCAGACGAGGGTGGCGAGCGCGGCGACCAGCAGGACCGCCCAGTGCAGCTCCGCGGAGGGCCCGGCCAACGCCGGGGGGCCGGGCACGACAAGCGTCATCGGCATGCGGCGATGATACCAGCGCGCACGCGCGGGACACGCCCGGTCACGGCGGCTAGCGGCGCGGCGGGGTGCGCTTGCGTGCGATGGGTTGCGGTGCGGCGGTGCGCGGCCGGTTGGGTTAGACGAGGCCCGCTTCGCCGGTGAGGATGGGTTCGGCGACGTACTCGCGGGGGTCAGTGACGACGCCGGTGAGGGCGGAGGCGGCGGCGGTGAGGGGGCTGGCGAGGTAGACGCCGGCTTCCTTGTGGCCCATGCGGCCGGGAAAGTTTCGGTTGGTGGTGGAGATGCAGTTGATGGGTTCGTTGAGTCGGCCGAAGGTGTCCTGCGGCCCGCCGAGGCAGGCGGCGCAGGAGGCGGGTCCGATGTTGCAGCCGGCGTTCTGCAGCGCGTCGTAGACCGAGGTGTTGGCTTTGGTGTCGTGCGCGTCGGCGTCCGCTACCGGTCGGCCGTAGAGGTTGAGGCGGAGCATGTCGGCGTGGACCTCGGTGGAGCCGGGGACGACGAAGGTGGGGATCCTGACTTCGTTGCCGTGGAGGATGTTGGCGGCGAAGAGCATGTCGGTGATTTTGCCGCCGGTGCACGAGCCGATGTAGGCGCGGTCGAGCTTGACGTTTTGCTGCTGGAGTTCGTAGGCGGTCTTGGTGTTGTCCGGCGAGTGCGGCGCGGCGACGAGGGGGACGAAGTCGGCCAGGTCCCACTGGTTGCGGTAGTCGTACTCGGCGCCGTCGTCTTCTTCGTAGACCGTCCACTCCGGGCGGGTCGATCGGTTGCGGACGTAGGCGAGCGTCTTCTCGTCGACGTCGCAGATGCCGTTCTTCCCGCCGGCCTCGATGGCCATGTTGGTCAGCGTCATCCGATCCTCAAGTGAGAGCGACGCGATGCCCGAGCCGGCGAAGTACATGCTCTTGTAGGTTGCGCCGGCGAAGCCGATGTCGCCGATGACCGCGAGGATGAGGTCCTTGGCGGTGAGGTACGGCGGGATCTCGCCGTGGAAGTCAAAGCGCATGGTGGGCGGGACCTTGAGCCAGGTCTTGCCGGTGCCGAGGGTGAAGGCGGCGTCGGTGTTACCCACCCCGGTCGCGAACTGGCCGAAGGCCCCGGCGGTACAGGTGTGGCTGTCGGTGCCCAGGAGGATCTCGCCGGGTCGGCAGTGTCCCTCCTCAGGGAGGGCTTTGTGGCAGACGCCCTTGTAGGTGGTCTGCCGCGGGTCGCGGTAGGCCGAGGGGAAACCGGAGCCGAACTCGGTGTTGACAAAATCCGGGTCGTAGTAGTACTTGATGTTCTGCTTCTTGACGAAGTCCCGCAGGATCTGGATGTTGCGGTGGCACTTGTCGTCGGCGGTGAAGATGTAGTGGTCGGGGATGATGACCAGCCGCTCGTTGTCCCAGACCCTGGCGTCCTGGCCGAACTCCTGCTCGAAGATGCCCAGCGTGCCCGGCCCGCAGACGTCGTGGGTCAGGAGGATATCGACGTCCACCCAGACATTGTCGCCGGGGGTCACGTCGTCCTTGCCGGCGTGGGCGGCGAGGATCTTCTCGGTCATGGTCATCTTGCGGGGCATCGGTCGGCTCCGGGGCGCGGGGTCGGTCGGGGCAACCAAGCATCATAGCAATCCCGCAGCACCCCCGAACCGGCCACAGGAAGGCCCCTGGGCCGCGACCCGGCCTACCAGCCGCGTCGTACACCGTACGGAATCGGATTGACGCTGCCCCCCGCGCGGGGTATCGTCCGCCCATGCTTACCCCCCCGACCCCGCATCGACGGACCACCGCCGCCCTACTCGTCGCCGCCCTCGCGGGCCCGGCGGCCCTCACCGGCTGCACCACCACGCTCGAGAAACAGACGGCCGAGAACCTCCGCGCCGCCCTGCTCGCCTCGCAGCAGGCCCAGATCGAACGCATGGGCGGGTCCGAGCCGGCCCCCCTCGTCCGCGACCGCAGCGAGTTCCGCGCCTCGCTCCAACGCGTCATCGACCGCCAACGCGAGGAGGGCCAGCTCGGCCCCGAGGAGGGCGGCGTCGACGAGGCCATCGCCCACGCCGACGAGATCTCCGGGATCGCCGCCTATGAAGACGGCCAGCCCGACTTCGGCCGAGACCTCGCCGGGCGAGACGAGCCCGAGCCGGTCGCCATCGATCTCCAGGGCGCGCTGCAGCGCGCGATGGTCCACAACCTCGACGCCCGGATCGCCCGGCTGAACCCGCGCATCGCCGAGCAGCAGGTCATCCAGGCCGAGTCCGACTTCGATACCGTCGTCTTCAGCAACATCGCCTGGCAAAAGAACGACACCCCCCAGCCGCCGGGCAGCATCCCCGGTCTCTCTGGCAACACACAGTCCGAGTCGTTCCAGCTGCAGACCGGTATCCGCCAGACCTTCGAGCCGGGCACGCAGCTCACCGTGCAGGCCCAGGTCCGCCGGACCGAGCAGACGCCCAGTGTCCTCGGTTCGCCGTCGTACTACGACGCGGACGTCCTGGTGCAGCTCACCCAGCCGCTGATGCGCGGGTTCGGGTCGGACGTGAACCGGGCGGGGATCGTGGTCGCCGAGCTGGCCGAGCGGCAGGAGGTCCTGCAGTTCCGCACCACGCTGCTGGACCTCGCGCAGGCGGTGGAGCAGACCTACTGGCAGCTCGCGCAGGCGCGGCAGGCGCTGTTGATCCAGCAGAACCTGCTCGAACGCACCGTCGCCATGCGCGACAAGCTCGAGCCCCGCGTCGGGTTCGACCTGCTCCAGGCCGACCTCAACGAGGTGAACGCCCGCGTCGGCCAACGCCGCGCCGATGTCCTCCGCGCCCAACGCACCGTCCGCGACCTCTCCGACCAGCTCAAGCAGCTGCTCAACGACCCGGACCTGCCCGTGCTCGGCGAAGAGCTGCTGGTGCCCTCCGACCTGCCCGTCGACAGCGAGATCGCCATCAGCCGGCTCGACGAGGTCACCACCGCGCTGCAGAACCGCCCGGAGACCCAGATCGCCCTGCTTCAGATCGAGGACACTGACATCCGCCGGCTCGTCGCGGACAACAACCGCCTGCCCATCCTCAACCTCACCGCGTCGGTCAACTACAACGGGCTGGACGTCGACGACGGGCTGGACGCGCTGGGCGACACGGCCGACCTGGACTTCATCGACTACGCGCTGGGGGTCGAGTTCGAGCGGCCCTGGGGCAACCGCGACGCCGAGGCGCTCTACGCCCAGCGGACCCTCGAGCGGACGCAGGCGATGGACAACTACCGCCGGCAGTCCCAGCTCGTCACCGTCGAGGTGAAGCAGGCGATCCGCCAGATCGAGGAGGCCTACCAGATCATCGGCACGACGCGCGAGACCCGCCGGGCCTCGGCCCTGTCGCTCGAGGTCGCCGATGTCCAGCTCGACCAGGGCGGCCGCAACGAGGAGACCTACACCATCCGCGTCGACCGCGTGCTCGCCCGCCAGGACGCGCTGGCCCAGGCGGAGCTGGCGGAGCTGCAGGCCTTGACCGACTACATGGTCGCGCTCGCCCAGCTCCACCGCGCAACGGGCACGTCCCTCGACCACGCCGGCATCGACTTCGAGGCCGAACGCGGGCGGGAGTAGGTTGCCACTTTTTGATTTGCCTTAGGCATCCGGCGTGTATCCACATTCCGGGCAGGGCTTTTCTGCCGATAACCCCCGCATGTTGTAATGACATTGCTTGCAGTATCCCGGCAGCAAGACCCGGCCCCAACGCGAGAGCAGTGCATACGCCGGCACTATCACGGCGAGCAGATACCAGACCAGATACGGCATTTCCAGCATCGCCGATCGTTGCCGACCACCGGGTACAAACACGAATGGATGCACGATCACCCGTCCGGTCGATCCGTCTACACGCTCTGTGTGGATGACCTTCTGTTGTGCGCCAAAGGCCCCCCCAATCTCCAAGTCGAAGCTGCGGTCGCGGCTGTCACGTTCAATAACATAGACCCCTGTGACAAGTTCAATCGGCGTAGAAGTCGCAGGACCAATCTCGCCAATCCGGATCGCCAATTGCCCATCACAGCTACCGATTGCAAGCCCCCAGTCCTCTATGAATCGAACGTCGACGAGAATCAGGGTTCGACCCGAGCTAAACCAGCCAGCTAATACCAATGCCAGCAACAGCCAAGCGACTCCAAAGACCAACCTGCAAATCACCTTGAGCATTTCAAAGATAGCGTACTCGGTCAGGCCAACTTTCTGCGTCTCCGTGCCCTCTGTGGTTTAATGCATCCTCCAGCCGCCCCACCACGGAGCCGACACCATGCCGATCGAGCTGACTTTTCTTGGACACTCGGGGTTCCTCATCAAGGACACCGGCACGGGCAAGGCCGTGGCCGTCGACCCGTTCCTCACCGGCAACCCGCTGGCGGTGCACCAGCCCGGGGACATCGCCTGCGACTACGTCGCGCTCACGCACGGCCACGAGGACCACTTCGGCGACACCCTCGCCATCGCCAAGGCGAACAACGCCACCGTCATCGGCGCCTACGAACTCTGCCAATACATCGCCACCGAGGGCGGGCACGACAACATCGACCCGGGCAACCCCGGCGGGCGCATCGCCACGGACTTCGGCTACGTCGCGATGACGCCGGCGTTCCACTCCTCCAGCTACCAGGGCAAGTACATGGGCCAGCCGATGGGGCTGGTCTTCTCCATCGGCGGGGTCAAGCTCTACCACTGCGGCGACACCGGGCTCTTCAGCGACATGAAGCTCATCGGCGCCGTCGCGAAGCCCGACATCGCCATGATCCCCTGCGGCGACCGGTTCACGATGGGCACCGACCTGGCGACGATGGCGGCGGAGATGATCCGGCCGAAGTTCGCCGTCCCCGTGCACTACAAGACCTTCCCCGTGCTGAACCAGTCCATCGACGGCTTCGAGCCCGACGGCGTCGAGGTGAAAGAGATGCAGCCCGGCGAGGTCTGGTCGTACGGCGGGTAACGGTACCGACACGCGAGGCCCCACGTGTTCAAGCGACGCAAGAAAAAGACCGGCCTGCGCGAGCGGTACCCGCAGTACGACGTCGGCCGCGGGACGTACGGCGACCCGCGCGTCCTGTCGTGGGGCGAGGGCGCGACGCTGAAGGTCGGCGCGTTCTGCTCCATCGCCGACGGCGTCAAGATCTTCCTCGGCGGCGAGCACCGCATGGATTGGGCGACGACCTACCCCTTCAATGTGCTGTGGGACGGCGCGAAACACATCCCCGGCCACCCCAAGACCAAGGGCGACGTCGTGATCGGCAACGATGTCTGGCTCGGGGCCGAGTCGGTCATCCTCTCGGGCGTAACGATCGGCGACGGCGCAGTCATCGGCGCACGGGCCGTCGTGTCGCGGGATGTGAAACCCTACGCCATCGTCGCGGGGAACCCGGCCATGTTCGTCCGCAAACGCTTCGACGAGCGCACGGTCGCCCGGCTGGTCGACCTGCAGTGGTGGGACTTTGACGACGCGACGATCGAGAGGCTGCTGCCCTCGATGCTGAGCGACGACGTCGGCGCGTTCCTCGATGCGGCGGAACGCATCAAAACGGAACAGCGCTGACCGCGTTCTGACGGTTTCCATGTAGCCGCCGCGTCACACGCGGCGGTGCATTGCTCTTCTGCGGCCAACGCTCTGTTTCACCCTCCGCCGCGTGTGGCGCGGCGGCTATTGACCCTGTGAGATCCGATGTTTCACAGGGACAATCAGATGTGGATCGACCGGCCCGCGACGCCGAGCGCGGCTTCTTTCACCGCCTCGCTGAGGGTCGGGTGGGCGTGGCAGGCGCGGGCGATGTCTTCGCTGCTCGCGCCGAATGCCATGGCCGTCGCGCACTCCGCGATCAGGTCGCCCGCCGCGTCCGCGAGGATGTGGACGCCCAGGACGCGGTCGGTCGCGGCATCGGCGAGCACCTTGACGAACCCGTCGGTCTCGTTGTTCGCGCGGGCCCGGCCGTTGGCGATCAGCGGGAAGCTGCCCTTGTTGTAGTCGATGCCTTCGTCCTTGAGCTGCTCCTCGGTCTTGCCGACACTCGCGATCTCGGGGTGGGTGTAGACGATGCCCGGCACGGTGTTGTAATCGATGTGCCCGTGGCCGGTCGCGATCATCTCGACGCAGGCGATGCCCTCTTCCTCGGCCTTGTGCGCGAGCATCGGGCCGGGCACCACGTCGCCGACGGCGAAGATGCCCGCGACGCCGGTCTCGAACCGCTCGTTGACCTCGATCTGCCCGCGCCTGTTCGGCGTGATGCCGACCTGGTCGAGCCCGAGCCCCTCGGTGTTGGGTCTGCGGCCGACGGCGACGAGGACCCGGTCGGCCTTCACGTCGTCCTTGTCCTTGATCGAGATCGTCACGCCGTCCTTGCCGCTCTTCACGCCGGTGACGGCGCAGCCGAGTTGAAACGCGATACCCTGTTTTTTCAAGGTTTTCATGGCCGCGTTGGCGAGCTCGTCGTCCATGCCCGGGAAGATGCGGTCCAGGTACTCGATGACCGTCACCTTCGCGCCCAGCCGCCGCCAGACGCTGCCGAGTTCGAGCCCGATGACGCCCGCGCCGATCACGGCCAGGTGCTCGGGCACCTCCTGATAGTCGAGCGCCTCGGTCGAGGTGTCGACACGGTCGTCGGCAAGGTCCACGCCGGGGATCGTCGCGGGCACGGAGCCGGTGGCGATGAGCACGTGCTTGGCGGTGACGGTGTCGTCGCCGATGGTCACGGACTTGTCGGCGTTGAAGGACGCGGTGCCGTGGTAGACGGCGACCTTGTTCTTCTTCATCAGCGACGCGACCCCGCCGGTCAGGGTCTTGACGACCTTGTCCTTGCGTTTGAGCATGGTGGGCAGGTCGAGCTTGACGCCGTCGACACTGATGCCGTGCTCCTTGAAGTGGAGCAGCGCGTCCTCGTACTTGTGGGACGATTCGAGGAGCGCTTTGGACGGGATGCACCCGACGCGGAGGCAGGTCCCGCCGAGCGCGGGCTCTTTGTCGACGACGGCGGTGTTGAGCCCGAGCTGCGCGGCGCGGATCGCGGCGACATAGCCGGCCGGGCCGGCACCGATGACAAGCAGGTCGTGGGAATGGTTGGGCATGGGGGACTCGTCGTGGTAGGCGGGGGACACTGCCGGGACAGCATCGTAGGCCGTCGGGGTGAAAAAGCCCACGGATGCAATCCGTGGGCTTCGCAGGATATCACGATTCGCCTTGGGCCTGGCTTACGCCTCGATGAGCATGCGGGCCGGGTCTTCGATGCACTCTTTGATCGTCTTGAGGAAGGTCACGGCTTCGCGGCCGTCGACGATGCGGTGGTCGTAGGTCAGGGCGAGGTACATCATCGGGCGGACCTCCACGCGTTCGTCCTTGCCGGGCGTGCCCACGGCGATGGGCCGGCGGACGATGCCGTGCATGCCCAGGACGCCGGACTGCGGGGCGTTGACGATCGGGGTCGAGAGCAGCGAGCCGTACACCCCGCCGTTGGTGATCGTGAACGACCCGCCGGTGAGCTCGGAGAGCTGGAGCTTGTTGTCCTTGGCCTTGACAGCGTAGTCGCTGATGGCCTTCTCGGTGCCGGCGAAGCTGAGCCGCTCGGCGTTGCGCAGGACGGGGACGACCAGGCCCTTGCCGCCGCCGATGGCGATGCCGATGTCGAAGTAGTTCTTGTAGACGATCTCGTCGCCACGGACCTCGGCGTTGACGGCGGGGAACTGCTTGAGGGCCTCGATGCTGGCCTTCACGAAGAAGGACATGAAGCCGAGCTTGATGCCGTGCTTGGCGACAAAGCTGTCCTGGTGCTGCTTGCGGAGGGCCATGACGGCGGTCATGTCGACCTCGTTGAAGGTCGTGAGCAGCGCGGCGGTCTGCTGGGCGTTGACGAGGGCCTTGGCGATGGTCCGGCGCAGCGGGGTCATGCGCACGACCTCTTCGGGCCGGTCGCCGGTGGGCGCGGGGGACGGCGTAGCCGGGGCGGACGGTGCGGCCGGCGCGGCGGTCTTGCCCTGCTCGAGGTGCTTGAGGACGTCTTCCTTCAGCAGCCGACCGCCGGGCCCGGTCGCGGCGACGTCGGAGGCCTTGAGCCCGTGCTCGTCGAGCAGCAGCTGCGCGGCGGGCATGACCCGCGTGTCGGCGGCAGGGGTCTCCGGGGCAGAATCGGCTTTGGGCTGGGGGTCCGGAGCCGATGAAGCGGGCTCGGCCGCGGGGGGCGTCCCGTTGCTGCTGGGGGCGGCGCCGGCCGCGCCTTCTTCGATGTGCGCGATGACCTCGCCGACGCGGGCGGTGTCGCCTTCCTTGAGCAGAAACTTGACGATCGCCCCGCCGACGGGCGCGGGCAGCTCCTGGTTCACCTTGTCGGTCTCCAGCTCGACGACGGGCTGGTCCTGGGCGACGGCGTCGCCTTCCTTGACCAGCCAGCGGCCGATCTCGACTTCGGTGACGGACTCGCCGACCTCGGGGACCTTCAGTTCGGTAGGCATGGCGGTGCGGCTCCTGGCCTGCGCGGGGGTGGCGTTGCTTGACGAGGGGATCGCGGATGGTAGCCGCGATCGGTGACGGTGTCAGCCGGCCTTTTTGCCGGCCTTCTCGACGGCCTTCTGGGACGGCTCGACGGTCTCGCCAAAGGCCTCGGCCAGCAGCACCTCCTGCTCGATCTTGTGCGCCGCCTTCGAGCCCGTCGCCGGGCTCGCCGAGTGCTTCCGGCTGGCGACGCTCAGCGTCCGCTCGCCCAGGAACCGCTCCTGATAGAAGCGTTGCTGGAAGAACGGCCAGGCCCCCTGGTTCTTCGGCTCGTCCTGGACCCAGACCAGGGGCGTGTCGGCGCCGTAGCCCGCGAGCGCATCCACCAGGGACTTGCGCGGCAGCGGGTAGAGCTGCTCCAGACGGACGATCGCGACATCGTCCCGCTCCATCTTCTCGCGGCGCTCGATCAGGTCAAAGTACACCCGACCGGTGCAGAGCAGGATGCGCGAGGTCTTCTTCGGCTCGGTGCGCTCGTCGCCCAGCACGCGCTGGTAGGTGCCCGTCGCGAGGTCGTCGAAGGTCGAGACGCACTGGGGGTGACGCAGCAGCGACTTGGGCGTCAGCGCGACCAGCGGCTTGCGCCACTTGCGCAGGATCTGCCGGCGGAGCAGGTGGAAGAGCTGGGCCGGCGTGGTCGGCTGACAGACCTGGTAGTTGTCTTCCGCGGCGCTGGTGAGGAACCGCTCCAGCCGGGCCGACGAGTGCTCGGGGCCCTGGCCCTCGAAGCCGTGGGGCAGCAGCATGACCAGCCCCGACAGGCGTTTCCACTTGTCCTCGGCCGAGGCGATGAACTGGTCGATGATGACCTGCGCACAGTTCACGAAGTCGCCGAACTGCGCCTCCCACATGATCAGCCCGTCGGGGTAGTCCAGCGAGTAGCCGTACTCGAAGCCGAGCGCCCCGGCCTCGCAGAGCGGGGAGTTGATGATGTCCACCGCCGCCTGCTCCTCGGAGAGGTGCCGCAGCGGCATGAACTCGTGGCCGTCCTTCACGTCGTGCAGCACCGCGTGGCGGTGGGAGAACGTCCCGCGCTGGCTGTCCTGCCCGGTGAGGCGGACGCGGTGGCCCTGCTCGGCCAGGGACGCGATGGCGAGCGCTTCGGCCGCGGCCCAGTCCAGCGGTCGGTCGCCCTTGGCCTGCTCCTTCTTCATGCGGAACAGCCGCTTGTGCTTCGGGTGCAGGTGGAAGTCGTCGGGGAGCTCGAGCTGCCGGGACAGCAGCTTCATCTGCGCCGCGACCGGGATGCCGGTGGCGATATCGTCGTCGGTGTTTTCCTTCCCGCCGGTGTAGCCCGCCCACGACCCGCGCAGCGCGTCGGAGTGCACGCGGAAGGTCGGCGATTTCGCGGCGCTCAGCTCCTTCTCCAGCAGCTCGGTCCGCCGCTCGGCGATGCGGTCGGCGTCTTCCTGCGTCACCCCGCCGAGCTTCAGCAGGTCGTCGAGGTACGACTTCCACACGCCCGGCCGGGCGTCCACCGCGTTGTAGAGCTTCGGCTGGGTGTAGCGCGGCTCGTCGCCCTCGTTGTGCCCGCGCTTGCGGTAGCAGTACATGTCGATGACCACGTCCTGCTTGAACTCGTGGCGGAAGTCCATCGCCAGCTTGACGACCTGCGCGACCGACTCGGGCGACTCGCCGTTGACGTGGAAGATCGGGCTCTGCAGCATCTTCGCGATGTCGGTGCAGTACCGGGTCGACCGCGAGTCCTGCGGGCTGGTCGTGAAGCCGATCTGGTTGTTGATGACCACGTGCACCGTCCCGCCGGTGTGGTACCCGTCGAGCTGCGAGAGGTTGAGCGTCTCCTGGACGATGCCCTCGCCGGCAAACGCCGCGTCGCCGTGGATCAGCATCGCGATCCCGCGGGTGCCCCGGCTTTCCCGGCCGGTGCGGTCCTGCTTCGCCCGGATGCGCCCGAGCGCGACGGGGTTGACGTACTCCAGGTGCGACGGGTTGAAGCACAGCGAGAGGTGGATGTTCTTGCCCGCGCGGGTCCGCCAGTCGCCGGAGTACCCCAGGTGGTACTTCACGTCGCCGCCGCCCATGTACAGCTCGGGGTCCTTGTCCTCGAACTCGCGGAAGATCTTCTGCGGGCTCTTGCCCAGGATGTTCGCCAAGACATTCAGCCGGCCGCGGTGGGCCATCCCGATGACGATCTCCTGGCAGCCCTGCTCCCCGGCGTGCTCGAAGGCCATGTCCATCAGCGGGATCAGCGTCTCGCCGCCCTCCAGCGAGAACGACTTGGCCCCGATGAACTTCCGCTGGATGAACTCCTCGAACAGCGTCGCGTCCGTCAGCCGGGTGAGGATGCGGATCTGCTCCTTGCGCGACAGCGCGATCGTGTTCTGCGAGCCCTCCATCCGCTGCTGCAGCCACTGACGCGTCGCGAGGTTGTCGATGTGCATGAACTGCACGGCGATGTTGCGGCAGTAGGTGTTGCGGAGCTGATCGATCAGCGAGCGCAGGGTGCGTGTCTTGTCGCCGGGCACCGTGGAGGTGGTGACGAAGGGCTTGTCCATGTCCGCGTCGGAGAAGCCGTAGTACGCGGGGGTGAGCTCTTCGGGCAGCTCGGTGGCGGGCGCTTCGAGCGGGTTGAGGTGCGCGACCAGGTGGCCGAGCACGCGGTAGTTGCGGATGAGCAGGTCGACGCGGTGCTGCAGCGCCCCGGCATCGACGGCGGCGGCCGTGCGGTCGGCGTGGGCCGAGCCGTTGACCGTGGCGGCGGGCAGGCCCGCGGCGGGGCCGGCCGGGTCGAAGATGCTGCGCGGGCCGAAGCTCGGGCCGACCCGGACGACGCTGCCGTTGGACGCGGCGGACCAGCCGGCGAACTCGTCACGCCACGCTTCATCGACCGACTGCGGGTCGTTGAGGAACTGCTGGTAGAGCTGTTCGACGTAGGCGAGGTTGCTCGCGGCGGGGACGATCGGCTCAGACATCGGGGTCGGCTCCGGGGGACGCGGGGCGGGCGTCCCTTGGGGTTCCGGGGCGCGGCGGGCTGGCGTGGCCGCGGCCGGGGTCGGGTGGGCCTGTTTCTCCGGCCGGGCGGGGAGCCCGGCCAAGGCCGGCGGACGCGGCATCACCCGCACCCGCTACTACCTCCATCGGGCAACCGGGGGGCCGGGTATGCCCGAATCACACGCACTCGCGCGATTCCGAGCATTGTACCCACCCGCGCCCCCATTGCGAGCCGCACGGGCCGATTTTCAGCCCCGGATCGCCCGGCAACCCGCTGCCTAGCCGCCGTATCAACAAGACACCCGGCCATGCCTACGCGGGGCTTCGCAGGTCCTGATAACTCGCACCGTCCCTCCCCCCTCCGCAGGCACACGGCAAGACCCCGGCACGGCCGACCGCCTAGCGATCCCCGCGCACCAACTCGATAAACCGCTCGCCCCGACGCTCGTAGTTCTCAAACTGGTCCCAGGACGCGCACCCCGGCGACAACAACACCACATCGCCCGCCACAACCCGTTCACCGACCGCCTCCATCGCCCGCTCCAACGTCCCGCAACGCACGACCGCCGCGCCGCCGGCAGCCGCTTCCGCGGCCAAGGCGACCGCGTCGCCCGTCGCGCCGATCGTGTACACCGCCCTACACCGCGACCGCGCGTAGCCCGCGAGCGGCGCGAGGTCGCTGCCCTTGTCGTAGCCGCCGAGGATCAGGTGCACCCCCACCCCCGGAGGGCCGCCCTCCCCCCCACCGCTTTCCACAAACGCCTCGACCGCGAGCCGCGCCGCGGCCGGCGTCGTGCACTTGCTGTCGTTGTAAAACTTCACGCCGTCGAACTCGCCGACAAACTGCAAGCGGTGCGGCAGGCCGGGGAAGTCGGCGAGCATCTCACGCTTTGCCTCCCGGTCAATGAGGTGGCTTGTTTCCTTGCAAGCAAACCAAGCAGCGCTATACGCGAGGTGAGCATTCAGGCGATTATGCCGTCCCGGCACTGACAGCCGAAAAACCTCTGGCTGAGGTACATAAGTTGATCGTCTCGAGTAAGCCTTCTTACTCCTGATTCCGTCGAACGCTTTGATGCCGCCAGGCGGTAGATAGACGATATCTCCCTGCTGTTGATAACGGCTGATCACCTGCTTCGCCGCGACGTAGGCCTCCATCGACCCGTGCCAGTCCAGGTGGTTCTCGCTGATGTTTGTCACCACCGCGATATGTGGCGACCAGCCGGGGAAGCCCGTCGCTTCGTCGGCCCGCAGCCGTTCGAGCATGAAGCTCGATAGCTCCAGCACCACCCAGTCGTCGGGGCCGATCGCGTCGAGGTGCTCCAGCAGCGAGCCGCCGATGTTCCCGCCGACCCAGGCCTTCGGGTTTCGGGTACCGGGCCTCGGGTCTGGGTTGCGAGGATCTGTTGGCTTGGGACTATCCGTTCCGTCGAGACCCGAAACCCCGGACCCGGCACCCGAAAAAAACTTACCCAAGACGTGCCCGATCATCGCGGTGACGGTCGATTTGCCGGCACTGCCGGTCACGCCGATCGTGCGCAGGCGGTTGGGCAGGCGCTCGACGAGCAGCCGGACCTCGGTGGTCACCGGGATGCCCGCCGCCTTGGCCGCGCGGAGGAACCGGTTGCCCGGCGGCACGGCCGGGTTGACCACGACCATCTCGCACGTCGTGAAGTCGCTGACGTTGTGTTCGCCCAGCCGCAGCGTGACCTGCCCCGCGTCGATCAGGGGCCGGAGCTTGGCGACGCTGTCGGCGAGTTGGTCCGCGGGCGACTGGTCGGTGACGAGCACGTCCGCGCCGCGGGCGCAGAGGAAGCGTGTGACGCCCACCCCCCCGCCGAACCGGCCGAGCCCCATGACGGTGACGCGTTGTCCCTCGAACTCGCCGGGCATCGCCGGAGTATACGGCCGACGGCGGGCTGAACTCGCACGGGCGGCGCGGGCCCCTACGAAAAAACAGCGCCCGCGGGTGCGGGCGCTGGGGGGCGTCAACGTGTTGGCTGGCCGACGGGTTACTTCGGGTCGGCGGTCAGCGGCTGGGCGAACGGGATGCCTTCGCCGTCCTTGTCCTTGAAGACGAAGTCGGTGATGGTCACGCCCTCGGGCACTTGGAAGTAGAGGTACAGCACCTCGCCCGTGCCGATACGGGGCAGGTCATCCGCGGTGTACGGCGTGTTCGGCCGCAGCCCGAGGTTCATCGAGTCGTCGTCCTTGAGCAGGGCGAAACCGATGATCGCGTGCTCCGCGTTGGTCGTGTCCCGCAGCCACATGTCCTGCTGGCCCTGCTGGGCGGGGGCGAGGAAGTCCGCGGCGGCGTCGGAGTTGATGATCACGCGGATCAGCCGGGACCCTTCGGACACGTCGACCTCACGCATCTGCGAGTTGCGCCCGCCGCTGTTGCCGCGGAGGATGCTGGACTGCGAGCCCTCGAGCGCGGTCCAGGGCTCCTTCTCCTTGTTCGGCGTGATGCGGGTCGCCGCGTTGGGGCTGATCGACCGGGGCAGGCGTTCGCCCAGGTCGGCGACGGCGGTGGTCTCGCCGATCTGGATGCCCTCGGGCGGGGCGGCCTGCTCGGGCACGTCCACGGCACCGATGACGGTGACCTGGTCGTAGAAGCCCGCGGGCTGGGCGACCGAGGCGGCGAGCGGGTCCTTCAGCCCGAACCCGAGCTGGCGGACCTCGAAGCGGAAGGCCTCGTGGCCGCGGGGCAGCGCGAAGAACCAGCCGAACTTCACGTCGTCGATCTGGGCCGAAGCGGTGAAGTACTGCCGGGACACGATGTCGACGAACGCGCGTCGGCCGGTGCCCTGGTCCTGCTCGATGGAGAAGGCGATCGGCGCGAGCGACTCGTACTCGACGCCGTCATTGCCGGCCTCGCGGGTGTTCAGGCGGATCGACGGGATCGCCAGACGGAGCCAGCCGTCCTGATCGAACGCGCCGGCGGGCTTTTTGTGCCACTGGGTATCGACGAGGACGACGTACTCGGCCCCGAGGCGGTTGAGCTCGCGCTCCAGCGCGATGATGGTGGGCTTGATCTGCTTCTCGACGACGAGGTCGAAGAACGCCAGCGGGTCGTTGTAGACCGCGAGCTGGATGTTGAACCCGCCGGCCCCTTCGGGGGTTTCGTCTTCCGGGGCGTTGGGGTCGGGGGTGTCGGCGGGCTCGTTGTCATCGGGCCGGGCATCGCCCCGGCCGCTGCCCTCGGGCACCTGCACGACCCCGCGGCCACCGCCGCGACCCCCTCGACCGGCCGGTGCTCGTCCCCCGCCCGCGGGCGCGGTGGCACCGCCGTCGCCGCCGCCCCGCCCGGGGTTGCCGGTCACGGGCGGCACGATGGTCTGCTCGGAGATCAGGGGGTACAGCGCCAGGATGCCCGGCACGTTGAAGATGGCCGACGGCCGATCCTTCAGCGGAACCTCGGTCCGCGTGTTCTCCATCAGCTCCAGCCGGCGGTTGTGCTCGGCCAGGAACGCGTCGATGTAGTGCTCGCCGTAGGGCCCGAGGTCTTCGTCCGCGGTATCGAGGTAGATCTGTTCGAGGTCGATCTCGTCGGTGACCAGCGCCTCGAAGCACGCGGTCACGATCAGGTCGAGGAACTCGTCGCGGGTGATGATCCGGGCTTCGAGCACCTCGACGGACTTGGGCGGCGCGGCCTTGGCCTGGAACGGGTCGTCGGTGAGGTGGAAGACCGCGGCGCGCTGGGCGATGTTCGCCTTGTACACGTCCAGCGGCGTGCCGCCCATCGGCTTCATCGACCCGGCCGAGACAAGCGAGAAGAACCCGCCGGCCCACTGGTCGACGCGGGTGAAGGCCCAGAGCTGTCCTTCCTCGTTGACCTCGATGGTGTTCTTGTTCATCCGGTAGGGCTGGTAGCCCATGATGTCCGGCGCGGAGGTCAGGAAGCCGGCCCCCATCAGGAGCATGCCCGCGCAGAGCACGCCAGACGCCAGCCCGCAGGCCCCGCCTCCGATCTGGTCGGCCAGGCGGGGGAACTTCAGGTTCATCTTGCAGTACTTATCGAAGACGGCGCGGAGCAGGATGATGCTCAGCGCGAACGGCGCGAGCAGCCCGACGCCCCACGCCGTCGCCGGCATCCGCCCCAGCAGCCAGAACGAGAGTGGCTCCCAGCACGCGAAGGCGATGACCCCCGCCACCACGACGATCATCAGGTGGAGGAACGAGGAGAAGAAGCCGTAGGTCGACCAGATCGCGATCATGCCGAGCAGGAACACGATGATCATGATGTTCAAGACGATCAGCATTGTTTAGCCCTTCTCACCCATCACGCGGGTGACTTCCTTGATGTCGGAGATGCCTTCGACGACCTTGGCCAGCGCCGCTTCCTGCAGGTAGACCATGCGGTTCTTGCGGAGGTGGGCGCGGAGGCGTTCGCCCTCGCCCGAGGCGATGTAGCCGGCGGCCTGGCGGTCGATGACCATGATCTCGTAGACGCCGACCCGGCCGCGGTAGCCCAGCCCGTGGCAGTCCGGGCACTCGGACGGCCGGTCCTTGAGCATGACCTTGCCCGAGGCCTTGTAGAGCTGGCTCACCCGCTCCGCGGGGACGTTGAGCTTCTTCAGCGCCGCGGCGTCGGGCATGTACGGCGCCCGGCAGGTGTGGCACAGCCGGCGGACCAGCCGCTGGCTGATGATCGCCGCGAGCGACTCGGCGGCGAGCCGCTTGTCGCCGACGATCTTGATCCACGTCTTCAACGCCGACAGCGTGTCCTTCGCGGGCACCGGCAGGTAGAACCGCGTGTCCTCGGCGGACTTGGCGACGAGCTGCGCCATGTCGGTGTTCAAAAGCTGAGCAACCATCATCGCGTCCGGGTCCGAACGCAGCAGCGCGGCGAACTGCTCCATGATCTGTTCGGAGCTCGCGCCGGCCCGGTACGCGTTGTGGTTCACGCCCTCGACCTCGAAGGCCATCTTCTCCTCAAAGGTCATGACGGACGAGGTGTACGGGTCGTGCTCCTGGAGGAAGGCGTACATGCTGGTCGTCGTGCCGCAACGCGGCGGGCTGGCGAACAGCACGACCTTGCTGCTCTCCTTGACCAGTTCCGCGACCGTCTGCTTCTGCGGGGCGAGCAGGCCCAGGTGGCCGATCGGGATGTTCAGCCGGCCCTCGGGGTCGATCTCGACGGTCAGCGAGACGGCCCGGGTCGACCCGGCCGTGGTCAGCTCGAGCGTGTGCTTGCCCCCGGTCAGCTCGACCCACATCTTGCCGGACTGCTTGCGTCGGCGGTCGGCGGTGTCGAGGCCGGCGTGCTCCTTGAGGTACTCGATGAGCTGGACGCAGAGCTGCGGCTCCGGGGCCTGCTGGGCGTAGCGCACCCCGTCGATCCGCGCGACGAACGTCGCCTTCTCCGCGTCGACGGTCATGTCGATCTGGTCGGCCCCGCGGGGGACGGCGAAGACCAGCATGTTCTCGAACAGCTCGAACGCTGGCGTCCGCGGGTCCGTGCCGTGCGGCACGTCCAGGACCTTCTCCGACTTGTCGAGCAGCTTGATCTGGGCGCGCTGCTTGGCCTTCTCGCCGCGGCGTTCCTCGGCCTTGTCCGCGATCTTGCCGAAGGTCTTGCCGGTCCACTTCTGTTCTTCGGGGACCTCCTTGTTGCGGTAGGTCACGTAGGCGAAGACCTCGCCGGCCATGATGAGCACCGCCAGGGGCCAGCCGATCCAGAAGATCGGCACCATGAGGATCAGGCCGAACGCCACGATGCCGGTGGCGATGTGGATGGTCGACCACATGTGGCGTTTGAGGAAGAAGTAGCCCGCGTCTTTGTCGAGCCGGCCGACCAGCCAGGCCCACGGGCCGAGCGTGGCCAGCAGGAGGATGGGCTTGACGATACTCATCAGGACGACGGGCTGGGCCTGGGTAGATGCGAGCAGCTCTGTCATGGGCGGGTCCGCGTAGCGTGTAGGGGTCGTCGGTGGCGGGTCGGGCGGGGCCGGGGGTTACTTCGTCTGGATCCCGCGCAGCCGCATCTTGATCTCTTCGGGGCTCGGCGACGCCGCCTGGGCGACGCGCGGGTGGACGTAGTTCTTTTCCACCAGGTCGACCAGCGAGTCGACGTAGGACTGCATGCCCGAGTCGCGGTTGCTGGCGATGACCTTCTCCAGTTCGCCCTCCCGGCCCTCGAGGATGAGGTTCCGGGTCGGCGGGCTCTGCAGCAGGATCTCGCAGGCGGGGACCCGCGCGACGTCGGGCATCAGCGTCGGCAGCAGCTTCTGGTACATGAAGCACTGCATCTGGTAGGCGAGCAGCGAACGCACGTTGTCGCGTTCGTCGGCGGGGAACAGGTCGTAGATACGCCCGAACGCCTGCGACGCGGACGACGCGTGGATCGTCCCGAACACCAGGTGGCCGGTCTCGGCGGCCTGCAGCGCGGCCTCGAACGTCTCCTTGTCACGCATCTCGCCGATCAGCACCACGTCCGGGTTCTCACGCACCATCGCACGCAGGGCCGTCGGGAAGTCCGGCACGTCGATGCCGATCTCGCGCTGGTTGATCATGGCCAGCGTCTTCTCGTCATCAAACAGGTACTCGATCGGGTCCTCGATCGTGAGGATGTGGGCCCGCCGGCGCTCGGCGATGTACTGCAGCATCGAGGCGATGGTCGTTGACTTGCCCGAGCCGGTGATGCCACACAGCAGGATCAGCCCCTGGTGGACCTCCTCGCAGACCTTCGATAGCGCGGGCGGCAGGTACAGGTCCTGGAACGGCAGGATCTCGTTGGACACACGCCGGGCGGCGATCGCGCACCGGCCGCGGGTCAGGAAGATGTTGACGCGGAAGCGGTGCATCTCGCCGTCCACATCGAAGTCGACGCCGATGTCCAGGCCGCCGCGGCGGGCGAACTCTTTCTTCTGCTCTTCGGTGATGCCCTCGAAGATCCACTTGTTGAAGTCGTCGATCGACGGGGCCGGGGTATCCAGCTTCTTCAGCTCGCCCCGCAGCCGGAGCTTGGGCACCTCGCCGCCACGCATGATGAGGTCCGACGACTGGAAACGGACCGCCGCTTTGAAATACTTAGAGAGCGGGGTGTCGGCCAGGGTCTTGTGGTGGGCCTGGTCGATATCGAACGTCTGGATGGGCTCGTTGGCCGGGGTGGGGTCGCTCATCGAAGGGGTTTGCCTCACGCACAGGGGGGATGTCACGCTCTTCGGACGGTACCGCGAGCCCGCCCCTGGGGGTTGGACGGGGGGTACGCCGATGCGTCGCTGGGTTGTCGCCCTCCTTGGCTTGCAGGCCCGCAATGTACCAGAAACCCGGCCCATGACGCCAGCCCGAGCGTGGCGACCGCCCCGAGGGCCCTGAGAGCCCCGGTCGCGCCCGCCCGCGCCGGGCCGGCGGTGGTTCAAATCGTGGATCGGGTTGGCCAAAGCCCCACACCGGTTCAGTGGACCGCGACGCCGTCGTCCAACCGGACCGGCAGCCCGGCGTCGGCCAGCGCCCGCTTGGCCTGAGCAATGCTGTACGTCCCGAAGTGGAAGATGCTCGCCGCCAGCACCGCGTCGGCGCGGGTCTGCCGAAGGACGTCCACCATGTGCGCCGGGCTCCCACAACCGCCCGACGCGACGACCGGCACGTCCACCGCGTCCGCGACCCGCTTCGTCACCTCGATGTCGTAGCCGTCCTTGGTCCCGTCGCCGTCCATCGACGTAAGGATGATCTCTCCGGCCCCCAGCTCGACGACCTGCCGAGCGTAGGTCAGCGCCTCGACGCCGACCGGCTTGCGCCCGCCGTGGGTATGGACCTCGAAGACGCACTCGATCGGGTTGCCATCCGTGTCGGTCCCGGTGCTCACCGCCGGGGGCTCGAACCCGCTGCCGTACCGCTCGCGCATCCGGGGCAGGGCCTCGTCGATCGGCACGCGCTTGGGGTCGATGTTCACGACCGTCGCGCACGTCCCGAACCGCCGGGCTGTCTGCGCGACGATGTCGGGTGTCACGATCGCGGCGGTGTTGATGCTCACCTTCTCCGCCCCGGCCTGGATCAGCTTCGTCACGTCCTCCAGCGTGCGGATGCCCCCGCCCACGGTGAACGGCATGAAGCACCGCTCGGCCACCTGGCGCACCATGTCGTAGGTGATCGCGCGGTCCTCGTGGCTGGCGGTGATGTCCAGGAACACCAGCTCGTCCGCCCCCGCCGCGTCGTACCCCGCCGCGACCTCGACCGGGTCCCCCGCGTCACGCAGGTCGACGAAGTTGACGCCCTTGACGACACGGCCACGGTTAACGTCCAGGCACGGGATCACGCGGTGGGTGAGCATGAGGGGGAGTGTAGGGGGTAAAGCACGGGTGCGACCACCCGGCCATTGACCGGGCTTTGAGCCACTCCCTACAGCATCCCATCTTCCTGGTACCGCGTCAGGCGGTAGTAGAGGGTGCGGAGACTGATGCCCAGGGCGTCGGCGGTGGCGCGGCGGTTGCCGTCGTGGCGGGCGAGGGTCTGGAGGATGTGGTGGCGCTCCATCTCCTCCAGCGAGGCGCCGGCGGGCAAGGCGTCTTCGTCCAGCATGTCGGCTGTGACGTCGGCGGCTTCGTCGTCGGGCTCGGCGTCGTCGCCCGCCGTCATCGCCCGGGGGATGCGCACCGTCTCCTCGGGCGGGGTCGCGGTGTCGATGCGCTGCCAGGCGCGGGACAGGGACTGTTCGAGTTCGCCCAGGTGCGTCGGCTTGGTGAGGAAGTCGACGACGTCCAGCCGGATCGCCTGCTGCGCGGTGTCCAGGTCGCCGAAGCCGGTGAGCACGATGACCTGCGTCGCCGGCCAGCCGCGGCGGACCTGCTCGAACAGGTCCATGCCCTGGATGCCCGGCAGGTTCAGGTCGATGACCAGCACCCCGCGCGGCCTGTCGCGCATCATGCGGAGCGCCTCCTCGCCCGAGCCGGCCCCGTCGCAGGCAAAGCCCATCTGCACCACGCCGCGGACGAGCACATCGCGGAGGCGCTGCTCGTCGTCGACGACTAACACATCGGGCTTGGTCTGGGTCCGCATGGTGATCCCTATGATGAACGACAGCGGCGCGGGACGCGGCGCGGCGCCCGCTAAACGGGGAGCGCGATTGTAAACGTACTGCCCTTGCCCGGGCCATCCGACGCCGCGGACAGCGTCCCGCCCAGGTCGGTGACGATGGCGTGGCTGATCGACAGCCCGAGCCCGAGCCCGGGCGTCGCCGGGGTGTGCTTCTCGGTGTAGAACGGCTCGAAGACCCGGCCCAGCGTCTGCGCGTCCATGCCCCGGCCGTTGTCCTGCACGGCTATCGCTGCACGGCCTGCGTCGGCCAGCCCGGTGCGGATCGTCACCCGCCCGCCGGGCGTCCCGGTCGCCTCGAGCGCGTTGATCACCAGGTTCAGCAACACCTGACGGAGCTGCGCGGGGTCGCTCAACACGTTTGTATGCTCGGCCCCCGACTCGGCCGTTTCCGGCACCACCTCGACCGACCGGCCCTCGTGCTGCGGCAGCGTGCGGACCAGCGACGCAACCTCCTGCGCCAGCGCGTGCAGGTCGACGCGCTCCTTCTTTCCCGGGCCCGGGCGGGCGAGCGACAGCAGCTTCTGCGTGATGGCCTTGCAGCGGAACGCCTCGTCGCGGATCGCGGTGAGGGGTTGGCGTGCCGCGTCGTCGGCGTCCCCGGGCAGGTTCATCAGCGCCAGCTCCGCCTCGCCGGCGATGATGCCCAGGGGGTTGTTGATCTCGTGCGCGACCCCCGCGGCCAGGAAGCCGACCGACGCCAGCCGCTCGGACTGCGCGAGCTGGGCCGACCGCAGCCGCACCTTCTCCTCCAGACCGGCGTACATGCCCGCCAGTTCGTCGGCCATGCGGTTGAAGTCCTCGGCGAGCTTCACAAACTCCCGGTCGCCGGTCGCGCGCAGCCGCTGCGTGAACTCGCCCTTCGCCAGGCGGTCGACCCCGTGAGACAAGCGACGCATCGGGGACATCACCGCGCGGTACTGCCAGACGCCGATGATGGCGGCGAGCAGCACCGCGACCAGGGCCGTCACGACCAGCACACGCGTGACCGATCGCCGGCGGCGGTCCGCCTGGTCACCGACGTCGGCGATGCGCTGCTCGATGGCGTCGGCCTCGGCGGCGAGCCGGCTGATCGCGGTGTTCAACGGGCCCGCCAGCCCGTCGCGCGTCTCCGGGCCCAGGGTCCCGTCGCGCAGCGCGGCCTCCAGCGGCGCGAGGTCGCCGCGGAGTTCCTCGGCGAGCGCCGGATCGAGGGCGGTCTCGCCGGCTTCGAGTTCGAGCAGGGCACGCTGCACCAATGGGCGCAGCCGGGCCGTGTTGTCCGGGTTGGTCGCGAGGACGACGCGGGCCTGCTCGACGGTGGTGGCGAAGCGGTAGGTCGCGCTCAGCCGGTCGTACTCGCCCAGCGCCGCGTCGAGGTCGCGGTTGAGCCCGCCCAGCCCCCAGAGCGAGACGCCGGCCACGACCAGCAGCGCCGCCATGAGCGCGGCGGTCTTCAGCGTCAGGCGGATCGAGAGAGTCATGGGGCTTGTTGAGTGTCGGATTGGGGGTTCGGGCCTGCAGCTTTCCGCGCGCGGGGCCTGCACGGCGCATCAAGTCTAACCACCGGGCATACGAACACCCGCCGGCATCGGCCATGCAAGATCTGCAATCGCGTACGGTGGCCTTGTAGGTTCCGGTCGCATCTGCTCGGGGTCCCGGTCGTGGGCCGGGCCCGGCTGCGTCTCCAAGGAGCCCTCTGTGACGATCCACCGCCCCGCCACGCGTTGCCTGCTGTCCGCCGCCGTCCTGCTCGCCGCCCTGCCGGCCACGGCCATCCCCCGACACGAACGGCAGGCCCCCACCCCGGTCACCGCGATCGACCTCTCCGACCCCCTGGTCGTCACCGCCAACGCCTTCGGCAAGAGCGCTTTCGACCTGCCCTACATCATCGACTCCATCGGCCAGTCTGAGGTCCGCGACTACGGCTTCCGCACCCTACCCGACGCCCTCCGCCTCACCCCCGGCGTCCTCGTGCAGAAGACCGGCCACGGCCAGGCGTCGCCCTATATCCGCGGGTTCACCGGCTTCCGCAACGTCATGCTCATCGACGGCGTGCGCCTGAACAACTCCACCTTCCGCGACGGGCCCAACCAGTACTGGAACACCATCGACCCCTACAGCGTCGAGCGCCTCGAAGTCGTGAAGGGCCCCGCCTCCGTCCTCTACGGCTCGGACGCGATCGGCGGGGTCGTTAACGCCATCACCACCAGCCCCTACGGCTACGAGGACAACCCCAACTTCGCCGGCAACGTCTACTTCCGCGGCGCGACCCACGAACGCTCCATCACCGGCCGGGCCGAGGGCAGCTACACCACCGGTAACCTCGGCATCGTCTTCGGCTCGACGGTCAGCGACTTCGGCGACCTGCAAGGCGGCCACGACGTCGGCCGGCAGGAAGACACCGCCTACGACCAGTACGCCGCCGACGCCAAGGTCGAGTACTTCATCAGCGACACCGCGCGGGTCGTCTTCGCCCACCAGCGCATCCGCCAGAACAACGTCCCCCGCACGCACCAGACCGTCAACGGCATCGACTGGGAGGGGCTCACCCAGGGCAGCGACCTCCGCCGCGACCTCGACCAGGAACGGCAGCTCACCTACGCCCAGCTCATCATCGAGAACGCCGAGGACAGCTTCATCAACAACCTGCACGTCGGGTTCTCCTGGCAGGAGCAGTACGAGTCCCGCGACCGCATCCGCGGGTCGATGGCCCAGCAGTACCAGTACACCAACGTCGGCTCGTTCGGCTTCTTCGCCCACGCCCAGACCGTAACCGAGAACGTCACCTGGTCCTACGGCCTGGACTACTACCACGACCACGTGAACAGCGGGTCCAGCGGGTCCACGATCCAGGGCCCCGTCGCCGACGACGCCTCGTACCAGACCCTGGGCGCGTACCTACAGGCCGAGTTCGATGTCACCGACCGGCTGCACGTCATCGTCGGCGGGCGCTACAACTACGCCCACGCCAACGCCGACTCCGTACAGGACCCGGTCACCAGCAACCCCATCGCCATCGACGAGCACTGGGACGCGCTCGTCGGCAGCGCCCGGGTCGTCTACGACCTCGAGCCCGAACGGCTGCACCTGTTCGGCGGGGTCTCGCAGGGCTTCCGTGCCCCGAACCTCTCGGACCTCACCCGCCTGGACACCGCCCGCACCAACGAGATCGAGACGCCCAGCCCCGACCTCGACCCCGAGTACTTCATCGCCTTCGAGGCCGGCCTCAAGGGCCAGGGCGAGAACTACGCGTGGCAGGCCTCCTACTTCTACACCGTCATCGACGACATGATCGTCCGCTTCCCCACCGGCGCGATGATCGGCACCGACTTCGAGGTCACCAAGGACAACGTCGGCGACGGCTACGTCAACGGCATCGAGCTCGACGGCCAGTGGAAGCCTCAGGACGAGCTCACGCTCTTCGCCAACTTCACCTGGATGATGGGCGAGGTCGATACCTTCCCGACGTCGACCTCCGGCATCCGCCGCGAGTACATCGACCGGCTGATGCCGATGACCCTGAACGTGGGCGCACGCTACGACGTGCCCGACGCGCCGCTGTGGTTCTACGCGACCGGCACCTTCGTCGACGACGCCGACTACCTCTCGACCCGTGACAGCGGCGACACCTCGCGCATCCCCCCCGGCGGCACGCCGGGCTACGCCCTGGTCAACCTCGGGGCCGGCTGGAACGCGACCGACAACCTGACCATCACCGTGACCCTCGAGAACCTGCTCGACGAGGACTACCGCGTCCACGGCTCGGGCGTCAACGGCGGGGGCATCGGCCTGATCTTCGGCGTCAACTGGACGTTCTAACACCCGCACCCAGGGAGACTGCATCAACTGCGGAGGTTGTCCCCGCCCCCACCCCCGCGTTCGCCGGCCCGGCCGCGGCATGTGAAGCTTGGCTTCATGTGCTACGGCCTGTCGGTCGTTGCGCACGCCGGGCTCGCGCTGGCCTGCGCCGTGACGCCGTTCAAGGCGCCGCCCGCCGCGCCGCGGGGCGGCGCGGTCGTCCTCCAGGTTTCCGAGGGGTCGGCCGTGTCCATGCCGTTCATGCCCCCGCCGCCGGGCGCTTCCGAGCACGGCGACCCCGAACGCGACGCCGAGACGCCGCCGGTCGAGGCCGTCCTCCCCGACGCACTGCCCGAGCCCGAGGCGGAGATGGCGCAGGGCCCACCGACCGAGCCGGACGACACGCCGCCGAACGCTCCCGATCCGACCGAAGCGGCAGAGCCCGAGCCGACGCAGCCCGTCGCCGCCGAACCACCGCCGGCCGAAGCAGTCGCGGAAGCACCGCCTGTGCATGAGGTGAGCGAGCCCGGCGAGGCATCGGCGCAACTGCCCGTCGAGCGCGACGCGTGGCAGCCCGTATCCCCCGCCTGGGCCCGCCCCGACGCTGCGGGTGAGGCCGGCCGCAGCGCCGACGCCCAAGCGCACTCCCCTGAGACGCCACCGACACGCACCACCGCAGGCGAGCCCGGCGAGGATGGGCCGCCCGCGGCGTCGGCCGCACTCGATCCCGCCAGCGCACAGGCCGACAGCGCACAGGAAACCGAACCCGACCTCGAAGACCCGCCGACCGAAGCCGACACCTCCCCAGCACCACCCGCGCCCGCGCAGGACGACGCCGCATCCCGGCAGGTCTTCGGCGAAGACGAGGTCGATCAGCCGATCCGCTTCGACGAACTCGTCCGCCCCACGCCCTCGGCGATCTCCCGACGACACAACGAGACCGGCACGGTTGTGGTCCTGATCCAGGTCAACGCCGACGGCGAACTGAGCGAGGTCCGCGTGCTGGACGACGCGGGCCACCCGCGCCTCGTTGAAGCCGCGCTCCGCGCGCTGCGCCGATCCTCCTTCCTGCCTGCAATACGCGATGGCCACCCGGTCACCAGCACCCGCCGCATCGAGTACCGGTTCTGACCAGGGGCCGTACCGGGCGGGACGGGGCACAGGCGGCTAAAATCGGGGCATGTCAAGAAACGTCATGATCACCGGCGTCGGTCCGGTCTGCGGTCTGGGGCTGGGCATCGGCGATGTCTGGCGGGGTCTTCTGGAGCGGGAGAGCGCGCTCGGCCCGGTCCGCGCGTTCGACGCGAGCACGATGGACAGCACGATCGCGGCCGAGGTCCCCGAGTTCAAGATGCGGGACTTCGTGCCCAAGAGCTACCGCAAGCAGACGAAGGTGATGGCGCGGGACATCGAGATCGCCGTCGCCGCGGCGCACCTCGCGGGGCTCGACGCGGGGCTGTCGACGCACGGCTACGACGCCGACGCCGAGCCGAGCTACGACCCGACCCGGGTCGGCTGCCACATCGGGGCCGGGCTCATCGCCGCGGAGCTGGACGAGCTCACGCTCGCGCTCAACGAGTCGCGCAAGCCCGACGGCAGCTTCGACATCCACCACTGGGGCGCCGAGGGCATGCGCAACCTCACGCCGCTGTGGCTGCTCAAGTACCTGCCGAACATGCTCGCCTGCCACGTGACGATCATCCACGACGTGCAGGGCCCGAGCAACACGATCACCTGCGCCGAGGCGTCGGGCGGGCTGAGCTTCGGCGAGTCGCTGCGGGTGATCCAGCGCGGCGCGGCGGACCTGTGCTTCTGCGGCGGCGCGGAGAGCAAGGTCAACCCGATGACCTTCTACCGCCAGGTGCTCACCGGCCGGCTCACGAAACGCAACAACACCCCCGCCGACGCGGTCCGCCCGTTCGACCAGGACGCCGACGGCACCGCGGTGGGCGAGGGCGGCGGCATCCTCACCCTCGAAGCGGCCGAGACCTACGAACAACGCGGCGGCACCGGCGGGTACGCCCGGGTGCTCGGGTTTGGTGCCAGCCAGTCGGTCAACCGCGAAACCCGTTCGCTGGAACCCACGGCCGACGGGCGCGGGCCGATGCTCGCCATCCAGGCCGCGCTCCGCGAAGCCCGGATCGATGCCGACCAGATCGATGCGGTGTTCCCCTTCGGCTGCGGGCACCCGGCCTACGACCAGGCGGAGGCCGCGGCGCTGCGCGCGGTCCTCGGCGAACGCCTGGACCATGTGCCGGTCTACTCCGCCAAGCCGCTCATCGGCAACTGCTCGGCCGGGGCCAGCGCGATCGACCTCTGCCTCGCCGCCCACATCCTCAAGACCCAGACCCTCCCCCCTCACGCCAACCGCGACATGCCCCTGCCCGGCCTGGGCGCGAGCGACCCCGAGAAGCTCGACCACGTCCTGGTGTTCACCACCGGCTTCGGCGGGCAAAACACCGCCGTGGTCTTGGGCAAGGCGTAATCCATCAGGACAGAAGGACCATGAACCAACGCATTGTGATTACCGGCATGGGCTGGGTGACCCCCCTGGGCCACGACCTCGAGACCGTCTGGGCCGCACTGCTGTCGGGGGCTTCCGGCGTCGAGACGACACGGCACTTCGACGCGACGACGTTCCCGACGCGCTTCTCCGCGCCGGTCAAGGACTACGACCACAACGACTACGTCAAGCACCCGGAGCTGCACGTCGGCGTCGGGCTGAACACCAGCTTCGCCCTGGGCGCCGCGGCACAGGCCTGGGCGCAGGCCGGGCTCAACGGGTATGACGGGCTGGACCCCGCCCGCCTGGGGATCTACCTCGGCTCGGGCGAGGGGTCGCTGGACTTTGAGAACTACGTGGCCTCCAACCTCGCGGGCTGGGACGCCGAGTCACGCCGCGTCGACGGCGCGAAGTGGGCGGCCCAGGCCAAGCAGTCGCTGCAGGCCCTGGTCGAGATCGAGCAGGAGCCGAACATGCCGCTGACCCACCTGGCGCTGGAGTTCGGCGCGGAGGGGCCGGCCTACAACTGCCTGACCGCCTGCGCCGCCTCGACCCAGGCGATCGGCGAGGCGACCGAGGTCCTCCGCCGGGGCGACGCGGACGTCATGATCACCGGCGGCGCGCACACCATGATCCACCCGCTGGGCGTGACCGGGTTCAACCGGCTGACCGCGCTGTCCAACCGCAACGACGACCCGCTCACCGCGTCCCGCCCGTTCTCCGCCGACCGCGACGGGTTTGTCATGGGCGAGGGGTCGGGGATCATCATCCTGGAGACCCTCGAGCACGCGACAAAGCGCGGCGCGGCCCCGCTCGCCGAGGTCGCCGGCTACGGGTCCACGGCCGACGCCTACCGCATCACCGACATCCACCCCGACGGCCGGGGCGGCGCGGGCGCGATGCGTCAGGCGCTCGACGCCGCGGGGCTCAAGCCCACCGACGTCGACTACATCTCCGCGCACGGCACGGGGACGAAGGAGAACGACTCGATCGAGACGAAGGCGATCAAGGCGGTCTTCTGCCCCGACGGCGACACCGCCGCCGCCCCGCCGGTCAGCTCGATCAAGTCGATGATGGGCCACCTCATCGCCGCGGCGGGCGTGTGCGAGGCGATCGTCTGTGCCCTGGCGATCCGCGACAACAAGCTCCCGCCGACCAGCAACTACGGCACGCCGGACCCCGTCTGCGACCTGGACTACATCCCCAACGAAGCCCGCGACGTCGGCGCGGCCGGCGGGTCGGTCGAGGTCTGCCTGTCCAACAGCTTCGGCTTCGGCGGGCAGAACGACACGATCATCCTCCGCCGCGTGTAGCCACGCCGTCGATTCAGTAAACAGCACCGCCCCGCGTGATGGCACGCGGGGCGGTTGGGTTAGAGATTGCGGTTGGGCTTAGTCGTACAGCGGGCTGACCACCGTCGGGGGGACCTCCACGAGTTGGAGGGTCGTCTCCAGGCGGAAGTTCGACTCGGTCGTGTGCCGCTCGGCGAAGAAGAGGACCAGCTCGTAGTTGCTGCCCGCTTCCAGGCCCAGGTCGGCCGCGGCGTCGTCGAGGTTGACCGAGCCGGAGGCCTGGCCGTGCACCCCGCCGAGGTCGACGACCAGCTGGCCGTTGATGTAGACCCACACGTCGTCGTCGCCGGTGAAGGAGAACTCGAGGTCGTGGTCACGCTCGTCCGGGTCGGTATAGGTGAAGGTCGTGCGCAGCTCGTAGGTGAAGTAGAAGTTGTGTCGGCCGGTGCTGACGTACTTGCTGTCGTTGAACCCCATGCCGTCGGCGGGGAAGAAGTACCGCATCGACCCGCTCATCTGCTTCTCACGGGCGAAGTAGAGCACGCCGGGCTTGTCCGGGTGCGGCTCGAGCGTGATGCTGTGCGGGAAGCTGACGTTCACGCCGGGCACATCGCGGAACCACTGGTTGAACGACGACACACCGGAGATCATGCCGCGGCTGTAGTTCGCCGAGGTGTTGAGCTGGGGCAGCCCGTCCTCGCCGAGCTGGGTATGCACCAGGCCGGTGCGGACACCGAAGCTCTTGTGCGGGTACTCCATGTCCGGGTGGCTCTGGAGGAAGTCACGGATCGTGCCGGTCAGGACGACGTTCTCGCTCTCCGCCTCGTCGGCGGTGGCTGAGAACGGCACGGCCAGGAGGCCGGCGGCGAGTGCGGTCAACAGGGTCTTGCTTCTCATAGCTTCCTTCTCCTTTGACAGGTCCGTCAGGCCGACGGGGTGTCGGTTCAACCCTCGATCTGTCAACTGAAATCTACGATTCCACACGGCATCGGCAAGCTACGGCATCCAACAAACACCGCGAAGCCCCGCCACGCACCCGCACGACCCGCACAGCCAACGGCGGCGGCACACGCCGTAGAAACGACAACGCCGTGGCCTCCTCCTTGCCACGGCGTCGTGCAGTTTCATCGTGTCGGTGCGGTGCTCAGTCCAGCTTCCGCGGCATCGTCGACGCCACGACGCGGACGGGCGGGGTCGCGTTGCCCTCGATCGCCAGGGACGTGTCCATGTCCGGCTCGACGGTGAAGTCGACGCTCCCGCGTTCCAGCACCCACACGCCGTCGTCATCAAGCCGGCGGGTCAGGACAAACTCGCAGGAACTCACGCCGCCCAGCAGCGGCTCGGTCGTCGTCACGCTGCCGCCGAACGGCGTCACGCTGACGTAGATCATCTCTTCGTCCGCGCGGTACTCCAGCCGGATCAGGTCGCCCTTGGGGTCGATCAGGTCCATGTAGTGCGCGTTGATGGTGGACTTGCCCGTGAGCGTGACCGCCGGGGACGTGCTGGAGTCCGGCAGCAGCGGGCCGTGGGCCGTAGATGTGCGGACCAGCGTGAGCAGGCGGTGCACGACCAGGCGGGTGGTCGTCTGCGTGCTCGCGCTCTCGGCCGCCGAGGCGTAGGCACGGAAGCTCGCGTCGAGCGCGACCATCACCGCGCTTAGCAGCAGGGCCGTGATCGACAGCGAGATAATCAGCTCGACCAGCGAGAGCCCGGCGGCACGGCGGCGCATCGGCCGGCGGGCGGGTCGTTTCACCGATCGGTTTAGGGTCGTTGGAGTCCGCATGGTCTACCTGCTGTCATCGGCTGGTCCGGCGGGCGACTGTGGGCCGAGCCACGGCCGCCCCGCAAATCCATCCCCTCCTGCTGGGATGACCGGAACGGGGCCCGGGGGGTTTCAAAGCTCCCCCGGCCCCGTGATCCGGCCAACTCCCACTTCCCTCATCCCATCAAACCCTCAGGCCCTACGGCCTGTTCCATCTCAATCGCGTCCGCCCTCGAAGTAGGTGTTCCACAGCGGGATCACCTCGACCGGGCCCAGGATGCCGTCGGGCAGGGGCAGGTCCGGGTCGTAGCGGATGTGGATCACGCCCAGGCCGTTCACCGGCGGCTCGGCCTCGAGGTCGCCCTGTGCCGCGGAGAAGTAGCCCAGCGTCGTGTTGAACTGCGGCGACGTGTCGCCCAGCACCGGGCCGGTGTTCCGCTGCGGGTTGAACGTCGTCAGCAGCGAGCCGGTGATGTCCACCTGGCCCCGCATGTCGATCAGCCCGGCGACGATCGTGCCCGACAGCTCCAGGGTCTCCTGCGCGTCGTGCGGCGCGAGGAACGTGCCCATCTCCACCGAGTACTGCGGCAGCAGCATCGACGAGCGCTGGAACAGCAGCTTCTCGCCGTCGCTCAGCTCCGTCGAGTCCTCGATCTCGAACCGGGTCGTGCCCGTGAACGCGATCTTGTTGCGGGTGTGCGTGTACTCGACGGGCACATCGCTGACGATCGCGCCCTCGAACGTGCAGTTGTCAAATCGGATGTTGTTCGACACGGTCTTGGTGTCGTAGACCTCGACCCCGTCGATCTCGACGAAGCGGTCGGGGTGCTTGGGGTTACCCGTCGCGTCCTGCATGCCGGCGTAGTTGTAGTCCTCGCCGGTGTTCTGGGTCTCGGTCTCGACGAAGGTCACGCCGATGAACCGGCAGTTGATGAACAGCGCGTTGGTCCCCCGCGGGATCGTCACGTCGCGGAACGTCATATTCTCGTAGACCGGGCGGTCGTAGTAGTCGTACGGGTACGCGGCGCCGAAGGGCACGGCCTCGTTCTGCGTGACCCCGAGCGGCTGCGGCGAGGCCGGGTCGCCCGGGTCGTAGTTCGCGGCGTTCTGCGCGGCCTGCGTGAGGAAGTTGCCGTCCGCCATCGCGCGGAACGAGTCCACGTTGAATTGGCTGGGGTCCAGGTCGTACTGCTCGTTGTCTTCCGACTCGAAGTGCAGCGGGGAGTCGTTGTGCCCCGGCACGATCGAGCCCTCGAGGTAGTCCTGGTACGCGCCGCCCGACGCACCGTCGATCCAGCCCTGCGCATCGGCGGTGATGTGGATCTCGCCGCGGATCTTCGCGTACCGGTCGAAGTCGTCGATCAGCCCGTCGCCGTAGCCAGCCCGGCCGGGATCGCCGAACGTGTCGATCAGCTCCATGAACTGCGCCGCGTTGATCGGGCTCATCACCGCTTCCAGCTCGCTCAGGCTGATCTGCCCCGGGCTCGACGCGGTGTCGAAGTGGCTCAGGAAGAAGTCGTACTCGTCGATGTAGCCGTCGTCGTTGATGTCGTACGACTCGGGGTTGGCGTAGTCCGCGACCTCCGTGGAGTCGTAGATGCTCAGGCGGTTGTCGCCGTTCTGGTCATCCGCGATCAGCGAGCCCAAGAGCGCATCGAGGTCGGCGTCGAGCCCGGCGTCGAGCCCGCGGAAGTCGGACATCACCTGGATCGGGTGGCCGTGTGTCAGGTCCGTGTCGGTAAACGTCGAGCCGACCCGGCCTTCGATCATCACGTTCTGGCCGATCATGACCCGGCTGCGGGACAGGACGGCGAATTCGATCCGGCGGGTGATCTGGAAGTCCATCGAGATCGAGCGGTACACCCGCCGCCCCACCGCGCCGTCGTAGGCCGTCACGGTCACGCGCACGAACCGCGCGTCCAGCGGCGTCAGCTCGCTCACACCCATGTCGCTGTAGGGCGGGCGCTGGTAGTAGTCGCTGTCGTAGTCTTCGCCGACGATCGGGTGCGGCGTAAAGGTCGCGGTGAAGGACGGCTCGTTGGGGCCGACCGCGATCGGGCCGACGTGGACCACGCCGTCCGAGTCGATGTACGGCTCCTGCTGGTTGTGGAACTCCCCGCTCAGCGAGGAGACGAGCACGGCCGCGACCTCTTCCCAGATCGCGTCGGCCTTGCCCAGCAGGACGTCCGTGGGCATCCCGCTGGTGTCGCCGGCCAGGTCCGAGGTCGTCAGCGTCGTGATGTAGTCCGAGTCGCTGGGGTCATAGATCGCGCCCGACCGCGTCAGCACGGTCGACGACGCGTCGCTCAGCCGGAAGATCATCAGGCGCATGCCCGTCTCCGACGCGGCGAGGGAACGGTTGACCTTGATGTGGGTCTCGGCGGTGTGCAGGTTGCCCTGCGAGACGATCGCCATCGCGGCCGCCAGCGACCCGAAGATCACCAGGAACATCATCGCGAGCAACGCCGCGGCCCCGCGCTCACGCCGAAGCGTGTGCGGTGAGCGGTGTCCGGTGTCCGGTGTCCGATTGGCTTTCATCTTCGTCTGCTCCGTGCCTCCAGCACGCTCGTGGTTCCCGGCCTGTCTGCTGCGCCCGACGCAAAGGTCAATCGTCGGTGACGATCCAGGTCAGCTTGGTGATCGGCTCGTCGACCGTCGCGCCCGGTTCGCGGTAGTAGACCTCGACCGTGACGCGCATCACGTCCGTCGAGCCCAGGGGCTGGGCGAACGCCGCGTCGAGGTAGTCCGGCAGCACGCTCTCGACCTTGACCTTCTGGGTCCAGCCCGTCAGGTCGCTGATCTCCTGACGCAGCGCGTTGACCGGCGGGCTGAACTCCGTGCCCGCCCCGCTGCCGCTGGTGATCACGCCCGCGAAGTCGTCCAGGTCATCGAACGCGACGACCGAGGTCTCGTCGGATTCCGGGCCGTAGTTCGTCTCGCCGGTGATCGGGTCGTGCAGCGGCATCTGCAGCGTCAGCTCGCGCATCTCGTTGGCGAGCAGCATCGCGGTGGTGGTCCGCGTCGCCCAGTTGTTCTTCATGTGGTAGGCCTGCTGCGCGGCGATGATCGCCAGCACACCCGTGCCGACGATGATCGTCGTCAGCGCCGCCTCGATCAGCGTAAAGCCCGCCGCGCGGCGCATGCGCCGCGGGTGCCGGGTGCCGGGTTTCGGGTTTCGGGTCCGCATCATGACTTTCCCAGCCGTCGCCAACTCAACGCTACGATTCAATCCCGCCCGGAGGTAAATCCAATCCGGGGATCACGGCTCAACATACGCCGCTACAACCCACACAGCCGGACCGGGTCTCGACACCCGAGGCCCCGGACCCGAGCCCCTATTTCACCAGCGTCGACAGCTTGAAGATCGGCAGGATGATCGCCATCGCGATGAAGCCGACGACCGAACCCATACACACGATCATGATCGGCTCGATCATGCTGGTCACGACCTTGATCGCCTCGCGGAGCTGCTTGGCGTAGTACGTCGAGACCTGGTCCAGCACCTCGCCGAGCTTGCCCGACTCCTCGCCGGCCCCGACCATCTGGATGACCGGCTTGGGCAGCAGCGTCGTCTTCTGCAGCGGCTGGACGATCTTCTTACCCTGCTTCACCGAGCTGTAGACCGAGCGCCACAGCTGCTTGAACATCCGGTTGCCCGAGATCTCACCGGTGATCGCGAGGGTGTCCAGCATGGGCACGCCGGCGTTCACCAACTCGCCCATCGTCTGCAGAGACCGGCTGATGTAGAGCGCCCGGAACATCCGGCTGAAGATCGGGATCCGCAGCTTGATCCGGTCGAACCACCACCCGCCCGGCTCGGTCTTGGTCAGCATGAACACGAACGCCGCCAGGATCAGGAACCCGATCAGCACCGCCCACCACCACTGCACCATGAACGCCGACAGGCCCATCAGGAAGATGGTCGGCCAGGGCAGCGCGGCCTCCTTGCCGGCGAAGACGTCGGCGAAGCGCGGCAGCACGAAGGTGAGCAGGAAGATCGTCGCCCCCACCGCGAGCGAGGCGATGACCGACGGGTAGATCATCGCGCCGATAACCATCTGCCGGGTCTCGATCTCCTGGGCGAGGTACGCGGCGATCCGGTCGAGCATCTGGCTGAACGAGCCGGACATCTCCGACGCGCGGACCATGTTGATATACAGCGGCCCGAACAGCTTCGGGTGCTTGGCGAGGGCCTCGGAGAAGGGCTTGCCCGACTCGACGTCCTGCTTGATCTGGTAGAGAATCTGCTGGAACTTGGGGTTCTCGACCTGCTCGGCGATGCCGTCGAGCGCCTGCCGCAGCGAGATGCCGGCCCGGATCATGACCGAGAGCTGGGTGGTGAACCCGAGCACGTCTTTCTGCGACGGGCCGGAGGTGTAGTTGAGGGCCTTGAGCGTGTCGCTCAGGGACTTGGCGCGCCCGGCCCCGCGGAGCGGGGTGAGCTGCAGGACGGTGTTGCCCTGGTTGCGCAGCTGCTGCGCGGCGTTGAGCGCGTTCTCCGCCGAGATCGTCCCGACCGAGACCTCCCCGCCGCCGGCTCGCATCTGGTAGCGATAGGTTGGCATTCCAATCTCCGTTGACGCGGGGGGCTGCCCCGTCGGTCTTCCCTGGTTCCAAACAGACGCGGGTCGGCGTCACGCCGCCGGGTCACGCCGCGAGCGCGCGTTCCAGCTTCTCGGGGTACGCCGCCTGGGCGATCGCGTCTTCCTTGCTTATCATGCCGTTGAAGTAGAGCTCGGCGATCGAGTTGTCCAGCGAGTTCATCCCGAGCTGCCGGCTGGTCTCGATCACGTTGGGGATCTCGAACGCCCGGTCCTCGCGGATCAGGTTCCGCACGGCCGGCGTACAGAGCATCACCTCGACCGCGGGGACCATGCCCTTCTGGTCGATGCGCTTGAACAGCGTCTGCGAGATCACCGCCTGCAGCGTGTTGGCCAGCATCGAGCGGATCTGGTTCTGCTGGTCGGCGGGATACATGTCGATGATACGCTCGACGGTGTGCGAGGCGTTGACGGTGTGCAGCGTGGAGAACACCAGGTGGCCGGTCTCGGCCGCGGTGATCGCGGCGGCGGTCGTCTCGAGGTCACGCATCTCGCCGACGAGGATGATGTCCGGGTCCTGACGCAGCACGTGCCGGAGGCCCGACGCGAACGAGGGTGTGTCCATGCCCAGCTCGCGCTGCTCGATGACGCACTTGTCGGACTCGAGCTTGTATTCGGTGGGGTCTTCGAGCGTGATGATGTGCTTGCGGTAGCGCTTGTTCATCGCGTCGATCATGGCCGCGAGCGTCGTCGACTTACCCGAGCCGGTGTCGCCGGTCACGAGCACGAGCCCGCGGGGCAGGTAGGTCAGCCGGCTGATGACCTCGGGGAGGTTCAGCGCGGGCAGTGGCGGGATCTTGGTCTTGATCGCACGCAGCGCGATGCCGACGCTGTTGCGCTGCATGTGCGCGTTGACACGGTACCGGCCGAGCCCGGGGACCTCGTAGGAGAAGTCCGCGTCCTTGATCTTGTCGAAGACCTTCATGTGGTCTTCGCCCGCCATCTGCTTGAGGAAGCGCATCGCGCCGTCGGGGCTGATGACCGGGAAGTCCAGCGGGGTCATGTGCGTGTGGATGCGGGCCATCGGCGGGTGCCCGGAGATCAGGTGGATATCCGAGGCGTCCATCTCGGTCGCGGTCTGCAGGATCTGGTTGAGTTCCATCGGGGGCTCGCACAGGGGGTGTCGTGGATGCCGGCGCTCTACCGGCCATCGTTGTATCGTCGAGCCACGGGACCGAGATAAGAGCCCGCGGCGCGTCGGTGCGCCTGCCCCGCTTTGTGCAGCCCGCCCCGCCGCCGCAACCCCTGCAACCGATACAACCGCTACCACCCCACCCGCGGGACCGGCTTGGCGCAGCACAAAACCGCGGCAAACACCGGCGGCCGGCACAACGATGCGGCAAGCCCCACGCCACGCGCAGGCTGAATCGCTAGGGGTTTATCGGCGGGCGCCGGCTACGCCGCGCCCATGAAGGCCCGGACATCGACGGGTTGGTCGAACTTCACGCCGACCTCGTAGCCCTCGATGTCGTCGTCGAAGTACTCGATCTCGCTGCACCAGGCGACGACGGCCGAGAGGATCCGCCCCATCCCGCCGTCAGGCTGCAGGACGATCGTGCAGCGGGTGCCCGCGCGCAGCGGCTGGCCGTGCACAAACCGCAGACCGCCCGAGGACAGGTCGCGGGTGCGGACGATGTATGTGCCCGCGGCGTCGGCCATGCGGAGGATGCAGCGGCAGGCGTACTCGGCGCGGGGGTGCAGCCGGCGGCAGTCGGCGTCGTCGACCTGCACGGGCTGGCCACGTTGGACCCGTTCGAGGACCGCCAGCCACTGCTGGTCGGACATCCACAGCCGGGTGCTGCCGTGCTCCGCGCGGGCCGGGGCCATGTCTTCGTCGTACCGATAAATCACGCCGTCTCCCTCCGACCCATAACAACGGGCTCCGGCGGGTTGATCGGCGGGAAATCAGAGGACGTTAACCCGGACCCCCGGCCAGGAAGGCCGGGGCGTACCGCGTCGCGCGGCTGTAGCGGACCGGCTAGTTGTCCGGCTGGCGCAGCTCGATCGAGCTGAAGATGTACCGGCCCGCGCACACGAAGGCGAAGGCGTTGCCGTGCTGCTCCACGAGCTGGCGGCGCTGCCGGCCCCAGTTGTTCTCCAGGTCCGCGGGGTCGCCCTCCCACTGCAGGCACGCCTCGCCATCGATCTCTACGCCGATCCGCGCGTGGCCGTCTTCGAGCAGCTGGACCGTGGCCAGGACCTGCGCCTCCCGGCCGGGGGCCAGCATGAACTGCGGCTGGTCGGTCCGGCCGATGCCGTCGATCTGCGTCCGGGTGTGGTTCCACCGCGAGAGCTGGAAGACCGCGCCGCGTTCTCCGACCGGGAGGTAGACCACGACCCCGTCCTCGCCCTGGTCGAGCTCGACGGTGAACCGCAGGTCATACGCGGGCCCGGGCACCACGGGGATAACGAAGCCGGTGTGGTCGCAGAACAGCCGGCCGTTGCGGGCCAGGACCGGGGGATCGCCGATCGAGTGCACGCGGGGATTGATCGACGCGAGCGCGTCCTGCCATGTCCCGCGCAGCGCGTCCTCGGCCGACTGCCGGATCGCGTCCATCCGGTCGACCGCGTCGCCGTGCATCTGCTCGACCCGCGTACGCAGGCCGTCCTCGCGCGGGTAGATCGCGAGGAACCGGTTGTAGAACGCGATCGCCTGCGTGAGCAGGTAGGTCGTGTGCTCCTCGTTGGTCTCCGACAACCGGTAGTACCAGTCGCCGACGCGTAGCGCGCCGGGGGCGTCGATCGCGTCGGCCCCGGCCGTGCCCATCCGGATCACATCGATGAGGTCCGGGTCGCGGGTCAGCTCGACATACCCGGCGGCCTCGGCGATGTCGCGGCGCTCGAGCACGAGCAGCATCGTCAGCTCCTCCGCTGCCGAGACGTTGCGGGGGTTGGTCTGCAGCGCGTTGGCGAGTGTCCGGATGCGGCTGTTCATCGCTTCGATCGCGCTGAGGCGGTCCACGTGCGCGGCGAAGGTCTCCTCCAACGGCGAGCGGATCGCCCGCGCGACGGTCGCGCCCTCGCGGTAGAACACCGCGGCGCGCACCGTCTCGTCCGATGTCTCCGCCTCGGCCCCCAGCTCGAGCAGCAAAGCCATGTATGGCTCGGCGACGGCGTCGCGTTCTTCCCGGCGGGTCCCGCGGTAGGCCTCCTGCAGCAGCGCCAGCAGCGCCTCGCCGGTCGTCTCGGACGTGCCGGGGAAGCGTTCGCGCCGCTCGATCGCCGCCTCGATCGCGGGGACAAAGGCGTCGGTCGACATGCCCAGCTCGATCGCGGTGGTGTAGATGAGCCACTGCGCCCCGGGGGAGTCGGGCACCTGCGCCGCAGTCTCCAGCATCTCCGCGATAAGGATCGCGTCGTCTTCCTGGTCGCGGGACCGGCGCACCGCGGTGATCTTGTCCCGGAACAGCCCGTCGACCACCCGCTGGTCCTCGGCGGTCGGCACGGGGGCCGACTGGGTCTGCGCCGACACGCCGACAGCCGGGAAGAGCCCGAGGGCGGCCGCGACCAGCAGCGGGCGGGTGAGGCGGGGCATGCGGGGTTCCGGATCGGGGTGAACAGACCGGCTGGATTCTAACGGGCCTCGGCGGCCGCTTCGACCGGCAGACGCAGCTCGACCGGGAACATGTACCGCCGGTCGCCCCGCTCCAGCAGGGTCGCCTCCAGGGTGGCCTCGGACCGCACGACCGTGCCCCGGAACGCGACACGGCCGTTAATCCGCACCGTCACCGGGCGGTCCAGGTCGAGCATCGCGTCGCTGAGCCGGAGGCGCACGTGTTCGTAGCCATCGACCCGCAGCCCAACGCTGTTGGTATCGGGGTCGAGGTCGGCGGTGATGGTGTCGGGCCCGGAGCCGTCGAACACTTCGTCCGGGTCGATCGCGAGGTAGTAGAACGTGTGCCGCAGCGGGTTGCTTGATTCGCGCACCGGGCCGTTCTGCTCCCACACCACGCGCTCGGGGTACGGGTCCCGGGTGAAGCGCGACAGCCAGCCGACGGTGGACTTGTCGTTGATGAACCGGCCCTGGCCGTAGTGCTCGATGTCGCGGAAGGTGTAGCCGCCCGGGTCGGCGTCGTGCAGCTCATAGAGCGTGTCGACGTCCCGCCGGTTAAAGCCCGCCCGGTCGATGGTGTCCGGGTCGGCCCCGCCCCACTGCAGGTCGATGGGCACGTTGCGGAGGTTCGCGAGCGCGCCGCCTTCGCGGATCGCCTTCGTCGCCGACACCGCGGCCCACCGGTCCGCGAGGGTGGGCCCGAGCTGGTATACGCCGTTGCCGCCGGAGCAGTAGCCGCAGAGGTAGATGCGGTCGGGGTCGATGTCGTCGCGGAGCAGGACCGCGCGGACCAGCTTGTCGATCAGCGCAAACATGTGGCTTTCGTGCCAGTGGTCCCAGGTATCGCGGGCCGAACGCGGGCAGATGTACAGCCCCTGCACCGACGGGTACCGGGCCTGCTGGATGGCCCACTGCTCCTCGTTCTCGCCGGGGGTGAACGCCCCGCCGCCGTGCATCGAGATAAAGACCGGGTAGCCCGCCTCGGGGACGGGCAGGTCGTCGTCCCAGAACAGCTCCACGCTCAGGGGCATCGCGTCGTCATCGTGGGTGATGCGCCGCGACGCCAGCTCGTCCGCGAGGTGCTCGGCCGTATCACCGGCCCGGTAGTCGGCCCACAGCGCATCCGCCCGGGCCCGGGCCTCGGCACGCGACAGCCCGGCGTCGGAAGACACCGGCAAGAGCCCGACGCCGGCGGTCGAGGAACACCCCAGCGCCAGAGCGCCATACACCACGGCTAGAAACAATCGCGTCACGTCTACATCCTATTCCTCTGCGGCGCGCCGGACCTCGATCTGGAGAAACTCATAGGTCGTGCCTGCATCGATCCGGAAGATGTTCCCGTGCGACTCCGGCGGCCGTTCCCCTCCACCGACGCGCAGGGCACGTCTCGGCCCGGTCCAGTCCATCACGAGGACGCCATCCAGTCTGAGGGTCAGGTGGACCTCCCCGCGCTCACGGGGATAGACGCCCAGCACCATCGCAACCGTACGGTCCTCAGGGAATCGGAAGTTCGCCAGCCGTTCGATCGGGGCGATCCCCTCGACCCGGCAGCTGTCGTCCCCGCCACCGCCCAGGACCAGCCGACCGCCGCTTGACGTCCCGATCGGGAAGTACAGGGCCATCCCCGACCGGTTGTTGGCGTGGGTCCGTGTGATGCCCATCCGCAGGTCGTAGCCGGCATCGACACGCACCGGGACGGTAAACGAGGTCTCGTGGGCATACACCGTGTTGTTGCGGACACGCAGGTGCTGGCCGCGGAGCAGGTTGCCCCGGTTGCCCACGCGTGGCTCGGCGATGCCGTTGACCAGATTCCGCCACGGACCCGCGGGTCGGCGGATCGGGTCGGGACGCAACGCGTCAATCCGGGCCGTCAGCGATTCAGACACCTGCACCACCCGCAGCCGGGTCACGTCCTGGTCCGTCGAGAGGAACAGATAGTGCTGGTAGTAGAACTGCGCCTCCTGCAGCGCATTGAGCCGGGCACGATCCAGCGTCAGCGCCGGCTCGTCCGCCATCGCTGCAAACAGCTCGGCCACCTCGAGCGCTTCGGCCGGCGTCAGCGTCTCCACCGGGCGCGCGGCCATGTGCAGGCCTGCCGTGAGTGCGTCGTCCCCGGCCCGTTCCGCCGCGCGCGACGCGCCGTCCATGTCCGACCGCTCCGCCGCCAGCCGGACCGCCAGGGCCCGCGCGTTCGCCGGGCTGATCGACCCCGACACCTGCTGATCCCGAAGCGATTCGAGGCGCTGCGCTTCCCGACGCAGCTCCGCCAACGCCCGGCCGTAGTCGTCCAGGACGTCCCGGTACGGCGAACGCGCCGCGCGGGCGACAGACAACGCCTCGCGGTGCAGCGCCAGCGCCTCCTCGATCTCCCACAGCGACTCGTGCCGCTGGATCAGCGGCAGCAGCACACCAATAAACGGCTCGGCCAGCTCGGTACGCTCGCTACGGTCCGCCTCTTCGTAGGCGAGCCGGTACCGCTGGGCCATCGCCTCGGGCGCGCACCAACGGTGCTTGGGCTGGGCACGCTGCAACCGGAGCTGGTGCTGCAGGGCGATGCGCTGCCCGTCACGGCGGCCGGCCCAGCGGTCGATCAGCCGGCGGTACAGCGCCGCCTGGATGGCGGGCTCGCCGGCGGACATGCGGGTGAAGCGCTCCAGCCGGCGGTCGATACGGGCGTCGTCCTCCGTGTCGCGCGGGGTCTGCGCGGCGGCCTGCGTTGGCTTGTCGAGGAACGCGCCGACCACGGCATCCGCCGCACGCTCGCGCGCGGTGTAGTCCGTCTGGGCCCCAGCACCGGACGCCAGCAGGACGCAGCACGCCAGGGCCGACACTCGCGATCGCATCGAATGCATCATGTTCCAGGCAAGAGGAGAAAGCCCGCCGAACGACACCCCTGTTATCGACGCGGGGTGTTGGCCGACGTTACCCGACGCGTTCGGGCTTGGGGTCGCGTGACATGAGCCGGCTGATCGCCTCCAGCGGGTCCAGGCCCTCGAACAGCACCTGGTCGATCTGCTCGCAGATCGGCATCTCGACGCGGTACTTCTTCGCCAGGGCGACCACCGCGCGGGTCGTCGGCACGCCCTCCACGATACCGGGGATCTCGGCCAGCACATCGTCGAGCTTCTTGCCCCGGCCGAGCATCTCCCCGCAGGTGCGGTTGCGGCCGGTGGGTGAGAAGCACGTCGTCGCCAGGTCGCCCACGCCGGTGAGCCCGAAGAAGGTCTCGCTGGACGCGCCCATCGCCACGCCCAGGCGGGTGATCTCCGCTAGCCCGCGCGAGAGCAGCGCGCTCTTGGCGTTGTTGCCCGCCTGCAGCCCGTCGAGGATGCCCGCCGCGAGCGCGATGCAGTTCTTGGTCGCCCCCGCCAGCTCCACCCCCAGCAGGTCGGTGTTGGTGTAGACCCGGAACCAGTGCGTGGTAAACGCCTCCTGCAACTGCTCGGCGAACGCCTCGTTGTCCGAGGCCGCGCTGACCGTCGCGGGCAGGCACTTGGCCAACTCATGCGCAACCGTCGGGCCGGAGATCGCCGCGAGCGGGCGGGCCGGGCGGTCCGGGTCGTCGTGGGCGTTCTGAAGGACGTCGGCGATAATCTGGGTCGGACGCAGGAGCGTGTCCTTCTCGACCCCCTTGGAGACGGACGCGACGCCGACCCCGCGCGGGACGAACGGCGCGAGCCGGCCCCAGACCTCGCGGATGAACTGGGTGGGCGTGGCGTTCACGACCATCTCGCAGCCCTCGAAGGCCGTGGGCCCCTTCGCGGTCAGGCGGATCCGCTCGGGCAGGCGGTAGCCGGGCAGGTACCGCTTGTTCTCCCGGGTCTGGATGATGTCGGCGACGTTGTCCGGGTCGTTGCCCCAGATGGTGACGCCGATGCCCTTGGATTCGAGGATCAGGCCCATCACACAGGCCATGGAGCCGTCGCCGACGATGGTGACTTGTCTAAACATGAAGTGCGTATCCGCGTCGGGGTGGTTTCCTGGGGTGTCCCATAATACGGGCTCGGGCGGGCCGTGACCCCCTTCTCCGGGCCGGCGGGGCCGACCCATGGGCCGGGTGCCCGGCCTCTGGGGCCATCGGATGGGGGGCGGCGCTAACTTGGGCAAGCGGTGCGGTCGATGTCAGTGAAGCCGGTCCTCCGGCTGCGGGCCGGGCGATCGGCCCCGTCGCGGCCGGGCCCGCTTGCCTTGGGGGCGAAGCGGGTGTTGGATTGGGGGCCGGATAGATTTCTTTGTGTGATAAAGGGATGCGTTAAGTTGGGCCAGACACTAAGATAGCGGTTCTAGCCGACATGTCCCGGCGCCGGCCGCCTGGCCGGGCCAAGGTGTCCATCTATAGATGCAGGGAGCGACCACGTGCAGCGAATCTTGAACGCCAGAACAACTCTCCGGGCCCTGGCCCTCTCGGCCCTGGCCGTCGTCGGGCTCTCGACGATGACCGGCTGCGAAGCCGACTCGTGGATGAACCCAGCGGACGTCGGCAACTTCGAGGCCACCGCCCGGACCCAGCCGATCCTGAACCGGATCAGCATTGTCGAGTCCGACTCGGCCTTCAACCTGCCCACCTCGCAGGTCATGCCCGACGACCTCCGCCCGGACATCCGGGAGTACGTCATCGGGCCGGGCGACATCATCACCGTCACCGTCTACGAGCTCCGCGTCCCCGGCGTCGACGACATCCAGACCCTCCGCGTCAGCGAAACCGGCGAGGTCCGCCTGGCTGTCATCGGCTCGGTCCGCGCCTCGGGCCGCAGCCCCAGCCAGCTCGAATCCGACATCCGCCAGAAGCTGGAAGAAGACGGCATCCTCCGCAACGCGACGGTGAGCGTCATCCTCCAGCAGTCGCAGCAGAACACCTACGTCATCTCGACCGAGTCGCAGCAGGGCGGCACCCGGTCGGGCACGTTCCTCATCCCCAAGCCCGACTTCCGGCTGATGGAAGCGCTCTCGCTGGCCAACGGTATCCCCGGCCGGACCAAGCGCATCTTCATCATTCGCTCGGCCGCGCTGGACCCGACCGTTACCGGCGACCAGGCCGCGCCCGACGACGGCGACCAGCCGCAGCGCCCCGCGCCCGTCGACCCCGGCGAGCTGCTCGAAGGCCTCGAAAGCGGCCTGGAAGGGGCCGGCCCCGGCGACAACCAGCCCAGCGACCGGACCGCCCCGCCCTCGGGCGTTGAGGCGGGCCTTGAAGGCGGCGCGGGCTCGCAGTGGGTCTACGTCGATGGCAAGTGGGTCCGCGTCGCGGCCCCGGCCGGCGGCACGGGACGCGAAGGCACGGCCGGCGCGGGAGACAACCTCGCGGCGCTGTCGGGCCTGGTCACCCAACGCATCATCGAGATCCCCTACGACCGGCTCAGCGCCGGCGACATGCGGTACAACGTGGTGATCCGTCCCGGCGACATCATCTCCATCCCCTCGCGGAGCGCCGGCTTCGTCTACATCGAGGGCGCGATCAACCGCCCCGGGGCCTACACCATCCCCGGCGAAGAAGAACTGACCCTCCGCCGCCTGGTCGCCTCGGCCGGCGGGCTGTCCACCATCGCCTGGCCCGAGCGGATCGACATCACCCGGCAGATCGGCCTCAACGAGCAGGCCATCGTCCGCCTCGACTACCGCGCGATCGTCCAGGGCACCGAGCCGGACATCTACCTCAAGGCCAACGACATCATCAACATCGGGACCAACGGCGTGGCCGTGCCCCTGGCGGTCTTCCGCAACGGGCTGCGGGCGACGTACGGCTTCGGCTTCGTGCTCGACCGTAACTTCAACAACGACGTCTTCCCGGGCCCGGGCAGCTAAGCCCCGCCCTCACGGGGGCCGGGTGGGCGCCTAGGATGACCAGGAGCCCGCCACACCACCCAGACACCCCCCGCCGCCGCGGCCAACGCCGCGGCGGCGGATTCAGGACACGCCCCCTCGGGGGTGTGACAGGAGAAGCCCCGGGGCGACCCGGGGGGCCGATCGGCCGAGCGATCAGGGATCGACACGCTCACTGGCCTTGCCGCCTCGGTGTCACGGAAGACACGCGAGCGGCGTTGTGCCCGCGCCGCGGCGCGGCCGACGGTGCCCACGGAGAGAAGACCCAGGCGAGGCGATGACCACCACCCCAGCGACCAACCTGAGCCCACCGCGCCGCGATGCGCCGTTCCTGGGAGTCTCCGGGCGGGTCTGGGTCGTCGTGCTGGGCCTGCTGTTTGTGCTGCTCTTCCAGCACTTCATCCGCCGGATGGGCCTGGTCGGCATGACCAACGGCGACTGGTCGCACATCCTCGTCGTGCCCTTCATCTCGATCTACTACATCTTCATCAACCGCGAACGCATCCTCGCCCAGCCGCGGCGGGTCTGCCTCTGGGGCCTGCCCATCCTGATCGCGGGGATCTTCCTGTTCATGATGGGCAGCACCTTCCGGCCGCTGCGCAACGACATGCTCCAGGGCTACAGCATGATCATCGCCCTGTTCGGGCTGCTGCTGCTGCTGCTGGGCCCGCGCACGGTGATGGCGCTGCTGTTCCCGGTCGTCTTCCTGGGCTTCGGCGTCCGGGTCAGCCAGGCCTTCTGGTCCATCATCGCCGGCAAGCTGCAGTTCATCGCCGCACGCGGCGCGGTCGTCATGATCAACCTGTTCAGCGGGCTGACCGACATGAACGCCACGGTCCGCGGCTCGACCATCGACCTGGACTACGTCTACCAGGGCAAGGCCGTCATGACCCCGCTCAACGTCGCCGAGGCCTGCTCGGGCATGCGGATGCTGATGGCCTTCCTCGCGTTGGGTGTCGCGCTGGCGTTCCTGTTCCCCCGCCGGTGGTGGCAGCGGGTCGCGATGATCGCGCTGACCCTGCCGATCGCGATCTTCGTCAACATGCTCCGCGTAGCGATCCTCGCGTCGATGTACCTGATCGACCCGTCCTACGCCCAGGGGCAGTTCCACATCTTCATCGGCATGCTGATGCTCATCCCCGCCGCGGGCCTGCTCATGCTCGTGGGCTGGTGCCTCGAGAAAGCGGTCGTCGGCGAGCACAAGCCACCGACCCCGACGCCCATCCCGCACAAGCACGACACGCTGCGGTTCAATGCCGACTGGCCGACGGTCCGCACCGGCGCGGCGCTGGGCGTGCTGCTGATGCTCTGTACCGGGCTGGCGTACCTGTTCTTCCTGAACTACGAGACCGACGGGCTGATCTCCGACACCGTGCTCGCGGGCTGGCCCCGCTCGGCCGACTTCGCGGGCATCGCGGTGACCACGCTCGGCGTCCTCGCGGCCGGCGTCCTGTTCTTCAAGCTTGTGGGCAAGCCCGGCAGCGACCGGCGGTGGTTCATGTCCCTGGGCGTGGCCGCGGGCGTGCTGCTGACCGCCGGGTCCGGGCTCTACGCCGTGACCAAGGCGACCGGCGTGGTCTTTATCAAAGAGGCCCTGCCCCTGCGGTACAGCCTGACCGCCGAGTTCCCTAAGCAGGCGGGGAACTGGGTGATGCTAGGCCAGGACGGTCGGCTGCCCACGGACATCGAGAAGGAACTCGGCGCGACCGAGTACTTCACCCGCCACTACCTCGACACCACCGGCTATGAGGCCGACGTCGAGACGACCGACGACGGCGAGACGATCGTCCGGCTGTACCCCGACGACGGCTCGGACAGCCGGCAGGTCCGGGCCCGGCTCTCGTCGCCCGACCACGGCGTGACGCTGGTCGACGGCGCGCTCCCCGGCGAGATGGTGTCGGTGCACATCGCGTACTACACCGCGATCGTCGACTCGGTGCCCCACGTCCCGGACAAGTGCTGGATCGTGGCCGGCGGGACGATGGCGTTCCGTGACACGCGCTCGATCGCGCTGGAGGGCGAGACGTACCGCAGCGACCCGGAGAGCAACGGCCTGCTGGCCGACAGCACGCTCGGCGGCGAGGTGCGCATCCCCGACGACGAGGTCGAGATGGTGGTCTTCGGCGCAGACGACGCGAACGGCCGACGCAACACCGCGGCCTACTTCTTCATCGCCAACGGCGACATGATGGCGAGCAACCACGCCGTCCGATTCAGCTTCAGCCTGCGCGACCGCTACGCCTACTACTGCAAGGTGGAGATGCGGTTCCCCGGCATCGAAAACCCCGAAGAACTGCAGGCCCGCGCCGAAACGTTCCTGCGCGACATGCTGCCCGAGATCATGGCGTGCCTGCCGGACTGGACCGAGGTCCAGTCGGGCCGGTACCCCAGCGGATCGACACCTACACAGCCCTGACCGCCGGGCGAACACGCCCGCGTCCCCCTGAAGAGACACGTCCCATGGCCACCCGCATCAATACGAAGTTTGTCATCGCCCTCGTCGCGCTCGTGGTCGTCTTTGGTGCGGCCGGCGTGGTCGCGGTGAAGAAGCTGGTGTTCAAGAGTGCCGCACAGTATGCGAGCATCGCCGACGAGGCCCTTCAGAAAGGGCTCGACGCGAGGGCGGCGGGCGACTACGAGACGGCCAACTCCTTCTTCGATCAGGCCGCACGGAACTACAACGCTGCGTCCAGCAAGGACCGCAGCAACATCGAGTACCTCCGCAACAGCATGGTTGCCAACGAGGGGTACGTCTGTGAGCAGACCACCGAGGCACAGAACCGGCTGGACATGCTTATGGGTGCGGCGAAGCTGATCCACGATGCCCCGGGCGCTAGCGACGAGGAGCGGGCCACCTACTATCAACTCTTGTATGAGCGGCACCGGTCCGGCCTGACCGTGGAAATCGGCCGGCCCTGGCTGTCCTACATCTACCGGACGGCCGACAACGAGCTCGATGCGAATCCCGATAACGACCTGGCCCGGTACTGGCGCGGCGTCTCCGGGGTCTACATGCTCCGCAACGACATGCCCGACAATGAACGCCGCGAGTCGCTCGAAGACCTGAGGTACTCGATCGAGCGGTACCCGGATGACACCCTGCTCCACCACCACCTCGCCCGCTGGCACTACAACGAGGCGGAGCGGTTGAAGGACGCTGCGGGCGGCGAAGACACCGAAGCGGCGAACCAGCAGTACGGCCTGGGTCTGGAGGCCTCGACGCGTGCCTACGAGCTGGACCCGGACAGCCCCGCCAACGCCTACAACCACATGCTGCTGCTGTTTGTCACGCCGCTCGACGACGCGGTCCGCGAGGCGATCGGCCAAGTCCTGCTGGACCTCGGCCGAGACGTGGCCCGGAACAGCGATACCCGGGACCGGCTGTTTGTCCCCGAGTTGTCCCAGGTGATCGTCTGGCTCGGCCAGTACCAGCAGCTTACGAAGACCGAAGACCCCGAGCCCATGGAACTGGCGGTGACCATCGGAGAGGCGATGGTCCAGGACGCCCCGGACCATGCTCAATCACACCAACTCCTGGCACAGGCCCAGCTCCTGCAGAACGCGTACGAACAGGCGATCGGCACACTCAACGCCGGGCTGGACACCTCCCGACCCCTCAACCCAAGGGAGTTCATGCTGGACCGGCAATCCCGCCTGACGCTGTTGTTTACGCTCGCCGAGACGTACTCCACCCAGGCCGCCAGCCTGGACGCGGCCGACCCGACCCGGCAAGCGCTCCTCGGGAAGACCTATGAGACACTTGAGCGTTACCGCGCCGCTGAAGGGGCGGCCGGTCGCCAATCCGTCGCACGTGCCGACTACATCGCTGGCCGAGCCGCCTTGATCCAGAACAACCCGCAGGCCGCCATCGGTTTCCTCGAAAAGGCAAACCTCGGCTTTGTCGGCCCAAACCTGATGACGCTGACGCTGTTGGCCCGCGCGCACGACGCGAACGGCAACTCCGGCGAGGCGATCAAATACTACGAGCAGGTCCTTCAGATCGAGCCCCGTGCGCTCACCGAGCGGCTCCGTCTGGTCCGGCTCTACACCGCCCGCGGTGGGGGCGAGGCCCTCGAGACCGCGGACGGACACATCACGCAGTTCCTGGAGTACAACCCCACCCACCTCGAGGCCTGGCTGATCAAGGCCAACATCTACGCCACCGCCGAGCAGTACGCCACCGCGGCCGAGATCGTCAAGGGCCTGGACCTGGAGAGCAACCCGACCCTGATCGCGATCCATGCCCGCTACCTCGCGCAGGCCGGCGAAACGGAAGAGGCGCTCCGCCTGGTTCAGGAGCGTCTCGCGGTCGACCCCAACGACACCCGGGCGATCACGGTCCTGTTCAGTCTTGTCACCAACAAGGACGAACAGCTCGCCGAGTTGGACACGCTGGAAGCCAACGGGCTTAAGGAAGAAACCGTCCGGTACTACCGCACGGTGATCGAGAGCGAGGGGCAGGTCCCCCTGGACGACCTGGCCGAATTGTGGGAGAGCCAGGGCAACTCGCCGCTGCAGATCAAGAAGCAGATGCTCACGGTGTACGCCCAGACGGGCAACCTCGAGAAGCTCCGCGAGGTCTTGGCCGAGCTCGTCGAGATGGCTCCCGACGACAAAGACGTGATGACCTGGCAGTTCAACCTGGCGGTTAACGACAAGCAGTGGGACGAAGCCGACCGTCTCGTGCGCGTGATGCTACAACTCAACCCCGCTGACCGCCCAACGATCGCGGCGAGCAATGGGGCGTTCCTGAAGGCGCAGGTGCTGACCGGGCGGGTGCTGTCGGACACCCCTGAGGGCCAAGCCCCCGACCTGCGTGAAGCGGTGCGGGCGTACCGGCGGGCGCTGGACGACGCCTCGACATTCGTGCCCGGCTGGATCGCGTTGGGCAAGCTGTACATGCTTGAGCAGGACTGGCAGCGCGCCCGCGACGCCTTTAACCGTGCCTACAACATCCAGGGCACAAACGTCGAGGCGACGACGCTGCTGGCCCGCACGATGGTGCAGACCGGCGAGTTGGACCGCGCCCTGGACCTGTACCGCGAGGCGACCCGGCGTCAGCCCAACAACCGCGCCCTGCTGGAAGAGTATCTGCAGACCGAGGCGGCTTCGGGTGTCCGCCGGCTCGCGATGGAACGGCGCGAAGCGCTGCGCACCGCCAACCCCAACGACACGCAGAACCGCCGGGCCTTGGCGATCATGCTCGCGGAAGACGCGCGCTACGACGAAGCCATCGCTGAGATCGACGCGATCGTGGAGATCGAGGGGGCATCGCTGTCAACCGTGTCCGCGCGGGCCTCGGTCCTGGCGGCGAATGACATGGTCGCAGAGGGTGCACAGGCCCTGCGGGACTACATCGCGTCGCTGGGCGAGGAGGCGGGTGAGCAGGACTACGTCGCGCTGGCCCTCTACCTGGTTCGGCATAACATGCTGGAGGAGGCCGAGCCCGCGATCCAGCAAGCCATCTCCCGCGAAGACCCCGCGACCCGCAACGCCAGCCGCCAGTGGGCGTCGATCCTGAGCCAGACCAACCGCCTCCCCGAGGCGGTCGGCGTCTTCCAGGACCTGATCGCGGCCTTCCCCTCGGACAGCGAACTCAAGCGGCAACTCGCCACGGTCTACCTGGCGATGGGCAGCTACGACCAGGCCCAGGCCACGCTGGGCGGGGTCCCCGCCTCGGCGAACAAGGAGATCCTGCGGGCCCAGGCACAGATGATGCAGGGCAAGCTCGACGCCGCGTTGGCGATCGTGCGAGCGGCTCGGCAGACCTATGAAGACAACAGCGCCCTGGAGGTGCTCGAAGCCCGTGTCCTGGCCGAGTACGGCGAACAGTTGATCAACGCCGGTGACACCGCCGCCGGGCGCAGCCGGGTCGAAGAAGCGATCACGATCTATGAGCGGATCGTCCGCCGCAACGCCTCGCTGTACGAGTACCGCGTGCTGATCGCCCGGCTCGAAGCGATGCTGGGCCGGACCGAGCAGGCCGTGAGCCGGCTGGTCCGCGTGATCGACGAGAACCCGGGGGTCACGTCGGCCCGCACCTCCCTGTTCTCCTTGTACATGACCGAATCGGCGGCCTACGCCGCCAACGACCCGCGGCGGCAGCAGCTCGCAAACTCCGCATACTCGGTGCTGATCCCGCTCCTCGCCGAGAGCGGGGGCAACGACACCCTGCTCCGCAGCGCGGGGCAGGCGGCGGCCGAGGCGGGCAACCCCGCTGTCGCGGCACGCCACTACGAATCCGCGTTCGTGATCTCCGAAAACACGGGCGACCTGATCGGCCTGGTCGGCGCGTTGCTTGCCGCACAGCAGCCCGGCGAAGCGCTGGTGGTGCTCAACCGACCCGACAACGCCGAGCACCTGGCCAACTCGATCCAACTCGCCGCGATGCGTGCACAGGCCCTGGCCAACAGCAACCGCGCGGAGGAAGCGGGCAACCTCTTTACCAACCTCCTCCGCCGGACGGACAACCCCACCGAACTGTCCATGATCATCAACCGGTTGTCCCGGTCAGCGATGCGAGACCGTGCCGCGGAGATCGTTGACGCCGCGATCCCGGCCGAGCGTATGACCCCGGCCATCGACTTCCAGCTCTCGCTGATCGCGCAAGGCCGGAGGGACTGGGAGGCCGTGATCCAGCGGCTCGCCAAGTACGAAAACCAGTCGGCGGACAGCGGCAACCTGATGTATCAGGTCCACCTCTCTTTGGCACTCGCTTACCAGGAGAGCGGCGGTCAGGACAACCTGCTGCGGGCCAAGTCCATCTACGAGGCGATGCTCGCCGCCTACGGCGACAATGTCGAGCTGCTGAACAACCTGGCGTACCTGCTGACCGACCGCCTGCTCGGGTCGAACCACGCGCAGGCCGCGGTGGACTACGCCGAGCGTGCCATCGCGTTGCTGTCCCCCAACGCCCCCCGGCTCCAGAAGGCGATGCTCTACGACACGCTGGGCTGGGCGCAGTTCAAGGCCGGCGATCTGGACGCCGCACGCACCACGCTGCGGGAGAGCATCGCGTTCTCGCCCCTGGCCGTAAATCACAAGCACATGGGCCTGGTGCACATGGCCGCGGGCGACAAGACCCAGGCGATCAGCAGCATGTCGCAGGCACGCTCCGCCGCCCGCGTCGCGAACGATACCGAACAGGAGCAGGAAATCGAAGGTTATCTGGAACAACTCCGATCCCAGTAAATCCAACCGGCCCGGCAGGCCTAACCCGTACAAACAGCCGATGACTTGCAGGGGAATGAAGGAATCCACAGCATGAGTGCAAACAACCCACTATCAAACATCCCGCAACTGGGTACCGGCACGGGCATGATGCCCGCCGGCGGCTCGGGGCGCTTCCAGCAAATCGACCCGCTGCGTGTGATCCGCAGCCACCTGCTCCTGCTTATCGCCGCGGGGGTCGTGGGTGTGGTGATCGGGGCGGGATCCTGGTTCGCGCTGGACCGCTACGCGTCCAAGTACACCAGCGACGCGGCGCTCGGGGTCACCCTCCCGATGATCAACGAGAACGTCGTCTCGAAGCAGGACGAATCGATCAAGATCCTCGAACCGCGGATCCTGACCGAAGTCAACGTGATCAAGTCGCAGGAAACCCTTGACCTGTTGCTGCGTCAACCGGAAGTCCGCGAGACCGACTGGTACGCCCAGTTCAACGACAAGATGGACCAGGCACGGCTCGACCTGGAAGAAGAGACGCTGGGTGTGGGGCATATCCGCAATACGACACTTATCCGCATCAGTGCAAGCACGAGGAACCCGACCGACGCCCAGACCTTGGTACGCAACCTCTACACGGTGTACCTGCGGCAGGTCGAAAGCCGCGCGGCGTCACAGTACAACACCGACCGGATCGCGTTCCAGCAGAAGCTGGAGTCCGTGCAGTCCCAGATCCGCACCGTCGAAGCGGGGATGCGTCGGCACCTGATCGAGCACCCGCGCTCCTCCGGCGACGACCGGACGAGCGTCCTGGTCCAGGAACTGCTCTACATCAACAGCAAGAAATCCGAGATCGCTGAGCTGCTGTCCGCCGCCCAGGCGAGCTACCAGCAGCTCAAGCAGCGGGTCGACGCCGGCGAGTTTGAGCCCAGCGACGAGGAAGTTCAGTACATCGAATCGACCGTAGCCATCCAGCAGATCGACGCACAGCTGCGGCAGTTGCGTGTCTCGCGTCAGACCCAGCTGGACAAGGGCCTGGGCGAGTCCCACCCGCTGGTTCAGCAGATCGACAGCCAGATCCTGCATACGAGTGATGAGCGCAACGTCGAGTTTGACCGTCAGGCACGCCGCCTCTTTGCCGCGAAAGTCGAGCTGGGGGCCCAGGCGATCGCGGTCTACGAAGAACAGGTCCGGACGTTTGAACCGCGGATCAACGAGCTGCAGTCGCAGCTGGAAGATATGCAGCGGGCGATGACCGAATTCGAGACGATGCAGCGAGAGCTGGAGTACCTCGAGCTTCAGCGAGAGGAAGCGCGAGTGCAGCTCACGGCGCTGGACACCATTATCAACCGAGAAGGCAGCGTTACCGTCAAGCTGCGGAACCCCGCGACGACGGCAGAGAAGTCGTTCCCGCCGAAGTGGTACATCATGATCCCCGGTGTCACGATCCTGTTCTTCGGGATTGTGATGGGGCTGGTCTTCCTCCGTGAACTGCTGGACCAACGCATCAAGGCCGCGGCCGATATCAAGTCGCTGCCCGACGCCGCGCTGCTGGGCATCATCCCCGACGCGGGCGAGGACCCCTCGGGCAAGGCGCCCGCAGAGCGCGTGGTCGAGCGTCAGCCGACCGGTCTGCTCGCCGAGTCGTACCGCCAGGTGCGGTCGGCGGTCCTGTCCAAGATGGACCGGCGGGGCTACAAGACCCTGGCCGTCGCCGCCGCGAAGCCGAAGGCCGGCACGTCCTCGATCGTGCAGAACCTGGGCGCCAGCATGGCGCGGTCGGGCCGACGGGTGCTCATCATCGACGCGAACTTCCGCCGGCCCAGCCAGGCGGCACTCAACAACGCGCAGGACGGCGAGGGCCTGGTCGAGCTGCTCGGCGGCGAGGTCGGCCTGGACCAGGCCGAGGGCTGCATCCACCAGATCGAGGGCATGTCGCTGTCGGTCCTGCCCGCGGGCGATGTCTCCAACGCGGCCCCCGAACTGCTGGAGACCTCGGTCTTCCGCGACCTGCTGGCCCGGCTGGAGGCGGGCTACGACATCATCCTGATCGACACCCCGCCGTCGCTGCTGACCTCCGAGGCACAGCTCATGTGCAAGTACGTCGACGCGATGCTGCTTGTCGCCCGTGCACGGACCGATACCCGCGGCATGATGCAGCGCATGATCGGCCAGCTCGACGGGCAGCGTGCGGACATCCTCGGCATCGTGCTCAACGGTGTCCAGGCCTCCGCGGGCGGCTACCTGCGGCAGAACTTCCAGGAGTTCCACCGCTACCGCAACGACGCGGGCGGCAAGCGAGGCGGAGCCAAGCGCGCCGCGTCCAAGCCGGCGGTCGCGGCCACCAACGGTTCCTCGAACGGTGCATCGGCCGGTCCGTCGGCACCGAATCAGGCCGACGACGAGACCGTCATCGTGGACGCGATGCAGGACCTTGACGAGCTCGACGACATGGATGATTTCGACAAGGACCTGAGCTAAACCAACACCGCACGAGCCGGCATCACCTGCCGGCCCGTGTCTTGACCGACCGTTCGAGACAAGGCATGGCACCGACCACGCTCATTACCGGTGGCGCGGGCTTTATCGGCTCGCACCTCGCGACACGCCTCACCGGCGGCGGCGAAGCCGTGCGCGTCGTGGACGATCTGTCGACCGGGCGGCAGGAGAACCTCGCCCACCTCCCGCAGGACCAGGTGGAGCTGATCGTTGCCGACGCGGCGGAGTACCTCGCGCGCCCGAACGCGCTGCAGGGCATCCACCGTGTGTACCACCTCGCCGCGGCGGTCGGCGTACAACTGATTGTCGATCAGCCCGCCGCGATGATCCGCAACAACGTCGAGAAGACCGCCGCGGTCCTCGAGGCCTGTGCGGATGCCGGCCTGCCCGTGCTGATCGCCTCGTCGAGCGAGGTCTACGGCAAGTGCCCGGTCCTGCCGCTGCGGGAAGACATGGACCTGGTCTTCGGGCCGACCAGCGCGTCGCGCTGGAGCTACGGCATGACCAAGGCCATCGACGAGCACCTGGCGATCGACCTCGCGCGGCAGCGCGGGCTGCGCTCGGTGGTCATCCGGCTGTTTAACACCATCGGGCCCAGGCAGATCGGCCGGTACGGTATGGTCGTGCCGCGGTTCGTGTCGGCCGCGGCGGCCGGCCAGCCGCTGACGGTCTACGGCGACGGCAGCCAGACCCGCGCCTTCTGCGATGTCCGCGACGTGGTCGGCGCGATGACACGGCTGATGGACGAGCCCGACGCCTACGGCCGGGTCTTCAACGTCGGCTCCGATCAACAGACCACGATCGATCAACTCGCGGACCGTGTGATCGCGTTGACCGCTTCCCGGTCTGACGGCCGACGAACGCCGACCAAGCGGTACGTGTCTTATGAGGCCGCGTATGGCGAGGGGTTCGAGGACCCGCCCCACCGCCTGCCCGACCTGACGCGGCTGCGTGAGACGATCGGGTTTTCGCCGGCGTATTCGCTGGAGCAGACCCTGACTGAATTGATCGATGACTTGTTGTTGCCGAATGCCATCGGCTCGACGGGGGGATTGGGAGAAGAGGAGTGATTCACGAGTTTGCACAACCCGGCGTCGCCCTGCCGGCCGGGGTCGGTGGCTACCTGGCGCACATCCAGCCGCTGCTCGGCGTACTCGCGGTCGCGTTTGCGGTCTCACTTATCGCGACACCCGTGATGCGCAAGCTCGCGCTGATGAGCGGCATCGTGGACTGGCCCGACGCGAAGCGCAAAGCGCACGCCAAACCCGTCGCGTACCTCGGCGGGCTGGCCATCTTTCTGGGCTGGCTCGCGGGCGTCGGTTTCTTTGTGGTCTACCTGGCACCCGACATCTTCCAGCCGATCGCCGGCGTGGATATGGTGCGCTTCGGCTTCCCGATGAGCATCGTGATCGGCGCGATCGCGATCGTGGTGACCGGCCTCTTCGACGATATCTACGGCATCAGCGCCCGGGTCAAGATCGGGGGCCAGCTCTTTGCCGCCGCGGCGATCGCGATGGAGAACGTCGGCACACACCTGACCGAGGCAACATTCAAGCTCGTCGGGCTGTACGAGCCGCTCGTCGCCTGGGCGCCCTGGGCGCCGTACTGGCTGGGCACGTTCGCGATCGCGGGGCTCATCATCGGCGGCTGCAACGCCGTCAACCTGATCGACGGGCTTGATGGGCTTTCTTCGGGTGTCACCGGGATCGCAGCGCTGGGCATGCTCCTGCTGGCGGCGATCTTTATCGCCGACTCGGAGTACGCCGACGCCCTGCAGCGCGGCGTCGTCCCCGTCGTCCTCTGCCTGGCGATCCTGGGCGGCATCCTGGGCTTCCTACCCTACAACTTCAACCCCGCCTCGATCTTCATGGGCGACACCGGCTCGCTGCTGCTCGGGTACCTGTGCATCGCCACGATCCTCATGTTCGGCGACACCGGCAACTGGTCGCCCATGCTCTTCAGCGCCGGCATCATGTGCATCGCCCTGCCGATCACCGACACCGCCCTCGCCATCGTCCGCCGCAAGCTGCAGGGTCGGCCGATCTTCGCCCCCGACGCGATGCACATGCACCACATGCTCCGACGGTCGGGACTGAGCGTGAAGCAGGCCGTGTTCGTGATGTACGGCATCGGCGGGGTCTTCGCCGGCCTGGGCGTGACGACCGTCCTGCTCCGCCTGCCCTGGGAAGTCGCCCTGGGGAGCCTGGCCATCCTGATCCTCGGGATCATGCTCGTCGGCTACCGCACGGCCCGCCGACTGGAGGCCGACCAGCGCACCGCCACCGCCCCGCTCGAGGCCCCCGCCCCCGGCGAGGACCACGGCAGCAAGGTCGAGGCCACCCCCGGCAAGACCGTCTCGTCGGTCTCCGGCTGAGCCGCTCCGCCGAAACGCGGAACCCGTACAAAGACCTGCCGCCTGGGCCCCGTCCTTGCGAGGGAGCCCGGTTTTGGTACAATCTTTCCTTCGCGTTGCGCACGGAGGCGGCGCGGTGGCCATGCCGTCCGGCATGGAGATGTACAACCCTGTTGTTCGTTCTGCCGACGGCGAGTCGACCGTCGGCCCTTGTTACACCCCCTCGCCGTCATTACCCACGGCGACCCATGCGGCGGACCCGGTCCCGCACGCGTTGGCCTATCGGCCATGGGCTTTCGATCGGCACCGCGGCGCTCGATCGAAAGCCCGCACACGGAGACCCCTATGTCCCTCGCAAAAGAACTTGTCGACGCCGGCATCCACTTCGGCCACCGCGCCACCCACTGGAACCCGAAGATGTCCCCGTACATCTTCGGCAAGCGCAACAAGATCCACATCATCGACGTCAAGGAAACGATCAAGGGCCTGCTCCTCGCCCGCAAGTTCCTGACCAAGGTCGTCGCAGACGGCAAGGACGTGCTGTTTGTCGGCACCAAGCGCCAGGCCCGCGGCATCATCGAGCAGTACGCCGGTGAGGCCGGCATGCCCTACGTTACCGAGCGCTGGCTCGGCGGCACGCTGACGAACTACTCCACCATCCGCCAGCGCCTCAAGCGCCTCGAAGAACTCGAGCGCATCGAGGAGTCCGGCGAGATCAACAACTACTCCAAGAAGATGGAGTCCCAGCTCAACCGCGAGAAGGCGAAGATCACCCGCAACCTCGGCGGCATCCGCGAGATGCACAAGCTCCCCGGCGCGATCGTCATCGTCGACGTCGCCCAGGAGACCAACGCCGTCCGCGAGGCCCGCAAGCTGGGCATCCCCACGGTCTGCCTGATCGATACCGACTCCGACCCGGACTTCGCGGACATCCCGATCCCCGGCAACGACGACGCGATGCGCTCGATCGAGGTTGTGATCCGTTCGCTCGCCGCCGCGGTCAACGAGGGCAAGACCCAGCGCCGCGAGAAGGCCGGCGGCAAGGACGAGGCCGCCGCGGGCTCGCCCGCCCCCCGCAAGCGCAGCAGCCGGGCCCAGTACTCCGCCGAAGCCCCGGCCGAGGCCCCCGCCCCCGAGGGCGAGCCGGCCGCGGCCCCCGCGAGCGAGTAGGCCCCGCCCCCGAGACCACGCAACGCCGAGCACGACGCGTGAGCGCGTGACGGACCGCCGCCACGACTCGTACGCGACCCCAACGTGCTCGGCTTTCTATCCCCCCACGCAACCCACCCGACCCGCAACGCCGACCCCGGCGTCAGGAGAACCCACGATGTCCTTTACCGCCAAAGACGTGATGCAGCTTCGTAAATCCACCGGCCTGGGGATGGCCGACTGCAAGAAGGCCCTCGAGAAGGCCGACGGCGACATGGAGAAGGCCGCCGAGATCGTCCGCGCCGAGTTCGGCGCGAAGATGGACGGCCGGGCCGACCGCGAGTCCGGCGAGGGCCGCATCGCCATCGCCGTCAGCGACGACAAGCACAAGGGCGCGATTGTCCGCGTCAACACCGAGACCGACTTCACCGCCAAGAACGACGCGTTCGTTGCGATGACCCAGCAGGTGGCCGACCTCGCGCTGCAGCAGGACGTCGGCGCCGTCGCCGCCAACGACGCGATCGAAGCCGCCATGAAGGACGTCCGCCTCACCACCGGCGAGAACGTGCAGTTCGGCGAGGGCGCGGTGTTCGGCGGCGCGGGCCACACCGTCGGCAGCTACGTCCACTTCACCGGGAAGGTCGGCGTGCTCATCGACCTCGAAGGCGAGGCCGACGAACAGCTCTGCAAGGACCTGTGCATGCACATCTCCGCGATCGTCCCCGAGCCGCTGGGCGTCAACGAGGAAGATGTCCCCGCCGACGTGATCGAGAAGGAAAAGGCCGCCGCCAAGGCCGAGGCCATGGAGTCCGGCAAGCCCGAGGACATCGCCGAGAAGATGGTCGTCGGCAAGATGCGCAAGTACATGGACTCGATCGTCCTGCTCCGCCAGCCGTTCGTCAAGGACGACAAGCAGCAGATCAAGGACATCCTGCCCGCCGGCGTCACGATCAAGTCGTTCAAGAAGCTCGTGGTCGGCTAAGCCGCCTTCGAGGCCTATTACCCTGATCAACGACAAGCCCGCCGACACCGGCGGGCTTGTTGCTTGATGGGGTATTGCTGGGGGTTCTGCGGGAAGCTACTCGCCGCGGCCGAGGCCCTTGGACAGGTAGACCTCTTCCAGTGCGGTTTCGCTGCTGATCGACACGGCTTCGGCGTGGCCATCGATCATACAGACGTTCATCGTCTCGGCCTTGTGGCGTTCGGTGGGGAACACCGACGTGGTCCCGCCGCGGCCGCTGTACTCGTAGGCGTCGATCAGGGTCGCGTCGTCGGCGTAGTTGAAGTAGGTCGCCCAGAGGTCCGAGCCAAACTCGATCCGCGGCTCGCCGTCGGCGGTGAACATAACGGAGGAGGCCTCGCGGACCTTGCCCAGGTCGCCGTAGATGCGGTCGTCAAGGCCGCCGGTGTACCCGAGCAGCGCCTCGTTGTGGCCGTAGCTGGACAGGCCCAGCGGCCGGGGGCTGCCGCTGATACCGAGCTGGCGGATCGGCTCGACCTCGTCATCGGCGGGGCAGACGAAGGGCTGGATGCGGGACAGCTCGTTCATGTCCGTCTGCATGTCGCTCCAGCTCGTCAGCCGGATGGACAGCCCCATGTACTCGCCCAGCGAGGCGGTCCAGGGGGCCTCGGCCCGCGTCGCGCCGTACTGGAACAGCGTCAGGTTCCTCTTCGCGTCGGACATCAGCGACCCCCCGGCCGAGTCGTAGCACTCGCCGGCGACGGGGAGCTGCTCTTTCCGGTCCGAGGCGTGGGCGAGCGCCGCGATGACCTGCTGCCGAGAGTTCGACAGGCACTGTGAGGCCCGCGCCGCGTCCCGCGCAGCCCCCAGGGCGGGCAGGAGGATCGCGATCAGCAGCGCGATGATGGAGATCACCACGAGCAGCTCGATCAGGGTAAAGGCGTGTCGTTTCATAGCAAAACTCCTGTCGGAAGGTCAGCGTGCGGTGGGGCGCACCCGGTGAAGCAAAGATCCGCCCGGCCGCACGTACGGCCGGGCAGATGAAGGAGGAAGGCCGGTTAGCGCCGACGCCGGAGCATCGTCAGGCCGCCGAGCGCGAGCAGGGCGAGCGAGCCGGGCTCGGGGACGGGGGAGATATCGACTTCCAATGAATCGATGGCCAGGTCGCCGTTGTTACCGTTGGCGAAACGCAGGCGGTCGTAGGCCTCACCGGCGGCACCCGTGCCGCTGATGTTCTCGCCGGTGGAGAGCGAGAACGTCCAGGCACCGGTATCGAAGGTGTAGGTGAAGGTGGCGGTGTTGTCCTCGACGGTGTTGCCGGTGGTCAACGCCGCGCCGATCGCGCCGCCGTCCACACCCCACGAGCCGGAGAGGTTCGGGTGGCCGACGAAGATGCGTTCGGTGCCGCCGATGAACAGGCTGACGCCGGCGTACCCATCGAAGAAGTTGCCGCCGGTCTCCGCGGCGTCGAAGGTCAGGGTCAGGACCTCGCCGGCCCCGAGGGCCGAGGTGAAGTCGGCGAACGCGGTACGAGCCGCGCCCTGTGTATCGACGATGCCGCCGTTGACGACCGCGCCGCCGGTCTCCGACCACGGGCCGCCGACATCCGCGCCCTTGCCGTCGATCGCCGTGCCGTTGGGGTCATCGAAATCGTCCGCAAAGACCACCGCGGCGTTGGCGTAGGCGCCAACCATCAGGGTGCTTGCTGCTGCTGCCAAAACAATCCGAGTGTTCATCTCGAAATCCTCCTGTGGGAGTGCAAAAATCCAGGCCGGAACGTCCGGCGAGGGGTCTGTCTACATATGTGAGTCACGGTTCGTGGGCATGGCTTGCGCTCATCTGCGCTAGAAGATCCGCTCGGCCGACGGCTCGGCCGGGCGGACTAAGGAGGCGGCGGTTCAGCGCCGGCGGCGGAGCATCGCCAGGCCGCCCAGCGCCATGAGCGCCAGCGACCCCGGCTCGGGGACGTTCGCGACATCCGCGAACGTGGTGCCGAAGACGATGTTGGTCAGGTCCCACTCGGTCGCTTCGTTGCCCGACCGGAGGTGGACGGCGTCGAACTGGGCGTTACCGCTCAGCGTGGTGGTCAGCGCGGCGGGCTGGCTGCCTTCGTCGGCCACAATGGGGTTGAGCCAGATGGTGACGTTGTCGTCCGCGTTGGCGTTGAAGTCGATGCGGACGACGATCTGGTGCGGGTCGTTGAGCGCGATATTCTCGTAGGTCACGCCGTCGCTGGGGTTGGCGGTCGCCAGGTCGCCGTCGCCGATGCCGCCGCCATAGCTCCAGGCGTGTGCGGGCCAGTTGTTGCCGACCAGGAAGCGCTCGTTGCCCTGGAACATCAGGTGGAGCCCGCCGAAGGAATCACCGGGGTTTGAACCGTTGTTGAAGGTTTGTAGCGCCGCGGTGAAGCTGTAGAAAAGCGTGCCGGAGGCGGTCTCGCTGCTGTAGTTGTCGATCCAGTCGCCGGTATCGTTGGTGGTGTCGATGATGTTGAAGCCCGGTCCACCGCCCACGACGCCCTCGATCCCGGGGTTGGTCTGGAGCACGTCCGCGTGGGCCGCAACGGGGAACAGGCAAAGCAGTGAAGCGGTGGCAAACAGTTGGTGAGTCTTCATGGGGTCCTCTCCTGTAGAAGTAAGGCGGGCCGGCGGTACACGCATGCCGACCAAAGAAATCAGTTCCGCAAGACGGCACGTACGTCCGTGCCGACTCTGAATTCATCAAACGACCAGCGGTGGTTGCCGTCCGCCGCTTCCAGCCGGAGCCGGTCCAGGCGGAGGTCGATGTTGTCGATCACGATGTCGGGGTTGCCCAGACGGTTGAGTGAAGGGTCGACGTAGATCGAGATCTGGTCCGCGCCGTCGCGGAAGTCGATCACGACCAGCCAGTGCATGGTGCGGCCGGCAGGCGGCGGCGCCATGCCGGGCTTGGACAAACGGATGTTGCCGGTGATGCTCTCGGGCTGATCGGGCGCGCTCCGCCGGCAGGTGACGCCCAGGGCCGGCTCGTGCGCGATCCGCCCGATGAACAGGTACTCCCCGAGGTCGCGGTTGTCGTCGATGCCGAACAGCGACACCCCGCACCAGCCGGCGGGGTCCTGCGGGTCGCCGGACTCCAGCCGCATCATCCAGGACAGGCACACGCGGGTCCCGTCCCGGCCGAGAGTCGGCATGTCGGACCGGACAAGGCCCGCCCGCGCCGCCGGGCCGGACGACGCGAGGTCGAGGTCCAAGAACAGGGTGGTGGCTTCCGCCTCGCTGATCTCAAGCCGTCCGCCGGTCATCGAGAGTTCGCTGTCACGCCGAGGGCTGAGGGACCGGCTGTCGGCACCGACCTGGCCTCGAAGCAAGCGCGACTCGAAGCCGTAGACACCGACCCGCTGGTCGGGGTGGTAGGACAGCGCCGCGATGAGTTCGGGGTCGTGTTCCCACATCCGGCGGACCGCGGCCGCGTAGGGCTCCGGGCCCAGCCGCCCCTGCAGCGCCTCAAAGGTCTCCACGCCGATGAAGGCGGTCTCGCTCACCGCGTGGGTGTCCACGTGCTGGCCGGTTGCATCGACCCGCAGGGCACGGTCGGCCGACAGCGGGATCGCGGCCGCGGACGCCACGCCGTCGGTCATCGGCGTGAGCGAGACCTGGCCGGTATAGACCTGAGCCGTCGTCTGGTTCGCGGGGTCGACGTGTACCCCGAAGGTCGAGCCGCTGTCCTGGATGGTCGCGTTGGGCGTCTGGATCGTCAGGGGGGAGCGGCCCGCCGGGGTCACGGCGGTCACCCGGCCGCGCGAGAGCTCGACCTGCCCCGCGCCGCTGATCCGCAGGTAGGCCGGCCCTTCGACAAGAAGAGTCGTGCCGTTGCCCATCTCGATGCGTGCCAAACCGGCGGTGAGCCGGATCGGTGTGTCCTGCAGGTTCTCCCCGGGGTGCGGGATGTAGCCCTCGCCCCAGACCGCCTGGTGCGTGGCGATCAGGCGCGATCGGCCGGCGAACGCTTCGCGGGGCGGTGTGGCCTGGCCGGGGCCGACGTTCCCGCCGCCCGAGCCCTGGCCCATAAAGACCCCGCCCAGCCAGAAGGCCAGCAGACAAACCGCGGCGATCGCGCCGACCACCACCAACGGCGGGACCGACCAGCCGCCGCCCGGGTTTGCGCCGTGTGCACGGCGAAGACGCTCGGCCTGTTTGCGCTGTTGGGCCCGACGCAGCAGCTCGTCGGTCAGGTCGACCGGCACCTCCGCCTCGTGGTCCGACTCTTCCAGGGCGGCCAGCGCAGAGAGGAAGTCGGTGGAGTCCTGGTCCTGCGTCGCGATAACCTGCTCGTTCGCGCTCCCGTAGAGCTCGCGCATCATGCCCGACTGCTGCACGAAGCAGGCGAACAGGCGCGCCGCCTCGGGGTCGGATGCGACCAGCGCCTCGAGCTTCGCCAGCCCGTCGGGCGTGATCTCGCCGTGCAGGTACGCGTCGGCCAGGAGCGCCAGGCGGTCTTCCATCTCCTGCGTGTCGTGGCGCTCGGTGCTCATAAGCCCCCCCGCCCGGTGTCGAGCCGGTCTTCGATGCAGCGCCGCAGCGCGGTGTGTGCCCGGGTGATCGTTTTGTAGACGGTCTCGACGCGACGCCCGAGGGTGTCGGCGATCTTCTGCGACTTCATCCCCTGGCCGTAGCGCATCTCGACCACCTGCCGGGCGGGGCCGGAAAGCTGGCCGATGCAGCGGCGCATGGCGTCCATCCGGTCGCCTTCGGTCGCCGTGCCCCCGCCGGCCCAGGACTTCTCGAGGATGTCCAGCACCTCGGGGCTGAGCAGTTGGGCCTTGCCCCGCCGGCTGCGGCGGACCTCCAGGCCCTTGAGCCGGATGGCGTGGCGGACCCAACGGTCCAGGTGCTCGGGCCCCTGGATCTGGTCGCACTTGCGGACCGCAGCCATCGAGACCTCCTGGAACACGTCTTCCGCGGCGTGTTCATCGGCGACGATGACCCACGCATACCCCAGCAGCCGGCTCCGGCGCTGGATCAGAAACTGGACAACCACGTCACTCGGAACAGACATGAGGCTCCTTCACAGTGCTAACTGCACGGCAACACGGAATCAGGACACCGGAGGCAAAAAAAAAGCGCGGCGAAAAACCTGGAAAACCGGGGACGGCCTGAATCCGCCCGGCGGGGCATGGCGAATCCTAGAGCAGACGGCCGGCAGCGTGTCGGCCCGCAACAGGACCAAACCCAAGGAATCGAACCATGCATCCCCTGCGTACCACACTGGCAACCGCACTCCCCGCGCTGGCCCTTTCGCTCGGCACCCCGGCCCTCGCCGGCGATTGTGGCGGCTGCGACCGGGACACCGCCCCGCTCCACGCCGTATCCGCCGAGATGGACCTCGTGGAAACCGCCGTCGCGGCCGGCTCGTTCAACACCCTTGCCGCGGCGCTGGAAGCCGCCGACCTAGTAGAGGCGCTGCAGGGCGAAGGCCCCTTCACCGTCTTCGCGCCGACCGACGACGCCTTCGCCGCGCTGCCGGAAGGCACGATCGAGTTCCTGCTGGACCCGGACAACAAGCACATCCTCCAGGCCGTGCTGCTGTACCACGTCGTGCCCGGCAACCTGGAGGCCGAGGACGTCCTCGAGGCCGACAAGCTCGTGACCCTTAACGGCCAGAAGCTGGACCTCACGACCGACGGCAGCGTCATGATCGACGACGCCAACGTGACGGCCACGGACATCGCCTGCACCAACGGCACGATCCACGTGATCGACAAGGTCGTGATCCCCAACACCAGCGACCTAATCGAGACCGCGGTGTCTGCCGGCTCGTTTACCACCCTCGCCGCGGCACTCGACGCGGCCGGCCTGATCGAAGCGCTTCAGGGTGACGGCCCGTTCACCGTCTTCGCGCCGACCGACGACGCGTTCGCCGCGCTCCCCGAGCATGTGGTCGCCAACCTGCTCAAGCCCGAGAACAAGGACCAACTGATCGCCGTGCTGACGTACCACGTCGTGGCCGGCCGGGTCTACGCGGTCGATGCGATCGCGGCCGAGCACGCCGAGACGCTCCAGGGCTCGAGCGTGACCATCGAGCACCGTGACGGCGACGTCTACATCGATGGTGCCCGCGTCATCAGCGCGGACATCGACGCCACCAACGGTGTCATCCACGTCATCGACAAGGTGATCCTGCCCCAGGACTAACTCTGCCCCATGCCCCCGCCGCCCGGCACCGCGTGGTGCCGGGCGGTTTTTTGCCCGGGTGTGCGTGTGGCAACCCCCCCCCCACCATGCGTATGCCCGGGACTTCGAGATGTTGGTAGCCGCCCCCACGAATCTGCTAGAATCACGGCGTGCCGGTGCCCGGATGTACCGCCCGACACAGGTTGTTTACCGAGTTGGTTTCATGCCCGACAGCCCCGGACTGTTACAACGCGTCGCAGCCGGGGACGAGACGGCGGTTGCGCAGGTGCTCGACACCTACGGGGGTCTGGTCTGGTCGATCGCGCGGGGCGCCTTCCGCGACCGGGCCGAGGCCGAGGACGCCGTGCAAGACGTGTTCATCGCGGTCTGGCGGAGCGCGTCTCGGTACGACCCCGCGTCTGCGTCGGAGGCGACGTTCGTCGCGATGATCGCCAGGCGCCGGGTGATCGACCGCATCCGAAAGGCCGGCCGACGCCCCGACACCCAGCCGATCGAGTCCGTCGGCGACCCGGGCAGCGACACCGCGTCCGAGAGCCCGTCCTACGCCGCGGCCGTCAAGGAAGAGTCGGCCCGTGTGTTGGAAGTGATTGATGCGCTCGATCCGCCCCAGCCCGAGGTCATCCGCCACGCCGTACTGGACGGTCTGACGCATGTGCAGATCGCCGAGCGTCTGTCCCTGCCGCTGGGCACGGTGAAGACCCACATCCGCCGCGGCCTGGCAAAGGTCCGGCGTGCGATCGGCTCGCCCACCGGAAGCGGGGTGCCCGCATGAGCGCCACGACACCCCCCAACGCCGACCAGGTGCAGGAACTGCTGGCGCTCCGTGCCACCGAGGGGCTGTCCGCGGACGATGCGGCGACGTGCGACCGGCTGCTGGCCGACGACCCCGCGCTGGCTGAAGACGCCGAGCGGTACGAGCTCGCCGCGGCCGCGGCTCACCTCGCCTTGGCCGGCGACGCGATCGGTGCCGGTGCGCTCCCCGCGCCGCTCCGCGTGCGCCTCCTCGCCGACGCCAAAGCCCATCTCCAGCCATCCGGCACAACACCGCCGATGAAGCTGGCCGGCTCGCCCGCGGCCGGCACACCGCCCGCCACCCCGGCCACCACCCGGTCGCCCCTGCTGAGTCTGTCGGCCATCGGCTGGTACATGGCCGCGGCCGCGGCGGTCGCGCTGATGTTCATCATCGCCAACCGCGCCCCGGACACCGCCCCCATCAACCCGGCACAGGCCTACAACAAGCTGGCGAAAGCGCCCGGCACCGTCGCCGCGGAATGGGAGTTCAACGACGCCGACGGCGATATCCGCTTCTCCAACGCGCAGGGCGAGGTCATCTTCAACCCCGGCGACCAGACCGGCTACATGAAGCTCACCGGCCTGCCGGTCAACGACCCGACGCAGGAGCAGTACCAGCTCTGGATCGTCGACGCGAGCCGGGCCGGCGAGACGACCGACCGGATCGACGGCGGGGTCTTCGACATCAACGCCGACGGCGAGGTCATCATCCCGATCCACGCGGCCATCAACGCCGAGCAGCCCGTCGTCTTCGCTATCACCGTCGAGAAGCCCGGCGGGGTCGTGGTCTCCAAGGGGCCGCTCCAGGTTGTCGCCGCCGTGAACACCAGCGGCTGACCCGCGCGGCCGGCGGTCGTCACTCGGCCGGCACTTCGTTGAGCGTGTACCACACCTCGCCCGACCAGATCGGCGTGCCCGTGTCGTCCACGGGGTCGGTCCGCAGGTGCACGACGTAGCCCGCCTTCAGCCCCGGAATCACCAGCCGGACCGACCGCCGGTCCTCGGCCGGGACGACGCGCTCGATCCGCAACGCCTGCTCGTCCAGCTTGGGCCCGCCGTAGCCCCGCGTCGCGCGGTAGGTCCACTGACGCAGCGCGAAGTTGCCGGCATCGGCCAGGAACCCGGCAGGCACCGGCCGGGTGAACGTCAGCACAAACCCATCGGCCGTCGCACTCATCGAGAACACCTCGAACGCGTCCTCACCGGTCGGCACCAGCCGCTCCAGCCCCTGGTAGGTCGGCTCGCGGTCGGGGTTGTTCCACCACCACGTCTGGTGGTGCGACCCGCCGATCGACCCGACGTACAGCGAGCCGTCCGGCCCCCACAGCAGGCGGTTGGGCCCGCCCTCGAGCCCCTGGGTCATGCGCATCGCGCAGCCCTGCCAGACCCCGTTGACTTGCTCGAGGTAGATGCGGTTGAGCCCGCCGTAGTGCATGTCGCCCATGACGAGCTGCCCCTCGAACGCGTGGCCGGCGGGGAAGAGCAGCGGCTGGGTCGGCGAGTTGCCGATCTCGCCCTGCGGCAGCTTGACCGCGGCCTCGGTCGGCGGGGTGTCGGGGTGCTCCGGGTCCTCGGGCTGGAACGGGCAGGGGTAGGCGCGCGGCGGGTTGTCGCGTTGGTAGAAGCCGTAGAAGTGGCCTTCCTGCACGTGGTTCAGTTCGTTGCTGGGGTTCCATTCGCCCTGGTTCTCGACGACGAAGACCTGGCCCTCGGGCCCGAAGCCGATGCCGTTGGGCGCACGGTGCCCACCGGTGATCGGCGTGACGTTCTCGCCCGGGGGCAGGGACAGGTCGATCCGCCAGACCGAGCCGTGGTCCGGCGGGTTCTGCCACAGCCCCAGGCCGGAAGAGCGCGCGAGGTAGAGGAACCCGGGGTGGTCGTCGGTCGGGCCGGGCTCGTGCAGCAGGCCGGCGCAGAAGTGGTGGAAGTCGTTGGTCTCCCAGCCGTAGGCCACGGCGTCTTGGTCCCAGAACCCGCCGCGATCGTTGTAGATAAACCGCGAGACCTCGTCACGCTGCGAGACGTAGATCACCCCGTCGATCACGCACACCCCCTGCGGCTCGAACAGCGCCTCGGCGATGAGCTCGGCCTGGATGTCCGCGCGGTCGCCGGTCGCCGTGTGGCTCAGCAGCCACAGCTCGCCGTTGGGCGCTTCCGTCGGACGCGGCGCGACGAGCGTGCGGGCATCGAACCGCGCGACCACCAGCCGGCCGTCGGGCAGCATCCCCAGCCCGCCGACGGGCATGAGCATCCCCTCCGGCCGGGCCGGCTCGACGCGGTACCCCGGGTGCACGCCGACGAGCTTCTCCCCCACCCCCGGCCGGTCCTCGTCCGCCGCGCCGGGCACCACCGTCAGGGCCGCTACCGCCAACGCATACGCCAGTCGTCTCATCGCGTGTTCCTCCACTGTTGTTGACGCTCGGGGCCTTGCCACGAACAGCTATAATCACGGACCCGACCGGAAGGAGCAAGCCATGACCCGCACCCCCACCACCCCCAAAGCGCCCGTCGAGGCGAACTCGACCCCGCTCCAGGAACTCGGCCAGGTCTGGCTCAACGGCCAGCTCGTCCCCGGCGAGCATGCGGCCGTCTCCGTCATGGACCACGGCGTGCTCTACGGCGACGGGGTCTTCGAGGGCATCCGCGCCTACCACGGCCGGGTCCTCAAGCTCCGCTCGCACCTCGAACGCTTTTACGACTCGGCCAAGGCCATCCGCCTTACACTCCAGTTCTCGATCGACGAGCTCGAAGCCGCCGTCCGCGAGACCCTCGCCGTCAACGGCCGGGACAACGGCTACATCCGGCTGTGCGCGACCCGCGGCGTCGGGACGATGGGGCTCAACCCCTTCCTCTCGCCCGTGCCCAACGTCTTCATCATCACCTGCGACATCAAGATGTACCCGCAGGAGCTGTACGACAACGGGATGAAGGTCATCACCAGCAGTGTGACGCGCAACCACCCCGCCGCGCTCAGCCCCCGCATCAAGAGCAACAACTACCTCAACAACATCCTCGCGAAGATCGAGGCGATCGACGCCGGCTGCCTCGAAGCGGTCATGCTCAACACCGCCGGGCTCGTCGCCGAGTGCACGGGCGATAACATCTTCATCGTCCGCCGGCCGATGGGCGGGGGCGCCGACGCGGCCGAGCTGGTCACCCCGCCCCTGCACGCGGGCATCCTCGAAGGCATCACCCGCAACCTCGTCATCGACCTCGCGCGCGACGCCGGCATCGCCGTCCGCGAGCTGGACCTGAGCAAGCACGACCTCTACACGGCCGACGAGATGTTCCTCACCGGCACCGCCGCCGAGGTTATCGCCGTCACCGAGATCGACGGCCGGAAGATCGGGCGCGGGGACACCGAAGGCAAGCCCGGCCCGGTCACGCAGCGGCTCAACACCGCGTTCCGCAAGATGCTGAAGGACGGCGCTCCGGAGGACTAGCCGACGGCTGCGTGATGGCGTCGTCACGGACCGGCACACCATGAGTAGCGCGATGACAGTCACGCACCCCCCTTTTCTACTTCCGGAGTCTATTGCGAACGAGGTGCCGCCCCCAAGGATGGGGCAGGTTTCTTATGTTGATGTACGAGTCGATGGGCGATGGGAAGGCGTTTTAGCCATCAACAATGCTGGCGAGTGCATTGGGACTTACATCGGACGAAGAGTGCACACACTCCCCATACCTTTTGAACCCAGCGACATCACAGGTATCAGGAGTGCATCGCGCTGGAATCTGCTTGTCACATCATTGCCGGGGTTCCTTTTCAGCTTCCATGATCTAAGTATGGTGCTGGCGTTCATTGTTTGCCCAGCGCTACTTGTGATAGGCGTGTTTTGCTCAGGTCTGTTCTGGGTAGCCGCACTCGTTCTAGCAGTTTTAGCTTGGGTCATGATGTCATTGATACAGGGTTTTATCCTGATGCGACTCCCAACGTACTGCGCGGCGCTGTGTTCGATCATGATCTCCAGCGCAGGGATACTCTCTCGCTATCTGTAATCCGATCTTTTATTGTTAACACCGCACATGCTCACCGACTCCCTCGCCTACCTCACGCCCGACCTGCCCGGGGTCGGGGGCGTGCTGAAAGAACGGCCCGAGGACTTCCTCGTTGAAGAGCAGCCGCTGTACGAGCCCTGCGGCGAGGGCGAGCACCTGTACCTGTTCATCGAGAAACGCGGGATGACCACGCCCGAGGCGGCGCAGCGCATCGCGGCGGCGTTCCGCACGAATCGGCGGAACATCGGGCACGCCGGGCTCAAGGACAAGCACGCCGTCACTCGGCAGCACCTGTCGGTCTGGCTGCCGGGCGTAACCGACGCGGTCGTCGCCGAGTCGCTGGACCGGCTGGGCGAGAACACCAAGCTCACCGTCCTCTGGGCCGAGCGCCACACCAACAAGCTCCGCCGCGGGCACCACGGCGGGAACCGCTTTGTCCTCCGCCTCCGCCAGGTCGAGCCGACGCACGTCGTCCGCGCCAAACGCATCCTCGATGTGCTCGAACAGCGCGGTATACCGAACTACGTCGGCGAGCAGCGCTTCGGCTACCGGCAGAACTCACACGTCCTCGGCCGGCTGCTGCTGCAGGACCTGCCCGCGGCGTTCCTCGACGAGATGCTCGGCTCGGACTACGACACCGAGTCGCCCTACATCGTCGAGGGCCGGGCCCACTACCGCGCGAGCGACTACGCCGCGGCGCTGGAGGTCTGGCCGAAGACCCTGCGCTTTGACCGGCAGGCGCTCGACGCGCTGCGCCAGGGCAAGCCCCCGGCCGAGGCGGTCCGCTGCATCGACCGGGGCCAGCGCGACTTCCTCGTCTCCGCGTGGCAGTCGGCGGTGTTCAACGAGGTGCTCGGCGAGCGCGTGCGGACGGGCACATTCGACCGGCTGCAGGCGGGTGACCTGGCGTGGAAGCACGACAACCGCTCGGTGTTCCTGGTGGATGCGGCGACGGCCGACACCGAGAACGCGCCGGGCGGCCGGGTGCCTGCGGGCGCGGTATCCCCGAGCGGGCCGAACTGGGGCGCGGGCATGGCCCAGGCCACCGGCGAGCCGGGCGCGATGGAACGCGCCGCACTGGAGCGCACCGGGGTCACCGAAGGGCAGCTCCAGCGGGTCGAGGGCGGCCGACGCCCGTTGCGCGTCCCGCTGAAGCACCCCGAGGTCTCCGCCGGCGCGGACGAGCACGGCCCATACATCAAGACCAGCTTCGAGCTTCCCCGCGGGTCCTACGCGACGATGGTGATGCGCGAAGTCATGAAGCCGGGCCCCGCCGCGTGTGACGCGGCGGCTATCCCCACACGTTTGTCTTAGCGTCATTGAATAGCCGCCGCGTCACACGCGGCGGATCGCGTCCCCGGTGGGTATCGCTCGCCAACTCACTCCACCTACCGTACGTTTGTCACTCTACGATAACCCCATGCCCACGTTCCAGGTCAAACGCATCTACACGCCCAAAGCCGAGTCCGACGGCCTGCGCATCCTCGTCGACCGCATCTGGCCACGCGGGGTGAGCAAGCAAGCCGCCGACCTCGACGGGTGGGCCAAGGACATCGCGCCCAGCACCGAGCTGCGCCAATGGTTCGCCCACGCCCCCGACAAGTTCCCCGAGTTCACGAAGCGTTACCAAGCCGAGTTGGATGGGCAGCGCGGAGCGATCGACGCGTACCTCGCCGAGTGGGCCGACCACAAGACGGTCACGCTGGTCTATAGCGCCAGCGACGCGCAGCACAACCAGGCGGTGGTGCTGCGAGCGTATCTAGAAGGGCGGGGATAGAGTAGGTCAAATCGGAACTAGGGTTCCACGATCACGGGCTCAGAATGGACTTCAAGCAGATAGTGGTCGCGCCACAATCGCAAATCAAAGTCTCTACGTACATCATCTGCGTTCTCTTTTCTCGCTTCGAGGCGGGTCAATTCATCAAGCATGGATTGAAGTTCGCCCGGCGCGTCATTGGGATACTCGGCTTGGCACGATCGAATCTCATCCCGTAGCGTACCGATTTGCATAACAGTGCTTTGGTAATACAAAAGAAACTGTCGAAAGTCATCAAAGTAGTAGGCATCGATCCGGTGGTCGGCGGCATCGCGTTCAATCTCAATCCACTGCCGCAAAAGGATTAGTGCGTCTTCTCGATTCTCTACCGTCACCCGTAGACGGATGCGTGCGCTACCCGTGATGGGCTCTACCGCGATCGCCCCGTTGCCAAGCGCCGACATCGCCGCCTCATCGTCTCCACCAAACTGTGCATACCACTGCGTCTCGCGAATCGATGCGTGTTCAACAAGACTTCGAAGTGTTCGCTCGTAGGTTAAACCGTCGATCTTGATATGGACCGCGGACATTCGGTCACCGCGAACACCTTCACGAATCGGTTCGGAGCGTAAGCTCAACGTCTCGAAATCAGGGGTCACACGGAACACTTCCAGCGTTGCCTCGGCAACAACCGACTTAGGTCGAAACTTATGCCAGGCAAGACTAGCCCCACCCCACCCCGCCATCAGCAGTACCACAACCACGACCGGCCGTCTGAATTTTCTCATCGTGCGCCTCCCGGCGACTATCCCTGTGGTGGCATGATAGCAAGCGGCGGGTTTTCGCCTTGCCCAGCGGTCAGCATCGACGGGCCCTAGTGGGCGGTTTGGTCTATAATTCGCGGCTCGATTGATCCCCACACCCACCGTACGCGGAGCAAGCCCCCGATGAAAGCCAACGACCTCAAGCCCGGCAAGGCCATCGTCCAGGACGGCCAGGTCTGGATCGTGACCAAGACCGACCACGTCAAGCCCGGCAAGGGCGGCGCGTTCGTCCAGGCCAAGGTCAAGAACATGAAGACCGGCAACGTCCAGGAGAAGCGCTTCCGCTCCACCGACGAGGTCGACGGCATCAACCTCGACCGCCGGGAGATGGAGTACCTCTACTCGGACGGCAGCGGCGCGATCTTCATGGACACCGAGTCCTTCGACCAGATCACGCTGCCCGAAGACGTGTTGGGCGACGCGCTGAAGTACTGCAAGCCCAACGAGAAGATCAACGGCCTGCACCACGACGGCCAGTGCCTGAGCATCGAGCTGCCGCAGGTCGTCGAGCTGGAGGTGACCGACGCGCCGCCGGGCGTGAAGAACGCGACGGCGACGAGCGTGATGAAGGAGGCCACGATGGAGACCGGGCTGATCGTGAAGGTGCCCGAGTTCATTAACATCGGCGACCGGATCCGTGTGAACACCGAGACCGGCGAGTACCAGTCCCGGGCGTAAGGGTTGTAGGGCCCGCCGTGCGGCGGCTTGCGTGTTGTGGGGCGGAATCGTTGGGGGATCGCGGGGGGCATTGGTATGATGATCCGTGCCCGGCCGTGGTGGGACCGCGGGGTACGGGCGTCCGGCCGGGGGACAGGGGAAGCGCCGATGTGTTTGCGCCGACCGTGCGATGCGTGGATGAAGCGGCTTGTTGTGCTCGGGCTGTGTGCCGGCTTGGCCACGGTCGGCGGCTGTGCTGCGCCCGAGAGAACCGCCGACGCGCCGCCGCAGAACATCTCACTGAACCCCGAGCCCGCCGTTGAACAGACGGGCGATCCTCCCCCCGTCGAACCCGTCGTGCCCGAGCCCACCGTCGACACGCCCGGGCCGCAGCCCGAACCCGCCCTCGCGATGGACGAGCCGGCCAACGACCCCACAGACAAAACGAGCGGCGGCGGCGACCCACCCGGCCCCGCGTTGCCGCCGCTGCACCCGGCGTGGTCGGCGGGGAGCACCTACAACTCGCTGTACCTGGCCGACGCCGAGCCGGCGACGCTGCAGGGCGAGGTCGAGTCGGTCGGCACGTTTGTTCCCGCCGACGGCGCCGAGCCGGGCCTGCTGCTGGGGCTGCAGACCGAGGGCGGGGTCGTCGCGGTGCACGTCGCGCCGCTGCGCTACCTGCGCGGGGCGGGCGTCCGGTTCGACCTCGGCGAGGCGTTAACCCTCGAAGGCCGGTGGACCGAGATCGCTGGCGTGCGGGTGCTGCTCGCGCAGGCCGTCACCCGTGGCGAGGTGCGTCTCGAGCTGCGGGATGCCGCGACGGGTGCGCCGGTGTGGTCTCAGCCCGCCGACGATGACGAACCCGAGGGCGGCCCCCCACCGCCGGTCGAGTAGCCCTCCCCGCGCACCGCTACTGAGCGAAACAAAAAGACCGGCCCACCACGAATCTCGCGGCGGGCCGGCAGTGGGGGGCATGATCCCAGGTGATCAGCCGTACCGTCTTACTCGGGGACTTCTTCTTCGATCATCCCGCGGACGTTGATGGCCAGGCCATCGTTGTGCTCCACCGACACGAGCCGGTCGGTCACGAGCACGTCCTCGGCGGTCGAGGGTTCGCCGTCGAGCGTGAAGTTGGTGTCGTCGTTCCACTCGACCTCGACGTGCTCGAGCGGGGCGACCTCGATCGTGAACATGCTCTTGTCGTTGTCGATGCTGACGACGACGCCACCGGCGACGGCCGGGTCGTCCTGCAGCAGCGGCGCTTCCGACGGGCCGTGGGCCAGCACGACGGAGGTGCCGAGGATCGGGGTGACGGCGAGGGCGGCGATCAGGGAGGTCTGCTTCAACATGGGGTGCCTTTCGTTGTGGGGCCGGTCGGGCCCCGGTGGTGTGTTCGTCACCAACGCCACGCACGGCATTGGTGACGATCGATGCCGTCCTGCCCGGGCGAGAGCGCTCCAGACGGCACCGCTTCTTGCGACACGAGACACCATAGAACCCGCCCATGAAGCGGCTCTAAAGACGGGATTAAAGTCCGTTAATACGGCGGCCTCGGGCTATGAACCCGCGTTTTCTGACGGCTCGACGGGTTCCGCCGCCCGGAGCGTCACGGTGAACCGGCAGCCGGCCGGGGTGAGGTTCTCGACGCGGAGCGACCCGCCGTGCAGCTCCGCGACGGTCCGGGCGATCGCGAGCCCCAGGCCGTGCCCCCGGGCGCTGTCGTCGGGCCGGGCCTGGGCGAAGCGGTCGAAGATGCCGCCGATCGCCTCGGGCGGGATGCCCGGGCCGTGGTCCCCCACCGCGAGGGTGATGTCCCCGGCGTCCCGCCAGGCGTGGACCTGCACCGCCCCATCTGCGGGCGAATACGCGATCGCGTTGCGGATCAGGTTCGAGACCATCGCGGTGACCAGCTCGGGGTCGCCGAAGAACAGCGCATCGTCTTCCTCGGCGGAGGCATCCGTGGGAGCACTACCGGTGTCGGTGGTGCCCGCATGGCCCGGTCCGGCGGCCTGGTCTTGGGGCGGGACGCCGAGCGTCAGCTGCAGGTTCACGCCCGCGTTGCGCGCGACGGGCTGGCACGCCCCCACCGCCGCGACGACCGCGTCGTAGGCCGAGCACACCGCTGCGCCGGCCATGTCGCTGGTCGCCTCGGCCCGCGCGAGCGCGAGCATGCTCTCAACCAGCCGGGCCAGATGCCGCGATTCCTCGCCGACACTCCGCGCGAAAGCGCGTGCCTCCCCCGACAGGTCGCTACGCAGCTCGACCACCTGCGCCTCGCTGGACAGGACCGACAGCGGGGTCTTCAGCTCGTGGGACACGTCCTGGATGAACCGCTCGCGCGCACGCAGGCCGTCCGCGATCCGCGCCAACAGGCGGTTCAGGTCCCCCGCCAGCCGGCGGACCTCCGGGTCGGGCGTCGGCGGGACGATCGGCCGCTCGCCAAGGGCATCCAGCGCGACCGCGCTGACCGCGTCGGCGATCTGGTTCAGCCGGGCCATCGCCCGGCCCGCCGCCAGCCACGACGCCACCGCCGCCGCCAGCAGCGCGACCGCCAGCCCCGCCCACGCCAGGCGGTTCATCAGCGCCACCGGCTCACGCACCGGCCCCAGGTCCGAGCCGACCTGCACCACAAACGGCCGGACGCCCGGCGAAACATGGCGCAGCGTCGCCACCCGGTACGGCTCGGCCGGCTCGCCCGGCGTCCACGACAGCTCCACCGTCTCCAGCAGCGGCGTATCGCCCCCCCACGCCGCGCCCGCGTCACTCAGCGGCAGATCGCGCCCGGCCGACGCCTCCGAACGCCCGAGCACCGCGCCGTCCTCGCCACGCACCTGCACCAGAAAGCCCCGGAAAAACAGGGTCCGCGCCTCCGCCGACGCCGCGTCGCGCAGCGCCGTGTCCGTGAACGGGTCGCCGGTCTGCACCAGCGCCGCGACCATCTGCCGCGCACGTTCTTCCAGCTCGCGGTCCAGCGCGCGGTGCACCGAGGAACGCGCCACACCCAGCCCGACCACGACGACACCGGTAAACACCAGCCCGAACACCAGCAGGTACGTCGCGGTGAGCTGGAAACGCAGCGAACGCAGGTACGACCCGGCCGCCACGGCTACGCCCCGCCTTCCGCGGGCGAACCGAAGCGGTACCCCGCACCGACGACGGTGTGGATCATCGGCGAGCCGAAGGGCTTGTCCACCTTCTTGCGCAGGGCCGACACGTAGACGTCGATCACGTTGCTGAACGGGTCCAGGTTCATGTCCCAGACGTGCGCGCCGATCGCGGCACGGGTGAGGACGCGGTCGGGGTTGCGCATGAAGTACTCGAGCAGCGCGAACTGCTTCTGCGTCAGCGTGATCGTCTGGCCGTCGCGCGTCGCGGTGCGTCGGCCCAGGTGCAGCTCGAGCCCGTTGTGCCGGAGCACCGCCGCGTCGACGTCCGTGCTCCGCCGCATCAGTGCGCGCAGCCGGGCGGCCAGCTCCTCGAACTCGAACGGCTTGACCAGGTAGTCGTCGCCGCCGGCGTCGAGCCCGTCGACCTTGTCTCGCGTCCCCGACAGCGCGGTGAGCAGCAGCACCGGCGTGTGCACGCCCCGACGACGCAGGTTCCGACAGACGACCAGCCCGTCCTGGCCCGGCAGCATCACGTCCAGCACGATCGCGTCGTACGGCTCGGCCGCGGCGAGTTCCTCGCCATCGTGCCCGTTGCTGCAGGCGTCCACGACAAACCCGTGCTCCTCCAGCCCCCGCTGGAGCGCCGCGTTCATCTTCGGGCTGTCTTCGATCACGAGCACACGCATCGCGGGAATTGTAACCACCGCTGGGTTCTCGCCCGTGGATCGTACAGCGGCGCGTTGTCGCCTCCACCTGCCCGCCGCGACCGGCAGGCACTCGGGCAAGCCCGTACCGCTTGACACGTCCCGCCTAAAAACCAGACACTACGTGCCTGCTGCACATTTCCCGAGCAGCCACGTCTGGTGTATCTCGCTCTCACCCAGCGCCGGGGCAACCCCGGCCACCACAGGAGCCCGCATGTCCGAACCCACCGCCGCACAGGGGCAGACCCGTCACGACAAGCTGATGTTCTGGGGCTGTTTCATCGCCCTGATCACGACCGCGTTCGCGTTTATCTCGCGCATGTTCCTGATCAAAACATGGGGTGTGGAGTTCGGTCTCGATGAGGCACAGGAGGGCGCGCTGCTGGGTATCGGTGTATGGCCGTTCGCCGTGTCGATCGTGCTCTTCAGCCTGTTTATTGACAAGATCGGCTACAAGGTTGCGATGGTCTTTTCCTTCGTCGCCTACCTGATCTGGTCGGTGGTCGGCGTCGCGGCCTACTTCGTGTCCGACGGCGGGCAGGGAGACACCAAACTCGCTTACCAGATGCTCTACTGGGGGTCGTTCCTGCTCGCGCTGAGCAACGGCACGGTCGAGGCGTACATCAACCCCGTCGTCGCCACGATGTTCAACAAGAACAAGACCAAGTGGCTCAACATCCTCCACGCCGGCTGGCCCGGCGGTCTGGCGGTCGCGGGGATCATTACGATCGTTATCAGCAGCTTCGGCACCGACGCCGACCCCGTGCCGTGGTGGATCCGCATCGGGATCATCGCCGTCCCCGCCGTCATCTTCTTCCTGATGCTGATGCCACTGAAGTTCCCGCTCAACGAGCGTGTCGCCTCGGGTGTCACCTACCGCCAGATGCTGGCCGAGTTCGGGTTCGCTGGGGCCGCCATCGTCAGCTTCCTACTTACTCTCCAGTTCATCGAGGTGTTCTACAGTCCCGACACCGGAGAAGGCATTCGCCCTTGGATCATCATCTCCATCGGCGCAATTGCTGTCGTCGCGTTTGCACTCTACACTCGCTCGCTGGGCAATCCCTTTGTCTTCTTCATGGCACTCATCATGATGCCGCTGGCGACCACCGAGATCGGTACCGACGGCTGGATCACCGGCATCATGGAAGGCGTCTTCGAAGACCTCCACCCCGGGTGGGTCCTGGTCTATACCTCGGTCATCATGATGACCCTGCGGTTCTTCGCCGGCCCGATCGTCCATACCCTGAGCCCGATCGGCCTGCTCATCATCAGCGCGGTGCTCGCGATCGCGGGGCTGGCCACGCTCTCGTTCACCGCCGGCGTCATGATCTTTGCCGCGGCGACACTCTATGCCTTCGGCAAGACTTTCTTCTGGCCGACGATGCTCGGGATCGTCTCCGAGCAGTCGCCACGCGGCGGGGCGCTCACCCTCAACGCGCTGGGCGGGATCGGCATGCTGGCCGTCGGTGTGCTTGGGTTCCCCTTCATCGGCGCCCTGCAGGCGAATAAAGCTGTCAGCGCCGTCGAGTCCAACACACACATCACCCAGGCCGTGCCCGCGATCCTTGCGGACGATGAACTGGCGGTCACCGAAGAGCGCAGCGCGTACTATGGGCTCGTGCCCTACGAGGCGATTGACGATGTGAAGGTTCAAGCCGTCCTCGCGCCCCTTCCCGAAGCCGAACGCGACGAGATCGCCGCAGAGATCAAGGCGACCCGCGGCGCAAGCGCCCAAGGCGCTCTCGCCAACATGACGATCTTCCCGGGCATCATGCTTGTCGCCTACATCGGGATGTTCTTCTACTTCAAGGGCAAGGGCGGGTACCAGGCGCAACACCTCACCACCGAGGACGGCCTCACCGCACACGCCGAGGAAGACGCGGCCACCGCGCCACGCTGACCGCGTCACCCCGCCCTCTGCCGTGACCGGCGCGGGGCGGATTGTGTCGGGTGGCCGAGCGTCACACCGACAGCCAACGCCCTACCTGCACGCCCCACCGCGAGCTTTCTCATGCCCACCCGCGACCCCTTCGCCCCCTCCCCCGATGACCGCTTCACCTTCGGGCTCTGGACCGTCGGCAACCCGGGGGCCGACCCGTTCGGCGGCCCGACCCGGCCGCGCTACACCCCCGCGCAGATCGTCGACCTGCTCGGCGAGGTCGGCGGGGTCTACGGCGTGAACTTCCACGACAACGACCTCATCCCCATCGACGCCACCGACGCCGAGTCGAAACAGATCAAGAAAGACTTCCGCGCCGCGCTCCGTCGCAACCAGATCAAGGTCCCGATGGCGACCACCAACCTGTTCAGCGACCCGGTCTTTAAAGACGGCGCGTTCACCAGCAACGACGCCGAGGTCCGCGCCTACGCCGTCCAGAAGACGATGAAGGCCATGCTGCTGGGCAAGGAGTTCGGCGCGAAGACCTACGTCTTCTGGGGCGGGCGCGAGGGCACGGAGAGCGACGCGACCAAGGACCCGGTCGTCGCGGTCCAGCGCTTCCGCGAGGCGATCAACTACCTCTGCGCGTTCAGCCGGTCGGAGAAGCTCAACTACAAGTTCGCCTTCGAGGCCAAGCCCAACGAGCCGCGCGGGCACATGTACATGGCGACGACCGGCAACTACCTCGCGTTTATCGAGACGCTCGACCACCCGGAGATGTGCGGCGTGAACCCCGAATTCGCGCACGAGACCATGGCCGGGCTCAACTTCGTCCACCACGTCGCGCAGGCGCTCGACGCGGGCAAGCTGTTCCACATCGACCTCAACGACCAAGAGATCGGCCGGTACGACCAGGACTTCCGCTTCGGCAGCGTGAACTACAAGGCCGCGTTCTTCCTGTGCAAGCTCCTGACGGACTACAACTACCGGGGCATGAAGCACTTCGACAGCCACGCCTACCGCCAGGCCGACCGCGGCGAGGTCAAGGCGTTCGCCGCCGGGTCGATGCGCTCGTGGAAGATCCTGGAAGACAAGGTCGCCCGTTTCAACCGCGACCGCACGATCCAGAAGCTCGTCCGCCAGATCAACCGCAGCGAGAAGGCCGCCGCCGCGAAGCTCGCCAAACGGTTCACCAAGACCAACGCGAAGCAGCTCATGGCCCTGCCGATCGACAAGGACAAACTCGCCGCCCGCAAGCTGCCCTACGAAACCCTCGACCAGCTCACGATGGAGCTGCTGCTGGGCGTAAGGTAGGGGTGGTCAGCCGCAAGCAACATATGTTTCTGATCTTCTCCTGAGCCGTACCTGAGCGCGGCGTTGGTGAGGGTCGTTCAACCACGGCCTGATCCTCATGCGCCCGCGGATACAATCCCCTCATGCCCATCCGCCCCGCGACGCCTGAGGATGCCGGTGCGATCGCCGCGATCTACAACGACGCGATCGCGAGCACCACGGCCGTGATGTACCACACCGCCCAGCCGGTGGCGCTCTGGCACGGCAAGCTCGCCGCCGAGCGCAGCCCGCGCCACCCGTTCCTCGTCACGGCGGACGACGCGGCGGGGGTCGTTGGCTTCGCGAAGCTCGACGCGTTCGATCCGCGGTGCGGCTACGACGACATCGCGGACCTGGCGGTCTACATCCACGCCGAGCACCGCGGCCGGGGCGTCGGGCGGGCGCTGATGCGGGCGCTCATCGATGCGGGGCGTGACGCCGGGCTGCACAGCGTCCTCGCGCGCATCACCGCCGACAACGCCGCGAGCATCTGGCTCCACGAATCGCTGGGGTTCCAGCACGTCGGCACGTACCGCGCGCTCGGCCACAAGTTCGGCCAACGCCACGATGTCAGTGAGTACCAGCTCGTGCTGGGCTAGCCCCCGGCAGCCCCGCGTCACCGCTGCTTTTCTGTTGCGCCCCTGTGCCTTCCCCCGCCGGCTCGGCCGAGGGCGCCGCCCCCGCGCGACGCGACACGCACACCCACACCCACACCACCAGCCCCAGCAGCAGCAGGTGGCCGGCCGTCTCGCAGCACTCCTCCATCGGCGTCCGCAGCTTCTGCCCCGACGCGTCGGTCAGGTCCGACACAAACTTCAACGCGCCCCGCGCGATCGCCTGCGACAGCCCGTACATCACCCACATCGACACCGCCAGCGGAAACACCCCCGGGCGGCGCACCCACGGCCCCAGCCGCTCCCGCCACACCACCGCCCACACCACCAGCAGCCCGAGCCCGACGTACACGCCCTTCTTGATGCCCGGCAGGTGCTTGTCCGTGCCCGGCAGACTCGCCTCCCGCAGGAAGAACAACAGCCCCAGCGCCGCGCACAGCCACAGCAGCGGGCTCCGCCGCCAAACCGCGCCGACCAGCGCCACCCCCCCCGCCAACAACGGCAGCAGCGGCGGCAGCGGGCCCGCGTCGTGCGTACGGATGACCGCCCCCGCCGGCGTGTCCCGCGTCAGCAGTACCAACACCACCACCGCCGGGGCCAGCAGCAGCGGCCACCACGCCAGGAGCCCGGCCTTGTTTGTCTGTATCCCCATCCCCACATTTTACTCACTCTGTGAGCAAAACGTCAGCATGTTGAGCCGTGTCAATGCCGGCCCGCCCTACTCCGCCAGCTTCGCGTCCAGCCAGGCCGACACCTGATCCAGAGCGATGCGTTCCTGCGCCAGGGTGTCGCGGTCGCGGACGGTGACGGTCTGGTCCTCGAGCGTTTGGCCGTCGATCGTGAAGCAGAACGGCGTGCCGATCTCGTCCATGCGGGCGTAGCGCTTGCCGATCGACTGCTTGCCGTCGTACTCGACCATGTGCTTGGTCCGCAGCTCGTTGTAGAGCTTCTGCGCGACCTCGGGCATGCCGTCTTTGTTCACCAGCGGGAAGATGCCGGCCTTGACGGGCGCGAACTTCGGCTTGAAGCTCATGATGTACTTCGACCCGTCCCGGTCCGGCGTCGGTGTGAACGCCTCGCACAGGAGCACGAGCACCGCGCGGGTCAGCCCGCTGGCGGGCTCGATCACGTGCGGGACGTAGCGCGAACGCTCCTTGATCGTTTCCTTGTCGACGCCCTCGTTCTGCAGGCGGACCTGCAGCTCCTGGTCGAAGTAGTCGAGCTTCGTGTTGGAGTCCTTGTTGTCGCCGCCCTTGGAGTGGGCGGTGAGGTCGTAGCACCCGCGGTGGGCGACGCCCTCCAGCTCCCCGAAGCCGGGCGCGGTGAAGGGGTACTTGTACTCGACATCGACACACGCGCTGGAGTAGTGGGCCAGCTCGTCGTCGTCGTGGTCGCGGAGGATGAGGTTCTCTTCCGAGACCCCCAGCGACAGCCACCACTTGTACCGCTCGTCGCGCCAGAACGCGTACCACTTCTGCGACTCGTCCGGCGGGCAGAAGAACTCCATCTCCATCTGCTCGAACTCCCGCGAGCGGAAGATGAAGTTGCGCGGCGTCACCTCGTTACGGAAGGACTTTCCGATCTGCGCGATCCCGAAGGGCACCTTCACGCGCATGGTGTCCAACACGTTCTTGAAGTTGAGGAAGATACCCTGCGCCGTTTCGGGCCGGAGGTACGCCTTATTTTCCTCGTCCCGGATCGGCCCGGGGTAGGTGTCGAGCATGAGGTTAAATGTACGTGGCTCGGTCAGCGTACCTTGCTTGGTGCCCTCTGGCGAGAAGGTAATCGCGAGTTCTTCAGGTGTAGCTGTTGTTCCAAGTTTAAAAGTGACATAGCCACCGCCCTTGTACTGCTTGAGGCGCTTGACAAACAACTTGTCTTGAAATCCTTGAGGCGGATCTCCTGTTTTTTCGAGGGATTCCCGGATATCCTCGGCCTGAGCTTCATCAGCGGCAACTGTCGAAACTCCAAAGTTCAGATCGCCTTCTCTAATCAGGTAGATCAACAAATGGTCTGCACGGTATCGCTTCTTCGATTCAGTACAGTCGATAAGCGGATCATTAAACCCCCCCACATGCCCGGAGTGTTCCCACGTCTTGGGGTTCTGGATGATCGACGAGTCGAGGCCGACGATGCTGACGGGTTCGCCATCCGGCCCGAGGGGCGGGCACTCGACCATGCACTTCCACCACCAGTCACGGATGTTGTTTTTGAGCTGGGTGCCCAGCGGGCCGTAGTCCCAGAACCCGCGGAGGCCGCCGTAGATCTCGGAGGCGGGGTAGACAAAGCCGCGGCGCTTGCAGAGGGCGACCAAGTCGTCCATGGACTTGTCTTCGGGGGCGGTCCTGGGCAGGGGTTGGGCGTCGGTGGTCATGGCGGGGGTCGGGTTTCGGGTGCCGGGTCAGGGGTCTCGGGGGGAGGCCCGAGCGAAAAAACGCAGCCCCGCAGGCGTATTGCGGGGCTGGCGTGAGTGCTGGATTCTAGCAGAACGCGCGGCGGGGCCGGGGTTCCAGAAACTGTCTGGCGTTGAAGCCCGGCCCCGGTGGGGCTGGGTGGCCCACGGTCTCCGACCGTGGGCTTCGCGGAGGTACTCGGGTTTAGAGGAAGATAAGCAGGAACGCGGAGAGCCCGCAGGCGAGCAAGCCCTGTCGGCCGAGTTCGTCCTTGCGGTAGATGATGGCGAAGACCAGGCCGACGAAGTTGAGCGCGAACGCCCCGCCGGTGTTGGGCGAGCCGGAAAGGAAGCTGAGGACGAGGACGGCCCAGCCGAGCACGCAGAAGCCCAGGGGCCAGGCGGGGTTCATCGGCCAGACGCGCTCGGCGACCTTGTCGAGCATGGGGTGGCCCAGCCCGGGGGCGGGCTTGCGGTAGGCGTCGGGCGGGTCGAGCTTCTTGAGCACCGCGTCGAGGTGGGCGGGCTTCAGGTCCCCGCCGGCGGCCTCGGCCACGAGCATGTCGCGGACCTGGGTCTCCAGCTCGTCGGTGATGGCCCGGCGTTCGCCGCGGGTCGCGCCGTCGCGGGCGAGGACTTTCTCGACCTTGTCCAGGTGGGCGTCGAGGCGTTTCTGGATGGCGTCGTCGAGCGTGAGGTGGGGGGTGCTGGCCCAGGTCATGGTCGGTCTCCGGTTCCGTTGAGAAGTGCGTCCAGGCCGGTCTGGACCTGTTTCCAGTGGCCGGCCATATCGTTGAGGTGGCTCTGCCCCTCGTCGGTGAGTCGGTAGTAGCGCCGCGGGGGCCCGGCGGGCGAGGGGGCGACGCGGACAGTAAGCAGTTTGTCGCGCGTCAGCCGGGCGAGCAGAGGGTAGACGGTGGACTCGGTGAGTGCGAGCCCCTCGATCCGGTTGATGCGCTGCAGCAGCTCGTAGCCGTACGCCTCGCCGTGGCGGAGGGCGGCGAGAACGGAGAACTCGACGAGTCCTTTGCGGAGCTGTGCGACCCAGGTTTTCATGGGGTTTGGGCTCGGTGCGGGGGTCGATGACTACCTCTTGACGGGCTATATCGTAACGCGATATAGCTGGGTGTCAAGAGGCAGACTCGGGTTTCAGGTCTGGGGGCTCGGGGCGGGTGTCTACACGGTAGAAGCCCACGTTCCTGGAACGTGGACCCGCGGCCAGGGCATGGGGCGCGGAGGGCGCTCAGCCCGCGCAGGGCATGGCCTGCCGGTTGTCGAGGTAGGCGGCGATGATGTCGGCCTCGGCGGGCTTGTGGAAGAAGTAGCCCTGGCCGTAGTGGCAGTCGAGCGCCTGGAGCTGGGCGACCATGTCCGCGGTCTCGATGCCCTCGGCGGTGACCTTGAAGCCCAGGTTGCCGGCCAACGACGCGATGGCGTTGATGACGGCGGCGTAGTCGCGTCGGCCTTCGAGGTTGGCGATGAAGGCGCGGTCGATCTTCAACACGTCCAGCGGGAACTCGTGCAGGCACGCCAGCGAGGAGTACCCCGTGCCGAAGTCGTCCATCGCCAGGCGGAACCCGCGGTCGCGGATGGCGCGGACGGCGTCGCCTGCGCCGGTGACGATGGTGCTCTCGGTAATCTCCAGCGACACGGCCGAGGGCGGCAGCGACAGCCGGCGGGCCGTGTCGAGGAAGCGGTCGGCCAGGTCGGGGTCGGTGAGCTGGCGCTGGGAGACGTTGATGTTCATCGTCAGCCCGGGGTCGAACCGCTCGCGCCAGGTGATGAGCTGCCTGCAGGCCTGCTCGAAGACCCAGTGGCCCAGGTCGTGGATCACGCCGATCTCCTCGGCCACGGGGATGAACTGGTCCGGCGGGACCAGGCCGCGCTCGGGGTGGCGCCAGCGGACGAGCGCCTCGAACCCGCTGACCCGGCCGTCGTCGAGCCGGACGATCGGCTGGTAGAACACGCGGAACTCGTGGCGTTCGAGCGCCAGGCGGAGGTCGTGGTCGAGCGCGGCGCGTTGGTGGACGGCCTCGGACATGTGCTCGTCGAAGAACAGCCGGCCGCCGCGGCCGCGGGCCTTGGCCTCGTACATGGCGATGTCGGCGTCGCGGACGAGCCCGTCGGGGTCGGCCGAGGCGTCGTCGGTCCAGGCGATGCCGATGCTCGCGGAGCTGTGGGCCGGCTTGCCGTTGAGCTTGTACGCCGGGGCCAGCGCGTCCTGCAGGCGCTTCGCCACGCGGTCGGCGTCTTCGATGCAGGGGATGTCGCCGAGCACGACGACGAATTCGTCCCCGCCGATCCGCCCCGCGAGCCCGCTGCCCCGGCCGGGCTGGGCCGCGTCGAGCGTCCCGCGCAGCCGGCCGGCGATCTGGACCAGCAGGTCGTCGCCCGCGTCGTGGCCCATCGTGTCGTTCACCAGCTTGAAGCGGTCGAAGTCCAGGAACAGCACCGCGACCCCGCGTGACGCGCCGTCGGCGACGGCGTCCAGCTCCTGCCGGATCCGCCCCACCGCCGTCGAGCGGTTGGCCAGCCCGGTCAGCGTGTCCTCCTCCGCGAGCCGGCGGTACCGGTTGACCGAGAACGTCGCGCGGAAGCCCTTCAGGTTTGCCGCAAACTTCCACGCCCAGATGTTCAGCATCAGCAGGCAGACCGCCACCGCGCGGTAGCCCGGCCAGAAGAAGATCACCACCGACGCGACGTACCCGCACACCGCGCACCACAGGAAGATCTGCGCCAGGTCCATCAGCTTGCCGTTGCGGTCCCGGCGTTTCTCGGCGAAGTAGGACCGGCACCAAAAGATATAGATCCGCAGGTACGCGACGATCACGCCCAGGTTCAGCACGATCAGCGCGATGATCCAGGGCCAGTCCGGCTGCCCGGCCTGGTTCATCAGGCAGTGGCTGCGCGGCATGTAGTTGCCGTAGTTTGAGAAAAAGTCGCCCTGCGGCTGGGCGGCCGCAGGCTGCCCCGCGATGCCGTGCGACGCGTGCGCGCCCGAGGGCACCGCGTGCCCGGTAATGAACTGGACCGCGAGGATCACCACCACGACGACGCCCAGCGACGCGAGCGCAGACACCCAGACGGCATCGCCCGCGCTGCGCTTCTCGAAACCCCTGGTTCGCCGACGGTCAGACATGGCTGCCCCTGAAGATGGACAGTGTCACCTTCGGCAGATTCCACGGCCGCAATCATCCCCCCTGCCGCCGCCGGACGTAAATCAGGTCAACACCGGTCTACCAGCCCGCCGATAAGCGGTACCCGACCGGTGGCTCGCGGGGCGAGCTGTTAGTGCTTTTGACCTACAAACAGCGTCCACGCCGCGTTGTCTCCGTCCGCGTCCAGCTCGGGCGGCTCGATGGGCTGGGGGGTCAGCCCGGCGTCGGCCAGCATCGCCAGCCAGTGCTCGGCCGCGAACAGCCCGCAGGTGTGGCGATCCTCGATGACCTCGACGCGGCGCGTTCGGCCGTCGCGGACCAGGTACAGCAGGATCATCTCGAAGACCGAGTCGTCCGGGTCGGCGTCGTGCACGAAGGTGAAGTAGGTCAGCTCGTCCTGCCCGTCAGCGCTCCCGCCGCCCTCGTTGCGGGGGTCGCCGATACCGGGGATCGTTGTGCCGTCGTCCGCGACATCGCCGTCCACAAACGTCTCGCGGATGTAGGTCGGCGCGACGAGCGCGACCCCGCCGGGCCGGAGGTGCTCGGCCGCGGTGCGCAGGGTCGCGAGCACGTCCGCCTCGTCGAGCATGTAGTCGATCGCGTCGTGGATCAGCACCGCGTCGAACACCTCGCCCAGCCGGGCCGTGCGCATATCGCCCTGTACACAGCGGACGGTCGGGTTGAGCGTGCGGCAGTTGGCGAGCATCGGATCGGAGAGGTCGACGGCGGTGCAGTCGTAACGCTCGGTCAGGTGGTAGAGCGTGTGCCCGCCTCCGGCACCGAGTTCGAGGATGCGCCAGCGCCGGTCGGCCGGGGGAGCGCCCAGGTGCTCGGCCAGCAGCGCGTCGATGACGCCGGCCTCGGGCGCGTAGTGCTCGGGTGGGCTGAGGTACGGCCACAGCCGGGCCAGGTCGTCGTACAAGCGCGGGAGGGGAATCGCGTCAGCCATGCATCCATCGTAGCGGTTCGTGTTTGCAAAAGAACAGCCCCGCACTCGCATGCGGGGCTGGGGGACGTCCTGGGATCTGGCATCGGCCGTGGCGGCCGGGCGGGTTGTGTCAGCCCTTGATGCCGGTGACCTTAACCTTGAGGTAGCTCTGCCGGTGGCCGTTGTGGCGGATGTAGGTCTTGCGGCGGCGGAACTTCCACACGTCGACCTTGTCGCCGCGGCCCTGCTCGAGGATGTCGGCCTCGACGGTCGCGCCGGCGACGTAGGGGGCACCGATCTTCGAGCCCGAGCCCTCGCCCAGCAGCATGACCTTGTCGAAGGTCAGCGTCGCCTGGTCTTCCTTCAGGTCACGGATATCGACCAGGATCTCGTCGCCCTCGGCGACCTTGATCTGCGTGCCACTGTCTTCGATCACTGCGTACATCACGCGGCTCCAGCATGGCCCCGGCGGTCCGGGGCGGGGTTCGGGAAAGTCGAGCCGCACAGTGTAGCCAAGCCGGCGGGCGGCCGCAATAGCGGGCCGGCGTAGCTCCCGGGCCTCAAGACCCGGCCGGAACGCCTCGGGATCAGGCCCGACGCCGACGCGCCAGCAACACCCCCGCCAGCCCGAGCAGCGCGGCCGTGCCCGGCTCGGGGATCAGCCCGCCCGGGGGGACACCCGCCCCCCAGTGGGCCTGGACCAGCGCCAGGTCGGAGTCCCCCACCACCCCATCGCCGTCCAGGTCGCCGCGCGGGCGGTCAAACGGGGTCACGGCCTCACCCCAGTGGGCCAGGAGGATATCCAGGTCCGCGACATCGACCCGCCCATCGCCGTTCGCGTCGCCGGGCTCGAACAGGGCCGTCGCGTGGAACCGCACGGTGCTCAGCGAGAAGCCGATGAAGTCGTACTCGTTCTCGAGGTCGAAGATGGACAGCACGTGGTCGCGCGGGGTAAAGGCGTCGAGCATCACCGTGCCGTCTTCCTCGCTGAGTGTCGCGGTAAAACCCCCGATCGACGACTCGAGCTGGAACTCGCGCTGCATCCCGATCAGCTCCACGAAGATGTTGACCCCTTCTGTCACCAGCCCGTGCTCGAAGTCGCGGCCGGGATCGGGCCCGCCCGGCGTGTCGGCCCAGAAGAAGTCGCTCAGTTCCATCGAGATCGAGGCGTCCGGGTCCAGCGCGTCCAGCTCGAAAGTGTTGGGATCGAACGAGAAGAAATCGAAGCGGAAGTCTTCGTTCCGCAGCTCATCGACGCCCTCGCCGTTCTCGCGCTCGATGATCATCGACGGGCCGGACAAGGTCGACGAACCGGACAAGGCCACGACGTCGCCGTTGGGGTTCGACAACGGGGTGGGTGCATCGTTCGCGGTCAGTGTTTCGCTGCCGTAGTGCACGGTGATATCGACGCGCTGCAGCGCACCCGGCCCACCGTTCACGGCGCTGTCAAGGGTGTAGAGGTTACGGCGGACGATGTCCTGCGAGTAGCCGTAGTGGTGCTCGAGCACCATCCCGTTGCCGTCGAGATACGCGAACAACGGCACCGCGGGCGAGCCGCCGGCTTCCGCACCGTAGGACGTGTATTCGCTAGTCGTGACCGGCCCCGTCAGCACGTCGTAGGGGTTGCCGAGCGCATCGGCCCAGAGGGTCGCGTCGGCGGTGTCGGCCTGGGCGAACGTGGTGTCCTCCATGAGGAGCTGGATGTAGCTGACGTAGATGCCCTCGCGCGCGAGGTCGGTGGTGAAGGGGACGATGTCCGCGGTCGCTAACTGGCACGGCGTACACCACATCGAGCAGAAGTCGAGGATGGTGTATCGGCCGGTCTCCAGGTAGTCGCCGTAGAGCGTCCGCGCCAGGCCGTCCTGATTCACAGACGAGAAGTCCGGGGCGGTGTCACCGATCGCGTAGCCCGTCTGGGCTGCGGCCGCGAAGCCGGGGAGACAGGCGAGCATCCACGCGGTGCAGCGCACCTTCAAGCGATTCTGGGTCTGGATTGCCACGGCTTGCTCCGCACCCCGATTCAAGAAAGGCCCGGCCAATGCCAGTGTAACCCCAACGGTGCGGCGACCCAAACACATTCCCACCGCCTTCCGAGATGCGGCCCAACCAAACATTTCTCACACCACCCGACCGAATCCTAACCAAGGCGTCGCGGTTTACTCGCGATCGGCCGTCAACATGCCCGGCGATTGCTGGGCGGTGCGCCCGCAACACACCCCCTATCCCCTTGTTGAGGAGTTTAGAAATGACGATCCAGAAAACGGCATCCGGGCTGCTGGCCGGCCTCGCGGTCGCGGGCTCGGCTAGCGCGGCGCTTACGACCGGCGACATCGCCTTTATCGGTTTCAGTGCCGACGGCGAAGACGGGTTCTCCATCGTCGCGCTGACCGATATCGCCGCGGGCGAAGAGATCTTCTTCCGAGATGATGAATGGGACGGGACCGGCTTTGGCACGGGCGAAAGCGAATTCCTTTGGACCACGACCGCGCTGACCGCCGGCTCGGTCGTGACCTTCATCACCGACGCCTCCGACCCGGTCAGCGCCTCGGTCGGGACCATCTCCGACCCCGGCGCGTTCGGCGACAACATGGGCATCTCCTCGGGCGGCGAAACGATCTTTGCCTTCCAGGGCACAAGCAACACCCCCGCGACGTTCCTCGCCGCGATCACCAGCGCCAACGCGATCGAGGACGACATCTCCGGTACCGGGCTGACCGTGGGGACGACCGCTGTGGTCCTGGGCGGTGAAATCGATGGGTCCCAGTACGCCGGCCCACGCAACACCGAGACCGCTTTCAGCGATTACCTCGCCCTCATCGGCGACACCAACAACTGGACCGCCCCGGTCGATGGCAGCGGCGACCAGTCCGGCGAGCTCCTGCCGTTTGATACGACGTCCTTCTCCGTCGTCCCCGAGCCCGGCTCGCTCGCGCTGCTCGCGCTCGGCGGCCTGGCCGTGCTGCGCCGCCGGCGCGGCTGAGCCCGCCTGTCGCACCGACTGGTTTCTTCCCGCCGGCCCTGCCGACCCGGGGCCGGCTGCTTCGCTCGACAACCTGCTGCCGCACCGCTTCCACCATCGCCTCTCCGGAGTACGCCATGCGTCACCCACGCGGATTCACCCTGATCGAGCTGCTGGTCGTCATCTCCATCATCGCGCTGCTCATCGGCATCCTGCTCCCGGCGCTCGGCTCGGCCCGTAGGAGCGCACAGCAGACCAAGTCCCTGGCCAACACCCGCTCCTGGGGCCAGGGCACGATGATGTTCGCCACCGACACGCGCCAGTGGCTGCCCTGGGAGGGCGATAAGCAGCCGGACAACGGCACCTGGAACGCCCGGCAGTGGTGGGCCAACGCCGTGCCCGAGTACCTGGGCCAGCGCACCTACCTCGACATGGCCGACGCCGGCGACATCCCCCTGCCCGGCGAAGACAGCTTCTTTGTCGACCCCGGCGCGGACCTCCCCGGTGCCGGCCAACCGGGGGGCGCGGGCCCATACACCAGCGCGGGCCGGCCGTACTTCTTCTGCTACGTCTACAACTCCAAGCTCGACGCGGACGCGGGATTTGTCCCCCGGGCCCAGGGCACGCCCTCCGGCGAGAAGCGCATGACGCTCGACCTCATCCCGCAGGCGTCGTCCACCGTGCTCATGCTCGAGAAACGCACCGTCCGCGAGGAGGTGCCCGACGTGCCGTCGCTCAACGGCATCCGCAACGTGCCGCTCAACGCCGCCTTCGGCGACTGGGAAGAGTTTGCGGGTCGACACAACCGGGGTGGGCATGTCCTCTTCGGCGACGGGCACGGCTCACACATCACCCTCGAATACGCCAACGAAGTCGTGCCCGAGGACCACGTCCAGCCCACCGGGGCCGGCCGGAACAAGCCCGACCTGATCTGGAACCCGCTGGGTCGTGGCACCTGAAGCGGACCGCCGGAACCTATCTGAGCCGGTCCAGGATCAGCACGCGGTCCATGTTCTTGTAACGCAGACTCGCGTCGCTCATACCGGCTACCGCGCGGCGGAGCGCATCACGCACCCCGGCGTCCAGCGTGTCGAAGGCGTAGAGGTAGGTGCGGATCAGGAACAGCGCGGCGCCGTGCTGTGGGAACCCCTGGATCACCTGGCGCTCGACGCGGAGCAGCGGCTCGCCGGGCGTGTGGCCGGCTAACGGCGTCGGCGCATTCGCCGAGGTGTCGCGCAGCGGGTGGTGGTTCAGCGCGGCATCCGTCGTCACGGTCCAGGCGAAGCGCACCGCGCCGCGGGTGGCGTGGACCATCAGCTTGGCGATCGCGTCCTGCTTCGCGTTGAGCGGCTCGATGTGCGGGACCGGGCGGTGCACCGCGTCGAACGGCCGACCGATCTTCTCCTCCGGCGGCCAGCCGCTTGGCATCGATACGTGCAGGGAGGCGACACTGTTCCGACCGTATTCATCGAGCGTCAGCACCGCGAAGTCCTCCTGCACCTGCACCGCCAGCGCATCGAGCGGCGCATCCTCTATGCTCGGCCGGAGCTTCTGCCCCGTCAGCGCACAATCAACAGCCCCCCCGTCGGCAACGGCCGTGCCCGGGCCTGCCACCGAAAAATGCTGCGGGTACTCCAAGACCAACCGGTCGGCCATCCACAGCGCGATCGCACGTTCGGTCTCGGCAGGCAGCCCGTCACGCAGGATGTGTCGGCCCGGCCACCGGGCGGCCTCGCGCTTCGCGGCATGGTACGCCTCGAAGGTGTTGTCGACCTGAAACACCCGGCCGTCGAACGCGCCGTTGCCGTGGTCACGGCCCAGCGGCTCGATGCCCGCCTTGACGTCGTACACGCCGTGCAGGAACGGGAAGTAGCGCGGCGGGGGCATGGAACAAAGCGCCACGAGCTAGATCACGACCTCGCTGCCGGGCTCGATCCTGCTGGGCAGCTTCTCGTCCTCCAGGTCGTCGGGGAAGATCGCGGTGACCTGCGGCAGTTCGATCACCGCGTCGACCGTGCCGTCGTCCCGGCGGGGCACCTTGACGCGCTGCTTCTCCAGCCAGCGGGCGGCGCGTTCGGTCTGGATGCGCTTGCTGCTCGCCGGGCTGTCGGGGTTCTCCGGCTCGCCCTCGGGCGCATCGGCGTTCTTGATCGGCGCAAACTCGTCGACGCGGTCCGCCTCGTAGATAATCGAGACGTCGCTCATCGGCAGCGCGTCGAACACAAAGGTCTCGAGCTTCACCGCGTTGGGCGAATCGGGCGCAACCACCTCGCCCGTCGTAAGGTCGAGGTGGTCGACCTTCTTCTCCGCGCGGTTCCAGGGCAGGGCGAAGCTCGCGCCGCTGATGCCCGACTCGCTCGGCCGGGTGTTGAGCTTCTCGACAAACGACACCTTGATCGCGTGCAGCGCGATCGACCCGGCCCGGAAGCGGAGCCCGCCGTCGTCGGTGCGTTGCTCGGCGAGTTCGTCGGGCAGGTTGGAGTACTCGATCACCGTGACCTTGCCGTGCACCTTGCAGAAGTTGCCGAGCTTCTCCTTGGGGTAGGCCTTGGGCAGCATCTTGGAGGACATGCCGGCGTTGTCGATTTCGTGGAGCCCGAGGAACAGCGGGTCGACCATGCGGACAATCGGGTTGTCGACCTGGGTGTAGCTGATCTGCGTGACCCCGCGCCGGTGCATGTCGGCGATCGCGCCGGAGGTGAACAGCGCCTTGAGCGACCCGCCGTGGCCGTTGGGCGACAGCGCGATCGAGTCTTTCGCGGCGAGCAGGACCTTGCCGGTCGTCATGTCCAGCGCAGGCATCATCGCCTGCGGGAAGATCATAATGTTCTCTTTTTTCAGTCCGAAGTAGCTGTGCTTCTCGAAGAACGCGCGGGTTTGGCGATCGTTGATCGGGCTGGTCATGATGTACCAGGGGACCTTGACCTCGAAGCGGTTCTGGATGTTGTGGATGTACTCGGCGAAGCAGGCGAACAGGGGGAGCTTGCGGATCGGCGTCGCGGGGAAGGTGCCCTTGGGCCCGTCCCAGCCCAGGCGGGTCCCCTGCCCGCCGGCCACGGTGAAGCAGCAGACCTTGCCGGCCCGGATGAGCTTCTCGCCGGTGCGCTGCGCCTCGATGTACTTCGCACGCAGGTCGTCGGTCGGCGTGTGCGGGTACCACGGGGCCGGCTCGATCTCCCCGGGCATCTCGAACTGCGGCTTCGCCTTGACGTGCGACGCGATCAGTGCGGCGACCTCCGGCCAGTCGATACCCTCGATCTGGTCGAGCAGCTGCGTCTTCCCCGCGTCGTCGAGCTGGTCGAAGAACGTGAGCACGTGCTCCTGCCCGATGGCGGCAAGGGTTTCACGCGCGGCGGCGAGTCGGTCGGTGGGGGTCGTGGTGGTCATGTCTGGATTCTGGTTGCTGTGGAATAATCGCGAACAAACAACATCCCGCCGGCTCAGTCATCGCTGCTGCGCCACACCGCCTTGCCCACGAAGAAGGGCCCGAGCTTCTCGATATAGGTCGAGGTCTGCTTGGTCTTGCGCATGGTCTCGACGAGCTTGCTGAGCGGGGCGAGGTCTTTGCCGACGAGCCCGACGGTGAAGTCGTTGTCGTGGGTGTCCAGGCCGTGGGACGCGAGGCGGATATCGTGGGCGAAGTCACCGGCCCCGAAGCCGAAGCCGATCGTGCCGTGCTCCTTGAGGATGGCCATCTGCTCGTCGCGCGGGAGCTTGGCGAACGCGCCGCTGCGGCGGAGCGGGTACCACACCGCCCAGGGCCAGTCGGGGTTCGTCGCGTGGCGGATCGGCCGGTGGATCAAGACCTCGTCGAGGTCCGGCTCGTAACCGATGGCATACGTCCGGCCGAGCATCGTCATCCCGCGCAGCAGCTCGACGCCCTGCAGCGCATCACTGCGGAGCATGCCGCGGAGCTTAGCGGCGAACGCGCCCGGATCCTCGCCCCAGGTGAGCAGCGCCGCGCCGCGCGGGTCGTGCAGCGACTCATAGACCACCGCGTCGAGCCCGAAGGCCTTGGCGCTGTCGATCAGGTCGCTCGTGTACGGGCAGCCGGTGAAGACCAGAAGCTGCATGAACAGCCGGCGGTCGGAGGTGGCACCGTTGCCGCCGTGCTCGCGCAGGTCCGGCGGCTTGGGCGCGGGCGGCCGTGGGATCGGTTTGTCAGCGGGGCGTTCGTCCGGCATGCCCTTACCTTATGCCAGCGCCCGCAGGACCGCCACCGCCGCCGAGCACGCCGTCTCCACCCGCAGCACGTGCTCCGCGAAACGCCACGGCACAAAACCCGCCGACGCAGCCGACGCGGCCTCGGCCGGGGTGAACCCGCCTTCCGGGCCGATGAGCACCACCACCGACGTGGCCCCGGCAAGCCGCGACGTCAGCGCCGCCGTCGGTGCACCCTCCGGGTCGGCCAGTAGGCGCACGGCCGCGCCGTCGTGCCCGGCCAGCGCCTCTTCAAACCGTGTGAGCGCCGCGACCTCCATAAACCACGCCCGGCCGCACTGCTTGGCCGCCTCGGCCGACTGTTTGCGGTATCGCTCCAGCTTCGGGCCGCCGGGGTGCACGACGCTGCGCGCGGTGCGCATCGGCACGAGCATATCCGCGCCGAGCTGCGCGAGGTCATTAACCATCGCGTCGCCGCGCGGGCCCTTGGGGATCGCCGAGCACACCGTCAGCCGGGGAACCGTCGGCCGGACGCGCTGCACCGACACGACCGCGCAGGCCACACGCCCCCCCGCCTCCCCCGCGACCGTCGCCGAGGCGACCGCGCCCCGGCCGTCCAGCAGTTGCAGGTGGTCGCCGACGCTCAGCCGGAGGACGCGCAGCGCGTGACGTGACTGGTCGCGGTCCAGCTCGACGGTCAGGCCCGCGGGCGCAGCATCGCCGTCCGGTAAAACCGCCGCGGCTTCGCGGTCCAGCACGAAACGCGGGGCCGACGGGGCCTGGGCGTCGCAAGCCGGTTCCGGACCGGGTGTCGGTTGGGTCGGGTCGTGATCGATCGGCGGGTTCCTTGTTGACGCATCCGGGCGGGCGGGCCTTGAGTCGGCCCGGGCAGGTGACGATAAAGCCGGATGTGCGGGATAGGCAACTCCCCCGCGGATAAACGCCGGCCATGGCCCAAGAGACGCAGGAAACCCGTGAGCCCGACGTGCTCGACCGTGACGACACGGCCGCGCCGTCGCCCGCTGCGCAAGACCACTTCCCCGTAGACGACGACGGCCTGCCGATCCTCGAGGCCCCGGCCGACCCGGAAGACACCGCCGACGCCCCGGCCGATCCGCCGCAGGTGTTGGACGACGACGAGGCCGCATCGCTGCTCGAAGTGATGCTCAATGCGCCGGTCGATGACCCGAGCCCATCGGCAGCGGAGCAACCGGATGTCAACGCGCCGCCCGAAACGATGCCGACGCCGTCGGCTGAATGCGACGACGAAGCGGTCGCGCGGCTTAACGCGATGATCGAGCAGCCTCTCGAAGCAACCACAGAAGACACGACCGCACTGGACGCGCAGCCGGTTGATGAAGAGAAAGCCGAATCCGGTGACACTTCAGCGCCGACCGGCACAGACACCGCGGCGTTGACAGCCACGGACGCAGACAACACGGCCGCAGCGCCCGAGACCACCGACGCGCCGCGGGACCTGGACGCGGAGCTGGAGGCGCTGCTGAACGAGCAGCCGATCGACCCGGAGGTCCTGGACGCGGCGGGTCAGATCGCGGCGCAGGACGCCGAGTTGGCCGAGCAGAACCGCGAAGCGCTGCAGCAGCGCGCGGCCGAAGCCGCGGAGGCGCTACACGCGGCGTCAGACGCACCGGAGGAATCTTCCGAAGCCAGTCCTGCCGCGGACACGAGCCCGCCGCCGAGCGCCCCCGCTGCGGCCGCCGTCACCGCCGACACGGATGTACCGGATGACCAGTCGCTGGTCGCGGAGATCGATAGTCTGCTCGCCGCCGAGTTGGAAGCCCCCGCCCAGGCCGCCGCCGCGGCCGAGCCCGAACCCGCCGACAACCCCGCGGCCGAGCCGGACCCGACGATCGACCAGATCGACCAGATGCTGGCGATGGAGGCCGAGGACGACGAAGAACTGATCGGCGAGTTCTTCTCGTCGGACGACGTCATCTCGGGCATCACGCCCGGCACCGGGGAGGCGTACAACGCCCAGAGCGAAGACGCCCCCGACGACGAACCCGCCCCGGCCGACCAAGCGATCGCGGCCGCGCCGGCCGCACCGACCACCCCCGCCGACGAAGACCCGGGGGAAGCCGGCCGACGCAAGCGCTTCGGGTTCGACTGGCACGGGGCGCTCGCCGTAGTTGACCGCGTCGCGCTGCGGGTGTGCTGGCTGCTCAACTGGCCGGCCCGGCGGTACCTGTCGCGGGAGTGGCGCGCGACGCTGGGCTACCTCGCCCTGCTCCAGGTCGGCGGGGCCGCGGCCGTCTGGCTGCTGCTGGTCATCCTCTGACGAGGATCGTGCCCAGTGAACTGTCCACAGTGAACGCGTAGTTGTTTTGTCAGCGCGGCCCCTCGCCCGGTGAACGGCTCACGGTTCACGGTTCACTTCTGTAGGCCCCAACTCGAAGAACACCCGCAGGATCGCCGCCGCGGCGAGCGCGTCCCGCCGCGCCTTCTTCTGCTTGCGCGTCAGCCCCGTCTGCGCCATCTGCTCGTCGGCCAACTGGCTGGTCTGCCGCTCGTCCGCGAAGTGCACCACTGCGCCTGACGCCTCCGCCAGCCGACGCCCCACCGCCACCGCCCGCTCCGCCGCCGGGCCCAGCGACCCGTCCATGTTCAGCGGCAGCCCGACCACCACCCCGTCGGGCGCTTCGTCGGCGATCAGCTTCAGCAGCAGCCGCTCCCGCTCGTCGACACTGCCCGTCGTCACGACCTCGTGCGGCGACGCGATCCCCGTCTCGTCGTCACCAATCGCCACGCCGGTCCGCTTGTCGCCAAGATCGATGGAGAGGTAACGCATGGGAAACTATCTGTGCTGCCCATCAAGTGTGTCTGTAGTCAGCACGGAATCAAATAAACCTATGCCTTTTGCCCACGCCCCCCCGTGAATCAAATCCATCGCGTCAACCAACGAATCGTAACATTCCTCTTCTCCTGTTAGCTCGGCCTGAACCGATGCAAAGAGGTTGTACATTTCGCGTTGGCTCATGCCCTCATTCTTGAGTCGTTTTGCCAGTTCAAGGATCAAAACCTTGTGATCCGTCGAATGAATCGCTTGATGAAGGCGATCTCGCGGGCTCATAGATACCGCTCCCCCGCCCGCTTCCCCACCTCGCCGTGCAGTTGCTTGATCTGCTCCGCGTCTTCCTTGCGGCAGACGAGGGTGGCATGTTTGGTTTTGACGACGATCAGCCCCTCGACACCGATCGTCGTGATGAGGTGGACAGGGTCGTCGCTGACGATCAAGTTGTCGCGGGAGTCCTGCAGCACGACGGGGCCGCCCGACGCGCGGTTGCCGTCGGCGTCCGGCTCGACCGTCTCGCCGAAGCTCGGCCAGCTGCCGATGTCCAGCCAGCTCAGCGGCATGGGCACGGCCACGACGTCGACCGCGTCGTCCCGGCTGGCGGGCTCCATCACGGCGTAGTCCACGCTGATCTTCTCGAGCGCGCCGAACGTGTCGGGCAGCTCGGCCCTGCAGGCGGGGGTGCCCCAGGTCCGGCCGAGCCGGTCGAGCGCTTCGAAGTTCTCCGGCGTGTAGCGGGCGATACAGTCCATCACGTTCGCCGCCTTCCACACGAACATGCCGCTGTTCCACAGGTACCTGGACGGGCCCGCGTCGAAGTAGCGCTGCGCGATGTCGGCCCGCGGCTTTTCCTTGAACTCGTCGACCAGCGCGCCCGGTGTGCCGTCGACGCCTTGACCGAGTTGCAGGTAGCCGTAGCCCGTCGCGGGGTGGGTCGGCGTGATGCCGAAGGTGACCAGCGTCGGCCGGTCGCGCTCCGCCAGCTCGAAGCCCTGCGCGACGATGCGGCGCAGCTCGTCGACCGGCTCGATGAGGTGGTCGGCGGTGAAGACGGCGACGGCCGCCTCCGGGTCGCGGTGTTTCAGGACGCTGCACGCCAGCCCGACGGCGTTGAGCGTGTCGCGGCCCATCGGCTCGCCGATGAACCGGTCCTCGTCCAGGCCGGGCAGGTTGTCGAGCATCGCCCGGCGGGTGGACTCGCCGGCGCAGACGACGATGCGTTCGTTGGGGACGAGCCCCTCGAGCCGGTCCATCGCGACGCGGAGCAGCGAGCGTTTCGTGCCCGCGCCGTCGTCGAAGAGCGGGATGAGCTGCTTGGGCAGGGTCCGGGTGGACATCGGCCAGAGCCGGGTGCCGGAGCCGCCGGCGATGATGAGGGCGTATCGCATGAGATCGGGTTTCGGGTCGGGGGTTTCGGGTCGGGGGTTTCGGGTCGGGGGTCGCGTGCTGCGCAGCCGGCACCAGAGGATGCCATACACATCATCGCACACTCGTGATGTCCAAGCCAAAACCCGAGACCCGACACCCTAGACCCCACAAGCCGGCAGCGCTATCATTCTCTCCTGCCCAAGCACGGGCCCCTCACCCCGCACGACCCCAAGGAGACCCCGCCATGAACGACGACCAACGCAAGACGATCCTGGGCCTGCTCGCGACGGCCTACAACGCCGAGCTGGAGACGGTCTGCAACTACCTGAGCCAGTCGGAGAACCTCGACGGCTTCCGAGCCAAGCACATCAAGGACGCCCTGGCCGCGGACATCACCGAGGAGCTGGGCCATGCAACGCTGCTGGCCAAGCGGATCAAGGTGCTCGGCGGCACGGTACCGGGCAGCCAGGCGCTGAAGATGACCCAGGACGCGATGCAGCCCAACGGCGACCCGCTGGACGTGGTCGCGGTGATCCGGGGCGTCATCGCGGCCGAGCAGAGCGCGATCGACCACTACCAGAAGGTCATCGACGCGACCGGCGACGTCGACCCGGTCACCGAGGACCTGGCGATCACGATCATGGGCGACGAGGAGGAGCACCGCCGGCTGTTCCAGGGCTTCCTCGCCGAGATCGAACGCGACCCGCGCTAGGGCCCGGCGGCGGCCGACCCGCACGGGTATGATCCGGCGTCGGTTCACCCACCCCACCCCGTTTCCGAGGTTTCCCATGATCGGTTCCAACCCGGCGATGAACGAGAGCACGTTCGACCTGTCCTACGACGTCGCGCCCAAGGACGTGATGACGATGAACGGGACGCTGTCCAAGTCGTTGATGCTCGTGGGCATCCTCGGGCTGGCGGCGTCGTTCTCGTGGGCGATGACCACGCGGGGCGGCGTGTTCGACCCGGGCGTGGCCATGCCGTGGATCCTCGGCGGCGCGGTCGGGGGCCTGATCCTGGCGCTGGTGACGATCTTCAAGCCCACCGCGTCGCCGTTCACCGCGCCGATCTACGCGTTGTTCGAGGGGCTGTTCCTGGGCGCGGTCTCGGCGATGTACGAGGCGGTCTATGGCGCCGGTGCGGCGACCAGCAGCGGCGCGGCGTCGCCGTTCTCCGGCATCGTCGTGCAGGCGGCGGGGCTGACGATCTGTGTGCTCGGGGTGATGCTCGTGCTGTATATGACCCGCATCATCCGGGTCACGGCGAAGCTGCGGGCGGGCATCATCGCCGCGACCGGCGCGGTCATGGTGTTCTACCTCATCAGCATCGGGCTGAGTCTGTTCGGCGTGTCCATGCCGTACCTGCACAGCCCCAGCCCGCTGGGCATCGGCATCTCGCTGGTGATCGTGGGCATCGCGGCGTTTAACCTGCTGCTGGACTTCGACCTGATCGAGCGGGGCATCCAACGGCAGGCACCCAAGTACATGGAGTGGTACGCGGGCTTCGCACTGCTGGTCACGCTGGTCTGGCTGTACCTGGAGATCCTCCGGCTGCTGGCGAAGCTGCGGTCGCGGTAGCGGGTTGGGTCTAGGGTCTAGGGTCTAGGGTCTAGGCAGGATCATCCGAGACCGTCGGTGCTCGAACCGTTCGCGCGGAAGCTTTTGATTGCTGCAAACCCGATGGACCGTGCCGATCCCTTTCGCGTCCCGGCCTAGACCCCAGGCCCTAAACCCTAGACCCTGCTCCATGCGTGCGATCCAGCGGCAGTTTGCGTTGAGCGGCGCGGCGATGGGGGCGCTGCTGCCCTACCTGCCGGTGTTCCTCTTAGACCGGCTGGGCGACCACACGCGCGTCGGGCTGGTGCTGGGGGTGATGGGGGTCGCGATCATCCTGACGCCGGTGGTGATCACCGCGCTGGCGGACACGCGGTTCCAGAGCCGGTCGCTGGTCGTGGCGAGCTTCATGCTCAGCGCCGCGGCGTGCGCGCTCATGCTCGTGGGCGACACGCTGGCGTCGCTGCTGGCGATCTACCTCCTGTTCTGCCTGGCGTTCTGGCCGCAGCCGCCGCTGCAGGACGGGCTGTTGTTCGCGGTCAACCGGCACCGTGAGCGGTCGGGCGAGGCGCAGACGCCCTACCACCGGGTGCGGGTGTACGGCACGCTGGGGTTCATCCTGCCCCTGATCCTGCTGTACTTCCTGCTCGACGGCGGGCTGGGGGTCGAGGCCGTGCTCTGGGTCGCGGCGGGGATCGCGGTCGTAGGCGCGGTCAACGCCTTGTCACTGCCGCACGTCCCGCTGGCCGAGGCCCGCACGGTCGACCCCGACGCCCCGCCGCTGCCGCACCCGACCCGCGCCGCCGCGGCCGTGCTCTTCCGCGGGCCGGCCGCGGTGTTCTGCGTCGCGATGTTCCTGGCCCACCTCGCCAACGCCGCGTACTACAGCTACTACCCGATCTACCTGGAAGACACCGTCGGCTTCGCGGAGAAGTGGATCGGGCCGATCAACATGGCCGGCGTCGTGCTCGAACTGCCGCTGATGCTCGCGGTGGGATTCCTCACCTACAAGCTCGGGATCAAGGGGCTGCTGCTCGCGGGGCTGGGGCTGATGCTCGCTCGGCTCGCGCTGCTCGGGCTCGTGCCAACCCAGGCCGTCGCCGTCAGCACACAACTGGTGCACGGCATGACGGTCGTCGCGATCTACGTCCTCCCGCCGATCTACCTCAACACGCTCGCGGTCGGCGACCACGGCGACCGGTTCCGCAACTCGATCCAGGGGCTCTACGCGATGGCGGTGTTCGGCCCGTCGCGGATCGTCGGCACGGTCGCCGCGGGGGCCGTGGCCGACGGCGCGTCGATGACCACGATGTTCAACCTCAGCGCCGCGCTCACCGCCGGGGCGATCGTGCTGCTCGCGGTGGGGTTCCGGTCGGGGCCGGCCTATTCCGCCTCGATGCGCCAGGCCAGCGCGTAGTCCCACGGGATGCCGTAGCCGTCCGCGCCACGCTTCACCCGCAGGGTCCATGTCCCGGCCGGCATCTCGCGCAGGTAGATCACCTCGACGTTGTCGATCGCGCTCGCGCTGGTGGCGACGACCTCCTCGTTGCCGGCGTCGTCGGTGCGCACCAGCTCCAGGTCGTACTGCGCGAGCGCGGCGCTGTTGTTCCAGACGGTCCGCGTCTCGCCGGTCTGGTTGTTGCGGACCTCGGCGGTGCCGCCGGCGACCTTGCGGTGCCAGACGAGGGTGAAGCAGGCCTCGCCCTGGTCGGCGGTGGTGGTGAAGGTGTAGCCGTGGTCCGCCTCGGCGGGGAGGGCGTGCGTCGCCCAGCCGTAGCGCTGGATCGTCGGGCCGGGCGGGGTGTTGCCGCCGGCGAGCATGAGCAGCGCGCGGTCGATGTCGACGATGCCCGCGCCCCACCGCCGGTCCAGCGGCTCGCCGTCGCTCGGCGACCAGCCCGCGGGCTTGTGCGCGCCGCCCAGCAGCAGCGCCTTGACCACCTCGCTGCGCACCGCCAACGCGTCGGGGCTGTCGGGGTCGCGCTCGGCCAGGGCGTCGGCCTCCTGCAGCAGTACGGCGACGCAGCCGGTGACGACCGGCGTCGACCAGCTCGTCAGCGAGCCGGGCGCGACCAGCTCGGGCTTGCACCGGCCCTCGCCCTCGGTGGTGGTCACGCCACCGGAGTGGTTGCCCGCGACCGTGCCGACGCTGAGGAGGTTGTAGCCGCTCGCGAGCAGGTCGGGCACAGCGCCCTGCCCGTTGTTGAGCCCGACGACGCAGAGGATGTCGCGTTCGTCGGCGAGCCAGTCGATGCGGCGGAGGACCTGCGGGGCGTAGCCGGCGTTCTGGGCGACCCAGGAGTGGTTGAAGACGCGGGCCTCGTTCCAGTCGTCGGGCGGCTGGTCGCTCCCGGTGCGGAGGTAGCCCTCGCCGAGCCAGTTGCTGACCGAGTAGCAGTGGACACGGGCGACGCCCGGCGACGGGCCGTCCTGGCCGAAGGCGTAGCGGGCGACGCCCGAGGCGTGGTCGGAGTTGCCGGTGTCGCCGGACTGGAGCATGAAGGAGATGCCGCGGAGGCGGCGGTCGCGTGCGTTGGGGGCGTAGGCCTCGCCGGCCTCGACCTGGCCGACGGGGATGCCCCGGCCGGTCGGCATCGCGCCGCCCAGGCGCTGGCGGGCCTGGTCCCAGCCGATGACCCGCCGGGTGTTGTTGCCGGCCCGGTCGTCGTCCGGCACGGGCGAGACGGCGGGGGTCAGCCCGTCACGGGTGATCGTTTCGTCCGCGGGGCGTGTTGGCCCGGCCGGCTGCTTCGTCGTGGCGGTCGGGGCCGCGGCGGACGGCTCAGGGCCGACGGACCACGCCACCGCCCCGAGGGTCAGGGCCGAGCCGGCGGCGATCGCGATCCAGGTCGTACGTCGCTTCATATGGTGGGTATCGGGCGGTGCGCGTGCATCGGTTGACGCGTCGGGAACCGGGCCACGGCCCCGTGCGTCTGAGGTATGGTAGGGCTTGGCCGGCCGGGTCCGACGGGTTGTGCAGAGTCTTTCCGCAATCCCGCGAACCGGGCCCCACAAGCCGGCAAGGTCCGATTACACTAACGCGATGGACCGACATCTCTTGACCGCTGCACGGAGGCACCCCATGACACATGTCAACCGCTTGTTCACCGCCCTGATCGCCCTGGCGCTGCTGGCGCTGCCCTTCGGCGGGTCCGCCGCCGCGCAGGGAGACACCGGCTACACCGCCGTCGTGACCCAGGACCGCGTCGATGTCCGATCCGGCGCGGGCCGGGCGTACTACGTCGTCGGCGAGCTCGAGGAGGGCCAGCAGGTCCGCGTTGTCGAGGTCCTGTTCGATGAGACCTGGTACAAGATCCAGGTCCCGTCCACGGTCTACAGCTACGTCTCCAAGGCCTTCGTCGACGCCCAGGGCGACGGCAGCATGGGCGTCGTCAACGCCGACCGCACCGAGTTCAAGGCCGCCTCCCTCCGCGGGCCCGGCGAGAGCTACCGCGTGCAGGGCACGTTCAGCCAGGGCGACCGCGTGCAGATCGTGGCCGAAGAAGGCAACTTCTACAAGATCGCCTCCCCCAGCGAATCGTACGTCTTCATCCCCGCCGGCACGATCCGCCGGGTGACCGCGGCGGACATGGTCCCCGCCCGCCCCGCCGACGACGGCGAAACCCCGGCCCCCCCCACCGACGACACCACCGACGAGCCGGAAGCCACCGACGAACCCGAGGTCGTCACGCCCCCGGCCGACGATGACACCGCCGACGCCGTGGACGAAGCGACCGACGAAGTCACCGGACCGGCCGACGCGCAGGACGCGACCGAAGAAGCCACCGACAGCGACATGGCCAGCGAGGAAAGCGCCGACGAGGCCGAAGCCACCCAGCCCGCGGACACCGACGATGCGGGGACCGAGGCCGACGAAGAAACCACCGACAGCACCGACGCCGACGATGCCGCCACCGAAGACGCCGGCGACGAAGCCCCGGCCGACACGGGCGACGGGCTGCCCGCCAAGCCGGACGTCGAGGTGACCACGCCCGCCCGGTCCGACGCGCTCAAGGCCGTTGAGATGCACCTGCTGCCCTACTTCGCCGTGGACATCGAAGACCGCCCGCTGGACCACATGGAGCAGGGCTACCGCGACATCCTCGCCAACGGCGACCTGCCCGAGGTCGACCGCCGGATCGTCGAGGTCCGCCTCCGCACGATCGCCCGGCAGCGCGAGATCCTCCGCGCGATCAGCCGGGTCGAGGCCGCCCGCGCCCCTCGCGAGCCCAGCACCCAGGTCCCCGACCTCGAGTCCCTGCCCCGCGGCCCGGTCGACTACAACGCCGTCGGCCTGCTCCAGTCCTCCAGCGTCTACGACGGCCAGTCCCTGCCCCGCATGTACCGCATCGTCGACCCGACCGGCCGCACCGTCGCCTACGTCGCCCCGACCCCGCTCATCGACGAGTCGGACCTGCTCAACACCCTCGTCGGCGTCGTCGGCTCGGCGTCCTACGACCCGGCGCTGAAGCTGCAGATCATCACGCCCAGCCGGCTCGACGCCCTCGCCGCCGAGCCCGAATAACCCGCACAGACGTGCGCCGTCGACCGGGCACCTCCACCCACGCCCCCACCGCACCCCCGACCCCGGGGGTGCTTTTTTTCGGACGCCGGCCGACCCGCATTAGGACAAAAACCCCACGCCGACGCTGATCCCGCCTGCCGAACCCGCCGATGGTTTGCTTACCGGGGGATGGTCCCCGAGGAGGCATACATTGGAACCCGAGACGCCCAACAACCAGCCCATCCGCATCGGTGAGATCCTCGTCGAGCAGGGTGTGCTCTCCGAGCAGCAGGTCTTCGAGATCGTGCAGGCCCAGAAGAAGCTGCACCTGCCCTTCGGCGTGCTGGCCGAACGCATGTTCGATGTCACCCTCGAATCGATCGAGAACGCGTGGATCGAGCAGTACCACCGGTTCACCGGGACGATCGACCTCAGCGAGCTCCGCTTCGACGACCAGGCGCTGCGGATGATCAACCGCCGGCAGGCCTGGCAGTTCGAGATCCTCCCCGTCGGGTTCGAGCCGACCGGCGAGCTGATGATGGCGGCGTCGCGCCGGCGCCTCGCACGGGCCGTCACCTTCGCCACCAGCCGGATGGACAAGGTCGTCTACTTCCGCATCGCCGAGTCCAAGCAGATGCAGCAGTTCCTCAAGACCTACTACCCGATGCCGGAGATCAGCGGCGAGCTGGTCGAGAAGGCCCGCGAGATGGTGGACTGAAGCCAAGGCACAACCGCACACCAAAACAATGCCGCGCCCGCATCAACGGGCGCAGCATTGTTGTTTGCAACCTAGCGGTACTCGGCTTACGCCAGGTCGAACGCGAGCACCTGGGCCTTGTCCTGGCCGACGAGGTTCAGCGTGCCCGGCCCGGCGAACGACACTGCGTCGCCGGCGTGGTAGAGCCCGCCGTCGATCCGTACGGAGCCGGCCGCGACGTGCAGGTAGCCGAACCGGCCGGGCTCCACCGTGAACCCCAGCGCGTCGTCGGGCCCGAGGTCCGCGACGCTCAGCGAGGCGTCCTGGTGCACCCGCATCGCGTCACCCCCGCCCGCCCGGCTGCCGCCCGCGGCGAGGGTCTGCCAACGCCCGGCCCGGCCCTCGGCGGGGTAGGCCCGCTGGTCGTAGCGGGGCGCGTGCCCCGCGCGGTCCGGCTCGATCCACACCTGCAGCAGGCGGGCCGGCTCCGTGTCCGACGCGTTGAACTCACTGTGGCGGATGCCGGTGCCCGCGGACATCCGCTGTAGCTCGCCGGGCACCAGCAGCTCGCTGTTCGCCAGCGAGTCGCCGTGGCGCAACACGCCCTCGAGCACCCACGTCAGGATCTCCATGTCCGCGTGCGGGTGCTCGCCGAAGCCGCCGCCCGGGGCGATCACATCGTCGTTGATCACCCGCAGCGAACGGAAGCCCATCCGCGCCGGGTCGTGGTACCGGCCGAACGAAAACGAGTGTGCGCTGTCCAGCCAGCCCAGCCGGGTCCGGCCGCGGCTGTCGGCGCGGATCACGGTCAGGTCCGTGGGGGTCTTTGTCGTCATGGTCAGTCTCCATTCAGGTCGGCAAGAGTTGCCGGGCCCGTGCGGGCTCAGCGTCAGCTTGTTGCGTAGTAGAAGCGTTCGTGCACGATCTTCCCGCCCTCCCACCGCTGGACCGCGACCTGCTCGACGTGGATATCGTTTCCGTCGGTGTCGGTCCAGTCCATCACGTTCTCGTAGGACGAGACGCCGTCGCCCACGGCGACCGCGGGGGCCTCAAAGGTCTTGAAGGCGGCGACCGAGTCGACGAACTTCTGTTCGCGTTCGAGGTTGGCCGCGAGGCCAACGGTCCTGCCGTAGGCCGGCTCTTCCATCACGACGTTGTCGGCGTAGAACTCCTGCATCGCGTCCATGATGCGGCCGTTGCGGACGTAGTCGAGCAGCTCGTGGATGCGGACGGGGTGGTCGGTCATGGCGGGTTTCCTTTCGGGGGAGGGAATTACTTGTTCTAACAGGTATATGGTCGGTGTTATTCCCGCGACGCGCGGGCCGGCGGGGTCGGTCAGTCTTGCGGGGTGTCGGGGTCCCGGGCCTTGCCGAGCAAGCGGGAGAGCGTGTCCAGCTCGCGCGGGGACAGCTTGGGGAACAACGCGCGCTCGGCGCGGTCGATGAGCTTGTCGAGTTTGCGGATCAACTGCTTCCCGGCCGGGGCGATGTGGGCCCGCACGACCCGGCGGTCCACCTCGCACCGGACGCGTTCGATCAGGCCCGCCTTTTCCAGGCGGTCCATCAGCCGGGTCACGTCCGGCACACGGGTGACCATGCGCTCGGCCACCTCGCCGCAGGGCAGCGACCGCCGGCCGTCCACGGGGTAGCGGTCCACCCCGCGCAGGATGCGGAGGATGTTGTAGGTCGCCTCGCTGAGCCCGTGGGGCTTGAGCACCTCGGCGATCGCCCCCGCCAGCTGGGCGTGGGTCCGGGCGAGGTTCAGGTACGCCTGCTGCTGGGGCGAGGCGAAGCCGTGGCGCTTCTTCAGTTCTTCCTGGAGGGTCTTGGCCATGGGGCGTGCTCCGTCCCCGATACTGTAGCGTTCAACATTATCTGTGTCAACAATTATTTAGGCGTGGCGCGATATGCCTGAAAGCCGGTCGGCTTGTGTTCTGGGGGCGTCCCGGCCAGTTAGCGCAGCAGGTCGGCGACATGGCGAGGGGTGCCGGACGTGCCGCGCTTGGGGGTGGGCGTCGGGATCGTGGCGAGGGCGTCGGGCGTGTCGCGGCCGATACGCTGGGCCCACTCGACGGCCGCCTGGCGCTGCTTGGTCGACGCCCCCGAAGCCGCGTCGCCGGCCAGTGCGCCACGGGATGGCGGCGGGTCGGACGGGGGCTCGGTCTGCCCGCTGCGGTTCGCGGCCGCGTTGGACCAGGTGACCAGCTCCGCCTCGAGCAGCAGGTCGTTGTTACCCGCCGAGCGGTTGAGCAGGTGGATGGCAAGCGTGTTCCCGCCGGGCTGCAGCAGGCCGGCAAACGCGGTCAGGTCGAACCACTTGAACCGCTCGGCCTCGCTGTCGGGCGGAGAATCGGTCGCGGCGTCGTTCCAGTCCGCGCCGGGCTCGGCGTTGTCCCACGTGACCGCGACACCGTTGAGGTACGCGATGAACCCGTCGTCGTAGCGGATCGTGAGGCCCAGCCCGTCGATGCCGCCGACCGTCCCGAGGTCGAACGACGAACGCAGGTAGACCGACGCGGCCGGGGCGGGCACCTGCGTCGCGATCAAAGGCGCGTAGTTGTTGCCCGTCGTCTCGTAGCCCAGCCCGAGGACCGACGGCAGCCAGGCCGAATCATCGAAGCCCGGCTGGACCCAGCTGAGCCCCAGCCCGCCGTGTGTCGGCACCCAGTACCGGCTGACGCCCTCGGTCGGCACAACCGCCGAGTCGCCCCAGTGCGCGAGCAGCAGGTCCAGGTCCTCGATGCCCACGACCCCGTCGTGGTTCAGGTCCGCGGGCAGGTCGCCGGCCTGTCCCCAGTAGGCGATCACGGCGTCGAGGTCGCTGGCCCCCACCGCGTAGTCGCCGTCCGCGTCGCCGGCCAGTGGCGCGGGCAAAGCAAGCTCGCCCGTCGGCGGGATGCTGCCGACCAGGTGGTACCGGCCCAGCGAGGCGTAGTCGCTGTAGCCCGATGAGCCCGGGCTGCCGTTCCCGACCCCTTCGACCGACAGGTAGTACCTCCCCGCGGCGAGCGACAGGTCGAACGACGCCCCCAGCGACCCGCTGGGGCTGGAGGTCGCGATGACCGAGCCGGACGCGTTGTAGAGGCGGGCGCGGATGTCCAGGTTCGCACCGACCTCGGCCGGGCTCACGGTCAGGTGGACCGTGCCGCTGCCGGTATCGAACGCGAAGTAGTCGATGTCCGTGGCCGTCGCGATCAGTCCCGAAGCGCCGACCGACCGGCTGCCGAACAGCGGCTGGATCAGCGAGGCGTCGAAGCGGTGGTCGGCGTGGTCGTCGGCCTGGAAGCTGACGCCGTTGGCAGACTGGGTGATGACGGCCAGGTCGTCCTGGGTGTTGTTGCTGTTGTTGTACTCGCCGCGGGACCACTGGGTGACGGCGTTGTCGTAGGCCGAGCCCATGATCGGGGCCCAGGACGTCGCGCCCGACCCGTGGCCGGTGTAGTAGGTCTGTCCGGAGGACGTGCCGTCGTGGGTGAGCCCGAAGGTGTGGCCGGCCTCGTGGCTGGCGGACTCGGCGACGTTTTTTGCGCTGCCCAGCAGCAGGTTGGAGAACACCCAGGCCGGCGTGTCGTTGGTGTACTGCCACGAGCCGACGCGCGCGACCCCGCCCGCGTCGGCGTACCAGTTGGTGCCGTCGCCGCCGAGCTGCGCGTGGTCCACGTTCGACGAGATCAGCACGCGGATGGCTCGGCTGCCGGCGGTGAACGCGCTGGCGGGCGGCTCCTCGGTCGTGACGTCGATGTCGAACGGCGCGTAGTCTTCGGCGACGCGCTGCCAGACCTCGTAGATCTGGTCGATCTCGGCCTGGTTGAAGGAGCTGATGTTGCCGTCGAGGTCGAACGCCGGGGCGTGGATCGCCTGGTTGCCGTGATAGACGCTGTTCCAGTAGGTGCCCTGGACGGTCATGCCGTTGAAGTCGAGGTAGATGACGCGGTCGCTGCCGGGGTTGGAGTGGAGGGCCGGGACCTCGGAGAGCGCGTAGGTACCACCGGCACGGGTCGATGTGGTTTCGGGCGGGGGGCCGGCGTTGTCGGGCAGCCCGCTGGGGCCGGTGAACATCGAGACGGGGTCGAAGAAGACGCCGTCCGCGTCCATCGCGCCGTGGTCGTGGGTGTGCCCGAGCGTGTCGCCGAGCAGCGCATGGGTGCCGGCACAGCAGCAGCCGCAGGCGCAGCCCGAGCCGTGGCCGGCGTTGTCGTCGCCGTCGGCGAGCGTGTCGGCGCTCGCGCTGAACAGCAGCCGGGGCTCCAGCGGTTCGACGGAGAGCCGGGGCGTCGCGGGGCCGTGGGTATCGCGGGTTGGGTCGGGTCGGCGGGCGGTCAAGGCGGGCTCACTCGGGCAGACAACAGCACACTCGGCCGAGACGGGCGAGCAAAGAGTGTATCGGGACTCCGCGGGCAATTGAACCATGAAAAACGCGCTCGGCCTGCTTTGTCACACTGGGCAAACCCGTGCCGACGCTTCGGCTATCGTGTCCGCATGCCCGACCTGATCCTCCGGCCGATGACCCCCGACGACGACGACGCGGTCGCCGAGTTGATCGTCGCCTCGACCAACCACTGGTACCGCGAGCACTTCGGGCGGGAGGTCTTCGGCTGCAGCGCGGCGGAGGCCCGGCTGTTCGGCGAGGTCTACCGCGCGATCGACCCGGTACCGGGCCTGGTCGTCGAGGACACCGCGACGGGCCGGCTGGCCGGGTCGTGCTTCTACCACCCTCGCCCCACCCACGTCGGGCTGGGCATCATGAACGCCGCGCCGGGCTACGCCGGCCGGGGCGTCGCGCGTCGGCTGCTGCGGCACATCACCGACTACGCCGACGCCGCCGGGCTGCCGACCCGGCTGATCTCCAGCGCGATGAACCTCGACTCCTTCTCGCTCTACAACCGCGCGGGGTTCCGGCCGACCGGGGTCTACCAGGACATGCTCATCACCGTCCCGCCCGGGGGCGTGGCACCGGGCGAGCCCCCGGCGGGCACGTCGGTCCGGCCCGCGACGGCGGCGGACGTGGCCGAGATCGAGGCGCTGGAATACCGGCTGTCGGGCATCCGTCGGCCGGGCGACTGGCGGTACTTCATCGACCACGCGTCGGGCGGCTGGCACACGCCCGTGGCCGAGTCGGGCGGCGCGGTGGTCGGGGTGTTGGCGTCGATCGATCACCCGGCCTCGGCGATCATCGGGCCCGGCGTCGCGGAGGACGAGCCGACGGCGCTCGCCCTGCTGGCGGAACAGCTCAGCGCCCGGCGCGGACGCACCCTGCTTGTGCTCGCCCCGTCGGACCGCCCCGCCGTCACTGCGCAGCTCTACGCCTGGGGCGCACGCAACTGCGAGCTGCACGTGACCCAGGTGCGCGGTGAGGCCGCGCCCAGCACGGGCGTGGTGTTCCCGACCTTCATGCCCGAGACCGGCTGAAGTTCAGCCCTCGCGCGTCAGCGAGACCCGCAACACCCGGCCGTCGGGCAGCGTCAGTGAGCCGACCCACCGGCCTTCGCCTTCGGGCAGCAGGTCGACCGCCTCGTCGAGCTGGCTCAGCGGCAGGTCCACCAGGTCCGGGTGGTTGAAGCTGGTCAGCGTGCTGACGTCTTCGAGCTGCAGCGCCAGCCGTTCCTCGGCCAGCCGGATCGGGACGGCATCGAGACTGAGCGAGACCTGGTCGCCCTCGACGAGCAGCTCCACCAGGCCGAGGTCCAGCGTCATAATCGGCGTGCCCTGGGCGACCGACCGTTCCGGTGCGCCGGCGCCCAGCCCACCGGGCTCGGTCGCCGGGCGTGCCAGGTTGCTCGGGGACCGACCGCCGCGGCCGCCGGGGTCCCGTAGCCCGCCGGGGTTGCCCCGTCCGCCGGGCCCGGCCTCGGGCTGGGCCTCGAAGACCGCCAGCTCGAGCCGGTAGGTCCCCGCCGCCTCGGACAGGCGGGCCGCGAAGATGTCCCGCCGGATCGGCTCCCACGCCGCGGCGATCGACGCGGGCGAGCGGTCCGCGAGCGCGTTGAGCAACTGCGCCATCTCCTCCTGGTGTTCGAGCGTGCCCCCGGCGCGGACGACCAGGGCCGAGCCCGCCCCGATCCTGACCCCCGGATCATCATCCCCCGCGAGGCGGAGGAGCTGGTCGTAGTCCCCCGCCGCATCGGCCCAGGCCGATTCATCGGGCAGGACCCCGGCCAACCACTGCTGTGCGAGCCAACGCGTCATGTCTCCGCTGGAGGCCTGGACCAGGTAGACGATCGCGGGGACCTCGCCGGTCAGTTGTTCGTACACCACCGCCACCGCGTCGCCCCGGTCGTAGGGGTCAAGGGCGTTGAGCGTCTGGCTGTAGTCGTGGCCGGCACCGGCGACCTTCCGCGCCGCGCGACGAAGGACCGCGCCGTCCAGCCCCTCGGTCAGCAGCAGGCCGATCATCCGGGTGCGGGCGTGCTCGGCCAGCGGGCCGCCGTCCTGATTGGCGATGAAGTCCACCAGCACCGTCGGCGTGTCGGGGTTGGCCTGCGTATCCAGCCCGCTGTCGACGATCCGGTCGAACACCGCCTGCCCCTGGCCGGACGACGCGCTGTCGGGGCTGTGGATCGTGAAGTGGCGCAGCGCCTGCCACGCGAGGTCGCGGGTGTGGGCGTCGTCGCTGTTGAGCGCGATCAGCAGGCCGTGCTGGTCCGACCCCAGCGCGATAACGCCGTTGATCACGACCGGCTCGCCCTGCTCGGCCGCGCCTGGCGCGTCGCCGAACACCAGGGCCCGAACGCTTTCGCTGATCGGTCGCACGATCGTCGAGGTGCTGTCGGCCTGGTTGAGCAGGTCCAGCGTGAGCGCGACCCGCTCGGCATCCAGCGACCGGAGGAGGTGGTGGTCCAGCCAGCCAGCGGCGAGGGCGCTGCCGGGGGAACGGCGGATGACCATCGCGGCCACGCGGGGCATCTGCTCGGGATCGATGCGGTCGAACGCGACGCCGGCGATGAGCGTGTCGATGGCGGTGGCGTCGGGGGCCTGGTTCAGCCCGCCGCGTCCGCCGGGGTTGCCCCGGCCCGAGCGGCCCGAGCTGTCGGCGGCCGCGTCGGGGTCGAAGGCGTCGATGAGCTCTTCAAGCACGAGCGCCGGGTGGGGCCCGCCGCGCTCGGCCAGCGCGTCGTTGACCTGCGAGAGCAGCAGCCCGGTGTTGCCGTCGGGCCCGGCCTCGATGCGGAAGGCGCTGCGGAGCGAGGCGAGCTGCAGGGTCCCGGCCGTGTCGCCGGTGGCGTTGCGGGCGGCGTCGGCGAGCAGCAACGCCGACGCGCGGGTCGGCGGCTGGACCCGCGCGATGGCCACCAGCGCCGCGGTCCGCGCGTCCTCGTCCTCGCTCTCCAGCAGCGTCCGCAACAGCTCGTAGCCCGAGCTGCCGCGCTCGACCCGTTCGGCGAACCGGCCCTGGTACACCGCCATCGCGACCGCACGCTGGTCCAACGCGCCGCCGCGCTCGGCCAGCCGACGGAGCTTCACCACCGCCTCCTGCGTCTGCGTGTCCAACTGGCCGGCGTTCCCCCCGCCGGTGCCGCGTGCGATGTGCGCGATCGCGTCAAGGTCGTCCTGCTCGATCCGCCAGGGCAGCGGCGCATCGCCGGTCAGCGACCAGCCGTCGCTGTCGGGCGCGTCATAGACCGCATAGACCACGCCGTGCAGCGGCTCGCGGAACGTGTCGGGCAGCTCCTGCACCTGGTCGCGCAGCTCGCGGAAGGCGTTCATAGCGTCACGCTCGCGTTGCTGCTGCTCACGCCGGCGGTTCGAGAAGTCGCGGGACGACTCGTTGGGCCCCCGCTCCAGCCGGTCGCCGCGCTCGGGCTGCTCGTCGTTGAGCGTGCGCGGGTCGATCTTGTAGCCGTACAGGTTGTTGGGCCCCGCCGGGCGCATCTCCGCGCCGGTGAACGAGCGGTCCAGCTCCCAGCCCACGCTGCCGTCGGGGTAGATCATCAGGTCCCGCGTCAGGCGGGGCGCATCGCCGCGGACCGGGTCGTGCGGGTTCGCTGCCTCGCGCTCGTCGTCGGCATGGCCCGGCCCGGCGTCGCGATCGTCGTCGGATTCGCCAAAGAGCAGCGACTCAAGATCGCGGCTGTCGCCGGCCTGGAACGTGTCGGCGTTGTTGTTGTTCGCGTTCCGTCCACCGCTGCCGGCCGAGGCCTCGGGCACATACCAGCCGATGAACCGGCCCGACCGCACGCCGACCGACGGCCGGGAAAGCTCGTACGCCTGCTCGGCCAGCGTGACGCGGATCGGCACCAGCACCGTGCGTCGGCCCGACTCGGGGCGGATGTCCCACACCGTATCGTTGAAGCGTGTGGCCTGCCCGCCCTGGCCGGCGGTATCGATGATCGTCTGGACGTCCACCTCGATCGGCGGGGCCTCGACCCCGTCGGCGGCGTCCTGCGCGAAGCCGACCCGCGCACCGGCACCCACTACCGCCACGCAACACAGGGCCCACAGCGCCCGACCCGGCCGATAAGTCAGATTCGACATCACACGCTCCTGCTGGCACGAAAGCGTGCCATTCTACCCCAACTCCGGGCCCCGGCCCCACGATTTCCGGCGGCCGGGGCCCGGTGGTTTCAACACAACCACAGAACCCGCCGGGGCATCGGTCGGTCATCCGACCCCGCCATGGCAGGGGCTTGATCTAGACGTCCCTCCGGCCCGGCTGATTCTCGCAGGGGGTGAAACGCGTCGGGTGCATCCGACCAGCCGATAACGCCTGGGGACCACATCGCCGGTCCGCAGGGGCCATCCCCCGCTCCACCCGGCGGGGGAAGCACCCGATGAACCTGATAGCATCCGCCCACCGCCGCCGGCAAACCCGAACCGATGGAACCCGACGACCACGCACACCCCGCCCCCGCCGCCAAGCACGCCCTGGCGGTGGACCTCGACGGCACGCTCGTCGCCACCGACACGCTGTGGGAGTCGGTGCTCGCGCTCGTCGGCCAGGACCCGATGGCGCTGCTGCAGGTGCCCGGCTGGCTGCTGCACGGCAAGGCGGGCTTCAAGCGCCGCGTCGCCGACCACGTCGCGCTCGACCCGGCCGCGCTGCCCTACCGTGCCGAGGTCGTCAAGCTCGCGCGGGACGCCTACGACGCGGGCCGGCCGGTCGTCTTGGCCAGCGCCTGCGACCGGTCGATCGCCGACGCCGTCGCCGCGCACCTGGGCTGCTTCACCGCCGTCGTCGCGACCGAAGGCAAAGACAACTGCGCTGCCAGGCAGAAACTCGCACAAATCCAGGCCGCGCTCGCGTCCGCCGGCGACGCCGAGCCGCTGGAGCCGGGCCGCTTCGATTACGTCGGCAACGCCGCGCCCGACCTGCCCGTCTGGGCCGAAGCGCAGACGGCGTACCTGGTCGACACCCCGCCGGCCGTGGTCAAGCGCGTCCGGCCCCGGGGCGAGACGGTCGAGCTGGTCCCGCGACGCACGGGCCTGCCGGCCGCGCTGGCCCGGGCCGGTCGCCCGCACCAGTGGGTCAAGAACCTGCTGCTGGTCCTGCCGCTGCTGCTCGCCCACCGGGTCAACGACGCGGCCGACTGGCTGATGCTGGGGGTCGCGTTCCTGGCGATGGGGCTCTGCGCCTCGGCGGTCTACCTCGTCAACGACCTGCTGGACCTCCGCGCCGACCGGCTGCACCCGACCAAGTGCCGGCGTCCGCTGGCCTCTGGTGCGCTGCCGGTGACCGTCGGGCTCGCGGCGGTGCCCGTGCTGGTCGCCGCCGCGTTCGCGCTCGCGGCGGCCACGCTGCCTTGGCTATTCGTGCTCGGGCTGGCGGTCTATACCGCCTGCGCCTGGCTGTACTCGGTCGCGGTCAAGGGCAAGCCGATGCTGGACGTCATCTGGCTGGCGTGCCTCTACGTGCTGCGCATCATCCTCGGCGGGCTGGCCGTGACGGTCGCGACGTCCGCCTGGCTGCTGGCGTTCGCGCTGTTCATCTTCCTGTCGCTGGCCTTCGCCAAGCGGTACAGCGAGCTGCGCCTGCTCGAGGACGAGGGCCGGCACAAGACCGAGGGCCGCGGCTACCACACCAGCGACCAGCAGCTGGTCAGCACGATGGGCATCACCAGCGGGTACCTGGGCGTCCTGGTCTTCGCGCTGTACATCAACAGCGAGACGGTCGTCGAGCTGTACCGCCGGCCCGAGGCGCTCTGGCCGGTCTGCCCGCTGCTGCTGTACTGGGTGTCTCGGCTGTGGATGCGGGCGCACCTGCGGAAGCTGCGCGACGACCCGCTGCTGTTCGCGCTGACCGACCGCAAGTCGTACATCGTCGTCGCGATCATGGGGCTGGCGGCGCTGATCGCGACGTAGCCGCTACAGCGACGTCCGCTTGAACAGCCACTCGGGGATCGCCCGGATGATGGTCATGATCGGCCACCACTTGCGCGGGGTGTAGCAGACCGATCGACGGCGTTCGATGTCTCGGACGATCTGCTTCGCCACCGTCTGCGGGGTCGCAGTCGGGCCCTTGGCGGTCAGGCCGTGGGTCATCGGCGTGTCCGTCGGGCCGGGCTTGATGGTCAGCACCGCGACGCCCTTGGGGCGCAGCCGGCCGCGCAGGCCGGACAGGTAGGCGCTCACCGCGGCCTTGGTCGCGCCGTAGCAGTAGTTGCTGGGCCGGCCACGGTCGCCCGCCACCGAGGAGATCGCGGCAATGACGCCGTCGCCCCGCTCTGCAAAGCAGGCCGCCAGCACCTCCAGCACACTTGCGTACGACGTGTAGTTCACGTCGATCATCCGGCGGTGTTCGTGGATGTCCGCGACGGCGGCGTCGTTGCTGAGCATGATGCCGTGACAAAGGACGGCCGCGGCGAGATCCAGCCCGTCGATAAGCCCCGCGTGGCTGTCCAGGTCCAGCGCGTCGAACCGGCGGGTCTGCACACCGACGCCGTGGCGGACACGCAGGTCGGCGGCTTCTCGCTCCAGTGCCTCGGCGTCCCGTCCCGCGAGCACGAGCGACCAGCCGCGCTCGGCCAGCCGCTGCGCCACCGCGCGTGCGATGCCGGAGGTCGCGCCGACGATCAAGGCACAGCGTGTTGGTGAGGCAGCGGTCTCGCTCATGCGTCCCCCACGATACCCAGCCGGCGGGCCTGGGTCGAAGACATCACGCCGTCGGGGTCGAGCCGGCGCTGCACCGCGCGGAACGCATCCAACCGCGGGTACATCGCGCGGAAGGTCTCGGCCGACATCGCCGCGTCTTTGGCGAGGTAGACCCGCCCGCCGTGGTCGAGCACCACCGCGTCCAGCTCGTGCAGGAAAGGTTCGAGCCCCGCGCCCCGCGGCATGTCCACCGCGAGGGTGAGCCCGGCCATCGGGAAACCCAGCGGGCCGACCGCCTGCCCGCCCATGCGCTTGAGCACGGCCAGGAAGCTCGACCGCCGCGCATCGACCAGCTTATTGATCACCGCGCGCACACCTGCCGCCCCGTCCTGTTCGGGAAACACCGGCTGGTATTGCACGAACCCGCGCTTGCCGTAGACCCGGTTCCAGTGGTGCACCGCGTCGAGCGGGTAGAAGTACGGGTCGAAGCCCTCGGTGTGTCGGCCGCTGCCGTGCTTCGCGTAGTAGGCGGTGTTGAAGGCCTTCACGGTCAGCGGGTTGAGCGCGCACCCGGGGAAGTGGATCGGCACCGACTTCGCCCGGCGTTTGTCGGGGCGGAGGTCGGTCGTGCCGTTGCCCTCGGCGTGGGCGCCCTGCATGACGACGCCCCGGCCGAGCTTCGCGCCGCGGGCGAGGCAGTCGATCCATGCGACGGAGTAGCGGTGGTCCTCATCGGTCGCGGCGAAGTGTTCGAGCATCGCGTCCAGCGAGCCGACACGGGTGGACGACACGTCGATGCGTGACGAGGTGACGCGAAGCATCTTGAGCGTGACGGTCAGGATGAAACCGGTAAGCCCCATGCCGCCGAGCGTGGCCCAGAACACGTCCGCGTTCTCCTCGCGGGAGCAGGTGAGCGTGTCGCCGGTCGGCGTCATCAGGTCGAAGGCGATCAGGCAGGTGTTGAACGACCCGTCGCGGTGGTGGTTCTTGCCGTGGACATCCGCGGCGACTGCGCCGCCGAGCGTGACAAACTTCGTGCCGGGCGTGACGGCCGGGAACCACCCGCGGGGCAGAAGCGCATCGATCAGGTCGGCGAAGCTGACGCCGGCCTCCGCGGTGACGACCCCGATGGCATCGTCGAACGCGAGGAAGCGGTCCATGCCGGTGTGCAGGACGACGGCGCGGTCGGCGTTGGTCGCGGGGTCGCCGTAGCTGCGACCCAGGCCCCGGCTGATGAGCGTGTGTCGGCCGTGGGCGTCGCGCAGCAGCGCGGCGAGTTCGTCGGCCGAGCCGGGCCGATAAACGTCGCAGTCGACGCGCGGCTGCAGGCCCCAGCCGGCGAGGCGTTGTCGGTCGGCACGGGGTGGGTCGGCGGGTCGGGTCATGGCGTGGCGGGGGCGTCGTCGGGTGGCGTGCCGCGTCGGGCCGCCCCCTCCCCACTATCGGCGACCAGGACGTACAACTCGCCCTCCGCCCGCCAGGACATGCCCGCCGGCGGGTCGATCGGGGGGGCGTGGGTCGACGCGGGGACCAGCACCACCGCCCTCCCACGATAGGCCGGCCAATCCGCCGGTTCATCGGGCCGGAGCACCTGGACGGTGACCTCCGATAAGCCCCGCGTGCGGAGTTGGTACCCCACCGCGAAATGGGCCATCGCGTCCTCGACGATCACGACGCCGTCGGCCCCCGCGAGGCCGACCGCGGTCTCGCTCATCGTCTTGGCCGAGGTCTCGCCGACGCCCCAGGGCACGAAGAGGTAGCGGTAGTCGTCGCGGTAGGGCTTGTGGCGTGCCATCGACCCCAACGCCCCGCGGTCCCGTGCCACCTTGGCCGCGAGGACATACACACCGGGCGCCGCAAGGACGCTCAGCGCGACACCCGCGATCATCAGCCGGCGGGCGTTGTGTGAGCGCGCGCGCAGCGCCCACGCACAGCCGATGCCGACGAACAGCATCAGAACGGTGTAGGTCGGCAGGAGGAAGGTGTGCTGGTCGACGACGTTGTACCGCAGCACGAACAACGCGTGCAACGCGAGCGCGCCGTATAGCGCCCACGCGAGCCCGGCCATCGCGCGCCCGGCCAGCCAGCGGCGGGCGACGACGAGCCCGGCCGCGGCGAGCGGGAGCGCGACACCCGGGAAGCTCAGCAGCGTGAAGGCCGCGCTGATCGCGATCTGCTTGATCCCTGGCCGGGCGTTGAGCACGTTATCGCTGTAGGCGTACCCGAACAGGGCCGACCGCACCGCGCCGGCGAGGTCGCCGGTGCGCCCGGCCTCGATCGCGGTGAGGGCGAGGTACGGCAGCGCCCCGATGAACCACGCCGACATCGCCGACGCAAACCCCCGCCACCCCACATCGCCCCGCCGCCAGGCCCCGAGCAGCACCAGCCCGGACACCGGCAGGGTGAGCATCGCCATGTTGTGGTTCGCCAGCCCCAGCCCGTTGAACAGCATCATGCCGATCAGCCAGCGCGGCGCGGCCGAGGCCGGCCCGGACGACGCACCCGGCCCGGCGTGGCGGTCGCGGAAGTACAGCACCATGCACCACAGCTCGGCGCTGAGCAGCGCCGTCGTCACGGTGTAGCACTCGGGCATCGAGCTCATCCGCCAGAACGTGTTGGCGACCATCAGCAGACCCGCCGCCGCCAGCGCGGGCCCGGCCGAGCCAACCAGCGAACGAGTCGCGCCGAACACGTTGGCGACCGTCACCGCCCCGGCCAGCGCGCTGACCCACGCCACCGCCAACGCCGGCTCGACCGGCAGCAGCCCCGCCGCCGCCTGCCCGAGCCAGAAGTGCAGCGGGTGCGCCAGCGCCAGCCCCAACTCGTTGAACAACTCGCCGTCGATGATGCGGAGGACAAACTGGCCGTAGTCCTGCCACTGGATCGTGCGCGAAGCGGTCAGGGCATAGAACACAAACACCCCGGCGGTGATCGCCAGCCAGACCCCGACGTGCCCGCCCGCGTCGCCCGGGTCATCAGCCGGGGGTGCGGTCGCGGGTCTGGGTCGTTGTGCATCCACGTGCCGTGACTCCCGAGTCGGTGGTGCCCGCGCGACGCGAGGGCCCTGGCAGAACGGTTATACTAACCCTTGCCCGACACGATCGTCCGGCACCTCTCTCCCCCGTTCGGTTGGGCCCGATTCTTGAGTGAAACCTGCAACATCCTTGTCTCCTCGGCCGGCCGACGGGTCGTGCTGATCCGCCTGTTCCAGCAGGCGCTGCGTGAGTTGGGGCTCCGGGGGAACGTCTACGCGACCGACCTGTCCTCGACCGCGGCCGGCTTCCACGCGGCCGACGCGGGCTTCTACGCCCCGCTGTTTTCCAGCGGCGACTTCATCCCCGAGATGCTCAAGCTCTGTGAGCAGCATCACATCCGGCTGCTGGTCCCGACAGTCGATACCGAACTGGGGCTTTACGCCGAACACAAGCAGGCTTTTGCGGAGATCGGGACGCTGGTGGCGATCTCCTCGCCGGAGACCATCGATATCGGTGGGGACAAGAACCACACCCACGCCTGGCTGACCGACAACGGCTTCCCAACCCCGAAGCAGGGGACGATCCAGGAAGTCCTCGACCGACCCAAGGACTGGCCGCTACCGCTGCTGGCCAAACCCCGCTCAGGCAGCTCCTCCATCGGGGTCACCCGCATCCACCACCTCAGCGACCTCCACTTTGCCGAGCAGCACGGTGAGATGATCGTCCAGACCCTCGCGACCGGTAAGGAGTACACCGTCGATGTGTTCATCGACCGGGACGGGAAGGCCCGCTGCTCGGTCCCCCGCCTGCGCGTCGAGACCCGCTCGGGCGAGGTCAGCAAGGGGCTCACCGTCCGCAACCGGGACATCCAGTCGCTGGCCGAGCGCATCTGCGAGAAGCTGCCCGGGGCCTACGGTGTGTTCAACGTGCAGATGTTTGTCGATAAAAAGGGCGGGCAAACCAATGTGATCGAGTTCAACCCCCGGTTCGGCGGCGGGTACCCGCTGGCGCATCAGGCCGGGGCACACTTCACCCATTGGCTGGTCGAAGACACGATGGGCCTGCCCTCGTCGGTGGTGGCGGATCGGTGGCAGGACGGGCTGGCCATGCTGCGATTCGACGACGCGGTGTTTGTCGACCGCGATCACACCCAGCTCTGAGTGTTCCCGACCGATCCGTGGAGGCCCGGCGTGCCCCGATCGCTGCTGCTGTTTGACATCGATGGCACCCTGATGATCACCAAGGGGGCCGGCAGCCGGTGCCTGCACCGGGCCGGCAAGATCGTCTTCGGCGAAGCGTTCGCCTGGGCCGACATCACCGTCGGCACCCTGGACCCCCAGATCTTTGCCGAACTCGCCGCCCACAACGGGATCGGTGAGCCGGCCAACTACTACGAACGGTTCCGCGACACCTACCTGGCGGAGCTCGAGGCGGAGCTGAAACGTATCCCCGAAGACATCACGCTGATGCCCGGCATCACGGCGTTACTCGACACGCTCTACCCCCGGGCCGGGGCGGGGGGTGATGTGCTGCTGGGGATCCTCACCGGGAACTTCCGGGCCGCGGCGGTGATGAAACTCCGGGCTGCGGGCTTCGATCTGGAACGGTTCCCCGTGACCGCCTTCGCGGAAGACGGCCGGACCCGCAACGACCTGCCGCGGATCGCCATGACCAAGGCCCGGACGCTCGCTTGCGCCGAGATACCTCCCGAGCAGGTCTACATCATCGGGGACACCCCGCGCGACATTGAATGCGCCAGAGCCAACAGGTGTGTCCCTGTCTCGGTCGCGACCGGGCGGTACACCGCGGATCAGCTCCGCGCGGCCGGGGGGGAACTGGTCTTTCAGACCCTGGAGGACCCGACGCCGCTGCTCACCCGGCTGGGGTAGCCCGGCAGAGACAGTAGACTATCTGTTCGCCCGGCGCACCCAAACACACCCGCACCGCCCCCCCCGAACGATCGCCCTGATGCCAACCGAACTCACCACCGCCGAGACCATCATCCACACGCTGGACCGGGTCATCCGACAGACCGACCGACCCGTGCCGCTGCACATCCCGACCTTCGGCGGGAACTGCTGGAACTACGTCAAAGAATGCATCGACACCGGCTGGGTCTCCTCGGTCGGCAGCTACGTCACGCGCTTCGAGGAGGATCTGGCCCGCTATACCGGGGCGAAACACGCTGTCGCGGTCAGCAACGGGACCTCGGGGCTGCATATCGCGCTGCGCATGGTCGGCGTCGAGCCCGGCGACGAGGTGCTCAGCCCGTCGCTGACCTTCGTCGCGACCGCGAACGCGATCCGGTACTGCGACGCGACACCGCACTTCGTGGATGTGGCCCCCACGACACTCGGGGTCGACCCGGGGGCGATCGGGGCCTACCTCGAGACCCTCACCGAGCAGCGGGAGGACGGGTACTGCTACAACAAGCAGACCGGCCGGCGCATCGCCGCGCTGGTCGGTATGCACGCCTTCGGCCACCCGTTCGACCTGCCCGGCATCGAGTCCCTCTGCCGGAAGCACAACATCGCCTTCGTGGAGGATGCCGCCGAGTCGCTAGGGTCGCTCTACAACGGCAAGCACACCGGCACGTTCGCGAAGGTCGGGCTCATCAGCTTCAACGGCAACAAGATCATCACCACCGGCGGCGGCGGCATGATCCTGACCGACGATGACGAGCTGGGGCGCTGGGCCAAGCACGTGACCACAACCGCCAAGCTGCCCCACCGCTTCGAGTACATCCACGACGAGCTGGGCTACAACTACCGCATGCCCAACCTCAACGCCGCGTTGGGATGCGCCCAGATGGAGCAACTCGGGGGCCTACTGGAGCAGAAGCGGCAGCTCGCGCAGCGGTACATCGATGCGTTCGCCGATGTCGACGGGATGTATATCCTGCCCGAGCCCGAGGGGACGCGGAGCAACTACTGGTTCAGCTCGCTGGTGGTGGATCGGGCACTGGTCCCGCAGCGCGATGACCTGCTGAACGCCCTGGTCGATGCGGGCTTCCTGGCGCGCCCGATCTGGCGTCCGATGCACCAGCTCCCCATGTACGCCGGCTGCCCGCGGATGCCCCTGCCGGTCACCGAAGACATGGCCCAGCGGGTCATCAACCTGCCCAGCAGCGCGGGGCTCTAGGACCGCCGCCGGCCGAACGCCAAGGAGTGAGCATGGCCTATGTCCCACCACGCCTGATGACAAACGACGCCCCGCCGGTCATCGTCATCGGTGCGGGCGGGCACGGCAAGGTCCTGATCAACACCCTGCGGATGCTGGGCAGGCACATCCTCTTTGTTACCGACGACTCCGAGGGGCACCACGGCAAGACGATCGGCGGCGCAGAGGTCCGTGGCTCGGACGATCTGATCATGCAGTGCTCGCCGGACTCGGTGGAACTGGTCAACGGGGTCGGTTCGGTCGCCCGCCCCCAGGCCCGGAAAGAGGTCTTCCACCGGTTCAAGTACTGCGGCTACCGTTTTGCGACCGTGATCCACCCGACCGCGGTGGTCGCCAACTCCGCCGAGATCGCGCAGGGCGCGCAGATCATGTCCGGGGCGGTCGTCCAGTCCAGCGCGCTGATCGGGGCCAACACGATCCTGAACACACGCTGTTCGGTCGATCACGACTGTGTCATCGGTGCCCACACGCACCTGGCACCGGGGGTGACCCTGAGCGGGACCGTCTCGGTCGGGCAGACGTGCCACCTGGGGACCGGCGCGACCGTGATCCAGAACATCAAGATCGGCCTGGAGGCGATTGTGGCCGCAGGTGCCGTGGTGATCCGCGACGTCCCGGCGCGCGCCGCCGTCTGCGGGGTCCCGGCCACCCAGATGAAAGCGGGGCCCGGCACCCCCTGACGCTCCGGGGTCTGCGGGTGCCGCCGGTGACTCCGGTGCACCTTCTGCGATGCGGCTACTGCGCGATCGGGCCGTGGTGAAACACGGCTGGCCCGGGCTACGGCCGGGGCGGATCACACCGCCGACGGGCCCTTGCCGGCGAAGACGTGCTCGTCGTACCAGGCCAGCGTCTTGGCGATGCCGTCGTGCAGCGAGACCTGCGACTGGTAGCCGCAGGCCGCGGTGGTCTTGCTCATGTCGGGGGCTCGGCGGGTCGGCGAGCCGGGCGTGGTCGGGCCGTCGACGAGGTTCACCGGCTTGCCGATGACATCGACAACCGTCTGCGCGACCTCGCGGATCGTGACCTCCGGCTCCTGGGTGCCGAGGTTGAAGACGCCCTGGCAGGCCTCGTCTTCACCGAGCATGAGCTTGCTGATGATCTGCGTCGCGTCGTCGACGTAGCAGAACGACCGCTTGTGCTCGGGGGAGAAGACCTCCAGGTCGCCGCCCTCGGGCAGCGCGAGGATCTTCTTGGCCAACTCGGGGACGACGTGGACCAGCCCCATCCGCGGGCCGTAGACGTTGTGCGGCCGGACGCAGGTGAACGGCAGGCCGGAGTGGTGGCACAGCGCCTCGCCGTAGAGCTTGGACAGCAGGTAGGTGTGGCGGACGTCCGCCGGGTCGGGCATGCAGATCGGCGTAGTCTCGGGCGTGGGCACATCGATGCCGTACTGCAGCAGCGTGCCGGCGACGATCTCGCTGGTGGACGCGAAGACGAATCGCTGGAGGTTCTTCTGGCGGTGCGCGAGGTCGAGGGCCGAGAAGGTCATCGCCTCGTTCTTGCGGAGGACCTCGTAGGGCTTCTTGAGGACGTGGGCGACGCCGACGATCGCGGCGAAGTGCACGACGTGGGTGTAGTCGTCGTCCAGGTCGTCGAGCGAGCCGTGCACCAGCAGGTCGCGTTCGATCAGGCGGACGCTGGGGTTCTGCTTGAGTTCATCCAGGAACGGGTCGTGGACGGCGCGGGAGAAGTTGTCGAGCAGGTCAACCTTCACGCCGTCGTGTTCGAGCAGGCGTTTCGCGAGGTGGCCGCCGATGAACCCGGCACCGCCGGTGATGATGATCTTCATGGGTTGCGTTCCGATGCGTTCTCGTGATGAGCGGGTGAGGGGTTGCGCGGGTTAGGCTTCGCCGCGGCCGATGCTCTGGACCTTGCAGCCCGCGTCGGCGGCGGCCTGTCGCTGGGCGTCGGAGAGCACGCAGTTCGCGTCGAACACCAGCGGCGTCGCGCCGTCCAGCCAGGAGGCGAGGTCCAGTTCGCAGTATTCCTTGTGGTTCACGCCGAACACGACCGCGTCGTAGCCCGCGGGGGACGGGATCGCTTGGGGCAGGTCGGTGCCCATCTCGTGCCAGTGCGAGACCAGCGGGTCGTGGCAGTCGACCGTCGCGCCGCGTTTGACCACCTCGCGGAGGAAGACCTCCGAGGGGGAGTAGCGCGTGTCGCCGACGTCCGACCGGTAGCTGACGCCCAGGAGCAGGACTTTCTTGCCCTTGAGCCCGCCCAGCGCTTTGTCGACATAGTCCAGCGAGACCAGCGGCATCACGCCGTTGATCTGCACCGCCTGCGAGCAGAACGGGAAGTCCAGCCCATCGAGCTTGAACAGGTCCTTGGCCGCCAGCTTGGCCATCAGCGGGTCCTTGGTCAGGCAGTAGCCGCCGACGCCGAAGCCCGGCTGGCGCATGTTGCTGTGGGTCGGGCGGACGCGGATCGCGTTGACGATCTCGAACAGGTCGATCCCGACCGACTCGGAGAACCGGCCCCACTCCTCGGCGAACGCGATCGTCACCGCGCGGTAGCTGTTCTCCAGCACCTTCGCCGTCTCCGAGGCCGTGGTCTTCGCCAGGCGGGTCATCGGGAAGTTGGTCGTGTCCAGCACGCTCTCGAGGAACTGCTCGGCCACGTCGCCGGCCTGCTCGGTGTGGCCCGCGAACACCCGCCAGAAGCGGATGATCGACTCGAAGTAGTCCGGCCCGGGCATCACGCGCTCGTAGGAATGCGCCAGCAGGACCGCGTCCTCCGCCAGTCCGCGTTCGCGCATGCAAGCGGCAAGGTCGGGCGCGACGACGTGCTCGCACGTGCCGGGCGGCACGGTCGTCTCGACGAGCACCAGCGCGCCCGGACGGACGTGCCGGCCGATCGTCTGGATCGCGGCGCGGAAGCCGCCCCAAGGCAGCTTCGGCGTCCCGTAGATGTCATCGATATCGAACGGCACATCGACGACAACAACGTCGGCGAGGGCGTAGGCCTCGGGGTTCGAGGTCGCGACCAGGTTGCCCGCGTCGTGGCAGGCCTTGACGGCGTCGGCGAACTTCTGGTCCGTACAGGCGACCGGCAGTTCGCCGGCGTTGATCGCGTCGATCTTCTGGAGCGAGACCGAGTTGTCCAGCTCGACCCCCACGACGTTGTAGCGCGGCTGGCCGGCGTCGTCCTTCGCGTTCGCGACGGCAGCGGCCATCGCCGACCCGACGTGGCCCAGGCCCTGGATACAGACGACCGGCCGGTCGGGCACGGTGTCGTCTCGGCCGAGCGAACGCAGGACGTCCGCATAACTCGTCAGCTTCTGGGTCTCGGGCATCGGTCCGCCTCGCTTGGGGTAGTTCGGCCCCCGGGGGGGACAGTCTAGCGGGTATCTTCGGTCCGATCCGAGACGGCCCTTACCCGGTCGGCTCGACCCCGGGGCCCGATCCGCCGATGGTTAGCAGGTGACCCCATCGCCGCCCACGGGTCTGCTATCCTGCCCGGCTCACTGGTGAACTATGAAGCGACTGTTCGACATCCTGGTAGCCCTGATTGCCCTGAGCTTCCTGGCGATCCCGTTCCTCATCGTCATCCTCGTCCTACGGCTGACGGGCGAAGGCAACGTGTGGTATCTCCAGGAACGGATCGGTTACAAGGGCGAACGCTTCAGGGTGTTCAAGTTTGTGACCATGCGGGTCGGCAGCGAGTTCACCGGCAACAAAGACATCACCGTCCGCGGCGACCCGCGCGTCCTCCCCGTCGGCCGGGTCCTGCGTATGACCAAGCTCAACGAGCTGCCCCAGATCCTCAACGTGCTCAAGGGCGACATGAGCATCGTCGGCTGGCGTCCCCTGGTCCCACGCGGGTTCTACGACTACCCCGAAGACATCCAGCAACATATCGTCCAGACTCAGCCGGGGATCACCGGTATCGGCTCGATCGTCTTCCGCGACGAGGAGGCGATCGTGACCGAGGCGGGCGAGATGGGCAAAGACCTCCATGACTGCTACCGCGAGGATATCCTCCCTTACAAGGGCGAGGTGGAGCTGTGGTACGGTGAACACCAGGGGATGCTGCTCGACCTGAAGATCATCTTTGTCACGGCCTGGGCCATCATCGCCCCGGGCGGGATCGACCTGGGCAAGTGGTTCAGGGGGCTGCCCGAGCCCGAGTCCGACCTCTTGCGCAAGCACATACATCTCGGTCCCGGCGGCAAGCACTGAGCCTACGCCTGGCATACGGCCGCGGGCCGCGGCTACGATGTCATGAGCAACCGACGCTACATCCTCATGAGTTCCTCCGCCGGGCTGGCGATCCGTGTCCTCGGCGCGGGGCTCGCGATGGCAAGCCAGGTCTTGATTGCCCGCACGGTGGGTAAGGAACAATTCGGGCTCTACCTGTACGCGATGAGCGCGGTCGCCCTGCTCGCGATCGTCGCGCGCCTGGGGATCGACAGCTCGCTGCCCCGGTTCCTGCCCGTGATGCTGTCCCAGGGCAGGGCAGGCCAGTACCGCGGGACGCTGCGCCTCGGGTTCGCCGCGCCGCTGGTACTCGCGCTGATCCTCGGGTCAGGGACGCTGGCTTACCTGCTACTCCCCACCGGCGGGTTGTCGGACAAACAGGCGACACTGCTGGTGATGCTGCTGGCGCTGCCCGCGTTCACGCTGTCTTTCATTCGCCGCGCTGCGATGGTCTCGCTCAAGCGGGTGGTCTGGGCGGAACTGCCGGATATGGTCATCCGCCCGTCGCTGATGCTGGCGGGCACGCTGGTGCTTTACTTTGCGTTTAGCAGCGTGACCGCGACGCACATCGCGCTGCTTTTTGCGGCGGCGTCGACCACGGCACTCGCGGCCGGGGCATTCGTGCTCTACCGCGCGCAGCCGAGTGAAGCCGCCGGGGTCCAGCCCGAGTACCCGGTGGGCGAGGTGATGCGGGTGTCGATGCCGCTACTACTCATGACCGGGTTCTCGACCGCGGTCGCGGAGTTCACGGTCGTCTGTCTGGGCGAGTACAAGCCCGCCGAGGAGGTTGCGGTCTACGGGGCGGCGGTCCGGCTGTCGTTGCTGGTAGCGTTCGCGTTGCAGGCAGCCAATACTGTGCTCAACCCGCTGATCGCGCAGCTCTTCCACAGCGGGAAGTACTCCGATCTACAGTCCGCGTTGCGCGACGCCGCGAAGTGGATGTTCCTGCTCACGACCACGGCACTGGTCGGCATGGTTCTGCTGGGCAGGCTGGGCCTCGCGCTATTCGGCGAGGGGTACGACGCGGGCTACAAGGTTCTGCTAATCCTCCTCACGGGCCAGGCCATAAACGCGCTGTCCGGCTCGGTCGGTTCGATCATGAAGATGTGCAACAAGCAGAACCAGGCCTGCGTGATCCTCGTGATCTCGGCCGTCACCAACGTGGTGTTGTGCTTTATCCTGATTCCGCGCTATGGGGCGGAGGGAGCGGCGGTCTCCGTCGCGGTCGGACAGACGCTATGGAACGTGCTGATGCTGGCGTACACCACCCTCAAGCTGCGGCTCAACCCAACGTTATTGCCCCTCCCGATCAAGCCGGACCCCGATCTGCTCGACGAAACACAAGACAACGCCGGGCACGATACGCCCACGGACCCCGAGCCCGAGCCCTGATGATGCGCCACCCCAACTTCTTTATCGTCGGCGCCCCCAAATGCGGCACCACCTCCCTGAGCGACTACCTCCGCGCCCACCCGCGCATCTTTATGCCTGTGCATAAAGAGCCCCACTATTACAATACCGACCACCCCAGGATCGGACGCTTCAAGACGCACGCCGAATACCTCGCGCTCTTCGATGACGCGGGCGACCAACACGAAGCCGTGGGTGAGGCATCGATCCACTACATCCGTTCCGAGGTGGCGGTCGCCAACGTGCTCGAGCACCACCCCGACGCCAGGTTCATCGTCATGGTCCGCGAGCCGATCCCCTTCCTGCGTTCGTGGCACAACCAGCTGCTGTACAGCCTGATGGAGAACGAGAAGGAATTCGCCAAGGCTTGGGCGCTGCAGGCCGACCGCCGGCAGGGCCGGCACATCCCCTCTGGCTGCCCCCACCCGATGCTGCTGGACTACGAGGCAGCGGCGAGCTTTGGGGCGCAGGTGGATCGGTTACTCGCGCAGGTCCCGCGGGACCGGGTCCTGTTCATCAAGTTCGAGGACTTTATTGCAGACAACCGCAAGTGGTACCTGCAGACTCTGTCGTTCCTCGGCGTGGCTGATGACGGCCGGACCGAGTTTGCCCGGTCGAACGCGGCGCACCAGAACCGAAGCCGGCTCGCCGGGAGGTTGCTGGACCGGGGCTACCACGCCCTCTCGCGCGTGAACCCGCTCGGCCGGGGCAACCCGATCCGCCGGGCCGCCAAGCGGATGCTGATGCTGGCCAAGGAAACCAACACGACATACCATCGCCCGGATGAGATCCCGGCCGAGCTTGCGGCGCAGATCACCAAACAGCTCCGCGATGACCACGAACTTCTGGCCCAACTTACGGGCATCCGGCTGAACGCACCCGCAACGGGCTGAGCTACTCCTATGTGCGGCATCGCTGGCCTCTTCCAACCCGACCGCCGGCCCGATGCGCCACTCCAGGAGATCGCGCGCCGCATGGGTGCGGCCATCCGCCACCGCGGGCCCGACAGTGACGGGGTCTGGCACGACGACGGCCCGGGCTACGCCGTCAGCCAGCAACGCCTCGCCATCATCGACCTGTCCCCGGCCGGCCACCAGCCGATGGTCTCCCACAGCGGGCGCTACGTCATTGCGTACAACGGCGAGGTGTACAACTTCACCAAGCTGCGAGACCGGCTCCAGGCCGAGCACCCCGTGGACTGGCGGGGTCACTCCGACACCGAGGTGCTCCTCGAAGCGATCGAACGCTGGGGCATCATGCGCGCGCTCGAGCGCTGTGCCGGGATGTTCGCCATCGCGCTGTGGGACCGGCGCGAACGCTCACTCACACTCGCCCGCGACCGGTTCGGTAAGAAGCCGGTCTACCTCGGCTGGCTCCCAGGCGGGGGCGTGGTGTTCGGGTCTGAGCTCAAGGCCCTCGCGCAGCACCCGCGGTTCAAGCGGGAGATTAATCGCGATGTGCTCTGCCGGTATCTGCGCCGCCGCTGTGTCGGCGGGCTGCGTGCGATCTACCGCGATGTCTACAAGGTTGCGCCGGGCAGCGTGATCACCCTCGACGCCGGGGACTGCGCTAAGGCGCCCGATGAGGCGGGTTTCGGCCGCGCCTGCATCCGCTTCTGGTCCCCACAGGACATGTACGAAGCACCCCCGTTCGACCTCGATCATCACACCGAAGAGGAGGCGCTGGACCAGCTCGAAGCGCACCTCCGGCTGGCGGTCGAAGAGCGCATGATCGCGGACGTCCCGCTGGGGGCGTTCCTCTCGGGGGGGATCGACTCGTCGCTCGTAGTCGCCGAGTTGCAGGCCCTGTCTTCAACACCCGTGCGGACCTTCACGATCGGGTTCGATGACAAGCGGTTCGATGAGTCCGGTCACGCGCGGCTGGTGGCGGACCACCTCAAGACCGATCACACCGAGTTCCAGTTGACCGGGCAGGACGCGCTGGACGTGCTGCCGCTGCTGCCGCGGATGTTCTGCGAGCCCTTTGCCGATGCTTCGCAGATCCCGACGTACCTGGTGTCCAAACTCGCCAGGGAACATGTCACCGTCGCGCTGACGGGCGACGGCGGCGACGAGGGGTTCGCCGGCTACCCACACTACACGCTGGCCCCGAAGAGCGCCAGGCTCCTCGCCGTGCCTCGCCTGCTGCGCCACCCCGCGGCCCGGCTGATGGAGGCCCTCGCGGCCCCCGCGTCCGCCGCCGCCTGCACGCTCCGGCCGAGCACACGTCTCTCACCCCCGCTCAACAAGCTCATCAAGGGCATCGACCTGCTTGATGCCCAACACTTCGGCTACACACACCGGGCACTCATGACGGCCTGCCGACGCCCCGAACGGATGCTGGCGTTCGACGCGCATGAGCCAGGCCCGGCCCGGCCCGGCGCGCAAGACGACCGGGTCAAGTGGATGATGCTCCGCGACGTGGTCGAGTTCATCGCCGACGACTCGACCGTTAAGGTCGACCGCGCGAGTATGGCCGTGTCGCTGGAGACACGCTCACCGATGCTCGATCACCGGCTGATGGCGTTCGGCTGGTCGCTGCCCAGCTCGATGCTCATCCGCGACGGCAAGGGCAAGTGGCCGCTGCGACAACTGCTCTACCGGCACGTGCCTCGCGAGATCATCGACCGGCCCAAGAAGGGGTTCTCGATCCCGATCGGGCGTTGGCTGCGCGACGAACTTCGTGACTGGGCCGACCATCTGCTCGGCAGGCAACGGCTGTCGGACCAGGGGCTGTTCAACCCGTCCTATGTCCGGCGGGTGTGGGACCAGCACCAGTCTGGTATCCGCCGGGGCCAGGACGAGTTATGGGCTATCCTCATGTTCCAGCAGTGGCTGGACGATCAGGCCGATGTGGTGTCTTGATCGGTTAAGCACCGCGGCGGGATCGCCGTGTAACTCGGAGGTGGACCGTGGGCCTGCCCGCGAAGCTCAGACGACTGCTGACTTGGCCGCGGCGGGCATATCGCCGGCGGACCGACCCGGTGGGATACGCGCGCTCGCTGGGAGTCCGCGTGGGCGAGCGCTGCCGATTCCTCGGGCGTGTCCACTTCGGCACCGAGCCCTACCTCATCACGATCGGGGACCGCGTTTCGATCAGCGACGGTGTTTTGATTCTGACCCACGACGGAGGGGTCTGGGCGATCCGACAAGAGTCGCCCGACGCGGACATCTTCGACCCGGTCACGATCGGGAACAACGTGTTTATCGGGGCACGGGTGACGCTGCTTCCGGGAGCGGTGATCGGCGACAACTGTGTGATAGGCACGGGCTCGGTGGTGGTCGGCGAGGTCCCACCAAATTCCGTCGCGGCCGGCATACCCGCGCGTGTGATCCGGCCGATAGAAGAGTACCGGGCCAAATGCCGGGATAGGGCCCTGCATGTAAGATCACTGCCCCGAGACGTGCTGAAGCACAAGCTGATGGAGCACTTTGGGCTGGACGAGAACGACCATCCCTAAACGATCCCGGGCAGGTTCCCCGCCCGCCCCGCCGCCGGAGACGATGCACCAACTCCAAGGACAACCCAGAGCCCTGGCCGGGCTGCTCTTTGTGACCGATCGCCTGTCGCGGCGGTCGTGGTTCTACGCCATCTGGGTGCTGCTGTTCATCCCGGCCGCGATCGCGTGCCGCTACCTCACCGGGCCCGGCATGGAAGCGCTGGGCCTATTCCACCTAGTCTACTTTACCCTCGCAATCACCCACCTCTGCTACCGGATGCTGCGGGCGGGGCCCAAGGCGCTCATCGCGCCGGACGTGCTCTTTACGCTTGTCTACACCGTGATCAACTGGGGCTATATCTCGTTCCTCTGGCTGGGTGCCGTGCCCTTTTCCGAGCGTGTGATCTACTTTTCCGACGCGATGGGTGACTCCCTGATGGTGGTCACGGTCGGGCTCGCCTCGTTCCTCCTCGCCTACGAGGTCGCCGGGCACGGCAACCGCAGCACGCCCGCCTATGCCACACAGATCGCCATCCCCAAGTCGGGCTGGGGCTTCGTGGGCCTCTCGCTGCTGTGCACGGGCATCGTGCTGCACTTCGTGGGGCTGGCAGGCATCGGCTTTGAGACCGTGATGAACCACGGCTACGACGCGGTCCAGAACGTCTCCCGCTACACCGACTCCTACGTGATCAAGACGATCATGGCTGTAAGCATCCCCATCTCCGTGATCGGAACCATGCTTTGCTTCGGCTACGGCGTGATCCGCGACCGGAAGCTCTTCTACTCCCCGTTCTTCATGGTGGTCTGGTGTGGCTGGGTGGTGATCCTCCTGCTTGAAGGCGACCGGGGCGGGGTCGTCCGCATCCTCCTGCCCGCGATGATTATCTATCACTATGTCATCCGGCCGATCAAGTTCCGCTATCTCGCGACCATCGGCGTCAGCGTACTGTTCGTCTTCTCGGCGCTCGCGTTTGTACGGAACACCTCGGGTTTCTCGCCGGGCACCATGGTCAGAGACTACCAGTACATCCAGAGCAAGAGCGACGAGGTCAAGTGGTACTCGATGCTCTATGAGTTGGGGACCTCGTTCGTCACGCTGAACATCACCGTCCACGAGGTCCCCGGGACGGAGCCGTACTGGCGTGGGATGTCGTGGGTGGACTCATCGATCCACGTGATCCCATTCGCCCAGGGGATCGCTTACCGCAACGGGCTTGGCAAAATGCAGCCGTCGGACTGGGTCACGACGACCTATTGGGGCCCCCAGTCGTCGGGCAAGGGCTACAACTTTGCGGCGGAGGGGTACCTGAACTTCGGGCTGCCGGGCGTCATCGTCCAGATGTTTGTGATCGGGCTGGTACTGCGCTGGCTGGTGCGCCGGTTCCAGCGCGCGCCCTCCACGGGCTCGCTGATCGTGATGTTCGGCGGCGTGGTGCTGATCATCATCAGTATCCGCGACCACACCAACGTGCTGCTGCCACAGCTCGTCCACCTCTGGGTCGTGAGCTGGCTGATGACCCAAACGTTCGGTGAATCCAAGTCGTTTGTCCCGATCCACCACGAAGACCACCCGCCGCGATGACCGACACGACGCCCATCCGAGTGATGCACATCTTTGGACGGATGGACCGTGGCGGTGCGGAGATGCGGACCGTCGATCTGATGCCGGCGATGGCCGAGCGTGGCGTACACTTCGACTTCTGCGTGATGACCCCGGGCGAGGGGGCGCTCAACCAGCGTGTCATCGCTGCGGGGTCGACGGTCGATGTCTGCGCTCTCAAGGGATCGTTCCCGCGGTTTGTACTCGGCTTCCGCAAGCTGCTGCGTTCGCGGCGGCCGGACATTGTCCACAGCCATATCCACCTCACCTCGGGGCTCATCGTGCTGCTCGCGTGGACCGCGGGCATCCGTCGCCGGGTCGTGCACTTCCGGAGCAGCTCCGACGGCCGACGCGGCTCGCTCCCCCGCAGGGCTTACCAGGGGATGATGCGCCGGCTGATCCGGCGCTACGCGACCGATATCCTCGCCGTGTCTTATGGCGCGATGGATGGCGGACTTGGCCCGGACTGGAAACGCGACCCCCGTGCACAGGTGCTCTACAACGGGTTCGACGCCGACAGCTTCCCGCGCCACCGCCGGGCCGACGCGGCGTTACGCGCCCAATGGTCGATCCCCCACGACGCGATCATTGTGACCCAGGTCGGCCGGTTCGTTGAAGCCAAGGCGCACAACGTCACCCTCGACGCGATCGCGAAGCTCGGCGAAGACGCCCGGCGGTTCGTCTTCCTGTTCGTGGGCAACGGCGACCTGCAGGACGATGTCAGGCAACAGGCCAAGCGGGCCGGCGTCCTTGAGCACATCCGCTTCATGGGGCTGCGCGAGGATGTCCCCGACCTGCTCGCGCAGTCGGACCTGAGCATCCTCCCTTCGCGCCGCGAGGGTCTACCGGGCGTGGTGCTCGAGTCTCTAGCGGCGGGCACGCGTGTCGTCGCATCGGACCTTCCGGGTGTTCGCGAGATCGAAGCATTGTGCGAGGGGCTGACGGTGATCCCCACTGAAGACCCCGGAGCGCTCGCAAAGGCCATCCTCCGGTCCGGGCCGCACCCCGTAGATTCGACGCGAGTCCCTATGCTGCCCGAGGCGTTCCGCATGGAAACCTGCGCTGACCGGTTGTACGCGGTGTATGCGGGGCGTGCCGGGGAGCCGATGGTGAATCCGCTGCCGGTGAGCCGCTGAGCCCCTACAATCCCAGCCGGCTGTTTGTCAGCGAGAATGCCCATGCCTCCGAGTTCCCCGATCACCCGCCTGAAGCGCTACCTCAAACGCCGCCGCGACCGCCGGGTCCTGGCATCGCGCAAGCGTGCGTGGCGGGCAGGGCAGCCCGCCGTGGCGTCGTCAACACCGGTACTAATCGTCGGCTGTCAGCGGTCCGGGACCACTATGCTGGGGCGGATCCTTGATCAGATGATGCCGGTCGACTGCTTCCATGAGACGGACCGGGCGGCGTTCGGCAGGGACATGCGGACGCTGGGCGCGGCGGTGCGTCGTCGGCTCGTCGAGGAGTCCTCGGCACAGGTCGTGCTCTTTAAGCCGATCTGCGACTCCCACCTCGCGTCCGAGATGCTCGCCGAGCACGGCGACGGCAAGGCGATCTGGATTTACCGCTACTGGCGTGATGTCACCAACTCCAACGTTACGATCTGGAAGGGGCAGTGGAAACAAGTCTACGGCGACCTGCTCACGGGACAAGTAACGGACTGGGGCTGGCGGCACGAAGGCATCTCCGAGGACGCGATGCAGATGCTCCACGAGACCTACCACGACGATATCTCCGAGCGCGACGCGGCTTCGCTGAAGTGGTGGGTCCGGAACGCGTCGTACTTCGACCAGGGGTTGGACCAGCGGGCCGACGTCCTCCCCGTCTGCTACGAGCAACTCGTTACCGAACCCATTGAACAATTCGGCCGCATCTGCCGCTTCCTCGGCATCGCGTTCGATCCCGGCTCCGTCGCGACGGTCTTCGATAAATCCATTGGCAAGGAACAAGCCCCGCCGGAGGACCCGCGGGTCATCGCCGTTTGCGACCCGATGTACGACCGGCTCAAGGCCGCACAAGCAGCGTGGGAACGCCGTTTCGCCGAGCAATACGGGGGCCGGGGCGCGGCATGAAGCTGCTCTTTGTTCACGACAGCCCGTTCCTTGAGCACAAAGGCACCTGCCGATCCGCGGGCAATATCACGGCGACGACATGGCGTCGCTTCCTGCCTCATGTGGACCACATCCAGGTTGTCGCCCGTCGGGCCGATGCCGCGCACTTCAAGGACCCCTCGTCCCTCGACACCGTCTCCCACCCCGATGTCTCGTTCGAGCTCGTCGAGCGGTCGCCCTACCACCGGTTCGAGCGCGGCTGGCGTGCGGTCAAGCCGATCCTCGAGGAGCAGGTCCGTAGCGCTGATGCCGTCATCGCCCGGATCCCCAGCTTCATCGGCCATCTGACCGCTGAGATCGCGTTGAAGCAGGGCAAGCCGTTGGCCGGCGAGATCGTTGCCTGCCCTTGGGACGCGATGTGGAACTACGGCCGTCTCTCGGGCAAGGCGATGGCCATCCGCGAGCGTTACCGCCTGCGTCGCCTGGTCAGGCGACTGGACTTGGCGGTTTACGTCACCGGCTCGTTCCTGCAGAAGCGATATCCAACCCAAGCACCAAGCGAGAGCGCCTCAAACGTCGAGCTGCTCCGCCCGCCCGAGCAGCTGCTTGACCAGCGCCTCGCCCGGCAGCAGGAACCCCCCAAACCGCTGCGCCTCGGTCAGATCGGTTCCCTGGCCCACCGCATCAAGGGCTGGGAGACCGCGATCCGCGCGGTCGGCCAGCTCAGGCAACAGGGCATCGACGTCGTGTTCGAGATCCTGGGCGGAGGCGCACCAGACGTGGCGTTGCAATGTGCAGCTGCACACGGTGTCGCCGACCGCATCCGTCCGATGGGCTCCATAGCCAGCGGCGAACCCGTGCTCGCGTGGCTCGATTCGCTGGACATGTACATCCATCCCAGCCGACAGGAGGGGCTGCCCCGCGCCGTGATCGAGGCGATGAGCCGCGCGCTGCCCTGCATCTGTACGCCGGCCGGCGGAACACCGGAACTCATCGACCCTCGTTTCATCTTCGCGAAGAACGACGATACCCAACTCGCCCAGCGCATCATTACCCTTCTCGACGACCCCGTGCAGATGCACGAGCAGTCACGCCGGAATTTCGCCCGCGCCGCGGACTATTACGTCGACCGGCTCGAAGCCCACCGCGAGCGGATCTGGGGCGACTACTTTGCCGGTGTCCGCCAGCGCCTTGGGCTGCCGGGCAACCCGACCTGACCTCCGCACGGGCATGTTGCCCGCGATCGCGCTGGAAGGACACGCTTCAGGATCAGTCGATGAGGATCGCGGGGTCGTAGGTCTGGGTGACCAGGGCGTCCCATTGGATCACGCCGCGGAAGGGGGAAAGCCCGTTATCGGTCCTGGACCAGATCCGGATCGAGACGTCGCCCAGCCCGGCACGGAGCAGGATGTAGCTGTTTGGATTCGCCCGGGCAGCTTCGGGGATCGCGCTAAAGACGCCGCCGCCGAGGTACTCAACCAGTTGCATGTGTCCGGCAGCATGTGTGAGCGGGACCGCAAGGTCGCCGATGGTCGGCTCGCCATAGAGAACCTCGACGCTGCCCTCTCCTTCCCAGGCGACGGCATCGACCCCGCAGAGCACGATGACACTGCCGACGACACGGCCGTAAACCCCGGAGGATGTCGCGTTGAGCGCGACCGCGGTCGTGGACGCGTCGGGCGGGGTTAGTGGGTCGGCCTGAGGCGCGTCGGGGTTGCTCCCATGACTCATGCTGCCGTTGCCGTAGCTGACCGGTGGGCTAGATGCGGGCGCAGCCCCACCGCCCGAGCCGGCTCCCCCGCTGCCGCCACTGCCACCACTGCCGCCGGAGCCGCCCCCCCCTCCGAACGTCGCGACACCGCCCCCACCGCCGCCACCACCACCGCTGCCGCTAACAACCGTGACACCCCCGGTCGAAGGCGTAACGCCACCCGTTTCCGCGTAGTGTGGGGCCGGGGGGAGCGGCGGAACCGGCTCGTCCAACTCCACCATCAAAGGCGCAGGTGGATTAATCTCGATGACTTCCAACTCGTCGTCCTGCGTCGTCCTGCTGGCACGCGCGCGGTGGTGGGTCACGAAGGACTCGGCCGGGTACCGCTCACCTGCGGCCGTCACCGCCAGCAGCCTGACCTCGATCTGCTCAGCATCCACAAAATCGCGCGCATGCAGCACCATCATGAAGCCACGAGCCGGGGCCTGGGCCTCCTGCGTATCGCCTGAATGAAGATCGTCCAATGGTTCTAGGGGCACCCAGACACCGCCGTTGACACTCGCCCAGACGACTGGGAACGCGGCCTTTTCCGACCGTGCGTGCAGCCCCAGCACAAGAACCCCATGGTCCTCCGCGGCTGGCGCCGATGCCCACTCGGTGACCAATAGTACCCCCTGACTTTCGGCATCGATTTCGCCAGGCAGTTCATCGGGAGATTGCGTCGGGTCGGCGGGATACAAGCGCGGGGCGTCGGCGTAGTCGTGCGTCAGGATCTGCTCGGCCGGCGTAAGAACCGTCACCGGAACATACGCCACGGCCTCAGACACGGGGTCGGTGGGCGGCGTCTCATCGACCGGCTGCGGCGTCGCTTCTGGTGTCTGGCCGTCAGCCTCAGCGTCCTGTGCCGATACGCCCAGACAGGGCTGCAGGGCCAGAGCGAAGGAAAACAACAAGGGTTGCGCTACGCGTTTCAAACTCAGACTCCTCACTCAGATCCCGCCCGGCGGAATCGTCCTGCCTATCATGCATCAGCAAAACGGCCGCCCCAGTTCAGCGGACCGATAAATGCGGCGCACATTACATCACACCCCACCCACAATAACCCGCAAACTCCACGCAGACGGCGCGGCCCAACAACGCGGAGCAATCCACCGCCCTATAACACGGCCACGCCACGGCCCACCGACGCCCCTTCAGAAGTGCTCAGGAGTGGCCGATCATCACGGGGGGTATGAACGGACCGTGATAACGGCGGGATGATGAAGATGTTCAGAAATCGATTCAGACCGGCGCGGCTGATCGGCCTTACACTCGCGATGGGGCTGATGCTGATCGCCCTCCCCGACCCGGCGTCCGGCGATGTCCGCACCCCTTCACCCGAAGCACAGTCTCGGCTTATCTTTGTGGCACACGACGGCGAAAACACGGCCGACGGGACCTCCGTCGATCGGCCCGTCGCCTCAGTACAGATCGGCCTGAGCCGGCTCCGCGACAACAACGCGGACTGGCTGCTGCTCAAACGCGGGCACACCTACACCGTCGAATCGCTTGCAGAACTCCCCCATGGAGCCGGCGCGCTACGCCCGACCATCATCGCCGCCTACGGAGAGGGTGCGGCACCCAACCTGATCGTCACCGGCAACGCCGCGAACACCTTTTCTCAAGCCAACCGCCGCGCACACCACGTCCACCTCTTCCACGTCAATCTCATCCGTGAGGACGCGCTCGAGGCCCCCCCGTCGATTCTCTGGACCGGGGTGACCCCCACCGCGGTGACAACGCTCGAACACGTCCCGGACACCGGGCTCGAGGATGTGCTGAGTAACCCGGTCGGGATGACGAATGTGTCGATCATGGCCTCGGGCAATATCTACCACCACGACAACATAGCGCTGCTCGTGCAGAACCGGACCCGTCTCACGGCGCTCCACAGCGAAGAGGGCGCCACGGTCCGCGGGTTCGGGATCAAGATCCACAACACCAGCGACGCCGGGGTCGAGCACCTCCGCGTCCGCCTGGGCGACGACAACGTCCAAGACGCCGTGAACAACCAGGGCCAGGTCATCCGCGAAGGCCGGGGCGACAAATCGCAGCTGGGCAACGGTGCCGACTGCGTCCAGGTCTTCAACGCAACGGACACACAACTGGTGCACCTTTCTCTGTTCTGGGCGTTGGACGAGTCACTGGATATCGCAGCGAGCCCGGGCACCCAGGTCTACCGGTGCCTCCTCGCCGAGTGCCTGAACGAGGCCTACCACACCGGCAGCCAGGGCGATCGCATCTATGCGCACTCCAAGGCCATGCTCATCTGTGGCTGGGATGTGCCCAACGGCTTTTTCGCCAGTAACTACCCCCCCGTGGTCGTACGCGAATGCCTGCTCGCCCACAACGGCGACCGCACGCCCGGCTGGGCAGACTCCCTGCCTGCGCTTACCAGTGGCGGCAAGACCCTGCTCAACCTCGCCTTCGTCAACAACGTCGTCTACAACCCCGTCCGAACACTGGGGCACCCCAATCCCTTCACCGGGAACGAACCTACCATCAACATCGATTTCATCGGCAATGTCTACATCCTCGGCCCCGACAGCCCCGATGACTTCCGACCACAGTACTGGGTGAACCTCATCAACACCGTCAACAGCCCCAACGGCTCGGTCTACGTCCATAACAACTGGGTCATCGACAAAGACGGTGTGGCACACGATCTGCTCGACTGGATGGGTGCGCAGGACCTCGACTGGGCCGCGGCACCCCACTTCACCTACGACACCCCGCTCGAAACTGACCGCGACACGCTCATCGACACCGTTCTGACCTATGCGGGTGACTACACCCACCGGGACGAGCACGACTGGCGCGTCATCAATGATGTCCGGAACAACACCGGCAACATCATCGACAGCCAACGCGAGGTCATTGACTGATCGGTGTCCGTCTCATCTTGCGGGCAAGCTACGACCGCCGTCCGTGCGACAGCTCCGGGTCAGGACGCAAGCACACCGATCTGCTGCAGGATCCGTGTGTTAATTTTAGCCACATCGAAGTACGACTCTGCAAACGCACGGCCCGCGTTGCCCATCGCTTCGGCCAACCCCTCCTCCTCGATCAGCATCAGCAGCGACTTCGCCAGCAGGTCCACGCGCTTGGGCGCGAGCAGGAACCCGTTGCTGCCCCGCCCCATCCCCGGCTCGATCTCCCGTGGCGAGTCCACGGCCTGTGAGGCGCCGGGGTTCTGGTAAGTCACCACCGCCCGGCCCAGCGCCATCCCCTCCATCAGGACATTGGGGAACCCCTCTCGGTAGGTGGTGGGAAGCACCGTCGCCCACGAGTCTGCCAGGTAGGGGCGGACGTCCGTCGTGCTGCCGTGATACTCGATCAGCCCTTCATCGACCCAGCGCTCCATCTCTTTGCGGCGGACGCCGCCGGGGTTCAACTCGTCGTAGGCACCGATAACGTCGAAGATCGCTTCGGGGTGCGTCTGCTTGACGATGCGGGCGGCCTCCACAAAGTCCAGCACCCCCTTGTCGACCAGCAGGCGGGTAATCAGGCTGAATCGGATCTTGCCCTGGCTGGGGAAGGGCTGCCGCGCAAAGTGTGCGAGGTCTTTCCCCTCGCCCGGCAGCAGCGTGACCTCGACCTGTGAACCGATGAGCCCGTGGCTACGGAAGTCGGCCTGGTCCTGGGGGTTCACGAAGAACAGGTGGTCGATCAGCGGCTTGGCACGCCGGTGGAGGCCCCGTGCCGCCGCGCTCGCGATTTTCTTCTTCAGCCCCCCCCCGGCGCTGAAGGCATAGCCCAGACCCGGCATGAGGGCACAGACCCGCCCAACGCCCGCCTTGCGCGCGGCGGGGACCCCGAAGACGACCGGTTTCTGGGCGTAGCAGAAGACAATGTCGGGGCGGAGTTCACGGAACAAGCCGGTCAGGTATCGCTGGTACTTCAGGTCCGCCAGCGGGTTGAGACCGGTACGGCTCAGCGGCGCGACGTGATACGTCACCCCCATCGACTTGAAGCTGGCCAGGTCATCGTCGTCGTGTTCGGAGCAGATCAGGTGGGCCTGCCAGCCGGCCTCGATGATCTGACGCAGGATCGGGCTCCGGAAACCGGAAAACCCTTTGGCGTAGCTGCCGACGATAGCGATCACTTGACTCATGGGAGAAAGGATAGTGCATCTTTGAAAAAGCAGCAGCCCCGGAGTGAACCGGGGCTGCCGCGGTGATTCGAGTCATCTGAGGGGAGACCGACCTGACTCAGCTGTCGTCAGAGTGGGTCTGGCCCTGGTCGAGGCAGACCATACGGGCGTCGTTACCCGCCACACCGTCCGGGTCGTTGTTGTTGTTGAACAGGTCGTCGATGGGCTCGTTGTTGTTGTCGACCATCAGCGCGCCGTTGCCGTAACGGGTTTCGAAGAAGTTGTCCTGCTCGAAGGCGACGTGGTTGTCGTTCCAGAGGACGCTGCCCTTCCAGTCACCATCCTCGGAGGTGTGGATGCTGCTGATGTTGGCGGCCTGCGGGCCCGACCCCGTGTTGCGGTCAGAGACCACGATGGCTTGGGTGTTCAGCGACTGGCCCCACTCGGCCGCACGGCCGGGCTGGTTATTGGGCACGCTGCCCGCCGGGCCGCTGATCTGGAGCATGGCGTACGAGTAGTTCTTGTCGCCGGAGCCGGCGTTGAAGACCACCGCGTTAGGGGTCGTCGTTGTGCTCTCTTCGTACTCGGTGACGTTGGCGGTCTCCGAGGGGCTGATCGCGTACTCGGGGGTAAAGAAGTCGCCGGTCAGCATGATGTAGTAGCGGGCCTGGGTGAAGCTACCGATGCCGGAGCTGCCGGTGTCTTCCGGAGTGTTGTCGATGATGTTGCCCTTGCTATCCAAGCCGGGGAATTTCTCCTTGTTGGAGTTAGCAAAGGTGACCATGCCCTGGTGCTGACCGCGCAGCTGGGTCGAGTTCTGCATGCGGCGGGCGGTCCGGCGGGCAGCACCCAGCGCCGGCAGCAGGATGCCGATCAGCAGGGCGATGATCGAGATGACCACCAGCAGTTCGATGAGCGTGAAGCCCTTGACGTTTCTACGAGACATAGCAAACTCCTGAAAAAGGAACAGAAAATACCGCGTCAATATGGTCGTGGGAGGGGATGGGCCTTATGGCCCGGATGCTAAGGATGATGGCAATGTTCATCCCACGATTGATCGACGCATACACGCGAGTTGCGCCCGGTAGGCCGCGATCCATCACGGGCCGGGGGGTCCTAATCGGCGGGGTGGGCCACGGGTTCCGTCCCGTGGATCAAGGTAGGCCCCATGCCTACCCGTCTTAGATAAGCTAACCGAATCGCGGATCGACTTCCAGCCCATTCCGGGCGTAGTCAAAAAAATCTACGGAAAAACCCCGCTGAACCCCCTTCATTACCCCTGCAGACCCTCCACCGCTTGTCCACATCGCCCCGTGAACCCGTTTCCGGGCTGAAAAGGCCGTATCCGCTATCATCCGCGTCCCCGGGCAGAGAGCCGCCCTGCCGCCCCCGCCGACCCTGTCATGAGCCATGCCGCCGACCATTCGATCTGCGTTCTGGGGATGGGCTACATCGGCCTGCCCACGGCCGCGGTCCTGGCGACCCGGGGGTACTGCGTCCGCGGCGTCGACACGAACCCCGCGGTGGTCGACTCGATCAACGCCGGCCGAACCCACTTCATCGAGCCGGACCTGGACATCCTCGTCCACGCGGCGGTGCAGACCGGCCACCTGAAGGCCTACGCGGACCCGGCCCCGGCGGATGTCTTCATCATGTGTGTGCCGACGCCGGTGACCCGCGAGCGCGGGCCGGACCTGTCGTACATCGAGGCCTCGACGCGCCGGCTCGCGGCGGTGGTGAAGCCGGGCAATCTGGTCGTCCTGGAATCCACCAGCCCGCCGGGCACGACCGAGCGGATCGCGGCACAGGTGAATGAGCTCGCCGGCCTGGACCCCGGCGCGGTGTCGTTCGCGCATGCGCCCGAGCGTGTGCTGCCGGGCAAGATCCTGCGCGAGGTCGTGGAGAACGACCGGATCATCGGCGGGGTCGATGAGGCCTCGACCCGCGCGGCCGCGGCGTTCTACCGCACGTTCGTGACCGGCGAGCTGCTGCTGTGCCACAGCCGGATGGCGGAGACGGCCAAGCTGGTGGAGAACGCGTCACGTGACGTGCAGATCGCGTTCGCCAACGAGCTGTCGATGGTGTGCGACACGATGGGGCTGGACGTGCGCGAGCTGATCGATCTGGCGAACCGGCACCCGCGAGTGAACGTGCTCCAGCCGGGGTGCGGCGTCGGCGGGCACTGCATCGCGGTCGACCCGTGGTTCCTCGTGCACCAGTGCCCGGAGCTGACGCCGCTGATCCGCACGGCACGCGCGGTAAACGACGCGAAGCCCGCCCACGTCGTGCGTCAGGTGCTCGAGCATGCCGGGCGGTTCAAGTCGCCGCGGATCGCGCTGATGGGCCTGACGTACAAGCCGGACATCGACGACCTGCGGGAGTCGCCGGCGTTGCGGATCGCGCGTGAGCTGGCGCAGGCCGACGCGGGCGAGCTGCTCGTCGTCGAGCCGAACCTCGGGTCGGTCGAGGGGCTGGCGTTGACCGGCTGCGACGATGCGCTCGATTCGGCGGACATCGTTGTGTTCCTGGTGGCGCACGCGCCGTTCCGGACGATCGACCCGGGCCGGCTGATGGGCAAGGTCGTGGTCGATACCTGCGGGGTGATGCATGGCCGGTAGGCGAACCCACCGCACGCCCGGGGAGGCCCGGCGATGAAGCGCGTGATGGTCCTGATGGGTACCCGGCCCGAGGCGATCAAGCTCGCGCCGGTGGTCGCGGCGCTGCGTGAAACACCGGGGCTGCGGCCCGTGGTGGTTTCCACCGGCCAGCACCGGGAGATGCTCGGCCAGGTGATCGACCTGTTCGGCATCGCGGTGGACCACGACCTGGCACTGATGCGGCCCGGCCAGACCTTGCCGTCGCTGCACGCCCGCCTGCTGGAAGGTCTGGACGCGTTGCTCGGGGCCGAACGCCCGGACTTCGCGCTCGTGCAGGGCGACACGACGACGGTGCTCGCCGCGGCACAGGCCTGCTTCTATCGCCACATCCCGGTGGGGCACGTCGAGGCGGGGCTGCGGACCGGTGACCTGCGCGCGCCCTTCCCCGAGGAGGCGAACCGCCGGCAGGCATCCGTGCTGACGACGCTGCACTTCGCACCGACGGCGCAGGCACGGGACAACCTGCTGGCCGAGGGCGTGCCCGCGGGCCGCGTGACCGTGACCGGCAACACGGTGATCGACGCGCTACGCATGGAGGCGGCGAAGCAGGAGGACGAAGAGATACAGCGGCAGATCGACGCGGCGCTCGCCCCGGAGCTGGGCGCAAGCTGGCGGGCTTCGCCGTATGTCCTGGTGACCGGTCACCGGCGCGAGAACTTCGGCGAGGGCCTGCGGAGCATCTGCGCGGCGCTCGTGGAACTGGCGGAGCGGTACCCGGCCACACGGTTTGTCTACCCCGTGCACCTGAACCCGCAGGTCGCCGGCCCGGTCCACGAGCTGCTCGCGGGTTGGGAGAACATCCAGCTCATCGGGCCCAAGGACTACCGCCTGTTCGTCGCGCTGATGCGCCACTGCACGCTGGTGCTGACCGACTCGGGCGGCGTGCAGGAAGAGGCCCCGACGCTGGGCAAGCCCGTGCTGGTCATGCGCGACACGACCGAGCGGCCCGAGGGGGTCGCGGCGGGGACGGCCCGGCTCGTAGGGGCGGACACCGGCCGGATCGTCCACGGCGTCTCGGGGTTGTTGGACGACCCGAAGGCCCACGCCGCGATGTCCGGGGCCCGCAACCCCTACGGCGACGGCGACGCGGCACCCCGGATCGTTCGGGAGGTCCGGCGCGCTCTGTCTGACGACGCACCCGGTCCGCTGGCCGACGTCCGGTAACCCCACCCGCGGCCCTCGGCGAGCTACCATGGCACCCCATGCCGCCACGCTCGGCCTTAGGTTCTGTTTCCTGCGTGCCGATGGAGCATAGGCACCTGACACCCCCTCTTTGAGACCGTTATGAAGCTGAGTGATATCCAGGAACGCACACTGACCGTCGGCATCCTCGGGCTCGGTTACGTCGGGCTGCCGCTGCTGCGTGCGTTCTGGGACGCGGGGTTCCCGGTCCTCGGCTTCGACGTCGACCCGAAGAAGATCGAACGCCTGACGCGCGGCGAGAACTACCTCAAGCACCTGGGCGCGACGCTTGTCAAGGACATGGCCGACGGCCCGGGCGAGCGGTTTACCGTCACCTCCGACCCGGCCGACCTGGCGAAGGCGGACGCGCTGTTGATCTGCGTGCCGACGCCGCTGGGCACGCACCTGGACCCGGACCTGAGCTACGTCGAGTCGACCGCGGAGATGATCGCCGCTACGCTCCGGCCGGGCCAGCTCGTCTCGCTGGAGTCGACGACCTACCCCGGCACGACACGCGAGGTCATCCTCCCCCGGCTGGAGGCGTCCGGGCTGAAGCTGGGCACGGACTTCTTCGTCGCCTACTCGCCGGAGCGTGAGGACCCGGGGCGCAAGAGCCACAACACCCAGACGATCCCCAAGCTCGTGGGCGGGCTGGACGAAGCATCGGGCGACCTCGCCTACGCGCTGTACGACACGGCGATTGCCGAGGTGATCCGCGTGAGCAGCGCCGAGGTCGCGGAGTCGGCCAAGCTGCTGGAGAACATCTACCGCGCGGTGAACATCGCGATGGTCAACGAGATGAAGACCATCCTGACGCCGATGGGCATCGACGTCTGGGAGGTGATCGACGCCGCGGCGACCAAGCCCTTCGGGTTCCAGGCGTTCTACCCCGGCCCGGGGCTGGGCGGGCACTGCATCCCGATCGACCCGTTCTACCTGACCTGGAAGGCCAAGGAGGTCGGTCAGACCACGCGGTTCATCGAGCTGGCCGGCCAGGTCAACCACGACATGCCCGGGTATGTGATCGAGCGGACGATGCTGGCCCTCAACGAGCGGGGCAAGGCGGTGAAGGGGGCGAAGGTCCTGGTCCTCGGGCTGGCGTACAAGCCGGACGTGGACGATGTCCGCGAGAGCCCGAGCTTCGAGCTGATCGAGCGGCTGCACGAGCTCGGCGCCGAGGTGGACTACAACGACCCGCACGTCGCGGAGACCCACCGCGGGCGGAAGCACGACCTGCGGATGAAGAGCGTGCCCGCGGGCGGCGGCCTGCCCACACCCGAGATGCTGTCGGGCTACGACTGCGTGCTCGTCGCGACGAACCACTCGGCCTACGACTGGCAGATGGTGGCCGACCACGCGCCGCTGGTGGTCGATACCCGCGGCGCGACGCGCGGGGTCGCGGGGGGACACACGCATATCGTGACGGCCTAGCCCGAGACCCGCGGCAGGAAGGTCTTGATAACGACTTGTCGGTGATGACACCGCCCCACCCCGCCGATACAACCCGCATCGAGCGCGCGGCCTCCCGCTGCGCCGGCATTGCTTACCGGACCCAAGGACTACCACCATGTCTCCGAACGCGAAACGCGCCGTGATCACCGGCATCACCGGGCAAGACGGCTCCTACCTGACCGAGCTGCTGCTGGGCAAGGGCTACGAGGTCCACGGCGTCATGCGGCGGGCCTCCACCTTCAGCACCCAGCGGCTCGAGCACATCTACCACGACCCGCACGAGTCTGGCAAGCGGCTGCACCTGCACTACGGCGACCTGAGCGACGGCAACGGGCTCAGCCGGCTGCTCCGCGAGGTCCGGCCGCACGAGGTCTACAACCTCGGCGCGCAGTCGCACGTGCGCGTCAGCTTCGACCAGCCGGTCTACACCACCGACGTGACCGCCGTGGGCACGCTCAAGCTCCTCGAAGCCGTCCGCGACACCCAGGACGCCTCGGGCGAGCTGATCCGGTTCTACCAGGCCTCGTCCTCGGAGATGTACGGCAAGGTCGTGGAGGTGCCCCAACGCGAGACCACCCCCTTCTACCCCCGCTCGCCCTACGGCGCGGCCAAGGTCTACAGCCACTGGATCACGGTCAACTACCGCGAGTCCTACGGCATGCACACCTCCTGCGGCATCCTGTTCAACCACGAGTCCCCCCGCCGCGGCGAGACCTTCGTCACCCGCAAGATCACCCGCGCCGTCGGGCGGATCAAGCACGGGCTCCAAGAGAAGCTGTACCTGGGCAACCTCGACGCCCAGCGGGACTGGGGCTTTGCCGGCGACTACGTCGAGGCCATGTGGCAAATGTTGCAGCAGGACCAGGGCGACGACTATGTTGTGGCGACCGGCAAGATGATCTCGGTCCGCAAGTTCTGTGAGCTGGCGTTCGGCGAGGTCGGCCTGGACTACCAGGACTTCGTCGAGATCGACCCGCGCTACTACCGGCCGGCCGAGGTCGACGAGCTTCTGGGCGACCCGACCAAGGCCCGGGAGAAGCTCGGCTGGGAGCCGACCATCCAGGTCGAGGCGTTGGCTAAAATGATGGTCGAGCACGACATGGAGCGTGCCGCCAAGGAGAACACCCTGCGGAACGCGGGGCACGAGCTGACCGGACGGGGATGACAAGATGATGGAGTGGAAAGGGAAGCGGGTCTGTGTCACGGGCGGCGCGGGGTTCTTGGGGAGGCACGTCGTCGACGCGCTGCGGGCGCGCGGCGTCGCCGAGGACCAGTTGTTCATCCCCCGCCGGGCCGACTACGACCTGACGCTGGAGAAGCAGGTGATCCGCCTGTTCGACGACGCCCAGCCCGACGTGGTGATCCACCTCGCGGCGGAGGTCGGCGGCATCGGCGCGAACCGGGACCACCCCGGCCGGTTCTTCTTCGCCAACGCGTCGATGGGGCTGCACCTGATCGAGCACGCCCGGCAGCGCGGGATCAAGAAGTTCGTCCAGGCCGGCACGGTCTGCGCCTACCCGAAGTTCGCGGCCGTCCCCTTCCGTGAGGACGCGCTGTGGGACGGCTACCCCGAAGAAACCAACGCGCCCTACGGCGTGGCCAAGAAGTCGCTGTTCGTCATGCTCGACGGCTACCGCCGGGAGTACGGGATGAAGAGCGGCGTCGTGCTGATGGTGAACCTGTACGGCCCACACGACAACTTCGACCCGCACACGAGCCACGTGATCCCCGCGCTGATCCGCAAGTGCGTCGAGGCGCGCCGGTCCGGGGCTGACCACATCGAGTGCTGGGGCACGGGCAGCGCGTCGCGCGAGTTCCTGTTTGTCGAGGACGCGGCGGAGGGGATCGTCCGCGTCGCGGAGCGGATGGACGACCCGGTGCCGATCAACCTGGGCACGGGTGGGGAGATCACGATCAAGAAACTGGTGGAGACCGTCGCCCGGTTGAGCCGGTTCAAGGGCGAGATCCGCTGGGACGCGAGCAAGCCGGACGGCCAGCCGCGCCGCTGCCTGGACACGTCGCGTGCCGCCGAGCTTTTGGGCTGGCGGGCGCAGGTGGGTTTCGAGGAAGGCCTCGCCCGCACCATCGCGTGGTACGAGCAGCAGGAGCACGTCCGGGAGGTCGTCTACGGCGACGCCAACACGCTCCGCGCCTAGACCCCCGCCGCGATCTGGCGGTACCAGTCGACCGTCACCGCCAGCCCCTGCTCAAACGCGACCACCGGCTTGTACCCGAGCGTCTGCTTGATGAGCGACAGGTCGGCCAGGGAGTGCTTCACGTCGCCGGGCCGGTCGTCCTTGTGCTCGGGCGTGAGCTCGGGCCGGCCGAGCTGGCGGGCCATCGCCGCGGCGAGTTCGTTGACGGTGACGCGCTGCCCGCAGGCGACGTTGAAGACCTCGCCCAGGAGCGGCGCATCGTGCCGGGCGGCGAGGAGGTTGGCGTGGACCGCGTTATCGACGAAGGTGAAGTCGCGGGACTGCTCGCCGTCGCCGTAGATCACCGGGCGTTCGCCGGCGAGCAGGGCCTTGGCGAAGGCGGCGATGACGGCGGCGTAGGCGGAGTTCGCGTTCTGCCGGGGCCCGAAGATGTTGAAGTAGCGGAGCGAGGCGGTATCGAGCCCGGAGTCGCCGTAGCTGTTGGCCCAGGCGCGCATGAGCGCCTCGCCGTAGCTCTTGTTCGCGGCGTAGGGGCTGCGGGCACGGACGGGCATGGTCTCGACCTTGGGCAGCGTGGGCGTGTCGCCGTAGGCCGAGCTGCTCGCGGCGAACATGACACGAGCGACGCCGGCCCCGCGGGCCGCCTCGAGGATGTTCATCGTGCCCGTCGCGTTGATCGCGTGGTATCGGTCGGGCATCGCGACACTGCGCGGCACCGAGCCCCACGCCGCCTGGTGGAAGACCCAGCGGCAGCCGGCCACCGCGTCCGCGACCACCGATTCGTCGAGGATCGAGCCCTCGATGAACCGCAGACGGTCGCCCGCGCGGTCGCGGTAGGTCTCGAAGTTCGCGACGTCCCCGCCCGTCAGGTCGTCGAGCACGACCACCGTCGCGCCGAGGTCCAGCAGCGCCTCGCTGAGGTGGGAGCCGATAAAGCCGGCCCCGCCCGTCACCAAGGCCTGCCCGCCCTCGAACGCGTCGCCGTGCATCTCCCGCCAGTTCATCAACGCCATATCTCGGATCCCTCGTGTATCTGTGCCAAGGATGCGCGCAACCCTAGTCGTTACCCGTTGTATCGGCAAACACCGTGCTTGAAACAACCCAGCAGGCCACGACATAGCGGCTCCCACGGCTACAATCACTACGAAGCCGCGCCCACCGAAAGGACCCCATGCTCAAGCCATTGACCCGCTTGATCTGCGTCTGCCTGCTCGCCCTGCCCGCCTCGGCGCTGGTCAACGCCCAGCCGCCCGACGAGGACGACACCCGCTTCGACGCGGTGGGTGCCTGGGGCCACACCGCCCGCCTGTACCCGGGACGCGGCCACGATGCCGAGCACCAGTGGTACGGCGCGGCCGTACTCATCGCGCCCGATGTCGTGCTGACCGCCAAGCACCTGCTGCCCAACGGCGAGGACCGCCTGCCCCGCCCCGGGACGATGACCGTACGGTTCCGCCGACACGCCGACGGCACGCTCGGCTCCAAAGACAACGGGGCCGCCAGCTACCACCAGGTCGCGGTCGAGCGTTTCGTCCTGTGCCCGGACAGCGACCTGATGCTGTGCATCCTGCGCGAGCCGGTGGAGCACATCCAGCCGGTCGAACTCGACCTGTCCGATGAGGCATCGGACGAGGCCGGGGTCGTGTTCGCGGCCTGGGGGTCGACGTCGAACTGGCAGGGCAACGGCGGGCCGCGCAACGAGCTTCGGGTCGGCACGAACACCGCGCGCATCGGCCGGGGCGTGGTCTCGCTGCTGGCCTACGAGACCGAAGCCCGCCGCAAAGGCAACGGCGACCAGGGCCGGTACATCACCGATGAACACACCGTGCCCAACATGTTCGACTCGGGCGGCTCGATCTTCCGGGAAGACGACGAGGGACGGGTCCGGCTGATCGGCATCATCTCGACCTACGGCGGGGGCACGTGGCTGGCCCGCTTCGCCGAGGACGAGCGGTTCCCCCTCGCGGCCGCGACGCGGGGGGCCGACGCGTTGATGGAGGCGCTCGACCCCAGCTAACCCGCTGGGCCCGGTGTCCGCCCGCCGCCGATACCATTGGGGCCCGGCCCGCGTCACGCCGGCTTGACCTCCCCCGGCGAGAGCGATGCCCGACCCCAGCCCCGCGAACCCAACACCCTACCCGGGCTCGGCCCGGTCGCGGCTGGTCCTCGCCGTCTACTGGCTCCTGCTGGCGACCTCGACCCACTTCCCCTCGTCCGCCTTCGGCCCGTCCGAGGGCCGGTCCCCCGACGACCCGTTCATCCTCTTCCAACACGACAAGATGTCGCACCTCCTCGGGTTCGGCGGGCTCGCGCTGGTGCTCTACCTCGCCCGGCCGCTGGGGCGACGCAAGGGCCTGATTCCCAACGCCCTCGCCACCGCCGCGATCGCCCTCACCTACGCCCCGCTGGACGAGTTCTCCCAGGGCATCCTCGGCCACCGCCACGTGTCCGGGTCCGACCTGCTGGCCAACGCGCTGGCGATCGTCGGCGTCGTCATGCTCGCCCTGACCCCACGGCGCGTTCCGACACCGCCCAAGGGCTCGGCGAAGCACGGGCTGGCCGTCCTCGCCGGCGGGCTGTCGCTGCTGGCGCTGGGGGGGATGGTCCTGGCGGTCACCCGGACGGTCGGCCGCCAGACCGACGCGCTGCACCTGTTCGCCGCCGCGGCGCTCGCGGTCACGCTGCTGCGCCGGCCACCGGTCGTGCCCGGTCGGCCGCGGCTGAGCGCCGGGCTCATCGCCGGCGGGGTCGGGCTGACGCTCGTCGGCACGGAGGTCGCCCAGGCGTTCGCCCGCCTGCCGTTCGCGCGGTCGGAGGTGATGTTCGGCGCGATCGGCCTGCTCATCGTCATGGCCGGCTGGTCGCTGCGGCTGGCCTTCGGGCCGGCCACGGGGGCGACGCCTACCCTCCGCAGCCACCCGCCCGGGTCGGCCGAAGACCGCGCGCCCAACCCCCGCGTCGCCGACGGTCCCCCGGCCTACCTCCCCCAGGGCGGCCCCGAGGAGCGCGACGCGTCGGCGCGCTTCGTCGGGCACGCGTTGCTCGTCAGCGCGCTGACCCTGCTGTCCCGCCTCACCGGGCTGGCGCGCGACGCGGTGCTCGCCGCGGCGTTCGGGCTGTCGACCGTCGCCGACGCGTTCTTCATCGGCTTCCTCGTCCCCAACCTCTTCCGCCGGCTCTTCGGCGAGGGCGCGCTCACCGCCGCGTTCATCCCCAACTACACCGAGCTGCGCGAGCGCGACCCGCTGCTCGCCCGCCGGTTTGCGTCGCTGGTCCTCACGCTGCTCACGGTGCTGCTGCTGGCGATCACCGGCGTCGCGGAGCTGGGGCTGTGGTGGGCGGCGTCGGCGATCGACCCGGAGCGCCAGGGCAAGGCCGCGCTCGCGGTGCACTACACCCGCATCATGCTGCCGTACATGCCGCTGATCTGCCTGGTCGCGTTGGCCGGCGGCGTGCTGCAGGTGCACAAGCGCTTCGGCCCGCCCGCCGCCGCGCCCCTGGTGCTCAACGCCGTCATCATCGCTGCGACCGTGCTCGCGACCCGCGGGTTTAGCGCGTCGGGCCTGCCCGAAGAGCGGGTCGGCACAACCGTCGCGCTGGGCGTGCTTGTCGCGGGGGTCCTGCAGCTCGCCTGGCAGCTCGTGGTCCTGCACCGCACCGCCGGGCTGACGCGCTGCTTCGCCGGCGTGGTGCCGCAGGTCCGCGCCATGCTGCTCATGATGGGGCCGATGGTCATCGGGCTCGCGGTGTTCCAGATCAATGCGCTGCTGGACGCGCTGATCGCGTTCTTCTTCGCGCCGCCCGAGGGCGCGGCGCCGGGCGCGCCGGTGTCGCTGCTGGGCTGGACGTTCAGCGCACCGCTCCGCAACGGCGACGTCGCCGCGCTGCAGTGGAGCCAGCGGCTCTACCAGTTCCCGCTGGGGGTCTTCGGCATCGCCATCGCGACCGCGATCTTCCCGGCGCTTTCCGCCGCGGCGGCCAGGTTCACCGGCGACCCCCCCAACGATGGATCGGCCAGGCCGTCGGCGTCGCCCGAGTTCGCGGCGATCCTCCGCCAGGGGCTGCGGCTGACGGTCTTCATCGGGCTGCCCGCGAGCGTCGGCCTGTTGCTCGTGCGCGTCCCGCTGGCGCGCGTGGTCTACGAGCGCGGCGCGTTCGGGCTGGAGGATGCCCTGCGGGTCTCGACGATCCTGGCCGGCTACGCGACGAGCGTGTGGGCCTACTCGATGATGCACACGGTGACGCGTGCGTTCTACGCGCTCAAGGACGCGACCACGCCCCTGAAGGTCGGGCTGGCGATGGTCGGGTTCAACCTGGCCCTGAACCTGACGCTGATCTGGCCGCTGGGCGCGGCGGGGCTGGCGTGGTCGACGGCGGCGAGCGCGATGCTGCAGGTGGCGGTGCTGGTGCTCGTGATCCGGCGTCGCGTGCCGGGGCCGGTCGACCGCGCGGTGGTGCGGAGCTGGGGGCGGACCGCGCTGGCCAGCGGGGTGATGGTCGCGGTGCTGGGGCCGGCCTTGTGGTGGCTGGACCCCGCCGGGCTGTCGCGCGGCGCGTCGGCCGGGGTGTTGGCGGGGGCGACCGTGGTCGGCGCAGGGGTCGTGCTCGGTGTCGCCAAGCTGGCGGGCGCCGAGGAGCTAAGCTGGCTCACGCGCCGCCGACGACGCTGAGGATGATGGCGTGGTTCAGGGCTGCGCCTGCGGGTAGGCGCGTTGGTACCAGGCCCAGAGCTTCTCCAGGCCTTCGCGGACCGGGGTCTTGGGGTCGTAGCCCAGCAGCCGGCGGGCCTTGTCGATGTTCGCGAACGTGATCGCCGGCTCGCTCGCCGGGGCCGGCGGGGTCTCGAGGATGGCCTTTCTGCCGATGATGTCTTCGAGCAGCTCGACGAAGTCGGCCATCAGCACGGGCTCGCCCCGGCCGAGGTTGATCTGCTCGTAGCCCAGCGGCGTGTCGAGCGCGAGCGCGACGCCCTGCACGATATCGTCCACGTAGGTCCAGTCGCGCTTCATCTGGCCGGCGTCGAACAGCGTGATCGTCTCGCCGCGGGCGATGCGGTCGGCGACCATGAAGGGCATCATGTCCGGCCGGGCCCGCGGGCCGTACACGCTGAAGAACCGCACGGCGGTGAAGTTCATGCCGTGCAGGTTGTGGTAGGTGTAACCCATCAGCTCGATGGCCTTCTTCGACGCGGGGTAGGCGGACAGCGGGAGGTTGCAGGCGTCATCCTCGGTGAACGGGAGCTGCCGGGTCTTGCCGTAGATGCTGGAGGTGGAGGCGAAGACGAAGTTGCCGCAGCCCTGCTGCTTCGCGGCCTCGAGCAGGTTGACGCTGCCGACGATGTTGACGTCGGTGTAGAGGGGGGCTCGGCCGATGGAGTAGCGGACGTTGGCCATCGCCGCGAGGTGGGCGACGGCGGCGGGGGTGTGCTGCTCGAAGAGCGCGTGGACCGCGTCGGTATCGCGGATGTCGTTCTCGCAGAGCGTGAAGCGGTCGTGGTCCTTGAAGCCGGCGACGTTGTCGCGCTTCTGCGCGACGCTGTAGTAGTCGTTGAAGTTGTCGATGCCGACCACGGTCCGGCCCGCGTCGAGCAGGCGCTCGGCGAGGTGGGACCCGACCAGTCCGGCGACGCCGGTCACGAGGATGGTTTGCGGTTCAGGCATCACGGGGCTCGGGCTCTGGAAAAGCGCGGGGTTGGTGCATCATCGGCGAAGCCCGCGGGCCGGTGTACCGCCGGCCGGGGTGGTGGCGATAACTACGGCCGCCGCCCGGCCGACCGGGCCGCGTGCCCGCCCCGCTCGACGGGGAGCGGCATCCGGCCGATCATACCCGCATGGGACCGATCAAGATCACGCCCTCGGACGACTTCAACCGCGCGCTCACACAGCAGGGGGACGGGCCGGACGACACGACCCGCCTGGCCCTGCGTGACGAACAGGCCGGGAAGCCCGCGGGGCACTGGCGTCGGCTGCGGTCCGACGAGATCGAGGCCCTGGTCAAGAACGGCAACAAAGCGCAGAGCTGGGACACGATCCTCGTCGCCGACCCCTTCCGCGCCGACCAGATCACCAACTGCGAGTTCGCCGGGCTGGTCCGCATCGGCACCGTCGAAGACGTCGTGCTCACCCACCACGACCTGCACGTCCCCGCCGGGCTCAGCCACTCGCGCATCGTGCAGTGCGACATCGGCGACAACGCCGCGGTCCACCACGTCCGCTACCTCAGCCACTACCTCGTCGGCGACCGCTGCATCCTCCACAACGTCGACGAGATGCACTGCACCGACCACGCGAAGTTCGGCAACGGCATCGTCACCGACGGCGAGGACGAACGCGTCCGCGTCTGGATCGACCTCATGAACGAGCAGGGCGGCCGGCCCGTCCTGCCCTTCGACGGCATGACCCCCGCCGACGCCTACCTCTGGGCCAAGCACCGCGGCGACACCGGGCTCATGGACCGCCTCACCGCCATGACCCAGGGCCAGTTCGACACCCGGCGCGGCTACTTCGGCACCGTCGGCGAGCAGTCCGTCGTCAAGTCCTGCCGCATCATCAAGGACGTCAAGCTCGGGCCCGCCGCGTACATCAAGGGCGCCAACAAGCTCAAGAACCTCACCATCAACTCCAGCTTCGACGAGCCCAGCCAGGTCGGCGAGGGCGTCGAGATGGTCAACGGGATCATGGGCTACGGCTGCCGCGTGTTCTACGGCTGCAAGGCCGTGCGCTTCGTCATGGGCGATAACGCCACGCTGAAGTACGGCGCCCGTCTGATCCACTCGTACCTCGGCGACAACTCGACGGTCTCGTGCTGCGAGCTACTGAACAACCTGATCTACCCCGCGCACGAGCAGCACCACAACAACTCGTTCCTCGTCGCCGCGCGGGTCGAGGGCCAGTGCAACATCGCGGCGGGCGCGACGCTGGGCAGCAACCACAACAGCCGGGCCAACGACGGCGAGCTGGTCGCCCGGCGCGGGTTCTGGCCGGGGCTGTGCGCGACGGTGAAGCACGCCTCGCGGTTCGCGTCGTTCACGCTGCTCGCGCAGGGCGAGTACACCCGGTCGATGGACATCCCCCTGCCGTTCACGCTCGTGAGCAACGGCCGGGGCGCGGACGAGCTGGTGCTCGTGCCGGCCTACTGGTGGACGCACAACATGTACGCGCTCAAGCGTAACGAGCAGAAGTTTGCCGACCGCGACCGCCGCCGCCGCAAGACCCAGCACATCGAGTTCGACGCCTTCGCGCCCGACACGGCCGAGGAGATGATCGCCGGGCTCGACCTGCTCGCGCAGTGGACCGCCTCCGCCGCGCGGCGCGCCAGCGGCCAGGACGCGGAGATCACCCCCGCCGCCCTGCTCGCCACCGGCCACGCCATGCTCCAGGCCGAGCCCGAGCGCACCGACGCGCTCGTCGTCGAAGCGCCCGGCGTCGAGGCGGGCGACCGGCCCGTGGTCGTCCACCACCCCCGCCGCGGCTACCACGCCTACCGCGACATGCTCCACCACTACGCGGTGACCAACCTCGTCGCCTACCTGCAGGACCACCCGCAGGCCACCTTCGACTCCATGCAGCAGGACCTGGGCAACGCCCACGGCGGCGCGGGCGACGCCCCGCCCCGCCAGACCCAATGGGTCAACGTCGGCGGCCAACTCATGCAACGCCCCGACCTCGACCAGCTCCGCTACAACATCCGCACCGGTGCGATCACCACCTGGCAGCAGGTCCACGACGACTACGACCGGCTCTGGCAGGCCTACCCCCGGCACAAGCACCGCCACGCCATGGCCACGCTGGGCTACCTCCTCGGCGAGGACACGCTCACCGCCGAGCTGTGGTCCAAGGCCCTGGACAAAGAGGCACAGACCCAGCACGACATCCGCGAGGCCGTCACCGCCTCGCGCGCCAAGGACTTCGACAACCCGTTCCTGGATACGACCTACGACAACGCCGAGGAACGCGACGCCGTGCTCGGCGGGGTCGGGGACAACCCGTTCGTGCAGGCCGTAGGTGAGCAGACCGCCGCGCAGCTCCGCGTGATCAACGAGGTCCGGGCGCGGGGGTAGCGCTGCGGCAAGGCCACACGCATATCTTGACGTCCCGGAATAGCCGCCGCGTCACACGCGGCGGGTCCCCACCTTGGCTGTCCTCTCAGCGCAGCGTGATCGTGCGCTCGACGGTGTATGCCCGGCCCGTCGCGCCATCGGTGAACGACACGTGCAGCGTCGCGCTGCCGGCGGCGCCCGCGGGGAGCGTGGCCTTGAGGGTGTAGTGCGTGCCGGTGATGCCGTCGCGGTAGCTGGCGTGGAACTGTTCGGGGGTGTAGCGCTGGTCGAGGAGCACGGCCGGGTCGCCATCGGACGGGGTCTGGATCAGGCGGACGCGTGCCTCGCCGGCGGCGGTGGTGACCCGGCCGTCCTGGTCGATCGGGCGGAGGTAGACGCGCAGCTCGGCCGGGGCATCGGGCGTCGCACTGGGCAGCACACCGGTCAGCCGGTCCAGCTCGATCCCCGCCAGCCGGGGCGGCGTCACGCCGTCGATCGGCTGCGCATCGGGCCGGCCCTGGGCCGCGGCCAGCTCGCGCTCGCGCCGCGCGAGCTGCTCGTTCAGGTCCGCGACCGCGCGCTCGAGATCGAGGTTGCTCTGCCGCAGCTCGTCGTTCTGCGCCGAGAGGTCCCGGCTGGTCGCCCCGCAGCCGGGGAGGACGAGCATCAAGACCACGCATACCAAGCGGAGCGCCTGTTTCATGCCATGAGTGTATGACAAGCCGGGCCGGAGCGCAGCGCCGGCCCGGCTTGGGTTCGAGCGATAACGTTTGTCAGTCGTGCTTAGTCCGCGTCCCCGCCCTTGCCCGTCCCGGCGACGCCGTCGGGCAGGTGCTTGAGCACCCGGTCCGCGCAGCCGTACTCCACGGCCTCTTCCGCGTCGAGCCAGTAGTCGCGTTCGCAGTCGTGCTTGATCTTCTCGAGGTCCTGGCCGGTGTGGTGCTGGATGATCTTGTACAGCCGGTCGCGGGTCTTGAGCATCTCCTGAGCCTCGATGGCGAGGTCGCTGGCCTGGCCCTGGCGGACGCCGCCCAGCAGCGGCTGGTGCAGCAGCACCTTGGAGTTGGGCAGGACGTAGCGTTTCCCGGCCGCGCCGCCCATGAGCAGGATCGAGCCCATCGACGCCGCCATCCCGATGCAGTACGTCGCGACCTGCGGGCGGATGAACTGCATCGTGTCGTAGATCGCCAGCCCGGCGCTGACGCTGCCGCCCGGCGAGTTGACGTAGACGTGGATGTCCTGCTCCGAGTCCTCGTTGGAGAGGAACAGGAGCTGCGCGGTGGCGACGGAGGTCATCTCGTCGGTGACCGGACCGTTCATGAAGATGATGCGGTCTTTGAGCAGCCGGGAGTAGATGTCGTAGGCGCGTTCGCCGCGTCCGGACTTCTCGATGACCATCGGGACAAGCTGGCTCATGGTGGGTGTTCTCGTTGGGAGGCGGGTTCGGGTCGCCGGTGAACAAATCTTCGGGCGGGGGTAGGATTGTAGCGTCGTGCCCGACGCCGGGGCCTGCCCGGCTTATCGGCGGGCCGGGCCGCGGTGCACCAACGCTACAGGGAGATTCGGCATGATCCGCACCCGCCTGAACCCGCTGCGCCTCCTCGCGGTCGCGCTGCTCGCGTGCACCGCTGGCGCGTGCCAAGGCCAGCCACTATCGGGCCCGGACGAACCCACGCCCGCGAACGCCGAGCCGACCAACGTCCTGTTCATCCTCGTCGACGACCTGGGCTGGACCGACCTGGGCTACGCCGGGTCGTCCTTCTACCAGACGCCCCACATCGACGCCCTCGCCGCGTCAGGCATGGTCTTCACCGACGCCTACGCCGCGTGCCCGGTCTGCAGCCCGACCCGCGCGTCGATCTTGACCGGCAAGACGCCGGCCCGCATCGATACCACCGACTACTTCGGCGCGCCACAGGGCGACGCCGTCCGCGCCATGATCGAGCGCGGCGACGACAACCGCTGGACCCGCCAGCCCCTGATCCCCGCCAACTACACCCCCCGCCTCCCGCTCGAAGAACACACCCTCGCCGAGGCGTTCAAGGACGCCGGCTACGCCACCTTTTTCGCCGGCAAGTGGCACCTGGGCGGCGACGGCTTCGGCCCCAACGACCAGGGCTTCGACATCAACATCGCCGGCTTCCACGCCGGCGGGCCCTACGGCGGGGGCAAGTACTTCCACCCCTTCACCGGCATGCCCAACCTCACCAGCGAGGAAGGCGACCACCTCCCCGCCCGACTCGCCGAAGAGACCGCCGACTTCATCACCGCGCACAAGGACGGGCCCTTCTTCGCGTACCTCTCGTTCTACTCGGTGCACACGCCGCTGATAGGCCGGGCCGACCTGGTGCAGCGCTACGAAGAGCTCAAGCAGCGCATGCGCATCGCCGGCCCGATCTTCGGCGAAGAAGGCGACCGCCGGGTGCGCCTCGTGCAGGAACACGCCGTCTACGCCGCGATGGTGACGGCGATGGACGAGGCCGTAGGCCACGTGCTCGACACGCTCGAAGCACAGGGGCTGGCCGACAACACGATCGTCATCTTCTTCGCCGACAACGGCGGGCTGAGCACGAGCGAAGGCCACCCGACGAGCAACCTCCCGCTGCGCGCGGGCAAGGGCTGGCTGTACGAGGGCGGGATCCGCGAGCCGTGTATCGTAAGGTGGCCGGGGCGGACCCAGGCGGGAAGCGAGAGTGATGCGCCAGTGCTATCAACCAGCTTTTACCCCACACTTCTTCAAGCATGTGGCCTGCCACTACTCCCTGAACAGCATGTCGATGGCCAGAGCATTGTGCCACTACTTGACGCTAGCGCAGGCGAACGGACATCCACGCTATGGCCCGAGCGCCCGCTGTTCTGGCACTACCCGCACTACGGCAACCAGGGCGGCAGCCCCGGCTCGGCCGTGCGCCTGGGCGACTGGAAGCTCATCCGCTGGTACGAGCCGGGCAGGGGCACCGAGCTCTACAATCTGCGCGACGACCTCGGCGAGCAGAACAACCTCGCGGACCAACACCCCGAGAAGGTCGCCGAGCTCGACGCCCTGCTCGACGCGTACCTCGAAGACGCCGACGCGAAGCTGCCGGTGCCCAACCCCAACGCGGCGCAGGAGCGGTAGGGCCCCGCCCCGCCGCGTGTGACGCGGCGGCTATTCTCGAATGCTAGTACAAGCGTGTGTCAATAGCCGCCGCGTCACACGCGGCGGGACGGGGCGCAGGTCACCCCACGCACACCGCCGTGCGCGGGCATTCTGCACCTCCCACCCAGGCGTCTACAATCTCAAACGACGTCGCCCGCCACCACATAAGGACGCACCGATGCCAAAAAACGTCTGGATGCTCCTGGCAAGCATCGCACTCCTGCTCGCGGGCTGCAGCAGCGCTCCGACGCAACCCGAACCGGATAGCACGCCGACCGCGGACACCGAAACACCACCGCCCGCACGCCCCGGCGCGCTACTCATCGCGGGCGGCGGGTCGTTCGAGGACGGCGAGGCCTACGCCGCGTTCCTCCGCCACACGCCGACCGGCGGCGACGGCGTCGGGCACATCGTCGTGCTGCCCACCGCCTCCAGCGTCCCGGCACAGTCCGGCAAGGGGCTGGCCAACGAGCTGCGCGCGATCGCGACCCGGCACACCGTCTCGGTCGTCATGCTTGAGCTCGCGCACCCCGAGTTGGCGGACGACCCGGGCGTCGCCGACGCGATCGTTTCGGCCGACGGCGTGTGGTTCACCGGCGGGGACCAGTCGCGGATCACGACGGTGTTTCGGCCGGCGGGCGTGACGGTCGCGGGGATGCCCGAGGGGCCGTCGGCCGCCGACACGGCGTTGCGCGCGGTGCTCGCCGGGGGCGGGATGGTTGGCGGGACGTCGGCCGGGGCGGCGATGATGAGCGACCCGATGATCGCCGGCGGGCGGTCCGAGCAGGCGCTGCTGGCGGGCGTCGCGGGCGGCGGCGTGCAGGTCGACCCCGGCATGGGGCTGTTCCCGTTCGCGCTGACGGACCAGCACTTCTTCGAGCGCGGGCGCATGGGCCGGCTCATCGCGGCGCTGGAACACACCGGCGGGCGATGGGGCCTGGGCATTGAGGAAGGCGCGGCGGTGCTCGTCACGCTCGGCGACGCGCCCACCCTCACCGCGATCGGCACCGACGCCGCCCTGCTCGTCGACATGGCCGAGGCGACCCGCGACCCGCGCGGCAACCGCACCGGCATCCGCCTGTCCCTGCTCAGCCGGGGCGACGCGTGGGACCCGGTCACCGGCGCGGTCACGCCCGACCCGGCCCGCGTCCCGCGCAGCGCGCTGGTCCGTCCCGATGACCTGCCGGCCACCGAAACGCCCGGGGACGCCTGGGACGCGGACGCGATCCCCAACGCGCTGCACGCGCTCGCCGCCCACCCCGACGAGCCGCAGACCCTGCGCAGCCGGGCGTTTACGCTGGTCTTCTCCGCCGACGCGCGGACGCGCTTCGCCTACCGCCCGGACCACCGCCGCGACCTGTGCGCCGTTGGCGTCGTGCTGACCATCCGGCGGAACTGAACGCGCCCCGGCATCGATCCCCGCGCATCACAAGCCGGGCCAAGGCGCGGCTTGGAAGGAACGGCTACTCGTCCGCGGGCTCGACGCGTTCCCAGCGCCACTGCAGCTCGGGGTCACCCTCGCCGACCGCCCCGCTCGCCGACGCGTTGAGCCGGCCTTCGTCGTCGAGCCAGTACGCGATCTGTTTCGGGAAGTCGTGGCCGGGGTTGGTGAACACCGCCCGTCGGTCGTCGCACCGCGCCAGCGCAAACACCGTCGCCTCGCCGCCGCCGGGCTGGGCGATGTAGACCAGCGTGTCGCCGCGCGTCTCGATCCGCAGGTACTCGAAGAACGCGCGGGCGGGGTCTTCCCGGCTGTCGCGGTGCAGCCCGAGCATGACGCCCCCGGCCGGCGGCATCCACAGCTCCTCGGACAGCGTGCCATCGTCCTCCGACGCCCAGTGCCCCGCCATCCAGGCGATATCGTCCAGCGACACCGCGTCGCGGGCCGGCCCCTCCGGCTGCGCGGTCGTGTTCAGCGGCGTGGCGGCGAGCAACAGCAGCAGCCCGCCGATCGCGGCGGTGGAGCGGGTCGTTGGCATGGGGGTTCCTCGGTGTGTGAGGCGGCTCAGGACGAGCGTCGGCGGCGGTGCATCAGCACACCCGCCCCAGCGAGCAGCAGCGCGGCGGACGCGGGCTCGGGGATCGGCTCGGTCGGGGCGTCGTAGCCCAGCGCGGCGGTGCCCCAGGTGTCGAGCACGGCCTGCAGGTCCTCTTGCCCGACCAGCCCGTCGCCGGTGACATCGCCCAGCGACCGGTTGCCCGGGTCGACGGTGCTGCCCCAGTTCGCCAGGACGATATCCATGTCCGCGATGCCGACGTAGTGGTCGCCGTTGAGGTCGCCTACCGGGTCGGCCGTGAGCACGTCGAACACCTGCTGCGCGATGAACTGGTAGCCCGCGGAGCTGGGGTGGATGATGTCGTCGTTGGGGTAGAAGGTGGGGCTGTCCTCGGGGAACAGCAGGTTCAGGTCGATGAACGCGTCGACGGCGGCGAAGTTGGCAACGTGGTCGCGCACGGCGGGGGCGATCTCGTTCTCGATCACGCCCGCGTCGATCGACGAGCTGGCCTGCCCGCCGGTCGAGACGGGGATCGGCGACATGACAACGATGTCGGGGGCGGACGCGAGCCCATCGTAGACGTCGATAAGCGCCTGGTAGTCTTCGAGGAAGCGTTCGACGGAGGTCTGTTCACCGTCGAGCGCCGGGTTGTCCCAGTTCCAGTTGCCGTTGTTAATGTTCTGCTGGGTGCCGAGGCGTGCGTCGTTGGCCCCGAGCATGATGACGACGATGTCCGGCTGGGAGAGCAGCGACGCGGCGTAGGCCGCCTGCTCGATGTAGGGCAGACCGCCGTCGGAGCGCAGGGTCGCGCCGCTGTGGCCGAAGCCGGGCCCGGCAGGCGGGTTCTCGTACAGGCCGATGTTGTAGACCCCGCTGCCGAAGGCGCTGGTGAACATCGACTCGAGGAACTCGGGGTAGGTCGTGGTGTCCCAGTACTGGCCGCGCGTGATCGAGTCGCCAACGAGGGTGACGTTGATCGTGCCTGAGGCGGGGCCCGCCAGCGCGGCGGACAGGGTCAGGATGGCAGGGGTGATGGATTGGCGCACGGGGAATCTCGTGAAGCGGAGAATTGTACCCCGGCCCGCCTGGAAAAAGAAGTGTTTTTATCGCTAAAAACAAGGGTTCGGGCGCACCGGATAACGCCCAGCCCCTACAGCCCGCCCCGTTTAACACGCCCCGGCTACTCGGGGACGACGCTGCGCTCTTCGGCGGTCGGGAAGTCGTCCGGCACGGGGACGGTGACCTCGCCCGTCGCCAGCCACTCGCAGGAGCGCTGGAGCAGGGTGCGGTAGCCGACACAGCGGAAGGCGTCGGTCTCGCGTTGGCCCCGCCAGAGGTGGCCGGGCAGGAAGGTCATGACCGTGCCGTCGCCGTAGGGGATGGTCCAGATCATGGGCTCGTGGACGCCGGTGCCGCCGGTCGTCGAGTAGGCGGTGGCGAGGAGGGTCATATCCTCGGCCGGTCCGCGCTGGCCGTGGTACAGCTCGTCGCGGGCGTGCATCCAGGTGGTGGGCAGCCCCTCGAAGATCGGGTGGTCCTCGCGGTGGGTGATGGGCCAGTCGTACTGCGGGCCGTGCCCGGCCCCGGGGCCCTGACCGGGCTCGACACGGACGATGTCGCCCTCGGCATCGACGTACAGCCGGTCGCCGAAGTCGGCGTTGCGCCACAGCAGCCCGACCATCTGCTCGTACTCGGTCCAGCCGGTAAAGGCGTTGTTGGCCGCGTGGAGGATGAGCGCCTTGCCCCCGCCGTCGATGTAGGCCTCGAACGCGTCGCGGACCTCGGCGGGCCACATCTGCCCGTTGTAGTCGGAGACGACGACGTCGTAGTCGCTGAAGCGCGGCCGCCAGTCGGCCCAGCCCGCGTCGTCCGCGCCGCCGGCGGGTGAGGTGCTGGTGTCTATATCGAACCGGTCGCCGGCGTCTTCGAGGATGCCGATGATCAGCGGGGTCGTGCGCTCCCAGTCGTGGTTGTTCTGCCCGGTGAGGATCAGCACACGCGTCGGCCCGGCCGGCTGGGTGTCGGGGGCACGCTCGAACCGCGGCTGGCCGTTGGGCTGGGGCCGACGCGTCGGCCGTTCGTCCTGTACCGCAAACACAGGCACCAGCGCCACCGCGACGACAGCGGCAACGAGCAGCGAGAACCAACGACGATCGATCTTACGCGGCATGAGGGGCTCCTTGATACAGCAGACGCATTCCGTCCGGCAATCTTACCACGGCCCGGGCCCGTGACGGCGGTATGATCCGCGGATGCCCGTGGACCAAGGATCCAGTGCAAAGACCGCCCCACGCCGACACTCGGCCTTGTTTCGCCGACGTGCGGCCATCACCGTGTGCTGCCTGGCCTTGATGACCGCGAGCCTGTTTGGCTGTGCCTGCTACCCCGGTGAGACCCTCGACGGGGCCACTGACGCCCCGGCGGAGCAGGAAAACCGGGCGTCGATCACCGTGGTGCCGGCGACGGACCGCCTGCTCGACGACGCCGCGGCCATCAGCCCGCACCTCGCCCGGGTGATCGACGCCGCCCGGCCGACCCTCGGCACGCCCTACGACTGGGGCGGCGAGGACCTGCGGGCCGGCGTCGACTGCTCCAACTACACCTGGCTGCTGCACCGCGGGCTCGGCCTGCCCTACCGCCGCTACCTCAACACCCGCCGGCTGGCCGACCACACCCAAGGCAACGGCCTGCGATCCGTCCCCCACGACGCGGCCCGGCCCGGCGACCTGCTGGTCTACGGCTACCACGACGACAACGGACGCTGGCACGGCCACATCGTCATCCTCATCGACCCGACCGGCGAATACACCGGCCACCCCGGCCTCGCGCTGGGGTCGCACGGCCGACCCGCCAACGGCGTCCAGTTCGTCACCTACCCCGGCTACACACACGGCTATTGGCGCCGCCCCGAGCAACGCCTGCACAACGTCCTGCGCGTGGAGGGCGTTTTGGATTGATTGCGAGGACGACCGACTCGTACCGCATCAACCCCACCGGCATAGCTCCGCGGCCTTGCCCGATAAACTGGTGCCGTGACCGTACCGCAACCAACCCGTCCAGACCCCGAAGAGCCACAGGGCCAGACGGATGAATCCATTGCCTCCGGGGCACCGTCCACACACTACTACTACGTCGATGAGGCGGGCGATGCCACTCTGTTCTCGCGTAAAGGGAAAGTGCTGCCCGGGACCGAGGGTTGCTCCCGCTTCTTTATCCTCGGCAAGCTGGATGTCGCTGAACCCGATGCCCTCGCGGACGCACTTCATGCGCTTCGGCGGCAATTGCTGGCAGACCCGTACTTCGCGGGTGTGCCGTCGATGTCTCCCGCCCGAAGAAAGACCGCCTATCTGTTCCATGCGAAAGACGATCTGGCCGAGGTCCGGCGAGAAGTCTTCAAGCTCTTGCTGGACTTTGATGTCCGGTTCTACGCGGAGGTGCGGGATAAAAACGTCATCGCCGAGAAGGTCATCGATCACAACAACCGTCAGCCGTTGTACCGCTATCACCCCAATCAACTCTACGACCGCTGCGTCCCCAGACTCTTCAAGGACCGCCTGCATCAGCACGACGCCTACCGGATCGTGTTCGCCAAGCGTGGTTCCAGCGACCGCACCGATGCGTTCGAACGCGGGCTCCAGGCCGCACGAGACGCTTTCCGTCGCCGGTGGGGTATCGAAGGCGTTTCACCGATCGAGGTCGTCGCCTCCAACCCCAAGAGCATCGCCTGCCTCCAGGCGGTGGACTACTTCCTGTGGGCCACTCAGCGATGCTTCGAGCGCGGGGAACACCGCTATCTCGATATGTTGTGGGAGAAGGTCGGTCTCATCGTTGACCGCGACGACACACGGCAGTCCCCGGCCGGTGAGTACTACAAGCGCAAGCGCCCGATCCCCCACGGTTCCCGCGCATAAAAAAAGCTGGCGGATATAGGGCCCTCCGAAGAGTTCCACACGGCATGGAGCCGAGTTTCGTCCAACCAGCTAATTGATTCTATCGGGCTGCGATGTGCTTGACAATCACGGATTCACCGGATCAGTTCCCGGCGGACACCCGCTGATGGCACTCGCGGTCTGGGGGGTAGGGCCGCTTACAAACCCGGACGGGCCAATAGAACTGTTCCACCCCTACTCGACGGTCACGACCTTGCTCAGGTTGCGGGGCTTGTCGACGTCGCAGCCGCGCAGCTCGGCGACGTGGTAGCTGAGCAGCTGCAGCGGGATCACGCTCAGCAGCGGGCCGATCGAGTACAGCGACTCGGGGATGTAGATCGTGTGGTCGGCGAGTTGGGCGATGGTCTGGTCGCCCTCGGTGGCGATGGCGATCACCACGCCGTCGCGGGCCTTGACCTCTTCGATGTTGCCCAGGGTCTTCTGGTAGGTGAGCTTGTCGGTGGGGGCGATGACGACGACGGGCATCTGTTTGTCGATCAGCGCGATCGGGCCGTGCTTCATCTCCGCGGCGGGGTAGCCCTCGGCGTGGATGTAGCTGATCTCCTTGAGCTTGAGCGCGCCCTCAAGGGCGATGGGGAAGTGCACGCCCCGGCCGAGGTAGATGGCGTTGCTCCTGGAGGTGAAGTGCTTGGCGATCTTCTGGATCGTGTCGTTCTGGTCGAGGATCTGCTCGACCTGGAGCGGGGCCTGACGGAGGCCCTGGATCATGGAGTCGATCTGCTGCTGGTTGAGGACGCCCTTGGCCTGGGCCATGGCGATGTTGAGCAGGTACAGTGCGGCGATCTGGGTGGTGAAGGCCTTGGTCGACGCGACGCCGATCTCGGGGCCGGCGTGGGTGTAGACGGTGTGGTGGGCGATGCGGGTCATCGTGCTGCCGCGGACGTTGCAGACCGCGAGCGTCCGGGTGCCGCGGCGGACGGCCTCTTCGAGGGCGGCGTTGGTGTCGGCGGTCTCGCCGGACTGGCTCATCGCGACGACAAGGGTGCCCGGGGGGATCGGGGCGTTGCGGTAGCGGAACTCCGAGGCGTACTCGACCTCGGCGGGTGTCTTCGCCAGCTCCTCGAACAGGAACTCGCCGACCATCGCGGCGTGCCAGCTCGTGCCGCAGGCGAGGAAGATCACCCGGTCGATCCCGCGCAGGACCTCGGCGGTGACACCGGTCTCCGCCTCGAAGACGACCTCGTGGTCGCGCAGGCGGGGGCTGATCGTGTCCGCCAGCTTGCCGGGCTGCTCGTGGATCTCTTTGAGCATAAAGTGCTCGAAGCCGCCCTTCTCCGCGGCCTCCATGTCCCAGTCGATCTTCTCGCGCTGCTTGTCGATCGCGAACCCGCCGTCGTCGTAGATCGCGCAGGACTCGGCGGTGAGGACGGCGACCTCGTGGTTGTCCAGGTACACGACGGTGTCGGTGTGCGTGAGGATGGCGGCGACGTCCGAGGCGATCAGGTGCTCGCGGTCGCCGAAGCCGATGACCAGCGGGCTCTCGTTGCGTGTGGCGACAAGCGTGCCCGGCTCGTCGGCGGAGAGCACGCCCAGGGCGTAGCTGCCGACGAGCTGTTTCGACGCGCGGTGGACGGCGTCCTTGAGCGTGCCACCGTGCTCGAGCTCGAGCTCGATGAGGTGGGCGATGACCTCGGTGTCGGTCTCGGAGGCGAAGGCGTGGCCGTTGGCCTGGAGGTCCTGCTTCAGGGCGAGGTAGTTCTCGATGATGCCGTTGTGGACGATGGCGACCTTGCCGTTGGGCGAGAGGTGGGGGTGGGCATTGTTGTGGGTGATCCCGCCGTGCGTGCCCCACCGGCAGTGGGCGATACCGGTGTTCCCGGCCGCGGCGGCGAAGTCGAGCTGGGCGTCGACCTCGTCGACCTTGCCCACGCCCTTGCGGATGCCGATCGCCCCGCCGTCGAGGGTGGCGAGCCCGACCGAGTCGTACCCGCGGTACTCAAGCCGGCGCACGCCGTCGGCGAGCTTGGGCGCGACGGGTTCGGTTGACGTGACGCCGATAATTCCACACATCCGGTAGCTCTCCTAAGCGATGATTGTAGCCGGGCCCCACGCGAGACGGCTTGATCCTGCGGGGCCGGCAGGGCCACGGGCCGCGCAGCAGGCGACCCAGCCCCTACAATCATCGGTCCGATCGCCCCCCCGGCTCGGTACCGACCCCATGAATCTCGCCCACCCGTCCAGCCCGGCCCCCGCCCAGTCCGCCCGCCTCTGGCCGGCGGTGCGCGCGATCTGGGCACGCGAGATGGTCCGCTTCGCCCGGCAGCGCTCCCGCGTCGTCGGCGCGCTCGTCACGCCCCTGCTGTTCTGGGTCCTGCTGGGCCTGGGCGCCGACCGCGCGTTCGACACCGGCGCGGGCGGCGACGTCGGGTACCTCGCCTACTTCTTCCCGGGCGCGCTGGTCATGATCCTGTTGTTCACCGCGATCTTCTCAACCATCAGCGTGATCGAGGACCGGCGGGAGGGCTTCCTCCAGGGCGTACTCGTCAGCCCCGCGCCGCGCGTCGCGGTCGTCCTGGGCAAGGTCCTGGGCGGCTCGACCATCGCGACCGTACAGGGGCTGGTGTTCCTCGCGCTGTTCCCGCTGGTCACGGACGCGTGGCCGGGCCTGGGCACGGTGCTGCTCGCGGCGGTGTTCCTGCCGGTGATCGCGGTCGGGCTCACCGGGCTCGGGCTGGTCCTCGCCTGGCCGATGGACTCGACCGCGGGCTACCACGCGATGATGAACATCCTGCTGATGCCCATGTGGTTCCTCAGCGGGTCGGTGTTCCCGGCCGCGACCGCGCCCGGCTGGATGCGCGCCGTCATGATGCTCAACCCGCTGACCTATGGCCATCAGACGCTCGCGGGCCTGCTGCTGGGCGACGGCGCGGGCGACCCGCTGCTGCCGCTGCCCGTCTGCGCCGCGATCGCGCTGGGCTTCGCCCTGCTCATGATCGCCTGGGCCACCCGGCTGGCGAACCGCCCGATGCGCTAGACTGTCTCGGCCACAGTCCCCGCATACACCGGCCAGGCCCCCCACCCCCCGATGACCAAGCACCTGCTCAACCTGCCGATCCTGCTCGCGGCGACGTTCTGCCTCGCCGCCTGCGCGGTCATCACCGCCGCGGTGTTCTACCCCGATGCCGGGCCCGCCGGCCCCACCAAGCTCCTCGACCCGCCGCTACCCGCGCCGGACTTCGCCGTCACCGATCAGGACGGCCGGACGATCACCCAGCAAGACATGCTCGGCCAGGTCTGGGTCTGCGACTTCTTCCTCACCCGCTGCACCGGCGTGTGCCCGATGCTCGGCCAGGCGATGGCGCACCTCGCGACGCAACTCGACGCCGACCCCGCGTTGCAAGACGTTCGGCTCATCAGCTTCAGCGTCGACCCCGAGCACGACCGGCCCGACATCCTGGTCGACTACCGCGCCAAGTGGCTGCCCGTCTGGGCCGGGGGCAACGACCGTCAGCGCGAGGCGATCGACCGCTACTGGCGGCACGCGGCCGCCGACGACCAGGACGCGTTCTGGGCGCTGGTGAACCGCGGGTTCCTGCTCACGGTCGGGCCGAACACCAACCCCGAGGACACCTCCACGCCGATCGCGCACAGCAGCAAGCTGGTGCTGATCGACGGCGAGGGGCGGATCCGCGGGTACTACGACGGGCTGATCCCCGAAGAGATGGACACGCTGGTGGACGACCTGCGGCGTATGGTGGCGGAGTGAGGGCGAGTTGAACACACCCAACCCCAACGCGTTTGAGCTGCCGACCGCCGAGCGTCTGGCGCGGCACCTGGACGAACACCCGCCGGTCGCGCCGGCGCCGGTGCGGAGCTGGGTGCTGCTCGCGATCGCGGGCGGGCTGCTGCTGATCTCGCCGGCCCTACTGATGTACCCGGTGCTGATGCTGCCGGTGGCGGTGGCGGGGCTGGTGGCGGTGGGCGTTTTCAGCGGGAAAGTGCAGCAGGCGCGGGCGCTGCGGCAGCGGGTGGTGCGGGCGTGGGAGCTGGCGATGCTGCGGCACCACCGCGAGGCGCTGCGCCGGGCGTGGGAGCTGCTGCCGCTGGTCGCCCGGCACCCGGACCTGCACCTGCGCTGTGTCACGGTCTTCGCGCACGTGCTCGACGAGCAGGCCGGCTACGACGCGGCGCTGGTCGCGATGGACCACCTGCTGGAGCGCGTGCCCGACCGTCACCCGATGGCGGTGCAGGTCCGGCTGCAACGCGCCAACGCCGCGTTGTGCTCCGACCGCCTGGCCGACGCCGACGACGCGCTGCGCAAGCTCCGCGGCACGGTCGACACGCTCCCGCCCGGCCCGCTGCCCGCGGGGTACCACCTCGCCCGGCTGGTGCAGGACGTCCGCACCGGCCACTTCGCCGACGCCGCCGAGCAGGCCGACGCCACCGCCGCCCACCTCCGCCCGCTGGGTGTCTACGCGGGCTACGGCTACGGGCTGCTCGCCTACTGCCAGCACCAGACCGCGCTCCGCGCCGACGACCCCCAGGCCGCCGACACCGCCCGCCGCGCCGCGCGTCGGCTGTGGCACAGGGCCACGCTGCTGGTCCCCCCCGCCGCGCTGGCCTTCCGCTACCGCGAGCTCGAAGCCATGCCCGCCGACCCGCCGCCGAGCCCGACCCCCGCCGCCGAACCCCACGCGTGAACGACACCGCCCCCCAGCCCGACCACGCGGCAGACCCGCCCGGCCCCGGTGCGCCCGCGTCGCTCTTGCTGCCGATCGACCCGGCCGAGTTCCACCGCCAGGTCGCCTGGGGCGTGGGCTACCAGCGGATCGCGCTGGGGCTGACGGTCGCCGCCATCGCCGTCGTGCTGATGCTGCCGCTGCTGCTGCCCGATCAGGACGCGCAGCGGCTGCCCGCGCTGCTGGCGGTGCTCGTGGTGCCGGCGGTGTGGGTGCCGCTGAGCATGACGACCACGCGGGTCGCCCGCGCCCTGCCGATGATCGGCGCGGCGCTTGCGGGCCGGCCCGCCGAGGCCGAGCGCATGATCCGCGAGCAGCTCGCCCGCAAGCCGGTGATGCGCTGGGCCCGGCTGCTGGTGTACCACCGGCTGGCGACGCTGCGGCACCACCAGCGCCGGTTCGACGAGTCCGCAACGATCTGCCAGCTCGTGTTGCAGCAGCCCCTGGCCGGGCCCGCGGCGTCGGCCCGGCCGCACCTGCTGCTCATGCTCGCCGAGGCGCAGCTCTGCCGAGACGACCTGCCCGGCGCGTACCGCGCGCTCGACGCCCTGCACCGCACCCGCCTCTCGCTGGCCGACGCGATCCAGCGGCTCGCGCTGCAGACCCGCTACGCCCTCAAGGCCGGCGACTACGACCACGCCCTCGCGCACGGCCGACGCAAGGTCGAGCTGGCCGAGCTCATGCCCGCGCCCCAGTGCGGCGCGGTCCACGCCATGCTCGCCACCGCCGCGCACAAGGCCGGCCGGCCCGAGCTCGCTACGTGGCTGTGGGAACGCGCCGAGCTGCTCTGCCCCCCGCAGCTCATGCTCGAACTCCGGCGCGGCGCGTTCGAGGTCGAGGTCGTGGTCCCCCAGGACGGCGACGCATAATCCAACGCCCCGCCGCGTGTGACGCGGCGGCTATTCACACCTGCAAGACCAAGCGCCCTGGTTAGCCGCCGCGTCACACGCGGCGGGGCGCTCCCCTAACCCCGACCCCCACCCCCGCCCGGGTATGATGCGCCCGCATGACGCACGGACTCCCACACGACCTGCTCGCCTCGCTCCTGCCGCACGCGTGGTTCGCCGGCGGCAATCAGTTGCTGCTCATCGGCGTCGCCGTCGTCGCGATGGCCGCGGTCATCAAGGGCGCTGACTGGCTGGTCGAGGGCGCGGCGGGCATCGCCGCGAAGCTGGGCATGCCCAAGGTCATCATCGGCGCAACCATCGTCTCGCTGGGCACCACCGCGCCCGAGGCCGCCGTCTCCGTCCTCGCCGCGTTCTCCGGCAACGCCGGCCTCGCGCTGGGCAACGGCGTGGGGTCCATCATCGCCGACACCGGCCTCATCTTCGGGCTTGGCTGCGTCCTCGTCGCCCTCCCCGCCGACCGATTCGTCCTTACCCGCCAGGGCTGGGTGCAGTTCGGCAGCGCGGCCTTCCTCGCCGTCCTCTGCTGGGTGCTCTACGCCCTGCACCGCGAGCAGGCCTACATCGGCTGGCCCGTCGGCGTGCTGCTGCTCGCGGCGCTGGTCGCGTACATGGCCATCTCCGTCCGCTGGGCCCGCCAGCACCCGCACGGCGAGCCGCACATCGTGACCGATGATATCGCCACCCCCAGCGACAGCGTCGACATCGACATGCACGAGCACGCCGAGGACAAGTCCCTGGCCGTGCTCGCGCTGATGGGCCTCGCGGGGCTGGCCATCGTCATCCTGGCCGGCGACGGGCTGGTCGGCTCGGTCAGCGAGCTCGCCCACCAGTGGGGCGTGCCCGACGTCGTGATCGCCGGCACCATCGTCGCCTTCGGCACGTCGCTGCCCGAGCTGGTCGTCGGCATCCAGGCGATCCGCAAGGGACACTTCGAGCTGCTCGTGGGCAACGTCATCGGCGCGGACATCCTCAATGTTCTGTTCGTCGTCGGCGCCGCCGCCGTCGCCGCCCCGCTCGCCATCGCCTACGACCAGGCCACCAAGCAGGCGACCACATCCTTCGTCTACATCGCCCTGCCCAGCATGATGCTCATGCTCCTGTACTTCCGCCTGTGCATCTTCAAAGCCACCAAAGACGGCCACTTCAGCAAGTGGATGGGCTACCCCCTGCTCGCTGGCTACCTGGTGTTCTCCGTCCTGTCGTACGTCATGGCGACGTAGGAATGAAGTGAATAGTTCACAGTGAACAGTGAAAAGTAAAAGCGTGGCGGCTTTCCCACGCTGTTCACTGTGCACTATTCACTGTTCACCCGCGCCAGCGCCAGCGCCGGCTCGAGCGCCTCGCAGACCGTGTGATACAGCAGCAGGTGCATCTCCTGCACCCGGGCGGTCACGTCGCTGGGCACGACCAGCTCGATATCCGCCAGCCCCTTGCACCGGCCGCCGCCCTTGCCGAGGAACGCGACGGTGTGGACGCCCATCGCCTTCGCCTGCCCGATCGCGGCGACGATGTTCGCCGAGTTCCCGCTGGTCGAGAACACGCACAGCACATCGCCCGGCTTGCCGTGCGCACGGACCTGGCGTGCGAACATCTGCTCTAGCCCATAGTCGTTGGCGATGGCGGTGACGATGTTGTGGTCGGCGGTGAGATCGATCGCGGGGTATGGCGGGCGGTCGTCGCAGTAACGGTTCGCGATCTCGCTGGTGAGGTGCGCCGCGTCACCCGCGCTCCCACCGTTGCCGCAGGCCATGAGCTTGTGCCCGCCCGTCAGCGCCCCGCCGATCACGCGCGTCGCCTCGGCGAGCGCCGGCGCGAGCGCCTCGCACTGCACGGCGAGCGTCGCGACCTCGGCCAGGTTCGTCTTCAAGAGCGCGGCAGGATCAGAGGCGTCGGGCATGCGATGAGTGTATCGAATGACAAGGATTCAAGACCAGCCGGCGGCTTACGGACGCCGGTTACTCGGGCGTAGGGTGGGTGGAGCGAGTCCGCGAGCGATACCCACCAGAAATCGCCAACCGGTTGACAGCGCGCGGTGGGTATCGGCCGCGGACGGCCTCCACCCATCCTACTTGTCCGCCTTCAGCTTGCGGTAATGCCGCCGCATCACCCACGCCGAGAGGCGCGGACACGCCGTGCCCGCCGCGAGCGCGAGCCGCGTCAGGCCGCTGGGCCAGACCTCCGGCCGGGGGCGCTTGAGCGCCTTGACCACGCACTTCGCCACATGCTCGGCCGACTGCTGCATCAGTTCCGGCGTGTTGTCCATCCCCGTGCCACCCGCGGCCTCGACGAACGCCGTCTTCGTCCCGATCGGGTGCACGCTCGTCACCGACACGCCCTGGTCCACCAGCTCCGCGCGCATCGCCCCGGCGATCGCGTCCTGCGCCGCCTTCGTCGCCGAGTACACCCCCAGCATCGGCACGCCGACCTCGCTCGCCGCGGACGAGCAGACCAGCAGGTGCCGCAGCCCGCCGTCGGTCTGCAGCAGCTTCGGGAACGCCGCCTGCAGCGTGTAGCACGTGCCGAAGTAGTTGACATCGAACAGCGCGCGGGCCCGGTCGTCGGGCGTCTCGAGCACGGTGCTGAACAGCCCGTAGCCCGCGTTGGCGAACACCGCGTCGAGCCGGCCGAAGGTGTGCCAGCACTGCTCCACCGCGTCCCGGACCTGCCGCTCGTCGGCGACATCGGCCGTGCACGTGTGCGCCCGCCGGCCGTGCGCATCGACACGCTGCGCGGCCTCCGCGAGCTTATCCGCCCGCCGGGCGACCAGCGACACGTGCATCCCCGCCGCGGCGCAGCGCTCGGCCGTCGCCGCGCCGATCCCGCTGCTCCCGCCGGTGATCAGGATGACTTTGTCGTGGAGGTCGCGGGCCATACCCAATCCGTTAGAAACCACCGATGTACACGGATGAACACCGATAGGATAGGCAGTTGATCTGCTTGCAGCGTCAACGTGCACGCCGCACTCGTCCTGATCCGTGTGCACCGGTGTGCATCGGTGGTTTCATTCTTTCCGCCGCTATACTCCTCCCCATGACACGAGACCAGCTCATCCAGCGCATCGCCGACGCCGCCCTCCTCCGCGGCGAGTTCACCCTCCGCAGCGGGCGCACCAGCCGGTACTACCTCGACAAGTACCTGTTCACGACCCAGCCGGACATCCTCGAAGCGCTGGGCGCGATGTTCGCCGAGCGCCTCGCCGCGCTGCCCGGCGGTCTCGACGGCATCGACCGCCTCGCGGGCACCGAGCTCGGCGGCATCCCCCTGGTCAGCGCCGCCGCCATCGCCACCGGCAAGCCCGCCGTCCTCATCCGCAACCAGAAGAAGGGCTACGGCACCGCCAAGCAGCTCGAAGGCGCGATCAACCCCGGCGAGACCGTCGTCCTCCTCGAAGACATCGCCACCACCGGCGGCCAGGTCCTCGAGGCCGGCTCCATGCTCCGCAACGACTTCCAGGTCCATGTCCCAACTATCATCGCCACCATCGACCGCGAAGAGGGCGCAAGAGAAAACATCGAAACCGCGGGCTTCACGTTCGATGCGCTGTTTACGAAAAGCGATCTCGGGATTGATGAGTAGGTGGTCGGCAGATGGCGTCAAGCCTCAGTGCCTAGGGCATCAAGAATCACGGTTCAGCCCCCTGCTCCAGCAGCTGCTCCATACCCTCGGGCATATCCGACTCATTTGCAATGCGCCATCGTACCTCTCGCACCCGAAACGCTTCAAAGACGATGCAGGCCCAGAGTACAAATGTGTTTCCATCTCGATCTCGAACATGCACAACGCGATAGGTGTCGTACTCCCCCCGGACGCCCATCTTGTGGCTTTGCGCCACACCAACCTCGATCTCGAACTTTGGGAATGGGCCTGTCCTGAACAATCCGGGCCAACGTGACGAGATGTACTCGTAGCCATGCTTCTCCAACACGGGTTCCAAATGCTCGCGATGATCTCGGCGATGGCGTCTCAATACGAGAGCGACCGATACCACAAGCAAAGTCACGATCAAAAACGCAACCCAAATGTAAGTCATAGCAGCACCTCCGCACGTTACTACCTTACTCGACCTAAATTGTTGGTTTGGAGCTGTACTACCCAGTTCCTGCCGGCCGCTGACGAATACTCACCCGATCAGCCCGTCCTCCGCGAGGTCTTGTTGGCCGTGGATGATGATCGGGTCGATCTCGGTCTCGATGGCGACCTGGCCGCGGGCGTCGACGACAGCGATGGGGACCTTGCCGGCCTTCCAGTCGGCGAGGGGCAGCAGCGGCCAGCGGGCCGGGGTCCGGCGGTCGGGGTCGATGGTGATGTATGTGCCCGTCGCGCCGGGGGCGAGCTTGTCCACTACCAGTTGCGGCGTCGCGAGGAAGTAGCCCAGCGTCGTCACCCCGCGCGGGTAGTGCGCGAGGTTGTCGGTGATGTACGCGTCGACAAACCCCTTGGACTGGTGGTGGGTGTTGGCCATCACCTGCATGTCCCAGTAGTGGCTGGCGGAGGGCGGGCCCTGGAGCTTGAGGTAGCGGGCGAGCATGTCCCGCCAGAGGTTCTGGGAGATGCGGAGGTGGTCGGTCTCGACGGAGGTGTTGCAGTTGCCGTAGCGGCGCTTGGTCTCGCGCTGGGCGGAGTAGATGTCGGTGGCGATGAGGTCGCGGGGCATGGCGGTAGGCATGCCGACCATGAAGGGCAACAGCTCGCCGTTGGGGTTGTAGATGCAGTAGACCTCGCGGACGTTCTGGTCGTCGTTGGCGTCGAGGGCGGGGTCGACGCAGACGGCCAGGTGGTCGCCGACCCAGGCGTCGCGCTCGACGCGTCGCGCGGCGTCGTCGGCGTGCTGGTCGAAGGCCTTGGCGTCGGGGGCGACGTCGGCGTTGCCAGCGTGCTGGAGCAGGTCGGCCGCGGCGCGGAGGCCGACGATGCGTTTGATGGCGAGGTAGGTCTGCTTGGGCGAGGCGCGGAAGCCCGGGGCGTAGCGCGAGGCGTGGGTCGAGGTGTGCCCGACGGACGGGAACCCGGAGTGGTCGCGGTCGGTCCAGTCCAGGTACCTGCCCAGCCCAACGACCAGCGCGTGGTGCTGCTTGATGAGGGAGGTGTCGCCGGTCCAGCGGGTGTAGGCCTGGAGCAGCGCGAGGAAGTCGGAGTTCTGCTCGGCGGGTGAGGGGTGCTTGTAGTTGGCGCGGCGCGCGTCCATGCCGAGCCCCAGGTCGTGGGCGATGATCCGGCCGTCGCTGGGCTCGTGCTCGCCGGAGCGTTCGGCCCACTGGCGGAGCTGGAGCTTGAGCAGCCGGGGCCAGAGCGCGAAGTAGAACATCGCGCTGTTGCACTCGGCGTTGAGCGTGGACTGGTACAGCCGGGACCCCTCGGTGACGGAGAACCAGTCCAGCCGGCTGCCGGGCGGCGCGGACTCGTCGGCGATGCCGGGGTGGGCGTGGCTCATCCACCAGGTGTTGGCGAGGTAGGACTGCCAGGACTGGTTGACCAGGTGGGCCTGGGGCAGGTTCAGCGGCGCCTGCTGGATAAGCTTCTCCAGCCGGCGCGAGTGGGCGAGGTGGTCGTCGCGCGTCGCCACGGCGTCGGCCACCAGCGCGTCCAGGTCCGACCAGTGATCGACATACCGGAACGTCGCGTCGAACTCCCGGCCCGACCGGCCGACCTGCATCACCGGGTCGGCGACGTGCGCGCACCACACCAGCCGCCACTTCTCGCCCGAGTCGGGCATCGTGATCGGCATGACGATCTCCAGCCCGTCGCCCTCGGCCGTCGGCGACGCGCCGGGCGTGAGCGAGACGATCCGCTCGCGCGCGGGGACCGTCGGGCCGTCGCGCGGCGGCAGGTTCTTCTCGGGGAACGGGCTGCCGCGGTCGGGGTTGAACGTCAGGTGGTTGTTGTAGTGCAGGTCGATCGCGCCGTCGCCCGCGGTGACCCGGGTCTCGGGTCGGCTCAGCCGGATGAACAGCTTGACGTTGTCGACGCCCTGCTCCTCCTGCTGCCGGCGCCACCGGGCGTGGACCATGTGGTGAACCCGGCACTCGAGATAGAACACCGGCATGGTGCAGAGCTTCTCGTCCTGCGGGTAGAAGGGCGCGTGCAGGTTCAGCTCGAACCGGACGCCGAGCTTCTCGGAGTAGGCGCGGAAGGTGATGGAGTTGAAGCGTTCGAACTGCTCGCAGCTGATGAGCGGCGTGCCGAGGGTCGTGAAGGGCAGGACGCGTTCGGTGCCGTCGGGCTCGACCATGCCGACGCACAGGTCCATGGGCCGGTCGAGGAACCGCCCCATCGCGCCGTGCATGACGCGTTTTTTGTACGGCTCAAACAGCAGGCCGAACCGGCTGCCAAGCCGGGCGAGTTGCCAGGTCATGAGCTGCATGGGGGTAGGTTAGCGGATTCCCGCGCGCATGCGCATGTTGATAAACCGGCACGGACTTGCAGCTTAAGCCGCCAGTCGATCACAACCACTCACCCTGTCGGCAGTACCTTCATCAGCCGTTCGACGACCGCGGGGACGACTTCAAGGGCGTAGTCGATGTCGGCGTCGGTGGTGTAGCGCGAGAGGGAGAAGCGGACCGTGCCGTGGGCGGTGGGCTCGTCCATGTGCATCGCCATGAGGATGGGCGAGGGCTCGAGCGATCCGCTGCTGCACGCCGCGCCGGCGCTGGCGCAGACGCCGCGCTCGCTGAGCCCGAGCAGCACCGCCTCGGCCTCGACGCCGGGGAACGCGATGCTCGCGGTGTTCGCCAGCCGCGGCGCGCCGGCGGAGTTGACCACGGCCGTCGGGATACGCTCGCAGATCGTCCGCTCGAATCGGTCGCGCCGCGTGCGGATCACGTCGCACGCGGCGGCGTTAGCGAGGTGCGCCTTCGCGAGCTCCGCGGCCTTGCCCAGCGCGAGGATGCCGATCGTGTTCTCCGTGCCGGGCCGGCGTTCGCGCTCCTGTGACCCGCCGAGCTGCTGTGCCGCGAGCTTGACCAGGCGGCGCACGTACAGCGCGCCCGACCCCTTGGGCCCGTGCAGCTTGTGGGCCGAGCAGGTGAGCAGGTCGGCCTGCGCGGCGTGGACATCGACGGGCACCTTGCCGACGGCCTGGGTCGCATCGATGTGGAAGAACACGCGCGGCCGGGCCACGCCAGCCTCGCGCAGCACTTCACGTTTCGCGGCGATCGCCTCGCCGATCTCGGCGACGGGCTGCAGGACGCCCGTCTCGTTGTTCGCCCACTGGACCGACACAACCACGGTCCGCATCGCACCATCCCCCTGCAGCAGCTCATCGAGGGTCGCGGCGATAGATGCCGGCGACACCCGGCCGTCGCCATCGACCTCGCTGAAGCGCAGCACCGCGCCGTGCCGGGCCAGGTGCTTCGCCGGGTCGCGCACGGCCGAGTGCTCGACGGGCAGGGTCATGACGGCCGGGGCGGCGGCTTCGTCGGCGTCGCCGTTCATCGCGCGGTGCCAGAGCTCCGGTTCGATGAGCCCGCGGAGGGCGAGGTTGTTCGCCTCGGTCCCGCCGGAGGTGAAGGTGATCTCGCGCGGCTCGGCCCCGAGGAGCTGCGCGACGTGTTGCCGGGCGAGCTCGAGCTTCTGACGGACCTGCTGGCCCAGGCGGTGCACGCTGGAGGGGTTGGCGTAGGCGTGCTCGGCCGCGTCGCGGATCGTGGCCACCACCTCGGGCGCGAGCGGGGTCGTGGCGTTGTTGTCGAGGTAGCAGGTCTGCATCCGGGCATTGTAGGTCCGCGTCCGCCGCGAACGGCCGCCCCGCCGCGCTTTATTATGAAACAATCCGCCCGGCCGGGGTATCATGCCCCGCCCGGCCCGACGCACCCCGACCCGCGACCCGACCATGGACCACTTCACCTACCGCGACGGCCGGCTGTTCTGTGAGGACGTGCCCGCGGCGGACCTCGCCCAAGCCGTCGGCACACCGGCGTTTGTCTACTCCAAGGCCACACTGCTGCACCACTACCGCGCGCTGCGGGACGCGTTTGCGCCGCTCGACCCCGTCCTCTGTTACTCGATCAAGAGTTGCAGCAACCTGGCCATCCTCAGGCTCCTGGCCGACGAGGGCTGCGGCATGGACGTGGTCTCCGGCGGGGAGGTCTGTCGCGCCCGCGCGGCCGGGGCCGACATGCGCAAGGTCGTCTACGCCGGCGTGGGCAAGACCGACGCGGAGATCGAATTGGCCATCGGCGAAGGCATCGGCTGGTTCAACATCGAGTCCGAACAGGAGTTCGAGAACATCGCCGCGATCGCCAAGCGCCTGGGCCGGACCGCCCACGGCGCGCTGCGCATCAACCCCGACGTCGCCGACGCACGCACCCACGCCAAGACCACGACCGGCAAGAAAGAGACCAAGTTCGGCGTGGACATCGAGCGCGCCCGTCGGTTCTTCAAGGCCTACGGCAAAGACCCGCACCTGCGGCTGGATGCGCTGCACCTGCACATCGGCAGCCCGATCTACTCGCCCGAGCCCTACGTCCGCGCGGTCACCAAGGCCGTCGCCCTCATCGACGAGCTGAAACACGAGGGCATCACCATCACCGCGCTGGACATCGGCGGCGGGTACGCGGCGGACTACGAGACGGGCGCGTCCCCCTCGTTCCAGAGCTACGCCGACGCGATCGTGCCGCTGCTGGGAGACTTCAAGCGCGGCGGCGGGACGGTCATCCTCGAGCCGGGCCGGACCATCGCCGCCAACGCCGGCGTCCTGCTGACGCGGGTGCAGTACATCAAGCAGGGTGGGACGAAGAAGTTCGTGATCTGCGACACGGGCATGCACCACATGATCCGCCCGACGCTGTACGACGCCTGGCAGTTTGTCTGGCCGTGCGAGCCCGGGCCCGCGTTCGCGCCGCCCAGGCGCGCGAAAGAGATGGGCATGGACGGGCTGGCGCTGTGCGAGGTCGTCGGGCCGATCTGCGAGACCGGCGACTACCTCGCGCTGGACCGCCCGCTCCCGCCGATCGCGCGCGGCGACCTGCTGGCCGTCTTCGGCGCCGGGGCCTACGGCATGTCGATGGCCAGCCACTACAACACCATGCCCAAGCCGCCGGAGGTGCTGGTCGACGGCGACCGGTACACCCTCATCCGGCGGCGCGAGACCTACGACGACCTCGTCGCCGCGGAGATCGACCCGACCGGCTAACGAGGCGGGCGGGTGGCCCGAACGTGGTAGCATCCCGGCATGGCCACCGAGCGCATCATCTCTGCCGACGCCGCTTCGCCGCGCGAGGAGCAGTTCAACCTCGCGCTGCGGCCGCAGTCGCTCGCCGAGTACGTCGGCCAGCCCGCGTTGACCGACAAGCTGGCGATCACTTTGGAAGCCGTGCGCCAGCGCGGCGAGCCGATGGAGCACGTCCTGCTGCACGGCCCGCCGGGCCTGGGCAAGACCACCCTCGCCCACATCATCGCCCACGAGATGGGCACGCACCTCACCGTCACCGCCGGGCCCGCGCTCACCAAGCCCGGCGACCTGGTCGGCCTGCTCACCAAGCTCCAGCCCCGCGACGTCCTCTTCATCGACGAGGTCCACCGCCTGCCCATCGCGCTCGAGGAGTACCTCTACTCGGCGATGGAGGACTTCAAGATCGACGTGCAGATCGACTCGGGCATGCACGCCAAGACGATCACGCTGCCCGTCCAGCCGTTCACCCTCATCGGCGCGACGACGCGCGCGGGGCTGATGTCCGGCCCGATGCGCAGCCGGTTCGGGCTCAGCCACAACCTCGAGTTCTACAGCGAAGCCGACCTGCTGAACATCTTGCAGCGGAGTGCGGGGCTGCTGGGGATGGGAAACGATGGGGGCCAAGGGGCCGAGGGGCCGGGGGGACAAGTGAGGGAACCGGAGGCAGAAGACTCGCAACACTCGGCCCCTGGGCCCCCGGGCCCCTGGGCCCCTGCGCTGTCCACCATCGCGCGTCGCTCGCGCGGCACGCCACGGATCGCCAACCGCTTGCTCCGCCGGGTCCGCGACTACGCGCAGGTGAAGCACGGCAACCGGCTGACCCCGGCCGTGGTCGATGAGGCGCTGCAGCTCGAAGGCGTCGATGCGCTGGGGCTGGACGAGCTGGACCGCAAGTACCTGCGCTGCATCGCGGAGGTCTACGAGGGCGGGCCGGTCGGTTTAGAGGCCGTCGCCGCGACGCTGGGGGACGACGCGGGCACGCTGGAGCAGGCGGTCGAGCCGTACCTGCTGCAGATGGGCTTCCTCGCCCGCACCCGCAAGGGCCGGCAGCTCACACGCACCGGCGCGGAACACCTGGGCGTGAAGCTGAAAGCCCGCAGCGACGACGCGGCGGGGTTGTTCTGAATGACACCGTGATGCGCGGGTGACGCACCGCGTCCCGCGCGGGCTGGCGTGATCGGCGAGCAACACGGCACGTTGCGCGTCGCCCACGAAACGTGTCACGCGCTGACGTGCTTCTTCCCCAAGGGGACGAGGCCCGCGACGAGGACGACGGCGACGAGGGTGATGCCGAACGCCGGGCTGATCTGGCGGAGCGACGCGGGCTGGGCGAGCATGAGCAGGAGCCAGCCGGCGATCAGCGCGTAGCGGATCGTGACCAGCCGGCCGAGCGTGGGCGGCAGCACGACGCGTCGGCGGCGCTGGTCGGTCGGCGGGCCGAGGATCGATTCCACGGCGAACACGATCGCCAGCGCCAGCAGCAGCGTGGTCGCGATGCCCTGCAGCTTCTTAGCGTGTTCCTCGCGGCGGAGCACCACCGGGCCCTCGGCCGAGAGCAGGTCGGCGACGCGCGCGGCGCGCTCGTCCGCGAAGCGGTTGTTGATCTGCGCGATCTGCTCGTCGCGGGCGGTCATTACCGAGTCGCCCGGGTCGCCCACCGCGGCGTACTGCCGGATGATGTCGTCCAGCAGCTTCTCGCGTTCGGGGCTGTCGCTGTCGAAGGCCTGCAGCGCGTCGCGGGCGGCGTTGAACTCGGTCAGGTCGCCGCTGCCGATGAACACCCGGTCGTAAACATCGGGCGCGAGCCGGCCCAGCGCGGCGGGGCTAAGCAGCACCCCCAGCAGGATCCCGGCGACGATCATGTACAGGTGCCGCTGGTCGGGCAGCGGCCAGAGGGCGACGGGTTCGGGGTCGTTGGGGTCGGCCATGGGACCGATGATAGGCGATCGTCGGCGGGGCGGGTCAGGCCGGCTGCATCGTCGGCGTGCCCTGCCGGGCGTGTTGCCGGGCGGCGCGGAGGACGCCGAGCATCAGGTCCACCGCGTCATCGAGGGAGTCGTGCAGCGCCTGGCAGTCCGCGCCGTCGCCGCCGACGTTGGCGTAGGTCTGTTCGAGCAGGAGCTGCCGGACCGTCGGCCGGAGCGCTTCGATCGGTTGGCCGGTATTCATCAACACCAGCTCCAGCAGCCGGGGCAGCAGCCACGCGACGGGGCTGGCCTGGAGGAAGACGGCGTTGGCGGCCCGGCCCGGCTCCGCGGCGCGGGCCCGCCGGCGGACCTCGTCCCGGAGCAAACACTCGGCCTGATGGAGGACTGCGGGTGACATCCGTGACTCCCGTGGGGTGGAACCGGTCTCAAGCCGCCCCACCTCCTCCAAGTTAACGCGTCACCCCACCGCCACCAAGCAGAATCTACCCTGAATGGGCTAAGAAAAATCCGCCACGCAAGGCGCGGCGGATCGGGGTGCTGGCGGGGTTTTTGGCGGCTGAGTGGCGATGCGTTACGGCACGAGGAACGCGTCGTAATCCGTGTCATCCGTCTGGTCCGCGTCGCGCTTGAGGACCGCGCGCTGGGTCCAGATGTTGTCGTGGTCGTCGTACGGCGTCACTACCGGGCGGAGGACCCACGCGACCGAGCCGTCGGCCATGAGCACGTTCTGCCCGGCGTCGCGGTGGTTCTGGCTGGCGGTATTGTCCCAGCCCGGCAGGCGGGTGAGCCGGCCGTCGCGGATCGTGTAGAGCGGGTTGGTGTCGGCCATCACCGGGCCGTTGAACGCGGGCAGCCGCAGGGCGCGGGTGCCCTCGATGGCCTGGGCGCTGTAGAGCCCGCCCATGACGAGGGTGGGCTCGGCGGAGGTGCAGGTGAGCTGTTCCTGCCGGAGGTAGCCCTCGCGTGGGAGGGTGAGCAGGTGGATCGCGCTGGTCGCGGCGGCGTCGCCGCGGTGGTCATCGACGAAGGCGGACAGCGCGCCGAAGGTCGGCCCGGCCGGCAGGCCTTCGCGGTGGTCGTTGGCGTACTGGGTGAGCCCGGTGCCCGCCTTGGCGAGGTTGGCGCGGCAGGTGGCCTGCTCGGCGTCGGCGCGGGCCTTGCTCATCACCGGCAGGAGCAGGGACAAGCTGATCAGGACCAGCGCCGCGACCGTGCCGGCCTGCCGGAGGCCGAGCGTCCAGCCCCGGTGAGGCGCGCCGGCTTCTGCGGCGGCCTGCGTGGCGGCCAGGGCCCAGCGTTGGCGTTCGATGTGGGCGAGGGTGCGGTCCGCGAGGCCGACGGGCGACGGTTCCGATCCCGGGCGATCGGTGTCCAGCAGCCTCAGCAGCGCCCAAAACGCGTCGCGGCGTGCGCGCAGGCCGGCGGGCACCGGGCCGTCTTCCGCGCCGGCCGCACGCTGGTCCATCAAGGCGTCCAGGGCCCGGGCGTCGCCGTCGCAGAGCGTGACCCGGCCGGCCTGGGCCGAGCGGAGCGACTCCACCCGCGCCAGCGCCGCGTCCACCAGCGTGGCCGGCGGGTCGTCGGCGTGCCAGCGGCCCAGCAGCGCGAGGACCGCCCGCACCCGGGCGTCGCGCTCGGCGGGGGCGTGGCCGGCCAGCTCGCCGAGCGCCGCGTCGAGTGCGGCCGCGTCGGCGGGGGTCAGCGGGGTCCATCCGGGCTGGGGGGCGTCATCGGGTCGCATGGGTCGGTCGATCGGGTCTCGGTAGGTCGCGGTACACGGTTCATCGGTGATACGTCGGCCGGGCCGGCCGGGTTTGCGGGAATCCGGGGGAATCCGCGGCGGTTCCCGGCCGCCGGGTCGCGGGGCCCCGGGTCAGGGGTCGCCCCGGTGGGCCGGGTCGTAGAGCGTGCCGTAGTGGGCCTTCCAGAGCTGGGCGAAGGTGCCGACGGCCGCGTGGAGCCGGCTCTTGACCGTGCCCAGCGGGATCGACAGCATCGCGGCGATCTCCTTGTAGGCGAACTGGTGGAAGTAGGCCAGCGCCAGGACCTCCCGCAGGTGGTCGGGCATCTGATCGACCACCCCGCGGACCAGCTCGGCCACCTCCGCGTCGTCGGCCGAGGCGTCGGGCAGGGTGATCTCCGCCTCGAGCAGGTCGATAAAGCTCGCGCCGTCGGACTGGGTCTTGTCGATCAGGGCCGAGAGCGGCGCGGCGCGTTGGCGTTTCTGCTTGCGCAGCAGGTCGCGGGCCTTGTTCGCCGCGATGGTGAACAGCCAGGGCTTGAACCGTTTGGACGCATCGAACGTCGCCGCGGAGATGTGCACCTGCAGGAACGCCTCCTGGAACAGGTCTTCGGCCGCCGCGCGGTTCCCGGAAAAGCGGATCAGGAAGTGGAACAGCTCCTGCTCGTACCGCTCGATCAGTTGACGCAACGCCGGCACCCGCCCCTCGCGGTAGGCCACGACAAGCTGCTCGTCACTCAGGTCACTCAGCCCGCCCTGGGCCAGGTCGTCCGGCATGTAGGGGATTGTACGGCCAGCCGATCCGATGCGCGGCCGCCCGGGGCCCGGTTTCCCGCCTCCGCACGGCCGAGACACCATTTTGTCACCGGCGTGAAACCTCCAGGACCTACACTCGTCTGTGGAGGGTGGGCATAAACCCACCCCCCCTACGCGTTACTCAAGTATCGTGACGCCGGACGCAACGACGCCGGCCTACCCCTCCGGGGAGACCCCGCCATGAAACACCCCAACCTCTCTTCCGACCGTGTCCTGGACCTGCTCGCCCGCCTGCGCTCCCGCCAGTTGGACCTGGCGATGCGCGGTAAGGTCGCGGACTCGGCCCGCTACGCCCACCGCGCCAGCAAGGTCCGCCGGTACTCCCAGCGCCGCGTCGTAGAAGCGGTGGCGTAACACCCGCGCCGCGCACGCCGGGCACCGCGGGCTATCCTGTCCGCGATGACCCAGCTCTGTGTCCCGATCTTTGTTCATGACCCCGCGCAGACGCGCGGCGACGCCCGGCGTGCGCAAGAGGCCGGGGCCGACCTGATCGAGCTGCGCATCGACCCGATCGCCGAGCAGGCGCGCGGCGACGCGTCGGTGCTGGATGCGCTGGTCGCGCTGGTGCGCGAGAGCCCGCTGCCGTGCATCGTTACCTGCCGGCCGGCGTGGGAGGGCGGGCAGGACGACGGGGAAGACGCGGAACGCATCGCGCTGCTCGAGCACCTGGGGACGCGGTGCGCCGGGCACGGGCCGGCCTACTTTGATGTCGAGCTCGCGGCGTACCAGCGGTCGGCGAACCTGCGGCAGAAGGTCCACCTCGTCGCCGACCACCCCGGCCAGGACCCGCCCCGCCGACGCGAGCCCGGGCTGATCCTCTCGTCGCACGACTTCGAGGGCCGGCCCCCCGACCTGCTCCGCCGGGTCGGCGACATGGCCGACGCTGAGGGTTGCCGGGTCGTGAAGGTCGCCTGGCACGCCCGCTCGCTGCGCGACAACCTCGAAGCGTTCGAACTCCTCGCGGCCCGGCACAAGCCGACGATCGCCCTGTGCATGGGCGCGTTCGGCCTGCCGTCCCGCGTGCTGGCCAAGAAGTTTGGTGCGCTGCTCACCTTCGCCGCGCTCGGCGACGCCGACGCCACCGCGCCCGGCCAGCCCACGGTTGAACAGCTCAAGACCCTCTACCGCTGGGACCATATCGGGCCCGACACGAAGGTCTACGGCGTCATCGGCGACCCGGTCGGCCACTCGATGTCCCCGGCGATCCACAACGCGGGGTTCACCGCCACCGGCTACGACGGGGTGTACCTGCCGATGCGCATCCCGCCCGAGTACGAGCACTTCAAGGCGACGGTGGATGCCTGGCTGAATGACCCGCGCTTAGAATTCCGGGGGGCGTCCGTGACGATCCCGCACAAGCAGCACCTGCTGCGCTTCGTCCGGGAACAGGGCGGCGAGGTCGAGCCCCTGGCCGAGCGCATCGGCGCGGCCAACACGCTGCACCGGCGCGACGACGGCACGCTCTACGCCGGCAACACCGACTATGCCGCGCTGCTGGACGCCGTGTGTGACGCCTTGAACGAGCCGCGACCGTCAGGGAGCGGACCCGCGCCGTCGTCAAGCCCATCCCAAGGGTCCGCTCCCTCACGGCCGCGGCTCGTCGATCGCGAAGCCCTCGCGGGGAAACGCGTCGCGGTGCTCGGCGCGGGGGGCGCGGCGCGGGCGGCCGTCGCGGGATTCACCCACTACGGCGCGCACGTCACGGTCCACAACCGCACGCCCGACCACGCCCGCGCGCTCGCCGAGGCCTTCGACGCCAACCACGCCCCGCTCGATGCCGTCGACCTCGACCAGACCGACATCCTCATCAACTGCACGCCCGTCGGCATGCACCCGAACGTTGATGCGTCACCGCTCGACTTCGGACACCGGGCGTTGGACATCGAGAACCCCCCGCTTGTCTTCGACACGATCTACAACCCCCACGAGACCCGGCTCCTCTGCGACGCGAAGGCCGCGGGCTGCCGGACGATTCCGGGGGTCGAGATGTTCGTGCGACAGGCCGCGGCACAGTACGCGCTGTGGACCGGGCACGATGCGCCGATCGACGTGTTCAGGCAGGTTGTTATTGACAGGATGACTGGATAAGCAGGATGAACCGGATCAAAGCTGGGTCCTCCCATCCTGTTGATCCTGCAACATCCTGTCATCCTGTCTGAAAAAGGAATCGCAAACGATGCGTTATCAATCCCTCGGCCGGACGGGCCTGAACGTCTCTGTCGCCGGGCTCGGATGCGGCGGGCACTCGCGGCTGGGCACGGCCTACGGCAAGGACCTCGACCACGCCGCGTCGATCGTCAGGCTCGCGGTCGAGCACGGCGTCAACTACATCGACACCGCCGAGTCCTACAAGACCGAGCCGGCCGTCGCGCGTGCGCTGCGCGACCTCGACCGCGACAAGCTGGTCCTCTCGACCAAGGCCGGGCTGTGGACCCGCGACGACGTGCCGATGCCTACCGCCGACGAGTTCATCGCCAAGCTTGACGGTTCGCTGCGGACGCTGGGCGTCGAGACGATCGACGTGTACCACGTCCACGCCCTGGCCGAGCACCAGATCGACTACGCACTGTCGGACATCCTGCCCGCCTTGGAACACGCGAAAAAACAGGGGAAAATCCGCTTCCTCGCCGTGAGCGAGGTCTTCCACCACGACCCGGCCCACGCGACGCTGCCGGCCCTGATGCGGCGCACCGACGCGTTCGACGTGTTCATGGTCGGGCTCAACGCGCTGAACTTCAGCGCCCGCCGAGCGGTCCTGCCGATGTCCCGCGAGCGCGGCATCGGCGTCGAGGTCATGTTCGCGGTCCGCAAGGCGCTGACGGACCCCGCGCACCTGCGCGAGACGGTGGCCGGGCTGATCGCGTCGGGGCAGGTCGATGCCGACCAGGTGGATGCCGACGACCCGCTGGGTTTCCTGGTCGACGACGAGACGCCGACGGTGATGGACGCGGGCTACCGCTTCTGCGCCCACGAGCCGGGCTGCCACACCGTCCTGTTCGGCACGGGCAACCCCGATCACCTGCGCGACAACATCGCGTCGCTGAACAAGCCCACGCTCTCGGCCGACAAGCTCGCGCAGCTCGCCACACTCTTCGGCCGGGTCGATTCGGTGTCGGGGAACTAATGCGATTCTCGGCGGGTGCCCCCTACCACGCCGCCTCGAAGGCGTGCTCGTAGTGGCGGACCTCGGGCCGTTGGCCGTCGCGCAGGTCCACGCCCACGACGTCGAACCGCACGCCCAGCCCGCCGAGCCGGGCCGCGTGTTTCTGCTTGAGCTGGTAGGCGAGCGTGGTGAGCTTGCGCTGCTTCTTCACACCCACGCGGTGCTCGGGCGCAACCGAGCTTGCCCGGTCCTCGGACGTCTTCACCTCGACGATGACCAGCGTTGCCCGGTCGGGCGTGAGCATCACCAGGTCGATCTCGCCCGCCACGTTCCGCAGGTTGCGCGCGACGGGTTTGTAACCGTGTCGCCGGAGGTAGCGCTCGGCGACACGCTCTCCGCGCTCGCCGGGCGGGCGGTGGCGGCCGATGCCGAGCAGTCCGGCGAGCCGGGCCCTCACGACGCCGCCGCCATTTCGCTGATCACCCAGGGGCCATAGATCAGGAAGGCCAGCAGCACGACGTGCAGCGCGACATAGACCGAGCCGGCCAACCCGCCGTAGACTCGGACCGTGCACGCGGGTACCGCGATCGGCCAGAACAGGAAGACGACCCAGAGCGAAAGCGTGGGTAGGGGCTTGTGGTGATAGCGCGCATCTGCCCGGGCCCAGAGTGTAAAGAACCCACCCAACATCAACGACAACCAGCCGAACAGTTCGGCCCTGCCCGCCACAAGCGCGGTGCCCAGGAGCAATGCGAACAGCATCGCCGCGAGGTACAGGACGACGCGTCGATGACGGAACCGCGCATCGGTCGTCGCAGCGTCGTGTTGGGAATCACCCGGCATATCCCCCCTCACGCGCCTCAGCCCGCGGTGTCGTAGCGGGCGATGGCGATGTCCAGGAGCTTCTCGGTCATCAGCACCGGGTCGGTGTAGCCCCCGCCGTTCCACAGCGTCTCGCGGAAGTCGCGGAACAGCGTGTCCCACTGCTCCAGCCGGAGCCGCTGCTCGAGCTCGACCTGCACGTCGCGGAGCTGCACGTCGGCGCCGGGCACGTACGCCTGCACCTGCACGAAGAAGTGCCGGTCGCCGGCGGTGATGGGCCCGGCGTGCTCGCCCTGCGCGAGGCCGAGGATCACGGCGTTGACCTCCTCGACGCCCAGCACCTGGTCGCCGGTGATCGGCTCGCCGCTGTTGAACTCCCCGCCGGACGTGGGGTTGTAGCTGTTGAGCGTTTCGTCGCGGGCGACGACCTCGAAGGCGTCGCCGTCGGCGAGCTTGCGGGAGATGACCTCGGCCGACACCGCGTCTCGGGTCATCATCAGGCGGATGACCCGGCGGTCCTCGGTGTTGAACACGCCCTGGGCCATCATGTCGTTGAACCGGCGTTCGACGTCGCGCTGCTGCACGTTGATCTGCGGCATCAGCTCCTGCTGCAGGTACCGGCGGACGACCAGCTCCTCGCGGTACTGCGCGAGCGCCTCGTCCAGCTCCATGTCCTCGGCCGCGAGGAACTCCGCCCGCGCCTTCGCCAGCGAGCCCTGGCCGTAGAACCGCAGCAGCTCTTCGCGGCGCGCCTGCACCATGCCCGCCACCGCCTGCCACTCGCGCTCGCTCAGGCCGCTGCCGGCCTCGGCGAGGATCAGCTTGTCGATCAGCACCTCGCGCATGCGCCCGGCCAGCACCGGCGCGGCACGCCGCAGGAACTCGTCCCCGTCGTACCGCCGGCCGAACGCCGCGAGCTCCGCCTCGACCGGGTCGAGGATCGTGTGCGCGTAGATCGCTTCGCCGTTGACGTGGCCGAGCATCGCGTCGACCGCGTAGGCGCGGTCCCGGCCGGCCGCGCCGGGGGTGTCGGCGGTGGAGGCGTCGGTCGTCGTGGTCTCGGCATCGCCGGGCGAGGTGGTGACCGCGACCGGGTCGGGGCTGGCCTGCTCGGCAACGAAGTCCTCGGGCGCGACCCGGCCGGCGCTGGGGGCCGTGAGCCCGTCGAAGCTGCCGCAGCCCAGCAGCGCGAGCGTCGCGCCCATCGCGGCCGTCGCGGCGGACAGGCGTCGGGTCAGGCGTCGGTCGGGTGCGGGGTGCATGGGTTCGCTCCGGGTGCGTCGGTCCGCCGGCGAGTCAGCAGGCGGCCAGCCGCCCCCCTCGATCCGGGCCCACTATGTTATCGGCGACTCGCCCGCCGGGGGCTGAAACGCTGCCGCGCAGGGGCGGCCGTCCCCCCCCCGCTACTCCGTCACCCGACGCCCAGGGGTGAATCGGTGGGACGCCCCGCCATGCCGTGACTGGGCCTAGTTAAAAATCACACAGGGCCCCGCGGTGGAAACGCGGGGCCCTGGTCCTAGGCGGTAAGTTTTTATGAAGCAACGCCTTACGCCGGAGCGACCTCGCCGGATGGCGCGGGGCCGACGTGCTCGATCCGGCGGGCCCGGCGGGTGGTCTCGACCGTTTCCTCGGGCTCGTGGATGTGCTCGCCCTCGCGCACGAGGCGGGCGGAGTTGAAGATCACCACGATCGAGCTGATCCCGTGGCCGATCGCCGCGATCCACGGCTGCATGTACCCGGCCAGGAGCAGCACGACCATGAGCAGGATGTAGATCAGCGTGCCCACGAGGTTCTGCCGGATCACCGTGACCGTCTTGCTCGAGAGCCCGACGAGGAACGGGATGCGGTTGAGGTGGTTGTTCATCAGCGCGATGGACGCGGAGTTGATCGCGACGTCCGAGCCGGCCGCGCCCATGGCGATGGACACGTCGCCCGCCGCGAGGGCCGGGCCGTCGTTCACGCCGTCGCCGACGACCGCGACGGTGTGCCCCTCGGCCTTGAGGGTCTCGACGAGTTCGAGCTTGTCGCCGGGCAGCGCCTCGGCGGTGAAGTCGGTGATCCCCAGCGCCTCGGCGACGCGTCGCGCGGGGCTCCAGCGGTCGCCGGTGATCATCACCCGCCGCTTCACGCCCAGCTCGTCCAGCTGCGCCAGCGCGTCGGGTGCGCCCTTCCGCGGCTGGTCGGCCAGGCCCAGCCAGCCCACGGCCCGTCCGTTGTGCGCCACGAACAACAAGCTCAGCCCCTCGGTCTCCGATGTGTCCAGCGGCGACATGTCCACGCCCTGGTCCTGCAGGAACGCCTCGCGCCCCACCAGCACCACGCCGCCGTCGGACAGGGTCGCCTTCACGCCGCGGCCCGACACCTCCTCGAAGCCCTGAGTCGTGGCCGGCTCGAGCTTCGCACGCTCGGCCACATCGACCACCGCCCGCGCGACCGGGTGCCGGGAGTTCACCTCCGCCGAATAGCACCAGCGCAGCAGGTCCGCGCCCTCGACGCCCTCGACCGGCTTCATGCGGGTCACGCTCAGGTCGCCGGTCGTCAGCGTGCCCGTCTTGTCGAACACGATCGCCGTGCAGCGTCGCACGACCTCCAGGTCCGACACGCTCTTGACCAGCACGCCCAGCCGCGCCGACGCGCTGAGCGCCGCGACGATGGCCGTCGGCCCGCACAGGATCAACGCGCACGGGCACGCGATCAGCAGCAGCGAGATCGAGTTCTTCAGGTCCTTGGTGAACACGAAGATGATGAACGCGAGGATGATCACCACCGGCGTGTAGTACGACGCGTACTTGCTCAGCTCGCGGACGACCGCCGGCTTGCTCGACGCCGCCTGCAGGATCAGCGACTGCACCTTGCCCAGCGTCGAGTCCTCGCCGGCGCGGGTGATCTCGATCTCCAGCCGGCCCGTCTCGTTGATCGTGCCCGCGAACGCCTCGTCGCCCGGGGCCTTCTCCACGGGCACGGACTCGCCGGTGATGTTCGCCTGGTCCACCGTCGAGTTGCCCGCCTTGACGATGCCGTCGCCGGGGATGTTGTCGCCCGGCAGCACCAGCACCACGTCGCCGGGCTTCAGGTCCTTGGCCTGGACCTCGCGCTCGCCTTGGTCGGTGAGGAGCACCGCCTTGGTCGGGGTGATGCGGATCAGCGACTCGATGGTCTTGAGCGCGCCCGCCGCGGTCCGGTGCTCGATCAGCGAGGCGATGAGCATAAAGAACGCGACGACCGCGCACTCGAAGTAGATGCCCGCCGCGAACGCCGCGATGATCGCCAGCGCGACCAACTCCTCCATGTGCGAGCCGCCGGCGACGTGCTCGTCGTCGTGGTGATGGTGGTGGTCGTGGCCGCAGTCCGCGCCGTGGGCGGGGTCGCCGTGGTCGTGCGAGCACCGGCCGGTGATCAGCGCCTTGCCCGCGCCGTAGACGATCGGCCCGCCCAGGAACAGCGACGCGAACATCGCCAGCAGGTCGCTGTGGTCGTTGGTGTCGAAGGTGAACCGCGCGATGACCGCCGCGAACAGCAGCGTCACACCGACCAGCACGAGGATGATCTGCAGGTCGACCCGGCGCTGCTCGTCCTCCGCCGACCCCGCCGGGGCCGGGCCGTGGCTGTGGTCGTGATCGTGGGTGTGCGCGGGGTCGTGGGCATCAATCGCGGACATGAACGTCTCCCTGAGAACAACCCCCGGCACAAAAACACACACGGGCCGCCGCCCCGGGCCCACCCCGGGCGGACAGCCAACCCCCGCCGCCGATCGGCAGCCGGGCGGAGAAGTATAGCACCCCCCCGCCGGGGCCATCGCCCGCCACGCCCCGCAGGGCTTATCGGCCCCCGGCCCAACCCATCGCTGGCACACCCCGCGCGCCGCCCTAACACACGCCCGCTACCCTCCCCCCGTCGCGGCAAGCGACCCCGCCAGGCCCCCGCCCGCAAGCCCGCCCCAGCCCCCGACCCACGAGACCCGCCATGCCCGCCCCCGCCCCCGTCCCGCTGACCCGCGACGCACCGCACGACCCCACCGACCGTGTGGCCCCGTGCCCGGCCGTCCAACCCGATGCCGAATTGCCCCTGGACCCCACGAACCCGGCCCAAGTCGACGACCTCGACGAGGACCGCCAAAGCGACCTCGACGACGACGAGCAGCAGGCCTTCCTCGACAAATTCTACATGCACCTGGACGGCCAGCTCCCGCCCGAGGACCTCCCCAGCCTCCAGCACCTGCTCGACCACACCCCCAACGCCGGCCGGCTCGCGATGGACGCCCTCCGCCTCGACCACCTGCTCCGCGAAGTCTTCGCGGAGTAGGCAGCGGGTCCTATCGCTCAGACACGGCCGTACCCGCCACGAACCCGGCGTCACATCCCGGCGAGACCGGGTTTTTCGTTGGCCGGCCACACCCCGCCAAGTAGACTATCCGCATGGAGAGACGCCGTACCCCCGACGCCCGCCCAGATCTCCGCCCAAAGCGCGGGTTCACTCTGATCGAGCTGCTGGTGGTCGTCTCCATCATCGCGCTGCTCGTCGGCATCCTGCTGCCGGCCCTCAGCGGCGCGCGGAAGTCCGCGGTCGAGGCCCAGTGCAAGTCGAACCTGCGCCAGGTCTCCGCCGCGCAGTTCATGTACCAGCAGGACTTCGGCGTCTTCGCCCGGCTCTGGTCCGCGGCCGACGGCGACGGCGAGGCCGTCAACAACCCCGTCTCCCCGCTGGCCGACTACCTGGAGGTCGACCGCCGCCGGCTCCCCGAGCCCGGCTCGGTGATGCAGTGCCCCGCCGTCGAGCCCGCCGAGTTCGAACGCCTCGCGCCGCTCGTCCAGCCCGGCCACCAGGTCTCGTCGTTCGGCATCAACCCGGCGATGCAGTTCGACCGCTGGGACTTCAGCACCGCCAAGGCCTCGGCCAGCGACCTCATCCTCGTCGGCGAGCAGGCGCTCGAGCCCTTCGAGCAGCTCCAGACGTCCAACGGCAAGACCGCCGTGCCCCTGCCCTACAGCGGCGCGGCCTGGCTGTCCCTCAACAACCACGACCCCCAGCGCGGCTACCGCCACTTCGACGGCGGCGCGAACTACGCCATGCACGACGGCAGCGCCCGCCGGCTCTTCCACAAAGACCTCACGCTCTCCGGCAACCACTGGGCGTGGTGGGACACCAAGGACGACCCCTGGACCCTCCAGGCCATGACCTCCTCCGGTGCCCCCGGCGGCTGCGGCTGCGGCGAGTAGGCACAATCGACAACGGGTCAACAGCGCCCCGCTCACACCCCGCCGAACGCTTCGCGCAGCATCGCCAGGGACCGGGGCACGGCCTGCATCGGGCTGTCTTTGCCCTCGAACTCCAGGCAGATGTACCCGCGGTAGTCCGCGTCTTTCAGGATCTGCGCGACGCGGGGGTAGTCGATGTCCAGCTCGTACCACACCCCGCCGCCGAAGTACGTCTTGGCCTGCACGAACACCGCCTCGGGGGCGAGCGCCTCGTACTGCGCGTACTGGTCCTCGAGGAAGTTGCCCGTGTCCAGCGTCGCGCGCAGCCAGGGCGAACCGATCGCGTTGATCACCCGCAGCACCCCGTCGGCGTTGCGGCCCAGGCCCCAGTGGTTCTCCAGGCCCATGACGATGCCACGTTCTTCCGCCTCCCGCGCCAGGCGGTCGTACGCGTTGATCACCCACTCGAAGCCCTGCTCGTCGGAGAACTCCCGGGGCGTGGGCTCGCGGCCCTGGTTGGCCATCAGCTCGTTGAAGTCGCCCTGCGTGCCCCACCGCCCGGTGTTGACCCGCATCGTCGGGATGCCCAGGTCGTAGGCCAGCTCCAGGGAGGCGATGGTCTTGTCGAGGTTGGCCTGCCGGGCCTCGGCGTCGGGGGTCACGAAGCCCTGGTGGGTGGACAGCCCGCAGAGGTTCAGCCCGTTGAGCAGCGCCGCCCGCTTGATCTCGCGGACGTGGGGGTTGTCCTTGCGGTGCATCTGCACCTCGAGCACCTCGAACCCGTCGAAGCCCATCGCCGCGGCGTGCTCGATGCATCGCAGCATGTCCGGCGGCTCCTGCTCGGGGTCGTACCGCCAGAACGAGTAGCTCGACACGCCGATCGGGTTGGGCCGACGCCGGGGCGACGCCTGCCCGCCGTCCCGGCCGGCCGCGTCCTGCTTGCGGGCCCCCGCCACCCGCGGCTGGGCCGAGCAGGCCCCCACCGTGCCTGCGGCCACCACCGCCGCCGCCGAACGCGTCAGAAAAGCCCGCCGTGGGATCGCTTGCATCAAGAGGCCTCCAATTAGGTGCAGAACCAGCCCGAGCCGCCGCCGGGCCATACCCGCGGACGGCAACGCCCTATGGTACTGACCCATCTGGGTGGGCGCGGTGGTCAGGAAGAGCGCAGGAACCGTTTTCGGTGCCACAGGAGGCCCGGATGCGGTATACGGTCCTGTCACCTTTTCGGTTCCAGAACGAACAAACAGGGCACACAAATCGAAGGGCTTCGTCTATTCACGCGACGAGATTTCGGACGCCCCTGCCGAAGTTAGAAAATCTTCGATGTGACTCTTCATATGATCCCATATCTCAGTTTCACTGCTACTCACAAGCAAACTCGTGTCAGCCAGCAGCATGTTCTGTAACACAATGTGATCGGATGGGGTGGGCAAAACCAGATTCGGTGAGTCCGGCGAAGTACCGCCTAGATACAAGCGCCCGCCTTCATCCGAATCCTGAATATGTACCCAAACAATTTCATGAGTGGCACCACAACCCGACACGCAAGAAAATCGAGCACCTTTAGATCCCCCATCTCTATACATAACAACCGCCTTGACCTGCATCGACGCCCCCCGATCACTACCATTCACACCGCACCCATAGGCGACAGTAAAAAACATGCACATCAAGATAAATCGCACAACCACGGCTCTATACACAACATGCTCCATACGGGTAGAAATGTTGTCAGGAACCATTTCCCGTCTGCGGTGCCTGATCGATTCGAGTTTGGCCCGTCGGTTCATCCGTAAGCAACATGCCAGCCAGCGTAGCCGGGGGGGTGGGGTATGCCAAGTGTTTCCCGGCGTCGGCATGGGGCGGGCCTCTTTTCGATGTGCCGGGGACGCGGATCGTGTGTTTGTCCGGCTCCCGGGCGTTCGCGGGCCGGGCTCGGGGTTCACCGGGCGCGGCCGGGCGTTCATGCGGGGTGGCCGGGGGTTCACAAGCCGTCTGTGAAGGCCCGGGGAGGCCCCGGGGGCGTTCGCTGACGGGAGACGGGCATTCATCGACGGCCCGTGAATGCTCCCAAAGCGCTTGTGGACATTCACAGGTCACCCGCGAAACCCCCTCGCCGGCTGGTGAAGACGCGGGAATGGCCCAAACATCCTGATAACCGTCCCCGCGATGCGCGCGTCATCAAAACAGGGGCCGATCCCGGTTCGATACCCCCAACGCTACCTACGGATCGGGGTGGGGTAGAATATTTTCAGGGATACCAAAAGGGGTCCGTCCCTGTTTGGATACTCCGCCAGCATAATGATGGAAGCAAGCGGCAGATCAAAAAAGCGTTGGGTATGAAGGACGACACCTGTTGAGGTGATTTCATGGATATCTTCACCAGTAAATGGAGCTAAAGAACATGCCACAATTACAGTTGCAAGCAGGGCTGCACACAAAAGCAAAAGGCGAGACAGTATCATCAGAATCTGCATCTGAATCTCTGTTTCTGCGCCGTCACTGAACGCTCCTAGGATTCTTGGATTGAATCATTCTTCGCACTTTGGGCTTCCCGACTTACAGTCTTCATGCACCACAGAATTGAAGCGAGTCCAGCTAGGCTCAGAATGACCGTGGTGATTAGTACACGAAACAAAACTACGAGCTGAGCTGAGAAAGCTTCGACTGTTTGATTGTGGCCATCCATTTGCGGTGAATTGTATCCAAACGTCTTTGCTAGTCCTCTATGAGTCACTGACAATTGATGGTCAACAACAATCACCAATGTCAAGCTTGTCACAGCTAGGAGAAGCACAGCCATGCTAAGTGCCAAAGAGATCCAATAGCCACGGTGTTTCATGTTGTTAGTCTGATCTCCACTCATTGCAGGTTCGCGGCATTGGTTATGCTGTCCACATTGTCACGTAGCTGATGAGGAATCGATACATCATCATCGCGGTGAGGAAGATACGATCGCTCCAACATATGCCCCCACCCGTTCGAGGACAAGAGATCTGGACCACCAGCACCAATAGGCTGCTGATTGTTAGGATGCCGAATACTTGGGTCGTGGTTCGCAGGGTTCCAGTTTGACCGCTCAATATGACTAGATTGTGCAGTAGGACTATATGGCCTAAATTTAACCGGATCATCCGCTGCACACCAACCTGCTTCGCACACCGCCAAGGGTATCGAAACGGGGGCGGACCCCGTTTTCGGGGTGGGTGGTGCGTGTCCGCTGAGGGGGGCTGCTGGTGGGTTGCGGGTGGTCGGCATGCAGGTCAGCGTAGCCGGGGGGTTGGGGTGGGCCAAGGGTTTTGTGCTGCGGGCGATTTTTCGCTTTGCGGGGGTTTTTCTAGTTCGGGGCCGGCTCGGCGCGCGCGGGGGTGGGGGTTGGCCTCTCTATAGAAAGACTCGGGCAGCGGATTCTTGGGTGGGCGTAGGTGGGAAGGGGTGGGTGCGGGCGTGTCGGGGCGGTAGGCCGGGCGCGCGTGGGGGCGGGGGTTTCCCCGGGCGGGGAGGGGCGGGTTTTTGGGTCGGTGAGCGATTACGCACTTCGACCCGGGGTTTTCCCGTGCTGCCTTGGGGCGGGCGGTGCGTGGGTTGGGCGGGGCTACTCGTTGAGGCGGGTGTGGAGGTGGGCTTTGAGGGCGGGGCCGTCGCGGTCGAGGTCGAGCCAGGGGGTGCCCGATGTGAGGCCGGCGGCGGCGCGGAGCTCGTCGGCGAAGCCCACCTGCGGGTCGAGGGTGATGCGGACGGCGGGGACGGCGGCGGCGAGGGCGGGGTCGCCCGCCGCGGCGGCCCGGAGATCGGGCACCACCCAGGACCAGGGGGCGTCGGGGGTATGGGGGGCTGGGTCTCGGGCCTCGGGGTTGGAGGCTTCGCCTGAATCTTCGGTTTTTGGGATGTCACCGGGGTTTTGGGGGGTGGAGACGCGGGTAGATGCACCCTCGGCCTGGGGGCCGAGGACTTCGGGGTGGTCGGGGTGGATGAGCAGGGGCGTGAACGGCTCGCCGACCATACCCAGGTGGATCTGGCGGGCGGTGGTGGCGTTGTCGACGTCCCACCAGACCCCGCGGGCGGCGGCGACGGCCCGCCGGGTGCCGGGCGTGTCCAGCGCGCCGTAGTCGTCGAGCAGCTCGGCGAGGGCGGTGGTCATGGCGTCGTTGTAGGGGGTGCCGTCGGCGTGCATGATCCGCAGGGCCCGGCCGGCGGCGACGGCGCCCAGCAGGTGCGACGGCTGGTCGTCGTAGACGAAGGCGGACTGGACCTCGGGGATGACCATGACCCCGCGGAAGCCGAAGGAGGTGAGCACCTCGTGCCAGCTGCTGATGATGTAGCCCATGCGGACGGCCAGAAGCACCGCGATTTCCTGTGCGAAACGCGCTCTCGCGTCGGGGTCGAGGGTGTGCCAGGCGTCGGGGTAGTCGAGGTGGACCAGGAAGAGGGTGGGCTCGGCCCCGGCGAGGAGGACGCGCGGCCGGCCCGCTTCGAGCGCGGGGTGGATGCGCTGGTAGGCGAGGTAGGTGAGGTCGGCGGCGTTGCGGGTGTGCGCGAGGTCGACGAAGCCGACGCGGGTGGTGTAGATGATCCCGCCGGACGCCTCGCCGAGGCGGACGGAGCGCCAGGCGGACTGGCGGTAGGTGTGTTGGCCCAGGGCGTCGCGGTCGCCGTAGCGGACGGGGATGGGGCCGTAGGGGTGGGGCAGGGAACCGATGCGCATCATGGGGACGCGTTTACTGCGTTCATCGGGCAGGCCGGGGTCGCTGCGGGAGAGCTGGCAGTAGGCCCGTTCGCCGGTGACGGGGTAGCAGCCGGCGAGTGTGGCGAGGAGGCAGACGAGGGCGAGGGTTGCGGCGACAGCGCGGGGCCGGTGGTCGGCGGGGCTGGCCGGGGGACGGGCGGGTTGGGGGCAAGCCGCTAACCGCATCTTCATAAAATAGCGAGAACCGGCCCGGTCGGTGGATGGGCCGGTCGGCTGGGTCTGGTGCGGTACACGCGGCGCAGGCCGGTGGGTAAGATATCGGCCGACCTTTCCAGACAAGGAGCCCCGGCGATGACCCCCCCTGCCCCAGCCCCTGCCCCGCTCGGGGACGACGAACGCGCGGCGGCGAAGACGATGCTGGCGGCGACCTGGCGGTCGTGGGGGCTGTGCGTGCTGGCACCGTCGGCGTGGCTGGCGTACGCGGTGTGGCGTCTGCCGATGTCGGGCGCGGGGCTGCAGAACGGCGATTCCGGGGTCGTGGGGGCGGTTTCCGGGCCCGGCTGGGGGTGGCTGGTAGGGCTGGCGGTGGTCTGGCTGGCGTTGGCGGGGCCGGCGGTGTTTGCGTTGCGGAGCTACTGCTTCCGGGCGTTGTGGGATGGTCGGGCGGTCGAGCCGCAGAGCTACCTGAAGGGGATGGGGACGGTGTGGGCGGTGCTGGTGGTGGGTGCGGTGCTGGCGTTGATGGGGGCGGTGCTGTCGGGGCAGTGGCTGCCGGGCGTGGTGGTGGCGGGCGTCGCGGTGGGCCTGGTGTTGGTGATCCGTCCGAACGGGCGGGCGTTGGGGCTGGGCTGAGCCGGGGCTGTTTCGGGGGGTGTGCAACGGGTACGACAGGTTATGCCCAGCCGGCCGCTGCTCGGTCGGCTGCGGTGGCAGCGTGGTCGCCAGACTCGGGTTTCAATCCGGACCGGATCGGGCCCATTATGGCTGCGCGACAGGTGCGCATCGGTGGGGGTTGGGGCGGTGATTCGTTCGACGGAATCTGTCGTCGGTCGTGGCGCGGACGGCCGATAAATCAGCGGTGCAAATCGGTGTTGAAACCCAGGCGCAATAAGCGGTTCGCGACGGGCCGGCCGCTTTGTCAAGGCGTCGCGGACTGGCTATCTTGTATGGTTCGACCCAGCCGCGCATCGTCCCGGCTCCCCGGCACCCGCGCGCGACCCGCGGGCCGACCCAGCGCCCGCCCGACCCGCGCAACAAGGCGACCGACGTGTCCTACCAAGCTACCGACAAGTTTGTGTTCCCCAAGTGGGCGAACTACCTGCTCCCCCTGATCGTCGTCAGCGCGCTCGGCGGCGCGGCGGTCGTCCCGCCCCTGGTGCTCTTCGGCGGGTCGGCGGAGACGCAGAACGTCGGGTACCAGCCCGACCAGCCCGTGCCCTACTCGCACGAGCTGCACGTCGGCCAGCTCGGCATCGACTGCCGGTACTGCCACACCACCGTCGACGACGCCTCCTTCGCCGCGATCCCCCCCACCCAGACCTGCATCAACTGCCACGCGCCGGGCACCACGTCCGACGGCGGCAGCACGAACCTCTCGGGCGTCCGCCAGAACTCGCTGGCGCTCCGCCCGGTGTGGGAGAGCTGGGAGACCGGGCTGGCGATCCCGTGGGTGAAGGTCCACGACCTGCCGGACTACGCGTACTTCAACCACTCGGCGCACGTGAACCGCGGGGTCGGCTGCGTGTCGTGCCACGGCCGGGTCGACAAGATGGGCGGCGCGGGCACGGACGACGCGATCGCCGGCGTGTACCAGGTCCAGAACCTGTCGATGGCCTGGTGCCTGGAGTGCCACCGCGCCCCGGAGAACCACCTGCGCCCGGTGGACGAGATCACGAACTTCGACTGGTCGCCGGTCATGCACCCGCTGGCGATCGAGCAGGGCTACACCGACGCGGAGAACCCGCACCACGTCAGCGAGGCGCAGCAGATCGTCGGCATGCACCTGAAGGACCGCTACCAGATCAACAGCGCTGCGTACATGCAGTCGTGCTCGACGTGCCACCGGTAAGACCCGTTGGATGGGGTGACCGGGTGAAGGATGGAGCCCGGCCCGCTGGCCTCGGCCGGCCACGCGGCACCCCGCTAGACCGGACGCCACCCCACGAACCATCGCCCCGGCCCCTTGGCCCCCAATAGACGAGACCCCACCTTGTCCACCCTCGAACAGAACATCACCGGGCAGGCCTACTGGCGTTCACTCGAAGAGTACGCCAACACCCCCGAGTTCCAGGCCAGGCTGCACGACGAGTTCGCCGACTACGCGCCCGACGAGATCCAGGCGATGTCCCGCCGGTCCTTCCTCAAGCTGGCCGGCGCATCGATGGCGCTGGCCGGGCTGACGATGACCGGCTGCCGGCGTTGGCCCAAGGAGGCGCTCGCGCCGTTCGCGACCCGCCCCGAGGACCTGATCCCCGGCGTGCCCAACTACTTCGCGTCCATGACCCACCGCGGCGGGGTCGCCCACCCGGTGCTCGTCGCCTCGTTCGACGGCCGGCCCATCAAGGTCGAGAGCCACCCCAAGGCCGGCTACGCGACGGACGTGTTTGACCAGGCCCTCACCCTGCAGCAGTACGACCCCGAGCGCGCCCGCGACGTGGCCTACGGCACGGGCGAGAGCGTGACGCGCAGCTCGTGGACCGCGTTCGAATCCTTCCTTAAGGAGAAGGTCGCCGAGCTGAAGCAGGACGAAGGCGGCAAGGGCTTCGCCGTGCTGAGCCAGGCGTCGTCGAGCCCGACGTTCCTTCGGCTCAAGGCCGAGCTGCTGTCGCAGATGCCGGGCATGACCTGGGCGACGTGGGAGCCGCTGAACCGGGACAACGAGCTGACCGGCGCGATCCACGCTCTGGGCAAGCCGGTGCGGACGCACTACCGCTGGACGGACGACCACGGCACGCCGACGGTGAAGGTCATCGCGTGCTTCGACAGCGACTTCCTGTGCGACCACCCGTCCGCGACGAGTAACGCCAAGGGCTGGGCCGCGGGCCGTAAGAGCGCCGACATCGGCCGGCTCAAGGGGCATCACCACGGGGAGGCGCACGGCACGGCGATGATGAACCGGCTGTACGCCGTCGAGTCGGCCCTGACGATCACGGGCAGCGCCGCGGACGAGCGTCTGCCGATCCGGCCGTCGCGCGTCGCGCACGTGCTCGCCGCCCTCGCGGGCGAGCTTGGCGCGGTGGCGGACGCGGGCGAGCCGACGCTGACCAAGACCGAGCAGGCCTTTGTCGCGAAGCTGGCCGACGACCTGAACCACGCGAAGGGCGCGTCGATCCTGACCGCCGGGCCGAACCAGCCGGCGGACGTACACGCGCTGGTCTACAAGCTCAACGACTTCCTGGGCAACCACGGCAGCACGCTGGTCTACACCGACGAGCCCGCGGCCGGGGAACAGACGAACCTCGAATCCCTGGCCGGGCTGACCGCGAAGATGGCGGCCGGCGAGGTCGACACGCTGGTGATGCTCGGCGGGAACCCGGTGTTCGACGCCCCGGCGGACCTGGGCTTTGAGGCGGCGTTGGGCAAGGTGCACCACGCGGTGCGCCTCGGGCTGTATCGCAAGAACGAGACCGCCGCGCTGTGCGAGTGGGCGCTGCCCGAGGCGACGGGCTTCGAGTGCTGGGGCGACGGCCGGTGGTACGACGGCACGGTCGCGGTGCAGCAGCCGCTGATCCTCCCGCTGTTCAACGGCCGCAGCGCCGACGAGCTGCTCGCGTCGCTGGTCGGCGAGTCCTCGCTGGCCGAGCCGAGCAGCTACCAACTCGTGCGCAAGACGTTCAAGGACGGCGGCCTGCTGGCCGGGGCCGACTTCGCGTCGGTGCTGGACGACCCGGGCTACGCCGCGGACCAGCGCGGGTTCGAGAAGGACTGGCGCCGCGCGGTGCACCTGGGCTTCGTGCCCGGCAGCGCGTTTATGCCGACCCCGATCACCACCACGATCGACACGGGCATCATCCTGCCCGAGCGGACCGACAGCGCCGAGATGGAGGTCGTGTTCCGGCCCGGCGCGGTGCTCGACGGCCGGTTCGCGAACAGCGCCTGGCTGCAGGAGGTGCCCGACACGCACACCAAGGTGTCGTGGGACAACCCGGTGCTGATCAGCGTGCCCGACGCGGAGGACAAGGGGCTGAAGTACGGCGACCTGATCGATGTCACGGTCGATGGCGCGACGGTGCAGATGCCCGTCTTCATCCAGCCCGGCCAGGCGAAGGGCACGGCCATCGTCGCCGTCGGCAACGGCCGATCGGTCTGCGGCCACGTGGGTCAAGAGGTCGGCTTCAACGTGTACCCGCTGCGCAAGCAGGCGGGGATGGGATTCGCCGCGGTCACGCTGGGGGCGAAGGCGGGCCACCACCGCCTGGCGATGACGAGCGTGCACCACCTGGTCAACGGGATGAGCCACTTCCCGGGGTTTGTCGACCAGACGGCCGAGTGGGGCCTGGAGAAGCGGGCCGGGGCGTACGGCGAGAGCGGCACGGCCGGCAACATCATCAAGGAAGGCACCTTCGCGGACTACCAGACCGACGAGGGCGTGTCGCACATCATGGGCCACGGCCACGGGGACGTTCGGCTGCAGCTGTTCCAGGTCCCGCGCCAGGAAGAATGGACCGAGCAGGCCGAGAAGCTCGTCGCCGAGCACGCGCACGAGGCGGAAGACGGCTGGCAGCCGCGCACGGCGTTCAACGCGCCGCACGCGTGGGGCATGACGATCGACCTGAACTCGTGCATCGGGTGCAACGCGTGCGTGATCGCGTGCCAGGCGGAGAACAACATCCCGGCGGTCGGCAAGGACCAGGTCTGGCGTTCGCGTGAGATGCACTGGCTGCGGACGGACACGTACTACAAGGTGAAGGGCGAGGACGGCCCGAGCAAGCCGGAGAACGTGCAGGTCGTGCACCAGCCGGTGATGTGCGTACACTGCGAGAACGCGCCGTGCGAGCAGGTGTGCCCGGTCGCGGCGACGGTGCACGACGCCGAGGGCCTGAACACCATGGTCTACAACCGCTGCATCGGCACGCGGTACTGCTCGAACAACTGCCCGTACAAGGTCCGGCGGTTCAACTACTTCGACTTCCACAGCAAGTCGGTGCGGCAGGACGTCGCGAACCCCTGGCTGAACATGCCCGACACGCAGCAGGCGAAGGTCGTCAGCGAGATCAAGTCGATGGTCTTCAACCCGGACGTGACCGTGCGGATGCGCGGCGTCATGGAGAAGTGCACCTACTGCACCCAGCGGGTCCAGCGGGCCAAGATCCAGCGCAAGAACGACTTCGTGCAGGGCCTCGAAGGCCGGTACGGCCACGACGCCGACACCAAGACCGTGCCCGACGGCACGATCGTCACCGCCTGCCAGGACGCCTGCCCGACCGACTGCATCACTTTCGGCGACCTCAACGACCCGCACTCGAAGGTCAGCCAGATCCAGACGAACAACCGCCGGGCCTACTCGGTGCTCGAAGAGCTGAACTCCCGCCCGCGGACCCAGCACCTGGCCAAGCTCCGCAACCCCCACCCGTCGTCGTACGGCGGGCACGGGCACGGCGGCGGCCACGAAGAAGGCGACCACTAAGACCCGGCGTCGCGTCGCGATGCGGCGATGGCTGACGATTGAACACGCGGTTTTGGGCGCAAGACCCTAGACCCGAAACCCAAGACCCCAGACCCGACCTACTCCATGGCAGCGATCCACCCCGGAACACAGATCCCGTCGGTCGAGACGGACAACACGCTGGACGACCCGTGCCGACGCGCACCGCTGGTCACCGGCGGGCTGGACTTCACCGGCGTCACCGACGCGGTCGCCAAGTCCGCCATCAGCCGGCCCACCCTCCTGTGGTGGGTGCTCTTCGCCATCACCGGCCCGATGGCGCTGGGCTTCTTCACGATGATCGGCTACCTGTTCGTCACCGGCACGGGCATCTGGGGCAACAACCAGCCCGTCGCCTGGGGCTTCCCCATCGTCAACTTCGTGTTCTGGGTCGGCATCGGCCACGCGGGCACGCTGATCTCCGCGATCCTCTTCCTCTTCCGCCAGAACTGGCGCACCTCCATCAACCGCTTCGCCGAGGCGATGACCATCTTCGCGGTCGTCTGTGCCGGCATCTTCCCGGGCATCCACGTCGGCCGGCCCTGGCTGGCGTACTGGCTGTTCCCCTTCCCCAACCAGATGGCGATGTGGCCGCAGTTCCGCTCGCCGCTGCTGTGGGACGTCTTCGCGGTCGGCACCTACGCCTCGGTGTCGCTGCTGTTCTGGTACACCGGCATGGTCCCGGACATCGCCACCCTCCGCGACAAGGCGCAGTCCCGCATCGGCCAGATCTTCTACGGCTTCCTGTCGCTGGGCTGGACCGGCAGCGCCCGGCACTGGCACCGGTTCGAGCGGGCGTACATCCTCCTCGCCGCGCTGTGTACCCCCCTGGTCCTCTCGGTGCACTCGGTCGTGTCCTTCGACTTCGCCGTCGCCCAGATGCCCGGCTGGCACACCACCGTGTTCCCGCCCTACTTCGTCGCGGGCGCGATCTACGGCGGGTTCGCCATGGTGCTCACCCTCGCCATCCCCTGCCGCGTCTGGCTCGGGCTGGAACACATCATCACGATGCGCCACATCATCAACTGTGCCAAGGTCATGCTCGGCACGGGGATGATCGTCTGCTACGCCTACTCGCTGGAGTTCTTCACCGCCTGGTACTCGGGCCACCACTTCGAGCAGTTCGTCTTCCGCAACCGGCCCCTGGGCAACCACTACCTCGGGTTCTGGATGATGGTCTTCTGCAACTGCGTAGGCCCGCAGGTCCTGTGGATCAAGAAGGTCCGCGAGAACGTCTGGGGCATCATGTGGGCGGCCATGTGCGTGAATATCGGCATGTGGTTCGAGCGGTACGTCATCGTCACCACCTCGCTGAGCCGGGACTTCCTCCCCGGGTCCTGGGCCCAGTTCGTGCCGACCTGGGTGGACGTGGTGATGTTCACCCTGAGCTTCGGGCTGTTCGGCTCGCTGTTCCTGCTGTTCCTCAAGCTCCTGCCGACCATCGCCATGGCCGAGGTCAAGACCGTCATGCCCGCGGCCCACGCCCACGGGCACGGCCACGATGACGGCGACGCCGACCACGGCCAAGACCCCCAGCCCCATGTGGAGGGCGCGTAACCATGACCGCGATCGACACCCCTATCACCGAAGACCACAGCGCCGAGCACGACGTGCCCGCGAAGCTGTACGGGCTCATCGGCGAGTTCGACAACGTGACCGACATCATCGCCGCGGCCAACACCGCGCGCGAGGCCGGCTACAAGAAGATGGACGTCCACAGCCCGTTCCCCATCCACGGGATCGACGACGCCATCGGCATCAAGCAGACCATCCTCCCCTGGATCGTCCTGTTCATGGGGCTCAGCGGGATGACCACCGGGCTGCTCCTCACGACCTACACGATGGCCGACTGGCTGCCCCAGCCCGGGTTCGTGCCCGAGAACTTCGAGGGGTACACGTTCCTGATCTCCGGCAAGCCGCTAGTGTCGCTGGCGGCGTTTATCCCGGTCATCTTCGAGCTGACGATCATGTTCAGCGCGTACACCGCGGTGTTCGCGATGTTCCTGCTCAACAAGCTGCCCCTGCTGAGCAACCCGCTCCTGAAGAGCGAGCGCTTCCGCCGGGCCACCGACGACCGGTTCTTCCTGGCGATCGACGCCCGCGACGGCAGCTTCGACGCGCACAAGACCGCGGACCTGCTCCGCAACATGCACGGCTGCCTGGCGGTCGAGCTGATCGACGACGACTGATCCCGCCGTGAACGGCCCGCCCCAAGCGGCCCGCCGGAAACTTGAGACCATGATGAAGCTCTCTGATATCGACCTCGACCTGCGACTGCCCGCCCCGCCGCTGCTGCTGGTGTCGGTGCTGGTGATCGGCGCGTTCGTGCCGGCCACGATCGCGTCGGCGATCTGGTACAAGCGCAACAAGATGACCGCCGAGCCGCGGTACCACATCTTCCAGGACATGGACGCGTCGATCGCGGTCGGCGCGCAGGAAGACAGCGTCGTCTTCTCTGATGGACGCGGGGCCCGGCCGTACGCCCCCGGCACGGTCGCTTGGGGCCGGCACACCGCTGCGCCCGACCCGGGCATGCTCAAAGACGACGACCTGGCCTACCGCGGGTTCGTCGTCGACCCGGAGACCGGCGAGCCCGTCCGCGTCGGCGAGGGCGAGACCGCCACCCCCGAGTTCCTCGGCGGGTTCCCCACCATCGTCTCGGTCAACCTCCGGTTTCTCGAGCACGGCCAGGAACAGTTCAACACCTTCTGCATGCCCTGCCACGGCCGGGACGGCCTGGGCGAGGGCCCGGTCCACGACCGCGCAACCCTGCTCGTCGAGCAGAACGGCAACCCGACCGGCACGGCGTGGACCGCACCGGCGAACCTCACCGACAACAAGTTCGCGGAGGGCGAGTACCCCAACGGCCACCTGTTCAACACCATTACCCACGGTGCCGGCAACATGGCGGGCTACGGCTCGCAGATCGGCGTCGCGGACCGCTGGGCGATCGTCGCCTACGTCCGCGCGATCCAGGCCGGCAGCCGCTCCGACGCGGTCGCCGGCGTCCCGCACGACCACGACGGCGACGGCGTCGCCGATCACTGACCACGGCAGGCAGGACGCCTGTCCCACAACCCCGGCGAGATGGGCTGACGCCCGCCGACGCCGATTGCAACCGAAGACCCCTGCGACGCGGCGCCCCCGCGCCGCGTCCCTTGCCCCGACAGAGGTGAACCGCCTTGGCTCACGGACCTAAAACCATCGAAGAAGCCGACAAGACGCCGATCGGCGCATCCGCCTGGCCCGCGTGGCGGACGTGCGTCGTCATCGCGATCGTCGGCACGGTGCTGCTGGCGACCGCGCTGGTCTCCAAGAACCCCGGCGTGGTCGGCGGCGGGCTGCCCCGCCTCGCGTTCGCCTACCTGGTCGGCTACTGCTTCTTCCTGGCCGTCACCATCGGCGCGCTCGCGCTGGTGCTGCTCACCACGCTCTTCCGCGCCGGCTGGGTCGTCGCCGTCCGACGCGTGCCCGAGACCTTCGCCGCCAACTTCGTGTGGGTCGGCGTGCTCGGCCTGCCCATCATCCTCATGGGCTTCCTCGACAGCGAAGGCCAGGTCTACCCCTGGGCTATGAGTCAGAAGAACCTCGAAGCCCAGATCCACGAGGCCCACCACCTGCTCGAACCGCACGACGGGCACGACGAGGCGCACGGTGACACGAACCCCACCGCCCACGTCCAGCCCGTCGCCGACGACGGACACGGCCACGCGCTCGACCCCGCCAGCGACGGGCTCCACGCCCTCACCGGCCAGCCGATGGGCGCGGCCTACCCCGACGAGGACGAGGCCGCCCGCGCGATCCAGCGGGCGAACTACGTCGGCCTGCTCGGCTACATGCTCGACAAGAAACGCTGGAACGGCGCGATCGAGGGCGACGCGCTCGTCCCCGTCGGCAAGGGCATGGTCGTCCCGTGGTACGACCCGTTCTTCTACGCGGTGCGGATCGTTCTGTACTTCGTCGTGCTCTCGGCCATGGGCATGTTCCTCTGGAAGTGCTCGGTGAAGCAGGACGCCTCGGCAGACCCGGCCCTGACGACCCGTCGCGAGTGGTGGGCCCCGCCGATGACCGTGCTGTTCGCGCTGGGGATCACGTTCCTGGCCTTCGACGTGATGATGTCGCTGGACCCGGCGTGGTACTCGACGATGTTCGGGGTGATCTTCTTCGCCAACAGCTTCCTGGCGGGGATCGCGACGACGATCCTGGTCTGCCTGGCGCTGCAGAAGAAGGGGTTCCTGAAGATCGTGAGTGTGGACCACTACCACGACCTGGGCAAGCTGCTGTTCGCGTTCACGTTCTTCTGGGGCTACGTGAGTTTCAGCCAGTTCATGCTGATCTGGTACGCCTCGCTGCCGGAGACGACGTACTGGTTTGAGCTGCGTGGCGCGACGACCGTGCCGACCGCACCGCAGGCCGGCTCGGGCTGGCAGTGGATGATCCTGGTGCTGCTGTTCGGGCACCTGATCGTGCCGTTCGGCTTCCTGCTGAGCCGGCACGTGAAGCGGAACCTGACGCTGCTGTCGATCGCGGCGGTGTGGATGCTGCTGATGGTCTACCTGGACCTGTTCTGGTACATCATGCCGCAGTACCGCAGCCCGGCGGTGACGTTTGGCCTGCCGGAGATCGGCGCGGTGCTCGCGGTCGGGGGCGTGGTGTTCGCCCTGTTCTTCGGCCGGTTCCGCCAACACGCCCCAGTCCCGCACAACGATCCCCGGATGCACGAGTCCGCCGCGCTGGACACCAGCGCGTGGGCGCCGATCTATCACTGAGTAAGCCGTTCGCTCCCCGCATTGAGCCGTCAGCCGGAAAGCGGATACCCCGACCCGAGACCCCCGACCCGAAACCCGATCCCCATGGCAAGCAGCAGCAAGAACATCTCGATGCCCCTGGTCTTTGCGATCTCGGTCGGCAGCGTGTTCGCGATGGTCGCGATCACGGTGTTCGGCATGGCGTGGTATGAGTACGAGGACCGCAAGGTCATCAACGCCCGCGTCGAGGCCGCGCCCATGCACAACGAGGCCTACGAGGCCCGCTACGGCGCGGGGGCCGACAGCGTGCAGATGCAGAACCTCAACAGGACCGGGAGCATGACATTCCAGCCCGAGCGCGGGATGCCCGAGACCGTCACCTACACCCCGATCGACCGCGCGATGGAGCAGGTCGTCGCGGCGAACGGCGGGCACGTCGAGCACAACCACGCACACGATGACCACGACCACGGCGACCACGAAGGACACGACCACTAACCCGTAGCCCGGCCGGCTTGACCGGCCTAGGATGCCTCCCGGCCGAGCATTTGTTCCCCCTCGGCCAGGGGTTGGAGACCGGCGATGACGCCCCCGCTTCTGCGGCAACCCGGACCGACGACCCGCGCGAGTACGACGCCGCGCGGCCGCGCGGCCGGTGCGCGGTGGGCCGGGGCCGCCCTGCTCGGCGTGGCGGTTTCGCTGGGCGGGCCGACGCCCCCCGCGTCCGCCTCGAACTACAACAGCAACGTTGAAAGCACCCAGTCCAACCCCTGGAACGAGGAGCTGCGGAACGATGTCGGCGTGGTGGAGAAGCTCAACTCGCCCCTGCCGCTGGACCTGGTGTTCACGGACGAGGACGGCAACGACGTCACGCTCGGGTCGTTCTTCGAGGACGGCCGGCCGGTCATCCTGAACATCGGCTACTACCGCTGCCCGACGGTCTGCGGGCTGGTGCTCAAGAAGCTGTCGGACACGCTGGGTGATACCGGGCTGGACATGGGCGAAGACTACATCGTCCTGAACATGACCATCGACCCGGACGAGACGCCCGAGCACGCCAAGCAGGTGCGCGACGACGCGTTTAGCTTCCTCAAGGAGAACGGCGTCACGCCCAACCCCCAGGGCTGGCGCTTCCTCACGGCCGACGCCGCGACGATCGAGGCCGTCACCACCGCGACGGGCTACCACTACTTCTACATCGCCCCGCAGAACGAGTACGGCCACCCGGCGGTGCTGGTGCTGGCGACGGGCGACGGCACGATCAACCGCTACCTGCAGGGCACGGCCTACGACGCGCGGACGCTGCGGCTGTCCATCGTCGAGACCTCCGAGGGCAAGGCCGGCTCGCTGCTGGACCAGGCGTTCCTTACCTGCTTCCGCTACGACCCGGACGCGAACAACTACACCGCGACCGCCAAGTTCATCATGATGATCGCCGGCGTCGTGACCATGCTCACCCTCGGCGGCGGCATGGGCGTGCTCTTCGCCTACGAACGCCGAAGGCGCGCACTGCTGGAGACGGATACGACAGGCCCCACGGATACAGAAACACGGTAACGGGCAGCACCCCCGGGCACTGAAGTACCCAGGCCGACACCCGAGACCCCAAACCCTAGACCCGCCCCACCATGAACACCCTGCTCCTCAACCTGCTGGCCACGACCGACGGCGTCCGGCCGTCGACGACGTGGTTCCCCGAGAACGCGAGCACCGACAACAACGTCGACCCGCTGTTCTACTTCATCTTCTGGATCTGCGCGTTCTTCCTGGTGCTCAACGCCGGGCTGATGATCTACTTCGCGATCCGCTACCGCCAGCGCAACAAGCAGGGGGCGGCGCACGGCCACACGCACAACACGGCGATGGAGGTCACCTGGTCGGTGATCCCCGCCATCATCCTCGCCATCATCTTTATCTGGGGCTTTCGCGGCTTCCTGGACATGGCCAACCCCCCGCAGATCGCGCCCGAGCACGAGATCGCGGTCAACGGCTACCAGTGGGCCTGGGACTTCACCTACCCCAACGGCGAGACCGTCAGGGGCGTGGGCGCTGAGAAGCCCGCGCTGCACGTGCCCGCCGGCGTGCCCGTCCGCCTGACGCTCACCTCCTCGGACGTGCTGCACTCGGTCTTCATCCCCGCGTTCCGGGTGAAGAAGGACGTCGTGCCCGGCCGGGTCACCCAGCTCTGGTTCGAGCCGGTCTACGACGCCTCGCGCGAGACCGTAGCACTCGACGTCCCCGACCCTGCCGACCCAAACCAGACCGTCACCCTGCACCCCAATGAATACGACCTGTTCTGCACCGAGTACTGCGGGCAGGCCCACTCGCTGATGATCACCAAGGTCTACGTCTACTCGCCCGAGGAGTACGCGACCTGGTACGCATCGATGACGGTTACCCCGCCGACCACCCCCCTGATCGAGCTGGGCTCGAACCTGTACGTGCAGAAGTGCGCGACCTGCCACACGATCGACGGCAGCGCGAACACCGGGCCGACCTGGCAGAACCTCTACGGCAGCACGCACGGCACCAGCGCCGGCCCGACGCTCGCCGACGACGCCTACATCATCGAGTCGATCCGCAACCCCGGCGCGAAGATCGTCGACGGGTACGGCAACAACATGAGCGCGTTCCCGAACCTGACCGACCGCGAGATCCGGGCGATCATCGAGTTCATGAAGACCATCAGCGACAACGCCGAGGCCGACGAAGACCTGACCTACGGCGACCTGAACGACGACGGCACCCTCAAGACCGAGGGCGAGGCCGACGGCAGCGGAGACGATGCCGGCGGCGGCGACGCCCCGGCGGAGAACGAGTAAGCAGACCCCGACCCGACCCACCGGTGATCCGCCGGAGATTTTGAACCATGACAGTTGCCGACAAACCGATCACGACGGACATCTACGGCCAGCCGGTCGAGCCCAAGCCGGGCAACGACTACATCACGCACAGCAAGGGCGTGCTGAGCTGGGCGTTGACGCTGGACCACAAGCGCATCGGGCTGATGTACCTGGTCGCGGTGCTGGCCGCGTTCGCCATCGGCGGGTTCTTCGCGATCTTCCTGCGGACGATGCTGCTGTTTGGCAGCAAGGTCGGCGAGACGCGGATGGGCTTTGAGGTCGGCGCCGCGGCGTGGAACGACTTCTACAACCAGGCGTTCACGCTGCACGGTGCGATCATGGTGTTCATGTTCATCATCCCGGCGATCCCGGCGGTGCTGGGCAACTTCGCGCTGCCGCTGCAGCTCGGGGCCAAGGACGTGGCGTTCCCCCGGCTGAACCTGCTGAGCTTCTACTGCTGGTGCGGCGGGTCGGCGCTGCTCGCGGCGATCCTCTTCGGCGGGATCCTCTCGGCGTTCGGTATCGCGATGCCCCAGGCGCTCAACGGGCTGGACACCGGCTGGACGTTCTACACGCCCTACTCGACCACAACGCAGACGGGCGTAGTCCTCGCGACGCTCGGGGCGTTCATCCTCGGGTTCTCGTCGATCCTCACCGGGCTGAACTTCGTCGCCACGATCCACATGCTCAAGCCCAAGGGCATGGGCTGGTTCAACATGCCGCTGTTCCTCTGGGCGATGTACGCCACCGCGGTGATCCAGATCCTCGCGACGCCCGTGCTGGCGATCACCCTGCTCTTGCTGTGTGCCGAGAACCTGATCGGCATCGGCGTGTTCGACCCGAAGCTGGGCGGCGACCCGGTGCTGTTCCAGCACTTCTTCTGGTTCTACAGCCACCCGGCGGTCTACATCATGATCCTCCCGGGGCTGGGTGTGGTCAGCGAGATCATCTCGACCTTCAGCCGAAAGCACATCTTCGGCTACAAGTTCATCGCGTACAGCTCGGTCGCGATCGCCCTGTTCGGCTTCATCGTCTGGGGCCACCACATGTTCACCTCCGGCCAGTCGGCGATGATCAACGCGATCTTCTCGCTGCTGACCATGTCCGTCGCGATCCCCTCGGCGATCAAGGTGTTCAACTGGCTGGCCACGATGTACCACGGCAAGATCCGCGTCGAGACGCCGATGCTCTACGCCATGGGCTTCATCTGGCTGTTCACCATCGGCGGGCTGACCGGGCTGTTCCTCGCCGCCCTGTCCACCGACATCTACTTCCACGACACCTACTTCGTCGTCGCCCACTTCCACTACGTCATGGTCGGGTCCACGCTCTTCGCGTTCCTCGGCGGGATGTACTACTGGTTCCCCAAGATGTTCGGGCGGATGTACAACGAGACCTGGGGACGCATCGGCTGGGCCTTCTGCTTCGTCGGCTTCAACGCGACGTTCTTTATCCAGTTCATCGCTGGCTCCAAGGGCATGCCCCGGCGCTACGCCACCTTCGTCGACGACTTCACCTGGTACCACCACCTGTCCACCGGCGGGTCGTACATCCTGACCATCGGGCTGTTCATCGTGCTGGCCAACTGGATCCTCGCCAAGCGCGGCAGGCGCGCCCCCGCCAACCCCTGGGGCGGCAACCAACTCGAGTGGCACACCAACTCCCCGCCCCCCCACGCCAACTTCGAGTACGACCCGGTCGGCACCGACCCGTACCACTTCCACGACTGGACCTACGACGAGAAGATCGACGGCTACGTCCTCGACCCCGAGCACGACCCGGGCAACCCCACCCATGCCCCGGTGCACTGACGTGCGGGTGACGGGTCTGGGGTCGGGGGTCTCGGGCTGAATCGCCCACCCCGGCCGCGACGCTGATGCCCGACGCTTGGATTGGATGCCTCCGCCCGAAACCCGAACCCCAAGACCCGAACCCCGAGTTCCAATGTCTGACCACGACCACGATCACGACCATCCCGATTACCTGGCGCACCACTTCGACACGCCCGACCAGCAGTTCGAGGCCGGCAAGCTCGGTATGTGGCTGTTCCTGGTAACCGAAGTGCTGATGTTCGGCGGCCTGTTCTGCGCCTACGCGCTGTACCGCGCCAACCACCCGGACATCTTCGCCTATGCGCACGGCTTCCTGGACTGGAAGCTGGGCGCGGTCAACACCGCCATCCTCCTGGCCAGCTCGTTCACGATGGCCCTGGCCGTCCGCGCCTCCCAGCTCGGGCAGCAGGGCGTGCTCATCCTTATGCTCGTGCTCACGCTCGGCGGGGGCTTCGGCTTCCTGGGCATCAAGTACGTCGAGTACACCAGCAAGTTCGGCCACTCGATCTGGCCCGGGCAGATGAACCTGTACTACCCCATCGCCGACATCAAGCTCTACCAGGAAGACGCCGACGGCAACCGGATCACCGACGACCAGGGCAACCCGATCCCGATCACCCGCGAGATGCAGCTCCGCGAGATCGCGTTTGTCGAGTTCGAGACCCTGGCGATCAAGCACCACTACACCCCGCTGGGCGTAGACGCGGAGCAGTACTACCTGGACATGGGAGTCCGCGAGCGCCTCGAAGAGCATGGCCACGCCGAACACTTCGACCACGTGTTCCACCACGGCGGGCACGGCACCCACCACGCCGACGAGGCCGACCACGGGTCGCACGACGGCGACGAGGGGCACGGTGGCGATGACGGGCACGGCCACGCGGGTCACGAGGACGCACATGCCGCCGCGGACGACCCGGCCTATGATTACGAGCACGAGCTGGCGCTGATCCCCGTCGCGGGCGAGGTGCCCGCGCGGTCGAAGGTGCCGGCCCCGGCCTACGCATCGACCGGGCTGTCGCCTTCCTTCGCGCACGACGCCGACGAGGCCGAGAAGCCCGGGCTCGTGGAAACGCTGGGCGCACCGGACCTGTCGCACGCCAAACACTACATCCCCTACGCGATGCAGCCCGAGGGCGTGCAGCGGCGCATCCACCTGTTCTTCCAGATCTACTACTGCGCGACCGGGCTCCACGCCCTGCACGTGCTGATCGGGATGGGCTGCATCACCTGGGTGCTGGGTAAGTCCCTCGCCGGGGCGTTCACCGCCGAGTACAACGTCCCGGTCGATATCGTCGGGCTGTACTGGCACATCGTCGACCTGATCTGGATCTTCCTGTTCCCCCTGCTCTACCTGATCCACTGACGGGCTGGCCTGTTCCGGATCTCGGATAAAGACGACCAACAAGCCGTGGCCGAGCAACGCGAAGCCGCGGGTCCCATGAAAGCAACCCTATGTCCGACACGACACTCACACACAGCAATCACGACGCGCACGGCCACGACGACCACGAACACCACGTCGTCGGGTGGAAGCTCCTCACCGTTGTCTTCGTCGCGCTGATGATCCTGACCATCCTCACGGTCGCGGCGATTAACGTCGACCTCGGGCCGTTGAATATCGTCGTCGCTCTGGGTATCGCGCTGGTCAAGGCGCTGCTGGTCGTCTTTATCTTTATGCACATCTGGTGGGACCGCGCGTTCCACGGCCTGTTGATCGCCGGGTCGCTGGGGTTCGTCACCTTGTTCATCGCGTTCACGATGATCGACACGGCCCACTACGACCACAACATCCAGGCCCAAGACCGCACCATCGAGTCGGACGCTGTCAAGGACGGCACCTACACCCCGGTGCCGACGCTCACGATCGAAGACGCCGGGCACTAAGCCGCCCCCTCCAGCCGGGTCCAGCGCAGCGCCGGCCCGGGTGCCCTGCCGCGGTGCCCGGGCCGGCGTTGCGCTTGGCCCGGCCTGCATCGACTCCGGCGCATAGAATCCGGTAGCTACCGCGCCCATGCCCCACCACACCACCCCCAACCCGCCCGCCGACGCGCCCTCGCCGTTCAAGACGCTGATGGGCCGGGGCGGCGGCAACGCGCACACCCCGCCGGGCACGCAGGCGCTGGGGATGTGGCTGTTCCTCGCGGCGCTGGGCGTGCTCTTCGTGGCCGGGCTGCTGGCCTACGTCCTCATCCGGGTCATGGGTACGCGCGGGTACACCGCGCCGACCGGCGAGGTCTTCCCCCCCACCGCGCCGCCGCTGCACACCCTGCAGATGCCCCTGGTGCTCTGGCTCAGCACCGCCGCGATCCTGCTGTCCAGCTACACCCTCCACCGCGCGGTCGAGAACATCCGCCACGAACGGCAGGACCGCTTCCGGCAGGCGCTCACCGCGACCTTCCTGCTCGCCGCGCCGTTCTTCCTCGCCCAGCTCTTCGGCCTGGGCATCATGCTCCGCGACCACAGCGACCTCGCCGTCGGCGGGGCGTCGTCCCTCTACCGCACGATCGTCTTCCTCGTCGTCGTCCACGCGCTGCACCTGGTCGGCGGGCTGGTCCCCCTGGCCGTCGTCACCCGCCGCGCCCACGCCGGGCTGTACGACCACGAGTACTACACCCCGGTCGCCAACCTCGCGCGGTACTGGCACTTCCTCGATGCCGTCTGGCTGACGATGTTCGGCACGTTCCTGGTACTGGGGTAGGTACAGCACGGCCCGCAAAAAAAGAAGCCCACGGTTAACAACCGTAGGCTTCCGTATCGTTGGCTAATTCGTTGCGCCCGGGTCAGTACTGCCAGCCGCCGTTCTGGTTCCACGACGTGGGGATCTCCGGCCCGCGATACGCGGGGTAGGCGGTGTAGAAGTCGCGGATGGCGGTCGCGAGGTCGTTGTTGGCGGTGTAGGGCTCGAGCCCCTCGTCCAGCTCGACGAAGAAGACCTCGCGGAGCGATGAGCCGGGCGTGACGCGGTAGCCATTGGGCTCCCACTTCTGTTTCTCGCCGTTGTAGGTGATGCCGTTGCTGTAGCGCCAGTCGCCGTTAAGCCGGCGGTGCCCGGAGCGGGTGCGGGTGAGGTCGGACATGAGCGCGGCGAGGTAGGGGCTCACCTGGTCGTGGCGTGCCTCGAAGCGTTCGTAGAGGTTGGTGGGCGAGTTGTTGAGCAGGCTCTCGAGGTAGGCGAAGGTCTCGTCGGCGGTCTGCTGCTGGAGCAGCCGGTGCGCCTCGGGGATGCCGGTGCGTCCGCGGTTGCCGGCGGCGGAGAGGGTGCGGGCCTGGTCGGACGTGTCGCCGTAGAACGTGTCGTTGAGCGGCTGGTGCGCGAGCACCTCGGCCTGCTGCGGGCCGCGCGCGCCGGGCGTGACCTGCCGCCAGGTCTCGTAGCGGTCCATGTTTGTCACCCGCTCGAGCCGGCGGAAGTTCCAGCCGAGGTACATGATGAGCACGATCACGACCATGAGGATCGGCGTGATCATCACGGTCTCGGCCATGACCGCGCCGACGCGGCTGCGGCGGACGGTGCGGCGGGTTGGGCGGGTGTGGGTCGGCATGGGGTTCTCAGTCACTTCGTCTCCCGCGGGGCGGCGTGCTATCCCACGGGCACGGGTACGTATTCAGTCGGTCGGTCGCACCCGCTCAGTGGTTCAGCAGGATCGGCGCGAGGTCTTCGACCGAACGGAGGTACTCCACGATCTCTTCGACCTCGGCGGGGCTGAGGTCCGGGTAGCCCGACAGCGCGCCGGGGTTGGTCTGCATGACGGTCACCCAGCCGGAGAAGTCCTGGACCGGCTCGAGCTGGGCGTGCCACATCTGGGTCCAGAGGTCCCAGGAGTGGTTGTTGAAGATGCCGGCCTGTGCGATGGCGACGTGGCCGTCGTACGCGGTAGCGCGGAACAGGCGGGACCACATCGGCGCGGTGCTGGGCTGCTTGGCGACGCCGAGGATGGCGAACGGCTCGCCGGGCCGGCCGATCGCGCCGTCCTGCGGGCGGAACATCAGCTCGTGCATGAAGTCGATGGGCGCGGGCAGGTCGGCCCGGCTGCTGAAGTTGTTGGGGTTGCGCAGCTCGATGCGCGGGCCGACGTTCATCCCCGCCCAGACGAACTCGCGGATGAGGACCGTGCGGACCTCGACGCCGTCGGGCGTGGTGCCGACGAGCTCGGCCTCGTCCTTCCACGTGTGGTTGCCGGTCTTGGGCAGGCCCGGGACGTTGAGCCGGCCGCCGCGCGGGCGGAGGATCGTCCAGTCGGTGAGGACCGGCTCGGAGGTCGTGGGGATGCCGTCGTAGTAGACCTGCTCGTAGTCCATGCGGATGAACTGCGTGTACGCGGCGCGGGGCGTACCGGCCTCGATGATGGCGCGGGCCTCTTCGTAGTCGGTGATCCACTGCGGGTCGAGGAACTCCCACTCCTGAGCCGACCCGGGCCAGACGACGTTGAGCTTGTTGCCGCCCATGCGGTTGACGCGGGTGACGAACTGGCTGTTGAACAGCGGGCCCTGGTTCTCGAAGCTGCCGTCGACACGGTCGCGCAGCACCCGGCCGAGCCACTGCCAGGTGCCGAAGGTGGTGTACGAGGTGACACGGCTGGAGATGGTGATCGACCCGCCGCCGCGCCCCGTGCCGCCGGACCAGCGCGAGCCGAAGTTGTCGGTCACGCGTTCGCTGCCGCGGTCGGGGTTGGGGATCTCTACGTCCTCGCGCTGCGCGGCGTGCCAGCCGAAGATCGTGTCGTACGGCCCGCGGTTGGTGATCTCGTGATCCACCCAGTCGGGCAGCCGGCCCGCCACGACAGGCAGCCGGTAGTCGTCGAAGCGGTAGCGGGTCCACAGGAACGTGGGCTCGTAGGGCGCGATGAAGGCGGCCGACTCTTCGCCGCGGTGGTGCATGTTGTCGAGCCCGGTTTCCTGGGCGTTGTACTGCGCGAGCTCGCCGACGTTCTCCATCGTCGCCTGGCTGATCGCGTCGAGCGACTCCATCGCCTTCCACAGCTCGCCCCGGCCGAACTCGCTGTCGTAGAACGTCATCTCCCGGACGTCGTAGCCCGAGTGGTTGAAAAACTGGTCCATCTCCCAGAGCACGGCGATCTGCTGGATCAGGTCGGCCTGGATCTGCCGGAGCGTGTCGCGGACCCACGGGTCCATACCGCCCCGGCCGAGCTGGTCCTCCACCGTGTCGAGCGTCGCCTCTTCGTCGGCGAGGGTGTACTCCACCGCGAGGGGTACGGAGTCGAGCATCTGCACCACGGCGATCAGGCGCGACACCTCGACGTTGTTCATCGCCACCGTGTTGAACGACCGGGCGATGTAGCCCGCGCCGCTGACGGCGGTGGCGTCGGCGGCGTTCTGCGTCTCCTGGCGGAGCTGCGCGTGCCGGCCGGTGTTGAACACGTACCCGATCATCCCGGCGATGAGGAAGGTCGCAAGCACCGCGATGATGATGACCACCCCGCGCTGCCGCGCCGACCGCGCGCGGAGCGGGCGGCGTCGGCGGTGGACGGCGGGTCGGGGTGTGACGCTCATCGCGGGGAACTCCGGGGCGGGGCGGGGTCGGCGGGGGTGCCGCCTGTGTGGCTATCGGCGGGGGACGCGCGGCGGGTCGGGCAGCGTGCGGGTGATGCCCTCGTTGGTCAGGACAGCACGGGCGCGGATCACGGTCCAGGTGCCCGGGGGCGGCGGCGTGCCCGCGCGTTGGTTGCGATTCATCGGCTCGTACGTCCCCGAGTTCGCGCCGTCGTCCCGGCTGCCGGTCATACGGAAGATCTGCGACGCCACCGGCACGGTCAGCGCGAACTCGTGGCGGACCTGCACGGCGACGGCGTCCTTCGGGCCGAACTCGGTCGTCCCCGTCACGTCGTCGAACAGCACCGTGCCGTCTTCGAGCTGGCGGACGGTCTGCACGGTGACGGCGGTGTGGGCCGCGGCGTAATTCAGCCGGCCCTGGGCGAGGTTGTCGACCCAGTTGGGCGCGGTCACGCCCCGGGCGTTGAAGAAGCGGTTGAGCCCGGCGACGACCTCGGGCGCGGACTGCAGCCCACCCTCTTCCTGGCCGGACACGGGCATCACGGCGATGACCGCGGCGGCGCGGATGTGGTCGTACTTATCCAGCCCCTCGGCGGGCGTGAGCACGTTCGGGCCGTCGGGCGAGACATCGGCGGGGATGTAGACGATGGCCGACCGCGCCGCGGCGTAGGCGGCGTAGTTGACGTAAAACAGACCGGTAAAGACCAGCATGGTCTGGATCAGGATCAGCGTGACCGTCAGCAGGAACGGGGCGACGAGGACGAACTCGATGGTCGCCACGCCCGATTCGCCCCGCCGGTCGGCCGGCTTGCCGGCAGGATTGCGGTTCCGCCGGGCCCGCACAGGGGCGGACGTCACCCGCAGCCGCCAGCCCATCCAGAGGATGAGCAGCAGACAGACCCCGGCAACGCCGAGGTAAGTCATTGCTGGGCCGCTGGTTAGGGTCTCCCACCACCAGGCACGCGCGAGCGTGCCCGGGCCAACAGCCACGGCCGGGATATCGAACAGTGGGGGATTCATCGCCACAACCTACGATTGTACCGGGGCTGACGCCCTCTCCATAGAGAGTAACGCCGAAAAACCACGATCATTTCATCGGAGATGGCGGATTCCGGGGATTCCTCGGGCGGAAAATCCGTCAAAACGGACCTTCGGGACCGGAGAACCCTTAGCTGGCGCTGGCCGCGACCGCCGCCAGGCCGTACAGGATGATCACGATCACGCTGAGAACCAGTGCGATGACACCCACAATGATGCCCGCCTGGGCCAGACCGCGGCCGCCGATTGTGCCGCCCGAAGCGTCGATTTCCGCGATTGCGCTGCGGCCGAGCACGATCCCCACGATGCCCAGGATGATGCCGCAGACAAAGATCCCGATGCAGCTGCAGACCAGTGAGCCAATCGCTTTGCCGGAAGTTTTTGGAGCTTGAGACATGCTGTTCCCCATAGGTGGAGTGGTGTGAGAGGTAGAAGAGACGGCCGGGCAACCTAGTGGACTTCAGGAATCTAGCGGCTGAACGGGTAAAACACAAGGATCAAGCGCGGTCCGGCCTACCCAAGTCGGGCTCAGCGCGTATAGAACACCTGAGACTCGACCCAGTGGGTGGCCTGGGCCTCGTCCCGGCCGAGGTTCTCGTAGGCCATGGGGATGTAGCCGAGCGTGGCTCGGCCGGCGGCGTCGAAGGCGTCGTCCAGCGGGACCTCCCAGGGCGAGACGACCGCGCCCGGGGCCCAGCCCGCGCGGTCGAACTTCCAGGTCCCGCCCTGCGGCCGGCAGGGGTTGAGGTAGCAGTCGTCGGTCCAGAGCAGGTCGCCCAGCCGGGCCGAGCCGTTGATGACCAGGGTACGGTCGGCGGGCATGAACTCGCCGGCGTTGTAGGTCGCCGGGTGCATACCGTGGCCGGTCACCATCAGCCGGACGAACGCCCCGGCCGCGCCGTCGGGCAGGGTCAGGGTCTGGTCGGTAAAGAAGTCGGCCATGGGCGACGCCGGGTTGCCGTACTCCGGTTCCCCGACCCAGAGGTTGCGGACGGCGACGACCTCGCGCTCGGGCGTGCCGGGGTAGTAGTCCAGCGTGACGGTCACCGTCCAGCCGCGCGTCGTCGCCGGGGTCTCGCCGGTCATCCACGTGTCGACGAACAGGCCCGCCTCGACCCGGCCGGTGAGCAGCGTCGCGTAGTCGGTCACATCCACCTTCCACTGATAGGGCCGGCCGTAGGGCGTGATGAATCGGATGAGCTCGTACCGCTCGCCCTCGCCGTCCCAGACGTAGACCGCGCCCTTCTTGTCCCAGGGGTCGCACCCGCCGGGCGCGGGGTCGAGCGTAAGCGTCGCGATGATCCGCCCGGTCGTCGCGGGGTCGATGCGGGGCAGGGCCACGGCCGCGCGCGGCTCTCGGTTGCCGGCGTTCACGACCTCCGCATCCACAAGCACGGCCCGCGACGGGGCGGCGCGCTCGGCCGCGCGGTCGCCGACCTCGTAACCGATCGCACGGATATCAAACGCCGCGGCGTAGTCGCTGCTGCTCGCGCCGAACGCCAGGCGGTGCTCGTACGGCCGAAGCTCCGCCACAAATAGCCGCTCGACCACCGCCGACTCGTCGATCCAGACCGACACGTACCCCCCGCCGACCGCGTGCTCCACCGACACGCGTACGTCGTGGAACCCCTCGTTTTCGTCGGCGTCATCCTCGATCCCGGCCGGGTAATCGACCTCGCAGAACACGTTGGCGACCTCGACGCCGTCGTAGTGGATCGAGACCTCGCGCTGCGGGCGGTCGTAGATGTTGCCCAGTGCGTTGAACCAGTTGCCCGACGGCGGGTTGTGGGTGTCGAACGCGACCGCGAACGTGCCCGGCAGGTTCGGCTCGTCCCACCCGAAGCCCGCGGGCAACGCGTCGACCGGCCCGGTCGCGCCGTAGCGCGCCGTCGGCAGCAGCGCGACCGCGCCGCCCAGCCCGCCGACCCCCGCCCGCAACGCGAACGACAGCTCCACCGTCTCGTACCCACCACGCTCCCACAGCCCGAACACCGCAGTGTTCGTCTGGTGCGTGTACCGCCAGGCCATCAACAGCTCGAGCGTGTCCCCCGGGTCGTACACGCCCTCCTCGATCTGCTCGGGCGTCACACCCGAGGGCGTCACGACGGGCGGCGGCACCTCGCCCGGGTCGGCCACCGCCCCGCCGCCCCGCCGGCCACCCACGCCGCTGACGTAGACCGGCGTGCCGTTGAACGTCGGCCCGTCCGCCGACCCGCCGTCGCCCTGTGCCGTTGCCGGCACCGGGCCGGCCAGGAGGGTCAGTCCAAACACAACAGCCAGCAGCCGACTCAGACGCATCGCGAAGCTCCGGGTGGGTCCGGGGTGGGAAAATCCGGTGGGGCTGTCAGCATACCGGCCCCGCCGCGCCTACGAAAAAACCCGCCGGTCGGGCGGGCTGTTTCGTCGGTCGAGCATGGCTCGGATTGGCCCACAGGGACTTGAACCCCGACTGACAGAATCAGAATCTGCTGTGCTACCAATTACACCATGGGCCAGCACGGTGAACGGAATATCGTAGGAATCGGCACGGCGAGCGTCAACCGATGAATCTCCACGGCCCTTGCAGACCGGCATCCCGGCCGCCCTGCAGAACTAACCGCCATCCACCGTCGGCAGGGGCGCGCGATCCGGCGGGACCCACGCGGACTTCGCCTCGGGGCTGAACAGCCGGTCGTGGCTGTAGTGTCGGCCGAGCAGACGCGGGTCGAGCAGCGCCGGGTGCCGATCGAGGAACGCGTCTGACGCGCGGTCAGACCCGCAATCCTCCGCGGCAGTGCCGGCCTCGCTTCGGACCGCCGCGGCGACGAGTGCGAGCCAGGCCCGCGTGATCGTCTCGTGGTAGCCGCGGCTCGGGCTTTCGGGCACCCGGTTCGCCGCGTTGAGCCGACGCAGGCCGGCGGTAAAACCCGCCGACGCCTCGGCAAACCCGGCGTCGCGCAGCAGCAGGTACGCGACCCGCACGTGTCGGCGGTGCGTCCACTGTTCGTTGGGGATCGTGCAGGCGTGGAACGCCGAGAGCAGCGCCGCGTCGTCGAGCCCGTCGTCGGGTAGGCCGAGCGGATTCAGGGACACGCCGACCCCCTACCGCGCCAGCGGGCAGGCGTGGAACGTGTCGATCACCGACTGCGGGTCGTCCGAGCCGAACAGCGCCGACGCGGTGACCAGCGTGTCCGCCCCCGCCGCGACCGCGCGGCCGACCGTCGCCGGGCTCAGCCCGCCGTCCATCTCGATGCGTGTCGACGGGCCGACGCGGTCGGCGACCCAGCGCGTCTTGCCCAGCACCTCGGGCATGAACGACTGCCCCGACCAGCCGGGGTTCACGCTCATCACCAGCACCAGGTCCACCGCGTCGAGGTACGGCTCGAGCGTCTCGACCGGCGTCGGCGGGTTGACGACGATGCCCGCCTCCATCCCCAGGCCGTGGATCCGCTCGATCAGCGCGTGGCCATCGATCCCGCCCGCGTCTTTCGCAAGCTGGGTATCGCAGACCTCGACGTGGAACGCGAACTGGTTCGCCCCCGCCGCCGCGAACGCCTCCACATAGTCCTGCGGCCGCTCGACCATCAGGTGCACATCCAGGTACACGTCCGGCAGGTGCCGACGCACCCCGCGGATCATGTCCGCACCCATCGTGAGGTTGGGCGCAAAGTGCCCGTCCATCACGTCCACGTGCAGCAGGTCCGCGCCCATCCCCAGGACACGCCGGCAGTCCGCGGCCATATCCCCGAAATCAGCCGAGAGGATCGACGCGGCCACGAGCGGGTGAGAGGGTTGTTGTTTGAGATCGAGCATGGTGTAGAAAAAACGGGATACACGAAACACACCGATGGGGTTAGCCGCCGCGTCACACGCGGCGGGGCCTTCCTTACCCCTGCGCCCCCATGATGCCTTCCTCGAACGGCTGGATCACCACCCAGCCGTCGCCCTCGAAGTGCATCTGGTACGACTCGCCGCTGGTCCGACCGATGAACGTCTTCAGCGACACGTCTGTCTTGAACTTCGGCTCCAGACTCCCCGACCACATCACCGTCGCCTGCGGATCGGTAAACACCGGGCTGCCCGGCGAAACGCGCAGCGTCATCGGGTCGTAGTGCGACGCGACCGCCACCATGCCCGTGCCCGTCAGCCGGATGTTGAACAGCCCACCCGCCGCCATCGCCGCGAGCTTCTTGGCCATCTTGATCTCGTACTTGATCGCCGGCTCAAACGCGAGCAGGTCCTGTCCGTTCACCACGATCGTCTCGTTCTGTAGATTGAGGATCGTGATCTTCTTGCCCTGGTCAGCGAGGTAGAGCTTGCCCTGGCCCTCGGCCTTGGTCAGGCGGGCCCCCTCGCCGGACACCGCTTTCTTGAGCAGGTTGCCGATGCCCTGCTCGAGGATGCCTTCGCGCACGAACTTGATCCCGCCGGTGTACGCCACCATCGAGCCCATCTTCGTCCACACCATGCCGTTGAGGTTCACCTCCAGCAGGCGTTCGGTCTCGAACTCGAACAGCCCCTGCCCCCGGTCGCGCTCGGCGGTGCGGGAAACAAACTCGGAAACGGAATAGCGTTGGTCGGCGTCGGACATGGCGGTCCCCTGCGGTGAGTTAGATCCAGTGCGGTCGGTGACGGACCCATCATACCGCCACCGCCTGTCGCTCACGCGGGAAGCCGGGCGGCCAGTTTCTCCCACACGGCATCGACATCGACGCGCGCGATCAGCGTGTCGTCGTCCTTCCGCGCGCGGTAGCCGGCCATGTCCTGGGGCGTGAGGCCCGCGGGCTGGACCACGTCCCCGTCGCGCCGGTACGGGCCCACGAGCGCCGGGTCCGTCGGGCCGAACACGCCTACCGCCGGCCGATCCAGACCCACCGCCAGGTGCAGCGCGGCCGAGTCGTTCGCCACCACCGCCGCCGCGCCCTCGATCAGGGCCATGAGCTGACCCACCGTCGTTGTGGGCAGCAGCGCCCGCCCGCCAAGCGCCGCGGTGATCGGCGTCAGCCGGTCGTGCTCGTGCGGCGCGGCCAGCAGCACCACCCGTTCGTCAACAGTTTCGTGCGCCAGCGCCCGCTCCGCGACCGCCGCGGCCTTCGCGGCCGGCCAGCACTTGCAGCCCCACTGCGCGGTCGGCGCGAACAGCACCGTCCGCCCCGCCGTCAGACCGTGCTCCCGCCGGTACCGCGCGGCCCAGGCGCGGTCGTCGTCCCCCACGTACAGCCGCATGTCGTGCACCGGCGTCAGCCCGTCCGCCACGAGCAGCCCGAGCATCCGTTCCACCGTGTGCAAATCGGCCGACACCTTGTGCTTGACGTTGTACCCGAGCCAGCCACGCTCGCGCGCGTCGGCGAACCCGACCCGCCGGGGCGCACGCGTCAGCCAGGTCAGCAGCCCCGACCGCGCGAGCCCCTGCAGGTCGTAGACCCGGGTGTAGCCCGCCTTCCGCAGCCGCTTCGCCAGCGCGAGCCCCGCCCGCGTCGCCGTCGGCCGTAGCCCGAACCCGCCCAGCGCCCGGCGGTCGAAGGGCACGACGCCGTCGAGCATCGGGTGGTGCTTCACCGCATCGACAAAGGCCGTGTGCACCAGCCAGTCGATGCGTGCCGCGGGGAACGCCGCCCGCAGCGTCGCCAACGCCGGCACGGTGCGCGCGACGTCCCCCAACGCCGTGGGACGCACGATCAGGAGACGCTCGGCGTCGGGTCCGTCGTCTCGGGGATCGGGGTTCGGGGGCTCGCCGCCTGACATTCCAGTAACATTAGCGGCTCGTGGGCCTACCGTGTTCCGGCCTGTACCCCAGACCCGAGACCCCAGACCCTATGTCCACCGCCATCATCTCCGACATCCACGGCAACATCGACGCCCTCGAGGTCGTCCTGGCGGACATCGACCAGCGCGGCGTCGACCGCATCGTCTGCCTGGGCGACATCATCGGCTACGGCCCGAACCCGCTGGAATGCCTTGACGCGGTGATGGACCGCTGCGAATTCGCGATGATGGGCAACCACGACTTCGCCGTCCTCTACGAGCCCACGAGCTTCAACACCACCGCCGAGGCCGCCGCGTTCTGGACCCGCCGGCAGTTCGAGGACGAGCCCGACGCCGACAAGCGCCGGCAACGCTACGAGTACCTGGGCAACCTGCTCGTCCGCAAGTGGGAGGAGGGCACGCTCTTCGTCCACGCCTCGCCCCGCCGGCCTATCAACGAGTACATCTTCCCCGACGACGTCGTCAGCGCGCCCAACAAGATGACCTCCATCTTCGACCGCTTCACCGAGCGCTGCTTCGTCGGCCACACCCACGTCACCGGCGTGTTCACCGACGAGCCAGACTTCTACCCCCCCGGCGACCTCGGCGGGGTCTACAAGTGGGGCACCGACGACAAGGTCATCGTCAACCCCGGCAGCGTCGGCCAGCCCCGCGACCGCGACCCGCGCGCGTCCTACGCCCTGATGGACGACGAGAAGGTCGAGTTCGTCCGCCTGGAATACAACGTCCAGGCCGTCGTCGACAAGGTCAAGGCCGTCCCCGACCTCAGCGACTTCCTGGGCCAACGCCTGATCGAGGGGCGGTAGCTGCCCCCGCTAAACACAATCTCAAGCATTGGGTCTCCGCGCCTTACCCGGTAGACTAAAAGCAACGACTCGTTCCGGAGCCCGCCATGCGCCACCGCCGTGCCTTTGCCCTAACCGATCTCCTCGCAAGTCTCGCCGCCCTCGCCGCGCTGCTGTCCGTGACGGCGGTGACATTGGCGGACAACGGGACCGATCGGGATCGCCGGCAGAACGCGACGCAGCTACGCGGCATCCATCAGGGGATGGTCACCTGGGCCAATTCAAACAAAGATTTTTTTCCCGGCATGAACAGCCGGGGCAACATCATCGAAAACAGCCCCGAAGATACCGGCAACTCCGGCAACGGCGATACTGCCGAGGCGCGCTACTGGCTCATGATATATGGCGACTTCTTCACGCCGGAGTACGCACTGAATCCTGTCGATACCCGGGCGGTCGGGGCTGTGTCGCCACAACGCGGACCGATGGGCGCGGTTACCTACGACAACTACTCCTATGCGATGCTCGACATCGCCGGCGACGCGCCCAACCGACATTCCGAATGGAGCCAGACTCTCAATCCGCAAGCGATCGTGCTGTCCGACCGCAACTGCTCAGACCTGAATGAAGAGGAACCATTCAGCGTATGGGACGAAGAAGCGTGGGCCGGCCATATCTTATGGAACGACAACCACGTTGAGTTCTCCGCCGACTCGATCCAGGAAACACGGTATGGATCGGGGGATCTGAACGTCGACGACAACGGCGATTCGTTCGATGATCTTTTTACGATCGATACAAACGATGGTGCCGACGCACTCATGACCTTCAGCAAGGATGACGACGGCAACGAGCGGGCGGTGCCTGGCGTTATCGAGAATGAAGATGGCACAGGCGAATAGGCGCTAGAAGCTCTCCACCGCTTCCTCGACGTCGTCGAACATCGGGAAGACCGAGTCCAGGCGGGTGACCTTGAACAGGAACGAGACGTTCTCCTGGCAGCCGGCCAGGGCGATCTGGCCGCGGTGCTGCTCGATGTCCTGCAGCAGCTGCACCAGCGCCCCGATGCACGCGCTCGCGAGGAACTCGACCTCGGTCATGTCGAAGACGAAGTGCTGGGCCTTGTCGTAGCGCATCTTGTCCATGCACGCGTCGACCAGCTCCTGCATCCGGCCGAAGGCGACCTCCGCGTCGTGCAGCTTGGCGGTGACGATCTGGCCGTCCTGCTCGATATCCAGGTCATCGGTGTTCATGCGTCGCGCTCCGTGGCCAGCCGGCCGGGCCGGCACGATCAGAAGGACCGGCCGGTCCTGCCTTCTATCGGACAGCGCGGGGCGCGACTTTGGGGCAACCCCACGGGTCGCAAGGCGGCACAACCGCTACAGGTGTTGCATGTGTCGGCCAGGGGCTAATCACCCGCCGCCAGAAACCGCAGGCCGCAGACCTCCGCGTCGACCATCGACCCGCCCGACGCGACGGCGACCTTCGTGCCCGGGTGGTGCTTGCCCCACTTCATGACGGCGAAGGCCACGGCCGTCGCGCCGAGCATCGGGGAGACCGTCGAGCTGGTAACGCCGCCGACCTGCCCGCCGCGTGGGGCGCGGGCGCGCTTGTCCGGGTCGTGCTCGAAGACCTGCGTGCCGGCCACGGGCAGGTGGTCGGCGTGGAGCCTGAGCCCGACGAGCACGCGCTTGGGGTGCGAGAGGTTGTACATCCGCGCGACCGCCTCCTGCCCCAGGTAACAGCCCTTGGTCAGGGACACCGCCTCGCGGAAGGTGTCGTCGCCCAGCTCGGCGGGGAGTGAATCGGGGCCGAAGTCGATGTGCGCGACGGGGAGCCCTTCCTCGATGCGGGCGGTGTTGTAGGCGGCCCAACCGATCGGCCGGCCGCGGAGCGAGGCGCGGCGTTGGCGGGCGAACGCCTCGCCCTGCGCGGCCGGGTCGGCGTCGGGCGCGTAGCCCGCGGCATCGAGCAGCGCCTCGTACACCGCCAGCGCGTGCTCCGTGGGGACAAACAACCGCAGCCCGAGCACCTGCCCGACGTCGCGCCGGCAGGCGGTGACGAGCGCATCGCCCAGGCGCAGGACGTGGTGCGTGCCGGGCATCTCGCCGACGCTAGCGGGCGTCATTCCCTCGGCCGTATGCGTCGCGACCCGGCCGAGCAGCTGCACCGACGCGGGCCCGAGCAGCGCGAGGGTCTCGCGCGTGTCGGTGATGTCGGTAAAGACCACGTCCTCGGTGAACAGCCGGGCCTCGAGCAGCTCGAGCACCGGCGGGATGTCGAAGCGGTCCAACTCGAGCCAGGTGTCGGCGTCGCCGTGGTGCAGGTGCATGTCGCCGAGGATGTGGCCGTCGGCGGAGAGCTGGAACGCGCGGCGGGAGTCGCCGCCCTGCATGGCGTTGACGTCCTGGGAGCACATGCGGTGGAGGAAGTCGGCCCGGTCGTCGCCGACGACGCGGACCAGCCCGGTCTGCGGGAGGTGGAGGACGCCGACATGGCGTCGGACCGCGGCGTACTCGGCCTCGTAGCTGCCGAAGTCCTCGGCGATACGGCAGGGCCCGGGGCCCGGCCCGCCGGCGGTCTCGGGGGACGGGCCGTAGCCGATCAGCTCGGCCCCACGCTGCTGGAGGGTCTCGTGAAGCGGTGCGGGCATCGGGTAAACTGTCCGGCTGTACGCCCCCGGTTGACTGGCCGGGGGCCTTGTTAGTAATAAACCCCGCGCCCGGTCCGCCGGGCGTCGTAGTGTAGGACAAGGGAGCCAGCCATGGCCAAGCAGACGATCGCGGATGTGGATGTTTCGGGCAAGCGCGTGCTGATGCGCGTGGATTTCAACGTCCCGCTGAAGGACGGGGCGATCACGGACGACCGGCGGATCGAGATGGCCCTGCCGACGATCACCAGCGTGCTGGAGCGCGGCGGGTGCGTGGTGCTCATGAGCCACCTGGGCCGGCCCAAGGGCACGGGCCCGGAGGACGGGCTGTCGCTGAAGCCCGCGGCCGACCGCCTGGGCGAGCTGCTGGGCCGGGTCGTGCGGATGGCACCGGGCTGTGTCGGCTCGGAGACGGAGCTGATGGCCAGGGCGCTCGAGCCGGCGGACGGCGGAGGCGTGCTCATGCTCGAGAACCTGCGCTTCCACAAGGAAGAGAAGCAGGGCGACGACAAGTTCGCCGCGCAGCTCGCGGCCTACGGCGACATCTACTGCAACAACGCCTTCGGCACCTGCCACCGCGAGCACGCGTCGATGTACGGCGTGCCCAGACAGATGAAAGCGGACGGCAAGCCGGCCGTCGTCGGCTTCCTCGTCGAGAAAGAGATCCAGTACCTCGCCGACGTCATCGCCAAGCCCGAGCGGCCGTTCGTCGCGATCCTCGGCGGGGCGAAGGTGTCCGACAAGATCAACGTGATCGATAACCTGCTGGGCGTCTGCGACAAGGTGCTGATCGGCGGGGCGATGGCGTACACGTTCTCGCTGGCGAACGACGGGAAGGTCGGCAAGTCGCTGGTCGAGCCGGACAAGGTCGACCTCGCCCGCCAGCTCATCGACAAGGGCGGGGACAAGCTCGTCCTGCCGATCGACACGCACTGCGGCAACGACTTCTCGCCCGACTGCGAGAAGCTGGTCGTCAAGGCCGGCTACATCCCCGACAGCTACCAGGGGCTGGACATCGGTCCGGGCACGGCGCGGGTGTACGCGGAGATCGTCAAGGGCGCGAAGACGGTGGTGTGGAACGGCCCGATGGGCGTGTTCGAGATGCCGCCGTTCGACGAGGGCACCAAGCAGGTGGCCCAGGCGATCGCCGACGGCGACGCGACGAGCATCATCGGCGGGGGCGACAGCGCCGCGGCGATCGAGCAGCTCGGCTTCGCCGACCAGGTGACCCACATCTCCACCGGCGGCGGCGCCTCGCTGGAGATGCTGGAAGGCAAGTCCTTCGCGTCGGTAGACATCTTGGACGAGAAGTAATCGCGGCGAAGACCGGAGGCGGTCGCACATGGGTGATCCACGCCCGATGTATTGCCGGCAATGCCACTACGACTTGCGGCACCTCGACAAAAGCGTGTGCCCCGAGTGCGGCACGACGTTCGACAAGCGGTCGGCAGTGACCTACTTGGACGTGGTCCCGCGAGGGCGGGGGACCATCTGGGCCCTGGCGATACTGCTGGCGATGGCCGCCGCGGCAGTTGTGATCTCGATGGATGACTCTGTTGCGACAATGCTTGCCTTCGCATTGTCGACCGCGCTAGCCGGCGTCATAGGCACGGTCGATGCTATTCGCCGTCATTCGCCCGTCACATACCGGGGCTTTGGCGGGTATGGCGGCGCATTTTGTGCGGTCTGCGTCACCTGCATGACTATTCTTCTAGCACACGGCTGGTTTGTCGCGGGCTTCTTCTTCTACCGGGGGGCGCGACCTTACTTTGAGGATGGCTGGGTAGACGAAGTGTTCCTGTACCCCGTGTTTTTCTGCTTCTTCTATGGCGTAGCCGGAGGCCTGATCGGGATGATTACAGGCACGATGACCTCGCTTTGCATGGGTCTACATGGGCGAGCGCACGCATAGCAATCACCCTGAACGTGTTTCCGAGCTCGACACTGGCAAAATCGACAAGGCCGCCCTACCGTACCCGCATGAAGACCCTCCTCCGATCGTGCGCCGCGGCGCTGGTGTTGGCCGTCCCCGCCCTGCACAGCCGGGCCCAGACCGGGCCCGAGCTGCTGCTGCTGCCCTGGCAGGAAGAGCAGACCGCGCAGGTCGTCGGCAACATGTCGTACCAGGACACCGAGACCGACCGGGCGGGCTTCGACCTGGACCTCACCCGCCTCGAGACGCGCGGCCGGTTCCGACTGCACCCGGGCAGCAGCTACGACCCGGTGCTCGGCTACGACTACACCCACCTTGACCTGAACACGTCCGACCCGATGCTGCCGAGCCGGCTGGTCGATGTCTCCCTCGCGTTCGGCGGGCAGCTCGGCGAGACCGACTTCGGGCTCGGCTGGGGCGACTGGCGGGTGGGCTACACCGTCGGTGTCGGCTACGCCGGGGACGTGCCGTTCCACGACGGCGACGCGTGGTACGGGCTCGGCTCGGTCTTCGCCGTGCAGGCCATCGACCGCGACACGCAGTGGATCGTCGCGCTGCAGTACGACGGCAACCGGTCGTTCCTGCCGGACGTGCCCCTGCCGTCGGTGACCTACCGCGCCCGCTACAACGACGAGCTCGCCTACGCGCTGGGCTTCCCCTTCAGCTCGCTGACGTGGACGCCCGACGAGCGGTGGACCGTGCTGCTGCGGACGGCGCTGTTCATCAGCGTGACGGCCCGGGTCGAGTACAAGGCGGACGCCGGGCTGGTCTTCTTCGGCGCGTTCGAGCGCGAGGTGGACGCGTTCCAGCTCGACGGCGACGACAGCAGCCGACGGCTGATCTTCTCGCAGCAGCGGCTGGAGGCGGGCGTGCGGGTCACGCTGTGCGACAACGCGACGCTCGTCGCGGCGGTCGGCTACGCCTTCGATCAGGAGTTCGAGCGCGGCTACGACACGCGGGACACCAACACCGTCCGCGACCTGGAGGACGACGTGTACTTCCGCATCGGCATTGAGGTGGGGTTCTGAGAATGCCCAATGACCAAGTCTAAATGTCCAATGTTGCATGCGGCCTGCTGCCTTTTCATTGGACATTAGGGCGTGGGCATTGGACATTCTTTCGCCATCCGCGCATTCGGATTTCGGCATCTCTCATCGCTCGCTATCCTGCCCCCATGCCCGGGCCCGCGCATCCCGACCCGCGTGACGACCAGCAGCTTGTCGCGGCGATCAACGCCGGCGGAGATGGCGCGGCCGACGCGTTCGAAGCGCTCTACTACCGCCACCGCGACTACGCGCTGAAGCTCGCCATGCGGTTCTGTGGCGAGCGGTCGCTCGCGCTCGACGCCGTGCAGGACAGCTTCGTCTACGTCTACAAGAAGTTCCCCGGCTTCACGCTGACCGCGAAGTTCACCACGTTCCTCTACCCGGTCGTGAAGCACAACGCGCTGACCGCGAAGAAGAAGGCCCGCCGCGCCCAGGGGCAACCCACCGGCAGCGAAGGCGACCCGCTCGCCGGCCAGCCCGACGGCCGCGCCGCGGACCCCGCACGCGACCACGCCGACGCGCCCGGCACCGGCGTGGCCCGGCTCGTCGCGTCGCTGCCCGAGGCCCAGCGCGAGGTCCTCATGCTCCGCTTCGTCGACGGCCTCCCGCTGGAAGAGATCGCCCGGGCCCTGGACATCCCCCTGGGCACGGTCAAGACCCGCGTGCACCACGCCGTCCGCAAGCTCCGCGAAGACCCCGCCACAAAAAACTACTTCGCCCCATGAACCCCGGGCCCGCCGCGGGCCCTTCACCGATGGAACCCGGCCGGCCAACGCCCCGTCCGGGACACCCGCCATGACCCACCCCCACGACCAACACGACACGCTGCCCGACGGGCTCATCGACGCCCTGCGCGACTTCGACGGGCCCGCCGCGCTGCCCTCGGTCGAGCACGACGACGCCCTGCTCGCCCAGGCCCGCGCCCACCTCGCGGAGATCGCGCCCGACATCACCGCACACGCGGCCGCGGCCGACCACCGCCGACGGTCGCGCGTCGTGCTCGGCTTCGTCGGCGCGGGCGGGGCCGTCGCCGCCGCCGCCGCGGTCACCTTCGCCGTCTGGTTCGGCATGGACGGCAAGGCCCCGGCCTACGGACCGACGATGGCCGAGCAGGACCAGGCCAACGCCATCTCCGACCCGTCGTCGCCCACGTGGGGCGGTCCGGGCGAGACACCGCCCCCCAGCGTCGCCCGGCAGCCCGGGCCCGCCGTCGCCGGCGACGTGGACGGCTCGGGCACGCTGGACATCCTCGACGCGTTCGCCCTGGCCCGCGCGGTCGAGCGCGACGGCGGCACGCCGACCCGGGGCCACGACTTCAACGGCGACGGCCGGGTCGACCGGCAGGACGCCGACTGGCTGGCGGACCGGGCGGTCGCGCTCGACCGCAGCGGGGGGCGCGGGTGATGCGCAAACGCTACGCCATCCCGGCCATCGCGGTGCTGCTGCTCGCGGCCACCAGCGCCATCGCGCTCGCGTCGGGCCACGCGGGCCGTGATGCGCGGAACGCCACCGCCGCGGCCCCCGTCAAGCAGGCCGAGCGGGCGGTCGAAGCGGCCCCGGCCGTGCGCTTCGCGACGATCACCGTCACGATCGACCCGAAGGGCGTTCCGCTCGCGGCCTACCAGTTCGAGGTCACCGCCGGGCACGCCTTCACCGTCGTCGGCCTGGACCACGCCGGTCATCCGGCGTTTGCCGACCCGCCGCGCTACGACCGCGCCGCCGCGGCCGACGGCACCGACCGGCTGATCGTCGCCGACTACTCGACCCGGCCCGCGGGGCAGCTCGTCGCCAAGCCCCAGCGCGTCGCGGTCATCCACGCCGCCTTCACCCTCGACGCGGGCGACGACGCCGGGCAGCTCACTGACAGCATCGCGCTCACCCTCACCGCCGCGGCCGACCCGGCGGGCAACCGCATCGACGCCGACATCACCTACGACCTCCACCTCGCGGAAAGGCCGGGACAAGAATGAAGATCACGCGCAAACGATTGATGACACGGGCTGGACTACTCGTACTGTGTGTGACCGGATTGTTCGTGGTCGCTTGCCATCAAACCGATTATTGGATGGACCCCAGCGCAGTTGGAACTTACGAGGCAGTCCCCGGATCACATGCTGGGCGTGATCAACCATACGCAACGGACGGACTGCCTGACGATGGGTCGGCGTGGAGGCCCCTTGAGGTACAGAACAACGCCCCCCTCGCCCTCGCGCAGCCCGGCGAGGACATCTGGGTCATCGTCAAGCCCCCCGCCCGTGACGCCGGGGCCGACGCCGGAGCGGAAGACGACGCGCCCGGCAGCGGCGCGATGGTCGCCCGCGTCCAGCGCGACGCCGCAGCACCCGACGCGGCGCAGCCGCGCGAGCCGCGTGACGAGGCGCAGCCGGACGCCGGCCTGGTCCCCCTGCCGCTGAAGCACACGAGCGTGGACGCCTCCGTCGCCGGGTACATCGCGTCGGTCCACGTGACCCAGCAGTTCCACAACCCCTTCGCCGAGAAGATCGAGGCGGTGTACCAGTTCCCGCTGCCGCAGGACGCGGCGGTGAGCGCGTTTGTGATGACCGTCGGCCCGCCGGACGACCCCCGCCGGATCCGCGGCATCGTGCGTGAGAAGGAGGAGGCCGAGGCGCTGTACCAGGCCGCCCGCGCCCAGGGGTTCAACGCGTCGCTGCTGACGCAGGTCCGCCCGAACATCTTCGAGCAGAAGGTCGCCAACATCGAGCCGGGCCAGCAGATCGACATCGACATCACCTACTTCAACACGCTCAGCTACGCCGACGGGTGGTACACGTTCGTCTTCCCGATGGTGGTGGGCCCGCGCTTCAACCCGCCGTACAGCGACGACCCCGTGACCGCCGTGCCGCGCGGTAGCGCGCCGTCGGGGCGCGGAACGGACATCGCCTACCTCCGGCCCGACGAGCGGAGCGGGCACGACATCGCGCTGTCGCTGCACATCGACGCCGGCGTGTCGATCGAGGAGGCCCGCTGCCTGACACACGTCGTCGCCGCCGAGTCGCCGGAGGACCACGTGCTGCAGGTGCAGCTCGCCCAGGGCGACCGCATCCCCAACAAGGACTTCGTGTTCGCGTTCAAGGTCGCCGGCGACCGGATGAAGTCCGGCCTGGTCACGCACACCGGGGCCGACGGCCAGGGCTACTTCACCTTCATGCTCTACCCCCCCGCCGGGCTGGACGCGCTGCAGCGTCAGCCGATGGAGATGGTCTTCGTGCTCGACTGCTCCGGGTCGATGCGCGGTGAGCCGATGAACCAGGCCAAGACCGCGATCCGCCGGGCGCTCCGCCACCTCGGGCCCGACGACACCTTCCAGGTGATCCGGTTCTCCAACGACGCCTCAACCCTGGGCGACCGCCCGCTTCCCGCGACGCCGCGCAACATCGACCGCGGGCTCCGCTACGTCAACAACCTCGAGGGCAGCGGCGGGACGATGATGATCGAGGGGATCAAGGCCGCGCTCGACTTCCCGCACGACCGGTCCCGCTTCCGCGTCGTCACTTTCCTCACCGACGGGTACATCGGCAACGAGGCGGACATCCTCCGCGCGATCCACGCCCGGCTGGGCGACGCCCGCATCTTCAGCTTCGGCGTCGGGTCGTCGGTCAACCGCTTCCTCATGGAACGCATGGCCAAGGCCGGCCGGGGCGCCGCGGCGTACCTGCTGCCCGGCGACAGCGCCAACGACGTCATGGACCTGTACTTTGAGCGCATCAGCCACCCCGCGATGACCGACGTGCGGATCGACTTCGGCGACATGCGGGTGCGGGAGGTCTACCCCAGCCGGACGCCCGACCTGCTCGTCGGCCGGCCGGTCATCCTCACCGGGCGCTTCGCGGGGGACCCGGGCACGGTCCGCGTCACCGGCCGGGCGGGGAGCCACGACCTGGCGGTGACCTTTGATGCCGCCGAAGGCGCCGCGACCCACGAAGCGCTCGCGCAGGTCTGGGCCCGGCGGAAGATCGCCGACCTGATGGACCGCATGGCCTACGCCGAGCACCAGCACCCCGACGAACAGCGGGCGCTCCGACAGGCCGTGACCGAGACGGCGCTGGGCTACCAGCTCATGAGCCGGTACACCGCCTTCCTCGCGGTCGACGCGTCGCGCATCACCGAGGGCGACCACGGCACCACGGTGACCCAGCCCCTGCCGATGCCCGAGGGCGTCCGCTACGACACGACGGTCGGCGGGGACACGGAGGAGTAGGCACCGCACACGCAGGCAAGACCAAACTCACGCCACAGGCGGGCCATGGTGCCCGCCTGTTTTTCTTCACGCCGTCGCGCGCTTTCCTGCAACCCGCATGAACCCCGACACGGCGCAGCGCACTACACCCACGACACCTCCACCGCCCCACCCAAGGAGACCGCCATGGTGAAGACCTCGCTGCGCGATCGTTGTGCCGTCCCTACGCTTGTTGTAGCCCTTGTTTTTACCATTTCGGCTGGACTAAGCGCGTGTAGCTCTGTGCCAGCACAGAGCATTTCCTCAATGCAAACCCAATCGTTACCCAACGCTACCTTGCAGGCGTCGCGGGGAGAGCGAGTTACGGATAGCAATACTGCTTTATCCGAAACGGCCGAACCCACTGCTTACCGACCACAGATCGTCTACACCGCGCAGCTGGGTATTCAGGCGGACAACATTAACCAGTCGCAGAACCTCATCGAGCAGACAACGGTCGAACTGGGCGGTTACATCGGGAGTTCCAGCAACGGTCGTGTCGTAGCTCGCGTGCCCGCCGAGAGGTTTGAAGATGCGCTCCAGGCATTCGGCCAATTCGGCGAAGTCACGGACCGGCGTGTGTCGGCAGAGGATGTAACCGACCGGGTCGTTGACCTGGAGTCTCGGCTCAAGAACAGCGAGGCGATGCGCGATCGGCTGGTGGCGATGATCGATCGGGCCGAGGATATGGAAGCAGCGCTGAAGATCGAGCAGGAACTGCATCGGGTGATGGAGCAGATCGAGTTGATCGAGGGTCGGCTCCGGCTGGCTCGGCAGCAGATCGCTTATGCGACGATCACGGTCACGCTTACGCCAACACCCGAGGAAGAACGGATCAAGCCGGCGATCCCGATTGTGTGGGTCCGGGAGCTAGGCGGTGTCCTGGAGCAGCGGCAAGCCATCGACGTGACCGCTCCGACCCGGCTGCGGGACGGGGTACGCATCGAGCTCCCCGAGTCGTTTATCCGCTACTACCAGATGCAGTACATCACGCATGCCATCGACGCGGAAGGGGTACGGGTCCGCGTACGCCGACACCAGAACTTCGACGAGGGCCGGCTCGCGTTCTGGTCGGAACTGATCGCGCGTTCGCTCCGTGAGCACGCCGGCCTCACTTTAGACGAGCGAACACCGGTCTCGCTGTACCGCAACCACACCGGGAGCCAGGTCACCGGGAGCAGGCGCATCGGTGGGGAGGATGTCCGCTATCTGATTGTTGTTGCGGTAACCGACGACCACGTCTACACGTTCGAGGCCTGGGGTGAGTCTGACGCGTTCGGGCGGGTTGAGCCGGCGCTTCGCACCTCGCTTGGCACGATGCGTATCGATTGAACCGACTCGCCAGATTGGCGGTCCTTGTCTCGGGCTACAATGCCCGGATGCGTTGTCTGCCTGTCATTGTGGTGCTGCTGACCGTGTGGGGGCTGGGCCCGTTGGTGGGCTGTGGGTCGGGGGGTGGCGCGGCACGCGCGGGTGGCGGCACGGCCGGTGAACCGGTGTCGGCCGGGGGGGCGGGCGGGGCCGGCGCGGCACCGGCGACCGAGGGGATGGTGTGGGTGCCGGCCGGGACGTTTGTGATGGGGACCAACGACGGGCACTGGAACGCGTCGCCGGCCCACGCGGTGCGGATGGACGGGTTCTGGATCGATGCGCACGAGGTCACCAACGCGCAGTTCGCGGCGTTCGTCGAGGCGACGGGATACGTGACGGTCGCGGAGAAGCCGATCGACCCCGCCGACTTCCCTCCGGATGTCCGGGCACACATGCCGCCGGACGTCCTCCCCGCGTCGTCGATGGTCTTCACCCCGACCAACGGCCCGGTGCGCCTGGACAACGAGGCGCAGTGGTGGCGGCTGGTGGAGGGCGCGGATTGGCGTCACCCCGAGGGGCCGGGCAGCTCGATCGAGGGGCGGATGGACCACCCGGTGGTGCACGTGTGCTGGGCCGACGCGAAGGCGTACGCCGACTGGGCGGGCAAGTCGCTGCCGACCGAGGCGCAGTGGGAGTACGCGGCGCGGGGCGGGCTGTCGGGCGTGACGTATGTCTGGGGCGACGAGAAGCTGCCCGATGGCGAGTGGATGGCGAACATCTGGCAGGGCGACTTCCCGGTGACGAACACGCTGGACGACGGCTACCTGACGACCGCGCCGGTCGGGTCGTTCCCGGCCAACGGTTACGGGCTGTACGACATGTCGGGCAACGTGTGGGAGTGGTGCGCCGACTACTACAGCGACCGCTACTACGCCCGATCCCCCGACGCGAACCCGCCGGGCCCGGCACGGTACGAGGACCACGGCCCGCGGGCCGGCGAGGGCATGCCCATGCGGATCATCCGCGGCGGGTCGTTCCTCTGCTCGGACGTCTACTGCATGGGCTACCACCCCACCGCACGGATGTACACGACCGAAGACTCGGCCACGAACCACACGGGTTTCCGGTGTGTGAGTGATGCGCCCGCGCCGCCGGACGGTGAATAGGCCGTCGCGCGCGGCCTCGACCCGACGCTTCGCGGGCTCGGCGTCGGCGTGAGAGATCACGGTGCCCGACCCCGAGACCTAAGACCCGGAACCCCAGGCCCGAACCGATGTACATCTACGCCGGCATCGACGAGGCGGGCTATGGGCCGATGTACGGGCCGATGGTCGTCGCGTGCTGGGTGCTGAAGGTGCCGGCCCTGGCGCACAACGCCCCACCGCCGCAGCTCTGGCAGCGCTTGTCCAAGGCGGTCTGCCGCCGGCTGCAGGGGCGCAAGGGCCGTATCGCGGTCAACGACTCGAAGAAGCTGACGACCAAGGCCGCGGGCATCAAGCACCTGGAGACGGGCGTGCTCGCGTTCGCCGGGCTCGGCGGGTTCGAGCCGGGCGACCTGTCCGCCTGGCTGGACGGCGTCGGCGAGCGGCGGCACCACGCCGGCGCCGCGCACCCGCTCGACGCGTTGCCCTGGTACGCCCCGTCGGGCGGTGCGCCCTGGCCGACGCTGCCCCACGCGAACACGCCCGACGAGATCGCCATCGCCCGCGCGATGCTGGCCAGCACGTGCGGCCGGATCGGCGTCGCGTCCGCCGGCTGCCGGGCACGCCTCTTCTTCGAGGACGAGCTGAACGCCCGCCTCGCCGTCACGCACTCCAAGGCCGCCGTCAGCTTCATGGCCGTCGCCGGGCACCTGGTCGAGCTGTTCGATCGCTACGGCCACGAGCACCCGCACGTCTCGGTCGACCGGCAGTCCGGCCGAACACGCTACCGCGAGCCCCTGGCGCAGGCCTTCGCCGACCCGGCCGGCGGGGGCGGCGCGTCGGTCGATGTCCTCGGCGAGACCGACGCGTACAGCGCCTACCGCGTCCACGCCGGCGAACGCACCATGACCGTCACCTTCCAGACCCAGGCCGAGGAACAGCACATGCCCACGGCCCTGGCGTCGATGGCGGCCAAGTACACCCGCGAACTGATGATGGAGCGGTTCAACGCCTACTTCGCCCAGGTCGCCCCGGGCGTCAAACCGACCGCGGGCTACGGCACAGACGCGAACCGCTGGCGCGATGACATCCTCCCCCACCTCGCCCAAGCGGGCATCGACCACGCCCGCCTGCGGCGTCGGGCGTGAGCCGGTGTTATGTCATCGCGCCTATAATTTCCATAAATAGCTTCTTAATTTTGCTTTATGGCAATTTTTAGCCTCCATGGTTTGCGTTCTGCGAGCGCGACGCGAGCGCACCATGAGCGCGTCCGCCCAGATTGACACGCTGAACCATGTTTTCCACAGCCCGAAAGACAGCCAACTAGACACCGGCCCGGCTCATAAACTCCCGAATCAGCAGGGGCTAAGCGAGTCCTGCGGATTCCGAATAATCTACTCAAGTGAGGTCATTGACCCATCCGACTACCCTACATATAGTGGTCTCCCGCCTGACAGCCACCCAATCTGGTGGGTTTTCAGGAGGGACGCAGTACTCTTTAGTGGATGGACCCGACAACCCAGACCGGCCCAGACGCCCGTAACACCGGGTGCAGCGGTCGCTTGCGGCATGCAAGGGGTTGACAGGGTCCAAACAAATCCCTAAAACTGCGCCGACCGCCGCCGGACACGGTGCCCGGCGGGATCGCTTCAGCCAGGGCCTACCGGCCCCGAGGTCACGCGGCATGGACTGCCCAACGACAAGCCAACACCAGGCCCCCCTCCGCCGGACGCAACGGACGCGGCCCGACGGCGGCGAACGCCCGCACCTGCGGGGCTGTTGCCGCGGGGCACGGTGTGGCGTGAGCAAACGACTCGACTAGCCACACCCTCTTGCCCCGCGGACCGGGGCAACCGCAGCGTCGGCCCCGATAGCGTTCGGGCGGCGGCGACGCGTGTGACTGACATCCCAGACCCCTGATCCCACGGCCGAGGGCGGAGACCTCAGCCCCAGCGCGATCCCTCTGCTCGGACCGCACCCGACCCGCCCCCCGCGACACGAACCATCCGATCCCTTCATACCCGACGGAGCATCCTTCCATGGCCCAGACCACGCCCCACGACCTGATCCAGAGCGCCACCCCCGACACCGACCCGATGCTCCTGCAGGTAACCAAGCGGGACGGCCGGGTCGTCGAGTTCGAGCCGGTGCGGATCAAGAAGGCCGTGGACGCCGCCTTCCGCGCCGAGTACTGCAGCAAGTCCAACGCCCCGCTGACCGACGAGCAGTCCCACGCGATCGAGCGGATCACCGCCGCGGTGCTCGAGGCCGCCAGCAGCACCGACCGGGACGGCGGCGTGCTCGAGGTCGAGGGCATCCAGGACCTGGTGGAAGAGAAGCTGATGCGCAGCGGCGAGTTCAGCGTCGCCCGCCGGTTCATCGTCTACCGCGAGGAGCGCAGCCGGGCCCGCCGCCTCCGCATGGAGAGCCAGCAGAACGCCGCCGCCCTCCAGGTCACGACCGCCGCCGGCTCGGCCGAGCCCGTCAACACCCACCTGGTCAAGCGCCGCATCTACGAGGCCTGCCACGGCCTGCCGCAGTGCAAGCCCAACGAGCTGCTCCAGGACCTCTACAGCAATCTCTACAACGGCATCAGCACCAGCGAGCTCGAAAAAGCCATGGTCATGGTCGCCCGCCAGCGCATCGAGCGCGAGCCGGCCTACAACAAGGTCGCCACCCGCCTGGTCCTCAACATCACCGACCGCCAGGCCCTGGGCGAGGTCCCCGCCCGCGCCGACCGCGCCATCCTCGTCCGCGGCCGGTTCGAGCAGGCCCTGCGGGCCGGCGTCGAGGCCGAGCTGCTCGACCCCGAGCTCTTGAACTACGACCTCGAGAAGCTCGCCGCCGCGCTCAAGCCCGAGCGCGACGAGACCTTCACCTACCTCGGGGCCCAGACGGTCTACGACCGTTACCTCCTGCACATCGAGGGCCGACGCATCGAGACCCCGCAGTTCTTCTTCATGCGGGTCGCGATCGGGCTGTCCATCCTCGAAGACAAGGCCAAGCGCGAAGACTGGGCGATCCGCTTCTACGAGCTGCTGTCCACCTTCCGCTTCGTCAGCGCGACGCCGACGCTGTTCAACTCCGGCACCCGGCACCCCCAGCTCTCCTCGTGCTACCTGACCACGGTGGACGACGACCTGCACCACATCTTCAAGGCCATCGGCGACAACGCCGCGCTCTCCAAGTGGGCCGGCGGGCTGGGCAACGACTGGACCCGCGTCCGCGCGACCGGGGCGCACATCAAGGGCACCAACGGCACGAGCCAGGGCGTCATCCCCTTCCTCAAGATCGTCAGCGACACCGCCGTCGCCGTGAACCAGGGCGGCAAGCGCAAGGGCGCGATCTGCTCCTACCTCGAGACCTGGCACCTGGACATCGAGGAGTTCCTCGAGCTCCGCAAGAACACGGGCGACGACCGCCGGCGGACGCACGACATGCACACCGCCAACTGGATCCCCGACCTGTTCATGAAGCGCGTCGCCGAGAACGGCACCTGGACCCTCTTCTCCCCCAACGAGGTCCCCGAGCTGCACGACCTGTACGGCAAGGCGTTCGAAGAAAAGTACGTCGCGTACGAGAAGAAGGCCCGCGCCGGCGAGATGCGCCAGCACCGCACCGTCGAGGCCGTCGCCCTCTGGCGCAAGATGCTCTCCATGGTCTTCGAGACCGGCCACCCGTGGATGACCTTCAAGGACCCCAGCAACCTCCGCAGCCCGCAGGACCACGCCGGCGTCGTCCACAACTCCAACCTCTGCACCGAGATCCTCCTCAACACCACCAACGACGAGACCGCCGTCTGCAACCTCGGCTCGGTCAACCTCCGCATGCACACCACCCCCGACGGGCTCGACAAGGAGCTCGTCGAGGACACGGTCACCACCGCCGTCCGCATGCTCGACAACGTCATCGACATCAACTACTACCCCACCGACGAGGCCCGCAACGCCAACACCCGCCACCGCCCGGTCGGGCTGGGCGTGATGGGCTTCCAGGACGCGCTGTTTATCCAGAAGATCGCGTACAGCAGCGATGACGCCGTGCAGTTCGCCGACGCGTCGATGGAGCACATCAGCTACCACGCGATCTCGGCCTCGATCGCCCTCGCCGAGGAACGCGGCACCTACTCGACCTACAAGGGCAGCAAGTGGGACCGCGGCATGCTCCCGATCGACACCATCGCCGAGGTCGCCACGCACCGCGGTGCCGAGTTCGTCGATATGGACACGACCAGCACCCTCGACTGGGCCCCGGTCCGCGAGGCGCTGGCCACCCACGGCATCCGCAACTCCAACGTGATGGCCATCGCCCCCACCGCGACCATCTCCAACATCGCCGGCAGCTTCCAGTCCATCGAGCCCACCTACCGCAACCTGTTCGTCAAGTCCAACCTCTCGGGCGACTTCACCATCGTCAACGAGTACCTCGTCCAGGACCTCAAGGACCTGGGGCTCTGGGACGACCAGATGCTCGACGACCTGAAGCACTACGACGGCGGGGTGCAGCACATCGACCGCATCCCCGAGGACCTCAAGGAGCTGTACAAGACCGCCTTCGAGGTCGACGCCTTCGCCATGATCGAGTGCACCAGCCGACGCCAGAAGTGGATCGACATGGGCATCAGCTTCAACCTCTACATCGACACCCCCTCGGGCAAGCTGCTCAACGACATGTACATGGCCTGCTGGAAGAAAGGGCTCAAGACCACCTACTACCTCCGCTCGCTGGGCGCGACCCGCATCGAGAAGTCCACCACCAGCGCCAACGGCAACACCTCGGCCCGCCCGCCGAAGAAGCAGGCCCCGGCCGACGTCGTCGCCAACGACGCCGCCCCCGTCGTGCCGACCATCAAGGACCCGTCCATCGACCAGCTCCTGGACGGCAAACAAGCCGCCGGCAACGCCTGCTCCATCGACAACCCCGACTGCGAAGCGTGTCAATAACCTGACAACAACCCCGCCTCGGCCCGGCTCGCGCCGGGCCGAGGTATTCTCGACCGACGATTTCCCGCCTCCAGAACAAGGATGTACCCATGGGCTGCTGCGACGGACCGACCGAAGCTTTTGATCTGACCCAACCCGTCGACGTGAACGCCAAGCGGCTGATCAACTGCAAGGCCGTGGACGTCAACCAGCTCTGCCCGATCAAGTACGCGTGGGCGTGGGAGCACTACATCAACGGCTGCGCCAACCACTGGATGCCGACCGAGGTCTCGATGCAGAAAGACATCGAGCAGTGGAAGGACCCCAAGCTCTTCACCGACGACGAGCGCCGCGTCATCATGCGCAACCTCGGGTTCTTCTCGACCGGCGAGTCGCTGGTCGCGAACAACATCGTGCTCGCCATCTTCAAGCACGTGACCAACCCCGAGGCCCGTCAGTACCTGCTCCGCCAGGCGTTCGAGGAGGCGATCCACACCCACACGTTCCAGTACTGCTGCGAGTCGCTGAACCTCGACCAGCGCGAGGTCTTCAACATGTACCACGAGGTCGACTCGATCGCCGGCAAGGACGACTTTGTCATGTCGCTCACCGCCGACGTCATGGCCGACGACTTCCGGACCGACACCCCCGAGAACATCCAGCGGTTCCTCAAGAACCTCATCGGGTTCTACGTCATCATGGAGGGCATCTTCTTCTACTCCGGTTTCGTGATGATCCTGTCGTTCCACCGGCGGAACCAGATGGTCGGCATCGGCGAGCAGTTCCAGTACATCATGCGCGACGAGTCGATCCACATGAACTTCGGTATCGACCTGATCAACGGCATCCGCGAGGAGAACCCGGACGTCTGGACCGAGGACTTCAAGCAGGAGTGCGTCGAACTCATCAAGCAGGCCGTCGAGTACGAGGTGAAGTACGCGCAGGACTGCCTGCCCAACGGCGTGCTCGGGCTGAACGCCGAGAGCTTCGACCAGTACGTCAAGTACATCGCCAACCGCCGGCTGGAGCGGATCGGCCTGCCGACGCAGTACGAGGGCGTGCGCAACCCGTTCCCGTGGATGAGCGAGGTCATCGACCTGCAGAAGGAGAAGAACTTCTTCGAGAGCCGGGTGACCGAGTACCAGACCTCGGGCAACCTGGAGTGGTAAGGCGTCCGCGTAGCGGCGCGGCCCTTCAACGCAACGCCCACACACACAATAGATTCACAGCCCCCGCCGCAAGGCGGGGGTTTTACATTGCGAGAGCAGACGCTGCGTGTCGCACGCTAGACGCCGTGGTCATTCTGACGCGTTGCGGATGTCGGTCGGGCTCTTGCCGAGCTCCCGGCGGACGGTCTTGTTGAAGAGCTGCAGGTCGGGGAGCCCGACGTCGCGGGCAATGACGCGGATGGGGAGCGTGGAGTGCCGGAGCAGGTGCTTGGCGCGTTCGACACGGCGTTGGCGGATGAAGGCGACGGCGGTCGTGCCGAAGCGCTGGCGGAAGAGGCGGGTGAGCTGGTTATTGGAGACGCCGACGGCCTTGGCGACCTCGGCGACGCGCATGGGGGTGGCGAGGTTGAGGTTGATCAGGCGGACGGCGTCGTCGAGCGCGGGGTGGTAGGTGATCGGCTCGCCGTCGATGCCCGCGCCGGGGGGGTCGGCGACCTGCCAGAGCACGTCCCAGACCCGGGCCGACGCGCGCCCCGGCGCGGTGCGGAACCAGTCGGCGGCCTCGCGGAAGTGGTTGTGCAGCAGTTCGAAGCGTCGGCCCAGGTCCTGCACGGCGGGGATGGTCGGCAGCCCGCGGGTCGACTCGTGCCCGGGCAGGCGGAAGTGGGCGAACGTGTGCTCGCACTTCGGCTCGTGGTAGCGGAACTCCTGGATCACCGCGGGCGGGATCACGCCGACCGTGCGCGGGTGGATGCAGATGTGCCGGCCGTCCACGAACAGCTCGGCCTCGTAGCGGTAGAAGTGCAGGGACCAGAGCCCGGGGAGCTGGAAGCGCTCGACGGGGTTCCGGCCGTGCTCCGCGTGGCCGAGCATCACGACCTCCGGTGGGTTGTGCAGCGGGATGGGCCAGTGGGGGGTGGGTCCGGGCATGGTGGATTTCGACTAGCGTTGCTGCGGGGCTTGGGGCGAAAACCCCGCGAATGCCGCCGTCACAAAAAAGTTAGGAATGAAGATGTTAGGCGATTCCCCGTCGCCTGTAATAGGATATAGGTGAGGAATGTCCAGCGCATGCCGAGACGCTCACGCCCGGCCGGTGTTACACGCATCGTGCCGGCGACCTGTCCAGAATCGACCAGCGAGGCCCCCTACTCCATGCAGATGTCTCCCCGACACGCGGCGATCCGGTCCTTCTCCGTGACAGCGATGCTCGCCGCGGCCGTGCTGGCGTTCCCGGGGTGCGGGGACGGCGGGGGCTCGGCCCAGCATGCCGGCACCGGTGCCGACGACGAAGTCCGGCCGGCCGCGCTGGCCGCGCCCGACCGGCGTGAGGATCGCCCGATCGACTTCGGCCGGGACATCCGCCCGATCCTGTCGGACAACTGCTACTTCTGCCACGGCCCGGACTCGGCCGTCGCCGACCAAACCGGCGGGCTGCGGCTCGACTCGTTCGAGGGCGCGACCGCCCAGCGTGACGGGGCCGACCCCGCGATCGTGCCCGGCGACCCGGACGCCTCGCCCCTGATCCGCCGCGTCGAGTCGACCAACCCGAACATGGTCATGCCGCCGCCCGAGTCGCACCGCACGGTGACGCCCGCGCAGGCGGAGCTGCTCCGCCGGTGGATCGCCGAGGGCGCTGAGTACACCGGGCACTGGGCGTTCCAGACGCCGGTGCAGCCCGACCCGCCGGCGACCGCCGACGCGGCGTGGGTGCGCAACGCGGTGGACGCGTTCGTCCTGGCCGAGCTGGAGCGCCACGGGCTCGCCCCGTCGCCCGAGGCGGACAAGGCCACGCTGATCCGCCGCGTCACGCTGGACCTGACCGGCCTGCCGCCGACGCCCGAGGAGGTCGACGCGTTCCTCGCCGACGACTCGCCCGAGGCGTACGAGAAGGTCGTCGACCGCCTGCTCGCGTCGCCGCGCTACGGCGAACGGATGGCCAGTGTCTGGCTCGACCTGTCGCGCTACGGCGACACCAACGGCTTCCACCACGACCACCACCGCACGATGTGGCCTTGGCGCGACTGGGTCGTCAAGTCCTACAACGAGAACCTGCCGATCGACCAGTTCTTCATCAAGCAGTTGGCCGGCGACCTGCTGCCCGACGCGACGCGGGAGGACATCCTCGCCAGCGGGTTCAACCGCAACCACAACATCAACGACGAGGGCGGCGCGCTCGACGCCGAGTACCGCGTCGAGGCCGTGGCCGACCGTGTCGAGACGACCGCGGCGGTGTTTATGGCGCTGACCTTCAACTGCGCCCGCTGCCACGACCACAAGTACGACCCCTTCACGCAGGCAGACTACTACTCGCTGTTTGCCTACTTCAACTCCGTGGAGGAGCGGGGGCTGTACGGCGCGAACCCGAACATCACCGCCTACCCGCCGAGCATGATGTACGGCACGCCGGAGACCGAGGCGGCGTACCGGGACGCGCGGGCCCGGCTGGACGCGCTGATGGCCGAGGCCGTGAGCCCCGACGCCGGGATCGCCGACGAGCAGGCGCAGTGGCAGCAGGCGCTGTTCGATCGGGCCGGCATCCGCTGGGCCGACGCGACGCTGACGGCCGCGGTGTCGAGCGAGGGCGCGACACTCACCGAGCAGCCCGACGGCTCGGTCCTCGCGACCGGCGCGAACCCCGGCAGCGACGCGCACACCTACACGCTCCGCACCGACGCGACCGGGCTCCGCCTGCTGCGGCTGGACGCGCTGACCGACCCCTCGCTGGCCGGTGGGCGGGTCGGCCGGGCGCAGAACGGCAACGCGGTCATGAGCGGCATCGAGGTCGTCGCGACCTCCGTCGCCGACCCGACACAGTCGCAGGTGGTGTCCTTCCACTGGGCGTGGGCCAGCTTCGAGCAGCCCAACGGCGACTTCGACATCTTCAACGCGGTCCACAGCGACGGTGACGGCTGGGCCGTCGGCGGGCACCTCGACCGGGACCCGCGCACCGCGCTGCTGGTCGCCGACGCGCCCTTCGGCTACGCGGGCGGCACGGAGATCAAGGTCACGCTCCACTACCGATCGCGTTACGCGAACCACGTGCTCGGTCGGGTCCGGGTCGCGCTGGGCGCGGCCGACACCGTCGACCTCGCCGCGCTGTTCCCCACGGTCGCGCGCGACTGGTTCCTGGCCGGGCCGTACCAGGAAGCGAGCTACGACGCGGCGTACAGCACGGCGCACGGCCCCGAGTCAGCGCCGTTCGTCTCGCCGCACCTGGACTTCGGCGACGGCAAGCCGCGCTTCAGCCACCAGCCGGGCTACACCGACGGCAACGTTCACGGCCTGCAGGGCCCGCAGTCGGCGTTCTACATCGCACGCTCGATCTTCTCCCCCGTCGAGCGCACGCTCGACCTCGTGCTCGGCAGCGACGACGGCATCCGCGTCTACCTCAACGGCGAAGAGGTCTACGCCAACAACGTCCAGCGCGGCCCCGCCGCGGCGACCGACCCGCTGACCGTCACGCTCCGGCCGGGCGAGAACACGCTGGTCCTCAAGATCATCAACGGCGGCGGGCAGGGCAGCTTCTACTACGAGCCCAAGCCCGACACGCAGAGCCCGGGCCACTTCAGCCCGCTCGCGCTGGTCCCCGGCGGCGACCGCCTGCCCGTGCTCGGCCAACGCTTCAACGACCAGTGGCGGCGGTCCTACTCGCCCGCCTACCGCGCGCTCATGGAACAGGCCGCGGTCATCGAGCAGGAGATCGCGGAGCTCGACGCGCAACGCGCCCCCGTGCTCATCATGAAGGAGCTGCCCGAGCCCACGCCGACCTACATCCTCTACCGCGGCGAGTACAGCCACCCGATCACGGAAGACGCGGAGACCGGCGAGCCCGTGCCACCGCTGACCCGCCGGCCGCCTTTGGAGCTCGGGGCCGACCTACCCGCGGACGCGCCCAACAACCGCCTGGGCTTCGCGCACTGGCTCACCCAGCCCGACCACCCGCTGACCGCCCGCGTCCACGTCAACCGCACCTGGGCGATGCTCTTCGGCACGGGCATCGTCAAGACCAGCGAAGACTTCGGCAACCAGGCCGACTGGCCCAGCCACCCGGGGCTGCTCGACTGGCTCGCGGTCGAGTTTGTCGAGACCGGCTGGGACCAGAAGCAGTTGCTCCGGCTCCTGGTCACCAGCGCGACGTACCGCCAGCAGTCGGTGATTAACCCCGACGCCCGCGCGCAGGACCCGGACAACCGCCTGCTCGCCTACTTCCCCCGCCAGCGCCTCTCCGCGGAGATGATCCGCGACCAGGCGCTGTTCGCCTCGGGGCTGCTGGTCGAGAAGCTCGGCGGGCCGTCGGTCAAGCCCTACCAGCCGATGGGGCTGTGGCGCGAGGTGTCGATCCCCAGCTCCAACACGCGCAACTTCCAGCGCGGCAGCGGTGAAGACCTCTACCGCCGGTCGCTCTACACCTACTGGAAGCGCACCGCGCCGAGCCCGCAGATGGCGGCCTTCGACGCGCCGACACGCGAGTTCTGCGTCATCGACCGCGGCAGCACCAACACGCCGCTGCAGGCGTTGGTCCTCTGGAACGACGAGCAGTACCTCGAGGCCGCGCGCGTCCTCGCCGCGCGGGCGCTCGACGAACGCGACACCACCGACGAGCGCCTCATCCGGCTGTACCGGCTGTGCAACGGCGACGAGCCGGGCCGGGCCAAGCTCGCGGTGCTCCGCGACACGCTGGAGGCCTTCCTCGACCGGTTCGCGGAGACACCCGACGAGGCGCAGGGCCTGCTCGGTTACGGCGAGGCGCCGCTGCCCGAGACCTACGACCCGGCCGAGCTCGCGGCGTGGACAATGATCGCCAGCGCTGTGTTCTCTCTGGACGAAACCATCGTCCGCGACTGACCCCTACCGCACGACCCGCGGCGGGCCATCGGCCCGCGTTGAAGAAGAAGGATGAACGCCATGGACCCGATGGAAACCCACCTGCTGAACCTCACCCGCCGGCAGTTTTTTGGCAAGGCGGCGCAGGGCATGGTCGCCGGCATGGGCGTCAGCGCGCTCGCGTCGCTCCTGGCCGACCCCGCGACGGCCTCGGCCGGCGGCGTGCTCCGCTCCCACCACCTCGCGCCCAAGGCCAAGCGCGTCATCTTCCTGCACCAGATGGGCGCGCCCTCGCAGCTGGACCTCTTCGACTACAAGCCCAACCTCCACGAGTACCGCGGGCAGGACCTGCGCGCCTTCCCCGAGATCTTCCAGGGCCAGCGCATCACCGGCATGACGTCCGGCCAGGCGTCGCTCCCCATCGCCCCGTCTATCTTTAAGTTCAACCGCTACGACAACAACACCGACGAGGGGCTCTACGTCAGCGAGCTGTACCCGCACACCGCGTCGTGCGCGAAGGAGCTGTGCGTCATCAAGTCGGTCTACACCGAGGCGATCAACCACGAGCCGGGCATCACCTTCTTCCAGACCGGGCACCAGCAGCCGGGTCGGCCGTCGATGGGCGCGTGGCTGAGCTACGGGCTGGGCAGCGCGAACGACAACCTGCCGTCGTTCGTCGTGATGATCAGCCAGGGCTCGGGCAACATGCAGACGCTCTCGGCCCGCATGTGGGGCTCGGGCTTCCTGCCCAGCGAGCACCAGGGCGTCAAGCTCCGCGCCGGGGCGGACCCGGTGCTGTTCCTCAGCGACCCCAAGGGGGTCCGCCGCGACGACCGCCGACGCATGCTCGACGCGGTCAACGCGATCAACGAGCTGGAGCACGACCGCGTACAGGACCCGGAGATCATGGCCCGCATCGCGCAGGGCGAGATGGCCTACCGCATGCAGATGTCCGTGCCCGAGCTGACCGACTTCTCCGACGAGGACCCCGAGACACTCGCGCTGTACGGCCCGGACGTCCACAAGCCCGGCAGCTACGCGTCGCACTGCCTGCTCGCCCGCCGCATGGCCGAGCGCGACGTCCGCTTTATCCAGCTTTACCACCGCGGGTGGGACGCGCACGGCAACCTGCCCCGCGAGATCCGCGCCCAGTGCGCCGCGACCGACCAGCCCCAGGCCGCGCTCATCAAGGACCTCCGCCGACGCGGCATGCTCGACGAGACCCTCGTCGTCTGGGGCGGCGAGTTCGGCCGGGGCGTCTACTCCCAGGGCGCGCTCTCCGCCGACAACTACGGCCGGGACCACCACCCCAAGTGCTTCACCATGTGGATGGCCGGCGGCGGCGTGAAGCCCGGCATCAGCTACGGCGAGACCGACGACTTCGGCTACAACATCATCGACAAAGAATCCAACGGCGTCCACGTCCACGACCTGCACGCCACCATGCTCCACCTCCTGGGCATCGACCACGAACGCCTCACCTACCGCTTCCAGGGCCGGCGCTACCGCCTCACCGATATCGCCGGCCTAGTGAAGCAGGAATTGATCGCCTAGCACACCGCCGGCTAGAATCGAACCGCAGTCGGGTGGAGCCACTGCACGCGAACCTCATCATCGAGACGTCTCTATGCTCCGCCCACCCGCCCGCCTGCTCCTGTCCGCCGCGCTGCTGATTCCGCTGGGGTGTGCCGAGCAGCGCAACCCTTCCGCAGCCGGCCCCGACGTGGCCGGGGCGACGCCCTCGGCGAAGATCGTCCGCGCGAACAACGACACCGACACGCCGCCGCCGCCGGTCTCCTACAACCGCGATATCCGCCCGATCCTGTCGGACAAGTGCTTCCTGTGCCACGGCCCGGACGAGCGCATGCGCGACGAGACCGGCGGGCTCCGGCTGGACCTCCGCGACGAGGCGGTCGCGTTCGAGGCGATCGTCCCCGGCGACCCCGACGGCTCGCTCCTGGTCGACCGCATCACCAGCGAACGGGCGCGGACGGTCATGCCGCCGCCGCACACCAACCTCGCGCTGAGCGAGGACGAGGTCGCGCTGCTCACGCGATGGATCGCCGAGGGCGCGCCCTACGAAGACCACTGGTCGTTCGTCCCGCCGACCCGCCCCGCCGTGCCCGACGCCGGCGCTGGCTGGGCGCGCAACGACATCGACCGGTTCGTCCACACCCGGCTCGACAACGGGGGCCTCACGCCAAGCCCCGAGGCCGACAAGGCCACGCTCCTCCGCCGGGCGACGCTCGCGCTCACCGGCCTGCCACCGACCCCCGACGAGGTCGACGCCTTCCTCGCCGACGAGCGCGAAGACGCCTACGAACACGCCGTCGACCGCCTGCTCGCGTCGCCCCGCTTCGGCGAGCACCAGTCCCGCTACTGGCTCGACGCCGTGCGCTACGCCGACACCCACGGGCTCCACCTCGATAACGAGCGCAACGTCTGGCCCTACCGCGAATGGGTCATCCACGCCCTCAACGAGAACCTGCCCTTCGACACCTTTATCGAGCACCAGCTCGCCGGCGACCTGCTGCCCGAGCCCACGCGCGACCAGCTCGTCGCCAGCGGGTTCAACCGCATGAACCCCACGACCGGCGAGGGCGGCGCGATCGACGCCGAGTACCTCGTCAAGTACGCGGTGGACCGCGTCGACACCGTCTCGACCGTCTTCCTGGGCATGACCGTCGCCTGTGCGCAGTGCCACGACCATAAGTACGACCCCGTCTCGCAGCGCGAGTTCTACCAGCTCTACGCCTACTTCAACAGCACGGCCGAGGCCGCGATGGACGGCAACGCGATCGCCCCGCCGCCGTCGATCCGTGTGCTCAGCGACGACCAGCTCGCGCAGGTCGCGACGCTGCGCGAGCGCGCCGAATCGCTCGAGACCCGGATCGGGCAGACCGTCACCGCGATCAACTACACCGAGCCGGACCTGGACGCGCTGCCCGCGCCCGAGCTGCCCGCCGAGTTCGTCTGGGTCGAGGACGACACCCCCGCCGGGGCCTCGCTCCAGGGCAACGGGCAGGACCCGCACTGGCGCTGGGTTTCTGCGCCGGACCACCCCGTGCACTCGGGCACGCGTTCGGCCCACCGCGAAGCGAGCGGTCTGAACCAGCACTTCTTCATCAACGCGCCCGAGCCGCTGGTCATCCACGCCGGCGATGTCCTCTTCGCGTGGGTCTACCTCGACCCCGCCAACCCGCCCGAGGTCGTCCAGCTCCAGTTCAACAGCGGCAACTGGAACCACCGCGCACGCTGGGGCGTGAACAAGGCCCACGCCCCCGAACAATCCGGCGCGGGCAACCACGAGCAAGGCCCGCTCCCGGCGACCGGCGAATGGGTCCGGCTCGAGGTCCCCGCCGCGACCGTCGAGCTCAACCCCGGCGACCGGGTCCACGGCTGGGCGTTCACGCAGTTCGGCGGCAGCGTCTACTACGACCGGGCCGGCGTACTCACGATGCACCCGCCCGACGGCCTCGACAAGGTCTCCCGCAATATCTGGGAAGCGCGGGCCAAGGACGACCCGACCGTCCCCGACGCGATCCGCCAGACGCTCGCCATCGACCCGGCCGAACGCTCGGCCGAGCAAGACCGCGCGGTACTCGACTACTACCTCCGCCACGCCCACGCCCAGACGCACGAGCGGCTGGCACCCCTCGAAACCGAGCGCAGCCAACTGCTCATGCAGGCCGAGCAGATCGAGCAGATGGCGCCGACCACGCTGATCTCCCGGGAGCTGGATACGCCCCGGGCCGCGCACGTCCTCAACCGTGGCGAGTACGACCAGCCCGGTGAGCAGGTGCAGCGCGGCACCCCCGCCGCCCTGCCGCCCATGCCCGGCGACGCGCCGGACAACCGCCTCGGCTTCGCGCGCTGGCTCACCGACCCGGGCCACCCGCTCACCGCGCGTGTCGCCGTCAACCGCATCTGGCAGCGGTACTTCGGCACGGGCATCGTCGAAACCCCCGAAGACTTCGGCAGCCAGGGCGCCTGGCCCAGCCACCCCGAACTGCTCGACTGGCTGGCCGTCGAGTTCATCGAGTCCGGCTGGGACGTCAAGCACCTGCACCGGCTGATCGTCACCAGCGCCGCGTACCGCCAATCGTCGCGCGTGACGCCCGCGCTGCTCGAACGCGATCCGAAAAACCGTCTGCTCGCCCGCGGGCCACGCTTCCGCCTCGACGCCGAGGTCGTCCGTGACCAGGCGCTGTTTGTCTCGGGCCTGCTCGTCGAGCGCGTCGGCGGGCCCAGCGTCAGGCCCTACCAGCCCGAAGGGCTGTGGGAGGCCGTGGGCTACGAGTCGTCCAACACCGTCAACTTCGTCCGGGGCAACGGCGACGACCTCTACCGCCGATCGCTCTACACCTTCTGGAAACGCACCAGCCCGCCGCCGTCGCTGAGCATGTTCGATGCGCCCTCGCGCGAGTCGTGCACCGTCCAGCGCTCGCGCACCAACACCCCGCTGCAGGCGCTGGTCACGCTCAACGACATCCAGTTCGTCGAGGCCGCACGCCTGCTCGCCCAGCGCGCCCTGCACCACGCCGAGGACGACACGGACGCGCAGCTCGCCTACGCCTTCCGGCTCACCACCGGCCGGTCCCCCGAGCCGCGCGAGCTCGGCGTGCTGCGCTCGATCTACGACGCGCAGCTCGCCGTCTTCACCGCGGACCCAGACGCCGCCGCCGCGTTGAACGCGGTCGGCGAGGCCCCGCGCGACGACACGCTGCCCCCCGCCGAGCTTGCGGCGATGACGCTCGTCGCAAACACGCTGCTGAACCTCGACGAAACACTCACCCAGCACTGACCCGCGCACCGACCGCCTCACACGCCAACGGAGCCCCGCATGGACCCGCGACGCGAACACGACCTGCTCATGACCCGCCGGCAGCTCTTCGGCAAGACCGCCTGCGGTGTCGGCGCCGCCGCGCTCGGCTCGCTCCTCGGCGCCGACCTCGCCGCCGCGCTCGCGTCCCCCGGACCCTCCCCCGGCACCGCCGCGCCCGGCTCCCCCCTGCCCACCGCCGGCGGCGCGCTCGGCGCGCCCCACTTCGCGCCCAAGGCCAAACGCGTCATCTACCTCTTCATGTCCGGCGGCCCCGCACAGCACGACATGTGGGACTACAAGCCCAACCTCACCGACCGCTTCGACGAGGACCTGCCCGATTCCATCCGCAACGGCCAACGCATCACCACCATGACCTCCGGCCAGGCACGCTTCCCCGTCGCGCCCTCCAAATACAAGTTCGCGCAGCACGGCCAGGCCGGCACCTGGGTCAGCGAGCTGCTCCCCCACACCACCCAAGTCGTCGACGACCTCTGCGTCGTCCGCTCCATGCACACCGAGGCCATCAACCACGACCCGGCCATGACATTCATCCAGACCGGGCACCAACAGCCCGGCCGACCGTCCATGGGCGCGTGGGTATCGTACGGCCTGGGCTCGCTCAACCAGGACCTGCCCGCCTTCGTCGTCCTCCACTCCAAATGGAGCGCGCGCCGCGATGCCCAGGCCCTCTTCTCACGCATGTGGGGCACCGGCTTCCTCCCCTCCGAACACCAGGGCGTCCAGCTCCGAACCACCGGCGACCCGGTCCTGTACCTCTCCGACCCGCCCGGTGTCGATCGCGCCGACCGACGACGCGTCCTCGACGGCGTCGCCGAGCTCAACGCCATGCAGCACGAGCACTTCGGCGACCCCGAGATCAACGCACGCATCGCCCAGTACGAGATGGCCTACCGCATGCAGGCCTCCGTCCCCGACCTCATGGACCTCTCCGGCGAGTCCGAACAGACCCTCGACCTCTACGGCCCCGACGCCCGCACCCCCGGCACCTTCGCCGCCAACTGCCTCCTCGCAAGACGACTCGCCGAACGCGACGTCCGCACCATCCAGATCTACCACCGCGGCTGGGACCAGCACGGCGACCTCGCCGGCGACCTCCCGCTCCAGTGCAAGGACATCGACCAGGCCTCCGCCGCCCTCGTCACCGACCTCAAACAACGCGGCCTGCTCGACGACACCCTCGTCATCTGGGGCGGCGAGTTCGGCCGAACCGTCTACTGCCAGGGCGCGCTCAGCCGCGACAACTACGGCCGGGACCACCACCCCCGCTGCTTCACCATCTGGATGGCCGGCGGCGGCGTGAAGCCGGGCCTGGTCTACGGCGCGACCGACGACTACAGCTACAACGTCACCGAAAACCCCGTCCACATCCACGACCTCAACGCCACCATCCTCCACCTCCTGGGCATCGACCACGAACGCCTCACCTACCGCTACCAGGGCCGCCGCTTCCGCCTGACGGATGTGCACGGGAACGTGATGCACGATTTGTTGAAGTAGAACAGGCATTCCCGCGTGTCTAACTGTTTCCCCGGTGGGATAGGCGTCCCGCCTGTCATTCGGCGCAGCCGAACAGGCAACCTCACACAAAGGGCCAGAGGCGCAGAGTAAGACAGTTGAAACCGTGAAGAAACGTCGATCGATGTAGGTGCCGAAACTATTGCACGGGTAGACTGTGATTCTACTTGGGCTGTTTATATGAAAATCGCGGACAAAAAGTACGTATAGTGATAAACGGCCATGCGACTACGACTGCCTCTAATCCGTTCCGGCTCAGACGACACCCCGACCGCGTGGTGGGAGTGGCTGTTCATGCCAATCATGATGCTGCTGGTTTGTCCTCTCCTGATCATCGGTACCATCATTTCGATACCTTTTAGTATTTTGTATTTCATTGTGCAGGATATAAAAGAACATACATTGTCTAGGGATCTTAAATCTCGCGGGCGCTATATACCGTGGTCGCAAGTCGAACATGAGATATCCCAAGGCAGTGGCACATTGATTGTTGAGCACTTTTCGCCAAAAGGCCCAATCCGCGAATGGTGGACGGAAGAAGATGTGATCGGAACCGCGCCTGTGACTCTTCCATCCTCTTTCCCCGCGGAAGACGTCGAAGGACTGAGATTCTATGCACAAGCGTGCATCGAACGCTACACCGATATGAAGACTGGCGGAGCCAAACTGACCCGTAGAGAACTTCCACACGCTTCAAGCCGATTCCCACGGGCAAACATCGTAACATTGGTTAGATGGTCAGAAGAACCTGTCCTCGTTGCCTGCGATGCTGAAGCGGTATTCTCTGCCGAGTCGGATGAAGAACACTAAATCCGCTTACCAACGTGCGGCAATACCTGCCTCCCTTAGCACCTTCGCGCCTTTGCGTGAGGCGCACCCACCCAATCCTCACCAACCCCCCAAGACCCTCCATGCCCCGCACCGTCATCTTCGGCAACTCGGGCTCGGGCAAGTCCACCTACGCCAAGGCGCAGGCCGCGCGGATCGGCTGCCCCCACCTCGACCTCGACACCATCGCCTGGCTGCCCGACATCACCCCACCGACCCGCCGGCCGATCGACGACAGCCGGGCCGACCTGCTCGCCTTCACCGACGCCAACGACGACTGGGTGATCGAGGGCTGCTACGCCGACCTCCTGGAACTCGCGCTCCCCCACGCCACGGAGATCGTCTACCTCAACCCCGGCACCGCGACCTGCATCGACAACGCCCGCCGTCGGCCGTGGGAGCCCCACAAGTACCCGACCCCCGAGCAGCAGGACGCCAACCTCCCGATGCTGATCGATTGGATCAAGGCCTACGACCACCGCACCGACACCTTCTCCGCTCGGGCCCACCGCCAACTGTACGACCGCTTCCCCGGCCCTAAGCGCGAGTTTCGGTCCAACGACCGCCCCCTCTAACCACCGCCCGGTAGGACAGGCATTCCTGCCTGTTATCAGGCCACAGGCCTGACCGCCTCCCTGACCATCGTTGTTTTCGGCTGCGCCGAATGACAGGCAGGAATGCCTGTCCTACCGGGGAGGGGGCCGTGGAGACTCGGGGGCGGGTGATGTCGGCGATGGGTTCTCGGCTGACGCTGCGGGTGGGCAAGGTCGCGGGGCTTGGCCGGGCCCGGCCCGCCGGGGCGAAGGGGTACACGTGGTTCTACTACGTGGGCGAGCAAAGCCCGGCGGAGCTGGGGCACTGGTCGTTCGGGGGCAACGCGCTGGAGCCAACGGTGGAGGTGGCGTTGTCGGGGGTTGAGCCGGGCTCGCCGGTGTGGTTCGCGGCGAACTGGTTTAATAGCCGGCTGCAGCCGGGGCCGATGAGCACGCCGGTGATGACCCGCGTGGCGGGCGGGTTTACGGGCGTCGCCCCGGGCGGCACGGCCTCGCCCGGCCACCGCATCACCCACGTCGTCGCCCGCGGCACGGCGGGCAGCGTGACGGGGGCGGGCGAGGAGAGCGTGGGGCGGGCGGCGTAGGGTAAATCTAAAGATCCGCGCTTGGTATCGCCAACAATCGATGTTCCCAACCCCTAAGATTTAGCTGGGGTGCGACACTTTGATGATCTGCAGATTTATCTACCCCCATGGGTCTAAATCGTAAAGCAATCCGGGTGATTCTGATCGTGGGCGGCGCGTTGCTCTTGCCTGTTTGTTGCGTCTGGAGTTTTCAGAATCGCGTCGGCACCGCCGGGCGTCCGAGCGAAGCCGCGGTGAGCGGTCTGCCGAGTCAAGCAACGAACATTGAGTGGTTCCTCCCGGGCGCGTTCGGCCCCAACCGGGTTTACGCCTTCGACACCAGCTTGGCGGGATTCCAGCAATGGGTGGCCCAAAGAAGCCGCCCCAAACTGACCGGGCCTCACACAGGGCCATACGAGATACTCGTCTACGACCATGCCAAGGGAAAATTCGCATCTCATCAGATAAGCAATGCGGTCGCGTACACATGGTCTGAAGAGGATCGTGGGGTCCACATGGTGTACGACCAGGATACAGGGCGTGCATACTTCCACTCGCATACGAGGTAATGCGAGATTACCGCTGGTAACCGGTGACTACGGCACCCGCGAGTAGAATGAACAGGTCGGTCGGTACCGCACTCTTGAGGGTGGCCGGCAACAGCATTGATCCATGTCCGTTGTCTGGTGGATAGCCCATGGAAACCAAAGCACCAACCCGGGCATTCTGCATGGGTTGTCACTATCCGTTACAGGGTCTTTCGGAGACGCGCTGCCCCGAGTGTGGACAGGCATTCGATCTGTCCGACGCTAGCACCTACTCCATCCAAGCGCACCCACCCCGTATCCAGCGGCGCTTAGGTACCGTCCTCGTCCTTATGGGCGCGCCTGTTTCTGCGTTGCTTGTTCTCATATCAGGCGAGTCGCTTCTCTTATGGAACTTTGGTCGCGCGACCGACACGATGGTGGGTTGGGGTGGGCGGTTCTGGATTGCGACAGCCGAGACACAATTCTCTTTTGGCACACTTTCGATGCTGGCGATGTTCGCCGGTCTGGTCATGGCAAGGGGCTGTCCGCACCATCTACCCCTGCGTTGCCTGAGCTGGGCTGCCGGTATCTGGTGGCTGGGTTGGTTGCTGTCGTTTCAGTTTGGATGGATTGTCTATCACCTTTGAAGCGAAGCCGGGCAACACTCCCCTCAGACCGGCAACGCCCCGGGGTAGCCCCCGGTGCTACAATCCACGCACGGCGGTTGGCCGTGCGGGTTCGTGTTTCCTTTCGGTGAGTGGGGCCATGAGGTTGCGATGCTGGATGCGTTGCGGGCTGGCTGCTTTGGCGGCGGGGCTGTGCGTGTGGGGGGGCGGGTGCTCGCAGGCGAAGGTGGCGGGGGATGCGGGGGCTCAGGACGCGCCGGGGCGGATCCCGGCGCTGGTGCGGCAGGCGGACCCCGGCCGGGCCGGGGGGCAGGGGGGGCTGGACGAGCTGATCCGGGCGTTGGATGATGAGGACCCGGCGGTGCGGCTGTTCGCGGTGCAGGCGCTGCGGGAGCGCAGCGGCGAGTCCTTCGGGTATCGTTATTATGATTCGCGTGCGGCGCGTCGGCCGGCGGTGCGGGCCTGGCGCGACTGGGCGGAGGCCCAGGATGACGGGGGCGGGACCGCCCCGCCGACGAACACGGCCGCCGCCCCGGCCGACGACACCCCCTGAACCGGACCCCCATGGCGAACGACGACTGCATCTCGAACATTGATCCGCAGGGCAGCGCGGTGATCGCCCGGCTGAACGGGTCGCTCACCGTGGCGAACGCGCCGGAGCTGCGGCAGGGCCTGCTCGCGGCGCTGAAGCAGCACAAGCCCAAGACCCTCGCGCTGAACCTGATGGACGTGGACTTCGTGGACTCCAGCGCGCTGGGCGTCTTCGTCGAGGTCCGCCGGCAGGTCGCGGGCGACGGCGGGACGCTGGCGCTGACCAACCTCAACGACGACATCCGCGGCCTGATGCGGATCATGAACCTCGACGCGGTCTTCAGCTTCTTGGACGATGTCTCGGAAGTCGCGACCGGCGCGTAGCCCCTTCTGACCCGGCCGCACGGACGCGGCCGACCGCCCCCCGCAAGGACGACCCATGGGCGCCATCACACGACCGGTTGCAAAGCTCGGCGACGCCGCGATCGGCACCGTCAGCTTCATCGGCGCGCTGGGCATCCTGATCGGGCTCACCTTCGCCGCGAGCCCGCGCCTGGTGCTGCAGAAGCGCGGGCGTCGGCTGGCGTGGCGGAACCTGTGGTTCCAGGCGCACCGCGTGGGGGTCAAGAGCATCGGCGTGGTCGCGCTGGTGACGCTGTCGATCGGCGTGATCCTCGCGCTGCAGATCGTGCCGATCCTGGAGGGCTACGGCGTGCCGGACCAGATCGCGACGATCATCGCGATCGCGTTCTTCCGGGAGCTGGGCCCGCTGGTCGGCGCGATCGTGCTCACGGGCTTCGCCGGCGCCTCCATCGCGGCAGAGATCGGGACGATGGCGGTGAACGAGGAGCTGAAGGCGCTGCGGTCGCACGCGATCAGCCCGGTGCGGTTCCTGGTGGTGCCGCGGGTCCTGGCGGCGACGGTGATGACGGTGTGCCTGGCGGTGCTGTCGAGCGTGATGGGGATCCTGGGCGGGCTGCTGGCGACGCTGTCGATCACGGACCTTCGCCGGGCGGAGTACCTGGAGCTGACGTTCGCGGCGGTGGACGGGTTCGACATCATGACGGGGCTGGTGAAGGCGGCGGTGTTCGGGATGCTGATCGGGGCGATGGCCTGCCACCTCGGGCTGGCTGTGCGGGGCGGGGCGTCGGGCGTGGGCAGCGCGACGACGCGGACCGTCGTGCTCAGCATCGTCGCGCTGACGATCGTCGACCTGGGCTTCACCGCCGTGTTCTACCTGCTGGAGCTGTAGCCATGGAAAGAACGATTCACCACCTTTTCATTGCTCGCTATTCACCAGAAGGCAGGACGCTACCAGAAGAGTACATACAAGCTCCAACATGGGATCAGATCGTCGAATCGATCCTTCGCCTCGATCGATTCCAATACCCTTACATTGTTTTGTACCCCTCCGAGCATGAAGATGAAGGGGATGAACTTAGCATCATCGGCGGGAAAGGGGCTTGGACCGCAGGTGGTGGTAAATGGGAATACACCAATGCAGAGGGTTCGGATGAAGAGATTGAACTCTGGGAGAGTGACCAGGGTTACGGCTGCACAATGAAGCACGTGATGACTGATTTGGACAAAGTACTGGACCTCGCTAAACAGTTTTACATCTGCCCGAAACACGATCAGTTGGATATCGGCTAGAACCAATCCATGCCACCCACCGACGACAATATTATCGAGGTGCGCAACGTCACCAAGACGTTCGGTAAGACGGATGTGCTGCGCGACCTGTCGCTGGACGTGAAGCGGGGCGAGCGGCTGGTCATCCTCGGCGGGTCGGGCGCGGGCAAGTCGACGCTGCTGAACATGCTCGCGGCCGAGACGCAGCCGACCAAGGGCACGCTCACGATCGATGGGAAAGAGGTCGGCGCGATGAACGAGCGCGACCTCGACGAGTACCGCAAGACGATGGGCGTCCTGTTCCAGTCCGGGGCGCTCTTCAACTCGCTCACGATCGCCGAGAACATCGCGCTGCCCATGCAGGAACACACGGACCTGGAGCAGAGCACGATCGATACGATCGTCACGATGAAGCTGCACCTGGTGGGCTTGTTGGGCCACGGCGACAAGATGCCCTCGGAACTGTCGGGCGGGATGAAGAAGCGCGCCGGGCTCGGGCGGGCGCTGGCGCTGGACCCCAAGATCATCTTCTACGACGAGCCCAGCGCCGGGCTCGACCCCGTCTCCGTCACCGAGATCGACAAGCTCATGGTCGACCTCAACGAGACGACCGGCGTGACGACCGTCGTCATCACCCACGAGATGACCAGCGCCTTCCGCATCGCCCACCGCCTGGTGCTGATGGACCAGGGCAAGTTCGTCGCCGACGGCACGCCCGACGAGATGAAACAGAGCGACAACCCGCTGGTCCACCAGTTTGTCCACGGCAAGCTGGAGGGACCGATGACCGACCGCCGGGACGGCGACGCCTACCGCCGGGCGTTGCTGGAAGACAAGCCGTAACGCCGATAGACACGGAGTACGGAGCCGACCATGACCCCATCCAAGTACGCCTTCCAGGCCGGGCTGTTCATCCTCATCGCGATCGGCGCGACCATCGCGATCATCGCGCGCGTCTCCGACTCGGGCATGCTCAGCAACGCACACACCTACACCGCGACCTTCGCGCCCGGCCAGGACATCTCCGGCCTCGCGGTCGGCTCGGAGGTACGGCTATTGGGCGTCAAGGTCGGGCGCATCACCGCGATCGAGGTCCACACCGACGACAACTCCGACGCCCACGTCCACGTCACCTTCGAGGTGCCCGATGACGTCCGATTCCGCGAGCCCAACCCGTTCCTCACGGGCATCCAGCAGTCCCCGCTGCGCACGTCCAGCACCGACATCGCCTTCGGCACGACCGCGGCCCGCGTCGAGGCACAGACCAGCTTCACCGGCGGGGCCTGGCTCAACATCCTCAGCTTGGGCGAGGGCCTGCCGCTGCCCGAGGGCTCGAGCGTCGCCGCACGCTCGGTCAACCTCAACGCGATGGTCGACGAGGTCCGCGCCGAGCTGACCACGACCCTCGCGTCGGTCCGCGGCGAGATCGCGGCCGTCGGCGATGAGATCACCCAGACCAGCGACGCCTTCGAGCAGACCGCCGCCGCCTTCGAAGACACCGCCAACGAGGCCACCGCGCTCATCAACGAGATCGAGCAGGAGATCGACCCGGCCATCGCGCGCTACAACGCCTTCATGGATGAGGCGATCGGCGTCGCCGAGGAGGTCAACGCGGTGTTCGGCGACAGCGGCGAAGACATCCGCACCACCCTCGCCAACCTCAGCAGCACGACCACGACCTTCGACCAGCGCCTGCCGGGCATGCTCGACGAGGTCGACGCGGCGCTCGCGAGCATCAACACCCTGGCCGACGACCTGGGCGGCTTCGTCGACCGCGCGGAGGCGAGCGTGGACAGCATCGACGCCCTGCTCGCCGAGGCCGGCGGGCTGACCCGCGAGCTGCGCGCCACGCTGGGCGATAACCGCGTCGAGATCGACCGCATGGTCACCAACGCCCGCCGGACGGTCGTCGAGCTGCGCGGGCTGATGGAAGACCTCCGCGCCAACCCGTCGCGCCTCGTCTGGCCGCCGGACGAACGCGACCTGGCCAACCTGGAGCTCTACGCCGTGGCGCGCCAGTACGCCAACGCGGCCGAGGACCTGCAGGCCGCCGTGCAGATGCTGCGTGACGCGACGGTCGTTTCCGGGGGCGGCCCGTCGGATGACCCGGCCAACGCGGAGCGCCTCGAACAGATGCGCGAGCACCTCATGGAGCAGTTCGAGTACTTCGACGAGCTGCAACGCGAGCTGTGGGAGCGGTACGAGCGGTAAAAAGAGTCCGAACTTTCCGGAGATACTGTGATTATGGTTAGTGTGCTTGTGCCATTGAGCAATGACGAAGCTATCTGCATTGAAGGAACTCTGTGCGAACTTCGCGAGTTCCATGACGAAATCAAAAAATTTATCAAGTCGGACACAGCGTCGCTAAAGACTAAAGCTCGTTTGGTTTCTTCACCTAGCCCGTATGAACGATCAATGTCTCGGATCGAGATCAACAAGAACGGAGGGAAGATAGGATTCTCGGTAAAAGGCGATACGCTTCAGATATCTGGTGACAACACAAGGCTGGTATTGTTCGCAGAAAATCTGCCTTACGATCTGAACGAAGGTCTCAATCACTATCACTGTCACTTCGATCGAATCGGCCACGAAGACCATTTTGTAGAAGACTCCCGCGACACGATACTAGCAATGAGCCACAGACCCAAGAGCTAGACACCCCCGCGCTCCAACGCCGCCAGCTCCTCAAACCAAGCCTGCCGCTGCGCCTCGTCGATCTCCGGGTCGGGCAGGAGCGACCGCCGCGTGCAGTTCACCAGCGCCTGCAGCGTCTGGTACCGCCTCGCCGTGCCGATGTCGGCGGGGAGCTGGTCGTGCACGGCCGACTCGACATCTTCCATCGACATCGTGCCGTCGTTGAGAGAGCGCATCGCCTTGAGCTGCGAGCGCAGCGCCGCATAGGCGGCCGACGAGTATCCGGTCGTCAGCTCCATCATCGCCGCGACGTGCTCGGCCGTGGGCTCGAGCTTCACCCCCCCCAGCACCCACTGCGCGAACGCCCGGTGGTCCTCGCTGCCCGGCTCCACATCCAGCACCGGGATGATCAGGTCGCCCACCCGCCCAGGCCGGCGGATGTCGGGGCTCAGCCGCTCGATCCGCGCGGTCATCAGCAGCCAGATGACCCGGCCGCGGAGCTTGGGGTCGCTCATCATCGCCTGGATCTTGCCGGTCAGCCGACGCTCGGTCTCGTGCGCGTTCGCGCCGACCCCGCCGAACTGCGTGTCTGCCTCATCCACAAACAGGATCACCTTGCCCAGCGCTTCGAGCACCCGCCGGAGCTTCTCGAACACGACATCGGTCTGACCGAAATACTGGCTGCGGATGTTCTTCAGGACCAGCACGGGCAGCCCGAGCGAGCCGGCCAACGCCTCGAAGATAAACGTCTTGCCCGCGCCGATGGGCCCGGCGATCGCCGCGCCAGGGAGGGCTTCGTCTCCCGTCGCCCGGATCCGGGGGATCATCTCGTCCCGCAGGAAATCCTTGAGCCGCGTGTAGCCGACCACGTCATCGAGCGTGTGCTCGGGCTTGCTGAACTCGACGACGTCCTCACCGAGCTGGCCGACGATGTACCGCTCGACCTGCGCGATCACGCCCGGAGCGGTCACCGGCTCGCCGGCGTAGGCCGAGTGGATCAGCAGTTGCCGCAGCGCGTGGATCGACAGCCCCGCGGTGAGGTCGGCGAGCTTGTCGCGCGACAGGGTGGCACCGCTAGCGGGCCCGTGGGCATCCCCCAAGACAGGCACGCCCTTGCCCTGCTTCTCCTGGTGCGCACAGAACCAGTCGATGTAGTGCCGACGCTCGCCCGCGTCCGGCGACGCGACCTCGACCGACAGCACCTGCGGCAGCCCGGCTACACGCGGGTGCACCGCGCTGCGCGACTCGGTCAGCATCAGCAGCGTGTCCTCGCCGTCGATAAACGCCGGGTCGCTCAGCCAGTCCTCGAGGATCGCGACGCGGTGCCGGTCGGCCGAACCGAGCTGGCTTACCCCACCGCCCCCGCCCGTCGGTAGCAGCATGTCGGCCGCCTCGATCAGGATGATCAGCCGGAGGTCCTTGTTGTCTGGCGCGTACCGCCGCTGATGCCGGGCGCAGAGCGTGAGCTGACGCAGCAGTTCCAGCGCCGCCGTCGGCCGGCCGGTCGCCTCGCCGATGCGCTGGTCGAAGGCCTGTTCGAGCTGCTGCTTCTGCTTGCCCGCGTCCGGGTCGGTCAGGGCCTTGAGCGTGAAGTGGTCCGGCGAGAGCCCGGTCTTCCACTGGATCCACGCGTCGCGCAGCCGCCGCCGGTCGTCCGGGTCGACGCAGCGGATCGGCCCGTTCAGCTCGTAGACCAGCAGGACCACGCCGGGGATGTCGCACTGCCGGCAGAGGTACGGCATGAGCGGGAGGTACTCCCCCGCGAGCGCGTCCTGTACGGCGTTGCCTTGGTCCTGCGACTCGTCGAGCTTCGCGGCCTTGTCGCCCACGAAGAACAGGTCGTGCACCTCCCCCGCGACCATGACCGCGCGCGACTGCCCGCTGTTCACGATCCGTGCGATCCGGCTGAAGAAGGCGTACTTGGGGGGTGGGGTCTTCACGAACATGCCTCACGCAAAGACGCAAAGGCGCAAAGCTGCGGCGCGAAGACCAGGGGTGTGCCTGTTTCTCTTTGCGTCATTGCGCCGTTACGTGAGTTTCAGAAACATCACTCCGGCAGCTTCGTCTCGCCCTCGCGCTCCATGCCGCCGCCGGTGTCGCCGCCCTCGTCGACCTGCTCGGCCAGGCCGATCAACTGGTCGAACTCGCTGGTCGCCACGTTCTTCGTCGCGTAGTCCAGGAACTCGGCCTCCTGCACCTTCGTGTCGGTGCCGGCCAGCTCCTTGCTGACCTTGGCCTTCGCCTTCATCTCCTCGCGAAGCTGGCGCATGTCGCTCAGCTCCTTGCTCGTCCGGTCGGTGCTGATGCCCGCGAGCATGTCGTTGAGCTCGCGTTCTTCCTTCGCGGTGATGACCTCGGCGACGGTCGTCGCGGCCTCCTCACGCAGCGAATCGATCTCTCGGAGCATCTGCTGGAGCTGGACCTTGTGGCCGGTGATGTTGCCGTCCATCTCGCGGACCTCGGCCTCCAGCTCGGCGATGCGCGCGGTCTTCTCGTTGACCTTCGCGCTGAAGTCGTTGAAGGCGATCATGCACTTCTGGTAGTCCTCGCCCTGCTTGATCTGCTCGACGGTCGCGCCGTTGGCCTTCATCTCCTGCGCGACGGTGCGGGCCTTCGCGGCCGCGCCTTCCTTGAGCTGCTCCAGCCGGTTCACCTCGTCGGTGAGGGCCTTGATCTTGGACATCTTCGCCTCGTGCTGGACGATGAGGCGGGCGATCGCGTCCTTGTACTGGTGCACGCTCTTGCGTTTGTCCTCGATGACCGAGTCGAAGGTCGCCTGGATCACGTGCGGGCTGGTGGAGATCGCGCGGCGGGCGGCGTCGATCCGCCCCGTGAAGAGGTAACCGATCGCACGGAAGTAACGGCCGACGGCTTTGAACATGGTGGGCTCCCTGGGGAGGTGCACGGGTGGCGGGTGGGGATTGGCTAGTCGTGGGTCAACGGCATTCTAGTGGTATCGGCGATCCGCTACGGCTCGCGCTGTTTCTCGGGGTCCGCGGACGGGGGGGCGGCGTCCCGGCCGGTGTCGGCCTGCTGCGCGGCGTAGTGGAGAAACTCCTGCTCGTCGTAGCCGGACTGGTCGACCTTGTCGATCGCGCGCTGGCAGCGTTCGAGCAGGTCGAACACGGCCCGCTCGAGGTCGGCCGCGCCGCCCGACGTGCCCGCCCCGCCGACGGCCGAGCCGACCTCGCCCTCGAGGCGGGCCTGCTTGGCGAGGGCCTGGTCGGTGGCCTTCAGGCAGCGGTCGATGATCTCGGGGTAGCTCTGGAGCAGGGCCTGGCGGCGCTGCTGGAGCTGGACGGCGTAGCCCGCCTGGTCGCCGAGCCGGCCGGACCACTCCGCGAGCTGGCGTTCGGTGGTGACCAGCTCGAGCACCGAACGCTCCATCAGCCGGTGCGATTCGCGGATCGAGTCGAGCAGCACGCCGGAGAACGGCCGGTCGTCGCGCGACAGCTCATCGAGCATGTGCTTCATGTGCGCGAGCATGGACAACGCCTCGCGGACGCTGTGCTGGCGCATGTCGTTGGGCGTGAGCACGTCGGGCTTGCCGAGCCGCTCGGAGGCCTCTTTGAATGCGCGTTCCATGCGGCGCTGATCGGGCAGCTTGCCGGCATCGACCAGCGCGAGGATACCGGCCCATACCGCCAGCAGCGCGAAGGGCGCGAGCGCGAGCATCGTCGCAGTGTTCATGCCGGCCTGCGCGACCGAACCGAGCGACTCGATCAGCCCCGACAGCGCCCCCGCCGCCCAGCCGCCCGCGGCGAAGAGCCCGGCGGTGACCCAGAACGGCAGGCCGAAGACCGTGAGCTTGCCGACCAGCCGCCACGGCCGGAGGAACTTGCGCAGTCGGGCGAAGCGTGGCCCGGGCTCGCGCACCTCGTGCAGGGGCGGCGCGGGGGTGGGCGGCGGGATCCGCCGGTCGCCTTGCCGGAGCAGGTAGGTCAGCTTGGGCTGGTCGGGAGGCATCGGGCTCCATTGTCGGGCGCGGCCGGCCCCACGCCAAGCGCGGGCCGGGCGGCCGGTCAGGCATCGACCTCGTCGTCATCGACGATCTCGGCCTCGGACCCCCCGGCCGGGCCGTGCTGTTCGAGCCGGTCGATCATGGTGTCGTACTTCTCGAGGATCGTCTCGACCTTGGTGTGCAGGGACTTGAGCTGGTCGTCCTGGTCGGCGGTGATTCGGGTGAGCGGTTCGAGCCAGCCCTTCATGAGGTTGAACTGCTCCTTCATCACATAGAGGAAGGTCGCGGGGATCTTGTTGACGACGCGGATCTCCTGGGAGACCGGCGCGGGCGCAGATGGATCATCGGCTAGCCGCCGCGTCACACGCGGCGGGGCGCTGTCGGCGGGCATCTCCATCTCTTCGCTGCGCTCGGGAGCCGGCTTGGTTTGCGTCGGCGTGACCGCCGCAACACCAGCCGGGAGCTTGCCAAGCTGGTCGACCAGGGCGTGGATCGCGTCGAGCGTGGCAGGGTCGAGCCGGGCTTCGACCGGGGCCGGTGGATCGCTCTTCTTCGCGGCGGGTTTGGCTTTCGCGGGTTTCGCGGCCTTGGCGAGTTGGGACGCGCCGTGGTCGAGCGCCTCGCGGATCGCGTCCAGCCGGTCGCCCAGCGTGCCGACCTGCGCGAGGACGGGGCCGAGCTGCTCGCTGAGGTCGGGCTTGTCGTTGCCCTCGGTCTCGGCCTGGCCGTTGCGCTCCTGCTGCGCGGCGCGCTGCGCTTCGGCGAGCTGACCGATCGCGCCGCCGATCGACTCGCGCATCGCGCCGAGCCCCTGGTTGAACCCGGCGAGCTGGCTGACCACCGCCGCGGCTGTGTCGCCCCCCATCGCCGCGACCGCGTTGTTGCGAACGAACGCCTCCTTGATCGCGGACCAGCGCGCCTCCTCCTCCGGCGTGATGATCCCGATCATCTGCTTGAACTTCAGCAGGTTCGCCTCGGCCCCGGTGGTCAGGGTCTGCGCGTCCTGCTCGTAGGTCGCGACGACCAGCTCCATCAGCTCGGCGTCGTTCATCACCGGCACGATCTTCTCGGCGATGCGGTTCATGTTCCGGTACGAGCCCTGGAGCTGGAACGGCGGCTCGGTGCGGTACGCGTCCTCCTGCCCGGCCGAGGCGATGTACTGCAGGTTCACCTTCAGGATCACGTCGCGCACGGCCATGAGCTTGCGCATGACCGCCGACATCTCCTCGACCTCCTGGGCGCTGTAGCTACCCTCGAAGTCGATGCCCTCCCGGCTGCCGGTCTCGGCGATCTGGATGACGCCGTAGACGTCCTTCTGGCTGCGGGCCGCGAGCGCGTTGAGCGTCGGGTTGCTGGTGAGGCAGTTCTCCAGGTAGGACATCTTGAACGCGTCGCCGTGCTCGCCGATGATGTCGCCGAGGTTGTAGGTGTCGGCCCGGTTGGCGAGCATGTCGGGGATCTGGAACTTCTCGCCCGACTCGGTGTACGGGTTGCCGGCCATGACCACGGCGAACTTGCGCCCGCGCAGGTCGTAGGTGCGCGGGCGGCCCTTGTACACGCCTTCGATCCGCCGCTGCCCGTCGCACAGCGAGATGAACTTCTGCAGCAGCTCGGGGTGGGTGTGCTGGATGTCGTCGAGGTAGAGCAGGACGTTGTCGCCCATCTCAAACGCGAGGTTGAGCTTCTCGACCTCCTCACGGGCGGAGGCGTTGGGGGCCTCGTCCGGGTCGAGCGAGGTGACGCCGTGCCCGATCGCCGGGCCGTTGATCTTCATGAAGACGATGCCCAGTCGGTTGGCGATGTACTCCATGAGCGTGGTCTTGCCGTAGCCCGGCGGGGAGATCAGCAGGAGCAGGCCCATGCGGTCGGTGCGCTTGCTCTCGCCGGTCGTGCCGATCTGCTTGGCGAGGTTGTCGCCGATGAGCGGGAGGAAGACCGAGTCGATCAGCTTGTTGCGGACGAAGCTGGTGAGCACCTTGGGCTCGAACTCTTCGAGGCGCATCTCTTCGCGCGCATCCTCAACAAAGCGGCGCTTCATCTCGGTGTACCGCGTAAAGCGCGGGACATCATCGTCGGCGAAGCGCGACAGTCGGGCGAGGAAGCGGTTGAAGTGCAGGTCGAGCGTGCCGTCGCGGAGGGCCGGATGGCTGCCGATAAGGCCGGTGACCTGCTCGCGGACCGGCAGGTCCACGGTGCGGGCGGTCTCGTGGTCGGGGTCGAGGAGCACGGCCGCGGCCTCGTCGAGCACGGCGGCGCTGTCGGCGAGGCCGGCCGGGGCCTGGTCGCTGCCGAGGTAGGCCGAGAGCCAGTCACGGATCAGCGCGAACTGGTCGGGCCGGCGGCCGTCGAGCGCCTCGATGCTCTGGCTGAACTTGCGTGCGGCGCGGTGCTGCTTGAGGTGGTCCCGGAACGCGGCGACGAGGGCGGCGGCCTCGGGGCCGATGACGAAGCGTTCGCCACGCATGAGCTGCTGGCAGAGGTACGCCCCGGCCGGCTCGGCGAGGCCGGGGTCCAGCGCGTCGTGCTGCTCGGCAAAGGCGCGGAGCAGCGCGGCGGCGCGCTGCGCGTAGAGCTGCTGCTTGGCGGCATCAGGGAACAGCGCGTGGACCTGGCCGAACCCCGCGAGCTGGTTCGCCAGGCGGTGCGCCGCCGCGTGGGCGGGGTCGCGGTCGTCCGCGTCGGCCGCGGGCGCGGGGACGCCGTGCCAGTAGAGCGACGCGAGGGCGCGGGCGTCGCTCGGGTAGCGGAGCAGGTCGATCCGGCTGCCGATTGATGCGAGGGCGCGGAGGACCTTGGCGGCGTCGACATCGTGCACGCCCTTGGTGTAGCCCTCGCTGTAGCGCGGGGCCATGAACCTCTGGACCAGCGCGAGCAGCGCCCCGTCATCGAGCGCGGCAAGCTCGGCCAGCGGCGGGATGCGGTCGTGATCTGCCTGGGGTTCGATATCGCCAGTTTCAGCCGCGGCTTCATCCGCAGATCCGCCTTGCGGCTCACCCGCGGCTTGGGGCAGGCGTGCAGCCACTGCCCGCGCGTGCAGTGCTTCGTTATAGATCAGGTACGCGAGGTACTCGGCGCGGTAGACGTGATCGTTTTCGGAGACGACTTCCTGGTCCCAGACGGGCCGGGTCGCGTTGAAGGCCGGGTCGTCGATGGGCTCGAAGAACCGCGTGCCCGCGAGGTGCAGCTGCATCGCGTCATCGCGCAGCACGGTCGTCAGGTCGATGTCCTGCGTGTTGATCGAGAACTTGTGCCGGCCGAAGCGGATGACGTTGCCGCCCTCCTGCAGCTCCTGCCGGTCCTTGAGCTGGCGGACCGCGTCTTCGCGGATCGTCTTGAGGCGGGACTGGATGTCGTCGACGCGGACGGTATCGTCGAGCCCGGCCAGCTCATCCACGATGTCGCGGACCTTGTCGATCATCAGGTCCGCGGCGAAGTAGCCGTGGATGGCGTTGATGTCCGTCATCTGCTCGACACGCGACTGCACTCCGCCGAGGATGCGGTCGGCCGCCTGCGCGAGCGCGTTGGCCCGCTTGTTGCGCTTCTCGATGAGCTGGAGCTTGCGGTTCTCAAACGCGTTGTAGACCTCGTCGCGCTTCTCGGTCAGCTGCAGGACAAACTCATCAAACTCCGCGAACCGGCCCTCCAGCTCCTCGACCTGCACCATGACCTTCGTCAGGTACTGCTCGGTCTTCTCGGGCGTGTCGCTGAGGTCCAGGTAGTTCACGACCGACTGGTTCAGCAGCTTCAGCTGGCTGTTGAACTCGGCGACACCCTCGGTCCGGCCGAGCTGCTGGATGCGGTTCTTCAGCTTGGTGCGCGAGGCGTTGAGCCCGGCGAACACGGCCGAGATCGAGTCGATGATCGCGGTCCGCTGCGTCGCGTCGTCGATCTTCAGGTTGCCGACGATGTCGATGAGCATCTCCAGCTCGCCGGCCGTCTTGAGGATGTCGTCCTCGAGCGCCTTCGCCTCGGTGACCTTGGCGACCTGCTCGATCTGCCCCTCGTGCTGATCGGCGGACTCGATGTAGGGGACAAGCGCCTCGTCCTGAAGCAGGTACTCGGCCGTACGCTGGCTTAGCGCATCGGTCTGCTCGGTGATCCGCTGCTCCAGCTCATCGATGCGCGGCAGGTCGGCGTAGCGCAGTTCCTTGAGCGCGATGACCTTGCCGCGGACCGCACGCAGCCCGCCGAGCGATTCGACATACACGTTGATCGAGTCGTAGATCTTCGAGGCGTTGCGGTTGACCAGGTCCTCGGCCTCCTGCGCGACATCGTTGGTCTGCTTCGCGGTGGCCTTGCGGACACGGGTGACTTTCTCGAATTCGCCGACCGCGGCCTGCGCCGCGTCGCGGATCGCGCGGATCGTGTCCGCCAGCCCGTGGCACGCCGAGTCGCCCAGCCAGAAGTAGCTGTCCAGCAGCCCCTCGGCGGTCCGCACGATGTCGAGGTAGAGCTCGGCGTAGGGGTCGTCGCGCCCGATGAGCCCGAGCACCTCGACGCACTCGGCCATGCCGCGGACGATGTCGCGGTTGCCGATCTTGTAGAGGTGGCTGTCGCTGCGTGTCGGCGGCTCGTAGTTGGGCCCGACGATCGGGGTCCGCCAGACCTGGACGGCGTGGTGCTTCTGCGGCTCCTCCCCCGCGCGGAAATAGGCCATCGTGCCGTCGGCGAAGAAGGCGTAGCCGTTGCACACCGTCGGGGTCTCGACGGTCTGCGCGATGAGGTTATACGCCATCAGCGCGTACGCGCCGGTGTCGCGGTTGTAGAAGATGTAGAGGTAGTCCTCGCCGTTGGGCGCGGGGATGCGCCGCTCGAAGACCATGTTGGCGGGCACGGCCGGGAACGTCTGCAGCTCGCCGGACGCCAGGTAGTACCCGTCGCTGAACATGAGGCCGTGGTCGTCGGGCAGCAGGACGCACGCGTGCCCGATCGTGTCGCAGCGGTGGACCTCCTGCAGCTTCGTGTTGAAGATGAAGTAGCGGTAGGCGCGTTCCTGGTACGGCCGGATGCGCAGCAGGATCAGGTGGCCTTCGATGACGTATTCGTACTCGGCGTCGTCGAGCGTCTGGTCCGGGTCCTCGACGGGTTCGGAGTAGATGCCCTGGCCGGACTCGGTGTTGTCCTCAACCTTGATGGTGAGGTCGCCGCCGATGGTCTCGATAAAGACCTCGTCGTTGATGGAGACGTGCGGGTGCTTGCCGGGGCGCTGCTCGTCACGGCCGGCACGGGTCCAGGTAAAATCGTGCTGGGTGGGGTAGCGGACCTCGTGGTCGGAGCGGTTGTCGATGTACTGCAGCACGGCGTTGCCGTCCGCGTCCGTGGTGTAGGCCCACTTGAAGGCCTTGAAGTCGTTGACGTCCTGCCCGACACGGAACTTCATGTACAGGTGCGGGCCCTTGCGGAAGAGCTTGGCGAAAACCGTCTTCTTGTAGAAGCGGTAGAGGTCCTGGAAGTCCTTGCGGAACGCCGCGTCTTCGATCAGGTCCAGCGGCTCGGCCTCGAACCTGCCCTCTGCAAAGCGGTAGACGGCGAAGACGTCGCTCAGGTCGATCTCGGTCTTGAGCCCGAACTGCACGTTGTAGCCGACGAGGATGCGGTCGCCCACGGCCGCCATGTCGCGTGGCACGCAGTTGTGGTCGGTGGTCAGCCGGTCGGTGCCGGTGAGCTCGAACTCGATGGAACCGAAGACCTGCTTGCGTTCTTCGTTGAGCTGGTCGAGCTGCTTGCGGAGGGTCTTGCCCTGGTCGCGCAGGCGGTTGCGGATGATGTCGTAGGTGCCCTGGTCGAGCTGCTCCCCCGCGGGGTGGCCCCCGGAGGATTGCGCCTTTGCTCCATCTGCTGGCTGGGTTGTGTCGTTCGTTTCGGCCATACATCAAGCTCAGACAAATGCATCACGGAGGACACGGAGACACCGAGTGCGCGGAGGGGCCGTCGGGCCGGACGGCACGCGCCACTGTGGCCCCCGTGCCTCCGCGCCCCCTGTGACCGATCACCGCCCTACTTCTTCTTGCCGTCCAGCAGCCCGAGCGCCCCGACGGTCTGGTCGGCGACGCCGGCCTGCTTGGCGAGGCCCAGGAGGTGCTTGAGCTCGCTGGTCAGGTCGCCGTCGTCGCTCTTGGCCAGCAGCTTGGCGATCAACGCGGCGACGGAAAGGTTCTTTGCGTCCTCGCTCTTGATGCCGAACCGCCCGACGAGCTGCTGCACCTTCCGCTCGAAGTACTCGCCGTCGCCGTTGAAGAACGTGTTCTTGACGTCGGTGAGGGTCTGGGAGCTGCCGACCATGCGGTCGACACGCTTGCCCTGGGTGATGGAGTTCAGCAGGGTGTCGAAGATCTGCGTCTCGCCGCCGATGATGTCGATGTGGGCGGACTTGAGCGCCTCGCCCAGGATCTTCGCCTGGTCGGAGACGATGTCGCGCCGAATCTCGATCTCGGCCAGCTCGACCTTGAGGTCCTTCTCGAGCTGGAGCTTGTACTCCTCGTGCTCCTTGCCGACGCCGTCGAGCTTCTGCATCGCCTCGGCCTTCGCGGCGACGCCCTCGGCCTCGGCGGCGTACTTCTTCTGCATGCCCTCGGCCTGCGCGTCGTAGCCGGCCCGCTCGGCCTCGGCCTTCGCGAGGCCCTGGGCCTTGACGGCCTCGGCCTTGGCCAGCTCGCCGGCCGCCTCGGCCTCCGCCTTCTTCTGCACCACGTCCGCCTCGGCGCTGCCGTACTTCTGCACCGCGCCCGCCTTCGCGTCCATCACCTCCGCCTCGGCCAGGCCGATCGCCGCGTGCTCCGCCTGCGTCGCCTCCGCCAGCTTCATCTTCGCCTGCGCCTCCTTCTCCGCCGCGGCACGCTTCGCCTCGGCCTCGATCAGGATCTCGTTCGCCTCGAACTCGCTCGCCAGCTTGCTCGCCTCGGCCTTCTTCACTTCCTTGACCTTGTCTTCCTCGGCCTGGGCCTCCGCGGCGGTCACCTGCACCTGCTTCGCACGCTTCGCCGTCGCGATCTCGTGCGTGTCCTTGATCTTCTCTTCTTCCTCCACCACCGCACGCTCCACGACCACACGCTCGCGGATCACGTCCTGGATCTTCTTCTTCTCGACCTCGACGGCCTTGTCCTTCTCGATCTGAGCCAGCGTCACCAGCCGCTCGCGCTCGGTCGCCTCGAGCTGCTGCTCACGCATCACACGCTCGGTCTCGACCTTGTCCGCACGCTCGCGGTTCTTCGCCGCGATGATGATCTGACGCTGCTTGTTCTCCTCGGCAACACCCAGCTCCTCCTCCGTCGCGATGCGGGCCTTCTCCGACTTGTACCGCTCTTCTTCCTCGACCTTCTTCGCCTCGGCTTGCTCGCGGGCACGGACCGAGTCGATCTCGCGCTGCTGCTTCGCCTCGGCCTCGGCCTGCTGGCGGTCCAGCTCGAGGATCGCCTCGCGCGCCTCGACGTCCTGCTTGCGGATCGTCTTCTCCTTCTCCCGTGCGATGTCGTTGGCACGCACCGCCTCGGCGGCCGTCAGATCTGTGATCTTCTTAATGCCCTCGGCGTCGAGGATGTTGTTCGGGTCGAGCTGGTTGAGGTCGGTCTGCTCGAGGTAATCGATCGCCGCGTCGTCGAGTACGTAGCCATTCAGGTCCGTGCCGATGTGGGCGACGATCTCGTCCTTGAACTTGTCACGTTCCGTATACAGATCGGTGAAGTCGAACTTCTTACCAACTGTTTTAAGGGCCTCAGAGAACTTCGCGTCGAACAACTCGATCAACGCATCGATATCCGATGCGCGGCGAACACCGATGGAGTCGGCGACCTGTAGGACGTCTTTCTCGACGTTATTGACCCGGATAAAGAAGGCGACCTTGATATCCGCCCGGACGTTGTCCTGGCAGATCAGCCCCTCGCTGCCGTGGCGGTAGATCTCGATCCGGCGGACGGAGATGTCCATGATGTCCACGCGGTGGACGACGGGGAAGACCTTCGTGCCGTTGAACGAGACGCTGGGGCCGCCCCACCCGCGACGGACCAGCGCCGTGCCGGGCTCGACCTTGCGGTAGAGCGCCGCGGCGACCATCACCGCACATAGCGCGACGAAGAAGAGGAAGATCACAATGGCGGTAACGGGCAAGACCCAGCTCGCCAGCGCGACGGTGTTGATGGCCTGTATCTGCATCGGTCTACTCCTTGGTTAGAAACCCCGGACGGTATAAACGCCCCGCTCGTCACGCTCGGTGACGACGACCACTTCGTCGCCTCGGTTCAGGGGCGTGCTGCCCGCGGGCAGCCGGACGCTGATCCGCAGGGGTGACCCATCGGTCTCGATCTCGGCCTGGCCGTGGCGGTCGTCCAGGGTCGCGGAAATGACTTTGCATCGCTGCCCCATGACCTCGACTTTGCCCGCGTTGGCGTCGCGTTCAAGCTGCTCGAACAGCCGACGCAGCGGGTGGGTCAAGAACTTAGTCAACAGCAGCCCGAGGATGACCATCGGGACCAGGGCGAGCAGGTTGACCATCAGCGACCAGTCGCCGAACCACATCTTCGTCAGCACGCCGATGAGCCACAGGAACGCGACGAACACGGACAGCAGGATCATGATCGGCACTTCGCCGACGTTGAGGAATTTCAGAAACGACGTGAGGCCGTGGCCGCCCCCGCCGCCGACATCCGCGTCGGCGTCGGTATCGACATCCAGGTCAAGGTCGAGGAAGTCGAGGTCGGCCATCCCGACCATGACGACCAGCCAATACACAATCAGGCACCCGATCAGCACGGTGAGTGCGAAGTTGACGGGGGTCATGATGGCGTCGATGAACTCGGTCATGATGGGTCGTGCGTAGGGACAGCGGGTCCCGGGTGGTCGCCGGGCGGGGGCGTACGTCCCTGCGGGTCGTGTTGGCCGGTCCCTCGGCCCCCCTGCCCGGGGGTGATCCGGGCCGCCTTCTGGCGTAGACAGCATAACGGCCGGCGGGTTCCCACGTCTGGGAATCGCCGGCCGCCGCGTCGCGGGGCCGTGGTGTGAAACTGGGGCGTCTGGACGCGCACCACGCCACGAAAAACGCGGCGGCCGGTGAGGGCCGCCGCGTCTCTAGAGTCGCGTTCTCGGGGGTCGGGCTTAGCCGGCCTTGCCGAGGATCATCTCCATCTCTTCACCGTCTTCGACGACGACGATGTGGAGCTTGCCGACCGCGTCGATCGACCAGTTGCCGGTGCTCTCCGGCTCGTTTTCGGGGTAGAAGGAGATGGTGCCGTCTTCGCTGGCCTCGTAGCGGACTTCTTCGGTCTGCTCCTGGCCGTTGAAGGTGACCTTCATGGAGATGGTGTCTTCGTCGACGAAGGTCAGGACCATGGAGACGCCGGGCGGCGGGGTCTCGCCGTTGAACGATTCGATGTTCCACGAGCCCATGAGGGCGGCGACCTCGGCGGCGTAGGCGGTGGTCGTGGCGGTCATGGCCATCAGCAGGGCCAACGAGAGGGCGGCGATACGCTTCATCACAATGCTCCAGGGTTGGGGTTAGGCGGTTCGGGGTAGGGCCTCATGATACGAGGCGGGGCTGAATCGGGTTCGCACAGTCTATCCGACAAACTCGTTGCCGACCTTGCGGGCCCGCTCGGGCTTGTCCAGGTCGATACCCAGGGTCGTGCCGGCCTCCACAAGGACGTTCCAGCCCGCGGCCATATACACATACCCCGTCAGGTCCCCCGCGTCGGGCACCCGGATCGTGGGGAAACGCGTCTGGCGTGTCGAAATCGCCACAATCTTCACCCCGACCCCCTCGACCAGCACCTCCTCGAACTTCTGCTCCTGCCCCTCGATCGGGTCGATCCAGAGCACCACGTCCCCGGCGTTCATGACTTCCTCCACCCCGTGGGCCGCGTACGTCCCCTCCAGGTAGTCGCTGGGCTTGCGCGTGATCTCGTTGGTCTTCAGCGTCAGCTCCTCGGCCACGCCGTCGTTCGGGCCGGCCCAGTAGATGACCGGGCTGTCGGCGATCGACCGCGTCACCGCCGCGGGGACCTCGGCCCGCAGCGCCGCGTCCATCGCGTCCGCCAGGCCGCCGAGCTTGCCCGCCAGGGTCTTGTCGCCCTCGGCCTCCTCCAGCAGCGCCTGGTAGAACAGCGCCTGCTCGACGACCGACTTGGTCGCCGCGACCGCGCCCTCCTCGCCGCAGCCCAGGACGTACTCCTGGTGGGCGAACGAGGCGAGCTTGCTGTCGGCGAAGGCGGCGAGGGAGAACAGCTTGTCGTGCCCCGCGTCCCGGAGCAGCTTGAAGAGCTGGATCACCTCGGCCGTCCGGCCGGAGTTGCTCATGCCCATCACCGCCCAGTCGGTAAGCCGGTAGGACTGGCTCTGGCAGCCGGCGTCGGTATGGAGGTGCGCCGCGTAGCCGCGCTGGCGGGCGACCTTGATCGCGTGCTTGGCCGGGAAGATCCGCGACGACCCCTCGCCGGTCATGTGCAGCTTCCCGGCCGCCTTCACGGCCGCGGCCGCAACGCCGGCCTGGTCACAGTCAAACCCGCGCACGATCGCGGGCGTGTCGAGCATGTCTTTACAAAGGCCGAATTCGGTGTAGCGGGGGTCGGTGGGGTTCATATGGGTTTCCTATCAATCCGTCAGATTCGAGCTGTAGCTACTCAAAGTACTGCGTAAAAACCGGCGAAGCCATGCCTTCTCTACCAGAACACAAGAAAGCGGAACAGACACCGGCATGATTCGGCTTCAACAGAACAACACGCCGCTGCCCATCAGGCAACTCATAGGCCGCGTAGACCTCGGCGTTGGTGTAGGCATACCAGTGCATGTCCGGGTGCTGGGTCGAAAAGAAAAGACGCGAGGTATCATCAAGCGGTATATAGCTTGCTTTTATCAATACCTCCTCGATCTCTGTAAGCTCAACTTCCATGCGGCCGAGTCGAAACACATCGATACCACCCCAAAGCGCGAGCTTGATCCCTGTCGCGCTCGGTGGAGGGCGAAACTCGAATTCCGCGGCGATCGCTTGGTCGGCAGACACCTTGCCCGACGGACCCTGCCCAGACTTGTAGCGCCCGTGTGTCGCGTTGCTGCCACAGCCCATAACCGTGAGTAGTGCAAGCGCCACAATGAGCCAGAAATAGGGATACAGTTGCTGAGCTCGTGGCATCACTTCTTCGCCTTCCTGATCGTCAGGTGCCCGTGCTCGGGGAGGTCGCCGATGAGGGGGGTGATGTAGTCGAGGAAGGCCTTGGTCACGTCCATGCCGTCGCTGCTGATGAACTTGTCGGGCATCTGGTGCTCGAAGTTGGCGACCTTGGCGAGGGGGGCGGTGCCGTAGCCCGCCTTGTAGGGCTCGCCCTTCTTGTTGGCACGCTGGATCGTGACCATGACGCCCGTTTCGCCCTTAGTCGCAAGCTGCACGGCCCGCTTGCCGCACTGGTAGGCCTCGGCGTAGTCGAGCTTCACGCCGCGGTCCTTCGCGGCCATCATGAGCGACTCGACGATCTGGAACTCGCCGCGCCAGCCGAACTTGTCGGCGATCATGCGGTGCAGCGCCATCGCGGCGCTGGAGCCGCCCATCGCGCCGAACTCGGTGTTGCCGAACTTGTCCTTGGTCCCGCTGGCCGAAACGGGGGTTCCGTCTTTGTAGGTGACGCCCTCGCCGCAGACGATGGAGACGTAGCCGTGCCTGGCGTGGGTCTCTTTGAGCTTCTTGAGGAAGGCGGTCTTGTTGAACGGCCGTTCGGGCATGAGGATGATGTGCGGCGGGTCGCCCTTGCGGCGTCGCGCGGCGGCGGCGGCGGCGGGGAGCCAGCCGGCGCTTCGGCCGACGGTCTGGAAGACGCTGAACTGGTCGACCTTCTGCATGTCGCGGTTGAGCAGCCCGCCCTGCTGGATCGACAGCGCGACATAGCGTGCGGCGGAGGGGAAGCCGGGCGTGTGGTCGGTGCCGTAGAGGTCGTTGTCGACGGTCTTGGAGACGCCGACGCCGCGCATGGCGTAGCCCTGGGCGTTGGCGTACTCGACGACGCGGTGGATGGTGTCCATCGTGTCGTTGCCGCCGATCATGAAGAAATAGCGGATGCCGTATTTTTTGAGCTGCTTGAGGATCGTCGGGAAGTGCTTGTCCTGGAGCTTGAGGCGGGACGACCCGAGCGCCGACGACGGCGTGTAGCGCACCTGCTGCAGGGTCTCGTCCGACTCGGCGGTGAGGTCGAGCAGGACATCATTCAGCACGCCCTCGATGGCGAAGCGCATGCCGAAGACGCGGTCGATGGCCTTGGCTTTTTTTGCGGCATCGACGACACCGACCATGGAGGCGTTGATGACGGCCGTGGGGCCGCCGGACTGTCCGACGATGGCGTTGCCTTGGAGCATCTGCGTGGGTCTCGGGGTGCGGGTCTGGGCGGGAGGAGCGCTAGGGGCATCCCTACCGCGCGAAACCACGATTGTAAGCCATGAAAGCTATCATGGCCCGCCGACCACTGCCGGGGGTTTCACCCAGCGCCGCCGACCGAGCCGACATGAACGACACCGCCCCGCAACCCGTCCTGTACCTCGGCGACACCGCGTTGACCGCGGCCGCCGCCTACCTCGCCGGGGTGATGCACCGGGCGGGGCTCGCGTTCGACTACTGCCCCAGCGACACGCCGGTCGGCGATGCGCTGCGTGCCGACCAACGCCGGCTGATCATCCTCAGCGACTACCCCGCGTCCCGTCTCACCGACGACCAGCACCGCGCGGTCGTCACCGCCCACGCCGCGGGCACCGGCGTCCTCATGATCGGCGGGTGGGAGAGCTACCACGGCCAGGGCGGCGGCTGGCACAACTCCCCCGTCGCCGACCTGCTGCCGGTGTCGATCAGCGAGCGCGACGACCGGGTGAACCACGACCAGGCCGCGTACCTCCGCAAGCAGCACGACCACCCCACCGCCGACGGCCTGCCCTGGGACGACCGCCCGCCGTCCGTGGGCGGGTACAACCGCTTCCGGGTCAAAGCAGACCACTCCGGGGTCCGGCGGGTGCTGGATGTCGCCCGCCGCGGGATGCGCCGGGTCGGCGAGGGGTTCCAGCTCGCGTCGATGATCATCGACCCCATGCTCGTTGTCGCCGAGCCGGAGGATGGGCGCGGCCGGGTCGCCTGCCTCGCCACCGACGCCGCGCCGCACTGGGTCGGCCCGCTGGTGGACTGGGGCACGGACAACGACGACGCGCCGTCCGGCCACGGCCGGGTCGCGTGCCACGCCCCCGGCGCGTTTGAGGTCGAGGTCGGCCAGCACTACGCCCAGTTCTTCACCCAGCTCGTCCGCTGGACCGGCAACCTCGAAGACAAGTAACACGACTCTCCTGTTCACTGTTCACCATCCACTGTTCACTCGGCGAAGCTATGCCCTTCCACTACGCCCGACACTCGGCCCACAAGGTCCACCGCTACGACACGCTCGAAGGCATCACCGGCAGCACGGATGTCTCGAAAGAGACCTGGCTGTTCGCCTGCCCGCACGACGACGACATCGCCATCGGGGCCGGGCTCTGGATGAAGGCCGCGTGCGACGCGGGCGTGAACGTCCATCTCCTCGCCGCGACCGACGGCCGGATGGGCTACTGCTCGCCGGAGGAGAAAGACACGATCGTCGAGACCCGCACGGCCGAGCTCTACGAATCCTGCCGCATCCTCGGGCTGGACGACCCCGCGAAGGTCCACCTGCTGGGCTTCCCCGACTGCGACCTGGGCCGGTACCTCGGCCGCCGCCCCGCGGCCGAGGGCGAGCCGCAGATCGGCGGGTACACCGGGCTGCAGAACGCGTTCGTCAACCGGCTCCGCGCGATCCGGCCCGACCGGCTGTTCATGCCCTCCCCCATGGACTACCACCCCGACCACCAGCAGGTCTACAACGAGATGCAGATCAGCATCTTCCACGCCAACGGCACGATCTGGCCCGAACTGGGCGAGCCGACGGCGGTGCCCGAGGTCTACGAGATGGCGATCTACTGCGACTTCCCCGAGCCGCCGGACCTGCAGCTCCGCTGCGACGACGCGACATTCCAGCACAAGCTCGACGCCGTCGCCGCCTACCAGAGCCAGAAGCAGATCACGCTCCTGGTCGACAAGGTCCGCGAGGCTGGGGCGTACGAGTACCTCCGCGAGGTGAACTTCAAGTTCTACTCGTCCACGGCGTACAACCACCTGTTTGAGGACTAATCGTTTATCTAGGTCTAGCCCTCAAGCCGTACGGTTGTGCATTCATAATCGTTGATGCTCGCGGTGAGACTATGCCCCCAGAGATCTGGCTTGCAGAGGACACTCCATTCAGTCGAGTCGCCGTCAAGCTGAATGACGGCCGGCTTCATTTTTTCTAAGTAACTTCGCTTATCCGCATCTGGCCCATCATCTAGGTACAGGTCGCATAGAACTGTTTGTATGGATCGCCAAGTGGTCGGCCAGTTGTCGAGGATGCAACGGCAAAGCTGGATATGATTTTCCCCCGGCTGCTCATCCTTGCTCAGGAATAAAAAGACCTCCGCTTTCCGGCCACTAACGCCCAAGCGTGGGCACAGTTCCCACAAGATTGCATCCGAGAGATAAGCTCTCGAACTAGTCACATCCCCAAACTCACCGAACGGCCGCGTTTGAGGCTCGAATTTCGGGAACCACTTCCTGAATAGCCTTGACAGAGCCACGACCTATTTCCTTGGCTTGAGTGCAAACCATCATACTGGGGCGAGCAGGCCACGCTGCCTCCCCCCCCAACAAACCCCCCCAGATTCACCATCGCATCAACTCGCGCGGTCGGGGGCGACCGGGGGTGATACAATCCGGGTGTCCGTGAACCCTGTTCCCGAACCCCGGACCCCGTGAGGACCCCCACGATGGCCACCAGCTTCGGCGCCCTCTGCACCGACTTCTACATCAACCAGAAGCTCGCGCTCAAGATGGACCTGCCGTCCGAGCGCGAGACCACGCTGCACTTCTTTGAGCGCGTCCGCCAGGCCCTCCCGGCCATGAGCAAGTTCCGCAAGTACGACGGCGAGATGGTCCTCGAAACCCCCCGCCGCAAGGACGACATCCGCAACTCCTGGCTGTCCGTGCGCAAGAACATCCTCCGCACCGGCACGGTCAACCCCGACACGATGGAGCAGGCCTACCGCTTCCACGAGTTCGTCCTCCAGCAGGCCCCCTACCTCCTGTCCATCAGCCCGCTGGACGTGGACTACGTCGAGCTGACCTTCGGCTTCGACCTGGAGTGTGCCGAGAGCCAGGACGAGGTTATCTACCAGGCCCTCTTCGCCGACACCCCGCTGGGCAACGCGATGAACATCGACGGCAGCAAGGTGCTGGACTGCCAGCCGTTCTGCTCGGTCAACCTGGACGAGCACGGGTCGATGCAGGCCTTCTTCGAGGTCCGCACCCGCCAGAAGTCCCGCCGCGGCGGCACCGGCCGGTACGCCGACGAGCCGATCGCCCTGAATCTGACCGTCCGCAAGTACGGCCCGGTCGAGAAGCCCGAGGACCTGAAGAAGCAGTTCCCCGACCTGGCCGAGACCTGCTCCCGCCTGGCGATCGACAAGCTGGTCCCGGACCTGCTGATGCCGATCAGCCGGTGCATTACGAGCAGTGCGGGGTGATGTGGGGGCTAGGGTCTAAGGGCTAAGGTCTAGGGGGTGAGACATGAATGAGAAGGCGTACCGGAAGCTGGTCGCCTGGCAGAGGGCGATGGACCTTGTCGATGAGGTCTACCGGCTCGTCAAGCTGCTGCCCGCCGACGAGCGATTTGGTCTGACCAGTCAACTCACGCGGTGTGCCATCTCGGTGCCGTCCAACATTGCTGAGGGATACGGCAGGGAGCACCGTGGCGACTATGTCCGGTTCCTCTCGATCGCCCGCGGCTCGTTGATGGAGGTCGAGACACAGCTCATCATCTGTGCCCGCAACCACATCGACCGTGGCCAAGTGATACCGGCCTGGGAACTCGCACAGGAAACTGGCAAGCTGCTCACCGCGATGATCCGATCGCTGAAAGAGAAGTAGCGCGTCACGGGCCAGCGCGTAAGCTTCCGTTAGACCCTAGCCCTTAGACCCTAGACCCTAGACCCTGAACAACCCACTCAACATCCTCGTGCTTCGTGGCGGCCCGGACCGGGAACGGCCGGTGTCATTGCAGTCCGGCGGTCAGGTCGCGCAGGCCCTGCGTCAGGCCGGGCATGCCGTGACCGAGTCGGACGTGATGCCCGACGACCTGTCGGCGATCGACCACGCGAAGCGTGACGGGACAGACGTCGTCTTCCCGGTGCTGCACGGGCCGTGGGGCGAGGGCGGGCCGTTGCAGGCGGTCCTCGAGGACAGCGGGCTGCCGTTCGTGGGCTGCCGGCGGGACGCCGCCGCGCGGTGCATGGACAAGTGGGCGACCAAGCGAACGGCGCGGGAGCTGGGGATCCCCACGGCCGAGGCGGAGCTGCTGACGGCGCCGACCCAGCCGCGGACGGTCCGCGCCCCGGTGGTGATCAAGGCGATCGACGAGGGGTCGAGTTTCGGCATGGCGATCTGCCAGACCGAGGCGGAGGCCGACGCCGCGGTGGCGGACCTACTGTCGCAGTACCGGCAGGTCATGGCCGAGCGGTACATCGTCGGCGACGAGCTGACGGCCGGGGTCCTGGCGGGTGCCGACGAAGCGCCCGTGGCCCTGCCGGTGATCAAGATCGTCCCGGCGGTGGCGTTCTACGACTACGAGGCGAAGTACACCCGCGACGACACGCAGTACCTGTTCGACGCCGAGCCGGCGGACGTGCTCCATGAGGTGCAGGAGTACGCGGTGCGTGCGTTCGCCGGCCTGGGCTGCCGGCACCTGGCGCGGATCGACTTCATGCTCGACGCCGACCGCCGGCCCTGGCTGCTGGAGGCGAACACGATGCCGGGCTTCACCAGCCACTCGTTGGTCCCCAAGGCCGCGGCGCAGGCGGGCGTCCCCTTCCCCGCGCTGTGCGACAAGCTGGCGCGGATGGCGCTGGAGGCCCGCGTCCTGAGGTCCGAGGCCTGAGGTCCATAAGTCAGCACAGGACTCGAGAGTCAAGGCGCAAGCCCAGGCCACAACGTCACGCCCAACGTCCGCACGGGGTTACACGCCCCGAACCCGGTTCATTGTCGCCCGCACGCCCCGCGACCCGATAGCAACCCACTGGCGACGACCCCGACTGGTTCACCGTGGAGTTGAAATGGGCTGGTTCCTTTCGAGCAAGACCAAGGGCAAGAAGAAGAAACCCGCCGGCCGCGGCGCGTCCGCGTACGGCGGGGGCTGGGACCCGCAGCGGACGCTCCTGGGCGTGAAGTTCGCCGGCGCGGCCGGGGCCCTGGTGCTGTCGGCCTGCGGGTGGGTCTGGCTCGAGGGCGGGCTGGTCAACTACGCCAACGCACACCACGCCTGGCCGGTCGGCCCGGACGACGTCACGTTCAGCGAGACGCCGGACTGGCTCACCCCCGCCGAGCTCAACCAGATGCGGACCGAGCTGGCCGGGCTCATCGGCCCGGGCCCGATGGACGACGAGGGGCTGCGTGCCGCGGCCCGCTGGCTGCAGGACCGGCCGAACCTTGTTAAGGAACTCCGTCAGGTCCGCCGGACCCCGCAGGGCACCGTCGAGGTCGACGCCGACTTCCGCCGACCCGCGGCGACGCTGCGCATGTTCGACCGCGGCGCCTGGCAGGACGCCCAGGACGGGTTCCACGTCATCGACGCGGACGGGTACCACCTCTACGGCCCGGTGCACTTCGCCGACGTCGACTACCAGGGGCTGCCGCTGATCCTCGGGGTGGATTCGAGCTACCGCCCGCGCGACGAGCAGGGCGAGTTCCACTTCCAGGGCAACGAGGTGCCCGCCGCGCTGGCACTCATCGCCGCGCTGGAGGACGAGCCGGTGCTGGGCATGATCGAGTCGATCAGCGTGAACAGCCGGGACGCGAAGCAACGGATTCGGCTGGTGCTGACGGTGTCGGTCCTGCCCAACGGCGCGGCCGAGCCCGTGTCGTGCAAGATCGTCTGGGGCCTGCCGCCGGGCCACCCCGACGCGGTGATCGAGGCCCCGGTCGAGGAGAAGATCAAAGCGCTCAACGCGCTGGTGTCTTCGGACCTGTTCCGCATGGGCCACCGCCCCGAGGCGTGGATCAACACCGGCAAGGTGATCTTCCCGCAGGCGATCGCGCCCTAGCGGCCTGCCCGGCCGGGGGCGTGCCCGGCCTATGATCTGGCGATGGACCCGACGCCCGACCAGCCCGCGGACGGAGACGACGCGCCCCCGGCCGAGGGTGCCGCGCGGCCGTTCGCGCCCCGGCCGACCCTCGCGCTGGACCACGAGCCGCCGATCAACGTCGAGGTCGGCTCGGGAGCGCACGGCGGCCCCGCGCCGCCGCGGGTCGCGCGCCAGCCCGGCCCGCTCGAGGCCGGGGGGCTGCGGATCGTGATCGTCGCCTGGTGCTTCTGGCTGCTGGGGTCGTGGGCGATGTCGTGGGTGGCGGAGACGTCCAGCGTGCTGCGGATGTTCCAGTACGGCGCGTCCGTGCCGGTGGTGCGGTGGATGCTGCTGTCGGGGATGCTGGGGATGATGGTGGTCTGGCCGGCGTTCCGCCTGGGCCAGCCGGTACACCCGCGCGAGCCGGGTCGGGGCGCGCTGCAGGCGTTCCTGGACTGGCTGGCGATGGTGGTGGTGTTCCAGGCGGTGGTGTGGTCGCTGCAGGTGATCGCGGGGTGGACGGTCGCCCGGGGGCTGTGGCTGGACGCGGCGGTGGTGTCGTGGACGCTGCTGACGGCGTTGATCGTCGGGTGGGGGCGGACGGTCGCATCGGGGCTGGTGCGGACGCTGGCGATGGGGCTGTGCCTGGCGGTCGTGCTGGCCGAGCCGGTGCTGGGCTGGCTGCGGGGCACGGAGCTGGGGTCGGGGGCGATGCGGTGGAGCCCGCTGGAGACGGTGTGGGTGCTGACGCACCTGCCCGAGCGGGCACCGGTCTCGCCTTGGGACGAACGGATCATCGTTGTGGGGGTCTCGGCCGTGCTTGGCTGGGTCGTGCTCGCGGCGTGGGGGTGGTTCAGCCGACCGCGTCGTCCGTTGGCGCGGACCCTGGAGGACGACCCGTACGGGCAGCTGGTGTCGGTGGTCGATATCGCCGCCGGCCAACGGGAGCCGGGGCCATCTGCTACGATGGTCCGCCCGACCGACCCGCGACAAGGGGGTTAGGACGACACCAACCCGAGGGCGATCTCCGGCCGCGACCCCGCGGTTGAGGTCGCCTTTGCCGGTTGGTTTTTTGCAACCGATGGCCCGGCCGCGCCGGGAAAGGAGTGCGTGACATGGAATTCATCACCAGCGAAGAAAAAGCCAAGCTCCAGGCCAAGCTGCAGCACCTCCGCGACAACCGGCCGAAGATCATCGAGCGCATCGCCGAGGCCCGCGCCCTGGGCGACCTCAAGGAGAACGCCGAGTACCACGCCGCCCGCGAGGAACAGGGCATGCAGGAGGCGGAGATCAAGCGGCTGGAGGAACGGATCGCCACCGCGCAGATCGCCGACGACGTCGAGAAGCCCGACGACATGGTCTTCCTGGGCACCATCGTCAAGCTGCGCGACACCGACGACGACAGCGAAGACCTCTACAAGCTCGTCGGCGAGGCGAGCGGCAACTTCGACGCCGACGAGATCGAGGTCACCGCCTCCAGCCCGCTGGGCGCCGCGCTGATGAAGTCCCGCGTCGGCGAGACCGTCAAGGCCGACCTCCCCCGAGGCACCAAGCGCTACGTCGTGGTGGAGATCGTGTAAGCGCGGTGGATCGCGGGGTGAGGAGCGGGGATCAAGTCCAAGATACAAGCAAAGAAGCCCACGCCGTGACGGCGTGGGCTTCTGTCGTTGTGTTGCAAAGAGGTTGCTGAACCCCCACCTCTCGATCCCCGCCCCTTACTCCTCCGGCAGGTTCACCGGGTCGCACACGAGGCGGATGCCCTGGTAGTAGTGGTCGCGGTACCAGAACCGGCTGTTGGGCTTCTGCGGGTAGGTCTCGTTCCAGACGTCCTGGTCCTCGACCGACTTCCAGTCGGCGGTGAACTGGTCCAGCGGGAGCATGAAGTGCCCGCCGACAACGTAGCGCCCGCTGCCCGCGTCGGCGACCCACTCGGCGGCGTTGCCCAGCAGGTCATAGATGCCCAGCGCGTTGGCCGGGTGGCTGCCGACGGGGCTGCTGAGCTTCAGCGCATCGGTGGGGTCGGCGAACGGGTCCGCGAAGGGGTCGTTGGGGTCGGAGGCCTGGGTGCCGGCGTTGTCGCCGAACGTCGCCGTGCTCAGGATCGACGCCGGGTCCCCCGGTATGCCCCCGCCCAGCTCCAGCGCGAGCCGCCACTCCGCCTCGGTCGGCAGGCGGTAGCGGCGCCCGGTCTCCTCGCTAAGCCACTTGCAGAACGCCTGCGCGGTCCGCCAGCTCATGCTGATCGCCGGCCGATCACCCAGCCCGATCTTGAGCTGGTCGCTGTCGCCGTACAGCGTGGACGGGCGCAGGTCCTGGTTCTCCAGCTCCGCGGCGGTGTTCGGGTCGATGTCCGTGCGGTAGGCCCAGTCGTAGAACATGTCCCACGTCACCTCGTGGCTGGACATGTAGAACGGCGCGATCCCCGCCGCCGCGTCCCCGGGCACGAGCACCATCTCGAAGGGGATCGACGGCTTGTTGGGGTAGGTCACCGTGTCGGTGAACTTGGCCGGCAGCGCCGCGACATCGACCGCCGGCATCTGTGACCCGGTCGCGCCGCTGGCGAGCCGGCTCTCGATGCCGTCCACCCGGTCCAGCAGGGCGCGGAGCTGGTCCGCCTGGCCCTCGAGCCGGGTGATCTGCTGCTCCTGCGCGGCGAGCATCTCGCCGTACCGGCTGAGCGTGGCGACGACGATGTCTTCCTTCGCGCTCGACGCGATCGTCGCGCGGATGTTCACCAGGTCATCCACCACCGAGCCCGGGACGCTGCCGCCCTCGACGTTGTACGCCTCCCGGCTGACGGTGAACCCGACGCTCAGCACCAATTCCTCGCCGATGAACTCGACCACCGCGGGGATCTCGACCTCGTTCGACACGCCGTTGAGCTGGAACGTGCCGCGGACCAGGTGCGTCCAGCCCTCGGGGGCGTTGGCGTACGCCGCGTCCGCGGGCACGTCGGCCCGCGCAACGAACTCGCTGGCGACCAGCGTCGCCTCGGGGTGTGTCTTGTAGTCCCACCACGGCTCGGTCGGCGGGATGCCTTGGCCCAGCACGGTGTTGGTCAGCCCCGACGGCGCGGGCGGGTGCTCGTCGGCGTAACCGATAAAGCCCTCCAGCAGGACGCGGACGTCCAGCGCCTTGAGCACCCCGGCCGCAGGGTCGTAGACGACGGCCCCGGTGAGTTGGCTCCACGTGCCGTTGTAGTCGTGCCGGGCCCCGCCGAGCACCTTGCCGGTGTGCCAGACGATCATGGTGTTGCCGCCGGTCAGGGCGTGGCTCAGCTCCAGGGTCTTGTCGCTGGCCTGGGGTGCGTAGCCGGCCACGTTGGACAGGTCCACTGTCGAGGACTCGCCCTCGACCTCGTGGGCCTGCTGGTTCATGACCACCTGGTACGCGACCGAGCCGCCGCCGAGCAGCAGCCCCCCCGCCGCCATCGCCCCGATCACCACATTCGTCTTCGCGCCCATCGCTCTCGCTTTCTAGATAGCCGTGGAAAGTCCAATACATCATTGTAGATGATGAACCGGCTGGACGCGGCGGCGGGGCCGGGGATTAAGGCCGGGCTTCACAGACGAGGCGGAAGCCCTGGAAATGGTGCCGGCCGTAGTACCAGAACCGACTGGGTGGGTTGTTTGGATAACTCTCGTTCCAAACCTGATGGTCCTCGGTATCGGTCCAGTCGGCGGACATCTCTGCGGCCGGCACGGCGAAGTGGCCCCCCATCAGGTACGCCGGGCCGCCCGGCTCAACCACCCACTCGGCGGCGTTGCCCAGCAGGTCGTACAGCCCGAGCCCGTTAGGGGCGTACGACTTCACCGCCACCGTGCGGACCATCTCGTCGTACATCGGGTCGCGCGGGTCAAGCGGCCCGAGGAACTCGTCCTCGTACCTCGAGTTCTCTCTGAATCCCCCCAGCGCCAGCAACGCCTCCGTATCGTCCGGGCACCCGCCACCCAAACGCAGCGCCAACGCAAACTCCTCGGGTGTCGGCAGACGGTAGGTGCGGCCGGTCTTTTCGGAAAGCCAGAGACAGAATGCCTCGGCGGTGGTGCGGGAAAGCGTTACCGCGGGAAGGGGATCGTCCTCCCAGATCCTGAGCTCGATTGCACTAAAGTCGTACAGTGGAGATGGTCGTAACCCCTCGGCGATGAGCCGGTGAATCTCCTCGATGTCCACGAGATCGCGGCAATACATCCACGATTCCAGCATCGCCCAGGTCACCTTCGTCTCACCCATGTAGAACGGCTCGATGCCCAGAGCGGCATCGCCGGGGACACGGATCATGTCAAAGGGGACGGGGTCGGTTTCGATCGCGACGGTCTCGCCATCCACGTAGTCGCGCCGCACATACTGCGGGGCGGCGTCGGTGAAGCGTTCGAGATCGCCCCGGAGCGGGTCGGGCGGGGTCTCGCCGGCATCGTCCTCTGCGAGCGGTGCGGATTCAGGTCCGGCCGGTCCGCCGCGTGGGTGATCCGCCGGCGCGGAGCGCTCGCTGTTGCTTGGGGCGGGGGGCGGGGTCGGCTCGGTTGCCGGCTGCGACTCGCCGCAGGCGGGCAGAAGCAAGACGGCAAGGAGCACCAGCATCATCAGTCTCGGCGGTCGGTACGGCATGGCGGCCCCTTGTCATCAGCAGCGCGGTCAAGTTGAGCGAGGCGCGGACACGGGAGGTGGCGGGTTTGCCCCTTATGGTGTTGCGTTCTTCGGGGTTTGGGCGTCTGATAGGGCAATGAACCAGTGTAAACCACGGACGGCGAACGGCCGGCTGGCGCTACGGACCCGTGCCCGGGTTGCCGGGAAGTCGGGCCGCTGGTCCGCACGAACCGCATTGTGCTGCGCGCTTGCTTCGGGCTTTCTCCTGATGCCCGGCTGCGACAACAAAGCATCGGAGTCGACCCGTGCCGATGGCAACGGAACGACGGAGACAACGGCCCAAGACCCCTCTACCGCTGTTCCGAAAGCATCGGATGTGGACGCCGCGCTGGCCTACGCCGACGCCCGCGCCGCGGCGGACGGGCTGAGCCGACACACGTTTGCGCAGGGGCTGATGGGGACGCAGGTGGTGATCTCGGTGTACGCCGACGACGCGGCGTTGGCCCAGCGGGCGAGCGGGGCGGCGTTTGACGAGATGCGTCGGCTCGAGTCGGTGATGAGCGACTACCCGCAGTCGTACCCCGACAGCGAGGTGCTCCTGCTCGCCCGCGCCGCGCACGAACAGCCCGGCGAGCCGAGGCCGGTGAGCGACGACCTCTGGCCGGTGCTGGTGCGGGCGAAGGCGGTGCACACCGCGACGGACGGCGCGTTTGATATCACGGCCCGGCCGTACACCGGGCTCTGGCGGATCAGCCGGGAGCGGCGCGAGCTGCCCCCCCCCGCCGCGCTGGCCGAGCACGCCCCGCTGGTGGGCATGCACCACCTCGTGCTGGATGAAGCGAACCAGACGGCGTACCTGGACGCGCCCGGGGCCTGGCTGGACCTGGGGGGGATCGCCAAGGGGTACATCGCGGACCGCGCGCTCGACGTGCTGCGTGATCACGGCGTCTCGATCGCCGAGGTGCGCGCCGGCGGCGACATGGCGCTGGGCGACCCGCCGCCGGGCCTGCCCGGCTGGCCGGTGAACGTGCCCGACTTCCCGCGCACCGGCGCGGGAGAAAACGCGGAGGGGCTGGCGTTCTACCACGCGAACGGCGGGTGCTCGGTGTCCGGCGACGCGTACCGGTTTGTCGAGATCGACGGCGTCCGATACTCGCACGTCATCGACCCGCGCACCGGGCTGGGCGTCGTCGGCAGCCGGTACTGCTGCGTCCGCGGGCCCAGCGCCTTCGCGACCGACGCCGCCGCCACCGCGGGGTGCATCCTCGACGGCGGCGCCTTCGACGCGGCGCTACTGGCTCTGGGCGAGATCGAGGGGCCGCTCACCGGCTGGCGGTTCCAGGGCGCGGCCCAGGCCGACACCCAAGCAGACCCCCCTGAATGAGGGAACCATCCCGCCCCGCCGGCCGTCTTAGAGGGTGGGGCGACGTGCGATAACCCGCATGAGCCCCCGCGGGCGGGGGTTGGCCCCCCGATCGCCGATATCCCTCGGGGGAACGGGCTGACCGCGCTATAATGATGGCGGGGCCCGGGATCCCGCCCCTGATTGCCTGCTACTCCCCTTAGGAGGGACGCCATGACCCGCTCCCGCTTTGCGACCGCCTCGCTACTCGCCGCCAGTGCTGCCCTCGCCGTGTTCCCCGCGGCCGGCCAGCAGTACGTCCAGGACGGCAACGCCCACGACGCCAACCACCAGGTCGGCTCGGGCGGTGCGAACCGCGTCGAGAACCAGGTCGACTACAACCAGCGCAACCTGCTCATCACCGGCCAGGTCGGCGGCGGGCGGGCGTTCCAGGACGAGGTCGGCTACTTCACGGCCGGCGGGTTCCAGGACGCGCTGGGCAGCGACTCGCTGTTCAACTTCCAGCGCGACAGCATCTACTCCTCGCCCCAGGCACTAGGCGTGCAGGTCCGCAACGTCGGCGGGCAGGTCGTCGTCACCCGCAACACTACGCAGGTCCCCGGGCTGCAGGTCTCCACCGCGCTGGGCACCGCGACCCGCACCGTCTTCGACACCAACTCGGGCACCCTCTCCTTCCGTCGCGACGACGGCGGGCTGGTCATCGTGCCCGGCCTCCGCGACCTCCAGGACGTGCCCAACCTCTACTCCATCGGCACGGTCCGCACCCAGGACGGCGCGCTCGCCCAGGTCAACGCCTCGCCGCTGACCGGTATCCAGATCAACCCGCTCCAGGCCGACCCCTACCAGTTCAATACCGCCCCGCAGACCAACACGCAGGCCGACCCGAACCAGCCAACCGAGCCCGCCACGCCCGGCCGGTACGAGCCCGTCCGCCCGTGGGACAACCTCTCGGACCCCGACGGCCCCGACGCGGACAACGTCAACGACCCCAACGCGATGTTCTACAACAACGGCCGGGCCGCGCCGTCCATGGTCCTGGGCAACCAGATCAACGCGCAGCTCGCGATGCAGACCCAGCAGACCGACCCGCGCAACCTCGATGGCTCGCTGACCCAGCTCAACAACTTCCTGTTCGGCACGGTCCAGCCGGGCGTCGGGCAAGACCCCAACCAGCCGCCGCGCGCCGCACAGAACCCCTACGAGGCGATCCTCGCGCAGATCCGCGAGCAGGCCCAGATCGAAGACCCCGACGACCCCGGGGCCGTCAACGACCCGGGCATCGAGAAGCCCGAGTGGATGAGCGTGCTGGAGAACCCCGACGAGGCGGTGCTCGAAGCCATCAACCGCGCGAAGGACGACGCGATCCGCCGGTCGCTCGGGCTGGTCGATGAGGACGGCCAGGTGCTCCGCGATGTCGAGCTGCCCGAGATCGACCGCAACTCCGAACTCGGCCAGATGATCGAGAACCTGAACTACGACCTGCCCCGCGTCGCGACGCTGTCGGGCGAGGACCGCCAGGTCCGGCACAACAAGATGCTGCTCCGCGCCGAGCAGGACCTCGCCGCGGGCAACTACCTCTCGGCCGAGAACATCTACCGCCAGGTGCTCCGCGAGTCGCAGAACAACCCGCTGGCCAAGGCCGGGCTCATCCACGCCCAGCTCGGCGGGGGCATGATCCGCTCGGCCGCGTTCAACCTGCGGGCGCTGTTCTCCGAACACCCCGAGCTGATCGCCCTGCGCTACGACGAGAACCTGCTGCCCTCCGCCGAACGCCTGCGCTGGCTCCAGCGCGAGCTGCAGGAGATGATCTCGCAGGACATCCACGGTGCCGAGCCGGGCCTGATCCTCGCGTACCTCGGCCACCAGCTCGAGGCCGAGCCGCTCGTGCAGTACGGCCTGGGCGTCGCGCAGGAACGCAGCCCCCGCGACCCGCTGCTGCCCGTGCTCGACCGCATCTGGCTGGACCACGAGAGCGAGTAAGCCATGCCCCGCGCGGCGACCCCGAGGCACCACGACACCCCGACGTATGGGGCGGTTGCGCTGCGCGTCATCGGGCTTACCGCGGTGTTCTTCGGCTGGTTCGTCACCGCCGTGTTTGTCGTGTGGGGCTGGTCCACGTTCCAGGCCCGCGCCCGCCAGAGCGACGCGCCACAAGCCACGCACGGGCTGGTGTTCCCGGCTTCTGCGACGATCCACTCCCATGATGTCGACCCCGACGTCGTCCGGCTGGACGGAGGCGCGACGACGCGACTGGACCTCGCTGCGGCCGACCTCCCCGCGTTCCTCGCGCAGCTCAACATCCAGCAGGCCGTCACGCCCCCTACCGGGCCGCAGGCGTTCGACCCCGGATGGATGCGGGTCCGCTACGAATGCACCAGCACCACCGGTGATGCCTTGGTGGTCGATGTCGGCGACCCGAACCAGCCGATCGTCCCGGTCCGGTTGTACACCGACTGGAACTGACCCCGCGCCGGGATCGGCCGTGCTCCTATACTGTCGGGCCGCACCCGCCCCGCTCCCCGCGGGGCTTTGGCTTTGATTCCGTGACCACCCCACCCCCGCCCCATACCGACGGCCCGCCGCCGATGCCCGCGCTCACCGAGCTGGTCGACCGCGAAACCCTCCAGGACATCCAGGACAACTTCACCGCGTTCGCCCGCCTCGCGACCGAGGTGCTCGACGCCGACGGCCGGCCCATTACCGCGCCGACCGACCCCACCCACCGCATCGCGTCGGACATGGCGCTACAACTGCTCATCGAGACCGAGCAGGCCCAGGACGGATCGCTGAGCGCGCCCATCGTCGTCAACGGCGAGACGCTCGGGTCGATCGTCATCCACCCCGGCCAGATCGCGCCCGACGCGGCGATCACCGACGCCGACCGCGAGCGGCTCGAATCGATCTGCGACCGGCTGAAGATCGCCGGCCGGGACCGGGCCGAGCTGTTCGACGCCGCCGAGGACACCTACGCCGCGAAGGTCGGCGCATCGATCCAGTTCCTCTACCTCATCGCGAACGCGATCGCCCAGCTCTGCTACGAGCAGCACGAGAACCAGCAGCGGCTCCGCGAGCTGTCGGCCCTGTACGACATCTCCACCGCGTTGGCCAGCCAGCGCGAGCTGGGGCCGATCCTCGAGACGGCGGCCCACACGGTTGCGCGCGTCCTCTCGGTCCGCGCGGTGGTCATCCGCCTGCTTCGCACCCGCCAGGGCAAGCCGGAGCTGCAGTCCGCCGCGGTCTTCGGCATGTCGGACGAGCTGGCCGACAAGGGCAAGACGCTCGTCAACAAGAGCGAGCTGACGCGCAAAGCCCTGGCCGGCGAGATGGTCTACATCGCCGACATGACCACCGACCCGCGCAGCTTCTACCCCGAGGACTGCAAACGCGAGGGCGTCGTCTCCATGCTCTCCACCGGGCTGATGGTCCAGGACCAGGGCATCGGCACGATCCAGCTCTTCACCGGACAGCCGCGCACGTTCACCCACTTCGAGGAAGACCTCACCCGCGCGATCGCGCAGCTCGTCGCGACCGCCATCCGCAACGCGCAGCTCATCGACGAGCAGAGCCGCACCCGCGCGATCATCCGCCAGGTCAAGCTCGCACGCGACGTGCAGCGGCGGATGCTCCCCCAGTACGAGCCGGCCCTGCCGGGCTACGACATCGCCGGGGCCTACGTGCCCTCCTACGACCTGGGCGGCGACTTCTACGACTACATCAACCTCGAGGGCTCGCTGGGCCTGGCGATGGGCGACGTGGTCGGCAAGGGGGTCGCGGCGTCGCTGCTCATGGCCCACGTCCGCGCGTCGCTGCGCGCCTACGCCCACGGGCTCTACGACCTGGACAAGGTCATGGAACGTGTCAACCACGCGCTCACCCGCGACACCCGCGACAACGAGTTCGCCACGCTGTGGTACGGCACGCTGGACCCGCGCACCCGCCGGCTCACCTACTGCAACGCCGGGCACGAGCCGGGCCTGCTCCTCCGCGACGGCCGGATCATCCCGCTCGACACCGGCGGCATGGTCGTGGGCATCCTCTCGCCGCTGCACTACGACAAGGGCGTCATCGACCTGCGGCCCGGCGACACGCTGCTGCTGCACTCCGACGGCCTGCCCGACGCGATGGACGCGCAAGACCAGCGCTTCGGCCGGGAACGCGTCGAAGGACTGCTGCGCGCCACCGAGGGCCGGACCGCGCGTCAGGCCGTCGCCGACATCCGCCGTGCCGTCAAGGAACACCAGGGCACCCGCCGCGCCGCGGACGACCTGACGCTGGTGGTGGTGAAGGTCTCGTAGCGGAAGCCCGCCAGGGTCTACTAAAAGAAGCCCACGCCGTGACGGCGTGGGCTTCGGGAGATCCACTCAACACGCGTCGCTCACTCGCCCCGCAGCGGGGTGATCTCAACGGTCAGGCCGTCGGCCCAGTGCTTGTGCTCGTGGGTGTAGTACAGGTACACCCGGCTCGCGGGGCCGGTGTATGTCCCGGGCACGGCCGCGACACACGAGATCGGCAGTTCGACGACCTGCTCGGGCTGCATCTCGCGCCAATAGAGCACAACGTCCCGGCCGATCACCTCGAACGACGCGATCGTGCCGGCCTCAACCAGCTCCTTGAGCTGGTCGTAACGCGGCTCCAGCCCGCCGGGGATGCCGACGATCGCCAGCGGCGTGGGGAGCCCCTCGGCGGTGGTGTTGGTGACGGTGACGTTGATCTCGGTCGTCTCGCCCTCGCCGACCCGATGGCCGGGGTGGCTGCGGACGACCGGGCCGGCCAACTCGGTCTCGATCCGTAGCGCGCACTCGGGGCTGCTGGCCGGGGTCTCGGCGAAGAACTCGATGGCGATGGAGTACGGCATCTTGCTGCCGCCGGTCATCTGCACCGCGACGGTGTGTTCGCCGGGCGTCAGCAGCGCGGCGATGTCGGGCAGCTTCAATGCGCCCTTGGTTTCTTCATCAAACGCCAGCGGTTCGCCGACGATGTTGCCATCGACGACCAGCACCAGTTCGCCCGGTGCCTTGGGCACGGCCCGCGCCGCGTCGTAGGCGACGATCGCCTTGAGCGCCAGCACGGTCGACTGCGTCGAGCCGAATGCCCCGGCCTTGCATCGCTCGGTCAGCCAGAGGATCGAGCGCTCGACCTGGCCGGTGAACGCGTCGTCCCTGAGCCAGGCGAGGATCGCCAGCGAGGTCGTCTCGATGTTCAGCGCGTTACCGCCGGAGCGGGTGATGCTGGTGACCGCGCCGTCGACGTAGCCCTCGGCGTTGAGCTTGTCGGCCAGCTTGGTCATCAACTGCTGTGCGATCCCGGCGTGTTGCTCGGCCATCGCTTCGAGTTTCGCGATGTCGCCCGCGTCGCTGCTCAGCACCGCGTCGCCTTCGTAGTGGCGGGCGACGATGTGCGCGATGTTAGCGCCCAACGCGATGATGTAAGCGTCCTCGCCGTCCCGCGCGAGTGTCAGCACACGCTCGATCGACGCCTCGATCCGCTCGGGCCGCATCCCCGCTTCGAGCAGCGACCAGACGATGTACGCGTCCGTCGTGTCCTGGGGTGCACGGCCGAACGAATCGAGCGCCTTGCTGTCCAGCTCGAACGAGCCATCAGTCCCGCAACGGCCGAGCAGCCACTCCTGCGTGCGGTCGATCATGGCCTGATCGACGTCCATGACCTCCTTCATCTCGTTGAACTGCAGCAGGCCGTAGGCCGTGAGCGCCTCGTGCGGCGGCGTGGAGCCGAACCACTCGTAGCCGTCGTTGTCGGTCTCGAAGCCGACGAGGCGTTGGTAGCCGGCGTCGAGCTTCTCGCGCGCGGCAGCGATCAGCTCGGGGTCGACACCCTGGTGGGTGAGGAAGTACTGCTGGGCCATAACCAGCGGGAAGGTGGTGGAGCTGGTCTGCTCGAAGCAGCCGTAGGGGTCGCGGATGAGCGCTTCGAGGGCCTCGGTGAGGTTGGCCAGCGGCGTCGGGTAGACGGTGACGCTGGCGTGCAGCGAGCCGGGCACGACGGTGTCGGGCACGACGATGGTGTCGCCCGCCTCGCCGTCGGGCTGGAGCATGCCGCCGCTGCCCGCGTCGATCGGGAAGCCGCGCGGGACGACGCGGAGGCGTCGGCGGTTCTCGTCGAACATGCCGCCCGCCCGCGCTTCGATGTTGAACGCCAGGTCGCCGTACGTCTCGCCGATCGCCAGCTCGTACAGGGAACGCTCGCGTGCGTCGGCGCCGAGCAGGACCGGGTCGAGCGTGACGGTGCCGGCCTGGCCCAGCCGGCTGACCAGCAGCTCGACGGGCAGCTCGCGGTCGGTGTTGTTCACCATCGCCAGCGGCAGGAGCACGGTGTCCCCGGCGGTGAGCTCCAGCGGCAGCTTGGGCTCGACGTAGAACGGGCGGACCGACTCGATCAGCTCGCTGCCCGCGCCCAGCGCGCCGGCCGCGGTGAAGGCATCCGCCGAGACGCGGAAGCTAGTGACGCTGTCGGAGAGGTCGAAGGTGACCGTCGCGGTGCCGTCTTCGCCGGTCTTCGTGGCGGCGGACCAGTAGACGGTCTCGGTGAAGTCGGAGCGTTCGCCGAACGGCTTGCCGGCCGGCTGCTCGTGGGCGTACTCGCGGATGAAGACCATCTGCGGCATGGCGATGCGCGCCTGTGCCCGGCGGCCAGCGACGTTCCCGGCCACGTCCTGGTCGAACAGGGCGTCGTCGGCTTCGGCCTCTTCGAGCGCCTGGGCGATGTCCTCGGCGTTTGCATCGGCGGGCGCCGGGCCGGCCTGCGCGGCGGGGTCGGCCCCGCCCTCGCCGCCCGCGACGCCGAGCGCCGCGCCGGGCGGGGCGGCCAGGGGCATGGCCAGCTCGTCGATCGCGCCGTCGTTCTCGGCCGCGGCGTCGGCGAAACGCTCGACCTCTTCGGCGTCGTCCGCCCGGCCGCCACGGGCACGCACCGCGTTCTGCGCGGCGCGGAGCTGTTCACGCCGGATCTCCGCCCGCACCGCCAGGGCGCGTCGGCCGTCGTCGCCGTGCTCCCGCAGGAACGCCGCGACATCCACCAGCGCGAACCGGCGCCAGCCCTGCGTGCCCAGCAGCAGGTCGAGCTGCTGCGCCGCGTCGGCGTTGTCGGGGTCCAGGTACACCGCCGCGTCCATCAGCTCGCGGACTTCCTGTTCGAGCAGCACCATGGCCGGCAGGTTCGCCGACTGCTCGCGCGTCTCGATCATCTCCAACACCGCGTCGTCGGTGACGGTGACCCCGGCGAACGCGGACACGGGGTTGCCCTCGCCATCGGTCGTGCGGATCGTGATCTGCACCTCGCCGGACGGCGTGTACTGCGCCGAGTTGGGCAGGACCTCGATATTCACGCGGTCCTTGGGCGCGCGGTAGATCAACCGCTCGGCCAGCGGGTGGCCGGCGGCGTCGTAGGCGGTGACGGTGAGGATGCCGGACACCTCGTCAGCCAAGGCCAATGAGAGGTCCACGGTCGTGTCGTTGGTCTGGCCCGGTTCGGTGGCTTCGCGTCCCGACAGGAACTGGAACACCTGCTCGGCCACGATACGCTCACGCTGTCGGACGATCACCTTGCCCGCGCCGATGCCGTCGAAACTGATCCCCGCGAGGTGGATGGCGAGGTCCTCTCCCGCGGCGACGACCTCCTGTGGCGTCGTCATCGCGAGCCGGTCGGTGCGGGCCTCGGGCAGCCCGAATCGCGCCGTCACGCTCTCGGGCTCCATGATCTCAATGTGGTACTCGAACCGGTCTGACATCGGCACGAAACTGAAGACGCCGCGGCCCTCGTGGGTCGTCTCGAACTCTAGCACCGCGTGGCGGCGGAGCGCGCGAGAGAGGCGATCGGTCGCGATAATGACACCCCGGATGTCCGCCGGCTTTCCATACGGCGTCCGCGCCTCGAAGTAAACGCGGTTCTCAACGCCGGCCACCAGGTCGCCGCCCTCGGGGTAGAACTGGATATCGACCGTCTGCAAAAGGATCGGGATGGTCTTGCTGGCCGTCTCGACCACGCCGCCGTCCTCGATGACGAAGGCGAGCGTGCCCTCGCCGCGCTCGATGGTGTTGGGCAGATCGAATCGCGCCTCGGCGCTGCCGGTGTTGCTCATCGTCACGGGGACGCGGGCGACCTCGACGCCATCAACGCGCGCGATCGCGGTGACGGTCGCGCCTTCGGGGACGCCGCCCTCGGCACGGGTGGCTTCGAGCGTGGCGACGACGGTGTCGCCCGGGCCGTAGCCGTCGCGGAGGAACTCGATCTGCGTCTTGATGCGTGGCGGGCGGTAGGCGCGGATATCGAACGTCCGCTCGGCCGGGGCGTGGCCCGACCAGGGGTAGGTGATCTTGATGGTGTATTCGCCGCCGGCCTGGCCCTGTGGGACTTCCCACGAGAAGCCGACGGTGCTGTCCTGCATGCCCGCCTGCCCGGACGCGACGACGGCCCCCTTGGGGTCCTTGATCTCGATCGTCGGGCGGGCGCTGTTGTTTTCGTCTTCGGGCAGCGGGGTGTGGTCGAAGGCGTTGAGCACGACGCCGCGGACGTAGACGGTTTCGCCAGCCCGGTAGATGGGCTTGTCGGTGCTGAGGTGGGTGAGGTAGCGGGCTTCGCCGCCGAGCGCGTCGGTGAGGCGCTGCTGGGGCGTTTGTTCTTCCTCGGCCTGCTCGGGCTGTTCGGGTTGACCGGGGTTGGGCTCGCCGGGGGCGATCTCGGGCGGGCCGTCCTGGGCGGTCGCGGGGACCAGGAGGCCGAGCGTGGCGACGAGGGCGGCGTAGAGCGAGGCACGGGTGGGTGACATGGGGCTTCCTCGGGGCGTGCGGACGGGGTCGGCGGGCCTATGGAGGGCGCGCAGAACCATGGTATCCCGTGTTGGACGCGGTACGATGGGCCGGGTTCCCGCGACCTCGGGAATCGGCAACCCGACCGCGACAAGACCCCCGGCCGACCGCCATGCCCGACGCCGACGACCAACACGACCCCCGCGACCAGCCAACCATCGACTCGGGCGACGGGGCCGACCCGGACCGCCCGACGGTCGATTCGGGGCTCCGGCCGACCGTGGATTCGGGGGCACACCCCACCGTCGCGTCCGGCCCGGGCACGCCGGGCAGCGCGGCGCACGGGTCCACCGGCGGCGGGCCGATCACCAGCCCCGCCGCGCGGGCCGCGCTCGGGCTTGATCGGCCGCCGCCCGAGGGCGCCCCGACCATCCCCGGCTACCACATCACCGGCCGGCTGGGCGAGGGCGGCATGGGCGTCGTCTGGCAGGCCGTCCAGCTCGCCACCCACCGCCGGGTCGCGCTCAAGGTCATGGGCGCGGGGATGTTCGGCAGCGAGCAGGCCCGGCGGCGCTTCGAGCGCGAGGTCGAGCTCGCCGCCCGCCTCGAACACCCCGGCATCGCGCGCGTCTACGACTCGGGCCTCGCCCACGGCGCGTACTACTACGCCATGCAGCTCGTCGCCGGCCCGACACTGGACCGCTGGGACCGCGACCACCGCCCCGGCCGACGCGAGCTGCTCACCCTCATGCGCGACATCTGCGCCGCCGTGCAGCACGCCCACCAGCGCGGCGTCATCCACCGCGACCTCAAGCCCGCCAACATCCTCGTCGCGCTCGGCGAAGACGAAGACGCCACCTACGTCTCCCCCGCTTCCATCGAGTCCTCCACCACCCGGGCCCTGCCCGATGGCCCCCGGCCCGTGCTGGTCGACTTCGGCCTCGCCAAGCCCGCCATCGACGACGGCACCGGCGTGTCCATCACCGGCCAGGTCGCGGGCACGCCCGCCTACATGTCGCCCGAGCAGGCGGCCGGCAAGATCGACGAGCTGGACACCCGCAGCGACGTTTACGCGCTGGGCGTCATCCTCTTCAAGCTGCTCACCGAAGAGCTGCCCCACGACATGGCGGGGCCGCTGCACGTCGTCGTCCAGCGGCTGCAGGAGACCCCCCCGCGCAAGCCGCGCTCGATCTCCGGTTACGCCGCGAAGATGGTCGACAGCGAGTTGGAGACCATCCTCTACAAGGCCCTCGAAAAGGAGCCCGACCGGCGGTACGCCTCGGCCGGGGCGCTGGCCGCGGACCTGACCAACTACCTCAACGGCGACCCGCTCAACGCCCGCCCGCCGTCGCTGAGCTACCTCGCCCGCAAGCGCGTCGTCAAGTACCGCCGGCCGCTGCTCGGGGTGTCGGCGGCGCTGCTGGTCGTGCTCGCGGGCATCGGCGTCTACACCTACCGGCAGTACCACCAGACCGTTGTGCTGCCGGTCAACTCCAACCCGCCGGGGGCGATGCTCCGCGTGGACGGCGAGCTGCAGATGGGCTGCGGGAAGACGCCGTGCCAGGTCGTGCTCGGGCCGGGCCGGCACACCGTCGAGATCGTGCACGAGGGCATCGGCGACCGGGCGTTCAAGCCCGCGGTGCGGACGGTCCGCGTCGCCTGGGGCAAGGCCGACCTCGCCGACATCGCCGAGCCGATCAACCTCGTGCCCGCCTACCAGACCGTGCTGTTCACCTCCGACACGCCCGGCACCCGCCTCACGCTCAACGACAACGCGACCGGTGAACTGGTCGGCACGTTCACCACCCCGGCGACCCTGGTTCTCGACCGCGGGCGGTACCGCTACCGCGTCGTTGGCGCATCGGGCAGCGGCGCCGGCGACCTGCTGGAGATCGACGGCAACGTCGCGCCGGTCACGGTCCACGTCGGCGGGTAACGCGTCTTCCGTCCTCGGCCACGAGACTCAGGTCTGCCCGAGCCAGACGGTGCCGCTCTTCTGCTCTGCGTCGCGGAACGCCTGGCGGAGGGTCTGCACCACCTGGTCGCGGAGCGGGTGCTTCGCCGCGGCGTCGATATTGACCCGTGCGTTGACCGTGCTGGTCGTGCCGACGATCGCCGTGTCCACGCCCTTCACCGCGAGGGTGAACTTCAGCGCGATCTCCGGCCACTCGACCTCGGGGTGGCCGTGGTACCCCAGGTCGTGCGGGGTAACGTCCATCTCCTTGAGCCGCTCGTGGTAGGTCTTGGCGTACTGCTGGTACATGCCCCGCTGCTTGTTGAGCGGGTTCCACGCGGCGTTGGCGATCGGCCGCTTGGCGATCACACCGACGCTGTGCTCGGCGCAGGCGGGCAGGACCACGTCGATGTTCCGCTGGTCGGCGATATTGACAGACATCTCGATCACCTCGACGCCGTCGAGCCCCGCGGCGTGCGCGGCCGTCTCGTTGTCGCCGGAGTACCCCGCGTGGCGGACCTTGCCCTCCGCGCGCAGCTCCAGCAGTGCCCCCAACGCCTCGCCCCGGTCCAGCACGTCGCGCTCGCAGCTGTGCAGCAGCACCACGTCCAGGTGGTCGGTGTGCAGGCGCTCCAGCGAACGCTCGACCGACGCGCGGATCAGCTCCGGCGACCAGGCGTCGTAGGAGAACGCCTTCTCGGCGTGCCCGGCCTTGGAGACGAGCACCACGTCGTCGCGGTGGCCTTTCAGCGCGTCGCCGAGCAGCTGCTCCGCGCCGCGGTACATCGCCGCGGTATCGAAGAGGTTGACCCCGCCTTCGAGCAGCAGGTCGACGAGCTTGCCGACCTGGGTCGGCGGCGTTTCGAGGAAGCCGATCGGCGCGGCGCCGAAGCCGAGCCGGCTGACCGTGAGGTCGGTTTGTCCGAGGGGGGTGCGTTGCATAGACGGGCATTTTAGCCGGTGCCGCTGCGCCGGTCGGCCCCGTGACTAAAACTGCACAAACGGTGGAAGAACCGCGGCCGGGACCGCCTACCGGAACAACCCGCGCTCACTTGAACCGGCGGGTCAGCAGCGCCCGGATGATCCGGCTGGACAGCTTCTGCTTGCTCTTGGGGGCGTGCATCTGCCGCGACCAGCGGTTGGCGAGGACCGTCAGGTAGCCGAACCACACGACCGTCGCGCCCAGTGTCAGCGCCGCGACCAGCCGGTGCACGAACATCTGCTCGTCCACGAACCCGACGAACAGGTCCCAGCAGACGTGCAGCCCCATCACCCCGGCCAACCCCTTGGCGACCTGGGCTTTGCAGGGCTTCTTCATCACGACCAGCCCCAGCGCGAACCCGCCGACCCCGCCCCAGCAGGTGTGCATCAGCAGCCGGACCGCGTCCTGCGCCCGCTGGTGCAGCATCGCCAGCCACGGGTCCGCCGGGCCGTGGAACATGAACCACACGCTCTCGTACAGCGCCGCGCCCAGCCCCGCAATCGCCCCGTAGATCAGCCCGTCCATCGGGTCGTTGAAGTGCCTGCGAAACATCAGCAGCACCGCCACCGGCACCGCGAACTTGGCCAGCTCCTCCAGCGTGCCGGCCAGCAGGGCGTGGACCAGGTGGTGGTCGTAAGGCAGGCCCGACCGCGCCGCGGCCAGCAGCAGCGCGTTCTCCAGAAAAAACGCGGCCGACATCCCCACCGCCCCGCCCGCGACCGCCAGGGCGAGCATCCACCACGGCTCGCGCTCGTGCATGTCGTAGCGGTACACGACGGACCCGAACAGGAGCCCGCCCAGCGTGAGGAGGATGTACGACAGCATCGCGGAAGTGTAGCGTGTGCGGCGCATGTGAAACACGCACGTGCATACTCCACCGCTGACCGCGCGTGTTCTCGAAGCTCGCGAACAATATCCGTGGGACCCGGCCTCGGACGGGCCGGGCTTCTGCAAAATCAACACAGCTCAAACACAGAGCTACATCGACATCAAGACATCTTCGCGCCCGTCCAGCCCGCCATCCTCAAACCCGACTTCCGTCTCCGGGCACCCCGCCGCGTCGCCGAGGTAGTCGTGCAGGATCTCCTCGCCGGGCAGGATGTCGCGCAGCGCGACCACCGTCAGGTCGTCGAAGTACGCGGCGTTGGGCGTCTCGCTGTGGTTGATGAACCGCAGGTCGCAGGTGACCTTCACCGGCTGCTCGCCGTCCACCCACAGGACGTAGGGCCCGTCGAGCTCGTGGTCGCCCGCGGGCTCGGTCGCTAGGTGGCCGACGACGGTCTCGGCGGGGATGAACGCACGGGCGAACAGCCCGCGCCCGTGCAGGGGGCTTTGTCTGACTTCAAACATGAGGCGTGATCTCGCGGCGCGTGGGGACAACTCAACACAAACGCCCGGCGGAGTTTCGGAGCCCGCCGGGCGACGCGGGATGATAGCGGAACACGCCGATTTGTAAAGTGTTTTTCGATGCGCGCTAGCGATGTGAGCGCATGCGATTCCTGGCGGTGCTATCCGAATAAGACACTGAGCCGGTCAAAGGTGTCGCGCATCGTTTCGAGTTGTTCCCGGTAGTCCGGTTCATCCGCCAGGTTGTGGACCTCCAGCGGATCGGCCTCGCGGTCAAAGAGCTGTTCAATGACAGGGTCCGTGTCGTAGTAGCGCAGGTACTTGAAGCGCGGGCCGACGACACCCTCCGACCGCGGGATGGCCCCGTGACGGAACCGGTGTTCGTAGAAGAACGTGTCCCGCCAACCGGCGGGCTCGCCGTCGAGCAGGGGTGTGAGGTCCGCCCCTTGCATGCTGCCGACGCGTGGCAGGCCGGCGAGCCCGACCATCGTCGGCGCGAGGTCGAGGTTCAGCACCATCTCCTCGCGCACCTGCCCGTGAAGGTCTGCCGGCAACCGCGGGTCCGCGATGATGAGCGGGATGCGGATCGACTCGTCGTAGCCAATCCATTTACCGGCAAGCCCCCACTCGCCCAGGAAAAAGCCGTTGTCGCTGGTGAAGATGATGACCGTGTGGTCGAGCAGCCCTTGGTGCTCGAGCTGCGCGACGACCCGGCCGACCACGGCGTCGATCCCGCTGACCAGCCGGTAATAGTTGCGGACGGATTCCTGGTATGCGTCGTCGCCATCGAAGCGCAGCCGCCAGCGGCGTCGGCCCTCGTAGCCTTCGTTGGCGAGGAGCGCGGGCAGGTCCTCGAAGCGGCGCTGCTCGTGCCCGGCCGGGGGCGGGATCTCGACGCCTTCATAAAGAGGCATAAACGCGGGGTCGGGGATGAACTGGCGCGGGTCGTTGTCCTGCACATGCGGGGCCTTGAAGTGCAAGGAAAGGAGGAACGGCTGGTCCGCTGTGCAGGTTTCCAGAAACGCGACGGCCCGGTTGCCCAGCAGCGCGGTCAGGTGGATCGGGTGGCCGTCGTCGTCCTCGTGCTCGTAGCGCGACTGGTGCTCGAACCAATAGTCGAACGAGGGGCGGTAGCGGTCGAGCTGCGCGATGCCGAACTTGCCGACAAACCCGCTGCGGTAGCCCGCGTCGTGGAGGATCGCGGGGTAGGTCTGCGCCCACTGCGCTTCACTAAGCGGCTGATTGAACTGGTGGATGCCGTGCCGGCTGGCGTACTGGCCGGTGAAGAAGCTGGCTCGGCTGGTGCAGCAGATCGGCGTGGTGACGTAGGCGTCCGTGAAGCGCGTCCCGCGCTCGGCCAGCGCGTCGATGTGCGGGGTCTGGACGATGGCGTTGCCCGCGCAGCCCAGCGCATCGTGCCGCAGGTCGTCGGCGAGGAAGACGATGATGTTGGGGCGCGGGGCGTCGGCCTGCGCAGCGTCGGAACCGTTCTCCTGGGCGGCTGAAACCACGGGGGACAGCCACGCCACCGCGACGACGAGCCAGGCGATCGGGCGAGGCATCGGTGGGGTTCGCACGGGCTGCTCCTTGGGTTGTCGGGACCCGGGCCCATCGGGCGTGGGCTTCGCGGGGGCCGTGGCCTACTACGCCACGGTCGCAACGATCGGCTCGAGCGACTGTGTGTCGCGCTCGCGGACGAGGTTCTCGACGCACCGCTCCAGCGGGACCGCGCCCAGGTCGCCGGCGTCGCGGTGGCGGACGCTGACCGTCCGCGCCTCGGCGTCCTTGCCGCCGACGACGAGCATGTAGGGCAGGCGGTCTTCCTCCGCCGACTTGATCTTCCCACCCAGGCGGTCGTTGCCATCATCCAGCGTGACGCGCAGGCGCTCCTGCTTCAGCCGCGCTTCGACTTCCTTCGCGTAGCCCACGAACTTGTCGCTGACCGGCAGCACACGCACCTGCTCGGGGCTGAGCCACAGCGGGAACGCGCCGTTGAAGTGCTCGATGAGCACGGCGATAAACCGCTCCATCGAGCCGAAGGGCGCGCGGTGGATCATGATCGGCCGGTGCGGCTTGTTGTCGCGGCCCACGTACTCCAGCTCGAAGCGCTGCGGCAGTTGATAGTCGACCTGCACCGTGCCGAGCTGCCACTCCCGGCCGATGACGTCCTTGACGACAAAGTCGATCTTCGGGCCGTAGAACGCCGCCTCGCCCGGCTCTTGGCTGAAGGGCACGCCCATAGACTGCGCGGCGGCGACGCAGGCGGCCTCGGCCGCGTCCCAGTCGCTCGACTCGCCGACGAACTTGCTGCTGTCCGGGTCGCGCAGCCCGACGCGGACGCGGTAGTCGGTCATGCCCAGCGTCTTGAAGATGATCTTCACCAGCTCGATACAGCCCATCACCTCGTCCGCGAGCTGGTCGGGCGTGACGAACAGGTGTGCATCGTCCTGCGTGAAGCTGCGGACGCGCGTCATCCCGCCCAGCTCGCCGGACTGCTCCCAGCGGTAGACCGTGCCGAACTCCGCGAGGCGGATGGGCAGGTCGCGGTAGCTGTGCTTGTCGTTGGCGTAGATGCGGATGTGGTGCGGGCAGTTCATGGGCTTGAGCATGTACCCGTCGATGTCGCCGTCGGTCATGCGCGCCGCCAGGTCGCCGCACGAGCAGCCCTCGTCGGCCAGCTTGCGCATCAGGTCGCTGTCTACCAGCGGCGGGAACTGCGAGTCCTGGTAGTACGGGAAGTGGCCGGACGTGCGGTACAGGTCCAGCTTGCCGATGTGCGGCGTGAAGACCTGGTGGTAGCCCTGCTGCTCGAGGTAGCGGGAGATGAACTTCTGCAGCTCGTCGCGGACGACCGCGCCCTTGGGCTTCCAGAGGATGAGCCCCTGGCCGACCTTCTCGTCGATGGCGAACAGCCCGAGCCGCTGGCCGACGACGCGGTGGTCGCGTCGCTTGGCTTCCTCGAGGTTTTCCAGGTGCTGGTCGAGCTCTTCGGGCGAGAAGAACGCCGTGCCGTAGACGCGTTGGAAGCGGTCGGAGTTGACGTCGCCGTGCCAGTGTGAGGACGCGACGGACATGATCTTGAACGCGGCGATGCGGGACGTGCGGTCGACATGCGGGCCTTGGCAGAGGTCTTCCCATTGCCAAATCTCTTTCTGTCCGTCCTTTAGGCTGGAGAGCGTGCCGCCATGTTGCTGCGTATCGCTGGGATTCCCTGTCACATAAAAGGACAGCATGGCTCCTTGCGCAGCTTCATACACATGCTTTTGGATCGGCGCTCCGACAGCATCCAAGTGATATGAGCGTTTGTTGTCGGCTCTATCTAGCGCCCTTGTTGCATTATCAACCTTGTACTTGTTTCCTTCGCGAAGCAGTTTATCCATGCCCTTGTCGTCGTGTGCCAGCTCATACCGCTTGAACGGTCGATCTTCCTCCACGATCTTGCGCATCTCCGCCTCGATCTTCTCGAAGTCGTCGGAGCTGATGGGCGTGTCTAGTTTTAAGTCGTAGTAAAAGCCGTTGTCCAGCGGCGGGCCGTAGGCGAGTTGGGTGTCGGGCCAGAGCCGTTCGATGGCCTCGGCCATGATGTGGGCGGCGGAGTGTCGGAGGAGGTAGAGGGCATCCGCCCGGTGCTGGTCGTCGCGGTAGGTGGGGATGCCTTTTTTGTTGAGGCGGGGCGCGGTGATGATGGCGACCTCGCAGTCGCCGGGGAGCGGGCGGTGGGCGTCGTAGAGCTCGCCGTTGACGCGGGCGCCGATGGCGGCCTTGGCGAGCCCCTCGCCGATGGAGGCGGCCAGGTCGTAGGCGGACGACCCCTCGGGGAGGTCGCGTTCGGAGCCGTCGGGGAGTTGGATCTTCATATCGGGCCTGTGGGGTCGTCGTTTGGGGGTCGTAGGGGTCGGTTCGGCCGGCGGGCCGGGGCATTCAGCAGGGGATGCGGCATTGTTAACGAAACAGGCCGCCCGTGCGGTGGGGGCGGCCTCGGCCGGGCTCTGCGGGTTGTCCGGGGCGGGCCCGGGGGGCAGTGTCACAGCGTCGGCCGGGGGACGGGGGTCGTCCCGGTCGGGGTGGGGGTCGCGGGGGTGGTGTGACGGCTGGCCATGGTCGGGTCGGTGCGGAGTGGTGCGTGGGGCGGGTTTCAGCGTATCGGGGCGGTCCCCGGTGTCAAGGATCGGCCGGCCCGGGGCTGGGGGTTTAGTAGGCCCGGGGGTGTGATAAAAAAGCGCTAGCGTCGTCTGGTAGGGCCCGATACAATCCTCGCCCCGTGTTTGGGGGCGAGGCCCCGGTCTTGCCGATTCCTAACCCACGCTCCGGCGGTCTATCCACAGGAGGAAGGCCAGGAGAGCGGTAGCCAAGCCGATCGAGACACACGTCATGCTTGACACCCTGCAGATGGTCACCCCCTTGATGGGGGTTTTCGGGCTCGCCGTGGCGGGCTTTATCTTTCTGACAATCATGAAGACCTCCGGCGGGGAGGGCCGGGTCGCGCAGATCGCCGAGACGATCCACCAGGGCGCGATGACCTTCATGAAGCGCGAGTTCGTGATCCTCGGGCTCTTCGCCGTGGTGATCGGCGGGCTGGTCGGCTGGAAGAAGGGCCCGGACGAGAGCATCGCCTTCTTCGCCGGGGCGGTGTGCTCCTCGATCGCCGGGTTCATCGGCATGTACTGCGCGACCAAGGCGAACGTCCGCACCACCGTCGCCGCCAACGAGTCGGGCCCGGCCAAGGCGCTGTCGGTCGCGTTCTTCGGCGGGTCGGTCATGGGCATGACCGTCGCTTCGATGGGGCTGCTGGGCATCGGCGGGCTGTTCTACTTCTTCGTCGCCGGCAAAGACGACCCCGCCGCCGGGGCACACGTCATCCACGGCTTCGCGATGGGTGCGTCGCTGGTCGCGCTGTTCTACCGCGTGGGCGGGGGCATCTTTACCAAGGCGGCCGACGTCGGCGCGGACCTGGTCGGCAAGGTCGAGGCGGGCATCCCCGAAGACGACCCGCGGAACCCCGGTGTGATCGCGGACAACGTCGGCGATAACGTCGGCGACGTCGCGGGCATGGGCTCGGACATCTTCGAGAGCTACTGCGGCGCGCAGATCGCCACGATCGCCATCGCCGCCACCCTCGCCGTGCCGGGCACGCTGATGGCCGACGCCACCGTGGACAACCCGCAGGGCGTCCTGATGTACCTGCCGCTGCTGATGACGACGATCGGGCTGGTGTGCTCGATGCTGGGCATCCTGCTGGTGAAGGCCTCGTCGGGCCGGGCCCCCGCCGCGGCGCTGCGGGTGGGCACGCTGGGCTCGGCCGCGCTGTTCATCGTCGCCGCGGCGTTCGCCATCCAGACCATGGACGTCTCGCTGAAGGTCTGGTACTGCGTCGTTGCCGGGGCCGTCGGCGGCATCGTCATCGGGCTCGTCACCGAGTACTACACCGGCGGCAAGCCGGTCCGCGACATCGCCCACTCCTCGGAGACCGGCGTCGCCACCGTCATGATCAACGGCCTGGCCGTCGGGCTCGAGTCCGTCGCCGTGCCGATGATCACCATCGCGGGCATCGTCCTGCTCAGCCACCACTTCGCCGGGCTCTACGGCGTCGGCATCGCGGCGGTCGGCATGCTCGCCACCGTCGGCATCACGATGGCCATCGACGCCTACGGCCCGGTCGCCGACAACGCCGGCGGCATCGCCGAGATGTCCGGCATGGGCGAAGACACCCGTAAGATCACCGACGGCCTCGACGCCGTGGGCAACACCACCGCCGCCATCGGCAAGGGCTTCGCCATCGGCGCGGCCGGCCTCGCGGCGCTCACCATGATCGCCGCCTTCGTCGAGGTCACCAACCACCACCTCATCGACGAAGGCCAAGCGACCCTCCGCCTCGGCGTCGACCACGCGCCCGTCCTCGTCGGCGTGTTCCTCGGCGGCATGCTCCCGTTCCTCTCCGGCGCGATCACCATGAAGGCCGTCGGCTCCGCCGCCAACGAGATGATCACGGAGATCCGCCGGCAGTTCAAAGAGATCCCCGGCCTGCTCGAGGGCAAGGCCGAGCCCGACAACGCCCGCTGCATCGACATCGCCACCAAGGCCGCGCTCAAGAAGATGATCCTCCCCGCGATGCTGGCCGTCGGCTCGCCGGTCCTCGTCGGGTTCCTGCTCGGCGGCGAGACCCTCGCGGGACTCCTGATCGGCGCGCTGCTCGGCTGCGTGCTGCTCGCGCTGATGATGAGTAACTCCGGCGGCGCCTGGGACAACGCCAAGAAGTATGTCGAGGAAGGCCACTGCGGCGGCAAGGGCAGCGAAGGCCACAGCGCGACCGTCGTCGGCGACACCGTCGGCGACCCGCTCAAGGACACGTCCGGCCCGTCGATGAACATCTTTATCAACGTCATGGCCATCGTCGCGCTTGTCATCGCGCCGATGATCAGCAACGTCCCGGTCTGGGAAGAAGCCATCCCCGCCGGCGCCGCGCAGGCCCAGGACGCCGCCGAGGCCGGCAAACCCGCCGTCAGCCGCGGCGGCGGCGAGCGCTTCGCCCCGGCCGACGACGACATCCCAGCGACCCCCTAAGGCGGACGGCCGACCCCAGCCTCCACAAACCCGCCTTTTGGCGGGTTTTTTCGTGAGTGAACCCCTCACGCGCTTGTAGCGCGACACGCCCCCTTATCATGCACGACCCCAAGCACCCCAACCCTGAAACCCACGCGATGACACGCACCCAGACCCCACCCACCCCGACCACGACCGACTCCCCCGGCCCCCTGCCGCTGGGGCTCTCGCGCGCCGCACGCTTCGCGCACGACCAGCCCATCAGCGGGCTCATCCACATCGCCTTCAACACGCCCGGCATCATCTCCCTCGCCGCGGGGCTCGTCGACTACGACTCGCTCCCGCTCGACGAGGTCGGCCCGCTCACCCAGGCGATCCTCGGCTCCAACGACGCCGCACGCGCCGCGCTGCAGTACGGCACGACCGAGGGCTTCGACGCGTTCCGCGAAACGCTCTTCACCCACCTCCAGCAGCTCGAAGCACAGGCCGGCGGCACCCTGCCCGACACGTGCTCAGCCAAAGACATCGTCGTCACGACCGGCAGCCAGCAGCTCCTGCACACCCTCACCGAGGTCCTCGTCGACGAGGGCGACATCGTCATCGTCGGCTGGCCCAGCTACTTCGTCTACACCTCCGCACTGACCTCCTTCGGCGCGACGGTCCGCTCGGTCGACCTCGACGACGACGGCATGGACCCGGCCAAGCTCGAGCGCCTGCTCGAAGGGATCGAGGCGGTCGGCCAACTGCACAAGGTCAAGGCCGTGTACGTCGTCGACTACCACCAGAACCCCACGGGCATCACGCTCAGCGCCGAGCGTCGGCCGCGGCTGCTCGACGTGGTCCGGCGGTTCAGCGAGCAGGCCGGGCACCGCATCGTCCTCATCGAGGACGCCGCCTACCGCGAGCTGACGTTCGACGGCAACGCGCCGCGGTCGATCAAGTCCTACGACACCGACAGCCGGCACGTCGCCCTCTGCCAGACCTTCTCCAAGCCCTTCGCCCCCGGGCTCAAGACGGGCTACGGCCTGCTGCCCGAGGGGCTGACCGCGCCGGTCGCGGTCAGCAAGGGCGGGCGCGACTTCGGTTCGTCGAACCTGTGCCACCACGTGCTGCACCGCGCGATGGTCTCTGGCGTGTTCGAGAAACACGCCGAGGGCGTCCGCGCCGCGTACGCGAAGAAGCTCGCCGCGACCCACGCGGCGCTCGAGGAACACCTGGGCGACACGCCGGGCGTGACCTGGTCGCGCGCGAACGGCGGGATGTACGTCTGGCTGACGCTGCCCGAGTCGATCGACACCTCTATGGGCGGGGCGCTGTTCAACCGTGCTGTCGAGGAGGGGATGCTCTATGTGCCCGGCGTGTTCTGCTACCCCACCGACCCGACCCGCACCCCGCCGACCAACACGATCCGTCTGGCCGTGGGCGTGCCGACCGTCGAGCAGATCCACGAGGGTATCGCCCGCCTGGCCCGCGCGATCGCGGCGGTCACCCCGCCGCTCGGCTAACCTGTAGGCGAACCCGGCCCACGGCCCGACCCCCTCACCCAGAACACAGACCCCACCCCTATGCAGCAGATCAAGCTCTTCATCGGACGCGAAGACCACACCGCAGACCTCGAAAAGGAGGTCAACGCCTGGATCGCCGAACAAGGCGTCAACATCCTCTCGATCACCGGCAACATCGCGCCGCAGTCGATCCTGCCCCACAAGGAGGCCGGTGCCGGCGGCCAACTCGGCGGCAGCGCGACCACCCGCCGCTTCGCCCCCTCGGACATCATGGTCCTCGTGACCTACGAAAAGGCGTAACGCTCGGGGTCGGCGGGAATCCTTGACAGCAAGACCGGGCCGCCCCGACAATGAGGGTCCTGTCCGTTTGCCTCCGGAGGGTACCGTGATCCGCCAACTGCTCGTCCTGTTTTGTTTCGTGGCCCTGACCCTCCCCGCGTCGGTCGTGGTCGCACAGCCCGAGGAGGAGCGCGACCGCACGACCGAGCGTGTCGAGCGGGCCGAGGCCGACTACGAGCAGGCCGTCGCGTTTGCCCGGGACGAATTGATCGAGGCACTCAACGAGGCGGTGTACCGCGTCGCGGACCAGGGCGACCTGGAGGAGTTGGAAACCCTCGAGGCCCAGCGGTCCGCCTTTGAAGAAACCGGCGAGCTACCCGCGTCGCGCGAGGTCCGGCGGGAAGCACTGGCCTACCACCGCGCGATCGAACGGGCCAGGGACGACCTGGAACGGGTCTACGAACGCGCGGTCCGGGACTACACCCGCGAGCGCCGGATCGACGAGGCCCGCGCCCTGCGGACCAAGATCGCGATGCTCCGGTTGGGTGCTACAGTCACCAAGGTCGACTACAACGGGCACACCTACGCGCTGATCACCGTAGCCGCCACGTGGGACGACGCACGGGCGTTCTGCCTCGCGGTTGGTGGGGACCTGGTCAAGCTCGATGATCGGCGTGAAGCGGTCTTCGTGGCGGAGCTCGCCGAGGCCGCCGGCATCCACGCCGTCTGGCTGTCCGCCTCTGACGTCGCGGAGGAAGGCCAGTGGTTCTGGGCCGATGGCACGCCCTGCCTCTACCACGAGTGGCGGCCGCGCGAGCCCAACGGCGGACGGCGTGAGAACTACGCCGAGCTACGCACCGAAACCCAGGGCTGGAACGACGTACCCGGCTCGACACTGCGCGCCTACGTCTGCGAGTGGCCCGGTGAACCCGAAGAAGGCGCGACGGACTAGGTGGGTCGTTTGCAGACGGCTGTTGAAGGGCCTTGGGAGCTTGTGATGCGTTGTGCAGCGTGGTGGCGGGCCGGCCTGTGGGTCTTCGTGTTTGCGTTCTCGGCCGGGCCGGTCGTGGTGGCGGCGCAGGACCAGCCCGAGGAGCGCGACCCGACAACCGAGCGTGTCGAACGGGGAGAAGAGGAGTACGAGCAGCGCACCGCCCATGCCCGCGACGAACTGATCGAAGCACTCAACGAGGCGGTGTACCGCGCGGCGGACCAGGGCGACCTCGAAGAATTGGAAGCCCTCGAGGCCCAGCGTGCGGCCTTCGAGGAGGATGGCGAGTTGCCGCCTTCGCGCGAGGTCCGGCGGGAAGCCCTCGCCTACCACCGGGCGATGGAGCGGGCGAAAGACGACCTGCTGCGCGTCTACGAACGCGCGGTCCGCGACTACACCCGCGAACGCCGGATCACGATGGCGCGGATCACCCGCACGAAGATCGGCCTGCTCCGCGTCGGTGATCGGTTTGAGATCGTGCCTTACGACGGTCATTTCTACGCCCTGATTCCGGAGAAAAAGACGTGGCTGGAGGCGCGGGCGATCTGCTCAGAGCTCGGCGGGTACCTGGTTTGCATCTCCAGCGAAGAGGAGAACCAGTTTGTTGCCGGCCTGATCCCCGAGGAGGGCCACTGCTGGTTGGGGGCAACCGACATGCAGGACCAAGGGGTCTGGGTCTGGACGGACGGTAGCGACTTCGCTTACAGCAACTGGGGCCCGGGCGAACCGAGTGGCGGTGATCGGCAAGACAGTTTATGGATGGGACGCGCTGGCTTGTGGGACGACTTCTGGGATAACTTCGGCGGGATTACCTGCTTCGTCTGCGAGTGGGAAGGCCTGGAGATCGATGCCGACCAAGAATCGGGCGGGGCACGGGTTGACTAAATCGCAACCCGTTCGGGTGTCTCACGGCGCGCAACAGACTAGCCGGCGCTTCCGCGTTATGCTCTTGGCATGACCAAAGGCATCTCACAGAGCCAGCAGCTCGACGTGACCGGCTTCGGCCGGGACCAGGGCGACCTGCCCGAGCTGGCCGACTTCGGCAGCCCGCCCGAGGCCAACCATATCGACCTGCGCACCTGGTTCCCCGAGCACGTCCGGCTCGGCAAGGACGGCCAACCCCGCCGGCTCGAGCTCGAGCTCGGTTCGGGCAAGGGCACCTTCCTCGCCCAAGAGTCCCCGCTGCACGACGACGTGCTCTACCTCGGCATCGAGTGGGCGACGGCGTTCTACCGCTACGCCGCGGACCGCATGCGTCGGCTGCACCTCGAACACGTCCAGATGCTCCGCGCCGACGGCGTGGTCTTTATCCGCAACTACGTGCCCAGCGCGTCGGTCCACGCGCTGCACTGGTACTTCCCCGACCCCTGGCCCAAGGCCCGGCACCACAAACGCCGGACATTCCAGGCCCCGTTCCTCAAGCAGCACGTCGCGCGTATCCTCGTGCCCGGCGGGTGCGTACGGGTCGCCACCGACCACGAGGACTACTGGCAGTGGATGCAGGAGCACGCGGCGCAGGTCGCGGACCTGTTCGACGTCGAGCCGTTCGTCTCGCCCGCCTCGGCACAGGAGGGCGAGCTGGTCGGGACGAACTTCGAGCGGAAGTACCGCGAGGAAGGCCGGACCTTCCGCGGGATGGTGCTGCGGCGGAAGGGCTAGGCCGGGGCGGCGTCGGCGGGATCGACCCGGGGCGGGGGCTTGCGTTATGATGGCCGGCTCACAAACCCCAACCCAACAGACCAGGAGACCGACCGATGAAGCGTGGTTTTGGATGGAAGCGGATGATGCTCGTCGTGGCGCTCGCGCCGGTGGCGGTGCTGACCAGCGGCTGCAAGACCGATGGCGGGACGACCGGCGGCCTGGCGTTGGCTGAGCCGGTCGAGATCGTCGAGGGCATGAGCGGCAGCAGCGACGCGCTGAAGACCGCCGGGACCTACCTGATCACCAGCCAGGCGCAGTGGGAGAGCGGCGGCTTCGCCGAGGCGTGCCCCGGGCCGATCGACTTCGCGGCGCACGACGTGGTCGTGGTAGCGATGGGCGAGCAGGCGACGGCCGGCTACTGGGTGCGGATCGACGCGATCCAGCAGGCGGGCACCGAGTTGGCGGTGCAGTGCACGATGAACAAACCCGGTGCCGATGCGGTTGTCGCGACCGTGGTGACCTACCCGTTCCACGCGGTCATGGTGCCCAAGACCGGCGCAGCTCTGGCGGTACCCGATCCGACTTTCGTCAGCGGTCAGGAACGCTGATCGCGGTTCGACGCCCCGTACAACCGAGCCAAAAAGGACGCCCCGCGGCACACGCGGGGTGTTTTCTTCGGACGTGCCCGGCCCGGCCCCCGCGGGTGTCGGCGGCCCGGCGGGTCGGCCGATGTAGTGCGGGACGACCCGCCGACCGAGGACCCCGATGCCCGACCACGCCAAGCACCCCATCCTGACCAAGATCCTCGCGACGCTGGGCCCGGCCAGCGCGGACGTGCCCACCGCCGTCCGCCTGATCGAGGAAGGCGTCCGGGTGTTCCGCATCAACTTCTCGCACGGCACGATCGACCAGTTCGCCAAGACCCTCGCCGTCGTCCGCGAGGCCGGCGAACAGGCCGGCGAACACGTCGCGGCGCTGGGCGACCTCAGCGGCCCGAAGATCCGCATGCTCGGCGTCGAGGGCGGCACGCTCGAGGTCCAGCCCGGCGACCACGTCGAGATCACCCGGCGGAACGTCGATGCGTCACGCGACCCCGAGACCGGCGTGGTCACCCTCGGCACGACCTACCCCGAGATGGTCGATGATGCGCAGCCCGGCCACCGCCTGCTCATCAACGACGGCGCGGTCCGCATGCTTATCACGGACAAGGTCACCCCAGCCGACCCCGACACGGACGGCCGCCGCCCCGACGACCCCCGGCTGATCTGCGGCGTCACCGTCGGCGGCACGCTGTCGGCCAAGAAGGGTATCAACCTGCCCGACTCGGACCTGTCCGCGCCGTCGCTCACCGCCTGGGACCGCCAGTGCGCCGCCTGGGCCGTGGAGGCCGGCTTCGACTACCTCGCGCTGAGCTTTGTCCGCAAGGGCGCGGACGTCGACGAGCTCAAGGCGCTGCTGAAGGACGCGGCGCAGCAGCGGCCGGCCGCGCAGCGCCAGCCACGGATACCGATCATCGCGAAGATCGAGATGCCCCAGGCGATCCGCGAGCTGGACGGCATCGTCCGCGCCGCGGAGGGCGTGATGGTCGCGCGCGGGGACCTGGGGGTGGAGATGGACCTCGCGCGGGTGCCGATCCTGCAGAAGCAGATCATCAAGGCCGCGCACGACCACGGCAAGCCGGCGATCGTCGCGACGCAGATGCTCGAGTCGATGATTACCAGCGCCACACCCACGCGGGCCGAGGTCGGCGATGTGGCCAACGCCATCCTCGACGGCGCGGACGCGACGATGCTGTCCGGCGAGACGGCCGTGGGCCAGTACCCCGTGCAGGCGGTGCACTACATGGCCCGCACCGCCGCGCAGGCCGAGGCCTACCGCGCCGAGGAGCGCCGCCGGCACCCCGAGCTGCCCACGCTGGGCTACACGTCAAAGGACCGGCCCGCGGCGCTGGCGCGCGGGGTGTCCGTCATCGTGCGCGACCTGGGCGCGAAGTGTGTCGTCATGTGGACGCAGACCGGCGGCGGCGTGCGCTACCTCAGCCAGATGCGGCTGACTGTGCCGATCATCGCGCTGTGCCCGGACCCGGCGGTGCTGCGGAAGCTGGCGCTGCTGTTCGGCGTGCGTCCCGTGCTGGCCGACCCGCCGGACGACGCCCGGCTGATCTTCGCCCACGCCGACCAGGTGCTGCTGGACCGCGGCCTGGCCGAGCCCGGCGACCCGGTCGTCATGGTCCGCGGCTGGCCGATGGGCGTGCCCGGCACGACCAATACCGTACAGGTCCACCACGTCGCCGATCAGTGCCGCATCTGAGCCGGCCCGTCCTGCTGTCACCGTCTCACCGGCTCGGGCCGTTGCCGAAGTACGGCGGGCCCTCGCGGCGGGAGGGGAAGATCACGCTGTCGGTATCGCTGTTGGCGAATGACGTGGGGTCGAAGGCGTAGATCAGGTTGCCGCGCGTCCCGCCTGAGAACAGCGGCTCGGGCACGCCGGCGAATGAGGTCTGCTCGAAGGAGACGTGCGCGTCGCCGTAGGCCACGTTCTGGCCGACCTCGTCGTGGATGTTCGAGTTTCCGGGCTTGCCGGCGCTACCCGAGCTGTCGGTCGTGCCGCAGCAGGGCGGGCCGGCGTCCGCAGCAATGGCGAACTGGCTCTGGAGCTTGTCCATGTTCAGCACGTAGGGCTGGTAGTTGAACCCGTCGTCCCACTCGTACGGGCTGGTGTAGCCGTAGCTCAGGTTCGAGGTGTCGGTGACGTCGATGTTCGACCCGACGATCGTGAAGTTGATGCGTTCCTTCGGCGAGCCGCCCTCGAAGGTGTCCGCGACGTCCTTGGTCGATGGACACACGAAGATCGAGGACGTGAGGTAGTCGTTGCGGATGAGCAGGAACAGCGCCCCGGCCACGTCGTTGAACGGCGCGGTCGGGCCGAACGGGTCGCTGAGGATCCCGCTGGTGGTCTGGGGCACGGCCTGCTGGACGCCGGCGGAGAGGTCCTTGCGGCAGGCGGGGAGCAGCTCGCGGTTGTCGACCGCGTAGGTGTTCAGCCCGGTGGCGATCTGCTTCAGGTTGCTGGCACACTGCGACAGCCGGGCCGACTTCCGCGCCGACGCGAGGGCCGGCAGGAGGATCCCGATGAGGATGGCGATGATGGAGATCACCACCAGCAGTTCGATCAGCGTGAAGCCGCGGTGTATTGGACGACGCATGGCATACCCCTGTGATGCGCGTGGGTCGAGTCGAGAAAGGAGACGCACGGAACGACCCATCTTAGCCCCCCGGCCTGACTCAACCAAGGCCGTTCACACAGATTCCACGGTTTTCGTGCGCACGGGGCAAGGGGCCCACCGGTCGACCGGGCTACCCCAGGTCCAGCCTGGCCATCTCGTCGTCGGAGATGTCGAAGTTCGCGTGGACCTTCTGCACGTCGTCGTGGTCCTCGAACGCCTCGATCATCCGCAGGACCTTCTCCGCGTCCTTGCCGGCACACGCGACGGTGTTCAGCGCGATCTGGTTGACCCCCGCCGAGGCGATAGCGATCCCGGCCGACTCGATCGCCTCCTTCACCGCGATGAAGTCGCTGGGGTCGCAGACGACGTGCCAGGCCTCGCCGTCGTCGGCGATGTCCTCGGCCCCGGCCTCCAGGGCGGTCTCCATGAGCCGCTCCTCGGTGGCGTGTTCCTTGTCGATGTAGACCTCGCCCTTGCGCTCGAAGTTGAAGGCGACCGACCCGGACGTGCCCTGGTTGCCGCCGCCCTTCTCGAAGAGCTTGCGGACCTCGCCGGCGGTGCGGTTGCGGTTGTCGGTGAGGATCTCGAGCATGACGGCCACGCCGTTGGGCCCGTAGCCCTCGTAGAGGATTTCTTCGTAGTCGCTGCCCTCGCCGCCGCCGGTGCCCTTCTCGATGGCCTTGGCGATGGTGTCCTTGGGCATGTTCTGGGCCTTGGCCTCCTCGATGGCGTAGCGGAGCGCGAGGTTCATGGCCGGGTCGCCGCTGCCGCCGTTCTTCGCCGCGACGATGATCGCGCGGGAGCACTTGCTCCAGACCTTGGACCGCTTGGCGTCCTGCCGCCCCTTGCGGTGCTTGATGTTTGCCCATTTGCTGTGGCCGGCCATGTCGGGGGGTCTCCGTCGTCGTCGCGTGGCTGCGGGTAGCGGGGCATTCTACCGGAGGCCGGGCGGGCAAGTGGGCCACGTTCTCTTCGCAGATCAGAACCCAACGCCGCATTGGGGCACACCCGGCCATGCCATAGCCGGGCTTCGTTAGACTGTCGCCGCCCCATGCACGACGACCACCCCGACAACCCGCTGGGCCGGTTCATCGCCGGACCGCTGTTCCAGACCACCATCCTGGTGCTGATCGTGATCGCGGCGGTGCTCGTCGGCATCGAGACCTACCCGTCGGTCATGGAGCGGCACGGCCACCTGCTGCACACCCTCGACAAGGTCGTGCTCTGGCTGTTCGCGATCGAGGCCGTGCTCAAGATGGCGCAGCACGGCCGGCACTTCTACCGCTACTTTCTGGACCCGTGGAACGTCTTCGACTTCCTGATCGTCGCGGTCTGCTTCCTGCCGGTCGACTCGCAGTACGCGGCGGTGCTCCGGCTGGCGCGGATCATGCGGGCGCTGCGTCTGATCACCGCTGTGCCACGGCTGCAACTCATCGTCGGCTCGCTGATCAAAGCCCTGCCCTCGATGGTATACGTCAGCATCTTGCTTGGGCTGATGTTCTACGTCTACGCGGTGATGGGCGTGTTCCTGTGGGGCGGCAACGACCCGGTGCACTTCGGCAACCTGCAGAAGTCGATGCTGTCGCTGTTCCGCGTCGTCACGCTTGAGGACTGGACCGACATCATGTACATCCAGATGTGGGGCAGCGACCGGTACCCGTTCAGCGACGGCGACCGCGCGGCCTACGCCGGTCAATTCAACAGCCAGGCCAGCCCGGTAATCGGCGCGGTGTACTTCGTGAGCTTCGTGCTGCTGGGCACGATGATCATGCTCAACCTTTTCATCGGGGTCATCATTAACTCGATGGAAGAAGCCCACGACGAGCAGGCCGCCGAGGCCCGCGAGAAGAGTATGGAGGAGACCGGCCACCTCAGCGTCGAGGACGAACTGGTCCTTGTCGAGGAGCAGCTAAAAAAACTCCAGCAGCAGCTCCGCCTCATCCGCACGCGCGGCGAGGCGAAGCACTGACAGAGCCCCCGCCGCGTAAGATCGGCCGTGGGGCCGCGTCGCCTCAACGGAGACCCGCATGCGCCTACGACCGATCGCCGCCCTCGCCCTGCTCCTCGCTGCCGCCCCGATCGCGTCCGCGCAGGGCGGTGCCGAACCACCGGTCCCCAACATCGTCGTCATCCTCTCCGACGACATGGGCTACTCCGACCTGGGCTGCTTCGGCGGCGAGGTCCGCACCCCCCACCTCGACGCGCTCGCGGCCCACGGCGTCCGCCTCCGCCAGTTCTACAACACCGGGCGCTGCTGCCCCACCCGCGCGTCGCTGATCTCCGGGCTCCACCCCCACCAGGCCGGCATCGGCCACATGACCAACGCCCCGGGCAACGACCACGGCGACTTCGGCACCCCCGCCTATCAGGGCCACCTCGACGCCGGTGTCACAACCCTCCCCGAGGTGCTGCGCGACGCGGGCTACACCACCCTCATGGCCGGCAAGTGGCACCTGGGGATGGACGACCCCTCGCAGTACCCGCTGCAACGCGGGTTCGACCGGTTCTACGGCCTGCTCGCCGGCGCCACCAACTTCTTCCAGCCCTTCGGCAACCGCGGGATGACGCTGGGCAACGACCCGATCGCAACGGGCGAAGACTTCTACTTCACCGACGCCGTCACCGACTACGCGCTCACCTTCCTCGACGAGGCCGAAGCACACGACGATGCGCAGCCGTTCTTCCTCTACCTCGCCTACACCGCTCCGCACTGGCCGATCCAGGCGCCCGCGGAAGACATCGACCGCTACCGCGAGCGCTACACCGCCGGGTGGGATGCGCTGCGTGAAGAACGCATCGCGCGGATGCGCGAGTTGGGCGTCATCGACGAGGGCTGGGGACTCTCCGAGCGCGACGGCCCGGCCTGGGACACGCTCGAGCCGGCACAGCAGGAGGAGCTCGCGCTCCGCATGGCGATCTACGCCGCGATGATCGACCGGATGGACCAGAACATCGGCCGGGTCGTCGCGCAGCTCGAAGCGATGGGCGAGCTGGACAACACACTGATCCTGTTCTTTAACGACAACGGCGGGTGCGCCGAGGGCGGGCGGTTCGGCGGCGGGCCCGCGGAAGAACTCGAGACCGAGCGCGGCTACTTCCTCACCGTCGGGCAGATGTGGGCCAACGCGAGCAACACGCCCTACCGCCTGTACAAGCACTACGTACACGAGGGCGGCATCGCGACCCCGGCGATCGTCCACTGGCCGGCGGGCATGGATGGCGACGGCCTCGGCGGCTTCCGCGACCAGTCCGGCTACCTGCCGGACGTGATGCCGACGCTGCTCGACGCCGCACGCATCCCGCCCGACGACCGGCCGGCGACCGCGGGGGTCTCGCTGCTGGGCGCATGGACCGACGATGCGCCCCTCGCCGAGCGGGCGATGTATTGGGAGCACGAGGGCAACGCGGCCATCCGCGTCGGCAGCATGAAGCTCGTCCGCCGACACGCCGGCGACCACACCCGCTGGGAGTTGTACGACCTCGCCAACGACCGGACCGAGCGGCACGACCTCGCCGGCGACCGGCCCGAAGTGGTGGAGTCGCTGGCCCGGCAGTGGCAGCAATGGGCGGGCACCGTCGGCGTCCTGCCCTGGCGCGGTGCCGGGGCGATGCGCGCGGCGCGGGAGGATCGGCCATAGTGTCCAGGACACGCCGACTGCGGCGCGATGGTGATCCAGCGCGCAACAGACAAATCACAAGGGCATTACGCATGTATACGAAAACCAAGCTCGCCGCCGCCCTCCTGCTCGCCTTGTGGGCCTGGCCCGCGCTGGCGCAGGGCAGTGCCGACCGGCCCAACATCATCGTCATCCTCTGCGACGACCTGGGACAGGGCGACCCGACCTGCTACAACCCGGATTCCAAAATCCCCACGCCGCACATCGACCGGCTGGCACGCGAGGGGATGCGCTTTACCGATGCGCACACCAACTCGTCGGTCTGCACGCCGACGCGCTACGGCGTGCTGACCGGCCGGTACTGCTGGCGGTCTCGGCTCAAACAGGGCGTGCTGTGGAACGGGTGGGCAAGGGCGCTGATCGAGGCGGACCGCACGACGATCGCGTCGATGCTCGAGGGCTATGACTACACCAGCGCGGCGATCGGCAAGTGGCACCTCGGCTGGGACTGGCAGTCCACCGACGGCAGCGAGATCAACGCGAACCACCACCCGGCCGGCGCGGTCGACTATGAAGCACCCGTCGAGCGTGGACCGGGCCACTTCGGCTTCGACCACTGCTACCTGATCCCCGCGTCGCTGGACATGGGGCCATACCTCTGGCTGGTCGACGGCGCCGCGCAGCAGCCACCGACCGAGCACACCGAGGGCAGCCGACGACGGTGGGACGGCGGCGGCGGGTACTGGCGGGCCGGGCCGATCGCGCCGGGGTTTGATTTCTATGACGCCGTGCCCGCGTGTACCGAGCAGGCGGTGGCGTTTGTCGAAAGCGCGGCGGCTCGTGACCACGGCCCCTTCTTCCTCTACTTCCCCCTCCCCGCCCCGCACACGCCGTGGATGCCGACGCCCGAGTTCCAGGGCGACACCGAGGTCGGGTGGTACGGCGACTTCGTCGCGCAGACCGACTGGTCGGTCGGCCGCATCCTCGCCGCGCTCGACCGCAACGGGCTGGCGGAAAACACGATCGTCATCTTCACCAGCGACAACGGCTCGCACTGGCCCGAGGCGCAGATCGCCGAGTTCGGGCACGACGCGAACAACGGCTGGCGGGGGCAGAAGGCCGACATCTACGAGGCGGGCCACCGCGTGCCGTTCATCGTCCGCTGGCCGGCCCGGGTCGAGGGGGGCGCGGTCAGCGACCGGCTCGTCTGCACGACCGACCTCATCGCGACACTCGCCGACGCGCTCGGCAAGCTCCCCGAGGACTTCCCCGGCGAAGACAGCATCAGCTTCCTCCCGGTGTTGCTCGGCGAAAACGACGCGCAGGGACTGCGCGAAGCGGTCGTCCACCACTCGCTCAACGGCACGTTCGCTATCCGCCGCGGCGAATGGAAGCTCATCGTCGACCAGCTCGGCTCCGGCGGGTTCACCGCCCCGCGCAACCGCGTGCCCGGCCAGGGCGACGTCCCCGCGGACATCGGCGGCCAACTCTACAACCTGTCCAACGACCCGGCCGAGCAACACAACGTCTGGTCCGACCACCCCGACCTCGTCGCGGAGCTGACCGAGCTGTTGGAGTCGTACCGCACGGCTGGGCACAGCCGGTGAGTCAGTCGAGGGTGCTGTTCACCGCCGTGTCGTGCTGCTCTTTGCGGTAGGCGTGCAGCGCCGCGCGCAGCTCCGGCCGGCCGTTGTTGGCGAGGATCGCGACCGCCAGCAGCGCCGCGTTCTTCGCCCCGCTGTCGCCGATCGCCAGCGTGCCCACCGGCACCCCGCCGGGCATCTGCGCGATGGACAGCAGCGAGTCCCACCCGCTGAGCGCCCGGCTCTGGATCGGCACGCCCAGCACCGGCAGCGTCGTCTGTGCCGCGACCATCCCCGGCAGGTGCGCCGCGCCGCCGGCCCCGGCGATGACCACCTCCAGCCCCGCGTCCTCCGCACCCGCCGCGAACGCGTTCATCACGTCCGGCGTCCGGTGCGCGCTCACCACCTTCGCTTCGTACGCCACCCCGAAACGCTCCAGCAACGCGGCGGCGTGCTGCATCGTCGGCCAGTCGGACTTCGATCCCATGATGACGGCGACGACGGGCTTGGCTTCGGGCATGGCGGGGCTCGCGGGCGGCGGGGAACAGACAGGGCAGTTTAGCCACTGATGCATACGGGTTCATGCGGGCCGCCGACGGTGGCGCGATAGACTGCCCGTATGAAGATCGCCGGCCACTTGATGCTTCCCGACCCGGCCCAGGCAGCGTTCGGCGGCGAGCGGGTCCGCCTCGCGCCCGGCTGGCTTCGCATCGAGGGCGGCGTCATCGCCGAGGTCGTTGAGGGCGACATCCCCGACGATGCGGACGCGGGGGGCACGGGTAGTGTGGTCTGCCCCGGGTTCATCGATGCGCACATGCACCTGCCGCAGTTCGGCATCATCGGGGCGCACGGGCTGGGGCTGCTGGACTGGCTCGAGCGCGTGACGTTCCCGGCCGAGATGCGGTGGGCGGACACCGACACCGCGCGGCGGGACACGCGCGCGGCGGTGCGCCGGATGCTGGGCGCCGGGACGACGGGCTTCGCGGCCTACGCGACGGTCCATGCCGAGGGCGCGCGGGCCGCGCTGGACGAAGCACAACGGGCCGGGGTGCGCGCCCACATCGGCCAGGTGCTGATGGACCGCGGAGCGCCGGAAGCGCTGTGCCGGCCGGCGGGGCAACTGCTGGAGGAGGCCGCGGCGCTGCAGTCCGCTTATCCAACCGACGGGCGGGTGAGCGCGGCGATCACGCCCCGGTTCGCCCCGGCGTGCAGCGCGGCGCTGCTGGAGGGCGCGGGCGCACTCGCGCGGGCGACGGGTGCCTTGGTGCAGACGCACCTGGCGGAGACGCGGGCCGAGTGCGTGCTCGTCGGCGAGTTGTTCGACGGGCAGGGGTACCTGGACGTCTACCGCGCGGCCGGGCTGCTGGGGCCGCGCTCGGTCTTCGGGCATGGCATCTACCTCGGCGGGGCGGACCTGTCGGCCCTGGCCGAGTCCGGCGGCGCGGTCGCGCACTGCCCGCTGGCGAACAGCTTCCTAATGTCCGGCCGGCTCGACGCGTCGGGGGTGCTCGCGTCGGGCGCGGGGATGGCGCTGGGCAGCGACATCGGCGCGGGGTACGAGGTGTCGATGGTGCGGGTCGCCCGCGCCATGCTGGAGACGGCCGGGGCCCTGCGCATCAGCGACGCCGGCCGCGGGCCCGAGACCGTGCCGACCGCGGCGCAGGCCTGGTGGCGGATCACGGCCGGCAACGCCCGGGCCCTGCACTGGCCCGACGCCGGCCGGCTCGCGCTCGGGGCCATGGCCGACCTGGTCCTCGTCTGTCCCGACGCCGACACCAAGCGAACCCTGTTCACCGCCCCCACCTCGGCCGTGGACCCCCTGGCCGGCCTGCTCTTCGGCTGGGACGACCGCTGGATCGAGCGGGTCCTGCTCCAGGGCCGGCCCGCGGGCCCGATCCCGGATGAGTAGGCCCCCTGCACCAGCAGTCAGGGGCGGGTTTGCCCGACCGGCAGCATAAGTTTTTTTAATCAGGGGCTGGTATCCGGTCGGCCGATTCGATAGGATAAGAGCTGCCCTGCGGGGCATGTCGGCGGCGTGGGGTAAGCGCCGGCCGACACACGCCGGAAAACCCCGGCAAATCCCTGCATTTTCGCCTGTTTCCAGGCCAAGCGAGCCCCCCGATGATGACCCACACCCCGCCCCACAATCGGCCGACCGGGCAACCTCGAGCACGCCGAAATCCGGGTGTCTATTGCCCTGTTGCTGCTGAAAACCGGGTTATGGGCCGTCCCCGGCCGCGTCGGCAGGCGGGCTTCACGCTGATCGAGATCCTCGTGGTCATCAGCATCATCGCCCTGCTCGTCGGGCTCGTCGCCGGCGGGGCCCTGCTTGCACAGGGTGCCGCGACGCAGAACCGCACACAGTCCATGATGCGGGCCTTGCTCGGGGCTCAGGAAGAGTTCAAGTCCCAGTCGGGGTTTGGTATCGACCTGAACCACATCAACAACCAGCCCATCGACTGGGGCAGCGGCACCTTCGCACAGAACGCCCCGGGCGCGACCGGCGCGGCCAGCGCGGCCGGGCTCAGTTCGTCCGAGCGCTTCGTCGTCGCCTGCTTCCTCTTTGACGAGTCGGCCGAGGCCCTCCGCGCCGCGGCGCAGGGGCGCGGCGCCCTGGTCGACAGCGACGGCGACGGCTTCCTCGAACTCCGCGACCCGTGGGAGAACGAGGTCCTCTACCGCAACGGCAACGACCAGACCGGCAGCTTCGACGGCATCAACAACAACCTGCTGCCCCTCAACCGCTCGCCCTTCTTCGTCTCCGCGGGCAAGGACGGCGACTTCGGCACCGACGACGACATCACCACCCTCGAGCTGGGGAGCTGACCCATGACCCAACGCACCGCCCCCCAACCTTACCGCCGCCGGCCCGGCTTCACGATGGTCGAGCTGCTCACCTCGGTCGCGATCATCGCGATCATGATGATCATCATCTTCCCCGTCGTCGGCGCGCTCAAGGGCGGCAGCCGGATCGAGGCCGGCCTCAACACCGTCTCCCTCGCCAGCGACGTCGCCCGCGCCTGGTCCACCGCCTCCCTGCCCCAGGCCGACCTCGGCTCGGACCCGGTCGCCCCCGTCCCCTTCGCCGACTACTCCGGCACCGCCGCGATCTTCTGCCCCACCGGCGAGGTCCGCATCGTCATCAACGACCAGCGAGCTGAAGACAACGGCGGGAACTTCCTGGAGTCCTACACCCAGCGCCTCAACGGTTATGCCGACTACCGCGTCGCCAATCGCGGCCGACGCGACCTTGACTACATCTCCATCCCCCAGGGCGTTGGGCTGGCCGGCATCTACCGCAATGGCGCAGGCGCGCAACTGATCGCACCACCCTTCGCCATCGCCTACAACCGTGATGGCCAGATGATCCCCGGGGCCGACACCGGCGGCGGCACCCGCGTCATCTACTACGACGCAAACTTTAACGGGGAATACACCGGCTCGGACCGCGGGTCGGTCGCCGGTGGCTACGACCCCGCCGACTGGGACGGCGGCCCGGGCGCGAACAACGAAGACCCCGACGCCACCGCCCTCGTCCGCCACCTGCCCTTCGAGGCCATCGAGACCGTCGTCGGCGTCATCATCTACGACCTGCAGGAGGCCAAGGCCGCCGGCTTCGACTTCTCCGGCGGCGGGGTCTACGGCGTGGGCTCGACCGGGTACGACTGGCTCCGCGCCAACGGCACGCCCCTGTTCTTCAGCCCCAACACCGGCGTCGCCATGCGTGACGAAGGGAAGGAATAACCATGTTGATCCCCACCCCCCGCCGGCCGCGCGGACGCGCGGGCTTTACCCTCGCCGAGGTCCTGATCTCGATCGGCGTGTTCGCCATCGGCATGATCGCCGTCGCCTCGCTGTTCCCCGTCGGTGCCCTGCTCCAGAAGGAGACCGCCGACGACATCCTCGCCAAGCAAGCGTCCACCAACGCCCGCGCGACGATTGAGGCCATCGGGCTGACCTACCTCCAGGGCGATCCCGATACCGACCTCGGCATGTACCACCCGAATCCCGCGTCGGGCAACAACGTGGTCATGCCCGTGGGCGCTGGCCCCGGCCCGTTCGGCGCGGTGACCCCGACCACGTTCTTTGACCGCTTCCCGCTCGACTCGCGCAGCTTCCCGACCACCGAGGCCGTCTGGAACGACCGCGACCAGTTTGTGTTCTTCTTCGTGCGCGACTCCGGCGGCAGCCCGGCGTCCCCATCGTGGCAAGGGTTCATCCTGGTCGTAGACCGCGAGGACGGCCAGAACTACAACGACGTGCTGGCTGGGCTCACGTTCGGCATCCCCACCGAGAACGGCACGCCGTACATCACTATCGACGGCAAGACCGGCGAGTGGAACACGGGGAACCCGCCGCTCATCACCGCCCCGGCCTCGGGTGAGGTCTACTTCCACGACGAGGCCATCGGCGTCGAGACGTTCTCCTTCGAGACGATCGTCAGTCCGTAAGCCGCCGACGACCGCCCGCGCATCAAGACCCGCTCCCCCCGGCCCCCCACCGACCGGAACCGAACGCATGACACGCCACGCCCCCACGAACACGACCCGCCGACGCCGACCCGCCCGGCGGGGCTTCACCATCGTCGAGCTGCTGGTCGCGGTGTCGCTGCTGGCGCTGATGCTGTTCCTCATCGACAACCTGTTCAACTCGACCACCCGCGCCGTGTCCGACGGCGTCCGCCAGAGCGCCGTCCTCGCCAACGCCCGGGCCGTGCAGGACCGCTTCACCATCGACGCCTCGGCGATGCTCGGGCCGAACGCGAACAACCCCGCGCCCGAGGGCGGCGGGTACATCGTGATCATCAACCACCGGGTCCAGTCGCAGGTCCTCCGCCGCGACGGCAGCGAGTCGCTGGAAACCTTCCGGGTGGACCAACTCGTGTTCATGGCGAGCGCTACCACGACCGACAGCAAGGTCCGCCGGTTCCGCGGCAGCGCGCCGCGCGACGAGACGCAGTACGGCACGGACTACTCCTCGCCCTACGCCCTGGTGCGGTACTCGCACGGCCGACGCACCAACCGCGACGGCAGCGACCTGGCCGGCTGGGTCGAGCTGGGCTGGGACCGCAGCTCCGGGCTCGACCGCCTGGCCAACGACTGGATCCTCACCCGGCAGGCGGTGCTGTTCAACCCGACGGACCGGCTGGGGAACACGATCCTGCAGAACGGTAACGCCGACTGGTTCGTCGACACGCCCCGGGTGGCCGAGTTGGTTCAGGCCAACCCCAGCGGTGCCTATCCGATGTATCTCGGTTTCTGCGACGTGGTCCACCGCCCCGCGTCGGCGCCGCTGACCGCGCCGTTGTACGGCTTCGTCGATCGGTACCTGGACCCCAATAACACGACGACGCCGCTGACCCCCGCGGACATCGAGAACAACTACCTCTTCCTGACGCACATTGACGAGCGCCTGCGGGTCAACCCGATCCCCGCCAGCACCGACTTCGAGGCCGAGCCCATCGGCCAGCTCCACGGCATCTTCGCGCCCAACTGCTCGGAGTTCATCGTGCAGTTCGCCGCCGACGCCAACAACGACGGCGAGATCGACCGCGTGAACGACCAGGGCACGGCCGACCCCTCCGATGACGACAACACCGGTACCGAGGCTAACGGCGACCCGATCTACTGGTACGACTTTGATGCGCTGGCCCAACTCGGCGTCGACCCCTGGTCGGGCACCGAGTGGACCGGCTCGACCGTGCCCTCGCCGGTGGTGGACGTGACCGCCTCCGCCCACGGCTCGACGGCGTTCATCTTTCGGTACGAGGACGACCAGGCCTACACCGAGACCACGCCGGGCAACGGCGATGTCGACAACAGCAAGTGGCCGTACATGATCCGCATCCGCTACCGGCTGCACGACGCGCCGGGCCGGCTGGAGAGCAACGCGAACTTCCGCCGGGCCGACGGCTTCAGCAACGACGACGACAACGGCGACGGCACGGTGAACGGCCCCGGCGACCTGTTCGACGAAGCCGACGAGGCCATCGTCTCCGGGCGGTACTTCGAGCAGATCATCCGCGTGCCCCGGCCGTAGGCGTTGCGCCCCCCGCGGTGGCACAGGCATCCCGCCTGTGGGCCCGCCGCACCACACAGGCGGGACGCCTGTGCCACCCAACACCCCCCAGGGAGTCTTGCCATGACGACCTTGCATTGCCTTGAAGAAACCCCGACCGCCACGCCCCGCCGCGACGCGCCCGCCCCCCGGGCCAACCGCTTCCGGTGCGACCGGCGCGGCTCGGCGATCATCCTCGTGATCGTCTCCATCGTGCTCATGGCGATCCTCGGCGCGACGTTCGTGCAGATCACCCGGTTCGAGCGCATCGACACCGGCGGCGAGCATATCGACATCGCCATCAACTCCGTCCTCAACGAGGTCGCCGTCGTCCTCGCGCAGGACCTGTACGACGACAACGGCAACTTCTTCAACCACGCCGGCAGCGCCGGGACCGACGGCGGCGGCGACGAGCCGTTCGACTACGCCTGGACGGACAGCACCGTCGCGCAGCGGCCGGTCGTGTTCGTGGACGGCAGCGCCGGCGTCGCGCAGGGCGGGGTCTACGACGACCCGTGGCTGGCCGAGGCGTTTGCGATGCCCCCCGGCGGGGTGCCCATCGTCTGGCCGCACCTCAGCGACCTGACCGGGCGGTTCCTGAATGTCGGCACGAACGACCTGACCACGCTCGGCCAGGCCAACCCCGGCGAGGTCGCCTCGACCGCCTTCATGGTGACGGATGTCGATGTGACCGAGCCCTACCTCGTCGATGCCGACGGCGACGGGATCGGCGACAGCTTGTGGGCGTACTGCCCGGCCGCGGAGATCGCCGGCAAGCGCTACGTCTACGCGATCCGGATCATCGACCTGTCCTCGAAGGTCAACCTCAACACCGCGCTGGGCATGACCGACGGGGCCGGCAACATCGTCGGCAACCCCCGGGGCGACAGCCCGACCGAGGTGGACGCGACCGGCCTCGCGGCGCTCCTGGCGGTGAACGGCGGGACGACGGTGGCCACTGCCGTCAACGAAGTCAACCAGACGATCGCGCAGCGCTACGGCGGCACGGCGACCGTGCCCGTGGCCTGGGGCGACGCGACGGACGAACGCCGGCACTTCTGGCTCAACGGCGCGTCGCTGGTCAACAACGCCCTGGTCAACCAGGCGACCAACCCCAGCTACGACCCCAACGACCGGTATGGCCAGTCGGACCTGCTCGAGCTGCTGTACAAGAACGGCCTGAACAACCCCGCCGTGGCGACACCGCTGGAAGACGACATGCCGACGCTGCTGCGGCGTGACAACGCCGAGTTCGTCTTCGACGACACGCCCGCCGGGATCCACTCCGGGAGCCGCGCAAACTTCTACACCAACCGCAACCCGCGCATCCTGTTCACGACCGAGAGCGGTGTGATGGTGATCGCCCCGCCGGTCGGCACGGCGACGACGCTCATCGGCCCGGACCACGACAGCGACGGCACGGGCGAGCGGATCCTCCGCGCGGACATCAACCACAGCTCGCTGGCCGACCTGGCCGAGGTGATCCAGGACACGATCCTCGCCAACGGCACGTTCGACGCGACAAACTTCGGGCACTTCGGCGGCAGCGCGGCCGAGTTCGCCGCGCAGCTCGCGGTGAACATCGTGGACCTGCGCGACCCGGACAACCAGCTCACCACGCACAACGGGCAGACGGGGATGGAGGCCCTGCCGTTTGTCAGTGAGGTGTATGTGCAACGGTTCTACCGTACCGTCGCCAGCGCCGAGACGCCGATCGGCTCGGGCGTCTGGACCCATCAATACTCGGCTGGCGGACCGACGGCGACTTACATGATCGAGCTGCGTAACCCGTTCCGCAAGCCCGTGTCGCTGGAGAACGTCTTCCTCTATGTCGATGGCGTCGCGTTCGGCGGGACCGGCGGCGAGCTGAGCACGTTCCCGGGCGTCCCGGCGGACAACCTGCTCCAGCCCGGCGCGGCGATGTTCATCTACTTCAACGGCCGTGGCGAGGACATGCTCAACGGCTACACCCCCGTGGGCGACGACATCGACAGCGAGATCGCCGACGCCTGGCCGATCGGCACGACGCCGGTGCAGGTCGAGCTCCGCGGCGAGGACCAGGGCACGGGCACGACGCTGGCCTGGCCGTACTGCGGCGTGGTCGTGGAGGCGGTGGAGAACATCCCCAACGGCTGGGAGACGACCAACTCGATGGTCGCCGCGCCGCTCCCCGGCGGGGCGAACAACGCGTTCTACATCCAGCACAGCTACCACGGCGCGGACGGGGTCAACCTGCTGCAGTGCGAGCCGAGCGACTTCGGCGCCCTGACCGACGAGCCGGAGAGCTACGACAACACGATGATCCAGGCCGGCAACACCTCCAAGACCCGGGAGCCCACCGTCGCCGGCGGGCAGTTCGTCGGCGACTGGAACACCGGGGACATGCAGTGGCTGTTCCTGGACAAGCAGACCTCGGCGACCGACAACGACGGCCGGATCCCTTATGTCGCGGACGTGCTGACCATCCCGGTGATCGGGCCCAACGACCCGGGCACCGCGAACACCACGCTCGCGACGGCGATCCAGACGGCGGGCGTCGCCCGGCTGGATAACCTGATGATGGACTACCGGGCCTCGACCGCGCCGGTCATCAGCAACATCTCGCCGTCCCTGAACGTGCCGCACGCGGTGCTGCTGCTCGAACGGCTGACGACCCACAGCCCCGCGGTCGACGGGTTCGACCTCGACGGCGACGGCGTGGACGTCACGGCCGGCGGAACACCCGACTACGACGAGGTCTACGTCCCCGGCAAGATCAACCTCAACACGGCGTCGCTCAACACGCTAATCGGTGCGCTGCCCTTCCCGACAATCACCCAGCGCGCCGCGGTGGCCCAGCGGATCTTCAACTTCCGAGACAGCCCGATCCCCCGACCCGCGACATCGCGGTCGAACTCCCAGCCGGGCATCGCCTACACCGGCGAGCTGTACGAGCTGCTCAGCGCAGACCTCGCCGGCATGACCCCCCAGCCCGACTGGAACGACCACCAGGTCGGGGGGATGACCTCCGGCGGCACGTTCCTGGCCGACAACATCACCGGCGACCGGGAAGAAGACCTGATGCTGGCCAAGTGGCTCAACGAGGTGTGCACGACGCGGAGCGATGTGTTCGCGGTGTACCTGGTCGTGCAGGGCTTCCCCGAGGGCAACTTCGGCGCGGGCGCGGTCGAGTCGGCCCGCGTCGTCGCGGTGTTCAGCCGGGCCAACGTCCGCCAGGCCGGCGACAAGGCCCAGCTCATCGCCGTCCGCCGGATCGAATGAGGCGCGAGAGGTGAGGATCGAGGGGCGATTCCTCTCGATCCAATCATGCTCAACGCTCCCCCCACTCGCGCCTCAATCCTTACCCCTCGATCCTACAACCAGTCCCCACCCCCCACGGGCCGCCCGTCCACCACCAGGCGGCCTGTGGTTTTTAACCCCGTGGTGAACAATTCACTCCCGCCCAGCGTGCGGCCACGCTACCCCGCGGAGGACATCAGGTTGGCGTCCGCGTCTGTGACGCCGGGCGCGGGCAGGGCCGTGCGGCGCATCAGGTGCGCATCGATCGCGCGGGCGGCACCCCTTCCTTCGGCGATGGCCCAGACGACCAGCGACGCGCCGCGGCGAACGTCCCCCGCGGCGAAGACGCCCGGCACGCTGGTGGTGTACCGGCCCTCGGGCGTCGTTGCGGTGCCGCGGTGGGTCTCGACCCCCAGCCGATCAAAGAGCGCCGGCGTGTCGTGGCCGGTGAACCCGATGGAGAGGAAGACGTAGTCGGCGGGCAGGTCCTGCTCGCTGCCGGGGCGTTCGGCGCTGACCGCCTTTCCGGTCTCGGGGTCGGTCGACCAGTCGAGCGTGGCGACGCGGATGTGCGTGAGCCTGCCGTCGGCGTCGCCGATGAAGGCCTTGGGCAGGATGGCGTAGCGGCGTGGGTCGCGGTCGAACCTGGCGATGCCCTCGGCGTGGCCGTAGTCGATGAAGTACGTGCCGGTCGGCCCGGGCCAGGGGTGCTCGGCGTCGCGCTCATCCGGCTCGCGTTCGCGGCGGGTGATGTTGGTGATCGACGCGCAGCCCTGGCGGAGCGCGGTGGCGATGCAGTCCGTGCCCGTGTCGCCGCCGCCGATGACGACGACGTGCTTGCCCTTCGCGTCGAGGTAGTCGCCGTCGGCGAAGTTGGAGTCGAGCAGGGACTTGGTGGACTTGTGCAGGTAGGTCATCGCCATGTGCACGCCGTCGAGGTCGCGGCCGGGAAGTTGGTCCAGATCGCGGCCGCGCAGCGCGCCGCAGGCGAGGAGCACGGCGTCGTACTCGTCGCGGAGGGTCTGCGCATCGATCGTCTCGGCGTCGCCCGCCATGCCGTGATGCGAGCAGGCATCGGTCTCCGGCCGGCCGTCGGTGATGTTGCAGTTCGTGCGGAAGGTGATGCCCTCGGCCGCGAGCAGGTCGACGCGGCGCTGCACCGTGCGCTTGTCGAGCTTCATGTTCGGCACGCCGTACATCAACAGGCCGCCGACGCGATCGTCGCGCTCGAAGACGGTGACGTGGTGGCCCGCCTTGTTGAGCTGGTCCGCCGCGGCGAGCCCGGCCGGGCCCGAGCCGACAACGGCGACGCGCTTGCCCGTGCGCTCCTTCGGCGGGCGGGGCTGGACCCAGCCCTCCTCGAACGCCTTGTCGATGATCGCGCACTCGATGGACTTGATCGTCACCGGCGGGTCGCTGATACCCAGGACACACGCGCTCTCACACGGCGCGGGGCAGATCCGCCCAGTGAACTCGGGGAAGTTGTTGGTCCGCACCAGCCGGTGATACGCGTCCTTCCAGCGCTGCTGGTAGACCAGGTCGTTCCACTCGGGGATCAGGTTGTCGATTGGGCAGCCGGTGTCGCACTGGCAGAACGGCACGCCGCAGTCCATGCAGCGTGCCCCCTGCTCGCGCAGGGTGCGGTCGCTCGCGCGCTCGTAGACCTCGTAGAAATCGTTGAGCCGGACCAGCGGCGCCCGCGAGGGCATCGGCTCGCGCTCAAACTCGAGGAACCCGGTGGGCTTACCCATGTCGGCTCCCCCCTTCCAGAGTCAAGGCGTTGCCGGCTCGCGTCGTCGCGGGGTAGTGTTGATCGATATGCATCGGTGGGGGCGTCGTCCTATGCATGGCCAACCTCGGGGGCGGGCGCGAGCTGTTTCTTGCGTTGCTGGAGCACCCGCCGGTAGTCGATGGGCATGACCTTGATGAACTGGCTCTGCAGACGCGACCAGTTCTCGATCAGGTGCTCGGCGACGGTGGACTGGGTGAGCAGCATGTGTCGCTGAATGAGGCCGAGCAGCTCCATGATGTCCTGGCCGTGCTCGAGGGTTTCAAGCTCGACCATCTCGGTGTTGCAGTGGGCGGTGAACTCGCCGTCGCGGTCCCAGACGTAGGCGATGCCGCCGGACATGCCCGCGGCGAAGTTGCGCCCGGTCGGCCCGAGGACGACGACGCGGCCGCCGGTCATGTACTCGCAGCCGTGGTCGCCGACACCCTCGACGACGGCCCGCGCGCCGGAGTTGCGGACGGCGAATCGTTCGGCGGCGATGCCGCGGATGTACGCCTGCCCGCGGGTGGCGCCGTACAGCGCGACGTTGCCGACGATGATCTGGTGCTCGGGCACGAAGCCGGCGTCGGCGGGCGGGCGGACCACCAGGTGCCCGCCGGACAGGCCCTTACCGACATAATCGTTCGCGTCGCCCGTGACGGTCAGCGACACCCCCGGCGCGAGCCACGCCCCCAGGGACTGGCCGGCGCTGCCGCGGAAGCTGAGCGCGAGGGTGTCGTCGGGCAGGCCCGTGTCGCCGTAGCGCTTGCTGATCGCGTGGGAGAGCATCGTGCCGACGGCGCGGTCGAGGTTGGTGATCGCGCCAGTGAACTCGACGCGTTCGCCGCGTTCGATCGCCGGGGCGCAGGCCTCCAGGAGCTGCCGGTCGAGCTGCTTGTCCAGCGCGTGGTCCTGTTCGATGAGCTTGCGGACGCCGACGTTCGTGCGGTGGGCCGGCGGGGTCGCGGGTCGGAGCAGCGGCGACAGGTCCAGCCCGTCGGCCTTCCAGTGCCGGATCGCAGCGCGGGCGTCGAGCAGGTCGACCCGGCCGATCATCTCGTCGATCGTCCGCACGCCGAGCCGGGCCATGTACCGCCGGGCTTCCTCGGCCACGAGGAAGAGGTAGTTGATCACATGTTCGGGCTGGCCGGTGAACTTACGGCGGAGCACCGGGTCCTGCGTGCACACGCCGACGGGGCAGGTGTTCAGGTGGCACTTGCGCATCATGATGCAGCCGACCGCGACAAGCGGAGCGGTCGAGAAGCCGTACTCCTCGGCCCCGAGCAGCGCGGCGATCACCACGTCGCGCCCGGTCTTCATCCCGCCATCGGTCTCGAGCCGGACCCGGCTGCGCAGGTCGTTAAGAACAAGCGTCTGGTGCGTCTCCGCGAGCCCCAGCTCCCAGGGGAGCCCGGCGTGCTTCACGCTCGTCAGCGGCGATGCACCCGTCCCGCCGTCGTGCCCGGAGATCAGGATGTGGTCGGCGTGCGCCTTGGACACACCGGTCGCGATCGTGCCGACCCCGACCTCGGACACGAGCTTGACGCTGATGTCCGCCTCGGGGTTGGCGTTCTTCAGGTCGAAGATGAGCTGGCTGAGGTCCTCGATCGAGTAGATGTCGTGGTGCGGCGGCGGGGAGATCAGCCCGACGCCCGGCGTCGCGTAGCGCAGCGTGGCGATCGTGTCGTTGACCTTGAAGCCGGGCAGCTGGCCGCCCTCGCCGGGCTTTGCGCCCTGGGCGATCTTGATCTGGATCATGTCCGCGCTGGCGAGGTAGCCCGACGTCACGCCGAACCGTCCCGACGCGACCTGCTTGATCGCGGAGCGCTTGGACATCGGCGAGCCGTCGGCGTACTGCTCCAGCGTGTAACGCCGGGGGTCCTCGCCGCCCTCTCCGGAGTTGGACCGCCCACCGATCCGGTTCATCGCCAGCGCGAGCGTCTCGTGCGCCTCCTCGCTCAGCGCGCCCAGCGACATCGCACCGGTGCGGAACCGCTTGACGATCTCCGCCGCCGGCTCGACTTCAGAGAGCGGGATAGGGCCGGTCGCCCCGCGATCCGGCGCTGTCGCGTCGCGGTCGAGTTCGTGGTCCTCGCACAAGGTCTTAAGACGCAGCAGGCCGCGCAGGGTCGAGCGGTTCTGCGCATCGTCGTTGGCGTGCCTGGCAAACTGCTCGTAGGCACCGCGGGAGTTGGTGCGCGCCGCGACCTGGAGCGACGCGATCGCCGGCGGGCTGTAGGCGTGCTGCTCGCCGCCGGCCCGCCAGTGGTACTCGCCGGGGTTGGAGAGCTGCGGGTGGTCCTGGCCGGTGTCTTCGTGGTCACGCCGGGGGTATGCGAGCTCGTGGCGTCGGCGGGACTCCTCGGCGACCTGGTCGAAGCCGCACCCCTTCAGACGCGACGCGGTGCCCGCGAAGCAGCGGTCGACCACCTCCTCGCCCAGGCCGAGGATCTCGAAGATCTGTGCGCCGCGGTACGAGGCCACCGTCGAGATGCCCATCTTGGACATGACCTTGAGGATGCCCAGCGTGATCGCCGTGATGTAGTTGGCGACCAGCTCGTCGTCGGCCAGGTGCTTGTTCTTGTCGACGACGCCCTGGTCGCGCAGCGCGAAGAGCGCTTCGGTCGCGAGGTAGGGGTTGACGGCATCGACGCCGTAGCCCAGCAGCGTGCAGAAGTGGTGCACCTCGCGCGGCTCGCCGGACTCGAGCACGAGCCCGACCTTGGTGCGCGACCGGGTCCGCAGCAGGTGGTGGTGCACCGCACCGACCGCCATCAACGAGGGCAGCGGGACGTGGAACGCGTCGGTCGCTCGGTCCGAGAGGATGACGATCGAGCAGCCATCCGCGATCGCGCGGTCGACCTCGGCGCAGACGCGGTCCAGCGCCTGACGGATCGCGACGCCGCCCGCCTCCTCCGCCCGGGCGTAAGTCGTGTCGATAGTCCGGCTGCGCCAGCCGCGCACCGGGGTCTCCGCCAGCGCGCGCAGCGCCGCCGTCTGCCGGTCGGTCAGCACCGGGTGCGGCAGCTTGATCCGGCCGCACTGCTCGGGCGTCGTCGCAAGCAGGTTGCCCTCCGGCCCGAGGCGCGTATCGAGCGCCATGATGCACGCCTCGCGGATCGGGTCGATCGGCGGGTTGGTCACCTGCGCGAACAGCTGCTTGAAGTAGTCGAACAGCAGCCGGGGCTTGTCGGACAGCACGGCCAGGGCCGAGTCGTTGCCCATCGAGCCGAGCGCCTCCTTGCCGTTCTTCACCATCGGGAGCATGAGCAGGTGCAGGTGCTCGACGGTGTAGCCGAACGCGCGCAGCCGACGCAGCAGCGGCCGGTCAAACGCCTCGGTCGCCTCGTCCTGCGGGCCCGGGGCGTTGGGCCCGGGGCGCGGCGCGGGCTCCGGCGGCGCGGGCAGGTCGTCGATGCCGATCTCGTGTTCCTTCAGCCACGCCCCGTACGGGCGCGCGTCGGTGTAGCGCGCTTTGACCTCGGCGTCGGGCACGACCCGGCCCTCTTCGAAGTCGACCAGGAACATCTTGCCCGGCTCGAGCCGGCCCTTCACGCGCACATTCTTCGGTTCCACATCGACCACGCCGACCTCGCTGGCCATGATCACACGGTCGTCGTGGGTCAGCACGTACCGGCTGGGGCGGAGCCCGTTGCGGTCCAGGCACGCACCGATCACCGTGCCGTCGGTGAACGACACGCTCGCGGGGCCGTCCCACGGCTCCATCAGGTGGGCGTGGTAGGCGTAGAAGTCCCGCTTGGACGGGCCCATCGCGTCGTGGTTCTCCCAGGCCTCGGGGATCATCATCATGATCGCTTCGGGCAGCGACCGGCCGGACATCACCAGCATCTCCAGCACGTTGTCGAACGACCCGGAGTCCGACGCCTCGCGGTTGATGACCGGGAACAGGTCGCCGATGTGCTCGCCGAAGTGGTCGGACTGCATGAGCCCCTGCCGCGCGGCGACCCAGTTCTTGTTGCCCTTGACGGTGTTGATCTCGCCGTTGTGGCTCATCATCCGGCAAGGCTGCGCGCGGTCCCAGCTCGGGAACGTGTTCGTGCTGAAGCGCGAGTGCACCATCGCCAGGTGCGAGGTGTACCGCGCATCGCGCAGGTCGGGGTAGTACCGCGGCACCTGCCCGGCGGTGAGCTGGCCCTTGTAGACGATCGTGCGCGGCGAGAGCGAGCAGATGTAGAAGCTGCCCGGCTCGACATAAAACGCGCCGCGCTGCACCGTGTTGATCACGCGGTTGCGCGCCAGGTAGAGCGCGCGGTCGAAGGCCGACTCGTCCATGCCCTCGGCGCAGGCCACGAACAGCTGCTCGATCACGGGCATCGTCGCCCGCGCGGTCGGGCCGACGTCTGCGCCGTCCGCATCCACGGGCACGGCCCGCCAGCCCAGCGCCTTGAGCCCGACCGCGGCCAGCCGGTCCTCGTACAGGCCCTTGCAGTACGCCCGCGCCTCGTCGTCCACGGGCAGGAACAGGTTGCCCGCGGCGTACCGGCCGGGCTCGGGCAGCTCGACGCCCAGCGACTCGCGCGCGACTTCGCGCAGGAACTTGTGGGGCAGGGCCGTCAGCACGCCGGCCCCGTCGCCGGTGTTCGGCTCGCAGCCGCAGGCACCGCGGTGGTCCATGCGCAGCAGCATGGTGAGCGCATCACGGACGATGTCGTGCGACCGGGTGCCCTTGAGGTGGGCGATGAAGCCGACCCCGCAGGCGTCGTGTTCGTTGGCCGGGTCGTACAGCCCCTGGGCCGGGGGGAGGCCCGGCGCGATCCGCGCGGGGAAGCCCGCATCGGGTTGGGGTTGTCGGTCGTTATGGGCAACGTTGTTCATGCGCGGTGGAACCGGTGACGGGCCGGGGCACGGCCGAGGGCGGCGTTGGCGATCGGGGATCGTGGGGTGTTCGGCACGGGCCGACACCAGAAAGAGACGCGAAGAAATCGGGGCCCGGCTTACCGGGTGTCGGCGGTGTCGCGTCCGGCACGGCCGTCGGTTTTCCCGGCGGCGGGCGGCGCGTCGGGCGTGCCGGCACCGACCAGCAATTCATCCATGAACGCTTTCGCCGCGGGCCCAGGCCCGGCACCGCGGCGGGTGATGATGCTGATCGGGCGCGTCAGTTTCGGCGTCAATCGGACGGCACAGAGCGAACCGCTATCCACCTCGCGCTGCACCGCACGTCGGGGCAGGATCGCGAACCGGTCCGTGACCGCGACCGCGCCCTTAAGCGTGTCCAGGTTGTCGAACCGGTGCTTCACGACGGGCGTCGCGCTGTTCTCTTTCAGGTAGGCGTTGATCCGACGCCCCACGGGCAGGTCCGTATCAAAGCCGATCATCTCCTGGCCCGACAGCTCCCCGGCCGAGACCGCGCGACGCTTCGCCAGCGCGTGATCCGGCCCACAGACCACCGCCATGTCTTCCTCACGCAGCGGCTGCACGGTCACCTTCTTAAAGCGGTCCGGGTACGAGACGATGCCGAAGTCGACCTTCTCGTCGAGCACCGCCTGGTAGATCGTGTCGGGCTTGTCGTAGCCGATCTCCACGGAGACGCGGGGCATCTTCTTCTCAAACGCGTCGCGGGTCTCGCTCAGCAGGTCGATCCCCGAGGAGTAGATCGCCGATACGCGCACCACGCCCTCAACCGCTTCGTCCTTCAGCCCCAGCGAGCTGACCTTGCGCTCCATCTCGTCGAACCGGCGGAGGGTCTCCTTGGCACCGATCAGGTACAGGTCCCCCGCCTGGGTCAGTTCGAACGGGCGGACCGAGCGGTCGATCAACTTCACGCCCAGACGGCGCTCAAGCTGCCCCACCCGCTGACTCGCGGCGGACTGGCTGATCCCAAACATCGCCGCGGCCTTGGAGAAGCTCCGGCAACGGGCGACCTCGACGAACAATCGGACGGTTTGCATCGGACCCACCACGTCCGGCACTCCTTGAATAAGAAGGACTTATGTATCAATCCCAGCCCATAAGTATACCGCATCCAATTTCGGCGGGCAATGGAATGTCACCCACGGCGCCCGGGGCCCGACGCCGCAGCGGTCGATCGCCCGACTGGCCGGCGTGGTACGGCTTAGCCGGGATGAAAACAGATTGAAATATTTCTTAACATTTTACGAAATTATGATTGAAAGTTTTCTGAAAATAGATATCTTCTGGTCATGGCCACGCCGACCAAGGTCAACCAGCAGAGCATCGCCCAGCACCTGAACGTGTCGGTGGCCACGGTGTCCAAGGCCTTGAGCAACGCGGGGGGCGTGAGTGCCGCGACGCGTGACAAGGTCATGCGGGCCGCCTCGGACCTCGGCTACCAGGCCGCAAAGGCCCGGCAGGCCGACCGCCAGGCGGGCCGGCTACCCAAGCACCGCTTCATCGGGGTCCTGGCCCGGTCGTCGTACCAGCCGGGCGTCTTCGCCGTGCCCCGCTCGTACTTCGGGGCGATCCGGGAGCTGAGCACCGATCTGAACTTCACCCTGGTGCCCCAGGAGATCCTCCACTCCAAGGACGACCACGACATCCTCAACCCCGAGATGCAGCCCCCCGCCCTGAAGGACGGCAGCTTGTCGGGCATGCTGGTGATGGGCCAGTGGTCGGCCGAGGTCATCCGCGAGCTCAACCGCATCGCGCCGTGTGTCGTCGCGCCCTTCACCATCCCAGGGCTCGAGCTCGACCAGATCGGGCTGGACCACAATGCCGGCGTGTCGGACATCGTCCGCCACCTGCACGGGCTCGGGCACAAGCGGATCGGCTTCTTCGGGCGGTGCCACTCGCTGTCCTGGTCGACCGAGCGGTTCGCGGGGTTTGTCAACGGGCTGTCCCGGCTGAACCTGGACTACGACCCGTCGGCGGTGATCGATATCGCCGAGGCCCCGCTGATGGAAGAGGGCCACGACGCGGCCTGGGCCGGGCACATCGAGCGTGCCCACGCGCTCACCGTGGGGGGGGTGACCGCGTGGGTCTGCTCGTCGGACTGGCCGGGCAACCAGCTCCACCGCGGGCTGGTCGCGGCCGGGCTCAGCGTGCCAAGCGATGTCTCGCTCACGGGCTTCGACGACTCGGAGCCGGTGTCGCTGGGCATGCCCCCGCTGACGACGACGTACCTGCCCCGTCCGGAGATGGGCAAGGCCGCGATCAAGCGCCTGTTCCACCGCATCAACGATCCGGACGCGGATGTCCGGCGGATCCTCTTTTCGTGCCCCATGGTCGACCACGGAACCACTGCCCCGCCGGGGGTCGGGAGATAACCGCAGACGTCCCGACGCGGGCCGGCCAAGCCAGATCACATCGGGGGATGTCCACCGCGGGTAGGTCCCGCAAGAAGGAACGCACCTTTCACTTTTCCCCTTTTCAGTAGGAGCTTAGGAATGTTTGGACGCAAGATTGTTACCATCGCAACGGCAGGGATCCTCAGCACGTTTGGCGTCACGGGCGCGGATGCAGCCAGCATCGGCTGGAACTACCAGGGTGTTGGCGGGGTCGGCCTGAACCCGGGCGACGTGGCCGGTGCACCCGGTTTCGCCCAGGCCAACTGGAACAACCACCTGGGTGCCGGCCAGGGCGCAGGTACCACCCCCTTCGGCCCGCTGGTCGATGACGGCGGCTCTCCCACCGGCGTCAACGTCTCGTCGTGGACCGTCTCCACCGCCAATAGCTGGCAGTATGGCGACACCTCCTCGCCCGACGCGATCCTCCTCAACGATTTCAACGACAAGGACCCGAGCCTGACATTCACTGGGCTCAACTCGGTCTTCTCGGGAAGCTACACCGTCGTCGTCTACTACGGCAACAACGAGTGGAACATCACCAACCCGTTCTCGGTACTGACTGTCAACGGCAGCTCGCAAGACGTCCAGACCGGTGACCTGTTCGCGAACGTCGGCTACGTCATGAATACCGACAACGGCGCGACCGATTCGAACTACGCGGTCTTCACCGGTGTCACGGGCGATACGCTGAATGTCTCCATGGATGCCTCCGGCGGGAACAACGGCATCAGCGCGATCCAGATCACCGACGTACCCGAGCCCGGCTCGCTGGCGCTGCTCGGACTCGGCGGCCTCGCGATGCTCCGTCGGCGACGCGGCTAAACCTCACGCCTCCACCCCCGGCCGGCCGCCTGACCGCGGCCGGCCGGCTTTCTTCTGGCAACACCAAGCCGGCGACCCGCGCTCTGCCCCGCCGGGACCGCCCCACCACGGACCGACCGATGAAGTGCCCCACCGCCATGCTCCTGGCCTGCTCGCTCGCGGGGCTGTCCTCCGCCGGCGTGACCGACCTCTCGGGCGATCTCACGACCCACCTCAACGACGCCGTCGGTGCCGGCAACTCCGCCCGCCTCGTCGGCGACACGACGACCTTCTGGCACAGCGTCAACGCCGCCGCCGATATCGACCTCAACGGGTTTGGCTTCACCATCGACACCGGCGACGGGAACCAGCAGACCTACTCCGGCGCGATCGCCGGGCCCGGAACGCTCAGCTTCGTCGGCCGGCCCGACGCCGCGTGGTGGGCGTCCGGCGACATCTGGCTGGGGGGCAACGCCGCGAACACGCCCGACAGTGTCCACCTCGTCTACGGCTCGGTCAACCTGAACAAGACCGCGGGCGTCGACGCGCTGGCCGGGGCGATCACGCTCGGCTCTTCCAACGCGTCGCAGACCGCGCTGCTCGCCTGGAACGCCGACCACCAGATCAACGACGGCTCCGCGATCACCACCGGCGCCTCGACCTTCGAGCTGCTGTTGCAGGGCTACAGCGAGACGTTCGGCACGCTCGCGATCGACGGCCGGGGCTACCTCGACCTCGGCACGGGCAGCAGCCAGGTCCACTTCGCCGACAGCAGCGCACAGGCCTGGGGCGCGGGCGACACCCTGCTCATCCGCAACTGGGCGGGCCCGGCCACGAACACCGTCGCGTTCGGCACCACCCATGCCGGGCTGACGAATGCCCAGCTCGCGAGCGTCGGCTTCATCGACCCGGCGGGGATGGCGCCGGGCCTGTACCGCGCCGCGATCCAGAACGACGGGACGCTGGTGCCCGACGCGATGGTCGTCGCGGTCAACCCGCCGTTCGATCTGTCGCCCGAGGCGTTCGCCGAGCGCGAGGCGGTTTACAGTGTCCCGGGGCGCGACCACCTGGCCGGGGCCGACACCCCGCTCACCGCGGGTACCACCATCAGTGTGTTCGGCGACTCGATCACCTGGCAGGACGGCTACCTCACCCACATCCGCACCGCGCTCGCCAACGGCGAGGGCACACAGGCGCTGGGTGTGAACGTCATCAACCGCGGGATCAACGGCGGCGGCGTGCTGCAGGTCCGAGACGGGGTCGCCGACTCGGCTTTCCCGGGAAGCAGCGCGCAGGCCTCCTTCGCCGACGTCATCGCGGCCGACGACACCGACATCGCGGTGGTCTTCATCGGCGTGAACGACGTGTGGTGGCGCGGCACGAGCGAAGAAGACTTCCGCACCGCCCTCGAGGACCTCGCCGACCAGGCCGCCGCCGCGGACGTCCGGCTGGTCTTCGCGACGCCTACCGTCCACTTCGAGCGTCCCGATGGCGGCAACGGTGACGACGCGGCGCTGGACACCTGTTCCCAGATCATGCGCGAGGTGGCGGACGACAAGGACGCCGTGCTCGTCGACCTCCGGGCCGCGTACCTCGCCTACGAGATGAACCACAACGGCGAGCTCCAACTCGACGGCTCGCTGATCTTCCAGGACACCGGCGTCCTGACCTATGACGGCGTGCACCCCAACGCGCTGGGCAACGAACTGCTCGCCGACCTGATCAGCCAGGGGATCTATGAGGCCGCCGTCCCCGAGCCCGGCTCGCTGGGGCTATTGGGGCTCGGCACCCTGGCCCTGTTCCCCCGACGGCCCGAATGACCCCGTTCCTCCTTCGCCTCCCTGCCGTTCGTTCGGCAAGGGGGTTTTGCTCCACCCACGATCGTCCGCAACAACGTAGCGGGCGGTCGATTCTGGCCCGATAGGCCAAGATTTTGCTTCACCTGTTGGCAAGAGTTTGATAAATTATAGAAGATCGGTCCTCTCGCCCCCTCCCCTCGAAACCAGGAGCCCCCTCATGTCGAGCCGTCGTGCGTTTACGTTGATTGAGTTGTTGGTGGTGATCTCGATCATCGCGTTACTGATCGCGATCCTGTTGCCGGCGTTGGGGGCGGCGCGGCAGACGGCGCGGG
>JAUHZU010000016.1 GCA_030425705.1 Phycisphaerae bacterium
AAGTCCGATAATGCCTGTTATGTATAACTGGCTCAAGTCCCGGGGCGGGGGCCTCTAATCGGCGTTTTTTGTGCCAGTATGGCCGTCTTCTGCGGCGCTGTCCACGGCTTCACGGCGGCCGGTAGTTCGGAAGGTCGTCCGGCGTTTGGCGTATTCGGCCGGGCTCAGCGGGAGGTCCGGGTTGGTGTCGCCGGCCACGGCCTGCTTGTGCAGGGACTTGAGGAACGGCACACACCAGCCGCAGCCGGTGCCGGCCGAGAGGCAGTCGCTGATCAGCGAGGCGACAGGCGGGCGTTCGCGCTTGCAGTAGTTCACGATCTTCCGCTTGCTGACGTGGAAGCACAGGCAGACGTGGTCGTCGTCGTTCATGTCATCAGTGTAGACGAAGCCCTGTCACGCCGAGCGTGCCGGAACCACTCGGCCGTCCGACGACCTACAATGCCCGGATGACGACGCCGTCTGCCTACGACCAGTTGCTGGACCAGCTTGAGAAGTTGCCGGGGATCGGCAGACGCTCGGCCGAGCGGATCGCGTTCCACCTGCTGCGTCAGCCGGCCGACGCGAGCGTGGCGCTGGCCCGTGCGTTGGAGGCGTTCCGCACTAACCTGCGGGTCTGCGGGGTGTGTGGGCATGTCACCGAGTCGGACCCGTGCCCGATCTGCACCGACCCGCAGCGCGATGGCACGGTCGTGCTTGTTGTGGAACAACCCAGCGATGTGTTCGCGATCGAGCAGGCGGGCAGCTACCGAGGGCGTTACCACGTGCTGATGGGCCGGCTCGCACCGATGGAGGCGATCGGGCCGGGCGACCTGAACATCCAGCCGCTGCTGGACCGCGTCCGTTCGAGACGTGGTGACGAAGACGGCGCAGTCCGCGAAGTGATCCTGGGCACGAACCCGACGCTCGAAGGCGACGGCACGGCGCTGTACCTGGCCGAGGCGTTGACGGAACTCGGCGTGTCGGTAACGCGTCTGGCGCGTGGCATGCCGACGGGCTCCTCGCTCCAGGGCGTGTCCAAGGCGGTGCTCAGCGACGCGGTACAGGCCCGAGTTCGGATGGACAGCCATCGCTGATCTGCCGCCCTTTTACACATCCGGCTATGCTTTGATTCGCGCGGCGGGATCGCCGATGATATGTGGGTAACGCACGCCCTTTTCCCCTGACGTAAGGCTACCTCCGATGCGGCTGGATACCGGACAACACATGCGGATGGACCAGCGGATGAAGCTGGACCCGCGCATGATCCAGTCGATGGAGATCCTCCAGATGCCGATGCCGGCGTTGGAGGAGCGCATCGAGCAAGAGCTGGCCAGCAACCCCACCCTGGAGTTGGCACAGGGCGGCGAAGACCCCAGCGACCTGCGCGCTGAGCGCGAGCAGGCCCGCCGGGACGACCGCGAGGGTGAGCGTCCTCTGGTGGTCGAGAACGATCAGGACGGCAAGCATTCGGCCGACGACTTCGAGCGCCTGAGCAACCTCTCCGAGCAGTACGGCGAGGCGTGGGACGCGAACACGTCCGAGGGGTCCAGCGCGTTTGCGCGGCAGCGTGTTGCCAGCACGGCCGGCGACCGTGACGCGAAGCAGGACGCGATGGCGAACACGCAGGCGCGCACCGCCTCACTCTACGACCAGCTCATCGCCCAGTGGCACCTGACTGACGCGCCCGAAGACATGCTGACGCTGGGCGACGTGCTCATCGGCCAGATCGATGCGGACGGCTACCTCCGCGCGAGCGACGATGAGCTGCTGCAGGAGGCCCCGGAAGACACGACGCCCGAGGCACTCGCCCGCGCGATCGACCTGCTACAGCACCGGCTGGAGCCGCCGGGGCTCGCGGCGCGCGACCTGCGCGACTGCCTGCTATTGCAGATCGACGCGAAGCAGGACGAGGAGCCGACGCTCGACCTGTCCGTCCAGCGGGAGCTGGTGAGCAGCCACCTCAAAGACATCGAGCAGAACCGCTACCCGAAGATCGCCAAGGCGCTGAGCATGGAGATCGACGCGATCAAGCAGGCGGTGCTGCACCTGCGGCAGTTCCATCCCCACCCCGGCCGGCTGCTCGCCAGCGACGAGGTGCGTTCGATCACGCCCGACGCGGTGATTGAGTACGACGATGAGAACGATGTCTACACCGCGAAGCTGACCAACGGCATGCTGCCGCCGCTGACGATCAGCCGGGAGTACCAGGACCTCGCCAAGGACAAGAACGAGGACAAGAAGACGCGCGACTTCGTGATGAAGAACCTGAGCAGCGCCAAGTGGCTGATCGAAGCGATCCAGCAGCGCAACAACACCCTGCTCCGCGTGATCGGCGTGGTCGTGCAGGCCCAGCGCGACTACTTCGACCAGGGGGCACAAGCGTTGCGCCCCCTGCCGATGACGCAGGTCGCGGACCAGCTCGGCGTGCATGTTGCGACGGTCAGCCGGGCGGTCAGCGAGAAGTACCTGCAGACGCCGCGCGGCATCCTGCCGTTGCGGATGTTCTTCTCCGGCGGGACCGAGTCGGAGGACGGTGAGCAGGTGGCCTGGGGTGCGATCCAGGCGAAGCTGCAGCAGATCGTTGACGAGGAAGATAAGACCAAGCCGATGACCGACGACCAGCTCGTCGACGCGCTCAAGCAGCAAGGCATCGAGATCGCCCGCCGCACCGTCGCGAAGTACCGCAAGGTGCAGAACATCCCCCCCGCCCGGCAGCGGCGCGAGTACTGAGCGGTGGTTCCGCTAGCTCCCGCGTCGATTCACCATCCCGCCCAACACGTTGTCGCGCTCCGCAGCGGCTTCGTGCACCGCCAGGTAGTCGATCGCGTTGCACCGCGCCGCGTCGGTGCTGGTTGTGATCGGAACCGGTGTGACGCCCCACCACCCCGCACGCAGCGCCGCAAAACGGTAGCCCAGCGATACCAGCGTCCGTACCTCGGGCCGGTCCAGGAACGGCCCCCCTTCCGCGTGCGACTCAAACAGCACGCAGTGTGCCGGGTGCCGATCCAGCCACGGCCGGGCCGCCGCGAGCACACGCGGCTCGTGCCCCTCCACATCGAGCTTCACCAGACGCACCGGCAGCTTGTCGGCCGGGATCGGCAGCGCGTCCAGAAAACCGGTCGCCTCGCGCACCGTGATGTCGAGGGTGTTGCGCGTGGCATCGTCGGGCACGATGCCACGCCCGCCGGTGTCGTCCGGGCGGTAGCCCAGCTTGGCGTCGCCGTCGTGGTCGGACAGCCCGACGCGGTGGACGGTGGTGTTTGTCAGCCCGTTGAGCGCGAGCGACTGCTCCTGGAGTTCGGCGACATCGTGCTGCGGCTCGATCGCGTGGACGATGCCGGCGGGACCAACGAGCCGGGCGGCGCGGATGGTGTAGACGCCGAGGTTCGCGCCGATATCGACCACCGCGTCGCCGGTCCGGAGGATGCGGCGCAGGGCCCACGACACCCGCCGGTCGAAGTCGCCGGTCCAGTAGATCGGCCGGCCGACGTAGTCGTTGATCGGCACCCGCAGCACCCCCCCACCGCGGAGCCTTGCATCCACGACCTCGGGCTTTGCCGACAGCCGGCGCATCGGCGGCAGGTTCGCGAGCTTCCCCCCACCCTTCATCAGTGGGTAGCAACGTGTGAGCGCGGCGAGGGTGGAGCGTAGACAGTTCTGCATGCCACACGGAAGGCGTTAGTGCGGCATCGGGAATCGCTTGCACAACTCGAGGACCTGGGCGCGGGCGTGCTGGATCTTCTGCTCGTCGCCGGCGGAGTTGATCACATCCACGATGATCTTTGCGACGTCCCGGATGTCGTCTTCCTGCAGGCCGCGGGTCGTGAGCGCGGGCGTGCCGAGGCGGACGCCGGAGGTCTGGAACGGGCTGCGCTCGTCGCGTGAGACGGTGTTTTTGTTGGTGATGATGCCCGCGTCGTCGAGCCACTGCGCCGCCATCTTGCCGGTGACCTCGGCGTGGCTGGGGCGGAGGTCGATGAGGACCAGGTGGTTCTCGGTCCCGCCGGTGGCGATGCTGAGCCCGCCGGCGACAAGGGTCTCGGCCAGGGCCTTGGCATTGCTGACGACCTGTGCCGCGTACTGCTTGAAGCTGGGCTTGAGGTTCTCGCCGAAATTCACGGCCTTAGCGGCGATGATGTGCATCAGCGGGCCGCCCTGCGTGCCGGGGAAGACGGCCTTGTCGATCTTCTTGGCGAGGTCCTCGACGTTGGTGAGGATGAGCCCGCCGCGCGGCCCGCGGAGGGTCTTGTGGGTCGTGGTGGTGACGACGTCGCAATGGGGGAACGGCGAGGGGTGCGCCCCGCCGGCGACGAGGCCGGCGATGTGGGCCATGTCGCACATCAGCAGCGCGCCGCACTGGTCGGCGATGGCGCGGAAGCGCTCAAAGTCGATGACACGCGGGTAGGCCGAGTAGCCGCAGATCAGCAGCTTGGGCTTGTGCTCCATGCACACCCGCTCGACCGCGTCGTAGTCGATGTAGCCCGCGTCATCGCGGGAGGTATCGTAGACCAGCGGGTAGTGCACCGGGTTGAACCACTTGCCGGACATCGACACCTTGCTGCCGTGCGTGAGGTGCCCGCCTTCGCTGAGTTCGATGGAGCAGAACGTGTCGCCCGGCTCGAGCAGCGCGAAGAAGACGGCCGTGTTCGCGTTGGCGCCGGAGTGCGGCTGGACGTTGGCGTAGCTGCAGCCGAAGAGCTGCTTGGCCCGCTCGATGGCGAGGGTCTCGACCTCGTCGTAGAAGTCGCAGCCGGAGTAGTATCGCTTGCCGGGGTAGCCCTCGGCGTATTTGTTGGTCATGATTGAGCCCGCGGCGGCCATGACGGCGGGCGAAGCGTGGTTCTCGCTGGCGATCATCTCCAGCGTGTCTTCCTGGCGGAACGCCTCTTTCTGGATCAGGCGGGCGACCTCGGGGTCGGCATGGGCCAGGGCGTTGTGCTGGGCTTCGGCGGTCGGGGTCATCGTCTACGCTCCGGGTGGGCGGTTATGGTGGGTCGGTGGGGATGAGATGGGATTCTATCGGCTTGCGCCGATGCTGCCCGGCCGGTCTTGGCGCGGCGTGATCCTACTGGCCCGAGGCAGGAACCGACTCGTTGTCGGGTGTGTCCAGGCCCGGCAGGTAGAGCACCGACCCGCCCTCCATCGCAAACGCGATCCCCTGCCCCGCGACTACCGCGCGGGTGGGTTCGAGCGGCCCGGGCAGCGGCGGGAGTGTGTACGAGCGGGTCAGCAGGCCGGTGTCGGCGTCGTGCAGATCGACGCGGTATCGCGCGTCAGGCGCTGCGGCCCGCCGGTTGATCGGGGGCTCGGCCGCGTTCAGCCCCGGCTGTTGAAGCACCAATGCGACAAGGGTTTGGCCGACCAATGCGTTGCGGACCGGACCGGCGTTCGACGGAGTCTCGCTGCGCCAGCGGAGACTGCCCAGACGGTCTACCGCGACGACACCGCGCGGGCCGTGCAGCAGCACCCCGCCCTGCATCGCCGCGAGGCGGACGCCCGGCTCGTTGCCCCCCCACGACAGCCGGAAACGTCCGCGGGTCACCACCTCGTCAGTCAGGCCGATGACTGTCACCATGCCGGTATCGTCCTCGATCGCGAGCACGCTGTTGATCACCCCGCTGCGGTCGGTCGCCAGACCATCGGTGAGCAGTTGACGCCAGCGGCTCTCGCCGGAGACCGCGTCGAAAACCATGGCTTCGCCCTGTGCCTGCCCTACCACCGCCACGCGGCCGTCACCCACGCCCACCGCGGCCGGCCGGAAGCCGACGTGCAGGTCGACTCGGTCCAGCACCGGGTTGCCGGTGTAGAGGTCCAGCAGGACGATCTTGCCGTGCCCCAGTTCGATCTCTGGGCCCGACACCCCCGCCACCGCGAGGGTCCATGGGTCGTGCGCGGCGGCGGTAATGTCCTGCAGGCCGGTGTCGGCGACCCAGCGTGTCGTGCCGCGGTACCGATCGATGCCGATCACCCGCCCGGTCGGCCCGACTGCGCAGACCACCGACGGGCCGGCGAGTAGACGTGGCAGAGCCACCGGCCTTCGCCTGCCGCCGACGTTTGCATCGTCGGCCGGGGCATCCGGTTGGAGCATGGCGAGGTCGGCGGGCTCGGGCCAGAGCGGCCGACCGGTCGCGCTGTCCAGGGCGTAGAGCTGTTGGGAGTCGATGGACCACACGAGGACCTGCCCCTGGTCGTCGGCGAGGACGGCGAGGTCGGCACCCTCGATCGGCGTAGACCAGTGAGGTTTGCCAGGACGGGTCGGGTCCATTCGAGCAACTTCGCCCGCGGCGGTGTGGATGAACAGGCCGCCGCGCAGGGCAGAAGCATCCGTGTCGGCCGGTGGCAGGAGCAGCCGGCCGGGGATCAGCACGGGCTGGCCGAGCGCTCCCGCGAGGTGGGGCTCGCGGTCGGTCGGTTGCCCGACGGCATCAAATGCCGCACGCCACTGCGCGATCGAAGTCGGCGAGCCCTCACGCAGCGGCATGGGCGGCTGCGCCTCACGTGCCAATCGATCGAGGAGCGCCTCGGCGTCACGGCTGCGGCGGGTTCGCTCGTAGTAGCCCAGAAGCGCACCGGCGGCGGTGTTGATCTGGTCCGGGGAGATCGCGCTGGCGTAGGCCTGCTGGTAGTGGCTGAGAGCGCCGGTCGGGTGCCCCTGCGCCTCGAGTTGTGCCCCCGCGGTGAGCAGCGCACGGGACGCGGCGAAGGCGAGCGGGTACCGGCGGGCGACCCGCGCGAGGGCGTCGGGCTCGGGCGCACCGGCCGCGAGCAGCGCCTCCAGTTCCTGGTCCGCCAGCGCGTCGTACCGCTGGTAGATCGACCGACCGTGCGTGCGGACCAGCTTCAGGAGCTCGTTTTGTGCGGTGGCACCAGCCGGGCTGGTCGCGTTGGTGGCGGCCGGGTGGTACCCCGCCGCGGCGAGCGCGGGGTCGGCCATGACGGACTGGTAGTGCACGACCGCCCGGTCGGGGGCGTCCCGCCGGGCGTGGAATCGTCCGGCGTCCAGGTGGTAGGCGGCGACCTGCTCGGCCGTCACCACGGTCTGCGCCAACAGGTCCAGCAGACGGCTACGCAGGGCGTCCGAGGCGTTGCTCTGTTCCGCCGCCATCCGCCGGAGCCCGTCGATCACGCGTTGCCGTTCCGCCTGCTGCGCCTCGCCCCGCAGCCGACCTACCGACGCCAGCGCGAACCCCAGCCCGTCGAGCACGGCGTTGTCGTTGTCGCCACGCTCGAGCGCGAGCGACGCCAGCGACATGCCGGGCCCGGGGTCGGTCGGCCGGGCCTCGACACGATCCACCAGCCGGGCGTAGGCGTGGTCCCAGCTCATGTAGGAACGGACAAACCCGTTGGCCGAGACCAGCACCTCCGCGTCGAGCGCGACGAGGTTACCGCCCAGGGTGTCGATCTCCGAAAGCACCGCGTGGTCGGCCATCCGAAGCGTGGTGATGCCCCGGTTGGTCGGGATCACGGCGAACTGCTCTGTGACCGCGCCCCGGCCGCGCGGCAGCGTGCCGGGATCAAGCGGGTGCACCCAGGCGACCTCGCCGCTGCGGCCGTCCCAGAGGACGACGTACGAGCGTGACACCATCAGCACCCGGTCCCCCGCGTCGAGGATGTACTGCGAGCCGACCAGACGGCGGTCGGCCTGCATCTCGCGCACCGTCCGCCCGTCCGCGGGGTCCAAGAGGTACAGCCGTTCCTCGGTCAACGCGAGCTGCACGACCAGCCCCGCTGGGGTCAGCACCGGCGGGGAGCTTACCCCCTCCGTGGCAAGACTCAGCCCGTTGAAGCCCCGGCTGCGGTCGTCGGCCAGCACACGCAGCCAGTTGTATGCACCGCTGTGCACGTCCAGCGACGCGGCGACAGCGATCTGGTCGGTCAGGAACAGCGTGTCGCCGGCGAGCATGAGCTGCGGCGTGATGCGCGCGGCGTCCGAGCCGTGACGCACCTGGACCAGCGCGATATGCCGGTACCAGCGCATCCGCCCGGTCGCGGCCTCGAACGACGCGAGCCACGTCGTCTGCACGCCGGTGATGTTGGTCCGGCGGACCAACGCGAAGACCTGGCCTTGTGCCGTGACCGGCGTGCCGACAAAGTGTGACTGCTGCAACGCCGCCCCACCGCCACGCGCTTCATCCAGCTGGGTCGGCTCGCCCTCACCGATCTCGCCGGACCGGCGGGACCAACGCACCTCCCCGGTCCGCGCATCGACACACACCAGCAGGTTCGGCGGGACCGATTCCGCCCCGCCCCGCCCCTGGATCCCCCGGCAGTCGCCCAGCACCGCGAACACCCGCCCCCCCGACACGGCGACACCCCGCGTGTCCAGCCAGACCGGCTGGTTCAGCTCGATTCCACCCCGCCCGCCAAGCTCCTCGGGGTAGGCCCACAGCGGCTGGCCCGAGGCCCGGTCCAGTGCCTGAAGCTGCCGACCCGTGTTGACCAGCACCGATTCACCGACCGCCATGGGGAGCGAACGCAGGCCATCGAACATGGACGGCCCCTGCCCGGACGCGTTCGCGATCGGCGCGTCCCACAGCGAAAGCTCCAGGCCCTCCGGCTCGGGGCCCGCGTCGATGAGCCCCCCCACCGCTTCGCCGTCCGGCAGCGCGAGACGCTCGGCGAAGCTGGCCAACTCGTCGGCCTTCGCCGGCTGCATCAGCGCAAGCCGCGACTGCGCGCGGTTGTACGCCTCCTCGTTGTTCCGCAGCGCCGCGCAAACACCCTGGAGGTAGGCCACTCGGCCCTGGGTGTCCGGCTCGTCGGGGTGTCGACCGAGCGTCGTGAGCAGCTTGTCCGCGGCGGAGAGGTCGCCCCGCTCCAGGAGTCTGCCCGCGAGTTGCAGGCCGGCGTCCAGACCCGGCCGCGTCATGCCGTACCGGCGGTACGCCTCGCGTAGCGCGGGCAGCGAGCCGGTTGAGAGCGCCTCGGCCAACGCCCTCTCGCCCGATGCCGAGTACCGATCGCGGTAGGCCGCGAGCAGTTCCGGGTCACGCGACAGCTCTCGCCGGACCCACAACTCCGCATCGATGTAGACCCCGTCGCCCGCGGTGACGAGCTTGAACCGGGCGCCGTCGATCAGTTCCTGGAGCAGGTCTGCCGCGTCCGCGTAGCGGGCCGACCGCCGCAGATCATTTACCCGGGCCAGCCGCTGCTCGGTGGTGGGCTGGTCGTCGATCGTGACGCTGTCGGTCTGGGCCAAAGCACCACCGGCCCAGAGCCCGAAGGCCAGCCCCCCTACCCATAGACGGCGTAACAACTGCATCGGCATCACCAGATTCTAGCCCGTGGGACGCGGGCTGCGGCTGCGGGCCCACCCGACGGACGCGTCGGCGGGCGGGATGTTCCTGAGCGTGCGACCCTACCGGCTTGATCGGCATATACTGGCCGGTTTGGCCTAAATCACACCCTGCCCACCGAGCGACCCGATGACCCGCACCCAGCCCCAGCCCCAGCCCCGCCCCGACACGAACTGCCGGCCCCTGCGCGTCGCGGTGGTCGGCGCGACCGGCGCGGTCGGCCAGGAGTTCCTGCGGGTGCTGCACCATCGCGGCTTCCCGATCGCCGAGCTCCGGTTGCTCGCTTCGGCCCGCTCGGCCGGCACCGAGATGCAGTTCGCCGGCCAGCCGTGCCGGGTCGAGGAACTCACGGCCGATAGCTTTTCGGGCATCGACCTCGCCCTGTTCTCGGCCGGGGGGGCGATCAGCAAACAGTTCGCCCCGGCCGCGGTGGAGGCCGGCGCGGTGGTCGTCGATAACTCGTCGTGCTTCCGCATGACCGAGGGCGTGCCGCTGGTCGTGCCTGAAGTCAACCCGGAGGCGATCGCCGCCGCGGGGATCGGCTTCGGCGACGGGCTGCGGCCGGGGATCATCGCCAACCCGAACTGCTCGACGATCCTGATGCTCGTCGCGGTCACGCCGCTGCACCGCGCGGCGGGTGTGAAGCGGATGGTCGTCAGCACCTACCAGGCCGCGAGTGGTGCCGGGGCCGCAGCGATGCGTGAGCTGGAGCAGCAGACCCGCGAGGCGCTGGACCCGGCGAACAACGGGCAGGTCCTGACCAAGGACATCTTCCCGTTCCAGTACGCCTTCAACCTCTTCAGCCACAACTCTCCTATGGAGCCGAACGGCTACAACCAGGAGGAGATGAAGATGGTACGCGAGACGCACAAGATCTGGGGCGACGCCGAGCCGGCCGCGATCACCGCCACGTGCGTGCGGGTCCCGGTGATGCGGGCGCACGCCGAGTCGATCAACCTCACGTTTGAGCGGCCGCTCACCGAGGAACGGGCCCGCGCGATCCTCGCCGACGCGCCCGGGGTCGCGCTGATCGACGACCGCGATGCGAACGTGTTCCCCACGCCGCTGGACGCCTCACACCGGGACGACATCTTCGTCGGGCGTATCCGCCAGGACATCAGCCGGCCCGACGGCACGTCGCTGGACCTGTTCCTGTGTGGCGATCAGGTCCGCAAGGGCGCTGCGCTCAACGCGGTGCAGATCGCCGAGCTGCTGTAAGCCCACTACGCCGCCTCGGACTTCTCGCTGGTGCGGGGCACAAAGACCCGGACGCAGTTCCGCCCCGCCGCCTTGGCGGAGTACACCCCGCGGTCGGCGGCCTTGACGAACTGGTCGACACGCTTGAAGAACTGGCCGTCGTGCGTCACCACGCCGATCGAGACGGTGACGTTCAGACGCTGGCCCTCAGGGCCCTCGACAGTCACATCGCGGTCGACCGACTCACGGATGGTCTCGGCGATGAGCGTGGCGGCCTTGCGGTCCACGCCGGGGAACAGCATCGCGAACTCTTCCCCGCCATAGCGGTAGACCGTACCGACATTACCGCTGGCTTCGAGCAGCGCGTTGGCAAAGGCCTGGAGCGCGAGGTCGCCGGTGGCGTGGCCGTAGGTGTCGTTGAACTCCTTGAACCGATCGATATCCATAAACAGGATCGACATCGGCCGTGAGAGCGTCGCGTCGGCGAAACACGCCGCCGCGTCGGCATCAAACCGTCGGCGATTGCTCACACCGGTCAGCGCGTCGGTGTTTACCTGTTGCTCAAGCTGCTGGTTGGTCCGCTGGAGCTCATCCGCCTGTTTCGCGGTGGACAGACTGACCCGCTCCAGGACTTCCTTGGCCTGCCGGAGGATCTCGTCGGTTGAGCCGAGGTCTTCGTCCGGCACCGCGAACAAGTGCTGGATCTCCTTCGCATGCAGGTGCGTGTCGCTGAGGAGTTGTTCCGTCTGCTCCGGCTCCATACCGAACCAGGCGCTGAGTCGCTGGTTGCACTGCTCCGCGGCGGTGACATCGTCGGGCCGGGTCAGCAGGTCAGCGATGTACCCGCCCGCCGCGACCGCGCGGGCCAGCAGGATGACGTTTTCCGGTGCGTCATCCGGCGACTCGTGGTAGCGGATCGGCTCGGCGATCACCGGCGGGAGCCCCCACCCCTCGATCAAGGCCGCGCCGGCTTCGGCATGATCCCCCTGCAGTTCTTTGCGCTCCAACTCGACCAGTGTGTGGTGGTCGCCCTTCGAGTTTCTCTGGATCGTGGCGTACTTCCGCCCGAGGACCTGGCTGAACGCGAGGATGCCCACATCCTGAAGCAGCGCCGCGGTAAAGACCTCCTCGGCCTGGACGATGACCATGTGGTTGCAGATCTGCTTCGCGGCCGCGGCGGCGAAGAGCGAACGCTTCCAGTACGGGTCGTGGTCGAACCCGTCCCCCCCGGCTTTGGCCAGGTTGCCGACCAGGCAGAAGCCCAGCGCCAGGGTCTTGACGCTATTGAGCCCAAGCACTACCAGGGCCTGGCTGATCGAGCCGATCGACTTGGGCTGGCCATAGAAGCTGGAGTTGACGGTCTTGAGGATCTTGGTCGCGAGGGCGGGGTCCTGCCGGATCGTCTCGGCGATCTCATCCATGTTGACCTCGTCCTGCTGGACCAGGTCGATGATCTTGAGCGCGACCGCAGGGATACTCGGCAGCCGAGGCGACTTCAGCAGTTGATCGAGCAGCTCTGGTTGGATCGCCACAACGGGGCTCCTGACGCACTCCTGCATCTGTCACCGGACGAAAGATGATGCCGGCGACCGATATCAATATCGGCAGATTGACCCGCAGAGTCCCGCTACAGGGCTAAGAAAAAACCCGCATCGCTGCGGGTCGAAGCAAGTCAGATGGGGGGCCTCGGGTCAGGCCGATTCGGCCCCGGCGGGCGCGACGGGCTCGTCCTGCCCGCCCGTTGGGCCGTCACCGCCCTCGTCATCGTCGGGGCCGGCGGACTTATCGGTGGCGTCGAAGCTCAGGTGGTCTTCTTCGCCCTGCCGGGTCACCGTGATGACCTGGCCCTCGCGGATGTCGCCGCGGAGGATCGATTCGGACAGCGGGTCTTCGACGTACTGGCCGATCGCACGGCGGAGCGGCCGGGCACCGAAGTCGGGGTTGTAGCCCTTGTCGATGAGGAACTCCTTGGCCGAGTCGTCGAGCTTGAGGACCATCTCGCGCTCCTCGAGCCGCTTGAAGACCTTGGACAGCTCGAACTCGACGACGGTGTAGAGGTCCTTGCGGTTCAGCGGGCGGAAGACAATGATGTCGTCCAGCCGGTTGATGAACTCGGGGCGGAAGTACCGTTCGATCTCGGTGGTCAGGGTCTTCTTGATCTTGTCGTAGTCGGCGTCGGGGTCGTGCTTGGCGAAGCCGAAGCCGGCCTTGTTCTTGATCAGATCGGCACCGACGTTGCTGGTCAGGATCAGGATCACGTTGCGGAAGTCGACGTGCCGGCCGAACGAGTCGGTGAGCTGGCCCTCTTCCATGATCTGGAGCAGCATGTTGAAGACGTCGGGGTGCGCCTTCTCGATCTCATCCAGGAGCACGACGGAGTACGGCCGACGGCGGATCTGCTCGGTGAGCTGGCCGCCCTCTTCGTAGCCGACATACCCGGGAGGCGCGCCGATGAGCCGGCTGACGTTGTGCTTCTCCATGTACTCGGACATGTCGATGCGGATCAGGGAGTCCTGGTCGCCGAACATGAATTCGGCGAGCGCCTTGGCGAGGAGTGTCTTGCCGACGCCCGACGGCCCGACAAACATGAACGAGCCCACGGGGAGACGCGGGTTACGCAGCCCGGCCCGCGAGACGCGGATCGCCTTGGCCACGGTCTTGACCGCGTCGTCCTGTGACACGACGGTCTTGTGCAGCTCGTCCTCGAGCTGGAGCAGGCGCTCGGACTCTTCCTTCTCCAGCCGGGTCAGCGGCACGCCGGTCATCTTGCTGACGACCTCGGCGATGGTTTCTTCGTCGACAACGCCGTCGATCTCACGCGCCTTCGCACGCCAGTCACGCTGGATCTGCTCCTTCTCGCGACGCAGCGACTCGGCCTCGTCGCGCAGCTCGGCGGCTTTTTCGTAGTCCGCGGCCTTCACGGCCTCGTCCTTCTCGACACTCAGCCGCTCGATCCGCTCTTCGATGTCCGCCAGGTCCGGTGGCTTGCTCATGCTCTTCAGGCGGATGCGGGCCCCGGCCTCGTCGATCACGTCGATCGACTTGTCCGGCTGCACCCGGGCGGTGATGTAGCGCTCGCTCATCTCGACGGCCATCTCGACCGCCTCGTCGGTGATCTTCACCCGGTGGTGCTGCTCGTAGCGGTCGCGCAGCCCCTTGAGGATCTGCACCGTGTCTTCCCGGTTGGGCGGGTTGACCGTGATCGACTGGAACCGGCGGGCCAGCGCGTTGTCCTTCTCGATGTACTTGCGGTACTCGTCGAAGGTCGTCGCGCCGATGCATTGGATCTCGCCACGCGAGAGCGCCGGCTTGAGTACGTTGCTCGCGTCGATCGCGCCCTCCGCCCCGCCGGCACCGACCAGCGTGTGCAGCTCGTCGATGAACAGCAGCACGTTCTTGGCGCGACGCACCTCGTTCATGACGGCCTTGATACGCTCTTCAAACTGGCCGCGGTACTTCGTGCCGGCGACCATCATCGCCAGGTCCAGCACGACGATGCGCTGGTCCAGCAGGATCTCGGGCACGTCCTGCGCGATGATCTGCTGCGCCAGGCCTTCGACGATCGCGGTCTTGCCGACGCCCGCCTCGCCCAGCAGGACGGGGTTGTTCTTGGTCCGGCGGCAGAGGATCTGCACCAGCCGCTCGATCTCCTTGGAACGGCCGATGACCGGGTCCAGCGAGCCCTCGCGCGCCAGCTCGGTCAGGTCGCGGCCGAAGCTGTCGAGCGCCGGGGTTTTGCTCTTCCCGCCGGAGGGCCGGCCGGAGGATTCGCCGCCGGAGGGCTTGCCTTCGTTGCCGCCGTCGGCTTCGCCTTCCTCCTGGTCAACGCCGGCCCCGAGCAGGTCCAGGACCTCTTCGCGGACCTCGTCGAGCTTCAGCCCGAGGTTCATAAGGACCTGGGCGGCGACGCCCTCGTGCTCACGCAGCAGGCCGAGCAGCAGGTGCTCGGTCCCGACGTAGTTGTGGTTCAGCGTACGGGCTTCTTCGATCGCGAACTCGATCACCTTCTTCGCCCGCGGCGTCTGGGGCAGCTTGCCCATTGTGACCATGTCCGGCCCGCTCTTGACGAGTTTCTCGACCTCGAGGCGCACCTTCCGCAGGTCCACGTTCAGGTTCTTGAGGACGTTCGCACCGACCCCCGAGCCCTCTTTCACCAGCCCGAGCAGGATGTGCTCGGTACCGATGTACTCGTGGTTGAACCGCTGGGCTTCCTGGTTGGCCAGGGCCATCACTTTGCGGGCGCGGTCGGTAAATCGTTCAAACATGGAGTCCCATCCTTTTTGACGTCTTGCGGGGCATTCTAGCGCGACATCGATCCATCGTCAGCCGGACGCGCAGGTGAAACCTACAAAGCCCGTGCCAGCGGTCTATCGGCCATAACACGCCCGAGAGCCCGTATCTTCCCTATCGGCAAGGATTGCACCCCCCGCCAGCAAACGGAAACAGGAAACCACGCCCTGCCGGTTCGGCAGATACGGGCCGGGGTACCCGGTCCGAGACCACGGGTTTCGGTGTGTGGGTGAATCATGTTCGATTAGATGTGCCTTTGGCTTCCGGTCGAGACCCGACACCCGCTTCTAGAACAGGCCCATCTGCCCGCCCGTGGCCGGTCGGCGGAACGACTTACCGGACATCGGCCGGATGTCGCGGTTCAGCCCGTGCCGTCGGCAGCAGACGTCAAACACCTTCGCGGTGTTGGCCGCGATCGCGCCGCGGCCCCGCCCGCGCTGGCCGGGCTTGGCGTGGTACAGCTTGCCCCCGTGCGCCTGACGCAAGAGCGACTCGACCCGCGCCGCCCGGTCCGGCACATGCCTCTGCAGCCAGTCGAGCACCAGGTCCTTGAGTTGGTACGGCAGCCGGAGCATCACCCACGCCACTCGCCTCGCCCCCGCCGAGGCGACCGCCTCCATGATCGCCGGCAGCTCGTGGTCGGTCAGCCCGGGGATCACCGGCGCGATGTTGACCGATACATTCACGCCCGCCTTGCTCAGCTCTCGGATCACCCGTAGCCGACCGATCGGGGAACTCGCGCGTGGCTCCAGAACCTCGGCGAGGTTGGCGTCGAGCGTCACCAGCGTGACCGTCACCCGGCCCGCGTTGACCGCAGACAGTTCCGCCCAGAGCTCCGTGTCGCGCAGCACCAGCGTGTTCTTCGTCATCGTCGACACCGGCTGCTTGCACTCGGCCAAGACTTCCAGGCACGCCCGCGCGATGCGCAGCTCCTTCTCGATCGGCTGGTAGATGTCCGTGATCGCCGACATCACGATCGGCTCGGGCTTCCATGACTTCTTCGATAGCTCCCGCGTCAGCAGGTCCGGCGCGTCGTGCTTCGCTACGATCTTGGTCTCGAAGTCCTCGCCCATCGAGAAGCCCAGGTACTCGTGGTACGGCCGGGCGAAGCAGTAGATGCACCCGTGCTCGCAGCCGCGGTACGGGTTCAGCGTCCAGTCGAACGGCACGTCCGAGGTTGGCTGCACACGGTTCATGATCGACTTGGTCTTGTCCGCGAAGACCTGTAGCGGTACCACCCGGCCACGGCTTGCCGACAACGCCCCATCCGCCCCGATCTTGTTGACCCCGCCCAGTGGCTTGCCGCCGGGACCGACGGAGTTGGCCTGTTCCGCCGCGCGTTCCTGGGCTTCGTAATCCAGGAACTCGCCCGACCGGTGCACGCGGTTCTTCTCAAACCGGTTGCCCGGGTTCAGCCCCGCCCCGCGTCGATGCCCGGGCGCATCGCCGGGCAGCGCGTCGCGGTAGTCGTAGTCGGCGGAGTCGGGGCCGTCCGTTGGGTTGTTTGCGCCTCCGTGCATACCCAGACAATATGCAAACAAGCGGGCCTGTCAACGCCGGGTACACCGCTTGCGCTCGAGGTTAAGGAAACCCTGCGCATCAGTACCGCTCAGCCCGTTTCGAACACCACAACCCTCGCCAGATTTTCTCCATTCTGAACAGGGCCTCGGCCGAGTCAGTCCGCCAACAACTCAAGGATCGCCTCACCCATCGCAGTGCCGATCAGGTAGTACGTCTCCCAGTTGCGGTTCCAGTGGTACTCCTGGTTGGACGGCGACTCGTCGTGTGGCCGCCAGAAGTCTCGCGTCTCGACGCCTGCGACGGTGCCCGCGAAGGCGGGATGCTCTTCCGGGTCGGCCAGGTCGAGTTGATCCTCCATCAAGCGCTCGACGCGCGCTTTGTAGTGCGCGGTCTCCGGGATGCCCCAGCCGCCCATGCCGGTGTTGGCGATGACGAAGGGCAGGCCGTCTACGCCCAGGTCTGCGCGCATGTCGCGGATGAAGTGGGCCATGTTGTCTTCGTAGGTATTCACCGCGTCGGCGTTGATCCGGTCGTTCCACCCCTGGTGCCAGCCGAACCCGACGACCTCGTAGCCCTCGCCGGCGTATTCCGGGAAGTAGGTGTCGAGGTTGGCGGTGACCTCCTGCACGATTCGGACGACCTCGGCGTACTGGAAGCCCATGTCGCCGTCCTCGGTGGGCTCCTCGTACTCGGCCGCGCTCGGCGGGAGGAAGTTATGCACCAGCGAACGCCCGCCCCACGCGCACTTGATGATCAGCACCGGGTCCTCGAAGTGGTCCCCGACCGCGAAGCCGAAGCCGTACTCCGGCCCGATGTGGTCCGCGCTGGCCCCGTACCCCACCGTCAGCCAGCCCTGGCGTTCTTTACCCGCGTACGACAGGTCTACGATCCACACGTCGTCGCGCACGACGGGCGTGCCCTCGGCATCCACCAGGTGCCCGTACTGCTCCGGGTCCGCCGCGACGCAACCCGCCATTGTGCCGGCATCCCCCGCCTCGCCGGGCACGGTCCCGAACCCCACCATATTGGACTGGCCGGCAAGGACGAAGACCTTGAGCTTGCCATTAGCGGGTTGAGGGCTCGGCTCTGAAGCGGGCTGAGCCGAGGCGGCCGCCGACATCACCAGCACGGCCGCGATTAGCAGTTTGATCGTCCACCTTCGCATGACGAGGGGCTCCAGTGTGAAGGATCTCGCGGTCGATGCCGGGACGGATGACGCAGCGTTGGCCTTACCGCCGTGCCTCAGGATACCCCGCCAGGATCGCCTTGAGTTCTTCCAGCACCGCGGGGCGTTCGGCTGCGAGGTTGCGGGTTTCGTCGGGGTCTGCGTGATAGTCGTACAGCTCGTACTCGGCGGTGTCGGGGGATGCGCCCGGCTCCTTCCACTCGACTAGGCGGTAGCGTGCGGTGCGGATTGCCCGGCCGATACGCGGCCCACGGGGGTAGGCGTGGTAGGCGTGATCGCGCAGGGCATCGGCCTCGCCATTGAGCACGGGTACCTGGCTCAGCCCGTCGATCGGCTGCGGGCCGGCGGGCGCTGGCAGGCCGGCCAACTCGGCGAGGGTCGGGTAGAGGTCCACGGTCTCGATAAACGCCTCGGTGTGCGTGCCGGGCTCCGTGACGCCGGGGGCGGCGATGAGGATAGGGATGCGGTTGTCCTGCTCGTAGTTGGTGTGCTTCGTCCACGTGCCGTGGTGGCCGAGGTGATAGCCGTGGTCGCCCCAGAGGACGACGATGGTGTTGTCCTCGAGCCCGAGCCGGTCGAGTTCCTCAAGGACGTGGCCGACCTGCGCATCCATGTAGCTCATCGCGGCGTAGTAGCCGTGGATCAGCGTGCGCTGTAGCTCTCTGTCGAAGGGCAGTTCCTCCGGCCGATCGGGGCAGGGGAAGAAGTTTCCGATCTCGATGAAAACGTTCTTTGGGGCATAGCGTGGCGCACCGGCGGGTGGGCGGTTGACCTGTGTGAGCTCGAACGCGTCGCGGTCGTAGAGTTCCCAGTACTGCTCGGGCGCACAGAACGGCAGGTGCGGCTTCGTGAAGCCGAGCACGAGGAAGAAGGGCTCGTCCCGCTCGCTTGCGGCTTGCAGCCGGCGGACCCCTTCGCGCGCGATGCGGCCATCCGCGTAAGCATCATCTCCGACCTCGCCGACCTCCCACGCGGCTCCACGCGGGAGCCCCCCCACACCGCCCGGCGGCATCTGGTTGCTGAAGTACGCTTCCTCCCGCGTGAGCTCGGCCCCGCGCTTGGAGTCCACCATGGCGTACTCGATCGGGCTTTCGCTCAGGAACGGCACGCTCCAGGACGCGTCGTCGCCGACGTTGCCGTGCCCGATATGGAACACCTTGCCGATCCCCTCGGCCCGGTACCCGTGGGCCATGAAGTGCTGTGTCAGCGTGACGGCGTTGGGGTGGGCGGAGCGGAAGTTACGGCCCAGGTCGTAGATCCCGCTGCTGGTCGAGCGGGTGCTGGTCATCAGGTGGTTCCGCGACGGCGCGCAGACGGCCTGGTTGCAGTAGGCCCGGTCGAACCGCATACCTCGGTTCGCCAGCGCATCGATATTGGGTGTCACCGCGTACGGGTCGCCGTACACCCCTAACGCCGGCTTGAGGTCATCGACCAGGATCAGTAGGACGTTCGGGCGCTCGGTGGGCTGGGCGGGGGTCTCATCCGCCAGACACACAAGCAAGAGCAACGCCACAAGAATCAGAATCCGGGTCTTTAGCACGTGCATTTCCAAGAACAGTGATGGGTAGAGAAGAGCGCAGCCGGGCAATGGCCTGAAACATCACTATACCTGCAACCCATTGTGCCCATCCGGCTTGAGTGCCCAGCACCGAACCTCCAAGACGTTTCTGTGATCGATTGCGTTTGGCCTGATCCGGGATACGATCGTGTGCGCTTGCTTCGGTTTTGTCGAGATGTATGGGACCCGGTGATGCGTTTACTCTTACGTCAGCAAGCTGTTGTTTCGGTGGTCGTTGCCCTGCTGGGTGTGATCGGGTGTCGGGCTGCGCCAGTGGAGCGTTCAGATATGAGACTGCTAGTGCGGCATGCCGAGCCGCTGGTTCGGAGCGGGTACGTCCCGGGCGTGGTCCTCGGCGTGTATCGCGATGGCCAAGAGCAGTTTGTAGCGCTGGGCGCGGTGTCCTACGACTCAGACACACGGCCCGATGAGCACACGCTGTATGAGACCGGGTCGGTCGGCAAGCTTTATACCGCCTTGCTCCTCGCCGAGGCGGACCGGCGGGGTGAACTGTCGCTGGATGGATTGATCCGGCAGTCGCCTTCTGTCCGCAGGGAGACGCCGGCGTTGGCCGGCTCCACGGTGGCGATCTGGCACCTCGCGGCGCACCTGTCCGGGTTGCCGCGGGAGCCCGACAACCTCAATGATGAACAGCCAAACCCCTACGCGGGTTACAACGAAGCGATGCTGTGGGACTACCTGTCGCGGGTTGCGCTGCAAGACGCACCCGGCGAGCGGTACGACTACTCCAACCTGGCCGTCGGGCTGCTGGGCATCATGCTCGAGGAGGCGGCGGGGCTGAGCTACGTGGAGCTGGTCCGGCAGCGGATCGCCCTGCCGCTGGCGTTGCCGGATACGGCGGCTGAGCTGGCGCCCGAACAGGCCGAGCGGCTTGCCCCGCCCCACGCACTCGGCGTCGAGTCGATCAACTGGCCGGCCGACGACGCCCTCGCGGCTTCGGGCTGCCTGCGTTCGACCGCCGCCGACACCCTGCGGTTTGTCCGGCTGCACCTGGACCCTCCCGACACGCCGATGGGCCGATCCATGCAGCGGACCACCGAGCAACGCTACGCGTTTGAGCAAGGCGGGGGCATCGGTCTGGGCTGGCACATCCTCGAAGACGGCACACGCTGGCACAACGGGTCGACCGGCGGGTACCACAGCTTCGTCGCGTTCCACCGGGAGCACGACCTCGCATTGGCCGTGCTGGCCAACGACTCCTGCCCCGAGGTCACGGAGCTGGGGTTCCACCTGCTGGATGCACTCACCGGCGTCGCGGATCAGCCGATCGAGATCAAAGAGGCCCCAGTAGTGTCCGCGGCCTCCCTGGATACGCTCGTCGGGCGGTACGTCGATCCCGAGTCCGGCTACAGCATCACCGTCACTCGGCGGGGCACGCGGCTCCTGGCCCAACTCACCGACCAGCCCGCGTTCCTGGTCCTGCCCGAGACCGAGACCCTGTTCCGCTACCGGTCCGTGGATGCGGCGCTGCGGTTCGCACGGGACCGCGAGGGGGTTGCCGCGCGTGTCACGCTGCTACAGGACGGCACGGAGTGGACGCTGCGCCGCGCGGCGGAGTAGCCGGCCTACCCCTTCTGCTGCTGCTTCGCCCACGAATCTTTCAGCGTGACCGTCCGGTTGAAGACGGGCTTGCCCGTCGTGCTGTCCGGGTCGGGGGTGAAGTAGCCGACGCGCTCGAACTGGATCGGGTCGCCCGGCCGCGCGTCGGCCAGGGCGGGCTCGCACATGGCCTCGACGACCGTCAGCGACGCGGGGTTGAGGTTTTCGCGCCAGTCCCGGCCGTCCGCTTTGCCGTCGCTGGGGTCGTCTGTGGCGAACAGGCGGTCGTACAGCCGGACCTCGGCCTTCACGGCATGAGCCGCGCTGACCCAGTGGATCGTGCCCTTGACCTTGCGGACGTTACCCTCGGCGTCGGGCGGCGGGCTCTCGCCGCCCCGCGTCTGCGGGTCGTAGGTACAGCGCAGCTCGGACACGTTGCCCGCGGCGTCCTTGATGACCTCGTTGCAGGTGATCCAGTACCCGTAACGCAGACGCACCTCGCGCCCGGGCGCGAGCCGGAAGAACTTCCGCGGCGCGTCTTCCATGAAGTCCTCGCGCTGGATGTACAGCTCGCGCGAGAACGGGACCTGCCGTGTCCCCGCGGATTCGTCCTCGGGGTTGTTGACCGCCTCCATCTCCTCGACCTGCCCCTCGGGGTAGTTGGTGATGACGACTTTGAGTGGTTCCAGCACGGCGCTGCGGCGGAGCGCCGTCTTGTTCAGGTCCTCGCGGACGCAGTGCTCCAGCAGCGACAGCTCCAGCGTCTTGTCGCGCTTGGACATGCCCGCCAGTTCGCAGAACCGCGCGATGGACGCGGGCGTGTAGCCCCGCCGGCGCAGCCCCGCGACGGTGGGCATCCGCGGGTCGTCCCAGCCCGCGACGTGGCCCTCCTCGACCAGCGCGAGCAGGTTGCGCTTGCTCATCATCATCCCGGTGACGTTGTTGCGTGCAAACTCGATCTGCCGGGGGTGGTGGCCAACACCCTCGGGGCCCGCGCCGGCCGCGTCGAGCTGCTCGATGAACCAGTTGTAGAGCGGGCGGTGGGTCTCGAACTCCTGGGAGCACAGCGAGTGGGTGACGCCCTCGATCCAGTCCGACTGGCCGTGCGCCCAGTCGTACATCGGGTAGATGCACCAGGCGTCGCCGGTCCGGGGGTGGCTGGCGTGGAGGATGCGGTACAGCGGCGGGTCGCGCAGCAGCATGTTCGGCGAGGCCATGTCGATCTTCGCCCGCAGCACCTTCGCGCCGTTGGGGAACTCGCCCTCCTTCATCCGCTCGAAGAGGTCCAGCGACTCCTCCGGCGACCGGTCGCGGAACGGCGAGGGCTTGCCCGGCGACGTCACCGTCCCGCGGTTGGCGCGCATGTCCTCGACCGACTGGTCATCCACATAGGCCAACCCCCGGCGGATCAGGAGCTGCGCCCAGGCGTAGAGCTGGTCGAAGTAATCGGAGGTGTAGTACTCGTGCGTGCCCCAGTCCGCGCCGAGCCAGGCGATATCTTCCTTCAGTGCGTCGATGTAACGCTGCTCTTCCTTGGTCGGGTTCGTGTCGTCGAAGCGGAGGTGGAACGTGCCCCCGAAGTCGCGGGCGATGCCGTAGGACAGGTTCACGGCCGTGGCGTGGCCGAGGTGGAGGAACCCGTTGGGCTCGGGCGGGAACCGCGTCACGGGAGCGGCGTGCTTCCCGCCCTGGAGGTCGTCGGCGACGATCTGGCGGATGAAGTTCTCGGCCGGGGCGTCGGGCTGTTGGGTGCTGCTCATAGCCGGGCAGTTTAGCTGATTGAACCGCCGAGACGCCAAGGCGCCAACCCGGAAACTCCACATCCGGTATGGCTCGGTGTTCCTGGCGCCCTGGCGGTTCAAACGGTCCGCGCCGAACGGCTACAATCCCGCCCATGCCCGCAGAAAACAGCACCAGCCCGACCGGCCGACCCGTGGTCACCCGCTTCGCACCCAGCCCCACCGGCGCGCTGCACATCGGCGGCGCACGCACCGCCCTCTTCGCGTGGGCGTTCGCCCGGAAACACCAGGGCCGGTTCATCCTCCGCATCGAGGACACCGACCTCAAACGCTCCAGCCCCGAGTCGACCAAGGGCATCCTCCGCGACCTGGGCTGGCTCGGGCTCTTCTCCGACGAAGGCCCCAAGTACCCCTGCGGCAAGCACGGCTGCGGGTGCGGCAAGGCCGTGGATGACGCGGGCTTTGATCCCTACGACCGCGGCCGGCAGCTCGGCGATAACGGGCCGTACTTCCAGAGCCAGCGCGCGGCCGACGGCCTCTACGACAGGTACGTCCAGGTCCTGCTCGACGCCGGTAAGGCCTATGAGGACGACGGGGCCGTGCGTTTCCGCATGGACAAGGACATCGCGTTCACCGACGCGGTCTACGGCGACATTACGGTCAAGGCAGACGACCTCGAGGACTTCATCATCCGCAAGGGTGCCGATGGCGGGAAGCTTCCGACGTTCCACTTCGCGGTGGTCGTCGATGATGCGCTGATGGAGGTGACCCACGTCATCCGCGGGCAGGAGCACCTGACGAACACGACCAAGCACGCGGCGCTGTACGACACGCTCGCCGAGGTCACCGGGGACGCCGCCACCTGGCAACGGCCGGTGTGGGTACACACCCCGTCGATCATGAACCCCGGCGGCTCAAAGATGAGCAAGCGGGATAAGGCGAGGTTTGCTCGTGATAAAGCTGAAGAGTTCTTAGCCAAACATCCAACCCGAGAAGATGGCATCGCAGCGTTGTGCCAGATGATGCCAAACGCGATCACTGCTACACATGTATCAGATTTCTTGGGTAAAACGACTGATTCTGTTCTTCTCGCATCCGAAATCGCCGGCCGGCTTGGATTCAATCTGCCCGAAATTGAAGTGCGAGATTTCTTGGTTCGTGGCTATCTTCAGTCCGCCCTACTCAACTACATCGCCCTTCTAGGCTGGAACCCTGGAGACGACATAGAACACTTCGATCTGGATTTTCTCTGTAGCAAGTTTTCGTTGGAACGGATCGGTAAAAGCAACTCGACCTTTGACCGCGCGAAGCTCAAGGACTTCAATGCGCAGGCAATCCGTGGGCTCAACTTCGGCAAGTTTGTGGACCGGATGACAAAGTATGCCGAGGCATATCGGCCCACATGGTATTCGTCGAAGATCTGCAAGGATGTCGACAAATGGCAGGCCTTCTGCGGTGCGGTACAAGAGCGAACACACTTGCTGCCTGACCCGTTCGAAGCAAACAGATTTCTGCTTTCAGATGATGAATTGATCGAATATGACTTCACTCCCAAGCCGATCCGCAAGGCGATGATGGGCAACGATGGGCAGGGTGTCGCCCTGCTGGAGGAGATGCTCGCCGCGTTTGAGTCGTTGCCGGCCGAGGGGTTCGGGGCCGCGGCACACGAGACCATCAACGCCCTGGCGGAAGCGTCCGGCATCAACATGGGCAAGTACGCCCAGCCGGTGCGGATCGCGGTGTCCGGTGGGCCGGTGACGCCGCCGATCGACGTGACGCTGGAGTTGTTAGGGAAGGGTGCGACGCTCGCGCGGATGCGGCGGTGTGTGGACGCGGCGAAGGCGCACCTGGCAGCGGCGTCGGGTTAGGGGTTAGTGTCTGACAGAAGCCCGGCCCCGGTGGGGCTGGGACCCACGGCCAGAGACCGTGGGCTTCAACGAGTTGCATTGATGGAGTTGTTGTGAACTACTGGCTGATCAAGACCGAGCCGGGCACGTGGTCGTGGGATGACCAGACCACCGCCCCGCGAAAGACGACCGAGTGGGACGGCGTTAAGAACCACCAGGCGAACAACAACCTCAAGGCGATGAAGAAGGGTGACCGCTGCTTCTTCTACCACTCGGTGAACGACAAGTGCATTGTCGGGATCGTGGAGGTGAGTAAGCCGTGGGTGCCCGATCCTGCGCAGCCCGATACACCGTGGGGCTATCCAAGCGTCAAAGCGGTCGAGAAACTCCCGGCGCCGGTGACGCTGGCGGACGTGAAGCAGAACCCGAAGCTCGACGCGATGGTGCTCGTCAAAAATTCCCGGCTGAGCGTCCAACCCGTCACCCCGGCCGAGTGGAAACACGTCTGCAAGATGGGCGGGCTGAGCTGATTCGACCCGCCACGAGGTTGGCGGCATTTTTCTTATTGGAAACGACTATGTCTTTGATTGTGACCGGAAGCGTAGGTATCGACACAGTGGAAACACCCGACGGCCGACGGGCTGATGAGGTGCTCGGCGGATCGTCGATCTACTTCGCGGCGGGGGCGTCGTACTTCACCAGCGTCCGCCTGGTCGCGGCGGTGGGCGACGACTTCCCCGATCACCTCGCGCAGAAGTTTGACCACTTCGACGTCTGCACGCACGGCCTGGAAAAGCGCGCGGGGTCCAAGACGTTCCGTTGGCATGGGCGCTACCACGAAAACATGAACGACCGTGACACGCTGCAGGTCGACCTGAACGTGCTCGGCGAGGCGCTCCCGCCCGTGCCCGAGTCCTACCGCGACTCGAAGTACATCTTTCTCGCCAATACACACCCGGCCGGCCAGCTCGCGCTGCTCGACCAGTTCCCCGACCGCAAGCTCGTCGTGGCGGACACCATGGACCTGTGGATCGAGACCGAGCGCGACCTGCTCTTGCAGCTCTTGCAGCGCGTCGACGGCTTCGTACTAAACGACTCCGAAGCCAAGATGCTGACCGAAGAGAACAACGTCGTCCGGGCCGCGGACAAGGTGCTCGCGATGGGGCCGACGTTTGTCGTCGTCAAGAAGGGTGAGCACGGCGCGATCCTGCGGCACCGCGACGGCACGGGCGCGCTCCCCGCGTTCCCCGCGACGCAGGTCGTCGACCCGACCGGCGCGGGCGACTCGTTCGCCAGCGGCATGATGGGCTACCTCTGCGAGCAGGACGACGTGTCGGTCGGTGCCATCAAGCGCGCGATGGCCTACGGCACGGTCGTCGCCAGCTACACGATCGAGAAGTTCTCGACGGACCGGCTGGCGGAGATCGACCGCTCGCACATCGACGCACGACTCGCCGAGTTCACCGGGCACCTGCACATCGGCGGGTAACACCGTCTCTGCTGAATGACTTTGCAATGACCCCGGGCAAAAAGTGCTTGGTGTTTCTGGTGCCGCACGATACAGTTGATATAGACAATCCGACACGGTGTGGCATCGGTTGCGAGAGACCGCGTACATCCAGCCATCTTCATCCTCATCCATCCCTTCTCTCGTTTCCCCCACACAACTGAGTTGAGCCCGGCCCTGTGGCTGTCGCCCCGTTGCATTGCTTCGGGTGTGTTGCCGTGAGGCGTCGGCGCTTGCAGCTTGCACCGTGATTGCATGGGTGTGGCTGCATGTGCCGCCCGTCTCGTGTCGCTTGACAGCTCTGCCGGCGCGATCGGTGCGCCGCGCTTCCCGCGCACCGGGCGCGCAATCGTCGGGCCCATTCCCCTGGCACCAAGGCCTGGGCGCGTTTGCTGCACCCGTGTACCGCTTCGCAGCCGCGCGCCCGCTGAAAGGATGGCGACGATGACGCATGGCACCCCCGACGACCGGCCCGACCTCGCACGGCTCGACGAGGCCCCGGACCCCAACGGAGAGACCCAGGTGCTGGACTCCCCCGCGCCGGCCGTGTCGCAGACGGCGAGTATGCCGCCGCCGTGGTGGCACCTGCTGATCGACCGCAACCCGTTGTTCCTGCTGAGCGGGATCAGCATGTTCGCGGGCTGCTACGCGGCGAGCCGGGCGATCCACGCCGACCCGGAGAACCCAGACGCCCTGCCCCTGCTGCTCGGGCTGCTGGGCGTCTTGAACCTGTACGAGCTGATGGTGATCGGGCTTGGCCTGCTGTTGTCGCGCAGCGCAACACTGGTCCGCGACACCCGCCACCTGCTCGGCCTGGCCGTTTTGTTGATGGTCGATGTCGGGTTCATCTACCACGAGTCGGCGGTCGCGAGTCTGCCCGTCGGCGTGATGATCGGCGGCGCGGCCACGGCGCTGGGGCTCGGCAAGGCGGTCCTTATCACGCGCGGCCTCGGTGTCCGGTTGCGGCCGATGGTCGTCGGGCTGGTCGGACTCGACCTCGCCGCGGTGTACTTCCTGCCGGTCACGATGCGGTGGATCGCCGGTGACGGGTTTGTCTCCCCCGGGGCCATGCTTGGGGTGTTCTGCGTGATGGGCCTTCTCATTGCGTTGCACGCCCTGCCGCTACGTTGGGGCACGATCAGAGCCGACACACGCAGCGACTACCTGCAGCTCCAGCAGCTGGTGCGGGGTGGCGTGGTGCTGCTGCCGGCGATGTCGGCAATTGCGCACGTCGCGGTCGGGCCCTGGGTCTACGGCACGGGCTATACCGGCGCGTACCTCGCCCCGCTCCTGCTGGGGCTCGCGGTCGTGATGGGGCGGCAACTCGCGGCGGCGGGCGATGCGAAGACCGCCAGCCGGTCGGCCCTGGTCCTGACCGCCGCGGCGGTGGCGTCCACGCTCAGCTCGCCGGAGTCGATGATCGCCCTGCTCCACGGCCCGGTGGATGTCTACGCCTCGCCGATGCGCGGGGCGCTGTTCGCCGCGATGGCGATTTTTACATGGCTGGGTTGGCGTCACCGTCAGTGGCGCTACTTCCTGCTCGCAGGTGCTGCGCTCGGCATTGCGCTGCTCGGTCACACCCCGGCAGCGATCCACAGACGTGTCGCACGGATCGTCCGAGACGCCTGGGAACTGCTGCGTGACATCATCCCCGAGAGCCAGCTCGAGTGGGGTGTCTTCGGGGTTGGCTGTGCGTTCCTTCTTCTGGCGGGTGGCGCGGGGCTGAGTCTCTGGCAGCACCGGCGGCATGGGCGATCACTGACCGCCCCGCGCAGCACCGCCTAGCGCGAGAAGCAGCTAAAAACCCGCCGCGTGGTCCGGCTTCCGGGGCGGGCCACGCGGCGGGATGGGGTTTTTAGGAAACGCGGGCGATACGCTTAGCCGGCGGTGACACTGGGCTTGGTCACCGGTTCGCGGCCGACGGAGTAGTAGACAAACCCGTCTTCCCGCATCGACTCGGGGTGGTAGAGGTTCCGGCCGTCGAACACGACCGGCTGGTTCATTCGGGCCCGCATCTGGTCGAAGTCCGGCTGCTTGAAGCTCGGCCAGTCGGTGCAGATCACCAGCGCGTCCACGCCGACACATGCGTCGTACGGGTCTTCGGCGTAGGTGATCTGGTCGCCCATGCCGTGGTCCTGGCAGGTCTCGTGCGCGACCGGGTCGTGGGCGACTACCTGCGCGCCGTTGTCGAGCAGGGCCTTCATCAGGGTCAGCGACGGGGCCTCACGGATGTCGTCGGTGCCCGGCTTGAACGCGATACCCCACACGCCGATCTTCTTGCCCGCCAGGCCGCCGGCGCCGAAGTGCGAGCTGATCTTCTCGAAGAACCGGTCGCGCTGGAGCTGGTTTACGTTGTGGACCGCGTCCAGTAGCTGAGTCGGCCGACCACAGTCCTCGCCCATCGAGATGCACGCGAGCACGTCCTTGGGGAAGCACGACCCGCCGTAGCCCAGCCCGGGGTAGAGGAACTTGTTGCCGATGCGCGAGTCGGTGGTCATCCCGCGCCACACCTCGTCGACATCGCTGCCGTAGGCCTCGCAGAGGTTGGCGATCTCGTTGATGAAGCTGATCTTCGTGGCGAGCATCGCGTTGGAGGCGTACTTGACCATCTCGGCCGAGGGGATGTCCATGACAAAGACGGGGTTGCCGTTGCGGACAAACGGGTCGTACAGCTTGCGGAGGCGCTCGCCGGTGCCCTCGTCCTCGGCACCAATGACCACGCGGTCGGGCTTGTTGAAGTCGTTGATCGCGGCGCCTTCCTTCAGGAACTCGGGGTTCGAGCCCATCTTGAACGGCTTGTTGGTGTGCTTGGCGATCTCGGCCCGGACCTTCTTGTTTGTGCCGACCGGGACGGTGGACTTGACCACGATGATCTTGGCGCGGCGTTCTTCTTCGCCGCCACCCGTCTCGCCGGGGCCGGCCTCGATGGCCTTGCCGATGTCGGCGGCCGCGGCGAGGACGTACTTCAGATCGGCCCGGCCGCGCTCGTCGCTGGGGGTCCCGACACAGATGAAGACCACCTGCGCCGACTGGTAGGCCGACGCCGCGTCCGTCGTGAACGTCAGCCGGCCGGCCTTCGCGTTGCGCTGGATCATGTCGTCCAGGCCGGGCTCGTAGATCGGCGAGATGCCGTTGTTGAGCTTGTCGATCTTCTTCTGATCGATATCCAAGCAGGTGACATCGTTGCCGATGTTCGCGAAACACGTCCCTGTCACCAGGCCGACGTAGCCGGTCCCAACCATCGTGATCTTCATCGTCTTGCTTTCCCTGATCGTGTCTGAAGCCGCGTCCACGCCCCGGCCGTGCCTATCTTAGCCCTATTGTCTTCGGCCAGTCGAGCCCCACAATGCAGCAGCTACACCGGAAAACACGGGATAGCCCTAGCCTGTGGCCCCTTGCTGGCTGCCTTGAAGGGTTTACAATGGAGCGTTTTGCATTCCGGGCCGATAACCACGGAGCCCCACCCCGATGGCACGCAACAAGGTCCCCGAGCCGCAGCTGCGGACTCCCGCCGAAGATCACAACAAGGTCGAGCAGTACAAGCGCGACTCGGAGGGGGTTGTCGGTGCCCTGCCCGAGCACGTCCGTGACCAGTCGGCCGGCAACATCGCCGAGGACTCGGAGCAGCTCGCCAAGAGCCACGGCATCTACCTCGAGTACAACCGCGCCCAGACCGGGCGGGAGAAAGACTGGCTGTACATGGTCCGCGTGACCGTGCCCGGCGGCGGGTCGTTCACCGCCGACCAGTGGCGCGTCTTCGACCAGATCGCGGACAAGTACTGCGACCACAACCCCGACGGCGGGCCGTCGCTCCGCCTCACCACCCGGCAGAATATCCAGTACCACTGGCTCAAGAAGCCGGACCTGGTCCGCCTCGTCCAGGACGTCGCCTCCACCGGGTTCTACACGCTCAACGGCTGCGGGGACAACGTCCGCAACGTGATGGGTTGTCCGCTCAGCAAGTTCTCGCCGATCTGCGACGCCAACGCGCTGGCACACGAGTATGGGGCGTACTTCCGTCTGCCCGCTGCGCCGCATATCCAGGTCTTCGCCGTGGACCCCAACCACATCGACGACCCGGCCCGGCAGTATGCGTACGGCAAGCAGCTGCTCAACCGCAAGTTCAAGATCGCCTTCGCCTCCGTCACCCGCGACGACGACGGCAACGTGATCGGCGATAACTGCGTCGAGGCCCGCGCTTGCGAGATCGGTGTCGCGCCGGTGGTCGAGCACGAACAAGTCATCGCGTACGAGGTTTTCATCGGCGGCGGACAGGGCGAGAAGAACGGCAAGCCGACCTTCGCGGGCATGGCCCTTCCGTTCGCCCGCGTCGCGCCCGACCAGCTCTTCCCCACCATGAAGGCCATCGTCGATGTCCACAAGGACTGGGGCGACCGCAAGAACCGTGTCTGGGCCCGCATGAAGTACGTCGTCCAGAAGCAGGGCATCGGGTGGTACCAGGAGCAGGCGCGCGCCCTCGGTGCCGAGTTCGAGCCCCCCGACCCGGGCTTCGACATCGGGCCGCGCCTGATGCACCACGGCTGGCACACCCTCGAAACCACCGGCAAGCTGGCGTACGGCGCGTACGTCGAGAACGGCCGGCTCATCGACGCCGAAGACAACGGCCGGCAGAAGGCGATGGTCTCGCCGCTGCTCGAACGCTTCGGCTGCGAGCTGATGCTCACCGCGAACCAGGACCTCCTGTTCACCGGCATCGAGCCGGACGCGAAGGACGACTTCGACGCCGCGCTGGCGGAGTACGGCTACGGCCAACGCAGGGGCAAGGCGTTCTCGTCGCTGCGCGTCCTGTCCGGCGCGTGCGTCGGGCTGCCGACCTGCCGGCTGGCGTACACCGACTCGGAGCAGTGGGAGCCGACCTTCCTCGATGAGCTGGAGGCGTTGGGCTATGGTGATATGGCCGAGTCCATCGGGATCACCGGCTGCGAGCGGCAGTGCTTCCGCCCGGCCACCAAGACGATCGGCTGGGTAGGCCAGGGCCCTGACCAGTACGCGCTGAAGCTCGGCGGCTCCGAGGACGCCCGCTACCAGGGCCAGTGGGTCACGGGTATCGATCCGGACAAGCCGGAAAAAGGTGAACAGTGGCTGCTCCGCCGGGTGAGCAAGAAGGACGCGGTCACGGTCACCGCCGCGCTCTTTGATTTCTACAAGGAAAACGGCGAAGCCGGTGAAAGCATGGGTGCTTTCCACCGTCGGGTCGGTATGGATGCGATCGTGGCGCACCTCCGGGCGTTGGAAACCACCCGCGACCAGTTCGCCAAGACCTTCCCCCTACCGTTCATGCCCTACGACATCCACAACGAGCCCCGGCTGGACACGGCAGCGTCCTGACCCGGCTCACTGGAGACACCATGCGTCCATCGCTGATTGCCACCTGCGTTGCCTGTGTTATCGCCCTGCTTGTGCTCATGCCGGCGGCGGCACAGGAGCAGCGTCGGCTCGAGGTTGAGCTGGACACCTCGCAGGTCGCGGACAAGCCCGCGCTGGTCCAGTGGGGCGAAGACGCGAAAGCGCTCATGGAGGAGTGGCATCCGCGGCTGGTGAACCTGCTGCAGACCCCCGGGTTCGAGCCGCTCTACGAGGTCCGCCTGGTCATCCGTGACACCGATGAGGGGGTTGCCTTCGCGCAGGGCAACCGCATCGTGGTCTCGTCGCACTGGATCGAGGCCCACCCCGAGGACATCGGTCTGGTCGTGCACGAACTGGTCGACATCGTGCAGCACTACCGAAGGCGGGTGCCCGGCTGGGTGACAGAGGGGATCGCCGACTACCTGCGCTGGGCGATCTACGAGGGCAAGCCGCAGCGCTGGTTCCATCGGCCGGACGAGCCGCGGGCCTACCGCCAGGGCTACCGGACGACGGCGGGCTTCTTCCTCTGGCTCGAAGCGGATCAGGCCCCGGGCATCGTGGCCCGCCTGAACTCCGCCGCCCGCCGGGGCGAGTACGACGACGACCTGTTTGAAGCGGCGACCGGCAAGACGCTGGACGCGCTCTGGGACGAGTACCGGCGTGAAGGCCGGTAAGCCCAACACCAGACGGGGTATCACAGTCAAGCGCGTTGACCCATCCAGCCATGCATTCGCTGGTATTCTTTAGGAATGACACCTAATGCGGGAGTGACGAGGTTGCCGCACCGTTGCGCACGCCGGGCAGACTGCGAAGCCGACGCACTCCATGACAAACGACACCGCCCCCGGGGTCTTGGGCCCAGTCCAAGAGCATCGGGGGCGGCGTACAGGAGGAATCGGTTGTGGGTGGGCGGATCAGCCGATGGCGTCGCCGTTGGTCTCGCCGGTACGGATGCGGATGCACTCGTCCAGGGTGATGATGAAGATCTTGCCGTCGCCGATGCTCCCGGTGCGGGCGGCGGAGCAGATCGCGTCGACGGTGGGCTGGACGAACTCGTCGTTCAGGGCGATCTCGATGCGGGTCTTCTTGAGCAGGTTGACCTCGATCTCGGTGCCTCGGTAGTGCTCGTGGAAGCCCTTCTGCTGGCCACAGCCCAGGGCGGTGGTCACGGACATCTTGAAGATGCTCTTCTCGTACAACGCCTGCTTCACGGCGTTGAGCTTCTCGGGCTGGATGTAAGCGATCAGTAGTTTCATCCGAATGGACTCCGGGGTGTTTTGTTCGTTAGGGGACAGGGTGGGGGCGATCGTGCGGGCAAGGGGTCAGACGTTGGAGAACGTCTGGAAGCCGGAGTAGGCCTCCATCCCGTGCTCGCCGATATCCAGGCCCTGCTGCTCTTCCACTTCTTCCACCCGCAGACCAATCGTGGCCTTGAGGATGTAGCCCACGGCGAAACAGAAGATGACCGTGGGGATAGCGTAGGCCACGACACCCAGAAGCTGCGTGAAGAACTGGCTGACGCCCGCCATCGCGCCGAAGATGCCGACGGCGAGGGTGCCCCAGATGCCGCAGACCAGGTGGACGGAGATCGCTCCGACCGGGTCGTCGATCTTGAGGAAGCGGTCGATGCCGATCACCGCGAAGTACACGATGACGCCGGCGACCACGCCGATGACCACGGCCTCCCAGACGGCCATCTGGTCCGCACCGGCGGTGATGCCCACCAGCCCGCCGAGGATGCCGTTGAGCGCCATGGAGAGGTCGGGCTTCTTGTCCATCACCCAGCTCACCATCGCGGCGGTGAACCCGCCGGCGGCGGCGGCCATCGCGGTGGTCACCATGACCAGCGAGACCAGTGCGGCGTCGGCGCTCAGCACCGACCCGCCGTTGAACCCGAACCAGCCGAACCACAGCAGGAACACGCCGACCGCGGCCAGCGGCATGCTGTGCCCGGGGATCGCCTTGGCCTTGCCGTTGACGTACTTGCCGATGCGCGGCCCGAGGAGGAACGCGATGACCAGCGCGCCCCACCCGCCGACGGAGTGGACCAGGGTCGAGCCGGCGAAGTCGTAGAACCCGCGGGTGTGCAGCCAGCCCTCGCCCCACTTCCACGAGCCGAGGATCGGGTAGCAGAGCCCGACGAACACGGCCGAGAAGATCAGGAACGATGAGAGCTTGATGCGACCGGCGACCGCGCCGGACACGATCGTCGCGGCGGTCGCGGCGAACATCGCCTGGAAGAAGAAGTCGGCGTACCACGTGTAGTCGGCGTACGCCTTGGTGAGGTTCGCGTCCTGGGAGGCCTGATCCCCGGCGACGGTGATGAACCCGCTGACCGCGCCGATGTCCAGCACGCCCGCGATGCCGACGACCTCATCGAATCCCGGGTACATGAGGTTGAACCCGCAGATCGCGTAGGTCATCAGCCCGATGCACACGATCATCGTGTTCTTGAACAGGATGTTGACCGTATTCTTGGACCGCGTGAGCCCGGACTCGACGCACGCGAAGCCGGGGTGCATGAGGAAGACCATGCAGCCGGCCAGCAGGATCCAGAGGTTGTCGATCATGAACTTGACGTCCAGGACCATGTCCTCGACGGCGGGGTCGATGACCACGTCCTCGGCCGCCTCGGCCAGTTCCGCGGCTTCCCCCTCGACGACTTCCGCGGTATCCGGCGGGTCGGCGGTGTTGGTGTCGTTCTGTGCAAGTGTCGGCCACGCCAGCACCGCGACCAGCGCGGTCAGCAGCAACATCAAGCCAAGACGGTATCGGGGCAGAGGGAACACGCTCAAAAGACAACTCCACAAGAGGGATGTGACCGATCAGCGACGCGAACCGAAGCGTTGTCGCCGGAGACGCTCGATAAACAGGCAATCCCTAGGCAGAATTGCCGCGTCTCTACACATGCAAAACAACCCGCGTGCCAAACCGCGCATCCCGGACAATCCGTGCGTTCCCAGCGGTTTGCATCAGATGGCAGCCGGTGCACGTGGAACCATGCTGCTTAAAAAACAGGCGTGTCGGTTTTGAGCCGACACGCCTGCCTAATGGTTTGGCAATGGTCTGCTAAAGCAGCACTCACGCCGCCCGAACGCCTACTCCAGCGGACGCAGCTCGATCTTGCGGAACTCGATCGCGGTCCCCTCCGACTGCAGGCAGATCGCGCCGTAGTCGGCCTCCAGGTCCCACCCGGCGTTCACCGCTTCGCCGTTGACCTCGACGGAGATGCGGTCGCCATCACAACGCACCACCATCGTGTTCCACTCGCCCAGCGCGTTCTCGCTGCCGTCGGTGGTGTTGACCGTGCGTCGGCCCTGCGTGGTCTGTTCGTCCGACACTTCCAGTGACAGGCCGATCCGCCAGAAGTCCCCGGCGTTGCCCGAGCCGAGTTGCACCTCCAGGCACTTGGGCCAGGGCCCCATGGCGCGCGGGTCCGAGCAGTGCACCAGCAGCCCCGAGTTCCCGCCGCCTGCCGGCCAACGCCACTGCAGCTCCAACTCGTAGTCCCGGTAAGACTGGATCGTGCGCAGCACGCCCGCGGGTCGGCCGGCGTCTTTAAGGATGCCGCCGTCCACGCTGAACACGTCTGTCATCGCCGCGCCGTCGTTGAGGTCCGTGGTCCAGCCCGCCAGGGATTCCCGATCAAACAACGACACGGTGTCGGTCGGGGTCACGACCAGCGGGTGGATCATCACCTGCCTGAACTCGATCGGCTTGCCCTCGCTCTGCAGCCCGATCCGCCCGGAGGAGGCCTCGGTGTCGTGGCAGCGGTTGACCAGCACGCCATTGATGTAGACCGTGGCGGTGTTGCCGTCGCAGACGACGTGCATCGTGTTCCACTCCCCGAGCGCGTGTTCCGCGCCCTCGGCGGTCTTCACCGCGCGGCCGCCGGTCTGCGGCTCGTCTTTGTGGTCGGCGTGGTAGCGGAACCCGCCGATGCCGTGGAAATCGCCAGCGTCGCCGGACTGAAGCTGCGGCTCCAGGCACTTGGGCCAGGGCCCGGCCACCCGTGAGCCCGAGGCGTGCACGAGCACACCCGAGTTGCCCGCGCCTTCCGGCCAACGCCACTGCAACGAGAGCACGTAGTCGCTATACTCCGCCTCGGTGAGCAGCGCACCGACCGGCTGGCCGGAGAACCGGATCACGCCGTCTTCGATGGTGATGTGCTCGGCGGGGTCATCGACATCGGGCACATCGAAGTACCAGCCGTCGAATCCGCCGTCGACAAACAGCGGGGCCGATCGCTCGGGTCGGACCACCTCGTCCGCCCAGGCCCGCGGGCAGCAGACGGCGATCAGGGTCAGCAGGACGCAGGGTAAAGCAAAGTGTCGCAAGGCGAGCCCTCCAGGCAAGGGGTGAGTGCGTCGGCGTGTCTGTCAGATGAGACCCGGGACGTGCCGGTGTGTTACGCGTCTGCCGGCCGCCAGAGCACGTCGTCTTCGCCCGCCAACCGGTTGGCCAGGCGGGCGAGGACGAACAGCAGGTCCGATAGCCGGTTGAGGTAGGTCAGGATACCCGGGTCGATCGGTGTGCCGCTGGCAAGGTCGACCACGTGACGCTCGGCCCGCCGGCAGACCGTCCGCGCGAGGTGCAGCCGTGCCGCCAATTCACACCCGCCGGGCAGGATGAAGCCTGTCAGCGGCTCCAGCCGGCGGTCGGCCTGGTCCATCGCCTGTTCCATCGCCTCCGCATCGGCCAGAAACCCCGTTTTCGGGGCCTCCGTGGGGGGTGGGGTCGGTTTGTAGGGCTTCTGGGCCGCCAGAGCCGCCCCGAGATCAAATAAGCGGTGTTGCGCGGTAATCAGGGGGGTTTTGATCGCGTCATCCTCACAGCAGGCAAGGGCCAGGCCCAGCGTGGCGTTGAGTTCGTCCACGCAGCCCACCGCCCGGACCCTCGGGTGGTCCTTGCCGACACGCGGGCCCCCGATCAGGTCGGTCTGGCCCGAGTCGCCGCGACGGGAGTAGATCCGCATACGGCCATGATACGCCGTCCAACCTCGCCGCTGTGTTGTTTGGCTCAGAAAATCCCGTGTGACACAAGCGCACGGACCGACGTTTACAAACGGGACTGATACAATCCCGCGACCCCAACGGGCACGACCCGTACCGAGACCCTCATGACACGCCGGAACCTTATCCTCGCCTTCGTCACCGCGGCAACGATGCTCCTCGCGGGCACCAGCCCGGCGATGGCGGCGCGGCTTGCCTCCGTCTCCGCGGAGGCCGGGGCCGAACAGGCGTCCAACGCCGGGCTCTTTCGCCTCAGCGAACAGACCCGCGTCGAGCTCAACTTCAACGCCACGGTCAACGGCAACGGCTCCGCCGCTGTCCACGTCTATCAGAAGCTGCCCAACGGCCAGTGGCAGCGCGTCAACACCCCGGTCAACACCAACCGATCCCAGAACGGCAAGGTCGAGATGACCCTCCACGCCGGCGAATACAAGATCGAAGCGGTCGTCACGAACGCCCGCCTGAGCGTGACCGTCGACAACTGACGCGCTGAGCCAGCCCATTGCTCGGACGGCGACCCATGCTCGCCGGCATGGGTTTTTTAACTTGGGATCCGGCCTGTCTTCTTGGTGAACCGCCCATTGGGCTGGTACGATCCAAGCCGAAATCAAGCCACCCGGACCGGGGAATCACATGCAAAGTCTGAAACGAACCGCTGCCCTGCTGCTCGCATTGTCGGCCGGGTCGGTGCTGGTGCTGGGTGTGCCCGACGGGTCGGGCGTGCTGCTCCGGGCTGCCGCGGCGGCCGACACCATCCCGACCAATGATGACGGCCATCGCCACGGCCGGGTCACGCTTGAGCACGCCAACGGCGAAACCCAGGTCCAGGCCGGCTACCGCGACGGGCTGCTACATGGCACCTACCGCGAGTTTAATGATGCGGGCCAGCTCATCCTGCAGGCCGCCTTCCGCGAGGGCCGGCTCGATGGCCGACTCGAGCGGCGCACCGACACGGGCGACCGGCTCGAGGTCTGTCGATACCGAGACGGTCAACGCGAGGGCACCCGCCAGGTGTTCGCCGACGGACAGGTCGTGCTCACCGAGACATACGAGGACGGCCAACGCACCGGGCAGGAAGGCGACGCCTCGGCCGACCCCGGCCCGCCGGTCTTCGCCGTGGGCGACCACGGCTTCGCGGGTGCGGAACAGGCTGCTCCCGAGGACGCGCCCGGCCCAGATGCCGCCTCCCCGCGCGGCCCGGCCCGGCCCGCGCACCAGCAGGACACCTCCCGCAAGCCCAACGGCTACCCCTACAGCATCGACGAGATCACCCGCGCCTTCGGGCGGATCGACGAACTGCGCATTGAAGGCGGGCCTGATGAACAGCAGGCCGCGGCAATCCGACGGCTGATCAAGTACCGCCTGGTCTGTGGGCTCGCCAATCCGATCGTGGCTTTCGATCGTGAAGAAGCCATCCTCGCACAACGCGCCTCGGAGGTGTGTCATGCGCTGGGGCGTCTTTCTCATGAACCACCAAACCCCGGGCTTCCTGAAGACATCTACCAACAAGGTGCCGAGGGAGCTATTCGCAGCAATCTTGGACGCGGAGTTCCACCCAATCCTGGATTCTCCATAGAAGGATGGATGGTCGATGGCGGGTTCAACAATCGTGACGAGGTTGGACACCGTCGCTGGTGCCTTGCCCCGGGACTATATGAAACGGCATACGGATACCACGAAGGGTATGGGAGTCTTCTGGTCTCGGGGAACACCCGCGATGGTGTTGAGTACGATTACCTCGCGTTCCCGGGTATCGGCTTCCAACCTGTAGAGTATTACGATAACCTCCAACGACGAGGTGCCGAGCATCTCATCTGGACCGTCCATCTCAATCCAGCCGTTTACAACACTCCAGAAAGTATCGACCGGCTGCGAGTCACCGTGTATGAAGTCTTAGATGATGGTACACGCGAAGCAGTCGAAATCGAGCGTACACATATCGCGGAAAAGCCGCTTCCTTTAGACGCCATCCTCTTCACGCCGGTGATTGATGAGTTTGCTCCCGGGACGGTCTACGAGGTCAACGTGCAGGGGCTGGAGCGCAGCCGCCGTCCGTTCACGCTGACTTACCGCGTCGAGTTCTTCACCCTCGGCGAGCAGTAGACCCGCAGCGTTCGGCACCCGGCGTGGCTCGGTCACCGCCGTCGGCGGAGCAACGCCAGGCCCGCGAGCAGCAGAGCGCCCGATGCCGGCTCGGGCACCGGGCCGAACCGATCGGCAAAGTCGATCGGCAGGTCGAACGCGTGGGCTGAGCCGGTCCGGTAGATGCCAAGCGTCGGCGAGTAGGTCCGCACGTGGATCACGCCGTTCTCCTCGTCGAACTCGTAGAGCCGGATCCACCCCTCGATGGTCCCGGTGCGGTCGTCGTTTGCGTAGTCCTGCACGATCGTGAACACGTCGTTGCCCGCGTCGTTGGTTCGGGTCTGATGGAGTGCCTGCCCGGTGTGCCCGCCGAGCACCATAAAGACCTGGTCGTTGCCGGTGATCAGTTCGTCCCAGATCTCGTTGGCGCTGTTACGGCCCGGCCCGCTGAGGTACGGGTGGTTGGGCGGGCCGAACTGCGTCCCCTCAAACACGTGGGTGCTGATGATCGTGGGCATCCCGGGGTGGGCATCGATCACGCTCTGCGCCCAGGCCAGCGATTCGTCTGGGATGTCCACCTGCAGGTGCAGGTGCAGATACTCCCGCCCCCCGCCGTCGTAGACGAAGTAGGTGTCGACGTCGTTGTCGGCCGCGCCGCCGAACTGGGACATGCCGTCGTAATGCCCGGTCGTTTCGGGGCCGAAGTAGGTCTTCCAGATTTCAAAACCGCTGGGGGGCACCGGCGTGCCCGGGTTCGCCGAGGACCACCAGCTTGAACCGGGTATGAGGCCCGGGCGGACATCGACCCAGTCCAGTTCATGGTTCCCGGCCAGGGTCCCCCAGCCGACCGGCGTCGCGTCGAGCAGCGACATCGCGTTGTTGGCACGCTCCCACTGCTGGGCGTTGTTCGTTGTCGGTGCCGGGGTGCCAGGTGAGCCGTAGCCGCCGTCCTGAACGATGTCGCCGAGTTGGGTCACGAACGCGATGTTGTAGTCCGTGTAGTGGTCTGCGACCCACTGCATGTTGTCGTAAAAGACCTGCCCGCCGGCCTCGGACTGGACGAGAACCTGTGTGTCGCCGACACCGACCAGCGTCCAGGGCTCCTGCCCCGCTGCCGACAGGGCGAGGGCGGTCGAGGTCAGTACGGCTGCAGTGATCGCGGGAAACTTCATGGGTTCCTTCTCCAAAGGGGATCAGTTGTGAGACAAGGTTGCGTGGTTGTACAACTCAGCCCGGAGCCGAGATCGGCTCGACATCGGCCTGCCGGACGTGGCCCTCGAGGCGGAGGGAGTGGTCCTCGAACACCAGCAGCCGGCCGAAGCTGTTGTTCTCTCCGCCGGCCCCCTCGACCATCGCTCGGACGACCACATAGTCGATCCCGTTCACCTGCTCGTGCAGGTTCTGGTGCGAGTGGCCCGAGAGCACAAGCATGACCTTGCCCGAGGCCTCCATGATCGCGCGCGCCGCCGCGCCGTTGCGCACGTTGTGCGGGCCTTCGAGGCCGTCGATGCGCTGGTGCGTGAGGACGACGGCAGGGCCGGGCGCCTCATCGAGTTGCTGCTCGAACCAGGCGAGCTGGTCGTCCGGCAGGTTCGCATCGGTCCAACTGAAATTGCCCCGCTGGTATGGCTCACCCTCAGAGGTAAAGCACGAGTCGAGGATGATGAACCGAACCCCCGCGAGGTCGAAGCTGCTGTGCGGCGAGGTCATACCGCTGTTCTCAATAAACTCGTCCTTCGTCAGGAGGTGGACGCAGTGGTTGCCGAGCACGTAGTGTCGGTCGGCTTCGAGCCGGGCGTATTCGGCATCGATCGTCCGGAGGTGGCGGACCTCGCTCTCCAGGTCGCCGGCCGAATCGATCAGGTCGCCCATCACGACCGCCGCATCGATACCTAGTTCGTTCAGGCCCGTGACCGCCGCACGCATCTTGCCCAGCGAATCCCGGTAGTGCCGGCTGCCACGGGTGGCGATGTCGGCGTAGTGGACGTCGGTAATCAACCCCAGCCCGGCAACGGGCTCGGCCGATCCCCCCTCGGCGAAAGCGATCGGCAGACGACCCGCCAAACAGCCGCCGGCCAGCGCGAGGCCGGCCTGGCCCAGGAACCGTCGACGGGTCAGTGTCTTGGAGTTGGGCATACCCGTTTCCTTAGGGAGAGAGAACAAATCCTATCCGCGGAACAAGCGGCGAGGGAGGCGGTTTAGTTGTCCGGGTGGTACTCGCTGTTCGGCGGCAGGTAAATCTGACCAAAACTATTGGGCCGGGCGTACATCTCGTCGATGGTCAGGAACCGGGCGCTCCCGTCGGCGAACACATTCGTGACGTTCTCGACATCGGACACCGCGTCGGATGACCACTGGGCGTAGGCCGGTCCCAGTGACGGATCGCCGTTCTCATCCCACACCCCGGTGGACTTGCGGACATGATTGGCACGCATGTTCCCCCAGCCGGAGACGAAGGCGGCGTGCTCTGCCCAGAGCGCATCCTCCGACGAGGCGGACATATTCTTGATCGGCGATACATAGGTGCCGGTCTCGTAGTTCGCCATGTAGACGTAGTTCCACCGCGCTGAGACCGTGCCGTCGGGATCGGGGGCCTCGTGCGGCGGCGCGACCGGGCAGACAAACACCTCGGGTGATTCGCTGAGGTGGTCAAGGATCACATCGGCCAGATTGTAGAGCGAGCCGTCGGGGTTCAAGGTGGTAAACGCGTAGAAGTACGGCAGGCCGTTGCCCCCGACCCCCGGGTGGGTAGGGAAGTTGCCTTTGCTCTCGCTGGCATAACTGGTGAGCCCGACGCCGACCTGGCGGTGGTTGACCAGGCACTGGGTCATCCGGGCCGAGCGTTTTGCGGCCCCAAGCGCGGGCAGGAGGATCGCGATCAACAGCGCGATGATGGAGATCACGACCAGCAGTTCGATCAGGGTAAATCCGTTGCGGCGTTGCATGGTGGGCTTCCGTAGCGGGAGGTCGGGGACGTCAGGAAAACCGCGCACCCGACCGAACGGGGACGCGGCGGTGGAGGAGCAGGTCAAGCACGGCGACGCCGGAGCAGCGCCAGGCCGCCCAGCCCGAGCAACGCCAGAGAACCGGGTTCGGGGATGTCAGCGATGCTGCCGATCGTCAGGTTGTCGAAGGACATGGTCGAACCAAAGTCTTCCACGCCGATGAACAGGTCCTGAGAACCGACGGCGGCGAGGGTATAGGTATCCAAGAGGGTGAACCCGCCGCCGTCGTCGTAGCCGACCGAGAAACTCGTATCCGTGTTGCGGAGGATGTACATCGTGATAGCGGTGTCGGTGAAGACGGGTACGGCATAGTCGACATCGGTGCCCGATCCGTCTTCGTATTTCCGGGACCGCAGCGTGTTTTCTCCGGAAAAAGCAAGACGGATGCCGTCGGCATCGCCGGTATTCGGGCCCCGCAAAATCGTGGAGACAGTAAGGTAGAAGTTGGTGGGCTGAGCGCTGGGCACGTCGACACTGAGGAATTCGCCCGCCTCAAGGTTCGCGGTGTTGTGGAAGACATCGAAAGTCCGGTTGCCCGTTGAATCGATGTTCAGTGTGCCACCGGAGACATCGAACCCGCCGCCCGCCGCCCCGTAGGTCACGGTCCCGGTGTAGTTTAGCGACGTATCGCTCGAAAAGTCATCGAAGAACGCTGCGCCGAGCGCGGGCTGTGCCACGAGAGCGCCGAGTCCGAGAGCCAAGGGGGTGGTTTTGCTGAGCATTTCTTACACTCCTAGGTGAGTTGGTGGGCCTGCGGCCGCCCGGGGTTTCAATAGGTCCGCAGCATGATTAGGGCGACACCGCCCTCGTTAGTCGGGGATCGATTCCAGCCGGAGGTTGTCGAAGCCGAACGTTCGGCCGCGGTAGTACGAAAACGCCTCCACACCGACGGACAGCGGCAGGTCCTCGTCGAGGCCGGTGTGTGTGCGTTCACCGATCAGCCGCCACTGTGCCTCGCCTTCAAAGCGCACCCAGAAGGCGAAACGCGAGCGGCTGATACGCCCGATCGCGAGTCCGGCGGGGACGCCTTCGCAGATCAGGTCGTAGGAAGCGTCCCCGCCGGGCGGGGCGCCGTCGTGTTCGATACGGATCCCGTTGTCTTTGACATCCCAACGCAGACGGAAGCCACGTGAGCCGTTGCGCATCGGGTTCTCGGGGTCGGCCGGCCCGGGCTGGGCGGCACCGGTCGAGATCGCGAGGAACAAGGTGTACAGGTCGTCGCCTCCAACATTCGAGAGCGGAGACAATTCCACCTGCCAGCGTGTGCCGGTCGGCAACGCTCGACCCTCGGGCTGCATGTAGCAGCAGACGGTGTTGTTCCCGCCCGGCTCCAGGAGCAGCCGACCAGAACGAACTCGCGCAGAGCCCGGCGTGCTCCCATCCGTCACATAACCTTGCCCCACTACAAACCGCTCTATGGCGCGATCATCTTCGAACGGCTCCACGACGAGTTGCCGGCGTTCCGCGAATGAAGCAAACCCCTCAAAGTCCTGTGGCAGATCGTTCGGGACCGGAGCATCTGCCCGGATCGTCACGGGCTGGTCCCCTACACTGACGAGCAGGTCCGAACGTCCAAGGCCGACACGCCGCTGGTCCGATTGGAACTCTACGCTGCCGGCAAAGACATACGATCCGACGCGCTGCGGCTCGACCTGAATACCAAGACGGGCCCCTACGCTTGAGAAACGCCCGCGCTCGGTATCGAGTTGGAACGCCCCACTGCCGGCAGGTGACTCGCACAAGACCCGGCCGCGGTGGACCATCATCCCGTTACGATTGGTCAGGACGAGTTCAGCCGGGGCCAGCACGGTGACCACCGCCCCGCTGGGGTAGACCAGCTCCGCGACGCCGGACTCGAGGCGGTACGTCCCGGACGCCAGCGAGACACCCGGCAGGCGTGTCGGCAAGGACTCGGCATTCGCCCAGCCCGCGGTGGACCGCAGCGACAGCACCACCCCGGTATCGACGCTGTCAGCAGGCGCACCCGGGCCGGGCGCGGTCGGCTGCTGGCCGGCGGTTGGCGGGGAGGAAGATGGGTTCCGTCCCGCGGTGAGCCAGACCGTCAGCAGCATCAGCAACGCGACCGCCGCCGCGAGCAGGCCCCAGGAAAGCACACGGATCGAGCCCTCACCGACACGGTGCTGTTCGCGGTAGCGGGCCCGCATCGCGGCTTCCCTGCGGTCGAGTTTTCTTTGACGGGACTGCCGCGCACGAATGCTGTCGGTGATGTCCACCGGTGGCACGGTGTCCGCCGAGGCCTCCATCGCAAGCAAGTCTTTCAGGTGGCTTGTGCCGGGAATCGGGTCGGTCCCCAGGTCGGCAAGGAGGTCGTCCTCTTCGAGTTCGAGTAGGCCATCGACTTCCAACGCGCCGCGGTACTGATCGCGTAGCGCGACATCGAAGCGTACTGCCTCGATAAACTGTTTCGCGAGGTCCGGCTCCTCGGCGAGGCGGGCACTAAACGCCGCCATCGTCTCGGGGTCCATCGAGCGGTCGAGGTAGGCGTTGATGTGGGGGTCTTCGTGGATCACTGCCCCACCCCCCGTCGGCCGAGCTCGTGGTTCACACACTCTCGCAGGGCCTTTCGCGAGCGGTGCAGGATCGATCCCACGGTGCCGCGTGCGACGGCCAGGTGGTCCGCGATCGCGTCGAGCTTCTTCCCGTCACGATAAAACAGCTCGACCACCTGCTTGCTCCGGCCGCGCAGCCGCTGCATGCAGCGGCCCAGCGCGTTGCGCACATCGGTGTCGGGCTCGGTCTCGCATTCCTTGTGAGCCTGCGCCAGTGCCTCCAGCGCCTCGTCGGAAAAGAAGACCCGTGTGTCGCGTGACTTCTCCCGCCGATACCGCAAGACCTCGATGTGCGCGATGCTTACAGCCCAAGACGTGAACGATCGCTCTTCATCGAAGTCGGCGAACTTACGGATCGCCGACATCGCGGTCCGCTGCAGCAGGTCCTCCGCGTCGTGGTGGTCGTACACCAGTGACGCCAGGTACGCCGCGACGGCGGGCTGTGACCTTGTCCAGAGCCCGGCGATCTGCTCGATGCGTTGGTGGACCTGGTTGTCGGTTGGTGAATCCACGTCGGGCTCCTACTAGGTATCCGCAATGACGGAAAGATGTTTGCATGGCGGGGCACACTTTTTCAAAATCCATGTTCCCGCACGGGTACGCGGCTGTTTTTGCCGATTGCTCATTTTGTCATGCTTTGATAAACAGGGCTCGCGACAGTGCGCCTCGGTCAGTTCATGGCCAGCTCTGTTTGAGATGTCGGCCTGCGAGCCCCACGTTAGGGATGCCAGATGTCACGAAAACAAAGGCGCGCCGGTGCGAAAGCCGGCCCTAAACAAAACGCGAAACGGCCGCAGCCAGCCGCCGCAGAACAGGCAAGCTTCCGCTTGTCCGCTGCGCGTGGCCTGCTGAAAGCCAGCCGGTTCGCGGAGGCGTACATGGCATATCGCTCTCTGATCTTTGATCCCCCGGGGTGCCGTGAGGCCGTGCCGGAGCTGCTGCAAGCATTGGCCCAACGCAGCGCCCTGGCCGAGGCCGAGTTTATTGCTGTGCGGGCGACGGAGCGCTTTCGTGATGACAGCCGGGCCTGGCTTGAGTTGGGTCATATCCGGCAGAAGCTTGGCCGGGCCGCTGCGGCGATCGATGCCTACCGCCAGGCGCTCGTGTTGGACGACCAAGGTGCGCATGCCTGGGCAGGACTCGCGCAGGTGTACGAACGCCTGCACCGGCTCGAAGAAGCGTTGGAAGCAATCGACGCGGCGATCAACCTCCTGCCCGGATCGAACTACCTCCGGCACTGTCGGGGCGTGATCCTCCGACGCATGGGCCGCCTCGAGGAAGCCAAGCACACACAGCACGGGGTGCTCTCAGCAACCGCAGACGAAGACGCGTTGTTGCAGCACCGGGTCTGGCATGAGTTGTGCCAAGTCCACCGCGCTGCCGGCGATCTCCCGGCATCGCACGACGCGTTAGCTCGTTGCAAGACGGCACAGGCCCCGCTTGCCGAGCCGCTGCACGACCGGTTTACCGCATACCAAGCGGAGGTGGCCAAACGGTTTGATGGGTTGAGCGGCCGCACCGTCAAGCGCTGGGGGGAGCAAGTGGAGGCGAGCAACAGCATGCCCACCCCGCAGACCGCCTTCATCGTTGGACACCCGCGCTCGGGCACGACGCTCACGGAGCAGGTGCTTGCTGCTCACCCCGCCGTCGTGACCCTCGATGAAAAAGAGGTCCTGCCACATGTCGAGGCAACCGTGTTTCCGCACGGGGCCGGCATTGCAGCGTTGGACCGTGTCGGCCCCGACGAGCAACAGCGCTTCCGCCAACTATACCTGCACGAGGTGGAGCGTTACCTTGCAACGCCCCTTGCAGGGCGGTACCTGATCGATAAGCGGCCTGACTCGCTGCTGATGGTTCCCACGATCCTGCGGATGATGCGCGGGGCGAAGCTGTTAGTTGTGATCCGCGACCCGAGGGATGTCTGCGCAAGCTGCTATCGGCAGGCATTTGAGCTGGGCATCGTGAGCGCTCAGTTCATTTCGATTGAATCGACATGTCGGTACTACGCGTGGTTCATGTCGCATTGGCTGTACCTGCGCGATGTCTTGCCTGGGAAGTTTTGGCACGAGGTCCGGTATGAGTCGCTGGTCTCGGAATACGAGTCAAACACGCGGTCAATCACCGCGTTTCTGGGCCTCGGCTGGGACCCTGCGATGCTCGCGCCCGAGGAAGCCGCCTCGGACCGCCTGATCGCGACGCCCAGTTACGCGGCAGTGACGAGCCGGCCGAACCGAGACGCGATCGGCGGTTGGCAGGAGTTTGCCGATGCGTTTGAGCCGTGCCGGCCTGTCCTGCAGCCATTTTTAGACGCCTTCGGATACCAGTAGCCGAGCGCTGGGTATGTCGGGCATCCGCTGATGAAGGTCAGCCGTGTTTCATCTTCACGCCCGGCAGCGCGAGCTTGACAAGGGCGTCGACATCCGCGACGAACTTCAGCTTCAGCTTCGCGCGGACCTTCGGGTCGATCTCATCGAGGTCGCGGCGGTTGGCCTCGGGCAGGACCACGGTGTCGATGCCCAGGCGGTGGGCCGCGAGGGTCTTCTCCTTGACGCCGCCGATAGGCAGCACCTTGCCGCGGAGCGTGATCTCGCCGGTCATCGCGAGCTTGGGCTTCACGGGTTTGCCGGTCATGAGGGAGACGATCGCGGTGTACATCGCGACGCCTGCGGACGGGCCGTCCTTGGGGACCGCGCCCGCGGGGACGTGGATGTGCAGGTCGGTCGTGTCCATCTCCTTGAGGTCGACGCCGAAGCGTGACGCACGCGACTTGAATAGCGACAGCGCCGCCTGGGCCGACTCTTTCATCACGTCTCCGATCTGCCCGGTGAGCTTGACGTTGCCCTTGCCCGCGTAGCGGGTGGCCTCGATGAAAAGCACCTCCCCGCCGACGGATGTGTACGCCAGGCCGAGCACGACCCCCGGCCCGCCCGCGCGGATATCCAGCTCACGCACATACTTCTCGGCCCCGAGGTAACCCTCGACCGCGTCGGCGTCGATCACCGCCTGCTTCGGCCGGCGCTTCGCGGAAGCGACCTTCGCCGCGACGCCCCGGCAGACGGCGCCGATCTGCCGCTCCAGCTCGCGGACGCCGGCCTCCCGGGTGTAGCCGTCGATGATCCTTCGGAGGCCCGACACGCGGAATGAGCAGTCGCGGGTCTTGAGCCCGTGCTCCCCGAGTTGGCGGGGCACGAGGTACTTGCGTGCGATCGCGAGTTTGTCGTGGTCGGTGTAGCCGGCGATGTCGATGATCTCCAGCCGGTCGAGCAAGGCCGGCGGGATATTGCCGATGTAGTTCGCGGTGCAGATGAACAACACCTTGGACAGGTCGAAAGGCACGTCGAGGTAGCGGTCGACGAAGGCGTGGTTCTGTCGCGGGTCGAGCACCTCGAGCAGGGCCGAGCTGGGGTCGCCGCGGAAGTCGCTGCCGAGCTTGTCCAGCTCGTCGAGCATGATGACGGGGTTGTTGGTCCCGCAGCGGCGGATGTCCTGGATCAGCCGGCCGGGCATCGCGCCGATATAGGTCCGGCGGTGGCCGCGGACCTCGGCCTCGTCGCGCACGCCGCCCAGCGAGATCCGCGCGAACTCCCTGCCCAGCGCCTCGGCCACGGACTTGCCCAGTGACGTCTTGCCGACACCTGGTGGCCCGGCGAGACACAAGATCGCCCCGCGTCCGTCCGGGTTGAGCTTGCGCACCGCGAGCGACTCGATCAGACGAGTCTTGACCTTGTCCAGGTCGAAGTGGTCACGGTCGAGGATCGCGCGGGCGCGGTCCAGGTCGAGGTTGTCGTCGCTCGCCTTGTTCCACGGCAGGTCGGCGATCAGCTCGACGTAGCCCAGGATCACCGAGTACTCCGGGCTCGCGGGGGGGACCATCTCCAGCCGGCCCAGCTCGCGCTCGGTCTCGGTCATCACGGCCTCGGGCGGCGCGGCCTCGACGAGGCGTTGGCGCAGCCCCTCGACGACCTCGGCCGTGCCGTCGCCCCCCTCGCCCAGTTCTTCCTGGATCGCCTTGACCTGCTCGCGCAGGTAGAACCGGCGCTGGCCCTCGCTGATGTTGGCCTCGACGTCTTGCTGGATCTTGTTCTGGAGGCGGACGATCTGGAGCTGTTGGCTGAGGAGTTGGTGCGTCTTCGCGGCGCGAGCCGGGACGGACAGCTCGTTGAGCAGGGCCTGTTTGTCCGCGACCTCGATATCCAGGTTCGCGGCGACATAGTCGACCAGAGCGCCCGGCTGCTCGATGTTCATCAGCATCGTCAACGCCTGCTCGGGCGAGTTGGGCGTCAGCTCGATGAGTTCCTGAGCCAGATCACGGATCTGGTTGATCGTGGCGATGAAACGCTTGCCCTTACCCTCGACCTGCTTGGGCTTGGTGACTCGTGCGGTGAGGTACGGCCGGGTCTGCTTCGGGCCGGTGAGCTCGATACGGCGCAGTCCGTGGACGATGAGGGTCAGGGTCTCGTCGGGCTGGCGGATGAGCTTGAGCGCGATCGCGGCGGTGCCGATCGGATGGATGTCTTCGAACCCGGGCTCTTCGGCGTCTTCATCGACCTGTGTGGCGAGGCCGATGATCTTGCTCTTGGCGAGCGACTCGTCGAGGAGCAGCCGGCTGGACGGCCGACCGATGCCCAGCGGGATGATTGTGCCGGGGAAGATCACTGTGCCGCGCACCGGGAGGATCGGCAGGACGGGGGGGATATTCTGCGGGCCGGCGATGACCTCGCCACCCGGGCCGACCGACTGCGCGGGCGGTGCGGGAGCGCGTTTGGTCCGGCGGGTCCGGCGGGTTGTTTTCTTCTTGGGGCTCAAGTGAGTCGTCGTCCTTTAGGCGGCGGTTTCGTGCCGCGGGTGATCCTACGCGTCCAGCGGCAGTTCGATCCATAGCAGACCGTCGCGATAGCGGCTGCTGACGCCGTCCAGGTCGACGCCCTGCGGCAGCGCGAGGGTGCGCTCGAACGGGCCGGCGTCGATCTCCATGCAGTGGATGCGTTTGGCGGTGTCGGTCGGGGGCTCGGGCGTGGCGCGGTAGCCGTGGATCGTGAGCCGGCCGGGCTCGACGCTGACGTGGATCGTCTCGCGGTCCACACCTGCCAACTCGACGCAGACGTGCAGCATGCCCGCGGACTCGTAGCAGTTCAACGCAGGCGTCCAGCCACTCTCGGCGGGTACGGCACCGAAGACCCGCGTGACGGTGTGCGAGACGCGCACCCGTGCGGATTTAGAGCCGGGCGGGCGTCCGCCGGGCGGCTTGCTGGGTGGGTTGGGGGGCATCGCGGGTGTCTCGCTGGGTTTTGTCCGGGCAAGTTCGGTGGGCTACAATGCCTCGTTCCGCGTCGTGGGCCCGCTCCCAGGCGAACCGGTGGTGCGACCCCGCACCACACTCACCCCATCATTCTATAGGCCCGCACGATGTCAACCCCCCCCGCCTCGACCAAGCCCCCCGCCGCCATGCCCGATGTCCAGGGCAGCCAGGACTCGCGCAACGTCGCGATCGACAAGGTCGGCGTCAAGGACATCCGCTACCCCATCGCGCTCTACTGCCCCAAGTCCGAGGGCAAGCAGCACACGGTCGCGATGGTCAACATGTACGTCGCCCTGCCCCACTACCAGAAGGGCACCCACATGAGCCGGTTCCTGGAGGTGCTCAACAAGCACCACCAGGGCATCGACTCGGGCGATGTCATGCAGGTCGCCCGGGATATGAAGGTCCGTCTCGAGGCCGAAGAGGCGCACCTGCAGATGTCTTTCCCGTACTTCATCGACAAGCAAGCGCCGGTCACCGGCCAGCCCGGCAAGCTGGACATCGAGGTCACGTTCGAGGCCGTCGCCGGCGAGACCGACGACTTCATCCTCGGCATCAAGGTGCCGGCCACCTCGCTCTGCCCCTGCTCCAAGAAGATCTCCGACTACGGCGCGCACAACCAGCGCTGTGAGATGGAGGCGCAGGTCCGGTTCGCGCCCGGCAAGATGATGTGGATCGAGGAGCTGTTTGAGCTGGTCGAGCAGTGCGCGAGCACGCAGGTCTTCGCGGTGCTTAAGCGGCCGGACGAGAAGCACGTCACCGAGGCGGCGTACGACAACCCCAAGTTCGTGGAAGATATCGTCCGTGATCTCGCGCTCGCGTTGGACGCGGAGGACCGGATCGTCTGGTTCCGCGTCGCGAGCGAGAACTTCGAGAGCATCCACAACCACAACGCCTACGCGGTCGTGGAGCGGGACAAACGGTAGGCCTACAGGAAGCCGTTGTCCCCGCCGCAGACCTCGTCGAGCACGTCTTCGGCGACGTAGATCGGGATATCGTGCGCGGAGCCCAGTGCGATAGCGTCGCTGGGGCGGGCGTCGACCTCGACCATCCGGTCGCCGCCGCGGAGGTACAGCCGGGCGAAGAACGTGTGGTTGTCCAGGTCGGTGATCTCGATGCGGTCCAGCTCGAAGCCCAGCTTCTGGATCACGCTGTCCATCAGCTCGTGCGTCTGTGGCCTGGGCGGGACCTGGCCCATCAGGCGGCGCTCGATCGCCGCGGCCTCCATGAGCCCGATGACGATCGGGAAGACGCGGGCCTGGTCCTCGTCCTCGACGTCCGCCTCGCGCAGCTCGACGACGTGGGTGTCATCGGTCTCGCGGATCAGGACGCGGGCGAGTTCCATCTTCACGGCCATGGCAGCGTTTCCTGAGTCTCTTCCGGGTCGAGGTGGGTTCCTTACAACCGCACCAAGGCATGATAGCTGCCGTCGGTGTACCCGTCGCCGGTCCCGCCGGGGAGGATCGCGTCCTCGGCGATGCATTCGCCGCCGGTTGCACGGAGCAGGCGGTCGATCTGGTTGTGGTTCTCGGCCCGCTCGGTGCTGCAGGTGCAGTAGAGCAGGTGCCCGCCGGGGCGGACCCACGCGCTGGCGCGATGGAGGATGTCGCGCTGGATGCCGACGAGCTGGCCGAGCGTCTGCTGCGTGTAGCGGTAGCGGGCCTCGGGCCGGCGGGCGAGGACGCCGGTGTTGGTGCAGGGCACGTCCAGGACGACCAGGTCGTACTGCCGATCCCCGGCATCGTCTGGCTCCACCACGCAGACGTTCGGCAGGCCGGCGACCGCCTCGCGGAGCTGCTCCCGGCGTGGTGCGTAGGTGTCGGTCGCGGTGATCCGGGCGTCGGGGTGCATGGCCGCGAGTTGGCGGGTCTTGGTGCCCCGTCCGGCGCAGTAGTCCAGCACGGTCGCGGGCGACAACGATGCCGTCGCGGCACACGACGCGGTCGAGGCGGCGTCCTGCACCCGTCGGCCCGGGTGGCCTTCGAGGAAGCGCGAAAGCCCCTCTCGCTTGCCCTGCCAGACGATCGAGCCGGGGCGCTGGTGCGGGACCCAGTCCACGTTCTGGCCGGTGATATCGAACCCGTCTTCGACCGCGACCACCGTCGGCGGGTTCTCGATGGTGTGCAGGCACAGCCGGGTGGCGACCTCCGGCCCGTGTGTCTCCAGCCAGTGCTTAACGAGCACACGCGGCACGCTCGCCGCGATGGTGAGTGAGCCGACGAGGTCCTCGGGGTCGGGCAGCACGTTCTGCGTCAGCGTCAGCGTTCCGCCGCCGGGGAGGGGCAGCGTACGACGGCTGGGCACCCAGGCCGCCGCCGGGTCGTGATCGCGGACGAGCTTGGCGGTCTTGCGGAGCACAGCGTTGGCCATGCCCGCCGCGCCGGGTCGGACGAGCTTGCGTGCCAGCCCCACCGCCTGGTCGACGACGGCATAATCCGGCAGCCGGTCCAGGAACACGAGTTGCGCGGCGGCGGACAGCAGGACCGCCTGCATGCCCGGCTCGAGCTTGCGGAGCTTCTTCGAAAGGGACCGCTCGAGCAGGTGCTCCAGCGTCAGCCACCGCTGGACCGTGGTGCGGTAGATCGCCAGCGCCAGCGCCGCGTCGGCGGGCGAGAGCCCCGTCGGTTCGAGCGACGGCGGGTCGAGGTCGGGGAACCGCGCGGCGGGCTCGGCCAGTGCGTGGGCGACCCACATCCGGGCGTTGGTGCTGGAGGTGACGCCGGGCCCGCGATCAGTCATGGTTCGTGGCCCGGGACGCGGCGCCCGTATCGGCAGACGAAGCGATCGCCTTGCGTGCCTCTTCGAGGAACTGCTCGACCTTGAACGGCTTGAAAAGCACGGCGGCGAGCCCCTCCTGGCTGGCACGCACGATCGAGTGGTGCGGGTCGTAGCCGAAGCCCGTCATCAGCACCACGGGCGTCAGCCGGTTTGCACGCTGGGCCGCGGCGTAGATCTCGTAGCCGTTGCGGTACGGCATCTTGATGTCCGACACGACCAGGTCGAACTCGGACTGCTCCAGTTGGGTGCAGGCCTCGTAGCCGTCCTTTGCCACCGCGACGCTGCAGCCGTGCTTGGTAAGGATGTCGTGGATCGTCTTGCGGATGTTCGGCTCGTCGTCGGCGACCAGCACGCGCTTGCCCGAGAGGACCGGGTCGCCCTGCTGCTCGGCCACGTCCTGCGAGCCGATGACCGCGTTCGGCCCGCGCTTCACATTGTCCAGCGCCTCGCGGATCTTCGTGACGTCGGCCATGATGCGTGTCACGCTGTCGGTGTGCGACTCGTCGCCGATGTAAGTGTCCTTCAGCCGCTCGCACTCGTGGAGGATGTCGTTGAGCGGCGCGGACATCTCGGTCACGACGCTGTCGGTGATCTGGCCGGACGTGGTAAACCGCTCGACGACCAGGAGGTTGAGGATGTTCATCGCAAGGGCGACGTACCGGCCGAAGATCTCGGCGAACTGCCGGTCGTCCTCGTTGAACGAGCCGATCTTCTCCGACTCGACGTTATAGACGCCGACCACCTCGTCAAAGAGCATGAGCGGGACGGTGAGCGAGCTCTTGGAGTGCTCGAGCCCGAGGACGTACCGCGGGTCCTTTTCGGTGTCGTGGCAGATGTAGGACCGACCGGTCGCCGCGACGTACCCGGAGATCCCGTTGCCCTCGGGCTGGGCGTAGAGGTCGATCTCCAGCGCCTCGGGCGGCAGCCCCTCGGCGATCACGACCTCGAGCTTGTTGTTCTTCGGTTCGAGCAGGCGGATCGCGAAGTGGTCGAAGTGCATCAGGTCTTTGGAGTACCTGATGATTTTGTCCTGCAGCAGCCGCAGCCGCTGGGGCGGGGTCATGCCGCTGACCGCCTCGGAGTCGAGCTTGGCCAGTTCTCGGCCGGACGCGTCGATCGCGTCGATCTTCCGCTGCAGCCGCTTGCCACCCGTGGCGTCCCAGACCACCGCGACGACCTGGGTGACGGCGTCGGACTCGTCGACGACCGGCGAGCAGATCATCTCGAAGTAGCGGTCGTCCACGCCGAAGGTGTACTTCTTGCTGCTGGGCCGATTCGAGCCCGCGCTGGTGTGTGCGGTGCTGAAGAGCTTGTGCGCCTGCGTGCAGATCCGGCGGACCTGCTCGCCGACCTCCGGCGGATAGGCCCGCATGCGCTTATTCGACCAGGTACACCGGCCCTCGGGCTCGACGATGCACGCGCCCTCGCCGATGGTGTTCAGGATCAGGCTCGCCTGGTCGCTGACCATCGCACGCTCCAGCGGCAGGTAGTCGCCCACGTCCGCGAAGACGCCGTGGTAGTCGCGGGAACGCAGCGCTTCGACCGCCTCCTCGCTGGTCTGGACGACGTCGGCATCGACGTAGCCCTGCAGCAGCTTGACCACGGGGTGATCGCCCGGCGAGGACTGCCCCAGGATCAGGATTCTTGGACGCTTCTGAGCCATACAACACAGACCTCGCCCCCGAGATCGAACCCTTATTAGTACCACACGGCCCATGAGGCCGCTACGCCGGATGTCGGCCGTGGGCAAAGTTTTCCATCATTTTTCGGGCCGTGCGGGGCGTCACGGTTAGTACCGCCGCACCACGACCTGCTCGGCCATCGCCAGGAGCGTCGCCCGTGCCGGTGAGTCGGGCAGCGTGTCGGACAGCAGCGTGCGTGCCTCGGCAACGAGTTCCTCGGCCTGTCCGCGCGCCTGTTCCAGCGCGCCCGAGGAGGCCAACGCGTCACAGACCCGGGCGTACACCGTGTCGTCTGCCGGGTGCTGTTCGCCGCCGGCCGCGCCTTCGCGCAAGAGCGCGAGCATCGCTTCGGCGCTGTCGCCGTCCGCCTGGTCCAGGTAACGGATCACCGGCAGCGTCAGCTTGCCCTTCGCGAGGTCCCGGCCCAGTGATTTGCCGACCGTGCCCTCGTCGCCGGACAGGTCCAGCAGGTCGTCGATGATCTGGAACGCGATCCCCAGCTTCTCGCCGAAGGTGAACAACGCCTCGCCGACCCGGCCGTCGCCGTTGCGCGCGCCCGGCTCGTGCGACAGGAGCGTCGGCAGTTCACAGCAGAGCCCGACCAGCGACGCGGTCTTGCGGCGGATCACCTCGTAGTAGGTCCGCTCGTCCAGCGACCAGTCCTCGCGGTGGCTGAGCTGCAGGAGCTCGCCCTCGCAGACGGTGTTGGTCGCCCGCGCGATCGCCCGGCTGATGTCGGCCCGGCCCAGCGACGAGCACAGGTGGTAGGCGTGGCTGATGAGGTAGTCCCCGAGCATCACCGCGGTCTCGTTGCCGCGGAGCTGGTTGACGGTCGCGCCGCGGCGGCGCATCGCGGCACCGTCGAGGATGTCGTCGTGTACCAGGGTGGCCATGTGCACCATCTCGCACACCGTCGCGGTGACGACCGCCGACTCGCGCAGGTCCCCCAGGTCGGTCCGCCCGGAGACCGCCATGGACGAGAGCAGCACCAGGGTCGGCCGAAGCATCTTGCCCCGGTAGCGCTCGACGTGCCCGACCAGTTCGTTCACGCACGGCAGGTCGCTGAGCAACTCCGCCCCGAAGCGGGCCTCGACGTCTTGCAGCAGTCGGCCCAGGGACTGGCCCACTTCGTGATCGGCTCCGGCGATGAGCAGCATGGATAGCCCTAAGGGGTGACACGGGACAGGCATAGGATTGTAGGGGCCAAGCCGCTGCCGTGGCGAATCTGGGTGGCTTGTAACCGTTGGATCGGCCGGTGTGTTTGCTTCGGGTGTGGGCGGTGCAGGACGGATTGACACCCCCCCACCCCCGGTCTACTCTCCCAAGGTTACAATCGTCCTTTCCGCGTCAGCGATTCTGCCACCCGCGCCTCGCCTGTGTCTTCTTTCAAACCTCCCATGCCCGAACCCGCACAAGCCAGTCTGGATTCCGTGGTGGGACGGTTCGTGGTCGAGAAAGGCCTCGCGACCCGTGAAGAGGTCGACGACTGCCTGAGCAGGATCCGGCAGAGCTCGGGCGATTCGGACGTAAACCAGCGCAGCCTGTCGTCCATGCTCGTGTCCGAGGGCATCGTGACCCAGCGGCAGATCGAGCGGATCCAGCCGGAATTGGAAGAGCAGCGGGCCGGTCGGCAGATCCCCGGCTACCAGATCCTGTCCAAGCTCGGGGCGGGGGCGATGGCGACGGTCTACAAAGCGCGTCAGCTCTCGCTGGACCGTATCGTCGCGATCAAGGTCCTGCCCCAGAAACACAGCAACGACCCGAACTTTATCCAGCGGTTCTACGACGAGGGCAAGGCCGCCGCCAAGCTGAACCACCCGAACATTGTCGGCGCGTACGATGTCGGTCAGGCGGGCAACTTCCACTACTTCGTCATGGAGTTTGTCGACGGCCGAACGGTCTACGACGACATCTCCAAGAACGGTGCCTACCCCGAAGCCGACGCGATCCGTATCGCGGTTCAGGTCACCAAGGCCCTGTCGCATGCACACGCCGCGGGCTTCATCCACCGGGACGTGAAGCCCAAGAACATCATGATCGCGAGCAGCGGGACGGTGAAGCTCGCGGACATGGGCCTGGCCCGCGCGGTCAGCGACCGCGAGGCCGCCGAGGCCGAGGCCGGCAAGGCCTACGGCACGCCGTACTACATCAGCCCCGAGCAGATCCGCGGCGAGGTCGAGATCGACTTCCGTGCCGACATCTACGCCCTGGGCGCGACGCTCTACCACATGGTGACCGGCCGTGTCCCGTTCGAGGGGCCCAATCCCTCGGCCGTTATGCACCGCCACCTCAAGGACGAGCTGGTCCCGCCGGATCACATTAACACCCACCTGACCTCGGGCATCTCCGAAATCATCGAGGTCGCGATGGCCAAGTCCGCACGGAAGCGTTACACGACCACCGAGGACCTGCTCCAGGACCTCGAGCAGGTCCAGCGCGGCGAGAAGCCCTCGATCGCCCGGAAGATCTTCGATATCTCCTCGCTCGCGTCTCTGGACTCGGACGCGACCGAGATCACCACGTTCGAGCCGGAGTACGGCGGCGGGCCGCTCATGGAGCAGCCGCTGTTCTGGGTGGCGGTGCTGGGCTGGGCCGCGTTCCTGCTGGCGCTGGTGATCCTCCTGGTCCTCGCGGCGAGCTGACGCTCCCACCGCCGGCGATCATCCAACGCAAAAAATGCACACGCTAAGATAGGCAAGCCGGTCGAAGATCGGCGGCTCTGTCACACCCCATCCGAGGAGCACCCTATGGCTACCGGCATCGCCTCGCTCGTCCAGTCCGGCTCGAAGATCTGGCTCGACTCGGTCGACCCCGACGAGATCGACAAGAACCTGCCACGCGGCGTCACCGGCGCTACCTCCAACCCCAGCATCATCGCCGACCTCATCGCGTCCGGCCGGTTCGACGGCCTCCTCGCTGAACTGTCAGGCGAGAACACCAGCGACGAGGACCTGGCCTGGGCGATGACCGACCGCCTGGTCCGCGAGGCGCAGGCCAGGTTCCACGGCATCTGGGAGAAGTCCGGCGGGGACGACGGCTGGGTCAGCTTCGAGCTTGATCCGCTTCTCGAAGACAAGGACAACACGCTGTCACACGATCAGCGTGTCGCCCGCTATATCGAGCTGGGCAAGCAGTGGAACGCCGGCCACGACAACCGCATGATCAAGGTGCCGGCCACCGACGCGGGGCTGGACGCGCTGGAGGAACTCGCCGCGGCGGGGCTGACGCTCAACGTCACATTGATCTTCAGCCCCCGGCAGTACAAGCTAGCGCGCGAAGCGGTCTGGCGCGGCCGGCAGCGGTATGGCCAACTCGACCGCTTTAAGAGCGTTTACTCCATCTTCGTCTCGCGGGTCGACGTCTACACCCAGAAGCATGTGCCCGAACTGTCTGATGCGGCGCAGGGCCAGGTCGGCACGATCAACGCGAAGCAGATCGGCATCGATAACGCCGCGTGGTGGGCCGACAAGGGGCTCAAGCTGAAGCAGGAGATGATCTTCGCCTCGACGGGCAAGAAGCTGGACTGGCAGGACGAGGATACGTACATCGCCGAGCTGGCCGGGAGCGATATCCAGACCAACCCGCCGGGCACGAACGACGCGCTCGAAGCGATGGGCAAGACCTACCCCGCGAAGTCGCGGGACCTCGGGGACCCTGCGGTGGTGGCTGAGATCGGCGAGAAGGTCGATATCTCCAAGCTGGAGGCGACCCTGATGGCGGAGGGCACGGCGAAGTTCGCCGACCCCCACAAGTGCCTGATCCAGACGATCTCGGAGAAGCGTGGCTCGGCGGTCGGCGGCTGAGCCGGCCGGGGCACCGGTTATGAATAGCCGTGCTTGACCAAAACCCTGCTCGCGTTGATACTTATGCCCCCGACCCCGCCGGCAGAGGCCCCCGGGTCTAACTTTTTAGTGGAGACGGTGCGGATGCACACGATGGTCAAGCGATGGGTACTGGCTGGCACGGTGGTCCTGATGGGGCTGGGGGGCTGCGCGTCCACCGGCACCGGCCAGACCTCGACCAACACCAACTCACCCCGGACCCGGCCCAGCACGCCGACCGGCCACCTGATCGAGCCCGGCCCCGCCGCCGAACTCGGCTACCGGATCAACTGGTCCCGCGACATGGACATGTCACGCAGCCAGCAGATCACCGCGGCGGTCATCCTCGACGACCTGCTCATCACCGTTGAGCAGCCCGAGAACTTCGTCACCGCCCGCTCGGTCCGCGACGGCCAGCTCAAGTGGAAAGTCAAGCTGGGCAGCCGGCTCGAACGCTTCTTCGCCCCGGTCCGTGACGGCGAAGAGATCTACATCAACAGCCAGACACGCATCTTTGTGCTCCACGCCAATACTGGCGACGTGCTCGCGGTCGCCGATCTCGACTCCACCGTCGATTCGTCCCCGCTCTACCACGCGGAGACCGGGCTGGCGATCTTCGGCGGGTCCAACGGGCTGGTCTTTGCCCACAGCATCGATAACAACTTTGCCCGCTGGCGCTACCAGTTGCCCGGCCGGATCGGCGCGACTCCGGTCCGCACCGACCGCGATGTGTTTGTGATCGACGACCAGGGCAACTACGTCATGCTCCAGATCACCTCCGGCCGGATCCAGTGGCGCAACCGCACGCTCGGGCAGGTCGTCGCCCCCCCGGCGGTGCAGGGCAACGATGTACTCATCGCGTCGCTGGACCGCAAGCTCTACGCCTTGAACCGGACCAGCGGCCGGGACGCCTGGGTGTACCTCGGCGGGGAGCGTCCGTTGACCGCCGCACCGGTCCCGCTGGGCCGGACCATCGTTCTGCCCCTGCCGCCGGACGGCGGGATCGTCGCCCTCAACTCGCTCAACGGCAACGAGCGGTGGCGCAGCGACCTCAACGCCACGCCTGTGGTTGAACGCGACCGTGACCTGGTCCTCCACACCGAGCGTCGCCTGCTGCTCATGGACCTGGACGACGGAGAGACTCTCGTGGATGCACCGACGCTGCCGCTGCAGATCGTGCTCCCTGGTCCGAACGAGTCGCTGATCCTGGTCAGCCCCCGCGGCCGGCTGCTCCGGCTGAACCGCATCGCCGGCTGATCCAGACCCTTCCCGACGCCCCTGGAATCCCGCGCCCGGCGCGGTGTGACACGCTATGGCCGACCTGGTTCCCATCAAGACCGCGCTGCTGTCGGTGTCGGACAAGACCGACCTGGTGCCTTTCGCCCGCCGGCTGATCTCCTGCTGCGGCACGACAATCATCTCGACGGGGGGGACCGCCCGAACACTGTCGGAAGCTGGCATCGAGGTGACGCCCGTCGAACAGGTCACCGGCTTCCCCGAGATGATGGACGGCCGGGTCAAGACGCTGCACCCAAAGGTGCATGGCGGTCTGTTGGCCATGCGCGACAAGCCCGACCACGCGGCCTCGCTCCGCGAGCACGGCATCACGCCGATCGACCTGGTCTGTGTGAACCTGTACCCGTTTGAGAAGACCGTCGCCGACGAATCTGTGAGCGACGCCGACGCGATTGAGCAGATCGATATCGGCGGGCCATCGATGGTCCGCTCGGCCGCGAAGAACCACGCCTACGTCACGATCATCACCGACCCGGGCCAGTACGACCGGGTCGCGAACGATATCGAACTCAACAGCGGCGCTACGACGCTGAAGCTGCGCCGCTCGCTGGCGTCGGCCGCGTTCGCCCGGACCGCGGCGTACGACACCGCGATCGCCACATGGATGCGGACACGCTTCGACGCGCATCCCGCGCCCAGCGAGGTATGAGCACCCAGCAACAGAGGCACTACGAACACCGGCAGACACAAGGTCTGCACGGTGCATGTTTACAGCAGGCAGGCGCGCTTGCCGTCGTTATCGCCGACGACGCACACAAAGCAGACCTGCTCCCAATACCATGAACGCCAGTGAGGTGGGCTCGGGGACGACGTCTTCGCTGATCGCCTCGATCGCGTTGATGTCGACCACGCCGTAGTTTGGGTCGTCCGGGCCGACCCCCGGCAGGATCGAGAACACCGCCAGGGAATAGGCGTGGTCCCAGACATGTCCGCCATGGATCAGGAAGAAAACCGTCCCCGATGCGTCCAACACAAACAACTCGCTGCCGGTTGCGTAATAGCCATCGGGGTCTCCGGGGTCGGGGATCTGTTCGATGCTGAAAATGATTGAGTCTGCGGCCAGCCCCCCGGCTGGATCAAACTCAAACTCGTCGGGGCTGCCTAGCGTGTCTTGGACCATGAGCGCGTCAAGGTTGACCCTATCTTCAGGCACCCCGCCCGTCGAGTCGGGGCCGAGCAGTGCCGCCACCGCGGTCACGATCGTGCTGTGGGCGATGTAGGGCGAACCGCTGCCATTCCATACCGACACCGCGTCTCCTGGGATGGGGCCGGGAGGCCCACCCGGCGCGCTGAAGCTGAGGATGTCCGTATCAAGTGAGTATTTGTCGGTATCCGCGGAGAACGCCGGCTCAGGCCCCCACAACTCGACGCCGTCGACATCGACCGGCAGCGGCATCGCGTTGATCATGGGCTGGGGCGCCCAAAGCATCTGTGTATCCAGCGGATTCCCTACACTGACCCCCATCACGCCCAGTTCCACCGATAACTCGCCGGGGCCGCCGATGATGCTCCCGTTCGCCAGCACCACAGGCCCCGCGGGGGGGAGTATGACGGGGAATGGCGCTCCGAAGGAGTAACCCGTAAACATGTCGTCGATCGAAAAGACCAGGTGGGCCTCGTCCGAAAGGATGCGAGTGTAGAGGTGGTCGATGTGGTTGGCCATCGCATCGATCTGGCTGTCGGGGGTGAAGGATGGCCGGGTACCCGTAAAGTCCAAACCGTCCGCGGTCCCGCCGATGCCGTCCCAAGCCACAATCTGCTCAGGATCCAGGATGCCCCCCCCGCCTAGGGTGGTCAGGTCCAGGTCATGAGAAAACTCTTTGCCCGGAACCAGACTCGGAGGTGCAACTCCGGGACCAAGCCCCGGCGTCCCCCCGGTCACCGGTGTATAGGGAACCGTCGCCCAGCACACCGGTGATGCGATGAATGCGCAGGATGCGCTAAACAACACCGCAGAGTTAGGTTGTCGTCTTTTCATCAGATGGCCTCCTGTTCGTTACCCAAGATTGGTCCATGTGACAACAGTGCGGCACAAAGCCACCGCAGTCACACCATTCGAGAGACTCGGGATCCCCATGATCCGACGCGAACCAACAGAAGCGCGAGACGCGATCCTCCCCATCGCCAACTTTCAGCATATCCACGTTGGCTCGTTGGCAGAAGGAAAAAACAGCGGCGTGCAAAAAATGCTTAACCATGTACGGTGGGATCAGTGTATGCGTACAGGTTGCTAACACCGAAGTTTGGGACAAATCAACTCGTCGGATGGCTGAGGATGTCGCTGACCGCATCGCGGAGCGCCTCGGATGCCGTGGCCACCCGGATTTGCCACGCGGTGCCGCCGGCACGCTCACTGTCGTCGATGCCGGGGTAGATCACCGACCGGCTGGCGGTGATAAGGGCGCCGGTGCCGTCGGGCTTGAAGCAGGCACGCACGTCTTCCGCGCCGCCGCCCTGTGCGCCGTAGCCGGGGACGAGGAACAACTGTTGCGGGTAGCGCTCGCGGAGGGCCACGGCGTCTTCGGGCTTGGTTGCGCCGACGACCATGCCGATGCTACTGTAGCCGCTCGTACCGACGTCGCGCTGACCGAGGGTGGCGACGACATCCCCGACCGCCTCGGCGACGGTCCGGCCGTCTTCGAGTCTGAGGGACTGGATCGCGTCGCCGCCGGGGTTGCTGGTGCGTACCAGGACGAACAGCCCCTTACCGTCGCGCTGGGCGACCTCGGCAAACGGCTCGAGCCCGTCGCCGCCGAGGTAGCCGTTGGCCGTGAGCGCGTCGCAGCCGTTATCGCCTGCGAGCAGGCCCGCGGCGTAGTGCGCGCTGGAGGTGCCGATGTCGCCGCGTTTCGCATCGCTCACGACGATCAGCCCCGCCGACTTGGCGTGCCGGACCACGCGGTGGAACACCTCGACCCCCGCCCCGCCGTACCGCTCGAAGCACGCCGACTGCGGCTTGACCGCCGGGACGTACGGCTCGACGGCATCGATCACGCCGAGACAAAACCGCTCGATCGCCGCAGCCGGGTTGCCGGTGTCGATCGGCTCGGGCAGGCGTTCAAGGACGGGGTCGAGCCCGACACACACCGGTGCGCCCTTGGCGCGGCACTGGTCGAGCAGACGGTCGGCGAAGTGGGTCAAGAGGGGCCTAGGGGTTGCGGCCTGCGTGCATGGCCTCGGCATTGGTACCGCGCGTCACGCCGACGCGCGGGAGGATTCTAACGCAACCGGTCCGGTCCATTCAGCGGTTACGCCAGCCCCCGCCCGAGTTTTGGTCGGAGCATCCACAGGAACGCCGGCCCACCGACCAGGGCGGTGAAGATGCCCACGGGCAGGATACCCGCGCGAGGGCGGAGGTAGGCGATCCACTCCGAGACCACGCTGGCACCGACCAGCAGCGCCGCGCCCAGCAGCACCGAGCCGACCAGCAGCCCGCGGTGGGACGGCCCGAGCACGACCCGCGCCAGGTGCGGGCAGATCAGCCCGACGAACGCGATCGGCCCGGCGATGACGACGGCCGACGCGGCAAGCCCGCTGGCACAGAGCAACAGCAGCAGGCGGAGCCGGCCGTGGTGGATGCCCAGGGCATGCGCCTCGTCGTCGTCGAGGGTCGCGATGTCGATCGCCCGCGCCTGCCAGAACAGCAGCAGGACACCGACCGCACAGATACCGACCGCCACCGAGTCCCCCCACCCCACCGACCGGGACGGCAGCACGCCCATCATCCAATACATCAGGTTCTCGCGCTGCATGCCCGGCGGCGTCAGGTGGTTGAGCAGCAGGATCAACGCGCCGTTGAGCGTCGAGACGACCACACCTGTCAGCAGAAGGCCCAGCCGGTCGATCACGCCCCGCCGCCGGCTCGCGAGGTAGACCACGCCCAGCGTCAGCAATGCCCCGACCAGCGCTCCCGCCTCGTTGGGCCCGGCGTAGACCGCCCACTGCGCGGCGATGAACCCCTGCACCGCGATCCCCAGCCCCGAGCCCGTCGAGAGCCCGAGGATGTACGGTTCGGCCAACGGGTTGCGCAGCAACGCCTGCAGCGCTACCCCGCTCGCCGCCAGCGCCGCGCCTACGACTGCGGCAAACAGCAGCAGCCGGGCACGCTCGGTCACGATGTGCCCCGCGTGTGTCCCGCTTGGCCAACCGACCCCCGATGAACCGATCCACAGCCGGGCCGCTGCGGCGGCCATCAGCACGGCCGCAAACACGATGAGCCCGGCGACGATCCGGCGGTTGACGCGGGGCTGCACGGGTTCTTCTGGCTCGGTACGCGTCACGGCGAAGCCGCCTGTGGATCGTTTGCGTGTGCCGCTTCTCCAACGCTTCGCAGGGCCAGGTCGATCGCCTCGGCGCGGTTGGGGTGCAGGGCCTTGGCCATCTCCGCGAGCACAGCCGGCAGTGAGGTGCTGGGCAGCAGCGCCTGCGGGTGCGCGACCAGCACGACGCGGTGCTCGATCACCGCGCGGATCGGCAGCCCGTCCAGCGGACGCAGCCGGGTGTCGTCTTCGGTCAGGGCGTGTGCGGCGGGTGAGATCAGGAGGATCACGTCGGGGCGGACGCGCTCGATCAGCATCTGCCGGTCGAGCGTGACGTAGCCCACGCCGGCATCGGCCAACGCGTTCACGCCGCCCGCCATGGTCAGGAGCTGGTCGTGGGTGACGCCCGGGCCGATGCCGGCCATCGGCGCGGTGCTCAACAGCATCAGCACCCTCGGCCGAGGCAGCCCGCTCACCGCCTGCTGCACCGCCAACAACTCGGCGTCCATGCGGTGGCTCAGCGCCTGGGCCTCTGCCTCGGCCTCAAACAGCACGCCCAGCCCGTGCTCGGGGTGCGTCAGTGCCTTCTTTACATCAGCGATCGAGCGCACCTGTGGCACCGCCACCACTTGCAGGGCCCCCGCCGACTCGAGTTCAAGCAGCCGCGCGGGCACCGCCGGTGCCCCCGTCACCGCGGTCTCGGTCAGCACGATGTCCGGCTCCAGCGCGAGGATCCGTTCCACATCCGGGTCCAGGAAGTTGCCGCAGACCGGCAGGTCGAGCGTCGCGTCGTCGTGCTGGGCGATGCCGACCAGGTGCTCGCCCTCGCCAAGGTCCCGGACCATCCGTGTCAGGGCCGGTGAGAGCGAGACGACGCGCGGGTGGGGCGCGGGCGCTTCCCCCGCCGCGGGTGGCGCTGCAGAAGAGCCGCAGCCGGCCTGGGCGATCAGCCAGGCAAACGCGATCGCACCCGCGCAGACCGAGACCACCGCGCGATGCCGGACACCCGCCATGGGTCAACCCTCCGCCGCTTCGGTATCCACGGCTGCGCCGCCGCTTGGCGCGGCCCAGAGCACATCGCCTTCGCCCGAGTCGCAATCGTCCAGCGGTGTGCCGTCCGCCGCGCGACGCATGAGCAGGTAGACGTGGGTCATCAGGCAGAAGAACAGACTCAGCATGAACGCCGCGACCAGCGCCGAGACCAGCCGGCCCCACTGTTTGACGATCCACGCCGCCGGGCCGAGCGTGCCGTCCAGGTCTTCCGCGTTGGTCTGCCGCTGCCCTTCGCTATGGCGGGCCTGGTCGACGATCGCGTCGTAGCGCGTCGCGTCGTCCATCGGCAGTTCGTCGACCACCGCGAAACTGCCGACGCCGACGAAGTGGTCGGTCACCCCCACCGTTGCCGAGGCCACCGCGACGACCACGACGTAGCAGACCGCCGCGAAGCATGCCGCCGAAAGCAGGTAGAACGCGTAGTGCCACGGCCGGAAGAAGACGTAGTTGTAGCACCGGCTGATGACGTCAAATCCGTCGGTCCCCTCCACCGCCAGGCAGGGCGACATCAGCGGCACCCCGAGCACCAGCCCGAGACCCACCAGCGCCGCGAAGAGCCCCAGCAGGAGCAGCACCCCGAAGACCACCGCGCCGACAACATCCAGCACCGGCGCGTTAAAGAACACCAGCCCCGCCAACGCCAGCGCACCCGCCAAGAGCGCGACGACCAGGCCCGGCATCAGCGGCGTCCCGACAAACCACACGACCCGCCGCCACGCGAAACACAGCCCTTCCTTGACCGAGATCGATCGGCCGACACACGCCTGCGTCGCCGCCATCCGGCAGATCGCACCGCCCAGCAGCCCCATGATGGCCAGCTTGATCAGCCCGTAGATCAACGCGTACCACGGGTGCTCGGTGAACAGCCAGCGCGGCGTCTCGACCGCCAGGTACCGCACCGCGCCGACCACGCCGACCGATCCGCCGGTGTTGCGGCCGTCCAACTGGTCCAGCCCGATCTCCAGCGACAGCGCCGAGTCCATCAGCGCGTGGAATCCCGCTGCCTGACGATCGACGACCGCCTCGAACACACCGCGGTCGTCCAGCCCCTCGGTTTCGACCACCTCACCCCACGCCAGGTCCATCAGCGACCCGACGCCGAAGAGCAGCAGCACCGCAGCCAGCGCGAGCACCAGTTTGCCCGGCTGCAGGGCCATACGGAACGCACCCGCCAGCCGGAGCACCGGCGCAAACGCGAACCAATCCACCCCCTCGACCCGGACTCGGCGACCGCTTTCCGACATACCTGGGCTCCAATGACGACACACACCGCAAACGAGGCAGACGATGATAAAACGCCGAAGCCAGACGGCCAACTCAACCAGCCGCCGCCGCGTCCGGGTAACGCTCGGCGATCCTCGCCTTGACCGCATCGTAGATCATCCGCGCGGTCTGGTCGTAGACCCCCTGCGACATCCCGATGGGGTCGCTGACGTCGCGCTCCGGGTCCAGCCGGTGCGTCTTCGCCGCCGCGCCGGGGCTGTAAGCCAGCACCGCCCGGCGGTGCGCCTCGGTCATCGTGTAGATCACGTCCGCGTCCTGGATCAGCGCCTCGGTCACCGGCTGCGACGCGTGGTTCGCCAGGTCTCCGCCCAGGGCCTTCACCGCGGCCGCCGCCTCGGGCGTCGCCGCCCCCCCCTGCATCGCCGAGACCCCGGCGGACCGCACGCGCACCCCCGCGGCCGACAGGCCGTCCGGCGTAACCCCTTTCAGGTCCGCCAGCACCCGCCGCGCCAGTGCCGCAGCCATCGGGCTCCGGCACGTGTTCCCCGTGCAGACAAACAGGACGGAATACTCAATCATGCCTCTATGGTACGTCGCAGGCCCGGCAGATGCAGATGCCGGGCGCTGCGTCTGCTGGCACACACCTTCAACAGCCGATACAATCCCGAGCCCGATGGGGCGTTAGCTCAGCTGGGAGAGCGATTGCTTTGCAAGCAATAGGTCATCGGTTCGATCCCGATACGCTCCACTTCCTGTAAACCCCGCCAGAGTCGCTTGATAGCGACGGCCGCCGTGCCCGGTGGTGCTGGCCAAGCGGACCCCATCTCCCCGGTATCACAAGGCGAGCGGACAAGGGATTGTCACGCTCACGGACTCCGAGACCGGGCGCCGGAAAGACCACTACCTCGGCGCGTTCGATGAGACCGACACCCACCGATGCGACCGTGGGCGCCCTATGACTCAAGTACATCACGCACCTTGAGAGCCAAGGGGGCGTCTCGCCGAACCACCTGAACTGCATCCGCGCGGCGGTCCCAATCGCCCGTGTGACCTGTGGGCATACGCCCGTCGTGGCGTTCGGCCCGCTCGCGCTCCAGGAGGTGCGAGACGCCAAGCTGCGGGTCCGCTTCGGGAAGGGCGACAAGAAGCGTTGGACACGATCCGTCATCAATCGTTGGGTCCTGCACGTCGTCAGGATGTTTAGATGGGGGGCTCCGTGGTCAGCGGTACCGCCTATACCTACAGCCGCGGATCCACCGGCTCAGACTCCATCGCCAGAACCCCGAAAACGCACTCGTGGACCCGGCGTAAAGGTTCGCGTCTGACAAACCGTTCGAGCGCTTCAACGCCCAGCGAGAACTCGCGTAGGGCGAGCCCTCGCTTACGACCGAGGCCTCGGGATCGCAGACGGTCCAGGTGCTTCGGGGCCGTGTACTCGGGGCCGTAGATGATCCGCAGGTACTCGCGACCGCGGCACTTGACCGCCGGCTGAGCCAAGCCACGCTGACCACGGACGATGAAGTCCATCGGCTTGACCACCATGCCCTCGCCGCCGGCCTCAGTCAACTGAATCCACCAAGCCACGCCCTCGGCCAGGCTGGCCTCATCCGTGACGTCGATCTCACGGCACTCGGTCGCTATGACTACCTCACCGGCGTGCTCGGAAAGTCGTCGCGACCAATCCATATGCCAGCGGTGATCCCGCGTGACGTGTGCCTGTTTCTCGGTAGCGAGTACATGAAAAGGTGCCAGCCGAAGATCGCTCAACGACTCGACCGGCCAGCAGTAGTGCCTGTACGCCTCGGTGTACTTCTCAAGGCTGTCACGCCGCGACGAGAAGTCGTCGAGCATGACAGACGCCCCCTCCCCTAGCCGTACCGATGTGGCCTGCAGTGCCGATACGCTTGCGGCCAGTGCGTGCCGACCGGCGGACCCGACCGCAGCGTATTGCAGGCGTAGCAGCTCCTGGGCCTTGGCCGACCACGGCATCAGCTCACAGTCGAGGCAGACCCAGTCCGTATTGAGGTCATCCCATAGCCCGGCGCGGTCTGCGGCGCCACGCACCTCGGCCAGCAGCGACTGCTCAATGTTGTCGTCGTCGAAAAACCGCCGACCCGTGCGAGTGTATACGATGCCGATGCCCTCGCCCACGATGCCGAACCGCTCTCGGGCGACCTCCTCGTCGCGGCAGACAACCACCACGGCCCGTGATCCCATGTGTTTTTGCTCGCACATCACGCGGGGCACGCCCTGGTTTCGGTAATAGGTGAATGCCTCTTCAGGGTGCTCCAGGAACTCCGGCTGTGAACTGGTCTCGCATGGCGACATCGTCGGCGGCAGGTAGATCAACCACTTCGGGTTCGCGGCGAAACGACTCATCACCTCAAGCGCCGCTGCGGCGTTTTCCTCACGCACCGTCACCGCCTTCTGCAGCCGGGTGTCGATGATGCGTTTGCCGAACACATCGGCCAGGTCCAGGACGTCATCCACCGCGTGCTGGGCGCTGAGATTGTCTCCCGGGCGCTCCTCTTCAAGGAAAGGCTTGGCGGGTTCCGCGTACATGCCCTTCGCAGGAACACTGACCAGCTCTTTCTCGGGGTACCGTAGCGCGGTCAGCTTTCCACCAAAGACACAGCCCGTGTCGATGTTGATGGTGTGGTTGAGCCACTCCGCCTCGGGCACCGGGGTGTGGCCGTAGACGACCATCGCCGAGCCCTTGTACTCGGCGGCCCAGTTGTACCGCACAGGCAAGCCAAACTCGTCGGTCTCGCCTGTCGTCTCGCCATAGAGGCAGAACTCGCGGACCTTGCCGGACCCCCGCCCCTGCATGCTCTCCTTCAAACCCGCGTGCGCGACCACGAGCCGCCCGTTGTCCAGCACGTAGTGGCTAACGAGGGAGTCGAGAAACTGCGTGGTCTGATCGACGAAGTAGGCCCTCGCATCTTCATGCAGTGCGTCGATCTCCTCCAGCGTGTTATCTGACCCCCTCCTGAAATCTTGATCCACCTTGTATGAGAGAATCCGTCCGGCGTTGAGCCGGAAAGGATTCCTCGATGAAGAAGCGTCACAGTGCGGAGCAGATCGTCGCGAAGCTGCGTCAGGCGG
>JAUHZU010000017.1 GCA_030425705.1 Phycisphaerae bacterium
CACGTTCGCCTGGCTGGGCAACTTCCGCCGGCTGGTGGTGCGGTATGACCATCAGATCAAGGTGTATCGCGCGTTCTTCCATCTGGCCTGTCTTCTGATCACGTTGAGACAGTTATGAAACCGCTTCCAGCCAGATCTGTTCCCGGGCGAGGGTCTGGTTGAACGCTGGCATCTGGACGACATCGCCCTGCTCGTTGTAGGGCGTCCCGGTTGCGCCTTCATTGAGGATGCGGAACCACTTCTTTGGCGCACCGCCGTGGAGCGTGACGGCGAAACGGTCCCCGAAGCTGTGGAAGCCCAACTCGGGCATCGGCGCGGGCAACTGCGAGCCGCGGCCGTCTGCATCCAGGCCGTGGCAACTGGCGCAGTGGGACTCGTAGATCACCGCGCCGCGGCTCACCGCGGACGGGTCGTGACGCGCGGAAAAGGGGTTGCTGCGGGTGGGCAGTTCGAGGTCGCGCTGCTCGGCGTCTGAGGGGCTGATGCCCAGTTCTTCCGCGCGTCGGGCGTAGAACGCGAGCCGGGGTGAGTCTTCACCACGGCTCAACAGTTGGACGTAGGCGTCCTGGTCCTCGGCGCGGATGGCCCGGGACAGGGGCTGCGGCCCGGAACACGCCGCGACCCAGGACATCAGGACCGTGAGCAATAGTGACACGGTGGTCAGGCGGAAAAGGCGGGCATTGTTCATGTCGCGAGTACTTTCGGGGTGAGAGGGTTTGACTCGGGGTTTGTGGGACGGTGTGGGATCGCGTCGAGCGCCGCCGGCAGAACGATGAGGTCCGCGACGAGCGCGGCCATGATCATGCATGCCAGGAGCAGGCCGAACTCGGCGGTTGGGGCGAATGGAGCGGTCATCAGCCACGCGACACAGCCCGCCGCAATGAGCGAACTGTGTACACAAGGGCAGCGGCAGGCACGCACGGCCTCGGCCGTACTTGTCCGGCGGCGGTGGTGGAGGATGTGGAGCGTGTCATCGACCGCGACCCCGAGCGCGATCGCGCCCGACATCAGCCCCGTCAGCGAGACCGGCAGGCCGAGGGCCGAGACGGCGGTCATGATCCCCATGACCGGGATCAGGCAGACCCACAGCCCGAGCAGCGCGGCGATCCAATCCTGTGCGACCCAGAGCAACGCCGCCAACACCAGCAGCGACATGAATGGCAGGGCCCAGAGCGCGGTTGCGATGACACTCTGGCCCATGGCCGACACCTGGGCGCCGGGGCCCGACCATTCCGCACCGCTCGCCGCGACGGCGTCGGCCATGCCACGCACCGAGCCGTTGCGCGACAGGACCAGCCAGGTCTCGCCGCTCGCCGTCACGCTCGCGTTCGGTACCGCGACCACCTGCTCTACACCCGGCCAGGCTCCGATGTCATCGGCTGTCAGGCCGGCGGTTTCGGTATGGACCAGTGAAGGCAGGGTGCCGACGAGGCGGCGGTCGATCTGTTCGGTATCCCGCCGTATCAGGGAACCCGCGGGCAGTCCCGACATCGGGTTGTCGCGGACCGTGAGTGTTGCGGCGGCCGGGATCGTCAGCAGCGTGAGTGCCACGGCACCGCAGAGCACCATCGTGCGCATCGGTGAAGTGGCGATGCGCGCCGCGTTCTGAGGCTGTGTTGCTTCGCGGCCTTGAGCCGACGCGGGCACCCACACCATGACGCTCAGCCAGGCCAACGTGATCCCGGCCGCCCCCCACGTAGCAAACGCGCGGATCGCGGGGGCATTCGACCACGCCAGCGTCATGAAACCCGCCGCGGTCGTCGCGCCGCACAGCAAGATCGGGACCCGCGTGTCGGACCGCGCGGTCCGGTGCATGGCAAACGAGAAACCCAGGGCCATCATCAGTGGCGGCACGGCTGAGAGCATCATGTCCATAGGCACACCCAGCCACGACAGGGTGCCCGTCAGCAGGAGTTGGCTGCCGAACACGGCGACACTCACCCGCAGCGCCAAGACGAGCCGTCGCGAAAAGAGCCAGACGCCAACGAGCCCGGTCACGCCGATGAGCAGGCTCGCGGTCTGCAACCCGCGTTGGCTCCAGTCGTCCAGCGCGGCGCTGATGGCGGTCGGCCCGGACAGGTAATAGGCCGATCGCTCCAAGCCCGCCGACCGGCATGCCGTATGGACCCGGTCGATCAGCGTTGCGCGCGGGATGCTCGCCTCATGGAGGATCAACACGCCGGTGAGGCAGCGTGGGGCGGTGCGATCTGCCACCGGTGCTACATGCGCCGCGAGCAGGAGTTCCTGAACCGGTTGGCACCGCTCGACTCCGACTACCGCGGTGAGTTCAGAGCGCAGTTGCTCCTCCTGCGGCCCAGAGCGCCCGGGCTCCCAAGCCAGAACCAGCATGCCGGGCAACGACCGGGCATGCGCCTCTGCCGTCGACCACTGCGACAGGTCGTTTTCGACGCGGTAACGGCTCAGCCCCGCGGCACAGATCGCCACGACCAGGAGCCACACCGCCATACCGACCGCCTGCGGTAACGGCGTCAATCGGTTTCGGCGAGTGTGGTCAGTCAAGGATCACCGCCTTGGGCGACAGCGCATACCAGGTACCGCGCCAACAGATCCGCCGATTGAACGACATCGTGATCAGGCAGCGGGCAAGGATTGATAAGACCATGAACGCGGAGAGCGGATACAGCCAGAGGTAGCGCCGGTCACACCCGCCCCAGCCCCAGAACCGGTAGCTGACTAGATAAAGCAGGATGATGTGGCTGAGACAGACAAGGAGGATGGCGGTCAGCGTACTGTCGATCGGTGTGCCCTCGGCCAGCATGGCAAAAACAAGGATCGGCAAAGCGATGAACGGCAGAAGCGATCCCAGCAGAACCCAGAGCAGCGAGAGCAGAATTTTGAGCCGGCTGCGCAACGCACCGAAGTAGATCCGCTCCCACCCGGTGCGGATCGCGCGGAGCGAGTCGTACATGCGGACGGAGAAGAGCTGGGCCCCACCACCCGCCCAGCAGCGCAGGCCGTGTTGCTTTGCGTGCGCCCCGAGCGGGACGTCCTCGATGAGGCATCGGCTGACCGCTTCGTGACCTCCGATGGCTTCATAGGCCGCCTGCCGGATGAGGATGAACTGCCCGTTGGCGAAGCCCGGACCGCGTGTAAGGTCTTTGCGGTTCGCGGTGCCGAACCACAGCGCGATGACGCCGCCCAGCAGCGGGATCAGCAGGTGCTCCCAGAATCCGCCCCCACGGTGCCGGGGCCACAGTGTCAGGAGGTCGCAACCGCGCTCACGAGCGGCTTCGATGGCGGTCGCGATCGCATCCGGTTCGAGGTGGCAGTCCGCATCAATAAACAGGAGCCAATCGCAAGCAAGGCCGCGTGTACCGTGCCAGAGCGCGTACGACTTGCCCATCCATGCGTCGGGACGCTGCGTGACCTGCAATAACCGGAGACGCGAGTCATCGTCCGCGTGCTTTCGCACGACCGACGCCGTGGCATCTTCGCTCCGGTCATCGACCACCACCCCGTACCAGTTGGGGTAGGTCTGGCCGCGGAGATGCCGGAGGCACGCCCCGATCGCGTTGGCCTCGTTCCGCGCGGGGATAACCACCGCGACCCGCGGTGCCTGGCCGTTCGCCCAGCACTTAGGCCGGAGCAGCAGCCCCCGCCGGCGCGCCCCCGACTGCGCCATCCACAACCCAAGCCAGATGTTGCAAATCACCGACCAGGCCGCGAGCAGGATGATAGGCGCAGGATCCAAGCCGTGCTATTCCGTTCAATAGTGAAAGCAGTGATCAGAAGCCGGACGGGAGGCGCATCGTCTTTTCGAGCAGCCGGGGGTCATCAAAGTCGTAAGCATCAAAGAGGATGAGCTGGGTCCCGCGTTGGCGGGGCTGGCCGGCACTGAGCATCCCGCTGGCGGCCAGCAGCACGCCCTCACGACGCTCCGCGCCCTTCACCAGGCCGTTGGCGTGGAACATACTCGTCACGCCACCCCCGGGCAGCCCCAGCGTTTCAAGGTGGGCATAGGGATAAAGCGTGTAGCCCATCTCACCCGACAGCGTGGGGGCCGCCCGAGGCGCGAGCGAGACATCCACAACCAGGTGCTGCTGTGCGGCGCACCAGAACGTCAGCGGTGTGTCCTCTACCCCGCCCACCAGCAGCCCAGGGACATCCAGCGCGGCCGCACCCGCGAGGTCACGCTCGATGCTGTATCTATGGCCGGGTACGGGTGGACCAAACTCCTCGGCGGCGGCATCGTCCAGCCGCCTGGCGGGATAGATGCCGTGGTAGCAACCGCAGTTGGCCACGGTCTCGACAAACGCCACGTACCCATCGTGGCCGAGCGTGACCCGGACGGTCACCCCGTCGATGTCGCCCGCCTCCGGGTCACGGGGATACGCGGGGGGGTGCTCGGGATACCAGAGCGTGTATACGAGTTGCCGGTGCTCGCTGCCGTTCACAAAGATCGAGCGCGTGTAGCCGTAGACCGCGGGTCGCTCGGTCACTACGCCGATGTGTTCCGCATCGATCGCCACCACCTCACCCAGCAGATCGCTGTCGGGGTCATAGTCCGACGAGGGGTTGTGCTCCTGGTATATCACTGGGGCGTAGCGCACCAGCAGGGCCCAGTCCTCGGGCGTTTCGTCCGGGCCGCTCGGGGCCGCTTCCGCCATGCGGTAGCAGAACGCCTGCTCAAAATCGGCCGAGAATTCCCGGGCTTCCAGGTCCTCCCGGATCCCGTTGATCGCGATCCGGGTGGGGATCGCGAACGGCGACAGCAGCAGGCGGCGGAGGGACCGGCCACGCTCGCTGGCGGCGACGCGCAGATTCGCCCGGATGGGCGCAAGCACCCCCCGCAGCGATTCGACGCTGCTCGCCTCCTCGGCGGCATGCCGGAGGAACCAGTAGTGCTGGTCGGTGCGGGTGAGATATGCGTCGACGAGATGGGATTTTGTCGCCTCGTCCGGAGAAACCGACACCCCAAAGTAGCGCGTGGCCAGCTCTTCCCAGCCCGCATCGTCCAGGCGTTCCAGTTCCTGCCGGGTCGACTCGGCGGACAGGCGGTGCGCGTCCTCGAGGAACGACAGCGCCAGGCCCCGGGCCAAGCCAAGATCGTCTTCCGCCAACGCGCGGTCGATCCGATCGACGAGTTCGGCGTCCAACCGCAGGCACGGCCAGCCCTCGACCCGGCGGGCCTTGCCGTCCGCAACGCCGTGACGCTCGGTGACATCCTGAACCCCATCGATGTATCGAGCCGGAGCGCTGCTGCACCCGACAAGTAAACCGAGTAGAGCACAATACAGAATGGATAACACGGTGGTCTTAGCCCGCATCAGCGACTCCCAGCCCCACACATTCGAGAATAAGCCCGACCTCAGCCGTGTTGATCGTCAGCGGCGGCATGAAGGTCAGTACGTTCCGGTCAGCACCGGTCTTCCCCGCCAACAATCCATGGTCTTTGAACGACTCCAGCATCATGTCGGTCCGGACGGGGTCCGGACGACCGGACGCGTCAGTGACCGGGCACCCCAGCATCAAGCCAATCCCCCGCGGTGCACCGAAGCTGCGGCACCGGCGAGCGATAGACCGCAGCCCATCACGCAGTTCCGCGCCGCGTGCACGGGCGTTCTCGCCCAAGCGCCGATCTTGGTGGAAACGGATTGTCGCCAGGGCCGCGGCCGCGCAGACCGGGTTCCCCCCGTACGTCGATGCACCGGGGCGGGTGTAGCTCGCGGCGACCGTGTCGTTCGTGATGAATGCCGCGATCGGGAAGCCGTTGCCCAACGCTTTGGAAACCGCCAACACATCGGGGACCACACCCCAGTGCTCGCAGGCGAACCAGTGCCCGGTACGGTTGAACCCGGTCTGGACCTCGTCGAACACCAGGAGGATGCCGTAGCGGTCGCACAGCCGACGCACCGCGGGCCAGTAGCCGGGATCGGGCACCCGCACGCCTCCGTTGCCCTGGATCGGCTCGGCGATCAGCGCGGCATACCGTTCGCCCTCGGCCGCGAGGCACTGTTCCAATGCCTCGATGTCGCCGAACGGGACATGTGTTACCCCGTCGATCGGGTCCGGGTCGGTCCGCCACATCTCCAGGCCGGTGACGTTCATCCCCCATCGGGTCCGGCCGTGCAGCCCGCCGTTCATCGCGAGGACCTGACGCCTTCCGGTATGCAGGGCCGCGAGCAGCAACGCCCCCTCGACCGCCTCGCTGCCGCTGGCGCAGAAGAAGCTGCGGCATAGGTCGCCGGGCGTGATAGACGCCAAGCGTTCTGCCAACCGGAGCACCGGCTCGGTCAGATAGATCGAGGTCGTGTGCTGCAGCGTCCGCATCTGCTCGGTCACCGGCTCGATGATGGCTGGCTCACAATGCCCGGCACTCATCACAGTCACACCCGAGAAGCCATCGATGTAACGCCTGCCCGTGCTGTCGATGAGATAGGCCCCCTCGCCCGAGACAATCGCCAGTGGACGCTGATAGAAGTGATACACACAGGGGATCAGGTAGCGCTCCTTCAACGCGAGGAGGTCTGCAGCACTCACCGCCGGGCAGGCCGTATCAACCATCGATCACCTCGAATCCCTCCAGACGAGGCGCGATCCCCAGGTCGGCCACGCGATTGAACATCATGGCCATGGCGTCACGCACATCCCCCGGCAGGCGGACGGTGTCGCCATTGCTGAACATCGCGACATGGTCACCCGCACACCCGCGACCGAACTGCGACGCGAACGCGAACGCCTCATCAAAATGCGCGTGGCCGTACTCCAGCGAGGCGCGGCAGGCACGATCAATCTCCAACGCCAACGCCCGACCCAGACGCTTGTTCACCAGGTTCAACCCCACCGGCAGCGGCAGGCCCGTGTCCTCACACCACGCGACACCGAGGTCGAGCACACACCCAAGCCCCTTCTCCCGGTAGAACAGCAGTTCTTCATGGATCATCACCCCGGCATCAAACGCACCGCACTTGATGCCGTCGGCGATCTCGTCGTAGGGGTGTTCGATAAACTCGGCGCCGCGGCAGTACATCATCGCTAACGCGCCACCGGTTGTCGGGATCCCCGCGACCGCGACACGCTTCCCTGCCAGATCTTCGACACGCTGGTAGCGCTCCGATACCAGCACCGGCCCGTAACCCCGGCCGATGCTGTTGCCTACCGACAAGACCCAGTACTGGTCGGCTAGCCGGGGGTAGGCGACCGAAGAGACCGCCACGACATCCAGTTCACCGCGTAGCGCAGCCCGGTTCAGGGCGATGATGTGGTCGCGTTCAAACCGAACGCGCACTCCTGGATCGTCCATGCTGACGCGATTGTGCTCCAGCGCGTAGTAGTTGAACGCGTCGTCACTGTCGGGTGTGTAAGCGAAGCGTAGCGTCCGGGTCTTAGCCGAATGAGCACGTGAATGAACATCGCGGACCTGCATATCTGTAGGGGGCATCGTGCGTCTCCTTGTGGCTAGTAGAGTCCGGACGCGACCGGCAGCCGTTCACGTTCAAGGGGGTGAGGGTCCAGCAGGCCGTCTTGGTAGAAGCCGATCGGGGCACCGGCGGGGAGGGTGATGCGTGTTGCCTCGTCCCGCTCGAGCAGGTTGCAAAGGAAGAAGTCCGGGTCCAGGCGGGTCGCACTCACCCGGCCAATCTCACCGTTTGCAACCGGTCGGCCTGCGGTGTCGTGAAGTGCGTACTGCATCCGTTGCCCGTAGGGGAAGTAGGCCGGGCCACGCCCCGGAGAGACGCAGAGTTCCGGTGCGCAGCCCAGCAGAGTGTTCCCATAGCCGGACAGGTGGATGGCGTTGGGGAAGCGTTCTCCGAGTTCGTCGCGCACTTCCGCGGTCAGCCGCATCCCGCCGTAGTGCAGGCCACGGACAGCTTCCCGCTGTACCGCCGACATCGCGTCCGCGAGCGACAAGCCCAGCGGCGGGGTGACGAAAAGCACACCGACCGGCGTCACCTCCAACACCCCCACGCACTGCTCGATCAGGTGCGCGATGTAGCGCTCCCGCGCGAATGCGCTCCCGCCGATCCGCCGGGCCCAACGCGGGTCGAAGTCGATGCAGAATGGCTCCGGGCTGCCGACCGCGCGGGCGATCGCACGCGCCGCCCGGCCGATGATGTGGGGGCCGCTCGGGCCGACATACAGCCAGCGCTCGCCCATGGGGAACCCCGCCGCCCGTGCCGCGGCCACGAACGGCGCAACGAATGCCTCTTGGAACCGCTCGGTCTGGTACAGGGTCCATGTCCCCCGTCCCGTGGTGCCGCCGGTCTGTGCAAACAAGTATCGCGATAGGTCACTAGCCACCGAGCGCGGGATAAACATGTCCAACGGGCAGGAGGCGATGTCGCGGGGTGTGAGGGTCCCCAATACACGGAGGTCCTCAAGCGAGCGCAGGTCATGTAGCCCATCGACCCCACGCTGTGCCGCACGGTTCAGCCAGAACGGCGAGCCCCACCGCGGGTCAAACTGGGTCGCCACGGTCTCTCGCAGCAGGTCATCGGTAGACGTTTCGTTAGCGATGGGTTGATGCGCGACAGCCGTCATTCAATACCCCCCCTCGCTCAATGCCTGCGGCCTGAACACACAGCCGCAACGCCACATGCTCGTACCCGCGGAGGAAGTGGTCGGTGTCTGCGATCCGTTCGTAACACACCGGGCTGCGCCGATCAACGAAGCGGTCCAGGGCCTTGTCCGTACAGGTGAAGTCGTCGCCGGCCGCGAGAATATGCAGCGGCACGCCATCGCCCGCATCCGCATAGGTATGCCGGCCGAGCGTGGGGCACAGCAAGACCCGTGCATCGGGAACGGGTTGCTCACACCGATCCACCGCGAACGCGCCGAAGCTGTACCCAACAAGCAGCCGAGCACCGGGAACGGAATCACACGCCCAGGCCCATGCAGACGCGACCTGCGCGATCATGCTCTGATCCGCGGGCGTCTGACCCGAGGCCCAGAACTCGGCGATCTGTGCCAGGCGGCCCTCCCGGGCCTCCGGGTCGTCTGACTCGTTCTGCCCGTAGCCGCCGTAATCGAAACAGACGGTCGCCAGCCCCTTGGCGGCAAGCCCTTCTGTCAATGCACGGACTACGTTGTTCTCCATCGAGCCGCCCATCAGCGGGTGCGGGCCTGCGACCAGCGCGACACCGACCGGGTCGTCACGGTAGGCCAGACGCCCGCGCAACTCGCCGCCCGTCACCGGGATCGCAACGGATTCCACCGTGGACGTATCCATCATGCCACCGCCTCCATGCGGGGCGCTTCCAGCATCTGCCGGGTGCACGGGAACTCGCGGTTGAACTCGCGTAGCACCACCGCCATCTTCATCGCCCGCTCCAGGTCGCCGGTGATCGAGGCGGAACCCTCGAGAAAGACCGCCTGGGGATCGACTTCTCCTCGGATCGATTCCCAGAACAAGGCGCGGGTGGTCTGGTAGGTGAAGTCCACACTTTCCGCGGCCGAATCCCCGTCACGTTCGACCCGGCTCAGGGCACCCCCGACAAAACGGCAGACCCAGTCCCCGCCCATGATGTCGAGCAGGCGGAACCGGACCGTGCAGGTGAGTGCCGTCATCCGCGCTACCTGGGACCTGACGAGGTGAGCGGGTAGATACTCAAAGAAGTACCGGTTGTACAACGCCAGTTCGTCGCGGCTGACCGGCCGGGGCTTGGGACGCTTGCCCCAACTCATGCGATCGGCCGCGCGGAACATCTCCGCAAGCTCACCGACCGAGTAGCGCGGGCAGGCCAGCCCCGCGGCCCGCTCCAGCCGGTCGGCCTCGTGCCGGAGAAATGCGGGCTGGTGATCCAGATACGGCAGCAGCGGCTGCATCGCTTCATCGAAGGTGGCCTGCCACGCGGTAGGGGTACTCACATGCTGCGGCTTGTCGGCCCAGTGCCCACCGTAGACAGAGAACGCCTGCTCGATCGCCCGCTTGATCTCGCCGTTGGTCGGCGGGGCGGGGTGAGTTAGGTGGTACGTTCGGCCGTGCCAACGCGGATTCCGCACGGCGTGACCGATCATCCGGGCGACATAATCCACGGGCACGAGGTTCTGCTCGCTGTCGGGGCTACCGGTAAGCTCCAGCGGGAGACGTCCCGGCCGCCCCGGACGGTCCGGTCCGGCGGTGTCGGCCAGCATCTTCACCGCCCGCGCGACCAGATAGACCCCGGCCAGCCGAGTAACCCGGCCATCGCGGCGCGCTCCGACGACGATCGAAGGGCGGTACACCGTTACCGAGGCCTTGTTGAGCCGGCCCCACACCCGCCAGGCACACTCGGCCTCCCACTTGCTCCGTTCGTAGGTGTTGTGGAACGACGGCGGCGGCGTGGCGTCCTCCGCGACGGGCGAACGCATCCGTCCGCAGCGATAGGCGGAACTGACAAGGTGAAGCTCCCGAACACCTTCCTGCTCGGCGAGTTCAAGCAGTTGGTGAGCGCCGCCGTAGTTGATGTCAAACGTCTCATCGGCCTTCGCCTCGTCCAGCCGGGACTGTCCTGCGCAGTGGACGATGCGTGTAACCCGTACGCCGCGCGGTGCAATCGGCCCCGCGCCTAGTGCGCCTTCGAAGAACGCCAGGCGACCGTGCGCAACCTCGCGTTCCAGATCGATGCCCAGGGGCTGCATTAGCTTCCCGAGCCGGGCGACCGAACGCGCTAGTGGGGCCCGGAGCATCGCGACGCACCGCTGGTGATGCGATAGCAGTTCGGCCAACACGTAGTGGCCGATGAAGCCGGTTGCGCCCGTCACCAGTGTCGTGTGCGGCGGGCAGCGCTCAGCGGTTTGTTGTGTCGTTTCGTTCCGCATGTGGGAGGTTGTATCGCCACAAACCCCCGCCCGATGTAGCTTTCTGCAGAGATTGCAGACTGCAGCCTTTGCAGACCGGAAGCCCACACAACACCACGCCGACGATTTAGAATGGCCGGACCAGGAAGCTGCACCATGACGCTGCGAACCCGTTTGATCTCCGGCTCCGCGTTGATGGGGCTCTGTCTGCTGATCGTCGCGGTGACCACGGTGTGGGCACTGGTGGGCATGTCGCGGAGCATGGGCCAGGTGGAGGAGGAGTACGAAGAGCGAGCCGAACTCGCGGAGGTCCGCGAGCTGGTCCAGAGCGCCCACGCGATCCTTTCGACGCAGCGCCCGGACGCCGATGTGTTGCGCGACATCCTGAGCCGGGCCGACGAGGAGCTGGCCGAGTTCATCGAGGAGCAGTCGGAGCAGGAGGCCGGGGGCGAAGCGCACCAGGCCTCTGAATCGGCCGCGGCCGAACGGACGCGTGACGCGATCCGTGGCGTTCAGGCTCGGCTGGCCGAGCCCGGCGGGCTGGATGCGGCGCGTCTTCATGACGTCCGAGCGGAACTGAACGAGGTCAGCAGCAGCATGCGCCTGATCGTGGGCGCCGCCGACGAACAGGTCCGTCAGGCGGGCGGATCGGCCCAGCGTGAGCTCCGGTACGGGCTGGTGCTTTTCGGTTCCAGCACGCTGGTCGCCCTGCTCATCGGCATCATGGGCGCGGCATACACGTACCGCTCGGTGATGTCGCCGATCCGCGAGCTCCGTGACCAGATCCGTCAGGCCAGCCACGCCGCCAAGGGGCACGCGCCGCCGTCGGGCCCGGTCGACGAGCTGTCGGCGATCCGCTCAGACTTTGTCGATGTCGTCGGAGAACTCAACGACCTCTACCGCACCCTGGAAGAACGTGTGAACAACAAGAGCCGAGAGCTGGTCCGTGCCGAACGTCTGGCAAGCGTGGGCTACCTCGCCGCAGGGATCGCTCACGAGATCAATAACCCCCTCAATGCGATCAGCGGCTATAGCGAGATCGTCAGCCGGGACCTCAAGTCGGCCGACAACCCCGCACGGTGGGAAGACGCGGTCGAGTCGCTGGCGATCGTGCAGCGCGAGGCCTTGCGGTGCAAGGCGATCACCGACCGGCTCCTGTCGCTGTCGCGCAAATCGCCGGATGCCCGGGGGCGTGTCGACCTCGGCAAGGCGGTGAAGCAGACAATCGACCTGATCAACGGGCTCCCGCACCTGTCCGGCCGATCGATCCGCAGCTACCTGCCCGAGGGCCGCGACGCCGGGCTGTCGGTGATGGGCGTGCCTTCGGAGTTTGTGCAGGTCTTTCTGAACCTGGTCGTGAACGCGGTGGAGGCGTGCGAGCCCGGCCGGGGCGAGGTGGAGATCACGGGCAGGCGCATGGACGGCCGGGTCGAGGTGACGATCCGGGACAACGGTGCCGGGATGTCTCCCGAAACCCTGGACCGGCTGTTCGAGCCGTTCTATACCCAGAAGCGAGGGCAGCAGGCCGCCGGCACCGGGCTGGGGATGTCGATTGTTCACGCGATCATCGTGGAGTATGGCGGGACCGTCGAGGCCACGAGCGATGGGCCCGGGCAAGGAACGACCGTCACGTTGACTCTCCCTGCTTATCCGTCTGAGGAAACCGATGCGTAAACCCCGGTACTATGACCCGCGCCTTCCCCGCTCCGTCCTGATCGTTGAAGACGAGCCCGTCCAGCGCGGCATGCTGCTCAAGGCCATGCCCGATATGGGATTCGAATGCGCCGCCGCTGCATCGGGCGAAGAGGCGCTGAAAGAACTCGAACAGGCGGCCTACACGGTTGCCATCCTGGACCTGAACCTGCCCGGCATCAGCGGCATGAAGCTGTTCGACCTCATCCGGGAGCGATGGCCGGGCATGAGCGTGGTCATCATGACCGGGTACGGCGACCTGTCTACCGCGAAGCAAGCCATCCGCATGGACGTCGTGGACTTCCTCACCAAGCCGACGACGCTCGGCGAGATCGAGCAGGCGCTCGACCACGCCTACCGCCGTGCCCTCGTGGTCAACGCCGATCCGGCGCAACTCCTGCCGCCGCGACCTAAGCCGGACGCGCTCCCCGCCGCTCAGGAACGCGACAACCTCAACCTCCAGCACCTCGAGCGCGACGCGATCATCGAAGCGCTCAAGCGCGCCGACGGGAACCGTACCGACGCCGCCAAGTCGCTGGGCATCAGCGTCCGAACGCTCTACTACCGGCTGTCTCAATACAACCTGGACCTCTAAGCCCCACCGCAACGCTGCCCACCGATGGCGTGTGGCATCACCCAGGAGAGTGGTATGCAAGAATCAAGCGTTTTCGCCGATACGCTGACATCCAGTACTTACCGTTTGCCCCGACCGGCCCGCCTGTCAAACGGCGTGGCTCAGGCCACTCTCACAGCATGCGCGGTGATGGCATTGGTGACCACCGCCCATGCGGATGTCCTCACATTCGAGCTCGACAACGTCTATACCGATCGCGGCGGCCTGATGACCGGGCAGTTTACCTGGACCTTCGAGCCCGGCGATTTCGAGAACGGCGTGGGTTTGTTCGCTTCACTGGATGTCCCTCACACCTCTCATGGTTTGGAAGACCTTGTCATCACCATCGAGACCACGCAGATCGAGGTGTCGCTGGATGGCAGCTTCCACGACGATGGTGTCGACATCACCCTTGTGCTGGTCCAACCCTTTTCCCCTGACGCACCGGCCGCCCTGGACCTCACGCCGACCGAGAGCAAGTACTCGATCGGGGGCAACGGATTTATCGATGGCGGGTTTATCGGTGGGGCCGTAGCCCTGGTGGTACAGCAACTCGCGGGAGACATCACGAGCGATGGCTATGTGGATGTGGAAGACCTGGACGTGCTGCTCGCGCACTGGGGCAACACGGTCGGTGCTGACGCCTGGGCCCTGGGCGACCTGACTGGCGATGGGCTTGTCGGGCCGGACGACCTGGATCAGGTCCTGAACAACTGGGGCAGTGGTACCCCGCCTGTTGGGTTGATCCCTGAACCGCTCACGCTGTCACTCATCGGCCCGGTCGGCATGTTCTTGCTCCACCGTCACCGCGGCTGACCCCAAAAGACAAGCAGCGATAATGCACGCCACATCCCGTCACAGCGGGCCTAGCGAGGCGGCTCTGCAATCTTTGCAGAAGATCGATCGGCCACGAGATGCGCATCCTAGACTCGCGCGGATCAAGGCGGCAGCAAACCATTTTGAAGGCCGACCCAAAGCGCACCCATGGCGAGCGGCCGCCCGGGGCGGCAGGCGGCGAAGGCGCGTTGTGCTGTGGGCGGTGCCCCTGGTGCTGCTGGGCTATCTCTCAGGGTTCTGGGGCTGCAAGTATCGGGTCCAGACCACCCACCGAGAAGCCCTTGCCGAGGTTGTGGCTGTCGGCGGGCGGTATGAAGTGAAGCGGGCGAAGGACTGGCCCCGGCACCTCGGCCCGGTCGTGCATATCGACCTCTCCGGGTGTTCGGTCCCGGGATCCTTCGTCGGAAACCTCGGCGCGATCGCGTGCCTGGAACGGCTCGATCTGGACGATACCGGGGTGACCGATGCCGACCTGCAGGCGCTCGCCTATCACCCCCGGCTCCGCGTGCTGCGTCTGGACCGAACCCGGGCCACCGACCAGTCGCTCCAGACGGTCGCGTCGATCCCGACGATGCGTTCGCTCTACCTTGTGGATTGCCGGGTCGGGGACCGTGGCGTGGCGCATCTGCGTGAGTTGGAGCACCTCCGCGACCTGGACCTCTCGGGGACCGGGGTCACCGACGCTGGCTTGGGGTCCCTGGCCGGGATGGAGGAACTCGTCGACCTGGAGCTGAACCGGACCGCGGTCGGTGACCCCGGGATGCACTGGCTCGCGGAGATCGGCAGTCTACGCGACCTGGACCTCAACGAGACCCGCGTTACCGACTCGGGTGTGCAGTCCCTGCTTAGACTCAGCCGGCTTGAGGAACTGGAACTCTCCGGCACGGCCATCGACGACCGCGGACTGGCAACCCTCGGGCGGTTCCCCCGGCTCGACGAGGTCGAGTTGCGGGGCACGTCGGTGACCCGTGTGGGGCTTGCTCACCTGGAAGGCCTCCGGCATCTGGCATATCTCGATGTATCGGAGACCTCGCTGACGGACCAGGACGTCGCTGAGTTTCGAGCCGGGCGGGCGGTCCGTGTCATCCATAACACACCCTGATACCCTCAGCTCTCCGGACATCAGTAAGAGGCAAACCCTTGACAGGAAATGAGACCGAGGTGACGACGGTGGGCCTGGATGATGCACCGGTCAGCCGCCTGCGCGGCGAGCGGTACTCCCTGCGGATCGCCCGCTGCGCGTTCTACCCGGCACTGCTGGGGGTTTTGGCATGGGGGGCCGGCTGGACCGTGCTGCTCGATCTCAATGGCGGCAACGCCTCCGGCGGGGGGCCGGGTCTGGCTTGGCTGCACAAGGGGGTGCTCGAGGCCGCCTCGCTCTGGACGCTTGGGGCCGCGTTGCTGGTCGCGTTGATCCGTTGGGCGGCCACGCGGCGGACCGACCTGCTATGGCTCACGGCGGTGGTCGGCGTGTTCTTCTGCCGCGAGGTCCACTTTGCGGGGACTTCCGAGGCGGTGTACCTGGGCACCGCCATCCTCTTCGGGGTTGCGTTGTGGCGGCCGGCCTGGACGGAAGCGCTTCTCGCGACCCGGCGCGGCGCGACACTGTTCATGGTGGCGTTTGCCTGCTACCTTTTTGCGGTATCCCTCGATGGCCGGTGGTGGTTCGACTGGAGCGATCGCTGGAAGGACGCCGCCGTGCTCTCAGAAGAGGTGATGGAGATGACCGGCCACCTGATGATCCTCGCGCTGACGGTGGCCGCACCACGGCTTGCGTCGGCTCGGGCCGTTGCGGTGGATACGACGGACCTTGCCTGCACTGATTGAACCCGACTACCCCGTTTCGTTTCGGCTCCTCCGGGCTTGAATCCATCTGTACCCCTTGGAGATCGAACATGTTGTGGACCGACTTCCTCACCCTCCGTTCCGGGGACCGGTCACAGAGCGCATCACTGGGGCTGCTGCCGCTGGAGCCCCGGCTGCTGTTCACGGCCGTGCCGCTCATCACCGAGTTCCTCGCGTCGAACCAGACCGGGCTGACCGACGAGGATGGGGACACGTCCGACTGGATCGAGCTGCACAACGCCGGCGATACCGCCCTCGATCTCGCCGGCTGGCACCTCACCGACAGCGCCGCCGACCCGACCCAGTGGACCTTCCCGTCGGTCTCGCTTGCTCCGGGCGCGTATGTGGTCGTCTTCGCGTCGAACAAGGACCGGGCCGACGCGGACGGGACCGAGTTGCACACGAACTTCGCGCTCAGCGCGGCGGGGGAGTACCTCGCGCTTACATCGCCGACGTCCGATGTTGTCTTCGCCTACGACGCGTTCGACGGGGAGTACCCCCCGCAGTCGGCCGATCGCTCGTACGGCCTCGACGCGCTGGGCAACTCGGTGTTTTTTGACACACCTACACCGGGTTCGGCGAACCCGCTCGGGGGAGGGCCCAGCGGGGGTGTGATGATCTCCGAGATCATGTACCACCCCGCCAGCGAGAACGACCTCGAGGAATACATCGAGCTCTACAACCCGACGGCGACGGCGGTCGATCTGACGGGATGGCAGTTCGTGGACGGCGTATCGTTCACTTTCCCGGCGGCAACCATCGACCCCGGCGGATACCTGGTGGTCGCGGCGGATACCACGGCGTTTGCCGCGGTGTATCCGGGGGTGGGGGAGGTCGTAGGGGGATGGACCGGTCGGCTGAGCAACGCGTCGGAGACGATCCGCCTGGCCGACGCGGCGGGTCAGACGGTGGACCTGGTCACCTATGCCGACGAGGGCGACTGGGCCCAGCGCGAGCGCGGGCCCGATGACGTCGGGCACTTCGGCTGGGTGTGGTCCGATGCTCACGACGGGCTCGGCCGTTCGCTCGAGCTTGTGAACTCTGCGCTGCCTAATGACTACGGCGCGAACTGGTCGGCGAGTGCGGCCAACCTCGGCACGCCGGGCAGTGTCAACTCCGTAACCGAAACCGATTCGGCCCCGCTGATCCTGGAGGCCACCCACTTCCCGGTCATCCCCGGTTCGACGGACCCCGTCACGGTCACGGCCCGCATCCTCGACGAGTCGATGGTCGGTGTCAGCGCCTCGGCGTTCTACCGCGTCGACGGGGCACCGGTGTTTACGGAGGTTGCCCTGTTCGACGACGGGCTGCACGGCGACGGTGCCGCCGGGGACGGGCTGTTCGGCGGGGCGTTGCCCCCCCAGGCGGACGCTACGGTGGTCGAGTTTTACATCCAGGCGAGCGATGCGCTGGGCCACACCCGCACCGCGCCAAATGCGACACAGCCGAGCGGCCTGCAGGAAGCCAACCTGCTCTATCAGGTCGATGATAGTTTCGACCCGAACGCCGTGTTCCTGCCCGGCGACATGCCGAGCTACCGCCTGATCATGACCGAGGCCGAACGGGCCGAACTCCAGCAGATCGGTTCCAACCCGGTTGAGGGCTACAGCCGGGCGCAGATGAATGGCACGCTGATCAGCATAAATGAGAACGGGGTCCAGCTCCGGTACAACGTCGGGATCCGCAACCGCGGTGAGAGCAGCCGAGACGACCTGCCCAACAGCTACCGCGTCAACCTCGCCTCGGATCGGCCGTGGGAAGGGGTCACCGCGTTCAACCTGAACACACAGTTCACGCACAACCAGCTTGCCGGGCTTCTCTTCTTCGCGGAGGCCGGGCTGGTCGCGGAAGACGCCGCGGCGGTACTTGTGACGGTCAACGGTGCCGACCTCTCCCTGGCGGGCAGCCCGTCTTACGGCGTGTATGTCCAGATCGAAGCGGCCAACAGCGAGTTCGCCAGCAACCACTTCCCGGGCGACGACAACGGCAACCTCTACAGCGCCAAGCGCACCTCTTCGGGCAACGACCCGGCCGACCTCTCGTACCTGGGTACCGACCCGGACGACTACCGAGAGATTTATCAGAAGCAGACAAACACGGCCGAGGATGATTTCAGCGATCTGATCCAGCTTGTGGATGTGCTCAACAACACACCCGATGCAATGTATCTGGAGGCCATGTCACAGGTTGTCAACATCGAGCAATGGCTGACCTACTTCGCGGTCAACGCCATCCTGGGCAACGACGAGACGAGCCTGGCGACGGGCTTCGGCGACGATTACATCCTCTACCGAGGCATCGAGGACACGCGCTTTGTGCTCATCCCCCACGACATGGACACCATCCTGGGCGAAGGGGAGTCCAACGAACTGCCGACCGGCACGATCTACCCGGCCGTCGGCAACCCCGTCATGGCCCGGTTCTTCAGCCAGCCGGAGATCGCGGCGCGTTACCACGCCATCCTCCATTCGCTGCTCGTGACCGTTTTCTCGAAGGAGCGGTTCGACGCGTCGCTGGACGCGTGGATCGGCGCGTTCGCGCCGGCCTCGAACATCGCGGACATGAAGGCGTACATGGACGCGCGCCGGGCCTATATCCTCGGCGAGATCAACGCGCCGCTCACCGTGACCAGCGAACTGCCCCTGGTCGGGGGTTTCCACCAGACAGAACAGAACATCGCGGCGCTCTCCGGCACCGCGCCGCTCTCGACAACCGGGTCGGTCCTGGTCAACGGACAACCCGCGGACTACGACCCGGTCACCGGGCAGTGGGCATTCGGCGAAACACTGGGCGGAGAGGCCCTCACGCTCATCGCCACAGGATCGGTGTGGCAGTACCTCGACGCCGGCCAGGTCCCCCCGACTACGCCCGGCAACGACTGGCGGGTCGACGACCCCGGCTGGACACAGTCGGGCCCGGCCCAGCTCGGCTATGGCGACGGTGACGAGCAGACCATCGTCTCCTTCATCGACACCGACCCCGGCACCGCGGGCACCCAGCGCAATATCACCACCTACTTCCGCACAACTTTCAACCTTACCGACGCCGCTTCGATCACCGCCGCAACGATCGAACTGCTGCGGGATGACGGCGCGGTGGTTTACCTCAACGGCGTCGAGTTGTTCCGCACCAACATGCCCGCAGGTGTCATCACGGACACCACCACCGCGCTCCAGGCCATCGGCGGGTCCACCGACGAAAACGCGTACCACAGTTTTGTGATCGATCCGGGCCAGTTGGTGGAGGGTGTCAACGTCCTCGCGGTCGAGATCCACCAGGCCGGCCCGACCAGTTCGGACATCAGCTTCGACCTGGGATTCACCGCGGTGCGCGGCGACCCTGCCGCGCTGAGCGGGTTGGGCCTGCGCCCCGGGATTAACCGCATCACCGTGCAGGCGACCAGCCAACCCGATGGGCTGGGGGAGGTGCTGGAAACCGCGCTGATCGATGTCTGGTACGACACGGGCGTAACCCAGGCGGTCTCCGGCGTGATCGACACAGACACGACCTGGACCGTCGCTGGCGGGCCGTACCTCGTCACGGGCGACCTGACCGTGACCGCGGGTGCGACCCTGACGATTGAACCGGGCGTGACTGTGTTCTTTCAGGCCGGCACAGGGATGACGGTCAACGGCGAAGCGCGGGTGTTGGCCGAGGGCACGCCGTTCGAACGCATCCGCTTCACCTACGACCCGCTGACCGGGACGGGCTGGGACGGGCTGCGATTCGAAGATACGGACGCGGAGTCCCGGCTGACCTACATCGATATGGAGGCCGGCGACGGGCAGGGTGAGGCGATGTACATCGACCACGCACGCCTGCTCATCGACCACGCCGCGTGGTTCGGTAGTAATCGGCAGGTGCTCAACCTGTTCCACACCAAGCTGACTGTCAGCCACTCGGATATCCCCGGAATCAGCGGGGATGAGACCGTGCACCTCGTCGGGCTCGAAGCCAATGACGGCGAGTTCCTCATCTTCGACGACAATGTGTTCGGCCGAAACACCAGCGGTGACGACGTCATCGACCTCAGCCACAGCACCCTCACCCCCGCGACGATCATCTTCCGCAACAACACATTCCTAGGCGGCTTTGACGACGGCATCGACACCGATGGCTTCCCCGTCCTGATCGAGAACAACTTTTTCACCGACTTCCACCTCGACAGCGCCCGTCCAACCACGTCTAACGCGGTATCGACCGGCAGGGTCGAGGTCGGTGGAGAGATCATCTCCAGCGACGTCACGCTGATCGGCAACATCTTCTTCGACGTCGACCACGCGCTGCTGCTCAAGGACTTCGCCTCCGCGACGCTGATGAACAACACGATCGTTGGCGCAACGATCGGCGCGATCCAGCTTTCCGAGCCCGGCGGGACCAGCGTCATCGGCCCCGGGGCGTCTGTCCACATCGACGGCGTCCTCTTCTGGGACAACGCCGCGCTGTTCGCGAATGTAGACCCCGCGACGGTCATCACACTCGACCGCTCGATCGTTCCGGCCGAGTACATCGGGCTCGGCACCGGCAACCTTGCCGCCGACCCGCTCCTGGCTGACCCCGCCGGCGGAGATTTCAGCGTGCTTGCCGGTTCGCCTGCGCTCTTGGCAGGGCCCGACGGCACTGATATCGGCGCGGTCCAGGCCCCACGCTTTGAGACCCTCCGCATCAGCGAACTGCACTACCACCCCGCCGGTCCGACCCCGGCCGAGCTGGCCGCGGGCTTCACCGACGCCGATCAGTTCGAATTCATCGAACTGGTCAACACCAGCGACGCCCAAAAGCTGGACCTCGGCGGCGTGGCGTTTGTCGACGGCATCAGCTTCAGCTTTGCGGAAGGTACGACGCTCCTGCCGGGCGAGCGGCTGGTGCTGGTCGCGGACCTTGACGCTTTCGTGGCACGCTACGGCACCGGCGTCGAGGTCGCGGGCGTCTACAGCGGGCAGCTCAGCAACGGCGGCGAGTTGATCGAACTCGTCTCGCCCGTCGGCCTGACAATCCAGTCCTTTACCTTCGGCACCGCGGCCCAGCCCAACTGGCCGACGACACCCGACGGTGACGGTCCTTCCCTGGTTGTGATCGACACCGACGCCGACTACAACGACAGCAACAACTGGGCAGCCAGTTCGTTCACCCACGGCACACCCGGGACCGACGAAACCCAGAGCATCCCGGGTGACATCACCGGCGATGGCTACGTCGGCATCGAGGATCTCGACGCGCTTCTGATGTTCTGGGGCGACAGCGCCGCGTCGAGTGCTGGAGCCGATGCGGCCGATCTGAACCAAGACGGCACCGTGGGTTCCCCGGACTTGGACATTGTGCTTGCGAACTTCGGCCAGGGATTGCCACCCAGCACGGCGACCTCCAACGGCAACGTGCCCGATGATCCAGTTGCGACCTCGGAGGCGGGGCGCGACCCCCAAGGCGCTGACGCGGGTGACCAGACTGGTGGCGACGGAGAACCGGGTGCAGACGGACCCGCGCCTGGTATCCCTGACCCGGTCGGCGGTATTGAGCCGCGACCAGACACATCACCGACGACGGACCCACGACGCCCGGCGGGTGGTGGCGACACGTCCAGGCCATCAGCCCCGACGTCACGACCCATCGGCGGTGCGTCCGGGCCGGCCGTTACGAGCCCAGCATCTCGCCCCACGGACACGGTGGCGAACTCGCTACCCATGACGGATGCCCTCGCTGCGGCCGCGTGGGATCTTCAATTCTCGGATCGTAGTGCGGTTGCCGCGTTGGACCTCACGCGGCCGAAGAGGAACGAGCCACCGATCGCCGTGTCAGCTCTTAGATCGAGTCGAGATGTTCTGCAACGGAGGTTTGACGCCCTCGAGATGGACTGATTCTCTACTGATATCAGTGAATGGACAATAGGCCGAGCAATACGGCTGCGCCGCCGCAGCAGCGCTTGCCCAGTGGTTGACCCCGGTTGGCCATCCCTGACAAGAACCGACGAGATGGAGCCGAAGGGGATCGAACCCTCAACCTCTGCATTGCGAACGCAGCGCTCTCCCAATTGAGCTACGGCCCCGTGGAACGGGGTATTGTCACGCGGGTCAACGGCCGGGTCAAGCGCTGCCTTGAGATGGGCTGTGGGTAGATTTTTCTGGACGGGGCGGGGGGTGGTACGATAGGATGCATTAGCGAGCCCGCCGCCTTGACGCAGGGAACCGACAGGGGTCTAATGCGTCCGATGAGGCAGTGTGTGGTGCGTCTCGGCAAGATCATTCCTTCCTTCATGCCGTGTACGACGCTCGAGCAACCCGAACCAACTGATTGGCACCGCGCCCGCGGTGCATGGCGTCTCGGCGAGGTCCTCGCCGCGTTCGTCGGATATGTAGTACCCTCACCGGGCCAGTTGTCGCCGGTGAGACCGCTAGGCCATTGAATCTCAGGAGCTTACCATGGCCCGCAAGAACGAAGCATGGGGCATCGAGGTCGGATCACAGGCGATCAAAGCCCTCAAGCTCTCCCGCCAGGGCAACGGCGTCGCGCTGGAAGACTTCGACGTCCTCCCCTTTAAGCAGATCCTCACGACCCCGGACATCAACGTCGAGGAGGCCGTCCGGGTCAACCTCGACGCGCTGATCCAGAAGCACGAGCTGGACAAGTCGCAGGTCGTGGTCTCCGTGCCCGGCCACATGGCGTTCGCCCGCTTCGCCAAGCTGCCGCCCGTCGAGCCCAGCAAGGTCCAGGGCATCGTCGAGTACGAGGCCCGCCAGCAGATCCCGTTCCCGATCGAGCAGGTGGAGTGGGATTACCAGGTCTTCGCGCAGGACGACGCCCCCGACGTCGAGGTCGGCATCTTCGCGATCACCAAGGAGCGGGTCGCCCAGTTCCTGTCGAACTACCGCGCGGTCGACCTGCGGGTGGATGCGCTGACGCTCTCGCCGATCGCGGTCTACAACGCCTTTGCCTACGAGACCGCCCAGGGCGACCAGGCCGACGGCACCGTCTACCTCGATATCGGCACCGTCTCGACCGACATCATCATCGTCGAGTCCGGCGGCATCTGGCTTCGGACCCTGCCCCTGGGCGGGAACCACTTCACCGAAGCCCTGATGAAGCAGTTTAAGATCAGCTTCGCCCGGGCGGAGAAGCTGAAGAAGGAAGCCTCGACCAGCAAGTACGCCAAGCAGATCTTCCAGGCCATGCGCGGCGTCTTCCACGACCTGGTCCAGGAGATCCAGCGTTCGCTGGGCTTCTACCAGTCGATGAACCGCGATGCCGAGCTCGAGCGCGTCGTCGGTGTCGGCTCGACCTGGAAGCTGCCGGGGCTCCAGAAGTACCTGAAGCAGCACCTGCAGATCGAGGTGAGCCGGCCCGACGGGTTTGCACGGATCGAGGCCGACGGCAAGCGTGCTGCCGACTTCTCCAGCCAGGCGATGACAATGGCGACGGCCTACGGGCTGGCGCTGCAGGGGCTGGGCCTCGAGTCGGTGTCGGCCAACGTGCTGCCGCAGGTCATCCTCCGCCAGCGGATGTGGAAGGCCAAGCAGCCCTGGATCGGGGCCGCGGCCGCGTGTGTCGCGATCGGGGCCGGCGTCGCCGGGGTAACCCACTACGTCAAGGCCTCGGGCTACGACGCCATCGCCAGCGAAGGGCTCGCGGAAGTCGACCAAACGATCCGGCAAGCCAATGGATTCAAGACCGACATCAACGAGGTCGTCAGCGAAGACCCCCGGCCGGAGATCGAGAACTACCGACGTGCGTTCGACTACCGCGACCTGATGCCCAAGCTGTCGGCCGACCTCGCCCTGGCGCTCCAGGCGATCGAGCCGCAGGACGAGATCCTGTCGGGCGATCCCGAGCAGATCGCGACGATCCCGCGTAGTGACCGTCGGCAGATCTGGATCGACGAGATGACTGCCGAGTTCAAGCCGGTGCCCGCCTCCTCCGAGCTGCCATCGGACCTGGCGGGACAGGCGGCCACGGGGCAGACGTTCTTCGTGGACGCGACCGAGACCACGCCGCGCAGCGGACCGACGATCACGCTGACCATCCGCGGCCGCACGCCGATGGACCGTATCCAGGCCTCGGAGCTGATCGAGAGCCGGCTCGTGCAGTGGTATCGCGACAACGCGGTGCAGGCCGACCGGCCGTACGAGTATGTTGTCGCCGAACGCGCCCGCGACTTCCTGCCCAGCCTGATCCAGGTCGGCTCGCGTGCGGAACGCACCGGTACACTCTTGGGCAATGTCGGCAACAGCGGGGGCGGGCTCAGCGGCCGCGGCGGCACCGGGTTCCCCGGCCTCGGCGGTCTGGGGGGCAGCCCCGGCGGCCGTGGCGGCTTAGGCGGTACCACCCCAGGGGGCCGCGGCGGGCTGGGTGGCACTACACCCGGCGGACGCGGCGGCCCCGGCGGCCTGCAGGGCCCCGGCGGCCTCCAAGGGCCCGGCGGGCTGCAGGGCACCGATGGGCTGAACAACCCCGGCGGTACCGGCACCACCGAGACGCAGGCACCGACGATCCAGACCGCCGGCGGCACGACCTACGCCCTCGGCACCAACGGCTGGTCCCTCGCGGCACTGCTGCCCGAACGCCCGCTGTCGAACGAAGACAGCAGTCAGGACATGAGCTTTACGATCACCTTCGACGTGATCCTCGTCCCCCCGGTCGAGGCACGCCGCACCATGACCCCGGCCGGCCGGGTCCTCCCCGATGACGACTCGGCGCAGCCCGAGCCCTCCGCAGACGCCGCCAACCCGTCGGTGGGTCAAACACCGATCGATCTTGAACAAGAGGAGCAAACGTCGTGAAAAACGCTCTAGACTGGATCAAATCCAACCCGATCAGTGCCGCCTCCGCCGTGGGTGCGTTCATCTTCATCCTGGTCTTTGCCTACGTGTTCTTCATCCTGGCGCCGTCGTTCCGGGCGCGTGTAGTTGAAGAAAACGGCAAGCAGGCCAACGACCTCAACGCGCTGATGCGTGCAAGTGTCGAACTGCCCAACCCCAACCCCAACGACCCGCCGCTGGAGATCTCCAATCTGGTGATCAACCAGCAGGTGATCGACTACGTCCAGAACGTCTACGACACTGTCGGCCGACAGTCAGCGCAGATCAAGAACACGTCGTTGGACATCAACCGTCGTCAGCACGAGAACTTCACGTTCGTTGGCCGACGCGTCTTCGGCAACCCGTCGACGCCCTCGGCGACCGACCTGATCTCCGCGACCGAGGCGTACCGCAACTCCTTCCTGGCGATGTTCAAAGACGGCTACCCCGCACTGAACATGCCGCGTATCGCGGTCGGCCTCCCGCCGACGTTGGAAGAAGTCACCGCGGACCTCGACCGTGTGGTGTACGAGTACATCGACAGCGTCGGCGCCGAAAGCACCGGCGACCTGACCCAGGCGCAGGCCGAGGAGCTTTACCAGCTCCAGCAGGTCGCGGTGATGGAGATCCTCAAGGGCCGGGCCGAGAGCGTCTCGCTCTACGCGGACGTGATGCCGATCGTGCGCGAGGCATCAGATACCGGCACACCCGGAGCCCCGGGGACACCGGGCGCGCTCGGAGGGTCCGGCGGGCAGACGGGCGGCTCGGGCTTCGCGGAGTACAGCACGGAGTACCCCTTCACGATCGCGGAATGGGCCTACTCTGCCGAGACGCCGGCTCTCGACGAGTTGTGGGAGGGGCAGGTCCAGATCTGGATCATCCGCGACATCATGACCGCCATCATGCGGACCAACAGCACGCAGGTGCCCAACCCCGCCGATGGGTCGGTGACCTACCAGCCGTTGAATGTTATCGAAGCCCCGGTCAAGCGATTGATCAGTCTGGAAGTGATCGACGGGTATGTCGGCCTGCACTCGGGCGGCGGGATCAATACCGTAGCCGGCACCGGTACCGGCACAGGTGCAGGCGTCGCGGGTCCCGGCGGGCTGGGTGCTCCGGGCAGCGGCCGAGGCGGGGCGTTGGGCGCACCCGGTGGTCGGGGCGCCATGCCGGGTGGCCGGGGCGCGATGCCCGGTGGTCGCGGTGGCCTGCAGGGCGGCCGCGGCGGCATGCCGACGGCAAACACCGAAGACGATGGCACCGGAGGCTTGGGCGCGACACCCGAGCCCGTGGCCGAAGTCTCAACGGTCTATAACGAACCCGCGGTCGCGACGCTGCCGAATGAGCGGCAGGCCATTATCGACAGCTTCCACTTCGGCCCGACCGGACGGTTCTCCAACAGCGTGTTCGATGTCCGCCACGCCCGGCTGACGATCCACATCGCGTGGGAATCCCTGCCGGAGTTCTTCGAGCAGCTCCGCCTCACGAACTTTATGACCGTGATCGATATGCAGTTCCGCGATATCGACGAGTACAACGCGCTCGCCAGCGGGTACGTCTACGGCGAAGCGGACGTGGTCGAGGTGGACCTGGTCATCGAGACCCTCTGGTTCCGCGGGTGGACGGTGCCCCTCATGCCGGAGATCGTCAAAAAGGCGCTCGCGGTATCTGAAGAACAGCCCTGATCGCTATTGACCCCTTTGAACAACACGGCCGTTCACCGGCCAACACCCGCCCGGCATCGGGCCCCGGTTCCACCGGGACAACACGGAGACAGGCGACATGAAAGTTAAAGACGCCGGCTTCTTCACCCAACACATCGAAAAGCTCATCCTCGGCGCGGGGGTGCTGTTCCTGATCGTCGCGGTCGCGGTGGTCGGCTTCGGGCTGATCATCAACCCCTACCAGGTAACCGTGGGCAACCAGACCTACGATGACCCCGCCGACATCATCCCGGAGCTGCAGGAGGTCTCCGAGCGTCTTGATAACCGTTTGCACTCTGGCGATGGCCGGCCCGAGGAGTTCCCCGAGGACTACCAGCCCCCGGACCTGGAGACCGACTTCAGCCAGATGGTCCGCCAGCCGGTGGTGCAAGACTTCGGCTTCAAGCCGGTATCGCAGGACGGTCTACTTGAGACTGATCTCTGGATCGAGGAAGTCAAGCCCCCGGTGTACTACCTGCCGACGCCGCCGGTGGTGACCGACATCCGCGTCAAGCACGGCTTCGAGGTGCTTGGGCTCGAGGACGAGGAGCTCGCCGAAGAGTTCTTTGACATGTGGGGCCAGCGCTGGCAGGAGCCCGCGGACTTCCAGTACGTCTTTGTCGAGGGGGTCTTCGACCTCGGCGAGTGGATCGAGCGTCTGCAGGACACCCGGAACCACCCGGACATGGTGCCGCTGGGCATCTGGACCCGGAAGCTGGGGCTCGCGTCGGTCTACCTGATCCGCGAGGAACTCGACCCGGTGACCGGAGAGTGGGGCAATCAGACCACCGTATCGATGCTGCCCGACTATGTCGGGGTCCGTCCCGGCGTGCAGATGTCCCCGGCGATGGATATCGCCAACTCGAATATCGAGTGGCTGCTGGGCCGGCAGGAACGGATCGCGATGCCTTTCCCGCCGCCGCTGGCCGACGGGGACGAGCTGCTGTCGCCGAGCGACGACCCGATGATGCAGTTCGATGCCGAAGAGCTGGAAGCGATGGAGGCCGAGGAGCGCGCAGCCGAGCGTGCCCGGCGAGCCGCGGAGCGGGAGGCCGAGCGTGCCCGCCGCGCCGCCGAACGCGATGCCGAGCGGAACAACGACCGTGACGGCGGCGGCGGCCTTGGCGGGCCGGGCGGCCGAGGCGGTGGACGCGGCGGCGGTGGCAGCGGCGGGGGACGTGGTACCGACCCCGGGCCGGGTGGCGCGCTGGGCGAACCCGGCGGCGGGCGCGATTCGCGCCCGAACCGTGGTACCGATGAGCCGACTGGCCGGCCCGCGCCAGGACGCGGCACGGACAACGTGACCCCCGGCGGCCGCGGCACCCCCGGTGGCCTGGGCGGCGTTGAGCAGGAAGACGAACTGGACCCCTACCAGATGCGGGTCTGGGCGATCGATGTCTCGGTCGAGCCCGGCAAGACCTACCGCTACAAGCTGGTCGCCGCGGTGATCAACCCGCTCTACGGCGTCCAGCGGCTGGAAGATTCGCAGCTCAGCGAGAACGCCGAGCGGGCGGCCCTGCCCCCGTCCCAGACGGACCTGGACAAGATGGCCTGGATCGATCCCATCGAGGTCGAGCCGACCACCCGGTTCTTCGTTACCTCCGCCAGCGAACGGGGCGCGCGGGTGAACATCTGGCGTGTCTTCAACGGCAAGCGCTACAACCACCAGTTCGAGGTCAACCCCGGCGACCGCATCGGCGGCGTCGCCACGATCGAGGACGAAGAGCACGGCGAGCAGGAAGTCGACATGGCGGTCAGCGCGACCGTCGTCGACATCGACCGCCGTCGCGATGTCAGCGGCAACACTGTCTGGACCCTCATCTACATCGATGAGTTCGGCGAGCTGCACGAGCGTGCCCTCAACACCGACCAGGCCCTGTCGAGCCAGTTCGAACGCTTCGTCCGTGAAGAGCGTGAGTTCGAGCAGCGCATGCGGGACATGATCCCCGAGAACGGTGCAACACCCGACGGCCGGGGCGGCCCCGGCGGGCTGGGTGCTCCGGGCCCGGGCGGGTTCTCTGACCCCGCCGACCTCGGTGCCCCCGGCGGGCGCGGTGTGCCCGGCCGTGGGGGCGGACGCTGATCCGCATCGACCGGACCGCCTGCTGAACGCAGACCCAATCACCGGCACCTTCGGGTGCCGGTTTTTCATTGGCCCTCGCCGCTCACACCCCACGCACCCCGAACACCGCGACGGTGCACCAGGTGTTTCCGATCCGGTCGGTCAGCGGGATGCCACGCACCGCCGGCGGGCCGACGGGGAATCCCTTGCGCAGGCACCGCTCGTGCCAGACGGCGAGGTCGTGCTCCGCGACCTCGTGCCCGGCCGTGAACAGCACCAGCAGCAGCCCGCCGTGCCGGATGACGCCGTCGGACCAGATCTTCTTGACGTCGTTCGCCACCGGCGACAGGAGCTCCGCGGAGTACCGCTTGAAGGGGCCGCTGGTCTCGTGCTGCGCCACGGTCTTGATCTCGAGCCAGTACGCGGCCTCCGCGTCGCAGGCGCTGCCGTCGTCGAAGAGGGTGCTCTTCACCTCGGGGTCTCGCAGCGGGACGCCGTCCGGCGTCAGCACCAGGTCGCAGCGTAGCCCGTGGCTTTTCTTGCGTTTGTGCCAGTGCCCGGGGTACCGCTGCTCCGGCCACGCCCCCATCCCCGACCCGCGCAGCGCCTCCGCGATGAGCGGGTGCAGCCCGAGTTCGTCCAGCGCATCGAAGCCGTACACCGCATGCTCCGCGTCGTCCGCCTGGGCGCGCTGTTCCAGCCCGGCATGGACGGCCTCGGCGATATCGGCAACAAACCAACGCATCGGCACACGGTACACGATCCAACGGCACTCGCGGCAGGGACGCCGAGGTTACCAGTGCTGGATCTCGCCGGTCAGCGGCTCGACCAGGTCCTTCACGGTCACCACCCCGATCGGTCGGCTCGATGGACCGGTGATGATCGCCAGGCCGATGTGTTCCTTCTGGAGCTGGGTCAGGGCGTAGCGGACGGTCCGGTTCGCGGCGACGCTTACGGCCGGGCGCATCACCTCACGCACCCGCCGGTCGCCGGGCTCGCCGTCGGCGAGGGCATCGATCACGTCGATCGTGCCGATGATCTTGCCCTTGCCGTCCACCACCGGGAAGCGGGAGTGCTTGGACCGGCGGGCGAGCGCGGTGAGCGCGGTAATGTCCTGGTCGGCGCGGATCGTCTGGACCTCTGCCCAGGGGGTGGCCTCGTCCTCGACCTTGCGGTTGGACATCGCGAAGGCCCGCTGCGCCATCGCCGACTGTTCGTCGCTGATCAGGCCCTGGCCTGCGCCGTGGCGGACCATCTCGACCACGCGCAGCCGGGGCGAAACGATCCGCGCCTGGTCGCTCGCGATGAGCCGGACCGCCACGCGGCTGACGAACACCACCGCCGGGAGGATCAGGGTCGCGGTAAAAACCCACCGCATCAGCCGGAGCACGCGGGCGAGCGGGTACATGAACCGGTCCGCGTGCGTCGCGAAGAAGTCCTTGGGCAGCGTCTCGCCGAAGATCAGGAGCAGCGTTGAGACGACCAGCGTGTTCGCGACGATGACCTGCCAGGGGCTGAGCGCCAGCGAGCCCATGATGATGCCCAGCGCCGCGGTGCCGAGGTAGTTGGCGATGTTGTTGCCCACCAGCAGCGTGCCCAGCAGCGTGGTCGGCTGGTGGATCAGCCGGTCAAGGATGACCGCCGAGCGTTCCTTCCGCGCGGAGCGCACATAAAGCCGCACCCGGTTGAGTCGGTAGCAGCCGATCTCCATACCAGAGAATAGTGCCGAGCCGGCAAACCCCAGCAGCATCAGCCCGCACCAGAACAGGTATTGCCCGGTGGTCATCCTGCACCCCCCGCGTTGCGTGCGGTGGGTACCGGGTCCCCGACACCCGCGCGTTCATGTCGCAGCAGCGTGATGGTCAGCTTGTCCATCCGCCGGCCGTCCATCGCGTCGACCGTGAGGCGGATGTTGCTCACCCTGGCGCTGTCGCCGACCTCCGGCACCCGGCCGAGCAGGCGGAACATCATCCCGCCCACCGTGGAAGCGCCCGACGCGGCACCCGCCAAGAGCGGGTTGTGCCCGAACCACTGCGCCCATTCGTGTACCGGCAGCCCCGCGTCGACCCGGTACACGCCGTCGGCGATCTGCTCGACGGCGTCCGTTTCGCCGGCCTCGTACGCACCGGGGATCTCGCCAACGACGTGCTCGACCACGTCCTCGAGGGTGATCAGCCCCGCCGTGCCGCCGTACTCATCGACCGCGATGGCGAAGACGATCGCGCTGTCGCGCAGCCGCGCAAGGAGGACATCGGCCGGCGCGATCTCCGGGACGAACCGGACCGGCCGGACCATCGCGCGCACCTGCTTCACGGTGGCTGGCGGGTCGAGCAGGACGTCCCGCGAGAGGACCACACCCACCACGTTGTCCAGCCGATCCTTGTAGATCGGCAGGTACCGAAGCCGGGTTTCCCTGGCGAGGGCGGTCAGCTCGGCGGGCTGGGCGTCGATGTCGTGGGCGCGGATCTCGACACGGGGGACCATCAGGTCGCGGACCTTCAGCCGGCCGAGCTCGAGAACGTGTGCCAGCAGGTCCTGCTCGGTCTGGTCGATCACCCCGCTGCGCTCGCTGAGGCGGAGCATCGCGCCCAAGTCCTCGGCTGACAGCTCGTCCGGCGCGGTCGGCGGCGCGATGAGGCGCGACAGGGGGGTGATCGCGACGGCCATCGTGACGACCCGGATCGGCGACAAGGCGCGGTGCAGCCCGAGCAGCGGCAGCGCGATCCACAGCGACCAGCTGTTCGCGCGTTGCGAGGCGACCTGTTTGGGCAGCACCTCTCCGAAGAGGATCACACCGAGCAACGCCACCACGGCAAGCCCCGCGGTGGTGCCCGCGCTGATCGTGCCGCTCTCCCGCCAGCGTTCGAGCAGGACGGTGCTTAGCGTGAAGTAGAGCACGTTGATGACCATGTTGCTGATCAGCAGCGTGATGAGCAGCGGGGCGGTTTCGCGCAGCAGGCCGATGACGGCGGCGGCGGCGGCGCTGTCGCTGCGCCTCAGCCGTGCCTGCTCGTGCGGCGTCAGCGAGAACAGCGCGGTCTCCGAGCCGCTGAAGGTCGCGCTGGCGACCAGCAGCAGCGGCAGCGCGATCAGCAGGATGAGCGAGAGGGGGTCCATCAACGTGCAGTTTGCGGGCGATCCGGCGGTCGACCGGCTCCTTAGTTTATCGGCCGATCGGAGCTGTAGATTGGATCCCAGCCCTACACATCGGTGTCCCGAGCAACACCGCCGAGGCGATTGCGGCTGTTCAATCCCGGATCGCCGCGACGATGCGCTCCGCCGCATCGACCGCCGCGCACCCATCGGCTGCCGAGACCACCGGCGGCCGGCCATCGGTGACCGAGGCGAGGAACGCGGCCGCCTGTGCGGTGAGGGGGTCGTCTTCGCCCGCGGGCATGGTCGTGTCCAGCGGCCGGGTCTTGAGCAGTTCCAGGTAGTTCATCCCCGAGAGGTCTTCGCCCGCCTTGAGCCGGCTGCGGATGTCGCGCATCGCCTCGGCATTGTCCTGGGTGCTGATGAACGTGCCGGTACGCTCGCCATAGTCCAGCGAGACATAGCCAGCCTCCGAGAAGAGACGTAGTCGCCGCTCGGTGCCTGTGGCCATGCGCGAGCCGTGGAGGCTCGCCACGCAGCCGCCCTCGAAGAACAGCCGGGCATCGCAAAGATCCTCGTGCTCGCCGAGCAACCGGCAGCCCACGGCCTCGACGCGCTCGAGCGGTCGGCCGACCAGCGACAACACGATGTCCAGGTCGTGGATCATCATGTCCATCACCACCCCGACATCCATCGAGCGGAACGTCATCGGGCTGATCCGCGTCACATCAAGGAATCGCGGCGTGAGCCCCAGCGCGCTGACTGCACGGACTACGGGGTTGAATCGCTCGGTGTGACCGACCTGGACCCGTGCGCCGTGCTGATCCGCATAGTCAGCCAACTCGCGAGCCTCGCGCGAGGAGCCGGCCAGCGGCTTCTCGATCAGGCAGGCGATGCCCCGCTTGAGGAGCGGCTTGGCCGCGTCGGCATGGAACACGGTCGGCACGGCGACGACCGCGGCACGCAGGCCCGGGTGCCGTTCGAGCAGCGCGTCAAGACTCGGGAACGCCTCGGTGCCGTACGCATCGGCCGCCTGGCCGGCGCGCTCCGCGTCGCCGTCCACCACTCCGACCAGGTCGGCCTGTGGCATCTTCGCGAGGGTGCGGGCGTGGTGCCGGCCCATCCGCCCGACACCGATCACGGCGACGGGTACTGCAGCTTGCGGTTGATCCATAGCCCGCATGGTACCGCCCGGATCGATGCCTGTGGGCTGCTAGAATAGCGCGATGGCCCCAGCCAGCCACAACCCGACCGACGACACGCCGGCCCGGCCGATCCAACGCCGGCCCGTGATCGGCATCACACTCGGCGACCCGCTGGGCATCGGGCCGGAGGTCATTGTCAAGGCCCTCGCGGACCCTGCGGTGCGGTCGCTCGCACGCTTTGTCATCTTCGGGATGAATGAGCAGCTCGCCTACGCCGCCGACGCCGCGGAGATCGAGCCGTACTGGCACCGCCTCCAGCACGATGCCGAGCGGGCAAGCCACGAACTGGTACACGATGTTGTGGTGCTCGACTACGACGAGCTGTCGATGCTCGGGTCGTCGCGGCAGCAGCCCAGCCGGCAGGGCGGGCAGGCGAGCCGCCGCTTCATTGATGACGCCCTGTCCGCTGTGCGTCGGCCAATCGATTCGGGCGGGATCGACGCGATCGTGACCGCGCCGATCAGCAAGACCTCGTGGAAGCTGGCGGGCTTCGACCGCTGGCCCGGTCACACCGAGTACTTCCAGCACAAGACCAAGGCCAAGCGGGCGGTCATGTTTTTCGACGCCCCGCAGATCCGCGTCGCCCTGGCGACGGTCCACGTCGGGCTGATGGATGTCCGCAATGTGCTGACGATCGGCCGAATCTTCGACGCGATCGACCTGGGGCACGAGGCCTGCCGACAGATCGGTGTCCCGTCGCCAAAGATCGCCGTGTGCGGGCTCAACCCCCATGCCGGGGAGGACGGCTTGTTCGGCGACGAGGAGACGCGGCTGATCCGCCCAGCCATCGAGGTCGCTCGGAAGGCCGGCATCGACGCCCGCGGCCCGTTCCCCGCCGACACACTCTTTACCCCCGCCAACCTCAAGCGCTACGACTTGTTTGTCGCGATGTACCACGACCAGGGCCTGATCCCGGTCAAGATGCTCGCGTTCGACCAGGCGGTCAACACCACGCTCGGCCTGCCCATCATCCGCACCAGTGTGGACCACGGCACGGCGTTCGATATCGCCGGGCAGAACAGGGCCGACCCCGGTTCGATGAGGGCGGCGATCCGGCTGGCGGCGCGTTTTGCCGGCGGTGCCGCGGCGTCCGGCACGTCCCGCGCCGCGGTCTGACCATTATGAATCCCCAACCCAACGGAGGCGAATGATGCTGAACATGAAACGCAACGTGCTCCCGCTCGCGCTGGTGCTGGCCGCGATCGCGATGTGGACGGTCCGCCCGGCGATCGGTGACGACGACGGCGACGGCGACGACCCGGCCCCCTCCGTCGAGCAGCATCTCGCCGACCATGAAGAACGCATCGCCCAGCTCGAACGGCAGCTCGGCGATCCGGCCCGGGCCGCGGGCAGCATCGACGCCCGGCTGCGCGCCGTCGAGCTCGAGGTCGAACAGCTCGAACGCGACCTCGAAGAAGCGGGTGAGGGCGATGGAGATGACGACGGCACGATGCTGCGGGCCCTGCAGCGCCGTCTGGAATCGCTCGCGACACGGATCGAGCGGATCGACCGCAACCGGCTGGTTACCGTCGAGCGCGATATCACCAACCTCCAGCGCGAGGTGCGCGACCTCAACCAGCGTCTCCGCCGCATCGAGTAGCGAGGCCGTTCACTCGCTTGGCCAGACCACCGTGCCGTCGGTCCGGATGTACCGCACGCTGCCATTGAGCACGACGCGTGCGATGCCGTTCTCAAACGGGCGGGGATCGTTGTACATGCCCGGGCGCTCGTCGTCGTCGTAGCGTGGGGGGATGACGAAGACCCCGCGGCGGTTGATGTAGCCCCACTTCTCGTTGGGCCGACGCGCTGGCGCGAGACCGTCAGCACTGAACTCGCGGGCCTCGTCGAACGTCGGCTCGATGACCCATTCGCCCGACGGGTCGATGTAGCCCCAGAGCCCGTGCTCCTTGACCGGGCACAGGCCCTGCGCGAAGCGGCCGACGCCCTCGAAGCGCGGCCCGATCTCGCGGTCGCCCTTGCGGTCGATGAACCCCCAGCCGGTCGAGCCGGAGAACTCCACGCCGGCCAACCCCTCGCCAAAGTCCTGGGCCAGGTCGTAGCGTGCGGGGATCACCACCTTGCCCGCCCGGCTGATGTAGCCGTAACGGATGCGCAGGTAGGTTTCGTCGATCAGGTCGCCGTTGTCGTCACGGTCCAGTTCCCCGTGTTCGTCGACCCGGTTGCGGACGGCGGGTTTCGCCTCGACAAACCAGGCCATGCCGTCGGAAAAGTCCCCGCACGGGTCGAGTTCGGGGAGTTGCTCGATCGACTCGTAGGTGGGCTCGATAGCCCAGGCCCCCTCGGGGTCGATGTACCCCCACCGGCCGTTCTCGTCGCGTGCCGCGGCGAGCCCGTCGAAGAAGCCGCGGGCCGCCACGTCGCCGGCGTCTGACAGTACGAAACGCGGCGCGATCGCCCAGTCGCCTTCGGCCTTGAAGTCTTCGTCGATGTAGCCCATCACGCGCTGGCCGCCGACCGTCGCCTGCGCCAGGCCCCGGCCGTGCCGGAAGTCGCCGGCCCACTCGAAGACCATCGGCGTCAGCGTCTCGCCCTGGGCATCCACAAACCCCCACTTGCCGGTCTCGGTGTCCTGCACCGGGAAGTACGCCGCGTCCTCGGGGATGCCCGGCGTCGCCCCGAACCCCAGCAGCCGAAGCGTGATCGGTGTGATCAGCAGCAGCACCCCGGCCGTGATAAGCCCGGTTTTCAGCTTACGTCGGTCCATACCCGGGTTATCGGGTAGGGATAGGGGGTGGGTGTACTAAACCGGTGGTACAGGCCCCCCGTGTGTGTGAGGTGCTATATGACAGGCAAGATGCCTGTGCGACGATCGCTTAGTCCGTCGCGGCTTGCAGGGCCTGGACCGCGTAGGCGGTGCACAGGACCGGGCTGTCTTCCATCCAGCGGTTGGCCGTGTTGACCCACGAACCGTCCTCGGACTGCATCGACCCGAGCTTGTCGATCAGGTCGTTGGCCCAGTCGCGGGGCCCACGATTAGATTCATGAGACAGCAACACCTCATCACCGTCGTGGAAAGTAATCTCCATGTTTTCAGCCATCGTTTCACCTGAGTCCACCACATGCTGAACTACTTCAACCACAGTCATGTTTCTCGGGGCGCTTGCAGCGACAACAATAGAGTCCATGACCATCACGCTGCTGCTGCCCCAGGCGTCGAGCGCGCGGGCCATGGACAGGTAGTAGTAGTACAGCCCCTGCAGCTTGACCGCCTCGGGCATGCCGGGGTTGTGGTCGAGCTCGTAGTTGTGGGCGATCCAGCCGAGCACGGCCTGGACGCGGGGGTCGTCGCGCTCGAGGTTCGCGTAGAGCAGGGTCTTGAAGCCCGAGTAGGTCATCCCGCCGTAAGTGCGGAGGTTGCTGACGGTCGCGCCTTCGAGCGCCTCGTCCATCTGCTCGGGGTCGGCCTTGGACTCGGGGGTATTGATATTGTCCTGGTTCAGGGACGGGGCGTAGATGAACCCGCCGTGGTTGCCTTCTTCGAGGTTGATCTGCTCGGCGTAAAGGTCGTTGGATTCGATGGCCTGCGTGCGTTGGAGGAAGACCAGGGCGCGTTGGAAGGCCGGGTCGTCGCAGTCGCAACCGGTGTCGTACATGGCCTGGAGCGCGAGTTGGGTGTTGGAGAGGTCGGGCCGGCCGTGCTTGCCGTAGCCGAACCCACCGATGTAGGGGTGGTCGCCGGTGATAGGGTCGCCGTTGGGGTCGGTCATGCCGACGATCCACTGCGTGCCGCGGAGGTAGTCCTGGCCCTTGGCGATCGCTTCACTGGCCTGAGGGTTGTTGTAGACCCGGGCGAGGGCGGAGAGGCACAGCGCGGTGTTGTAGTTCGCGAGGATGCCGTCCGGCCCGTTGCGGATCGAGCCGTCTTCCTGGGCGTGGGCGAGGATGTAGGCGATGGCCTTCGCGGCGGCGGGGTGCTCGGCGTCGATCTCGGGGTGGTCGAGCAGCGCGGTCAGCACCAGGCCGGTCACGGCCGGTCCCGGCTCGGGCATCCACGATCCGTCGTCGTTCTGGGTCTCCAGCAGGTAGGCGACGCCCTTGTCGATGCTGTCCTGGGCGGCCTGCCAGTGGGCGTCATCGATCGCGGCGGCGGGCTGTGGCACGAGCAGGGCCGCGAGGAGGGCGAGTGCGAGCAGGGGGGGGGGCAGGCGCATGGCGGGCTCCGGTTTCCAGAGAAGGCGGGCGTATATCGCCCTATTCTAGGGTGGGGTGCAGGGATTGCACCCTGTTTAGAGCCCCTCAGGCGTATAGTCAGGGCCCCCGAGTGGTCGATAAGGTGCCTGTCCTCGCGTCCAAGGCCCGCTGAGCGATGAAGAAACACCTGGGACTGATCCTCCGGCTCACGATCGCCGCAGCGGGGATCACCTTCCTCATCCTGAACCTGAACTGGTCCGACCGGGTGGTGACTCCGGCCGGCACGTCCTACCGCGTGTCCGTGATCACACCCGAGACGCTCACGCTCGAAGGGGTCGCGCCCGACTCGGAGACCCTGTCCTCTTCGATGCCACGGGCGGCGCTCGAGACCGGCGAACCGGAACAGCCGCGCTTCGAGCCCTCGGTCACCACGACCGTCCGCGAGGCCGATGCGGCGCTGCTGCTGCTCGGGCTCGGGCTTCTGTCGCCGATCTACCTGATCGGCTCGGCACGCTGGTACCTGCTCATGCGTGTGCGCGGGATGAGTGTGACCCCGACCAAGACCTTCCGCCTCACGATGGTCGGGGTGTTCTTCAACCTGTGCATGCCCGGCGCGACCGGCGGCGACCTGATGAAGGCCTACTACGCCGCGAAGGGGTCGAGCCAGCGCAGCGTCGCCGTGATGAGCGTGGTCGTGGACCGCATGTGCGGGCTGCTCGGGCTCGTGCTGCTGGTGGCGCTGCTCGGGCTGACAATGCTGGACCACCCGGTGGTCCGGAAGATCACGCTGCTGATGTGGGCCGGGCTCGCGGGGGTGCTGTTGTTCGCCTGGCTGTACGGGCACCCGGCGCTGCGCCAGCGCGTCGGGTTCGACTGGCTCATGAGCCGCCTGCCCGGCGGAGCGATGCTCCGCAACCTCGACAACGCCGCGGTGGCCTACGGCCGACACAAAGGCACGCTCGCGGGGGCCGTGCTGATGAGTATGCCGATCCACCTGCTCGTCGCGCTGTCGATCGCTACAGCCGGCTACGCGCTGGGCATCACCCAGCCCATGGGCTACCTGCTCGGGACCGTGCCTGTCGCGGTGCTCGTCGGCTCGCTGCCGATCTCCGGGCCGCTGGGGCTGGGGCCGATGGATGTCGTCACCGTCGGGTTGCTCGCGGACGGTGTCCACGCGACCGCCCACCAGGTCGCGATGATGATGGTGGTTTACCGCGGGTACGCCGTGGTGCTCGGGCTGCTCGGCGCGACCGGGCTGCTCAAGGGCGGCATCCACCTGCACCCACAGGACCAGGCCGAGCCGACTCGCGGGTCTCCAGACCCACCGCACGTTGCCGGCGAGGATGCGCAGTCGCACGCCACGACCGATGCACAGGACACCGAGCCGGAAACGTCGGGTGTTTTGGCGCGGAGCGCATAGGTCCGGTCGATCCGTTCGGGATCACAACGGTTTCAGAACGAAGCGGCGGCGCGTTCCCATGCGTCCCGGCCGTGTGCCATCGCGCGCTGCGGGTCAGGCACATGGCGGAGATCAAGCACGACGGGGCCGGATCGCCTGGGCGCGAGGTCCGCACTGATGCGGTAGCCCATGAGGTCAAGGTCGCCGCTGCCGACGGTTTGGCGCGAGCCGTCGGCCAGGCCGAGCCGGGTGTCGCTCAGCCGGGCGACCGCCACCGCATCGAGCGCTTGCTGCGTGAGGGCGACCGGGTCTTGCCTGCCGGCGAGGTACTCGGCCGGGTCGATCCCCATGCCGGCGACGCCGTCATACTCCGCCACCCAGCGCGCCAAGGCATCGTGCTGGTCGGCGGCGTGGACCACTAGTGTGACCCCCGCGGCGTCGGCCGCACGCGTCAACGCGCCAGACAGGTCGCCAGCCAACTCGGCGACCGGTAGGGCGGTGCTCAGCGGCACACGCCCCAGTTCGGCCGCGAAACCGATCGCCGCCAACAAGGCCTCGGCCGCGCGGTCGAGGTACTCGGCCTCCAGCAGGTGTTGACGCGGGATGAACAGATCGACGCCCGCGACCGCCAGCCCCGCGCGTCGGGCGGTGACCAGCAGGTCGCGGCGCGCGTTGGTGTCCAGCTCGCGTGGCCGGAGCCCCGGGAGCGCGGCATCGAGTTGGACCGAGGCGAACCCCGCCGCGCCGACCGCCGATAACGCCTTGCGGATCGGCAGCCCGGCCGACCGGGCCAGCGGGCCGAGCGTCGGGGCGAGCGAGAGGTCCGAGCCGTGGGTGGGGGGCGGCATGGGGAGAGTGTAGCGATCCGGATGGCAGCAGCGGCATTAAGCCCGGAGCGCTTGTCGCCGATGTTAGAGACAACGCCTGCCCGGTAATGGGAACAGGCGGCCGCCGATCGGCCCGAGACCTGCGAGGCGCCCCTTGAGCAGCAGAGACCAGCGCGACTGGAAGAAGTTCCTCGCCCACCTCGTCAAACGCGATGGGGTCGTGGAGATCGCCCCGCGTGGCGCTACCGAGAACGAGACGCGGAAGGTCTATAAGAGCCGGCTCTTCAAGGTTGAAGCGGACGGCACGATCATTGTAGAGCGACCCGACAGTTCGGTGATCGACCACGCCTTCAGCATCGGCGACACGGTCGAGCTCCTGCTGGTCGTGAACAACCAACGGATGCTCGGGGACTGCAAGCTGCTGGGGATCGAGATCCAGCAGATCAACCGCTCGACCCGCGTGACCTGTCTGCGCCTTTCCCCCGCAGCGCGGGTGCGCATCAACCAGCGCCGCGCGTTCTTCCGAGTGAACACCGCGGCGGCCGACCTCGGCCCGGTCGTCTTGCGTGCCGAGAAGGATGCGCCGGAGCAGGCCGTGTCCGGACGCATGGTCAACTTGGGCGGTGGGGGCGTAGGCGTCGCCATCCGTGCGGGGCGTGACGTGCTCCGGCAGGTGCAGCAGCAGACGCGGTATCACTGCCGGATCGAGGTCGAATCCGATGACTCCGTGCTGGAGCTGATGGCAAACCTCGTCCACATCTCGCCGCTGGATACGACCGGGCTGTACCTCGGGCTCGAGTTCGAGCTGCCCGAGGGCGCGGCGGGCAAGCAGGTCGAGAACCAGGTCATGCAGTACGCCGCCTGGCTGCAACGCCGACAACTCCAGCGCCGCCGGGCGTAGGTTGTAAAACAACAGTTCAAGATTGTCGCCGTTTAGCTTATGCTATCGGTGTACCGGGCAGGCCTCTGCGAGGGTCCTATGCGCCGTGGCCCGGTCCGGGGCAGCAGCGGGGACGTTCCATGTCTTTCTGGCGGACAGTCGGGGCGGTGGTGCTGGGCTTTGTGCTGATCCAGGCCGCGGTCATGGTGACCAACATGGTCGGCGGGGTTATCTTCCACAGCTTGCCCGACCCGGAAACGCAGAAGATCTCTGCCGAGGCGGACACCCCGGGGCTGTGCTTGTGGAACATCCTGTGGTACCTGCCGTGCTGTGCGGTGGGCGCGTGGGTATCGACCCTGGTCGCCAAGCCGCGGCCGTGGCGGCCGGTGCTGATCCTGCTCGGCATGGTCGTGGTGCTGGGCGCGGTCTACGCCGTCACGATGCCGGCGTCCTACCGCGAGATGGGGGCGGATATCCCCGGCTGGTGCCTCCCGCTGCTGCCGGTCACCGGCGGGCTCGGGCTCGTGCTCGGCGGGTGGCTCGGCGCACGCCGGCTGCGACAAACGGCAGCCGATTCCAGCCCTAACGCACCCGCTTGAACGCGAAGAGTGCTGCACCCAGGCCGAGCAGGCCCGTCGGCTCGGGGACGGTGACGTCGGGCACCGGGCCGTCGCCCCAGTAGTTCAGCACCGTATCGAGGTCCTGCTGGTCCACGGCACCGTCGCCGTTGGTGTCGCCTTGCAAGAGGACACCCGCATCGACCTCCTCGCCCCAGTGCGCGAGGAGGATGTCCAGGTCCGCGATGCCGACCGCCCAGTCGCCGTCAAGGTCGCCGGGCATCGCGACACCGCTCAGCCGGAGGGTCGTGAGGTTCTGCCCGTTGAGCCCGCCGCCGCCGCCGTCGTCCGAGACCAGGACGAGCGCGTAGTCGCCGTTGTCCAGCCGCGGGCCGAGGGTGACCCCCTCGAAGTTCGAGAACCCGGCGTTAAGCGTGTGCAGCAAGGTTTTGTCGACGGCCGTGTACGTCTCGCCGATCAGGCCGCTGAGATCGGACGTATCGGTCGCGTCCTCAAAGTCAACGAGGAAGAAGTTGATGCGGAACGTGGGCAGCCCGCCGCCGAGTTCACGTTCCATCACGATCACCCGGCCGTCGGGCAGGGCGATGAGCCCCGAGACCCCGCTGCGTGCCTGCTCCAGCCCCGAGGCGCGGTGCGGCTCGGTGACGTAGGCGTACTGGCCGGCCGGGTCGCCCTGGGCATCGAAGCGTTGGAGGCGCACGACCGTGCCTGCCGAGTCGCTGGACAGCGGGCCGTCGACCGTCAGCGCCTCCTCGTTCGCGGTCCACAGGTCGAAGTCGCGTGGCGCAAGGGAGAGCGCCTCGAACGAGCGGTTGCTGGTCGTGTTGCTGAACACGCTGGGCACGCTGATGCTGCCGAGCACGTCCGCGTTGGCCGGGTCATAGCGGGTGATGCTGTTGTCGTTTTCGTTGGTCACGAGCACGCTGCCGTCGCGCGGGTCGAAGGCGATGGCCTCGAGGTCGGCGTTCCCGGCCGGGTTCAGGACCAGCGAGTTGTCGAGGGTGGGCGTTCCGGAGAACTGCCCGGTGGACAGGTCGATGCCGATCGTGGCGCTGACCAGCAGGCCGTTGACATCGGTGACCAGCAGGTACTGGTCCCCGCCGAGGTAGGTGATCCCGCTGAGTTCGTGGACGCCCGAGAGCGAGACACCGACCTGGCCCTCGCCCGTGCTCGTGATGTCGACCTGCGCGTGGGCCGCCGACACCACCAGCAGAAGCGGCGCGGCAGCGGACAACAGACGGCGGGGCGTGGGGCGCAGCGGCAAGGGTCTCTCTTCCTGTGCGGTAGCGGGTGGTAAGTATGGACGCTGGCGGACGCGGGGCCAATACAAAGGCGTCGGCTAGATCGTGCCATCCCAGTTCGCGGGGCAGAGCATGACGGGCATGTCGGCCGAGCGGATAATGTTCGTGGGCACGTCGCCGGCGATGAGGCGTTTGAGGACGCCCTTGCCCGTGAGTCCGAGGACGATCATCGTGCAGTTGCGGGCATGGGCGGTGTTGAGGATCGCCTTGGCGGTGTCGTCGGAGAAGAGCATGATCCCCTCGGTGACGACGCCGGCGTCGTGGAGCCCTTTGGTAAGCAGCTGCAGCGTCTGCTCGCCACGCTGGGTCGCGTCGGCCTCGTGCTCGTCGGCCTCCTGCAGGGTCGCGACGTGGCTGACCAGGACCTCCGCATCCAGACGCGCCGCCAGGTCCGCGATCGGACCCACCAGCTTCTCACTCGCCCAAGGCGAGGAAACAGCAACCAGGATACGGCTCTTCAAGACTGACGGGCTCCGGCGGGCTGGCCGTATCTCCGGCCGTGGTGGGTCCACTATCATACCCCGGATCAGAACAATGGACAGAAAACTTGGCAAACACTCGACTTAGGGCCCCCGCGATCTGCCTTTGTGAGCAGCAATAAGGTCGGGGGCATGGGCCTGTAACGCCGTATCGGCCGCCGGGGTCCTTCTCGACCAGGATCCCCATGATCCGCGAACCCAGCCGACCCGCAAGCCGTACCAGATACCCCTAACCTATGTGGGCCGTGATCCCCTGCACGGCCGAGCGACCCCCCAACCACCGAAAGGCCCCGTATGACCTTCCAACTGTCCCGCACCCTGACCACGGCCGCTGCCGCCGCCGTCCTCGCCGCCCCCGCGTTCGCCGGCGGTGAGAACTGGACCGACAACTACGCCCAGGCCCAGGACACCGCCGCCGCCGAGGGCAAAGACCTGCTCCTGGACTTCACCGGCTCGGACTGGTGCGGCTGGTGCATCCGTCTCAACGAAGAGGTCTTCTCCCACGACGAGTTCAAGCAGTTCGCTGCGGAGAACTTCGTCCTCGTCGAGCTGGATTACCCCAGCCAGAAGCAGCTCTCCGAAGAAGTTGTTGCCCAGAACGCCGAACTGAAAGAACAGTTTGCCATCGAGGGCTACCCGACCATCTTCCTGACCGACGCCCACGGCCTGCCCTACGCCCAGACCGGCTACCAGGCCGGCGGCCCCGAGGTCTACGTCGCCCACCTGCAGGAGCTGCAGGCGATCCGTGTCGAGCGTGACGAGCACATGGCCGCCGCCGCCGATGCTGAGGGGCTGGAGAAGGCCCAGCTCTTGCACGACGCGATGCAGGCCGTTGGCGATGACCTGGCCGTCAAGCACTACGGCAACGTGGTCGAAGAGATCATGGTGCTGGACGCCGACAACGCCGCCGGGCTCAAGGGCCACTACGAGATGCTCGCCCTGGCCGAGGAACAACGGGCCGCGCTCAACGCCGCGATGGCCGGCGACGTGCAGGGCGACCCGCAGGGCGTGATCACCGCGATCGACGAGCTCCTCGCCGACGACGCCCTGACCCCGCCGATCCGCCAGGAAGCGTTGGCCATGAAGTCGCAGATCATGATGTTCGTGCTCGAAGACAAGCCCGGCGCGAAGGTCGTGCTGGAGCAGGCCATCGCCGTGGACCCCGAGTCCGACATGGGCCAGATGCTGCAGGGCGCGCTCGAGCGGTTCTTCGGCGACGACGCCGAGTAACCCGACGCTACATCGAGGACGCGAAAACGATTGAACCCAGCCCCCGCTGCAAGGCGGGGGCTGTTTCATGCGCGATACGTGCACGGCACACCGCTGCACGCCGCCGTCTACAATCCGGCGATGCAGGACGATGGGCCCGTGATCGAACGCCACGCCGCGCGAGTGCTGCTGCTGGATGCGCGGGACCGGCTCCTGCTGTTCCGGTGCGAGGAGCCGGGGGCCGACCGGGCGTTCTGGATCACGCCGGGTGGGGGGCTGGAGCCCGGCGAGACGCACGAGCAGGCCGCGCTGCGTGAACTGCGGGAAGAGGTCGGCCTGGTGGTGCCCGACGTCGGCCCTTGTGTCTGGACGCGGACGCACACGTTCCCCTGGCTCGGCCGGGTGTTCCGCCAGCACGAGCGGTTCCACCTGCTGCGGTGCCAGACGCACCAGGTCTCGGTCGAGGCGCACACGGAGGAGGAGCAGCGCGTGCTGACCGCGCACCGCTGGTGGTCGGCCGAGGCGATCCGCGACGCGTCGGCAACCGCGTTCGCGCCGCGCGGGCTGGCCGACTGGCTGGAGCGGTTGCTGACCGATGGCCTACCCGAAGCGCCGATCGATGTCGGGGCGTAGCGACCAAAAAAAAGCCCCGGTGATCGGGGCTTGCGGTGTTTGGTGCTATCGGTGTTTCTGGCCGGGCTTAGTTGTCCAGCGTCCGCAGGCCCAGGCCCATCTCGACCAGCTTCTCCTTGATCTCGACCAGCGAGGTCATGCCGAAGTTCTTGACGCCCATCAGCTCGGCCTCGGTCTTCATGCATAGGTCGCCCAGCGACGCGACGTTGAGCAGCGCCAGCGCCTTGCGGGCCCGGACCGACAGGTCCAGTTCGTTGACGCTCTTGGAAAGCAGCGAGCTGTCGCCGGTCTCAGAGGCCAACTGGTCGATGACCTGCTGCTTGACCTCCTCCTGGTGCTGTTCGACGGCTTGGCCCAGGCGCAGGGACTTCTGCGCGAGCATCGCCTTGATCTCGTCCAGCGACGCGTCGCCGAAGTTCTTGAAACTGCGCAGCTCGGCCTCGGTGACCCGCAGCAGGTCGCCGAGGGTGCGGATGTTCATCTTCCGCAGCGCGTTGCGGGTGCGGACGGAGAGCTCGAAGTCGGTGACCGGCGTGTTGAGCAGGGCGTCCTGCTTGACCAGGCGGGCCTCCTGTTCATCATCGATCACCATCGCGCGGCTGGCGAGGATGTCCTTGATGTACAGGCGGGCACGCGGGTGGTTCGGGTCGGTTGTGAGCACCTGCCGGATGCAGCGCTCGGCCTGGCTGTACTTGCCCTGGTCCTCGTACATCACCGCGAGGTTGACCAGTGCGTTGAGCATCGGCCGCTCGACCCGGCAGCACTCCTCGTAGAGGTGGATCGCCTCGTCCTCTTCGCCCAGGAGGTCAAGGTTGTACGCCAGGCGGAAGCAGACCTCGGTGCTGTCGGGGTCGGCAGTGTACGCCGCTTCGTAGGCCTTGATGGCCTCGACACGGTCGCCTTTCTCCTCGGCTTCCAGGCCCTGCTTGTAGTACTTGCTGCTGGTCTCGGTGTCACGGACATCCATCATCGTGTCAGGCATGGAACGCGGTTCCTGGGGTGGGGCGGGTCGGTGGGGGGATGCGGTCGGTCGAACCCGACAAGATAGCCCGGCTCGGGTATCCGGGCAAACAGCACCCGGGCCGGCCGTGGGAACGGCCCGCCCGGGCACCGGGGGAACGGGTTGTCGGCGGGCTACTTTTCCTCGTCGGGGATGCCCGAGCCGCTGCGGTCCGGGTCGGCCGGCCGCGGGGCCGGGACGAACTGACCACCGTTTTCCAGGGTTTCCAGCAGGACCTCGACGGCCTTATCCATCTGCGGGTCGATGCCCCGGTGCATCAGCGCCGGGTCGGCGATGACCTCGATATCCGGGTCCACGCCGTGGCCCTCGATGCCCCAGGTGCCGTCGTTCTCGTAAAAGCCGAAGTTGGGCACGGAGAACTGCCCGCCGTCGATCAGGCCGGGCACGCCGCTGATGCCGACCAGCCCGCCCCAGGTCCGAGTGCCGATGAGCGGGCCCAACTCGTTCTGCTTGAACAGCCAGGGGAACATGTCGCCGCCCGAGCCCGCGAAGCCGTTGATCAGCATCGCCTTAGGTCCGGGGGCCGAGTCCGGGGGCCACTGCCAGTCGCGCCCGTTGCGCAGCGCCCAGTGGTTGGTCACCGGGCGGTTGAGCAGCTCGATGAACCGGTCGGGGATCTGCCCGCCGCCGTTGAACCGGTCGTCCACGATCATCGCGTCCATGTGCATCTGGCCGTAGAACTGGCGGAACAGCTCGTTCTGCCCGTTCGTGCCGGTGTCGGGGACGTAGATGTAGGCGATGCGTCCATCCGACTTGTCGTAGACGTACTGCCGGTTGGACTCGACCCACTGGCGGAAGCGGAGGTTGTACTCGGCGTTGCCATCGATCAGCGTCAGCGTGACCTCGCGGGCCTCGTCGTCAATCACGGGCTTGGACGAGACGGTGAGCGTCACGATGTCGCCGGCCGTACCGATGAACGACGCCCAGGGGTCCATGCTCGTATCGATCTCCCGGCCGTTGACCGCGAGGATGAAGTCGCCCTCGCTGATGTCGACGCCCGGCTCGCTGAGCGGGCCGCGGGCGTCCACGTCCCAGGGGCCGCCCTCGAGGATGTCGGCGACGCGATAGGCGGTGCCTTCCTCGGTGGTCGCGAGTTCGAGGTCTGCGCCGAGCATGCCGACGTCGATGTTCGGCTCGGCCTCGGCGTTACCGCCCATGTTGTAGGCGTGTCCGACATTCAACTCGCCGATCATCTCACCGATGATGTAGTCGATGTCCTGGCGGTTGACCGAGTCGTCGATCATCGCGTCGTAGTGCGCGTGGACCGCGTCCCAGTCCACACCGTGCATGTTCTCGACGTAGAAGAAGTCGCGGTACCGCCGCCAGACATCGCGGAGGACCTGCCGCCATTCCTCGCGCGGGTTGATGCGGACGAGCATGTTGTCCGTCGGGATCGCGTTGGCGAGGGACTGGCCCTTCGCCGCGTTGATGATCGCCAGGCCGGACGGCCCGAAGACCCCGAGCTTCTTGCCGTCGCCGCTCATCACATACCCGCCGACGCCCGACACGACGTTGCCCTCGCTCGGGTCGTCCGCGTGCATGTCGAACAGCTTGATCGACGGCATACCGCCCTCGACCCGCATGTAGATCAACTGGTTGTTGCTGTTGACCGAGAGCATGGTCATCTGACCCTTCGCGACGGGCAGCAGCATGCCCCGGCTCTCGATGCCTTCGAAGTCGATGACCAGCGGTTCGTCGTCGGCGTCTGCACCGCCGCCCTCGCCATCGCCGGCGTCGTCGCCGGTCTTGGTCGCTTCCCACGTGCCGTTGAAGCCCAGGTCGGGCAGCGCCCACGTGCCGGTCAGCGTGTCGCCCTCCAGCGTCGCGGTCATGATGGACTTCACGCCGTCTTCTTCGTCCGTTACGGTCAGCGTGCCCGTCTCTTCGTCAAACGTGATCGTGCCGGCGTCGTCGGACTCGCCCATGACCTCGGCGGTCGCGGAGATGTTGCCGTCTTCATCAACAAACACCGTCAGGGAGAAGGCGATCTCGTCGTCCTCGGCCCCCAGCGCCGCGAACCCGCGCATCACGCCTTCCCACGTGCCGTGCAGCGGGTGCTTCTCGGTGTCGGCGTCCGCCTCTGCGTCTGCGTCCCCATCGCCCTCGCCTTCGGCGTCATCGGCCTGAGCGTCTTCGCCCTCGGCGGCTTCGTCTTCCGCCGCCTCTTCCTCCCAGGTCTCCTCGTCGCTCTCCACAAGGAACGGCGAAGCGACATCCTCCCGCAACGGCACGGCGACAAGCCGGCCCGCGCCGCTGTAGACGAAGGTGCGGTACCAGTCGTCGTACTGTGGGTTGGTAAAGTCCATGTACGAGACGTAGTAGAGGAAGTCCCCGGTCCGGTCGAACGCCGGGGAATCCGCGTGGAAGAACGGCTGGGTGATCTGGTGGGCCTCGCCGGCCTCCAGGTCGTACACATAAATCGAACTGGTCTGCGCCCGGTCGTCCGGCCGTGAGTACGTGACCCACTTCGAGTCGTGTGACCAGTTCGCCCCGACCCCGCCGCCGCCGGCCGAGGGCATCGTGTCGATGATCTGTGTCGACGCTTCCGCGTCGCCATCGGGCAGCGTGGTCACGTAGATGTGCCCGCGCTGGTCCTGGAACATGATCTTCTTGGAGTCCGGCGACCACTGCGGCTGGAAGAAGTACCCGCCGTCGATATCCGTCAGCCGGATCGTCTCGCCCTTGCCGTCGGACTGGGTGATGTAGAGGTTGTACTCCCCGCTCTCGTCGGAGAAGTAGCTGACCCACTTGCCGCTGGGGCTCCACGCCGGGGCCCGCTCGGCGACGCCGTCGGTATCCGTCAGGTTGCGCGGCGGGCCGTTCTCCGCGGGCAGGGTCCAGACATCGCCCCGCGCCTCCACAACCGCGCGCTGCCCGGTCGACGACACGCCGCCGTCCATGATGTAGTTCGACGCATCGACCATCTGCTCACGCAGCGTCGCACGCACGCCCGGCACGATGACCTCCACGGCCTCGGCCTCGCCCGTGGCCAGGTCCAGCAGCATCAGGTCCGCGCCGAGTTGGAAGACGATCTCCCCGCCGCCTGCAGGGCCCGGGCCGATCGACGGGAACTTCACATCGTTGTCGGTGTAGTGGGTGACCTGCTCGGACTCGGCGTTGGCCGTGTCATAGACCCACAGGTTCAGCCGGCCCGACTCGCTGTTGTCCGAGAGGTAGTAGAGCCTGCTGCCGTGCCACATCGGCAGGGTGTCCGTCCCCGCGAAGTCGGTCACCTGCATCGCCTCGTGGGTCTCGAGGTTGTAGAGCCAGATGTCCTGGGCCAGGCCGCCCTGGTACCGCTTCCACGTGCGGTTCTCACGGATCGACGGCGTGTACGCCAGCCAGACCCCATCCGCGGAGATCGCGCCGTTGCCGCCGTAGGGAATCGGCAGCTTTTCGGGCATCCCGCCGTCGGCGCTGACGGTGTAGATCCCCGGCCCCTGGGCATGGCTGCCGGGGTAGATCCACGAGCTAAAGATCAGCCGGCCGTCCGCCGTCCAGTCGCTCAACGACTCGTTGGCCGGGTGGTGGGTGACCCGGTAGGGGACCTCGCTGTTCAGGTCCACGGTGTAGAGGTCGCGGTCGCCCTCGTAGTTGCCCACGAACGCGATGGTCCGGCCGTCGGCGCTGAAACGTGGGGTGCTCTCCTGCCCCGGCGGGCTCGCGACGGGCTGTGCCGTGCCGCCGCTGCGGGGGACGACCCACAAGTCGTTGGCGTAGACAAAGGTGATGTGGCTGGCGCTCACGTCCGGGGTACGCAGCATCCCGGCGTGCGGGCGGGCGTCCTGCGCCAGCGCCGCCATCGGGAGCGAAGCGACCGCAAGGATCGCGGACAGGGACCGTCGGGACGGCAGGCGGAGTCGTGACAAGGGGGTTCTCCTTCAATCGGGTGATGCAAACGGGAAGCGGGGCACGCAGGGCGGAACCGCCGTGAGGGCTGCCCCTTAGATGGCCATGATACGCCACAACCCCGCCACGAGTTCGCGCGCCCGTTCCAAGGATGTCAGCGACATGTCTCCGTGTAACCCAATTGCGGAGAGTGGTTTACATAGCCGCCGACAATATTTGTGAGATGCTTGCTAAGAGTCCGACGTGGGGCGCAACTAGAAGGGCGGACATGGACACCCCACCGCCGGACAACCCGCCGCCCGTGCTCTCCGAGGAACTCGCCGCCCGATGGGTGCGGGCCCAGCCGATCCTCACGGCCTACCTGACCTCGATGGTCGGTGACCTATCTATCGCCGAGGACATTGCCCAGGAGGTCGCGGTCGCGGCGACCCGGCAGTACACCGCCGAGCAGCACGAGCGGCCGTTCATGCCCTGGGTCTTCGGCATCGCTCGGAATCAGCTCGCGCTGCACCTCCGCAAAAAGTACAAGCAGGCCGTTACTTTTGACTCAGACGTCGTCGACGAGATCGAGGCCGCGTTCGCACGCGTATCGACCGAGGTATCCGACCGGCGGAGCGCCCTGGCCGAGTGCGTCAAACTGCTCAGCCCCAAGGCCCAGCGGCTGATCGAGCTGCGCTACAGCCAGGGGAGCAAACCCAGCCAGATCGCCACGAAGCTCGGCACGACGGCCAACACCGTGTCGGTCTCGCTCAGCCGGATCCGCAAGACACTGGGCGACTGCATCAGCCGCCGTATCGCGGGGAGCGTCAAGCCATGACCGATGGCCAAACCCCCGACATCGAGCTGCTGATCTCCCGCCACCTCGACGGCGAACTGTCGCCGGAAGAACTCGCCGTGCTGCAGGCCTGGCTCCGTGACGACCCCGCGAACGCAGACCACTTCGCCCGCCACGCGATCGACCACCACCGCCTCCACGAGCTCAACGCGGTGCAGCCGCTCGTGCTCGTCTCCGACGGTCTCGAGAAGCCGTTGTCCGGTATGGATGGTACGGATGAGGGTGGCGATATCTCCACCGCTCTCCAAGCCCTGAGCCAGGGGCAGGAACATGCGATCCCTGTAGACCTGACCTCAGAACTTAGGCAGCGACAGCTAAGGGAGCGTTACCTGCGCCGTAAAGCTGCGGCGGCCACCGGACATCACAAAGAGTGGTCCCTGCCTCGACCGGTCCTGTGGCTTGCGGCCGCTGCCGTGCTCGGGTTAATCGCTTGGCTAGGCATGCCAGAAACCCATCCGCAAAAGACTCCTGATTCCGTCAGTAAACGCGGGAATTCACCCATGCAAGCGGCCCAGGTCGCATTTATCCGTAGCGAGAACGCGGCATATTGGCGGCAGCCCGTTGGCTCGGGCTCGTACCTACTAGAAGGTGCCGAGTTACATCTCGATTCTGGTACAGCGGAGATTGTGTTTGGAGGTGGCTCCTCGGTCATCATCGAAGGGCCAGCGGTTTTTGTCCCACAGGGCGGAGGACGCCTTCAGATCACGCGTGGCCAAGCCGTTGTACAGACCAACGAGGCATCTGCCTTCCCACTCATCGTGCAGACGCCCGGCGGGTTGCTGACACACGATATGGGTGAGTTCGGCATTGCGGTCGATAGATCGGGGCAATCCTTCGTCAATGTTTTTTCGGGGACACTCTCTGTAGACAGTTCTTGGGGACAGTCTCGACCTGCAAGCATTCAAGCAGGCGGCGCATTTGCGATCTCCTCATCCGGCCAGCGGCTTAGTGCCTCCCTAAACCCAAACACTTTTGTTCGTGAAAAAGAATACTTAGCCCGATTCAACGCGGAACATTCCGCATACGATCGCTGGTTCGCTCAAAGCTGTGCATTACGGCGGAACCCGCATGTTGTTTTGTATTACGCATTCGAGCAGGAAGATTTTTCCGAAAACACGATCCGCAACCTTGCGGTGAGAACCGATGCTAGTGATTCCAACGGCGTCGCCAACCTCGCCGGTACCGGGCCCGGCCGGTTTCGTCATAAACCGGCCGCAAGGTTCAGCAGTGACGGCCACTATGTAGCCGCTGTGCTGGACCGTCCGCTCGAGGCCATCACCCTCGCGGGCTGGTATTGGATCGAGGAGATGTCAGGCAAATTTACTGCATTGTTACATACCAATGGGACCGCCCTTGGTGGTATCCACTGGCATCTCAACGCCAATCATGGCGGTGGCTGGTCTTTCGAATTCGTTCAGATTCGCGAGCGTCGTCAGTTACAGAGATCGTGGTTTGATGCGCTGTCGTCTGGATGGTCCCCACAATCAATCACTGGAAGATGGGTCCATCTGGCTCTGGTTTACGACACAAGGGACGGATTTGCCGAGCTATACGTCGATGGACAGCAGGTAACACGCACATCGGTTTCTGATGGCGTCCCGATCCGTCTCTCTGCTTTCCGGCTCGGCAACTGGTATGCGTCAGTAGAAGAGCGAAACAACGACTGGCCCAGACCCTTGTCAGGACGTATCGATGAGTTCGTTGTGCTCGATCGCGCCATGACTCAACAAGAAGTAGCTGGGGTATACGATTCGGGGCGCCCCGAAAACTAACTGTTTCTCATCCTTCTGCCGGACGTTCCGGCCAAGGAATCTCATTTCTCTTTCCCAAATGGAGGAAGACCATGACTCGTTTCGCAACCCTGTCTGTTTTAGCCGCTTCGTGTGTCCTGGCTGTCGGCTCAAACGCCGCCCCTATCACCTGGGAGGGCACCGCCACAGCCGTCACCTCGGCGTCGGACATCATTGATGACGGCTCCGCCGCCACAAACGTCAACTACGAATGGGACATCTGGCCCAGCGGCACCTCCTCAGCCATTGCCGCCAATGGCGCGCTAAACTTCGGCCCGGCACCCGGTGCCGCGATCAATGGCGTCACCTTCGATGCCGCAGGCGGCAGCGGGCCATTCTGGGCCACGACTGGCGATGCGGATCTCGATGCGGTCATCGGTCATCACACCGCATTTGGGAGCACGACCGACACCTGGACCCTAGCCATCACAGGGTTGGTCGAAAACACGGATTACATGATCCAGATCATCGGCATCCATGACAACCGCACCGAAGGCGACATCCCCACCCGCCAATACAACTTCACTGGCACCGATGGCGGCGGAACCAGCCCCACCCTCCAGCGGTCCACCGGCGGGTCGGTCATCGGCACATTCACGACCGGGGCCGGCGAAACCTCGATCACGATTGAGGGCAACGTCGTGTCCGGCAGCGATCCCGGCGCCGCGGGCGTTGTCCTCCGTGTCGTCCCTGAGCCCGGCTCGCTGGCTCTGCTCGGGCTGAGCGGTATGCTGATCGCTCGCCGTCGACGCGCGTAACCCCATCCTCCTTCACGCTCCGGCCGGCCAACGCCGACCGGGGTGTTTCACCTACCCACCGAGACTCGGTAAGGACATCGCCATGAAACACCGCGCCTTTACCCTCATCGAACTGCTCGTCGTCATCTCAATCATCGCACTGCTCATCGCCATCCTCCTGCCCGCTCTGGGTAGCGCGAAGAAGCTTTCTCGCATGACCCAGTGCCAATCCAATGAACGCGGCATGGTTCAATCATGGACCGCATACGTGATCGACCACAAAGACGTCCCCGTTGGCTCGGAGAACGTCGAATTCACGGATGACACCGACCCCAATGTGTATGTAGACACAGCATGGGTCCGTACACCTCTCGGTGGCCCTGAAACAAATGAACACCTTATGGATGGCGACCTGTACGACTATGTCCGGGAAACGGAGACTTATCTCTGTCCCGCCGACGACACGACAAATTACACCCTGAGTTCGACCACCCTCCCTCGCGTACGCAGCTACTCCATCAGTACGTTTCTGAATGGGTATGAGTGGAGTGGGTGGAACGGCAAGTTGAACGTTGCGCGATCATTGTCGCAGGTCCCTAAACCCGACCAGACCCGCGCATTCCAGGATGAGCCAGACCCTCGGTACAACTATCCGCTGAACTCTTTTGCCATCTCACCCTGGGGTTCACCGGGGGAGTATGGATGGGGGGATTGGCCAGCGTCGTTCCACTTCGAGGGGGTCCCGCTGAGTTTCGTTGATGGCCATGCCGAGTTCTATCGATTCCGCGACGGCCGCACTTCTGAAATCTATGACTTCGGTGGCCCCGCCCATCCCGGCAGCAAAGACTACGAGTACTTTGCCGACACGCTCAATCCCGGTGCGACTCTTGATAATCCGTAATGGCATCGATCAAGATCACGGCATCTCCTTAGACTCATCTACGCCCAACAAGATACCTGTTTCAACGCCTGGCACTACGATTGCGTACCGCCGCCGAGATGCGTACTGAGTCAAGCTTGCTCCGTATTCCGTGTGACCCCACGTCCGTGACCGCCTGTTATCTTCCGGGAAGTGCAGGTGCCTTGCTCGCCCGGAAGCTACAAAATCGATTGGTTGCCAGTATCAACAACGCCTCACAAAGCCCGGCACCAAGTCTTTCGCCAGAAGGTGACTCGCTGCGTTGGCATTGTGGCGTAGGTGTATCCGGATGAACACAACTACGCGTGTAACGATCCGCCAACAAGACTATCTCTCGCTACCCAGTGTCGTCATCTAAGATTGGAGCGTTAAAGAACAGAAAGAATCCGTTGCAGTCATTACTCGCTCGCCAATAATGATCGCTGACGTTGCTTCAGACACTTTCTGACTGTTCATCGACATGGACAATACGGAGTTTGTGATGCCTGAATCCTTTCAGGCATCACTGAGATGGCTTCAGAAGGCACTGAAAACGCTGAGTGATGACTCACCGGGATTGCGGGATCGCTGGGGCAGCGTCCGAACGTACGGGGCGGGATTTCGGCATGGCTGATAGGTTACTCGACCCCTAAACCGGGCCCATCGGCATGGCCTCAGTCCAGATAACCCAGCCGCTCAATCAGCTCCCGATGCTCGGGCTTCAGGCCGACCAGCCGGTCTGCATGGCGGTGCCAGCGGCCGACGGCTTGGGTATCGATCGTTCGGCGCACGGCCGCGTAGGTCGGGGAATGAACAATCACCGGCTCGCTGGCGACGGCTGTTCCGCCGGTACTAGAAGTTGCCCAGCCGAGCCGGGCCGCGGTCTCCGAGACGACCTGCTCCGGGTTGGTCGCCAAATCTTCGTAACGCACGACGACGGCCTGCTCTTCGGCGAGCTGACCGCGGATACTGTCCCACAGGGCAACGGTATGCATGACCGCGTCGACCGCGCCCTGCAGCGTCATACACGCCCAGCCGAGCGGGCTCGCGCCGAGGCGCTGGAAGTAGCAGCTGATCGCGATGTCGCGGGGGTCGCGTTGGAGGTAGACCCATGCCGAGTTGGGGAGCATCCGGTGCAGCGCCGGGAGCGAGTTGCTCAGGCCGGGGTTCTTGTCGATCAGGCGTCGCATGGGTGATGCTGCGTCTGGCGGCAGGTGGTCCTGCAGTTGGTGGGTGTACTGCGACTCGAACTGATCGATCTCGGACTTGTCCAAACCACCCAGGAACTCAACAAACGTCTGGTCCGCTTCGGCTGATCGAGCGACGAGGCGTCGGGCCAGCACGCTGAACGCGGGGCACTCGTCGATCCAGTCTGCCTGTCCGGCCCGGCAGAGGTGTCGGCTAAACAGGGAGGTGCCGCTGCGCGGGTGCCCCAACACCACCGCACGCGGCGCGTTTCCGACGTCCGGCCGCGAGTCAAACCAGTCCGCGGGGAGTTCGCGCATCACCGCGAGGTCACTGGCCCTGCGGGCCGCGATGTGTTTCTCCAGCACCGCGCCGGGCAGTTGCGTCCGCTCCGCCTGCTTGCAACGGGCCAGGATGTCCATGGCCTCCTCGCCGCGGTCCTGCGCATCCAGCAGCCGGGCGAGGCGGTACCCGCACTCCAGGGTGAGCCCGGAGGGGGGCAGGGCGTTGAACACGCGTGACAACCGCGCGGCGGCGGTCTGCCGGTCCCCGGCCCGTTCATCCAGCACCGCGTGCGCCAGCGCGGCGGTCGGGTCGGGCTGTCGGGTTGCCTTTGTGTTCGGGTGTCGCGCGAGCTCAGCCCGCGCCTCGTCGAGGCGGTGCGTGCGTTCGAGCAGCAGGACCGCTTCCAGCACGGCCTGAGGGAGGTGTTGACCGCGCGGTATGGAGCGATACAGACGCAGCGCACGCCCCGGCTCGCCGGCCTGCACCCAGAGCCGGGCCAACTCCATCGCTAACTCGGCGTCATCATCGGAGGCATCGGGGCTGACCCGGATGCGCCCGAGGTGCGCCCGCGCCTCGCCGGGTTGGGCGAGGTCACAATGGGTCCGAGCGACCTCCAGGCGGATCGCCATATCGGCCGGGGCTTGTGCCAGGGCCTGCTCAAAACACACCAGTGCGTCTTCGGGCAGGTCCTGCTGCCGTGCCTGGAAGCCCCGGACCAACAGGTCGTCTAGCGTCGCCATCTCGAGTTCCATGTCCGTTGGAATGCCTTCCACTATACCCGGCGCGGGTCATATACCCGTGGATGGTTGATCGACAGTGGACATGGTTCGATTAGACGTGACTGCTTTCGGATCGTGTACCCAACCGGCTACACAACGATTGTTGCGTGCAAGCGGCCTAGTAGGTCTCCCGGACCGGGAAGTCGTTGTACCAGTACAGACTGAAAACCGACTTGAGTGGCACAAAGCTCGTAGACCCGTCAGCCAGGTTGTAGTGCATGCCGGCGTTCAGCGATTGAGAGTTTCGGCCGCCGCCGTGCCGGGACATTGCCAGGCGATTCAGGTAGTTGGTCCCGGTCTGCGGGATCGTCAGGTCCGGCGGGAGGGTCATCCAGTCGCGGATGAAGCCGATGTCCGCCCAGGCCGCGTCCATGAATACCGGCGTGTCGCTGGGTGCCTTCACATCGCTGATCTTCTTGAACAGTTCCGGTGAGTTGACGGTCAGAGGCGAGGTCTCAAACCAGTTGTTGTAGCCGTAGCCCCCGATGTGGTCGTCCGCCAAGCCGACGTGGTTGGGTCCTGGAAACCAGTTGTTCGCGGCCTGGCCCCACGAGGCGTTGGGGATCGGGTTCACTGGTGCCCCCGCGGTCGGGCAGCCCAGGACCAGGGATTCATCGCCCGCATAGTCGCGTAGCTGCACGTACCAGTGCTGCCCCGCCCCGGGGATCGAGGGGTCGTTGCCGACGGTCTGCCAGCTCGATATCGGCGCGTCTTTGTGATCCGTCGCGTAGGCGTGGAACATGATGCCCCACTGTTTCAGGTTGGACAGGCACTGCATCTCGCGCGAGCTCTCCCGCGCCGCGCCCAACGCCGGCAGGAGGATCGCGATGAGCAGGGCGATGATCGAGATCACCACCAGCAGTTCGATCAGGGTGAAGCCGGTGCGGCGGTCCGACCCTTGATTGGCCGCATGGAATTGACGTGCGGTTGGCGTGTTCACGGGCTGGACCTCGTTAGTCGGCGAGTAGATGTCTCGGTGAGGCAGAATCGGAGACGTGAAGAGCCGAGGCCATGGCCTGTCAGCGGGGGGCTAGTCTTCCTCGTAGTAGTACCAGTCGCTTCCGCCGAAGGGCTCCAGTTCCGAGTAGGCGACGAAGCTAGCCGAGCCATCGATCTTGGAGAGGTTGAGCCCGTCCATCGGGACCCACTGGCCCCCGCCGGGGATGAACTTTGCGTCGTTCTTCGGGGCGTGCGGGGCGATGCTTTCCCAGCCGACGCCTGGGGTCGCGGCGTTGTAGACCAGGCAGGTGAAGAGCGTCTGCGAAGTGATGTCGACATCCTCCATGGACTCCGGCCCCGTGTAGGTCTCGCCGGGGGTGTTCACCAGACCCGCCCAGCCCGGCTGCCGCCCGCCGAAGTAGTTCCACCCGGTGACCGAGAACCCCGATCCGAAATAGTTCCATTCGTAGAGGCCGATCGACGACCACTCCGAGCGGATGGTTTCGAGCGAGTTGCAGCCGAATTCGGATTCCAGCAGGCCGTAGTCCTCAATCAGCTCGGTCCGGGTGACGTCCTGCATCCACGCGTAGCTGGCGATCACGCTCGGGCTGTCGCCCTCGGGGAGCAGGCCCTTGTGGTCGGCGGACCAGGCGATGGAGGCCGTGGTCATGCTGCGGATGTTGGCGAGGTCCTGCGTGTTGCGAGCCGAGGCCCGGGCCGCGCCGAGCGCGGGGAGCAGAATCGCGATCAGCAGGGCGATGATCGAGATCACTACGAGGAGTTCGATCAGGGTAAAGGCACGCGACATGCGGATAGAAGGCATTCAGCAGCTCCGGGAACAAGCCACGCGATACAGAGGAGAAACCACACGCACCGCTTTCGCGATGCGTGAGGTGAAGGAGGGAAGATTCAGCGACGCCGGCGGAGGATCGCCAGCCCACCCAGGCCGAGCAGGGCGAGCGAGCCGGGCTCGGGCACGGAGGTGATGATGATGCCGGAGATCGTGCCGCGGACCGTGTTGTTGCGGTCTTCGGTCTGCAGGCTCAGGGTGTCGGACGTCAGGCCGCCGGAGGTATTGGTCGCGCCGCCGAGCGCGCCGCCGCCGCCGGACGTGCCGTTGGTCAGCGTGGTGAGCAGCGAGCCGCCGGGGCCGTCGAACACCTGGGTATCGCTGAACGAGGTCGCGTTGTCGCTGCCCTGGAGGACCTGGACCGTGTAGGCCGTGTCGCCGGTGCCCGCCAGCCAGGCCGCCAGGCCGGAGAGGTCGACCGTTGCGCCGCCGCCGGTATCGTCGAGGTAGCCGAAGAAGACCTCGCCATCGCCGGGGGTGGCGGCGGCAAACTGGTTCCAGTCGTTGACGATGGTCCAGGCAACGGAAACGCCGCTGACCGTGGTGCTGCCGCTGGCGTTCGCCGCGTCAATGTTCGCCCAGTCGCCGGGGGCGATCCCGAAGGCCGTCGCGGTCACCGAGGCACCCGTGGGGGCGTATCCGGTCCCGAGGAAGTTGATCGCGAGGGTGTCCGCCGCGGCACCCATGCCCGCGGATGCGGCCAGCGCGGTCGCCATTGCGGTCTTGATACGACTCAGTGAGTTGGTAGCCATGTTCTCTCCTAGCAGTAGAGATGATGAATGCTCGTCCTCCTTCGGAACGCCCGAAACGAGGCAGTCGTGAGATGGCCCGCACGGCCTTGAATTGTGCGGGCCCACGCTCAATGAACTACGTCATCCCGAGCCGGGGTTTGAACATCACAATCTGAAAAAATGTGCCCACGCGGAACATGCAAGATGGCGTTTGCAGCCGGTTTAGATGGGATTTGGGCCAGCCAGGGGCATTTCCCCCGGAATCCTCTAACCCCAACAGGTAAGGGGATTTATGTGCCCGAAATCGACAAGCGATCATGTAGTTTCCCCTTCCAACAGGCGGCTGTTCAAAGGGGGAAACTTCGAAGACGACTGACATCGGAACCCCTACGAAGTGGCTACGCCTGTCGGGTGTACATCAGCTGCGAGCCGTGGTGTACCGATGTAGCGCCCGATTGCGCGTAACACGTATCAAGGCCGGTCAGAGAGCTCGGTATAGAGCTGCAGCCCGCTGCCCTGCATCTCGACCCGCAACCCGGTCCCGCCGTTGTCGTTGAGGATCTCGAACTCGATGGTGTTCTCACCCGAGACGAAGCAATCGGTCAGGGTGAGCTCGGACCAGGCGTGGTACTGCGCCGGGTTATCGCGTCCCAGCTGCGGGTAGGGCAGGTCGATCCGGCCGGACACCGATCGGCCATTGACGCGTATGCCGGTGACCTGGTTGTCGACCATGATCTTCAAGGCGAGTTCGGCCGACCCCGCCTCAAAGTTCTCGGGGACCACGACGGTCGTCGAGTAGTAGTAGGTGGTCTGGCGAAGCTCGTCCTGGTAAGCGTTTTCGCGGAACGACAGCCATTGGGACGTCCGGGGATCGCCATGGTCCCAATCGAGTGCCAGGTACTCGGGCAGGGTCCAATCGTCGGGTGCGATGACGACGGCCGGTGTGGCCTCGGATTCACTCCGCTTCCGCACGGTCCAGGCCGGGTCTACCTGCCCATGGCGGAGGTGCCGGCCGGTGCTGGGGGTCTCGAAGCCCGCGGTCTGGTTGGTGTACGCGTAGGCCCGGACCTCGCCGCCGTCCTGGGAGAGGGTCGCGAACTGATCGCTACGGATCGGGACGGCGTCCCCGCGTCGCCCGGCCCGTCGGGGGGTGACGGTGACCATGCCCTGCGAAACCTCGATGTGCGAGGGCGTGTCGTCGGACGACACGGGCACCGTCAGCTGAAAGGAGGTCCCGAAATCCGTCACCACGCCCCCGGGAATGATCACTTCGAAACCGTGCCCGGAGTCGGGCACAAACGCCGATAGCTGCCCGTGTTGCAACTCGCTGTGGTTGGTGTCCAGGAGGGTAAAGCGGACCGGCGCATAGAGCGTGACCTCGGCCCCGTCGAGGAGCCGGACCGCAATCGACCCCTCGGAGAGGTTGATTTCGCCGGCCTCCAGCGGCATCCCGACGACCCATCCTTCGCTCTGGTCGGCCCAGACGGCATCTTCAGAAACCGCGGTCAGGTTGGCAACAAACCGGGGGGTCCCCGGCGGGGCCGAGCCCGGTCCCGTCTGGGAGGCGGTACTGCCCGGGTCGGCTCCGGGGGGATCCGGTGCGGCGATCAGGTACACCGTCAGCATCAGGAGGGCCGCGATCAGGCCCGTCCCCACATAGGCCACGGCGCTCGGGATCACCACCACACGCGGCCCCAGCGGCTCGGCCTCGGGGATCCGGCGGGCACGCCTGGCTTCCTCTTGCTGCTGCCTAAGGTTCTCCGCCAGTTGCCGGTTCGCCAGGTCCTCGATGTCGTGCAGCTCACGCGTATGGATCGCGGCCTCGATCACCTCGAGGAAGACATCCGGTGTGTCTTCATCACTGAGCGACTCGTCGGTCAGCTCCGAACCGACCATCTCCCGCGCCCCCAGCCCTTCGGCCATCGCGCGGGCCTGGAGGCAAAGACGGACAAACAGCCGCCGATGATCGGCCGATGCGTTGAGTTGCGCCTGCAGACGCTCAAACTCCTCGGGGCTTGCCAGCCCATCGAGGTACCGCATCACCTCCCGTACGAAACGGTCGGCCGATTCCCGGTCCAGACTGTCATGATTAGAGTTATCGATCGTCAAGTAGCCCCCCCAATACGACGCTTTACGCAATCCCCCAGGACACGGTGTACGCGGGAGAGTGCCGTGTACACCGTCCCGACTTTACGGTCCAGGGCATCCGCGAGCGGCTGTCCGCTGAGACCATCGGCGTACCGCAGTGTAACGAGGCGGCGTGCATATGGGGTCAATTGCTCGATGCAGGAGCGCAGCGCGACCACCTGGTCCGTCGTGTCCCGCGCTTCTTCCTGCCAGACCTCGTCCAGCAGGTCGAGGGTGGTAGTGTTGAAGACCATCGGGCTCCGCTGCCGTTTCCGTGCCGTGTTCAATGCCTCAAACCGCGCGGCCTTCCGCACCCACTTGCGGAAGTGCTCGACGTCTTCGATCTCGTCGGCTTTCCGCGAGGCGATCACGAAAAGTTCCTGGAAGACGTCCTCGGCCAGGTGCTCGTCGTGAACGATCGACCAGATAAACGCCAGGATCTGGCTCCGCTCTCGGACGAGCTGGCGGACCACGGTGTCGGGGTGAAGGGGCATCGGGCGATTCGGTAGCAAAGGTTGTGTCACTTTAATGCGTCGCCCGGCCGCGGAATTTGGACATCTAAAAATCCATCAAGGCCGTATGCCATAAGCCACTGTCAATGAATCGCTTAGGGTCTCTTTGGAGATCTTGTTCGTTATGGCTTGGTAAGAAATCGGTCAGAAACGACGTATCAAGGCAGTTCATGGTCACACGGGCGGTCGGCAACAGGTCTGGCGCGGTCCCCAGCGCCTACCGCGCCGGCCCGCCATGTGGGACCGCCGCGGCCGTTTTCGGTGGATTTCACACAGCGCGTTTAAGGAGTTCGAATGCCTGTCGTTCCCAGCAAGTCCCTTGGCCTGTCTCATGAATGCGGGCTGGAAACGCTCGAGCCGCGTCTGCTGTTCACCGCGGTGCCGCTGATCACCGAGTTTCTCGCGTCGAACGACACGGGGCTGGAGGATGAGGACGGCGACTCATCGGATTGGATCGAGATCTACAACGCCGGGGACACCGCGCTCGATCTGAACGGCTGGCACCTGACCGACCGTGACACCGACCTGTCGCTGTGGACCTTCCCCGCGGTCACGCTCGACCCCGGGGCGTATCTGGTGGTGTTTGCGTCAAACAAGGACCGCGCGGACGCCGACGGGACCGAACTGCACACCAACTTCGCGATCGGTGCCAGCGGCGAGTACCTCGCTTTGGTCGAGCCCGATGGGATGACGGTGGCCCACGCTTACGCTCCGGCCTTCCCGCCACAGTCCACCGATGTGTCGTATGGGCTGCTGCAGGATACGGTCCATACCACCCTGATCGACGAGGGCGCGGATGCTCGGTTCATTGTCCCGAGCGGACCGATCGGCAACTGGAACGCGCCGGGCTTTGATGACAGCGGGTGGTCGGTGGGTCCGACCGGCATCGGGTATGAGACCAGCCCGGCCGAGTACAGCACCCACATCGAGTCGATCGTGCCGAGCACGACCCCGTCGCTTTACATGCGGCAGACTTTCTCGGTCAGCGACCCGGCCTCGGTCGACCAACTCGAGCTCCGCCTGCGATACGACGATGGGTTCCTGGCCTATCTCAACGGCGTGCTGGTCGCCAGCGAGAATGTGCCGGCATCGGTGACCTACAACAGCCATTCCACCGTCGAGCACCCCGACGCCCAGGCGGTCGAGTTCGTCTCGTACAACCTCTCGGCGTTTATCGACGTCCTGACCGTCGGTGAAAACGTGCTGGCGATCCAGGTGCTGAATCAGCCCAACAGTTCCGACCTGCTGATCGAGCCTAAGCTGATCGCGACCGAGGTCGGCGAGTCGGTTGCGCTGGGCTACATGACCACGCCGACACCCGGGACAGTCAATATCATCACCGGGCCGATCATCGAGTCGGTCACGCAGGACCCGCCCCAGCCGAGCGCGACACAGGACCTCGTGATCGAGGCGTCGGTCGTCGCGAACGCGAACCCGCTGGACCGGGTCGACCTGCACTACCGGGTGAACTTCCTAGGCGAGTCGGCCGTGCAGATGTTCGACAACGGCCTGGGGAGCGACGTCGTCGCCGGGGACGGCATCTTCACCGGCGTGATCTCCAGCGGGCTCTATGCTGCGGGCGACATGGTCCGCTGGTATGTTTCGGCGGCGGACAGCATCGGTGTCGTGTCGCGCGCGCCGGTCCTGGTGGACACCGACGGCGAAGACCAGGACCCCGAGTACTTTGGCACGGTGGTCGCCGACCCGACGCTCGCCAGCGACCTGCCGATCTTCCAGTGGTTCGTCGAGAACCCCAGCGCCGCGGAAGGCACCTCGGGAACGCGGGCTTCGGTCTTCTTCAACGGCCGGTTCTACGACAACGTCTTTGTGCGACAACGCGGCGCAAGCTCCCAGACGACCGCCAAGAAGAGCTTCAAGTTCGAGTTCAACAAGGGCTACGACTTCGTCTGGAATGAGGGCGAGCGGCCGGTCGACGAGATCAACCTGAACACCACGATCACCGACAAGGCCTACATCCGCCAGCCGCTCGCGTTTGAGATCTATGACCTCCTGGGCGCTCCCGGTTCGGACTCCGAACTCTGGCGCGTCGAACAAAACGGCGACTTCTTCTCGGTGGCAGCTTTTATTGAGCAGCCCGATGAAGACCTGCTGATCAGTGAAGGGCTCGACCCCGACGGTGCGCTCTACAAGAGCTTCAACTCGTTCACCAACGCCAACGGCTATGAAAAGAAGACCCGCGATTTCGAGGACAACTCGGACCTCGCGGACTTTATCAGCAGCGTCAATGGGCTCTCCGGGACCGCCCTGCACAACTACCTGATGGACAACATCAATCTGCCGGCCGTACTCAACTACCTGGTCGGCACCGTGCTGACCCATCAGAACGACAACCCGCACAAGAACCACTACCTGTACCGCGATTCCGAGGGCAGCGGGGAATGGCTCTTCCTCCCATGGGACCACGACCTGAGCATCGGGTCCAACTGGGTCGGGACGTCTTTCTCTGACACGATCTATGCCGACAACGACTCCGTGCCCGGCCGGCCCGCGACGGTTGCGCCTTCACACCCTTTCGTCAATACCGAAGACTTCCGTGAGTGGAACGACAACTGGAACCGGCTGATGGACGCCCTCATCAACGACCCGCTGATCCGGGAGATGTTCCTCCGCCGGCTCCGCACCGGCATGGACCTGGTCTTCGGCGATCCGAGTAGCGATGTCTCTCAGAGCTGGTTCAACCAGCGCGTTATCGAGATGCGGGACCTCGCGGCCGACGATGTTGCCCTCGACTACGACCGGTGGGCCGACCCGTGGACATGGGGCGCGGACCAGTCGTTCAACGACGCGATCAATGTGATTCTTAGTGACTACGCGGCCCGCCGTCGCCAGCACCTCTACATCAATCACTCGGTCGAGAACCCGGGGTACCCCGACAACGCGGGCATCCCCTCCGCCCAGGCGTTTTTGCCGTTGCTGTCGATCGGGGCGATTGATTTTGCGCCGGCGGGGGACCAGGGTCGGGAGTACATCCAGATCATCAACCCCAACGCGTACGCGGTGGACCTGTCGG
>JAUHZU010000005.1 GCA_030425705.1 Phycisphaerae bacterium
GCGTTCCCGGCCGCCTCGGATGCTGACCCTCCGGTCGGGGCTGCGCCCCTCCCTCCGGCTCAGCATCCGATCACACCACCCCCGATTCTCTCATGACAACTGGCCCAAAGAACCCGAGGGGGTCATCAGCATCTGCCCAAAGTTTTTGGTGCTGAGCCAGTTCTGCAACGGCAGCCGAAAGAAACGCCCCATCACCACAGCTAGGCTCTAGGACTCGTTCCCGCCCGGAATTAATCGCCCAGCTAGCCATCCACCGGGCCACCTCGGCCGGGGTGTAGTACCCACCGCGCAGCTTGTCAGTACTGTTGGCAACTAGGGGCATTTGGGCATCCTATCTCACGAAAAACAGCGTTGGGGCCCCAACTGACGGTCCCCAACAGCGTTGAGCCCGTCAACTCGACAGCCCAACATATTGTGCCCGGCTTGGTATGATAAGGCAAGTGTTGGGTGCTTGCCCGTCTTGCGGACTGCAGTGCTGGCTGAGCTCGGCTGTTTTTCTGACGATTGGTGAGCCAGGCAGCAGTTGGGGCACTGACCGCAGGCCAAAGCACTCTCAGTCTTGGCGGTGCCTTGGACAGGCCACCATGCCTTGAGGGATTATTGGCCACCATCTAGACAGCCCGTGCGATTCGTTGATGTTGATGAGGCTCCCGCACAGTGTGGCACCGAATAGATCGGCCGTAATTCTAAGCGAACGAACCGGAGAACTGCCTGATGTCTTGGGAAATTGACGGACAGACGAGGCACTCTTGCCCTTGTGGGCAGGGTACATGGGTTGAGGTACGTGAGAGCGATGACTGGGGGCGCTCTCGGAGTTCTGCATCAATCGAATGCCCAGTATGTCAGAGGACACACCGTATGAAAGAGGTGCATGGTGACCGCAAGGGGATGCCTACCGTTTCCTATCGCGTGGTATCTATAGAGGAGTCGAAGACGTAGTGTTGCCTACGCGCATCTGTATTCGGGGATCTTACTCATTAGCTACTGACCATCGGTAAACCGATACTCTGCGATCTGGTCTAGATCTTCACCAGTTTTGTCTAACGCGAGAGTCGGCCCACCGACTATATCTGCCAAGTGATTAAACCAGCCAACCTTGAGTTTATCCAGAAGATCTCGGGGAATCGCTGCTCGTTTTTCATCTCCATCATCAATCACCAAGTCCGTCCAGATTTGTGTAGGGCAAGGCATGTTCGGTCCCAACACAGGATGGTTGGCCGTAAAGAACAATACCGTGTTGATGTGCCGGAAGCGTTTCTTGAGTATGCGGCAAAGCAGGTGCAGAATACTGTCAAACTCGAAGATCATGTCGCCATCATTCACGAGAACCAATAGCCCTGTGGCGTTGGGTAGATTTAACTCATCTTTTGTCTCTTCTATCTGCTTGTTTGCCTTCTTCACAAGCCTCTGCAGCCGGGTTTTTAGAACCTCAAGTATCTGCTTTGCACACTCAATCGGAAGTTCTGCGGAGTTGATACGAAACCGTTCTCCTATCCCAGGCGGAGGTGGCGGGATCACACCATCTCGCACCCATGTCCAATACATTCCGGACAACTTTTTTAGAAATGCCCCCTCGGAGCGTGTGTCCCGCTCCATGCATTTTAGTTCGGCTACGACATTATGATTCCGAAAGAGGTAATCGGCATTTGCAAATGATGGAGAGGGGCCAAGCTCGTCCTCCAGGACAACCCCACCGATTTTGCGGATGCACCTTGCCAATTCGCACTCAACGTCAATTTTCGACATGACATCCCAGCAGCCTAGTGTTTGCGTCCTTTGATTTCCCGCCTCGCGATCTCTCTGTGTGCTATGCCCCACGGGCACAGTACTATCTTATCCTGCGGTGCCTGCACAAGCTCTCCCCCAAACGCAGCCTCCCCGTAGCCTAGCCCCCACCCCCTCCGCAGCCCTCAGTAAGCCCCACCGGGCACAAAAAACCCCTAACTCCTTCCAGAGCTAGGGGTTCCGTTGGAAAGGCCGCGGAGGGATTCGAACCCTCGATAGCTTACGCTAGCGGATTTGCAATCCGCCCCCTTGGTCCACTCGGGCACACGGCCGTGCGAAGCGGCGCATTGTAGGCCCCGCCCCGCCGGCTGCCAAACGCCGAAAACCGCATCACCCGGCTTCCCGTCATGCCTTATGGCGTGGACCCGCGCGGGCCGTTCGACGGTCGGGCCACCCCAACGCTACGATGCCCGCCCTGTCGCCCCGGCCCGGATGCGCCCGCCGATGCCCACCGAAACCACCCCCGACCCGTCGGCCGCCGAACCCAAGCCGGTCCGCGCCCCCAGCGCACTGGTCATCCTCATGGGCGTGGTCGTCCTCGCCGGGCTGGCGACGCTGGTCCTCCCGCAGGGCAGCTACGAGCGGGTCGAGAAACGCTTCCCCAACCTCGTGCCCTACACCGTCGCCGAGGGCGATACGCTCGATACGATCAAGGCCACGATGGGCGGCGACTTCGAGGCCGTCGGCGATCTCCGTCCCGCGAGCGACCCCGCGGCCGCCCTCGACGCGCTCCGCCCCGGCGAGCGCATCTTGATCCCGCGCGGGGGCCTGACCCGCAGCGCCGTCGTGCCCGACACCTACGACCGCATCCCGGCGGACCAGCGCGCGTCGCTGTCACAACAGGCCGGCCGCAGCGCCGCGAACATCACCCTCGCGCCGATCCGCGGCTTCACCGAGCGGGCCCAGATCATCGGCTTCGTGCTCATCATCGGCGGGGCCTTCGGGCTCATCCTCGCGACCGGCGCGATCGACGACGGGCTCCGCTGGGTCGTCCTGGTCCTGGGCAACGGGCCCGCCAAGTGGGCGGTCATCCCCGTCAGCTTCACGCTGTTCTCCCTGGGCGGCGCGGTGTTCGGCATGGGAGAATCCACGATCGCGTTTGTGCTGATCACCGTCCCGCTCGCGCTGCGCCTGGGCTACGACACGCTCACCGGCATCGCGATGTGCTACATGGCCTCGCAGGTCGGCTTCGCCGGGGCTTTCTTCAACCCCTTCACCGTCGGCATCGCGCAGAGCATCGCGGAGCTGCCGTACCTCAGCGGCTCGGGGTTCCGCTACGTGATGTGGGCGGTCGTGACCCTCGCGGGCATCGCGTTCGTCATGTGGTGGGCACGCCGGGTCGAGCGTGACCCCGGCCGCTCGCCGACCTTTGCGATCGACCAGGTGCTGCGGGCCAAGCTCGCGGCGGTCGAGGTCGGCATCCCGCCACGCCCGACCCTGATGCAGGGGCTGGTCATCGCCGTCGCGTTCGGCTCGGTCTTCGTCAGCGGCTTCGGCGTCGCGCGCTGGGACTGGTACATCGATGAGATGGCGGCGCTGTTCTTCGTGTGCGCGTTGATCTGCGGCGTGCTGTCGGGCTTCGGTACGCGCCGGATGGCCGACGAGTTCGTCAAGGGCACGGGCATCATGATCGAGCCGTGCCTGATCATCGCGGTGTCGGCGGGGATCGTGATGGTGCTGCAGGAGGGCCGGGTGCTGGACACGATCCTGTACGGGCTGGCGACGCCGCTGGAGCAGGTTTCGCCCGAGCTCGGCGCGATCGCGCTGATGGGCGTGCAGGCGGTGCTCAACTTCTTCGTCCCCTCGGGCAGCGGGCAGGCCGCGATGACCATGCCCATCGTCACCCCGCTGTGCGACCTCATCGGCCTCGAGCGGCAGGTCGGCGTGCTCGCGTTCCAGTACGGCGACGGGTTCGGCAACGTGGTCATCCCGACGTCGGCAACGCTCATGGGCGTGCTCGGGGTGTCGCGCGTGCCGTGGACCGTCTGGGTCCGCTGGGTCTGGCCGCTGGTGCTGGTGCTGCACCTGCTGGGCGCGCTGTTCCTGGTCGCCGCGATCAACGGGCCCGACGGCTGGATGCGCTAACCCGCGGACCGATCCCGGTATCATGCCCCGACGATGGCGCAACTGATCAACACCCCCCCGCTGCCGCACCTGCCCTGGGAGCCCAGGCCCGCCGGCTGCGGCGAACCGATCTGGCGGTACTCGGGCAACCCGGTCGTCACCCGCGACGACAAGCCCGGTTGCAACAGCATCTTCAACAGCGCCGCCGCCGCGTTTGACGGCGGGGGCAGCACCCGCTTCGCCGGCGTCTTCCGCTGCGACACCCGCGAGCTGCGCATGGTCCTGCACGCGGGCTTCTCCAGCGACGGGCTGAAGTGGGACATCGACCCCGAGCCGATCCGATGGGCCGTGCCGCCGGGCGTCGACCCGGTCGGCGAGTGCTACGACCCGCGCGTCGTCCGTATCGGCAGCCGGTACTACATCATCTGGTGCAACGTCTGGCACGGCCCGACCGTCGGGCTGGGCTACACCGACGACTTCAAGACCTTCCACCTCATCGAGAACGCCACCCTGCCGTACAACCGCAACGGCGTGCTGTTCCCCCGCACGTTCCCCGCGGCGGACGGCGGGGAGGACTACCTGCTGCTGTCCCGGCCGTGCGACGCGGGGCACTCGGCGCTCGGCGAGGTCTTCCTCAGCCACAGCCGGGACCTGGTGCACTGGGGCCGGCACCGCTACGTCATGGGCCGGGACCAGCCGTGGGAATCGACCAAGGTCGGCGCGGGCCCGGCACCGATCGAGACCGACGCGGGCTGGCTGCTGCTGTACCACGGCGTGCTCACGACCTGCAACGGCTACGTCTACCGCATCGGCGCGGCGCTGCTCGACCGGGACCGGCCGTGGAAGGTCGTCGCCCGCGCCAAGCCCTACCTCATGGGGCCGTGGGAAGACTACGAGTGCGTCGGCGACGTGCCCAACGTGACCTTCCCCTGCGCCGCGCTGGCGGACGGCGCGAGCGGGCGCATCGCGGTCTACTACGGCTGCGCCGACACGGTCACCGGGCTGGCGTTCTGCGAGGCCGATGAACTGGTCGCGTGGATCATGGACAACCGCTGACACCACCCGGCACCGGACCCTCGGACCTGTACCCCACCCGGGAGACGCGTGACCCCCGACCCCGCCCAGCACGACCGACACCCCGGCGAGACCGGCCCGGTGATGTCGCGGCGCGACGTGCTCCGGCGCGCGGGCGCGGTCGGGGCCGGCCTCGCGCTCAGCGCCCCGGCCCCGCTGCTGACCGGCGGGTGCGTACGGCACGAGGACCGCTACACGCCCGACGGCCGGCTGATCCTCAGCTACTGGGAAAAGTGGACCGGCTTCGAGGGCGACGCGGCGCAGGCGCTGGTCGACGCGTACAACGCCTCGCAGGACGAGGTCTTTGTCCAGCGCTCGACGATCAGCGACATCCAGAACAAGCTGATGCTCGCGACCGCGGGCGGCAACCCGCCGGACATCGCCGGCACGTGGAGCTGGGTCGTCGTGCCCTACGCCGAGAAGAACGCGCTCACGCCGCTGGACGGGTACATGCGTGACCTCGGCGTCGTGAAGGACGACTTTGTCCCGGTCTTCTGGGACATGTGCAGCCATCGCGGCTTCCTCTGGGCGATGCCCAGCACGCCCGCGTCGCTCGCGCTGCACTACAACCGCGCGCTGCTGCGCGCCGCCTACGACGAAGACCCCGGCTACTTCGACCGCCACGGGCTGGACCCCCACGCCCCGCCGCGCGATATCGCCGGCTTCGAGAAACTCAACGACCTGCTCACGGTGGTCGAGGTCCGGCGTGACGGCGCGACACAGGCGGTGCGGTACGCCCACCTCACCGAAGAAGAGAAGCGCCGGCCCGACGAGCGGTTCGCCATCCGGTCCATGGGCCACAACCCCTACGAGCCGGACTGGTACGTCGCGACGTTCTGGCTGTTCTTTGGGGGCCGGGTGTGGGACGGCCGGGACCAGGTCACGCCCGACGACCCGGGGCTGACCGCCTGGCTCGGATGGATCGAGAGCTACCCCCGGCGGTTCGGGCCCAACAACCTGCAACGCTTCGCCTCGGGGCTCGGGGAGTTCGGCGGGGCGCAGAACCCGTTCATGTCCGGCCAGGTCGCGATGCAGCTCCAGGGCGTCTGGATGTACAACTTCATCAACACCTACGCGCCGCACCTGGAGTGGGACGTACAGGCCTTCCCCGCGCTCGACCCCGAAGCGCTCGACGCGCCGACGCTCGTCGAGTCGGACGTGCTGGTCATCCCCAACGGCGCGCGTCACCCCGAGCAGGCCGCGCGTTTCATCGCCTTCGCCGCGAGCATGCAGGGCCAGGAAACCCTGAACCTCGGCCAACGCAAGTTCAGCGCCCGCAAGACCCACAGCGACCGCTTCCTCCGCGACCACCCTAACCCGCACATCGAGACGTTTATCGAGCTGTCGCGCAGCCCCAACGCTCGGCCGACGCCGGCGATGGGCATCTGGAAACAATACGACGAGGAGCTTCGTCAGGCGTGCTCGAGCGTCTACAAGCTGACCAAGACCCCCGAGGCCGCGCTGCGGGACGCGTGCGCCCGGGCGCAGTGGAAGCTCGACCGCGAGCAGCAGCGGTGGGACCGCGTCGGCGCGGCCCGGCTCGAAGAGTGGCGGGAGGACGTGCGGTGACCCGGAAGACCCGACGCGACACGCTTACCGCGCTGTTGTTCATCAGCCCCTGGCTGGTGGGGCTCGCGGCGTTCACGCTTTATCCGCTGGCCGCGTCGCTCTACTACTCGTTCACCGATTTCGACGTGCTGTCCGAGCCGGTCTGGATCGGCATGGGCAACTACGCGGACATGGCCGGCGACGCGGTGTTCTGGAAGTCGCTCTACAACACGCTGTTCTACGCCGCGTTCGCGATCCCGCTGGGGCTGGTGCTCTCGTTTCTCGTCGCGGTGCTGCTGAACCAGACGGCGCGGGGGCGCTCGGTGTTCCGCACGCTGTTCTTCCTGCCCTCGATCGTCCCGCTCGTCGCGGTAGCGATGATCTGGATGTACGTCTTCAACGGCGGGTTCGGGCTGCTCAACCACGCGCTGGGGCCGGTGCTGATCGCGGTCAACGCGGTGCTCGGCACGGACCTCCGCCCGCCGAACTGGATGGCCGACCCGTACCTCACCAAGCCGACGCTGATCCTCGCGGGGCTGTGGCAGATCGGCGGGACGGTAGTGATCTTCCTCGCGTCGCTGCAGGACGTCCCTCGCTCGCTCTACGAGTCCGCGGAGCTGGACGGCGCGGGCCCGGCCCGCCGGCTCTGGCACATCACCGTGCCCCTGGTCTCCCCGGTCATCTACTTTAACCTCATCATCGGCATCATCAACGCGCTGCAGTTCTTTGTCACGCCGTTCATCCTCATGCCCGACGGCGCGACCGACCGCTCGGCCCTGATGTACACGGTCTACCTCTACGACAACGCGTTCCGCTACAACCAGATGGGCTACGCCAGCGCGATGGCGTGGGTGATGTTCCTCCTGATCGTCGTGCTGACGTGGCTGGCCACGAAGCTGTCGCGTCGGCATATCTACTACGCGGGGGCCTGACGCAACGTGAAGCCGAGGCCGGCACGCATCCTGACATACACGCTGCTGCTCCTCGGGGCCGGGCTGTTCTCGTTGCCGCTGGTGTGGATGGTGCTGACCGCGCTGAAGCCAGCGGACCAGGCGCTCTCCAACCCGCCGACGTGGGTGCCCCACCGCTGGACCACTACGCTCGACGACGAGACGGTGCAGGTCGGTGTCGGCGAGCTGCCGGAGGCCCCGACGGACACCACGCCGGTCCCGGTGCAGCTCGTGCAGCAGTGGCGCTACCCGGTCGACGGCGACGGGGTGCCGGCGCGGCTGCTGCCCTCGGCCGAGGCAGGGCCGGGCGTCCCCGTGACCGACGAGGTGCTGGTTCAGGTCAGCGTCCGTCGTCTGGTGAACCTGGACGCGTCGACGATCGACGCGATGCCGATCCCAGAGCGCAAGCGCCAGCTCGCCCGCGGCTGGCTGATGGGCCGGGACCTGCCGGTGCGTGTGGTCGACGACGCCAACGACCCGCCCCCCGCGGGGCAGGTCACCTGCGCGTTCTACCGCACGGACGGCACGTATCTGCTCCGTCTGCCCGTGCCCGAGGCGATGCTGCAGACGGTCTACAACACCACGCGCGACCAGATCGCCGCGTCCTACAGCACGACCGAGACGCGCAACGCCGCCCGTGCTGACCTGTTGCTCGTCACGCTGCCCTGGGACGAGCACGAGCGGGTCCCGTTCGAGGTCACGGCCACGGCCGAGGTGCCCTACGGTTCACTGACCCGGTCCGTCGATCCACGATTCGAGAACTTCGGCCGATCCATCGACGAGATGGAGATGTTCGGCACGTACCTGTTCAACACGCTGGTGCTGTGCCTGCTCACCGTGGTAGGGACGGTCGTGTCGAGCGCGTTGGTGGCGTACGGGTTTTCGCGCATCGACTGGCCGGGCCGGGATAAGCTTTTTGGCGTCGTACTGGCGACAATGATGATCCCCTTCCCGGTGCTTATGGTGCCGTTGTATGCGCTGTTCCGCGAAATGGGGTGGGTCGGCACGCTGCGGCCTCTGTGGGTGCCGTTCTTCTTCGCCGGGGCGTTCAACGTGTTCCTGCTGCGGCAGTTCTTCATGACGATCCCCCGCGACATGACCGAGGCCGCACGCATCGACGGGTGCAGCGAACTGCGCATCTTCCTGCGGATCGTCGTCCCCCTCGCCAGGCCGGCGCTCATGGTCGTCGCGCTGTTCCAGTTCATGGCCACGTGGAACGACTTCCTGGGCCCGATCATCTACCTCACCGACCAGGAAGACTTCACCCTCGCCCTCGGGCTGCTGCGCTTCCAGAGCCAGCAGGGCGGTACGCCCTGGCACCTACTCATGGCCGCGAGCACGATCATCACCCTGCCCGTAATCGTGCTGTTCTTCTTCACCCAGCGCAGCTTCATCGAGGGCATCTCGATGACCGGCAGCAAGGGATGACCCGCCGCGGTGGTCAGGCGAGGATGCCGCGCACCACCCGCGCCTCTTCGACGCCGGTGAGCTTGACGTCCAGCCCCTGGAACTTGACGGACAGGCGTTTGTGGTCGATGCCGAGTTGGTGGAGCATCGTCGCGTGCAGGTCGCGGACGTGGACCGGGTCCTCGACGGCGTTGTAACCCAGCTCGTCGGTCGCGCCGTAGCTGATGCCCGGCTTCACCCCGCCGCCGGCGAGGAACATGGAGAAGCCCTTGATGTGGTGGTCCCGGCCGGGGTCGCCGCCCTCACCCTGGGACATCGGGGTCCGGCCGAACTCGCCGCCCCAGATGATCAGCGTGTCGTCGAGCATGCCCCGGCGTTTGAGGTCGTGGATAAGCGCGGCGGTCGGCTGGTCGCAGTGCCGGCAGCAGATGTCCATGTACTGCTTGAGCCCGCCGTGGTGGTCCCAGCCGCGGTGGTAGAGGTGGATGAAGCGGACGCCGCGCTCGGCGAGCCGACGCGCGAGCAGGCAGTTGCTGGCGAACGAGCCGTCGCCGGGCGTTGCGCCGTACAGGTCCAGCGTCGCCTGCGACTCCCCGGACAGGTCCATCAGTTCGGGCACCGAGGCCTGCATGCGGAAAGCCATCTCGTACTGCGCGATGCGCGACTCGATCTCGGGGTCGCGGACCTCCTCGTCGCGCATCCGGTTGAGGTCGCGGACCGCGGCGATCAGGTGCTCCTGCCGGTCGTCGGTCACGCCCGGGGGGTTCGCGACGTAGTGGACCGGGTCGCCCTTGCTGTTGAACTCGACGCCCTGGAACTGGCTGGGCAGGCAGCCGCTGCCCCACTGCCGCGCGGCGATCGGCTGCGGGCTGCGCCCGCCGGTGCTGGTCAGCACGACAAACCCCGGCAGGTCCTCGCTCAACGAGCCGAGCCCGTAGTTCACCCACGCGCCCATGCTCGGCCGGCCGGAGATAATCGACCCGGTGTTCATGAACGTGTGGGCCGGGTCGTGGTTGATCTGCTCGGTGACCATGGACTTGACGATGGCGATGTCGTCGGCACAGGTCGCGATGTGCGGGAGGTAGTTGCTGATGCGCTGGCCCGACTCGCCGTACTCGGCGAAGGTCGCGCGCGAGCCCAGGCAGTTCAGCGGCTTGCCCTGGAGCTGGGCGAGGGGCATGCCCTCGGTGAACGACCCGGGCATCGGCGTGCCGGTGAGCCGCTGCAGCTCGGGCTTGTCGTCGAAGGTCTCGAGCTGGCTCGGGCCGCCGGCCATGCACAGGAAGATGACCCGCTTGGCTTTCGGTGCGAAGTGGGTCGGAGAGACGACCCCTGTATACGGCCCGCCCACGGCCGCAGCGGCGCGGCCTGCCGCGGAGTCGGCGGTAGCCAAGGCGGGCCCGGCGAGGTCGCCCAGCGCGGCCGCACCGATCCCCAGCGACAGCTTGCCGAGGAACTGTCGGCGGGTCGTTCGCTGCATGAACTGCGCGAAGCTGGCGGGGTCGTTCGGGTCGTCGTGCGGCATAGGTTCGGCTCGATCCGCGATCAATCGCGGTCTTTCCGGGGCGGTGCTATCCCCGCGTGATGGTCTCGTGCAGGTTCAGGATCGCGCGGGCGGCCTCGGCCCACGCCGCGTGCTCCACCGGGTCCAGCGCCGCGTCCCGCGGCGCGAGCCCAACCCCCAGCAGCCTCCCCGCCTCCTCCGGGTGCTCCCGGTAGTAGCTCCGCGCCGCGTCGAGCAGGCCCCGCAGCACCGCGACCTCGTCGGCGGACGGCCCGCGCGCGGTGGCGGTGCGCATAGCCCACGCGATACGCTGCGCGTCGTCGCCCTGCGCCTCCGTGAGGATGCGCTGCGCGAAGCCGCGCGCGGCCTCGACAAACGTTGGGTCGTTGAGCAGGTTCAGCGCGGCGAGCGGGGTGTTCGAGACCGGGCGCTCGGCCGTGCATTCCTCGCGCGTCGGCGCGTCGAAGGCCTTGAGCATCGGGTGCAGGAACTGACGCTGCCAGTGCATGTACACGCCCCGCCGCCACTGGTGGCGGGTCGTGTCGTGTTTGTACTCCCGCACGGGGAAATTGAGGTGGCTGTAGTAGCCCGCGGGCTGGTATGGGTGCGAGACCGCGCCGCCCAGCTCGTCGACCAGCAGCCCGCTCACCGCCAGCGCGGTGTCGCGGATCATCTCGGCGGGCATGCGCTGCCGGGACTGCCGAGCGAACAGCGTGTTCAGCGGGTCCTGCACCGCGACTTGATCCGAGGGGATCGACGACAGCCGGTAGCTGCGCGACATGACCATCCGCTTGACCATCGCCTTGATGTCCCAGCCGGAGTCGATGAACGCGAGCGCGAGGTGGTCGAGCAGCTCGGGGTGGTTGGGTGGGTTGCCCTGCCCGCCGAAGTCGTCGAGCGAGGGGCAGAGCCCGCCGCCGAAGAACTGCGCCCACAACCGGTTCATGAAGACCCGTGCGGTCATCCCGCCAACCCCGCCGTCGGCTTCGGGCGTGACCAGCCAGCGGGCGAGGTCCAGCCGGTCGGCCCGTCCATCGGTGTCGAGCGTGCCGAGGAACGCGGGCACCGCGGGCTCAACGATCGGGCCGGACTCGTCCATCCAGTTGCCGCGGGGCAGCAGGCGGACGGGCCGGGGCTCGCCGGCCCGGGTGACCATGACCTTGCGCGGGCGGATCGCGAGGACCTGCGCCTCCAGCAGCGCCCGCTCGCGCGGGTCGGCCGACGGATCAAGCGCATCAAGCTCGGCCTGGAACCGCTCGATGCGCTGGCGGTCCAGCGGCGAGAGCGCCGTGATCTCCGGCTCACGCGGGGTGGGCAGGCGGTTGTAGATCCCGCCGTTGGGGTCACGGATGTGCTGGACATCGTCGATGTCGGCGAAGAACGCCGCCATCGCATAGAAGTCGTGCGCGGTGTAGGGGTCGTACTTGTGGTCGTGGCACTGCGCACACCCGAGCGTCGCGCCCATCCACGCACCGGAGACACTCCGCACGCGGTCGGCGTTGTAGATCGCCAGGTACTCCTTGAACTGCACACCGCCCTCGTGCGACGTCTGCAGCAGCCGGTTGTAGCAGCTCGCGATCAGCGAGTCGTCGTCCGGGGCGTCCACCAGGTCGCCGGCCAGCTGGTGGATCGTGAACGTGTCGAACGGCAGGTTCGCGTTGAACGCCCAGATGACCCAGTCGCGGTAGGGCGCGGCGCTGTGCGTCTGGTCGCCGTGGTACCCCACCGAGTCGGCGTAGCGCACCAGGTCGAGCCAGAACACCGCCAGCCGCTCGCCGAAGTGGTCGCTGGCGAGCAGCCGGTCGACGACACGCTCGTAGGCGTTCGGCGAAGTGTCCGCGAGGAAGGCGTCCAACTCCGCCAGCGTCGGCGGCAGGCCGGACAAGTCGTACGTTACCCGCCGCAGCAGCGTCGCGCGGTCCGCGTCCGCCACCGGTGCCAGCCCCTCGGCCTCCATCCGGTGCAGCAGGTACCGGTCGATCTCGGTCTCCGGCCAATCGGTATCGCGCACCGTCGGCGGCGGGGTCACCATCGGTGGTACATACGCCCAGTGTGGCTGATACGCCGCGCCCTGCTCGATCCACCGGCCCAGCAGCGCACGCTCGGCGTCCGACAGCGGCTTGTGGTGATCGCGCGGCGGCATCGGGTCACGTTCATCGTTGACCCGGGCCCAGAGCACGCTCGATGCTCGGTCGCCCGGCACGATCGCGGCACCGCCGCTGTCCAACGCGGACGTCGCGGCTTCGAAGGTGTGCAACTGCAGCCCGGCCTGGACCGTGTGGGCGTCGGGGCCGTGGCACGCGAAGCACTTGTCCGAGAGGATCGGCCGGATATCGCGGTTAAACCGCACCTCGCGCGGGACGGCTTCGCGTCCGCTGACCGGCCGGACGGCTGGGATGTCAGGCCCGCTATCGGCCGAGTTGCTGGCGCGGTCCCCACCCCCGCCCTGCTCCCCCCCGCACCCGGCCAGGGCCCCCAGCCCCCACGCCAGGCACAGCCCGGCCGCCATCCGTACGGGCCTCCTGAGTCTTGGGACAAACGTTCGCGTCGCGGGCCGGCTCGGCATCCCCATAGTTTACCCCCGTCTCTCGGCCTGTCCGGGCTTACGGGCCAACCCACGCGTCCTGCCGGGGCTTTGGGCAAACGTTGCTTGGGGCCGTATAGGCGAGGGCGTGATGTCGGGCCTATCACCCCCTAAGCCGGCCGGCCCGGTTCCCCCGAAACGGTGAGATTCCGGTTTTTTGGGCTGTTATCCCCGTTTTGCCGTGTAATTTGATAAAAAGATCGTATTATGGTATTTAGATGGCCGAACACACAGAGGTTGCCCTGGCCAAGGCACCCGCACCCGCCGAAATCGCGGCACCAAACGCACCGAACCCCCCGAAAGCAACGCCATGTCTCAAGCTGCCATCCCCACCGACCCGCCGCCGCAAGCGGATGCCTCCGCCTCCCACCTGGACTCGTTTTCTTACGACGACGCGATCTGCCGGATGTTCATGTCCGCCATGTTCATCTGGGGGCTCGTCGCGTTCCTGGTCGGGATGATCCTCGCGATCCAGCTCCCGTTCCCCTACATCCCCGGGACGGATATCCCCACCAACTTCAACCTCGAGTGGTTCACGTTCGGCCGGCTCCGCCCGCTGCACACCAACGCGGCGATCTTCGCCTTCGCGGGCAACGCGATCTTTGCCGGCGTGTACTACTCCACGCAGCGCCTGTGCAAGACGCGCATGTGGTCGGACCTGTTCAGCCGGCTGCACTTCTGGGGCTGGCAGCTGGTCATCGTCGCGGCGGCGGTGACGCTCCCGGCGGGCATCACCCAGAGCAAGGAGTATGCCGAGCTCGAGTGGCCGGTCGACCTGCTGATCGCGGTGGTGTGGCTGGGGTTCTTCGGGGTGAACTTCCTGATGACGCTGCTGAACCGGCGCGAGCGGCACATGTACGTCGCGCTGTGGTTCTACATCGCGACGATCGTGACGGTCACGGTGCTGCACGTCTTCAACAACCTGGTGATCCCGGTCTTCGGGCCGGGGCTGGTAAAGAGCTACCCGGTCTACGCGGGGGTGCAGGACGCGTTCATGCAGTGGTGGTACGGGCACAACGCGGTGGCGTTTTTCCTGACCACGCCGTTCCTGGGGATGATGTACTACTTCCTGCCCAAGGCGGCGGAGCGGCCGGTATTCTCGTACCGGCTGTCGATCGTGCACTTCTGGTCGCTGGTGTTCATCTACATCTGGGCGGGGCCGCACCACCTGCAGTACACCGCGCTGCCGGACTGGGCGGCGTCGCTGGGCATGGTGTTCTCGCTGATGTTGTGGATGCCGTCGTGGGGCGGGATGATCAACTTCCTGCTGACCCTGCGGGGCGCGTGGCAGAAGGTCGCGAGCGACCCGATCCTGAAGTTCTTTGTCGTCGCGATCACGTTCTACGGCATGGCGACATTCGAGGGCCCGATGCTCTCGATCAAGAGCGTCAACGCGCTGTCGCACTACACCGACTGGACGATCGCCCACGTCCACGCCGGGGCGCTGGGCTGGAACGGCTTCCTCGCGTTCGGCATGATGTACTTCCTGCTGCCCCGGCTGTTCCAGGCCAAACTGTTCAGCCCGAAGCTGGCGAACCTGCACTTCTGGCTGGCGACGGTCGGCATCCTGCTCTACATCATCCCGATCTATGTCGCGGGCATCACCCAGGGGCTGATGTGGCGGGCGATGACCGAGACCGGCCAGCTCGCGTACCCCGACTTCGTCGAGACCGTCATCGCGATCAAGCCGATGTGGATGCTGCGGATCCTCGGCGGCGGGTGCTACATGGCCGGTGCCCTGATCGGCGGGGTGAACCTCTACAAGACCTGGGCCGCTCGGCCGAAGACCTACGACGTGCCGGTCATCCAGGCCGCCCCGCTGAGCAAGCTCGAGGGCGTGCCCGAAGCCAAGCCCGAGCCCACGATCGACGGCGTCGCCGACATCGCCAAGACCCTGAACGTCTGGGCGACCGGCTGGTGGCACCGCAAGTGGGAGCGGCTGCCGATCCGCTTCACGGTGTGGGTGGTGATCGCCGTAGTGGTCGCGTCGCTCTTTGAGATCATCCCGACGTTTTTGATCCGGTCGAACGTGCCGCAGATCGAGTCGGTCAAGCCGTACACGGCGTTGGAGCTGTACGGCCGGGACATCTACGTGGCCGAGGGCTGCTACAACTGCCACTCGCAGATGATCCGGCCGATCCTCGCGGAGGTGGAGCGGTACGGCGAGTACTCCAAGCCCGGCGAGTTCATCTACGACCGGCCGTTCCAGTGGGGCAGCCGGCGGATCGGCCCGGACCTCGCGCGGGTGGGGCTGACCCGGCCGCAGGCGTTCTGGCACGCCGAGCACTTCGAGGAGCCGGACCGGATCGTGCCCGGCTCGATCATGCCGCCCTACCCGTGGCTGTTCGACAAGGAGATCGACTGGCGTTCGCTGGAGAAGCGGATGCGCGCGATCAACCTGCTGCACGGCGGGGAGGCCTACACCGAGGAACAGCTCACGAACGCCGAGGCCCACGCCCGTGAGCAGGCCGAGCGCATCGCGGCCCAGATCGAGACCGACGGCGGCCGCGGCGGCCTGAGCGAGAAGCAGGTCGTGGCGTTGATCGCGTACCTGCAGCGGATGGGCACGGACCTCAACGCCCCGCCCGAGGCACCGGCCGAAGAGCCCGCGCTCGACGACGCGACCGCGTCGCTGCACACCACACCGGCGGAAGGGGGCGAGTAATGTTCAAGGATGTCCTGCGAGCGATGGACTTCACGCTGCTCAGCCAGATCGCGTTGGTCCTGTTTTTTCTGGTGTTTGTGGCGGTCGTGATCCGCACCCTGCTCCGCCCGCGGCAGGAGATGGACCGCCAGGCGTCGATCCCGCTGAGCGATGCGCCCGTTGAACCCCGTGGCCCGGAGGCCCAGAGCCATGAGTGACCCCATCCCGCCGACCCCGACCGACGACGACGCGCTGCCCAAGGGCGCGGAGATGCTGACCGGCCACAACTACGACGGCATCCAGGAGTACGACAACCCCACGCCGGCGTGGTGGACCTGGATCTTCATCGGCTCGGTCGTCTTCGCGGTCGTCTACCTGTTCTTCGTGCTCTCGGCCGGCGACGAGCTGAGCCCGCACGGCCAGTTCCGCCGCGCCTCCATCGCGAACACCGAGAAGAAGTTCGGCGAGCTGGGCGACCTCGAGCCCGACGCCGCGACAATCATCGCATACATGGACAACGAGCAGTGGATGGCCTTCGCCGGCAACGTGTTCAAGACCAACTGCATCGCCTGCCACGGCGCGAACGGCGAGGGCGGCACCGGCCCGAACCTGACCGACGACGCCTACATCCACGTCGCTTCGATCGAGGACATCGCTGCTGTGATCCGCGACGGCGCGGCGAACGGCGCGATGCCGCCCCACGAGACCCGGCTGCACCCCAACGAGATCGTGCTCGTCGCGTCCTACGTCGCCGCGATGCGCGGGCAGAACCGGCCGGGCAACCCCCCCAAGGGCGAAGATATCCCGCCTTGGGAAACGCCGTAACCACACGCCGCCATGAGTAGTAACACCCCCCCACTCCTGGAGCCCGAAGAGCACGTCCTCTCCACGCTTGAGCGCGACGGGTCGCGGCGTTGGCTCAAGCCCAAGGTCTCCAAGGGGCGGTTCCTCAACCGGCGGCGGTGGGTCGCTTATGGGCTGATCGCGCTCTTCACGCTGCTGCCCTACATCCGGATCAACGGGCGACCGGCGGTCCTGCTGGACGTGATCGGCCGGGAGTTCCACATCTTCGGCGGCAGCTTCCGCCCGACCGACTCGCTGCTGCTCGCGCTGCTCATGCTCACAACCGGGCTGACGATCTTCCTGGTCACCGCGCTGCTCGGCCGGGTCTGGTGCGGGTGGGCCTGCCCACAGACGGTCTACATGGAGTACGTCTTCCGCCCGATCGAGCGTCTCTTCGAGGGCCGCCGGGGCGTCGGCGGCAAGCCCGCCCGGCCACCCGCCGCGTGGCGCACCGTCGCGAAGTACATCGTCTTCTTCCTGATCTGTGTGCACCTCGCCCACATCTTCATGGCCTACTTCGTCGGGGTGGACCAGCTCTTCGCATGGTCCCGTGGCAACCCGCTGAACCACCCGTTCGCGTTTGTCATCATCGCCGCAGTCGTCGGGCTCATGATGTTCGACTTCTGCTTCTTCCGAGAGCAGCTCTGCATCGTCGCCTGCCCCTACGGCCGGCTGCAGTCGGTCATGATCGACAAGCGCTCGATGATCATCAGCTACGACCCGACCCGCGGCGAGCCCCGCGGCAAGCTCGGCCGAAAGAAACGCGACGCCCTGGCCGACAAAGACAAGCCCGAGGACGAACGCACCGTCGGGCTGGACATCCTCCAGCAGTACGGCGGCGACTGCATCGACTGCCACGAGTGCGTGACCACCTGCCCCACCGGCATCGACATCCGCGACGGGCTACAGCTCGAGTGCATCGGCTGCGCGCAGTGCATCGATGCCTGCGACCCGATCATGGACAAGATCGGCCGGCCGCGTGGGCTCATCCGCTACACCTCGCAGGAAGCACTGGCCGGGCAGCACACGCGCATCCTCCGGCCGCGCGTGGTGATCTACCCCACGATGATCGCCGCGGTCGCGTCGCTGTTCCTGTTTATCCTGGTGACAAAGGCCCCGGCCGACGTCACCATCCTCCGCCAGGCGGGCATGCCCTTCATGCTCGTCGAGTCCGGCCAGGTGCAGAACACCATGCGCCTCAAGGTCGTGAACCGCGACAACACGACGCACAGCTACACCGTGTCGGTGAAGGAGCCCGCGGGCGTCACCGTCGCGATGGTCGAGGGCGACACCATCACGCTCGGCCCCGGCGAGAGCTACACCGAGCCCATCCGTGTGCTCGCCCACCCGGGGCTGTTCAGCGACGGGCGGCTGAGCGTCACACTGACCGTGACCGACGGAGCGGACTACAGCGAGGACACCTCGTTCGAGCTGCTCGGCCCGCGCGACCGCACCCCCAGCAGCACGGATGAAGACCCACAGGAGCCGGGACATGAATGAAGCATTGCACGAGTTGTCGCAGCCGCCGAAGACATCGGCCCGCCGGTTCGTGATGCCGGCCGTCGTGCTCGGGTTCCTGGGCGCGCACATGCTGTTCGTGTTCACCGCGATCACGCTGGCGGTCGGCGACCCGTCGTTCGCGGTCGTGCCGGACTACTACCAGAAGGCTGTGGACTGGGACGAGCAGAAGGCCGAACGCGCCGCGAGCGAGGCGCTGGGCTGGACCGTGGAGGTCATCCCGTCGCGCGACGTATCGATCCGAGGCGAGCGGGACGTGGAGGTGGTCGTCCACGACGCCGAGGGCGGACCCGTCATGGGTGCGGCGGTGTCGGTCACGGTCTACCACCACGCACGGGCCTCGCACGTCGTCGAGGCCGACCTGTCGCCCGCCGATGAGCCGGGGCACTACGCGGCGACGCTGGACATGCGCAGCGAGGGCGTGTGGGACATCACTCTTACGGTCACCCATGACGACGACCGCTATGTCCAGACGGACAAGACCTACGTCCGCGGGGCTTACGAAGGGGGGACACGTTGACCGCGTTGATCGTTGCGGTGTTCGTGGCGAGTCTGCTCGGCTCGCTGCACTGCGCGGGCATGTGCGGCGCCTTCGTCGCGTTCGCGGTCGGTGGGTTCGATACCCCCTCGAAGCAGCGTGTCCGGCTGAACGCCGCGTACAACGGCGGCCGGCTGGTGACGTACGTCCTGCTGGGCGTGGTCGCCGGGTCGGTGGGCGCGCTGGTGAACTTCGGCGGCGCGCTGGCCGGGATCAGCCGGGCCGCCGCGGTCCTGGCGGGGCTGCTGATGGTCGGCTTCGGCGTGATCGCGCTGATGCACGCGGCGGGCCGGTCGTCGATGCGCTGGCCCGTCCCGGCATTCATGCAGCGCGCGATGATCGCCGGCCAACGCTTCGCCATGACGCTGAGCCCCACCCGCCGGGCGCTGGTCATCGGGCTGCTGACCACGCTCCTGCCGTGCGGCTGGCTGTACGCCTTTGCGATCACCGCCGCCGGCACCGCGAGCCCGCTCTGGGGCGGGGTGACGATGGCGGTCTTCTGGCTCGGCACGCTGCCGGTCATGGCGTCGCTGGGCGCGTGCGTTCAACAATTCACCGGCCTGCTCGGCAAGAAGCTGCCGGCGATCACATCCCTCGCCGTCATCGCGGTCGGGCTCTGGACCCTCGCCGGCCGGGCCGGGCTCGACGCGCAGGCGCTCCTGGAAACCCAGGCCCAGGCATCCGCCTCCGCTGCGCCAAGCAGCGACGCCGCCGATGCCGAGGTACAGCGTGTGCAGGGGCTCCACGAACAGACCCCCGCCTGCTGCGAGCACGATGAGCATTAGCCCCGCTATCCCGGCCATCGAACCCGCGGCACCGGCCCCGCCGCGCTCGGTCGCATGCACGCACTGCGCGCTGCCCGTGCCCCGTGGGCTCATCGAGCCCGGCGCGGACCAGCAGTTCTGCTGCGCCGGGTGCCGCGCCGCCTACCAGGTCATCCATGGCTGCGGGCTCGACGCCTACTACCGACTGCGCGATACGTCCGGCGGTGTCGGCGAAGCGCTCGGCCGCAGCGACGCGGTACAGCAGGGCCGGTTCACGTCGTTCGACACCGAAACCTTCCACGCGGCACACGTCCGGCCGATGCAGAGCGGGCTGTGCTCGGTCGACCTTCGGCTGGAGGGTGTGCACTGCGCGGCGTGTGTGTGGCTGATCGAGAAGCTGCCACGCGTTGTGCGCAGCGCGTATGGCGAAGACGCGGGCGACGGCGTGGTCGAGGCACGGCTCAGCATGCGGCAGGCGACGGTCCGCGTCACCTGGGACCCGACGCGCGTCAAGCTCTCCGCGATTGCGCAGGCGCTGGACACGCTCGGCTACCGCCCCCACCCGGCCAAGGGTCTGTCGCGCCAGGCCGCACGCCGCAACGAGGAGCGCAAGCAGCTCATGCATATCGGCCTGGCCGGGGCGCTGGCGGGCAACATCATGCTGCTGGCGATCGCGCAGTACGCCGGGCTCTGGGGCGGGATCGAGCGGCAGTACGACCAGTTCTTCCGCTGGCTGGGTGCGGGGCTGGGGGCGGTGGCGCTGCTCGGCCCGGGCCGGGTGTTCTTCCGCGGCGCGTGGGCGGCGTTGGTCGCGCGGAGCCCGCACCTGGACCTGCCGATCGCGCTGGCGCTCGGCGTCGGCGGCGTGGCCGGCACGGTCAACGTCGTGCTCGGCCAAGGCGACATCTACTTTGATTCGCTGGCGGTGCTCGTGTTCCTGCTGCTGGTCGGGCGCTACATCCAGTTCCGCCAGCAGCGGTTGGCCGACGACGCGGTATCGCTCATGGCCTCGCTCACGCCTGGCGACTGCCGACGCCGCGACGCGTCGGGTGCATTCGAGACCGTGCCGCTCGAGGCGCTGACGGTCGGCGACGAGGTCGAGGTCCTGCCCGGGGGCATCGTCCCCGCCGACGGTGAGGTCCTTACCGGGAACGCGTCGGTCGTCGCGGCGCTGCTCACCGGCGAGTCCCGGCCGGTCCACATCGCGCCCGGCGACGACGCCCACGCCGGGACCCAGATCGTGGGCCGGCGCATCACCCTGCGCGTGACCCGGCTGGGCGGCGACACCCGTGTCGGCCGGCTGATGACGCTCGTCGAGGACGGCCTGGAGAGCAAGCCCGCGATCGTCCAGGCCGCCGACCGGATCGCCGGCTGGTTTGTCGTGGCGGTATCACTGATTGCGCTGATGGTGTTCGCCGCGTGGAGCGTCGCCGACATCGGGCTGGCGGTGGACCACACCGTCGCGCTGCTGATCGTCGCGTGCCCGTGCGCGCTGGGGTTGGCGACGCCGCTGACGTTCGCGGTCGCGATCGGCCGGGCAGCCCGGCGGGACATCCTTGTCAAGTCCGGCAGCGCGCTCGAACGCGCCGCGAGGGGCGGGCTCATGCTGCTCGACAAGACCGGCACGCTCACCACCGGGCGGATGCAATGGCTCGGCTGGGACGGCGACGCGTCGCTCAAGCCCTGGCTAGCCCACGCGGAGTTGACCTCCACGCACCCGGTCGGGATCGCGCTGGCGGCGGGCCTGAAAGACGACGCGGCACCCGACGGCTCGGGCGTGGGCGACGTCACGACCACCCACCACCCCGACGGCATCGAGGCTAACCTGCCCATCGGCCGGCTGACCGCGGGCTCGATCGGCATGATGCAGCGCCTGGCGGTTGCGGTGCCTGAGCGATTCGCGCATCGTGCGGCCGAGGCCGCGGCCCAGGGTCACACGCCCGTGCTGGTGGCGCTCGACGGATGCGTCGCCGGGCTCGCCCGGGTCGGGGACGGCATGCACGCCGACGCGTCGGCCGCGCTCCGCCAGGCCCGGCGGATGGGCTGGCGGCTGCAACTGGTGTCGGGCGACCAGCCGGACATCGCACGGCGCGTCGGCTCGGCGGTCGGGCTCGACGATGCAGACGTGCTCGGCGGGATCCCACCCGAGGGCAAGCTCGAACTCGTCCGCGCGGCTCAGCACGGCCCCGCCGGCCATCAGGCCGTGGCCATGGTCGGCGACGGCGTGAACGACGCGGCCGCGCTCGCGGCGGCGGACCTGGGGATCGCGGCGAGCGGCGGGGCCGAGGCATCGCTCGCCGCGGCGGATGTCTACCTCGCCCGCCCGGGGGTCGCGCCGCTCGCCGAGTTCCTCGCGCTCAGCCAGCAGACCCTGCGCACAGTAAGACGGAACCTGGCCGTCTCGCTGGGCTACAACGCGCTGGTCGTCTCGCTGGCCGCGGCGGGGATGATCACCCCCCTGCTCGCCGCGGTGCTCATGCCGCTGAGCAGCGCGACCGTGCTCACCCTCGCCCTCGGCGGTCAGTGGCGCGCGCCGCGCACGCCGGACCCGGATACGCTGGAGCCCGCGTAATGTCCGTGCTCTACCTCGTCATCCCGATCGCGCTCGTCCTGGCCGGCACCGGGCTGGCGGCGTTCCTGTGGGCGGTGCGGCGGGGGCAGTTCGACGACCTGGACACCCCGGCCGTGCGCATGCTGTTTGACGACGACACCGACGAGCCGGACAGCAACCGCGAACCACGCGCATGACCGCAGCGGCAACCGCACCCTCCCGTCCGAGCCCTTCTTAGTCTGCGGGGATCTGGTTGCCGTCGATCGTCGGCAGCGTCATCCCGAGGATGTCGAGCTTCTTGTTCAGCGCCTTGCTCATGTCCGCCAGCGACGTGTTATTCAGGTAGCTGAGGATGCGTTGACGGATCGCCTTGAAGTGTTCGTGCTGCGGGCAGGGCTGCTTGTCGTTGCACTGCTCCAGACCGACAACGCACTGCTGGTACTGCGCGATGCCGTCGATTGCATCGACGATATCGAACAGCCGGATCTCCTTCGCCGGCCGTGCCAGCGCATAGCCCCCGCCGCGCCCCTTGGCGCTCTTGAGCAGGCCCGCGCGAACAAGGTCGCGGAAGATCTTCGCGACGAAGTACGACGGCAGCGCGCTGCCCTCACAGACCTCCTGGATACGGACGTAGCCCTCCGGGTCGATGAGCGCGAGCCGGCAGAGCGCGCGGATCGCGTAGGAACAGGTGGTGGAGTACATCATGGGCGTCGTCCGACTGCCCGCGACACGGCAGGTGTCGCGGCACCCGGATTGTACCCGATCAGACGATCTAACCATCGGAACATCCTTAAAACCGGCGCCGGCCAGCCTCCTCCACTGACCGGACACCGGCTTCCTCAAACGCCGCAGACACGCCTGCCAACGCTGCAGGGCAGAACTAGAACTCCCAGGCCAGGGACAGCGTCCACCGGTCGCCGAACAGGTCGATATCGTCCGTCAGCGGGAACTCGTAACCGATCCGCAGGGAGAGGTCCTCGCTGAGGCGGAAGGCCCCACCGATCCCCATCGTGATCACGTCTTCGGACTCCCCGCCGCCGAGGTTGGTGACATCGATGCCGGTAAAAGGCAGGGGCATCGTGCTGCTCGCATCGATCGTGTGGTAGCCGTTGAACTCGATGACCGGGCTGAAGCACTCGCAGAGGTAGTAGTCGAGGTGGACGTGCCAGGAGATGCGCTCCGCGTCGCCGAGCGCGTCTTCGCCGCCGGTCGGATAGAAGTAGTTGAAGGTGAAGCCCACGTGCAGGTCGTCGAAGCCCTTGTCGGCGGAGAACCACAGACGCAGTTCGTCGTCGTCCTGCAGCACATCGTCGTCGCCGGCCGCGATCTCGTAGCCCACGCCCAGCGCCATGCTCAGCTGCGCCTCAAGGTCGCGGTAGAAGTTCCACTTCAGGCCGGCCGCGATGTCCATCATCCCCTGGTCGTTGACAACGGTGTCGTCGAACCACGCGTAGCCATCCTTATACGCCACCAGCTGAAGCCGATCCGTCAGCGCCAGGCGGACCTGTACCGCGGCGACCTGCACGTCCCCGCCGAGCACGTTGTTGGGGAACTCGTGATAGAGGTACCAGGCGCGCACGTCGCTGGTGATGAACGAGTTCTCAGCGAAGTACGGGGAGGTGACCGGGGCTACGAACCGCTGGTTTGCGGGCACTGCGGCGGCGTCCGCGTCGGGCTCGCCGAACAGCACGAAGTCGGCGTGCTGAGCCGCGGCGGGCAGCGCGAGCGCGGCGGCAAGGAGCGGGAGGGTCCGGGCGACACTGAAGCGTTTCATCACGATACCTCGGGTGAGTGTGCGGTCCGGCCCGTGGACGGGCCGGGTGGGTTGACGCCCCGAGCGTACCCGACCCGGCGGCCTATGTCAAGATATTGCGATCAGTTTATCTTTTTATAATCGCCCTCCCCCCCCGGCCCGTTGAGCCCACCCCACTCACCCACCCCCGCCATGCGGCCAGGCAACGCGCACCGGCGAAGGGCGCATACCTGTTGGCCCAGGCCGGGGCCGGTATAGTTTGCAGGTGCGCGTCCGCGGATTGCGAGACGGCCCGGGCTGACTCCGCCAACGGACCCAATGACATGACGACCCCTGAATTGCCATATGAAGAAGTGATCGCCGCCGCCCGCCGGGTGATGGAGGCCCGGATCGTCGGAGCGCTGACGACGGTCGCCGGCGACGGCACACCGCACACCCGATGGATGGCGGGCGTGCCGGACGGACCGGGCCTGTCTCGCGTGCTCTCGCTGACGGTGCGCGGCAGCCGCAAGCTCGACCACCTCACCAACAACAGCCGGGTGTGCTGGCTGTTCTCCGACAGCCGGGACGAGGAGGTCGTAAAGCTCACCGGCACGATGCGCGTCCTCGAGAGCCAGACCATGGTCGAGCCGGTCTGGCAGCAGCTCGAAGCCGCCGCGCGCCAGTACGCGATGAACCTCCTCAGCGAACCGGAAAACCTCTGGTTCGTCGGGCTGGACACCCTCGTGGATTCGGTCGAGTACATGGCCCCCAAGAACGGCCTGACCCACCCGGTCGTCTACCCCGTCTAGGCGACCCACCGCCGCAGTCGCGCGCCCCTGCCGTCTCAATCTGCACGTCCAAGCGAAACCACGCCCCTCGCTGAATCCCCCACAGTGGCCGCCCTGTTTCTCCACATAAAAAAAGGGACCTGCGATGACGCAAGTCCCTTTCAGAGCTGGAATAGCGGGGACAGGATTCGAACCTGTGACCTCCGGGTTATGAGCCCGACGAGCTACCAGACTGCTCTACCCCGCAATCAGGTTGGCCCGGCATCATAGGACGCGGGGCGAGGCGTGTCAATCCGGCGCTAACAACCAACGAAACGCCCCTCCGGGGTTTCCAACCAAGCAGGACAGGGACCACCAGATCTCAATTGCCTAAATTTTAGGCAATCATGCTGGATTTGGTCTACTGGGACGGCATTGCGTGGCTGATGCCGCCTGTTTATACTTCTGCACGGAACCGATCCGCCGCGAGAATGGACGGATTGTTGAACCGTAAACCCCCCTTCCCCGCACCTGGAGCTTGCTAGAGATGAGTGGTAGCGCATCCCGTATGGACGCCATCAAGGCCGTGACGTCGATCAAACCCGTGGACCAGGCCTTCTCGTTTCAGGAGGTCCACACCGGCGAGGTGTTCGGCGAGAACGTGTTCTCGCCCCAAATCATGAAGCAGCGGCTGCCCAAGGCGGCGTATAAGTCGCTGATCAAGACGATCGAGTCCGGCTCGCCGCTGGACACGGACCTGGCGGACGTCGTGGCCTCGTCGATGGTGGCCTGGGCGCTGGAGAAGGGCGCGACGCACTACGCCCACGTCTTCTACCCGCTGACCGGGTTCACCGCGGAAAAGCACGACTCGTTCATGGTGCCCGACAGCGAGGGCGGCTCGATCGCCGAGTTCTCCGGCGAGCAGCTCATCCAGGGCGAGCCCGACGCGTCGTCGTTCCCCAACGGCGGGATCCGCCAGACCTTCGAGGCCCGCGGGTACACGGCCTGGGACGTGACGAGCCCGGCGTACATTCTGGAGAACCCCAACGGCGCGACGCTGTGCATCCCGACCGTCTTCGTGTCGTGGACCGGGGAGGCGCTGGACCTGAAGACGCCGGTGCTGCGTTCGATGTCGGCGCTGGACTCCGCGGCACAGCGGGTCCTCAAGCTCTTCGGCACGGAGGTCAAGGGCTCGATCAAGGCGACCGCCGGCGCGGAGCAGGAGTACTTCCTGGTCGACGCAAACTTCTACTACGCCCGGCCCGACCTGGTGACCGCCGGCCGGACGCTGTTCGGTGCCCCGTCGCCGAAGGGCCAGGAGTTTGACGACCACTACTTCGGCGCGATCCCCGAGCGTGTGCTGGCGTTCATGCTGGAGACCGAGCGCGAGCTGTTCAAGCTGGGCATCCCGGTGAAGACGCGGCACAACGAGGTCGCGCCCGGGCAGTACGAGATCGCCCCGATCTTCGAGACGGCCAACGTCGCGACCGACCACCAGCAGCTGGTGATGATCGTGCTGGAGAAGCTGGCGAAGAAGTACGGCTTGGCCTGCATCACGCACGAGAAGCCGTTCGCCGGCCTCAACGGCTCGGGCAAGCACCTGAACTGGTCGCTGGGGAGCTCGGAGGTCGGCAACCTGCTGGACCCGGGCGACACGCCGCACGACAACGCGCAGTTCCTGGTGTTCTGCACCGCGGTGATCAAGGCGGTCTACAAGCACGCCGCTCTGCTGCGGGCGGGCATCGCGTCGGCGAGCAACGACCACCGCCTGGGCGCGAACGAGGCGCCGCCGGCCATCATCTCGATCTTCCTGGGCGACCAGCTCACCGACGTGTTCGAGCAGATCCGCAAAGGCGGCGCGAAGTCGTCCAAGAAGGCGGGCACGCTGAAGATCGGCGTCGACTCGCTGCCCCCGCTGCCCAAGCACGCCGGCGACCGCAACCGCACCTCGCCCTTCGCGTTCACGGGCAACCGCTTCGAGTTCCGCGCCGTCGGGTCCAAGCAGTCGCTGGCGGGCCCGCTGGCGTCGCTGAACACCGCGCTGGCCGAGTCGCTGGACGAGCTCGCCGCCGAGATCGAGTCCAAGACCAAGGGCGACCCCAAGAAGCTGAACGACGCGGTGACCGCCGCGATCAAGTCCGCGGTCTCCGAGGCCTGGCCGGTGATCTTCAACGGCGACGGCTACTCGGACGCCTGGCACAAGGAGGCGGAGAAGCGCGGGCTGCCTAACATCCGCACGACGCCCGACGCCCTCACCGCGTACACCACCAAGTCCACCATCGACCTGTTCAAGAAGTACAAGGTCCTGACCAAGCGCGAGCTCGAGTCGCGTCAGGACACGTTCCTCGAGCAGTACATCCTCAACCTGAACGTCGAGTCGAAGCTGACCCGGCGGATCGCGAAGACGATGATCTTCCCCGCCGCGATCCGCTACCAGAGCGAGCTGGCCGCGACGTGCACGGCGCTGCAGACCGTGGGCTACGAGTTCGACACCGACACGCTGGACTACGTGACGAAGCTGGTCAAGCAGCTGCAGACCCGGATCGTGGAGCTGGAAGAGGCGATGGCCAAGGACAGCTTCCGCTCGGTCCTGGCCCACGCGCAGCACTGCTGCGACACGGTCAAGCCGGCGATGGAGGCGGTGCGCGAGACCGCGGACGCGCTGGAGCAGGTCGTCGCCGACGACCTCTGGCCTCTGCCGACGTACCAGGAGATGCTGTTCATCAAGTAACCCCGACGCACCGCGTTCGGCTGACACACAACAAGCCCCCGGCCACGGCCGGGGGCTTTTCATTTTCGCTCGTTCGTTTGAAGGCCCTTGATAGGCCAACTCAGGCCTGCTGGGCACGCTCCAGGACGATGGACATGCGCACCAGTTCGGCCAGCGAGCCGGCCTGCATCTTCTCCATCACGTGGGCGCGGTGGACCTCGATGGTCTTGTGCGACAGGCCTAGCTCGGTCGCGACCTGCTTATTGAGCATGCCCTGCACCACCAGCCCCATGACCTGCACCTCGCGGGGCGTCAGGCGGTCGGCACGGGCGGTGATCTCACGGCGGTACTCCTCGGACTCGTACTGCTCGACGTCGATCGCGAGCGCGGCGCGGATACGGTCGAGCAGGATCTCGTCGTTGAAGGGCTTCTCGATGAAATCGATCGCGCCGGCCTTCATCGCGCGGACCGCGGCGGACACGTCGCCGTGCCCGGTGATCATGATCGACGGCAGCTTGACCCCGCGGCGCTTGAGCTGGTCCATCAGGTCCAGCCCGGACATGCCCGGCAGGCGGAGGTCCACAACGAGGCAGCCGCGCCACTCTTCGTTCGCCTCGGCGAGCAGCTCGTTGGCGGAGGCGAACCCTTTGACGTTGAGCTCGACCGATTCGAGCAGCCACTGCAGCGACTCCCGGACCGCCGAGTCGTCGTCCACCACATACACCGTCTGCTCACTCTTCATCATGCCTGCTCTGCGGGTCACCTGGGGGCCGTGTCGGGACGCGGGCGCGGCGGCACCGTCACCGGGCCACACACGTTTATAACCTAGAAAATAACCATTCTCAATCGGTTCCGCTGGCCGGTAGGGTAATCCATAGGGTTGCGCCGGCGTCGGGGTTGTTGCGTGCCCGCAGCCGGCCGCCGTGGGATTCGATGATGGACTGGCTGATGGTCAGGCCCATGCCCATGCCCTGTTGCTTGGTGGTATAGAACGGGTCGAACAGGTGGTCGAGCTGGTCGCGGGTCAGCCCCACGCCGTTGTCGCGGACCGCGATGACCACCGACTCGCATTCGAGCGAGGTCGTGACCTGGATCGTCCGGTCGGTGCCCTTGGGGCAGGCGGACATCGCCTCGGCGGCGTTGCGGATCAGGTTGAGGACGACCTGCTCGATCTGAATCGAGTCGAGCAGCATCTCCGGCAGGTTCTTGGCCAGCGCCGTCTTGACCGATGCGCCGTGCTCGGCGACGTCGCGCGAGGCCAACGCGATGACGTCCTTGACCAGCGCGTTGATCTGTACGGTGGAGCGGTGGGTCGCGCGCTTGGTGACAAAGTCGCGCAGGCGGCGGATGATCTCGCCGGCCCGCGCGGCCTGGGTCACGATCTGCCGGATGGCGGGCTCGACCGATTCCCGGCGCGCTTGCCCGGCGTCGAGGCGGCGGAGCACGCCCTGGCCGTAGTTGGCGATCGCGGCGAGGGGCTGGTTGAGCTCGTGCGCGAGGCCCGACGCCATCTCGCCCATCGTGCTCAGGCGGGTGACGTGGGCCAGCTCGTTCTGGTGGAGCTGGGCCAGCTCGGCATCACGCTTGCGCTGGGTGATGTCGCGCATGACGGTCACCCAGTGCGTCGGCCGACCGCTCTGGGAGAGCAGCGGCGTGAAGGTCAGCTCGGCGTCGAACGGCTCGCCGTCAGCGCGGTGCAGCCCCATCTCGATATCGAACGGCAGGCAGGCGTGGATCTGGCGGCGGAGGTTCTCGATCACGGTGTGAGAGACCTTTTCGCCGTAAAGCATGCTCGGCTCGCTGCCCAATAGCTCGTCGAGGGCGTAGCCGGTGAGCCCGACACAGGCGGGGTTGGCGTAGACGATCGGCTCGTGGTTGCCCTCCCGGCTGGGCGCGGTGATGACCACGCCGTCGGCGACCTGCTCGACGGCGGCTTGGATGAGCTCGAGGCGTTGCTCGGCCAGGCGGCGCTGGGAGATGTCCGTCAGCATGCCCGCGATCTCGCTGGGACGGCCGTCGGGGCTGCGCGAGAGCCGCAACTCGTCACGGACCCACTTGTACTGGCCCGACCCGTGGAGGAAGCGGTACTCCAGCGCGGCGGTGCCGTGGGTCTTGAGCCGGCGGACCTCTTCGTTGACCCGGTGCAGGTCCTCGGGGTGGATCCGGCTGCGGAGGAAGAACGGGTGCGAGACCGCCCGGCTGGGCTGGTAGCCGAACAGCGAGAGCAGGTTCGGGCTGACGTAGCGCGTGGGCATCTCGCCCTCGGCCGAGGCGATGTAGGTGACGGCCGGGCTGGACTCGAGCACGGACTCCAGGCGTCGCCGTGCCTCCTCGAGCTGCGCGGTCCGCTCGCCGACGCGGGCCTCGAGCTGGGAGTTCAGGCGGCGGACGGCCTCCTCGGCCTGCTTGCGGTCGGTGATGTCCTGGGTCGTGCAGATCACCTTGAGCACAACGCCGTCGTGGTCGACCAGCGGCAGGAGCACGATGTTGTGGACGCCCTGGAGGCCGCTGGGCATGTGGAAGGCGAGGTCGAACTCGACGCGCTGCTTGTCTTCCGCGGCCCGCTCGATCGCGTCGCGGACCTGCCGGCCGCCCTCGTCGCCGTAGGCCTTGAGCGCCGCGTCCAGGTCGGGCTGGCCCCGGGCCGGGTCGCGCTCGAACTGGCGGAACAGCTCCATCGACCACTGCAGCGCGCCGGTGGCCAGCTCGTACTCCCAGCTGCCGATGCGGCCGATGCGCTGGGACTGGCGGAGCTGGCGTTCGTTGTCGCGGAGGGCCCGCTCGATCTGTTTGCGTTCGCTGATGTCGCGCGCGATCGACATCGCCAGCGGGCCCTGCTGCGTGTGGATCAGCGAGGTCGTGACCTCCACGTCGATGCGCGTGCCGTCCTTGCGGATATCGATCGTCTCGAAGGAGTGGCCCGCGTGCCGCTCCAGCTCGTTCTCGATCACGGTGCCCTGCTTGCCCCGGCGTTCGGGGGCCTGGAGCTGGTTGACGTGCATGCCCGACAGCTCCTCGCGGGTGTAGCCGTACAGCTCGCACGCCGCGAGGTTCGCATCGATGATGCGGTCCTTCAGGTCGCTGATAAAGACCGCATCCATCGCCCGCTCGAACAGCAGCCGGTAGGGGAAGTCCTCGGTCGGCGGGCTGTTGGTCGAAGAGACGTCCTGCGCGGGCGGCGCGGCCGCGGCCTCGGTGCGGGGGTCGGTCGTCGTCCTGGGCGGCTGGCGTGGGCTCATCGGTTGCAATCCACTCTAGCGCGTTGCGGCCGCGCAGGCCGCCTCGACCACGGCGCGGACGCGCTCGGGGTCGACCGGGCGGGCGACATCGCCGTGTTCCTTCACGGACGTGCCGACAATCAGCCCGCCGGCGTGCTGCGCGAGCGCCGCGGCCGACGCCGCATCGACACCGCTGCCGACGAACACCGGCCGGCCCGCGCAGTAGCCGGCGACCTCTTCGAGCAACCGCGGGTCGGTCGGCTTGCCCGTCCCGCTGCCCGAGACGATCACGCCGTCGGCCCCGGCCCGCAAGACCAGCTCCTCGACCTCGTCCTGCAGGTCGCGCTCGGCCAGCGCGGCCGCGTGCTTCACCCGCACGTCGGCCAGTACCTTCACCTCGGCCGCGCCGAGCGCCGCCCGTCGGCGCATGACCTGCGCGGCCCGGCCTTCGATCACGCCCTGGTCGGTCAGGGCCGCGCCGCTCAGCACGTTGATCCGGATGTACGCCGCCCCGACCGCCGCGGCGATGCCGAGCGCCGATTCGCCGTCATTGCGGAGCACGTTGATGCCCAGCGGCAGGCCCACCGCCCCGCGGACCGCGGACGCGGCGGCCGTGATCGCCGCGACCGTCTCGGCCGGGACCGGGCCCTTGAAGAACGGCACGTCCCCGAAGTTCTCGAGCATCAGCCCGTGGACCCCGCCCTGCTCCAGCCGCTCGGCGTCGCGCACCGCGGCGGCGATGACCGGCCGCATCGACCCGCCGTAGCCCGGCGCACCGGGCAACGCCCGCAGGTGCACCATGCCCACGACCGGGCACGCGACACCCGCCCACGCGGGGCACAGCGGCGGGACGGGCGTGCGGTCTACAGCCATGTTGGGGTCCGGCATCGGGGCGGGGCGCGGCGTGTTGCCAAGCACGGGCGGGGCTGGGATACTCCGTGGGTGCCCGGCAGCGTCGGGCACAAGAGTCTCGGCCGCGGCCGGTGTACGTCGCTAAAGCATACACCGGCCGGGACGGGTGGCGAATCGGATCGCCGCCCGGCGGGTTCGATCCCCGCTCGGCCTGTTCCTGCCGGCCCGCAGCCGTCCCACGGTCAGCACCTGTGCCGCCGGCCCACCCCGCTGACCGTGTGGACCCGACATGCTGCCCAAAGAACCCGTCCGCCGACCCCAGCTCGGCTTCATCTACGCGCCGCCCTACCGCATCCAGGGCGTCTCCATCGCCGGCGAAGCCACCGCCGTCCAGGTCCCCGAGCTGGACCTGTGCTTTGATATCGGCGAGTGCCCGCGGGCGCTGCTGTCGTCCAACATCATCGCCCTCTCCCACGGGCACATGGACCACATCGCCTCGCTGATCTACTACTTCTCGCAGCGCCACTTCCAGGGCATGGGCACCGGCACCGTCGTCTGCCACCCCGACCTCGAACAGCCCATCCGCGGGCTGATGGATGCGCTCGTCGGCATCGAACGCCAGCGCACGCCCTACGAGATCGTCACCCTCGAACCCGAGAAACAGGTCCCGCTCAAGGGCAACGTCGTCCTCCGCGCCTTCAGCACGGTCCACACGGTCCCCTCGCTGGGCTACGCCTGTGTCGAGCTCCGCAGCAAGCTCCGCGCCGACCTCGTCGGGCTCCCGCAGGAGCAGCTGGTCAAGCTCAAAGACAAGGGCGAGGCGATCACCGAGACCCACGAGATCCCGCTGGTCACCTACATGGGCGACACGCTCTGGGGCAGGCACTTCGACCGGCCCGAGGTCCTGGACGCGAAGGTGCTCATCACCGAGTGCACCTTCCTCGAGCCGGGCCACCGCAAGCGCGCGAGCATCGGCAAGCACCTGCACCTGGACGACATCGTCCGGCTGCTGGAGATGTCCTCGTGCCCGACGGTCATCCTCACGCACCTGTCCCGGCGGACGCACCTGGCGCAGGTCCGGCAGGTGCTGGACGACGCGATCCCCGCGCAGCACCGCGACCGGGTCCACGTCCTGATGGACAGCCGGACCAACAAGCAGCGCTACGAGCGTCAGCTCGCCGAGGCCGAGGCCAACGCCAGGGACTAGCGGTTCGTCCGTAGAGTGGAGAGAGTTCGTCCGTGAGCGCGACCCACCATGGCAACGCCCCGCCGCGTGTGACGCGGCGGCTATTCCAAGACGCTTGTTCTATCGCACTAGGATAGCCGCCGCGTCACTCGCGGCGGGGCGCTGCCAAACAAGCCCACCCCACACTGCGGACAACGCTCGCCAACCCGCCTGCCCCACGCAACACGACCAAGAGATGCCTTTCACGATCGCCCTCTCCGCCGACCCGCCGTACGACCAGCGGCTGATCGAGCGTGCCGACGCGCTCGCCGGCACGCTCGGGCTGCCCGTCCTCCGGCTCGGCGACCCGGGGTGCGCGTTGCGTCTGGTGGTGACGCCGGCCCGCCTGGAGCTGCGCGTCGAGCGGGGCGAGCTCGCCGGCGGCAGGCCGGTCTACGCGGACCTGTCGAAGCTAGACACGACCTCGCCGGCCGGGCGTTCGCTGAACAACCCACTGCTCAAGGCGGTGGGCATCAAGAAGGGCAACGCGCACCGCCCGCGCGTCGTGGACTGTACCGCCGGGCTGGGCGAAGACGGCTGGCTGCTCGCAGCGAACGGCTGCGTGGTCGAGGCGTTCGAGCGTCAGCCGGTCATCGCGGCGCTCGTGGAGGATGCGCTAGCGCGGGCGGCAAAAACCCAGCCCGAAACCGCGGGCCGGATCACACTGCGTCACGGCAACGCGATGCAGGCGTTACAACACCCCTCAAACGAACACGACAACCCCGACGTCATCGTCCTGGACCCGATGTTCCCGCAGGGGCGCCGGGCCGCGGAACGCAAACCGATGCGCGTGCTGCGGATGCTCGCGGGGGACGACGACGATGCCGACGCCCTGCTCGCCGCCGCGCTGGCGACCGGTGCCCACCGTGTCGCGGTGAAGCGCCCGCTGCACGCCCCCCCGCTGGACGCCGGCCGGGCACCGAGCGTGGTCCACAAGGGCAAGGCCGTGCGCTTCGACGTCTACATCCAGACGTAAACGCACAAGGCCGCGGCGTAGCGCCACGGCCTTGTCGTTGGATTGGATTGGCGCGTCTGACGCTACACCACCGGCTCGGCGGTGTCGGGGGCGTCGAGCACGTCCGGCCGCGGCTCGGGCCGCGACACCGGCCCGCCGGTCGGGCCCTGGCCCTTGGTCCCGATGATGAGGATCGGGCTCGCGATCGCCACCGACGAGTAGGTCCCGACGAGCACACCGATCACCATGGCGAACGCGAAGCCGTGCACGCCCGGCCCGCCGAGCACGTACAGCACGATCACCGCGAGGAACGTCGTCAGCGACGTCATCAGGGTCCGGCTGATCGTCTGGTTGATCGAGTCGTTGATGATCGCCGGCGTCGCCCGGCTGAGCCGGCCGCGGTTCTCTCGGATACGGTCGAACACGACGATCGTGTCGTTCAGCGAGTAGCCGACGATCGTCAGCAGCGCCGCGACGATCGCGAGGTTGACCTTGAACGGGTCCAGCAGCAGCAGGTTGGAGATCGCCGAGTCCTCGCCGAGCACCTTGTACGCCCAGCCCGCCAGCGCGATCATGCCCAGCGAGATCGACACATCGTGGACCAGCGCGGCGATCGCGGCGAGCCCGTAGCGGATGCTGCCGAACCGGACCCAGATGTAGACCACCACCGCCAGCAGCGACAGGAACATCGCGACCAGCGCGGTCTGCTTCATCGTCCCCGACACCTGGCTGTTGAACACGGTGACGTCGCTGAAGCTCGCGTCCCGCTGCATCGCGTCGCGCACGAGCGCCCACTCCGTCGCCGCCAGGCCCTCGGCGTTGTTGAAGTCGGCGAGCTGCTGGTCGTAGTCCGTGTAGTCGTCCTTCACCACGACCGCGACCGCGTCGTACAGCAGGTTGCCGTCGGCGTCCGCGCCGCCCTGGTCCGCGCGGGTCAGGGGGATCACGTCGTAGCTGCGGGCGCCCAGCGTGTCGTGCGGGGGCTGGCGGCGCATCCGGGAGACGCGGTCCAGCACCTGCTCGGCGCTCTGGGGCGGGCTCATCCCGTCGATCACGATCGCCACGCCGCCGCGGTACGCCGACACGTCGTCGCGGTCGCCGTCGGCGCGGTACGCCCCGTCGAACACCCGCTCCAGCGAGTTGTCGGTGATCGCCTGGACGAACTTCGCCGCCTGCGCGACGCTCAGCTCCTGGCCGTCGTAGCTGACGACCTGCGTCGTCTCGAGCTTGTCGTCGAACGCCAGCTTGAGCAGGCCCGTCACGCCCCGGCTGTCGGTGATGAGCATCGAGGCGCTGTAGCCCGAGCCCGCCTGCCGGCCGGTCGTCACGAGGTTGTCGCCATCAAAGTTGGCGTAGTCGATCATCGGCTCGGGCTCGGGCAGCGAGGCCCGCGCGTCCGCCACCCGGTCCACCACCGCCTTGTAGTAGGCGTCGGCCGACTGCTTCTCTTCCAGGCCCGCGACGATCGCCGACAGGTCATCGGCCACGTCCGCCTGCGCCCCGCCGGCCAGCACGTTGCTCACAATCCTGGCGAGGCGGTCCGCGTCGCCCTCCATGTCCAGCATCCGCGCCAGCCGCTCGTGGTACTCCGCGACGCGCTCGGCGTGTTGCGTCCGGGCCTGCTCGACGACGCCCGCGACCTGCGCGTACAGCGCGTCCGCGTCCAGCTCCGTGCCCGTGAGCTCGATCAGCCGGCTCAGGTCCTCGGCGACGGACGCCTGCCCGGCGTCTTCCTGCACCGCCTCCGCCACCTCACCGAACAGGTTGATCCGCTCGCGGACCTCGTCGATCGGCAGCGTCTCGAGCACCGGCTCGCCGTTTTCTTCCTCGCCGGTCGGCTTGAACTCGAAGCCGACCTGCGTGCCCGAGCGGAACTCGATGTCCAGCAGGTCCGCCCCGCGGTTGAACGCCTCCGCGAGCCCGAGCACCAGCAGCAACAGGCTCACCGGCACGAGCACCTTGCTCAGCTTGATCCAGTTCACCTCGGGGTGCAGCAGCTTGCTCAGCCCGGGCACGGCCAGGGGCAGCATGTGCAGCGTCTTCGCCTTGCTGAACCGCACATACAGGTCGATGATGACCTTCGTGCAGAACAGCGCGGTGAACAGCGTCGCGAGGATGCCGATCCCCAGCACGACGGCGAAGCCCTTGACCTCGCTGGTCGCGGTGTACCCGAGGATCACACAGGTGATCAGGGTCGTGATGTTCGCGTCGAGGATGGTCGACAAGGCCTTGCTGTAGCCCTGCCGCACGGCCACCTCGAGCGACTGCTTGGCCATCAGCTCCTCGCGGATACGCTCGAAGATCAGCACGTTCGCGTCGACCGCCATGCCGATCGTCAGCACCATGCCCGCGATGCCCGGCAGGGTGAAGGTCGATTGGATCATCGCCATGATGCCCAGGATGAGCACCATGTTCACGGCCAGCGCGAAGTTCGCGACCAGCCCGCCGAAGAAGTAGTAGACCATCATGAAGACCGCGACCACGAGCAGCGCGATCAACGCCGCCTCGATGCCGGCCTTCAGGTTGTCCTCACCCAGCTGCGGGCCGGTCGTCTTCTGGCTCACCGGCAGCTCGGAGAGCTGGCCCTCCAGGGCCCCGGCCTGCATGGTCTGCTTGAGGTAGTTGACCTCGGCCCGGGTGAAATCGCCGGAGATCTGCACGTTCGTGCTCAGCGCCTGGTTGATCCGCGGCGAGGTGAGCACCATGTTGTCCAGCAGCACCGCCATCGGCCGACCGACGTTGGGCTGGGTCATCCGCTGCATCAGGCCCGAGCCCCGGCCGTCCAGACGGAAGTCGACCGTGGGCCGGCCCAGCTCGTCGGCGCCGATCGAGACGGTCTGCACCTCCCAGTTGTCCGCCCGCGTCATCGCCTCGTCATCGGTGTTGTGCAGCAGCACGTACAGCCGGCCGGCGTACGCCCGCGCGACGACGTTGCGGTACGTCTCGAAGAACGAGGTGACCGCCTCCCGCGCGGCCGCGGCCTCCGCCTCGTCGGGCGACAGGGTCTCGCGGAGCATGCCCTGGACCTGTTCGAGCTCCTCGGCCTCGACATACTTGGACAGGTCGTCGACCTCGAACCAGCGGTAGTCTTCTTCCGCGCCGGCGCGGGGGCCGTCGTTGTCCAGCCGGGCGATGGCTCCGCGGTGGTTCAGCGCCGGGTCGGCGGCGATGCGGAACTCAAGCACGCCCGAGCCCTGCAGCAGCGCGATCAAGTCCTGTGGGTCGTCGAGCGGGCCCTTCACGTCTTCATACGCCAGCAGCGCGTCGTAGGCGGCCTGGAGGCGGTCGGCGTGGTTGGGGTAGAACGTCTTGAGCTCCGCCAGCCGGTCCTCGCGCGGCGTGGTCTCGCCCGCGGCGCGGCGCTCCTCGCTGAGCTCCTCGGCCGGCAGGTCCACCAGCATGTCGAACTGCCCGATGCTGAACGCGTACGCCCGCAGCGTCTCGGTCTCGACGGCCTGGAACGCCAGCTCGGCATCGATGAAGGCCGTCTCCGCGTCCTCCAGCGCCTCAAACACGTTCATGTTCTCATCACGCAGCTCAGCGGGCACGGCGTTCCACTGCTGCTGGGCCTCTTCATATCGTGCGTCTGCGGCTTCCTGCGCGTCGAAGAGCGCGGCGATCTCCCCGAGCCGGGCCCGCAGCTCCGCGTTGCCCCCGGCCAGGCGATCGAGCATCGCGTCCCGGCTGGCGGGTTCGGCGCGGACGGCGGCGTCTAGGTCGCCGCGGGTCAGGTTGCCGGTGGTCAGCGCGGTCCGGGCGGCGTCGTAGGCCTCGCGCGCGTCGCGGACCTCCTTGTTCGCCAGGGCCATCTGCACCTCGATGCGTTGGCCCGCGACGCGACGCCAGATCAGGTTCCGCGTGCCCGTCGGGTCGACGCGTTCGGCGAGGACCTCCATCGTCCGCTCGATCACGTCCGACGCGAGCTGCCCCTCGGGCACGGTCACGTCGTAGACCAGCGTCGTCCCGCCGACCAGGTCGATGCCGCCCTTGAGCCGCTGCTGCGGGCCGTACTCGCCCGGGACCCAGAGCATGGCCACGGCCCCGAAGACGACGCCGGCGATCAGCGAGACCTTCCACCAGTGCTGGTTGAGGACGTACAAAACAATCGCGCCAAAGAGCAGCGCCAGGAAGATGCAGAGGAAGAGAATGGCCATGGCAGAGTAGGGTCTGGGGTCTGGGGCCTAGGGTCTAGGCCGGGGCAGGGATCGTTGCACGGGTGCACCCGCCGCATGCGGCTCAGCGCATCGCGTCCCGGCCTGTTGAAACGCCGGGGACACGGGGTCGGTTCTTATTTGCTGTCGCCCGAGGAGCTGTCGCTGACGACGGTGCGGATGGCGTCCTTGGAGAAACGCAGGCGGGTGTTGGCCGACTCGTCGACCTTGACGAGCACCTCGTCGTCACGGACCTCGACGACCGAGCCCTTGATCCCCCCGATGGTGATAACCTTCGAGCCCTTGGTCATGGAGGCGAGCAGCTCGGCCTGCTTCTTTTTCTGCTTGCGCGACCCGCCACCGAGCAGGAAGATCCAGAGGACCACCATGCCGAGCATGAGGATCCAGAACCCGTTGCCGCCGAGGAACCCGCCGGACTCCTTGGTCGTGTTGCCGTCGCCGGGCGTGCTGTCCTGTCCGGTGGTGCTGCTGGTGTTGTCGCTGCCGGGGCCGGCCGCGGCGCCGCCCTCGTCCGAGAGCTGCGCGAGGGGGATCGACAAGGGGTCGAACGTCATGGTGTCTGGCCCTGTGGGGGTCGGGAACAGGCCTCGCCGACCGAGACCCCGGCGTCAGCCGGCGGGATCGGCGGGGCGGACGCGTCAAAACGCGACCGGCCAGTCCCGGGCGAGGAAAGACCAGTCATTGTCCCTGATCGCCCGACGGATGTCCAACAGCAGGCGCTGGAAGTGCCGGAGGTTATGGAGACTCACCAGCGTCGGCCCGAGCATCTCCTCGGCCTTGAACAGGTGCCGGAGGTAGGACCGGCTGAAAGGCGGGTCTGCCCCGCCACAGGCCTGGCAGTCGCAGCCCTCGACGATGGGCCGCGGGTCGTCCCGGAACCCCGCGTTCTTCAGCCGGATCGGGCCCGTCGGGGTGAACGCCACGGCGTTCCGGCCGTTCCGCGTCGGCAGCACGCAGTCGAACATGTCCACCCCGGCCCGCACGGCCGCGACGATATCCCGCTCGTAGCCCACCCCCATCAGGTACCTCGGCCGGTCCGTGGGCAGCTTCGGGGCCGTGTGCTCGACAACCCGCCGGATCTCGTCGGGCCCCTCGCCCACCGCGACCCCGCCGATCGCGTAGCCCGGGGCGTCGTGCTGGGTGATCCGCTCCAGGCACCAGTCCCGCTGGGCTAGGTCGGTCCCGCCCTGCACGATCGGGAACAGCGCCTGCACCGCGTCGCGCCCCGAGCCGCGGTGGTAGGCCATGCACCGGTCCAGCCAGCGCAGCGTCCGCTCGTTGGCGAGCTTCACGCGCTCGGTGTAGGCCCGGTCGTCCATCGCGCCGGGGGCCGCGTCTTGATCCTTGGCACTAGCCGCCGCGTCACACGCGGCGGAGCCCCCGCCGTGGCCCGTGGCCCGACCGCCGCGTGTGAGGCGGCGGCTGTTGGCCTTGGTGTGTGCATGCGACGCGCGGCGCTGCTTGAGGTGGTCGCTGAGGTCCTGCGCCGGCGGGCAGTCGTCAAACGCCATGATGATGTCGGCCCCCAGCTCATGCTGGACCTGCATCGACCGCTCGGGGGTCAGCGCGATGGTCGAGCCGTCGAGTTGGCTCTTAAACCGGACGCCGTCCTCGTCGATACGGTTGGTCTTGGCCAGCGAGAAGACCTGGAACCCGCCGGAGTCGGTGAGCATTGGCCCGCGCCAGCCGGTCCACTGCTGGAGCCCGCCCATCTTCGCGACCAGCTCGCTGCCGGGACGGAGCAGGAGGTGGTAGGTGTTGCCGAGGACGATCTGCGCGCCGGTCGCGCGGACCTGGTCGGGGGTGAGCCCCTTGACGGTGCCCTGCGTGCCGACGGGCATGAACGCGGGGGTATCGAAGCTGCCATGCGGCGTCGTGACCCGGCCGAGCCGGGCGTGAGAGGACGTGTCCTGGTGGAGGAGTTCGTAGGTCAGCGCGGGCATGGGCGGGCGATTATGCCGTATGTTGCGTATCAGTGCCCGCGCAGCCGCTCGGTGTCCTGCTTGAGCAGCTTCTGCTCCTTCTTGGTCAGCGACTGCAGGCCCTGCTCGGAAACCTTCGCGAGGATACGGTCGATCTCGGCGCGGTCGACGGCCTGCTTCTTTCGGGCTTTCGCTTCCTTCGCGGCACGGCGGCCTTCTCGCGGTGCGCGGATTGAGGGCTCGCTCTGCACGGCGTAGTGCCCGTCGCTCATCATGGCCTCGGCCCTTAGAGCTTGCAGCCTCCTGTAACACTCGAACAGGCCGAAAAGCGCGATGTAAAACAGCATGCGCTGCCCGGAGAGGAAGCCAAAGACACCCACCGCAATCGAAGCCCAAAGCCCGATCCGGGCCGACCAGTACAAGCTTGCGTAGTAGCCGATCTTCAGCCATAGGACGACCTGAAACAGGCGGCCGCCATCAAACGGGTAGAAGGCGAGGGCGAGATTGAGCAGGAGCAGCAGGTAGTTCACGATGAAAACCAGCCCAACGATCTGGAGCCAGTCACTCGCGACATATCCTGCCCAAGGGTTGAAGGGGTTCCAGCCGACCGGCATGTCGGCCTCGACCGTGAACCAGAGTGTCGCGTACGCGGCAACGAGCAGGATCAGGTTGACCAGCGGGCCCGATGCGGTCGTGACAAAATGCGCGGCGGGGGTCCTCGGCGGCGAAGTCGAGGCGAGCCCGCCTAGCGGCCAAAGCAACACACGGTCCGCTTTGCCCTTCATCCAACGGCAGCCGATGCAGTGGCCAAACTCGTGCAGCAGCACACTGATGAACAGCACCGACATCACCTTGACCGTCCAGAGCAGGCTGTCGCCGGTCACCAAAAGGTAGAGGATGAAAGCAAAGAACAGGAAGTGGATACGGACCTGGATGCCCCACACCCGCCCGAACGAAAGCGACCAGTCCAGCAACCGCATCAACCGAGCAATCTGATCGTTCGGGGATACACCGCGGCTGCTGTACGGGTCCCTGCGTGGTGGACCGTTCTCGCCCCACTTCATTGCCGGTCCTCGACCTGTTGGGCCTGTGTCGCCTGCTGCAGTAGCTTCTTCTCTTTCCGGGTGAGGCTGGCCAGCCCCTCGCCACGGACCTTATCCAGGATACGGTCGATCTCCTGCTGATCCGGCCCCTTCGCGACACGTCTCTTTCGTTTGCCTGCACCCCCAGCGCGAGCGGTCCCGGACCCCACGAAGTTGAGCAGGCCGGGACGGCGGATGAGCAGGTAGCCTGCGAGGCAGCCACCGAGGTGTGCCGCCTCGCCGCCGGCGTTCGAGCCCTGCTCGAACCCGCGGAAGAGCACGGTAAACGCACCGATCCCCACAATCACCCAGGCAAGCGTCTTGAGCCGAATCGGTATCGGCGGGAACAGGAGTTGGACCCGCGTCTCGGGCGCAACCGTCGCCGCACCGATCAAGACCGCTAGCACCCCTGCCGACGCGCCGACCAGGGGCGTGATCGGGCTGGACAGGATCAGCCCTGACAGCCAGAACAGAATGTAAAACAACGACCCGACCGCCCCGCTGAACAGGTAGAACACGAGGAAACGACGCGAACCCAGATAGTGCTCGATCATCGGCCCGAAGAAATACAGCCCCAGCATGTTAAAGAGAAGGTGGCCTATCCCGGCGTGCAGGAACTGGAAACTCAGGAATCGCCAGGCCTGGCCATGCTGCACTGCGAAGTATGCAGAGAAATGACCCCACTGCTCCAGCGGCCCCATCCGGCCCAGCGTGATGGGCTGACCGTTGCTGGCAATGAAAACCAGTTCACCCCCAATCCCCGCCGACAACAGGACCTTGTCGAGCACAAACACGGCGATGTTGATCGCGATTAGCCAGAAAACCACCGACCGACCACGCACAGACAGTACGGGCCCGGCGCCGCCGGGTCCAGCATCCTGCGCATACTCACGATCTTGCCAGCCCATCCAAACATCCTATCGGCTGATTCCGACACGCGGCGTGCATGACAAACGCTACGTATCGATGCCGCCATCGCCCGGCGGGTCGAGGCGTGGGGCCTTGGGGTCGACCCAGTCCAGGGACCACGGCCGCTTGATCAGGATGAAGCCAAACAGCGCGCCGCCCAGGTGCGCGGCGTTGCCCCCGCCGTTCCAGTCGATCAGCAGGCCGGCGGCGGAGATGACGAAGAAGACCGCCGCGAGCCGGCGGACGGTGATCCACATCGGGGGGAGGATGAGCTTGACCTCCAGCTTCGGGGCGACCAGCGCGACGCCGACCAGCAGCCCGAAGACCGACCCGGACGCGCCGACCAGCCAGCCGGCCTGGCCGGGCTGGGCGTGGATCAGCGGCGTCCACGCGAGCACCGCCATGAGCCAGGCCCCGCACGCCCCGCACAGCAGGTAGAACACGATGAACCGCTTCGTGCCCCACCACTTCTCCATCATGGGCCCAAAGACGTAGAGCGCCATCATGTTCAGCCCGAGGTGCACCACCCCGCCGTGCAGGAACTGGTAGGTGAACAGCCGCCAAAGCTCCCACTGGTTCATGGCCTGGGGGATGTTGAAGTTGCCGTAGTACCGCAGCACACCGGTCTGGAACGACCCGCTCATCGCGTGGACCTGAATCTGCAGGACCAAATCGATCAAATAGACCGCGATGTTCAGGTACAGCAGCCAGCGCACGGCCGGCGACTGGTCGAGCGTCGGCAGCGGGTCGTCGTCCGCGTCGGGCGGGATGACAGTGGCCTTGCGGTCGTACATGCGTGGGATTGTAGGGGGATGGGGCCGAGGGGCCAGCGGCCGAGGGGCAAGCGGAACTCCAAAATGCCAGACCGCAAACGCTCGGCCCCTGCCGCATCACGCCAGTTGCACCGGCGGGACGTACTGGCTGCGGACGGCGCCGCCCTCGGCGAAGGTGCTCTTGTGGTCGCAGGGGTGGGCGCGATCGCCCAGCCCGAAGTCGTCGGCGTACCACGCGGCGATCTGGTCCACCATCTCCGGCGGGAGCGGCTCGCCGGTGCAGCCCTTCGCGTAGTCCTCGACGTCCGCGACGCTGAGGATGTTCGGCTCGATCGACACCATCGCCGGCTGCATCGCCAGCCAGCGCATCGCGAACTGCCGGAGGTTCAGCCCCAGCGACTCGGCCATCGGGCGGACCATGTCGTTCTTCTTCAGCCCGTACACCAGCCAGTCGCGGTCGCGGAACTTGCGGTGGTCGTTCTCGGGGAACACGTGGTCGGGCGAGTCGAACTCGTCGTCGAGCATGCCGGAGTTGGTCGGGACGCGGGCGATCACCCCGCCGTGGCCCACGTGCTCACAGCACTCGCCGAACTCCCGGCCCAGGTCCTGCTCGTACATGTTGTAGACCGTCTGGATCGTGTCGACCTTGTAGCGCAGCACGGCCGCGTGGCCCTCCTCGCGCCAGCCGATCGCCGGGCCCAGCGCCACCCCCCAGTAGCCGATCTTGCCCTCCTGCTTCAGCTCGTCCATCGCCTCGAACAGGTCGTCGGTGTAGTGGGCGTGCTTGAGGTTGTGCGCCTGGTACAGGTCGATGCGGTCGATCCCCATGTTCGCCAGCGACAGCTCGCACTCGGCCTTGATGGCCTGCTTGGAGAAGTCCTGCCGGCGTTCGCGGTGGCTGCCCTCCTCGCCGGGGTCCTGCTTCAGCGCGTAGCCGAACTTGGTGGAGACGACGATGCTGTCGCGCCCCGCGTAGCGGATCGTGTCCTTCATCAGCTTCTCGGCCCGCCAGTTCCCGTAGGCGGGGGCCGTGTCGAAGAACGTCACGCCGAGGTCGACCGCGGCGTTCTGGATGGCGATCGCCTCGGCGTCGGTGACGTCGATCCACCAGTTCACGCCGAAGGTGAAGTTGCCGAACGCGAGGAGGGAGACGGTCAGGTCCGTGCCGGGGACGGTGCGGTAGTCCATGGGGATACTCCGATCAAAAGACTGCGGAGTCTGATGATAGCGGGTCGGCGGTGGGCTGTCTCGTCCGGTGGGCGCGAGCGCTGAAAAACCGCCGCTAGTTCAGGTGGCGGTTGTACAGCTCCTGGAACCGGGGCTTGAAATCGGGGCCGCCCAGGTCCTCGCTGACCCGGTTTTCCAGCATGCGGACCTTGTCGGGGATCTCACGGGCCGGGTTGCCGCCGACGTAGTCGAGGGTCTGCAGCGCCTTGAGCCAGGCCTCCCAGAACCGGCGGGGCTTCTCGCCGGGCTGGCTGTTGTAGTAAAGGATGACCTTGTAGTAGAGGTCCAGCGCGGGGCTGATGGTCTCGACCGAGCGGTCGCCGGTCTTGCGGGCCGCGGCGATGCGGCAGTCGGCGGTGAGCAGAACGACATCGAAGTTGTTGGGGAACTCCTCGAGCCAGGCGTCCATGAGCGGCACCGCGTCGCCGGGCCGGTTGGCCAGGAGCAGCGCCCGGGCGAGGCCCAGCTCAAAGGGCAGCAGCCGGCTGCCGGTGTAGCCCTGGTTCTTGGCCCAGGTGACCAGCAGCTCGCTGAGCTGGGTGGCGACGCCGGCGAGGCGGGTGATCTGCTGCTCGGCGTCCTGCCGGTTGATCGGGAGCAGCGCCTTGTCGCGGACCTGCTCGTAGTTGCGGATCTGCTCCTCGATGCGTTTCAGCACGCCGTTGACGACGCCGGCCGCGACGTCCGGGTAGCTGGCGATCATCGACCGCGCCTCGTCGCCGATGCGGTCGAGCTGGCCCCCGGCCACCAGCGCAAGGATGCGGCGCTCCTGCGCGGACTGGATCAGCCCGTCGAGCTGCTCCCGCGCCTTGGCCGGGTCGGCCTGGGCCTGCACAAGGCCGGCCAGCGGGCCCTCGGGGTTGTAGTCGATCTCGAAGCCGTCGAGCAGGTCCAGCGCGGCCTCGGCGTCACCGCCGTCCGACTCCATCGCCGCGATGGCGATCAGCGCCCCGCCCTGCGCCGTCGCCGCGGAGAACCGCCGACGCGGCTCGCGGCCGTTCTCCGCCTCGTCTTCGGCATCGATCATCAGCAGCTCGGCCACACTCAGCAACTCGCGGCGCATCCGCTCCTGCTCCTCGCGCAGCCGGCCCAGCTCGTGCTCCAGGTTCTCCCGCGCGACCTCCGTGTCTTCCGCCGCGCCGGTCATCTCTTTGCGGTGGAGCTCGTCGCTCAGGTTGTCGTACACCTTCTGCATCGCCAGCACCATCTGCCGGCGGGCCTCGAAGTAGTCCGGGTGGCCCTGGGGCATGCCCTCGTACACGGCGATGGCCTTCTCCAGGTCGCCGGACAGCTCGTAGACGAAGAACCCGGTGTAGACCCGCAGGGCGTGGGCCGTGTCGTTGCTCGGCCAGTAGCGGTACATCACGTCGATCGCGGCGCGGTACGCGTCGCGGTAGTCGCTGTTGGTCACGCCGCCGGGGCCGGTGTTCGTGAGCTGGTCGAACTGCTGCAGCAGCGTGACCGCGAAGCCGGTGGCCTGCTCGGCCTGCTCGGTGTCGGGCAGCTCGATGCCGATGCGTGCCCAGAGCTGGGCGACCTCGAAGTACGGCCCGATGCTGTCGCCGCCCTGCCCGCCGTAGTACTTCGCCAGCTCCGCGAGGTAGTACTTCGCGAAGCCCAGCGACATCAGCCCCCGGGCGCGGACGGGTGCGTCGATCGTCTCGTCCGTCAGCGTCTGGTTGAACCGCACGGCCGTCGTCAGGTCGCCGCGGGCCTGTTCGAGCAGGCCGGCACGGCGGCGTTCCTCACGGTCGCGCTCGGCGGGGATCGCGATACTCTCCAGCGGCGCATTGTTCGCCAGGTAGATCAGCTCGTTGGACGGCACCGAGCCACGTTCGGTCATCATCTGGCCGACGCCCATGCGCACCATCGGCGGCAGCACCGCGGGGTCCTCGGCCGGGTCGACCTGCTCGGCCCACCGGCGGTACAGGAACGGGCCGAAGAAGCTCGCCGGGTCGTTGTTGACCAGCGGCAGGTACGGCTTCTCGTAGGCCTCGGCCAGCAACGCCATCCGGTCCGCCCCACGCGCCCCCTCCGCGGGCTTGAGCAGCAGCCGGTAATGCAGGTCCGCGACGATCAGCCGAGGGTACCCGTTGCCGTTGGCCAGTTGCTGGGTCACGAAGGTGTGCTTGGCCATCCCCTCAAGGATCTCGGTCGCGGTGTCCAGCTCGCCCACGGCCTCGCGCCCGCGTGCCTTCGCCAGAGACGCAAGAAAACCCTGCCAGCTATCCGACGCACCGGTGATCACCGGGTCCAGGTACGCATCGACGCCCTCGTCCACCCGGTCCGGGTCGTCCATCCGCACCAGCGCCCGGCCGCCCAGGAGCTTGATCGACAGCCCGACGCCCGGGTCGTTCTGCAGGTTGCCGGCGGCGACCCCCTCGACCTGCTCGAGCAGACGCAGACGCTCCTCCGCGGGGGTCCGGGCCTGGTTCCGCATCGCGGGGTTGTTGCCCAGCGAGCGGTAGTAGGTGTGCGAGTCCGGCAGCGTCGCCACGTAGTACGCGGCGTGCGCGAACCAATAGGGCGTGCGGCGCTGGCCGTACTCCTGCCGCAGGTCGAAGAAGATGTTCATCTCTTCCAGGCGGGCACGCAGCGCGCCGCCGTCGGCCCCCAGCCGGCTGGTCAGCGACTCGATGCGGGACCGCGCGTCCGCCGCCAGCTCCAGCGCCTGCACCGCCGAACGCTCGAACGCCTCTGCCTGCTCGGGCGTCGCCACACCGAAGTCGTAGAACCACGACGCGTTGTTGAAGTACGTCGGCAGGTAGGTGTCCAGCAGCATCGCCGCCAGGTCCGTCTGCCACATCGGGACCCGCTCGTCCTGCGGGTTCTCGTCGATCAGCTTCTGCTGCTCCTCCAGCATCTGCTCGTACGACGCCCGGCTCTCGAGGAACAGCGCCTGAGCCCGCTCGGGGTCGACACCGTTCTGCGCGACCGCACGCTTGAAGCTGTCGCTCGCCGCGAACTCGTGCAGCGCGACCTGCAGCTGCCGCTGGGCGATCGGTTCGAGGCCGCCGCGTTCGTCCACCTGCTCGACGAACCGGCCGAGCAGCTCGGACATCCCCGCCTCGCGCAGGCCCTGGATGAACTGGTCGTCGTTGCGGTAGAGCTGCTCCATCTGCGCCGACGCGGCGGGGCCGACCACCGCCGACACCAGCACCAGCGGGGACAACAACCAACGGCGGAGAGCGGATCGGGTCACGGGCATGCCTCTTAGATAGCGTCAATTCTGCGCGGAGCCGCCTCCGCATGGTAGCGCGGCGGGCCGCGCCGGGGCGGTCAGTTCGGCGTCGCGAACCCGACCTTCTCCAGGTCCGCGCGGGTGCACGCGTTGAACACGTTCACCACGTGCTGCCAGCGGACACGGCCCTGCGGACGGATCTGGATATCCGAGTCCTTCTCGATCCGATTGCTCGCGAGCTGCGCCGCGAGGTAGCCGTGCAGTTCGCTCGCGCCGCCCGGAACCGCCCGCTGGTCCACCAGGATCGAGTAGGTGACCCCGTCGTCGGCCGACACCAGGTCGATGTAGACCGGCGGGTCGGGCGTCTGGATCTCTTTAGGTGGCGCGCTCTGGCCGGGCATCGTCGCCTTGATCGTGCCCTCGTCGATCATGAAGTTCGCGGTGATCACGAAGTAGATCAGCAGCTGGAAGATCACGTCGATCATCGACGTGAGCTGCAGCTCCATCTCCGGCTGGTCCTTGCGGCGCTTTTTGCGCTGCGAGGTGTGGTGGACCACCTGCGTCTCTTCCGCGTCGTCGGGGACGGCCGGGATGTCGTTGGGTTCAGCCATGTTCAGCTCAGTCCTTGGGCATGTACGCCACGATGTCGATCAGCGTCTCGCCCTTCTCGGGGTCCAGCCCGGCGTCGGCCATCGCGCTCTGCAGCGCGTCCATCACCGGCACGACCTGGTAGTAGTAGATCGTCGCGTCCACCCGGAAGATGAAACGCAGGTCGCCCTTCGCCCGGCGGGCGTTGATCGCCTGCTCCATGAACTCGCGGAAGTTGGTGAGGTACTCGGGGTCGTCGACCGGGAACGTCCGCCCGCCGACCTTCACCGACTCCGCCTCGCCCTGCCGGCCCAGCACCTGGCCCACCGGCGTGCCCGGGCCCGGGTCGCCCTCCCACATCTCCTTGGGCACGATGTTGATGACCAGGCGGTTCTCTTCCGCCACCTGCCGGGTCTCGGGCTTCTCCAGGTCCGGCAGCTTCAGCGGCGGGGCCTCGTCCGTCACGATGTTGTTGACCAGCAGGAAGAAGACGATCAGCAGGAACACCACGTCGATCAACGGCGTGATGTTCAGCGTCGGCTTCACGGCCCCGCGTTTGGTGACATTCGACATAGCGGCTTCTGCGAGGGATCAGGGGGTCAGTGCAACGGTCACACAATCACGCACGGGCTCAGTCGGGCTTGGGCGTGGCGCGCGGGCGGTCGGCCCGGCCGGGCGCGCCCGAGGCCGCGGACTTCTTCTTCCCGCTGGGCTTGAACGGCGCGATGATCTCCTCGACGATCAGGATGCCTTCGGCACAGTGCGCGTCGATCTTGTTGCGGATCAGCGAGTACGCCGATAGCGCCGGGATGGCGACGATCAGCCCCCAGAAGGTGGTGACCAGCGCGGTGGAGATACCGCCGGCCAGCTCGACCGGGTCGGCCCCGCCGCCGCCGGAGACCAGCGCCTGGAAGGCGACGATCATGCCGAACACCGTGCCGAACAGCCCGATCATGGGCGAGATGTTGCCCATGACGTTGAGGTACTCGATCGGCCGCAGGAGCTTGACGGCCTCGGCGTCGCCGGCCTCCTCGACGGCGCGCTCCATCGCGGCGTAGCCGTTGCTCGCCTCGTTGAGCGCGGCGCTGACGACCTGGCCCAGGTACGACTCGTCGTCCTGCGCGAACTCGATCGCCTCGCGGTACTTCTTCTCCGCCAGCAGGGCCTCGACCTCGTCGCGGGTCTCCTCGGGGAGGATCTGGTTACGGCGGTGCTTGAAGATCAGCATCAGCGTGAAGCCCATGACCGTCGCGGACATCACCAGCAGCAGCAGGATGATGAGGTTGCCCAGGATCGGGCCGTCGGGCCAGAAGAACGCCTTGAACCAGCTCTGGGTCTCGGCGGCGGGCTGGTCGTCTTGCGCAAATGCGGCGGCGGGCCACAGGGCGACCCCGGATAGGGCGAGGCTCAGCTTGGTCAGGGTCGTTCGCATCGGTAGGCGTCTCGGGGAGGAAGGTGCGGGGAAAGTTCAGGCACGGCCGCCGCGGCACTCGTCGGCAGACCGGGTTGACTCGGGGGGTCTTACTCTTCGGGCTCTTCGTCGTCGGGGGTCGGCAGCGGCTCGTCGATGATCTGGTAGTACCGGCGGTAGTACTGCGGGTAGGTCTCCGGGTCGTCGGCGAACGACAGCGACAACCCGTCGTCGAAGAGCAGCTTCTGGTAGAGGTCTTCGCGCCCGATCGCGCGGTGGACCAGCGCGACCTCGAGCCGGGCCGGCGCGATGAGCGAGGTCGTGCCCGGTTTGTAGTGGACGACCAACCGCATGAAGGTGAGCCCGGCATCGAGGTAGTCGTCGCGCTCGCCGGTTTCTTCGGCGATGGCGAGCTGGGCCCGGCCGAGGATAAACAGCTTCTGCGGCAGCGCACTGGGGTTTCTGAGCCAAGGCGTGATCGCCTCGATCGCGCCGGCGGGGTCGCCCTCGATCAGGAGGTTGACCGCGGCCCACCGCTCTTCCGCGTCGTCCTCGTCGAGCAGGTCCCAGATCTCGTTAGGCAGGATCACCGCCGACGCCGTGCGGTCCGGGCCGTCGCCCGCGCCGGGGGTGCCCGGGGCGGGGTCGATGTCGGGCATCTGGCCATCACCCACGACCAGCCGGAGGTAGCCCTGCAGCGCGGCGCGCGAGGGGCCCTCGGTGTCTTCGATGACGTCCATGATCTCCGTACGGATCCGGCCACGCTGCGCTTCATTCGCGTCCTCCAAGGAGGCGACCGGCGGCTGGCTGAGAAAATACGGGTCGGCCCCGTCCCGCGCGATGGCCAGGTAGACCTCCGCCGCGTCGGTCGGCTCGCCGCGCTGGTCCAGCGCCTGAGCGAGGTAGAACCGGGCGTAGTTGCGGACCCAGGCGGCGCTGGATTCCTCGATCACTTCGGTGAACGCGCCGACAGCGCCGCGGTAGTCCTCGGCGACAAACAGCTCGTACGCGTCAAAAAACTTTGGGTCTGTGTCGAGCTTGAGCGGGCCGACCTCGTCCAGCGGGATGCGGCGTTCGCCACCCGTCGGCGGGCGGTACACCAGCTCGCCATCGTCGACGCCGACGATCGTGACGTTCAGGGGCTGGCCGTTGCGCTCGATCTCGTCCGCCTGTGCCCCGGCCGCGGTCAGGAGGAGCAGCACACACGCCAAGGCCCACCGGCGGAGCCGATTCGTAAGCCGCGGGGTCGTGCGCGTGAGGCGTTGGGGCATCGGGGTCTCCGTCGTCGCGGGGTCAGCGCAGGTTCAGCTCGCGTTCGTCCAAGAACTTGTACGTCCCGCCGGTCTCGTTGGCGATCCGCTCGAGCGTGCCGGTGAGCCCGGCACGGATCAGCGGGTCGACGTACACGAACTGGATCGTGTTGATCTTGGCGGGTGGGGTGAAGTCGTTGGCCTCGGCGATGGACTCCATCAGGTCGGCCTGGAAGATCTCGTGCTGGGTTGCGCCCTGGCCCCCGCCGGTGAGGTTGTCCGAGAGCAGGAACACCAGCTGCGGGCGGTAGGACAGGGCCTGCTCGATCGCCGCGAGCGCGTGGGCCGAGCCCCGGCCGACCGACTCGACGTTGTGGTTGTCCAGGGTGATCCAGGAGGACGACTGCTGCTTGAACTCGGCGGTCGCGGAGCGGAGCCCGGTGCGTCGCCCGCCGCCGGGCACCTCGAAGACGCCCTCGCCGGTGAAGAAGATAATCGTGAACTTCTGGGCTTCCTTGAGCTCGTTGATGACGCGCTTCAGCTCGTTGATCACGAACGGGAGCACGCCGACCATCGAGCCGGAGGCGTCGACGACGAAGGCGATGTTGCGTGCGTTGCCGCCGTTGCCGAAGACGTTGGTGCCGAACTCGCCGTTGCCGTTGGTGTTGCCGAAGGTCCCGCCGGTGATCCCGCCGGAGCTGGTCAGGCCGATGGAGGTGGTTTGGATGTTGGTGTTGTTGACAACCGGGGTGGGCGGGTTGGTGGTCGGGTCAACCGTGGGCGTGGTGCGGGGTGACTCGGAGGACTCTTCCTGGACCGACTCGATGGGGTCGGGGGCGCCGGGGGTATCAGAGAATGTCGCGTCGGGGATGATGCCCTCTTCCTCGGGCTGGAGGATGACCTGCCAGACAAAGAAGAACGCGGCGACGACGAGGACGACGTGGAAGAGGATGGAGATGCCCCAGGGCATCAGGGCGACGAGGGTGTCGCTGATCTCGTCACCGATCGTTTCCTCGTCGTGGAACTCGTCGTCGAGGTCGGGGTTCGGCCCGAGCGGCTGGCCGGGGGCCGGGGGTCGGGTCTCAGCAAAACCGAGGTGGAACATGGCACATTCCTCCGCGTGACGGCGGGCAGTCCGGTCCGGGGTCGGCCGGCGGGGTGTGTTCGACCGCCGAGGGCGGCATCGCCGGCGGGGCTGCCGGTCGGTCCAAGCCGGAGCCGGCAGGGGTTGCCGGCCGTCTGCGCCGGGGGCGCAGACCGGCCTGGGCCGGTGAACACTGTGTTATTGAACACGATCGGCGCCGAATTGTCCAGCGAATCCGCCCGTACGGGCCACAGGGCCCGCCGAGCACCCCGTCAACGCAGTTGCAGCACCCGATCGTCCACAAACCGGTAACGCCCGCCGGTCTCCTCGGCCAGCCGGCGTAGTGTGCCTGCTCGGCCGTAGGCCTCCTGCGGATCGGGGTAGACAAACTGCACCGTGTGGATCACAGTTGCCCGGTCCCCGCGGGCAGACATGACGCGCTCAACCAACTCGTCGGTGCCGATCTCGTACACGCCATGCCCGGTGATGTTGTCCGACAGCAGGATGACCGCGTCGGGTCGCAGCGAAAGAGCCAGTTCGATCGCGGGGAGGGGCGAGGTCGAGCCGCCCGGTGAAACCGTATCCAGCCAGGCGATCGTGCGGGCGACTTGATCGGTGTCGGCCGAGCGGAGCCCGCGGCGGTCCTGGGTGAGCACCTCCCCGTCTCGGAAGAAGACCACGGCATAGTCGTACGGCCGGGGGTGCCGGCCCGACGCGGCCTGGCGCTGCTGCTCGGCCTTGGCTAGCTCGCGCAGCAAACGCTTGAGCTCGTTGACCACCAGCGGGAACGTGTCGATCAGCGAGCCCGAGGCATCGATCACGAACACCGTCCGCGGCGGGACCGAGCCAAACACGCCGGACCCGGGATCGAGGCCGGTGTCGGTCCACGGCGCGGGTCGTGCATCGGGAAGGGTAGGCGGCGGGCTGCCGAGGATCGGCCGGTTAGAGCCGGGATTGCGCAGGATCGGCTGGGGCACTTCCAGTTGCTGCAGCGCGGGGGAAGTGTTGCGCAACGGCGCTGGCGTGGGGTCTACCGGGGTGTCCTGGACCGGCGACACGTTCGGCGACGGCTGGAAGGAGACCTCACCATTCCACGCCTCTTCTTCCTGAGTCAGCACGGTCGTCCACACCAGGAAGACCGCGAGCACGACCAGAAGGACATGGGCCCCGATCGACACGGCCCAAGGCATCAGCCCCGCCAGCGTCTGCCGGACCTCGCGGCCGAAAGAAGCGTCATCGCGGTCGCGCGGGGCGTTGGGCGGCGTAGGCATCGGCGGGCTCCGAAGGGGTGATTGGCGGGGGCGATCGGGGGACCGCCTCCTTGTTGTACCGTGACGTGATCGGGGTGTCGATGGTTTTCCGAGACCCCGCCCGGTTTGCGGCGCATGACCGTCCCGCGACAATGCGGCCCCCCACCGCCCTACCCGGCAGGAGAACACACGCATGGCCAGACGCACGCCCCAACGCCCGCTCCGCCTGGCCTTCATCGGCACGGGCCTGGTCGCCGGGCTGCAGATCGACTCGCTCAAACGCGTGCCGGAGATCGAGGTCACCGCGCTGTGCGACATCGACCCCCAGGCCCTGGCGAGGACGGCGGAGAAGACCGGGCTGCCCGCGTCCGCGTGCTTCGCGGACTACAAGAAGATGCTTAGACACGCCGAGTACGACGCGGTGAGCGTGTGCACACCCAACGGCGCGCACCTGGCCTGCACGGTCGCCGCGCTCAAGGCCGGTGCCCACGTGCTGGTCGAGAAGCCGATGGCGCTCAACGCCGGGGAATGCCGGAAGATGATGGCCGCCGCGGAAGAGGCCGGCCGGAAGCTGGTCGTCGGGTTCCAGTTCCGCTACGACCCGAAGACACAGTACCTCCGCCGGCAGGTCGAGGAGGGGGTGCTGGGCGACATCGTGTTTGGCCGGGTCCAGGCCCTGCGCCGTCGGGGCATCCCCAACTGGGGGGTGTTCGGCCGCAAGGACCTGCAGGGCGGCGGGCCGCTGATCGATATCGGCGTGCACATCCTGGAGATGGCCCACTACACGATGGGCAGCCCCCGGCCCGTGGCCGCGTCGGGCCTGGCGAGCACCTACCTGGGCAACCGCAAGGAAGCGACCCGGACCGTCTGCAAGTGGCCGGGCTGGGACTATAAGACGTACACGGTCGAGGACCTGGCGGTCGGGCACGTCCGTTTCGAGAACGGCGCGGTGATCCACCTGGAGGCCTGCTTCGCCGGGCATTTCGAGAAAGACGTGTGGGACTTCCAACTCATGGGCACGCGGGGCGGCTGCCGGTGGGACGGGGCCCAGGTCTTCACGGACCGGAACGGGTACCAGGTGGACGAGACGCCCGGCTACCTGCCGGACATGGACATGTTCACGACCGGCTTTTCCGCGAAGCTGGCCCAGTTCGCCGACCACTGCCTGAACGACGCCCCCGCGATGGTGCCGGCCGAGCACGGGCTGATGGTGCAGCAGATGCTCGACGGGGTGTACCGCTCGGCCGAACGCGGGGGCAAAGAGGTCGCGATCCGCTGAGCCGTCGGCTTGAAGGTAGGCAATCTCTCAGGATGGACAGCCGCCAGGGGGCTGCGAACAAATCCGGCGGTGGAGCGTCTTACCTAACGGGCAGCCGACGCTTGGGGTCCGCCGCCGCGCGGTTACACTGGAGCGGTCCGGCCGCCGCATCTTGAGATAGGGTCCTGTTATGGCGATACCTCTAGTCTGCCTGCCACCCGCCCGCGTGCTGCCGCGCCGCGTGTGCCGTCCCGGGGCGGCGGTGGCGTGGGTGTTTGCGGCGGTTGCCTGGCCGGCCGGGCCGGCCTATGGCCAAGCCCAGACCGTTCAGGTGCAGGTGGATGACATCGCCATCGAGGCCGACGCACCGGGCGATCAGCTCGAAGACATCCTCGGACCGGACTACCAGCCGGGCTTCTCTGTGCTGCGGGGCGACAACATCGAGTCGGTTGATGATGCGCTCCACGCGTTCCACGCCCACCTCGAATCGGGTGCCTGGGAGAAGGCCTTCCGCCAACTGATCGACCTCTCCGAGTCGACCCGGCACGTGATGGTGCCACTGGAGGGCTCGCCGGTCTACGTGCCGATCCACCGGTCGATCCAGCAGCGTCTGCGTTCGCTGCCGCCCGAGGGCCGGCGTGCGTTCCAGCAGTTCTACGATGCGCAGGCCCGGGAACGGCTGGCGGCGTGCCTCGCGCACGCCCAGCCCGGCTCGGACGCGCAACTCGCCGAGGCACGGCAGGCGTACGAGTACTTCCTGCTCGCTTCCAACGGCGACGCGATCGCCAACCTGCTGGGCGACCTCTACTTCGAGCGCGGCCGGTTCGCCCAGGCCGCGCAGTGCTACGACGCGGTGCTGACCTACCACCCGACCACATCGCTGCCGGAGCTTGGGCTGCAGTACAAGCGGATCCTCGCGCTGCAGCGTGCCGGCGAAGCAGAGCAGGCCCGCGAACTGGTCAACCAGCTCGCGGTGCGGTACGAGGGCCGGGCGGTCGCCTACGGCGGGGGCGACGCCAATGCGCTCGACACCCTGCGTCACGCGATCGGTGACGCCGCGCCACGCCACGCCGAGGCCACGCCCCACCGCGTGCCCGCGGCGCTGCCCGAGCCGGAGGCCCAGCCGGTCTGGCAGATGACCTTCGCCGACGATCGCACCCGCCTGGCCGTCGAGAACTCGGGGGGCAACCGCAGCTACTACGCCCCGGCCGACCTGCTGCGGCATATCCCTGTTGCCGCCGCCGACGACCGCGCGCTCTACGCCCAGTGGCACGGGCTCGCCTTCGCGCTGGACCTGTCGACCGGCAAGCTGCTCTGGCGCACCGGCCGGTTCACCGAGGTCGCCGCGTCGATCGCCTTCCGCATCAACACCGCCACAGGCAACCCCCGCGGCTACACGATCGCCCTCACCGACACGCACGTCCTTGTGCAGTCCGCCCCGCCGAATAACCGCGTCCGCTCCCCCAACGCCGGCTTCGTGCTCCGGGCCCACGACAAGGCGACCGGCGCGGTGGCCTGGGATACCTCGGCGATGCCCGCATGGGAGGGCCACAGCTTCTGCGGCAAGCCGCTGGCTATCGGCGACACGGTCTACGTCATCACCCACACCACCGGCCTGGACAACAACGCCAGCGCCAACCGCGGCGGGCTCAACGCCGCGGCCGCCTTCCCCGACGACGAGCCGTTCCGCCGCAGCACCCGCCTGCTCACGCTGTACCGGATCGACCCCGCCAGCGGTACCCCGGTCTGGGGCGTGCCCCTGGGCGAGGCCGAGGTCCGCGCGATCCAGTACTCCGACTTCACCTGGATGCCCCAGCCGCGGATCGTTCTGGACAACGGCCAGCTCCTGATCCTGACCAACAACGGCGCGCTCCTGTGCGTCGACCCGGTCGCGCAGGAGGTGGCCTGGGCGGTCCGGCTCCAGGTCCCCGAAGGCATCAGCCAGGACGACTTCGGCCAGATCAGCTCGCCGACCAGCAACGTCCAGAACCCCGGCGAAATCATCCGCCTCGGCGACCGGGTCGTCGTCAAGGAGGCGTGGAGCCGGCGCGTCTACATGATCGACACCGAGCGTGCCCGCCTGCTCGGCGAAGACGAGGTGCCCGCGGAGACCTCGCTCGTCGGTGCCGACGCCGACCGGCTGTATCTCATGTCCTCCCTCGTCCGCGCCTACCCGGCCGACGGGCAGGGCCGGATGCTTTGGAACAATAATCAGATCGGCGGCCCCGGCACCGGGTCGGGTATCCTGACCGACGACGCGCTGTATGTTCTGGGCGGGAACAAGCTCCACGCCCTGGCGCTGGACAGCGGCGACCCGGCCGTCGAGCCCTTCACCAGCCGGCTGCTGCGCGGCAACGGGGGCACGCTCCTGATGGCCGGGGACAAGATCATCTGCATCACCGACCGGGATATCACCGCGTTCCGTGTGCCCACAAAACCCGCTTCCACGGGAGAACTGCCTTGACCGCACCCCTATTCAACCCCGCCTCGGCCCGCCGGCTGCTCTCGGCGGTCGTGTTCGCGCTGCTGCTTTCGCCCGCCGCTTTGGCGCAGCAGGGCATCACCGTCACCGCCGTCGGCGAGGCGTACGCCGTGCCCGACGTGCTGGTCATCGCGGGCACGCTGTCCGAGTCCGCCGAGTCGGCCGAGGACTCGGTCGTCGCGTTCCGGGACTCGCGTCGGCGGGCGATCAAGGCGATCGAGCTGCTGGACCTGCCGGGGCTGCGGGTGTCGCCGGGCGCGCTGCGGGTGACGCGGGGCGGCCTCGCGGGCGCCGGGATGGGCATCGCCGTGGCCGGCGGCATCGCGGGTGAAGACGTCATGCCCGGCAGCACGGTGATCAGCCAGTCGGTGGTGATCGAGGTGCCCGGGATCGACGCGATGGAGCAGGAAGCGGTGATCGACCTGATCCTCGCGATCACCAGCGCCGCCGCGGACGCGGGCATCGCGATCGGCGAGATGTCCAGCGAAGACATGATGATGATGCAGTTCGGGCAGGGCGCACCGGCGACGGACCTGGCGGGGTTCAAGGTGTCCGAGCCCGACGCCGCCGCGCAGCAGTCCGCCGAGGACGCCATGGCCCAGGCCCGCGCCAAGGCCCAGCGGCTGGCCGACCTCGCAGGCGTCCGGCTGGGGCGCGTCACCGCCATCGTCGAGACCCCCGTCACCGACGAGGCCGACAGCACCAACGGCTACATGGAGCTCATCTGGGGCCTCACCGGCGAAGACAACGCCGACCCGGACACCCACCCCGCGCTGGAGCCGATCCCCGTCCGCACCCAGCTCACCGTGACCTACGCGATCGAAGACTAACCCCGCCGCGCTCACCTCCCTACCCTAACCATCATGCGTAAGCACCCCTCTACCCCGCTCTGGCTCGCTCTACTCGCGGTGACCATGCTGGGCGTCTGGCCCGCCGCCGCGCCCGCGCAGGAGGCGCCGCCCGCCGAGGCCGACACCGACGCTCAACCCGCCGACGACGACGCCGGCAGCGACGTCGAGGTCGTCTTCGACGAGGACGGCAACATCATGCCCCGGCACTTCACCGCCGCGACCCAGCGCGCGATCGAGCGCGGGCTGGCCTACCTCGCGCAGACCCAGAGCAACGACGGGAGCTGGACCGGCACGCGCGACGGCGCGACCTACCCGGTCACGATGACCGCCCTGTCGGGCATGGCCTTCATCGCCGGGGGCAACACCACCAGCCGCGGCCCCTACGCCGACAACGTCAGGAAGGCCGTACGCTACATCATGCGGCAGGCCAACCCGCAGACGGGCGTCATCGCCGCGGGCAACGAGAACGGCCGGGTCATGTACCCCCACGGCTTCTCGCTGATGTTCCTCGCCTGTGCCTACGACATGGAGAGCGACGAGCGCGTCCGCGAGCAGATGCGCATCATCATCCGCAAGGCCATCGCGCTGACCAGCCAGGCCCAGTCGCCCCTGGGCGGGTGGATGTACATGCCCAACTCCGGCGACGAGGGGTCGGTCACCGTGACCCAGCTCCAGGCGCTGCGGGCCTGCCACAACGCGGGCTTCGTCGTGCCCGAGGAGACGATCCAGCAGGCGGTCAACTACCTGGAGATCTGCCAGACCCCCGAGGGCGGGATCTGCTACAGCTACGGCTCGCGCGGCGTCCGCCTGCCGATCTCCGCCGCGGCACTGCCCTGCCTCTACGCTGCGGGCGAGTACGAGTCGGACATGGCCGAGGCCTGCCTCGCCTACGTCGCCAGCGAATACATCGAGAACGGCAACAACCGCCAGTTCAGCAAGGGCCACGGCCACGACTTCTACGGCCAGTACTACGCCGCCCAGGCCTTCTACCAGGCCGGCGACGAATACTGGGACAACTACTTCCCCTACGTCCGCGACCAGCTCATCAACATGCAGCAGCAGGACGGCTGGTGGAACGGCGACGGCGTGGGCCCGGTGTACGGCACCGCCCTGTCCCTCACCATCCTCCAGCTCCCCTACAAGTACCTGCCGATCTACCAGCGCTGATCCGAATCGGGTGGGCGCTCAAGAACCCAGACGCGCCACGCCCCGTACCTAAGACTTCCCCCACGTGTCCCCACCCCCGGAGTTCCCTGTGACCGAACCCAACGCCCACCCGGCCCCCGACCTCCAGGACCTGGAGTACCTCAAGACGTCCTACGACAAGATCCGCGAGCAGATCGCCAAGGTCATCGTCGGGCAGGACGAGGTCATCGAGCAGCTGCTCGTCTCCATCTTCGCGCGGGGCCACTGCATCCTCGAGGGCGTGCCCGGCCTGGCGAAGACGCTGCTGGTCTCCACCCTCGCCAAGTCGCTGTCTCTGGACTTCACCCGCATCCAGTTCACCCCCGACCTGATGCCCAGCGACATCACCGGCACCGAAGTCATCGAAGAGAACAAGACGACCGGCCACCGCGAGTTCAAGTTCGTCAACGGCCCGGTGTTTACCAACGTCCTGCTCGCCGACGAGATCAACCGGACCCCACCCAAGACCCAGGCCGCGCTGCTCGAAGGGATGCAGGAGCGGCAGGTCTCGGCCGGCGGCACGCGGTACGTGCTGCCCGACCCGTTCTTCGTCCTCGCGACGCAGAACCCCATCGAGCAGGAAGGCACGTACCCGCTGCCCGAGGCGCAGCTGGACCGGTTCTTCATGAAGGTGTTCGTGAACTACCCGACGCCGGACGAGGAACGGCGGATCTATAAGATGATGACCGGTGCCCCCGTGGCCGAGCCCGAGCCGCAGCTCAGCGCCGAGGCGGTGCTCAAGCTGCAGGAGACGGTGCGCCGCGTGCCGATCAACGACATGCTGCTGGACTACGTGATGCGGTTTATCCGCGCGACGCGTCACGGCGAGCACGACGCGCCGGACTTCATCAAGCGCTGGCTGCTGTGGGGCGCGGGCCCGCGCGGCGGGCAGGCGCTCATCATGGCGGCGAAGACCCGCGCCGCGCTGCAGGGCCGGCCGGAGGTCGGCGTCGAGGACCTGCACGCGATGGCCGTCCCCGTACTGCGCCACCGCATCGTCGTCAACTACAACGCCGAGGCCGAGGGCCAGACCCCCGACACAGTCATCCAGAAGCTGATCGAGACCGTCTCGGTCGGCGGCGCCGCGGGCGCGAGCGACCCGGCCGTACAAAGGACCCTGACGGCGTAAGGCGGGCACCCTTGCTCCAAGCCCCTGCTTGCTGAAGCTAGCAGGCCCAGTGTCCGCACCCCCAACCCGCTCTGTTTTTCATGGCCCAACGCTCCCCCTTCCTCGACCCCGAGTTGCTCGCACGCATCACGCCCCTCGGGCTCAAGGCCGCGCGCGTCGTCGAGGGCTCCATCACCGGGCTCCACCGCTCGCCCATGCACGGCGTCTCGCCCGAGTTCGCCGAGCACCGAGAGTACACGCCCGGCGACGACGTCAAGAACCTGGACTGGAAGGTCTGGGCCAAGTCGGACCGCTACGTCATCAAGCGCTACGAGGAAGAATCCAACCTCCGCTGCACGGTGATGCTGGACTGCTCCCGGTCGATGCAGTACGCCGGGAAGGGCGCGCAGCAGGGCCGCAGCAAGTTCGACGCGGCCGCGACGCTGACCGCCTGCCTGACCAAGCTGCTCATGGGCCAGCGCGACTCGGTCGGGCTGATCACCATCGACACCAAGCCCCGCCACGTCCTCGCGCCCAAGGCGACCAACCGCCAGTTCGCGCAGATCCTCGACACGCTGGACACCACCCAGCCCGGGGGCGAGACCGACCTGGGCCCGGTCATCCTCCGCGCGGCCGACCAGCTCAAGCGCCGCGGCATGGTCGTGCTGATCTCCGACTTCCTCTGCGACCTCGAGAACCTCTACGAGGCCCTGGGCAAGCTGCAGCACAACGGCAACGAGGTCATCGTGCTGCACGTGCTCGACGGCGATGAGATCGACCTGTCGTTCAACGACTCGATCATCTTCAAGGACATCGAGGGCAGTGAAGAGGTCTTCGGCGAGCCGTGGGCCTTCCGCAAGGCGTACAAGCTGGCGATGCGGGACTTCGTCGGGCAGCTGCAGAGCCGCTGCCAGTTCGCGGGCATCGACCACGTGCTGGTCCGCACCGACGAGGACATGGCCCAGACGATGTCGCACTACCTGCACCGCCGGCAGCGCATGGCCGCGAGCACCGCCGGCCGCGGGCGGATGGGGGGCGGCCGATGAGTTTCCTCGCACCGCTCCTGCTCGGCGGGCTCGTGTTCGCGTCGGCGCCGCTGATCATCCACCTGCTCAACCGTCGGCGGTTCAAGCTCGTCGAGTGGGCGCCGATGGAATACCTCAAGCTCACGCTGCGGACCAACCGCCGGCGTCTGCAGCTCGAGCAGTGGATCCTCCTGGCGCTCCGAACGCTGCTGATCCTGCTGCTCATCTTCGCCGTGGCCCGGCCGCTGCTGAACGCGAACGCCGCGGCGTCGTGGCTGGCGATCGGCGGACGCACCAGCCGGGTGCTCATCATCGACGACTCGCTGTCGATGGGCCTGCGCCACGGCGGGACGACCGCCTTCGACAAGGCCAAGGAAGAGGCCGCCATCGCCATCGAGTCGCTGGGCACGCAGGACTCGCTCACCGTCGTCACGACGTCGGGGATGGACCGGCCGCTGCAGCGCGACACCGCGCTGGGCGCGGGCGAGGCAGAGCAGCTCGCCGAGCGCGTCCGCGCCCTGGAGCCCAGCGATACGGCGAACAACTGGTCGGCGACGCTCGCGCAGGTCGCGGACATGCTCGAGGGCTCGGCGTACAGCAACCGGGAGGTCCGCATCCTCACCGACCAGCGGGCCGAGGGCTGGTCCGCCGACGCGAGCGAGCAGGCCCAGCGTCTGGCGGAGATGGGCGTCAAGGTGACGATCGTGAACGTCGGCGAGGCCTCGCCGGGCAACGCCGCGCTGCTCTCGCTGGAGCAGACCACGGGGGTCGCGCTGGAGAACACCCCGGTCGTCTTCACCGCGAAGATCAAGGCGGACGGGGACGCCCAGCTCGCCTCGCAGCAGGCGGTGCTGGTCGTGGACGGCAACGAGAACCCGCTGGAGCTGCCGAGCATCACGCCGGGCCAGGAGGTCTCCCTGCCGATCGAGCTCATGTTCAAGGAGGCGGGCCAGCACACCGTCGAGCTGCGGCTGCCCGACGACGCGATGGTCGGCGACAACGCGCGGTCGCTGGTCGTCAACGTCTCCGAGGCGGTGAACGTCCTGCTCGTAGACGGCGAACCGTCGATCGAGCAGCGCGACAGCGAGACGTTCTTCGTCGCGGTGTCGCTGCTGATCGGGGACGTGCCGTTCCGGCTGACGATCCTGCCGGACAGCGACTGGCTGAACGCGCCGGGGGTCGGGGTGTACGACCTGATCATCCTGGCGAACGTCGCACAGGTGCCGGCCGAGCGTGCGAACCAGCTGCGGGAGACGGTGGAGGCGGGCACGGGGCTGATGGTGTTCCTGGGCGACCAGGTGGACCCGGACGCGTACAACCTGAACCTGTTCGCCGATGGCCGGGGCGTGCTGCCCGGGCGTGTGGAAGAGGGCGAGACGATCGAGGCCGAGGGGCTGGTGGTGGAGCCGATCGACGGCTCGCCACTGTCGCAGCTGGGCCGGCTCGCGCCGCGGGTGCTGGCAGAGATCGTGCCGCTGAAGGCCGCGCCGGTCGAGCTGGACGACACCGAGGACGTTCAGGTGCTGGCGCGATGGAACAACACGGACCTGCCGGCGGCGGTGGTGCTCAAGCGCATCGGCCGGGGGCAGTCGATCCTGTGGACGATGTCGGCGGACCGCGCCTGGGGCGACTGGCCGACGCAGTTGTCGTACGTGCTCGCGGTGCGTGAGGCGGCGTTGGCGATCGCGGGCGTCGGCGAGGAGGCTGGCAACCTGACCGCCGGCGAGCCGATCCGCCAGCCGGTCTCCGCCAACACCCCGCCCAGCCAGGCGAAGGTGCAGCACCCCGGTGAGGAGGCCACGACCGCCGCGACCATCGACCTCGAAGAACCGACCCGGCCCCGCGTGACCTACAGCGACACCGCCCGGGCCGGGCTCTACCGCCTGACCTGGGACAAGCCCGGCAGCGCCGACCAGCAGCGCTTCTTTGCCGTCAGCCCCGACGCCCGGGAGAGCGAGCTCCGCCGGCTGTCGTCCACGGAGCTGGAACAGATCATGACCGGCGTCGACCTGCAACTGGTCGACCTCAGCGGCGACACCCCCGAGGCCGAACGCGGCGGCAAGGAGATCTGGCGCACGCTCGCCACGCTGCTGCTGGCGATGGTCGTCATCGAGTCGTGCTTCGCCGCCTGGGTCGGACGCGAACACTAACGCAAGACGGATCGAGACAAACGCAAGCGACACGGAACTGAACTGAAAACCCGGTGCGTACCACGGCCCGACGCCAGGGCCCATCCAACGCGGACACCGGACACCGAACATCGGATGCCCCTACATGGTTCGTTTTTTCCAATGGCTGATCGGCATCGACTCGGCGGAGCACGTCGAGGGCGGTTCCTGGCGGCTGGACCTGCTGGCCCGGCCCGGCGGGGACACGATGCTGCTGGTGCTCGTCGGGCTCGCGCTCGCCGCGGCCCTGTTCTACTGGCTCTACAAGCGCGAGGGCGGGCAGCTCACCGCCAAGGCCCGCGCCTTCCTGCTCACCCTCCGCGTCCTGCTGCTCGCTATCGTCGCGTTCATGCTCATGGAGCCCGCGATCGTGCTCAGCAAGCAGGAGCAGCGCCCCTCCCAGCTCCTGGTCCTGATCGACACCTCCCCGTCGATGGGCATGTCCGACGCCTGGGTCGACCCCGAGCGTGCACAGAACGCCGCGCGCAACGCCGGGCTCGCCGACGTATCGATGCTGTCGGAGACCGCGCGGCTCGCGCTGGCACAGGGCGTGCTCCGGCAGGGGCTGCTCGATGAGCTCCGGCAGGACGGCGACCGCGAGCTACACATCCACACCTTCGATGAGAGCCTCAGCCGCGGTGAGCTGCAGACACAGTCCCAGCGCAACCCCTCGGCCGAGGGCGAGACGCCCGACACCGACGCCGGCGACGAACTGGCGGGCATGCTTGCGCTGTCGGGGCGGAGCACCGGGCTGGGCGAGGCGATGCAGCAGGCGTTGCAGGCCTACCGCGGGATGCCGCTGGCGGGCGTGGTGATCCTCACCGATGCGCAGAACTCGACGCCCAACTCCCTGCCGGTGATGAAGGCCGCCGAGCAGGCCGCGGCCGACGGCGTGCCGGTCTACCCCGTGGGCATGGGCACGGTGCTGGGCCCGCGCAACGCGACGGTCGCGCAGCTTGAGAGCAACGACATCGTCTTCATCCGCGACACCGCCCGGCTTGTCGCGACGGTCCACTCGCGTGGGCTGGAGGGCGAGCCGGCCCGGGTCGTGCTCGAGCACCTCGTCGAGTCGGGCGAAGAGGACGAGGACGACATCTGGGCCCCGGTCCCCCTGCCCCCGGGTGCCAACGGCGCGGCGCGGTTCGTCGAGCCCGTCGAGGTGGAGCTCCTGGGCAACGGCCAGACCCAGCCGGTCGCTTTCGAGTTCTCCAGCGACAAGGAGCAGACGCTGATCTTCCGCGCCCGGCTCGAGCCGGTGGACGGCGAGATCGACCCGCTGGACAACACCGCGATCAAGCAGGTCAACGTCGTCCCGGACAAGACCAAGGTGCTGTTCATCGCCGGCTACTCGTTCCCCGAGGTGCAGTTCCTGCGGAACACGCTGCTGCGGGACAGCAGCGTGCAGGTGTCGACCTGGCTGCAGGAGGCCGTCGCCGCCAACGCCAACGACGCGAGCAAGGACTGGGAACAGCCCGCGACACCCGGGCACCGGCTCAACCGCCTGCCGCGCACGATCGAGGAGCTGGACCAGTTCCACTGCATCGTGCTCTACGACCCCGACCCCGCCGCGCTGCCCCCGGGCTTCTCACAGATGCTCGAGGAGTTCGTCGCCGTGCGCGGCGGCGGGCTGGTCTACATCTGCGGGGAGCGGAACACCGCGAACATGTTCGCCCGGCAGGGCAGCCCGGACGTCTCGTTCCTCGACCTGCTGCCGATCGAGCGCGACCCGGGGCTGTTCCCCTCGGCCGTGCAGATCTCCCTGTCGATGCGCCAGCCCTGGAAGCTGCTTGTCACCGAGACGGGGATGCGCGACCCGGTGTTCGCCTTCCACCGCGACGCGGTGGTGAACCGGCGGATCCTTGAGCAGATGCCGGGCATGATGTGGCACTTCACCGTCACCCGCGAGAAGCCGGGCGCGACCGTGCTCGCGCGGCACGGCCACCCGGGCATGGTCAACAAGTACGACGAGCAGGAAGTGCTCATGGCCACGCACCTGGTCGGCCCGGGCCGGGTGATGTACATCGGCTTCGACTCGACCTACCGCTGGCGGTTTGTCGACGAGCAGCTCTTCGACGGGTTCTGGGCGCGGGTGATCGACCGGGCCGGGCTGATGAAGCAGCTCGGCGGGCAGCACCCGTATCGCGTCTCGACGGACAAGACCAGCTACGAGCCGGGCGAAGAGGTCACCGTCACCGCGCGGTTCACCGACCCCAACCAGCGCGACGCGGGGCTGAGCGTGTTGTACTGCGAGGTCCAGTCCGGCGAGGGCGAGCCGATCCAGCTCACGCTCGCGCCCGAGGGCGGCGACAGCAACAGCTTTTCCGCCAGCTTCGTCGCCGACCGCGCCGGGGACTTCCTCATCCGCGTCTGGCCGGGCGACTCGACCACGCAGCGCACCGCCAAGCCCAACACGGTGAGCTTCCGTGTCGAGGTACCCGACCACGAGGCAAGGAACCCGACCCTCGACGCGGACCTCATCCAGCGCGTCGCCACCCAGACCGGCGGCCGGGCCTTTACCCTCGACACCCTCGACCAGCTCGCCGACGCGATCACCATCGGCATGGTCGACCGCGAGCAGATACAGGTCCAGCCCGTCTGGAACGCCCCGCTGCTCACCCTGCTGTTCCTCGCGTTCATCATCATCGAGTGGATCATCCGCAAACGCTGCCGGCTGGTCTGACGAGTAACGCCGCGCTCTGGCCCCACGCTCTTCGACCCTCGACCCAGACACACCCGCCATGACGACCCTGAACACCCCACCCCCCGCCGGCGACATGGACTCGATGCAGCGCAAGCTGGCGGACCGCCTGCTGCGCCTGGGGGGGCGGATCCGCCGGCAGATCGCGCTGGACGGCTTCACCCGCGGCTTCGCGGTGCTCGTCGGGCTGCTCGCGCTCAGTCTGGTGCTGGACTGGTGGCTCGAGCTCAGCCGGCCGGTCCGCGTGATCTACTGGCTGGTCACGCTCGCCGCCGCGGCGCACTTCCTCTACCACTACGCGCTCAAGCCGCTGGCCAACAAGTTCGGCCCGATCGAGCTGGCCCAGGCCGTCGACCACGCCAGCGGCGCGAAAGGCGACCGGCAGGTCGCGCCCCGCGTCGCCACGGTGCTCCAGCTCCCGGCGATGCTCGGCGACGATACCGCGACCTCTTCGAACATGATCAGCTCCGCGGTCAGCCGCAGCTACCACTCGCTGGAGCAGGATAACTTTGAGCGGCACGTCAACGGCCGGCACATGATGGCCTGCGGGCTGGGGCTGGTCGCGGCGGTCGCGGTCCCCGCCGGCCTCGCGCTGTTGATGCAGTTCGGCGCCAACGGCGCGTTCGGCACGTGGGCCAGCCGCTGGCTGCTCCTGGCCGACGCCGACTACCAGCGCAACACCCAGATCGTCGTCGCCGGGCTCGACGAGGACGGCCGGCTGGTCGTGCCGAAGAACGAGTCCGCCACGATCCGCGCCAGCGTCACCAACAAGAACGGCGAGGTCCAGGAGGTCGAGATCGTCACCCGGCCCGAGGGCGGGCGGACCCGCACCGGCGTCATGGACCGCTTCGACGCCGGCGACTACCGCTTCGAACTCGTCGGCACGCAGGTGCCCGTCCGCGCGACCATCCGCTCCGGCGACAACAGCGTCAGCTTCCCCGTCGTCCCGGTCGACCGGCCCAGCGGCACGGTCAAGCTCTACCACACGCACCCGGCCGACTGCGTGCGCCGCGAGCTGAAGTTCGACGGCACGGACAGCGGCCTGTCCCTGCTGGACCTCAACGACGTCGAGCTGGTCATCACCGCCAACGTCCCCATCGCCGAGGCCCGCTACACCGAGAACATCCAGCCCGAGGACCGGCCCGGCCGGATCGAGCGGCTGGGCGACGACGGGCGGACGTTTGTGATCCGCTGGCAGCACACCCGGCGGGAACGGTTCCGCGTCGAATTGGTCAGCGCCGAGGCCGGCCTGGTCTCCCACCCCATCGCCGTCTCGGTCGGGCTCAAGACCGACCGCGCCCCACGGGTCCGGCTGCAGTCCACCGGCGTCGGCGGGCGGATCACGCCCAACGCCCAGGTCCCGCTCAGCGCCGAGGCCCGCGACGACTTCGGCCTCACGTCGCTGGACATCCGCATCGTCCGCGACCGGCCCGGCGAGGCGGCCGACGACGACCGGTACGATCCCGTCGGCCTCTTCGCCGCACGCCGAGACGACCAGGGCAACCTCGGCGACCTGCCCCTCACCGCCAACGGACGCCACGCCCTGGAGATCGAGGAGTACGGCGTCCGGCCGACCGACGTGGTACGGATCATCGGCGTCGCCATTGACGACCGGTACACCGGCGTGCAGCGCGGCGAGTCGACCACGCTCACCTTCCGCGTCGTCACGCACGAGGAACTGGCCCGCGAGATCAAGGCCCGTCAGGAGCAGGCCCGCAACGAGTTCCGTCAGGCGATGGAGGCCTGCCGTGATATCAAACAGGCGATCATCGACGCGGAGGACGGCGGCGACGCGGCCGCGCAGGCCCGCCGGTTCCGCGCGCTGCAGCGGGAGGTGTGGAAGGTGCACCGCGCGATCGAGGCGACGGCCGAGGAGATGCGGCTGAACCGTCTGGCGGGGACGCGCGAGGACGGCAGCCGGGCGTATGAGCTGATCCAGCAGGACGTGCTGTCGCCGATGGCGGACCTGCACCGCGGGCTGATGGACGACCAGCGCCAGGCCCTGGAGCAGGCCGGCGGCGCGGACGCGGATCAACGCGCGGCGCTGGCGGACCAGCAGCAGGCCGTGGTCGACAAGATGAACAGCATCCTCCGCGCGATGGACCAGTGGGCGAACATGATCGACCTGATCAACCAGATCACGGAGGTCATCGAGACGCAGCGGGGCCTGCTCAAGAAGCTGGACGAGCTGTTCAACAGCCAGCTCGACGACGCGCTGGACGACGGCGCTTTTGACGATTAGCGACCCGCCCACCGGTGGACCGCGTATAGACTGGATGGATCGCCGGCTTTGCCGGGGCCCGACCTTCGCATGGAGATGACACCATGAAACACCGCCCGACACGCCTCCCCGCCCTGCTCGCCGCCCTGCTGATGGTGCTGTCGGCCGCGGGGGTGTCCGCCCAGGCGATCCACGGCGAAGAAGGCACCGAGGCCGACGGTGCCGCGATCCAGAACCAGCGCGCCCTCGAGCACATGCGTGAGCTGGAGGACCGGATGGCGACGCTGTCGCGGCTGCTCAAGGACACCCAGCCCGAGGACGCCGAGCGGCTGGAGCTGAGTTTCCGCCGATCGCGGGACTCGCTGGTGACCGAGCGGATGGCGGAGATCGGCCGGCTCATCGGGTCGCTGGAGCTGACCGAGGCGACCACCAACGTCGAGGACGTGATCCGCGAGCTGGAAGCGATCAAGCAGATGCTGCTGACCCAGGATCTGGACCTGCTGCGCAAGCTCGAGCAGCTCCGGCAGATCAACGCCGCGATCGAGGCGATCGAGGAGATTGAGGCGCGCGAGGCGGAGAACCAGGAACAGACCGACGGGCTGGCCGAGCAGGCGGACCCCAGCGCGCAGGCGATGCAGGGGCTGTCCGCCGCCGAGTCGCGCAACGAAGAGGCGACCGAGGCGCTGGAGGGCCAGGTCGGGGAGATCGACCCGAACAACGAGCAGCTCTCCGCCGCGCAAGAGGCGTTGGAGAGCGCCGCGGGGAGCATGAGCGAGGCGGCCGGCGAGCTGGGCCAGCCCGGCGGGAGCCCGAGCGGCGCCTCGCAGAGCCAGGGCGAGGCGCGCGAGAGCCTGCGCGAGGCACGTGAAAACCTCGAGACCGCGCGCGATGCGCTGCAGGAAGAAGTGGAACGCGCGGTGCGCGAGGTCGTCGTCGAGAACCTGCAGGCGATGCTGGATCAGCAGGTCGCGATCCGCGAGCTGCTGGAGTCGGTCTCGGAGCGTGCGGACGCGGGCGACGCGCGGGCGATCGTCGCGGTGCGTGGCCTCGCGGCGGAGGAAGAGAAGATCGTGATCCTCGCCGAGGAGACGATCGAGCTGGCGGAACAGACCGAGTTCAGCGTGGCGCTGCCGCCGGCGTTGTCGGCGGTGCGCGACCGGATGCTGTACCTGGTGGACGACTACACGGCCGGGCTCGGCGGGCCGAGCGTCGTCGACGCGACCGTGCAGGTCGAGGACGACCTGCGGGCGCTCATCCAGGCGATGGAACAGAGCAACGCCAACCAGGACCCGCCCGAGGACCAGCAGCAGCAGCAGTCCGGCGAGCAGCAGCAGCAGCGCGAGATGAACCAGATCCTCGCCGAGTTGCGGATGCTCAAGCTCCTGCAGGCCGCGAACAACGACAACACCGCCCGGCTGGAGGAATCCCGGGTGCGGGGGAACCTGCCCGACTCGGAGGTCCGCCGGCGGGAGCTGGGGCTGCGGGACCGGCAGGAGCAGATCCGCGACACGACCCGAGAGCTGGGCCGGCGGGCGTCGGGCGGCTGACGACGGGCCCGGCACCCTGCCTGAACGTCCCTGAGGCGGGAATTGTGCAAACCGCGCTGGGTTGGGGAACCGATACCAGCTATGATGCGTTTATGTTGAGGGCGGGAGCCCCGCCTGTTCACCCTACCGGAGTCTGACGATGACCCGTTTACGAATCGCCGGCCTGCTCGCGGCCTTGGCGTTGTGCTGCGCCCCCGCGTGGGCCCAGGACGCCGACCCGCCGCTGGCCGAGGAAGCCGCCACCGACATCCAGGTGGTCGACGGCGTGCCGGTCAACCCCGAGCTGCGGGAGCTGTTGAGCCAGAACCCCGGCAAACGTTCGCTGGACGAGCTGATCGCCGCGTCGAACGAGCTGATCCAGCGCCAGCAGGCCGAGCTCGCCGAGCAGCAGGAGCAGGCCGACGCCGAGTGGATGAACGACCCGTTCAACCACCTGGAAGGCGAGATGGACCAGCTCGCGATGCACTTCGAGGACGGCCGGACCGACGCCCCCGTGCAGGCGCAGGGCGAAGAGGTCGTTGAGAAGCTCGACCAGCTGATCGCGTTGCTCGAATCCATGTGTGAATCGTGACCGGGCGGCGGATCTGGCCCGGGTGGTCAGCAAGGCAACATGGCGAACCGCGGCGGCCCCGCACAAGACTCGACCCTGGCAGCGGGCGGTGTGCCCGCCGGCGAACTCCACGCCGAGGGCGAAGGCAACCAGCGGTTCAATGACCTGTCGGACACGCAGCGCGACGAGATCCTCCGCTCGCAGCAGGACGGCTTCCCCGCCGGCTACGAAGACCTGCTCGCCGAGTACTACGCCCGGCTCGCCAACGAGTCGGCGATCGAGGACGGCGAAGCGACCGACGACGAGTAACCCCGAACCCACGCGCCACGCCCCCCAACCGGGGCCTGGCGTCTTCCCGCCCACGTGACCGCCCGCTTCCGGGCCCCCGCTTACGGACCCGCCCTATGACTGCCGACCGCGACCGCCGCCGGACGTTGACCCGACGCCCCGGCCACGGGCGATGCGCCGCGCTGCTGCTCGCCGTGCTGTGCGTCCTGATCGCCACCGCCCCCGCGCCGGCCGACATCGCCCAGTCCATCGACGCGGGCGACCTCAACGGCCGGGTCACCGTCGACGAGCAGGGCACCCTCACCGTCACCCCCGACGAAGGCGACGCGACCACCATGCACCTGGCCGACGTCCACCGCGTGGTGTTCGGCGACAACCTGGTCGTCCGCAGCGGCGACGTGCTGCTCATCGACGCGGACGTCACCGCCATCGTGACGAAGACGATCAAGCTCCGCGCCGGGCTGCACCACATCGTGCTCCCCTACTGGCAGGGACCGACCAACCGCACGCTGGACTTCTCCGTCAGCGGGCCGGGCTTCCCCGGCGGCGAGGTCCCGCCCAGCCACTTCTACTGCTTCCGCGAGGCGGGCGAGCTGCCCGAGCCGTCTATCGGCATCGACGAGCAGGGCTACCGCCTGCCCGAGCTGACGCTGGATATGACCGAGGACGACCGGCTGCGCCGGCGCATCCGATACACCTACCTCGTCGGCGAGCCGGGCGGGCCGTGGGAAGACTTCAGCGTCTTCTCCAAGATGCAGGAGCGCCGCGGCGGCGTGGCGGGCGGCATCACCTACCGCATGGCCGGGCAGTCCGAGTACTTCGGCATCATCTTCCACGGGTTCATCAAGATCGACCAGGACGGCGAGTACGCCTTCACGATCAACTGCGACGACGGGGCCCGGCTGTACTTCGGCCAGCCCGACCAGTTCCAGGCCGGCATCCCCCCCACCGTCGACGCGCCCGAGTGGGCCGGGGTCACGCGCTACGGCACCCGGGTGAGCGGCAAGCTCGCGACCGTCGCCGACGGGCGGGCCGCGTTCTCCGTGCCCATCAACGAACAGAGCGACCTCGAACTGGACCTCGGGCTCGAGACGTTCGCGGAGCTGTGGGCCGCCGACACCGACGTCGACCAGATCGACCGCGGCGGCGAGTCGGAGGTGGACGACACCGCGTACATCCAGGACCGCAACAACGAGGGCAACGTCCTCAAGGTGCCGGGCACGGTCGTGTCGCTCGACGCGGAGTTCCTCCGGTTCGACTACCGCGGGCAGGTCCGGCAGATCAGCCGCGACCGCGTGCTCGGGCTGGTGCTCAACAGCGCCGACCGCCCGCGGGCCGAGACGCTCGGCTACCACCAGACCCTGCACCTGAAGACCGGTCAATCGTTCCCCGGCCAACTCGTCGGCATCGACGCGCAACACATCCGCTTCGACCTCGTCGGCGGGCAGCGCGTCCGCCTGGCGCGCGGCGACGTGTTCATGGTCCGCAATGAGCAGGGCCGGGTCATCGACCTCACCGCCGTCGAGCCCACCGCCGTCGAAGAGGTCCCCTACTTCGACCACGTCATCCCCTACCGCCGGGGCACCGCGTTCGACGGCGGGCCGATCCGGCTCTTCGACGACAAGGAGTACGCCGACGGCTACGCGGTCCACTCCCGCAACCGCCTGCACTTCCGCCTCGAAGGCGGGTACACCGGGCTCCGCGCCGGCGTCGGGCTGCTCAAGCCGGGCGGACGAACAGGAAACATCACCGCGCGCGTCCTCGGTGATGGCGAGGTGCTCTGGGAACACGAAAACCTCACCGCCGACGACGGCCGGGTCGACCTCGATATCGACCTCACCGGCGTGGACCGCCTGATCCTGGAGATCGACTTCGGCGCGGGTCAGCACGTCGGCGACCGCGCGGCCTGGGTCGAGCCCATCCTCATCCGGGACGCGGTCGAATGAGCCCGATGCGCCTCGCTCAGCCCGCCGCCCTGCTGCTTGGGGCCCTGGCGTTTGCCTCCGCCGGCGTCGCGCAGGACGCGCCCGCGCCACCCGCCGACCCGGCCGCGCAGGAAACGCCCGCCACCGCCGAGCCCGACGGGCTGATCGTCCGCGACCTGTTCGTCCTGCAGGCGGACGTCTTCGGCGACGCCGCCAACGCGCCCAGCGACTTCGAGACCACGCTCTTCAACAACGCCCCCCGCCGCCGACGCATCAGCGAGCGCCCCGACGACACGCCCATGCCCCTGGGCACCGTGACGCTCGACGGCGAACTCGCCGAGCCCGCGGCCATCCGCATCGATATCGGCCCGGACAACGGCCGGTTCCTCGGCCACTGGCCCAAGGGCGTCGCGGGGGGAGACTTCCTCGCGTGGTTCGATATCCGTCCCGTGCCCACGCCCGCCGGCCGGATGCGCATCCCCGACGCGCACTGGCTCAACGGCATCCGCGACACCACCGACACCCTGTGCTTCAACACCCGCGGCCACATCGACCGCTTCTTCGCCTACGACGCGACGTTCCCCTACCGGCCCGCCATCACCCTCGAAGGCAATACCGAAGACGGCTACACCGCCGTCGGCGACGGGCTCGCGCAGTCGGAGCTGGTCCTCGTCGCGCGACCCAGCGATACCGGCTGGGTCAGTGGGCTCGCCGACACGACCACGGGACAGGTCACGCTCACGCCCGTCGACAGCCCGGCCCAAGCGCTCGCCCCGGTCCGCAAGCTCTTGGCCGAGCGCGGCTACTGCGACGCCCAGGCCGACACCACGCTCGCGATGCTCGAAGAGTCGGCATTCGGCAACGCGTCGATGACACTCATCTACCTGCTCCCCCGCGACCAGGCCGACACCCTGCTGCCGCTCACCGTCAGCGGCGCATCGGCCCAGGTCGTCCGCACCGGGCTGGTCGTCGTCAGCAACGTCGAGCCGGACATCGTGGGCACGGTCGCGCGGCTGGTCGAGCAGCTCGGCAGCGAACGCTGGGCGCAGCGCGACGCCGCGCAGCGTGCCCTGATCGAGATGGGCCGCGCCGCGATCGAGGTCGTCCGGCAGAACGCCGACCACCCCGACGCCGAGGTCGCCTACCGCGTTGAGCAGATCATCGCTGAGTTCGAATCGAGCCACGAGTAGCCGAGCTGCGTGCCGGCTACGCCGCGCGTTCGCGCGGCCGGGCCTGCGTGGTGCGCTGCGCGGGGAGGGTGACCCGGCAGCGCTCGCGCGACGCCAGCGCGCACACGCCGCCGGCCTGTCGCACGTCGTGCATCGTGAGGGTCTGGCCCTCGGCCACGACCGCGCATGGCCGGCCGGGGAAGCCGAAGCTGCCGGTGTTCATGACCGTCCGCCCGCCGCGCCGCCAGAGCCCTTGCCGGTGCGAGTGGCCCATGACGATGACCCGCGCCTCGGGCGCGTACCGCTCCAGGAAGCCCGCCGCCAACCCGGGCACCGCACGCCAGAACGCAAGCACGCGCAGCGCATCCATCGGCTTGGCGATCACGTCCCAGGGGCGGATGCCGCGCTCGGTGTGCGTCGTGGGGTCGAGCCCGAACCCGTCATAAGCGACCCGCCGCGCGAGCGACAGCCGGTGGTCGAGGCAGTCGGCCAGCGCGGCCGGCGTCTTCGCGAGCCCGTCGCGGGTCATGCGTGCCATCGGTCCCGCCGCGCGCGTCCACGGCGCGATCCCCAGGTGCAGCGCGTGGCCGTGCATCACCAGCACCTTGCCGCCCATCAGCGTGAGGTGCTGGGTGTCGCTGATGTGCGCGTCGTGGTTGCCGCAGACCAGCGTCAGCCGCACGCCGTCGGCCGAGGCCATCGCGCGCAGCTCGTCGACGGCCCGCTCGGCCGCGGCCCGGACCCGGGGCATCTGCAACTCGGCCGTATCGCCGTTGAATACCACCCGCTCGAACCCCCGCCACAGCGGACGCAGCGCGCGCGGCGACAACGCCCCGCCCCGGCCCAGGTGTGTGTCCGACAGGATCAGTGTGCGCCGTTCTCCGCCCATACCCGGACTATCGGCCGATCCGACCGCCCACGCGACCGTCTCGGCCAGTCGACCCCTGTTTTTTGTGCTCTTTCTCCCGTTTCGGGCCGGCATGATACCCGATCTGTGCGTGCCGGCACCGAGTGGTCAGGTGCCTTCGGGCCCTCACCGGTTCTTAATGTTCGCCCCCCTAGACTCCGCCCGTGGTTGTTTTGGAGTGAGAACGAACCTCGCCGCAGCCCGCACACCCCCAAGGCAAGGGAGCCGAAGATGAAAACCGTATGCCCTCTCCTAACCGTCCCGACGCTGCTGCTCGCGTCCGCCGTGAATGCGGACCCCGTGCTGCACGACTACACCCAGGCCACGTTCGGCCCCAACAGCGCCGACATCACCAACCCGCTCACCGGGTTCGGGACGCAGACGCTCTCGATCTTCGAGGGCGAGGTGGAGGACGGCGTCGAGCGCATCGAGGTGCTCTCGACGACCAGCACCATCGAGATCCTCGGCGTTCAGAACCGCGTCGTGGAAGACCGGGCGTATATCGACGGCGTGCTCGTCGAGGTTGCGCTGGACTGGTACGCCCAGGACACCGACGGCAACGTCTGGTACTTCGGCGAGGACGTCGTGAACTACAACTACGACGACGACGGCAACTTCCTCGGCACGGACACCGAGGGCTCGTGGATCGCCGACGGGGTCACGAGCCTGCCCGGCATCCTCATGCGGGCCGCCCCGCTGACCGGGGACGCGTACTTCCAGGAGTGGGCGCCCGGCGTGGCCTTCGACTTCGCCGAGGTCCAGGGGCAGACCACCGTCATCAACATCGACCTCGGCACGTTCGACAACGTCCTGACCACCGGCGAGGGCAACCTCTTCGACGAGCCGGACGGCGAGATCGTCGAGCTCAAGCACTACGCCCACGGCACGGGCCTGGTCCTGATCCAGGAGTTCGATGACGACGGCAACGTGGCCTACGAGATCCCGCTCATCAGCCAGACGGTCGTGCCCGAGCCCGGGTCGGCCGTGCTGCTGCTCGCCGGGGCGGTTTGGCTGGTGCGCCGCCGACGCCCCCGGGCGTAGCGCACCGTCCCGTGGAGGATGGGAGAGCCCATCGCCGTGTGCCGGCTCAGGCGTCTCTGCGTCGGCATGCGGCATCGGGTCTTCGGTTGCGGCCGCGTGCCGTCAACTTCTTTGGCGACCCCGCCGTAGCGGAGTAGGATTCAGAGTACCCGTGCCCACGATGCACTCAATCCAAGGCAAGGAACACGATGCGTGTGCTGGTCATCGAAGACTACGAGCCGCTGCGGAGAAGCCTGGCCCGCGGGCTGAGCGAATCCGGCTTCGCGGTGGACGCGACGGGCGACGGCAAGGAAGGGCTCTGGTTCGCCCGGGACGAGGCGTACGACGCGGTCGTGCTGGACCTCATGCTCCCGGGGATGGACGGCCTGTCGATCCTCAGGCGTCTGCGCGACGAGGGCAAGACCTGCCCGGTCCTGATCCTGACAGCGCGGGACGGCGTGCCCGACCGGGTGCACGGGCTCAACGCCGGGGCCGACGACTACCTGGTCAAGCCGTTCGCCTTTGAAGAGCTGCTCGCGCGGGTAAACGCGCTGGTCCGCCGCAAGTACGAGGTCCACGCCAACCACGTCTGCGTCGGTGGGCTGACCATCGACCTCAACGCCAGGACCGCGTCACGGCCGGATGGCGAGGTCGCCCTCACCGCGACAGAGTTCGGCATCCTGCAGCTGCTCGCGCTGCAGCCGGGCCGGGTCGTCTCTCGCACGGAGATCACCGAACACCTCTACGGGTTCGACGGCGAGCCGAACAGCAACGCGATCGACGTGCATATCGCCCAGCTGCGGCGCAAGCTCGAAGCCGACGGCGATCACCCCCGCTGCATCCACACCCGCCGCGGCATGGGCTACATCCTGCTCCCCCCCGACGCCTCTGAATCGGACACACGGACCACGGCATGCGATCACTGAAGCACACGCTCATCGGGTGGGTCATCGCCTCCGTCGTCGTCCTCACGTCGGCCGCCGGGGCCGGGTTCTACCTGACCGCACGCGCCTACCTCATCGAGCGGTTCGACGACGATCTGGAAGAACGGTTCGAGCTGCTGGCGTCCTCGATCGAGTATGAGATGGGCGAGCTGGACCTGGGGTTCGATGAGCTGGAAATGGACGACTTCGGCGAACGCGATGGCGACGACGAAGCAGACGAAGACGAAGACGAAGACGAAGACGAGGAAGACGAGGACGAGGACCCGCTCAGCTACCTCGTCATCGCGACCGCTAAAGGCACGGCGTATCGCTCGCCGACGCTTGGGTCGGACGGGTTGCTGCCTTCCGCTACGACCGAGGACCCCGAGTGGCTGGATCTGCCCGATGGCCGACGCGGCCGGGTCTATACCCAGACGTTTGATCCACAGGTCGACTTTGGCGACACCGTGCTCGAGTGGGCCGAGCACGTCCTCGCGCTGGATGTCAGCCGGCACGACGCCGTGACGATGTCGATCGCGCGGGACACGCGCGAGCTCGACACCGCACTGGCCACCTTGCGGATCGGGCTGATCGTGGGTGGGCTGGGGCTGGCGGCGGTGATGTCGTGGGTCGTGGCCTACGGGGTCCGGCGGGGGATGCGGCCGGTCGATGGGCTGGCCCGCCGCCTGGCGAGGCTGGATGCTTCTTCGCTGGACGAGCCGATCGAGCCCGGGCCCCTGCCCGCCGAGCTTCGGCCGATCGTCGAGCAGTACAACGCGCTGCTGTCCCGGGTCGGGCAGGCCTATGCCCGGGAACGCGGCTTCTCCGCGGACGTGGCGCACGAGCTGCGGACCCCGCTCGCCGGGCTACGCACGACGCTGGATGTCGCGATGGCCAAGCCGCGCACCCCCGAGCAGGCCGCGGAGGTCTTCGGGGAGCTTGGCGAGGTGACCGAGCACATGCGGACGCTGGTCGAGGCCTTGCTACGCCTCGCCGCGCTCGAAGCCGGCACGCTCGAGGACCCGCCCGGCACGGTACGCCTGGACGAAGAGGTCCGCCGGGTCTGGCGGCTGGTCATCAACAACGGGGTCTCGCACCGCGTCTTCGAGTCCGAGCTCACGCTCGACGCCGACGCGCCGATCGCCACCCGCCCGGGGTTGCTCGAGCTGGTGCTGCGTAACATCCTGCACAACGCGGCGGCCTACGTCGACGAGGGCGGGACCGTGACGATCCAGACCACAATGGACGACCAGCGCGTACGGGTCGTCGTCACGAACACCGGCAGCACGGTAAGCGGCGAGGACGCCGCGCGGGTCTTTGACCGCTTCTGGCGGGCCGACACCTCGCGGGCCGGTACGGGCAGGCACTGCGGCCTCGGGCTCGCGCTGACGCGATCAGCCGTGCACGCGATGGGCGGGACCATCCGCGCCGAATCGACTGCCGGCGGCAGCTTTACCCTCGCGGTCACGCTTCCAAGAAAATCCCAAGCGTAGGTACCCGTTCAGCTCGCGTCCGGGCCGACCGGGTCTGTGGCCTCCCCGGGCGTGGGCGGGACCAGCGGCTTCTCCCGGAAGAACCGGACGCTCTGATACACACACCAGCCCCCGAGCAACGCGGCCAGCGCGATCCCCGCGACGCCGGACCAGCCGACCGCCGGGTCTTCCCCTTCGCCGGCCGTGACCAACGCCGACACGCTGAAGTACATCGCCGGCAGCGTCTTCGCCAGTACCAGCACCCCCGTCACCACGAACACCCACGCGACCCACTTCGGCGTCGGCGGGGTGTACGTCTTGCCGCAGCGCAGACAACGCCGGTCGCCGGAGAAGCTCACCAGCCGGTTGGACCGGGTCTTCTTCGCGACCTTGGACCCGCAGCGCGGGCAGGCGTGGCAGAGCGGCGTCTGTCGTGGCGGCATGTGGGCCTCGCGTCCCCCCACCGGTGGCAACCGCGCGGTCGCCTGACGTGCATCATCGGTCTTGCCAAACGGCTGCCGCCGATCCGGCGACGGATGCCGATACAAAACCCCAATGACCGGGCTGGGACTCGAACCCAGAACCAGCGGCTTAAAAGGCCGATGCTCTACCGATTGAGCTACCCGGTCGGCAGCGAGCCGGGCATTTTAGGGGCCCCGCTAAGGGTCGGCAAACCGCGAGAAACTCCGCGGCATCGTCGGGATCGGCCGATAAACCTTGGTATGACCGCCGCCCACAACCCGCCGAGCCCGACCGCGCCGCGGGCCGCCCGGCCGCTGGCGTTCCACCCCGCCTCGGCTGATCGGTGCGCGCGGGTGTGTGTCGTCGCGGAGATCGGTGTGAACCACGACGGCGACGCTGGGCGTGCCGCGGAGCTGATCGACGCCGCCGCACGGGCCGGGGCGGATGCGGTCAAGCTGCAGTACTTCCACCCCGACCGGCTGCTGTCCAACCAGGCGGAGCTTGCGGGCTATCAGCAGGGACAGGCCGCGAGCCAGCACGAGCTGCTCGCCCGACTCGCGCTGCCGCAGGACACGCTCATCGCGCTCGGCGAGCGGGCGCAGGATGCGGGCCTGGGGTTTGTGGTCACGCCGTTCAGCCCCGCCGACGCAGACGAGCTGGCCGACGCCCCGCTAAGCGCGGTGAAGACGGCGTCGCCCGACGCGGTGAACCCGCCGCTGCTCGAGCGTGTGTTCGCGCTGGGCGTCCCGGTGCTGCTGTCGACCGGGACGTGCACGCTCGACGAACTGGCCGACGCCGCGGCGCGGATGCTCGCGCACGACGCGGGCGGGGTGATGCTGCACTGCGTGTCGAGCTACCCCACCCCGGCGGACGACGCGGGGCTGCACGGGATGTCGGCGATTGCGTCGCGCTTCGGGCTGCCGGTGGGCTACTCCGACCACACGCCGTTGACAGCCACCGGCGGGCTCGCCGCGGCGGCGGGCGCGGTCGTGCTCGAGAAACACCTGACCTACGACCGAAGCGCGCCCGGGCCGGATCACGCGGCCTCTTTGGGCCCTGGTGGGTTCGCGGACTACGTCCGGCAGGTGCGGTCCGCGGAGCGCATGCTCGGGCCGATCGATAAGTCGCCGGGCCGTGTCGAGGCGGACGTTCGGCGGGTGTCGCGGCAGAGCGTGTGCGCGGTGCGCGGCCTGCCCGCGGGCCACCGGCTGACGCGCACCGACCTGACGGTGAAGCGGCCGGGCACGGGCATCCCGGCCGCCCAACTCGAGGCGCTGGTCGGGCGGACGTTGAGCCGGGCGGTCGGCGAAAACGATCTAATCCGTGCTGAAGACATGGTTTAGGCCGCGTTATCGGTCAAGGGCCGGCCGAGAAAACTGGCCGGGGCGTCGGCTGACGGCCGATCTTGTTGGGGATGCGTGCCACACGGCGCGTCGGCCTGGCCACGAGGCCCGACTCACGGTTCACCCGCCCCGCCGGAGCCACCCGATGCTGCAAGCCCTGCTGATCGTCCTGGGGGTCTACGTCGCGGCCTGCTACGTCTACGGCATGTACCTCGCGATCCGGCTGTTCACCGGCCGACGCCTCCGCCAGACCGCGATGGGCACCGCCAACCGCCGGCTCGTCCGCCCGCTCGGCCCGTCCGCCAGCGCCCCGGTCGGCCCGGCCGAGCAGGCCGCCGCCCAAGAGGTCGAACGCGCCAAGGCCGCGGCCTGAGCGGACACGCGGTTTCCACCCCTGCACACTGAACCCGCCGCTGCATAGCTTGTGGCGGTGATGTTTTTTCGTGACGAAGCGTGCGAGCCCCCGCGCAGCGCGCGATCAGGTGTACGCGACCGTCCCGTGCCGGCGTGCGCCCAGGGCGTGCTGCTCGGCCTTGGCGAAGTCGGCGTAGTAGAAGAACAACAGCACCAGCCACCACAACGACAGGCCGATCAGCCCGAGGATCCCCAGGCACGCCCCGCCGCAGGTGATGATGGCCACGGCCGCGCCGATGCCCGAACTGTTCCCGCCCAGGAGCGCGACGAGGATCGCCAGCAGGAACGCCGCGGGGAACAGCCCGATCGAGAGGATAAACCCCCACATGACGGTGCGGGTCTGAGACGCGAGCGATCGGTTGGGCACGCGCCGCGCGAGCCCGTGCAGGTAGACAAACATCGCGAAGAAAGCGATGAGCATCGGCACCAACGTCAGCATGCTCAGTGTCATGCCGACCCAGAGGTGGACCATCAGCGCGGCCTGCCCGGCGATGCTGATGGCCGTTGCGGTGATCCACCCCCAGCGGAAGAGCACCCGCGAGGAAGAGACGGCCCCCTCCGACTCGCCGGGCATCGGCGTGGTGAGCTGCCAAACCCCGATGATGTACAGGACCCCGGAGATGATCGCGAAGATCAGGGCGACGGCGAGCTGTGCGGTGCCGCCCATCTGGGACTGAAGAGCCTGTGTAAAGTTCGGTGGGCTGCCGGCCTGCCCGGGCTGAGGCGCGAACGGGGAGGCCCCGGCGGGCTGCAGGACCGACGCGACCACGAAGTTGACAAAGCTCAGCGCGATGGCGGCGAAGATGGCGATGATGAACCAGAGCATGCCGCGCTTCAGCGAGCCCAGCCAGGCCGGGTCGTGGTAGGCCAGCCGGTCGACGCGGGTGGACCACTCAACGGAGGCACCGCACTCGGGGCAGGTGTTGCTCAGGGACTGGCCGCGGAGGTTGTACCCGCAGCCGCGGCAGGTGATGTCGGCGTCGATCCGGCCGGCCATGTCGAGCGCCGGGCCCCGGCTCTGCCAGGTATAGGCGGGCGTGGCCGACTGCGCCGCCGCGGCGAGCCCGGCCAGGGGGTCATCGGCCGCGGACGCATCGCCCGCTTCCGACGGTTCGTGGTCGTCCGGGGGGCCGGTGGCCCAGGGGTGGTCGTCGTCTTCGGGAGGCAACAGGTATCTCCAATTCGGTCGCGCGGGCAACGCCGGCGGCCCAGCCCAACACACTCACCAGCGTACGGACTTTGACCGTTGAGCGTAGCCAAGGGCGGTCGTCAGGACCGAACGGTAGCGGAACAGCAGCATGACCCACGCGATCGTCAGCACGATGACCGCAACGATCGAGAAGCAGCTAGCCGTCACCGCCGTCTTGAACACGGCCGACTGCTCCATCTTGTTCATCGACGCGCCGGACCCGGAGTAGCCGACATACAGAAACAGCAGGCATACCAGCACCAGCACGGTCAGCCCGAGCATCAGGACCAGGAGCAACTGCGTCCTTGCGGCGAGGACCGGGTCGGGCACTCGCAGCGCGAGCGCCCGAAGGTAGACCAGCATCGCGGCGGTCGCGGCGATACTCACAACGGTGTTTACCCCCGACAGTGTGACCCCGATCAACGGGTCGGTCAGCAGCACGACGCCGCCGATCGCGGACAGGACGGTCGACGCCAGCCAGCCCCAGCGGAAGACCTCGCGCGCCGCGGTGTCACCCGCCGCCGCGCCGCCCGGCTCACGGGCCGTGAGCTTCCACACCCCGACCATCATCACTGTCGTGCAGACCAGCCCAATCACCATCGGCCCCGCGGCGACCTCGGGCGGGCCGATCGACTGCTCCAGCGCCTGCTCGAACGACACCGGCTTGGCATGCTCATTCCGGACCCCGCCGGACTGGGCCGGCAGCGTCGCGGCCTGCACGGCGACCTGGATCACCACCGCCGCCACGAGCAAGCCGATGTAGAGCAGCACACCCGCGACCAGCGTCGCCATGCCCGAACGCAGCGACCCGACCCAGGCCGGGTCGGCGTAGTTCAACCGGTTGCCACGGGCCGACCAGCCCACGGCCGCGCCGCACTTGGGGCACTTGCCCTTGATCTTCTGCCCGAACAGGTCGTGCCCGCAGCCCATGCAGGCGACCTTGATCAGCAGCCGGCCCTTCTCGTCCAACGGCAACGCCGGGTCGCCCCACGCGCACAACGGCTCTCGCCGGCTGTAGGACGACGAGGGCCGCTCGTCCGCCGGGTCGTCCCACACGATCTTGCCATCGTCCTGCGTCATCCGGGCCCCCGCGAGGTGAGCCCGGATCATACGCGAATCGCGTGTTCGAGGTGCCTTTGAGGGTCGGGACGGCCTTACGCCGGGCTGGGGAGGATGCCGGGGGTGTCGGGGCCGTCGTCTTCGATGGGCGGCGCGGCGGGCTTGGGCTCGGCGGGCTTGGCGCGCTCCTGCTGGAGCAGGTCGCCGACGGTCGGCTTGGCCAGCGGCTCGCCCTTCATGAGCTTGTCAACCTCACCAAACGACAGGGTCTCGTACTTGAGCAGCGCCTCGGCGAGGTCGATGACCTGCTGGCGGTGGTCCTCGATGATCTGTTTGGCCTCGGCGTAGGTGGTGTCGATGAGGCGCTTGACCTCCTCGTCGATGGCCTTGGCGGTGTCGTCGCTGAGCTGGTCGCCGCGCTGCCAGGGCTCGCGGTCGTCGTCACCGAAGAGCTGAAACCCGACGCGTTCGGACATCCCGTACTCGGTGACCATCGCGCGGGCGATGCCGGTCGCCTGGCGGATGTCGCCGGCCGTGCCGTTGAACTGGTCGTCGCAGAACATCTGCTCGGCGATGCGCCCGCCGTAGCTGACGCGCATCATCGCCATCAGCCGCTTCTTGCCGTGGATGTGCCGGTCCTTGTCGGGCAGCATGAACGTCGCGCCCAGCGACCCGCCGCGCGGGATGATCGTCACCTTGTGTAGGGGCTCGGCGTGCTCGTCGAAGTAGGTGATGACGGCGTGGCCGGCCTCGTGGTAGGCGATGACCTTCTTCTCGTCTTCCTCGACGCGGGCGCTCTTGCGTGACCGGCCGTAACGGACCTTGTCACGCGCCTCCTCCAGGTCGTCCTGCTCGACCCAGTCCTTGTTCTGCATGGTCGCGGCGATGGCGGCCTCGTTGATGATCGCTTCGAGTTCGGCACCCGAGAACATCGGCGTGCCGCGGGCGATCCGCTCCAAGTCCACGTCCGGGCTCATCTTGATCTTGCGGCTGTGGACCTTGAGGATCTCCATCCGCCCCTTGACGTCGGGCAGGTGGACCTGCACGGACCGGTCGAACCGGCCGGGCCGGGTCAGCGCGGGGTCGAGGACGTCGGCGCGGTTGGTCGACGCGAGGACGATGACCTGGTCGGACGAGTCGAACCCGTCCATCTCGACGAGGATGGCGTTGAGCGTCTGCTCACGCTCGTCGTGCCCGCCGGAGGAGAACCCGCTGCCGCGGCGTCGGCCGACGGCGTCGATCTCGTCGAGGAAGATGATGCACGGGGCGTTGTCCTTGGCCTGCTTGAACAGGTCGCGGACGCGGGACGCCCCGACGCCGACGAACATCTCGACGAAGTCGCTGCCGGAGATCGAGAAGAACGGCACGTCCGCCTCGCCGGCGACGGCCTTGGCGAGCAGCGTCTTGCCGCAGCCGGGCGGCCCGATCAGCAGCACGCCGCGGGGCACGCGGCCGCCCAGGCGCTGGAACTTCTTGGGCTCCTTGAGGAACTCGATGATCTCGCCGACCTCGTCCTTCGCCTCGTCGATCCCCGCGACGTCGCTGAGCGTGACGTTGGAGTGCTCCTTGGTGAGCATCTTGTGTTTAGACCGGCCGAAGTTGCCGAGCATCCCGCCCGGGCCCCCGCCGCCCGAACGCATCGCGCGGAAGATGAAGAAATAGATCAGGAACGCGATCAGGAACAGCGGCCCCCAGTTCAGCAGGAACATGAGGAACAGGTTGCTGCCCTTGTTTGACTCGCGGAACTGGAGCGGCACGAAGCCCTCGCTGGGCTTGTCGCCCGCGGCGGCCTGCTCGTTGAGCTGGTCCAGCAGCATCGTCCGGTACGGCAGGTTGTCCGGCTGCACGTCCGTCGACACACGGGTCACGGTCTTGTCGATGTCGTCGGTGCGGCGGGCGTCTTCTTCCAGCTCGGCGACGAACTTGTTGTCCTTGGCGAGGATCTCGCCGTCGACGAACTGGCCGTCGGTGGCGTACTGGTAGAACTCCTGCCAGGCGATGTCCTTGGGCTTGCTCTGGCTGGTGCCCATGACCAGGAGCATGGTGACGGCCAGGCCGATGAGCAGCACCCAGCCCAGGGGCCAGCGGCCCAGCGGGTTCGCGGGCTTGCCGTTGGGCGCGGGCCGGCCCTTCTCGTCGCCGGGGTCGCGTCCGGGTTGGTTGTCGTCGGGTTCGGGCATCAAGCCACCTCGGGTTCCCGCCGGCCGATCGCCGGGGGTTGGTGTCGCTGGCGGTCGTTCCGCCGGGGTCATTCTAGCCGCGTGCCGGGGCCGGGAGGGCATCGCGAGCCCCCTATGGTATCGGCATCCCACGGGGCGGGCGTTGACGCGGATCGCGGCGGATAGCCGTGGATGGCGGCGGCCCATCGTGGATGGCAGCGACCCGCCGCGTGTGACGCGGCGGGGATTGCCGCAGGCATCGCGACGCGGCCCCTACTCCCAGGCGTCGTCCCGCATGGCCGAGACGATGTCCTCCGCCATACGCTGGATCGCGCGGTGCTGGGCGGTCTGGGCGAACTCGCCCACGGTCCGCTCGGGGACGTACTGCCCGGCCGCGGCAAAACCCTGGAACCCGCGCAGCGTCTCGCCGGTCCGCAGGTCCCGCCAGGTGAAGTCGATCGTCACCGTCACCTCGACCTCCTGGGGCACGCCGCCGTCGGCGGTCCGGCTGACCAGGTCGCTCTCGACGCTGAGCACGACGCCCTCGATCACCGTGTCCGCCGACCCCGGCGTCCGCACGACCTTGTACGGCGTGCGCTGCTCGATCTCCTTGACCAGGGCCTCGCGCAGCTCGAACTCGACGCCCTGGCTGAACGTGCGGTTGTCGAAGTTGGGCACCGCCACGGTCCGGTAGGCCGACGGGTACAGCTCCTGCGCGGTGTAGCCGCAGCCGGCCAGCGCCAGCAGCGCGGCGGCGAGGACGAGCAGGGGCAGCGGCTTGAATCGCGGGTGATGCATGGCGTGTGCGTCTCGGATCACGTCGGGGTTGTCGCGCTACTCGTCGTCGGTGTTCGGGTTGATCTCGACCTCCAGCTCCCGGGCGGGGTCGGTCGGGACGGTCTGCAGCCCGGGCACGGCGTCGGCGCGCGGGTCGATGAGCGGCGCGCCCAGCTCGTCCAGCCGGGCGAGCGCCCGGCCGGCGGCGGCGGTGTCGTCGTAGGCGAGGATGAGCCGGCGGTAGAGCGTGACGGCGCTGAGCGTCTCGCCACGGGTGTCGTACCAGCGGGCGGTGGTCAGGTCCTTGAGCGCGAGCGACTCGCGGATGCGGACGAGCAGCGCGTCGGCGCCGATGCGTTCGGCGGCGGCGGGGAACTCGTCGCGGTACTGGTCCAGCCGCTGCGCCGCCTCGAAGAGCCCCTTGGGGTCGAACGCGGGCCCCTTGAACTGCGCGAGCGAGGCCTGGATCAGCCGGAGCAGCGCCCACTCGCGCAAGGGCGAGTCGGGGTAGGTCGATTCGAGGAAGATGCTGTAGGCCTCGACGGCCATGTCCATCGTGCCCTGGTCGAAGTAGTAGTCGCCGATGCCGATGCTCGCGCGTTCGCCCAGCTCGCTGCCGGGCAGCCGTTCCTGGATGCGGATGAGCAGCTCGACGCCGATGTCCCCGGCCGGGTAGAGGCGGAAGGACACGACGTTGCCGCGGCGTCGGACCCCGCCGATGTAGAGCATGGCGATGTCGTACTCGCGCTGGAGGGCGGTGCGGTAGTACTCGGTGCCGGGGAACAGGCCGACGATCTGCTCGTAGTCGCCGATGGCCTTGTAGTAGTAGCCGCGGAGCATGCGTGCGTCGCCTCGCAGGAGGTAGGCGGCGGGCTCCTGCGGGTGGCCGGGGTTGCGTTCGAGCCAGGCGGTCACTTCTTCGACGAGCCCGCCGGGCCGGTCGTCCGCGAGCCGGCGCTGCATCGCCAGGAGCTGGCCCTCGGGCGACGCGGGGTCGGGCTCGTTCACGGCGATCCACTGGCCGTCCTCGGTCAGCTCGTGCCGCTGCTGCGCCGACGCGGAGCCGGCCCACACCCCGCCCAACAGCACCGCGATCAGCACCGCCGCTCGGCCAAGCACCCGCCCAAGTTCGTGGTACGCTCGCATCACGCCGCCATCATACGGACGCCCCCCCGCCCCGGCAAAACCGGCAGCGCACCGGGCCCCGGCCCCCCGCCGGCACGATAGAATCTATACCCCCACGCTCCACCCGCCCGACCCCAAGGAACCCCACGATGTCCGGACTCGACGACCGCAAAGACGGCATGGACGCGAAGCTCGCCCACGACAACGAGCTGCGCTTCAAGGTGATGAACCGCCGCAACAAGCTCCTGGGGCTCTGGGCCGCCGCCAAGCTCGGGAAGACCGGCGAGGACGCCTCGGCCTACGCGAAGGAGGTCGTCAAGGCCGACTTCGAAGAGGCCGGCGACGACGACGTCCACCGCAAGGTCAAGAAGGACCTGGAAGGCACCGGCACGACGCCCGAGCAGATCCGCGCCGAGATGGACCGGCTGATCGCCGTCGCCCACGACCAGGTCGTCAACGAGGCCTGATCGCGAAACGCACCGGCCCCGCGATTCCGCGATAATCTGACACCATGTCAGAAGACGGTGCCCACGAACCCGGACCGCCGCCCGACGCGCACGCCGGCCCCGCCGACGCGCCGTGGGCCGATGCGCCCGATCGCCCCGAAGGTGCCCACGACGAGCCCATCGACACCTCAGCCGAACTGCTCCCCGGGCCGGTCACCATCGAGGTCGTGTTCGACCCGCGCATCAACTTCGCGATGCACCACAACGCGGTCCCCGCAGTCAAGCAGGTCGCGCTGACGCACCACGGCGACACGCCGATCCGGCTCGCCGAGCTGCGCCTCTGGGTCGACCGCGCCATCTCCGGTACGTGGACGCGCACGATCGAGCGGCTGGAGCCCGGCGCGACCGTCACGCTCGACACCGTCGACCTGCCCCTGCGGGCCGACACCCTCGCGCACACGACCGAGCGGGACTCGGCCGAGCTGCGCTGCGAGCTGCGGCTGGGCGACGCCGTGCTCGCCGAGCGGCGCGACGCGGTCGAGGTGCTCGCCTTCGACGAGTGGGCCGGCGTGGGCTCGCTGCCCGAGGCGCTCGCCGCGTTCGTCACGCCCAACCACCCCGCGGTCGACCGGCTGATGGGCGACGTGCGCAAGCACCTCGAGTTGGACAGCCAATACCCCGACGCCGGCGCGCTCTCCGGCTACCAGCGGCGCGACCCCGGCTACGCCCGCGCGATCGTCCAGGCCGCCTACCGCGCCGTCGGCGACCTCGCGCTGGGCTACATCACCACCCCCGCCAGCTTCGAGGAGCAGGGCCAACGCGTCCGCCTGCCCGATCAGGTCACCGAGCGGCGTCAGGGCAACTGCCTGGACCTGTCGCTGCTGCTCGCGGCCGTGCTCGAACAGGCCGGGCTCCACCCGCTGGTCGTGCTGGTCAAGGGCCACGCCTTCGTCGCCTGCTGGCTGCACGACGACTCGTTCCCCGAGCCGGCCGTCACCGAGCCGCTGCGCCTCCGCAAGCGCGTGCAGCTCGGCGAGATCCTCGCGCTCGAGGCCACCGGGCTCACCCACCAGCCGGCCATGACCCTCGACGCCGCCGAGCGCGAGGCCCTGCGCCGCCTCGAAGACCCCGCCGAGTTCTACTACGCCATCGACGTCGCCACCGCCCGCCGGCGACGCATCCGGCCGCTGCCTCTGCGCATCAAGCCCGGTACGTACGACCTCATCGACCTCGAACGCGCCCGCGCCGCCGAGCCCCGACACCCCGCGTCCCCCGACCTGGTCGCGCATGACCCGCCCGCGCACGACACCCAATCCGTCCCTTCGGCCGAGGGGGGACCGCCGCCCGAGACCCACCCCACCCCGAGCCCCGCGCCCGACGCCGAGCCCGGCCTGGACCTGGGCATCGACCTCGCCGACGCCTCCGCGACGCGGGCCCGGCTGGACCGCTGGAAGCGCAAGCTCCTGGACCTCTCCCTCCGCAACCGCATCCTCAACCACCGCGATACCCGCAAGCACATCCCCCTCACCTGCCCCGACCCCGCCCGCCTCGAAGACCTGCTCGCCGACGGCCGACGCTTCGAGCTCCGCCCCCGCGACGACCTCCAGCGGGCCGACGACCCCCGCTCCGCCGAGCTGCACACCGAACGCACCGGCGAGGACCCGGCCGAGCAGTTCCTCCGCGACGAGCTCACCCACCAGCGGCTCTACGCCGACCTCACCGCCGGCGAGCTCGACAAACGCCTGGTCGAGGTCTACCGCGCCGCCCGCCTGATGATCGAGGAGTCCGGCGCGAACACCCTCTACCTCGCCATCGGCTTCCTCGAGTGGTACGAGACGCCGACCCACGACACCCCCCGCCGTGCGCCGGTCCTGCTCGTGCCCGTCGAGCTGGAGCGTCTGCCCGCGCAGCGCGGCTACCGTCTGTCGCAGCTCGACGACGACGCACGCATCAACGTCACGCTGCTCGAGAAGCTGCGCACCGAGTACGACCTGGACGTCGCCGGGCTGGACGAGCTGGCGATCGATGACGCCGGGCTGGACGTCCCGCTCATCCTCCGCCGGTTCCGCGAGGCGGTGAAGGACATCCCGCGTTGGGACATCAAAGACGACGTCGGCGTCGGGCTGTTCAGCTTCACCAAGTTCCTGATGTGGCGCGACCTGGAGGACCGCTCGGACGCGCTGATGAACAGCCCGGTCGTCCGCCACCTGGTCGAGCAGGACGGCGTGCTGCCGGGGGCCGATGCGCCGCTGCCCGACCCGGCGGAGCTGGACGCGACGCGTGCGGTGGCCGACACGTTCTGCGCGAAGGACGCGGACTCGTCGCAGCTCGCCGCGGTGTTCGCCGCGCAGGACGGGCATAGCTTCGTGCTCGAGGGCCCGCCGGGCACGGGCAAGTCGCAGACGATCACGAACCTGGTCGCGCAGATGCTGGCGCAGGGCAAGCGGGTGCTGTTCGTGTCGGAGAAGATGGCGGCGCTGAGCGTGGTGTACAAGCGGCTGTCGCAGATCGGTCTCGCGCCGTTCTGCCTGGAGCTGCACTCGAACAAGGCGAACAAGCGCCGGGTGCTGGAGCAGCTCAGCGAGGCGCTCGACGCGGCCGGGGCGCAGGAGCCCGAGGGCTGGCGGGACCGGGCCGAGCAGCTCCAGGCGGCGCGCGACGGGCTGAACGCGGTCGTGGCAGCGCTGCACGCCGAGCACCCGATCGGGCTGAGCTACTACCAGGCCACCGCCGAGCTGATCGGGCTGCGGGACGTGCCGGCCCTGGACCTCGGGCTGGACGACATCGCGTCGCTGGACGCGGCCACGCTGCGGGCGATGCGCACGGCGCTGGACAAGCTCGCCACCGCCGCGCTCGCCATCGCCGACACCGGCGGCGCGGCCGACCACCCCTACCGCGCCGCCGGCGTCACCGACTACACCACTACGCTGCCCGACCGCCTCCGCGACACGATCGACCCGGCCCGCGACGCGCTCGCCGCCTATGGCGACGCCCTGAGCGCGATGATCAACGCGACCGGCTTCGTGTCAACCGATACCGACCACGCCACCGCCGCGCTCAGCGCCGACGACGCCCGCTGGCTGATCGCGCTCGGTGAACTGCTGCACGATCCGACCCGACCGGCCGAGGCGCTGCTGAGTGCCGGCGACTGGGCCGCGTTCAAGCCCGCGATGCTCGGACACCTCGCGCTCGGCCGACAGCGCGACGCCGAGCGCCAACGCCTGTTCGCCCGCTACCGCGACGCCGTGCTCGACGAGGACCTCGACACGCTGCGCGGCCGGCTGGTCACGGGCATGACCGCCCTGCCGATCCTCTCCTGGTTCAAGTGCCGAGGTCCGCGCAAGCGCATGAAGATGCTGCTCGCGGCCGGCAAGCTGCCCGGCAACGCCGAGCTGGTCGAGGACCTCGACGCGCTGCGCAAGCTCAAGACGCTGACCGCGTCGCTCGTCGACCCTGCCCATCCGGCCGCCGCGGCGTTCGGCCCCGCTTGGCGAAGCGGCGAGGCAGAGTGGGACACGCTCGAGCAGCAGCTCGACTGGGCCGAGCGCTACCGCACGCACCTCGCCCGTCCCGTGAGCGACGGGCTGGGCCCCGCCGACACCCGCCGGGAACGCGCGATAGCGCTGGCGTGCGCGGAGCGCGAGCCGTTCCTCGCCGAAGGCCCGGGCGCGCGAGCGACCGAACAACTGCGCAGCGCCGACCGCGTGCTGGCCGAGAAGCTCGACGCGCTCAACGCGCTCATGGCCGCCGACGACACGATGGCCTGGGGCGCGGCCGACGAGCCGGGCCGGGCCGGGACCGTCCGCACGACGCTCGACGCATGGTCGTCCCACACCCTGCTGCTCCGCGACTGGTGCCACTACCGCGGCACGCGCGACGCCGCGGCCGACCAGCGCCTCGGCCCGGTCATCCACGCCTACGAGTCCCGCCTCATCGGGCCGGCCGACTTCCAGGACGTGCTCACGCGCTCGGTCCTGACGCAGTGGCACGCCGCCGCCTCCGACGCGACGCCCGAACTCGGCCGGTTCGCCTCCGCCGAGCACGAACGGCAGATCGAACGGTTCCGCGCGCTCGACAAGCAGTACCTCGATCTCGCCGGCCGGGTCGTCTACAGCAAGCTCGCCGAGCGCGTGCCCATGCTCTTCGCCGAGCCCAGCGCGAACTCCGAGGTCGGCATCCTCAAGCGGCAGATGAAGCTCAAGCGTCGGCACATGCCCGTGCGCCAGCTCCTGCAGGCGCTGCCCAACCTGCTGCCCCGGCTCAAGCCGTGCCTGCTGATGAGCCCGCTGTCGGTCGCGCAGTACCTGGACGCGGACCACCCGCCGTTCGACCTGGTGGTGTTCGACGAGGCGTCGCAGATCCCGGTGTGGGACGCGGTGGGCGCGATCGCGCGCGGCGCGTCGTGCGTCGTCGTGGGCGACTCGAAGCAGCTCCCGCCGACGTCGTTCTTCCACAAGCTCGAGGGCGACGACGCCGTGCCCGACGAGAACGACTTCGAGGAGCTCGAGAGCATCCTGGACGAGTGCAGCGCCGCGGGGCTCCCGTCGATGCGGCTGCTGTGGCACTACCGGTCCCGGCACGAGTCGCTGATCACGTTCAGCAACTACCACTACTATGACAACCGCCTGTTCACTTTCCCCAGCCCGGTGCGCGAGTCGCGGACGATGGGCGTGTCGATGCGGGCCATCGAGGACGGCGTGTACGACCGCGGCCGGACCTGCACGAACCCCATCGAGGCCGAGCGGCTCGTCGCGGAGGTCGTCGACCGGCTGACGGGCTACGACGACGACAGCTACCAGAGCATCGGCGTGGTGACGTTCTCGATGGCGCAGCAGACGCTGATCGAGGACCTGCTCGACGCGGCCCGGCGGGACCACCCCGCGATCGACCGGTTCTTCACCGACGCGGTCGAGGAGCCGGTCTTCATCAAGAACCTGGAGAACGTGCAGGGCGACGAGCGGGCCGAGATCTTCTTCTCCGTGTGCTACGGCCCGGACAGCGCGGGCAAGGTCGCGATGAACTTCGGCCCGCTGAACCGCGAGGGCGGGGAGCGACGGCTGAACGTCGCGATCACGCGGGCCCGCCGGCGGGTCGTGGTGTTCTCGTCGCTGCGGGCGGACCAGATCGACCTGTCGCGGACGCAGCAGGTCGGCGTGAAACACCTGCGCAGCTTCCTGGACTACGCGCAGCGCGGCGCGGACGCGATCGGCGAGGCCGTCGCGCTGGGCGAATCGCTCCGCGCGATCCGCCCCTTCGAGCGGGCGGTCGAGCAGGCGGTCCGCGAGCTGGGCTACGGCGTAGACCGGCACGTGGGCGCCTCGGGCTACCGCGTGGTGCTGGGGGTGCGCGACCCGCGCGCCGCAGACGCCGACGGCACACACAGTGAGACCGACGGTCAAGGCGACGGCCGGTACCTGCTGGGCATCGAGTGCGACGGGCCGATCTACGCCAGCGCGCCCGCGGCACGTGACCGCGACCGCACGCGGCCGGGCGTGATGGGCGGGCTCGGCTGGCGGCTGCACCGGGTCTGGTCCGCCGACTGGTGGCACGACCCGGCCGGCGAACAGGCGAAACTCAAGGAAGCCATCGAACGCGCCCTGCGCGGCGAGGAAACACCACGCGCCACACCCACCGCGCCCCCCAGCGACGACGGCGGGACGCACCACGCGCGACGAGCGCTGCCGCGCCGCGTGCCGGGCATGTCCGAGTACAAGCCGTACGTCGCGTCGCGCCCGGCCGGGGACAGCGACGGCTTCTACGACCCGGGCAAGACGTCGCAGGCGGTGAAATCGCTGATGAAAGCCGCCGAGCGCGAAGCGCCGATCCACCACGAGCTCTTGGCCCGGCGGGTCGCGGGGCTGTGGGGGGTGACGCGGCTGACGGGTAAGGCGCAGGCGCGCGCCGAGGAGCTGGTCCGGCAGGCCGTCGCCGAGGGCCGGCTCCGTGTTGAGGGCGGGTTTGTGTGGCTGGCGTCGCAGTCGCCGGCGGACTACGCGGGGTTCCGTGCGCCGTTGGGCGGCGGCGAGCCGCTGCGGCACATCGAGGAGGTCCCGCCGGCGGAGGTGGGCAACGCGGCGTTGGCGGTGCTGGACCAGATGGTCGCGCTGCCGCGCGAGGAGCTGGACCGTGCGGTGGCGGAGCTGTTCGGGTTCGCGCGGGTGACCCGCCGGGTGCAGCCGACGATCGACACGGCGGTGCAGGGGCTGCTGGACGCGGGGCGTTGTGTGCTGGACGAGAACGGGAACGTGGCGTTGCCCGCGGGGCAGTAGTGCCGGAGGTGTGGACGTGGCCGAGCCGTTGCTGGAGGTGTGTGTGTCGTCGCTGGGGGACGCGTTGTCGGCGGTCGAGGCGGGTGCCGGCCGGGTCGAGCTGAACAGCGCGCTGGAGCTGGGCGGGCTGACGCCCTCGCCGGGGCTGCTGCGCGAGGTGGTCGAGGCGCTGTCGGTGTCGCCGGCGACAGTGATCGCGATGGTCCGGCCCCGGCCCGGGGGGTTCTGCTACCGCCGGTCCGACCTGCGGGTGATGAAGCGGGACGTCGCGATGGCGCTGCGCCTGGGCGCGGATGGCGTGGCGCTGGGCGTGCTCACGGCCAACGGCGAGGTCGACGCGGAGCGCAACGCGGAGCTGATCCGGCCTGTGCTCGCGGCGGGCCGGCAGGCGGTGTTCCACCGCGCGTTCGACCTGACGCCCGCGCCGATGGAGGCGCTCGAGACGCTGATCGAGCTGGGGTTCCACCGCGTGCTCACCAGCGGGCAGGCGGCGAGCGCGCTCGAGGGCGTCGGCACGATCGGCGCGCTGACACGATGCGCCGCGGGGCGGATCGAGGTGCTGCCCGGCGGCGGGGTCCGGCCGGACAACGTCGCCCGGCTCATGTCCTTCGGCGGGTGCGCGCAGCTGCACGGCTCGATGCGCACGCTCCGGCAGGACCCGTCTACCCGGCACCAGCCGACGCTGCGCTTCGGGCCCGAGCAGCTCCCGCCCGAATCGGTCTACGGCGTGACGGACGAGCAGTTGGTCGCCCACGTCGTGCAGGCGATGCGCGACGCGGCAGAGGCGGACGCGGGGTCGTAGGGTTTACCGGTGTTGCGGGGTCAGCCCGCGGCGCCGACCGGCTCGGGCACGGCCCTGGTGTATCGGCCGTCGGCGCAGACGTGGTACTCGAAGACGTGGTTGGCGGTGCGGGTCGTTGCTGCGCCGACTTCGCCGTCGGCGCGGACGGCGAGCAGGGAGATGCCCATCGCCGCGGTCTCGGGCTTTCGGCGGATCATGGCGTGCATGACTTCGGTGCCGGCCTCGTCGGGCGTGAGCCCGCGGGCCATCGCATCCACCGTGCGCGCGGCCAGCGCGAAGCGCAGGATCTCTTCGCCCACGCCGGTACACACCACCGCGCCGGCGTGGTCGTCGGCGTAGAGCCCGGCACCGACGATCGGCGAGTCGCCCACCCGGCCCGGGCGCTTGTAGCCCAGCCCGCTCGTCGCGACGCACGCGACGGTCTCGCCCGCGGTCCCGCCGCCGGCCAGGTGGTGCCAGCCCAAAAGGCCGACGGTGTCGTGCCCGACCATGCGGTCCGCATCGGTCTCGCCGCGTTGCACCTTGGCGCGCCAGTCGGCGAACTGGGCGCGGGTCTGCTCGGTCAGCAGGTTCTGCGGCGTGAAGCCGTGGGCGAGCGCGAAGTCGTCGGCGCCCTGCCCGGCGAGGAGCAGGTGGTCGGTCAGCAGCGCGACCTTGTAGGCGACGTCGATCGCGGGCAGCGTCCTGCGGAGCGCGGCGACCGCGCCCGAGCACAGGTCGCTGCCGCGCATGAACGCGGCGTCGAGCTCCATCACGCCGGCGCGGTTGGGCAGCCCGCCCCGGCCGACGGTGGGGATCGTCGGATCGATCTCGATCGCGGCGGTGCCGGCGACGGCGGCGCGCTCGAGGTCGGGCTCGCTGTCCCACCACGCCCAGGCGGTGCGGACCGCGAGCTCGCCGAAGGCCCACGTGCTGGCGAAGATCGTCTCGGGCATGCGGGGAGTGTAGCCGGTGCGGGGACAAAAAAACACACCGGCGCATCGGCGCCGGTGTGCGAATGGGTACGGTGCGGGTCGCGGGTCAGCGGCGGTCGCTAAAGCTCAGACCGTTGACGCTTACGGCCCCGGGCATGCGGGGCACGCGTAGCCGGCCGTTGACCGACATCAGCCCGGTCGGCGAGGAGGTATCTACCCCGCGCCCGCGCGTCGCGGCCATGATCGCCAGCCCGTCACGGACCTCGCCGCTGGACATCGAGATCGACACGCTCTTGCCCGACGCACGGACCTCCATCTTCTCGATCAGCCGGTTCACCACCGACGGGTGCGGCGGGTTCTCCGACTCGATCAACGCGTTCTTGATCCCCGCCCGGCGGTTGATCAGCCCGTCGTTGTGCTCCTCGGCGTAGGTCTCGGCCTGCTCCTTCTCGTCGAAGTTGACCATCACCTCGACGCTCGGGCTCCCGCCGGTCGACACGGCCATCACGACCGACTCGGTGTGGAGCTGCTCCTTAAGCCGGGCCTCCTGCTCGTCGGTGATGCCTTCGCGCTTCAGTTCCTTCTCGATCTCTTCCTTCACCGCCTCGGGCATGGTCCACGCGGTCACGGCCGTCGCCCCGCCGGCGGAGCGCAGCAGCTTCTCGAACGCCTTGGCCACGTCCTTGTCACCGTCGTCGGGCAGTTCGGGAGCGGTCTGGCCCTCGGGGTACTCGCGGGTCAGGTAGAGCCAGGTGTCCTCGTCCTTGACCTTCTCGAACTTGATCTTCTCGTTGCCATCTTCCTTCGCGAACTCGGCGAGCGCCTCTTCGAGGTCGTCGGTGGAGGTGCCCTTCTTCACGCGGACCAGGACGTAGGACTGGTAGTCGGTGGTGGTGACGGCGTTGTCGCCCTCGCCGACGGTCTTCTCCACGGCGTAGTGCAGGACAAGGAAGCCCTGGCCGCCGGCGTCGGTGAAGGCCTCCCAGCGGTCCATGTAGCTGGCCTCCATGGCGTCGGCCTGGGCGGACATCCACAGCCGGGCCTTGGGCTGGTCGTCGTCCATGTCTTCCGCGACGTCGTTGAGCATCTTGATCGCGTCGTCGGGCGACATGTTCTTGGTATCGAACCACTGGACGGCGTAGAGCTCCTCGGTCATCGCCGACTCGGGCAGCGAGACGGACGAGCCGCCGCAGCCGACCATCGAGAGCATCATCAACAACGCGAACAGGGAGAGCGATAGACGTTTCATGGGAAGGGCCCCTCTGAGTTTGGATCGGACACGATCCGAGACGGTTGGGTTGAGTCGAAGCCGACGCCCGCCGCGTAGCGGACCGGCTGCATCCTACCAAGCCCGCGCGGGCCCGCCAAGGGGCCGGGGGCGCGGGCGCGGGTGCGTCGGGGTCTTGGGCGTGTGGGGGGCCGGCGGGCTACTGCCGGACGTGGTCGGCGGGGACGGTGCGCTCGTTCGGGCCGTCGTACACCTGCCGGGGGCGGTAGATCCGCGACTTCTGGTCGAGGACCTCCTTCCAGTTCGCGATCCAGCCGGGCATCCGGCCGAGGGCGAAGATGACGGTGAACATGTCCTCGGGGATGCCCAGGGCCCGCATGATGATGCCCGAGTAGAAGTCGACGTTCGGGTAGAGGTTGCGGGACTTGAAGTAGTCGTCCTCGAGCGCAGCGGCCTCGAGCTGCTTGGCGATATCGAGCAGCGGGTCGTCGACGCCGAGCTTGGCGAGGACCTTGTCGGCCGACCGCTTGAGCACCTTCGCGCGGGGGTCGAAGGACTTGTAGACCGCGTGGCCGAAGCCGTAGAGCACGTCTTCTTTCTTCTTGACCTTTTCGAGGAAGCCGGGCACGTCCAGGTCGGACTCGTGGATGCGTGCGAGCTGTTCGAGGACGGCGACGTTCGCCCCGCCGTGGCGCGGCCCCCACAGCGCGCTGACGCCGGCGGAGCAGGACGCGAACAGGTTCGCGCCCGACGAGCCGACCATGCGGACGGTGGAGGTCGAGCAGTTCTGCTCGTGGTCGGCGTGGAGGATGAGGATCAGGTCGACCGCTTCGACCAGGTCGTCGTCGAGGTTGGCCTGCCGGCCGTCGACGGTGAACATCATGTGCAGGAACTGCGAGGCGTAACCGAGCCCGCGCTGCGGCGGGACGGGCATCTTGCCGATCGCGTCCTTGTAGCCGGCGGCGGCAAGGGTGCGGCCCTGGGAGATCAGCCGGGCGGCGGCTTCGAGGAAGCCGGCCTCGCCCTTGACTTTGTCTAAGCCGGGGTGGCAGCAGCCGGCGGCGTGGATCGAGGCGGCGAGCTTGGCCATCGGGTGCCCGCCGTCGGGGAAGCCGTCGATGGCGTGGAGGACCTGGGCGTCGACCTCGGCGTAGTCATCGACGAGGCGGGCGAAGTGGGTCAACTCGTCGGGGGTGGGCAGCTCGCCGAACATCAGCAGCCAGGCGGTTTCGAGGAAGCTGCAGTTGGCACAGACGTCTTCGATGCTGTAGCCGCGGTAGCGGAGGATGCCCTTCTCGCCGTTGATGAAGGTGATCTCGGACTGGACCGACCCGGTGTTGCGGTAGCCGGGGTCGAGGGTGATGTAGCCGGTGGTGCCGCGGAGCTTGGTGATGTCGATGGAGCGTTCGCCCTCGGACCCGACGACGATGGGCAGGTCGATCTGCTGGTCGCCGAGGGTGAGTTTGGCGGAGTCGGAGGCGATCGCTTCGGTCATAACATCGGGCCTTGGTTGTTCTTGAGGCGGGCCGGCGTCTGCGGTCTTGCCCACGCCCGGGGCGGGCGGGTCCAGACCAGGGGACGGACAAGCCGGCCACCCCGTGGTGCGAGCCCGTATTTTAGGGGGTGAAACGCTCGCCTGCCAGCGGGCGGACCCGCGTGACCTGCCAGACCCGTCCGGGGGCTTCGGGCGCTCAGGAGGAATGGACCGCCGCGTGTGACGCGGCGGCTATTCGCTCTGGCTAGCACCCCTAAGCCCATCATCCCCCCACCGCATCTCGAGGTGATCGATGCCCGCCTCCTGGTACACGTCGCCCTGCCGCTCCCAGCCCAGCGCGGTGTACCACCGCTCCAGGTACGCCTGAGCCGACATCACGCCGGCCCGGCCCGGCTCCCGGGCGATCCAGTCCTGCACGCCCCGCATCAACGCCACGCCCACCCCCCTGCCGCGCCACGGCTTGCCCACCGCGACCCGGCCGACCTTGATCGTCCGCCCCCCGTCCTTCGCCAGCAGGCGGGCCGTCCCCGCCAGCGCGTCGCCGACCCACAGCATCGCGTGGTGGCACCTCGGGTCGTCGTCGTCCACGTCCGGCAGCGAGCAGATCCCCTGCCCCACCACAAACACCTCGCCCCGCAGCTTCAGGCAGGCGTGTAACTCCCGGACGGTCAACGCGTCAAACGGCTTGATGTCTACGGCTTCGCCGGTGGCCATGGGCCCAGTGTAGCGGCTGGCCTCGGGCGGATCGGCCGCGCAAAACGCTTGAGGGTCGGGCGGGTTGTGCCGATGATGACGGTACCCCTTCGTCAGGAGAAACCCATGCCGTGTATCGCTGAACGACTGGCCCGGCCGTTCGGGCCGACGCTTGCCCTCGCCCTGCTGCTGGTCGTCGGGTTGGCCGGCCCCGCCGCCGCCCAGCCGTTCCGGGGGGCGCTCACCGCCGACGACGCCACGCTCGGCGATGGCAGCCACTACGACATGTACACCTTCCACTGCGTCGGCGGCGAGGCCTTCCGCCTGTCGCTGCGGACCGGCGGGTTCGACGGACGTATCATCATCATGCCGCCCGACGACGGCGAGATGGTCGCCAGCCCCCCGCCCCAGCTCGTGCCCGAGCCCGGCACGTTCATCGACCTCATCGCCAACACGCCCGGCGACTACGTCGTCGCCATCACCAGCATCGCGCCGCAACAGACCGGCGAGTACGAGCTGATGCTCACGCCGCTGAGCAACGGCCAGTGGGTCACCGACCGCCAGGGCGTCAGCCAGAGCGAGGGCGGCAAGCTCGAGTTCGCGCTGATCGCGCTGCCCGGGCACGGCCGGCTGCTCGTGTACGGCGAGGGGCTGGGCCCGGTGCTCTCGCTCGAGGCCGGCGAGGCCGGGGGCGACCACGGCCCCAGCCAGTCGTTCGGCCAGGGCAGCGGCGCGGTCTTCCCCGTCAACTTCGAGGCCGGCGGCGTGCCCCTCGCCACCGCGACACTCGCCAACGGCCGCAACGGCGAGGTCTACTGGGCCTACCAGCGCTACGTCCCCGCCGAGACCGTCGAGGCCATGCGCTCCCGCACCCCGCAGCGCCGCATCGACGGCCGCTTCCCCGCCGGCGGCGCACGGCAGACCAGCTTCACCATCAACCTCGCCGAGGACCAGTTCTTCTTCACGTTCGTGATGCCCGAGGGCTTCATGGATGTGGAGGGCGCGCTCAACGGCGACGAAGCGCCGCCGTCCCACGAGGACTACCGCGTCCGGGTCACCGGGCCGGACGGCGCGGCGGTGCGTGACACGACCAGCGCCGCGTATATGTCCGAGTTCCGCGCCCCCGCGGCCGGTCAGTACACGATCCACGTCAGCGCGGTCCGCGACGTGCCCGACGCGTTCAAGCTCGCCTACAGCCTCGGCCGGGACGTGCCCGCCATCGATGCGCCGATCCGCTGGTCCAGCGACGCGGGCCGCATGGTCTTCACCGGCACGCTCGACGACGACAGCGACCTGATCTCCGGGCGTCGGCACGTGGCCTACGGCATCCCGGTCAAGGCCGGGGACCGGGTCGAGATCGACGTGTGGTCCGAGGAGTTCCTGCCCGGGCTGGTCGTCGCGACGCCCGACGAGCAGGGCATCGGCAACCAGGGCTACGACGGCTCGGACCGCCACGCCCGGGTGAGCTTCACCGCGGAGGCCGACGGCTTGTGCACCCTCTTCGTCGCCGGCCGGACCCCCGAGGACGCCGGCCGGTTCGAGGTCAGTGTCGGCACCTCGCAGCCCGACGCCGCCGGCCCCGCGCCCGACCCGCTCCAACGCGAGGACCCCACCGCCGGCGGGTGGACCGTCCAGAAACGCGACACCGGCACGCTCGACGACCAGGACCAGACCCTCGACGGCCGGTACTACGAGGGCTACCAGATGCGCGTCGACGCCGACGACACCCTACGCATGGTCCTCACCGGCGACGGCTACCGCGCGGACCTGCTCGTCGCCCTGCCCAACGGCGGGGACGTGCTCGAGCCCGAGTACGACCCGGCAACCAACACCTCCACCGTCGTCATCCCCCCCGGCACGGAGGGCACGCTCGACTTCGTCATCAGCGCGATCACCCCCGGCGAGGGCGGGCCCTATACCTTCGAGGTGCAGGGCCGGTAGCACACACGCTCAACACCACACCCCACACCAAAGAAGCCCACGCCGTGACGGCGTGGGCTTCGGTGTTTCGAATGCGTGCTTCGGCGTCGATCGCTTAGCCGGTGTAGCCGGCGGTAAAGGACTGGCAGCCGGACTTTAGGCCGTCGACGACGTCGTCGCCCAGGGCCTTGGTCTCGTTGAGCTTCTCGTAGGTCGCGCTGCCCTGGGTCTTGAAGTAGTCGACCAGCTTGGCGGCGTAGTCCTGCACCTGCTCGACCTTGATCTTGTCCATGAAGCCGTTGCTGGCCGCCCAGATCTGGATCACCTGGTCGACGGCGGGCATGGGCTGGTACTGCGGCTGCTTGAGCAGCTCGACCATGCGGGCCCCGCGGTCCAGTTGCTTCTGCGTCGCGGCGTCGAGGTCCGTGCCGAGCTGCGCGAACGCTTCGAGCTCGCGGTAGGCGGCGAGGTCCAGACGCAGCGAGCCGGCGACCTTCTTCATCGCCTTGATCTGCGCGGCACCGCCGACGCGCGACACCGAGATACCCACGTTAATCGCGGGGCGGACGCCGGCGAAGAACAGGTCCGGCTCGAGGTAGATCTGGCCGTCGGTAATCGAGATGACGTTGGTCGGGATGTAAGCCGACACGTCGCCTTCCTGGGTCTCGATGATGGGCAGGGAGGTGAGCGAGCCGCCGCCGTTCTCGTCGCTGAGCTTGGTCGAGCGTTCGAGCAGGCGGGAGTGGAGGTAGAACACGTCGCCGGGATACGCCTCACGGCCGGGCGGGCGGCGGAGCAGCAGCGAGAGCTGGCGGTAGGCGACGGCCTGCTTGGAGAGGTCGTCGTAGACGATCAGGGCGTGCTTGCCCTTCCACATGAAGTGCTCGGCCATGGACGTGCCGGCGTAGGGGGCGATGTACTGCATCGGCGCGGCCTCGGAGGCCGACGCGCTGATGACGGTCGTGTAGTCCATCGCGCCGTTCTCACGCAACGCCTCGACGACCGCCGCGACGGTCGAGTCCTTCTGCCCAACCGCGACGTAGAAGCAGTAGACCGGCTCCTCGCCCTCGATCTCGTGGGTGTACTTCTGGTTGATGATCGCGTCGATGGCGACGGCGGTCTTGCCCGTCTTCCGGTCGCCGATGATCAGTTCGCGCTGGCCCCGGCCGACGGGGATCATCGAGTCGACGGCCTTGACGCCGAACTGCATCGGCTGGCTGACGGGCTGGCGGGCGGCGATGCCCGGGGCGATGATGTCGACCTTGCGCATGTCGACCTCGCCGGCGACCGGGCCCTTACCGTCGATCGGCTCGCCCAGGGCGTTGACGACCCGGCCCAGCAGGCCCTCGCCGGTCGGCACGCTGAGCAATTGCCCGGTGCTCTTGACGGTCATGCCCTCGCGGACGCCGAGGTAGTCGCCGAAGATGACGGCACCGACGATGTCTTCTTCGAGGTTCATGACCTGGCCGCGGACGCTGCCGCCGCCCTCGGTCTCGAACTCGAGCATCTCGCCGGCCATGGCGTTGGCCAGGCCGTAGATCCGCGCGATCCCGTCGCCGACCTCCACGACCGTGCCGACCTGGCTCACGTCGAGCTGGGTGTTGTAGTTGGCGACTTCCTGCTTGATGACGCTGGTGATTTCGTCGGTATTGATTTTCATCGCGGGTCCGCTTTGGTGGGGTTCAGGGATGGGACGACCGATCGACGCAGGTTCTCATGGGCAAGTGGGCCGGGGCCCTGCCGTGTGACCGGCTTATCGTGATCGGAGTCCATCGGTGTGCATCGGTGGTTACAAACTCGGGGTGGGTGGGCCGGCTCAGCGGGCCCGCATGATGTTGCGCTTCATCTGGTTGAGCTGCGACGCGACGCTCGCGTCGATCAGTTTGTCGCCGACCTTGATCTTCAGGCCGCCGATCAGCGAGGCGTCCACGTGCTGCCGCAGCGTGACCTGCTTGCCCAGCGACTGGCCGATCTGCTCGGCGACGCGGGCCGCGGTGGCCTCGTCCATCGCGGTGGCGACATAGGCATCGACGTCAACCAGCCCGCGGTGCTCAGACACCTGCAGCAGGTACCCGCCGAGGATCGACTGCAGCGACCCGAGCCGGCCCTTGCCCGCGACGACCTGGAGGAAGCGGTAGAGCAGGTCGCTGACCCGGCCCTCGAAGACGCGCTGGACAATCTTCGCCCGCTCGTCGGTGCTGATCGCCGGGTTCGTCACCAGCAGGTACAGTTCCCCGCCGGGCTCGACCAGCGGCAGCAGCCCGCCGACCTCCTCGGCGATGGCGTCGACGTGGCCTGCGTCCTGCGCCAACTCGAGCAGCGACTGGGCGTAGACACGGCCTACGGCGTCGGTTTTCAGTTCTGCGGTCTCGGGCAAGGTCGTCTCGCTCTGAACGGGGGTTTCGGGTGCCGGGTCGGGGGGCTCGGGCCCGGCTTCGTCTGGCGTGCTGTCCGCGGTGTCTTCCGGGGGGTCGGGCGGCGGGCCCGCGTCGATCTCGATCAGGTCCGCGTCGTGATCCGGCAGGGTCTCGTCGGGACCGGGCGGTTGTTCGCGGCGGTCTGGATCGGGCTCGGTCGGGGTCTGGGATTGGGCGGTCGGCGGCGGCTCGGGCGTCGGGTCGGCCGGCGGCGTGTCCTTCTCGGGGTCCTCCCCCCTGCCGAAGAGCCGCTGCCAGAGGCCTTTGCGAGCCATGTTGTCCCGCGCGTCGGCGCGGCTCCGGTTAGTTCTTCGAGGTCAGCTCGGCGAGCGAGTCGGTGACGAGCTGCTGCTGGTCCTGGGCGTTGATCTCCCGCTTGAGGATGCGCGACGCGATCTGCGTAGACAGCTCGGCCGTCTGGCTGTAGATCTCGCTGAGCGCCTGTTCCTTGGCGGCGGCGATCTCGGCGCTCGCGCGCTCGCGGAGCTGCAGGGCCTGGGCCTCGGCGTCGGCCTTCACCTTCGCGGCGACCTGCTCGGCCGCGGCGCGGGCCTCGGCCACCACCTTGCCGGCCTCCTGCTGCGCCTCGGCGATCTTCGTCTTGTACTCCGCCAACGCCAGCTCCGCGTCCTTGCGGGCACGCTCGGCACCGACGAGGTCGCCCTCGAGCTTCTGCTCGCGGTCCTGCAGCGCCTTGAGCACCTTCGGCCAGACGAAGAAGCCCAGGATCCCCGCGAACAGCAGGAACAGGACGGTCGCCCAGATCATCTCGAGCTTGAGCAGGCCCATCGGGTCCGTGTTGCCGTGGGCGTCGTCCGCGGCGAGGGCGGGCAGGGACACCAGCAGCGTGGTCGCGAGGGCGAAGAGTCGTGGGGTGTGCTTCATAACATCGGGCCTGGCGTTCAAAATGGGGCCAACACTATACAGACATTCGGGGTCAAGGCCCCGCCGGGCGGTCGGGCCCGGCGGGGTGTGGATTCATGTTTCAGAAGCCGGCCTTAGTGGACCGTGTCTTCTTCGATGACGTACTCGGCCTGCTCGGCGGGAGCGACCATCGAGTGCTCTTCGTGGGCAGCGCCCAGCTCTTCGGCGGCGGTGATGGCCGCGGCACCCGAGCCGCTGGCGGTGATGATGCCGAAGAACGCGACGCCTTCGATCAGCGCGGCGGCGATCAGCATCTGGAGGAAGACCTGGCCCGAGGCCTCGGGCTGGCGGGCGGTCGCCTGGGTGGCGTTGCCGCCGATGTTGCCGATGCCGATGCCGGCACCCAGCACACACAGCCCGGCACCGACGCCGGCGAGGCCGGCGGCCCAGCCGGCGGCATCCAGACCTGCAAGAACGTTCAACATGCGAAACTCCGATCAAAAAAGGGGGGAATGGGAGGAAGGATCTCGTGCCGGTCTTTGGGGGGCGGTACACCGGCGGGCCCGTGTTCGGGGGCCGCACCGTCGCGTTGCTCAGGTACGGCTTGGGTTGTGCTAACTGTTCTGGGGTCAAGTCGTCGCGGGGGTCTCGTGACCCGCAGGCGGGTTCATGCCGTGCGGCCCGTCGACCAGTTCGTGGCCGTGCGCATCGTGGCCGGCGTGTTCGTGGTCGTGTTCGTGGGGCAGGCCCAGCGAGATAAAGATCGCGGTGAGGAACATGAAGATGTACGCCTGGAGGAAGGCGACGAACAGTTCGAGGAAGAAGATCGCCAGCGAGCCGAGGAACGCGATCACGGAGCCGACGTACCCGCCGTCGGCGAAGGCGGTGACGGAGATGATGACGATGGACCCGAGGACCATGTGGCCGGCCATCATGTTGGCGAGCAGACGCACGCACAGCGCGAACGGCTTGATCAGCACGTTGCCGGCCACTTCGAGCACGGCGATCATGATCCCCACCACGATCAGCAGCGGCCAGAGCGCCTTGGGCTGGTCGCCCAGAGGCACGACCCAGTAGTGCTTGATGTAGCCCATGCCGCCCTCATTCAGACCGGCGAAGAGCCAGACGATACAGGCGATAGCGGCGAGCGCGATCGTGAAGTTCCAGTTGCCGGTGAACGTCCCGCCCAGGTGCGAGTTGCCGCCGAGCAGGCCCGAGACCGGCCCGATGGGCAGCATGCCCACAAGGTTGCCGAAGAGGATGAAGAAGAAGATCGACCAGAGGAAGCCGATGTACTTGTCGGTCTTCTGGTGCAGCAGCGGCTTGACGGTCTCGTCACGCAGGTAGACGAGGACCAGTTCGAAGAACCCGGCCAGGCCGCCGCGGGTGACGTAGCCCTTGGCGCCTTCTTCGGGGCGGGGCTGCATCTTCTTGGCGACGAGCCAGAGCACCATGAGCGCGATGAAGGACGCGACGATGCTCATCAGCAGGTGGTTGTTGAACCACTCGCTGCCGAACAGCGCGTGGCGCTGGATGTGGGACTCGGCACTGAGTTCGCCGCCGGCGGCGAGGGTCGTGGACATCAGACAGACTCCTTGGGGAGTGCCGGCGCGAGGCCGGGCGAATCAATCGTGGGTCGGTGGGGCTCGATCCCCGCGGTCGCCTTCACGGCCGGGGCGAGGACGAGGACCTCGATCACCAGCAGCACGAGGTAGCCGCCGGCGATGCACATGCTGAACTGGCCGGAACGCGCGAGCCCGGCCCCGGGGCCCCAGATCGCCAGCGCCGCGCCGGCGGGCATCCGCACGAGCATGCCGCCGAGGAAGCCGTACACCGCGCCGCCGCGCATCCGCCCCGCCGCCGCCGCCGCGCCGACCAGGCCGGGCAGCCCCGCCAGCAGCAGCAGCCCCCCCGCCGTGGCGATGTCGTGGGCGACCGGCTCGGCCCCGACGAGTTGGGCGATGCCGTACGCCGCGCCCACCGCCAGCGCGCCCAGCACGCCGGCCAGGACGGCGGCGCGGGCGACGCGCAGGTGCGGGTTGTGTGCGGGGTTCGGGGTCATCGTTCGGCGTCGTCGGGTCGGTCTTCGGTCGCGGGGGGTGCTTCGCCACACGGGGTTGTTTCGTGTCCGGGCTTCTTCGTGCCGGGTCTTTTCTGAGCGGGGGCCGTGACGCCCGGGATCTCGGGCAGCTTCCCGCCGTTGGCCATCTTCAGGGCGTGCCAGCCGCCGCCGGTGATGCCGAAGACCACGCCGGCCAGCGCGATCCAGGGCGAGGTGCCGAGCTTGCCGTCGGCCCAGTTGCCCAGCCAGGCGGCCCCGCCGATCACCGCGGCGAGTTCGAGCCCGATGCCCAGCGCCCGCCAGTCCTGCGGCTTGAGCCCCATCAGCGGTTTGCGCTCCGGCTTCCGGGGGGGCTTGTCTGTCATGCCGGTGGGACAGGCATCCTGCCTGTCGTTTGTCTTATCGATCACAGGCAGGTGCCTGTGCTACTGTCCTACTCCAGCGCCGCGGCACCGGCGATGATCTCCGACAGCTCGGTCGTGATCGCCGCCTGGCGGGCACGGTTGAACTGACGCTTCAGGGATTTGCCCATCTTCCCGGCCGCGTCGGTCGCGGCTTTCATCGCCACCATCCGCGCGATCTGCTCGCTCACCACCGCTTCATTAAACATCTGGAACAGCGACGACTTCACCGTGATCGGCAGCAGCTCGCCCAGCAGGTCCTGCGGGCTGGGCGAGAACTCGTAGTTCGTCGCGACGCCAGCTTTTTTTTGCTCGGTTTCGTCGGCCTGCGGCGGCTCGAGCGGCAGCAGGGTCTGCAGCACCGCCTCCTGCTTGGACATCGAGCGGAACGCCATGTAGCAGACCCGCACCGCGTCGTACCGGCCGTCCACAAACGCATCCATGTAGGTCTGCGCCAGCGCGGCGACGTCATCGTAGCTCGGCGTGTCGCCGATGTGGGCGTGCACTGTGTCCACGGGGACGCGGGTGAACTTGAAGATGTTGACGGCCTTCTTGCCGACCACTTCGAGGTCCAGGCCCTCGCGGCCGGTCTCGCGGATGTGCTTGAGGGCGGTCCGCATCACGTTGCCGTTGTACGCCCCGCAGAGCCCGCGGTTAGACGTCAGGACCAGCAGCAGCTCCTTGCCGGCCTTCTTGGCGGGCGGGCTGATGAGCGGCAGGTCGACCTCGGCGGGGTTCATGGTCGACGCGACCTCGCCCACGACCTCGGCCACCTTGAGGGTGTAGGCCTGCGCATCGGTCGCGCGCTTCTGCATCTGCTGGAACCGGGCCGACGCGATCAGCTGCATCGTTTTCGTGATGCGTTTGATGTTGCCGACGGCCTTGATCCGGCCCTTAATCTCTCGGATATTCGCTGGCATAGGTCGCGTATGATAGCGACCCACACCCCCCCGACAACCCGAGGGGCGGGCCCTCCCCGCGGGAACCGGCCTCAGCCCACGCCAGCCCCCGGATGGCCGGGATCAGCCCACCGTCGGCGGCGCGAAACCGTCACGATACGCACGCCGGATGACCGTGTCCGTCGCCTCCTGGTGGTTGGTGAACGCGAGGTTTGCGCGGTCCCAACGCAGCTCTTCCCCGGGGAAACGCGAGGCCTTCACCGCCAGCAACGCCGGCTCGGTGATCCGCACCGCCTGCTCGAAGGGCGTCCACACCTCCGCCTCCCGCCCCAGGCACCGGTCGATCCACGCGTGCCAGTGGTTGAAGAAGGCGAACTCCGGCAGGTCGGGCATCCGCCAGCCCTCGGTCTTCTCGCCGTTGCGCCAGACCTCGAGGTTCCGGCCTTCCACATCGACCGCGAGCGTGCCCCCCTCGCAGCACACCAGCGTCATGTGGTCGCTGGGCCAGCGGTCCCCGGGCATGTCGTGCATCGCGCGCGGGTCGGCCAGGCGCGAGTCGGCGTAGTGGATCGGGAAGGTGTCGTCGGCGAACATATCCGAGCCGGACACGTCGTAGGTGATCGTCGCTTGGCAGTGCGCGGTGTGGTAGAAGTTCGCGGCACGCGGGGTGTGGGTCATCACCGAGACCGGCGAGGTCAGCTCGTCGTAGCTGAAGAAGATGATGTCGAGCATGTGCACGCCCCAGTCGCCCAGCCCGGCCGTGCCGTAGTCCCACCAGTTGCGCCACTCCGCGGGCGTGATGCGGTCGCGGTAAGGCGCTTCTTCGGCCGGGCCCAGCCACAGGTCCCAGTCCAGCCCGGCGGGCACCGGCGAAGGGTCGGCGACCCGCGGGCGGTAGGCACGCCCCTGCACCGACCCGGTCCACACGTGCGCCGATCGCGCCGGGCCGAGCTGACCCTGACGCAGGATCGACACCGCGGCGCGTCGGCCGCGCTCCATCATCCGCTGGTTGCCCGTCTGCGTCGCCAGCCCCGGCTTCGCGGCGATCGCCCGCTCCACCATCGCCAGCTCCTCCACCTGCTGCACCAGCGGCTTCTGCCCGTAGCAGTGCTTGTCGTGCGCGAGCGCGGCCAGCAGCATCGGCGCGTGCTGGTGGTCCGGCGTCGAGACAACGACCGCATCAAACTCGTCGGCGCGGTCGGCGAACACCTGCCGGTAGTCCTTCGCGGTGAAGGCGTCGAGGTGCTCGCGCTTCGCGCCCTCCATCCGCCGGTCATCGACATCCACCAGCCCGACGATGCGGGCCCGGGGGTGCTCCTCGATCTGCTTGCGGTCGACCCCGCCCATGCCCTGCACGCCGATCTGCACGACCCGCAGCTCGCGCGGCCCCCCGCCGCCCTGCTGCGCGGCCACCGCCGAAACGGGCAACGCCCCGGCACCGAGCGCCAGGCCCGTGGTCTTTACAAAATCACGGCGGGTCAGGTCCGGCATAACAAGTGCTCCCTGGGTCGGTTCCGGGCCGGGCCGCTGCTCGGGGCGAGCCCGCCGCGGTAGACGGGTCACATACCTCAAACCATCGGCCGCCGCTAAAAGAAGGATCGATACATCGAGACGGCGCAACGCACACCGGACCCGCTTCATTGCCTTGGATCCGGCGATGCTTCACGGCCGGTCGTAAACTCAAAACGTCGGCAGGCCGAACCCGTCGCGGTAAACACGACGGACGACGGTGTCGGTCGCTTCCTGGTGGTTGGTGAAGGTGAGCGAGGCGCGGTCCCAGAGCAGTTCCTTGCCGGGGAACCGCGAGGCCTTGACGCCGAGGATCGACGCCTCGGTGATGCGGACGCCGTCGCGGAACGGGGTCCGCAGCTCGGTGTCGATGCCCAGGCAGTTGTCGACCCAGGCGTGCCAGTGGTCGAGGTGCGGGAAGTCGGGCAGGTCGGGCATCCGCCAGCCCTCGGTCATCTCCCCGCCGCGCCAGATCTCCAGCCCGCCGCCCGCGGTGAGTGTGAGGACGCCGCCCTCGCAGACCACGACGGTCATGTTCGCGTCCGGCCAGGCATCGCCGGGGATCCCGAACGCCGCGCGGGAAGGCGCCAGGTTCGAGTCGGCGTAGTGGATCGGGAACCGGTCGTGCGCAAACCGGTCCGAGGAGACCGCGTAGGTCAGCGTCGTCCGGCAGTGGGAGGTGTGGCACCAGTCCGCGGCGCGGGGGGTGTCGGTCTTGACCGCGATCGGCGAGGATAGCTCGTCGTAGCTGTACATGATGATGTCGTGCAGGTGCACGCCCCAGTCGCCCATCCCCGCGCTGCCGTAGTCCCACCAATTACGCCAGTTGTACGGCGTGATGCCGTCGCGGTAAGGCACCTGCTCGCACGGCCCAAGCCAGAGGTCCCAGTCCAGCCCGCCGGGCACGTCTTTGGGGTCGCCCATCTGCCCGCCGGTAAACCGGCCCTGCACCGAGCCGGTCCAGACCCACGCCTCGACCGCCGGCCCGAGCTGGCCCTGCCGGAGGATCTCCACCGCCGCGCGGCGGCCGCGCTCGGCCATCCGCTGGTTGCCGACCTGCGTCACCAGGCCCGGCTTCGCGGCGAGCGCCTCCTCCATCTTCTGCAGCTCTTCGAGCTGATGCACCAGCGGCTTCTGCCCGTAGCAGTGCTTGTCGTGCGCGAGCGCTGTAAGCATCATCGGCGCGTGGTTGTGGTCGGGCACCGAGACGATGACGGCGTCGAACTCGTCAGCGCGGTCGGCGAACACCTGCCGGTAGTCCTTCGCGATGAAGGCGTCGGGGTGGTCCTGCTTCGCTGCCTCGATCGCTGCGTCGCTGGTATCGCAGAGCCCGACGATGCGTGCGCGTGGGTGGCTGTTCACCCGGCTGCGGTCCCATTCCCCGATGCCCGTCACCCCGATCGACAGGACACGCAACTCATCCGGCACGCCGGCCGCACCGCCCTGCGCCGCCAGCGCCGAGACCGGCAGGCCCGCGGCGCCGAGCGCCACCCCCGTGGTCTTCATGAAATCACGTCGCGTCAGGTCAGACATCGGGGTCTCCTTGGAGGATCGGCCGGGACATGCGGATACCCAGCGGACACGCACGGACGCCGCCACATTACAGCCGTTCAGCGGACGGTCTGCGGTAAGATAGCACGCGGCAGACCGCGGGCGGCGCTTCTATCGAAAGCCATGCCCGCATCGCACCCCACCTCTTTGCGAGCACACCATGCAGTCCAAAGCCGCGACCGTCGCCCAGTACCTCAAGGAGCTCCCCGACGACCGCCGGGAGGCGATCGAGGCGATCCGGGCCGTCATCCTCAAGCACCTGCCCAAGGGCTACGAGGAAGGCATGCAGTACGGCATGATCGGTTACTACGTGCCCCACACCCTCTACCCCCCGGGCTACCACTGCGACCCGAAGCAGCCCCTGCCCTTCGCCTCGCTCGCCTCGCAGAAGAACCACATGGCCCTCTACACCATGACGGTCTACAGCGACCCCAAAATCCAGGCGTGGTTCACCAAGGCCTGGACCGCCAAGGGCCACAAGCTCGACATGGGCAAGTCCTGCATCCGATTCAAGAAGCTCGAAGACGTCCCGCTCGATGTCGTCGGCCAGCTCATGAAGAAGGTCAGCGTCAAGCAGTACATCCAGACCTACGAAGACGCTTACGTCAACCGCAACAAGCCCGCGAAGAAGGCCACGAAGAAGGTTGTGAAGAAGAAGACAACATATAAGCAACCGGTGAAGAAAGAGACGACCCAGAAGAAAGCCGTCAAGAAGAAGGCGTCCAAAAAGAAGAACTAGCACGGCGATTCCCCGATCCCCCCGAAAACGATCCGCATGATTCACACCTTCAACCGACTTGTTTCCCGCTTCTGTACCGTCGCGTTGACGGCCTGCGCCCTTGTCGTCTGCCCCGCCGCGCTGGCGCAGTTCGACGGGGACATCGGGCGCTGGGTCGCGCAGGACGCGCTGCAGCCGCACGCCCCCGGGGCGATCCTGTTCACCGGCAGCTCGAGCATCCGGCGGTGGGAGCGGCTGGCCGAGGACTTCGCGGACTACCGGGTGATCCAGCGGGGGTTCGGCGGGTCGCAGTTCGAGGAGCTGACCCGCTACGCCGACGATCTGGTGCTGCGGCACCGCCCGGGCGCGATCGTGGTGTGGGAGGGGACCAACGACATCGCCAGCGGCGAGACCGGCGTCGAGGTGTTCGCGGACTACCAGCAGTTCGTCAAGCGGGTCCGCGCCGAGCTGCCGGACGTGCCGATCTTCTACGTCGGGATCATGCCCACCCCCGGGCGGTTCCACCTCGAAGCCGAAAACGCCATCGCTAACCGCCGGATCCAGGCGTTCACGGCCGAGCACGACGGGCTGTACTACCTGGACATCCCCTCGGCGTTCCAGGCGCTCAACCCGCCGGAGGACGGCGGGTTCACGGCCTTGTTCGTGGACGCGATCCACCTGGGCCAGGCGGGCTACGACATCTGGACGCGGGTGATCCGCCCGCAGATCGAGGCCGTCGTCCCGCCGAACAAGGTCTACGCGCCGGACGACCAGACGCTGCGCCCGGGCCGGAGCATCCTGCTGGACCTGGGCCCGAGCAACCCCGAGGACGGCGACCCGACCCCCACGACCGACGCCGACGGCCGGCACTGGAACAACTGGCACCCGGCCGAGGGCGGCCAGCCGGTCAACGCCGGCGAACACCTGGGCCGGCTCACCGACACCGCCGGCGAAACCACGTGCGTCGGCATCACGATCACCGGCGGGTTCCAGACCAACGGCAAGGCGCACGGCGGGCTGATGGAACCCGACCCCGAGCTGCTCGGCGACCTGGCCATCCCCACCGCGACGCAGGACTACTTCTTCTGCTCGGCCGACGGCAAGCTCGGCGGCGGCAACGATGACGACCCCGGCGGGCTCATGATCCACGGGCTCGACCCCGCCCGCCGCTACGACCTGACGCTCCTGGGCTCGCGCGAGCACTCGCAGACCCGCATCACCGAGTATCGCGTCTGCGGTGCCGTCTGCCGGACCGTCACGCTCCAGACCTCGGGCACGGACATCGGCGCCGACGGCGCGTTCGACGGCAACGACGACCAGCTGATTGTCATCACCGGCGTCCGCCCCGACGTGTTCGGCCAAGTGTTTATCGACCTCACCCTCGTCGCCGGCGAACACGCCTACCTCAACGCGCTGAAGCTCACCGCCCAGCCCGATGAGCAAAGCAACACACGCGACGGGTCCTAAGCTCAGATCGCAGCATTTCGATGGGATGGCATCTCAACAGACCACGCATCTACACGCGTACGAGGGCGCACGCGGCGAGGTCATACGTCCCGCAGCCCACCGGACCAGGTCTGGCCCGCCCCGGCAATCTGGGGGGTTGGTGCGGGCTGGGGGTGCGATAACCTTGGGGATGGCGCGGCCGGGCGGGGCTCGGGTTCGTTGAATCCGGTTCATGGGCTACAATTCAGGGTCCGACCTACCCGCGGGCGGTCTCTCTCTTGGGGGCCCGACGGCGGGTGCGGCGTGGCCCACCGGGTGGGCCGGGCTGGGGCAGGGATGGAGAGCACGGCCGGCCGCGGTGGCCGGCGTGTACGAGCAAGGGGCACCTGGGTTTGCTGAAGCTGGAGTTGATCTCGGGGCCGCGCAAGGGCCGGCACATCCGCGTCAGCGACGACGTGCCGGTATCGATCGGCCGATCGGTCGGCCGGCTGCGGCTGCACGACTCGCGCGTGTCCAAGGACCACGCGGAGATCGTCTTCGACGGCGTGAGCTGGGTGCTCCGGGACCTGGGCTCGTCCAACGGCAGCTACGTCAACGGCGACCGGCTGACCGGGCTCGCGGAGCTGGAGCGCGGCGACACGCTGCAGTTCGGCCGGGTACGCGTCAAGGTGCGCGAGGCCAACCGCACGGGCGTCCGGCACGTCGATCCCGCCGAGGCCGGGCTCACCGACGCGGGCAGCGCACAGGCCCCGGCCAAGCCCGCGCCACCTAAGCCGGTCCCCGAGGACACCTCCGACGATGAGCCGGCCGGCCTCGACCGTACGCCCGGGTTGGATGACGCATTCGCCGACGCGCCGCCGTTCGACGCCGCGCAGGACGATGACGGCGAGCTGGACCTGGATGCGCTCTTCGCCGAGGCAGAGGATGCCGACGACGAAGATGATGCCGACGACGTCGCGGACGACGTCGAGAGCAAGACGCCGAGTTCGGGGTACACCAACACGGCGCTGCGTTCAAACACACAGACCGAAGCACCGCCGCCGACGCAGGACACCGGCCCCGACGCCGTGCCGATCGAGGATGAAGCCGAGGACCCCGGCCACGACCCATCGGGTTCCTCCGCGGGCGGGATCAACATCGAGTCCGGCGTGTTCGACCCGGTGCCGGGCGCGGCGGGCTGGGAGATCGAGCCGGCGGACGACGCGGCCGACGATTCGAGCGAGCGGCTCGGCGAATCAGCCGTCGCGGAAGAATCGCAAGAGCAACCCGTGGAAGCCGAGGCCCAAAGCCCGGCCGTCGCGGCAGCCGGTGCCGACGCACCCGCCGGACCGGCAGCGCTCGATGACCCGGACGAGGACACCGACGACCCTGAGGATGCACCGGGCAACACAGAGTCTCAGCCAGACGCGGACGACCGACCCGCGACAACCGCCGACCAGGTGCGGATCGACGATGACACGCCCAGCAAGCCCGCGAGCGGCGGCACCACCCTGAAGCTGCCGCACGAGACCCTCGCGGCCGCAGCCGGCAGCGACCGGTCGGCGGCGATGACGGACGCCTCCCGCGAGCTCCGCAAGGCACAGGAAGACAGCGCGTTCGGCGAGGAAGACGCGATCGGGCTCGCGGACGATCGGCCGTCGGTCTTTGACGACGCCACCGCCGAGGAACCCCCGTCCCCGCCACAGGACGAAGCGGCCGAAGACCACGACCACGACCTGGTCCGCATCGGCGACGACACGCCGATCGGCCCCGCATCGGTGCTCGACGAGCGCGAGCTGACACCAACCGTCGATACCGCCGGCGAATCGGTGCCGATGCCCGAAGACCTGTCCGCCGACGGATCGGCCGACGCGGAAACGGACGAGGGGGCACAGGAAGAAGCAGAAGTCGCCGAACCGCTCGTCACGGAAACACCGCACGAAGACCCGGCCACTGAACCCGTCGCCGACACCGACACCGAAGACAGCGATCACCTTGCCGAGGCCACAGCCGAAGAGGATGTCGACACGGTCTCGCTGGAAGCCCTGCTCGCCGCCGAGGCGGAAGATGAAGCGCGTGCCGCGGTCGACGAGGGGGTCGAGGGGGTCGAGACCGAAGACGAACCGGTCGCCGAAGCCGAGCCCCAGGTCGAGGCCGAGGCCGCCGACCAGGCGAAGGTCACCGCGGAAACATCGCCTTCGGCCGACACGGACGCTGACGCCGAGTCGGAACCGCCCGAGCCGGTCTCGGTCGAGTTGGACGACGATGGGCCCGCGGTTGCCGAGACCGAGCCGGCCGAGGATGAACCGCACACCGAATCGAGTGACGCCCAGGACAGCGACGACGCTCCGGCAGTGGCCGAAGCCGACGCGGTCATGGCCGCGGAGGAACACGCGCCCCCCGCCGAGCCCGAGACCCCGTCGCCCGAGCCGACCGCGGCCACCCCGCCCGAGCACGCGCCGCCGGCCGCGCCGGTCGACGTGAGCCAGCTCCGCGCGGCGCTGGCGAAGCTGCACGGCCCCGGCGTTACACCGACGCTCGCTCCCGAGGCCGACGCCGCGGAGGTCGTCTCGTCGATCGTTGAGGGTGCCGACGCCGTGTCCCTGGACGCCGACACCGAGTCGCAAGCGGACAACGCGGCGCAAGACCCGGGCGAAACGGATTACGACGCACCGAGCCCCGCGTCCTTTGCGGCCGGGCTGGGCACCGCCGACGCCGTGGCCGACGAACTGGACCGGGACCAGACGGTCGCCGAGCACGCCGCGCTGGTCGAGGCCGCGACGCAAGCCGCCGCCGGACAAGACGAAGACGCCTCGGCCACCGGTAGCTCCGAGGGTGCCGCGCCGCTCGCCGCGCAGCCGCGACCGGGCGTAAACCCGACCTCTACGCTCCCGCCCACCGAGCCGCGCACCTCCCGCCGAAGCGTGCCCAACTTCGCCGAGCGCCCACACCGTCGCGGCCTCGCCATCGCCGCCGGCATCGCCCTGCTCCTCGCCGCCGCCGCCGGGCTCTACTTCTCCGGTGTCATCACGCTCCCCACCATCGCCGGCCGCGACACGCCCGGCCTCCCCGACAACACCGCACCGGACGCCAACCCACCGCTCAACCCCGGCACACCCGGACGCAACACGCCCAACAACCCCGGCACGCAAAACCCTGGCAACAACCCCGGCACCACGCCACCCGACAACCCGCGCAACACCCCCGGGCCCGGCACGACCCGGCCCGACCGGCCGACCCCGCCGAACAACCCCGCCGCGGTCGACCCGTTCACCAACACCGCCCGCGTCCTCGGCGCCGCCGCCCTCGCCGGCCGCACCACCGACGACCGCAGCGTCCGCGTCCCCACCGACCCCAACACCCCCACCACCGACCCGCCGACCGACACGGGCACGACCCCGCGCAACCCCAACAACCTCCCGCCGCTGGTCATCCCCGAAGACGGCAACCCCGCGAACCCCACCGACAACCCACAGGACAACAACCCCGGCGACAGCACCCAGGCCAACAACCCGCCCGACGACAACACCGACAACCCGCAGGACAACACCAACCCCGCCGTGCCCGCCGATGGCGACCGGCTGGTCTTCCTCGTCGACTGCTCCGGCTCCCTGGTCGACTCGCTGCCGCAGATGCTGCTCTGGCTCCGCGACGCGATCGGGACCCTGAGCCCGGACGAGACCTTCACCATCATCTTCTTCAAGCAGGACCAGGCCATCGAGACCCCGCCCGCCGGGCTCCAGCCCCTCACCCGCGCCTACCAGCGCAACCTCATCGCCAACTGGCTCGACGACAACGCCTCGCCCGTCCTCCCCGCCGGCCGGTCCGACCCCACCGCCGGGCTCCAGCTCGCGCTGTCCTACAACCCCTCGGACATCTACCTGCTCTCCGACGAGTCGTTCGGGCAACGCACCGGCGACACCACCCCCGACCAAGCCGTCCGCTACGTCACCGAGCTCGTCGCCGATACCGACGTCCGCCTCCACGGCGTGCAGTTCTTCTACGACGATACCGACGGCGCGCTGCAGAACCTCGCCGAGCAGTTCAACGGCACCTACGAGTTCGTCCAGGAAACCCGCCACCCCGAGCGCGACCCCATCGACCTGCTCGAAGAACTCGAGAACCGCAACCGCTGAGAGATGCAACCGATGGAATGGTTATCGATACTGTTCAGCGTCATCGCGCTCTCGGTCGCGACGGTTTCTGTCTTGATCATCATCGGCAACAACGCCGCGCGGGCACGCTCTGCCAAGCAGAACCTTCAGACATTCACTGAAGACCTCAAGACAGCCGTAGAGATGGTCAAGCAGGATCAAGCCAGGGTTCACGCTAAGCTCGATGAGATCACGAAACAACTCGAAGGTATAGCGCGACGCAAGGACGTAAATTAATCATCGGTGTACATCGGTGGTTCTATACTTACCGATCTAAAGGAGCCGCCATGTCCGACTTCAACAGCAAGCACAACCGCGCCGTCTGGCTCGACATCCCGGTGACCGACCTCAAGCGTGCCTGCGGGTTCTACGCCGCCGTGCTCGGCTGCAAGGTCGACGCCGAGGAGTTCAACGGCTTCCGGTTCGCGGTCATCGAGCACCAGGACGGCAACGGCGGTTGCCTCGCAGAGATGCCCGACCAGGTCTCGGACAAGGGGCTGATCGTCTACTTCAACGCCGACGGCCGGATCCGCGACGCCGTGCAGCAGGCCGAGCAACACGGCGGGACGGTCCTCGAACCGGTCAAGGCGATCGGGCCCCACGGCTTCCGCGCCTTGGTCAAAGACAGCGAGGGCAACCGCATCGCGCTGCACTCGAACACGGATGCTTGAGCGGCGCTGCGTAGGGTGGGTGGAGCGAGTCCGCGAGCGATACCCACCAACACAACACAACGCCATCGGCTGCGCGCGGTGGGAATCCGTCGCGGACTCCTTCCACCCGCCCTACCGCCGATCCGGCTACTCGATTTCACGGATGTACAGTTCGCGCCAGCGGACCTCGTACGGCCCGGTGCCACGGCCGATGCCGTGGACCTGCAGGCCGATGACGCCTTCGCCGTAGTGCCCGTCGTAGTCCTCGGTGACCTCGACGTCGGCGATGAGCGTGCCGTTGATCCAGGTGCGGATGCGTCGGCCCTCGGCGAGGACGCGGTACTGGTTCCACTCGCCGTTGCGGAAGTGGTCGTGCTGGCGCTTGGCCGGGTCGTCGGACTCGGGCTCGGGGGAGATCCACCCGCCGCTCGCCTCGCCGTAGATATAGCCCGCCTGGCCGGGGCCGGCCTCGACCTCGACCTGCGGCCCGCGGAGCACCCCGCCGTGCGGCTCGTTCGCGTTGCCGTTGGTCCGGCTGCGGATCTGCACGCCGGAGTTGAGCGCGTCGTCGACCATCACCTCGAAGCGCAGCTCGAAGTCGCGGTAGGTCGCGGGCGAGCAGAGGAAAGTGTTGGGGCTGCCGTCGGCGGTCGTGCCGACGATCGCGCCGTCTTCGATGCGGTAGGTCGCGAAGCCGGTGACCTTGGTCCAGTCGTCGATGGACTCGCCGTCGAACAGCGCGACCCAGCCGTCGCCCTCGGGCTGGTCGGCGTGGGTCGGGGTCACGGGCGCGGCGAGCGTGAAGGTCAGGACGGCGGACAAGGCGATCAGGGCAAGCGCAAAACGCATCGGTTACTCACGGGTTAGAGGGTGTCGGGACAACCAACAGACAGCCGGACGGGCCCGGGGATTACAGCCGGTCGCGACGAACCGCGTTACGTGGTCTGCCGCCGCGATTCTAGCCGCCGCGTCACACGCGGCGGGGCTCGGCGGGTGCTGGAGTGTCCCCGCCGCGTGTGACGCGGCGGCTAACGAATGGCGCAGGGAACGGTCACGCCTTCTGGTTGACGAGGTAGACCAGCAGGGCGAAGCCCATGAGCCCGGCGGTGATGCCGAGTAGGAAGATGGGCATCACAAACGCGTGGTTCCAGGCGGCGCCGGGGTTGTGGACGGCCGGGCCGTCATAGCCCGCGCCGCCGGCGGCCAGCGCCGGGCCGGTAGACTCGGAGGCGGGGCCGCGGCCGTCCTGCAGCGCACGGAGGTAGGCGACCAGGTCGCGCAGCTCGCGGGCGCTGAGCCGGTCGGCCATGGTCGGCATGAGCGAGGTGTCCTGCACGGTGCGCTTGGTGATCGCCGCGGCGGGCAGCTCTTCGAGGTCGCCGTTGCCGTTGGCGAGCGTGACGACTTCACTGGTTTCGCTGACGATGCGGCCGGCCTTGATGTTGCCGTTGTTGAGGGTGAGGGTGACGGACTGGTAGCCGTCGGCGATGACCGCGCCGGGGTCGAGCAGGGCCTGGAGCAGATAGGGCGCGGGCTGGTCCGATCCGACGTGCGCGAGCATCGGGCCGACCGCGCCGCCGCCGTCGTCCTCGGCGAAGGCGTGGCAGCGGAGGCAGTTGGCGTTCTCGTTCTGGTAGGCGAGCACCCGACCACGCTCGGGGTCGCCGCCGGCGAGGAGGGTGTCGGCGACGAAGCCGTCGTACGGGCTCGGGTTCAGGTTGCGGTAGTCCGTCGCACGGCCGGCGACGTTCGGGTCGGGGCTGCGGCGGACGGACTGGTACGCCTCGAGGCGCAGCGCGGGATCGACATCGCCCCGCTTCAGCCGCAGCGAGAGGTCGGCGATGGCCTGGATGGCGTCGGGGAAGTCGGCCGCGTCGTCACCGTGCGCGAGCGCGGCGAGCTGGGTGATCGCCTGCTGCTGCTCGGCGGTGCTGCCCTGCGTCAGCGCGTTAAGGTAGCTACGGAGCGCGGCGGTGGCGTCGAGATCGGTGAGCAGCGCGCGGGCGTGGTTCTTGAGCTCGTCGGACGTGTCCGCCAGGTCGGCGAGGACGGCGAGCGACTCGGCCGTCGCCGGGTCATCGGGGTAACGGTCGGCGAGCAGGTCAGCGGCGGTACGGCGGAGCAGCTCGGCGGCGTCGGTGTTGAGCGCGACCGAGCCGAGCTCGTCGGCGGAGGCGGCGGTGACGTACTTGAGGCGCATCGCCGCGGCGAGCCCGGCCAACTCTTCGTCGCCCTGCGCGGCGGCCTCGATCGCGTCGATGTGCGCGGCGAATGCGGCGCGGGCTTCGCCGGCGTCGTGCGGCGGGCGGGGACGCCAGTGGCCCCAGACGCCCTCGCGGTGCTTGGTCTGGTCCCAGCCATCGAGTTCGGTGATGGCGAGCCTGCGCCAGGGGGCATCGAACGCGGGGTCGCCCGCCATGCGTGCAAGCCGGTCGGCCTGCGCCGCGCCGCCGAGCTGGGCATTGGCCTCGATCACCCGGCGGAGGACGGGCTCGATGCGCAGGTTCTCGGGGGGCGAGAGCCCGCGACGGTCTTCCTTGGTGATGTCCGGGCCCAACGTGCCGGCATGCTCCCGATCGAAGAGCGCCGCCAGGGCCGGCATGGCCTCCGCGACCTGCATGTCATAGATCGCACGCGCGGCCTCGGCGACGACCATGAGCCCCGGGTAGCCCAGGAAATCCGCGAGCCGGGGGTCGGCGATGTGCCGCAACGCAAGGACCATGCCCAGCCGTCCGCCCTCGTTCAAGATCGGGCTCGAAGACGTGGTCAGGACACGCTCCCAATAGTCGTACACCTCGTCCGCCGGCATCAGCGACAACGCATAGCTCCCCGCGTGCCGGAGCATCGGGTCTTCGCAGTCGTTGCGTGCCAGCATCATGAGGATGTCGCCGACGGCTTCGACCGCCTGCGTCTTGCCCAGCGCCAGCGCCGCATAAAACCGGGCCTGCGGGTGTTCGTCGCGCAGCAGTGCGGTGTACCGCTCCGTCGCTTCATAGCGCAGGTCGCCCAGTGTCTTCACGGCCTGTGTCCGCACCTGCGGGTCGGCGTCTGTCAGCAACGGCGCGATCGCGTCGGCAACTCCCGGCTCACGCCGAGCGATCATGCCCAGCGTCCAGATGGCATGGATGCGCTGCAACTGCGGGATGTCGGTGTTCTGCGCAGCGTCGGCGAGCATGCCCGCCGCACCCTCGTGCTTCGCGACTTCGTACTGTGCATGCAGCCGGACGCGTTGGTCGGCGTGGCCCAGCAAGGCGATCAGTTCCTCTGTTCCGCGGTGGGCAAACCCCTCCACAAACAACGCCTGTACCTCCGCGATCAGCGCGGCCTGCAGCGCATCCGCGTGCACCGCCTCGTTCGTCAGCGTGTAGATAAAACCATTGGGGTTCGGCGACCAGCCGCCGCCCCAGTCGCTCAGGTACAGCCGGCCGTCGTAACCCCAGCACACGTCCGTCACCGTCTTGCCCGTCACCGGCGTATCCACCCGCGCAACGCGCGACCACGCGCCGTCCGGCTCGACGAGCACGTGCCGCACCTCCCCCGGGAAGTTGGCCATGAGGAACGACCCGTTCGCCGGGTAGCTGTCGCCCGTCCCCGGGTAGTGCGCCAGCCCCGACGGGCCGTAGCCCACGTGCGCGATCGGCGGGATGATCCACGCCGGCTGTGTCGGGTCGTCGCTCCCCCGGCGGAGTTCCCACATCTTCTCGCGCAGCCACGGGCCGCGGTCCGGCAGGGACTGCACATCCTGGTGCCAGCCCGAGTCGCCGCCCTCCACCAAATGAACAAACCGCGCCTTGTCGCCCGCGTCGCAGTTGTTGTCGCCGGTGTACAGGTTGCCGTAATTGTCGAACGCGAGCTCCTGCGGGTTGCGCAGCCCGATGTGGAACACCTCCAGCCCGCTGCCGTCGGGCCACATGCGGAACACCGCGCCGCGCTCGGGCGCGTACAGGTGCTCGCCCTCCTGGTTGGTGATGTTGAACCCGCGGTCGCCCATCGAAAAATAGATGCGGCCGTCCGGCCCCATGACCAGGCCGTGCAGGTCGTGCCCGTAGAACGCCCAGCGGATGCCATACCCGTAAGACAGCGACGCGCGCTCGCCGGGCGTTGCTTCGTCCGCGTCGCCATCACCGTCCACATCTTCCAGCCGCCAGACGTGCGGGATGCAGGTGTAGTACAGCCCTCCGTCGAGCCAGAGCAGCCCCGCGCCGATCCCGTCCAGCGGGTCGTTGAACCCGCCGGCGAACACGGCCGAGTCGTCGGCCACGCCGTCGCCGTCCGTGTCGCGCACGAGGCGGACCCGGTCCTCGGTCCGCGTGAAGAAGTCCGGCTCGAACGCGCCCTCGGCGACCCACCGGTTGATCTGCGCCAGCCGGTCCTCCACCGACGTCATCTGCAGGTCCTCTTCCACGCCGTTGAGGTGGCCCAGGTTCCGTGTGTCGCTCACGGCGTTGCCCGCGCGGTCCGACTCGGCCACGTACACGTTGCCCCACGGGTCGATGCAGATCGCCACCGGGCTCTGCGTCAGGCCGACCGCCGCCCACACCCGTTCGGTCCGCGCGACGCCGTCGGCCTCCGCCGGCGGTGCCGCGTCCCCCGGCCCCTCGCCGTGCGCCCCGGCCCCGCCTTTTTCCTGCGCAAGCACCGCGCTGCCGGCACCCGGCCGGGCACACAGCCCCACCAGCGCGATCAGCGCCAGCCACAGCACACCCGCCCCGCCCACCCGCCGACCCATCGCCTGTTCGCTGTCCAACGCCTGTCCCTTCGGTCAGTCCATCACCACGGCACACCCGCCAACAGGCACGCCCAAGCCGGGCATTTTAGGGCAATCCGGCCCCTAGGTGCGAGGAGACGTAGTCGCTGCGGATGGAAAACAACGCCCCCGCAGGACCGTTCTCAAACAGCTCCATGGACGGATCAGCCGTGCTTGGTAAGCGCCCGGCGCTTGATGAAGTCCCAAAGCCCCGCGTACTTCTGTCCATCATCGACATAGTGCTCGATCACATAGAACACAAAGTAGTAGCAACGACAGAATGACCACACCGCGATCGCGAGAAGCAGCACTATCTTCCACGAAAACGCCTCGACTAACAGCCCCGCCGACGCGAGCACCCCGGCCACAAGGAATAGCACACCCTTGAAGTAGATCACCTTTGGGTTCTTCAGGTCGGCCACTGCTCGTCCTTCCTGTTTTACGCGCTGGAGGGTTCTCAACGTGTCATAAGTCGGCTACCGACGTAGTCGGCCGGAGCGCAAGAGCAGTACTCCACCGAGCCCCATACACAACAAGGCCGAAGAAGGCTCTGGCACTGTTGCCGAAAAAATGCCTTCGCTGCCATCAGCGAAAGCGAGGAAGAACACGATCGGCTGATCCGTTCCGTCGTTGACTAAATCGCCTCGGACAGCCAGTTCAACCTCATGGACAAGGCGAAAATCATCGATTAGTGGATCGATATTGACATCAAACATCTGCCCCTGACGCACTACAAGGCGAATCATGCCATCGGGCGTTGCCACCCAGATCCCCTCATCCTGACTACTGGTGACACCATCGACTTCTGCATGGAAAATCACGCGGCCAGCCTCATCCATATAGGCGGTCTTAAACAGATGGAAGAACGCATCGTCCTCGCCATACGGCGCGATCTCACCCGACTGCGCCACGAGGCCGAGATCGCCGTCACGTTGTGCCCAAACGCCTCGCCCAACGCTGCCGTCGGGGCGTTCGATGTCGGCACGGATTGCAAAATCCCCTTCGGAGTTCATGGAAGGCATTGTAAGACCGCTGAAGACTACCCCGGGAGCTGTGCCCGGAGCACCCTGTCCTTCACGAACCACCTCACCAATCCCCTCAAGAAAAACAAACGTGCGGATCTCCATCTCGGGGGAGTTGTCACGCGCAACACCGTGGTACATGATCTGCCCATCACCAAAGAACACGGGGACGCCGATCAGATTGATGATCTGTTCTGTGCCGCCCGTACCCGGCAGGTCATCTCCCAGCCGAGCCACCTGCCTAAGGACACCGTTTTCACTAACCCAGAAGCTCAAATCATTGACATTGCTCTCGGTGTCGGGACCAAGAATGTCAGCAATAAACGCGACTGCCCCCGAATCGTGCAGATAAGTTTGGCCCGAAGTGTGAATAAAGATGTAGTCATTGGATAGGCCCGGTGGGGTCAGGCCATCAAGCGAAACCAACTCCAACGCACCGGGCTCGCCCGTCCAGATGCCCGGGTACGAACTCTCGATCGATGGTCCGATCGCCTCCAGGTCTGCACCGAATGAAACCACACCCGAACTATTGATCGCGGAGTGTCCGAGGAAGGTCTCGAAATCTGTGAAGGTTGCCCCCGGCGCGACTGAATTGGACCTTACGACCAGTTCCAAACCATTGGGGCCGGTACGCCATATTCCTCGGCTATTGGCACTCGTTACCCCGGGGCCGGTGATGAACGCATCAAAAACAATATCGCCATGTACATTCATGTACGGACGACTGTCAAAAACACTAAAAGTCACACCGGAGGTTGTTCCCGGTGCCTGATCGCCTTGACGAGCTATCAACATCATCGCTCCAGACGCATTCGACCAGATCGCATCATTATTCAGGTTATCCGTGTTCGCACCCACAATCGTCCCGTGAAACACAACTGCACCATTGCCGTTTACGACGGGCCGAGAGAGTGTTTCATAGAACTGACCAGCAGGTGCACCTGCGACGGCAGTTCCAGTCAAGGCGAGCGTTTGAAACTCTAAAGGCGGCACCGCGTCACCCGCGAAAGCAAGACCCGATACTACTGCATTCATCATGGTAGATAAGGCGAATGTCCGAAAAATCATCTCTAATCTCCCTACGAAACCGGAAAAACAACAAACAATGTAATAGTGTAATCCCGCGTGGCTGAAATGTAACGAAAATTTGAGCCCCCAATGAAATCTGTGCTCGATTCGGAGGGTCCGGGTGTAACTAACTGAAAAAAAGCCCCGCGCATACGCACGGGGCTAAGTATAAATCGCATGTCGTACGGCACCCGCTGTGATGGGCAGCCCATCCTTACTTCGGCGGCTTGCCGTTGGCTTCGTCGCCGAGGAGCTGGGCGACGAGCTTGGAGTCGCCGACGGTCGTGCCGGCCGCGACCTCTTCGGGGGCGAGGGCGCCGGCGAGTTCGGCGATCTCTGCGGCGGCGGCGATCTCTTCCTCTACCGAGAGCTGCTCGGGCTGGGCGGGCTCGGCGAGGTAGGTGATGCCCATCTTCTGGTACTCGCGGAAGCCCGTGCCGACGGGGATGAGGTGGCCCAGCAGCACGTTTTCCTTGAGGCCCTGGAGCACGTCGGACTTGCCGGCGAGCGCGGCCTCGGTCAGCACCTTCGTGGTTTCCTGGAAGGACGCACCGGACAGGAACGACTCGGACTGGAGCGAGGCCTTGGTGATGCCCAGCAGCAGGGTCTGGCCGACAGCCGGCTTGCACTTGACGCCCTTGGCGGGGTTCTTGCCGTCGGCTTCGAGCTTGGCGTTGGTGTCCTTAAGCTCGTCCTTGGACAGGATGTGGCCGACGGGCAGCGACGCGTCGCCGGGGTCCTTGATCTTGATCGAGGTGGCGGCGGCGGTGATGGCCTGGCGGAAGCGGTACTTGTCGATCACTTCGTTGGGCAGCAGGCCGGTGTCGCCGGGCATGTCGATGCGGATCTTGCGGAGCATCTGGGCGAGGATGATCTCGATGTGCTTGTCGTCGATCTGGACGCCCTGGGCGCGGTAGACGTTCTGCACTTCCTCGAGGAGGTAGTTGAAGAGCGCTTCCTCGCCCTTGATGCGGAGGATGTCCTGGGGCACCATCGGGCCCTGGATGAGCGGGTCGCCGGCGTTGACGTACTCCCCGGCGTGGACGGAGAGGCCACGGTCCTGGGGGACGTGGTGGTCGACCTCGAGGCCCGAGTCGGACTTGACGATGACGGTCATCTTGCCCTTGCGCTTGTCGTTGCGGAGCTCGACGATGCCGGAGATCTCCGCCATGACGGCGGCGTCCTTGGGCTTGCGTGCCTCGAAGATCTCGGTGACGCGGGGCAGGCCGCCGACGATGTCCGCGGAGCCGGAGGCCTCACGGGGCTGGCGGGCGATCATGTCGCCGGCCTTGACGGGGGTGCCTTCGGTGACGTCGATACGTGCCTTGGCGGGCAGGTAGTGGAAGTCGAGGATCTTGCCGTCCTCGTCTTCGACGACGAGGCGGGGGTGCATCTCGCCCTTGTGCTCGGTGACGACGAGCGCGGTGCCGCCGCCGGACTTCTTTTTCTTGCCGGCGGCCTGCTGGCCCTCGGCCTCGGTGCGGACGGTCTCGCCGACGATGACGTCTTCGAAGCGGATCTTGCCTTCCTTCTCGGCGAGGATGGGGGTCCGGTGCGGGTCCCAGTTGACGAGCAGGTCGCCGCGCTTGACGGTCTGGCCCGGCTTGACGCGGATGAAGGCGCCGTACTGGAGCGGGAACTTCTCGAGCTCCCGGCCCTTGTCGTCGAGGATGAGCAGCTCGCCGGAGCGCTTGAGGGGGACGAGGACGTCGTTGCCGTCTTCATCGGTGTTGGGGACGGCGTTGGCGTCGCGGATCTCGACGGAGCCGTTGGAGCCGGCGACGAACTGGGTGTCGATGGTGTCGGTGGTGGCGACGCCGCCGGTGTGGAACGTCCGCATGGTGAGCTGTGTGCCGGGCTCGCCGATGGACTGAGCGGCGATGATGCCGACCGCGAGCCCGCGTTCGGCGAGCTTGCCGGTGGAGAGGTCCATGCCGTAGTCGAGCACGGAGATGCCGTGGCCGGCCTCGGTGGTGAGCGGGGAGCGGACGACGACGGCGTCGATGCCCAGGTCCTCGATCTTGCGAGCGGCCTCCATGGTGATCATCTCGTTCTCGCGAACGATGGTCTCGTCGGTGATCGGGTTGACGATCGTCTCCCGCGCCACCCGGCCGAAGATCCGGTCGCGCAGCGGGACGTCAACCTCTTCACCCTTGTAGAGCGCACGCTTGGTGATACCACGCTTGCTGCCGCAATCGTGCTCGGTGATGAACACGTTCTGGGCGACGTCGCAGAGCTTACGCGTCAGGTAGCCGGAGTCCGCGGTCTTCAGCGCGGTGTCGGCCAGCCCCTTACGCGCGCCGTGGGTCGACGAGAAGTACTCCAGAACCGACATGCCCTCGCGGGCGTTCGCGCGGATGGGCGTCTCGATGATCTCGCCGGACGGCTTAGCCATCAGGCCACGCATGCCCGCGAGCTGCTGGATCTGGCTGACGTTACCACGCGCACCCGAGTCCGACATCATCCACACCGGGTTGAGATACTTCATCCCCTCATCGGTGTTGATCGGGACGAGGTCGCCGTTCTCATCGCGGCGGTCGTTCTTCAGTTCGTCGAGCAGCTCGTCCTTGACGGCTTCCCGGCAGTGCGTCCACAGGTCCAGCAGCTGGTTGTAGCGTTCGCGTTCGGTGATGGCACCGGCGTTGTACGCCTTCTCGATGCGGTCGACCTTCTTCTGGGTCTTGTCGATCAGCTCGTGCTTCTTCGCGGGGATGCGCAGGTCGGTGATGCCGAACGACAGGCCGGACACCGTCGACTGCTTGAAGCCGGTCTCCTTCATCGCGTCCAGCAGCGCGATCGTCGCCGGGCGGCCGGCGTAGGCGTAGGTGTCGTCGATGACGCGCGAGCAGCCCTTCTTGCCCAGGGCGCAGTTGTAGTACGGCATGCCCTCTTCGAGGATGTCGTTGAAGAACAGCCGGCCGATCGTCGTGATCACCCGCTCGTTCTCTGGCATCGGCTCGACGTCGCCCTTCTGGCTGTTAACCAGGCCGGAGTACCGGCCCTTGGGCAGGCGGACGACGATGGGCTCGTGGATGCCGATCTTCTTGACGTCGTAGGCCATGAGCGCCTCGGCGACGTCCTTGAACTCGCGGTATTGCCGGAGCTGCGCGACCTGCTCGTCGGTCGCATCGGTGCCGGGCGCGAGGATCAGCTTCGCCAGCGCCTCGGGGACGGGCTCGGGCATCACGGTGATGAAGTAGACACCGAGCACGATGTCCTGCGACGGCGAGATAATCGGGCTGCCGTTCGCCGGCGAGAAGATGTTGTGCGGCGAGAGCATCAGCACGGACGCCTCGGCCTGGGCCTCAACGGACAGCGGCAGGTGGACGGCCATCTGGTCGCCGTCGAAGTCGGCGTTGAAGCCGGTACACACCAGCGGGTGGATGCGGATCGCGTTGCCTTCAACGAGCACCGGCTCGAAGGCCTGGATGCCCATGCGGTGCAGGGTAGGTGCGCGGTTGAGGAGGACCGGGTGCTGGAATATGACCTCTTCCAGGATGTCCCAGACCTCGGGGTCGCGGCGCTCGAGCATCTTCTTGGCCGACTTGATCGTGTCGACCAGCCCGTGCTCCTTGAGCTTGCGGATGATGAACGGCTGGTAGAGTTCCAGCGCGATCTTCTTGGGCAGGCCGCACTGGTGCAGCTTGAGGTTCGGGCCGACGACGATGACCGAGCGGGCCGAGTAGTCGACGCGCTTACCCAGCAGGTTCTCGCGGAAGCGGCCCTGCTTGCCCTTGATCATGTCGGTGAGCGACTTGAGCGGTCGGTTGGACGAGCCGAGCACGGGCCGGCGGCAGCGGCCGTTGTCAAAGAGCGCATCAACCGACTGCTGGAGCATCCGCTTCTCGTTGCGGATGATGACCTCGGGCGCGTTGAGGTCCATCAGCTTTTTGAGCCGGTTGTTGCGGTTGATGATCCGGCGGTAGAGGTCGTTGAGGTCGGAGGTCGCGAAGTTGCCCGACTCCAGCAGGACCAGCGGGCGGAGGTCCGGCGGGATCACGGGGATCACGTCCATCACCATCCACGACGGGTCGTTCTCCGAGCCGCGGATCTGCTCGACGATCTTCAGGCGCTTGGAGAGGTCCTTGATCTTCTGCTTGGACTTGGTGGCCCCCAGCCCGTCGCGCAACTCGACCGCGGTGGCGTCGAGGTCCATGCGGTGCAGGAGTTCCTTGATCGCCTCGGCACCCATCATGGCCTGGAACGCGGCGGTGCCGTACTCGTTGATGGCCTGGCGGTACTCGTCCTCGGTGAGGACCTGCTTGTCCTTGAGCGGGGTGTCGCCGGGCTCGACGACGACGTAGTCCTGGAAGTAGATGACTTTTTCCAGGTCGGAGGTCTTCATGCCCAGCAGGTTGCCCAAATGCGAGGGGATCGCCTTGAAGAACCAGATATGGACGATGGGCGCGGCCAGGTTGATGTGGCCCATGCGCTTGCGGCGGACGCGGGAGTGGGTGACCTTGACGCCGCAGCGGTCGCAGATGATGCCCTTGAACTTGGTGCCCTTGTACTTGCCGCAGGCGCACTCGTAGTCGCGCTCGGGGCCGAAGATGCGCTCACAGAACAGGCCGTCCTTTTCCGGGCGGTACGTGCGGTAGTTGATCGTCTCGGGCTTCTTGACCTCGCCGAAGGACCACGACCGGATGTCGTTGGGGCTGGCAAGGTTGATTTTGACCGAGGCGTAGTCGTTGACGCGATCGAAGAGTTGTTCAGCCATGGGGAGTGTCTTGTGGCTAGTGGTGAGTGACTAGTGGGGCCTGGACCGTTGTCTGGGGCGGGCGGCGAGCACTAGTCACTCACCACCGGCCACCAGTCACTTGGGTTACAGGATCGAGCCGGTGCCTTCGAGCTCGGACTTCTCGAGCGTGATGTTGAGCCCCAGGCCCTTGACCTCGTTGCAGAGGACGTCGAAGGCGACGGGCATACCGGCCTCGAGGGTGTTGGTGCCCTTGACCATCGACTCGTAGATCTTCGTACGCCCTTCGACGTCGTCGGACTTGACGGTCAGCAGCTCCTGGAGGATGTACGCGGCGCCGTAGGCCTCGAGCGCCCACACTTCCATCTCGCCGAAGCGCTGGCCGCCGGTGCGTGCCTTGCCCCCGAGCGGCTGCTGGGTGATGAGCGAGTACGGGCCGGTCGCGCGGGCGTGGATCTTGTCGTCGACCAAGTGGTGCAGCTTGATGATGTACATGAAGCCGACGGTGGTCTTCTGGTCAAACGGGTCGCCGGTCCGGCCGTCGTAGAGCTGGACCTTCCCGCCGCGCGGCATCTTGGCGAGCAGCTCGCGGTCGCCGTGGGCGCCCTTGGTCTCTTCCATGCGCTTGTCGACGTAGCTGTTGGCCTCGACGATGGCGTCGTGGATCTCGTCCTCGGTCGCGCCGTCGAACACGGGGGTGACGGCCTGGAAGCCGAGAACCTGGCAGGCCCACCCGAGGTGGGTCTCGAGGATCTGCCCGACGTTCATACGCGAGGGCACGCCCAGCGGGTTGAGCAGCACGTCGACGGGCGTGCCGTCTTCGAGGAACGGCATGTCCTCGATCGGCACGGTCCGGGCGATGACGCCCTTGTTGCCGTGCCGGCCCGCCATCTTGTCGCCGACCGACAGCGGCCGCTTCGTCGCGATGTAGACCTTGACCATCTCGAGCACGCCGGACTGCAGCTCGTCGCCCCGCTTCATGTGGGCGAGCTTGCGCTGCTTCTCCTTCTCCAGCGCCTCGATCCGCGGCCAGAACTGGCTGTACAGCTCCTCGGCCTGCTGCTTGATCTCCTTGCTGCCCTTCACCCACTTGAGGTTGAAGGACTCGATCTGCTCGATCACGACCTCGGTGATGTCCGACTGCGCGACCTTCTGGCGGGTCGACGGGTCGACCATCTCCGAGCCGGTCAGCTCGTTGGCCATCTGGATGAACTGCGTGAACAGGTCGACCCGCTTCTGGTCCATCTCCTGCTCGTACTCGCGCATCTCGCGGCGGAGCTCTTTCTTCTGCTCGTCGTTGAGGTGCATGCGTCGGCTGAACCGCTTGGCACCGATGACGATGCCCTCGGTGCCGGCGGGCACCTCGAGCGAGTCGTTCTTCACGTCCTCGCCCGCCCGGCCGAAGATCGCGTGCAGCAGCTTCTCTTCCGGCGTCAGCTCGGACTTGCTCTTGGGGCTGACCTTGCCGACGAGGATGTCGCCCGGGGTCACGTACGCCCCCGTGCGGATCACGCCGTTCTCGTCGAGCTGCGAGAGCATCTTCTCGGAGACGTTGGGGATGTCGGCGGTGAACTCTTCCCGGCCGAGCTTCGTCTCGCGGATCTCGACATCGAACTCCTCGATGTGGATCGAGGTGAAGACATCTTCCTTGACGAGGCGCTCGCTGATGACAATCGCGTCCTCGAAGTTGTAGCCGTCAAACGTGTTGAAGGCGACCATGACGCTCTTGCCCAGGGCGAGCTCGCCGTTGTCGGTCGCGGCGCCGTCGGCGAGGATCTGGTCTTCCTTGACCTTGTCACCCAGCGCGATGATGGGCTTCTGGTTGAGGCAGGTCCGCTCGTTGAGGCCGACGAACTTCCGCAGGACGTACTCGTCGGCGTTGTCGATGACGATGCGCTGGGCGTCGACGTAGGTGACCACGCCGCCGCGTTTCGCACGGACGACCATGCCCGAGTACTTGGGGATCTCCTTTTCCATGCCGGTCGCCACGCAGGGCGGGTCGACCTTGATGAGGGGCACGGCCTGGCGTTGCATGTTCGATCCCATGAGCGCGCGGTTCGCGTCGTCGTGCTCGAGGAACGGGATCAGCGCGGCCGAGACACCGACGATCTGCTTGGGGCTGATGTCGACGTAGTCGAGCTGGCCGGAGGGGACCTGCGCGAGGTCGCCGTCGACCCGGGCGAGGACCTGGCCCTTGTTGACCGTGCCGTCGGGTTGAAGCGAGTCGGCGGGGCCGAGGGTCAGCATCATTTCCTCGTCGGCGCGGAGGTAGGTGATGCCGCGTTTGCCGGTGACAACCTTGCCGTCCTCGATCTTGCGGTACGGGGTCTGGAGGAAGCCGTACTCATCGATCTCCGAGTAGATGCCCAGGGAGCAGATGAGGCCGATGTTCGTGCCTTCTGGCGTCTCGATGGGGCAGACCCGGCCGTAGTGGCTGATGTGGACGTCGCGGACCTCGAAGCCGGCGCGCTTCCGGTTGAGCCCGCCGGGGCCGAGGGCGGAGAGGCGGCGCTCGTGCGTGAGCATCGACAACGGGTTGGTCTGGTCGACGACCTGCGACAGCTCGCCCCGGCCGAAGAAGTGGTCGATGGCGGAGCTGATGGACTTGGAATTAACCAGGTCGGCGATCTTGCTGAGCTCGTCGGGGTCCTTGACGGACATGCGTTCCTGCACGGTGCGGCGGAGCTTGAGGAAGCCCTTGCGCATCTCTTCGACGGCGAGCTCGTCGAGCGTGCGCAGCCGGCGGTTGCCCAGGTGGTCGATGTCGTCGATGTGGGCCTTGTTGCGGTTGTTGCGGAGGTCGAGGATGTAATTGATGACCGCGAGGAAGTCTTCCGCGCGGATGTGCATCAGGTCCTCGGGGGCCTGGATCGACTCGAACTTACGGTTGATGCGGAACCGGCCGACCTTGCCCAGGCGGTAGCGGTTCTCGTCGTAGAACTTCTCTTCGAAGAGCGCGGTGGCCTTGTCGACCTGCGGCGGGTTGCCGGGGCGCAGCCGGGCGTAGAGCGCCAGCAGCGCCGCCTCGTGCTCAGAGACCTGCATGCCCTCGGGGAGGTGGGCCTGCTTCTCGTCGGAGATCGTGTTGAGGATCAGCATGTCGCCGGGGTTGGCGATGATGCTGACCTTCTTGAGCGGCGAGGCGACGATCGCGTCGAGCTGTTCACCGACCTGCGCACCGACGGGCAGGAGCTCCTCGCCCGAGTCGGTGTCGATGACGGCGGCGGCGACGTAGTGCTCGGGCTTGAGGTCGGTGACCTTGATGTCCTCGACCTGGTAGAAGGTCTTGAGCAGCGCGTCGTTGGTCGAGAAGGCCTCGTCCAGCGCGCGGAGGAAAGTCGTCGCGGGGATCTTGGTCGACTGGTCGATCCGCATCTGCAGGACGTCTTTCTTGGAGACCTCCAGCTCGATCCACGAGCCGCGCTCGGGGATGATGCGTGCCGAGTGCAGCGGCCGGTCGCCCTCGGACGAAGCGATAGAGAAGTCCACGCCCGGCGAGCGGTGGAGCTGGTTCACGATGACGCGCTCGGCACCATTAATGATGTACTCGCCGCCGCCCATCATGATGGGGACTTCGCCGAGGTAGATCTCTTCCTCGGGGACCTCGGGCACGTCCTTGCGGACGAAGCGCACGCCGATGCGGAACGGCATGCCGTAGGTCAGGCGCAGCTCGCGGCACTCGTCGGGCGTGTAGCGCGGCTCGTCGAGCTTGTAGTACAGGTAGTCCAGCTGCATGTTGCCGTCGTACGAGACGATCGGGAACACCTCGCGCAGGAGGCCCTCGAGCCCCATGTGCGGGTCGCGCTGTTCGTGTTCTTTTTCGAGCTGGATGAATCGTTCGTATGCGGCCTGCTGGACCTGAACGAGATGGGGGATGGGAAGAGCGTCTCCGCGCTTGGAGTAGTCGCGCACAGATGTCATCTGCATCGAGTTCCTCGACTTCTTGAGGGTTGAAGGCGTGGGTTGTCGGGGTTGTATTGGCTGTGGACCGCCGAGTCCGTACCGTAGGGCTACCGCTACCGCGAACACGGCATCATACGGGATGCGAGGGGGTTCATCAACCCGGCCAGCCCGTTTTTTCTCGGCCGGCGGAGATTCTGGCCCGCGGTTTGCAAATCGACCCGCCGCCGGCCACCGTCATCGATCGTAAATAATGTTTCCGCACATAGTTACATGCGATTCTTTGCTCGTTGGCGGATTCCCGCGTCCCGTAGGCGGCACGTCGGAGCGCGTCGGCGGGCTGATTGGCCTCCCGGCACACCGCGGCACCCGCGTTGAACCCGCTCGGCCGGCCCGCGTCCATTTCTGATAAGCACTTCTAAGGGTTCCCACCTCTCAGCCGTCTACCCCCTCGGCGGCCCCGGCCGCCGGGCCCTCTCAGGACCGACCATGAATCAGCCGGCCAACGCCCCGCCCGCCACGCACGACGCCGAGGCGGCCCTGCGCGACTTCCGCGAACCGCTCGAACGCTACGCCGCCCACCTGCTCGGCGGCGACCACGCCCGGGCCCAGGATGTCGCCCAGGACACCTTCGAACGCCTGCTCCGACAGCCGGCCGAGCGACGCGACGAACTCACCGCCGGCCGGCTCAAGGCCTGGCTCTTCACCGTCTGCCGGAACCGCGCCCTGGACATCCGACGCAAGGAGCGACGCATGACCGCACTCACCCCGCCCATCGCCGACGCACAACACGCCCACGCCCCGGGCCCCGCCGACGCCGCCCAGCAGCGCGACACCCACGACGCTGTCCTCCAACGTATGGCCAAGCTCCCCGACAACCAGCAGGAAGTCCTCCGCCTCCGGTTCCACGGCGAACTCACCTACCCACAGATCGCCGAGGTCACCGGGCTCAGCGTCGGTCACGTCGGTTACCTCCTGCATCACGCGCTCAAGACCCTCCGCCAACAACTCGCCTGACGCATCACCCGCCGGACGCGGCGACAGGATGCGACAACACAACTCCCCCACCCAACACCTCCGCACAGGAGACACCCCATGACCACCGACCCCGCCTACGAACCGACCCCCACGCCCCACGGCTACAACGCCGAGGACCTCACCGCCTTCGCGCTCAACGAACTCGACCCCGACAGCGACACGCACCGCGCGATCGTCGCCGCGCTCGCCAACGACCCGGCCATCCGCGCCGAGATCGACGCGATCACCGGCACCGCACAGCGCGTGAGCGACGCGCTGGCACACGAACCCGCGGCAGCAAGCTGCACAGGCATCCTGCCTGTTGCACCATCCCAACACAGCCAGGGCAACACCGCGAACCAGGCAGCTTCCGGCTCCCGCGCCCCGCTGTTCGCCCGGCCCGCGCTGCTCGCCGCCGGGTTCGCGCTCGCCGCCGGCGCGGCCGTCACCGTCGTGTCGATGCTCCAGCCCGGCCCCGGCCACACCCCGATCGCTAACCGTGCCACGGCCCCGCGCGGGATCGACGCGATCCACGCCGCGCTGCAGGCCCCCGTCACCGCCTCGTTCCAGGACGCGCCGCTCCGCGAGGTCCTCGACGAGGTCCAGCGCACGACCCACGCCGAGTTGCACGTCGACTGGGACGCGCTGGCCGAGCGCGGCGTCTCGCCCGAGACGCGCCTCACCTTCGACGCCGACGGGCTACCGGCCCGCGACCTGCTGTCGCTCGCGCTCGCCGCGGCCTGGCAGCAACTGCCCCACCCCGACCCGGCCGTGTGGTCGGTCGGCCCCGAGGCGGTACACATCGAGCCGCGGTCGTCGCTGGTCCTCCGTTCGCTCGCGCAGGCCCAGACCGCACTCGCCGCGGCGAACCCCACCGACAACCGCCTGACCCCCCGCCAGGCCACCCTCGCCGACCACCCCGCCTGGCAACGGCCCGGCGAGGTGACGGACCTGATGCTGCAGCAGCGTACCGCACAGCGGCTGATGATCGAGACCCACCGCCTCGCGGCCCAGGCCGCCGAGGCCGCGCACGCCGAATCGGCTGAAGGCGGTGACGAGCAGCCGCCGGAAGCGTCCGACCTGCTGCGTGATGCCCGCCGACAGTTGGCCGAGCAGAAAGCCGCGGACGCCGCCGAGGCGGCCGGGGCGGGCCAATGGAATCTGGCGGTCCAGCTTTATGAAGAAGCGGCGATGCTCGCGCCGCAGGACGAAACGGTCCGGGCCGGCCTCGCCGCCGCCCAGGCCCAACGCAACCCCGGGCCGCACCCCGTGGACCCGCTGACCCACCGCGCGCAGGGCATCGCGATCGTGCGGCAGGAAACCGCCGCACGGTACGAGCAGGCGGCGCGGCGTGCACAACTTGCTCTCGACAAAGGCGAGTACGACGCCGCCATCGACGCGGTGATCGAGGCCCGCACGGTGCTCAACGCGAACCGGTCGGCCTTCGGCGAGAACGAGCGGAACGAGCTGGTCGCCCGGGCCGCCCGGATGCAGACCGAAATCAACAACACGCGCTCACGATACGAATCCGAAATGGCTCGCCGCGCTGCGATGGAGCAGGAGGCCGCCGAGCGAGACGCAACCCATGAAGCTGATCAACGCCGATCCGAAGAGGTCCAAGCCCGCCTGCGCAGTGCCCGAGAACTACAAGCCAACCGCGACTACGCCGGCGCCCTGGCCGAGCTCGAAGCGGCCCAGTTCCTCGATCCCGACAACGCCGCGATCGAATCGCTGCGTGAACTGACACGGGATGCCGTGGCCGGTACCGAATCCGTCCGCCTCCGGCGAGAGCTCGACCTGATGCGGTCCAATCAACAACTCATCCCAAACACTGACGGTTTGCCGGAGTTTGACCGCTACGCCGTCCCCAGTGTCGAGCGGCTGGGCGAGCTCTCTGACGCGCCAAACGCGGCGAGCATGTATTACGCCCAGGGGCTCGGCTTGAACGCCGGCGATGGGTACTACCTGCAGGACGGCTTGTCGCGCTACGACTCGACCGCGGGTGATGTCATGCTCGGGACGTCGGTGCAGCACTACGGGGTGCAACTCGGCCGATCGCCCCAGCCGATCGCCGCGGAGACCGGCTTCGCGCTCGCGAACCGGCCGGCCGCCACTGCAGCGCCGGCCCGTGGCGCAGGTGGGCTCCGGGACCGCAGCGGGTCCGCCGGCCGAGGGCTGGAACGCGGCGAAACCGTGCTGGCCGAGGACCTGGTGCGCGGCATCGCGCCCGAGGAGCCCGACCACGACGGCGACGGCGAGCTGGGCGACAAGCTCGCCACGCTGCAAGAACAGCAAGCGCAGCTCCAGCAGCGCCTGTTCGAGTTCCAGCGGCCCGGCGTCGATCCGAACCAGCTCACCCGCGACACCTACGCGCTGGTCAACGACAACCCGTTCCACACCGGGCTCAACGACCCGCTGTCGACCTTCTCGGTCGATGTCGACACCGCCGCGTACACCCTCGTCCGCCGGCAGGTCCAGCAGCAGCACTCGGCCCCGGTGCCGGGCGCGGTGCGCATCGAAGAGCTCATCAACTACTTCGACTACCGCTACACCGCGCCGGTCGTCGAGCCGGAGATGCTCGACCACGGTGTGGTCACGCAGGCGTCGATCCAGCGCCTCGCGGCCGACGACGACACCTTCGCGCCGTTCGCGACGCACGTCGAGGTCGCCGACTGCCCGTGGGCCGAGGGCCACCAGCTCGTCCGCATCGGCATCAAAGGCATGGAGGTCGCGCAGGAAGACCGCCCGGCGGCGCACCTGACGTTCCTGCTGGACGTGTCCGGCTCGATGAGCAGCGACAACAAGCTGCCGCTGGTGAAAGAATCGATGCGGCTGCTGCTGACCCAGCTCAACCCGGAAGACCACGTGAGCATCGTCGTCTACGCGGGCGCGGCGGGGCTGGTCCTCGAAAACGCCTCGGCCGGCGACCCCGCGGCGATCGAGGACGCGCTGAACAAGCTCTCCGCCGGCGGGTCGACCGCGGGCGGCGCGGGCATCGAGCTGGCGTACAAGGTCGCGCAGGACCACTACGTCCCCGGCGGGGTCAACCGCGTCATCCTCTGCACCGACGGCGACTTTAATGTCGGCATCTCCGACCGCGACCAGCTCGTCGAGCTCATCAAGCAGAAGGCCAACCCCGAGCCCGACGCCGACGGCCAGCCGCGCGGCGTGTACCTCAGCGTGCTCGGCTACGGGATGGGCAACCTCAACGACCAGATGATGGAGCCGCTGACCAACGCGGGCAACGGGCATTACGCCTACATCGACTCGGCCGAGGAAGCCCAGAAGGTCATGGTCGAGCAGGTGGGCGGCACGCTTGTCGCGATCGCCAAGGACGTGAAGGTGCAGGTCGAGTTCAACCCGTCGCGGGTGCTCGCGTACCGTCTGATCGGCTACGAGAACCGCATCCTCGCGGCGGAAGACTTCGCCAACGACACGGTCGATGCCGGCGACATCGGCGCGGGCCACACGGTGACCGCGCTGTACGAGGTCGTGCCCTTCCCCGACGACGGGCTGGGCGACGAGGAGGCGCTGCGGCAGGTGAAGCTGCAACTCGAGGCGCTGGACGAGGCGCTGGCGTTCAGCACGTCGGTCCTGCAGAACACGCCATTGACGGACGAGCAGTACCGCAAGCTGGCGGGGTCGATCCGGCTGATGCAGCAGCAGCGCGACGTCGCCGCGGCCGTGCAGAGCCGGGCCAAGCGGGTGCCCCCGGCGATCACCGCGGCCGGCGGGATCGAGATGCGCTACCGCGACGACGCGGGGTTCATCGACGGGCTCGACGCGGTCGAGGAACTGATGGTCGTGAACCTGCGGTACAAGCCCGTCGACGCCCCGGCCGAGCAGGGCACGAGCCGGCTGATCCAGACCACCGTCGGGCTCGACGCCGTGCCGTTCAGCGACGCGAGCGAGGACACGCGCTTCGCCGCGGCGGTCGCGGGCTTCGGGATGGTGCTGCGCAACTCGCCCCACCGGGGGGACGCGAGCATGCAGTGGGTGATCGACACGGCCGGCGGCGCGCTGACCCATGACCCGCACGGCTACCGCGCGGGCTTCGTCTCGCTCGCCGAGCAGACCCAGACGCTGCTGCCCGACGACCCGGAGAAGGACCGCAACGTGCTCGAACCCGCGGACGGCCGGGAGCCGATCCGCGAGCGTTGAGCGCCATGCAGGCACATCAAGAACTCAACAGCCGCCGCGTCGCACGCGGCGGTTTTTCTGCGTGGGTAGCGCCCCGCCGCGTATGACGCGGCGGCTAGAGACACACTCGTGGTTTCGCGAGGGGGCGGTCGTGCGCGTGGCGCGGGATTCAACCCATGCGCTGCTCGACCTTGATGAGGTGGTAGCCGAACTGTGTCTTGACCGGCTCGCTGACCTCGCCCAGGGGCAGGTCGCTGAAGATCACCGCGTCAAACTCGGGGACCATCTGGCCCTGGCTGAACTGGCCCAGCGAGCCGCCCTGCTTGCCCGACGGGCAGCCGGAATGCGCTTTGGCCAGGTCGGCGAAGTCTTCGCCCGCGGCGCAGCGCTGCTTGAGGTCGTTGGCCTCGGCTTCGGTCGGGACAAGGATGTGGCTAGCGACGGCTTGGGGCATGTTCGGCTTTCGGGGCTGGGGTTTCGGGTCGCGGGTTTCGGGCAGAGATCATACCCGCTCCGCGTTATCGGCGGCGCGGAGCGCATCGTCGGCAATGCCTTACGATACCCCGCATGACCGACGCTTTGCCTGTGCTGATCACCGCCAACCCCTACAGCGGGAAGGGCTCGAACCGCAAACGCGTAGATGCGCTGTCCGCCGCGCTCGCCGGCCACGGCATCCAGAGCGAGGCCGTGTGGTCCCCCGCCGACCGGCTGGCGAAGCTGCAGGCCGCGGAGGTGCACGAGCGGTACCGCTGCCTCGTCTCGGCGGGGGGCGACGGCTCGATCGCCGCGGCGGTGAACGACCTGCGATCGGGCGGCGACCCGGCCCGCCTGCCGATCGCGATGCTGCCGGTCGGCAACGAGAACCTGTTCGCCATCGAGTTCCGGCACAACCAAGGGATCGGTGCGTTGTCGGACGCGATCGCGCGGGGGCAGACACGCACCGTCGACGCGGGCGACGCGGGCGGCCGGCTGTTTACGCTCATGGCCAGCGCGGGCTTCGACTCGGAGGTGGTCCGGCGGGTGGACGACTGGCGTGTGCCCGAAGAAGAGGGCGCACCGCTCAAGCGTGTCAGCCGGGTGAGCTACGCGCCGAAGATCGTCGGCGCGGTCGCGGGCTACCGCTACCCGGCGGTGACGCTGGAGGCCGACGGTCGATCGGTCACCGGGGCACACGCGTTCGTGTTCAACATCGGGCAGTACGGCGGCGGGCTGGGGCTCGCGCGCCACGCGGACCCGGCTGACGGGCTGCTGGACTGGGTGGTCTTCGAGAAGCCGGGCATGGTCGCGCTCGCGGCGTACGGGCTTTCGGTCTTGCGGGGCAAGCACCTGGACCGCAAGGACGTGCACCACGGCCGGTCATCGCACATCACGCTCACCGCCGAGGACCCCGTCCCGGTACAGGCCGACGGCGATCCGGCCGGCGCGACACCGATGCAAGTCACCGCGCTGCCGGGCATGCTGCGGGTCATCGAGGGGTAGCGCCGCGTCAGCGGGCTGGGTCTTGGTCGTCGGGCTCGGTCCCACGGGCCGGGGGGTCATGTGGCGGGTCCGCCGTGTTCAGGGAGCCGATGCCGGTCACCACGACCAGCCCCAGCATCGCACCGACGAACGCGCCGCCATACCACGACCCGGTCATCATTCACTGACCGTCGCCGCAGAGGACCTTCGAGTAGCCGACGGCGGCGCCGAGCGCTCCGCCGAGGACGAGCGCGAGCATGGGCTTGATCATCGTGGGGCTCCTGCGATTAGTAAAAAGAGCACGGCCGGGACAAGTGCAACCTGCGGTCGGTGTGTCTTATTCCGCGCCGGGCGTGCCGACCGGCGCTGGCTTGGCGAGTTCGGCCTGGATCGCGGCGACGACCTCTTCTGCATCGGGGCGGGTGCGCGGGGCGAACCGGGCAACCACCCGGCCGTCGCGTCCGACCAGGAACTTCTCGAAGTTCCAGGTGATCTCGCCGGCGAACCCGGGGTTGGTCTCCTCGCCGGTCAGGAATGCGTAGAGCGGGGCCTGGTCCTCGCCCTTCACCGAGAGCTTGGCGAACATCGGGAAGCCGACGCCGTAGTTCTGCTCGCAGAACACGGCGATGTCCGCGTCGGTGCCCGGCTCCTGACCGTTGAAGTTGTTCGCCGGGAAGCCGAGGATAGCCAGCCCGTCATCGGCGTACTGCTCGTGCAGCTGCTGAAGCTGCTCGTACTGCGGGGTGAGCCCGCACTGCGAGGCGGTGTTGACGATGAGAACGACCCGGCCGTGGTACTGCGACAGGTCGACCGGATCGCCGGTCAGCGCGGGCATCTCGAAATCCAGGACGGCAGGTGTGGAGGTGTCGGTCATAGGGGTTGGTGAGGGGCTCGGGCTGTCGGCGGAGGGTGTCTCGGCGCAGCCCAGCGCGACGGCGAGGGCCGTCAGAGGGAGCGCGAACCGTGTGGCTGTAACTGGTTTCATCGTTCGTTTCCCGGTCGTGTGGATGGTGATGTGAGGAGGGGCAGATCAGTCGCGCAGCAGGTCGGGGTATGCCTCGCGGGTGTGCTCGACCTTGGGCTGGGAGACACCGCGGATGTAGCCGGCGTCGGGGTTGTTGCGGGCATAGTCCTGGTGGTAGGTCTCCGCGGGGTAGAAGGCGTGGCCGGTCTCGATGGTGGTGACGATCCGGCCGCCGTACTGCGGGGTGCCGTTGAGCTGGGTGATGTAGGCGCGGGCGATCTGTTCCTGCTCGGCGCTAAGCGGGAAGATGGCCGAGCGGTACTGCGTGCCGCGGTCGTTGCCCTGCCGGTTGAGCTGGGTCGGGTCGTGCGCGGTGGTGAAGAAGACCTTGAGCAGTTGCTCGAAAGAGATCTTTGCGGGGTCGTAGGTGATACGGACGGCCTCGGCGTGTCCGGTCGTGCCGGTGCAGACCGTGCGGTAGTCGGCCGTGTCTTCCGCGCCGCCGATGTAGCCCGACTCGACATCGCTGACACCGTCGAGCATCTCGTAGACGGCCTCGACGCACCAGAAGCACCCGCCGGCGAGGATGGCCTGCCGTGTCTGCGGGGCGTCCGGGTCCGCGTCGGCATGCGCCTGCTCGGTCAGCTCGGCGTCGGGCACCTGCGCCGGGTCGGGGACGTCGTGTCGGCTGCACGCGCTGCCGGCGAACGAGAAGACGAGCATGGCGAGGGCTCCAAAGGCGATGACCAGGATCGGGCGGGCTTGCATGAGGCGGGCACTCCGTTGAGGTCCACGGCAGCCATATCGTAGACACACCGGGGCCCCCCGGCACAACCCACGGCCGACGCCGGTTGTTCCCGCTACGTCTCCGCTGCCCCGTCGGGGCCGGCTGCACGCGTGTCCGGCTCGCCGTCCGCCGCGTCATCCTCACCGGTGACCACCGCCCGCAGCCGGGGCAGTGCGCCCGGGTGCTCGCGCTGCAGGTACGCCACCAGCCGCTCCCGCACATGGCAGCGCAGGTCCCACGCGGCGGAAGCGTCCGCGGCGGTGGCCAAGACGCGCAGCGTCATCGCGCGGTCGTCCGCGTCGGTGATCTGCACGTTCCAGAACCGCCGGTCCCAGTGCTCGCAGCCCTCGACGATCCGGCCGACCTCCTCCCGCACCGCGCCCACCGGCGTGTGGAAGTCCACCTTGAGCGTGACCGCGCCGGTGATGTCCGCGGTCGTGCGGGTCCAGTTCTGGAACGGCTGCTGGATGAAGTAGGTCAGCGGCACGATCAGCCGACGATCGTCCCAGATGCGGACGGCGACGTAGGTGGCGCGGATCTCCTCGACCCGGCCCCACTCGCCCTCAACGATCACCACGTCGTCCAGCCGGATCGGCTCGGTCAGCGCGATCTGGATGCTGGCCAGCAGGGTCTCGACAAACGGCCGGGCGGCGATGCCAATGACCAGCCCCGCGACCCCCGCCGACGCGAGCAGCCCCGCCCCAAGCGTGCGGATCGAGGGGAAGGTGAAACACACCGCGCCGGTCGTCCCGAAAAGAACCAGGACGATCCACACCCGCCGGAGCACGCGGAAGCGCGTCTGCACCGAGCGGGCCCGGCGGTTGTCGCGGATGTTCACCGGGTAGTGGTGCTCGATGACGTCCTGCAGCAGCTTCGTCACCGCGATCAGCAGCCAGCCGATGGCGATGATCACCAGCACCGAGGCGGCGTGGTGCGCGTAAGCAAGGGCCGACTCCCCCAGCCCGACCAGCGGCGAGACAAGGAACATCGCCGCCGCCGCCACACCGAAGGCGACCGGCCGACGCAGGCGGCGCCCCGTCGTACCCGGGATGTGCCGGCGGATCAGGACGCCGACACCGACCATCACCCCCCACGCGAGCGCACCGGCAACCGCCACCGCGACCGCCAACAGCGCCAACGCCCCCGATTCGTTCTGCAACGTCTCCCAGGCCATCCCCCTGTTCTAGCGATCTCACGCGCCGCGTCCAATCGTGTGCGTGGCTGGCCGCGCCAGATGGGCGGCTACTGCGCCCCGCCGGCGATGACGATCGCGCCCGTCGGCGCGGGCACGCCGCCGGCCGGCTCGACGCTGACCGCGGCGAGCGCGATCTGGTCGGGCGTCGCGTCGAGCGTCGCCTCGAAGACGACCTCGCCGGCGTTGTTCGTGTTGAACACGCCCAGGGAGACCGGGGCGCCCGCGCCGTCGTCGAGCACGAACCACGCCTGGTAGGTCCGCCCCGCCTCGGCCGGGTCGAGCCCGTCGATCGTCAGACGCAGCCGGCCGGTCTGCGGGTCGAAGAACATCCGGCCCGCCGCGTCTGGTGCCGAGTCGGTGCCGGCCAGGACATACGCCTCCAGCCGCGGAGCGCTGAGCAGCGACAGCACCCGGCTGACCTCTTCCTCGCGACGCATCAGCACCATCAGGTCGTTGCGCTGGTTGGCAAACAGCGTCCGCAGCTCGTCTGTCACCGCCCGCTGGGCCTGCACCGAGAACGCGACGCGCTCGAGTTCCGCGCCCTGGTCGGCGATGCGGTCGCCTTGGGCCCGGATCTGCTCGGCCTGCCCCGTGATCACGCCGTCCTGCGCCGCAAGCTGTTCCCGCTGCGCATCGATCTGGTCGGACTGCGCGTCCAGACGCTCGGCCTGGGCCTGCACCTGCCGGCGGAGGTCGGCCGCCTCGTCCTGCACCCGCTGGAGCTGCGACTGCGCGTCCCAGCGTGCGAGGAAAAAGACCACCGCCGACGCGGCGATCGCGAAGCCCGCCGCGGCCGCGAGGGTGAAGACCCAGCCCCCGCTGCGCGTTGCCGGCGTTGCCGGCGTTGCGGGCGCGGGGGGCGCCGGGCGGTGTGTCTCCGCTGGTCGGCGGGTCGTCGGGGGTGCAGCAGAAACATCGCCACGGAGCTGGCCGGCCTCGGCCTGCCGCATCAGCGCGTCGAAGACCTCGGGGCCCGGCTCCACCGGGTCGAGCGCGACCGGCAGCGACGCGAACAGCTCGCGCGCCTCGCGCAGCGCCTCGACCGCCTCCGGGTCACCCGCGGCCAGCCGCGACTTCACCAGCGCGTGCTCCCGCTCCTCCAGCGCATCGGCGAGGTACAGCAGCATCAGTTCCTGAAGGTTCGGTCCGTTCATGGACGCCCCCCCTTCGTACCCATGGTTCGTAGCTGGTCCCGCAGACGGATCAGTCCAAGCCGGATCCGGCCCTTGATCGTGCCCAGCGGCTCGCCCGTCGATTCAGCGATCTCAACGTTGGTCTTGCCCTCAAAGAAAGACAGCTCGATCGCCCGGCGCTGCGCCTCGGGCAGGCCGGCCAGCACCGAGCGGATCCGCTGACGCTCCTCGGCATCGGCGAAGGCGTCCTCGTGGTTGGACCGGCCGGGGTTGTTATCCGTCGAGGATGCGTACAGCGGCACGGTCTTGATACCCGACCGGCGCGAGCGCAGCCGGTCGATCGACCGACGACGCATCACCAGCACCAGGTACGTCCGCGGCGAGGAGCGGCCCGCGTCGTACTTCTGTGGCGACTGCCACAGCTCGAGGAACACCTCGTTGAGCACGTCCTCGGCGAGCTGGCGGTCGTTCAGCACCCGGCAGCCCAGGGCCAGCAGCAGCGGCGCATGCCGATCAAACAGCCGGCGGAACGCCGCGGTGTCCTGCCGCGCGATCTGCTCCATCAGCCGAAGATCGTCTGCATTCGTGTCCAAGCGGTGCCCAGTGTGATCCGAACGGCCCTGCGAGTGTACCGTGAGCAGCACGGAACGCGCGCGCCGACCCCGCAAAACGCCAGGCGAAAAAAATATACACCGAGTGATCCGCCGAGCCGCGGGTCCCGAATCCCCGGTACCCCTGGGCGACGTGGCGGAGCCACCGGAAGAGGACGAGGAGGAGACCGCCCCGGCGTCGGACGACGCCGGGGCGTTTCCGATCCAGGGAGGCACGGCCCCCGGTCACCCGCCCGCGGGCTTAGCGGGGTAGCCCATCGCCAGGAGCGCGGCGACGACGGTGTTGCGGTGGTCGCCCTGGACCTCTACCCCGTCGGCCGTGACCGAGCCGCCGGCCGAACACTTGTGCTTCAGTTCTTTGGCCAGCCGCTTGAGGTCCGTCGCCGCCGGGTCGAGCTGGTAGACCACCGTCACCCACTTGCCCCGTCGCTTCTCCCGTCGGACACGGGCGGGCTGGTCCGCCGGCCGACACACCTGCCCCGACGCGTCGCGCGGGCAGGCACAGTCCGCCAGCGCCGCGCCGCAGTGGGCACAGGTCACCGGCTGCTGCAAGGGCGATCCGTCAAAGAGTCCTGCCATGCCCACAGCGTACCACGCGGCTACTCACCGCCGCCTTCCTCCTCGGGCTGGTCCTCGATGAACTGTAGAGATAGTGTGATGTCGACCTGGTCACTGAGCACGCCCTCGGCGATGCCGTAGTTGATGCCGTAGTCGCTGCGGTTGATCGAGAACTCGCACAGGTAGCCGATCCGGTGGCCGAAGCTGGGGTGGTCGGCCTCGCCGGTCTTGACCGCGTCGACGGTGACCTCCTGCGCGACGCCGCGGATCGTCAGCGTACCGGTGATGTGGTAGCCGTCTTCGGTCTCCTCGATGCCGCTGCTGGCGAAGCTCCACACCGGGTGCGCGTCGGTGTCGAAGAAGTCGGCCAGCCGGAGGTGCTGGTCACGGCCGGGGTGGTTGGTATCGATGGATGCGGCCTCGACGGTCATGTTGAGCGTGGGCGCGTCGCCGTCGGTGATCGTGCCGTCGTAGCGGTCGAAGTGGCCGTAGACGTAGGACACATCCAGGTGCTTGATGCGGAAGCCGACGTAAGAATGCACGGGGTCAACCGTGTAGGTCGCCGCCTGCGCGGCGGTGGCGGCGAGAGCGAACATCGCGGCGGCCAGGGTCGTCAGCAGGCGGGGCATGGTGTGCTCCTTCGAGCGTGAGGGTGGGAGTTGCCGGGACTTACAACGCATCTCCGGCGTCGGGTGTTCGCCGTTAGTCGCCCTGGACCAGCTTGCGCTGGTAGGTGCGGACGGTATCGACCACGGCGTGCGGCCGGGGGATCCCCTGGATGAGGATCTCCATATCGCCCTGCCCGGCGGAAGAGATCGCGACGGTACCGGCGCCGACAAGTCGCTGGATCAACGTCTGGCTGACCTGGATATTGCGGATGTCGTCGTGCTGGACCTCGGACGACTCGCGGTTGATGATGCCGCGGGCCCAGATGCTGCGCTGTGTGGTGATCGTCAACGACTCGAACCGCGAGGCGACGAAGCGGACGACCATCACGGCCGACGACGCCACCGCAAAGACTACGCCCAGCGCCGCGAGCGCGGTCGTGCCGACGTTGCCGTCCTCGTGCCCGGCGAACTGGAACACCAGCGTCAGCCCGCCGAGGCACAAGAGCGTCAGCAGGAGGGTCTGCACCGGGTGCTCGCGGAACACGGCCGGGTTGACCGTCGCGAGGGTCTGCTCGTCCTTGTCGCGCGGTGCGCCGTCGGCAGACGACGACAGACCGACCGGCGAGGCCGCGGCCGACGCCGGGGCCGGCACCCACTGCTCGCCGTCGCGCTGCAAGAGCGTCGCGGACGGCGCGTGCGGCACGAACGGCAGCTCACAGGCCGCGCAGGCGATCGGCTGGTTGACCCGTTCGAGGGCGACCGTGTTCTCGGCCGAACAGTGCGGGCAGCGGTACATGAAGTTGGGCATGCGTATGACAATACCCGGCCCCCGCACGGTGGCAAGCGTGCATCGGTAAGAAGCACGCCGGAAAGCCGCCGCGTTAGGATATCCCCGCCCGTCAACCGCCAGGAAAGGAAGACCATGCCCCGACCGACCCGGCCCCGGCCGATACGCCTCGCCCTGCTGCTGGCCTGCGCGGCGGCCGTGCTGCACCTGGTCGGCTACGCGCACGCCGTAGAGACCCTCGCGCTCTGGCCCGACGACCCGCCCGGCGAACCGGCCATCGACGGCCCGATGCCGCCGGAGGAAACCACCGACCGCGGCCACATCCGACTGGTCAGCACGCCCACCCTCACCGTCTACCTGCCCGACCCCGAAAACGCCAACGGCACCGCCATCGTCGTCTGCCCCGGCGGGGGCTACGGCATCCTCGCGATGAACCACGAGGGGCACGACGTCGCACGCTGGCTCAACGACCACGGCATCGCGGCCTGCGTCCTCAAGTACCGCCACGCCCCCTACCGACACCCCGTGCCGATTCACGACGCACAGCGCGCGATGCGTCTGGTCCGCCTGCACGCCGCGGACTGGGGCATCGACCCGCACCGCGTGGGCATCCTCGGCTTCTCCGCCGGCGGGCACCTCGCGTCCACCGTGGCGACACACTTCGACCACGGCGACCCCAACGCCGACGCCCCGGCCGAGCGCCGGTCGTGTCGGCCCGACTTCGCCGTCCTCGGCTACCCCGTCATCGCCATGACCGGCGAATACGCGCACGGCGGGTCGCGGCACAACCTCCTCGGCCCGGACCCGAGCGATGAACGCCTCGCCGACCTGAACAACCACGAACAGGTCGACGAACACACCCCGCCGACCTTCCTGTTCCACGCCCGCGACGACCGCGCTGTGCCGATTGAGAACAGCGAGATGTTCCTCGCCGCGCTGCAGGACGCCGGCATCCCGGGGGCCCTGGCCGAGCAGCCCACGGGCGGGCACGGCTTCGGCCTGGGCGATGTCAACGACCCCGACGGCTGGCCCATGAAACTACTCGCGTGGCTGGAGGCGCAGGGGCTGACCGAACCCGCGGCCGACCCAGGCGGCTGAAGCCAACCCCAGGCCGACTTTCACACGGCCCGGCACCGGCACGACCTGCTATCCTCGCGGCGATGGCCGAAACGATCACCATCACCGACGAAGAGACGCCCAACCCCAACGCGTGGAAGTTCACCGCCGACCGGGTGATCAACCCCGGGCCGACCCGGGCCTACTACCACGCCGACGCTGCACAGGACGACCCGCTGGCGTCGGCGCTCTTCGCGCTGCCGAAAGTCGCCGGGGTCATGATCGTGCGCGACTTCGTGACGGTGAACAAGCAGCCCGCAGGGCAGTGGAAGACGCTCCGGCCGAAGGTCACCGCGGTGCTCCAGGAAAAACTTGCCGGGCAAGGGGGCGGCGCATGAGTGAGGCGTTGCCCGTCGTGCTGTTGACCGCGTTCGAGCCGTTCGACGGCAGTACGGAGAACGCATCGCTCGCGGTGTTGTCGCTCCTCCAGGCCGAGTGCGACTGGCCCGAGCCGATCGACCTGCGGACGGGCGTGCTGCTGGTCGCCACCGCGCGGGTCGGGTCGGAATTGGACGCGTTGTTGACGGCGCACCGCCCGGCCGTCGCCGTGCTGCTGGGCGAGTCGGCGCAGGCGGCGTGCGTGACGCTGGAGCGGCTGGCGGTGAACCTGCTGGACTTCCGTGTGCCGGACAACGCCGGGTCACAGCCCGTGGACGAGCCGGTCGAGGCCGGGGGCCCGGCCGCGTTGTGGTCGACACTGCCGGTGCGGACGTGCGCGGCGCGTGTGGCGTCATCGGGCGGCTCGGCCGCGCTATCGCTCTCGGCCGGGGCGTACCTGTGCAATCAGGCGTTGTACCACGCGCTGCGCTGGGCAGCGTCGTGCCCCGGCACCGATATAGAGCGGCCGAGCGTGGGGTTCGTGCACCTGCCGTCGCTGCCGTCGCAGGTCGCCCGGGGCGAGCGATCCGGGGCGTCGCAAGCGGCCGAGCGCAGCGCGGCGGACGTGGTGCAGATTGTGTCGGCGGCGGTCGCGTCCCGCCGGGGCCACCCACAAGGGCATTGACGCGCCGGGAGTATCCGCTAGTGTTTACCGCGACGCCGCAATGCCGCGGCGCGACCCGAGGCCCAAGACGCATGGAGATGGTGCTCTACAACGACCACGGCGACATCACCCTCTCCGAGGATGACTGGGACCACCTCATCGCCGCAGCCGAGGAGCACGGCTGGGAGCCGGTCGACCGGCCGGACCACGGCCACGCGCTGAGCGCCGACGATGCGCAGCACCTGGCCGAGGCCTTGCACACCGCGCTCGACTCGGGCGACATCGTGCCGCACCAGGTCATCGACGACCCGGACGCCGAGGAGAAACTCGAGCTGTTCATCGAGATCTGTGAGTCCGGCGCCGTCGCGGAACGTTAGACACACAACTCCACAACCACCGACAAACCCCACGGATAGAACCGCGGGGCTTGTTCGTTATTGGATCAACTCGGCTCAGGCGTCCGGATCAGCCGGCCTCAACCACCCGCCGACGCCGTCGCGTCGCGAGCCCCAGCAGCACCAGCCCCGCCGCGGCGGCACCGGGCGTGGGCACCTCGGTGATCTGGTCCTGCTTGTGCGCGTTGGAGAGCGCCATCAGGTCCGCCCGCTCGCCGTTGAGGTCCAGCCCGTTGAGCCACTGGCTGGCAATGCCGAAGGTGTCCTGGTAGCTGCTGTAGGACGAGACGGAGAACGTCCCGCTGCCGTACTGGATGTCCAGCACGCCGTCGCCGTCGTACACGATCTCCCAGATGCCGACCTGGAACGCCGAGGCCGTGTCCGAGTCGACCACGAGGTCGCGGTACTGGCCCCAGAACAGCTCGAGCTTGTCGGCCTTGGTATCCGAAAGGATCACGCCGTCGGTGCGCGGCGCGGCGGTCAGGTCGTCGTGCATGGCGTAGGTGCGCTGCTGGCCGGCGCTGATGGTCTGCGTCAGCTCGATGCAGAACGTCTCGAGCTGGCCGCCGGTGCCGGCGTTAGTCCAGTTCATTACGCCGGCGTTGACCTTCTCGTTGAAGTCGTACGACCCGTTGCCGTCGGTATCCAGGTACACCCGGACCTGCTCGCCCGGGCTGACGCCGTCAAACCGCAGCTCGACCGAACCCGCGGAGGCCGAGCCGGCCGCGAGTACCGCGGTGCCACACAACGCCGTGCGGGTCAGGGATCGGGGACGCATCTTCATGGCGGAGCTCTCGTCTCGGGACACGGTCGCGGGATACACAAGAGGTATCGTCGTCCAACCATGCCCCCGTTCCGAGAAGAAGCGAGCCCTGCACGCTGAAGACGCCGCCGCACACTGTCGCGTGGCGGGGTCGTGCCGGTTGTAGCGCTAAACCGATCGGTTTCAGCCCCGCCGCGGCACCAGCCCCAGCCCGAGCCCCACCAGCGCGATCGCCGCCGACAGCAGCGTGATCGGCGGCAGCCCGCCGTGCCACTTGCCCGGCGTCCACCAGCCCGGCCAGCCCATGAAGCCCAGGTGCATCAGCGACAACGCCAGCACCCCTACCCCCAGCCAACGCAGTGAGGACCGCCCGCTCCCCTCCCCCGCGCGCGACTGCACGACCAGCAGCGCCAATGCCACCACCCCCGCCAGCATCGACACCTCCGCGGCCAGGTGCATCTTCCCGGTCCCAGCATCGTAGAACTTGCCGAAGTAGCCGGGGTTCAACAGCATCAGCGACATCACCGTGTGCACCGCGCTCAGACCCAGCCCGAGCATCCCCATCGACCGGCGCTCATCCATCAGCCAGCCGCAGCCCGGCAGCCAACCCGACAGCGGGCGTGCCCCCACCGCCGTGACGATCAGCACCAGCCCGGCGACGGAGACCGCCTTGTTCGTCACGTATAGCGGGAGTTGCTCGACGCTCACCCCGCCGAACACGTTGTACCGCACGATCGCGTAGCCGAGCCCGATCGCCAGGACGATGAGCCCGTAAACAGATGTTCGCATGCGGCGTATGATAGGAATCCTCTTGCAGGGCGTGCGGATGCTGCACCCCTTGGACCCAGGGAGCCCGCCATGCATTACACCCTGCACGACAGCCCCGTCGGCACGCTCCGCCTGACCGCGCGCGACGAGGTGCTCTGCGGCATCGACTTCCCGAACGGCAAGCACACCCGGCCGCTGGGCTCCGAGTGGGCCGAAGACGCCGCGCCGTTCGACGAGGTCGGCCGGCAGCTCGACGCCTACTTCGCCGGGGAACGCCGCGCGTTCGACCTCCCGCTCGCGCCGCAGGGCACCGCGTTCCAGCTCCAGGTCTGGGAACAGCTCCGGCTCATCCCCTTCGGACAAACGATCAGCTACGGCGAACTCGCCCGGCGCATCGGCGACCCGAACGCCGCCCGCGCCGTCGGCGCGGCCAACGGCCAGAACCCCATCTCCATCATCGTCCCCTGCCACCGCGTCATCGGCGCCGACGGATCGCTCGCCGGCTTCGGCGGCGGGGTCGCCACCAAACGCGCCCTGCTCGAGCACGAACAGCGTCACGTCGGGCTGTTTGCTACCGCGGCCCGCTGAACACCCCGCTGCGGCAGGCGGGTCAGGTCTCGTCCTCGGCCACCACGATCAGCCGGTCGTTGGGCCCGAGCGTGTAGCGTGTGTTCTTCTCCGGGATCAGCTTCACGCCGAAGTTGCGCGACATGTCGTGTTCGTGCTCCGCGATCTTTACCCCGATGCAGCACTCGCCGCGCTTCTGCGCGATCGCCATCATGTCCGCGTAGGTGTACCCGCCGGGCAGGTCCTTGAAGTAGAGCGGCGCGGGCTTGAGGTAGATCTCGCTGCCGTCCTCCTCGAACAGGTCCGCGTACACGTCGTTGATCGCCGGCTCCTCGCTGACCTGCGCGAGCAGCATCGAGACCAGCCGGTTACTCACGATGAAGTCGTTCACGCCCGCGCGGGAGACCAGCTCCATGTTGTCCGAGTCCATCACCTCGCTGATGAGCTTAGTACCTCGGGCCTGGTCGGGGTGGTCCTCGAAGATCCGCCGAAGCTGCAGCAGGATGATGATCGTCTCCGAGTCCACCGTCTCCGGGTCGATCGCGAGGCCGCCCTGGCTGAGCATGATGATGTTGTCGTACTGGAACGGCTCGATCGCCAGCAGCGCATCGGGCTGCAGCGGGTCGGCGTCAAGCAGCGACAGCTTCAGTGCCGGCAGCGCCCGCTGCAGCTCGGCGATCCGCTCGCGTACCTCCACCGGCGGGTCGGGCATCATCACGTCCACCACCGAGCCCTCCAGCACGTAGTCCGCGTACTGCTCGATGATGATCGGCGCCTTCGCGTTCCAACCGATGATCAGCTCCCGCTCGATCCGCTGCGTGTTTGCGCCGCCCGCCAGCGCGTGGTCGGCCGGCACGGCCACGGGCTTCTCCTCGAACGCGATCGTCGAGTCGTCCTCCGCGATGATGATCACGTCGTCGCCCGCGTGCAGCGCCGTGTCCCGCGGCGGGTTGATCAGCAGCGACCCGTCGGCCAAGCGGAGCCCGATCGGGATGCCGTCGGGGAAATGGAACTGCACCCGGCCGTAGGTGATGCCGCCCCAGTCGACGCCTTCCTCCCCGCCCCAGAGGTACATCTCGACCCCGTCGAACGACATCACCTCGTTGTAGACCACGCTCAGCCCGATCGACCGCGAGGTCTGCACCAGGATCTTCGCGAGGATGTCCAGGCCGTCGACACACGTCACCTCGTCGGTGATGTCCTGGGCGATCTTCCGGCTGCGCATATTGAACAGCTCGGCGACGATGTTCATGGCCTGGCCTTCACGCTTGCTCGCGACCAGGCCCAGCACCGTCTTGATCACCCGCGTGTCGCTCGCGTCCTTCTCCTCCTGCGACTCGGAGTCCGTGCACCAGGGCAGGACGATCACGGACTTGCACGTCTTCACCGACGCGATGTCCAGGTTGACCAGCGACGATACCTTCCCGCTACGTGTGATCACCCGCGTGTTCTTCGTGTCGGGCATGTGCAGCGCGAGGTAGTCGTCCATCTCCTCCTTGTCGCGCTCGGCGAGGATGACCACGCTGGGCCTCTCCTCGCTCTCGTTGGCGATCACCAGCTCGCGCAGGATCTCCGGCACGCGGTCGCCCCAGCCGAGGATCAGGGTGTGGCCCGACTCGATGACCTTGGACCGGCCCTTCTTGAGCTCGCCGATCTTCTGGTCCAGCGCGGTCGTGATGAACGCGATGAGCATCGAGAAGATCACCACCCCCGCGAGCCCGGCCATCACGGCGGTGACCTTGTAGACCGGCGAGGCGAACTTGTCCTGGTTCATGTTGCCCGGGTCGGTCAGCGCCAGCCAGACCGTGTAAAGCTGGCCGAGATAGGTCTGGGTCGTCTCGTCCGATGCGCCGCTCGGCCAGATGAGGAACGTCACCCAGCGCAGCAGCCCGATGAGCAGGAACGCCCCGAGCGTGACGATGATGAGCGAGAGGAAGATCGACGAGCCGCCGCGCGCCATAAAGCGGTCGAAGCGGTAGCGCGCGAGCTGGCGGAACGTGTAGTCGGGCATCGGCCCCCCATGCGGGAAAGGGATCGGCCCGAGACCCCCGGGCCGGGCACGATCATACGGCAGGCCGTGGCGGAGGGGTAGGGTTTTGATTCCGTAAGCGCTTAGACCTCGACGGAGTCGTAGATCACGACGCGGTCGAACAGCGGCTTGAACGACGCGATGAACCGCTGGTGGGCGGGGTCGTCGGCGGACTGGTAGGCGTCGTGTGCCGAGCTGTCCGCGAACTGGATGAACAGCTGGTAGTCGTAGGAGTTGTCGACAACGTCGCGCGGGGTGCCCGCGGGCCTGCGGGCGCTGACGGTGGCGACGTTGGGTGAGTCGGCGAGAGCGCGGAGGCCGGCCTCGAACGCATCGCGCTGCGCGTCGGTGACGGAGGGCTTGAGCCAGAAATGGACGGTGTGGTGGAACATGGGCGGGATTGTATCGGATGGGCAAGGGCCAACACGGCCCGACATCCGGCTGCCACGCCGCGTCGGCGGGCGGTTCTGGATCGGGTGGCCTGATGCGCCGATAAACCGCGGGGCGGGGTCACACCGACGTGGGTTGGCATGCAGCGGGTTTTCAGCATCCAGGGCCGACCGGACCGATCGGGCTTCAGCCTGATCGAGCTGGTGATCGTCGTGGTCATCATCGGGGTGATCGGCGCGATCGCGATCCCGCGTCTGTCGCGCGGCAGCTCCGCGGCGCGGACCAATGCGTTCGTGCGCGAGCTCAATGCCCTGGCCCAGGCCGTCGACCACTACCACGCGGAGGGCGGGCCGATCATCGGGGACAGCAGTTCGGGTCTGCTGCCGCCCGAGCTGAAGGGCCGGGTCCGTCAGGCCGAGTGGGAGGCCGGCACACCGCTGGGCGGGCAGTGGGACATCGAGGTCGACAGCTTCGGCATGCCCGGCGTTTCGCTCGGCGTTCACTTCAACGGGGTCCCGTTCCAGAATGAACCGCTGGTCGAGGTGGATCGGCTGCTCGACGATGGCGACCTCGACGCCGGCCGGTTCCGCCAGATCGATACCGACCGCTTCTACCTCAGTCTCAACTAAGGGGAGACGCGGTCAGATCACCGAGTCGTGCTTCGAAAGGCCGTGGGCCTCGGCCGTGTTGAGCTGGACAAGCTCCTGCTGCTTGAGCTGCTCGGCCTGGTCGGGGTCGACGTAGTCGCTGTGGCACGAGGGCGCGTCTTCCCCGCCCTTTTCGGCGGCGACTTTTTTCTTCTTCTTCGCCGCGAGCTTGTGGATCTCCTCCGGCGAGAGGTAGCCGCGTTGCTCGAGGATCTTCTGCTGCTCGGGGGTGAGCGCATCGGACTTCACGGTCCGGCCGTCGCCATTGCGGGCGAAGCCCTCGGCGTTGCCGCTGGCCCAGTCCTGGATCTCCTTGGAGATGCGGACACTGCACCAGTCGTGCCCGCACATCGCGCAGAAGTCGGTATCGACATCCATATCTTCGTCGTGATAGGCGCGTGCGGTGTCGGTATCGAACGCGAGCTCGAAGTGCTTCTCCCAGTTGAGTGCGGCGCGGGCCTTGGTCAGCTCATCGTCCCAGTCACGCGTGCCGGGGATGCCCAGCGCGACATCCGCGGCGTGGGCCGCGATCTTGTAGGCGACGCAGCCCTCTTTTACGTCGCCCTTCTTCGGCAGGCCGAGGTGTTCCTTGGGCGTGACGTAGCAGAGCATGGACGCGCCGTGATAGGCGGCGTTGGTCGCGCCGATGGCGGAGGTGAGGTGGTCGTAGCCGGGGAACACGTCGGTAACCAGCGGCCCGAGGACGTAGAACGGCGCGCCGTGGCAGAGGGCACGTTCGATCTTCATGTTGTATTCGATCTGGTCCAGCGGGACGTGGCCGGGGCCCTCGACCATGACCTGCACGCCGCGGCGCCAAGCGCGTTCGGTGAGCCGGCCGATCTCGACCAGTTCGGCGAGCTGGAGCGTGTCGGTCGCGTCGGAGAGCCCGCCGGGCCGGCAGCCGTCGCCGATAGAAAACGTGATGTCGTAGCCGCGCATGACGTCGCAGATGTCTTCCCACGCGGTGTTGAACGGGTTCTCCTGCTGGTGGTGGATCATCCACTTGGCGAGCAGCGACCCGCCGCGGGAGACGAGCCCGATCAGCCGGTCCTTCGCGTAGCGGACGTGCTCGCGGAGGATGCCGGCGTGGATCGTGAAGTAGCTGACGCCCTGCGCGGCCTGGAGCTTCACGGCGTCCATGATGATCTGCTTATCCAAATCCTCGATCTTCTTGCCAATGATCATCGAGTAGATCGGGACCGTGCCGATGGGCACCGTGCTGTTGCGGATGATGGCGTCGCGCGTCGCGTCCAGGTCGCCGCCCGTCGACAGGTCCATGACCGTGTCGGCCCCCCACTTTTCAGCCCACTTAAGCTTCTCGACCTCCTCATCCAGCGACGACGACACCGGGCTCGCGCCCATGTTCGCGTTGATCTTCGTCTTGCTTGCACGGCCGATACACATCGGGTCGAGCTGGTAGCCCAGCGCGACCGTGTTGGCGGGGATCACCATGCGCCCGGCGGCGACCTCGTCGCGGATCTGTTCGGCGGTGAGGTGCGGCTCGCGCTCGGCGACGCGCTGCATCTGCGGGGTGACCCGCCCCAAGCGCGCGCTTTCGAGCTGGGTGATGGGGGTGAAGCCGCTTGGGAACGTGACGGTGCGTTGCGTGCCGTCGGCTTGGGTGAAAGTCACGGTCTCGAAGCCCACGCCGTCACGGCCTGGGCTTCCGTTGGCATGCTCTGCTTCCGCGCTGGTCCACCCCTCCGGCAAAAAATCCCACGCGGTCTTATTAGACGGCGCGGGCATGCCGGGGGTGTCGGGGGAACTGTAGGTCTTCGCGCCACGGACGCCCGGCAGGATCACGGCCGGGTTCGCAAACGAACCGGGGGTCGTGGTTTTTCCGGTGCCCGGGTCACCGCCGACGGGCGGGAGCATGAAGTCGGTGGGGTCGACGGTGCGGGTGCCGTCGGGGTTGAAGGGGGTATTGGTGGGGGTGGTCATGGCTGGGCTTCCTTCGTCGGTCGGGCGACGTGGCGGGAAGCGTTGGCCTTGGCCTTGGCGCGAGTCCGCATGAGGCGGGCGGCGCGGGCGTGGCTCGCCTCCCTACGCGACCCCCGGCAGCGCTACTCACGAGCGTTCCGGGGTAATCGATCAGGTTCCAAGGGACTGTCTCAGCCACGCCGGCTTGTCCGGGGGCACCCCTGGCGAGTGTGCTGCAGGATAGGCGTGGGCAGGGAACAGAGCAAGCCCAAACCGGTTTACTGCTTCAATGGCTACTTTGGTTGTTCTTCCGTCGCCAGCAGATCCGCGACCACGCGTTGCGCTTCGGACGCCGGGATCACGTAGCTCGCGGTCCGGCCGTAGCGGGCGATGTGGATGCCGACGGCCTCGCCTTCGAGGTTTAACAGCGGGCCGCCGCAGTCGCCCGCCCAGACGAGCCCGTCGTAGGTGAACGCCGAGGGGAAGCCCGTCCGCCGGCGGCTGATCGCCCCGGCCTGTCGGCTGAGCTGCGCGGTGGGCAGGGAGTCGTCGGCATCCACATCGAACTTACCGGTCGCGTCCTGCAGCGTCGCGTGGAGGATGTGCGTCTCTTCGCCGCGCTGGACCTCGATCTCGATGGTCGTGCCCGGCTCGAACTGGCCGATGGCGTCGACCAGGTCGGTGTGGCTCTCGATGGTCATGTCCTGCACGCGGACGATCGCGTCGCCGTCCAGCATGCCGGCGGCCTCGGCCGCGCCGCCCTCGATGACTTCCTGGATGACAGCCGACCCCCCGCCGCCGAGGCCGGACACGCCGAGGAACGCGCGGTTTCCGTTGCCGATGCTCTGGATCTTGTCCGGGATCACCCGCGCCGCGACGCTGACCACGCCAACAGCCAGCGCTTCGCCCGCCGCGTCCGGGCAGACGAGCACGGTGCCCAGCGGCAGCGCGTCGTGGGCCTCGTCCAGCGCAAGCCAGCGCACCGGCGACGGGCCGGCCGGGAGCGGCGCGCGGAGCAGCGCGAGGTCGGTCGCTTCATCGACGCCGACCACCGACGCGGCGTAGGCCTGTTCGCCGACGCGGACGGTCGGTTCGCCCTCCTCGATCTCGCTGGCCTTGGTGAGGACAAGCCCTTCGCCGACGACCGTGCCCAGCGCGGCGTACGCCCCGTCACGTTCGACGACGACCACCCCACCGGCCCCCGCCTCGGCGACGGGGTCGATGAGCGAACGCACCGCCCGGCCGGTCCGGCCGTGACGCCGGGCGCGGCGCGGCACGGGGCCTGGCGTACGGGCCGAACGTGTCTGCGCCTCCTCCAGCTTCTGCAGGACGGCCTGGACCTGCTCGAAGTTGTCCGGCGTGATGTTCAGACTCATCTGCCCGTTGCGCCCGACGACCGCGACCCCGACCAGCAGCTCGATCTCGTCGCGCGTCAGCACGTGCGAGAACTGCTGGTACAGGTTCATGCGCATGACGTTGATCGCGGCCTCGGCATCGGAGATCGTGCCGTCGCCGTCGGTGTCGGCCGGGTCGAGCGGGTTGCCGTCCGCATCGAGGCGGGGCTCGAAGTCGTCGGCATCGACCGGGTCGATCGGCTCGCGGTAGGGCTGGCTGCTGAGGTCTTCGCCGGCGAGGAACGCGTCCCACCGGCTGAGGTACTCGCCGATCGCGACGTGGCGGTTCTCGGTGGCGCGCATGCCGATGTTGGAGTGGATGCCGATGACCCGGCCCTGCAGGTCGAACAGCGGTCCGCCCGAGTCGCCGGAGATCACGGTGCAGTCGCTGACCAGGTTGCCGAAGACCTCTTCGTCGTTGTCGCCGAACAGGTGGAGGACCCGGCCGAGGCGCAGCGGCGGGTGGCGGTCGGTCTGGATGCCGCCGGCGTGGCCGACCGCCATACACCAGTCGCCGGGGGCGAAGCTGTCCGCCTCGGCGATGGGCACGGCGGCGTACACCCCCGCGTCGGTGATCCGCGCCATCCCCGCGTCGACGTCGTGGTCCACGCCCAGCGTCTCGCCGCGCACCCGGCTGCCATCGGGCAGCACGATGATCAACTCGGCCCCGGGCGTGAGCACGACGTGCGCGGCGGAGAGGATCAGCCCATCCTCGGAGACGACGACGCCCGAGCCCATGCCCCGGCCGTTGCCCGTGCCGCTGCCGTCCGCGTCGCGCACGATGATGCCAACAGTCGCGCCGATGCAGGCCGGCGCGGCGTCCCGCGCCTGCTGTTGGACCTGCGCGAGCGTGAGCGCGTCGGCCGGCTGCGCCTGCACGGGGAACGCGGCGGCCAACAGCAGCAGCGTAGCGAACACGAAGCGGGCGATGGGACGGATACGGGGGGTCTCGGGCAAGGTCTGCGTCCGGGGGTGGGATAGGGTCGAGGGTCTCGGGGTTCGTGTCTAGGGGTTCGGGCTGAACAGGTAATGAGGTCTTTTTGAATGGTTGCCTTGAAGTTCTGGCCTAGGCCCTAGCGCCTGCACGCTCCTCACCGCCCCCGCATGAGCGAGGCGATGACTTCCTGCGCCTGGTCGACGGGCAGCGCGAAGGTCGCGGTCCGGCCGTAGCGCGCGATGTTGAGCCCGACGGCCTCGCCCTGCAGGTTGAGCAGCGGGCCGCCGATGTCCGGCGCCCACAGGATCGTGTCGTGCTGGAACGCCAGGGGGAACCGCGTCCGCCGGTCCGACAGCTTGCCCCCGCGGGCGCTGTAGACCTCGGCGGCGGAGGGCCCCTGCGGCTCCGCTTCGGGTTGGGCCTGGGCGAACTCGGCGCGGTCGCCGAGCGTGACCTCGACCTCGATTGATTCCGCAGCGTCGCCGTCGCCCCGGCGGACGGTGAGCACCAGCGTGTCGCCCACGGCCTTGCCGCCGAGGCACTCAACCAAGGCGCGCGGGCTATCGATCGCCTCGTCCCCGACCGCGGTGATCACGTCGCCCGCCAGCAGCCCCGCCGCTTCCGCGGGCGTGCCGGGCAGGACCTCGCCGACCGCCGCGCCGTCCGCTTCGCTCATCCCGCCGACGCCCAGGAACGGCGCGGGCTCGGGGGTCGGCTCGAGGTTGTTCACCCGCTCGGGGATCGGCCGGGCCGCGACCCCCACCGCGCCCAGCGCTAACGGCATGCCGTCCGCGCCCGGCGCGACGACCACCTCGCCCAGCACCGCCGGCCGCGCCGCCCAGCGCACCGGCGTGAGCCCCTCGGCGTCGATCTTCAGCAGCGCAAGGTCGTTCGCCCAGTCGCCGTTCACAACGCGGGCGCGATACGTCTGGTCAAACTGCCGGACCGTCACTAAGCCGTTGAGCTCGCTGGCCTTCGTCACAATGTAGCCGTCGGCACGGACGACCGTCCCCAGGGCGACGACCCGGCGTTGGCAGACGACCTCCACCGTGCACGGGCCCGCCTGCGCGACGACGCTGTCGAACTGTGTGAGTACGTGGTCGGCGATCTTGCCGTGCGTCCGCCTAAGGTCGTCGGCGATATCGTCGAGCGCCCGCTCACGCACGGCCTGGCGGATGATCTCGCGCGTCTCCGCCAGCCGTTCGTCGATCTCGTCGGGGCCGTCACCCCCCAGCGGCGAGACACCCGCGGCCTCGAGTTCGGCGGTGCGGCGTTCGCGCTCGGCGATCTTTTCTTCGTAGTCGCGGATCGCCTGGATCAGGTCCTCGCGCCCTAGCAGCGCCGCGACCTCTTCGGGCGACAGCTCCACCTCGCCGGCCGCGTTGCGCGCGGCCTCAACGGCGGCGCGCAGCTCGGCGTCGCCGGCACGCAGCCGACGCGTCAGCTCCCGCTGGATATTCTCGGGCAGGCGGTCGAGGCCGGGCTCGACCTCGCCGGCCCCCTCCGGCATCGCGTTGATCTCGCCGGGCTCGGACAGCGCGTCCCACTGCGCGTGGTACACGTCGATCGGCACATGCCGGTTGACCAGCACGTTCATCTCGATGTTGCTGTGGATGCCGATGACCTGGCCCGCGAGGTTATAGAGCGGGCCGCCTGAGTCGCCGGAGACGACCGTGCAGTCGGTGGTGATCGCGCCGGTCATCGCGGCGCGGGAGGAGACGTGGACGATCCGCCCCAGCCGGAGCGGCGCGGGCCGGTCGACCTGCACCCCCGCCGCGTGGCCGAACGCCAGGCACCAGTCGCCTTCCCACAGCCCGCCGGCCGGCGCGGCTTCGACAAACGGGTACGCGCCCTCCTGTGTGATCCGCGCCATGCCCGAGTCCACTTGGCGGTTGACGCCCAGGGCCTGCGCGGGGACCTGCCGGCCGTCGTGCAGCACGACGATCACTGCCCCGCCGGTCTCCGGCAGGACGTGCGCCGCGGTCAGCACCAGGCCGTCTTCGCTGATGATGACGCCGCTGCCCATCCCCCCACCAGGCATCATGATCCCCACGGTCGCGGCGCGGCAGCGCTCGGCGATCGCGGTCACGCGCTGGTTCAGCTCAACCAGTTCGGCCGGGGCGACCGCGGCCGCGTCGACCACGGCCGGGTCCTGCGCGACGGCCAACGCCGCCGGGGCACAACACCCCGCGACAACCACGAGCACCGCCCCTGCCCTGCGTACGGCCTGCCAACTCGGTGTCTTCATCGTGTCGCCGTCTCCTTTGACTGCCGCCCGCCGCCCCGAACGGGTGACGCATACACCCCGCCTAACTGTACGCTCCAGACGCCCGAGAGGTCTACGAGTTTCCTCAGGTTTTCGGCGTGTCGTCGGCCGACACCGACCGGCCGCTCCGTTTCAGCTCGGCGGTGAACTGCTCGGACTGCCCGCGCGGCACGCTGAGGTACCGCCAGCTTTCGCCGCGAAGCCGCTTACACTGCGAGACGATCTGGCCCACGTGATAGCCGTAGTGCGCGATCTGCCGGTGGATCGCCCGGGCCAGCGACAGCGGCTGACCGCGGATCAGCACCTCTCGGCCCAGGTCCTCGCCCACCAGCCCATCAAGCGTGTCGAGCAGCACCCCCCAGCCCGACGCCCAGTCGCGCTCCAGCGCCGCCCGGTCCGCGTAGCTGTCGATGAACTCGTCGTCGCGGTGCCGTGAGGGCTTCTCGCCGTCGGTCGTGAGCACGTCGGTCCACCGCGAGCGCATGTTGCCGGCCATGTGCTTCATGATGACCGCGACGCTGTTGCCGTCCGGGTCGGGCACGACGCGGAGCTGCTCGAAGGAGACCTGCTCGATCGCTCGCTCCGCCAGCTCGCGCTGGGAGACAAAGGTCTCGCGAGCACTGGCCAAGACGATCAAACCGACATCGTTGCCCACGGCTGTTCTCCGGTTAGGGTGCGGTGGTATCGTAGCGGCGTGACGCTGTTCCCCACCGAGGACGGGCTGAAGATCACCGCGCTGTCGCCCACGGCACGCGACGCGAACCGCGTCACCATCCGCGTCGGCACCGGCGACCGCAAGGGCAAGGTCGTCGCCACCCTCACCACCCGGCTCATCAGCGACCTGGGCCTGCACCCGGGCCAGCCGTGGGACGATGCGCTCGCGAAGACCGTGGAGGACGCCAAGGGGTTCGACAAGGCCTTCCGCGCGGCGAGCAACCGCCTCGCGCGCCGGGCGATGAGCCGGAAGATGATCGACGACAAGCTGCGCCAGCTCGAACACCCGCCGGGCACCCGCGCGGCCGTGCTCGATCGCCTGGAAGAGCTGGAGCTCATCGACGACGAGCAGTTCGGCCGGATGCTGGTCCGCGGCGTCCTGGCGCGCAAGCCCGCCGGGCCGATGCTGCTCAAGCAGAAGCTCTACGCCAAGGGCATCACCGGGTCGCTCGCGGACAAGCTCATCACCGAGGCCACCAGCGACCCCGACGAGCAGCGCGACGCCGCGCTCGCCTTCGCCGAGAAGAAGCTCGCCGCCCTGCAGCGCGTCGATCCCGACGCCCGCTACCGCCGGCTGTACGGCCAACTCGCCCGCCGCGGCTTCAAAGCCGACACCATCCGCTACGTCATGGACACCCTCCGCGATCAGCTGCGGGAAAGCCACGATGAAACGCGGTAGCCGCCCGGCCCGGCGTTACAATCCCCGCATGGCACGACGCACCCCCTCCCCGTTCGTGATGGCGCTCGCCCTGATGACCGCCCTGCCGCTCACCGGCTGCGTGAAGCGGACGCTGCTGATCGAGTCCGACCCGCCCGGGGCGCTGGTCTATCTCAACGACCAGGAGGTCGGCCGGACCCCCGTCACCGTGCCCTTCACCTGGTACGGGACCTATGACGTCCGTCTGGAAAAGGATGGTTACCGGACGCTGCACACCGAGCAGGCGCTGGAGCAGCCCTGGTGGGAGCACCCCGGCCCAGACCTGTTCGCCGAGGCCATCCCCGACAAGCGGGTCGAGCGGAACTGGTTTTTCAAGCTCTCGGAGGCCACCCCGGCCGACGCGGTGGACCCCGACGTCCTGCTGGAGCACGCCCGCCAGATGCGTGAGCTGAACCTCCGGGACGAGGAATAGCCCGATTCGCAGGACAAATCTTGTCTATCTTCCCTAAAGACATTGATTTAGAACGATCCGCAGGCCTGACGATCACCTGGTCCGACGGGCGGGTCTCGCGATACCCGGTGGCCCACCTCAGGCGGAACTCACCGGCCGCGGACGCCAAAAAACAGCGTGAGGAGCTGGAAAACAACCCCCTGGCGGTGCTCCCGGCGGGCTCGGGCAGCACCGGCCCGCTGCGGGCGGAGGACGTGGAACTGGTGGGCCACTACGCCCTCAGGGTGCGGTTCTCCGACGGCCACGCAACCGGGCTGTATACCTGGCCCTACCTGCGGTCGATCGACCCGGCCGTCGGGCCGGGGGAGGCGACTTGACCCCCGGGATGACGCTCCCCCCTGTTAGGGGTATCATGTGGCCCGCCCGCGGGAGGGAGCCCGCGGCCAAAAAACGGACCGGAGGTCGGTGGCCGAGGATCGGCTGACCGATAAGACCCGACTCACAGAAGCTGATCATTCAGATCGTGTCAGCAGGATTGACGAAGGGGAAGGGCTGGCGTATCAAACGCGGCTAACGGCCTAAGTTTCAAGTCCTTACTCGGATCACGCCGAGATTTGCAACAGTTCAGATACAGGTCGGGAGGCCTATACCACGGAGGGCCTCCCATACAAGACGTTGGCCATTGCTCGGGGGCGGGTGATGGTCAGGATCGAAGGCGGGTCATTCTCCATCTTGTGCAACGCGTGTTGCGCAGGGGATGAGCCGCCGCCACAAGCCGGACTGTCCGGCGAGATGGATGCATCTTTCCAAGGAGACGCATTGATGCAACGCAAGATTTCGACCGCAGCCCTCGTGGGCGCCCTGGCACTCGGCTTTGCCGGTACCGCCTCGGCAGATGACGACGCACGGATCGCCCAGCTGGAGGCCCAGGTCGCCCAGCTCCAGGCACAGGCCCAAGGCGACTGGCTCACCGAAGCCCGCGCCGACGAGGTCCGCGGCCTGGTGCAGGACGTCCTCGCCGACGCCGACACCCGCGCCACCCTGCTCCAAGAGGGCATGATGGCCGGCATCAACGACAAGGGGAAGGTCTTCCTCCAGTCCGCCGACGGCCAGTTCACCATGAACATCTCCGGCCAGATCCAGTTCCGCTACTACTTCAACTTCCAGGATGACCGCAAGACGGTCGGCATCTCCGACGAAGCCGCCTCGAACTTCAACATCCGCCGCGCCAAGGTCAAGTTCACCGGCACCGTCGCCGACGGCTGGGACTACGGCGTCGTGATCGCCGCCTCGTCTAACCAGGACTTCTTCGCTGAAGACGTCTACATCGGCCACGACCTCGGCGACGGCTGGCGTATGCAGGTCGGCCTGTTCAAGCTGCCCTTCGCCCGTCAGGAGCTGATCAGCTCCAGCCGTCAGGTCGCCGTCGACCGCGGCATGACCACCGAGTTCTTCACCCTCAACCGCTCCGAGCAGGTGCAGTTCTCCTACGGCGATGACAACTGGAAGTGGCACATCTCGCTGAGCGACGGTGCCAACACCGGCTTCACCGGCCTGCCCGGCGGTGCCAGCAACGACTTCGCTTTCACCGTCCGCGGTGACTACCGCTTCGACGGTGAGTGGAGCGATGCGAAGAGCGAGTTCGGCAGCGACTCCGACGCCCTGTTCGTCGGCGGTGCCGTCCACTACGAGAAGTTCGACGGCGGCGGCGTGGTTGACGACAACCTCGTCTGGACCATCGACGCCCTCTGGAAGACCGGCGGCTTCGGCATCACCGCGGCCATCTTCGGCTCGCACATCTCCAACGATGCCGGCGGTGCCGACCTCGACCAGTACGGCGCCTACGGCCAGGTCGACTACGTCCTCGACGAGAAGTGGGACGTCTTCGGTCGCTACGACTACATCGACGACGACACCGCCGCGGACGAGCTGCACGCTCTGACCGTGGGTGTGAACTACCACTTCAACGCGAACGTGAAGTTCACCACCGACATCGTCTTCACCCTGTCGGGCGACAACCCCACCGCGGCCGGCGCCATCAACGGCGGCGAGTCGAGCTCGGGCCTGGGCCTCCAGGGCACCTACACCGACGACGACGAGCAGATCGCCTGGCGTGCTCAGCTCCAGCTGCTGTTCTAAGACCAGCCGCTGAACGCATCTCCGATGCAACTCCGCAAGACGCGGGACTCACGTCCCGCGTCTTGTTTTTTGCGCGGGCCAAGCGGCCGCAGTCGGGCGACATCAGCGGGCCAGTCGCCGATGCCTGCCCGCCTGCCCAGAGCCCCAAGCGTGAGCTGTGTGAATTGTGTTAGCGAGATAAGCCCGGGCCCCGGGCCGTGCTATTCTTCCCGTGCACAGCCCGGCCGGGCGTTCGCCGGCCAACGGAGCCCCGCTATGTCCACGGTCAGCCGACCCCGAAGCCAGCCCACGATGACCAAGACCCCCCCTAGCGAAACCACCATCCTGCTGGTCGAAGACGAGCAGGACCTGCTCGAACTGCTCCGGTACAACCTGGTCCGCGAGGGCTACCAGGTCGAGACCGCGGGCACCGGCGAGGACGGGCTCAAGCGGGTCCGCCAGATGGGCCGGGACCTGGACCTGGTGCTGCTGGACCTGATGCTGCCGGGCATCGACGGGCTGGAGGTCTGCCGGACGCTTAAGGGCCGGGAGACGACCGCGTCCGTGCCGGTGGTGATGCTGACGGCCAAGGGCGAGGAGGCGGACATTGTGCGCGGCCTGGAACTGGGCGCAGACGACTACATCACCAAGCCGTTCAGCCCGCGGGTACTGATGGCACGGATCGGCGCGGTGCTCCGCCGGGCCGAGAAGGACGGCCGGTCGCAACCCTCCTCGGTCGTCGAAGCCGGGCCGATCGCGATCGACCAGGACCGCCACGAGGTGACGGTGTCCGGCGAGCCGACGGTGCTGACGGCGACCGAGTTCAAGCTGCTCGCGCTGCTGATGTCGCGGGCCGGCCGGGTCTACACCCGCCAGCAGATCATCGAGTCGATCCACGAGGGGTACGCCGCGGTGACCGACCGCAGTGTCGATGTGCAGGTCGTCTCGCTGCGGCGCAAGCTCGGCGACGCGGGCCGGCTCATCGAGACCGTCCGCGGGGTGGGCTACCGGCTGCGCGACTGACCACAACCGTGCCGGTCGGCACCACGCTTCGTGGGCGTCCGTCCGATCCCAACAGACCGCCGTGTCGCTTCCGCCGAGGGCCGACCCTCGGCCTGTCCATACCCCATGCGGTACGCTCTTGCCATGCCCGACGTGTTGTCCGCCAACCCGGCCGCCTTCGCGAACTCGGCCTCGCTGCCGCTGGTCGGTCTGTTGGCCGGCTCGCTGATCACGCTCGGCGTGATGGTGTGGATCATCTCGCGCTACCGCAAGTGGCTGCGCGACCTGGGCCGGTCCGCCAACCGCCTGGCGCAGGGCGACCTGTCGACGCGCGTGCAGAGCAGCGGCCCGCCGCACGTCGCCGCCCTGGCCGACACGCTGAACCAGATGGCCAGCCAGTTGGGTGACCGGCTGTCCGAGGTGGTGCGGCAGCGCAACGAGCTGGGCACGATCCTCTCGTCGATGGACGAGGGCGTCCTCGCGATCGACGCGGACCTGCGCATCATCAGCATGAACCGCGCCGCGGCGGTGCTGCTACGGCTCGACCCGGCCAAGGCCATCGACCAGCCCATCGACCGCGTGCTCTGCGACCCGGTTATCCGCGACTACCTCAGCCGGCCGCTCGAGACCGGCCAGGGGATGCAGGGCGAGGTCACGCTCGTCCGCGAGCCGCAGGAGGACGGGGCCGCCGGCCCGGAGGCCCAGGGCGTCGCGTCCCAGCCCGCCGCGGGCCCGCGCATCATCGAGGCCCAGTCCGCGCTGCTCCGCGACGCCGCGGGCGACCGGCTGGGCACCGTGCTGGTACTACACGACGTGTCGCAGCTCCGCCGGCTGGAATCGATCCGGCAGGACTTTGTCGCCAACGTGTCGCACGAGCTGCGCACCCCGATCAGCGCAGTGAAGGCCGCGTCGGAGACGCTGCTGGACGAGCTGGAGTTCGCCGACGAGCGCCCGCCGGACCTTGAGACGCAGAAGAACTTCCTGGGCATCATTAATCGACAGGCCGAGCGGCTGCAGTCGATCGTCGAGGACCTGCTGTCGCTGGCGCGCATCGAGCAGGGCAAGCGGGAGGACTCGCTGGTGCTGAGCGATGCGCCGCTGTCGCCGATGGTCGCCGCGGCGGTCGAGACGGTGCAGGCCAAGGCGGACGCGAAGGGCATCTCGATCCGCACGCGATGCGAGACGGGGCTGATGGCGTTGTTCAACCGGATGCTGCTGGAGCAGGCGCTGATCAACCTGATCGACAACGCGGTGAAGTACAGCCCGGAGCACACGCAGGTGGATGTGCGGGTGTGGCGCGAGGGCGGCGAGGTGAAGCTGCAGGTCGCCGACCAGGGCCGGGGCATCGAGCCCGCGCACCTGCCCCGGCTGTTCGAGCGTTTCTACCGCACGGACAAGGCGCGCAGCCGGGCCGTCGGCGGGACGGGGCTGGGGCTGTCGATCGTCAAGCACATCGCCGAGGCGCACGGCGGCCGGGTCCACGTCGAGAGCCAGCTGGGGCAGGGCAGCCGGTTCACACTCGTGATCCAACCGGCGTAAGATCATGCGGGGGCGCTGTCGAAGCCCACCCAACACCCACCAGGATGGACGCCGCCCGCGTCGGCCTCGCCGCGGCATCGGCCGCTGTCGTGTGGTGCCCGACCCCTGACTGCTTTGGGGCAGGCGGTATCGGGCATCACGAGGGTTGTAAGCAACGTCAAGAATGTTCAGATTGGATTAGAATCCCGTTGGAATCCCGGAGTACCCCATGCGAACGATTGCCAAACTCTTCGGCCGATCCCCCTTCGTGCCGATCCAGCAGCACATGGAGCGGGTTGCGCGGTGTGTCTCGAAAGCGCAGGCGATGATCGACGCATACCTGGCGGGCGATCAGCCGGCGGTCGAGAAGCTGGCGGCCGAGATCGTGGAGATCGAGGAGACCGCCGACCACCTGAAGCAGGACATCGAGAACCAGCTACGCGGCGGGGTGTTTATGGCTGTGGACCGCGGCCGGCTGCGGCAGATCATCATCGTGCAGGACTCGATCGCGGACAAGATGCAGAACCTCGCGAAGCTGCTGACGCTGCGGGCGTGCGACGAGCCCCCGCCGTTTGTCGAGAAGTTCCGCGCGTTCGTGCAGATCAACATCGACACGTTCGACGCGATCCGGCAGGTCGTCGACGAGCTGGACAACCTGCTCGAGGCCGGGTTCGCCGGCGGCGAGGCGCAGACGACCAGCGAGCTGATCCGCCGGGTCTCGGAGCTCGAATCGCAGGCCGACGTCCTGCAGCACGACCTGCTCAAGGACCTGTTCGCGCACGAGACACGGCTGTCGGTCGGCAGCTTCTTCCTGTGGACCAAGATCTTCAAGCAGGTCAGCGACCTGGGCAACCGCAGCAACCGCCTGGGCAACCGCTTCCGCGGGATCCTGCAGCTCAAGTAACGCCAACGACCGCGCCGTATCGCCACGATGCCCTGACGCCACGCACCCCCTCGGAACCGCCCCGGCATGACCCTGCTCCTCGCCTTCGACCCGTTCGCCGGACTGACGGGGCCGCAATCCATCCTGCTCGTGCTCGCGCTGGCCTTCGGGTTCTACATGGCCTGGAACATCGGCGCCAACGACGTCGCCAACGCGATGGGCACGTCCGTTGGCTCGGGCGCGTTGACTCTCAAGTGGGCCATCATCCTCGCGGCGATCTTCGAGTTCGGCGGGGCCTACCTCGTCGGGTCCAACGTCTCCGAGACCGTGCGCAAAGGCATCTTCGACCCCGCGCTGGTCGAGAACGCCGACGTGCTCGCGATCGGCATGATCGCGTCGCTGCTCGCGGCGGGGGTCTGGCTGCAGATCGCGTCGTACTTCGGCTGGCCGGTCTCGACGACGCACTCCATCGTCGGTGCGGTGGTCGGGTTCGGCTGCGTGTCCGTCGGCGTGGCGAACGTGAACTGGGCGGGTGAGGGCGGCGGGGTCGCGAAGATCGCGCTGAGCTGGGTCGTCTCCCCGGTGATGTCCGGGTCGATCGCGTACCTGATGTTCCGGTTCGTGCAGAAGGGCGTGCTGAACCAAGCCGACCCGGTGCGGGCCGCCAAACGCGTGACGCCTGTCATCGTGTTCTTCATGGTCATGATCCTCGCGGGGATGACCGCGTTCAAGGGGTTGAAGTACTTCTGGAAGAGCGACTTCGTCTCAGGGCTGGGCTGGCTGAACCCCGATCTGGGCAAGGACCCGCTGGTGGTCTTCGGGGCCGCGGCGGTGCTGGGGCTCATCTGCGCGGTCGCGACCTGGGCGCTGGTCCGGCGGATCGATGACGTGCCGCTGGACACCCGGCAGCGTTTCGAGGCCGCGTACGTCGCGCGGTCGCTCAGCAAGATGCACAAGCACATGGCCCGGGTGCAGGCGTCGGCGCACGGCGACGTCGGCGAGAAGGCCGACCACATCCTCGCCGAGGTGCGCAAGCTCGAACAGCTCGCCCGCAAGCAGACCGACCCCGCCGCGACCCATTCGGTCTACCGCAAGGTCGAGAAGATCTTCATGTACCTGCAGATCCTCAGCGCCTGCTTCGTGGCCTTCGCGCACGGGGCCAACGACGTCGCCAACGCGATCGGCCCGCTGTCCGCCGCGGTGCAGGCGCTGCACGACGGCACGATCGCCGCGAGCGCCAACGTGCCGAGCTGGGCCCTGCTGCTCGGCGGGACGGGCATCATCGTCGGGCTGGCCACCTGGGGCTGGCGGGTCATGCAGACCATCGGCACGAAGATTACCGAGCTCACCCCCACCCGCGGGTTCTGCGCCGAGCTCGCCGCGGCGACCACGATCCTCATCGCCTCCCTGCCCTTCAGCTGGGCCAAGGTGCCGATCTCCACCACCCACACGCTCGTCGGCGCGGTGCTGGGCGTCGGCATGGCCCGCGGGCTGGGCGCGATCAACCTCAACACCGTCCGCGACATCGTCGCCTCCTGGGTGATTACCATCCCCGCCGGCGCCGGGATGTGCATCATCTTCTACTACCTGCTCCGGCTGCTGTTTATCTAACCCCCCGACGCCACGCGATGAAAATCCTCATCTTCCGACACGGCATCGCCGAACTCCGCAAACCCGAGCTGCCCGACCCCGACCGGCAGCTCACCCGGCAGGGCTACAACCGCACCCGCCTCGCGGCGATCGGTCTGACCCGGCTGATGCGACCGGTCGACGCGATCCTCACCAGCCCCTACGCCCGGGCCGAGCAGACCGCCATTATCCTGGGCCAGGCCATGCGCCGCACGCCCGAGACCCTGCCCCAGCTCGCCGCCGACCAGCCCCCGCAGTCCGTGATCGATGCCGTCCTGGCCCGCGAGGACACGTCGGTCGCGCTCGTCGGCCACAACCCCCAGCTTGAAGAGATCGTCGCGCTGCTCTGCCGGGGAAACGCCGCGGTCATACAGGCCGACCCCGAGCCGCCAGCAGCGCTGAGCACACCCGCAAACTCCCCACTCGCTGATTCAGAGCCCGACGACTTAGCCGACCCGGCCACGCCGATTCGCCGGCTGACACCGATCAGCAAGGCCGGGGCCGTGCTGCTGCGTGCCAAGTCCTACCCCGAAAAGCCCGCGACCCTCCGCTGGGCCGTCACCCCGCGCACGCTGCGCATGCTCGCCCGCCGGCTGCCGCGGCAGCGCCCGCCCTTCCCGGCCTGCGACACCGGCATCCGTGTGGAAGACCACGCCAAGTCCGACGCATCGCCAGACTCACAGTAGCGCCGCGATGCGGTCCGCGAGCTGGTCGACCAACGGCTGGACCTGCTCGCTGTCGGGCCGGCACCGTCCGAGCTTCGCGAACAGCCGGCTGAGCGTGCGCGTCTCTTCGCCGCTGAGCGGGTTGAGCTTGCCGGTATCACTCTCGTCGTACGCCACCTTGAGCACGCCCTGCACCGCGTGGTTCCGCCCGGCGACTAGCCCGTGGTGGTAGCGCGCCCGTCCGAGCACGACGAAGGGGAAATTCACGTTCCGGATCGGGCCGCAGATGAGTTTCTTCCCGCCCACCGCGCCGCGCAGCGCGCCTTTGAGCCAGCGACTGCGCGTCGGGATCTTCGCGACCCGCCCCGCCGAATACCACCCCAGCCCCCCGCCGACGACCGCGCCGACCAGCGCCCCGGCCATAAACGACGCCGCGCCGACCGACGCGTCGATCACCCCGCCCGTTGCCGCGCCCCCCGCCGCGCCCGCCAGCACCAGGTGCTTCTTCCGCAGGCCGAACAGCACCCACGCGTGCTCGGAGAACAGGTCGCCGGTCAGCAGCTCCTGCGACTCGACATCGCCCTCCTCGCGTTCCAGGCCGCCGTGGCCGTACGTCTCCTCGACGCCCTGCCGGCAGCGGCGCTCGAGCTGGCGTAGCCGGCCGCGCAGCTTCGACTGCAGCGCCTCCTTGTGCGGCGCCGCGTCGTCGCCCTGCGACAGCGTCTTGGACTCGGTCAGCGTCAGCATGTCCGCGAGCATCCCCGCGATCTGCCGCGCCGACGTTCTGCGCTTCTCCCGACGCTGCGTCTCGAGCACCTCCGCCGCGTGACGCATCGGCCCAGCCCAGCCCTCGCGCAGCTCGCCGAACCCACGCAGCAGCTCCAGGTGCTTGTCGAACGGTGCGGCGACGGCGTTAAAACTCCGCACGATGCTGAAGTACTGGTCCAGCGCCGTCCGCCACGGTCCGGTGTAGTCCGCGCTGCCGATCTTGTTGATCAGCGCCATCCGTGGCCGGCCCGCCCAGCGCAGGATCTCCATCTCCGCCTCGTACTCGTCGCTGTACGGGATCGACCCGTCGACGACATACAGCACACCCACCGGCGCGTCGCGTTCGACCAGCGGTCCCAACAGCTCGACCTCGTTGCGGAAGGCCGGGTCGTCGCGGTGTTGCTGGATAAACGCGCGGACCGCCTCGTGCCGACGGTCGACCCCCGGGTCGTTGCGGCGCATCCAGTCCAGCACCCGCCGGGCGTTTTCGAACCCGGGCGTGTCGACGAGGGTGTACAGCAGCTCGCCCTCGACGCGCATCGGGAAGCGGTCGGCACGGATCGTGGTGCCCGGGCGGGGCGCGATCGCAACCGAGCCGTCCGCCGCAAGCGTCGCGACGATGCTCGACTTGCCCTTGTTCGGGTGGCCGACTACGGCGAGCGTCGGCGCGGTGTCATCCGCGCGGTCGCGTGGGTCGCGTGGTTCATCCGGCATCGGGTTCGACCCCTTCCTCGGGCCCGTCGACCCGCAGCCAGGGATCGCCCAGCGTCCGCAGCCGCCGCACCCACTGCGACAGGTGTTCCGGGTCGTCGGACACCCGCCGACCTTCCGCGTCCTCCGCCAGCGGGCACACCCAGATCGGCACGCGCTCGCCGACCGCCAGCCGCAGCGCTTTGAGGAACTCCAGCGTCTCCAGCATCGGCGGCTCCCAACGCTTGACCAGCAGCACGACGCCCGACGCGTTGCCCGCGTCCGCGACCTGCCGGCCGACCTGTTCGAGCAGCGCCGCGTCCTCGCCCGGCGTCCGCGCACCGCCGGCGGGCAGCAGCGTATCCACCTCGACCCCCAGCACCGCCCGCGCCCGCCCCGCCGAGCCCGCGGCACGGGACCAGTCGATCACCGCCGGCCGATCACCCACCCCCGAGGCCGGCCACTGCCCCGCGGTCGCGCCGCCCTCACCCACCGACTCGACCGTCGACGCCCCCGGCCGATCCAGTCGGTGCAGCACCGCCGACACCCCCGGCGTCGCGAGCAGCGCACGCCGCGTCGCCCGGCCCAGCGCCAGGTGCGCCCACACCAGCGCGACCCCACGCGGCAACAGCCCGTACACCAGCATCGCCAACAGCACGAACGGCCACCACGCCCCACGCTCCACCGGGTCGAACGGCTGGCCCCGGTAGTACCGCGACCGCTCGACCAGCTCCAGCCCCGGCACGGCGTAGCCCGTCGCCGACCACGGCAGCGACACCGCCGACGTCAGCCGATGGAACGCCCCATGCTCGATCGACAGCGTCGTGCTCCAGCCGAACGCGAGGTCTGTAAAGAGGACCAGCGCGACAAAGACCGCCGCCGCCGCAAGATTGAATGCGAACGCAAAGAGCTGGCTCCACCGGAGGACGGCCCAGAGCTGGACCCGGCCATACACCCGCCGGTGCGCCCCGCTCCGGCCCACCGCCGACGCGAGCGCCTCGCGCAGCTCCTGCGGCATAAACCGGGCGAACACAAACGCCAGCCGCCCGGGGCTCGCCCGACGCAGCACGTCCTGCACCGCCCCCAGCCCCGGCACCTGCGCCAGCGACCGCGCCGGCAGCGCGGCCAAACAGGCCAGCAGCAGTGTCCCCGCCTGAAGAAAAACGAACACCCCCAGCGCCGCGACGACGTTCACCGGCTGCTGACCGTCGTAGTAAAACACCCCCAGCGCCACGCCCGCGCCCAGCACCAAGCCCAGCGCCACCAGCCCCACCCCCGCCAGCGACAACGCGCCGCGCACCTGGTCGGCCGATTCGTCCGCCTGCACATCCTCAGCCCGCCCCATCCACCACGCCAGCCGGGCGGTGTCGTCCACCGGCGCGTCGGCCTTCAGCGCCGCGAGCTCGGCCGCCAGCGCCCGGTCGCGCGCGACCAGCTCGCCGCTCGGCCGTTGTTCGTCGTGGTTCAGTCGCGCCGCCAACGCGACCAGGTCCACCAAGGTCACGCGGCTGGGTCGGGGGGCGGGCATCCCTACCATGATCGGCCAGATCAGCACCGCCCGCAAAGCCGTGCCGCGGTTTCCGAAACCGCCGCAACTTCATGGGCTACGCCACCGGCACCACCCGCGCCTCGCCCGTGAGGACCAGCACCGCGTCGATCGCCTCTTCATCCAGCCCGAGCATGGCCGACAACGCCCCTCGATACGCAGTCATCTGCGCGCGGTAGCGGTCGGCGAGCCCCGCCGGGCCGTCGTCGCCAGGCCGGTCGGTCTTGAAATCAACCAGCAGCGCGCGGGTCGGCCGGCCCCCGGCGTCCCGCCAGAGGTGGACGCGGTCGAACACGCCCCGCATCAGCCGACCATCGACCAACGCCGCGAACGCACGCTCGCGCCACAACTCGGCCGCGCCGTCGCGTGACAACACCGCAGCGACCGGCTCGGCCTCCAGCATCCGCGCGAGCTGCCGGGCGTATCGCTCCGCATCCGCATCCGTACACGCCACCCCTGCGCGGCGCAGGGCCGCAGCGACCGCGTTAGTGGTCGGCACATCGTCCTCATCCGCAAAGCCCAACGCTTCGCACGCCGCGTGCATGGCCGTGCCGAACGCTCGGCCGCCGGGGTCCGACCGCCTGAGCAGGTCCTCGGCCCGGACGGTCGCGCCTTCACCGCCGTCGCTGGGCCGCTGCTCGGGCCGGCTACGCGTCGGCGTCGAGGTGCCCGCCAGCCGGATGGAGACCGGCGGCACAGGTTTGGCCGGCGGCTGGTCAGGCATCGGGCAAACCCAGCCGGGACTGCCGGACGCGAAGAGCACCTCGCCGCCGTGGACCCCCTCCTCCACATCCGGCGCAAGCGCCTGCCGGAGGATTGCGGCGAAGCTCAGGTCGGTCCGCCCGGCGGAGGAGACGCCCTGCTTCGTCGGCCGCAGCGGCGGGACGAGCAGGTGCAGCGCGTGGCGGGCGCGCGTCATGCCGACGTACAGCAGGCACAGGTCCTCGCCGCGTTGCAGCGCGTCCTCGCGATCGGCCAGGTGCTCCAGACCCACCGCCTTCAGCCGGTCGCGCTTCACCCGGCGGACCACTGCGCGCGGCTCATCGAGCGGCGACTCGCGGTCCAGCATCACCTGCGCACGCGAATCGGTCCGGCTCAGCAAGGCCGACAGGTCCGGCAGCACGACCGCGTCGAACTCCAGCCCCTTCGCGGCGTGCAGCGTCATCACCCGCACCGCCGCGGGTGTCGGCGACTCGACCCGCGCCTGCCGGATGACGTCGACAAAGCCCGACACGCGCAGCGACGACGCCCCGCCGGCCAGCTCGGTCTCGCGGTCGTAGGCCTGCGCGAGTGTCACCAGCTGCTCGAGCCGACGCAGCGAGCGCGCATCGCACGACGGCGCGACCTGCCGGCACCAGCCCGCGACCGTCTCGCCGAAGCCGCGGTCCAGGAGGCGTCGGCGGATGCGCTCCGCGGCGCGCGCGGCCGAGGCGGACGACGCGTCGTGCAGGCCGACCGGCTCGCCGAGCGGTGAGTTGGCGACGTGGAACGCCGCGACCCCGTCGCCGGGGTGGTCCGCCAGCCTCACCGCCGACAGCACTGCCGACACCGCCGGCGTGTGGTCGATCGGGTTGCCGCCCTCCTCAGACACCGCGACGCCCATGCTGCGCAGGCGGTGCAGCAGGCCCCGCGCCGCCTTCTTCCGCCGCACCAGCACACCGATGCTGTGGCCAGGCGACTTCTCGGCCAGCGCCGCGATGTGCTCGGCACAGGCCAACTCGTGCGGCGTCGCGGCCGAGACGAAACCGTCGGCCCCGTCGTCGTCCTCGTCCGGCTCGTCGTCGTACGCGGCGTCGCGCACATCGGGCGCGGTCGTCTTCAGCAGCACGTGCCCGGGCAGGTCCGAATGGAACGCGGTGTGTTCCTCGAATCGCTCGGCCCACTGCGCGACCACGGCGTCCCAACGCCCCTCGCCGTCCTGCAGCGCCGCGTTCTCCGTCAGCGTGGAGAACACACGGTTCACCGCGTCCAGCACGACCGGCGAAGAACGGCGGCTCTGCGTCATTGTCCAGGGCACAACGCCGGGCAGCCGCTCGACCGCGGAAAACAGCTCCGCGCAGCCGCCGCGCCAGCCGTAGATCGCCTGCTTCTCGTCGCCGACACAGAAGAAGCTCCGCTCCCCGCTCGCAACGGCGGCGACCTCTTCCGCGAAGGGCTCGAGCACGCGCCACTGCGATAACGACGTGTCCTGGAACTCGTCCAGCAGCAGGTGCGTCACCCGCGTGTCCATGCGGTAGTAAAACGCGCGCGTCACGTCCTCGCCCAGCGCAGGCAGGTGACCGGCGAGCAGGTGCGTCAGGTCGGAGAACATCAGCACCCCCGCCGACCGCTTGGCCCGCTCGTAGTGCTGCGCGAAGGCGTGCAGCAGCGCATGCGTCGCCTCGGTCTGGTGCGCGAGCTGGCGGACCGCCAGCGCCCGGGCATGCGCCAGCAGCGGCCTCAGCCCGTCCCGCCAGTCGTCGGGGATCGGACAGCGATCAAACGCCGCGTCCGCCTCACCGGACAGCACGCGCTGGCAGAGCGTATGCACCAAAAACAAGTCGTATTCCCCACGGTGCACCGCGTCGGTCAGCGCCGCGTAGGCCTTCGCCCATGACGCGCGGGGCTTGCCCTGCTTTGTCTGCGGGACCGATTCGCCCAGCGCGACAAGGCCCTGTACGGCAACCTGCAGCAGCTCGGCGCTCAGCGTCGGCGGTGCGTCCAGCACCGACCACTGCGCGTGCCCGGGCACCTGGCGGTAGACGTCGTAGAGCCCGGCGACCAGTTCGTCGATCGCCTCGGTGACCGAGCGGCGTGCGGTGTCGTGGTGGACCCGACGGAGCAGGTCGATCAGCGACTGGAAGCCGTCATCCGTCGCGGCCGCGTCGCCGAGCACGGCCTGGATCGCATCGTAGCGCAGCTCGCGCGCCAGCGGACCGGATTCGTCGGCGATGCGCGGCTCGGCGGGCAGGTCCAGCTCGAAACGCAACGCGCGGGCCGCGCGGTTGAAGAAGCTGTCGATCGTCCCGATGCCCAGGCGGTGCATGCTGTCCACGACCCGGCGGAGCATCGCGGTGCAGTCTCGCTCGCTGAGCCTAAACCCGCCGAGCGCCTCGTCGAGCCGTGCGCGGTCGTCCGCGTCGGTCGCCGCGCGGGCCAGGCCGCCCAGCACGCGCTCGAGCACCTCGCCCGCGGCCTTGCGGGTGAACGTCGTCGCGAGGATGTGCTCGGCCGTCTCGCCGGCACGCAGCAACCGGAGGTAGCGGGTCGTGAGCTGGTAGGTCTTACCCGTGCCCGCCGAGGCGCGGATCAAGAGGTGCGGCGCGGCCGGCGGGTGCGGCCCGGCATCGTCGTCGACGAATCGGCCGTACGTCCGGCGGATAAACGCCTCGGGGTCGCGCGGCGCCTCGCGGGCATACTCAACCATCGCGACCCTCCTTCACCGTGGGCCCGCCCATCGATGACAGCAACGCGCTCACCTGCCGGATGATCGCGGACCGGCCCTCCGCATGGTCGGCACACACGCCCGCCAACCCGTCGTCGAATGCCGGGAGGTCCTCGCTCGGCGGCCAGTAGCAACGCGCCCGCAGCGCACGCACCACGCGGTCCCGCTCCGCGTCGGCCTCCTGCAGGTCGTCGTCGCCCCACTCGGCCACCGACACCCCCACCTCGTCCAGCTTCTTGGGCACGTTGAAGTACGCCAGCCCCAGCCCCTCGGCCGGCACCCCCAGCGCCGCACACAGGCCGCGGTACAGCGGGAGCTGCAGGTCGGTCCATCGCTTATCGCCCTTCGGGCCCGTGCGGTGGGTCTGGTCCGGCGACTTCGCGGTGTCCGAGGTCTTGTAATCGATGACGCGGTACCGGCCGTTGGCGTGCCGGTCGATGCGGTCGATCTTGCCGGTGAGCGTGAAGGGCTGGCCGTCGATCTCGAGCGTGTGTTCGAGCCGGCCCGCGCGGTCGGCCCCCTCGACGTGCAGCACGCGCCAGCCGGCGTCGACGAGCGCGGCCTGCTCGCGTGCCGCGGCCTCCAGGCGGTAGCGGAGCTGCTCGACCTGCAGCCGGACCGCGGCCCTGGGGTGCGGGCCGTAGCGCAGGCGGACCCGCTGATCCAGCGCCGTACTGAGGTGCTCGTACAGCACATCGGCCCGGCCTTCGTTGTGCAACGCTTCATCGCCCAGCACGCGCAGCGCATCATGCGCCAGCGAGCCGAACGCGCCGCCGTCCAGCTCGACCGCTCGGTCGTCCAGCACGCGGAGCTTGCAGAGGTGCTTGAGGTAGAACCGGTACGGGCAGGCGAGGTAGTCGCGAAAGGCAGTGACCGACAGCCGGTCGGGCACGGGCACCTCGAGCATCGGCAGCGGGATGAGGAAGCGGTCGGCCCGGCCGGGCGTGAGCAGCGCCGGGATCGACGGAGGCCGCGCGTGATCATCGAAGAAGCGGGCGACCCGGCGGGTCAGCGTCGCGTCGTCGCCGCGTACGAGCAGCCGGCTGGGCATCAGCGGGTCGCCCGTAGCGCCCACCCGCCCGGCCACCAGCAAACACGCCCCGGCGGGCCGGCTGGCGACGACGCTCGTCAGCAGCAGCAGGTCGCGCGCGAGCCGGTCGTCGTCCCCGTGCAACCCAAGCTCGGCGCGGACGGCGCGGGGCAACATCGGGTGGTCCGCGATCGGCTGCGGCACCGCGCCCTCGTTCACGCCAACGACCACAACACGCTCGGCGTCGTCCATCGGAAGCTCGAGCAGGCCCAGCAGCTCCACCGCCGCCGCGCCGCCGGGCTCGGGCACCGGCGCGCGGTCCAACTGCGTGAGCACAAACCGCACCGCCTGGGCGAAGGTCGTCCGCGGCGACAGCCCGTCCTCCGCCGACAGCGTCCGCATCCGGTCGAGCACATCCCCCAACGCGCCCAGCCCGAGCACGACCGGCCGATCGTCCGGGGCGTGGCGCCGGAGCGTCATCCCGCCGTAGACCGCCTGCAGCGCCGCGCCGATCGGCTCGGCCCAGTCACCCAACGGACGCGTTGCATGCGCAGCGCTCTCTGGCAACAAGGCCTGCACCGCGCGGTAGACCGCGGCGAGCTGTTCGCGCTGTGGCTCCCCGCCCAGCCAGCCGCCGGTGAGCTCGCCCTGCAGGTGGTCGGTCGCATAGCGGTCGAGCAGGCCCAGCCAGCCGCCGGCCGGGTCCGCGTACGGCGTGTGTGCCCGGTCCTGCACATACGCGGTCAGGTCGGGGTGGCGTAGCAGCGTCGCCAGCCGGTCGAACCGCATGTCCGCGGCGAGTGCGCCCAGCGCTTCGAGCAGAAGCACCGGGCGAGAGCGCGTGACGGGTCGGCCGTTCGCCGCGCGGGACGGGACACCGGCCAGTTCGAGCGACCGCTGCACCCCACCGGCCAGCGCCTCGTCGCCCAGGCCGACCGACACCGTGTCCGGCCGGAGCGGCTCGTCGGCGCTCCACTGTTCGAGCGTGCGCAGCACCGCCGCCGACTGGTCCTCGGGCCGGCCGGTGATGATGAGCGCCTCGTCGTCGACCGGCAGCGTCTGCGACCGCCAGTACGCCGGCCTGAGCACGCCCCACGCGTCGAACCCCTCGGCATGGAACTCCGGCGCGAAGACCATGACCGTCACCGTATCGGCGCGCGCCGCAAGCAGGCGTGTGTGCATCGGCCGGAGGTCCGGCGTGGCGAGCAGGACCACATGCGGCCCCGTTGCAACCGGCTGTCCATCCTCGTCGGGCACGCCGGGTCGAAGCGACGCATCACGCCGCGCCGCATGGGAGTCGACGAGCCCACGCGCCGCCAGCGCGTCGTGGTACCGCCGGTCCAGCTCCGCCGCCGCCACCCAGCACGGGTCGGCCCGCAAGGAGTCGCGGTGGAGCACGGCCGAACACGGCGTCAGCCCCACGGTCCCCAACTCGTCCGCGAGTTGACCCAGCCGACGCGCCAGCGACCACCAGCCCGGCCAGTCGTCCTCGGCCGGCGGCGTCGGGGTGAAGGCACGGACCAACGCCGTGTCGGCCTCGCGCAGCACCTGCGCCCGGGCCAGCAGCGACGCCTGCTCGTCCGCGACCGCGGGCCCGTCAGCCCCCGTCGGCATCAGGCGCGACGCCAGCCCCCCCACCGTGACCACCCGCGGCGGCACCAGCGCCAGCCCGCGCTCGGCCGACCGCTCCGCCAACAGCTCGATCAGCCGACGCTGCGCACGGCCGCCGGGCACGACCACCAGCAGCCCCGACAGGTCGCCAGCCGATGCATCGTCGTACTCGGCATCGAGCAGCAGGCCCGCCGCCCGGTGCAGCGCCGGGCCGTCCCAGCCAAGGAAACAGCGCGTGATGTCCGGGTGTCCGGCCATGGTCACAAGGTATCCCAAATCGCGCGCGACCGACCCGCTAGAATGCGGGCATGAGTAACCTCGAAGAGCGGATCGCGCAGTGGGAACAGATGTGCCGGGAAGCCCCGGACGACATGGCCTACTTCTCTCTGGGCAACGCCTACAAAGAGGCCGAGCGTCTGGACGACGCGGCGTCGGCCTATGGCAAGGCCCTTGAACACAACCCGCAGATGTCTCGTGCCTACCACACCCGCGGGCAGGTCTTGATGAAGCTCGGCCGGGACGACGAGGCCGGCCGGGTCCTGCTCAAGGGCTACGAGGTCGCCGCCGAGTTGGGCGACGTCATGCCGCAGAAGTCCATCGCCGCGCTGCTGCAGAAGCTCGGGCTGGACCTTCCCGAGGTCGAGGACTACCAGGCCCGCAAGCAGGAGGTTGAGCAGTCCGGCGACCAGGTGCTGGACAAGCGGACCGGCCAGCCGCAGAACAAGCTCCCCGACCCGCCGATGCGCGGGCCCGTCGGGGCGTACATCTTCGCCCACTTCGGCCAGGACACCTGGCGCGAGTGGATCGGCATGGGCACCAAGGTCATCAACGAGCTGCGCCTGGACTTCTCCAACCCCGCTCACCAGGACGTCTACGAACAGCACATGCTCGAGTGGCTCGGCGTAACGAAGGAAGAGGTCGAGTCCTTCGCGGGGAGCGAGGCGTAGCGCAGATCAGGCCAACGCCGCGAGTTTTGGCCCCAGGATGGGCAGTTGGCCGCGATGATGCCAGGCGAGGAAGCCGCTGGTGATCGCGACGGCGACAGCCATGCCGAAGAGCAGCCCGCCGTCGTTGCTGCTGCCGTCGGGGCTGGGCACGACGATGCCGATGAACAGCAGGTGTGTCATCAAAGCGCCACCGATGGTCATCAGGGACAGGCCCGCGCCGTATACGGCCTTCCGCGGGACCCAGAGCAGCACCACCGCGGCGAGCTCGGCCAACGCCGCGAGCGTCGCCGCGGGCCGGCCCCCGAGGTCCTGGAAGATGACCTGCGTCTCGGGCGCGTAGGTGAGCTTGAAGAACAGGGTCTGCAGGAAGATCACCGAGACCAGCCCCCGGGCCGCGAAATCGATCCAGCGTGATGTTGACATGGTGCCTCTCCGATCGTGTTGGAGAGGTAACCCGTGCGATGGCGGTGTTATTCCTGCAGCGTTTGGTGTGCAGTTCAGCGTCGCCGACGCCGGAGCACAACCAGGCCCAGCGACAGCAAGGCCAGCGAGCCCGGCTCGGGGATGATCGCGGCGGTCAGTGGCACGCCGGGGTACGGGGTGCCTGCGCCCCACTGCGCCAGCAGCGTGTCCAGGTCCGCGATCCAGACGAACCCGTCACCGGTGACATCGGCCCCCGTCCCGGGTGCGACCGTTGCGCCCCAGTTGGCCAGCACCAGGTCCAGGTCGGACTGGTCCACGAACCAGTCGCGGTTCGCGTCGCCCAAGACGGGGGTCGTGTCTTCAATAATGCGCAGCCCCTGCGACGCGAGCCAGGCCGCGTTCTCCGAGGAGGTCACCGGGGCGTAGATGGACACGTCGCCATATAGCGAGTCGGGGCCGAAATCGTTGTACCCACCGTAGAGGATGCCCGAGAGGAAGTAGGTGCCGCCGAAGAGCGCCATAAGCGGGCTGCCCGAGTCACCGCTGGCGGTCGCGCCTTCCTGCCCGTTGATGGGCTGGCTCGACCCGAAGACATTGGTGTTGCCGTTGGGCGAGTCGAAGTCGACCTGCAGGGTGTCGCCGTCACTAAAGAGCGAGGGCTCCAGGACATCGATGAAGTTGGTGACAGCCAGCTTGTCGTTCGCGCCCGCGGGGTCCTGGGTGGTGGTGCCCGTGCCCTGGTTGCCGTAGCCCACCAGCACCGCTTCGTGGCCGACCGGGTTCTGGCTCGTGATCAACGCGGGGGCGACATGGGTGATCGGCTCGGCGAGGGTGATGATGGCGAAGTCGTAGCCCGGGTCGCCGACTGAGCTGACCCACATCGGGTTGATGTCGATCGCCACGACGTTGTTCGGGCGGGATGAAGGGGTGTTGAGCTCGAGCCCGAAGGCGTAGGTATCGATCGGGTCATCGCGATACCGCTGGGGATGTTGAACCCCTGGGGGCCGCCCCGGTCCACACAGTGCGCCGCGGTCAAGACCTGTGTCGGCGAGACGAGTGTGCCCGTGCAGGTCCCGCCGGTCGTCTGCCCGGAATAGCCGGTCGCCGGGAAGAGCGCCGCGAGTTGTTCGGCGAGGTCGACCGCGTTGCTGGTGCTCTGCCCGTCGGCGACCGTAATGTGGATCGCCCGGCTTGGCTGCGCATAGGACAGCGTCAGCAGGCCGGCGAGTGCTGCCGTCCGGCTCCATCGTTTCGTCATCGATCTGCTCCAACGGTCGGGGGCTGCGCTACGCCGGTCGTGCACGCCGGCATCATTGGGGTGTGATTCTAGCCACGCCTCCGGAACCTGGCCGCCTGTATTGGCTCAGCGTCGCCGACACCGCAGCACGACCAGGCCCAGCGACAGCAGCGCCAAAGAGCCCGGCTCGGGGACCACCGCCGCCGCCAGCGCTACACCCGGGAACGGCGTGCCTTCGCCCCATTGCGCCAGCAGGATGTCCAGGTCCTCGATCCCCACAAATCCGTCGCCGCTCACATCGGCACCCGTCCCCGCGGTCGTGCTCGAGCCCCAGTTGGCCAGCACCAGGTCCAGGTCCGACTGGTCCACGAACCAGTCACGGTTCGCATCGCCCAAGACCGGCGTCGTGTCTTCGATGATCCGCAGACCCTGAGACTGGAGCCAGGCGAGGTTCTGTGGCGTTTGCACGGCGGCGTAGATGGAGATGTCGCCGTAGAGCGAGTCCTGGCCGTAGGGGTTGTAGCCCGTGTTGAGCACGCCGGTGACGAACCAGGTGTCGCCGAACTGCGCCATCAGCGGGCTGCCTGAGTCGCCGCTGGCGGTCGCACCCTCCAGGTTCAGGGGCGAGTTGCTTCCGAAGGTGCTGCGGTTGTTGCTGGGTGAGTCGAAGTCGAACTGCAGCGTTGGGTTGTTCGAGAAGATAGGGTCGTCGCCGTAGCGTTCGATCATGTTCGTCACGGCGAGTTTGTCGTCCGCGCCCGACGGGTCGCTGTGGCTGGTGCCGGTGCCCTGGTTGCCGTAGCCCACCGCCGCGCCCATCTGCCCGACAGGGTTCTGGCTGGTGATGAGGGCCGGGGCGACGCTGGTGATCGGCGAGGAGAGGGTGAGGATAGCGAAGTCGTAGGCGGCGTCGCCGTTCGACGAGTCCCACAACGGGTTGATCGCGACGGAGGCGATGTTCTCACTAAGGTTGGACGGGACATTGACCTGAAGGCCAAAGGCCATGCTGCTGACCGAGACATCGGGGTTGCCGTTCGCGTTGTTGTCGACACAGTGGGCTGCGATGAGGACCTGCGTCGGCGAGACGAGGGTCGCGGTACAGGACTGGAAGTTGGACTCGCCAAAGTACCCGGTCGCGGGGAACATCGCCGCGAGTTGTTCGTGCGGCGTGGCAGTGCGGTCGTGGCGGATGTAGATCGCGCCCGCGTCGGCGGCGGCAAAGATAGCGGCCAGGCCGGCAGCGGCCAGGGTCAGATCACGAAAGTGCATACACGTCTCCTCATCCCATGCAGGCAAAGCAACATCCCGCGGAGTCTAAGTATACTCCCGTACATGGGCCCTGTCGATGAAATTGCAGACCGCCTGGACCGGGTCGTCGGCGGCAAGGACCGTACAAACGCCGAGATTCGCCGACATTACCACGGCTCAGTCCATCCCCACCTCGGGCTCACGCTACCCACCCAACGCCAGGCGTTGAAACAGGGCTACAGCTTTACCCAGCTTCCCTGCAAGGCCCAGGTGAAGCTCTGGGACCGCGTTTGGAAAGAAGGCGAGCACTTCGAGGTCATGAACCAGGCCGCGCTCTGGCTCGCCTCCCTCCGCGACCCCGAGGACCTGCTCGCGTGCTGGCCCACGGCAAGGGGCTGGGTCACCCGCTGTGACAACTGGGCCCACTCCGACACGCTCTCGGCCGGCTACACACGGATGCTCGAGGCCGACACCCGCCGCTCACGTGTCTACCCGACGCTCAGGCGGTGGAACCGGGCCCGCGACCCGTGGAAACGCCGGCAGTCCATCGTCTCCCTTATCTACTACCACACCCCGAAGCGCACCCCGCCGCCGCACCACGAGGTGCTGCCGCTGGTCGAAGCGCTGCTCGACGACCCGGACATGTATGTGCAGAAGGGGGTCGGCTGGACGCTGCGCGAGGCCTACAACGCCTACCCCCAGCACGCCGGGCCGTTCATCGACCGTCACGCAACCGCGCTGTCCGCGACCGCCTACAGCGCGGCCACCGAGAAGCACGCCAAAGCCGAGCGCGACCGGCTGAAAGCCCTCCGCCGCGCCGCCCGGCAGCAGCAGCGCTCAAACTAACGCCTCATCCAGACGCATCGGGGACTCGGCGGATGCGTTGGGGGCAACGGGCTCGGCGGGCTCTTCGATCGGGCTCGGCGTTAAGGGGGTCGCCCCGCCGGTGAACAGCTTCGCGCCCCGACGCGTGTCGTACGCGCCATAGTCCGGGCACAACTCGAGCGCCGCGTCGGGCGGGGGCATCTCGCCGGTCGAAAGGTAGGACTCGACCCGCGCCGCGGTGTCGCGCAGCAACAGGTCCGTCTGGTCGCGGGCCTTGCGGAATCCGCTCATGCCCGGGGCCGGCGGCGGGATCGGCCCCTCGAACATCACCACCACCCGACCGAACGCGAGCGGGAAGCGGGTGCGGTCCCACGTCCAGATCCGGAAACAAGGCCGGCACGACGTATGCATCACAAAGATCGCGGCCTCTGCCTGCTCGGCCAGGGCGACGACGCCCGGCTTCATCTTCCGAGCCGGACCGGCCGAGCCGTCGACCGTGATCGCGAGCATGATGTCGCGGTGACGCCTGAAGTGGTCGACCATCTCGTGGAGGACCGGCGTCCGGCGCGATTTGCTGCGCGAGGTACCGCCGCGGAAGACGCGGTAGCCCATGCGCACAAGGATCGCCGAGATCACGTTGCCGATATCGCTCTTGCTGGCGAGGGTCGTCGGGCGGAACTCGCGGGCCGCGTAGATTGCCATCACCAGGTTCTCGTGCCAGAGCGCAAGCGCGACCCGGTCGTGGCGTCGCATCGCCTCGACCACCCGGTCGCAGCCGATCACCTCGACCCGCCCCGTCCGCCAGACGACCCACATATGCAGGTGGTAGGTCAGTGCAACCAGCACTGATCCGACCCACATGAGCGGACGCTTAACGAAATGGCGGATCGTTCGGACGCGACGACGCAAAGCAAGCCCTCTGATTCCGCGCCCGCGGCTTGCCACAGGCTCGGCCCACACCACACTCCGGCCCGGCATCCGCCGAGGCAATCAAGCCAAGGCGACGGGGCCCATGTCCAGTGTAACCGTTGACGGGTCGCGCGCGAACAAGATCCCAAAGCCCTCCCCCCTACTCGTTCGTCTCGGCCTCCAGCGAACGCAGGTACAGCAGCACCGCGACGAGGTCTTCCTCGCTCAGGTGGCTGTAGTCGGGCATCACCTGAAAACCGTAGCCCTCCACGACCTCGGCGCGGGAGTCGAGGATCGCCCGGCGGAGGTAGCGATGGTCGCGCGGGACGACGCGGCCGTCCTCCAGCATCGCCCGGCCGCCGACGATGCCCACGAGCGTCGGGCCTTTCAATACCGCCGACGGCTCGGCCGAGGGCGCGGTCGCGGTCGCGTGGCACTCGGCGCAGTTCTGCTCGGCAAACACCGCGGCGCCGCGCTCGATGCGCCGGGCCAGCTCCGCGTCGGTGTAGCCGGCCTTAAACGGGTCGGCGTGTGAGGGCGACAGCACGCCCCAGACGAGCACGGCCACCACCCCGCCGGCCAAGATCGCCAGCGCGAGCAGCCGGCGGTGCCGGGTCAGGGCGGACTGGATGCGGCCGGGCATGGGCGGAGGTCTTCTCGCAGGGCTGCGTCGCGGCCGCGCGGGCCGGCGTGTCAGGTCGCGTCGTTGAGCCGCTGCTCGAGCTGGTCGAGCTGGTCGGCCAACCGGCCGGGCAGCTTCGCGCCAAACTGTGCGTAGTGCTTACGGAACACCGGGACCTTCTGGAGCCAGTGCTCGGTGTCCACGTCCAGCAGCTCGGCCAGGTCTTCTTCGGGGAGGTCCAATCCGCTGAGGTCCAGCGCCCCGGGCGTCGGCAGGTGGCCGATCGGGGTCTGCGTCGCCTCGGCCTGGCCGTCGCACCGCTCGAAGACCCACTTGAGCACCCGCGCGTTCTCGCCGAAGCCCGGCCAGAGGAAGTGGCCGTCCTGCGCCCGGCGGAACCAGTTGACATAGAAGATCCTGGGCATCTTGTCGCCGCCCTGATCGCCCATGTCCAGCCAGTGCTTGAAGTAGTCGCCCATGTGGTAGCCGCAGAACGGGAGCATGGCCATCGGATCGAAGCGCAGCTCGCCGACCTTGCCCGCGGCGGCGGCGGTCTTCTGCGACGCCATGGTCGAGCCGAGGAACGTGCCGTGCTCCCAGGAGAACGACTCGAGCACCAGCGGCTGGCCGGTCGAGCGCCGCCCGCCGAACAGGATCGCGTCGATCTTGACGCCGGCGGGGTCTTCCCAGTTGTCGGCGATCACCGGGCACTGCGACGCGGGCGCGGTGAACCGGGCGTTGGGGTGCGCGGCCTTGTGTGTCGAGTCGTAGTGGACCCACTCCTGGCCCAGCCAGTCGATCAGGTGGTCGGGGGCCGGCCGGTCGATGTCCTCCCACCACACGTCGCCGTCGGGCGTCATGCCGACGTTGGTGAAGATGGCGTTCTCCTTCATCGACTCCATGGCGTTGGGGTTGGTCTTGTAGTTCGTGCCCGGCGCGACGCCGAAGAACCCGGCCTCGGGGTTGATCGCGTGCAGGCAGCCGTCTTCCTTGAACTTCATCCAGGCGATGTCGTCGCCGACCGTCTCGACCTTCCATCCCGGGAGCGTCGGGGTCATCATCGCGAGGTTGGTCTTGCCGCAGGCCGAGGGGAACGCCGCGGCGATGTGCTTGACCGCGCCCTCGGGTGAAGTGAGCTTGAGGATGAGCATGTGCTCGGCCATCCATCCCTGGTCGCGGGCCATGACCGAGGCGATGCGCAGCGCAAAGCACTTCTTGCCCAGGAGCGCGTTGCCGCCGTAGCCGCTGCCGTAGGACCAGACCTCGCGGGTCTCGGGGAAGTGCGTGATGTACTTGTTGTCGCTGTCGCAGGGCCAGGGGATGTCGTCGCGTGTCGTGCCGTCGGTGAGCACCAGCGGGTAGCCCACGGAGTGGACGCATGGGACGAAGTACCCGTCCTCGCCGAGCACGTCGAGCACCGGCTGGCCGACGCGCGTCATGATCATCATGTTGGCGACGACATAGGGGCTGTCGCTGAGCTCGACACCGATGTGCGCGATGTCCGAGCCGACCGGACCCATCGAGAACGGGACGACGTACATCGTCCGCCCACGCATGCAGCCCTTGAACAGCCCGTCGAGCTTCTGCTTCATCTCGGCGGGGTCGGCCCAGTTGTTGGTCGGCCCGGCGTCTTCTTCCTTCTCCGAACAGATAAACGTGCGGTCCTCGACACGGGCGACGTCGGCCGGGTCGGAACGGACGAGGATCGAGTTGGGCTTCTTCTTCTCGCTGAGCTTCACCGCCGAGCCCGTGGCGAGCATGCGGCCGATCATCTCCTGGTACTGCGCTTCGGAGCCGTCGCACCAGACGATCTCGTCGGGCTGGCAGAGCTCGGCGACCTGGGCGACCCAGCGGTCAAGGGCTTGGTGATTCGACATCGTTTCGGCCTCGTGGGACAGGTGATGGGGGGACATAGGGTATCCCCTTTCGGCGGGCGGTTGGGCCGACAACAAAGAAAATCGCGCAAGCGTCGTGGTCAGTACGACGCGGGGGTGTTACCCGCCGGGTCATCCGCTGGATCCCCGGCTGGGGCGGCGTTCTCCGCGGGTTCCTCCGTGGGTTCCTCGGCGGGCGGTTCTTCGGCACCGGGCACCTGTGTCACGACCTCGGGTGTGCGGCCGATCGACGCCAGCCGGCCCTCCGCGTCCAGCCAGACATAGGCCGGCACCGCGTCCACACCCAACGCCTCAAGCACCCCGCGCGATCCGGGCTCGAGCACCAGCGTCGGCCAAGGCGGCAGGTTCTGGCCCGGCTCCACGGCCCCCACATGGATCGAGACCACGGCAAACCCACCGTGCCGGGCCTGCGCGATCGCCCGACGCAGCGCCACGACCGAGCCGGCGGTCGGCTCGACCCCGTGCTGGTAGAGGTGGATCAGGAGCGGACGCCCCGCCTGGTCCGCGACGCGCCAGGGCTGGCCCGTCGGCCCGGTCAACTCAAACGACACCGCCTCGCCCAGCCGGCCGTGACGGGCCAACACACCGCGTACCTGCTCGTACCGCTCGTCGCCCGGCTCGGCCGACGCCAGGACGCCCAGCGCATCGACCGCGTCCTGCTGCCGGCCGGCCTCGTCGAGCATCCGCGCCAGCGCGACCCGCACATCCGCCAGGTACGCCGACGCCGCCGAATCCCCCGCCGCGTCCTCGGCGTAGTTGGCGACGTAGTGCGCGAACAGCTCGCGCGCGATCAGCCGACGGCTGTGTGGCTCGGCCACCGTCCGGTTCACATCGATCAGGTCCGCCAGCATCCGCCAGTAGGCCCCGGCCGCCTCGGCCCCGGGCACGTCCAGCCCCGCGAGACGGTTCGCCGCGTGGCGGAGCTGCGTCAGCCCGCGCGCCACCTCCGCGGCGTTGCCGTGCGCCGCGGCGTCCTGTACCAGCGCGTTGTGCGCCCGCGCCTGCGTCTCCGCCAGGACCCGCAGCGCCGGCGACTCCCCAGCGCCGTGCGACAGCAGGTCGCACCGCGTCGCGACATCACGCAGCGCGGCGCGCACGTCCGCGTTGCCCAGCTCGATCGGCAATCCGTCCGACCCGACCAGCGTCGACAGCTCCTGTTCCAGCTCGATCGCCGCGGCGTGCTGGACCGCCAGCTCGACCCGATCGACCAACGGGCTCGTCTCCGGGCCGGCCGGGGGCAGGCCGCCTCCCGCCGGTACCACGGCCTGGTCATCGGTCACCTCGGAGGCGGGGTCCGTGTCGGCCGCGGGTGGGTCGGATGCGGGGTCCCCGCCCGGCTGGCCCCATGCCAGGCCGGTGCAGGACAGCCCGGCCCACAAAATGCAATGACGATACCAGCCCGACTTCCTGATCCGCATGGCTCATCCTTGAAAACGTAATCGCGACCAGCCAGCCACCATCCTACCACTCAGCGACGCCGCGGCGTCCGCCAGCAGCAGTCCCGGCAGCAGCGCGCCCCCCGCCCCCTCGATCGCGAGGTGCGTCTGCACATCGTGCAGCTGCTGCTCGGCAAACACCGCCGTGCCTCCGTCCTCCGCAAACACCGCCAAGGCCCACGGCTGGTACGTCGTGTAGTCCGGCTGGGTGTGCTCGAGGTGGTACGCCGCGACCTGCCGGCAGCGCACCGCCCAGCCGGTCTCGCGGGTGACCTGCGCCGCTAAATGCAGCGCGTGCAGCCCGGTCAGCTCGCGGTAGACCCACGCGTCGGGCGTGTCCCCAGCCGACTGCGGGTGCAGCGCCCCGCCCGGGCCAGGCGTCTGGCTGATCCGGCCGATGACGCCCAGCGCCGCGAGCCCCGCAGCGTGGTCGTTGGTCAGCAGCGCGCCCTCCAGTGCCGCGACCGACCGCCACAACGCCCCGGCCACACGCGGCGCGCTGCCCGGCTCGTCCCAGTCGGTCAGCGTATCTGCGTGGCAGGCATCAGCCAGCGGTGCAAGCAACGCATCCACCGCGCGCCGTGCGTTCCCGCCGCCGATCGCCCCGGCGGCGGATCGGCCCAGCGCGATCGCGCTGAAGACCTGGTGCGCGACCAGCGGGCCGTAGACCTCCCGCCGGTGCCCCGCGCCGTCGACGAAGCGGCCCAGCGGCCCGGCGTCCTCGACCGGGGCGGCTGCGAGCTGCCCGATCAGCCCCGCCAGCCCCGCCTCGAACGCTGAGCGCGAGGCCGGTGTGTCTCCGTCGGAGAGCAGGCCCGCCGCCGGGCGCACGGCCAGCATCGACAGGCGTGTCTCCCCGGCCCGCGGCCGATAGGGCGATGCGTCGACCGCCATACCCAGCGCCTGCGCCGACAGCGACCGCGCGATCCGGGTGTAACGCTGGTCGTCGGGGGCTTGATCAGGCATCGGGCGGGTATCTGCGCGGCATTGGGCAGAGCAGTGTAGCCCCGTCGGGCCGGCTCGCCCTTGGTCGGTTGCCGCTGTATCTTCACAACCAGACCGTTATCGCCTAAGTCTTGTCCCCTGCCGATGTATACCGCGACCGACCCGCCGATCGTCGAAGCCGACCTCCCGCCGGGCGGGCGGGTGTGCACGACGGTGAATGGCCGTCGCGTCGTCGTCTTCAACCTCGAAGGTCAGTTGCACGCCATCGCCAGCGCTTGCCCCCACGCCGGCCGCCCCCTGGACGACGGCGAGCTCCGCGGCCGGGTCCTCACCTGCCCGTTCCACGGCTACGCCTACAACATCACGAACGGCGTCAACATCGATTACCCCGACCTCGAGCCGCCCGTGCCCGTGTTCGCGGCACGGTTCCGCGACGGCCGGCTCGAACTGGACGACCGCCCAGCATCACTGGCGTAGCGCGTACAATGGTTCCACCCGATACACCAGACCCGCCTCCTGACGCTCCGCCCAACGTCTGGGTCGACCTCGCGGCCATGCACGACCTGCCCGTGGGCGGCCGGATGTGCGTCAAGCACGACGGGCTCGCGGTGCTGCTGCTGAATGACGGCGGGACGGTCCGCGCGGTCGCGAACCTCTGCCCGCACGCGATGCTTCCGCTGGAGAAGGGGCCGGTCGCGGCCGGGGCGATCACCTGCCCGCACCACGGGCTGAGCTACGACCTGGCAACCGGGGCGAACCTCGACGAGCCGGACACCGAGCCCCCCGCGGTCGTGTTCGAGACGCGCATCGAAAACGGGCGCGTCCTGGCCCACATCACTGCAGACCGACGCGCCCGTGCTTCGCGGTTTGTCCCGCCGCCGCCGTTCCGGTAGCGGGCGGTGCTCGGTTGTGCGGCTACTCGGTGACCGCGCGGTTGAAGGTCATCTTCAGCATGACCCCCTGGCCCGCATCGAAGGACAGCGTGAAGGTGTCGCCCTGGACCGAGTAGGTCGCGGACTCGGTCTCGCCGTCGCTGTCGGTGGTGACCGTCAGTTGGTCGCCGGCGACGGTGTACCGGCCGGTGTCGGCCTCCTGGCCTTCCTGGATCATGGCCATGGTGCCGTCTTCATTGAAGACGATCGCGAGCGCACCCTCGGGGGCATCCTGGGTCTCGCCCTGGATCTCGATGGTCTTCAGCTCCCACCGGCCGTGCAGGTCTTCGGCACCCGCGGCAGACGCCAAGCCGGCCGGGGCGGCCACGAACACGAGCATCATCATCCACATCATCGATCGCTTCAGCATGTCAGTTTCCTCATAGAAAAAGTACGGTTCAGGGCCATAGCGTAACACACGGGCAGAAGGACGACGGGTCGGCCGATCGTTTCACGCAACAGATCGCGGCGGGCGGCTACCATGGAGCGGCCGACCCGTTCATCCTGCGAGCACGCCATGCCGACCGACCTCAACGCCCCGACCGACCTCAACGCCCCGACCGACCTCAACGCCGCCCTCGCCCACCTCGACGCCGATCGCGAACACGCTGTCGCCTTGCTCAGCGAGTTGCTGTCGATCCCCAGCGTCAGCACCGACCCGGCGTTTGCCGGGCATGTCAAGGACGGGGCCGCGTGGGTCGCGCGGTACATCGAGGCGCTCGGGCTCTCCGCCGAGACTGTCTCCGCCGACGGCGGGCACCCGGTGGTCATCGCCCGCACAACCGATAAACACGTCGCCAACCCCGACGCGCCACGCATCCTGTTCTACGGCCACTACGACGTGCAGCCACCCGACCCGCTCGACGGCTGGACCACTCCGCCCTTCGAGCCCGACGTCCGCGACGGCAAGCTCTACGCCCGCGGCGCCTGCGACGACAAGGGCCAGGTCATGTGCTTCCTCGAAGCCATGCGCAGCTACCACGCCACCGGCCAGAAGCTGCCCTGCCACGTCACCCTGCTCATCGAGGGCGAGGAAGAGACCGGCAGCGTCACCCTGCCCAGGGTGCTCGAAGACCGCATCGAAGACCTCCAGGCCGACATCTGCGTCGTCAGCGACACCGGCATGTGGGAGGGCAAGGACGGCCCGACACCCGCGATCACCTACGCCCTGCGCGGGCTGGTCTACTTCGACCTCAAGCTCTACGGCCCGTCGCGCGACCTCCACTCGGGGCTGTACGGCGGCGTGCTCGCGAACCCGGCGAACCTCCTCACCCGTGTGCTGGGCAAGCTCATGGACGACGGCAACCGCGTCACGATCCCCGGGTTCTACGACGACGTCGCCGACGTCCCGACGGAAGAAGCGGCGCAGTGGGAGAAGCTGGGGTTTGACGAGGCGAAGTACCTGGGCGACGTCGGGGCCGAGCCGTTCGGCGAGGCCGGGCTGACCACGCTTCAGCGGCGCTGGTCCCGGCCGTCCTGCGATGTCAACGGGCTGTACGGCGGGTACATGGGCGAAGGCGCGAAGACGGTCATCCCCCGCTTCGCCGGCGCGAAAGTGAGCTTCCGGATTCCCGCGAACATGGACCCCGGCAAACTCGCGCAGCAGTTCAAAGACTGGGTCCACACGCACGATGTCGGCGGCTGCCGGTGGGAGATCACCCAGCATGGCGAGGCCGACCCCGTCGCCGTCCCCGCCGACAGCGCGTGGGTGCAGACCGCGTCGGCGGCGATCCAGCAGGTCGTCGGGCGTCCGCCGGCTCTGATCCGCGAGGGGGCGACGATCCCCGTCATCGCCGACCTTAAGGACAAACTCGGGCTCGACTCGCTGCTGATCGGCTTCGGGCTCAATACCGACAGCATCCACAGCCCCGACGAGCACTTCGGCCTGGACCGGTTCCACCTCGGCTGCCGCTGCCACGCCGCCCTGCTCGCCCAAGCCGGCCGGCACGGGTAACCCCCGCCGGTCCCACGCGTCTTTTCCGTCAGCCCCCTTGGTGTTCTTGGGGCGAGCGGTTAGTGTTAATGATCGAATCGTTCCGGCTCACCGTCTCGATCCCGACGCCGAACTCCGAGGACCCCGCCATGACACGCATGCGCCCCGCCCTGCTCGCACTGGCCGCGCTGGCCGCCGCACCGCTCGCGCACAGCCAGGCCGTCAACCTCCAGGGCCCCGCCCCCACCCAGGGCCAGCAGTACGAATACAACATCACCGGCGAGCCCACCGAACGCGGCCGGTACATCCTCGACTACGGCAACAACCCGTTCGAGGGCACGATCGAGTCCGAGATCACCAGCCGCGTCCGCTACGACATCGACCAGATCACCGGCGGCACGATCACCGGCGCGAGCATCACGCTCGTCGAGTACCGCAACGAGGCCGAGTACCGGTTCAACGGCCAATCCACCGAGGAGACCACCGGCCACGAGATCAACGGCTTCAAGTACACCTACACCGTCGAGGACGGCTACTGGGACTGTGACGTCGACTCGCCCACGCCGATCATGGAAGACTTCAAGGACATGGTCGAGTACAGCGGGTTCTACGACCCCCGCCTGCTCTACCCCGCCGGCCAGATCCAACCCGACACGACGTGGACCGTCGAGGGCGACGCGATCGGCGGGCTGCCGGTCGGCATCAGCATGCCGGGCGCAACGCACCAGGGCGGCGGCGAGTTCCGCTACCTCGGCGTGGATGAGGTCGAGGGCCAACGCGTCGCTGTCATCCAGTTCGGCATCGACGTCGCCTACGAGTTCGAGACCTCCGGCCAGGGGATCAACACGACCACCACCACGCGCAACACCTACCAGGGCGTCATCTACCGCAACCTCGAAACATACATGGACACCATCGTGATGGAAGGCGTCACAGTGAACTCCGTCCGCACCGCGCTGGCGACCGGCGTGTCCACCGTGACCAAGGTCGAGCCCCGCCGCATCCGGGCCGAGCAATCCGTCGGCGGCAACTCCCGCCGCGACCGCCGGCCGGGTCCGGTTGTCGTGCCCGGCGACGATACCAACCCACGCAACGACCCGCGCACCGACCCCGGCGACCGCCGACGCCCCGCCCCCGTCCCGCTCAACGACCCCAACGCTGACCCCGAAAACCCCACCCCGCGCAACGACCCGGCCCCCCGCCGCGACGGCCCCCGCCCCGCGCCGGTCCCCCGCAACAACCCCGACCCGCAGCCCGAGAACAACCCCGGGCCACGGCCGGCCCCCGTGCCCCAGAACAACCCCCAGCCGGACAACCCCGGCCCCCGCCCGGGCCCACGTCCCGCCCCGGTCCCGGGATAAGCACGCCACCCCACCGACACACGCAATGCAGCCCCAAGCCGGGCCCGAGCGCAGCGCCGGCCCGGTTTTTCTATGTCAATGCGATGTCGAGCAACACCCGGGCCGGCGCTGCGCTCGGGCCCGGCTTGCGAGATGATGTGTGACTTGCGCCGGTTGGCGCTAATGCCCGAACAGGTTGCCCTGGACCAGGAAGCCTTGTGCCTCGAAGTAGGCCATCGCCTCATCCGTGGTCTTGAAGACCTTGGTCGCCGTCTCGGTGATGAACGGGCTCGGCGGCTTCTGGGGGTGGTAGACGACGTAGACGTCCCGGCTGTGGTCGAAGGCGTGCTGCAGCTCGCGCTCTACGCCGGAGCTCAGCCCCGGCGCGCCGCCGGGCAGCTCGGGCACCAGCGAGACGATCATGTCGCTCTGGCGGACCATCTGGAAGTCGCGGGTGTAGATCTGGCCGTCCACGTCCCGGGCGATGTCCAGCACCTCGCGGACGGGCACCTGCAGCTTCTGCCCGGGGCGGAACGTGCCGGCGTCGGCCTCGATGAAGTCCTCGCCGTTCTTCACCGCCTCCAGCGCCGCGTCCAGCAGCAGCTTCTCGTCCACGTCCCCCGGGTCGAACGCGATGAACTTGTCCGCCAGCTCGGCGCGGAACGCGTCGATCACCTTGCGCACGTCCGGCAGCTTCTCGACGTGCGTCATCGGGAAGCTGGGGTAGACCTTCCGCATCTCCGGCTTGCACACCATCCGGTAGCAGGTCTCGACGGTGTCGACCTCCCGGCCGCGGGACAGGACGTAGAACTGGGTGGGGATGCCCAACGCCTGCGCGAGCAGCTCGGTGGCCATGATCTCCTCCTCGCGCCAGACCATCAGGTCCTTGAGCGTCGCGTCGGAGGTGTAGTCTTCGTGCAGGCGGGCGTGGACGACCTCGATGTTGTCCATGAGGCAGATCAGCACGTCGGGCTTGAACTGCTGGACCTGGTCGAAGTCGAACGCGGCGAAGAGCCCGTGCCGCCAGCGGAAGGTGGCGTGGGTGTTGAGGATGGCGTGGGTCTGGCCCTCGGACTGGGTGATGATGTCCTTCATCGCGGCGCGGCGGAGCGAGCGCAGCCGGGCCAGCGGCAGGTCGAGGATCCGACCGGGCCGGACGTCCGGGGCCTCGGCATACATCATCTGGCCGACGTTGTAGAGCCCGACGTTCGTGCCCCGCTGGCCGGCGAGGTCGACGACCTGCCGGAGGTAGCCCTTCTTGTCGACGCCGATCTGCCCGGTGACAATCGCTCGCATCCGTTTCGCTCCCTTGCGGTTCCCGAGCGGGGTATGGTACGGCAACCCCGCCCGCGGCGTCGGCCCCGGCGGGCCCGCGCTTGCCTCCGCTCGGTCCGGCTACGATGATGCATCAACCCGGGCCCCGCATCTACGCCCCGCCCGTACCCACGACTCCGACCGCCCCGAGAGGCCCACCATGCCCACGCCCGACACCCTCCAGCCCCCGACCACCCTGGCCGTCGACCCGATCACCGTGATCCTGACGGTCGTGATCATCGTCGGCATCATCATCGCGCTGGTCTTTGTGCTAGTGGTCAGCAAGTTCTTCAACCTCTGGCTGCAGGCCCGCGTGTCGGGTGCGCCCGTCAGCTTCGGCTCACTGATCGGGATGTGGTTCCGCAAGGTGAATACGAACACGATCGTGCTCTCGCGCATCCAGGCGGTGAAGGCCGGGCTCCAGGTCTCAACCAACCAGCTCGAGACGCACTACCTCGCACGGGGCAACGTGCCGCGCGTGGTGAACGCCCTGATCGCCGCGGACCGCGCGAAGATCGAGCTGCCCTGGGACACGGCCTGTGCGATCGACCTGGCCGGCCGGGACATCCTCGAGGCGGTGCAGACCTCGGTGAAGCCGAAGGTCATCGACTGCCCCGCGGCGCAGACCGGGCGGAACACGATCGACGCGGTGGCGAAGGACGGCATCCAGCTCAAGGCCCGCGCCCGCGTGACCGTCCGGGCCAACCTCGCCCGGCTGGTCGGCGGGGCGCTGGAAGAGACCATCATCGCCCGCGTCGGCGAGGGCATCGTGACGACGATCGGCTCGTCGGGCTCGCACAAGGACGTGCTCGAGAACCCCGACCGGATCTCGCGGGTCGTCCTGGAGCGAGGGCTGGACGCGGGCACGGCGTTCGACATCCTGTCGATCGACATCGCGGACATCGACGTGGGCGACAACATTGGCGCGAAGCTCCAGGCCGACCAGGCCGAGGCCGACAAGGTCCGTTTCCAGGCCGAGGCGGAGAAGCGTCGCGCGATGGCGGTCGCGCAGGAACAGGAGTTCCGCGCCGAGGAGCAGAAGAACCGCGCGCTGGTGGTGCTGGCCGAGGCGGACGTGCCCAAGGCGATGGCGGACGCGTTCCGCAGTGGGAACCTGGGCGTGATGGACTACTACAAGATGAACAACATCCAGGCCGACACCAAGATGCGCGACCAGATCGCGGGCGAGGACGACTAGCCGGCGGGTACGCGGGGCGAGGAGCGTGTGATGAGGCGACGGGGCAAGGCGTGGGACGTACTCGCGGTGCTGTTGGCGTGCTGCTGCTTCGCGGCACCCGCGTCGGCGCAGGGCGACGACGATGCCCCGGCCGATCCCGGCGCGCCCGACCCGCGCCACCGCACCGGGCACTACAGCATCGACACGCCCGGCATCCCCTACCGCGTCATCTACGAGACCCGCCTGCGCTACGGGTGGGAGCCGCGCGACGACGACACCGACACCTACCGGCGGTCCCCCAACCAGCCGACCAACGACGGCGACCGGACCAGCACCGACTGGTTCATCGAGGTACCGGAGACCTACCGCGCCGACCGGCCCGCGGGCGTGGTGGTGATGATGCAGTCGGGCGTGCTCCGCCGGTGCCCGGAGAGCTGGCGGAAGGCGCTGACCGACCACAATCTGGTCTGGGTCGGCTTCCCCGCCGGGTCGGCGTACCGGCCGTGGTTCGCGCACGCGCGGGCGGTCTACGGCCTGCAGCTCGTCGCGGAACGCTACACGCTCGACCCCCGGCGGGTCTACATCGTCGGCAAGGACAACGGCGTCACCGTCGCCAACGCCGCGGCGGTGCTCACCCCCGAGGTCTTCCGCGCGGCGTTCATGCTGTTCGGCGGCGCGTTCCCGGCCGACCTGGACCACCGCGGCGACACCTACGAGGGCTTCGCCGAGAACGCCGACCGCGGCCTGCTCCGCGAGGCGTCGCGGCGGTCGCTGCTGGCGTACTTCAACGGCGAAGACGGCATCGAGCGCGAGCTCGCGCTGCTCGCGGCGGTGGCGTACCAGCGTGCGGGGTTCGGCGTAACGGTGATCGACGAGCCCATGCACGGCGACGACGACCTGCCTTCGGCCGAGCACCTCGCGTCGGCGATCCACGCGTTCGAGCTGCCGCTGCACCGCGACGCCAAGCGCGCCTACGAGCGCGGCCGACGCATGGCCGACCGCGGCCGACGGGGAGACGCGCTGCCGCTCCTGATGGAAGCGTTGTCGATCGGCTCGACCGCGGCGTTCGCCGACGACGCCCGCGCGAAGCTGACGGAGTTGCAGGACGCCTACGCGGCGGAGGTCGCGGCGATCGAGGCCCACACCACGGCCGGGGAGTTCGACGCCGCGGGCCAGGCGCTGAGCGCGTTCGAGCGCGGCTGGGGGGACCACGGCGAGGCGGACACCGAACGTCTGACCGACGCGCTGCGCGAAGCACGCCGGGCGGCACGGGAGGATTAGAACGGCAGGGTGCTGTGCAGCGCGGCAGCGATCGTTTGTGCGATGCGGTATCGGCAGCACCCCGCCGCGTGTGACGCGGCGGCTATTCACATCGCGCGGCCTCTGCGAGATACGCGTCGATATCCGCGTGTTCCCCCGCTGCCCACGCCTGCAGCGTCGGCGAGAACGCCCACGGCAGATCGTCACCCAGCACGTCGAGCCCGAGCCGGGCGAGCACCCGCTGCTGCAACGTACCCAGGCCGTGTTGCTGCGCCGCGCTGATGCGCAGCGGCATGGACGGGGCAAGACCCGCATCGCGGGCGTCTTCGTCGGTCGCCTCTGCAGCATCGTCGCACTTGTTGACGACCCACAGGTCCGGCGTCCGGGGCAAGGCCTGCGCCCCCGGCCAATCGCTCGCGTCATCGCGCATCGCGATCAGCACGTCCGCCTCCGCAACGACCCGCCGGGCCAGCGCGATCGCGCGCTGCTCAACCGCGTCGTCGCTGTCACGCAGCCCCGGGGTGTCCAGCCAGCGCACCGCGACTTCGGGCCCATCGCCCGCGCGCAGCTCGACCAGCCCGCCCACCCAGTCGCGTGTCGTGCCGGGCAGGTCGGCGACGAGACTGACGGCCCGGCCCATCAGCGCGTTGGTCAGCGTGGACTTGCCGACGTTCGCGGGCCCGGCCACTACAACCGTCGCGGGTACGATCAGCCGGTGCAGTACCCGCGAGCGCTCGGCGATCGCGGTGCGCTGCGCCTGGCGATCGGCCTCGGGCATGGGCCAACTCGCGCGCCAACGCGCGGGCTGTTCGGTGAGCAGGTCGATCGCGGCGGGGCTGGCGGCACGGGCAACGGTGTCGAGCATGTCCGCCTCGATCGCCGACGCCGCCTCGGGGTAGACGATGCGCGGGTCGGGCGCGGGGTCGTAGGTACAGCCGAGCCCGATCAGCCGGTCGATGAGCTGCTGAACGACGCGCGGCCCGCCGTGGGGCATGAGCTGCGCCCACGCGTCGCCGTCATGGGGCTCGGGTTGGCGCACGACCGCGAGCCCCTCGTCGATGCCGTCGAAGCTGCACAGCCGGACCCGGCCGTCGGGCCAGTCGGATCGGCCGGTGAGTTGCGCAAGGACGCGCACGGCGTCGGGGCCGCGGAGCTGGAGCAGCGCGATCGCGCCGGGCGTGGTCGCGGTGGCCAGGTGCAGGCGGGTCACGTCGGGTCCCCGTCCTCGCCCCGGATGCGCGGCGGCTGGGGTCGCATGGGCTTGCCGTTGGGCCGGTTGAAGATGAGCAGGCCCAGGTAGACGGGTGCAGCGGTGAACGTGGGCGCGGGGTAGCCGACGGCGACCCCTGCGGCGGCGATCATCACCGCCCCGGTGACGAGCAGCCCGAAGAACAGCGCGTTGCCCCGGGTGTACCCCGCGGGCGTCACCACGTCGCCCTGCCACTGCGCTTTGTAGGCCTGGTTGCGGGCGAGCAGCCCCGCCGCGGCAAGCGCCGCGCCCAGGACCAGCACCATCACCGTGAACCGTTTCGCGTCGGCGTACGCCTCTTGCGGCGCGACCTCGACCCACCCGGCCCCGGCGATCGGGGTAATCACAAACGGCAGCGGCGCGATCACGAGGATCGCCGACCACCAGTAGAGGCGGACCCGTCGCAGCGCGTTGTCGATGGCATCGGGGGGCGTCATCGGCCGGCCTCGTCAGCTGCCGGACCCGTGGTCCTCGGCCTGCTCCAGCGCGGTGCGGAGCGTGACGGCCAGGCCCCACAGCGTCAGGTCCGGCACGACCCGCTCGACGATCTCGCAGTCGCGGAACAGCACCTGCGCGTCCCCACCGGTCGCGATGACCAGCGGGAACTGGTTGATCGACGTGGCGATCTGCTCGACCACCTCGCGGACCATGCCGCGCATGCCGTAGAACACGCCCGAGAGCATGGCCTCGGCGGTGTTGTGGCCGACGACCTCTTCGGGTTTGCGGAGCTCGATCTCCGGGAGCTGCGCGGCGCGTTGGCCCAGCGAGTCGAGCATGAGCTGCGCGCCGGGCGTGATCGCGCCGCCGTGGAACGTGCCCGCACCGTCGACCAGGTCGATGGTCATGGCCGTGCCCGCGTCCACGATGACGCACGACTGCTTGTGCTTATCGAATGCGGCGGCGGTGTTGAGCAACCGGTCTTCGCCGACCATCGCCTCGCGGTCGAGCTGCCGGCCGACGGGGATCGGCATGTCGCGCTCGACCCGGAGGACGTCCCGGCCGAGCTGTTCCTTGATGGCTTTCTCGACCTGCTCGCCGCGCTCGGGGTCGACGGTCGAGAGCAGGATGCTCGCGTCGGCCCGGTCAGTGAGCGGCGCGTAGGCGGCGTCGATGGCCGAGCCGATCTTCTCCCGCCGGTCGTTGCGGAAGGTCGAGACCTCCAGGAGTTTGCCATCCACAAACGACCCGACCCGTGTCCGGGTGTTGCCGACGCTGACTGCCAGGAGGTTGATCATGAACGCACACACACAAGGCGGGAGGGCGGAGCGGCCATGATGATAACGGCTGGGCGCAGGGGTGCAGCCGGGCTAGGCGTCGTCCATCCCGCGCCAGGCCGGCCGCTGCTTCTGCGTGCCGTCCAGCAGCCGCCAGCACGCCTCGAGCACCTCGGCGACGCCCTCGCCCGTCGCGGCGCTCATCGTGAGCACCTCCACGCCGAGCTGCTCGCGGATCAGTTCCGCCGCGACCTTAGCGTCCTCGGCACCACCCAGCAGGTCCTGCTTGCTCAGCACGACAACCTCCGGCTTCTCTGCGAGCGTCTTGCTGTGCTGCGCCAGCTCGTTGCGGATCACCCGGTAGTTCTCGATCGGGTCGCTGCGGTCGGTCGGCTCGATCTCCAGCACGTGCAGCAGCACCCGCGTCCGCTCGACATGCTTGAGGAACCGGATGCCCAGCCCCTGGCCCTGGTGGGCGTTCTCGATCAGCCCGGGGATGTCCGCCACCACCAGGCGTCGGCCCACGCTCGTCGCCGACGCGGGCCGGCCCGCGTCCAGCCGGGCGATCCCCAGTTGCGGCTTGAGGGTAGTGAACGGGTAGTCGGCGATCTTCGGCTGCGCGGCGCTGATGCGCGCGAGGAACGTGCTCTTGCCCGCGTTGGGCTTGCCCAACAGGCCGACGTCCGCGATGAGCTTCAGCTCCAGGCGCAGGTAGTGCTCGACCGCCGGCTCACCGGGCGTGGCCTCGCGCGGGGTCTGGTTGGTCGCGGACTTGAAGTGCTCGTTGCCGAACCCGCCCCGGCCGCCCTGCGCGATCGCGTAGCGCATGCCCGGCTCGTTGAGGTCCACCATGAGCGGTCCCGACGGCGCTTCACCGGGCTGCGGCGAGCGGACCTGCCCGAGGTGGGCCCGCTCGGTGCCCGTGAGGAAGACCTCTTCGAGGAAGCGGTCAGGGTCGTCGGGGTCCGGCTCCTTGGGTGCCAGCATCTCCGGGGGGTTCTCGTAGACCAGCGTGCCGACGGGCAGGCGGACCTCCAGGTCCTGGCCCTTCTTGCCGGTCATACCCTTGGACCCGCCCTGCTGGCCGTCTTCGGCGAACCAGTGGTGTCGGCCGGCGAAGTCCATGAGCGTCTCGACGGACGGGTCGGCGACGAGCACGACCGACCCGCCGTTGCCGCCGTCGCCGCCGCTGGGCCCGCCCTTGGCGACGTACTTCTCGCGGTGGAAGGCGACGCAGCCGTCGCCGCCCTTGCCGGAGCGGACCAGGATGTTGGCGGAATCGATAAACATAGGGGGTCTGGGGTGCCTGGGTCATACTAGAAAGCCCACGTTCGCTGAACGTGGGCTTCGGGGATCAAGGGTTGTGCCGGGGGTCGGCCCGGCTCAGCTTGCTTCGCGGATGTGGACCTTGCGGCCCTGGAACTCGACGGTGCCGGGCGTGAGGGCGAACAGCGTGTCGTCCTTGCCGATGCCGACATTGAACCCGGGCTTGAACTTGGTTCCGCACTGGCGGACGATGATCGAGCCGGCCTTGGCGGTTTCGCCGCCGTAGAGCTTGATGCCGCGGTATTGGGGGTTGGAGTCGCGCCCGTTCTTGGTCGAGCCCTGTCCCTTCTTGTGTGCCATCTGTCACCTCGGTGGGTTGCGGCCGGTTTCACCGGCGGTGGGGTGGAGCGAGCCGGGCAGTATAGCAAAGCCCAGGGTGCTGCGCCAACCGGCGAATTGTCCGGGTTACCGGACTGTTAAACCGGGGGGTTCTCCGGCCCGGATAAGGGGCGATCACCGGGGTTCGGGAAAAACTGCAACCGACCTTGAAAACTCTACTTGCAGTAGGTTACCGGTGGCTTTACACTTCCCGGCTGGTAGGAATACTTGATGAAGTCGGCGTTCAGCGGGCAGGCCCGTCGCCTGATCGCACCGACGCTGACCGAGAGTAACGCCGCAAGACGCGCGGCTCACCGACAGGACGACGATGGTTTCGTGTCCTGCGCTACAACCCCGTTTTTTTGGGAGGCCTTCGTTGCGCATCCGTACATCCGCCCTCGTTGCAGTCCTATGCTCCGGCGTCTGGCTCGGCATCTCCACCCCCGCGACCGCGGGCATGGCCCTTGCTCAGGACGCACAACCCACCGCTCAGGAGCTTTATGCCCAGGGCATCGAGTTGTACGAAGCGGGCCAGCTTGAAGAAGCCCAGGCCGTGCTCCGCCGGGTCGACGAGCTGCAACTGCCCGACGAGCTCCGCCCGAACTTCTACACGACGATCGCCACCATCGAGCAGCGCCTCGCCGGCATCGAGGTCGAGCCGCCCGCCGAACAGGCCGAGCAGCCCGCCGAGGTCGTCGAAGCGCCTGCCGCCCCGGCGATGACCGCTGCCCAGCACATCGAGGCCGGCGACGCCGCCATGCAGGCCGGTGCCTTCGCCGACGCCGTCGACCACTACCTGTCGGCCCGCTCGAGCGAGGGTGTGACCGACCTGCAGACCCGCACCGCGTCGGCCCGCCTCGCGCAGGCCCAGCGCCTGATGCAGGGCGACCTGTCCGCCGCCCGCCGTCTGCTCGCCCTCGCCGACCAGGACCTCCTGGCCGGCAACATCACCGGCGCCCAGGCGAAGCTCGAGTCGGTGCTCGGGATGGGCGTGATGCTCAGCCCGTTCGAAGAAGACAGCATCAGCACGAAGCTGGCGCAGATCCAGGCCGTGCGCGACGCCCAGGCGGCTGTCGCCCGTGCCGAGGTCGAAGCCGAGGCCGCCGAGTCGGGCAACGCGTCCGACCAGGAGCTGGCCGACGCCCAGGCCCGCCTGGCCGATGCGGAAGCCGAGATCGAATCGCTCCGCGATGAGCTGGGCAGCGAGCGCGTCGCCGCCCGCCCGCCGAGCAACGACCTGCTGGTCCAGGCCCGCGCCCAACTCGCCGACGACAAGGTCGCCCAGGCCGACGAAGCGATGCGTAACGGCCAGATCAACCTCGCCGTGCAGCTCTACGAAGAGGCCTCGCTGCTCGACCCGGACAACGAAGAGCTCAAGGCCAAGCTCGCCGACGCCCAGGCCCGGCTGAACCAGGGGCTCCGTCCGGCGGACCCGCTGACCAACCGCGCCCAGGACATCTCGATCATCCGGCAGGAAACCATCGCCCGCTACGAGCAGGCCATGGCCCGTGCCAACACCGCCCTGAACAACCGCGAGTACGACGCCGCCATCGACGCGGTGATCGAGGCCCGCACGGTGCTCAACGCGAACCGCTCGGTCTTCGGCGAAAACGAGCGGAACGAGCTGGTCGCCCGGGCCGCCCGGATGCAGACCGAGATCAACAACACGCGGGCGAACTACGAGGCCGAACAGGCCCGCCGCGCCGCGATGGAGCAGGAGGCTGCGGAGCGCGAAGCGACCCGCGAGGCCGACCGCCGCCGGGCCGAGGAAGTCCAGGCCCGCCTGCGGAACGCCCGTGCCCTGCAGCTCGACCGCAAGTACGAAGAAGCGCTGGTCGAGCTCGAGGCCGCCCTCTTCCTGGACCCCAGCAACGCCGCGGTCGAGTCGCTCCGGGACCTGCTGCAGGACGTCATGGTGAGCCAGGAGGCCGTGCGTCTCCGCCGGCAGCTCGACCTGATGCGTTCCAACCAGCAGCTTATCAACGACGAAGCGATCATCCCCTACGACGAACTGCTGACCTACCCCGGCAACTGGCCGGAGCTGACCCAGATGCGGCTTGCCGGCCTGGACAACAACTCCGGTGAGACCGAGGCCAACCGTACGGCCCAGCTCGCCCTCCGCCGGATCGTCACCGTCAACTTCGACGCGGCCGGCCTGGGCAGCATCATCGACTACATCCGCGACACCAGCGGCGCAAACATCGCCGTCAACTGGCCGGCCCTCGAGCTGGTGGGCATCGACCAGGACACCCTGATCTCGATCACCCTGGCCCGCGTCCCCGCCGACCAGCTGCTCAAGCTCGTCCTCGACCAGGCCAGCGCCGAGAACTTCGACGAAGACAAGGCCGGCTACTCGATCATCGAGGGCATCATCCAGGTCTCCACCCTCGCGGACCTGAAGACCTCGACCGAGGTGCGTATCTACGACATCCGCGACCTGCTCGTCCAGGTCCCCAACTTCACCAACGCCCCCGAGTTCGACCTCAACGAGGCGCTCTCCAACACCAACACCGGCGGCTCCAACGGCGGCGGTGGTGGTGGCGGCGGCGGGGGGGGTGGCGGCGGCGGCGGCGGGCTGTTCGGCGACGACAACGACCAGGCCGAGGAAGACACCCCGACCCGCGACGAACTGATCGACGAGATCATCGAACTCATCCAGGACACCGTCGGCAACCCCGACGAGTGGCTGGACGAAGACTCGACGCTCCAAGAGCTCAACGGCAACCTGATCGTCAAGACCACCAACAACAACCACCGCGACATCCTCGCCCTGCTCAGCAGCCTCCGCGAGACCCGCGCGATCCAGATCTCCGTGGAAGCCCGCTTCCTCCTGGTCGATGAGCACTTCCTCGAAGAGTTCGGCGTCGACCTGGACCTGGCGTTCCAGGCCCTGAACACCGACACCCTGCTCAACGTCGACACCGACGGCGACATGATCCCCGACGCGACCGACGGCCTGCCCGACAACGGCTCGTCGTGGTTCCCGATCACCGTGAACCAAGGCGGCGCGGCGAACAACTTCTCCGCTGGTGCTCCGCCCGAAAACTTCGGCCCCGGCGGCGGCCCGGCGTTCAACAACACCATCGGCACCACCGCCGGCGGGATCGCCAACCGCGTCACCAACAGCTTGACCCCCCCCGCGTTCACCGCCGGTGACGCCGGTGCGATCGCTCGCGGGCTCGAGCTCGGCGTCGGCTTCGTGGACGACATCCAGGTCAACCTCCTGGTCACCGCGACCCTCGCTCAGCAGAACTCGCTCTCGCTGACCGCTCCCCGCATCACGTTCTTCAACGGCCAGCGGGCCTACGTGATGGTCGCCCAACAGATCTCCTTCGTCTCCGACCTCGAGCCCATCCCCGACACCGGCGGGTTCGACCCGACCCTCTCGGTCACCCAGTCGGGTGTCATCCTCGACGTTGAAGGCACGATCTCGGCCGACCGGCGCTACGTCACCATGACCCTCCGGCCGTCGCTGGCGACCGTCCGGCAGCCCATCCGCACCATCCCGCAGCAGGGCGGCCCGGTCACGGACATCAACGGCGTCATCACCCCCGGCGGCTCGGCGTTCATTGAGGCCCCCGAGGTCGAGATCACTCAGGTGCGTGCGACGGTCAGCATCCCCGACCGCGGCACGCTCCTGGTCGGCGGCCAACGCCTCGTCGGTGAATCGGAGATCGAGTCCGGCGTGCCGGTCCTCTCCAAGCTGCCATACATCAACCGGCTGTTCACCAACACCGCGACGGTCAAGGACGAGCGCACCCTGCTCATCCTGATCAAGCCGACGATCATCATCCAGTCCGAGCAGGAAGAACTCCTGTACCCCGGCCTGAACGATAACCCCGACGCCTTCGACATCGGCCGCAACCCGCTGCTGGGCGGCTGATCCCGCGAAGACAACTCACGACTCCCCCGCCGCCGGCTCACTGCCGGCGGCTTTTTTTGCGCGGCCTACTAACCGTCCCCCACAGATCGATTCGTCAAAGACGTCCAGCCGCGGCACTACGCCGTGTCACGGTCCGGCACACGCCACTCCAGCACCGCTAACAACCCGAGTACCGCCAGCACCTGCCCGGCGGCAAGCATCGCCTGCCAGCGGGTCATCGACCCGAGCATCACCCCGCCCAGCCCCGTCGCCAGCGTACACAGCCAGATCACCGCCACCGCGGCCCGCGGGCTCAGGCCCTTGCGGACCAGCCGGTGCGAGAAATGGTTGCGGTCCCCGGCCATCGGGCTCCGCCCGTCGCGTAGCCGAATCACCGTGACGCTGACAAAGTCGTACATCGGTACAGCCAGGACCATCAGCGGCATCAGCACCGCATACCAGGCCGGCCCCAGCCCGCCCGGGTCCGTGCTGCCGGGTTCGGGGTTCACGTATGTTGTGCGTACGGAGACCACCGCGACCAGCAATCCGACGACCAGCGACCCGCCGTCCCCCATGAACAGCTTGGCGGGGTGGACGTTGAACCGTAGGAATGCCAGCAACGCCCCGAGCAGCAAGGCGCAGAGCGCGGCGACAAAAAACTGGCCGGAGACCAGTGTCGCCGTGCCGTAGAGCACACAGACGATGGCCGCGACGCCGCCGCTGAGCCCGTCCATGTTGTCCAGGAAGTTGAAAGCGTTCATGACGAGCACGACCCAGACCGCCGTCAGCGCGGCCGACGCGGCGTAACCCGGGGCCCCGTGCGTGTCGAGCATTTCAAGCAGCCGGGTCTGCCCCACGGTAGCGAGCAGCACCGCGAGGCCGAGCATCACCGCGAGTTTGAGCCAGGGCCCGAGTGCTTTGCGGTCGTCTACCAGCCCCAGCCCGTGCAGCAACGCGAGGGACGCGAGCAGCACCCCCGCGGCGACACTGATCCGCCGCGCCCCGGGCACGTGCTCTCCCACCGCGGCCGGCCAGGCCGACGCCGGCACCAGCCACAGCGCGAGCAGGCCCAGTGCCGCGGGCCCGAAGACGCCCCAGAACACGCCCACCCCGCCCACGTTCGGGACGACCCGACCCACCGGTTTGTGAGCCTCACCGCCCCCGACATCGACCCACCCCCGCCGGCCGCTCGCCCGCACCAGCCACCCGCACAGCGGGTACGCCACCGCGAAAGACACCACGACCAGCAGCAGCACCGCGTAGACCATCCGGCTATTGGACCCGCGACGCGACCCCGCCGCAAACGTCGCATGCAAAACCCAGCCAACGATGTGCGGATAGACCGCGACCGTCTTCGGCCCGGGTCGTTATGTGCGCCGCATGTCGGTCTAGTCCCCCAGTACCCACGCAAAGATCAGGGGGGCGACGATCGTGGCGTCGGACTGGATCATGAACTTGGGGGTGTTGACCTCGAGCTTGCCCCAGGTGATCTTCTCGTTGGGGACCGCGCCGCTGTACCCGCCGTAGCTCGTGGTCGCGTCGCTGATCTGGCAGAAGTAGCCCCAGTACGGGGTGTCCTCCCACTTGAGGTCCTGGATCATCATGGGTACGGCACAGATGGGGAAGTCGCCGGCGATGCCCCCGCCGATCTGGAAGAACCCGACGCCGGGCTTGGTCGCCTCGCCGGGCTTGCCATCACGCGGCAGGCCGTTCGCCTCGCGGTACCAGCGAGCGAGGTGGGCGAGTTGCTCGGTGCCGGTGCGCAGGCACCAGTGGTTGTAGACGTCCGCCTTCATCGCCCAGGCGGTGAAGATGTTGCCGATGGTCGAGTCCTCCCAGCCGGGCGTGTAGACAGGGATGTTTTTCTCCTTCGCGGCGAGCAGCCAGGAGTCCCGCGGGTCGGCCTGGTAGTGCTGGGCGAGGTCGGGCTGGTCAAGCACCTCATAGAAGAACTCGAAGGGGAAGAAGCGTTCGTCGCTCTTGAGTGTCCGTTCCCAGATGCCGCGCAGCCGGTGCTCGACGTGGCGCATGACGTCTTCGGGGATGCAGGTGTCGGTGACGCGGTTCATCCCGCGGTCGTAGAGGGCCTGCTCGTCCTCGGCCGAGAGTGCCCGCCAATTGGGGATGGGCTCATACTCGTTGACCGAGAGGAGGGTAAACACGTCTTCTTCGAGGTTCGCGCCGGTGCAGGTGATGCCGTGGACCTTGTCCTCGCGGATCATGCGGGCCAGGGACTTGCCGAGCTGGGCGGTGGACATCGCCCCGGCGAGGGTGACCATCATCTTCCCACCGGCGGCGAGGTGGGCCTCGTAACCCTTGGCCGCGGCGACAAGCTCGCGGGCGTTGTAGTGCAGGAAGTGGTGGGCGAGGAAGTCGCGGATGGGCGTGGGCATGGGCGGGGCTCGGGGGTCTGGTTTCGGTCTCGTGTGTCGGTTTCGAAAGCCGCGGCGGCTCTGCGGCCACGACCTCACGCCGGGCAGGGGCTTGGATGGGGCGGCAGGCCGTGCAATATACAAAAGCTCCAGAATGCTCGGCCCGGCCGGTTGTGGGTGGCGTGGGGGCGGGTACCCTGCCGATGGAGGCCGAACGCCGACGCGTGCTCGGCGTAGAGTTCTTAGCCATGTCGGACCAGACCGCACCAGCCCGCGGCGGGGATGCCCCCTCGCCCCCGGACGCCCCCCTGCCCACCGGCTGGGGGGTGCCGTTGTCGTTGGCGATGCTGGCCGGGCCGATCATCGGGACGATGATCTCGCGGACGGTGATGAGCTTCGCGGACTTCACGATGGTCTCGATGATCAGCGACGAGGCGATGGCCGCGGTGATGCCCGCGGGGATCAGCGTATGGTGCATGATCTGTTTCGGGTTCGGCATCGTGACGGTGACCAACACGTTCGTCTCGCAGTCGCTGGGCAAGGGCCAGCCCAGCGAGTGCTCGCGGTACACCTGGCAGGGGCTCTACGTCGCCGCGGTGATCGGGCTGGTGGTGCTACCGGCCTGGTGGGTCGCGCCGCACTACTTCGCGCTCGCGGGGCACGCGCCGGAGGTGCAGCGGCTGGAGGTGACCTACTTCCGCATCTCGCTGTTCGGCGTCATGCCGGCCGTGGCCGCGAACGTGGTCGCCAACTTCTTCAACGGCATCCACAAGCCCTCGGTCGGCCTGATCGCGGCGGTCATCGCCAACGCCTTCAACATCGCGGGCAACTATGTGCTGATCTTCGGCCACCTGGGCTTCCCCGAGATGGGCATCGCCGGCGCGGCGTGGGCCACGGCGGCCGCGTCGCTGCTGCAGGTGACGATCCTCGCGTGCGTCTGGCTCGGGCCGGTCTACGCCCGGCGGTACGCCAGCCGCGTCACCTGGCGGCCGAGCTGGACCCGGCTGAAACGGATCATCCGCGTGGGCCTGCCGATCGGCGTGCAGTTCGAGTCGGACATCTTCGGCTTCACGGTCTTCACCGTGTTCATGGTCGGGGCCTACGGCACGGCGCAGCTCGCGGCGAACAACCTGGCGTTCAAGTTTCTGGAGGTCGCGTTTATGCCCGTCGTCGGGCTGAGCATCGCCCTCACCGCCGCAGTAGGCAAGGCCATCGGCGCGGGCCGGCCGGACTACGCCCGCCTAGTGACCCGCTGGGCCATCGGCGGGGCGTTGTGCTATATGGCGCTCATCGCCGCGATGTACCTCGCCTTCCGCTACACCCTGCCCGGGCTGATGACCGACGACCCGGCGGTCATCCAGTGGGCGGCGAAGCTGCTGGTCCTCTGCGCGGTGTTCCAGGTGTTCGACGCGTTCGGCATCACGATGACCGGCGCCCTCCGCGGCGCGGGCGATACGTTCTGGCCGGGCATGACGACGTTCACTCTGACGGTCACGGTGTTCCTGGGCGGTGGATACGCGATGATGAACTACGCGCCGCACCTGGAGAGCATCGGCCCGTGGGTCGCGGCGACGGTCTACATCTGCGCCTACGGCATGGTGATGTCGCTGCGCTGGTGGTTCGGCCCCTGGGAGAAGATCGACCTGTTCGCGGACCGCAAAACGCGGCCGGCCGAGCCCGCGCTGGCAATCGAGCCGGCGTGACCCGCCGCGGCTCGGGCCCGGGCCTGGGGAGTCGGCCACCCGCCCTGCCCCTTGGCCGTAAACGCCATATAATGCCGTTGAACGCCCGGCAACGGTGCTCGGGGCCGACGGCCCGGTCTGCGCCGCGGCATCCCCCACGGTTTTTCAGCGAGGTGCGGCTTGGCTATCTTTGGATTGGGCAAAAAAAGCAGCGGCGATACCAGCGATGACGGCGGGGACGCCAAGAAGGACGGCTTCCACCGCAAGCTGCGCAACGCCCGCTCGTTCTTCGAGTACGCCGAGACCGCCTCCGACGCGAACAACTACGACTACGCCATCGAGTGCTACATCGGCGGGCTCCGGCACGACCCGGACAACATGACCCGCCACGAGGAGTTGCACGAGGTCGCGAAGCGCCGCAAGGTCACCGGCGGCAAGCCGGGCAAGGCCAAGAACGTCGGGCCCTACCCCGTCGACAAGATGCTTACCGCCGAGAAGGCGTGGGCGATGGACCCGATGAACGTGAAGCACATCGTCAAGGCGATGGGCTACGCCGTCGACGCCGACCAGGAGGAGGGCGAAGAGGCCAACCTCGCCGAGGTCGCGTACTGGATGGGCTCGCTGGCGATCGAATACAACGCCAACCCCAACGGCAAGCCCGACCGGGGGGTGTACCTCAAGGTCATCGACCTGTTCGAGAGCATCCGCCGCTACGACAAGGCGGTCGAGGCATGTAAGCGCGCCCTGCACATGAAGAACGACGACGCCCTCCGCACCCGCCTGCGCGACCTGGAGGCGGAGCTGTACAGCCAGACCTCGCAGGACAGCGAGTCGTCCAAGGGCATGCTTAAGGACAGCGACGAGCAGAAGCGCATCCAGGCGCAGCTCGACACGACCGGCTCGCAGTCGGACCAGCTCATCGCCGCGATGCGCGAGCAGTACGAGGAAGACCCCGAGGACACCGACCGGCTGCAGAAGCTGGTCGACGCGCTGCTCCGGCCGCAGGACAACGAGAAGGACAAGGAGGCCGCGTCCCTGCTCATCAACGCCTACGAGCAGACCAGCCAGTACCGCTTCAAGGTCAAGGCCGGCGACATCAAGATCCGCCAGTTCAACCGCATCCTCAACCAGCTCGCCGAGAAGGTGAAGGCCGGCGACGAGCAGGCCAAGGCGAAGTATCAGGAGGGGCTCAAGCGCCGCCTGGCGTTCGAGATGCAGGAGTTCTCCGAGCGGGTGCAGCACTACCCGACCGACCTCAAGCTCAAGTTCGAGCTGGGCAAGCGGCAGTTCATGACCGGCCAGTTCGACGACGCGATCGGCAGCTTCCAGCAGTCCAAGGCCGACCCCAAGAGCCGCGGCTTCTCGCACCTGTTCCTGGGCAAGTGTTACATCCACAAGGGGTGGAACGACGAGGCGCTGGACACGCTGGGCCAGGGCATCGACCAGCACCCGTCCGACGACGACAAGCTCGGCAAGGAGCTGCGCTACGACAAGATGGCCATCCATCTGGACATCGCGTCCGCGGAGGGCGGCGACACCGCGACGAAGCTCGAGCACGTCAAGCAGGCCCAGCAGATCGCCTCGCACCTGCTGCAGACCGACATCAACTACCGCGACATCCGCGAGCGCATGGACACGATCAAGACCCTGCAGAAGAACCTCGCGGGGTGATCCGATGGCCGCCGCCCTCGCCATCATCCCGGCGCGGTACGCCTCGACCCGCCTGCCCGGCAAGCCGCTGCTCGCGGAGACGGGCCGGCCGCTGATCCAGCACGTCGTCGAGCAGGTGTCGCAGGCCCAACGCGTCGGCCGTGTGCTCGTCGCCACCGATGACCCGCGCATCGCCGACGCCGTCGCGTCCTTCGGCGGCGACGCGGTCATGACCCGCGACGACCACCCCAACGGCACCTCCCGATTGGCCGAGGTGGTCCGGTCGCTCGGCTGTGAGCCGGACGAGCTGGTGCTCAATATCCAGGGCGACGAGCCGGAGATCGACCCCGCCGTAATTGATGCGCTCGCGGGGCTGATGCACGACCAGCCGGACCTGCCGATGGGCACCGTCGCCGCGCCGCTGGATAGCCGGGACGAGCTGGGCAACCCGAACGTGGTCAAGGTGGTCTGCGACCGCAGGGGCCGTGCGCTGTACTTCTCCCGCGCGGCGATCCCCCACCACCGCGACGCGGGCGACCCCGCCCCGCCCTACCGCCGTCACCTCGGGCTCTATGCCTACCGCGCCGCGTTCCTCCCGGTCTACGCCGAGCTGGCCCCCACCCCGCTGGAAGAGGCCGAGAAGCTCGAACAACTCCGCGCCCTCGAGCACGGCCACGCGATCGGCGTCGCGCTCACCGAACACGCTCATGCCGGCATCGATACCCCCGAGCAGTACGCGGCGTTTGTCCAGCGCTGGCGCACGCGTTCTACCGGCTGACCGGTCGACGCGGCTTACCGGCTGGTGTCGATCTCCAGCATCGCCTGCATCCCCGCCTCGAGATCCGACAGCACCTCGGGGCCGAGCGCCTCTATCCGGGCGTTCTCCCGATCCAGCCGGGCCACCACCGCCTCGAAGCGTGGCACGAACTCCCGGTCAAACTCGGCCTGCGTGTCCTCATCCGGCTCGCCCAGCGCCCGCCGTCGGGCGAAGTTGTCCTCCATCCGGTCGGCGATCTTCTGCAGCTCGGGCGCGGCGTCTTTTGCCGACTGCACATCCGTGACGCCTTCCAGCACGTCCGCGAAGTCGTCCATGATTTCGAGCATCTCGTCGGCCAGCGACTGCGGCGTATCCTCGGCGCAGCCGGGCAGGAGGACCGCGAAAACAACCAGGAACGCGGCGAGGACTCTGGGCAACGGTGGGCTCCGGAAAAGGGTGAGTAGCCGGATTTGTACCCCGCCCGGTCGGCCGCCACAAGGCGCGGGATTTGCCTGCCCGGCAGTGCTTGTCCCTGCCGGACCGGCGCGTTACAGTGGGCTATGCCCCCATCGCCCCCCGACGAATCGCAGCCCGCCTCGACCCAGGACCTGCTGGAGCAGGCCGGGCACCAGACCCAGGATTCCGAGTTCTTTAACCCCATCCCCCCCGGGTATGTGCGCGGCCGGCACAAGTACGTCGTCGTCTTCGGCACGGTCATGTCCGGGCTGGGCAAGGGCATCTTCTCGTCCTCGCTCGCGAAGCTCCTCAAAGACAAGGGCATGCGCGTCGCCCCCATCAAGATGGAGGGCTACCTCAATATCGACTCGGGCACACTCAACCCCTACCGCCACGGGGAGGTCTTCGTCCTCGACGACGGACTCGAGACCGACATGGACCTGGGCACCTACGAGCGCATCCTCGACCAGGACCTCACCCGCGACAACTACCTCACCTCCGGCCAGGTGTACCGCACCGTGCTCGACAAGGAACGCTCCGGCGGGTACCTCGGGCGCGACGTGCAGATGATCCCCCACGTCACCGGCGAGGTGAAGTACAAGCTCCGCGAGGTCGCGGTCAAGCAGCGCGCGGACGTCGTCTTCGTCGAGGTCGGCGGGACGGTGGGCGACCACGAGAACGCGTTCTACATCGAAGCGCTGCGCCAGCTCGCGTTCGAGGAAGGCCCCGGCAGCGTGTGCTACGTCGCGTTGACCTACATCATCGCCCCGCCCGCGCTGGGCGAGCAGAAGTCCAAGGCCGCGCAGCTCGGCCTCAAGAAGCTGCTCGAAGCGGGCATCCAGCCGCACATGATCGCCTGCCGCGGCAAGGACCCGCTGCAGCAGGGCGCCCGCGAGAAGGTCGCGATGTTCAGCAACGTCCCGATCGAGCGGGTGTTCTCGATGCACGACCGCGCGTCGATCTACACCATCCCCACCGCGATGCGCGACGCCGGCGTCGACCGGCACATCCTCACCCAGCTCGAACTGCACGACCGCGTCGACCAGCAGCAGGAGGACCAGAAGCGCTCCGAGTGGCTGGGCTTTGTCAACAAGGTCACCGCCAAGCGGCGCCACACCGCGCGCATCGGCATCACCGGCAAGTACGCCGCGCTCCGCGACGCCTACGCCTCGATCGACAAGGCCATCGAGCACTGCGGCGCCCACCTCAACGCCGACATCGACCTCGGCTGGATCGACGTCACCAAGACCCCCGCCGACCAGATCGCCGCAGAACTCTCGGGGTACGACGGCATCATCGTCCCCGGCGGCTTCGGCCACCGGGGCACCGAAGCGAAGATCGCCTGCGTCCGACACTGCCGGGAGAACAAGCTGCCGTACCTGGGCATCTGCCTGGGCTTCCAGATGGCGGTCGTCGAGTTCGCACGCAACGTCTGCGGCCTGGGCGACGCCGCTTCCAGCGAGTTCGCGCCCGACGGCCAGTCCCGCGTCATCGATATCCTCCCCGAGCAGAAGAAGATCGAGGGGCTGGGCGGCAACATGCGGCTGGGCGGCAAGGACGTGCTCATCCACCCCAGCACCCTCGCCGCGAACCTCTACTACAACACCCGCGCCGGCCGGCACGACCGGCACAAGCCGTTCACCATCCGCGAACGCTTCCGCCACCGCTTCGAGGTCGACCCGGCCTACATCGAGACCCTCGAGTCGCACGGACTGATCTTCTCCGGCCGACACCCCGAGCAACCCATCATGCAGGTGCTCGAGCTGCCCCAGCCCGGGCCGCCCGAGGTCGAGGCCGAACTCGCCAAGACCAACGCCTACTTCCGCGAACACGGCGGGCACCCCTACTTCATCGGCGCACAGTTCCACCCCGAGCTGCTCAGCCGACCCATCGACCCGGCCCCCATGTTCATGGGCCTGGTCGCCGCCGCCATCCAGCACGCCAACCCCGGCACCCCCGCCGGCGACATCGACGCCCGCTGGCTCCCCGACCCCAAGAACGACCGGCCGGTGACGGTGTAACCCAATCCGCACACCGCCAACACCCGCGCAGAAAACACCGCCGCATGCTTGCGGCGGTGTTTGTTGATGCATCGGGTCGATCGCGTCGGGCGTCAGGGCTACTTCATCGCCTGGGCGTAGTACTCGCTGACCTTCGCCCAGTTGATGATGCTGAAGAACGCGTCGATGTAGTCGGGCCGGCGGTTCTGGTAGTTCAGGTAGTAGGCGTGCTCCCAGACGTCCAGGCCGAGGATCGGCGAGCAGCCCGAGCAGCCGTCGAACGGCATGAGCGGGTTGTCCTGATTCGGGGTGGAGCAGACGCAGAGCTTGCCGTCCTTGACGCCCAGCCAGGCCCAGCCCGAGCCGAAGCGGGTGGCGGCGGCGTTGGCGAACTTCTCCTTGAAGCCGTCCATGCCGCCCAGGTCCTTCTCGATCGCCGCGGCCAGTTCGGCCGAGGGTTCGCCGCCCTGGCCCGCCGGGGCGAGGATGGTCCAGAACAGCCAGTGGTTGGCGTGGCCCCCGCCGTTGTTGCGGACGGCGGTCTGCTTGTCGGCGGGCAGCTTGTCGATCTGCTGGATCAGCTCGAACGGGCAGTCGGGGACGTCCAGGCCCTCGACCGCGGCGTTGAGCTTGGCGACGTACCCGGCGTGGTGCTTGCCGTGGTGGATCTCCATCGTCTTGGCGTCGATCGCCGGCTCGAGGGCGTCGTTGGCGTAGGGCAGGTCGGGGAGGGTGTAGGCCATGGTATGCTCCATTTGTAAGCTGTTTATTGACAATTAGTAACCGGAAAAAATCGCGGCCGAAAACCCGGCCGGTACGGCTCCACACCGCGCCTTGGAGTGTAGGGCCGGGGGTTCGGGGGGTCAATCCGGCGGGGCGCGTGCATCCGTTGCAGCCCAAAAAACGAATCGCATAGAGGCCCCCAACCGCCCTCCGACCCCGAGAATGGGGCGAGAACACTATTTTGGATCAATTCTAAAGAAAGTTGAAACTAAGTCGCCATTCCCCGCGTTCTTAACGGTAGAACAGAGGGGGCAGTCCGCCCGCAGGGGATCGTTGGCCGGGCGGACAGCCAGACGCGGGGTACCAAGGAAAGGACGGATCCCATGAAGAATCGCACCCAGACCCAACCACCCGCCGCCCGGGCACAGGACGCCCCGGGGCTGCGGCAGTGCAAGTCTAGCCGGGAACTCTCGCCGGAGGACGCGGCGGACCTCAAACGTGTGCTCGAGCAGAAGTACGAGTACATGGATTCGGATCTGTTCGCGCTGCCCGAGCGCGACGCGGTCGAGGCGGTCTTTGATGCCGCGCCGGAGATCCCGGTGCCCGACTCGTCGTGGTACCACCCGGTGATGGACGCGGGCAAGACGAAGCTGTCGGCCGCGCGGAAGATGGGCAGCGTGCTGCTCACCGCCGAGCAGGAACGTGCGCTGTTTATCCAGTTCAACTACTGCCGGTTCCGAGTGTGCCTGATCCGCGATGAGCTCAAGGACATGGCCTGCCCGGAGCAGGACCTGGACCTGGTGCAGGAACTGCTGCACTGGTACCGCCGGGCCGAGGCCTACCGCGACCAGATCGCGCAGACCAACCTCGCGCTGGTGCTGGCGATGGCGAAGCGGACGCGGATGAGCGACCTGGACTTCGGCGACATGGTGAGCGAGGGGAACATGGCGCTGCTCCGCGCGATCGACAAGTTCGACGCCGGCCGCGGCTTCAAGTTCTCGACCTACGCCTGCCGCGCGATCCTCAAGGCGTTCAGCCGGGCGGGCATCAAGCTGAGCAAGTACCGCTCGGTGTTCCCCGCGGCGTACGACCCGGAGTTCGAGAAGTCCGACTACCAGGAGACCAAGAACGCCGACCACGAAGAGGACTGCGCCGACGAGGTCCGCCGGATCGTCGAGACCAACCAGGCCGACCTCTCCGAGATCGAACAGCGGGTGATCCGCCACCGGTTCAACCTGGTCGCGCCGGACATCGCGGGCGACCCGCCGGCCCCGAAGCTGCGGGATGACGGCAAGCCGCTGACGCTGCAGCAGGTCGGCCAGATCATCGGCGTGACCAAGGAGCGCGTGCGCCAGATCCAGAAGCAGGCGATGGCCAAGATCCGCGGCCAGCTCGAGACCGGCTACCTCGCCTGACCCCACCCCGATTCCTCCAGGAGAACAGGCCGCGCCCTCGGGCACGGCCTGTTTTCTTTTGCGCGGTGGATGTGCGGGTTACTGGGCCGGCACCACGCGGATGCGGACGGTGAACTTGCCGGGGAACTGCTGCCGGCCCCAGTTCGGCTGGAGGGCGAAGCTGAGGTACAGCGTCCCGGCGCGTTCGGCGGTGAACGTGCTGCTCGAGCCGATCAGCATGTCGTTGCCGTTGTCACCCACCCGCCCGATGAGCGCGCCCATGAGGATGTTGCCGGCGTAGTTGCCGCACTGAGCGCAGCCGTCGGGCGTCGCGATCGCGCCGTTGCCCCAGGGCGTCATGGTGATCTGGCCCTCGGCCCGGATGATGACGCGGTCGCCGCGGTTCAGGCGGATGCCCGTGTTCTTCTCGCTCACGCGGGTCATGTCCGTGCCCGTCACCTCGACGGACCGGCGGATGTCCGGCACGGCGTTGGTCACGATCCCCGCCGACTGGATATCCCCGAGCCCGACCGTGAGCTGGCCGAACTTCGACTCGATCACGAAGGTGTCGACGGCGATCGACCCGGCGATCGTGAACCCGTCGGTGACGACGTGGTCCAGCCGGGCGAGCGACGGCCCGGGGTCCTGGTCGAATACCATCGGGTCGTCCATCATGCCGTAGAGCTCTTCGAGGACGGTGGCGACCCGCAGCTTGCGTTCGTCGTCGGGGTCGGCGGCGTGTTTCTGAAGTTCGGGGATGAGGTCCGGGCCGAAGGCGATCAGGTCGGCCTGAGCGCGGTCGCGCTGCGCGGCGTTGGGCGAGCCGAGCTGGGCGATCAGCGTGTCGATCCGCTGCGCGAGCTGCGGGTGGGCGTTGAGCCCGGGGGCGAAGCTCTTGATCGAGTCGATGGGCACGACCAGCCGGCCGAACTCGGTATCGACCGGCAGGGCATCGACCGCGAGCGTGCCGGTAAGGATCGACCCGTCCATCAGGTGAAAGCGCATCGTGCCGTCGGGCAGTTCCTCGGCCGGCGGCGAAGGCGGGACGTCGTCTTCGGCCTCATCGCCCTGGTTCGAAACGGCTGCGTTCGCCCCGTTGCGATCGAAGGCCTCGTCGATCGCGTCTCCCTCGCGGGCCTCTGCGGCTTCCTGCAGCGCCGCCAGACCCGCGGCCTGGCGCTGGAGCTGCTGCTGGGCCTGCCGCGCCGCGATCTCGGCCCGCCGGCGGGCTTCCTGCGCGGCTTGACCGTCCTGCGCGATGACAGGCACGGCGGCGATGAGGGTGAGGAACAGGATGGCGGTCAGGATTCGTTTCATGCGGTCAAACTCGCTTCGTCGTGGGCTGGGGTCGGGTGGGGTTTACTCGTCCGGGGGGGTGTCGTAGATCGTCAGCCGGTCGCCGCCGACCACCGCGATGCCGCGGCCGAGGCGTATGACCTCGCTGCCCCGGCTGCCGGTCGGAACGTCCTCGCGGTAGCCGTCGACCTTGCCGGTCGTCAGGTCGATGCGGCACATGCGGTGGGGCCCGGCGATGAGGGCGTGGTCCGCGGTGAACACGGGGGCCCGCCCGGCACGGCCGTGGTGGGCGGTCCACCACACCCGCTCACCGGTCGTCAGGTCGTAGGCCACCAGTTCCTCGCCGAGCAGGTAGGCGTGCCGGCTGTCGCAGTGCACCAGCGTCGCGCCGGGGTCGACCTGCACGGTCCACTGTACGACGGCGTCGCCCGCACGGATCGCGATGAGCCGGTCGTCCCGACCGTCTTTGCTGAATACCACGCCGTCCTGCACCGCGACCCCGCCGGGGGACACCGAGTTGACTTGCCCGGTGTTGGGGTTGCTGGCGGGCAGGATGCCGTAGCACATCGCCCAGGCGACCTCCCGGCGGACCGGGTCGACGGCGATCAACGCGCCGTTGTTCGTGAGCACAAAGACATACCGCTCCCCCACCGCGATGCTGGGGTTGAGCCCGATGACCTGCCGCCAGTTCGGGTCGGGCTTTGCTTCGCCCAGCGGCACGGACCACTCGACCGCGCCGTCGTCCAGGCCCAGGGCATAGAGCGTCAGGCGGTTGCCGTTGCGGTCCTTGCCCACGGCGTAGGTGGTCCGCGATCGGGTCGCGGTCTGGCCGAGGAAGCCGACCTGCATCAGCTCGGCGATTTGTTGGGTGCTCCAGCGCACCGCGCCGGAGGCCTTGTCGTAGGCGGACAGGCGGGCCATATCCATCTGCTGCGGGTCGTGGGCGATAGCGAGGAGGGTGTCGCCCTCGACGGACAGGGACTGGTGGATCCCGGACATCGCGAGCTGGTGCGCCCAGTTGGCGACCTGGCGGGCCGACTCCTCTGCGTTGCCGACCGACCACAGCGGCTCACCGGTATCGGGGGCGTGCGCGGTGAGCTGGCCCAGGGCGAGGGTGTAGAGCCGGCCGTCGGCGGCGAGCGCGACCGGGCGGGTCATGTCGTCGGCCGAGAGCGCGACGCGCTGGTTCATCATCGACTGCTGGACGATCTGCCACACCGAGGGGTCGAGCGTCTGGATCTCGATCGAGGGGTAGTCGCCGCGCGGGAAGCCCAGCGGCCGATCGGCCTGCTGCGGGACCGCGGGGCCGGCGGCGCGGTCTCCACCGAGCGCGTCGATCAGCGCGTTGACCGTAACGGTCTCGCCACCGATGCGGACGCTCGCCCCGCCTCGTCGGAAGCGGGCGTAGTCGGCCAGGGTGTCGAACCCCGCCCAGTCGCCGGCCCGCGCGAGTGCGTGCAGCCGCTTGGCGATGAGCTGTGGGTCGTCGGGGTCGCCGTCGGCGTGGCTGGATGCGAAGGTGTAGTACCGTACGGACTCGTTGAAGCGCCCGCCCTCGAAGTGCAGGTCGCCGAGCTGCTGCGCGGCGTCGGCCGCGGCGGCGCACAGGCCGTAACGCTCGACCACTTCCGCGAGCGCGAGCGTCTGCTCCCCGGGGTCGGCGATGATCTGGGCGTCGGCGAGCAGCTTCGCCGCGACCGGCCGATACATCATGCGGAACGTCCGCCGGCCCTCGGCCGGCAGGTCCGCCAGCACCTGGGCCTTGAGCGTCGACAGCGGGCGGAGCATCCCGCTGCTGTCGCGGATGAGCACAGCCTGCTCGCCCTCGCCCAGCGTCTCCAGCAGACGGATGACCGTCTGCCAGTCGCCGGCCTCGACCGCCTCAAACACGGCCGGGGCCTGCGTGTCCCCCAGTTCGGTGACCCCCGCGGCGACATCGAACCCCGACTCCCGCCCGGCGTCGGCCGGGTTCACGATCGGCCCGGCCACGAACCCGCCGCCCACGACCTGGATCTCGCGGCCGACCACCGGCGCGACGGACAGCGCCGTGATCAGCACAACCGCCAAACCCAGTCGGTCTCGTCGGGGCATCCAATCCGCTCCTTGGCATCCGGAACTCGGCTACGCCATGATAAGACGCACCAGCCGGGGATGGGTTCAGGTTCTCACAAAATGCGGGAACCGATAGGCAAAACCCTGATTTTCCGCTTCCCTCCCGGCCCCTTATCGGGTACTTTATAAGTATTACTTATATCTTTATCCGACCCCGGCCGAGCCGGCCCACGGAGCCCTCGATGCAGCTCGTAGTACCCCCGACCAACCGTCACCGCACCCTGACCGCCGCCCTGCTCGCCGCCGCGCTCGCGGGCCCGGCGTTCGGGATCGACTATGTGCTGGGCGATATGGACCAGATCGCGATCGACCAGCCCCGCATCGCCTTCGGGCTCGCCGACCTGTCCGACCCCAACAACCCGGTCCTCGTCGGCCCGACGCTGCAGAACCTCGCGCTGCTCGATACCGGTGCCAACGGCATCCTGCTCGGCCAGCTCTCCTATGTCGATGGCGAGCTCTACCAGCAGGCCATGTTCAACGGCCAGCCCGCGACCTACGACGAACAAGGCGTCGCGGGCTTCGAAGAACTGAGCGTCTATGTGCCGTACGGCCTAGTAGTGCAGGACAGCGACGACTCTACCGGCTTCGTCGTCGCGGAGAACGTGATCGCGTTCGGCGACGACGACGTGGTGCTGGGCAGCTTCGCCGCGATCGTCGGCATGCCCGCGATGAACGGCCGGGTCGTCGAGATGTACCTCCGCCCCGTCGCCGAGGGCGGTCTGCTGGACCCGCAGTTTGTCGAGTCGTACCTGCTGGACAACATGAGCCAGACGACGTTCGACAGCGCCGCGTCACTCAATGTTGATCTGCGCATGCTCGAGCCGGTCTACACCGACCTGGACCTGCCCAACGAGATGCAGCCCACGTTCGCCCCGCTGCCGCTGATCGACAACATCGGGATCACGCACACCGACACCTCGGGCGCTACCACGGGCCAGACCTTTACGACCTCCAACACCTACCTGATGGACACCGGCGCACAGACCACCATCATCTCCGAGGCCATGGCCGCGGCGCTCGGGCTGGACCTGAACTTCTCGGTCGCCCAGGGCGGCGACGTGGTCGACGTGCTCGAGGTCGGGGGCATCGGCGGCACCGCGTTCATGCCGCTGGTCGTCGTCGACGAGCTGCGCCTGCCCACGACGGACGGCGTGGACCTGGTCTTCACCAACATGCTCACCGGCGTGCTCGACATTGAGGGCGCCCCGTTTGACGCGGTCATCGGGATGAACATGCTGATGAGTGGCTACACCGCCGAGGTCTTCGGCGGCGGCGGCGGCGGGACGCTCACCAACGGTACGGACAAAGAAGTCTTCGATGGCCTCGTGGACTCAGGGATTATCTTCGACAACCTCCAGGACGTCATCGACCTCCAGTTCATCACCATCACGCTCGAAGAGATCCAGGACCTGGCCGACATCGGCCTCATCGGCTCGGACCTCGACGACCTGTCGCAGGTCTACTGCGACCTGGTGATGCTGGAAGAATCGATCGGCGGCGGTGGGGCCGAGGGCACCTTCTTCGACCGCGTCGTCTTCGACTTCACCGCGACCGACGGCACGGCCATCATGCGTCTGGACCTCACCGCGCTGAGCGAGGAGGGCGACGCGAACTACGACGGATTCGTCGGGGCCGAGGACCTGGATATCCTCCTGGCGAACTGGGGCGAGTCCGTCCGCGCGGGCAGCGTGCTGGAAGGTGACCTGACCGGCGACGGGCTGGTCAACCAGGACGATCTGAACGTGGTCCTCGCGAACTGGGGCAACGGCACCCCGCCGGGCACCGTACCCGAGCCGGCGTCCGCCCTGCTGCTCTTGGCCGGGCTCGGACTGGCCGGGCGTCGCCGCAGCCGCTGACTCCCGCCCCGCCATCTGGCCGATACTGAGGGCATGAGCGACCTGCCGCTGTCCCTGCTGTCCGCCGCGCCGGCCGGCAGCGTCGAACTCGTGGCCGACGGCGAGCACCTCCGCCGGGTCGTCTACGGCGGCATGCTGAAGGCCGGGGTGTCCGTCGACCTCATGACCGCGGACTTCAAGGCCATGCTCGTCCCCGACCCGGGCATCGACCTGTCCCCGTCGCGCGGGCGCGACGCGCCCTCGATCGTCGACCGGCTCGCACGCATGGCCCAACGCGGGGTCGAGGTCCGCGTGCTCCACGCCGGTGTCCCGTCGGGCCCGGCCCTGCAGCAGCTCAAGCGCATCAAGAAACAGCTCGACAAGACCGGCAGCGGCGCGGGCGGCATCACCATCCGCCGGTGCCCACGCCTCCACGCCAAGGCCGTGATCATCGACGCCGAGCGGCTGTACCTGGGCAGCGCCAACCTCACCGGCGCGGGGCTCGGTGCCAAGGCCGACCACAACCGCAACCACGAGCTGGGCGTCTGGACCACCAGCCCCGACCTCGTCGACGCGGTAAGCCAGTACTTCAACCGGTTGTGGGAGGGCGAGCCCTGCGACGGCTGCGGCCGGAAGGACGTCTGCCCCGAGCCGCTGGAAGAGCCACGGCTGTAGGCGAACCGCCGCCGGCGGTGCGCTCAGAACTTGATCTCGAGCGCCCCGTAGTAGCGGAGGTCGTTGTGGTCGCGGTCGCCGTTGGTCTCGGAGAGGTACTCGCTCTGCACGCCGAACTTCAGCGACAGGCCGGAGTGGACATCGAGCTTGTAGACCCACTCGAGTTGCGAGGTGATGCGAAACTTGTCGGAGTCTTCGAGCGACGGGTACCAGATCGCTTCGCCGGAGATCGTTGAACGCTCGGTGAGCTTCCAGCTCAGCACGGACCCGCCGAAGAGCGCTTCGGGGGTGAACTCGTTGACATCGCCGAACTCGTAGGTCCCGCCAAAGCCCAGGCGTGTGTTGACCTCGATGTCGTCGGTCTTGAAGATCGTGTACCCCGCGCCGCCGAAGCCCGAGGCCCGGCTTTCGTACCCGCGGAAGCGGTCGTACTGGTACTCGCCGCGGACGAAGTAGAACCACCGGCTTCCGTCGTTCTTCAGCCAGTCGCGCGTAAACGTGCCGCTGAACTGGTTGCGGTTGGTCACGCCGCGGTTCGTGCCGTAGTTCCACGCGGCGTTGAACGTCCAGCGGTTGTGGTCTTCCTGCTTCTTGCCCTCGATCCGGCCGTAGAAGTTCAGGTTGTCGGTGTTGCCGGACGCGCCGTTGAACCCGATCGTCAGCTTGCCCGCCCACTCGTCGATGAAGTACTGCAGCATCGACCGCTCGTCTTGTTCCTGCTCGGCGGCGAGTTGCTCGGCCTGGGCCTGCACCGCAGCCGGGTCCGGGACCGGCTCGGCCGGCGCGGGATCGGGGGCCGGCTCGGGCTCCGGTTCTGGCTGGGGTTCCGGTGCGGGCTCGGCCGGGGGTGGATCGAGGTGGACCGCCTTGACCTGGTCGGCAGAGAGCTCGACCCGCCCCAGCACGTCGTGCTCGAAGACCACCCCGCTATCGGACTGCGACACCACCGAACCGCTGAGGGTGTCCCCGTTGTTCAGCTCTACCGTATCCGCGACCGCCGGGCCCGCCACGCCGACCACTACGGCACACGCCGCCCAACCCGCCCACTTGTATCCGGCTTCCCGCATCGCCTGTCGCCCTGCATCCGTGAACCACCGCGGAACCACGACCTCCATGCCGTCTCATCGGCCGAAACCGACGCGCCGCTTCGTAGAGCGCAACAGCCCCGTGTCATTCGCGGCGGCCGAGCCCCTACCACCCCACCCGACGCCTCCATTCGGAGGGGTGTTACGCGGGGCCCGGTTGTTTCGTCCCACCTATAACCATCCAGATGCGGGGCACGGGACACGCGATTGCCTTGCAAAAAACAGCGGTTTTCTCCGACCCGTTTACCAGCCCCGTGCCACCACCCGCTACGATGGTCTGCGAGACGCACCCCCAGGACCCCACGATGCGAAGACTCCTCGTTAGCGCCCTGCTCATCGCCGCCGCCCTGCCCGCCCTCGCCGCGGAACGCGAGGCGATGCGCGTTGACCGCAACATCACCTTCGCCACCCTCGAGGACGACCGGGAGATGCAGCTGGACCTCTACCGCCCGGCCGAGGCCACCGACGCCCCGCTGGTCGTCTGGGTCCACGGCGGGGGCTGGATGATGGGCAACCGCTGGCCCTGCCCCGTCGCGTTCCTGGCCGACCACGGCTACACGGTCGCGAGCATCAGCTACCGCTTCGCCCAGCAGGCGACCTACCCCGCCCAGCTCCACGACTGCAAAGCCGCCATCCGCTTCCTCCGCGCCAACGCCGACGACTACGGCTACAACGCCGACCGCATCGGCGTCATCGGGGCCTCGGCCGGCGGGCACCTCGCGGCGCTCCTGGGCACCACCGGCAACGACCCGGACACCGAAGGCGACCTGGGCGACCACCCCGACACCTCCAGCGCGGTCCAGGCGGTCTACGACCTGTTCGGCCCCACCGATTTGGCGGACCTGGACGAGGACATCCCCGACGACGAGGAGAACACCCTCGCCGCCTTCTCCCCGATCACCCTGCTGCTGGGCGCCGACCCGGACGACCGCCCCGACCTCGCCGCCGCCGCCGACCCCGCCCACTACGCCGACGCCGACGACCCGCCGTTCCTGATCGTGCACGGCACGAACGACCCGCTGGTCCCGCTGCGCCAGAGCGAATACCTGGCCGAGAAGCTGGAAGCCGTCGGCGTCGAGCACCGCCTGGTCGTGATCGAAGACGGCGGCCACGGCGGCTGGCACTACCAGACCGAGGAACGCATCGCGGAGCTGCTGGTGTTTCTGGGGGAACACCTGGTCGAGGCGGACGAGTAGGACGCGTAGGTCTGACTGCTCAGGAGCGCCAATAAGCGCAAACCGTGCCGAGAAAGTGCACCGAACTGCAGATGTAGACAGTCACCATCTCGCTGTAGGACATCCACAGCTAACGGAGAGGATGATGTGTTGAAGATCGCAGGCGTTGTTGCCATTCTCATTTCGAGCTTACTCACCATCGGGTGCACATCACATCCCGAGCCCATCGACACCAGCCACCTCGTTGCGCTCCGCCTGGAGTCTATCGACCTCGAAGCCGATCGGATCGAGTTCGCACTCTACAACACGACTGAATGGGAGCTGCCTATCGCCGCCTGCGGCGATTACTACCTTGGTGAAGTCTTGGTCATAGCCGATGGCCGTGCATCTGTGTTTATGATCAATGACATCGCAACGGGTCGGCTTGTCGCAACATTCGGCTACGAACGATCTCCACCACTTGCGGCAGGTGATTGCGTGCGATGGGTACTCTCGCTTTCTGAAATCGTTCGTACCAGTGGCGAGAATGATATGGAGTCGCTATTGCTGGATGACCAAATGCAACGACGCGAGCAATACGAACGCGATCCGGATGCCTATCGAGCCGCACATGGGATCCCGGCAAACAGGACGCCGATGTTTACCGACAAAGAGCCGCTTCCCTTGCCACCCACGCTACTCGAATACTTGCATCGACATCCCGACAGCATCGTCGCGATCCAACCCGTCTATGTATGGGTGGGATCGCCGCTCAACCAAGGGCCGGGTAGCACCTCGTCGTATCGGGGCAGAAGCAACTGGATGAGCCCGGTACGCCGCCCGTAGGGCGGCAGCAAATCGGTTACGCCGTCGCCTCGCGGTCGACCTGCTTCACCGCGTTGACCTTCGCCTTGGCGGTGATGTCGAGCATGCGGTTCAGGGCGACCAGGGCGTGCTTCTTCGCCTCGGGGTGGACGCTGATCTGGTTGACCACCTTGCCTTCGGCAAGGTTGTCCATCACCCACAGCAGGTGCGGCAGGTCGATGCGGTACATCGTCGTGCACAGGCACTGGCACTCGGACAGGATGCGGGCCTCGACGCCGCGCGGCTTCGCGGCGTTCACCAGCCGGTTGACCAGGTGCACCTCGGTCGCGATGCGCCACCTGCTGCCCGGCTCGGCGTTTTCGATCGCCTGGATGATGCCCTCGGTGCTGCCGGTCAGGTCGGCCTTCTGACACAATTCGTAGCTGCACTCGGGGTGGGCGATCACCGTCACGTCCGGCCACTCGGCGCGGGCCTCGTCTACGTGCTCGGGGCGGAACAGCCTATGCACCGAGCAGTGGCCCTTCCACAGGATGAACGTCGAGTCCAGAATCTGCTGCTCGTCGTTGCCGCCCAGGTCTTTCTTGGGGTCCCACAGGCACATCTGCGTCGCGGGGTCGAAGCCGGCGGCCGCGCCGGTGTTCCGCCCGAGGTGCTGGTCGGGCAGGAAGAGGATCTTGACCTGCTCGCCATCTTCCAGCGGCGTGTCGCCGCCGGCCAGGGCCCAGTCGAAGATCGCGTCGCAGTTGGAGGAGGTGCACACCACCCCGCCGTGCATGCCGCAGAACGCCTTGATCGCGGCGGAAGAGTTCATGTAGCAAATCGGGATGACACGGCCCCGGAAACTGTTTGCCGCGAAGACCTCCTGCACCTGCTCCCAGCACTCGATGGTCTGCTCGTAGTCGGCCATGTCGGCCATGGAGCAGCCCGCGCCCAGGTCCGGCAGCAGCACGGCCACACCATCGTCGGTCAGGATGTCGGCCGTCTCGGCCATGAAGTGCACGCCGGCGAAGACGACGTACTTCGCGTTGTTCTTCTTGACCTGCTCGGCGGCGAGTTGGGAGAGCTTGAACGAGTCGCCGGTAAAGTCGGCGAAGGCGATCACCTCGTCCTGCTGGTAGTGGTGGCCAAGGATGACCAGGTCGGTGCCGAGTTCCTGTTTGCGCGCGGCGATGCGCTCGCGGAGTTGGTCCTCCGTGAGGGCGAGGTAGTCATCGGGGAGCGCGGGCTGCCAGAGCATGGTCGGGGGTCTCCTGCGTGGACACAGCATTATAGGCCACGGGGTATCGTGGGATGAATCCACCGATGCACACCGATTCACATGGATCGGAGGGAAGAACCGCAGATAAACGCTTGTGGAACCAAACCCACTTACCACAAACAGGTCGTGGCGAAGAACACAGTAGTGGCAGACAGCAGACAACTTGTGATGAAGGCCAACACACAAGGAAGCCTCGGGCCGGACTTTCTAATCGCCCCCCCTGCCAATCCGACACCGACCATGGCCCAGCATACGGCCAAAACCAGCGTGACAATCGCTACGGGTGGCAAGAGATAAAACCCTTCTTTGCCGTAGGAGGATACAGCGATTAGCACAGAAGCAAAGCCGAGTAAAAGACTCAGCCAAGATGCCATAACCCCAAGAACCGAGCAAGGCAATCCCCAAAACGATCTGTGTGCATCCGTGTGCATCGGTGGTTTCAAACTCCGCCTCACTTCGTCCCGCTCAGCCGGCGGACGGTGTGGTCGAAGCCGCGGACCATCGCGGCGATCATGGCCCAGACCACCGTCGCGTAGCCGCCGCAGACCGCGAGCGCGCCGATGAACAGGGAGATCCGCCCCATCGCCGGCTCCTCGGTGAACTGCTCAACGAACTCGTAGGGGTTCACGAGCATCACGATGTTGGTCGCCGGGCTGAACGCGTTGAGCACCGGGCCGACCAGCGGTATGTTGGACGAGGCGGGCAGGCCGCAGAGCGACAGGACCGCGGCCCCCGCGCCGATGATGGCGACGGAGGGGACGACCGCGCCGAGCACGCCCTTGGCCTTGAGCGACCAGAACATGCCGATGGCTACGCACAGCGCGATGAAGGGGACGAGCATGAGCAGCAGCAGGAGCGGCGACTCGTAGAGCGCGAGCGGGACGTGGTGGGTCGTCGCGGTCGGGGCCGAGCCGAAGCTGCTGTACCCGCTGTTGGTGTAGGTGACGTGGCGGAGGGACGCCTGCGGCCAGTCGCTGAGTCGGCCGACGAGGGTGTAGACGGAGAAGATGGCCAGGGAGATCACCGGCAGCGCGATCATGACGCTGAGGAATCGGACCAGACCGCGGAGCTTGCCCCAGACGTAGTAGCGCGGGGTGATGGGCGTGGTGAGCATGATGTCCAGCGTGCCGTCCTCGCGTTCCTTCGAGACGCTGCCGGCCGACATGTAGAGCGCAACCAGCGAGATGACGACGACCTCGGCGATGAGCAGGGTCATCAGCGAGGGATAGAACCACTCGGCGGGCCCCTGGCTGACAACAGACCCGGGCGTCGCGTTCTGCTGGCCCTGCTTCCAGAACGGGTCGGTGTGGTAGTAGTAGAGCAGCAGCCCCAAGCCGATGAGCCCGAGGACGACAAAGCCGTAGCGCGCGAGGATACCGCCCGCCAGCTTGCCGCGGGTGTTGGCCTCGCGCCAGGCGATCGGGTTGCCGTTGCCCAGTTGGCGCGCGGAGCGGACGCGCTCGGCGCCCTGCTCGGCGAGGCGGAGCTTGGCCTTGATCCAGATGACGGCCTTGCTGTCGCCCGTGCCGATCCGCCGGACCCACAGCGAGCAGAACAGCACCATGAGCACGCTCAACAGCGCTGTGATCGCCGCGAAGGCCGCGAAGGGCTGGCCCAGATAGAAGCGGACTAGGCCGGGGTACTGCGCGAGCTGCTCGGGACCGGGCGGGGCGTAGTTCGCCTTGTTGATCGTGGCCTGCAGGACCAGCAGCGGGTGCAGCGGGGTGAGTACGGTCGTGTGCCCGCGGGTCGGGCCGAGGTTCCGCAGCAGCACCATGTCCAGCGCGCCGACCACGACGAGGTACGCCGCGATCGAGATCACAAAGACGAACACCGCCTTGCGTCCCCCCGCGCGCATCACCGACAGGACCACCGCCACCGCGCCCACGAACAGGGCCGTCAGCCCCGCCACCGCGAACGCGACGAACACGCTGCTCACCGGCACCCCGCCGAACACGAGCATCACCGCGAACAGCGGCAGCCCGCTCAGCAGGAGCGTGAGGATAAAGAACAGCCGGCCCAGCAGCGAGCCCAGCACGATCTGAAGGTTGCTCAGCGGCGTGGTCAGCAGGATGTTGTAGGTCTTGCCCGACTGCTCGGACGCGATGGCCCCGGCCATAAAGATCGGTGCGAGCAGGCAGACCAAGACCACCTGCCCGTACGAGATGACGCGGAACACCTGCGAGCCGGCCTTCGCCAGGTCGTTGAGGTCGACCGCGCCGCCCAGCCCCCCGGCCGAGAGCATACCGATCGTCACCAGCGCGATCAGCGCCCCGAGGTAGCCCATCCGCACCAGCGCGTGCTGGGTGCGTCGGCTGCCCCCCTGCACGATGCGGACCACCTGGGGGTTGCCCGGGATCAGCCGCCAGAACCAGTGGTAGAACGCCTGCATCGCCGAGCATCATACCGGCCGGGTCGCCCCGCCGCCCCACTACTCGACGCCGGCCTCCTCGAACGACTCGGCCAGACGCATCAGCGCCCGCTCGCCTTCGCGCGGGTTCACCTGCGCCGCCAGCAGCGTCGCCGAAACCTCCAGCTCCAGCGCCGCCTCGGCGTCGCCCTGCTCGGCCAGCGCGGCACCGGCGTCACGCAGTGTCCGCGCCCGCGCCAGCACCACCGCCTCGCGGATACCCGGCCAGACCTCGTCCACCAGGTCACGCGCCAGACGCCCCGCGACCTCGTCGTCGGTCGGCAAGGTGAAGTAGCTGCGACGCCAGGTCCGCCCGACCACGTACTGCTGCTGGTCGTCAAAGGTGACCCACCGGTTCGCGTTCCACTGGCCGACGACCCGGCCGGTCGCGCGGTCGGTCACCGTCACGCTGCACGCCACCGTCCCGAGCTTCTGCCAACGCGTGTAGCCCGTGCTGTACCCGTAGCTGCTGTTGTAGTACGACCCGGCCGACTCGATCCGGCGGAGCCGGATGTCCGTCTCGGTGATCTGCACGCGCACGGCGTATCGCTCGGCGTCCGGCTCGGTGCGCTGCATGTAGGGCGGCAGGGGCTTGGTCTGGAGTTCAGCAAGCAGCAGCCCCGAATCCACGCCGAGCGCCGGGTCGTGGTCCGGGACCTCTAGCGTCAGCGACGCGTCCAGCCCGGACAGCAGCGTGCGTTCGCTCTGCCGCAGGTGCTCGTCCACGGCAGCGCGGTCGTGGACCCGCCCCGAGAGGTAAGACAGCAATGCCGCGCCCGGCCGGTCGGACGACGCGAGGGCTTCGCCCTGCTGCAGGAACGACTGCGCCAGGCCCCGACGGGCCGACGGGTAGTGATTGACGTAGCTCATGGCCTGCTCGAACCGGTCTCGCGCGGCGCGGTAGTCCTGCTCGGCCAGCTCGCGTTCGCCCTGGGCGACCGCGCCGTCGGCAAGCCCGCGCTGCGCATCGCGCAGCACATCCCGGGCCGACTGGTTGGACGAGTCCGTCTCCAGTGCGGCCGACGCGCGTTGGACCGCCTCGCCCAGGTCCCCGGCTGAAGCGGCGCGCTGCGCGCGCAACGCCTGGTCGTTCGCCTGGTCGATACCTGCCTGGACCCGCTGGGCCATGTCGGCCGCGTCGGGGTGGTAGGGCCAGATCGCCAGTGCGCCCGACAACTGCTCGAGGGCCGGCCCCAGCCGGCGGGACTGCATGAGGGCGACGCCGGCGTTGGCCATGTCCTCGGAGCGCGACCGGAAGTACGCCGCCCGGTGCAGCGCGGCGCGGGCCGGCAGGAACATCGGCTCGGCCTCGACCACCGCCGCGAAGCGCTCAGCCGCGAGCTTCCACTGCCGCTCGTCCGAAAGCGACTGCCCCTGGCTCAAGGCGGCAAGCGGCGCACCCCCCAGCACGTCCTGCACCGGGCCGAACGACCCGGCCGCGGTGACGGCATCGTCGTTCTCGCCGTCGAGCTGCGCCGCCCGTCGGGCGTGCTCCGCGGCGCCGAGCAGGTCGCCCGCGTCCGCCGCCTCGATCGCCAGCGTCAACCTGGCCTGCGCTGCGGCGACCTGTGCATCGGTCAGCGCGGCGTAGGCGGCGTCCAGCGACGGGTCGAGCCCGATCGCCTCGATGTACTGCCCGATCGCCGCCTCGTACTCGCCCTCCCGGTGCAGCAGCAGGCCGGTTTCGTAGGCCAGCCGTGCGTCTCCGCCGCGGTCTGAGGCGGTCAGGGTGCGTTCCTGCGCCGCCGCAACCCCCGAGACCCCCAACCCGATCGACGCGGCGCCCATCATGGCACCGGCAAGAACAACTCGGCCGACCAGACCGGCGTGACGCGGGGGGCAGTTCATCGGCAACACTCCGTTGGGCTGTGGGGACGCGGGGCGGGACAGCCCCCGCCCGTCCCCTCAGGGTAGCCCCGCCGACCGGCAAAACCAAGGGGGATCAACGCGACAACCGCTGGGGGAAACCCGAAAGCCACCGCTTCGTACGGGAAGCCGGGCCCAATCTCCCCCGCACCGGGAACCGATGAAACAGTAACCTACCCGCGTAGGCCGACGAGCCCCCAACGCCCGAGCCACCGACCCGCATGAGCGCCCGCGCCCTGAGCGACAAAACGAAGACCCGCCCCGGCGGCCGGATCGCCGGCGTGCTGTTCGGGCTCGTCTTCGCCGGGGCCGGCGTGGCCATGCTTATCTTCCTGTTTGTCCTGCCGGTGATGCGGGTCGTCGACGGGCGCGGCTGGACACCGGTGCCCTGCACGGTCGTGTCCTCCACGGTCACGACCCATTCGGACAGCGACGGCACGACCTACGGAGTGGAGATCGTCTACCGCTACGAGATCGACGGCCGGTCGTACAGCTCCGACCGGCGCAGCTTCGCGGTCGACGGCTCGTCCTCGGGGCGGAGCGGCAAAGAGAAGTTCGTCGCAGACCATCCGCCGGGCAAGGCGATGACCTGCTACGTCGACCCGTCCGACCCGGCGTCGGCGGTGCTGGACCGGGGCATCTCGGCCTCGTTCCTGTGGGGACTGTTCCCGCTGCCGTTCCTCGCGATCGGGCTCTTTGTCATCTATTTCTCGCTGCGGGGCAATCAAGACCGGACCGGCGGCGCCAAATCCAAAACCGCAAAGCGCAGTAAGCGCGGCGTCATCCCCGACGCATCCGCTCAGGCCGCGGACGAGCGGCTCCTGCTGCGCCCGGGCAAGCAGCGCCTGGCCTACGCGGCCGGCATCCTGGTCTTTGCGCTGTTCTGGAACGGGATCATCAGCGTCTTCCTCGTCCAGCTCTTCGACGGCTACCGGTCTGGCGACCCCGACGTGTGCCTGTCGCTGTTCATGGTCCCCTTTGTCCTGGTCGGTGCCGGGCTGGTGTTCTTCTGGCTGCGCAAGGTGATGCTGCTGTTCGCGCCCGTGATCGAGCTGGAGCTGGACCGCTCGGCCATCCCGCTGGGCGGCTCGGCGACGCTGAAGTGGCGCGTGGTCAGCCGGCTCGGTCGGCTGTCTGCGATGTCGGTCGTGCTGGTGGGCGAGGAGCGCGCGACCTACCGCCGGGGCACAGAGACGATCACCGACACCCACACCTTTTTCGAGCAGGACCTGGCCGAGGCGGACGGAAGCGACCTCGCGTTCGACACCCTGGCCGCGGTCCCGGAGCGCGGGACGGTCATCCTGAAGGTCCCCGCGGACACGATGCACACCTTCAAGGCCGGCAACAACAAGATCGTCTGGACCCTCAAGGTCCGCGGGCAGGTGCCCCGCTGGCCCGACCCGGTGGACAGCTACGAGCTCACGGTCCTGCCGATGCGCCTGGGCGGCGCGGAGTAACCGACATGCCAAGCGATCACGACAAGCTGGCGGTGATCCTGGACCGGACGGTCGCGGGCGGGGACCGCGGCTACGTGCCGGGCGAACCGCTGACCGGGGTCGTGCGCTGGTCGCTGGGCGACGTGCACGTGTCGTTCGTCGTGCGGCTGTTCTGGCGGACCGAGGGCAAGGGCACAGCCGACAGCGGGCTGGCCGACGAGCTGAGCTTCGAGGGCATGCCCGGCTCGGGCGAGCAGGCGTTCGTGTTTGAGGGGCCCAGCGGTCCCTACAGCTTCTCGGGCGATCTGGTCTCGATCCTCTGGGCGGTGGAGGCGATCGCCTCGCCGGGCAAGCACGTCGCGCGGGCGGACTTCGTGCTCTCGCCGACGGGCAAGGAGGTGAAAGTGTGACCGCGCTGCCGCCCCCCACCGCCGCCGTCGAAACGCCCCGCGGGCGTCCCTGCGACAACCCGTTCCGGGCACAGCGGCTGGACGCGCTGTCGTTTGTCGAAGAGGCCGTGCGCCTCGACGACGTCATGCAGGTGCTGGGCGGGCGTCGCTACCGGGGCGCGCTCGTCGGGCCCCACGGCACGGGCAAGACCACGCTGCTCCACGCCGTCGGCGAACGGCTGATCGGGCACGGGCTGTCGCCGATGCCGCTGTTCATGAACACCGATGAGCGGGGTACGTTCCCCGCGCGCTGGCGGGTCGCGCTCCGCCGGGCCGGCCGGGGCGATGCGCTGCTGCTGGACGGCTACGGGCACCTGCCCGCCTGGGCACGGGCGCGGGTCCGGCTCACGGCACGTTCGGCCGGGGCGGTCGTCGTCACCGCGCACAAACGCTGTGCCCTCCCGACCGCCGCGCGCACAGCCAGCAGCCCGGCGCTGCTGCGCACCCTGGTCACCGAGCTGACCGACGACGCTACCGCCGACCGCATCGACTGCGAAACGCTCTGGCAACAGCACCGGGGCAACCTGCGCGACGCGCTGCGGGCGCTCTACGACCTGCACTGAGTTTCGCGCGCTAAAGCACACCCGCGCTAGCCGAACAACTCGGTGATTACTCGACGCTGAGCAGCGTGGTCTCGTAGGTGAGGTCCAGCCCGGGCACCCGCCGCACCGCCGCCACGAGCAGCCCGACGCGGGCGTCGTAGGTGTAGACCGACGAGTAGCTGTTGCCCGGCCCCTGCTCTGTGATCTCGACGAGGGTCACGCCGTCCACCGGGTAGACATCGGTGACGCGGATCGTGTAGCCCACCGTCGCGTCCTCGTCGAGCACCTGCCCGGTCTCGAGCCGGCCGAGCACGTCCGGCGCGATAAACAGCCCGAACCGCTGGTTGGTACAGATCATCTGCGGGATCGGGTCCTGCTGGGCGTCGTCATTCATCGGCGGCGCGCCGCGCGGCACATGACGCTTCATGGTGACGCCGACCTGCATCAGGTTCTCGGTGCTCTCGCCGAGGTCGAAGGTGATGTCCGAGCCGCGGTGCTGTGCGGGCAGGCCCTGCATCTGGTTGGTGACCACCAGTTCATAGACCAGCCGCTCGAACCCGCGCATCTGCTGGGTAAAGGTAGTGCCCTGCCAGGGGAGCTCCGCGGCGCGGTAGGTGCGATACTCGGTGGAGACGACCAGCTTGCGGTCGTCGTTGTCGGAGGACTCGCTCTGGAACAGCATGATGCCGGTGTGGCGGTCGTAGGCCCGGCGGATGATGGACTCGCCGTTGTCCTGGAAGGTGTGGGTGTAGTGGATGACGTCGTAGGTGTCGCCGTCGATCTGGTAGGTGCCCGCCTCGAACTTCGGGTTGGCGTCCTCGGCGGTGGTGAGCTGGGGGTTGACCAGCTGCGACGACGGGACCCAGAGCTGCCCGCCGCTGGCGGCGTCGACCAGCTTGAGCGAGGTCTCGGTGAGCTGGGGCTGGGTTTCGTTAACGGGGATGGTGTAGTAGCGAAGCTCCAGCAGCACGCCGACGGGTGTGACCGCGATGATGTCGTACTGCTGGTACCCGGTCCCGCCGACGCCGATCTGCGGGTTGATCGGGTCGTTCTTCTTGAGCGTTGTCGCGGTCGTGCCGAAGTAGGTGATCCGTGCGCCGGGGACGACCCACTCGGGCGCGGGGTCGTTCCGCCAGTCGTGCTCGGGCGGGTTCTGCGGGTCGGCGTTGGGGTCGGTTGCTGGGTCCGTACGCGGCTCGGGCTGGGGGTCGGTACGTGGGTCCGTATTGGGCGCGGGGCGTGGGTCGGTTACCGGCTCGGGCCGCGGGTCGGGCCGCGGCTCCAGCGGGTTCGTGCCGTTGGGCAGGGGCGGGTCCGCGGCCACCGGCATCACCAAGACCAAGGCAGCAAGCACACCAATGGCGCACGCGCGCAGACCCCCGTGACAACTCGTCGATGTAGCCGTGAACCCTCTGCGCATCGCTGCCCCTGTGCTGGACCTCTGCGTCCGATCCCTGCGGGTGCCCCGCCTACTCCACACGCTGGAGCTGGGACTCGACCCGACGCCCCATCTCCGGCTGGTACCACTCGCTGTCGACCTGGAGCCCGACGCTCGCGTCGTAGGTGGCGCGGCTGTAGTAGCCCCGGCCGCGGCCCTGCTCGGTGATCTCTACCAGCGTGACGCCCTGGACCTGGAACACGTCCGTGACCGTGATGCGGTACCCGATCGCCGGGTCCTCATCCAGCACCTGCCCGCGCTCCAGCCGGGACAGCACGTCGGGGGGGATGTACAGCCCCAAACGCTGGCTCGGGCTGAGCATCTCCCGGCGCTCGCTGGTCTGGTTCGGGCCCTGGGGCATGTCGATATCCATCGTGATGTTCGCCCCGATCAGCACCGGGCTGGTCGCGGCAAAGGCGAGCTCGATATCGACGTCGATCCGCAGGTCCGGCAGGCGGTCCAGGCCAGGCACCTGCTCGGCGATCATGACCATCGCCCCGCCGTAGTCGAGCTTTGTGAACCCCTGCATCTGCTGCGTAAACTCCCCACCGATCCACGGCAGCTCGGCGACGCGGTAGCCCTGGTACTCGCTGTAGGCGTGGCTGCGGTTCTGCGTGTCCTCGGTGAGGTCGCTCTGGTAGAGCTGGATGCCGGTGCGCACGTCGTAGATGCGGCGCTGGGTCGTGTTGCCTGCTTTAGTGATGAAAAAGATTGCATCGTACGAGTCGTCGTCGATCTGGTAGACGCCGCGCTCGACCGTGGCGTCAGCCGTGTTGGGATCGTTGGGTTCGGTGTTAGGGGTGTTGGCGATGTCGGCCGGCCGCATCCACAGGCCCCCACCGGTCGCGTGGTCGACGAGCGCCGTGTTCACGTTGGTCAGCTCGGGCGCGGCGCCGGGCCGCGGCTCAAAGTAGATGCGCGACTCCAGCACGACGCCAATCTCGGTCACCGCGACGATGTCGTACTGCACATAGCTGGTGCCCCCCGCGCCGGAGACCTGCTCGGGCTTGACCTCCTTGCTGCCCTGCACCGACGCACCGTACTGCGTGATGCGTGCGCCGGGGACGACCCAGTCGGGGGGGGGCGACGCCTGGCCGTTGTTCCCGTTGTTCGCGCCGTTGCGGTCCAGCGGGTTCGCCCCGCCGGGGTTGCCCGCGGGCGGCTGACGGTCCAGCGGGTTCGGGCCGGGGGCATTCGGGGCCGTCGGCGTGCGTTCCAGCGGGTTGGCGGGTTCATCGGCGTGGGCTGTCGCCGCCCCCAAGGAAGCGACGAGAAGCAACGCGATGAGTCGTGTGAGAACAGGCCTTACCGCCGCATTTCGTGAAGTACCGTGCATGTGTTCATCCTGATTCGTGCTGACAAAACCGTCGGCCACCGATCCCGCGCGGGGCGTGCTACTCGACGCCGGTCAGGTTCATCTCGATCCGCTGGTTGACTGCGGGGTGCCGGCCGACATAAGCCACCTGCAGCCCGTAGCGGGCGTCGTAGGTCGCCACGACGGTGTAGCTGTTGTTCCGCCCGGCCTCGGTGATCTCGACCAGCGTGACGCCGTCGACCTGGTACATGTCGGTCACGCGGATCGTGTAGCCGATCGCCGGGTCCTGGTCGAGCACCTGACCCACCTCCAGCCGATCGAGCACCGCCGGATCGATGTAGATGCCGATCCGGTTGTTCGGGCTCAGGAGCTCCCGTTTCTGGTCGGACTGACGCCGACCGTTGGGCCCCTCGACCTCGACGGTCATCTCGGTGCCGATCAGCGATTCGGTCGTGTCGGCGAAACTGAACTCGACCTGCATCTCCATCCGGACTTCGGGGAGGCGTTCGGGGCCGGCCTGAAGCTGCTCGACGGTGTGGACCATCGCGCCCTGGTAGGTGAGACGGGTCATGTCCTGGATCTGCGGGGTAAAACGCCCACCGACCCAGGGCAGCTCGGTCATGCGGTAGCCGGTCAGCTCGGAGTAGACGTGGCTGCGGAGCTCGGTCGTGTCGGTGACCTGGCTTTGGTAGAGCTGCATGCCGGTCGCCCGGTCGTAGACCTTGCGGATCGTGGTGTCGCCCGACGCGTTGACCAGAGCGATGGCGTCGAATCGGTGCTCGCCGATGCTGTAAGGGCCCTTGTATACCACCAGCCCGCCGTCGCGGCCGTCGGACGCTTCCATGGCGTCGATGGCGTCCGGCAGCATCCACAGCCCACCGCCGGTCGCGTGGTCGACCAGTGAAACGGCCGTCCCGACCGCGAGCTGCGGGCTCTGGTCGCCGACCAGAGGGACGCCATAGGTCCGCAGCTCCAGCAGCACGCCGGCCTCGGTCACCGCGATCACGTCGTACTGCGTGAAGCCGTAACCACCGGTCCCTGTGTTGTAGAGCCGACGGTCGCTGGCGCGCTGCTCCTCGCGCTGGCGGGCGCGGCGTTCCACCTCATCCATCGGCATGCCCGAATCGATGTCGCGTTGTCTCTCGCGTTCGTCTTCTTCACGCCAGCGGTTGTCGCGGGTGCGGTTGCGCTTGGTGTGCTGGCTCGACGCGCCGTACAGCGTGATCCGCGCCCCGGGCACGACCCAATCGGGGACCGTCTGTTGGGCCTGCGCCGGGACGAGGCCGGGCTGGCCCTGTGCATTCGGGGCCAGCAGCAATGCAAGCACGAGCAGTGCTATAGCCGGCAGGATGCCGTTCATCGAGCCGGGTTCGTCGTGGTTTCGTTTCGTTTCGCTTGGCATGGGACACCTGATACCGTTGGGTGGGTTGACAACCGCGATCATCCCAAAGATAGCGGCTGCGTCCAAGAGCTTTCTCACCCCCCTATGCGTTGCGGCATCGGACCGGGGGCCATCGCTGCAGAAAAAAAGCCCAGATATTCGATCCTGGCCAACGAAGGGGGTTTAGAGGGGCAGCAAGAACCTATCCGCGGTTCGGGGTCACCCGCCCAGCCCCGCGGCCCGCCGCAGCTTGCGGACCTCTGGCGCCGTCAGCAGACGCCAGTTGCCGCTCTTGAGCGTCTTCATCCGCACCGGACCCACGGCCACGCGCTTGAGCTTGGTCACCTTAAACCCCAGCCGGGCGAGCACGCGCCGGATCTCCCGGTTCTGCCCCTCGCGCAGCGTGATCGCCAGCATCGTCTTGTCGCCCCGCGACCGGTCGGTGTCGGTGCGGAGGATGCGCACGGCCTCGACAGCGGCCTTCTTCGCCCCGGGTTTGTCGCGGCGTGAACCGGCCGAGTGATCCGGGGATTCGCTGCGCTCATCGCCCGGCGTGGTTGCGTGTGTATCGCCTGCCTTAGTTTTTGCAACGGACTTGGGGGTGGCGAGGTAGATGCCTTTCTTGAGGCGTTCGAGGTCGTCGGGGCCGACGCGCCCCTTGACGGTGACGCGGTACTCCTTGGGCACCTCGAAGCTGGGGTGCGTGAGCCGGTGGGTGAGCTCGCCGTCATTGGTGAGCAGGATCATGCCGGTGGAGTCGGCGTCGAGCCGGCCGACGGGGTAGAGCCGGAGCTTCGCAGCGAGGCCGGGGTCGATGAGGTCGACGACGCGCTTGCGGCCTTGCGGGTCGTCGCTGGTGCTGATAACGCCGCGGGGCTTGTTCACGAGGATGTAGGCCAGCGACCCGGGCAGGAGGGTCTGGACGGTCGAGGCGCGTTGGCGTTTGCCGGGGGCGGCGCGGTTCTTGCGCGGGCGGGGCAGCGCCTGGCCGTCGATCTCGATGCGGTCCTCGGCTGGGTCGACCCACGCCGGCAGGGTCGCCACCCGCTCGCCGTTGACCGTGACCCGGCCCTGCTCAATCAGCTCCTCACAGGCGCGCCGCGACGCAAAGCCGGATTCGGCCATGGCTTTCTGCAGGCGGATGCCACGCGCGTTGTCGGTGTAGGAATGCATCGGGTGCCGGGTCTAGGGGTTCGGTTCTCGATTCCGAGTCACGACGCAGGATACACCGCGCTGTGGCGAACAAGGCATTGTACGCGAACCCGGGCCCCGAGCCCCGTACACGGCACCCGATCAATCAAACTCGTCGCCCTTGAACATCGAGCCGAGGTACGCCTGCTTCACACGCTCGTTGTTGATGATCTCTTTGGGCGTGCCCTCGGCGAAGATCCGGCCGTCCGACACGACGTAGACCCGGTCGCACACCGCGAGGATGTGGTGGACGTTGTGGTCGGTCACGAGCATGGAGATCTCGTACTCGTCCCGCAGCCGGCGGATCTCGTCCTGCAGCTCCTCCACGGCCACGGGGTCCACGCCGGCAAAGGGCTCGTCGAGGAGGATAAGCGTGGGCTCGGTGATGAGGGCGCGGGCGATCTCCAGCTTCCGCCGCTCCCCGCCGGACAGCGTGCGGGCGTGCTGCTTCTTGTTCTTGGTCAGGTCGAACTGCTCCATGAGCTGCGCGGCCCGCTGCTTGCGTTCGCGCCGCCGCATCGGGCGGGTCTCCAGGATCGCCATGAGGTTCTGGTAGACCGACAGCCGCTGGAACACGCTGGGCTCCTGCGCGAGGTAGCCCATCCCCCGCTGGGCCCGCTGGTACATCGGCAGCTTCGAGACGTCCTGCCCGTTGAAGACGACCTGCCCCTCGTCGGGCACGATCATGCCCATCGTCATACGGAAGCTGGTGGTCTTGCCCGCGCCGTTACGGCCCAGCAGGCCGACGATCTCGCCTTCCTCCACAGCAAACGAGACCTTGTCCACGACCGTTCGGCCGGAGTAGTTCTTGACCAGGTTGTTGGACTTGAGGATGTACACGGGCCACAGGATACCGGCAGGGCCGCCCCGGGGCAGGCCGAGGGGACGGCCGTTACGACCCGAAGAACCCGCAAAAACATTTCGTAGCGCGGGAATCGGGGGGTAGACTTGGCGTACGCCGTAACCCGCCCGTCCCCGCCGGCGTCCTTGACTCCCGGGCCCTGCCGCCCCCGCCGCGGGCCCGGCCGATCGGTGCTGCCGCCGGGGGCGACCAAGTCAGGAGCCGGGCCATGCCAACCCCCCCAAAACACCTCCCGCGGATCGGTCGGCTGTCGGTGCTGCTGGTGGCCGCGGTCCTGCTGGTCTCCGGGTGTGCCGCGCGGAACCACCTGCGCCAGGCAGACGCCGCGGCCGCGGCCGGGGACATGCGCTCGGCGCTGTACCACTACGAGCGGGCACTCTCGCACGACGCGGACCTGGCGCAGGATACGGAGTACCTGGACCGGCTGGCCGCGGCGCAGACCCGCGTGGCCTACGAAGACGCCGCCGTGCTGCGGGCCGACGGACGGTTCGAGGCCGCCGCGCGCAAGCTGCACGAGTCGCTGAGCTACGACCCGGGCTTCGTGCCCAGCGCCGAGCTGCTGGCCGTCGTCAACCGCGAGGCCGGGCAGGAACGCTACCGCCGGGCCCTCGCCGCTGCGGACCTGGGCGCGATGGACGCCGCGGGTGAGCACCTGCGCATCGCCTTCGCGCACGACCCGGTGAACGACGCGGTGCTCGCCGCGCTCGCGTCCCTGCAGGTCGAGACGCTGCCGGCCAACACGGCCGGGCTCGACGCCTTCCGCCGGGGCGCGTCCCAGGCCGGCGAGCTCCGCTGGTCCCAGGCGGCCGGGGCGTACCGCGAAGCGATCACCCTGAACCCCAACCTGCTGCCCGCGCGGGCGGAGCTGGCGACCGCTCAGGCCCAGCTCGCCGAGTCGCGCCAACTGGCCGACAGCGGCGCGGCCCGGGTGCGTGAGTCGCGCATCAGCGTCGCGGTCCCCCTGCTGGAACAGGCGTTGGAGGTCTGGCCCTACAACCAGCCGGCCCGCGAGCTGCTGACGCACGCCCAAAGCGCGTTGGCGCTGGCGAACAGCAGCTTCAACGACGCGGTCGGCGCGGCCGAGCAGTCCGACTGGGACGCCGCCATCGCCGCCGCCGATGCCGGGCTGGTCGTCGACAAGTCGCACCCGCAGCTGCGCGAGCTGCGTCCGCAGCTCTCGACGCGCGCCGCCAACGACTACACCCGCCGCGCCGCTGCGCACCTGGAGGTCGAGGACTACGAGGGCGCGCGGGACGACTACCTGCGGGCCCTGGACTACAAGCACCCGCACGCCCCGGCCCAGCGCGGGCTGGCGGGCGTCTACTACGCCATGGGTGAGCGGCTCGAGCAGCAGGGCCGGCCCGGCGCTGCGCTGCTGCACTACCACCGCGGCCAGACCTACATGGCCACCGCCGAGATCTCGCAGGGCCAGACCCGCGCCTACCGCGCGGTCCGCCAACGCAACGGCATGACGCTGGGCATCGCCGTTGGCGAGACCCCCGAGGGGCTGGCCGTCTCCTCGGGCCGGCTTTCGGACGCGCTCCACCGGGCCGCCGCGCGCCACGAGCGCAGCGGCCTCGCCCTCACCCAGGACGAGCCGCGATTCGCCCTCACGACCGAGGTCACCGGCGCGTGGATCGAAGAGAACCGCACCGGGGCCACCACCCGAACCCATAACTACACCGTCGATGAGCCCCGGCCGAACCCCCGGTATCACGCGCTGGTCGATGACATCGACGACCTGCGCATCGAGATCGACCGGCTCGAAGCCGACTACCACAGCCACGTCGGCCGGAACCACGGCCACCACCGCCACGACGGCGGCGACGTGGTCGGTGACCGTCACGGCCACGGCCGCGAGATCAGCGACCGCGAGGCACGCCACCTCAACCAGTTGCTGTCCCGCATCAACCGCAGCAAGCGTGACATGGACCGGCTGTACGCCCAGCTCCGCCGGACGCCGCGCGAGGTCCTGGTCGCGATCCCCTACACCGCCAACTACACCATCGAGACCTACACCAAGACCGGTGGGGTCACCGTCGACGCCCGTTTGATCGACACCCAGACCGGCGAGACCATCGAGTCGTTCACGGTCTCCGGCGAAGCGACGCACCGCGACACGACGGTCCCCAACCCCCGGCCGGAGATCGGCATTCAGAGCGACCCGCTCTCGCTCCCCGATGACGGGCAGGTCGCCCACGAGGTCGCCGCGGACGCCGCGCGCTCCGCCACCTCACGGGCCATCGAGGCCGCGGTGATGTATGAGTTGGACAAGCTGCGTGCGTCGGCCGCGGCGATGCGCGAGGCGGCCGACGAGACCGCCGCGCTCGAGGCCGAGGTCGCCGCGGGCGTGCTGGTCGAGATGGTCGACAGCGATGCCTCGTCCCGCGTGCTGGGCAACCTCGGCGAAGCCCACGTCGAGTAGCCCGAGGACAGAGCGGTTGACTGGCTGGCTCAGACCGTTTCGGGCACCTCAAACCCCTCGCGGTACGTCCGCCGGACCAGCGCGTTCGCCGCGTTCGCCAGCGGGCCGGTGTACCGCATCGCCTCGGAATCGAACGGCACCTTGAGCCCCATCGTCCACTGCGACTCAGTCAGGTCGACGCCGCGGTCGGCCAGGTACGCGCCGTACCGCTCGCGGGCCTCGGCGTGGGTCCAGTGGTCTTCCATCAGGTCCGCGAGCAGGTCCGGCGACAGGGTCGCACCCAGCCGGTAGGCGTTGTTGCACAGGTGCGCCATCCCCGCCGACACCACCGCGCCGGCGACCTCGCTGGTGAGGATCGACGCGTCGCGCGCTCGTACCGCGTCGAGGAAATTGGCGACGTGCCGGTCGCCGCTGCCGCCGCGGTAGCGCTTGATGACGTTGCCGTCCGGGTCGACGACCACGCCCCCGCCCCGCCCGCCGCGGAACTCGCCCTCTTCGCAGGTGATCATCACCCCGACGGTGACGCCGTCCTTGCTGTAGGCGACGCTGCGGTCGGGGTTGTCCGGGTGGGGGTACGGGATGTCGCAGGTCTCGTGCATGCAGGGCACCCCGCCGTAGTCAAACATCGCGACCTGCACGTTGGGCGTGTCCCCCGCGTCGTTCCACTTGAACCGCCCGCCGTAGCACTGGACGTTGGTCGGGTAGGTCATCGGGTCACCGACCGCCCAGCGGAGCAGGTCCAGCTCGTGCGGCCCCTGGTTGCCGATGTCGCTGTTGCCGGTGTTCCACATCCAGTGCCAGTCGTAGTGCAGGTGGTTGCGGAAGATCGGTTCGTCCGCGGCCGGCCCCAGCCACATGTCGTAGTTCACGTGGTCCGGCGGCGTGAGGGGGGTGTCGCGCCTGCCGATCGACGAGCGGGTCTTGCAGCACATCGCGCGCATACGCTGGACGCTGCCGTAGACCCCGTTGTGCAGGTCGGTGAAGAACTCGATGCACGCGGTGTCCGAACGGTTCTGCATGCCCGACTGCACGACCCGGTTGTACTTCCGCGCCGCCGCGGTCATCTGCACGCCCTCCCACAGGTTGTGCGACACCGGCTTCTCGATGTAGACGTCCTTGCCCGCCTGGCAGGCCCAGATGGTGAGCAGCGCGTGCCAGTGGTTCGGGGTCGCGGACACGACGATGTCCACGTCGTCGCGGTCCAGCACCTCGCGCAGGTCCGTCGTCGCGAACACCCCGTCGCGCTTGCCCGCCTCGTTCGCCAGCACCCGCTCGTCCACATCGCACAGCGCCGCGATCCGCACGCCCGCGGCGTTCTCAAACTGCCCCAGCAGGTGCCGGCCCCGGCTGTTGAAGCCGATCAACGCAACGCGCAGCTCCTCGTTCGCCCCCAACACCCGCGCGTAGGTCGGCAGCAGCGACGCGGCCGCGGCGCTCGCGGCGGTGGACTGGATGAATCGGCGGCGGGTAATGCGTTGCATGGCGGGCTCCTTGGCACGGGATAGATCGTTCTGTTAGCCATCAAACGGCCTCGACTCAGTCGGCTTCCTCGGTGTCGTCACCGGTTGTTTCTTCGACCCACGCGGCGTACTTCCCGGCGATGTCTGCCTCCTCGGCGTCGCCGGCGAAGAAGACGAAGCGGTACCGCAGCGTCAGCGTCTCGCCCCATTCGAGTGTGTAGTCGCCGGTGCCGGGCTCGGCCCCCTCGAAGTCGTGGATGCCGAAAGGGTTGGCGGCGATGAGTCCGTAGTCCCGGGCGTGCCACCATGTCGGGTGTCGGAGGTTGTCGGGGTGGTCGAAGATCGCGACGCCGCAGGTCTCCCCGTCGATCATCCCCCAGTACGCGACCCACTCGGCCCGCTTGCCCCACAACTCGCGGTCGGTGTCGCCCGCGGAGTTGACGGCGTGCCCCGTGGCGTGATCGCCGACCAGCCGAAGCGCCGGGTGCGTGCGGATGGCCATCGTGCCTTCCTTGGTGTCCTGGAACACCGCCCGCTCGACATCTTCGCCGGGCGTGATCGCAACATAAACATCGATCACACGGCTGTCGTCTTCGAGGACTCCAAACCAATATGCGGAATGAGCAGCAAGAACCATATCCCCATTAGGAGCGATCCAATCCGTGTCAACAACAACACCTAGGTAACCATCGTCCTGTCCGATGCCTACCCCCCCCCGGCTCACGATCCGCCCCTTACCCTCCCCCTGCGTCCAGAAATCAATCCCGTTCACAAAGTGCGCGAACCACAGCGACCGGTGGTGCGGGTGGTCGTGCGCTTCGCCCTCGACATCGTCACGCATCGGGAAGTGCCGGGTCATCATCGCGCCGGTCGGGCCGTAGATCGGGTAGATGATCGGCCGTGGGATCTCGCCCACCGGCGACTGGTCCCCCACCACCAGATCGCAGAACTGCTCGCCGTCAATCAGAATACGGACACGGTCATCCCGCTCTGCCGACGTGATCGCCTGTGCCCCGGCAGGTAAAGAGAATCCCAAGAGCACGACCGCAGCCATCACGGCAAAGCACATGCGGGTGTTCCCGAGCCAGCCCCGCATGTTGTGCTGCTGCATCTTCACGCCTCGTCCTTTCCAGATTCGTCCACCGGGAGAACCCCCTCCCCGCCCTGATCGCCACCCCGTTATACCTCACCGACCCCACACCGCCCACCCCCATTACGACTCACCGCCTTATCCTGCCCTCAGCGTCGGCCCGCCTACCACAAACGGGTTGACGGCCACGCCCGTAACACCGACCCTAGACCATAGGCCCTAGATCCGAAACCCCAGACCCCAGGCCCGCCCGCCATGTCCATCTCCGACCTCCGCCAGCCCTACGACAACGCCCCCCGCCTGGACGTGCGCGACCTGGAGCCCGACCCGGTCGAGCAGTTCCACAAGTGGTTCAAGGACGCGGTGCAGGCCGACATCAAGGAGCCCAACGCGATGACGCTCGCCACCGTCGACGCCGGGGGCCGGCCCGACGCGCGGATCGTGCTGCTCAAGGATGTCGACGAGCGCGGGTTCACCTTCTACACCAACTACGGCAGCGCGAAGGCCGGGCAGATGGCCGAGCACCCCCAGGTCGCGCTGGTGTTTTACTGGGACGTGCTGTTCCGGCAGGTGCGCATCCGCGGGACGGTCGAGAAGGTCGGCCGGGACGAGTCGCAGGCCTACTGGTCCACCCGCCCGCGCGGCAGCCAGCTCGGCGCGATCGCGTCCAACCAGTCCCACGAGCTGACCGACCGGACCGAGCTCGAAGAAGCCTACGGCAAGGCGGCCGAACGCTACGCCCAGACGCAGGTGATCCCCCTGTTCGACGGCTGGGGCGGCTACCGCGTCGTGCACGAAAGCATCGAGTTCTGGCAGGGCCAGCCGTCCCGCCTGCACGACCGGCTGGTCTACACCCCACGCGACGACGGCGGGTGGAAGGTGAAACGTTTGGCGCCGTAATGCTCAGCGGTGGCCGTCGTCGAGCGGTTGTGGATCGCAAGAGCCACGCTTCGCGCACGCCTTTGAGCAGTACTTCACCCGCGCCCAGTCGCGCTGCCACTTCTTGCGCCAGGTGAACAAGCGTCTGCAGACCGGGCAGCGTTTGGTCGGCAGGTTCTGCTGGGCCTTATTGGGCATCGGCCTGCTCCAGAGCGCTGCCGCGCTGCGCGATCTTCTTGGCCATGCGCGTGAACATCAGCAGGTGCATCGGGTACAGCGCCCACCAGTACAGCAGCCCCGGCAGGCCGCGTGGGCGGAACGCGGCGGTCTGCTCGAGATACGTCGCGTCGCCATCGCTCACGGCCTCCCACTGCAGCCAGGCCTGCCCCGGCAGCTTCATCTCAGCGTGCAGGCGCAGCGATCGGCCGGGACAAACGTCCTCGACCCGCCAGAAGTCCATCGCCTCACCGACCAGCAGCTCGTCGGGATGGCGTCGGCCGCGCCGGAGCCCCGGCCCGCCGATGAGCTGGTCCATCAGCCCGCGCAGCTTCCACGCCCAGTCGAACGTCAGGTAGCCCCGCCGACCGCCCAGCGACGTGAACGCCCGGTACAGCGCCGAAGGCGAGCAGTCCGCGCGGACCCGGCGGAACTCACGCACCGTCCCGCCGCGGTCTTCCAGGCGGAACACCTCCCCGGTGCCCAGGGCCCCGGACCAGCGGGTCTCTACCTCGCCCCGGCCGGTCTTGTCCAGCGCGAGCCGCACCGCGCGGGCGTAGTCGATCGGCTCGATGTCGGGGAATGCTGCGCGGGCTTGGGCCGTGTCCGCGACCAGCGGTCGCACCACCCCCTCGACCAGCGGCACGGCCAGCTTGTTGCTGATCGGCGTCACGAACCCGACCCACCGCGCCGCGAGCTTGGGCGCGAGCACCGGCACGGGCAAGATCAAGCGCTTCAGTTCGCGTGCCTCGGCGTAGCGCAGCATCATCTGCTTGAACGTCAGCCGGTCCGCGCCGACGTCCAGGACGCCCACCGGCTCCCGATCCGCCGCGGCGAGGAGGTACGCGAGGATGTCGCGCACCGCGATCGGCTGGACCGTGTTGCGGATCCACTTGGGGGCGACCATTGCCGGCAGACGCTCGGTGAGGTAGCGCACCATCTCGAACGACGCCGACCCCGAGCCGATCACCGGCCCGGCGCGGAACTCGGTCACCGGCCCGTGCTCGGCCAGGACCCGGCCGACCTCCGCCCGGCTGGCGAGGTGGGGCGAGGCGTCGCCCTGCTCCGGCATCAGCCCGCCCAGGTAGATCGTATGGCCCACGCCCGCCGCCGACGCCGCCCGGCCGAAGTGCCCCGCCGCGCGGCGGTCGCGCTCCGCGAAGTCGCCCTTCGACCCCATCGCGTGCACCAGGTAGTACGCGACATCGATTCCGGACACCGCCGGGCCCAGCGTCGCCGGGGACAGCAGGTCGCCCTCGACCACCTCGACCCCGTCGGCCCAGTCCCGGCCCATCGCCCGCTCCCGGTCGCGCACCAGCACGCGCACACGGTACCCCCGCTCCAGCAGGCGCGGCACCAGCCGGCCGCCCACATACCCCGTCGCGCCCGTCACCAGGACCCGCTTGCTCATGGGGCCTCCGTCACGTCTGCGATGAACGACTCGGCCAGCCGGAAGATCCGGTCCCGCCGCTCGGGCTTGAGCTTGTCCAGCGAGCGGGGCATGACCGCCATGCGCGGGTTGCCCTCGAAGAAGCCGCGGTGCTTATCGATGAACCGCCAGTACAGGCCGTCGGCCACGTCGCACCAGTCGCCCCTGCCGTAGTCGCCCATCTTGCGGAGGTAGTTGCTGCCGCAGATATACGGCTTGGTCGAGAAGACGCCGCCGTCGGACCGCAGCCCCATGCCGTAGACGTTCGGCCCCATGACCCAGTCGGACGCGTCGATGAACATGGCCATGAACCAGTCGTGGGCTGCGCGGGGCTCGACCTCGCAGAGGTTCATGAAATTGCATAGGACCATCAGCCGTTCGATGTGGTGGGTCCAGCCCAGGCGGAGGGCCTTGCGGATCGCGTCGTCCAGCGGCGGCAGGCCCGTGTCGCCGGTCCACCACTTCGTCGTGAGCTTGCGGTGGTGGTTGAAGCTGTTGGCCTGCTCCTGCTTCTCGGAGAAGTGCTGGTAGATGCCACGCACGAACTCGCGCCAACCGATGATTTGACGGACGAAGCCCTCGACGCTGTTGATCGGGGTGCCGTGCTGCTCGGCGTGCTCGAGGGCGCGATCAATCACCTCCTTGGGCATGATCAGCCCGACGTTGAGCGCGGGGGTGAGCACACTGTGGAACAGCACGTCCCCGCGGGCGCTGAGCGCATCCTCGTAGTCGCCGAACCGCTCGAAGCGTTCGTCGAGGAACCGGCGGAGCCAGGCGAGCGACTGGCCGCGGGTCGTGGGGAACCAGACTTCGCGCAGGTGCTCGATCGTGCCGGGGTGGTCGGGGAAGCGTTCGTTGACCAGCGCGACCACGTCGCGCAGGTGGTCGGTCGTGCACGGCTCGGGGAGGTCGGGCAGCTCCACGCGGTCGGGCAGCTTCTTGCGGTTGTCGGCGTCGTAGCTCCACTGCCCGCCGACAGGCCCGCCATCATCGGTGAGCAGGATGCCCAGCCGGCGGCGCTGCTGCTCGTAGAACCGGGCCATAAACGGCTTGCCGTTAGACGCATCAAGGTAGTCTGTGAAGACCTGCCGCGGTGTCAGGAACATGGGGCTGGGCAGGATGTCGCGCCCGAGCCCGTGCCTGCCCGCGAAGGTCGCCAGCCGGTGCTCGAAGAACTTGTCCTCGATCTCGTAGTGGGCCAGCGTCTCGACGCCGGGGTGTGCGTCGAGGTAGTCGGCCAGCTTCTGCTCGTAGCTCGGGGCATCGGGGCCGTCGGGCTGGTCGTCCAGCCGGTCGTAGTGCACGGTGAACCCCGCGTCGCGGAGGGTGTCGGCGTGGCTGCGCATCGCGGCGAGGAATAGCACCAGCTTGAGCTTGTGGTGCCGGGCGTAGGTACACAGCCCATGGTCCTCGGCCATGAAGACCCGGCCGACCCCGGCGTCGCGCAGCAGGGCGGGCGGGAACAACTGGTTCCCCAGGATCAGCAGCAGGCGGGTGTCGTCATCGGTCGGCATGGTGCGGCGGCCGGTTCAGCACGGGTTACGATGGGTGGAGGAACAGTGCGCAGGGATCGACGCAAGGCACGAAGGCGTCTACAATAGGGTGTTCGGCCGCGCCCGCGCCACGGATTCACCGCCCCGGGATCGCCGGCCAGACCCGCCGCGTCCTCACCGGAAGACCGCCATGCTCCGCAAGATGATGCTCAGCAAGCTGCACCGCGCCACCGTGACCCGCTGTGACGTGGACTACGTCGGGTCGGTGACGATCGACGCGGACCTGCTCGCCGCCGCGGGCATGCGGCCCAACGAGGCCGTCTGGGTCCTGGACATCGACAACGCCCAGCGCTTCGAGACCTACATCATCCGCGGCGAGCCCGGCAGCGGCTGCATCGAGATCAACGGCGCCGCCGCCCACCTCACCGAGGTCGGGCACAAGGTCATCATCCTGACCTACGGCCTGCTGACCGACGCCGAGTGCGAGGGCCACGAGGCCAACGTCGTCCTCTGCGACGAGCGCAACGGTATCGACCAGGTGCTGAAGTACCACAGCGACGTGGACCAGCCGGCGGTGCTTTAGTCACCCTTGTTTTTCGAGATCGGTCCAAAGTTAAGGTTCGAGGGGTTCAAGTCCCATTGATAGATCCCGGCCTTGTCCCTCAACTGAGTAAAGATGCTTGACGCAATGGGGGCATCCTTCTCGAACACATCGTTGACTTATTCCCACCACATCGACATGAGGTCCGGTGCCCAGCCCTGATTGTCATCGACGGTTGCCTTCCCGAAGTCGATCAGGAAGGGAGGCCGCACCACACTCATCTCGATAATGAGCAGCCCTGGGTCTGCCTTGTGCAGGCGGGGTATCACAAACCGACCGATCCGGTCCATAGATAACTCGGCGAGCCGTTCATACGCAGCCAACTCCCGGCCAAAACGGTGTTCATCGAAGTGAACCTTTACGGCGGCTTGCGGGCCTGTGACGATGAACACGTCACCGTCAGTACCTGAACCGAGCCGACGACGCTCGATCACCCGTTTACCGCTAAGATAAGGTCGCACACGCTCTTCGGGGCTTTTTGGGAGTTGATCCATGCAACAAGCCGCCTTTGGAGGAACACCTTTCTCTGCCGATGTCGATCTCTGGCTGGAGTTGGAGGAGCACCCCAAAAAGACTGTACCGCTCACCCAAGCCGGTGTCGATTTTGTGGCGTTTGCCGAGCCGGTCGCCCTCCCAGCCGGTCCGGCATGGGTGATTCTCAGCGTTGACGGAGAGCTCTACCGGAACCGGGTTTATCTGGTGAACGGGTCAACCAAGGGTAGTCTCGAAGCAGCGATCGCGTGCTACAAGGATGGGGCCCCGTTCTAACGACATCGATGTCTACCACTCCCAACTCATCCCGCCCCCTCGGCATGCTCGGCGGGGGCCAGCTTGGGCAGATGTTCTGCCACGCCGCGAAGCGGGCCGGCTACCGCACGCATGTGTTCTGCCCCACGGACGGCGAGCCGGCGACGCAGGTGTGTGACGAGAAGACCCTCGCGGCGTACGACGACCTGGAGGCCGTCGAGCGGTTCGCGCAGTCGGTTTCCGTCGTGACCTACGAGTTCGAGAACGTCCCGGCGGCGACGGCCGAAGCGTGCGCGAAGCACTGCCCCGTTCGGCCGGGCCAGCACGTGCTGCGCGTCGCGCAGGACCGCATCCGGGAGAAGACGTTCCTCTCGGAGCACGGCATCCCCGTCGGGCCGTTCGCGAAGGTCCAGTCACTGGACGGCCTGAAGGACGCGGTCAAACAGATCGGGATGCCGGCCGTGCTCAAGACGGCGGGCGGCGGGTACGACGGCAAGGGCCAGCGCGTGCTGCACAGCGGGGACGACGCGGAATTGGTGTATGCCTGGGAAGACCTGGGCCGGCAGCCCTGCGTGCTCGAGGGGTTCATCGACTTCGAGCAGGAGGTCTCGATCGTCGCCGCACGCGGCACCGCGGAAAGCGGGGGTGGCGTCGTGTGCTACGGGCCGATCGCGAACTCGCACCGCAACCACATCCTCGACGTGTCGGTCGTGCCCAGCGGAGCCCGCGCAGAGGTCGAGCAGCGGGCGATCGAGATCGCGACCCAGGTGATGACGGCGCTGGAGGTGGTCGGCGTGCTGTGCGTCGAGTTCTTCCAGACCCGGTCGGGCGAGATGCTGGTCAACGAGCTCGCCCCCCGGCCGCACAACTCCGGGCACCTGACGATCGACGCCTACACCGCCTCGCAGTTCGACCAGCAGGTCCGCTGCGTCACGGGCCAACCGCCGCTGCCGGTCGAGCTGAGGCAGCCGGCCGCGATGGTGAATCTCCTGGGCGACCTCTGGCCGACCCCCAAGGGGGACGGCACGCAGGCCGACCCCGACTGGTCGGCGGTGCGTGGCCAGCCATCGCTTCACCTGCACCTTTACGGCAAGCACCAGGCGCGCCCCGGCCGGAAGATGGGCCACCTCACCGCGCTGGCGCGCACCCCGCACGAGGCGATCCGCGACGCCGTCGAAGCGCGGGCGAAGCTCGCCCCCGCCGCGCCGCTCGACCGGGACTAGCGTTGGCCGAGCACCGCCCGGGTGCTTACGCTATGTCGATGCCGAAGGCGGGCGCGAACGACAAGCCGGCGACGTGGACGTTCCTGACCAACCATTCGCACGTGTTGATCCTGCTGGCGATGGAGCCGGACCTGCGGATGCGCGAGGTCGCCGAGCGGGTGGGGATCACCGAGCGCGCGGTACAGAAGATCGTCGCCGAACTCGAAGAGGCCGGCGTGCTGACCCGCACGCGTGAGGGCCGACGCAACCGCTACCGCATCTCCGAAGGCCGGTCACTCCGTCACCCGGTTGAGGGCCACCGCCGGGTCCGCGACCTGCTCGACATGGTGCGCAGCCCCCGCCGCGGGGGCTGACCCGCCGTCTATCACGATCGTTTTGACCGGCCCTGACATGCGAAGTATAGTTCGCATATCCGCCGCCCGCCTGACCCAGCGGGGCCACCCACGGGACCGATGCCATGCCAGACACCGCCCCCTCTACTACTGACGAAGTCCTCGCCCACAACGCGCGGTTCGCCGAGACATTCGCCGGCGAGACCCTCACCGCCCCGCCCCGCCGCAGGCTGCTGGTCATCGCCTGCATGGACGCGCGCATCAATATCGAGCGCGCCCTCGGGCTGCAGTACGGCGACGCGCACATCCTCCGTAACGCCGGCGGCACCGTCACCGACGACGTCCTCCGCTCCGCCATCGTCTCCACCAACGTCCTGGGCACCCGCGAGATCATGGTCATCAACCACACCGGCTGCGGCATGATGGGCTGCACCGACGCCGGCCTCCGCGAAGACCTCGCGAAGAAGCACGGTCCGGCCGACAACGCCCCGCCGGACTTCCACGCCTTCACCGAACTGGACAGCCACGTCCGCGCCCAGGTCGACATCCTCCGGGCCCACCCGTGGGTCCCCGCCGACACGGCCCTCCGCGGCTTCACTTATGATGTCGAGACCGGCCGGCTGCACGAAGTCGACTGCGGCTGATCTCTGGATCCGAGCTGGCTCACGGGACGCATCGCCACATCGATGTGCATGATTCGTCCCCGTCCCCCCCCCCCGTCGTCGCGCCGCGACGCGGTTTTTTGTGTTGATTCCCCACCCGCTCACCGCGGCACCCACCATGCCCAGCAACGCCCCGACCCAAGACGCCCCGGCCGCACCCGCCGTCAACGACCCCGACTCGCCCCTGCGCCGCGACGTGCGCATGCTCGGCGAGACCCTGGGCAGCGTCCTCAAACAGCACGGCAGCGCGGGGCTCTACGACCTGGTCGAGGAGGTCCGCGCCCTCGCCAAGCGCCGGCGCGAAGGCGACCCCGCCGCCGACGCCGCGCTGACCCAGCGCATCGGCTCGCTCAGCGACGAGCAGCTCGGCGAGCTGATCCGCGCGCTCGCCTGCTTCTTCGACCTGGCCAACCTCGCCGAGGACCGCCACCGCGTCCGCGTCCTCCGAGACCGCGAGCACGCCGCCGGCGACGCCCCGCGCGGCCAGTCGCTCGGCGCCGCCATCCGCAAGCTCGCCGACGACGGCCGACCCGCCGACGACGTCCAGCGCCTCCTCGACCAGCTCGACGTCGACCTGGTCTTCACCGCCCACCCCACCGAGGCCAAGCGCCGCACCGTCCGCAACACGCTCGGCCGGCTCCGCGCCGACCTGGTCGACCTCCACCGCCCCGACGCCCTCGCCCGCGAGAGCGCCGACGCCCACGCCCGCATCAAGGCCGACCTCGACTGCCTCTGGGAGACCGAAACCCTCCGCCCCTCCCGCCCCACCGTCCTCGACGAGGTCGACCGCTCCCTCTTCGTCGCCGACTCGCTCTGGCAGGTCGTCCCCTGGCTCATGCGCGGCACCCGCAAGACCCTGCACAAGGCCTACCCCGAACACACCCCCGCCCTCCGCGGGGCCGTCCGCTTCGGCACGTGGATCGGCGGCGACCGGGACGGCAACCCCTTCGTCACGCCCGAGGTCACCCGGCAGACCCTCATCAAGCTCCGCCACTCGATCATCGACAAGCACCTGGACGCCTGCCGCAAGCTCGAACAGAAGCTCTCGATTTCCGAGAAGCACCACCCCGTCAGCGACGCGCTCATCGCCATGATCGACGACGCCCAGCGCTGGCCCGAGACCGCCGACGCCGTCGGCAAGGCCCACCCCCGCGAGCGCTACCGCCAGGCCCTGCGCATCATCCACGCCCGCCTCACCGCCGCACGCGCCGCCGAGCCCACCGCCCCCGCGGCCGACGCCGCCTACCCCGACGCCCACGCCCTGCTCCGCGACCTCCGCCTCATCGCCGGCTCGCTCCGCGACCACGGCCACCCCGAGCTCGCCAACGGCGCGATCCAGAACTGGATCGACCGCGCCGAGTGCTTCGGCCTCCACCTCGCCCGCCTCGACATCCGCGAAGACTCGCAACAGCTCCACAGCGCGATCGCCGAGGTGCTCACCAAGCTCGCCCCCGGCACCCGCTACCCCGACCTCGACGAAGCCGCGAAACAAGGCCTGCTCACCGCGCCGATCGACCGCGCCGCCGCGCAGGCCCTCGACCTCGATGCGCTCACCGAGCCGACACGCAACACCGTCGAGCTGTTCCTCCTCCTCCAGCACACCGCGACCCACTACGGCCACGACGCGCTGGGCGTCCTCATCGTCTCGATGACCCACCGCCCCAGCGACGTCCTCGCCATGCTCTACCTCGGCCGGCTCGCCGCCGCCATCCTCAAGCTCGACCAGCCCACCGCGCTCCTCCCGGCCGTGCCGCTCTTCGAAACCATCGACGACCTCCAACACGCCGACCAGACCCTCGACGAACTGCTCCGCTGCGCCCCCTACCGCGCCCACGTCGACGCCACCGGCGGCACGCAGACCTGCATGGTCGGCTACTCCGACTCCTGCAAGGACGGCGGCTTCCTCGCCTCCAACTGGCGCCTCTACGACGCGCAGTCCCGCCTCGCCAACACCGCCGACCAGCACGGCGTCCAGCTCGTCCTCTTCCACGGCCGGGGCGGCTCCCTCGGGCGCGGCGGCGGGCCCGCGGCCCGCGGCGTCCTCTCCCTGCCTCCCGAGGCCGTCAACCACCGCATCCGCATCACCGAGCAGGGTGAGGTCCTCGCCGAACGCTACGACGACCCCGAGATCGCCTTCCGCCACGTCGAGCAGGTCTGCTGGGCCACCCTCCTCGTCTCCTCCGAGAACTCGGCCGGCGTCGACCCGAGCTGGGCCGACGCGATGGACCGCGCCACCGCCGCCTCGATCGATAAATACCGCAACCTCCGCGACCACCCCGGCTTCCTCGACTACTTCGACAAGGCCACCCCCATCAACACCATCGAGACCCTGCCCATCGGCTCCCGCCCCAGCCGACGCCGCGGCCAACGCGAGCTCAAGAACCTCCGCGCCATCCCCTACACCTTCGCCTGGACCCAGAACCGACACCTCCTCACCGCCTGGTTCGGCCTCGGCACCGGCCTCGCCACCCTCGACCGCGACACGCTCAAGGCCATGTACGCCCGCTGGCCCATGTTCAAGGGCATGATCCACAACGCCGAGCTCGCCCTCGCCAAGTGCGACATGGACATCGCCAAGCACTACGCCCAACTCGCCACCCCCCCCGGAAGCGGTGAAAACGAATCGGACGAGGAGACCGCCGAGAAGGGCTGCGCGAATCTATACAACACCATCCGCGACGAGTTCGACCGCACCCGCCGGCTCGTCCTCGACATCACCGGCCAGCCCGAGCTCCTCGCCGCCATCCCCTGGCTCCAACGCTCCATCCGCGTCCGCAACCCCTACATCGACCCGCTCAACCTCATCCAGGTCGAGCTCATGCGCCGCGGCCGCGACCCCCAGGGCGACCTCCTCCGCCTCTCCGTCCAGGCCATCGCCGCCGGCCTCCGCACAACGGGGTGAGCCGGTTGCAACGCAGACAAGACAGGCCATGGATCGCACAGATGACACAGATGTAGGAACCTGTGTTGCCTGAATCCGTGCTGATCTGTGAAATCTATGGCCCCGCGCCCGTGACCCCCTGCCCCTCCACCGCCGACACGCCCCTATCCCATCCGTGTCCATCCGTGTGCATCGGTGGTTTCAAACTCCTCCCACCCACGCCCCTCACCGCCGGAACTGCGCCAGCTTCTCCCGCCGCGGCACGCGCAGGTCGCTCGCCAACCCCACCGCGTTCATCCCACGGATCACCACGTAGCTCGCATCAAACTGCCACCAGCTAAGCCCGTGCCGAGCCGACGACGGGAACGCGTGGTGGTTGTTGTGCCAGCCCTCGCCCAGCGCCAGGATCCCGAAGATCGCGTTGTTCCGGCTGTGGTCCTTACTCGCGTACGGCCGGCTGCCCCAGATGTGGCACACCGAGTTGATGCTCCACGTCACGTGGTGGATCAGGAACACCCGCACCAGCCCGCCCCAGAGGAAGCCCAGCAGCACGCCCATCCAGCTCATCGTCAGCAGCCCGCCCAGCGCCGCGGGGATCAGCAGCCCCGCCACGACCCACACGGGGAACAGCCGGTCCACCACCCGCAGCACCGGGTCTTTCTTGAGGTCGCGGATGTTGCGCCCCGTGTTCTCGTCGGGCCGCTTCTTCAGCGCCCAGCCGATGTGCGCGTGCCACATGCCCTTGACCGCCGCGACGAAACCGCTGCCGTGCAGGTGCGGGGAGTGTGGGTCGCCCTCATGGTCGCTGTGCTGGTGGTGCAGCCGGTGGGCCGCGACCCACTGCATCAGCGACCCCTCCGCCGCCATCGACCCCATCACCCCCAGCACCGCCGCGATCGGCCGGGGTGTTCGGAAGCTCTTATGCGTGAACAGCCGGTGGTACCCGATCGTGATGCCAAACCCCGTGACCAGGTACATCCCCGCCATGATCACCAGGTACTGCCACGAGAACGCCACGCCCCACAGCAGCGCGATCGCCACGCCCACCGCCGCCAGCGGCACCGTCACCCCCAACAGATTAATCACACGCGACGACAGCGCCACCTCGTGCTCGGGGTCGAGTGGCGGTGCGGCTGTGGGTTGCGGTTCGGTTGCGTCCATGGATATCCCGTGCGAAGCGTCGGGCATCCACTTGCGGACAGGGAATGCAAGACAGGTTGTAGCGTCCAGCCGCCGACCCACGCCCGCGGCACACGCACCATGATACCACCCCCCACACCCCTCACCCGGCCTCCGACCCTTTTTTTCAGCGCTACCCCCCCCCTGCGCCCGGCAGCCGGGATCAAAAGACAAATCGCAAGCTGATCACGCCAATAACTCACCCAAACAGGCCACCGCAACAACAAGACAGGCCACGGATCACACAGATCCACACGGATCAAGACAAGCACTTTGACAGGATGACAGGATGTCACGGATCAACAGGATCAATCCACGAGCCCTGCATCAAACCATCAAACAAATCCTGCCCATCCTGTCAAAAACACGGCTTAGCGTCTTTGCGCCCTTGGCGTGCTGCCTTGGCCCCCGCCCCCCATCCCTCCGTGACCTCTGCGCCTCCACGCCCTCTCTGATCGCCCCCTCGCCTGCCACTCCCGTCTCCGCGCCCTCCGCGGTTCAGTCGACTCCCTTACGCCGCACCCTTTTGTCGTGTACCCCGTGAGGCCTCAGGTTGTGGCCGGTTGACCTGGTCGTCCCCGCCGCCCGGCCAGCCAGGTCATCACGCCGACGACTACGACCGCCGCACCGCCCAGCACGTACTCGGTCTGGTGAGCCAGCGCCACCGCCATCAGCCGGCGGTCGTGCTCGAAGGTCTCGCCGCGGTCTTGCTCCGGGATCACCCCGGCGAACACATACACCCCAACCACCACGCCGATCATCAGCACCCACAGCACCACACACGCCACCGCTACCCACCGCAGGATGCGCTTCGGGGCCAGCGGCTCGGGCCGGCGGTGGTTGATCCACGCCAGCACCGCCCCGCAGATCGCCCCGAACCACCACGATGCGATCACGCCCCACACCAGCGCCTGCACCCACGGGCTGTCCGAGTCGACCACGGGCGGGTGGTGGACAGAGAAGTACTCGACCGCGACATTCGCCGTGACCAGGTCTAGCGCGACGCCCAACGCGCAGGCCAGCAGCGTCGTCCCGACCAGCACCTTCAGGAACCGTACCGCCCCTGCACCCATCCCTCCATCCTAGCCCACGACAAACCCCAACGCCTCCTCACCCTCCCCTCCTCCTCCCCCTACGCCGCGTCCAACCGGCGCACCTCCACCACTTCGGGCTCATCCTTGACGCCTGATTCAATCCGCCGCCGCACCGCGTACTTCTCCCGCCCGGGGGCCAGCAGCCCCGGCACCCGCGTCACCGCCCCACCCGCTCACCGCACCGCATACGCCAGACCCAAGCGGCCCGGGCCACGCCCAAACCGCTGCAACCACACCGCAGGCCGCCGGGCCGATCGGGTACACTCCCGGCATGGCGTGCCCCCCCTGGCCGGCGATGGCGAAACCGCTTCTGCAGCTCGCGAGCGATGGCAAAGAACATCGCGGCGCAGACGCGGCGGATGTCGTCGCCGACATGCTCCAGCTCAGCGAGGCCGACCGCCGCGAGACGATCTCCAGCGGTGGACGCCGTTTCAACAACCGGCTGCACTGGGCGATCTCTCACTTGGTCAAGGCGGAACTGCTCATCAAAACCAGACGCGGCCACTTCCGCATCACCGACGCCGGGCGACAGGTTCTCGCCGACGATCCCCCGCTGCTCGACGACGCCTACTTTCGGGAACACGTTCCGGCCTGGAAGGCGAACTGGGACGCGGCGTCCGCCCGCAGAAAAGCCAAAAGCAAGCCGACCGACGGCCCGGCAGCCCCCGAAGACGGTGTCACGCCCACCGAATCCCCCGAAGAACGCATGGAAGCCGCGAACGACGAGATCCGCTCGGCGCTCGCCGACGAGATCCTCGCCGCCGTCAAAGACCTCTCGCCCACCTTCTTCGAGCAGCTGGTCGTCCGCGTCATCGTCAAGATGGGCTACGGCGGCACGCTCCGCGACGCCGGCCAGGCCCTGGGCCGGTCGGGCGACGGCGGCGTCGACGGCATCATCAAGGAAGACCGCCTGGGCCTGGACACCATCTACCTCCAGGCCAAGCGCTACCGCGACGGCAACGTCGGCCGGCCCGAGGTCCAGGCCTTCGTCGGTGCCCTCCAGGGCTTCCGCGCCAGGAAGGGCATTTTTATCACCACCTCCGCCTTCGCCAACACCGCCGAGCAGTACGTCCAGCACATCGATACCAAGGTTGTCCTGATCGACGGCCAGACCCTCGCGGACTACATGATCGACTTCGGCGTGGGCGTCACGACCGTCAGCACCTACGAGGTCAAACGCATCGATTCCGACTTCTTCGTCGAGGAATGACCACCCCCGGCCCCCGCTCCCCCGCTACACCTCCGGGCGCACTCGGGAACCCGCCCCACAACCCTGAAAACACCGTTTGGGGCCTCTCCCCCTACCGATAACGCCGCTCAGCGCGCCAAGCCCCTGAGCGCGCGCGCTAAAACCCTTACCGCGCGCATTGAAAGCATTGGCGCGCGCGCTTAGCTCGTCAGCGCGCGCGCTGAGCCCCTTAGCGCGCGCGGTAAATACGGGAGCGCGCGCGCTCAAGGCCGCATCGTGCGCGCTCAGCCCACGAGCGCGCGCGCTCAAACCCTGAGCGCGCGCGTTCAGCACCTGAGCGCGCGCACTAAAGAATCGAGCGCGCGTGATAAGCCGTCCCCCGGCCTACGCCCCGGGCAGTTCGGGAAGGCCCAACTCCCGGAGATACGCGTTGTGCTGCTTCGCCGCCTTGCGGAGGTCTTTCTCGATGTCCACCAGCTCATCGTGCACATTGTCTAGGTCGATCATCACTTCCGGGGGGGCGGTGCTGACGTAGCGGGAGATGTTGAGGTTCCAGTCGTTCTCGGCGATCTCATCCATCGACACCCGCCGGGCATACCGCTCTTCTTCCTTGCGGTCCTGGTAGGTATCCACGATCTTCTGGATGTGGCCCGGGCTCAGGACGTTCTGGCGCTTGCCCTTGTCGTATTCCTCGGCCGCGTTGATGATCAGGACATCATCGGGCTTCTTGCATTTTTTCAGGATGAGGATACACACCGGAATCCCCGTTGAATAGAACAGGTTCGCGGGCAGGCCGATCACCGTGTCGATTTGGCCGTCTTTGAGCAGCTTCTCACGGATGGCCTTTTCCTTGCCGCCACGGAAGAGGACGCCGTGGGGGAGGATGATGGCCATGACGCCGTCGTCCTTGAGGTAGTGGAAGCCGTGGAGCAGGAAGGCGAAGTCGGCCGCGCTCTTGGGGGCCACGCCGTGGTTCTTAAACCGCATGTCCTCGGACATTTCCCCGCCCGAGGCGTTGGACTCGGTCGGCTCCCAGCGGTAGCTGAATGGCGGATTGGCGACGACGGCATCGAAGGTCGGCTTCTTGGCGGGGTTTTGGTCGCGGAGGAGGCCCCAGTCGTTGGTGAGCGTGTCGCCGTGTTCGAGATTCGAATTCAGCTCAAGCAGACTCATGCAGCACTAGCCCGTCAGAACCGTTAGTAGGTTTTCAACCTCTCTCTTCAGCAGATTTGGGAGATCGACGTATGCCCAATCTTGCGCTCGCAGCCACGCAATCACTCCGTTTCTGTCGAGTTCCGAGTCGGCAATAAGCTCGGAAATCTCCATCGCTGTGGTTCGGGAAAGTCCCAGCGCCATAAGCGCAATCTGAGTCTTTGTGGATGCCCCGAGCTCTAGCTGGAGCGTTACATCGTCTAACGCTTCGGCCTCGTTGATCATACGTCGCCGCTCAAAATAGAGACGTAGCACATCGGTATAGCATCCGATGTACTTCGGCGCGACGAACCTAGCGATGTTTTCAACGTCTGACATCACATCACGAATGAGGTTGGGAAGTCGATAAGTACGTTTCTTGCGAATCAGGTAATTCTCTCTCGATGCTATAATACGATTTAGTGGATAACCCCGCATCCAATCAACTATCAAGAGTGCTAGCTGATAGCGACGAGGAGCAGATATCGAAAAGACATTACGCGACAAATGCTCGTCGATACGACCCAGGATATGCACGAAACCTTCGACGGCGTCATCACTGCTCGCGGGGACCGGTGAATACTCGGCCCCGCTCAATCCTCGCTTTTCGAAGTAGTTAAACAGCGCGCGCATGGCGCTTGGACTAATACCCGGATTTCGTTCCATGAGTTCGAGAGGAATGTCCGCATCGCGGTCTCTTTCGGCGATTGCGGACTCCAGTGCCATGAGATCATCAGTAGGCATCGTGCTGGCGGGGCCAAAGCCATCGAAACCACTGTGCTTCTTCCAGTATGTCCACGCATAGCTTGCAAACTGTTCGCGCTCAGGGTGGGCAGCCGCCTCTTCTCTCGGCGCTCCTGCTTGGATGAAAGCAATGACTTCCGCAGGAGAGCGCGCAATTTGCTCGGAAGCTCGCGTGATCCGATATTTGGCTTTTTGCCTAGGTGCACCTTGCTTCCAGACATTCTGCTTTTTTGCATCAATGCAGAAGATGTTTCCCTGAAACTCAGTTCCCCATCGCCCAGCCCGCCCGGCGAGGTTCCAAAAATCTTCGGGAGACATCGGTTTGCCTCGCCCCTTGGTGGGGCCGCGCGCGAAGATGTTCCGACACGGCAGATTTACGCCCTCCAATAAAGTGGACGTGCATACCAAGTACTGAATCTTATCGGCTTTGAATAAATCCTCGATGCCGATGCGGAGCGTCAGAGGCATGTTCCCATAGTGGAATGCTACGCCACGGCGTAGAACCCTTACTAAGGAGTAGTTGGGGTGCACGGTCCGTTTTGCGAGAGCGATGACGTCGTCTACCTCAGCGCCTCCCTTGGCTGCTGCAGGACCAAGTAAATCGAAGAGTTGAGCAGCCGCCTTTTCGGCTTCGGCTGCCCCGTTGGCATAGATCACGTTGCCACCAGTACCTCTCGTCGCCGCATGTGCAACGAAGGGGAGACGCTTGCTTGTAGTGTCGGGATTGTTCGGTAGCCGAATTTCACCAATTGCATCCTCGGCCTCACCCTCGACAAGCGTCAATTGCCATGCCCTAGGGTTGAAACGAACCTGTGTTACCCATATCAGATTCTGTACGACAGTTACTTGGTCACTAGCGACAGCCGTGCTGCGAAATAAGTCTGGGGCGTCTGAGATCAAAGCCTCGGGATTGGCAGCAAAGGGTGATGCAAAAACTAGATACTCTAGGCTCCCCTCCGAAGCCGTACTGTCGATAACCTGCTGGAGAAGCACACCGCGACTAAGATCCCCAACCTTCTGTGCTTCATCGACGATAAGAATGTGAGTCTTGTATGTGGGAGCGATTCGAGTGGAGAAAAGGTGGAAGCGCTCTTGCGTGAACACGAGGACCGTGTGCGCCTTCGGATCCAGCAATTCGGGGTTAGGCATCGAGGTGACGATGACGTTGTGTTGCTCGCGCTATAAGAAATGTTCGCGCAATTCTGCTTCAACTTCGTGGATTAGTGCGCGCGTTGGAACGATAAAGATGGCGTTAAGAGGCTCCTCTGAATGAGTGAGCCGCGACTCGAGCCACCTTTTCAGCAAAAATGATTTACCGGAGGAAGTCGGACCCGAGACGCTCACGCATTGGTTGCTATCTAGCGCAGACCAGACATCGCGCTGAAATCGATTCGCGCGAATGGTCTCGCCGCTCACGAGAGTTATCAACGAATCTACATTAGCCCGCGCAGAATCGAGGCGCAGTGGCAGCGGCAACTGCGTTCTCCAATTTTCGGCAAGAAGCCCGCGACTTTGAGCCAGAGACAGACCCGGGCGATTCCTAAGACGATCAAGTATAAGTGCAGCGGCATTACGTTGGTTTTCGGCGGAGAATTTATCCAGCAGAACCCCCGTCGCGATACGAAGCGCTGCCGTCTGAGCTTGCTCGGATGGGGAAGAGGTAAGGACTGACGCACAAGTCAGCAAATAATCCCAAGGAATCTCTTCGACCGCTGCGGTCGCTTGCACGGCTTCAAGTTGAAGATCGAGCCGAACGGTCGCTACTGTCGCCCGCCGAAGGGGCGCGGTGAAGCCATCGTAATGCACAAGCCATCGCTGAAGGTCCTCTAAGCTCATTGCTATAGCCCCAATTTGCTCTTGAGCGCGTCTCGGAAGTCACCGACGGAAGGCATCGGCACAAGAAAGATATCGATATCGACTGTATCGATGGAACTGGCTTTCACGGCGTTGCTTACTTCCGTTCTCCAGGTGTCGAGCGATGCCTTCATCGCCTCCCGGAGTGCCGACATAGTCATTAGATGATTGGCTTTCGGATATGGTTTCTCATCGAAGCCGATGAGACAGACTCCGCGATATTTCAGCTGAAGATTCTGGGTGTGATCGCGCTTTAGGTATTTCTTGAGAGACGACTCAAGATCAGGATCATCGAGATCTACATTGTCGCGGAGCAATGCCAGATCACGTTTCGCAGCATTGCCGCCGACTTGACCGGCCACAAACGGCCCCAAGCTCTCAAAACATTCCTTGATTGCTCTTCTAACCTTCTGGTGGAGCTTTGACTCTCCCCAGATCACAGCTAGTTCTCCGTTGTCGGCGGGGAGCGCGTGGACGCCGTCAACTCCGTGATAGTGGACGTTTGGGTTGGTTTTCAGCGGCATTTTACAAAGAATTTGGGGGAATCCTAGGACGTTTTCGGTAAGCCAGAACAACAGGAGTTCTCCGCCTTCGCCGGACGTGGGCGACGGCGTGAATAGCTCAATCGCTTCCTCCCGCAGTGACATGAATGCTTGGGTGGATCGAGTTTTTAGATAGGAGCTATTAGCTGACTCTATTCGCGAACGCGGTATTGACCCCCTCCTGAAATCTTGATCCACCTTGTATGAGAGAATCCGTCCGGCGTTGAGCCGGAAAGGATTCCTCGATGAAGAAGCGTCACAGTGCGGAGCAGATCGTCGCGAAGCTGCGTCAGGC